>NZ_QKTO01000001.1 GCF_003234855.1 Curtobacterium sp. MCBD17_032
GGGTCAAGCGGCCCGCCGACTGGGTCGTGCGGGGGTGAGGGGGCCGGGAGGCGCGGTGCGGGTCGGACCTGCACCGCGCCTCCCGGCGGGTGGCCGCGTCAGCGGCGGAGCGGTTGACTGGAGGGCGTCAGCCGGTGACGGCCTTCACGCCGTCGGCGTACTGCTGGCCGAGTTCCTCGTTGACCTGCTTCGGCGAGCTGCTGCCGTTCAGGACGCTCTGCAGACCGGCGTTGAGCTGGTCGTAGAAGGTCGAGGTGGGCCAGTCGGGGTAGAACGCCAGGCCGTCACGCTCGGTGAGCGTGTTGAAGTTGGCGATGAGTTCCTTGCTCTTCTCGTCCGTGATGTCGGATTCGGTCGCCGCGACCGGGACGCCACCGTTGTTGCCGATGATCGCCTGCATCTCGGGACGGAGCGTGATGTCGATGAACTCCTCGGCGAGGGTCTTGTTCTTCGCCTTGGTCGGGACGACCCAGAGGTTGCCCGACGAGCCGGGCGACATCTCGGCACCCGGGTAGAGGAACGTGCCCCAGTCCTGCTGCATCTCGGTGCCGAACCGGCCGTACCACCACGAGCCGGAGAAGAACATCGGGTACTTGCCGCTGATGAAGGCGGTGCCCGCGTCCTCGGCCTTCATGCCGGTGGCGTCGGCGGAGATGTAGCCCTTGTCGGTCCAGTCCTGGATCGTCTTCGTGGCGTAGCTGATCTGCTCGTCCGAGAAGTCGACCGGGTTCTTGTACAGCTGGTAGTCGTCGACCCAGTCACGGTCGGCCTTGGTCAGTGCGAGCTGGTACCAGAGCTGGCCGAGCGGGTACTCCGCGGCCGACTCGGCGAGGGGCGTGATGCCCTTCGACTCGAACGTCGCCATGGCCTTCTCGAGGTCGGCCTCGGTCTTCGGGACCTCGACGCCGTACTCCTCGAAGAGCTCCTTGTTGTAGTAGAACTCGACGTACTCGCCGTAGTCGGGCACGCCGTACCAGGAGCCGGAGCCCATCACGCCCTTCTCGTCGTACCGGGCCGTGGTCTGCAGCGACTTGGCGAGCTTGTCGTCCCAGCCGTACTTCTCCACGGCGTCGTCGAGCGGGCTGAGCAGGCCCTGGCTGGCGAGCAGGCCAGCCGTGGCGTTCCCCTTGTTGTACTCGATCAGGTCCGGGGCCTGGTCGGAGTTGAGCGACTGGCTGGCCGTCTTCCGGATCTGCTCGAAGCTCTTCTCCTGGAACTCGACCTTCGCGCCGGTCTCCTTCTCGAAGACCTTGATCGACTCCTTCCAGGCCTTGCCCATGGCGGAGTCCTCGGACTCGAAGTGCCAGAGCTCCAGGGTCTTGCCGTCCTCGTTGCTGCGGTCGTCGGCGCTCCCGCCGGCGGAACAGCCGGTGAGGACGACGGCGGTCGCGGCGAGCCCGGCGAGTGCGCCGAGCAGGCGTGACTTCTTCATGTCGCTACTTCCTTGTAGGGGGATGGGGCTGGTTCGGTTGTCGAAGCGCTTCGACGACGGACCGTCGAGAGCGCCGCTGAGCGGTGCCGGTCAGTGCACCGGTCGGATGGACCCGCGGTCGATGAACCGCGGTCGGAGGAGCGTGACGCCCGGTTCACGGACACCGTCGACCTGACGGACGGCGCCCTCCACGGCGCCGCGACACATCTCCTCGAGCGGGAGGGGGATGGTGGACAGGGGGACCTCGAGCACGTCGGTGTCGTAGCTCGCGCACGCGGCGAGCACGGACACGTCCTCCGGGACGCGGACACCCCGGGACACGAGGTGGGCGAGGACGGCCTCGACGACGGGCTCGTTGCAGTGGAACACGAGCGCGGTCATGTCGGGCAGGCCGGCGAGGAGCTCGTCCGCGGCCCGACGCTGGTCGGCGCGGTCGAGCGACGGGTACATCGCGAGCGTGGCGACGCCGGCCGTCCGGCACTCGTCCTCGAAGGCGTCGGCGAAGCGGCGGATGAAGCCCGTGTGCCGCTCGACGTACGTCGCGGGGTGGCCGATGACCCCGATGCTGCGGTGCCCGGCGGCGGCGAGTTCCCGGACGGATGCCCGCCCGGCCTCGGCGAAGTCCAGGTCGATGCAGGTGAGCCCGGTGGTGTCGCCCGGGACACCGACGAACGCCGCCGCGGCTCCCGACCGGCGCACGACCTCGGCGCGCTCGTCGTCCGTGGACACCCCGAGCACGACGACCCCGTCGACGAGTGAGCTGTCCACCACGCGGCGGATGCCGGTGACCTCGTCGTCGCGGGCGAGCAGGAGCACGTCGTCGTCGTGCGCCCGGGCGGCCTCGACCACCGCGGTGACGAAGCGCATGTGCGTCGGCAGGTGCGCGTCCTCCCGGATCGGGGCGGACAGGGCGAGGATGTTCGTGCGGGCCCCGGCGAGCATCCGAGCGCCGGCGTTCGGACGGTAGTCGAGCTCGGCGACGGCCTGGTCGATGCGGGCCCGGGTCGTGGCGGAGATCGCGCGCTTGCCGGAGAGGGCGTAGGAGACGGTCGAGATCGACACGCCTGCGGCCTTCGCCACCTCGTGGATCGTCACCATGTGCGCACCTCCTCGTGCCGGTCGTCGTCGTTCGCAGTCGGCCGTCGGAGGGCTTGTGAAGCGCTTCGACGAGCTCGCGACGGCGACGCTAACAGCGTCGAAGCGCTTCGCGCAACCCATTCGTCGGTGCGGCCCCCGGATGGAGCGCGCCACGAGCCACCGATGACTCGTGGCCGCGTGTTCGCACCGGCCGCGCCGTATCCTGACTGCCTGCTCGCCGCCGCTGGGGAGGCCCCCGAGCTCGGGCGACCCCGACCCGTCGGTCGGGCCCGTTGCCACGGAAGGAACTGCCATGAGCATGGAGAGCGCGGCCTGGAGCTCGCTGTACAAGATCTCGACCGCCAAGAACGGCGAACACGGCTTCTCGCGTGAGTCGGTGCGGCGGATCCTGACGTTCGCCGTGCCCTACCGGGCCAAGCTCGTCGTCTTCATCGCCCTCTCCGTCGTGGGGGCCGTGCTCGCCGTGGCGACGCCGGTGCTCGCCGGCCGGGTGGTCGACGTCATCGTCGCCCGGGGCGCGGTCGCCACGATCGTCTGGCTCGCCGTCGTCATCGCGCTCGTGGCGGTGGGCGACGCCGTCGTGTCGCTCGTGACGCGCTGGTACTCGGCGCGGATCGGCGAAGGCGTGATCCTGGACCTGAGGACCGCCGTCTTCGACCACGTGCAGAAGATGCCGATCGCGTTCTTCACGCGCACCCGCACCGGCGCCCTCGTCAGCCGCCTCAACAACGACGTCATCGGCGCGCAGCAGGCCTTCAGCGGCACGCTCTCCGGCGTGGTCACGAACCTCGTGGCACTGGTCCTCACCCTGTCCGTCATGCTCAGCACGTCCTGGCTCGTGACGGTGCTCGCGGTGGTCATGCTCCCGGTCTTCCTGATCCCCGCGCGCCGCATGGGCAGCCGCCTGGCCGCGTTGCGCCGGGAGGCCGCCGACCACAACTCCGCGATGAGCACGCAGATGACCGAGCGGTTCTCGGCACCCGGCGCCACGCTCGTCAAGCTGTTCGGCCGCCCCGACGAGGAGTCCGAGGAGTTCCGCGTGCGCGCCGCCCGGGTCCGCGACATCGGGGTCCGGACCGCGATGCTGCAGTTCGTCTTCGTCACCGCGCTGACGCTCGTGTCCGCCCTCGCCCTCGCCCTCGTGTACGGGCTCGGTGGCTTCCTGGCGCTCGCCGGCCAGCTCGACACCGGCGCGGTGGTCACCCTGGCGCTCCTCCTCACCCGTCTGTACGTGCCGCTGACCAGCCTCGCGAACGCTCGGGTCGAGATCATGAGCGCAGTGGTGAGCTTCGAGCGGGTCTTCGAGGTCCTGGACCTCGAACCGCTCATCCGCGAGCAGCCCGACGCGGTCACCGTCCCCGACGGTCCCGTGGCCGTGGAGTTCGACGACGTCCACTTCGCCTACCCGTCCGCGGACAAGGTGTCCCTCGCCTCCCTCGAGGAGGTCTCCACGCTGGACACCCGCGGCGGCGAGGAGGTGCTGCACGGCGTGTCCTTCCGGATCGAGCCCGGACAGACCGTCGCCCTCGTCGGGACCTCCGGTGCCGGCAAGTCCACGATCGCGCAGCTCCTCGCGCGCCTGTACGACGTCGACAGCGGCGCCGTCCGGCTGGGCGGGACCGACGTCCGCGACGTCACGTTCGCCTCCATGCGGCACACCCTGGGCATGGTGACCCAGGACGGCCACCTCTTCCACGAGACCATCGGCGCCAACCTCCGCCTGGCGCGGCCGGAGGCGTCCGACGACGAGGTGTGGGACGCCGTCCGCCGAGCGCGGCTCGAGCCGCTCATCCGGTCCCTGCCGGACCAGCTGGACACGATGGTGGGCGAGCGTGGCTACCGGCTGTCCGGGGGTGAGCGACAGCGGATGACCATCGCCAGGCTCCTGCTCGCCCGACCGCGCGTCGTGATCCTCGACGAGGCGACGGCGGCGCTCGACTCGACCTCGGAGGCCGCCGTGCAGGCGGCGCTGAGCGAGGCGCTGGAGGGACGGACGGCGATGGTGATCGCGCACCGGCTCTCCACCATCCGCAGCGCGGACCTGATCCTCGTCGTCGAGGACGGCTCCATCGTGGAGCGCGGGACGCACGAGGAACTGCTGGCCGCGCGTGGGCGGTACGAGGAGCTGCACCGGACCCAGTTCGCGGTGCAGGCGGACGCCGCGGCGGATGCGGCGCGCTGAGCCGTTCCTGATCGCCGTCCGCTCTGCCATGCTCGGGACATGACGGACGGGTCCACCCACGCGGGCACGTGGTGGCGCCGCGGGAGATCGGCGCGACCGTGGCTGCATGCCCTGCTGGCGGCGGTCGTCGGGATCGGAGCGGCGCACGCCGCGCACGTCGGTGGCGTCCTGGTCCTCCTCACCGGGGTCGCCGGCCTCGTGGCGCTGCTGGGTGCGGCAGCCGCCACCGGGGTCGCCCTCGCCGTGGTGGCCGTCGTCGGGACCGGCAGGACCAGGGCGGCCTGGCTGGGCCTGCCCGCGCTCGTCGTGGTGCCCGCGGTGCTCGTCGTCGACGTCCTGCCCGGTGTCCTCGGCGCGGTCGGGCGTGCCACCGGGAGCGGGGCCGCCGAGCTCGACGTGACACCGTCCCCCCTCCTGTACCTCGTCGGCGCCGTGCTCGCGACCGTCCCCGCGCTCCTCGTCCACCCCGGTCGCACCCGTGTCGTCGGCCTCGTGGCGTCGGCGGCGGGGACGATCGTGGTCGTCGTGCTCGCCGTCGTGCTCGGCGTACAGGCCCACCAGCTCGGTGTCGAACGCGACCAGGAGGCCCTTGCGCGTGCGCAGGCCGCGATCGGCGCCGACTTCCGGCCCGTCACCGTCGCCCCTGCCGGCTACGGGTCGGTCTATGAGGCGAACATCGAGAAGCGCCTCCCCGGGTTCCTGCAGGTGTTCACGTCGCCGGCGTCGAAGGGGCACGCACCCGGACAGACGAGCGGTGACGACCTCACCGTCGTCACGATGGCGGCGGACACGCCCGTCTGCGGTCGTCCCGTCGAGGGGGTCGGCAGCGACGGCGGGTCCGAGGTCGAGTCCTCGTGCACGGTCGAGGCCGGGTTCGGCCGTCGGACGAGTGCCCACGGGCAGGAGGTCTCGGCGGTGGTCGGGGACACCCTCGTCGCGGTCAGCGCGCGGGTCGAGGTGGACGTCAGCGTGCTGGAGGACGCCGTCCGGTCAGCGGAGCCGATCGGGGACCAGGCGTACCGGCACGTCCTGCTCGGCGACGGCGACGAGTACAGCGACGAGCTCGACGGCAACCGCTGCCCGGTCACCGGCGCGGTCTGCGGTTGACGCCCGTCCTCCCGCGGGACGGTGGAGCGCACGGTCGACGCCGCTGCGACCTGGAGGTCGAGCAGGATCCCGGACCGACGGACGCGCCGGTGCGCGCGTGCGTGCCCGCGGTCAGGAGAGCGGCACCGCCGCCGGCCGGGAGGCACGGCTCGCGACGGCGACGACCGCGTGCGTCCGCCCCGCGGTCGCGATGGACTCCATGACGTCGAGCACGTGGAACGCCAGCGCACCGGAAGCCCGGTGCTGCTCCCCCGAGGCGATCGCCCGCGCCATGTCCGCGAGCCCCACACCACGTCCGGCGTCCCGGTGGCCGGCGAGTTCCGGCAGCTCCCGGAACGTCCGGTCCTCGGCCGTGGCGATCCGGGTCGGGTCCGAGAACCGGTTCGGGTCGGCGACCGACAGCGATCCGGCGGTGCCGTGCACCTCGAACAGCGGCGCCTCGGTCGCCCAGACCTCGAACGACACCGTCATGGTGGAGACGACCCCGCCCTCGTGCTCGAGGACCGCGACGACGTGGGTGTCGACGTCGACCGGCAGGACCCGGCCGGCGTCCGGGCCGGTG
This sequence comes from Curtobacterium sp. MCBD17_032, assembly GCF_003234855.1. GTDB lineage: Bacteria > Actinomycetota > Actinomycetes > Actinomycetales > Microbacteriaceae > Curtobacterium. The sequence goes on from NZ_QKTO01000001.1 coordinate 6,382, forward strand.
GCGACCGTGCGCTGCCGGGTCGACCGGGTCGTGCTGCCGCTGACGCGCACCACGGGGCCGAAGAACGTGACGAGGCTCGTCAGGTAGTACGGGCCCATGTCGAGCAGCGGTCCCCCGCCCGGCTGGTAGTAGAAGCCGGGGGCCGGGTGCCAGAGCTCGTGGCCGGGCGCACTCCACGACACCGCCGCTCCGACCGGCGTGCCGATGCGTCCCTCGTCGAGCGCCGCACGGGCGGTCTGGACGCCGGTGCCGAGGACGGTGTCCGGGGCGCTGCCGACCCGGAGACCCGCGGCGTCCGCAGCGGCCAGGACGGGAGCGGCCTCGGCGGTGTGCAGCGCGAGGGGCTTCTCCCCGTAGACGTGCTTGCCCGCGGCGAGCGCCCGGAGCGCCACGTCGGCGTGCGCGGCCGGGATCGTCAGGTTGAGGACGACGTCGACGTCGTCGGACGCCAGGAGCTCGTCGACCCCGAGCGCCTGCACGCCCTGTTCCTCGGCGACCGTCGCTGCCCGGGCGGTGTCGAGGTCGGCGACCGCGGTGAGCCGGAGGTCGGGCAGCGACGGGAACTGCTCGAGGTACTGCCGACTGATGTTCCCGACGCCGACCATGCCGACGCGGAGGGGTGCGGCACTCATCGGGCGGCCCACAGCAGACCGCGCTCGATGATCGTGCGGACGGGTTGCGACTCGACGATCTCGATGCGGTGCCCGGGTGCCGACACGAAGACCCGCCCCTTCCCCCACTGCCGCGTCCAGATCGCCGGCGAGGTCACCGGGCGGTTCCAGGCGTCCCAGCTCCGGGCCTCCTGCGTGGTGGTGGCGAGCACGTCGTCGTACTCGTCACTGAGCACCCAGTACTGCTCGCTGACCAGATCGAAGTCGTCGATCCCCCGTGTGATCGGGTGCTCCCGGCCGAGGTCGGTCATGTGCACCGTGTACGGGATGTAGTTGTCGGACTGCTCGCCGACGCGCTCGGACGGGTGCTTGCCCGCGTGGTGGGCGAACTGGCCGCCGATCATGTGCAGGTAGTCCGCGTTGTCCCGGTACGAGTCCGCGATGCCGCCGTGCCACCCGGCCATCCCGGTCCCGGCGAGGACCGCGCGCTGCAGGCCGTCGAACTCCTCCTTCGCGATCGTCGACATCGTGTTCACCTGCACGACGAGGTCGACCGTGTCCATCACCGCCTGGTCGGCGTAGACAGCGGTGCCCTCCTCGACGCGGACGTCGAAGCCGTTGTCGCGGAGGAACGGGATGAACAGCTCGGTGGTCTCGACGGGCATGTGCCCGTCCCAACCACCGCGGACGACGAGTGCCTGACGTTGCACGGGAGGTGCTCCTTGCGGATCGAGGGAGTGGTCGGTCATCGGGTGGGGCCGGTCATCGACCGGTGACAGGGGTCCACGCGCTGCCGTCGGCGGCGCTCCGCTGCACGGCGTCGAGGACGTCCTGCACGTGGAGCCCGACGGCGAAGGACGGTTCGGGCTGCTGCCCGGTGGTGATCGCGGTGACGAAGTCGACGACCTCGTGCACGAAGGTGTGCTCGTACCCGATCGTGTGCCCGGTCGGCCACCAGTTCGCCATGTACGGGTGCTCGGGCTCGGTGACGAGCACCCGCCGGAAGCCCTGCTCACCGGCGGGTGCGGTCGCGTCGTACACGCGGAGCTCGTTCATCGCCTCGAGGTCGAACACGATCGCGCCCTCCGACCCGCTGATCTCGATCGTCAAGCCGTTCTTCCTCCCGGTCGCGTACCGGGTGGCCTCGAACGAGGCGACGGTCCCGCCCGGCCGCGCCGCGCCTCCCGTCAGGCGCCCGAGGAACCACGCGGCGTCGTCGACCGTGACCTGCCCGCGCTCGTCCGAGGCGGTGCCGGAGAGGCCGACGCCGTCGGCCAGGAGCGGCCGCTCGTGCACGAAGGTCTCGAGCGTGCCGCTCACCGAGCCGAGCGTGGCGCCGGTGACGTGTTCGACCAGGTCCACGGCGTGCGCGCCGATGTCGCCGAGCGAGCCGGACCCGGCGAGCGCGGCGTCCAGCCGCCACGTCATCGGACCGTCCGCGTCGGTGAGCCAGTCCTGCAGGTACAGCGCGCGGGCCTGGCGGACCTCGCCGATCCGCCCGGCCTGCACGAGCCGGCGGGCGAACGCGAGAGCGGGGACACGTCGGTAGCTGAAACCGACCATCGAGCGGACCCCGCGGTCCGCGGCGGACGAGGCGGCGGCGACCATGGCCTCCGCCTCGGCGACGGTGTTGGCGAGCGGCTTCTCGCACAGGACGTGCTTGCCGGCCTCGAGCGCCGCGATCGCGACCTCGACGTGCGACGACCCGGGCGAGCAGACGTCGACGACGTCGATGTCCGGGTCCTCGACCACGCGACGCCAATCGGTCTCGGCGCGCTGCCATCCGAAGCGGGCGCGGGCTGCCTCGGTGCGGTCCGGGGCGCGACCGACGACGACGCTCATCTCGGGCTCGCGGTCGAGCGGGAAGAACCGCGGCGCCACCCGCCACGCCTGCGAGTGCGCGGCCCCCATGAAGCCGTGGCCGACCATCGCGACCCGCAACCGGTCCTCCGTCATCGCATGCTCCCTCGCATCGTGCGTCCGCCGTCGACGGTAGGGACCGGCGGGTGGCCGGGACAAGCCGGACGGGAGGATCGGAAAACTTTCGTGCCCGGGTCACGGCAGGCGCGTGGTCACGGATGTCATCCCCGAGGAGCACACCGGTCCTCCGCTGCACCGATCCCGACGACCCGCCCGGTCCGGTGGGATCGGTACGACGACGAAAGGCACACCGTGTCCCACACCTCCATCCCCACCAAGCCCCTCACGATCGCCGCGCTCGCCCTCTGCGTGGTGTCCCTGACCGGGTGTTCCGCCCTGAGCGACACGCTGCACGACGAGGTCACCGGTCACGCGGAGACCCGCGCGGACCTGACGTCCGCGCCGGAGTGGATGCCGTCGGACGCGACGGACATCACCTCGGTCACCGGGACGGGCGCGGAGGACGCGTCGGCGGCGCCGAAGACGATCGTGTTCACCAGTCCGGCCGGCGTCGCCACGGACGGCTGCGACACCGTGCCGAGGAAGTCGGCACCGGTCATGACCGTCCCCGGGGCCCCGGACGTGTACGCCGCGGACACCGTCGTCCGGTGCGGGGACTGGTCCCTGGCGGCGACGGGGCACCGCTGGGTCGCCTGGACGCCGAACACGGGCGACGGCGCGTCCTGACCATGTCCCGTCATCGCGGCCGACCGGCTCGTCGTCGGCCTCCCAGCTGGATCCGCGTCCGCGTCGAGAGTCGCTCGACGGTGGCGGTCGCCGCCCTGTCCGCCGGACTCGGAGCCCTCGTGGTGACCGGTTCCGAGGCGGCGCAACGGATCGTCGAACTCGGACGGCGCACCGGCGAGAGCGCGACGGTCGCGGCGATCCTGCCGGTCGTGGCATGGGTGTTCATCGCGATCGCGCTGTACGTCAGCGCCGTCGTCGCGTCGAACACCTGCGCGACGGTGATCGCCGGTCAGACCCGCTCCCTGGCCCTGCAGCGTGTCCTCGGCGCCACCGGCGTCCAGCTCCGGCGGCAGGTCACGGGCGTCGGCCTCACCTGCGGCGTCCTCGGCGCCCTCGTCGGGGTCGTCGCGGGCACGGTCGTCGCCAACGGCGTGCTCGCCCTCGCGGCGGCGACGTCGGTGCTCCCGCCGCTCGGGTGGTTGCTGCCGCCGGCGTCGGGGCCGATCGCCGCGCTCGTCGCCGCCATCACGACCATCGCCTTCCGCATCGGCTCCCGCGACGTCCTCACGATCCCGCCGCTGCGGGCGCTCGACGCCGCCGTCGAACCCCTGCCCGGCGAGGCGCCCACCAGGACCCGGAGTGTCGTGGCGGTCGTGTTCTTCCTGGCCGGCGCCGCGGGCATCGGCGTGGCGTTCGTGCTCGGTGCCACGACCGTCGGCGCGCTGCTGCTCGCGGTGACGAGCGGGGCCGTGTCGTTCACCGGGGTCGTCATCGCGTCCCCGGTGCTCCTGCCGGCCGTCCTCCGCCTCGCCGTGTCGGCGACCGCACACAGCGTCATCGCGTCGATGGCCGCGCGGAACTCGCTCCGGGCCCCGAGACGCACGGCCCGCGCGACCGTCGGCCTCGTCATCGCGGTGACCCTCATGTCGACCTTCTCGGTCGGGTTCGCCACCTACGCCACCATGCTGCAGCGTCAGGCCGCCGCCGACCCGGTCTACTACCGCGACATCCAGACCCAGTTCGACCAGCTGGCGGTCATGTTCGCGGGACTCGTCGGCGCCGCGGGGATCATCGCGGCCGCCGGGGTTGTGGCCGTGACGGCGCTGACGATCGCGCAGCGCAGCCGGGAGCTCGGGCTCCTCCGGGTGGTCGGCGCGACGACCCGGCAGATCCGGTCGCTCGTCCTCGTCGAGACCGCCATGACGATCGCGATCGCCGTCGTGCTCGGCGTCGTCCTGGGGACGGCGTACGGGTGGGCCGGTGCCTACACCCTGCTCGGAGCGACGAACGGTGCGGTGCTCGTCGGGCCGACGGTGCCCGCGTGGCTGCTCGTCGTCGTGCTCGCCGGCGCGGCCGGCACCGGTCTCGCCGCTGCACTCGGGCCAGCCGCTCGAGCGGTGCGAGGTACGCCGGTCGCGGCGCTGCGCGGGTGACAGGACGTCGACGGGGCATTGCCCGACGGAGCGTCAGTCGCGGGTGGCGACGATCGTGTAGGTCGTCGGGATGCGGTCGCGGTCCGGCTCGGGCCACGTCCACGACCCGTCGCCGGCCTCCTCCATGCGGGAGCTGAAACGCCACGGCAGGGTCCGGCCCTCGTCGAGTCGACGGAGGCGGAGGCCGGCACCGAGCAGGGCGTTCACGATCTCGGACAGCGGGTGCGGCCATTCGTACGTGCGGGGCTGCGACACGGTCCCGTCGCCGGCGTAGGTGGTCGCGTCCTCCCACTGCTGGGCGGTCCCGTCCGGGAAGTACCGGTGGCGCGTGACGAGCTCGTCGGCGTCCTCGTCCAGGGCGTACATCGCCGGGTGGCCGTCGCGGATGAAGAACACCCCGCCGGGTCGCAGGAGGGCGGCCACCTGGGCGGCCCACCGGTCCAGGTCGGCCAGCCAGCAGATCGTGCCGATGCTCGTGTAGACGACGTCGAAGTCGCCCGGCACCGCGGCTCGGGCATCGAGGACGTCGGACTCGACCCACGTGACGTCGACCCCGGACCGCTCGGCCAGCGCCGCCGCCGACACGAGCGCCGGGTGCGAGAAGTCGACGCCGGTCACGCGCGCTCCCTCCCGCGCGAGCGAGACGGTGTCGGTGCCGATGTGGCACTGCAGGTGGCAGACGTCCAGGCCGTCGAGGGACCGGCCGGGGAGCCAGGGCGTGAGCGCCGGCAGGTCCTCGCGGACGACGTCCGACCGGTGGGCCGGGTCGGCGAAGGCGTCGCGCGCGTAGGCGCCCTCGTGGATCGGCACCCGGTCGTCCCAGTTCGCGCGGTTCGTGTCGCGGGCGTGCTCCCAGTCGACGTCGACGTGGTCCATGCTCATGCGCCCGACCCTACCGAGCGGGACGACGCCGCCCGGTGCGGATCGGTCGGACGGGATCTGTGACGGAACGCCCGCTGGACACGTCACACCAGGGGACCCCGACGACTGGAGGACGCCGATGCACGACCCGCTCCCGACCGACGCCCGCTGCACGAGCGTGTTCGACCGGTGGCGCTGTGGGCTCCCGCAGGGCCACGGCGGACTCCACACGTGGACGGACGCGCACGGCCGGACGACCTGGAACGACACTGCCGCCGGCCGCCGCTTCCACGACCTGTGACCGCGGGACGACGCCCGGCAGCGCGCCGACCGGCAGCGCGCCGACCGGCAGCGCGCCGACCGGTCAGGCGGCCGGTCCGGTCTGTGCGGCCCGCGCGCGCGTCATGACCGCCCGGATGACGTCCGTCTTCGCGTCCGCGTAGTCGTTCATGTCGTCCCACCGCTCGCTGAGGAGCGCCCGCTTCGTCCGCTCGTACAGCGCCCGGTCGTCGGCGTCGGACCGGAGGCGGTCGCGCAGCAGCAGGTAGTCGTCGACCGCAGGTGCGCCGCGCTCGTAGACGTGCACGTGGACGTCGCGTTCCGGGGTCCGCACCAGACGGTGACCCGGTTCGCGCACCCGGAGCTCGTAGCCGGTGGCCAGCAGCTGGTCGAGGTACGCGGCCTCGTCGGTGACGTCGGGCACGACGACGACCAGGTCGACGATCGGCTTGGCGGCGAGCCCGGGCACCGAGGTCGACCCGATGTGCTCGATCTGCACGGCGGACGCCCCGAGTGCGGCGCCGATCCGTCGCCGGTGTGCTCGGAACGTCTCCGCCCACCGGGGATCGGGGTCGTGCAGTCCGACCCGCAGGGCCTCCGGTCCGCCGATGATCTCGACCGTCGTCACGTCGGGACGGACGGGGGGCTCGTGGCGCGGCACGGGTCCGGGCGCGGCCGTGGAGTCACGGACCACGAGCGACGTGGCGAGTTCGACCCGGACCGGGCCCTCGTCGCCCCCGCCCCCGTGCTGCCGGAGCGCCGTCCGCGTCGCGCGCTCGGCCATCTCCCGCAGCGGCTGCCGGATCGTGGTCAGCGCCGGCCGTGCCCACCGTGCCGGCGCCACGTCGTCGAACCCGACCACCGACAGGTCCTCGGGCACCCGGAGGCCGGACGCCCGTGCGGCGTCGAGCACCCCGAGGGCCTGCAGGTCGTTGCCCGTGACGATCGCGGTCGGACGGGGGTCGGCCGCGAGGAGCACACGGGCCGCGCGCTCGCCGTCCGCGCGGCTGAAGTCGGCGACGACCACCTGCCCGGCCGTCCCGTCGGCGTCCGACGGCGCCGCACCGGAGCCGGTGCGGGCCTCCCGTCCGGCGGCGACGAGCGCCGCGCGGTGCCCGGCCAACCGGTCCACTGCGCAGCGCATGTCGAGGGGCCCGGCGACCGCGGCGATCCTGCGGTGCCCGAGGTCGAGGAGGTGCTGTGTCGCGGCGGCTCCCCCGGCGGTGTTCGTCGCGCCCACCACGGGGACGTCGGCGGGCGGGTCCCCGACCGGGTCGACGACCGTGAACGGGATGCCGCGTGCACGGAGCTGGTCGCGCCGCCCCGCCGTGAGCGCGGAGAACTGCAGGACCACCGCGACCGGGCGGCGGTGGAGGACACCGGTGATCCAGTCCTCACCGACCGCGTGGTCCGGGCCGAGCGCGGAGAGGGACAGCGCGTAGCCGTGCTCGCGCGCGACCCGCTCGACACCGCGGACGATCTCGATCGACCACTCGCTGGCCAGGTCCTCGACGACGAGCTCGACGAGGGACCCCGGCTCGGGCGCACGGTCCCGGTGGGCGTAGCCGGAGGCGGCCAGTAGGTGTTCGACCCGCTGCCGGGTCGGACCGGAGACGCCGGGTCGACCGTTCAGGACCTTCGACACGGTGGCCAGCGAGACCGATGCCCGCCGGGCGATCGTCTCGAGGGTCGGCCGCGAGCCGGACCCAGCTCCCGCGCCGACGCCCATGCAGCGAGTATCGCAGCACGGGCGGCCGCTGCCCCGCCTACTGGGGCAGGCAGGACGGTCGGGACCCTCGCCAGACTGGTGGTGCACAGCCCCGTCCACCCCCGGGGGCCCGCACGACGAACCGAGGCTGCGATGACCACCGATGCCCGCTCCGCGGAGCCCGACGACCAGGCCCAGCCCGACACCCAGGCAGAGCCCGACGACCAGGCGGAACCCGACGACCAGGCGGAGCCCGCGCTCGGGGACGGACCCGACGAGCACCTGGAGAACGCCCGGCTCCGCTCGCACATCGCCGCGGCCACGATCGAGCTCATCCGCACCGGGGAGACCCTCCGGCCCGACGGCGCGGCGGTGGCCGAGGCCGCGGGCGTCGACCCGGAGGTGCTGCAGCGGCAGTTCCCGACCTGGCAGAGCCTGCTCGCCGTCACGGTGATGCGCTGGCACGAGGGTCGGATCGCGCCGCTGCTCGCCGAGTCCGGTGGCGACGGTGCCGTCGTGTTCCTCGAGCGCCTCATCGCGGCGAACCTCGCCGACCCGCGCATGATGCGGCTGCTGGTGAGCACGTTGACCGAGGGCGCCGACACGTCCAACCCGGCGGCGCCGTTCTACCGGAACCAGTACGAGGGCTTCCACCGGACGGTGCGGCACCTGTTCGAGCAGGACATCGCGGCCGGTCGCGAGCCGGTCACGGCCGACCCCCGCCGCGCCGCCGACCAGCTGCTCGCCCTCTACGAGGGGCTCCAGCTGCAGGCCATGCTCCGGGACGGGTTCGACGTGCTCGCCGCGTTCCGCGACGTCACCGCGCGCCTGCGTCGCGGCTGGGCGGCCGACGAGCGCGTCGGGGTGCTCGACGGGGTCTACGACCTCTGACCTGGCCGACACAGGGCGCGCGGTCCGGGGCGCGGGGCGCGCCCGACCCGCGTCTCCCGCTGGGCCGGGGGTTGCGCCGGGACGCGCCAGCGCATATGTTCTGGCTGACAACAAATCCGCTCGACGACGATCGGCAGACCCCCATGGCAGTGCAGCCCACCCGCGACGACAAGTTCTCCTTCGGTCTCTGGACCGTCGGGTACAACGGTTCGGACCCCTTCGGCGGCCCGACGCGCCCCCAGCTCGACGTGGTCGAGGCGGTCGAGAAGCTCGACGAGCTCGGCGCCTACGGCCTCACCTTCCACGACGACGACCTCTTCGCGTTCGGCTCGACCGACGCCGAGCGGCAGACGCAGATCGACCGCCTCAAGGGCGCGCTCGAGTCGACCGGCCTCGTCGTCCCGATGGTGACCACGAACCTCTTCTCCGCCCCGGTCTTCAAGGACGGCGGCTTCACCTCGAACGACCGTGACGTCCGCCGGTTCGCGCTCCGCAAGGTGCTCCGCAACGTCGACCTCGCCGCCGAGCTCGGCGCCGAGACGTTCGTCATGTGGGGTGGCCGCGAGGGCGCCGAGTACGACGCCGCCAAGGACGTCCAGGCCGCGCTCGAGCGCTACCGCGAGGCCGTCAACCTCCTCGCCCAGTACGTCACCGACAAGGGCTACGGCATCAAGTTCGCGATCGAACCGAAGCCGAACGAGCCCCGCGGCGACATCCTGCTCCCGACGCTCGGCCACGCCATCGCGTTCATCGACACCCTCGAGCGCCCCGAGCTGTTCGGCGTCAACCCCGAGGTCGGCCACGAGCAGATGGCGGGCCTGAACTTCACCGCCGGCATCGCGCAGGCGCTGTACTCGGGCAAGCTCTTCCACATCGACCTCAACGGTCAGCGCGGCATCAAGTACGACCAGGACCTCGTCTTCGGTCACGGCGACCTGCAGAACGCGTTCTCGCTCGTCGACCTCCTCGAGCACGGCGCACCGCAGGGTGGCCGCGCGTACGACGGGCCCCGTCACTTCGACTACAAGCCGTCCCGCACCGAGGACATCACCGGCGTCTGGGACTCGGCCGCCGCGAACATGCGCATGTACCTGCTCCTCAAGGAGCGGGCCCAGGCGTTCCGCGCCGACCCCGAGGTGCAGGCAGCCCTCGAGGCGTCGAAGGTCACCGAGCTCGCGCAGCCGACGCTGAACGCGGGCGAGTCGTACGACGACTTCCTCGCCGACACCTCCGCCTACGAGGAGTTCGACGCTGACGCGTACTTCGGCGGCAAGGGCTTCGGCTTCGTCAAGCTGCAGCAGCTCGCCCTCGAGCACCTCATGGGCGCTCGTGGCTGACCTCGCCTCCAGCGCGACCGACCCCGGCGATGAGGACCTCCTCGTCGCCGGGGTCGACTCGTCCACGCAGTCCTGCAAGGTCGTGATCCGCCGCGCATCGACCGGCGAGGTCGTCCGCACCGGCCGCGCCTCCCACCCGGACGGCACCGAGGTCGACCCCGCCGCGTGGTGGGACGCCCTCGGCACCGCCGTCGCCGATGCCGGTGGCCTCGACGACGTCGCCGCGATCGGCATCGGCGGGCAGCAGCACGGCATGGTCGTGCTCGACGCCGACGGCCACGTGATCCGCCCGGCCCTGCTCTGGAACGACGTCCGCAGTGCGGCCGCCGCCGCCGACATGGTCGAGGAACTCGGCCGGGAGGCGTGGGTCGCCCGCACGGGTCTCGTCCCGGTGGCCTCGTTCACCGCCACGAAGCTCCGCTGGCTCCGCGACGCCGAGCCGGAGCACGTCGCCCGCGTGGCCGCCGTCGCGCTCCCGCACGACTGGCTGTCCTGGCGCCTGCGCGGCTACGGCCCGGCGGACGAGAGCCCGCTCGGCCCGGACCTGGACGCCCTGGCGACCGACGGTTCGGACGCCAGCGGCACGGCCTACTGGGACCCGGCCCGCCGCGAGTACGACCCGGAGCTGTTCGAGCTCGCCCTGGGCCGCCCGCTGCGCGGAGCCGAGACCGGTGACGACGGCGACGCGGTGATCGTGCCGCGCGTGGTCGCGCCGTCCGAGGCGATGGGCACGCTCGAGCAGGACGTCGACCTGCCGGGCGGTGCGCGGGCCTCCCGCGGGCTCGTCGTCACGGCGGGTGCGGGCGACAACGCGGGTGCAGCACTCGGCCTCGGCCTGGCGGCGGGCGACGTCGCGGTGTCCCTCGGGACGAGCGGCACGGTGTTCGGCGTGACCGACACCGCGATCGAGGACCCGACGGGCACGGTCGCGGGCTTCGCGGACGCCACGGGTGCCCGCCTGCCGATCGTCACGACGCTCAACGCGGCCCGCGTGCTCGAGGTGGTCGGCGGCCTCCTCGGCGTCGACCACGCCGAGCTCGGGCGGTTGGCACTGCAGGCACCGGCGGGTGCCGACGGGCTCGTCCTCGTGCCGTACTTCGTCGGTGAGCGCACGCCGAACCGACCGGACGCCACCGCGTCGCTGCTCGGCATGACGCCGGCGACGACGGACCGGGCACACCTGGCCCGGGCGGCGGCCGAGGGCATGCTCTGCGCCCTCGCCGACGGGCTCGCCGCGGTGGAGCGCACGGGGGTCACGGTCGAGCGGCTCCTGCTCATCGGCGGTGCCGCACAGAACGAGGCCGTCCGGGTCGTCGCCGCGCAGGTGTTCGGCCGCGAGGTCCTCGTGCCCGAGCCCGGTGAGTACGTCGCCGCGGGCGCTGCCCGTCAGGCCGCGTGGGTCGTCACCGGGTCGCTGCCCGGATGGTCGATCCCGACGACGGCGATCCCGGCGGACCCGCACCCCGAGGTGCTCGAGCGCTACCGAGCCGCCGTCGGCTGACCGCGGAGCGCACGTCGGCGGCGAGGCGCAACGCGATGGTGTTGCGGCTCGCCGCCGTCGTCGTGTCCGGCGACCGTGCCCTCAGTCCGCCCGCGGGCTGGACCGGACGTGCGCCCGCTCCCCCTGCGGCCCGTACAGGCAGAGCACCTCGGTGACCTGGTCGGTCACGTTGCCGACCCAGTGCGGGGTGTGGGTGTCGAACTCGACGACCTCGCCCGGGCCGAGGTCGAACACCTCGTCACCGAGCGCCAGTCGGAGCCGTCCGGACAGCACGTAGAGCCACTCGTAGCCCTCGTGGGTCTTCAACGTCGTGTCCGAGCCGTGGTCGTGCGGCTCGATGAGCTGCTTGAACGAGCGCACGCCCCCGGTCCGCTTCGTCAGCGGGATGACGACGCGGCGACCGTGCCGCTCGGGCTTGAGGTGCACCCGGGGGTCCCCGGTCGCCGGTGCCCCGACGAGGTCGTCGAGCGGCACCTGGTACGCGCGGGCGAGCGGCAGCAGCAGTTCGAGCGTCGGCTTCCGCTGGCCGGACTCCAGCCGGGACAGGGTGCTCACCGAGATGCCGGTGCGCTCCGCGAGTGCGGCGAGGGTGGTGCCCCGTCGCGTGCGGAGCGCCCGGAGCCGTGGGCCGACCGCGTCCACGACGTCGGCCGTCGTCGGCTCCGTGGGGCGGGCCTCCCGTGCGTGTGCCATGCCCCCATGTTGCCATGCCGGCAACGGAGCTTGCCACCGACCATCCGCTCGGCGGAGGATCCCCCCATGTCCGAACCACATGACGTCATCGTCGTCGGCGGCGGTGCCGCCGGCCTGTCCGCAGCGCTCATCCTGGGGCGCTCGCGCCGCTCCGTGCTCGTCGTCGACGCGGGCGAGCCGCGCAACGCCCCCGCCGAGGGCGTCCACAACTACCTGGGCCAGGAGGGCACCGCACCCCTCGACCTCGTCCGCGTCGGCCGAGAGGAGGTGGCCCGCTACGGCGTCACCGTCACGGACGGGAGGATCGTGGCCGCGTCCGCCACGCCCGTCACCGACGACGACCCGGTCGGGTTCCGGCTCACCCTGGACAGCAGCGAGGTCGTCGCAGCACGCCGCGTGGTCATCGCCGGCGGTGGCGTCGACCTGCTACCGGACGTCCCCGGACTGGCCGAGCAGTGGGGCCGCGGGGTCGTGCACTGCCCGTTCTGCCACGGGTGGGAGGTCCGCGACCGACGGATCGGCGTCCTGGTGACGACCCCGGCCGGAGCGCACCAAGTGCAGATGTTCCGGGCCCTCAGCGAGGACGTGACGGCCTTCGTGGCCGATCCCGGCGCCGTCGAGGACACCGTCCTCGCCGGTTTCGCTGCACGGGGGATCACGGTCATCCACTCCCCGGTCGCGCGAGTGCTGCCCGACGGCGACCGGCTCAGCGGCGTGGAGCTGCCGGACGGGTCCGTCGTCGGACTCGACGCTCTGGCGGCCGCGAGTCGTGTCGAGGCCCGGGTCGACTGGGCCGCGGGGCTCGGACTGACGCCGGTGGACCAGGAGGCCAACGGGACCCGGTTCGGCCGGGTCCTGGCCGTCGACGCGCTCGGGAAGACCGACGTCCCCGGCGTCTACGCGGCCGGCAACGCGGCGAACGCGATGCTGACGGTCATCGGCTCGGCGGCAGCGGGTACGCAGACCGGGGCCGCGGTGCACGGGGACCTGCTGCAGGCGGACGTGGCGGCGGCGCTGCTGCGCTGATCGGTCCGGGCGCGTGGCTGCGGCCGCGTGACTGCTGCTGCGCGGCTGCGGCGGCGTCACCGTGTCGGCGTCAGCACGCTGTCGAGCACCAGGTCCTTGGCCGGACCACGGGCCTCCCACCGGACCCGCCACCGCTCGGGCGTCCCGGTGAGGAGGCCCGAGTAGTCGTCCGGCGCACAGGCGTGCTCGACACGGTCGCCCCACGCCCAGTCGTGGAACGGCCGGCCGTCGGCGAAGTGCACGGACCACCGGTCACCGGTGCCGCGACGGACGGACAGGGTGCGCCACACCGGCGTCTCGGTGGTGCCGAGGACCATCGTCCCCGCCTCGCACCAGCGCACGGACCCGTCGTCCTCGGCCGTCATCTCGGTGGAGCCGGTCACCGTGCCCGTCACCCCGGCGAGGCGGTCGTGCACCGTCCGGTGCAGGTCCCACCGGCCGAGCAGGTCGGGAGGCAGCAGCAGTGTCGGGGCGGACGCCTCGGTGGCCGTCACTCGACCCGGTACCCGGCCTGTGCGGCGAGCAGCGGCGCGAGCGTGACCAGCTGCTCGCCGCCGATCGTCGCACCGCGCAGCCCGTCGAGCCGCTCCACCCGGTCGAGGTCGGCGCCGCGGAGGTCGACGTCCTCGATGCGGGTGTTCGCCCCCGCGACCTCCCGGATCGTGCTGCCCGGGAAGGCCACGCGCTGCAGCCGGGCGTCCGCGATGTCGACCTCGTCGATGACGCAGTCGCGGAACACCACGTCGGTGAGGACCGAGGCGCGGAGGTTCACGAACCCGAGCTTCATGCCGACGAACTCCACCGCGCTGAACGAGCTGTCGTACAGTTCGGCCGACCCGATCCGCCCGCCGGCGATCCGCACTTCGCGCCACGCGCCGCTCTGGGCGCGGAGCACGGGGGCGTCGAGCACCTCGACGACGGTGTCCCGGATGCGGAACCCGCGCAGGTCGGTGCCGTCGGCGCGGAGGGTCCCGACCACGCACTCCTCGAGCTCGAGGTCGGGCAGGCGCTCCCCCACCAGGTCGAGCACGTCGATGCGCTTGCCGTCGATCCGGTCACCGGTGAGGACGTCCCCGACACCGGGCGTCCACGGCTCGAGGTCCGCCGGCTCGGTCAGGGAGATGCGGGGCGCCGCGACGCCGGACTTCCGTGCCATGCAGCCCAGTCTGCCGTCCACGGCCGACTCCCGCGGACGCGCCTCGGCGCGTCAGGCACGGGGCGTCAGCAGTCGGGGTCGTCCGTTCGGGCGGCCGCGCGGATCGCGTCGGCCATCCGTCCGGTGAAGTCGATGAACAGCTCGAAGGACTCCGGCGCCACCGCGTCCTCGAGCACCTGGCGGTACGCGGCCCGCACGGACCCGAGGACCGCGACCCCGTCGAGCGTGAGCTCGATCCGGACGCTGCGCCGGTCATCGGGGTTCCGGACGCGGTCGAGGAGCCCCTGCCGGGTGAGCCGGTCGAGGAGCGCGGTCACGGCCCCCGTCCCCATCTCGAGGTACCCGCCGAGCTCCTTCGGCGTGCGGTCGTCGTCGACCGCACCGAGGAACTGCAGCGCGCGGAGGTCGACCGGGTTCAGGCCGTGCCGGACGGCGAGGTGCTGCATGAGGTGCGCGTGCTCGACCTGTGCGCCGTAGAAGGTCGCCACGGCCTCGTCGAGGAGACGGTCGAAGTCGGCGGTCGAGGGGCGCCGAGGAGGTGCGGTCACGAGGCAACCCTAGTCGACATCCGTTCATCACGGAGATTGACAAACTCGAAAATCGAGGCGTATAGTCGCAGATGCCTCGAAAATCGAGGTGACATGATCAGGATGGAACCCGGAAATGCGTCGCCCTACCCGCACCCTCGCTCGCCTCGGCACCTTCGCCGTGATCCCCGCCGCGCTGCTCGCCGCCGGCGTCGCCGTCTCCACGGCGAGCTACTCGGCTTTCTCGGCGACCTCGTCCGACGGTGCCGACAACTGGTCGATGGGTACGGTCGCGTTGACGAACGACGCCTCGAACGGCGCGCTGTTCTCCGCGTCGAACCTCAAGCCCGGGTCCACCGGCACGAACTGCATCGCGGTGACCTCGAGCGGCAGCCTGCCGAGCGCCGTCCGCATGTACGCGAAGGACGTCACCCAGACCAAGGCCCTGGCCTCGTCCGTGACCCTGCAGGTCAAGCAGGGCACCGGCGGCGGCTACGGCACCTGCGACGGGTTCACGGCGGCGACCGGGACCGACGGCACCCTCTACGACGGCTCGCTCGCGTCCTTCGTGTCGACCCGGAAGGACTACGCGTCCGGCCTCGGGACGTGGAAGACCGCGGGCACGAAGCCCGAGACGCGGACCTTCCAGATCACGTACACCGTCTCCCCCGACGCACCCGCGACCCTCATGGGCGCCACCGCCAGCCTCGGCTTCACCTGGGAAGCCCAGAACCTCTAGTCCCTGCCCACCATCGCACGCCCACCGGACAGGAGGATCGGCATGCGCTCGTCGTCGTGGCTCCGGTTCACGGTCGTGCTCGCCGCTCGTGGCGTCATCGCGGCACTCGTGGGCGTCGCGTTCTGGGGCATCGCTCCGCTCGCACTCGGGTGGCACACCACCACCGTGATGACGGGCTCCATGCAGCCCACCCTGCTGCCCGGTGACGTCGTCGTGAGCAAGCCGGTCCCGGCCCACGACCTCCGCGCGGGTCAGGTGCTGCTCTTCCCGGACCCCGACCACGCCGGCGTGCTGCGCCTGCACCGCCTCCACGACGTGGACGCCCGCGGCGAGCTCGTCACGAAGGGCGACGCGAACCCGGAGGCGGACTCGACCGCCGTCGCGCGGTCCTCGGTCGTCGGGGTCGGGTACCTGCGTGTCCCGCTCGTCGGGCTCCCGGTCGTCTGGGCCGCAGAGCACCGGACCGTGCCCCTCGTCGCACTGGCCGCCGGGATCGTCGTGCTCGCCGGGTTCGCCGTGGTGCCCGCCGTGCGCACCCGCACCGACGACCCGACCGACCGGCTCCCGCACCACGGCCGTCACCGTGCCGCACGTCCGCGCCGCCCCCGCGCCCGGGCCGTCGTGGTCGCGGCGACGGTGTGTGCCGTCGTCGGGGTCGCACTGCCCGCACCCGCGGCGGCCGCTGCCTTCGCAGCGACCACGACCACCGGGGCCAGTTCGATCACCACCGCGGTCGCCACCCCGGTGACCGGGCTCACCTGCACGAACGTCGGTAACGCCGCGGTCGACGTGGGATGGACCTACTCCGGGGTCGCACCCGAACGCTTCACCGTCCTGGTCGACGGGGCCGCGAGCGGGATCAGCACCGGTGCGGGCGAGCGGGACGTCACGCTGGGCGCGTCGGACTTCTTCGTCTGGAAGACGTCGACCGTCAGCGTGCGCACCGACCTCACCGACACGTGGACGGCCACGTCGCCGTCCACCGTGCGGATCACCACGATCCGGCTGTTCGGACTCGGCCGCACCTCCTGCGCCCGCTGACCGACCGGGCCGGTTCCCGACCGGCGGCGGTGGGCTCTTCCGGCCCGCGTCGGCCAGCTCAGGCAGGCGTCGGGCAGCTCTCCCGGCCTGCATCGGCCAGCTCAGGCCGGCGTCGGCCAGCTCTTCCTGTCGGCGTCGGCCAGCTCTTCCGGCACGCGTCAGCCAGCTCTCCCGGCACGCGTCGGCCAGCTCCGACCCCCGTCGGCCGCCTCCGGCCCGCATCCACCGCCTTCCCGGCCCGCGTCCGGCAGCTCCGACCCACGACCCAGCCCGGCGTCAGCGCCTGGCGTCAGGGCCCGGCGTCAGCGCCCAGCCTCAGGGCCCGGCGTCAGCGCCCGGCGGCGTAGTGGCTGCTCACCTGCGCCGCGGTGAGCACGGAGTTGTACACCGCGGCGAAGCGCATGGAACCCGTGAAGTACGGGTTCGCCGGCGCTCCGGGCCAGCCGGAGATCGTGTCGTACCCGATCCGCCAGTAGCCGGTGTAGTTCTCCGGCGTCGTGTAGTTCGCGTTCGAGGCGACGAGCGCACCGTCGACGTACAGCCGCATGCCGGTCGTGGCGGACATCGTGGAGACGACGTGGTGCCACACGCCGTCGTTGTAGGACTTCGGCGAGGTCACCACCTGCGTGGCTCCGTTGTAGGCGCCGAACACGAGCTGTCCGTTCGTGTTGAGGTAGATCTGCCGGTCGTGCTGGCCGGAGACGGTGACCTGGCTGCCACCGAACCCGATGAGCAGGCCGCCCGCCACCGAGGTGCGGAACCAGACCTCCTCGCTGAACGTCACGGGGTTCCGCTGCGCCGCGGGGGTGGAGACGAAGTCGGACGCCCCGTCGAGGAGCCAGGCGCTGCCGGCGTCACGGGGGCAGGCGATCGGGCTCGGCGTGCTGGCGACCATCCCGCCCTGGTAGGTGCCGTTCGCGCCCCTGCCGGAGAAGTCGGCCGCGGTCGTCGAGCCCGACGGCTCGGTCAGCTTGTACGCGAAGAGGGCATTGCTGGCGGTGGCGTCGAAGCCGACCGCGCCGGTGCAGGTGTTCGACGCCGCGGTGCCGGCGGAGTTCGACCCGTTCGTCACCTTCGCGGTGAAGGCGGAACGGGTCGGGGCGAACTGGTTGAGGAGCAGGACGACGGCGAGGGCGACGACCAGCAGCAGCGCGACGACCTTGCCGTCGCGGAGACGACCGGGGTTCACGAGGGCCGCACCGTCTCGACACGTCCGACCACCAGGCAGAGGACGAGCGGGACCAGGCACGCCGCGACGAGCAGTGCCCAGCCGACCGGGTCGAGGTCGATGCTCGACATGAGCTGGTAGTGACCGTGGCGGTTGAGCTCGGTGATGGTCACGCGCCCCACCTCGCCGTCGACGAGGTGCACGGCGTTCCCCCCGACCGCGTCGACGCGGACGGGGAAGACGCCGGAGGAGACGACGGTCGCCTCGACGGAGCCGGGTGACGTGCTGTTCGAGATCGTCGTGACGTTGACGAAGGGCTTCAGCAGGAAGGCGGCGTACGAGACCGTGAGTGCGCCGCCGGCGATGCGCAGGCTGCTCCGGGTGACCCGGTCGGTGAAGGCGCTGGTCAGACCCCAGATGAGGAGTGTCCCGACCAGGAGGACCGGGGTGGCCTTGAAGAGCCAGCCCAGGTGCGGGACGAGCAGGACCGGGGCGCCGACCAGGTCGTCCTGGGTCAGCGTCCACGGATCGGCCGCACCGTTCACGTCGCCGCGGGCGCGGATGCCGCCGTCGGGGTCGATCTCGATGATGCGGTGGGTGTACACGACGCCCGGGTTCGCGGCGACGCTGTACGAGACGATGTCGCCGACGCGGAGCGACGATGCCTGGACCGGCATGTCGAGCACGAGCGTGCCGACCGGGGCGGTCTCACCCATCGACGGCGTCTCGACGACGAACCAGCGGCCGCCGTTGCCGAGGAAGAGCACGGCTGCGGTCAACAGGACCGCGGCGACGACGGCGACGGACCAGGCGAGGACGGACTCGGAGCGGCTGAACGTCCGCCCGCGGAGGAGCGGCCGCGGCAGTGTCCCGCTGAGCGGGATGGCCGAGGTCTGGCTCATGTGCTGCTCCGTCCTGGGAGGTCGTGGTCACGGGTGATGGCGACGCTCGACCGTAGGGGGGTCGGTCGAGCGTCGCCGGTCTGGGCAGGGCGGATCAGGCCGTGAAGGTCCAGGTCATCGGGACCGAGGCGGCGAGGCCCTGGTAGGTGTTGCCGGCCGAGGAGTCGAGCGTGACCGCGAAGTTGAAGGGGACGCTCGTACCGGCGGCGGGAGCGGTGGGCAGCGAGATCGCGGCGGCGCCCTTGAAGCTGGCGAGGGTGCCGGAGAAGACCGTGGTGGAGCCCGAGGTGATGACGAGGTTCATCTTCGCGCAGAGGTCGGTCGCGGTGCCGTTCGACGTGCCGTTCGCCGTCTGCGTGCAGGTCGCGCCGGGGGTCAGCGTGAAGGTGTTCGCGGCGGCGGTGCCCGTGTTCTTGATGGTGATCGGGGTGTTGACCGTGTTGCCCGGGGTCATCGTCGTGCTGCCACCGAACTTGTTGATGGTCGAGCAGGTCGCGGAGTTGGTGGAGACCGAGCCGCCGTCGGTGCTGAGACAGGTGACCGACGCGTTGGCGTTCTGCTCCTGCATGATCAGCGTGCCGCTGGCGGCGGTGTTGCTGCTGTTCGTGATGCTCGCGGCGAACCCGGAGAGGGTGCCGGTGAGCGACAGGGACAGGAGCACGGCCGCGAAGATGCCCGCGAGGAGCGCAACGGGGGCGAAGCGGAGGCGCTTCAGCGGGGAGGTGCGGAGCGGGTTGGACACGGGGTACCTCGATGTTCGTTCGGTCAGTGGTGTGGGGGTGCAACCGTTCGGTGTCGTGATTGCTTGATGATCAAGATAGTCACCGGTTGAACCACACGGAAGGCCGCCACCGCCCCCAGAGCGGGGGGCAGCCCGCGACGGGAGGCGCACTGCGTCCGGCGCGGACGTGACGGCCCGGTACTCTGCCGCAACGAGGGAGGGACGGAGGCCAGGTGGGAACGGGACAGGACCAGGACGGCGCGACCGACCTGATGGCCGCGTTCGACGCGGTCGTCCGCGCGAACGCGAGCCTCGTCGGACAGTTGAGCGCCCGCGCCGGCGTGCACGAGAGCGGCCTGCGCGCGCTGGTCCTCGTCAGCGACACCGGGTACTCCACACCGACCGAGGTCGCGGGCTTCCTCGGCCTGACCTCCGGCGCGGTGACGAACATGATCGACCGGCTGGCAGCAGCGGGACTGCTCGACCGCACGCCGAACCCGTCCGACCGCCGCGGGTCACTGCTGCGCCTCCGGCCGGCGGGCGAGGAGGTCGTCGCGGACTACCGCCGTCGCTACGCCGCGATGCTCCGCGCCGTCGACACACGGCACCGCGGTGACCTGCACGCGGTCCTCAACGACCTGGCGACGGGCCTGTACGAGCAGGCGGCGACCGCGGCACCCGACCCGGGGTCGGCCGGACCGTCCCGCTGACCACGGGGCGGGCTGACCACGGGTCGGGCTGACCAGGGGTCGGGCTGGCCGCCGCTCGCGGCACGCCGCCGACGGCCCGGCACCGAGCACCGAGCACGGCCCGGGACCCCGACCAGGCCGCTCGTCCAGCGGACCGCGGTCGCGTCGCCGACCTCAGCCGCGCAGCGGCGGCGTCTCCGGCACGCCGTGGCCGTCCGCGAACCCGGCCACCAGGTCACGCATGGCGTCCTCGGCACTGTGCCGGGCCTCCCACCCGAGGACCTCGCGCGCACGGTCGGTCCGCATCACCGGCACACCGGCCGCGATGTCGACCCAGCCGGCGTCCGTCGGCTGGAGGCGCAGCCTCCAGGTCAGCGTCACGAACCCGCGCACGAGCCACAGGGGCACGCGGACCGCGCCGAGCATCCCGAGCACCCGGGCCATCCGCGGCGGGGTGAGCACGGGCGCGGCGGCGACGTTGAACGCGCCACCGGCCTGCCGGTCGATCGCGCGCCAGAAGGCGTCGGCGAGGTCGTCGGCGTGCACCGCCTGGAACACGAACGGGTACGGCAGGGGCAGCACGGCGAACCGCAGCCACCGGACGGCGCGCATCGGCACGAGGTGACCGAGGAACAGCCCCCGGATCTCCGCGGCAGCGTCACGCTGGAACACCAGTCCCGGGCGCATCCGGGTGACCACCACGTCCGGGTGCTCGCGTTCGAACACGTCCATCGCCCGCTCGTTCTCCGCCTTGTGCACCGAGTACGTGGCGGTCGGGATGCCGTCGGCGGGCCAGGTCTCGTCCACCGGGGTGCGCTTGCCGGCCACGTCCACCCCGCGGTAGGCGCCGACCGACGAGGCGACGACGACCTGCGGCACCCCGGCCGCTGCGACGGCGGCGAGCACGTTCGCGGTCCCGGTGACGTCGGTGCGGTGCTGGGCCGGGATGTCGTGCGTCGGTTGCAGCGCCCAGGCGAGGTGGACCACGGCGTCCGCGCCACGGAACACGGCGGTCAGCCGGTCCACGGCGTCGGACGCGCCGACGTCGACCGTGTGCCAGAGCGCCGCGTCGTAGGGCCGGGCGCGCAGGTCGGGCAGCCGTCGGGCGACCCCGACCAGGTCGGCGCCGGCGTCCCGGAAGCGTCGGAGCAGCGCGCTCCCGACGTTCCCGGTCGCGCCGACGATGACGACCCTGGTCATGCCGCGGCCGAGGAGCCCGCGGGCAGCGCCGGGTCGAGGACGACCTTGATGCAGCCGTCCTCCTTCTTCTGGAAGACCTCGTACATGTGCGGCGCGTCCTCGAGCGAGACCTTGTGCGTCGTCAGGTCGAGCGTGCCGAGCGGGTCGGACGGGTCCTCGACGAGCGGCATGAGGTCGTCGACCCAGCGGCGGACGTTGCACTGTCCCTCGCGGATCGTGATCTGCTTGTCGAACAGCGTCATCATCGGCATCGGGTCGGCCATGCCCCCGTAGACGCCGCTCAGCGAGACGGTGCCGCCACGGCGGACCAGGTCGATCGCGGTGTGCACGGCGTCGAGGCGGTCGACGCCCGCGGTCTCGATGGCCTTCTGCGCGAGCTTGTCGGGCAGCAGGCCGGCGGCGCGCTGGGCGAACCCAGCGGCGGGGTTGCCGTGCGCCTCCATGCCGACGCCGTCGACGACGGCGTCCGGGCCGCGGCCGTCGGTCAGGTCCACGAGCTCGGCGACGAGGTCCTTCGACAGGTCGAACGTCTCGATGTCGTACTTCGCGGCGAGGTCGCGACGCACCTGCTCCGGCTCGACGGCGAGCACGCGGTAGCCCAGGTGCTTGCCGATGCGGGCGGCGAACTGGCCGACCGGACCGAGGCCGAGCACCGCGAGCGTGCCGCCTTCGGGGACGTCGGCGTACTGCACGGCCTGCCAGGCGGTCGGGATGATGTCGCTCATGAACAGCCACTGCTCGTCCGCGCCGGTGTGCGGCACCTTGATCGGGCCGTAGTCGGCGTGCGGCACGCGGAGGTACTCGGCCTGGCCGCCGGGGACCTGGCCGTACATCTTCGTGTAGCCGAACAGGGACGCGCCGCTGCCGTACTCGGTCACCTGGGTGGTCTCGCACTGCGACTGCAGCCCGCGCTCACACATGTAGCAGTGGCCGCAGGAGATGTTGAACGGGATGACGACCCGGTCGCCGACCTCGAGGTTCGTGACGGCGGAGCCGACCTCCTCGACGATGCCCATCGGCTCGTGGCCGAGGACGTCACCCTTGTCGATGTACGGGCCGAGGACGCGGTACAGGTGCAGGTCGGAGCCGCAGATGGCGGTGGAGGTGATCCGGACGATCGCGTCGGTCGGTTCCTGGATGGTCGGGTCGGGGACGGTCTCGACGGACACCTTCTCGGTGCCCTGCCAGGTGAGTGCGCGCATGTGCGGTCCTTCCGTGGGCGGTGGGCCCGCCGGGAGGCGCGACCCGCGTTCCCGTCATGGCTACGCTCCGGCGTGTGGCGGCCTCCCAGCGAGGTCCGGCGGGCGCACCGACCGGACCGCGCGTCAGACGGTGGCGACCGGGTCCGCCCGGCGCGCGCGGACCCGCGGCAGCACGACGACCGCGGCGAGCGCGAGTGCCGTCAGGACCGCCCCGACCGCGAGCGCAGCGGCGGCGGGCTGCACCGTGGGGTCGTCCGCCAGACCGGGGACGCCCTGTCGGGACATCACGACCGCGACGACGCCGGGCACGACGACGGCGGCGAGGAGCAGCGCGCCGCGGAGCGCCTCCGTCGGCAGGCGGCCCGGAGCGAGACCGAGGACCGACCCGGTCAGCAGCAGACCCACCACCAGGAACCAGAGCATCACGACGGAGTGCAGGGCGGGGTCTCGCGTCGAGTCACCCGCGACGGGGCCGGTGTACAGGAGCCAGACGGACCCGAGGTCGAGCACGCCGGCGACGACGGGGAACGCGAGGGCCCGGGTCGGCCAGCCCCCGACCAGCCGTCCGAGGCGCTTCGCCGGCACGGGGTCGAGCGTGCGTCGGGCGAGGGTGACGGGGGCACCGAGCACCAGCAGCAGGGGGGCCACCATCCCGATCACGACGTGACCGAGGACGTGCGTGACCAGGTCGTGGTTGCCGGCGTGCCCGAGGGGACCGACCAGCACCGACGCGACCGCGAGCAGCCCGACGATCCAGGACACGGTCCGCAGGTGGGGCCACGCCTCGTCGCCGCGACGCCGTTGCCCGACCGCGCCGGTGACGTAGAGCGCCCCGGCCACCGTGAGGGTGATGAGGGTGAAGGTCCCCAGCACACCGCCGTGTTCGTGCACGTCTGGTCTCCCGTCGTCGAGGTGTCCATCCTGTCGGACGGCGGGTCCCGCCGTCCGGTGCTGTCCGCGGAAGGGCGGTGTCGTCAGCGGGGGGTGCGGAGTCGGTCGCGTTCGGCCGGCGGCAGGTGCTCGGTGGCCGTCTCCAGCGCGGACCGGCCGAGGAAGCGCCCCTGCCGTTCGAGGAACGCCACGAGGCCGGGCTCCGACGCTCGCTTGCCCGTCTCGCGCAGCACCCAGCCCAGGGCGGACTGCACGGTGTCGCCCCGTTCACGCACGAGTCGTCCGACCACGGCGAGCGCCACGTCCGCGTCGCCCTGCTTCACGAACGCCAGGGTCGCGACGACGGCGGCGCGACGGACCAGCGCGACGTCGGACTTGGCGAGGGCGAACAACGGCCCGGTCGACCCGCCGAGCAGCGGGACCCCGACGAGCTGCTCCGCCGCGATGTCGACCAGGAGCGGGTCGTCGAGGCGTTCTGCGCGGAGTGCCGACAGGTACTCGTCCGTCAGGTCCGGGTCGGCCCGGTCGCGTGCGGCCTGCACGAGGAGGACGACCGCGACCGATCGGGCACCCGGGTCCTCGCTCCAGAGCAGCGCCGACCGCTCCGCGGGGTCGAGGTCGCCGTACTGCCGCGCGATCCGTCGCGCGGCTGCGACGTCACCGGCGGTGCGGGCGAACGCCGCGATGACGTCCTCGGCGGTGCCGGTCACGCGGGCACCGCCGGGAGGAGGGCGACGGGACGGAGACGCATCCCCGTCAGCCTACGGGCGCGACGGTCAGCGGAACTTGAGCACCTTCAGCGGGTCGACCAGCGTGTTGCCCTGCCGTACCTCGACGTGGAGGTGGGGCCCCGTCGACTGCCCGGTGTTGCCCGACGCCGCGATCCTCGTGCCCATCTGGACGACCTGCCCCTTCTTCACGGCGATGGTGCTGAGGTGCGCGGAGAGCACGGACGTCATGCCGTAGGTGACGACGACGTAGTTGCCGTAGGCAGCGTGGCCCTTCACCACGGTGGTCACGGTGCCGGTCCCCGAGCCGTACACGGGGGTGCCCACCCGCACGGGGGCGTCGGCGCCCTGGTGGTAGCGCGGGTTGTGGCCCGCGCCCCGGTCGTCGCCGAACCGGCCGGTGATCGTCGTGCCGACGACCGGCCAGGCGAGCCCGGTCACGCGACGCGTCGACCAGCTCCGGCTGTCGTCCTTCCCGTAGAGCACGACGTTCCCGTCCACCTGGACCAGGAGCGCACCGCCGCCCTTGCGGCTCGTGTTGGAGGCCCACAGCGCCTTGCCCTCCTTGGAGTAGACGACGAGGTTGCCGTCCTGCTGCACCGCGGCGGTCGCGCCGTACTGCTTGACGGTGTTCGTCAGCCAGACGTTCTTGCCGGCGTTGCGCTGGACGAAGACGCCGTTGGCCATCATCGTGAGGGTGTTCGCGTTCGTCGGCCCGGAGCGGAGGGTCGTCCCGGGCAGGATCGTCGAGCCGGCCGGCACCCGGTCCTGGTACCCGTTCCAGTTCACGATCGCCGTGGTGCCGACGAGGAGCGCCATCGTGCCGTCACCACGGACCTCGAACGACGTCGACTGGCCCGTCCCGCCCTGCGCCCACCGGGCGATGCGGGTGCTGCCGCGCACGAGGTCGACCGCGCGGTTCTTGCCGATCACCGCCACGGCGCCGGGAGCGTCCGTGCCCGAGGCCCAGATCACCGCGTTCGCGATGCCGTACTCGACCAGGTTGCCGTCGCCCTGCATGACGAGCCGGAACTGGCCGTTCGGGGACGTGACGGAGTCGCCGGGCCGGAGCGTGGTGCCGGCCGGCACGGTGCCCTTCCAGACCGCGGTCGCAGCAGCGGCCGGTTCTGCGGTGCCGACGAGACCGGTGCCGACGAGACCGGTGCCGACCGCTGCGACCGCGAGGACCGCGGCGAGCAGCGCGCGGACCGTTCGCCGACCGGGACGGGACGAAGAGGAGGTGGAGCGCATGATTCCCTTGCACAGGACCGGGGAGACGGTCGTGACGGCGGCCACGCCCCTGCGTGACCGTGCTGCGGCGCGCCTGACACCCGCCGCCGAACGATGGTCGCTTCTCCGGCAGGGCCACACAAGACCTGCGGCGCCGGAGGTGAACCCCAGTTCCGGGGACACGCGGCGTGTCCCGTGCGCTCCGCGGTCGAGGCCGGCAGCGCCGCGAGCGCGCAGGATGGGTCCATGCCGACGCCGAACCCCGCCTTCGCCCCGCCCGCAGCGCATCCCACCCGACCCGACCTGCAGGGCACCTTCGGGATGGCGGCGTCGACGCACTGGACCGCCACCGCGACCGCACAGTCCGTCCTCGAACGGGGCGGCAACGCCTTCGACGCAGCCGTGGCCGGTGCCTTCGTCCTGCACGTCGTCGAGCCACACCTGAACGGTCCCGGTGGCGACCTCACCGCGGTGTTCGCCACGGCGGCCGACCCCGCTCCCGTCGTGCTCGTCGGGCAGGGGCCGGCGCCGGCCGGTGCGACGCCGGAGCACTACCGCGCGGAGGGGCTCGACCTCGTCCCGGGCTCGGGGGCCCTCGCCGCGGCCGTCCCCGGCGCGGTGGACGCGTGGCTCCTCCTCCTCCGCGACCACGGCACGTGGGAGCTCGCCGACGTCCTCGCGCCCGCCGTCGGCTACGCCCGCGACGGCCACCCGGTGGCGCCCGCCGTCGTCCGCACGATCGGCGCCGTGCAGGACCTGTTCCGCGCCCACTGGCCCACCTCCGCCGCGCAGTGGCTGCCGGACGGAGCGGTGCCGGTCGCCGGGGACCTCCTGCGCAACGAGCCGCTCGCCGCCGTGTTCGACCGACTCGTCGCCGCCGGCGCGGGTGCCGGCAGCCGGACCGCCCGCATCGACGCCGCCCGGACCGAGTGGGCCGAGGGCGCCGTGGCCCAGGCCGTCGACCGTGCCGCACGCCGGCCGCACCGGCACTCCTCGGGCACGGACCACGCCGGCGTGCTCCGCGCGTCGGACATGGCGTCGTTCCGGGCCTCGTACGAACCCGCGACGACGACGGACTTCCGCGGCTGCACGATCGCGAAGACCGGCGCCTGGGGTCAGGGGCCGGCGCTCCTGCAGACCCTCCGCCTGCTCGAGCCGCTCGACGACGCCCTGCTGGACCCGTCGACCGCGCTCGGCGCGCACACCGTCGTCGAGGCGCAGAAGCTCGCGCTCGCCGACCGCGAGGCGTTCTACGGCGACGGCGACGTCCCCCTCGACGTGCTGCTCTCGGACGCGTACGCGGACGAGCGTCGTGCGCTCATCGGCGACCGCGCCTCCGCCGAGCTCCGCCCGGGCTCGGTCGCCGGTGTCGCGCACGCGCTGCCCCCGGTCCGCACCGAGGCCGAGGCGGCGGCGGCTGGCGCGGTGACCGGTCAGGGTGTCGGCGAGCCGACCGTCCGCGTCCGGCGTGCCGAGGAGCGAGCCGTCCCCGTCGAGGACCGCGGAGAACCGTCCGTCGCCCCGGACGGTGTGACCCGCGGCGACACCTGCCACATCGACGTCGTCGACCGCTGGGGCAACATGGTCAGCGCGACCCCGTCCGGCGGCTGGTTGCAGTCCTCACCGACGATCCCGGAACTCGGCTTCTGCCTGGGCACACGCCTGCAGATGACATGGCTCGAGGAGGGCACGGCGTCGACGCTGCGTCCCGGCGAGCGCCCGCGCACGACGCTCACGCCGACGCTGGTCCTCCGTGACGGCCTCCCGGTCGCCGCGCTCGGCTCCCCCGGTGGGGACCAACAGGACCAGTGGCAGCTGCTGTTCCTGCTCCGGTGGATCGTCGGCGGGTACTCCCCGCAGCAGGCGATCGACGCCCCGGCGCTGCACACGACCTCGTTCCCCGGCTCGTTCTGGCCGCGCACCTGGGAGCCGGCGGGTCTCGTCGTCGAGGACCGGCTGGGCGACACCGTCATCGCCGGCCTGGAGGCCCGTGGTCACGTCGTCACGCGCGCCGGCGACTGGAGCCTGGGTCGCCTGTCCTGCGTCACCCGTGACCCCGCGACCGGCATCGTCGGCGCTGCCGCGAACTCGCGGGGAGCGCAGGGGTACGCGGTTGGGCGCTGACCTCGACGCGAGGGCAGACGTTGAGGCGGTATCCAGTCAGTGTGAGCGGCGGGGACAGGAACACCCTGACCCCGCGACTGCAGTCGACCGTCCCATCGACGGCAGATCAGTGTCGTCATCCGCAGCCAGGGCGACAACAGTGGTGCGATACGCATCTCCCCGTCAACGGTGGATTCGAGCTCCTGCCGGTTGCCGTACTCGCCGGAGGCTGTGAACACGTCTCCGCTTTCGTTGGCGGCCGCGGGCGAGAAAGGGGAGTGGCCAGGCGGCGTGGAAAGCAAGCCCGCCCTCATTACCTGGGACCACCTCTGACATAACATACATTATCGGCGTATCTCCGGCTCATACGGAGGAGTAGCACTCAACTGACTGAGCCGGTGCCGTCACCCTTTGAGGCCAGCGCACGTTTCTCGCTGCCCCCAAAGGCGCCTCAAACTTCTCGAGGCCGGTGGTCGCGCTGTCCCGTTCGGGCAGGCGGGTGCGAAGCACCGGTCTCCCGGTGCTCCGCACCCTGTCCTCTATGGTTGCCCTTCAGTGACGGCGTCGCAGGGTCAGTGTCCCGAGTCCGGCGAGCAGCAGCAGGACCGCTGCCAGCGCCGGGGACGCCGGGTTGCCCGCGCCCGTGTAGGCGAGGGTGCCGGCGGTGTTCGCCGTCGCCTCTGCCCCGGTCGCTGCAGCTGCTGCCGGAGCGGAGGACACGAGGGTCGGGGTTGACCGGACTACGTCTGCCGTAACGACCGGGGCTGTGTCGGTGTCGACGAGCGGCGTGGTGCCGGTGTTCGGGATGGTGTCTACGACCGGGGTCGTACCGGTGTCGGGGGTGTTGCCCGTGTCACCGGGAGTGGTCCCGGTGTTCGGCGTCGAGCCCGGGATGGTGCCGGGCGTGGTGCCGGGGTCGGTACCCGGGGTGGTTCCGGGGTCGGTACCCGGGGTGGTGCCGGGGTCGGTACCCGGGGTGGTGCCGGGGTCGGTACCCGGCGTGGTTCCGGGCGTGGTGCCGGTGGCCGGGGTCGTGGTGCCGTCTCCGATGATGCCGATGCCGTTGTCACCGACCGTGATCGGGATGTTCACGACGGGGATGATCTGCGTCCCGGAGCCGACACCGCCATCACCCGAGGTGGTGCCACCAGCGGCCGGGGCGGTGCCGGTCGTGGGGGTGGTACCGGTGGCGGTGCCACCGGTGCTGGTGCCGTCACCGACGACACCGATGCCGTTGCCACCGACCGTCACCGGGACCGAGACGACCGGGGTGACTTGGGTGCCGGAGCCGATGCCGTCCTCGCCCGAGGTCGTGCCACCGGTAGCCGGAGCAGTGCCCGTACCGGTGGTGGGGGTGGTCGTGGTGCCGCCGGTGCTGGTGCCGTCTCCGAAGATGCCGATGCCGTTGCCACCGACCGTCACCGGGATCGAGACCACCGGCGAGACCTGCGTGCCGGAGCCGATGCCGTCCTCACCCGACGTCGTACCGCCAGCCGCCGGAGCAGTGCCGGTCGTAGGGGTCGTGCCCGAGGCCGATCCGTCACCGATGACACCGACGCCGTTGCCGCCGGCCGTCACCGGGATCGAGACCACCGGGGTGACCTGGGTGCCGGAGCCGATGCCGTCCTCGCCGGAGGTGGTGCCACCGGCCGCCGGAGCGGTGCCCGTACCGGTGGTGGGGGTCGTGCCGGTGGTGGTGCCGCCGGTGCTGGTGCCGTCTCCGACGATGCCGATCCCGTTGCCACCGATCGTGACTGGGATCGAGGCCACCGGGGTGACCTGGGTGCCGGAGCCGATGCCGTCTTCGCCCGAGGTCGTGCCACCGGCCGTCGGGGCGGTGCCGGTGGTGGGGGCCGTGCCGGTCGTGGTGCCGCCGGTGCTGGTGCCGTCTCCGAAGATGCCGATGCCATTGCCACCGACGGTGACCGGGACGTTCACCACGGGCGACACCTGCGTGCCGGAGCCGATGCCGTCCTCACCGGACGTGGTACCACCGGCAGCCGGCGTCGTACCCGTGCCGGCCGTCGGGGCCGAACCGGTCGTGCCGCCCCCGGTGCTCGTGCCGTCACCGATGACGCCGATCCCGTTGCCACCGACCGTCACCGGGACCGAGACCACCGGTGACACCTGGGTGCCGGAGCCGATGCCGTCCTCACCGGACGTCGTACCACCGGCAGCCGGCGTCGTACCCGTGCCGGCCGTCGGGGTCGAGCCCGTGGCCGAGCTCGATCCGTCGCCGAGGACACCGACACCGTTGCCCGTCACCGTGATCGGGACCGAGACGGTACCGAGCAACTGCGTGCCGGAGATGAGCCCGTCCGACCCGGAGGTCGAGCCGGTCGGGGAACCACCGGTCGGAGCAGCCGGGGCCGCGGAGGTCCCGGTGGCCGATCCGTCTCCGAGCACTCCGATCCCGTTGCCTGAGACCGTGACGGGGACCGTGATGTCCGGCAGGACCTGGGTGCCCGAGAGCGCACCGTCCTCCCCGGAGGTCGAGCCGCTCGTGGTGTCACCGGCCGGATCTGCCGGAGCGGCCGGAGCCGACCCGGAGGTCGAACCGGTGGCGGCAGCGTCACCGAGGACCCCGACGGCGTTGCCGGTCGCCGTGACCGGCACGTCGACCGCGCCGGCGACCTGGGTGCCGGAGAGCAGCCCGTCCTCACCGGACGTGGTGGGTGCGGTTGCTGCCGGAGCAGAGGCAGGGGTGGCCGGCGCCGGAGACGGAGCCGGAGCAACGGGAGCCGGAGCAGCGGGGGCCGGTGCGGCCACCGCGTCCCCGAGGACACCGACGGCGTTGCCGGTCACCGTGACGGGAGCGCTGACGTCGGGCACGACCTGCGTGCCGGACGCGATGCCGTCGGCCCCGCTCGTGGTGGGAGCAGGTGCCGGTGCTGCGGGTGCTGGTTCCGCAGGCGCCGGTGCCGCGGGCGCAGGTGCCGCCGGAGCCGGAGCCGGAGCCGGAGCTGCCGGTGCGGCAGCGGTGGATACCGCGTCGCTGACGATGCCGAAGGCGTTGCGGGTGACGGAGACGGGCGCGTCGACGGTCGGCGCGACCTGGGTTCCGGAGACGGTGCCGTCCTCGCCGGTGGTCGTCGCCGCGTTCGCCGCGACGGCTCCACCGAAGGTCAGCCCGCTCACGCAGAGGGCGAAGAAGAGCCCTCGGGAGACGTTCTTGTTCATGGTCGTTCACTCCTGATCGAGATGGGTGGTCGACCGCATGCTGCGGCCGATGGCGCGTCCTGCCATGACGGGCAGGTGCGCCGATCTCAATCGGGAGCGACGTCGTGGTCGCCGACGAGCGAAGCCGGGACGGCTTCGTCGGAGACCGGGCCGCGGAGACCCGCGGCGAGGGGAGAGGTCTGCGCTTCGGCACCGACGGTGCCGAGGACGTTCGCGCCCGCGGAGCCACCGGCGGAGGTGCTGCCGCCCGTGGTGCCGGCGGTGCCGCCGTCGAAGGGCGTGTGCACCGGTGCGCCACCGAGCGGGAGGACGAGCGCCGCACCGTCCACGATGATCGCGGCGGGGGTGTCGGTGGTGATGGGCGCAGTGGCCGCTGTGCCGGAGGCGACGTGACCGAGGACGACGGCGCGGGTGTCGGTGGTGCCACGGGCCGACATAGTGCCGTTTGTAACCTGCGCGGTGGGGGCGTCGGCTACGGCGCCGCCGGTGCTGCCGTGCGCAGAGCGGGCCGGCGTGCGGTTCCCGACCGGGGCCGTTGTCGCGACGGGCGTGGGCGCTGAGACCGGATCAATGCCGGAGCCGGGAACCGTCGGGAGCGAGGGGACGTCGACGCCGGGGAGCGAGCCTCCCGGCAGGAGCGGCCCGCCGGGCAGGACCGGACCGGTGGGCAGCTCGCCGACGACGTCCGGAACTTCGTCGACGATGGCGGGGATCTGGGCGACGACGCCGGGAACCTGCGTGACGATGCCGCCGACGGAGTCGAGCGCGTCGTCGACGACAGCGGTGACTGGGGCGGTGATGCCGCCAAGCGTGTCGTCGCCGAGGAGTGGAGCGACGACCGGGAGGCTCCCGACCACCCGGTCGACGGTGTTGACCACTGCAGTGACCGGGCCGCCGCCTGCGACCGTTCCGACCGCCCCGGTGACGGGGTGAAGGACGGTGGCGGTGGTGTTGGTCACGGGGTGGAGGACGGTGGCGGCGGTGCCGGTTACCGGGCTGAGGACCGCATCGACGGTGTCGGTGATCGGACGGGAGGATTCACCCACGACGCCGTCGGTGACTGACGTGGTCGGGCGGGTGCCGGTGGTGGTCGTGCTCGGCGTCGCCGGGGCGTGTGCCTCCGATGCGCTGTCGTCCGGCGCGCTCGGCGCTGGAGCAGTGTGGGCCGGAGTGCTCGGCGCCGGGGCCGGGGCGTGCTGGGCTGGGGCCGGGTGGCTCGGCGCGGGACTGGCGGCGACCGGCACCGCGGGCGCGGCCGGAGCGGGCGCTGCGGGAGCGGGTGCGGCCGGGGCGGGAGCGGCCGGAGCGGGCGCTGCGGGAGCGGGTGCGGCCGGAGCCGGCACCGGGGGTGCGACCACAGTCCGGACTGGAGTGACCGCAGTGTCGAGCACCTGGCCGACGCCGCTCGAGACGCCCCGTACGGCCCCGCCGACGCTCGACGTGATGCCGCTGACGAGCCCGTTACTGCGCTGCTGCGTGCTGGTCTGCGGACCACTCGTTGACGTCGCTCCGAGGAGCGGGCTTTCCGCCGCCGCGGCCGGGCGAGCGCCCAGGAGCAGCGAGAGCAGCACAACCGCCGCAGCGATCCCGGAACCCAGAAGGGCCCAACGGATCACTGCCCGCAGGGGTCGACGCATCGACGCGTCCATGCGCTCACCTCCTGATCTCGGCTGCGCACGTAGAGTGGTTGACCGGCACGGTACGCCTCGACGGCCGAGAGCGCGAGGTGTTCTCAAGAAAATGTCAGGATCCTGCCGACAGCGTGGCGCCGCTGAGTTGATCGTGACGGCCGCGATCAGCCGGCCACTGTCGAGATGCCTCGTTGTCCTCGTCAGCTCGACGGGTCTTGCGTTGGCGCTGCGCCATGCCGTGCAAGAACGAGCGTGGTGACATCGTCGTCAGGGCTGCGTTCGGCGATGAGGGCGCGGACTCGACGAAGGAAGTCGTCTGGAGCAGCCCAGTACATCTCGGCAAGCCGATCAAGCGACGCGAGAGTCCCGTCGAACAGGTCGAGGACGCCGTCGCTGCAGACGATCAGCGCGTCTCCGGGCTGCAGGACCAGGAACCCGGAGGAGCGGCGCATCGCGCCGGGATGCAGCCCGAGTGGGAGGTCCCGGGATCGAAGCAGCCGTACCGGTTGCCCGTGTGCTGAAAGGTGCATCGCGATGCCATGACCGGCATCGCCGAAATCCACCCAACCCGTGGCAGTGTCGAGGTGCGCATGGAACGCCGTCGCGAACGAATCCGCTCGCACGAGCGCCGGCCCGACCTCTCGGTCCGTGGCACCGATCACGTCGGTGGCGGGACGTTCCTGGTCCTGGGCGCGGAACGCCGCGCGGATGGAAGCGGCGTGTTTGGCCGCCTCCATGCCCTTGCCCATCACATCAGTAAGCGTGATGGCCACCCCATACGTCGTGGGTGTCCAATCGTAGAAGTCCCCGCTGGCACCACTGAACGGGACTACTTCGGCGCGCAGATCGTAGCCGGGAAGCTGAACCGGACCAGGGATGAGGGCGCTGGCGTCCGTTCCCGAATCGGTTGCGCTGCCGCCGTCGCTGAGGATCCGGCCTGCCCAGGTGGCGAGGTCCTGAAGCAGGATGACGTCGCTGTCGGCCAGGACTCGCGGGCGGGTATCCATGACGCACACCGACCCGACTCGTGTGCCTCGCACCTTGATGGGCGCGCCAGCGTAGAAGCGAATTCCAAGCGTCTGCACCACTGGCAGTGTCGCGAACCGGTCATCAGTGCGAGCGTCAGACACCACAGTGGGCTCGTCGTGAAGCACGGTCTCCGCGCAGAAACTCTCGCTCGCGGGTAGCTCCCGCCGACCAGTCGATGTCTGCGGGGTGAGGGTGTACACGGTGTTGTCATCGACGAGATTCACGAACGCCATCGGCGCACCGAACACGTCCCGCGTCAGCCGAGCAACGCGGTCGAACCGCTCAGCCGGGTCTTCCCCGATGACGTCGAGCTCGTGCACAAGAGCCGCCCGAGCCGTCACATCATTCACAGCCGCCACTGTAAGCGTGCTGCAGCACTGGAGTCTCGCGCCTGGACGCCGTGGCGCTGCGACGCAGTGCTAGCGCTATGCAAGCGGTACGCAAGCATGCGCATGCGACGCCACGTGCAACCTGCGCAATGGACGTGTGTGTCACCGTCACAGGCGGTTTCTACAGGTTGCGCGCTTCATCTTCGGCGATCGCGCAGGAGTGGCATCTGGCGTTCTCGAGCGGAGAAATGAAGCGGCGGCGTGGCGTAACGAATCAGGAGTCGCGCCACGCCGCCTTGGCTCCGGTAACCAACCGGTGCGTGACGTAAACGGTATCAGTTGGACGGAAACGGCACCGTGCAACGTTGCAAATCGCAGCGAAGGCATAACGCTTTGAAATCGTTACCGGAATCGCATGACGCCAAGCTCTGGGCTGGCAAGATGACAATGCCCCAGGAAGGAATCAGGGTCCTGGGAAGGGAGGGCGGGGGCCTCACCAACCCTCGTTCTCCGTCCCACCAGGAGCGCGGATGTCAGCGGGCCAGGGTCTCGCGCGGAGTCTCGCCGTACGTTGCTCGGTACAGCGCAGCGAAACGTCCGGGATTGCTGAACCCCCAGGCTGCAGCGACAGCTGTCACTGAACCACCTCGAGTGGGATCCGCCGACAGCAGATCCCGCCGGGCGCCGGCCACACGAGCGAGCCGCACGTACTGCATGGGCGACTGGCCCCGTTCCCGTTGAAACGCTAGTGACAGCCCTCGTTGCGACAGCCGGGCGGCCGAGGCGATGTCCTGCGCTGTGATCGGTTCCCGCAGGTGATCGTCGATGTACGCAATGGCGCGTCGCACCGCAGCACTCGGTGCGGCCGCTGAACGGATCGGTGTCTCGACGAGGCCGAACGCAGTGATGGCGCTGACGATCAGGTACCGAGATGCCTGGTTGCGCAGTAGCTCATCGGCGTAGATCGCCGGTGTCTCGAAGACCTGATGCCGGTACTCCTCGACGGTCCGCCGCCACAACCAGTGCTGTGCCGCATCGACAGGGCGTACTGCCCCCTCTCGCAGCCGGACGTGATCAACGTCCCACAACTCGCTGGCGATCTGCCGGAGCAGTGCTGCTGAAAAGGAGCATGTCGAGACCCTGGCGTGGTCGATGCTGAACTGCATGTCTTGATCCGGCGGCATCAGAAACGCCTCACCTTGACCGAGCATCTGCTCTGATCCCCACGGGTTGTAGGCGTAGGTGCCCGAATCCACCTGGACGAGCATCACCTCATCAGTGGCATCGAGATCGACCTGCACCTCAGCGCCCAGACCAAGGTCGGCGATCGTGACGGCATCGCCGACGACGACCCGCTGACGGTACGACAACGCCCCCGTGGACAGAGCTGCCGTGTACCCGAAGCTCTGGCTGATCGCCTCAGCGGCTTCATCAGCGTTCTCCGTCGCAACGTCGACAAAGGTTGGAACGCTCACAGCAGGGGTTCTACCACGATTCGGACGGAGTATCTCGTTGCAGGGACACCCTCATGGCCTGCGACCCAGGCCTGCATCCGTTCGCTTCGCGAAGCTCACGAACGTGCACGACGCGTCGCTTTCGTCTTGCGGGGGCGTGGCGTTGCTGACAAGATCGCCGGAACATCGCTGACGGAGTTGTCGGGGATCCTCACCAGGTCGCCATGGCAGCAGGAACTAACCACTCCTGCCACCGTCCGCGGACAGGAATCAGGATCAGGAGCAACGATGTCAGGACAGTCCACCGCGCCCGCTTCTCGGCGCACCAAGATTTTCGCCCTTGCAACTGGCGGTGCCCTCGTCGTCGGCGGGGTCGGACTCACCCTCGCCGCGTGGACGGACACGGAATGGGTGTTCGGCGGGAACGGCGCTGGAGGCGCAGGGGTTGGTACCTCGACGTTCGAGGTCGAGCAGAGCGTCGCCGGGGCGCCTTTCACAGCCGGATGGACGCAGGCGGAAGCGAACCCGGGCCAGGGCATGACGTTCACGGCCGACGCGCTCGCGCTGTCGCCGGGTGAAGCTTCCTATGCCGCGGTGGCGCTCCGAACAGTCTCGGGCTCCGTCGCAGGATCGCTCCGCCTCGAGTCCGCGACGCCCGCGGCCGGCATCACCACCGCCGACACGGACGAGATCCTGTGGGACGCACTGCAGGTCCGCGTCGCCACGACGGCGACGTCCGCATCCTGCGGCGCAGCAACGTTCAACGACCCTGCAGCCGTCATCGCAAGCGGTCCTTTGGGCACGGCAGGGGCCGCGACGACGCAAGCGCTGGCAGCGAATTCCGGATCCGCCCAGGCGTACTGCTTCGAGGTCTCCTTGCCAGCCACTCCCGCGCTGCCGACGGGCGTCGAACTCGATGCCCTGCAAGGGCGAACCGTGGCACCAGCGTGGGAGTTCACGGCCGAATCAGCGTGACCCAGGTGCACACCGAGCTCGCCTCCACCGCGGCACCAAGGCGCTCACCAGCGAAGCGAACGCTGCATCACATCGTCCGCACGGGTGTGGTCACCGTCACCGGCATTATTGGTTTCGCATGCGTCGCCTGGTGGGCGATTGCCACCCTCGCTGGGCTGTCACTCATCGTCGTCACGACCGGGTCGATGAGTCCCACGATTCCCACAGGAGCTGTCGTCGTCGCCCGCTCCGTGCCGGCGAGCGAGATACAGACGGGACAAGTCGTCACGGTTCCCCGAACCGGCTCCGTGCTGCCTGTCACCCACCGAGTGATCGCTGTTGACGACGTTCCGGCGGACCGGGAAGCACGCTCGCTGACCCTCCGCGGGGACGCGAACGCCACTCCCGATCGCGCCCCCTACGTCGTGCGCGACGCGCAACTCACGATCGCCTCAGCGCCCGCCGTTGGTTCCGTGCTCCAGGCACTCGACAGCCGCCCGCTGCACGGGCTGCTCGTTGTGGTGGTCGGAGCCGTGATCATCTGGACGTTCTGGCCGCCACGACGCAAACCAGACGCAGCATGACCGGTTCACGGTGGCTCGGCGTCCTCGCCGCCGGCACTCTCATGTGTGGTGGTTTCGGGATTCTCAGCACCACGGCGGCCGCCGCGGCGGTCTGGCATCCGGTTCCCGAAACAGGAGCCCCCAGTGGGCTCACACTCGACACCGACCGCAGCCGCCTCGACATCCCCGATCTCGCACCAGGGCAGCCTGCGTTCTGGCAGGTTCACACCCGCGTCGACCGTGACGGGAGGGTGCGACTCGACCTCGACGTCCGAAAGGACGGCGACCTCGTCACCCACCCCCGCGGGCTCCAGGTCGCGGTGACAGCGTGTGATGAGGAATGGCAGGAGGTGCGATCCGCCCCTCGGTGCGCCGACCCGCACCCCATCGTCCACTCGAGCCCTACCTCTCCGGCGGGGCGCACGGCGCTCACCGTTCCGCATCCGCGCGCGGACGGTGAGACGTTCCTGCTCGTCGAGTTCTCCCTCCCCGACACTGCTGCTGCCGCGAGCGATGAGAGCCTTATGGGACTGACTGCGACCGTTGGCATCGGGGTCACCGCGACGACCGACACCGGCTCCCCTCCGGGTGCGCTGACGCCCACGGTTACCGGTGCGGAGCGAGGAAAGACTTCATCGACGTCGTCGCGTCCCGCCTCCTCCGTCCTGGCATGGACCGGCACCGGAATCGTCGTACCGTGCCTCACCGGCGCGGCTCTGATCGCCATCGGACTCACGCTTCGACGACGACGGTTCCGAGGAGCATCATGACCGGCGCGCATTCGCAGGGCCGCCGCTTCGCTAGCCGACGAGCGCGCGGCTCCGCCGTCATGGCCGTCATCGCGGTGGTGGCGGTCATCCTCCCAGGAGCCACATCGACCGCGGCGTCCTGGAATGACCAGGAGTGGACACACGCTGGCATCGGTACCTCGGCGTTCCGATGTGGTTCCGACTCCGACTACACGACACAGTCATCAAGCCGATTCCTCAGCGGCACGCTCGCGGGCACCGACCTCGACACCGTGGCCGGCGTCCACGGCCTCGACGTAACCAAGCCCAGCACGAACAGCGCGACCGTGGATCCGGTCACCGCTCCGGAGATCACCAGCACACCGACCGTCGCCGCGTTCGGGAACCCGTTGAACGCCAGCGTTCTCGGCGATGTCCTCGGACTCGATCTCTCCGGGCTCGGAGTCGGCCTCCCGGCCGGTTCTGCCGGAGCGGTGAATCAGTACGCGAGGGCCACAGCCACGGGGCAATCGACCGCAGCATCCGGCCTCGTCAACGACTCCGGCGGCGTTCTCGTCACCGACTCGACTCCCATCGACCGTCTTCCAGATCCGGCGTCACTCACTCTCCGCCAGGCACTTCCCGCACTCAGCGGGGTCAGCGACGTCGGCCTCGAGGTCGGCGCCGTCGCATCGAGCGCAGAGCTCGACGGCTGCGCCTTGCTCCGCGACGCGATCTGGGGCGACGCAAGCACCAACGCTGCGAAAAGCAGCCCCGCTGATGCCACGACGGTCAGCTCCGTCTCCCGATCCGCCGCTCTCCCCGCCGGTGCGCGCCTTGTCCGTGACTACGGCATCGCGGGCCTCGGGCTGCGCATGGAAAGCCCTCTCGTCGGATCGCTCGTCAGCAGCGTCAACACCACCGTCACGACCCTGCAGAGCTCCATCGCACAACTCTCCGGCACGAACGGGCTCCTCTCCCGGGCGCTTCAGCAGGACATCGTCGGAGCGCTCACCAACGGGCTCCGCCTCGGCACCGTCTCTGGCACCGTCACCGTCGACGGAGTCGACCTGGCTAGTGCTGTCCGTCCGCTTCTGACTGATACCCTCACCGACGGGACCGTCAGCGTCGACCTAGCTTCCGGCAAGATCCGTGTCGACCTTGCTCACTTGCTCGGAGACCGCGAAACCGGACTCAACGATCTCCCTCCGAACACCGAACTCGTCGTCAACGCCGCAGTCCTCAACGGCATCTCCACCCGCGTTGGCGCACTCCTCGACGCCTGGACAGCCCGCGTCACCGCAGCACTCACCGCCGCCATCAACACGCTTCAGGTTCGCGTCGCCCTCGACGTGAACCTCAATCTCGCCACCGCACCGCTCGTGCAACTCAACATCCGCATGAACAGCGGCGTCGAAGCCATCATGAACCGCCAGTCCAACCTCACCGTCGGCACGACCCTGCTCGGGCTGAACCTCGGCCTGCTCACCGGCGTCGTCAGCGCACTGGTCTCCGGGCTCATCACCGGCCTTCCAGCCGTCATCGTGTCCACGTTGACGTCGGCACTCTTCACGACGGTCGGTTCCCTCGGCAGCACCATCACCGCTGTCGCACGGCCGCTCCTCGGCGCGGTCGGCAGCGTCACCGACCGGCTCCCAGGCCTGCTGTCCGTCACAGTCAACGTGCACGACGAGACGACCGGAGGGCGTACCGCAACATCGGCCCGGACCGGCAGATACACGGTCGTGGCGCTTCGCATCCGCCTGCTCAGTGCGCTGCTCCCCACCGGCGCAGCAGGCATCGATCTGGCACGCTCGACTGTCGGCCCGGCCGTCGTCGACCTCCGCCGGACGAGTCCCTCGCCCTCATAGGGCGAAGCGGCCTTTGCTTTCGACTCGACCGCCGGTCGACGATGTCGGCCACTTCCGCGTGCCGACCGCTCAACGTCGGCCACGTGGCCACGCGGTTGCGCTTAGCGAGGCTCCTCGGAATCACTGTCGCTGGTAGCTCGGTCGAGCGCTGCGGCAAGGTCCGCCTCCGAGGGGAGCGCCGCCTTCACCGCAGGCGGGAGCAGGTCGTAGCTGGCGACCCCGATGGGGCTGTGGTGCGCGCCGAGTGAGTAGCGGACGACAGCGTCGTTCTTGTCCGCCACGAGAAGCAGCCCCACGGTGTCGGCGTGCTGGCTGCGACGCAGCTTGTCGTCGACGAGGGCGACGTAGAAGCCGAGCTGGCCGAGATACTCGGGCTTGAACTTCCCGGTCTTGAGCTCGATGACCACGTAGCGGAGTTGCTCGACGTGGAAGAAGAGAAGGTCGACGTAGAAGTCGTCGCCGTCAACGTCGAAGTGCACCTGCCGGCCGACGAACGCGAACCCCTCCCCCAGCTCGCGGAGCGTGTCGATAATGCGGTCGATGAGCGCTTGCTCGAGGTGGCGTTCCTTCGCGTCGCTGTCCAGCGCGAGGAAATCCAGGACGTATGGATCCTTCGTCAGCTGCTGCGCGAGGTCAGACTCCCCCGCAGGCAACGTCGCCGCGAAGTTCGACGGCGCCGCCTGAACACGAATGTGAGCTTCTGTGCGGATGTGGTGCTCGAGTACATTCCTCGACCAACCGTGCTCAACCGAATGCGCCGCGTACCAGTCCCGGGTGTGCTGGTCGTCGAGCCGGTCGAGGAGGACGGTGATGTGCCCCCACGGCAGTTGTGCAACAGCCTGTTGCAGAACCTCCTCGCTCCTCCATGCGACCGCGAAGGCGCGCATATACGCGAGGTTGCGGGGCGAGAAGCCCTGCATGTCCGGGAACGCTGCGCGAAGATCGTCCGCAAGCCGACTGATCACCTTCGTGCCCCAGCCGTCCTGCTGCTGCCGCTGTCGAATAGTGCTGCCAATCCCCCAGTACAGCCGCACCAGCTCAGTGTTGACACGCCGCTGAGCCGTGAAGCGGGCGCGACGTACCTGCTGCTTCAGGTCAGCGAGAGCGGCAGCATAATTCGATGGCACCGGCGAGGAGGCGGACATGTCTTCATTCTCCCTGAGTCCGTTCAGCAACTCGCCCCCTGGAGGATCGAAGTGATGGGGCGTGTGCCACAGTGGACGTGCACTTCCCCTACTGAAAGGCGGCGTTCCTATGGCGCAGAAAGTCACCACGCAGCTCGTCGACGACTTGACTGGCGACACCATCGAAGACGGCAAGGGCCGAACCGTCACCTTTGGGTTCGACGGCACCAGCTACGAGATCGACCTCACCGACGACAACGCGGACCAGCTCCGCGAAGCGTTCTCCGACTACATCGCCGCAGCCCGCAAGACCGGCAACCGCAGCGGCCGCGCATCCTCCGGCAGCGCGCCGAAGCGTGGGAACTCCGAGGAGCTTGGCAAGATCCGCGAGTGGGCTGCAGCCAACGGCCACGAGGTCTCCTCCCGCGGCAGGATCAGCCAGGCCGTCCGGGACGCGTACGACGCAGCGCACTGACGCCACTCCCCCAGACACGCAACGGCCGGTCAACCATTAGGTAACCGGCCGTTGCTGTCTCGCCGGTATCGGTCTCTTATTTCAACTCAAAGCGCCACGGGCCCTCACCACTAGCGCTTCTTCGGACGCTTCAGCCTCTTCGTCGCACGCCGAGCTGACGGAGGTATCCGCCCAACCCGAGGCACACCACCTCCCGGCGTCAAATTCATTTCTCGTACCAGTTCGTCCAACACGGGATCTGAGGAAGTTACTGAATTCGAATAGACAGAATCGAGAAGCGCACCGTCCTCACCGAACAGCAAGCCATATGCGCGGTCAGCCTTGATCTGATACTGCTTTACCCGAACGTACTGAGCAAGTCGCTCCATTCCTATCGCGACGGGCATGCCTCTCGGGACAACGGCCGGGAAGATTGCGGCATACCCCCATATTCCTGCATACCCGAGCACCGCGTGATGGTACTTCCGGTCTAAGCGCACGCGCTCAGCAAGCGTCCGCAAGGAGCCAATCAGCCCGGACTGAGCCCCGCCTGACAGAGACAACACATCCGCCCCCAACCTGAACCACCCTGGTCGTGAGGAACGATGAACGTCGTCTACCAGACGTAGTACCTCCGCAGAGGCGCGCATGGCGGGCTTTGTGACCGTCTCGCCCTCGGGAAGCCTATCGCGCACCATCCAGGTATTGAGCTGCATGCAGTTGTCGCTCACCATCGTACCGACCGCTGACTTTTGACGGCGCTTGCGATCGCGCTTGCTGGCGTCTGCTATTGAAGGATGGGCAGCTTTAACCTCATCTGGATCTTCCTCGACGAAGAGGTCGCCATCCAGAAAGAGCATATAGAGATCTAGCTCATCCAGGGCTCGATAAAAGCCCCTCACCGGACTATCGGTCCGCCGTCGGATATACAGAAGGAACTCCGATGGCCGCTCACCAATCTCTGCAATCACGGCGAGGTCATGCAAAGACAGAATTAGGGGTGGGCGATCCTCACCCAGGAGCGACGCCGCCTGGAGGTCGGCGAGGTTGGTTCCCAGCGGACCGATGTCATCAAGGAGGACTACGACGCTGCGTATTTCTCGCACGTGACTCAAGTCCGCCCACTGCCCTCCGCGCTCCCAAAACCCTCCGTTTTGCTCTATAAGCAAACGGAGACGCTCGGTCTTTCTCTGCCCCATGGCGAATAGTGGCTTTGAGGTCGTTCGTGAGACGCTTCACGTCCCCTCTGCGGGCTTGATCCGCGATGGCCTTAGCCTTGACCTCGACGATGATTGCCACATCGTCCACGATGAACAGGGCGTCGCCCTCCACTTCGTCCGACGAGGACCGAAGGTCTTCCGCTTGTGGACCTAGGGCGTCGATGTGAGCCTGCTTCTTCGGTGCCATGTAGTGGTACGCAACCCGCCAAGCCTTCGTTCCAAGAACAGCTTCTAGATACTTGATGGTCAAAGACTCACTGACCGGCTGTCGTGCCTTTTGGTCATATCTACGGACGTCCGTTGAGTTAGCAGCAAGTGATCGCTCGAACAAACGCCGCAGTATATCGAGCCCGATATCGTTCGAGGTGAGGACGTATCCACCCTCGCCGTCGTGAATCAGCGGACGCGTCAGAAACAGATTCTCACGGGTTAGCAGGTCAAACACTCGGTCGCCTGCTGATGCAGTGCTATCAAAATCTTGCGAGAAAGAGCTAAGAACCGCTGAAGCGATGCCCGGCGCAACTCCTGCTGCTTTTGCAATGTCTAGGGCAGAAATGATAGCTCGATCGCCCGGAAGGAACATAAGGCTAATCATTCCCTGTCGGAAGCGGGCGGCAACTTCATCGGGCAGTTCCGCCGGATGCACGTCTCGGTGACTCGACATAATCTCGCCGGTTTCATCTCGAAGCCGCGTGAGGCGTTCAGCAGAAATGTCTGTCAAGGCGGTTCGTATAGAGAGCATGTCGTCGTAGCTATATCCGAGGCGGCTCGACATCAGTTCGCGCACGATGGGCG
This sequence comes from Curtobacterium sp. MCBD17_032, assembly GCF_003234855.1. Classification (GTDB taxonomy): domain Bacteria; phylum Actinomycetota; class Actinomycetes; order Actinomycetales; family Microbacteriaceae; genus Curtobacterium. The sequence goes on from NZ_QKTO01000001.1 coordinate 48,958, forward strand.
TTGCAAACAAGGCGCGATCGTGATTATCGCGGATATGATCGTACTGAAGGTTTCGAATATTTAGTACCGCACCTTGATATTCACTGGCAAGGCGAGCTATTGGCTCGGCGCGCAGGCGGCCCTCGGTAAGCAGCCGGTAGCTCGCCATTCGCGCAAGCTTCATGCAACGCTCGTGTAGCTCACCGATCACCTCATGTGGTCGGGTTGCCTCCCTCGGAACATCACTCAGCATGCGCGAAGGTCTTGATACGAGGATTGCGGCGAGAATCTCGACGGGTAGTGACGCTCCATCGACGGGTCCTAAGCGCGGATCTGGAACGATCGAAAACTCGCGCATCCTGATGAGTTCAATCAGATCGAAGGCGTCGAGTTCAGCAATTCTGTCCAGGATCGCCGTCACTTCCCGCTCGACTGCTTCCCTGAGGACTGCCCTTACTTCGACCGGCGTCCTGCACGCGGCGAATGGCAGTAACTCTTCGGTGGGATCTCCGAGCATCTCGGGGTTGAAGTCCCCCAGTATGTTTCGGATCGGTACCTGATTCATGAGCTTCCCTCCACCTCTGTCGCCGATAGTAGGGCAGGTCGACGAGCTTGCATCCGCCGTGCCGCGCCGCGCACTGAGTGGTGCTGGGGTATACCCCAATGCGACACACGGGGAAGCACGAATTCAGTGTGGTGTTTGGGTCCCTGCTGACTCGGGACTGCTGCAGGTTTCGTTGACTCGTTCGTCTAGGCCGCGAGAGCGACCTGTGGGTTGATGATCGTCTCGTACTCGATCGGGGTCAACTTCCCCAGGCCACGTTGCCGCCACTTCCGGTGATAGGTCGCTTCGATCCAGGTAATGATCGCCAGCCGGAGCTCTTCCCGAGTCGCCCAACGCTTCCGGTTCAGGACGTTCTTCTGCAGGAGCGCGAAGAACGATTCCATCGCAGCATTGTCCGCGCACGCACCGACTCGGCCCATCGATCCGAGCAGGCCGGCATCACCCAGCGAGCGGACGAACTTCTTCGACCGGAACTGACTACCGCGATCCGAGTGGACGACCGTCCCGGTCGGATTCCGGCGGTGCACCGCCATCCGCAGGGCCGCGACGGCAAGCGAGGACCGCATACGATCGCCGATTGAGTAACCCACGATCCGGCGCGAGCAGGCGTCCTTGATCGCGCAGAGGTAGAGCTTGCCCTCACCAGTCGGGTGCTCAGTGATATCGGTCAGCCAGAGCTTGTCGAGGTCTGGCGCCGTGAACGCACGCCGGACCCGGTCGTCGTGCACCGGCGGCCCGGCCTTCCGGTTCAGGCCACGCTTCTTCGCGTGCAACGACCACAGCCGCTGCTGTGAACACAGCCGCCACACCCGCCGTTCCGAAACCCGGTGGCCGGCCGCGACGAGGTCGTCGGCGATGAACCGATACCCGAACGTTGGGTCGTCGCGGTGCGCATCAATCGCTGCGTTGGTCAGGTGCGCGTCGTCCCAGTCCCGCTTCGACACCGGATCGGCGCGCCACCGATAGAACGCCTGCTTCGAGAAGCCCAGCACCCGGCAGGCCACCGCGACAGGAACACCGTCGTCGGCGAGTTCGAGGACCAGCGGGTAGATCATTTTGGGAGTTGTGACTGGGCGAAGTACGCCGCTGCCCGGCGGAGGATCTCGTTCTCCTGCTCGAGCAGCCGGATCCGTTTCTGCGCCTCCCGCAGCTCAGCCTGCTCCACCGCTTTCCCCGACGGCGACGCCGCGACACCGACGCCATCATCACGGTCCGCGAGGCGCAACCAGCGGGCCAGGCAGGACTCGGACACACCAAAGTCCTTCGCGACCTGCCGCACCGACGTCTCACCCTTCCGAGCGACCGCGATCACATCACGGCGGAACTCTTCCGGATACGCCTTCACCATGGCGCACATCCTTCCAGCAGGAGCCAACGCCCCTACCTGTCAGGAGTCAACCAAACCTGCAGCAGTCCCCCACGACCGGTCCAGTCCAGCGGGTTGCACATCAACTGGGGCGAACAGGTCTGACGGCGCACTGCTTACTCACTGAAGCGCACGTGAAACGCAACTGCGGCGAGCTCCAGCTGCTACCGACGAGACTGAAGGCCATGTCGATGAGCGCGCCATTCAACCCTGTCGGACAACCCGACCCCGAGGGAGTTCCGGTGGACTCCGAGTCCCTCAGCGAGATCGATCGTGAACGAGGCCAAGCTGAGCAAGTCGAGGCCGGCATCGACAACCAGGAGCCCGGAACCGTTGGTGCGGACCGACGGGAAGCGCTCCAGCCGGACGGGGACCCGGTTTTTCGCACGCCCCATCCAGGCGACCGGCTTCACCCCGACGACCTCACCTGACCTCAGCTACCCATCCGGCATGAAGCAGTGCGGACGTCGCGGGTTCGGTTACGTCAGAAGCACCGCTGCCCGTCCGCCCGTCCGTCCGTCAGCAGGGTGCTGACTTGCAGCAACCCTTTTAGTGGCACGCGGCCGAGCCTGAGCGTTCTTGCCGCGGGGGTCCGCGTAGCGTTCATGCGTGACACAGATCTCGACGCAGAAGCCGCATCGGGTCGCGTTCATCGGCGCGGCGGCGGTGATCCTGCTCGGGATCGCGCTGCTGATCAGTCCGTGGGACGGCCTGATCGTGGCGCTTGCGTGGGCGCTCATCATCGCTGGCGGCATCGCATCAGCGATGACGCTCTACTTCGTACGCGTCCCAAGCCGCTGAATGCGTCCAGGGATCTGATGACGAGCGAGGACAACGCCCGCAACGCGCATCGCGTCTGCGCAGAAAAGCCCAGCAGTCAGGCCGGGGCGGCGGCCATCGAGGCCCTGCAGTCGCTGAGCGACAGCGTGCACGACGCTGACGAGCGAGCGCTCCGCGCGCTCCAGATGCGTCCGATCGACGCGCTGGCACTGCTGCACCTGGTCGAGGCCAGCCGCGGAGGTCGGTTCCTGAGACCGACCGAGCTCGCTGTGAGACTGCACCTCACCACTGCCGGGGTCACCAAGCTCGTCGATCGTCTCAGCAGAGCCGAGCGCGTGGATCGCCGTCCGAACCCGCGGGATCGCCGCAGTGTGGCCCTGGTTCCGACCGCGACCGGGACCGCGGACCTGACGCGGGCGTACGGCCACATCCACACACCGTTGATCACCGTCATCAACGAACTCTCCGACGCCGAAGCGACCGTGGTGGCACGTTTCGCCACGCGGTTCGCCGAGGCGCTCCGTCAGGACAGCGACCAGAACGAGCCTTTCCCTGCCGGCTTGACCGAGCCGCTGCTCCGAGCAGGAGACAGCGCAGTTGAGGGGAGCTCGTCCAATCGAGGGCCCGCAAACCGGCCGCCGCCAATTCCGACCCCCTAGCAGTCACCCTCGGATTCCAGAGAGACCGCTGCTGATGCCGGTGCCGTCGATCATTGCTCCACCAGGGGTGGCGCGGACAGGTTCGAGACGTACACTCATCGCAATCGCTTCAGTACCTGGACCCCGCGCTGCAGCCCACCTCGATGGGAGCGCCCATGCTCAGGTCCGATGATGCAATGCAGCACCCGCCGGACGACCTCACCGGCCCGTTCGTCAACTCCCTCCCGGTTGCGGCAGCGGCGATCTCCACCTTCGGGGGGATCTTCGGAACGGCGCTCGTCGCCGCATCCGGCCCGAGCGCTGCAACCGCCGACGAACAGCAGGTCGCACTCGGGGAAGGCCCGGGCTGGTCAGCGCTCCGGGATCGGAGCCCCGTCACCGTGTACGACTTCGCCACTGCCAGCGCGGAAGACTGGCCGACGGCCCTCTTGATGTTGCAACGAACGGGCTGGTCGGGGGTGCTGTCCTTCCCCCTCTTCACCAGCTCACTCGACATCGGCGCTGTCACCCTGTACCTGGCTGACACGAAACCGCTCTCATCGGCAGAGATCACCAACGCGACACATCTGGCCGGCCTCACCGCGCAACGCATCCTCGCCGGCGCCGTCCGCGACATGGACACCGGTGCCACCCCTACCGTCCCGTCCGTCGCACACCCGTCCGGGCGACACATTCAACAAGCAACCGGGATGGTGGCAGCGCAACTCGACGTGTCCGTCGAGAACGCACTCCTCATCATCCATGCACGTGCCTTCGCGAACGCTCAACCGCTCCACACCCTCGCCGAAGCGATCCTCGACCGCCGCGTCAACCTGCACCACGACGAAGACGACCAACACCGAACCGGCTAACAACAACCGACGTTGGCCAGCGCTGCGTCCGCAAGATGATCCGGAGGGTGGCGTCTCGGTGCCAGCAGAATCAGAACGCTCCACGCGGGCTGCCTGGCTGCCCCTTCTCGGACACCACACATCCACATGTGTCGGCTCCCAGAAGCAGGTGAGAAGCTTCTGCTCGCCGCTTGCACCCCTGAGCGGGGCCGCCCCACTGAGATGCCGGTCTCGCTCAGCTCAGGATGTGACTGAAGTGCCTGAGCAGCTGCTCGAGGGTGTGCCCCTTCTCCTGTTCCACGTGCACAGCCACCAGCACCCATCTTTCGGTCGCGGCCGTTCAAACCTCACCTGCAACCGATCGGATCCGCATGGCTCTCTCCAACCTTCCCTACGACGACCGAGCGATCGTGGACGGCATCAAGAACGTCACCATCCACGCGGAGCAGGTCAGCCAGGTCGCGGTGAACTTCATCGCCGACGACCTCAGCGATGACACGACCGCGACGGTCACCGCCACGATGACCTGGGTCATCAGCTCAGCTGACGCCGTCCGGCTCCTCGACTCCGCACGACCGACGGGACTACTCAACCCGGCAGGCGACGCACGGACGCTGACCAGTCCTGCCGCCAGTGAATCCGACCTCGACGAAGGCCCCCAGTGGGCCGACGCCAACTAGCGAACCAGTTCGCTCCACCGGGGCTTCGCTCCAGACAGCTCCGCTGTTAGAACCTGCACCCACCGGGCGACCCCGCTGACGCCTCTGAGGCGTCACTGCAACCGCGTACCACTACCGGAAAGAAGAACCACATGGGGTACTTGATCTACGACGGTCAAAGCGCCGAGATCCAGATGGACGACCGCACCCTCGCGCACCTCCAGATCGTCATCATCAGCAAACTGCGCCGCCAGGAAAGCTTCGCGTTCTCCTGGAAGGAACCCGTGTCGAAAGGTGATGGTCGGAGCACCATCTGGATCTTCCCCACCGTGAGCCTCCGTTTCAAGTTCGAAGGCAGCAGGGCCCCGGTCGTCAACGAGGCGTGGCTCGACGTCCTGAAGCAATCGGTCAACAGCAACGGTGGGCTCCAGATGATCCCCGAACCGATGGGATCCAGGACCGTTGCCGGGCAATGACGCGGAACGAACCCCAGCACTCGTGCGTTGTCCTGCCGCCCCTCGGACGCGTAACCCACTTCTCCGGCAAGGCTCGGTAGGTGGAGATCCGTCGGGGCCTTCGCTCGTCGCCCTTGTTGTCCACCGCGCGCGGTGATCGGGGCAGTGCTCCGTTAGCCGATCGCAGTAGCCATCGGGCGTCCTACCGTGAAACCAGGAACACGAGGGAACCGGGAATGCCATGCACTACTTGACCTATTCGGGCGTCCCACTGCTGACGAGCGATGCTGCTGCGGACGCGACGCTGGCGTACTGCAGCGCGTTGGCGCAGAGCCGCATCACCGACGTGGTCCGCGTCCCGAGCATCGACGCGCACGGGATGCCGATCCGTGTCGCGATGGTGCTCGGGCCGGCGATTCCGGTGCTGGCAGTTCCCGCCCCTGATGACGAGCTTGAGTCGGACGACGCGGTGTTCGTCCGCGACCTGGAGATGCGCACCGCCGCCGTGCAGCAGGGTCTCTTCGCCGGAACAGAGTGAGCAGCTCGGCGCGTGCCTTTCCGCCCGGGCGGTTGCGCGCCTGCTCGGCTGACGCTGCACAATGTCCACTTCCGGGCGGTCCGCAGTGTTGATTGTGCGATCGTCCTGCTTCCCACGAAAATCGGACAGTGCAAGACACGATGCGCCGCATCCGGAGGGAGACCCGGACGTCCGACCCAGCGGTCGCTGCTGACGTCGTCGCCCAAACCCACGTCACCCACGGGTTGGAAGCTATCCCCGATGGGGCGTCGTTCTCCTTCGAGGAACGCGTCCGTGGGACACGGCTGCTGTCGTTGGAGTCGACCAGTTGCACCGGGGTATTGACCGGAGAGGTTGAACCGGACAGTGCGATGGTGCTGGTCTGGTTGAAGTCCGGTCGCGGCTCCGTGGACGGTCGCCCGGTGCCGATCGGCCGTCCGACCTTGTATCGGCATGCTCCGCAGCCGTTCCGGTGGGAGTCATTCCAGAAGGACGTCATCCGCATCGACCGTGCGACCGTCGAAGCCGTCGCAGCCGAACGCGGGGGGTGGGCGCCGGGCCCACTGGAGTTCAAGCCACAGCACGTGCCGGAGGGTCCGACCCTCGCCGCCTGGTGGCTGATGATCCGCACCGTCGCATCAGAGGTGCTGCACGGGCCGGAGGAAGTCCCCGCCGACCGGGAGCGTGAGCTGACCCGGTTCGCTGCCGGAGGGCTGTTGACCGCGATCCCGCACTGGCCTGTCACGCAGCGACCACCGCGGTCAGCGAGCAGCGCACGTTTCGCGCGCGCCGAGACGTTCCTCCTCGAGCATGCGGCCGAGCCGATCACCGTGGGTGACGTCGCCGCAGCTGGTGACCTCAGCGTCCGCGGCCTGCAGAACGCGTTCCAGCGGCACCACGGTATGACTCCGTTGTCGTATCTGCGTCGCATCCGCCTACTGCTCGCTCGCGAGCAGCTGCAGGCCGGGCATGTGGATGTGACTGTCGCCGACGCCGCGCGTGCGGCTGGTTTCGCGCACCTCGGCCGGTTCGCTGCCGCCTACCGGGAGGAATTCGGGGAACTCCCCCGGGATACCCGTCGGGCCGCACTCGGCTGGTGACCGCGGCCAAGCCGCAACTCCGCTTGGCACCCTGCTCACTGGGCGACCGGCGATGTGCGTGGATCGGAGAAACTGAGCGAGCCATGAAGCTCTTCCGTTTCCATAGGAAGGGAAGGAGCACCAATGAAACACATCCACTACGACAGCAGCACGATCCTCACCAGCGATGACGTTGCCGACGCGGTCATCGAGTACGCGGCGGCTCTCTCCGGTGGAGACCGTGCAGACACCGTCGCGGTCCCCGCGATTGCGGCCGACGGAACCATGACGACGACCAAGATCCTCATCGGACCGTCCAGCGAAATCGTCATCGAGGACGCCGAAGAGGACGACCTCGAGCTCGAAAACGACGAGTTTGTCGCGCGTCTCCGCGCCGCGGCGGCGACGTTCGGTCACAGTGAGCCGATCCACGCCGACACCCGTTCCGACCTCACCACCGGTCAGGACGACGTGACGTCCTAGTCATTCTGCGAAGAGGCCCGCACCCCAAGTACGGCGTGCGGTCCTCCTGTCATGCTGCGCATTCCGCGATGCCCACTCATGCGAATTGAATCACCGCCGGGGGCAACGGCCATGGCTCGTCGTCTAGCTGCTGCGCAGAGTGTCGCGCGGGTACTCCCCGTACTGCTGCGCGTACGCCGCGGAGAACCGGCCGGCGTGGGCGAACCCCCATGCGCGGGCGATATCGGAGACGTTGGTCGTGACCGGGTCCGCGTGCAACAGTTCCTGCCGGATCCGACTGAGCCGGACCGAGCGGATGTAGGCGTTCGGGGACATGCCCAGCACCCGGTTGAACGCGACCTGCAGGGCACGCAGGCTGAGGTTCGCAAGCGTCGCCAGATCCGTACTGGTAATCGGGAGGTGCGCGTGCGCGTGGACGTACTCCGCGACCATCCGGATCCGTGCGTTCTGCGGCAGCAGCAGCTCGGCGGGCATCTCCGCCGTGGCCTGCGGGTACAGCTCCAGCAATGACACGGCGGCGAGGCGGCTCATCTCGGCCTGCAGCAGCGGAGAGGCGTTCCGGTCCATGGTCGTGGCGGAGATGAGTTGCACCGTCTGCCGCCACTGCCGCATCGCGCCGTCGTCGGGGCGCGCCGTGTGGTCGAAGTTCGTCCGGCTGACCGCCAGGCCGCGCTCCGCTGCGATCTCGTCCACCGCTGTCCGGTTGACCTGGACGAGGCGCTGGTCGTAGTCCTCGAAGGCGAAGTCGAACGCGTGCCCGGGCCACATCTGTGGCTGGCCGGGGGTGAGGTGGATCTCGTTCCTGCCGACGTCGAGCACGCCGCTGCCGCGGGTGATCCACTGCACGACGAAGTCGTCGCCCTGCGGCATTTCCCCGGTGAGCCGGCCGTCGAACTGCACGGCGCGGAGCGTCATGGAAGCGTCCCCCGCGGCGGCGTACCGGTACGAGAACGGTGTGTCGGTTGTGTCCGCTGCCCAGGCGATCCCGGCGTACGCGGTCGCGAGGGTCTGCTTCGCAGCGTCGAGGTCATCGCCGCGTTCGTCGACGCGGATGGAAGCGGGGGTCGGGTCAGTCATCGGGCACCGGGAAAAGTGTCACACCCCGACGTAGTTCGGGCCGTGTCAGTGTCCGGAATCTGCCATCAGAACAGGGATGGTGCCTCGTACACGGACATCAGCATCGCGGCCGCCATCCTGCCGGTACGCGCAGGGGTGATGTTGCCGTGGATCGCGGCCTCGACCTGGGCACCCTGAACGAGGAGCGTCAGCGCGGGGGCGAGGTGCGCTGGCATCTCAGCGGCGGCGCAGAGCATCGCGATGTGCTGTTCGAGCTGGCGGAGGTGATCATTGGCAAGCCCTGCAACGACGGGGTCGAGCCGCCCGAGTTCGCCGTAACCGTTGATGAACGCACATCCCCGGTAGCTGCGATCGGTGAAGCAGTCCTCGAGGTAGCTGAAGACAGCGAGGACCTGGTCGCGCGGATCCTCGAAGGACGCCTCCGCGGCGATGAGGGCGGTCATCCACTCGTCGTGGCGGTACCGGAGGGCAGCGACGACGAGTGCCTGCTTCGACGGGAACACGGCTCGAAGCTCTGCGGGTGTGACGTGTGCTCCGTCTGCCACGCGCTCGACCGCTACCGGGGTGACACCCTCGGCGGTGAACAACGCATCCGCGGACACCACGATTGCGTCCTGGACCGCGGTGCGGTCAGGAGCGGTGGCGATCAGCGAAGGAGGATTCATATGCGTTCGTAAGGAGCCGGACATATGCAGAGTACGGACCTTTGCGGTGGGTCCGCTCAGCACCGTCCGTCTGACGGGCCAGACGGACGCGAACGCGAACTGCGTGACAGGTCGGTATCGCCAGGCGTGGCGGCTACGGTGCCCTGAAGGCGGTGCAGGCGGCGCCACGTTTCTCGGTGCTCTGGCCGAAGCCCCGGCAGGTGCTGCTCGATCATGCGCGCATCAACTCGTTCTAGGCGACGACGAAGAAGTCAGCGTAGGAGGGCTCAGCCGGAACGAACGTGGTACCGGTGCCGTCGATGCGGGCAGCGACGATCGCGTTGAGCTCCGACGGCGGCGTCAGGCCGCGACGTCGCCATTCGACCGGGCGCCGGCGGAGAGTGTCGAGAGAGAGCGTGTCACGCATCGGTGCGATCCTGTTCTGTGATGAGGGCGAGCACGTCGATCGGTTGCGTCAGCGCGAGATCGACGTCCGTGAAGGTCATAGTGGTGCTCATGGTGACTAGGCGGCGAGGCCGAGCACGACGGCAGCGGACGCTGCGACCGTGACGGACAGGATCCCGGTCGCCGTAGCGAGGATCATCAGGGTCCGCTGGCGCGCTTGCTCCTGCACCTCGGTGAAGGGGCTGCGCTGCGAAGCGCGGGATGCGGCGAAGGAGGGGCGCTTCGCTGCGAGGGTGGTCTCGGGAGCGGTGATCGTGGTCACGATGTCTCCTTGTTCTGGCCGTTGCCGGCCTGTTCGATCCGGTGCTCCGGACATGAGATGACCATAGAAGCGAAAAGGTTCACGATGTGAAGGATCTGACGAAGACGTCGAATCCCGGATAGCGGACCGGGCGGCTGCGACGAGAAGTGACCAGATCCAGCGTGCAGATCTGACCGCACAGGCAGGACCGTAGAGTTCGATGCGTGCCGACCGAATCCGGAGTCCGCCGAGGTCTCGCCAGCTGCCAAGCCGTCTACTCCACGTTCCAGTGCCAACTCCTCGACGGGCACGCAGGATCGCACTGCTACGACAGGGAGACCGCAGGGGGCGAGATGCACGTGAGCTGGGGCAACGACACCTGAACGGACAGTACGGTGCGCCGTACCGCTGCCGAGCAGGCGGATGAACGGTTCAGATGTGGGTGGGGTCGCAGCGGCAGTCGCATGCGCGGGGGTGCTGGATGACGAGTTGATCGGCGAGCACGGCGTGCTCGTGCGGGGGTGTCAGGCCAGCACGTTGCCAGGCGGATGGGGGCCGGCGAAGGTGCCGCACCTCGCGGCAGGTCATCGTCACCGTCCGCGTCATGCGATTGTCTCGTCGCCGGTCGGGCCTGAGACGAGCAGATGTGTGATGTCGATCGGCTGCGTCGGGGGAAGGTGCAGATCTGCGGGCGATCAGCTCACCGCATGGCTCGGTGTCTCCCGCACCCCTGTTCGGGAGGCGATCGCGCGTCTCGTGGTTGAGGGGTTCGTCGAGATGGCCGCGGACCGGTACACGAAGGTCAGCTCGCTCTCAGTGAGCGGGTACGACTACGCTCGCCAGTCCTCGCCAGTCCTCGCCAGTCCTCGCCAGTCCTCGCCAGTCCTCGCCAGTCCTCGCCAGTCCTCGCCAGCCTGCACCGACTCGCGCTCGAGCAAGCGGCCGGTGTCGACAGGACGGTCAGAGTCGAGGTCGCCGCCCAAGCGACCGCAGCTCGTCGCGCCATCGAGGCGGAGGACTTGAGCGGGTACCGGAGCTTGATGGATGCATACGGCAGGCTCGTCGCAGCGCTCGGTAACCCACTGTTCATTGACGCTGAGCGCAACGCCCGCGGACGAGCGAGGTTCAACGCTGCCGCTGCCGACGTCAGCATTGAATCACTCGACTGCCGCCGCCGTCTCGATAGGCGATCGGCGATCGGCTATCGATACGCGCCAGCGTGATCATCGTGTCGGGACGGTTCCTCCGTCGACGTTGAGGTCGACGCCAACGATGCCCGAAGCTGCGCTCGAGACGAGGAACGCAACAGTGGCGGCAACCTCTTCGGGTTCTGCGGGGCGGCCGAGGGGGATGCCGCCAAGCGAGCCCATCAGTGACTGGCGGGCCGCGTCGAGGTCCGTGCCGTTAGCTGTCGCGATCCGGTTGATGAGCGCTTCAGCTGATGGCGTCCGGATGAATCCCGGCGAGACGGTGTTAACGCGGACTCCGTAAGGTGCGCACTCATTGGCGAGGGCTTTGCTGTAGGTGCTAAGGGCCGCTTTCGCGGCGGCGTAGGCGAGGGTCCCGTCGTACAGGGGCATCTGGGCCTGGATGGAGGACACATGGATCACTGCCCCGTTGCCGCGGCTGATCATGCCGGGGATGATGACCCGGTCGAGTCGGACTGCGCTGAGCAGGTTGAGTCTGAGCTCGTCGTCCCAGTGCTCGTCGTCCAGGGCCTGGAATCCTCCCGCCGGACCGCTAGATCCGCCTGCGACGTGGACGAGGATGTCCACGTCGCCGGTGCGGTCCGCGACGGTGCTCAGAGCCTGAGCGTCCGTGACGTCGACCTGCAGGCATGTCTGCGCTGGGTGTGAGGGATCGGCGGCGCTGCGGCCGAGAACGGTGACGTGTGCACCAGCCGAGACGAGTGCTTCGGCGACGGCGCGTCCGGTGCCCTTCGTGCCGCCGGAGACGAGCGCGCGCTTCCCGCTGAGGGCGAGGGGGTTGGTCATGGTGTCCTTTCTGGTTCGCGTCCGGTGCCGCGAATAGTCATGCGTTCACGTCGAAGAAGGTCGGTGCGGATCGTTGCCCGTTGGCTTGAGTGGTGAGCGAGTGCCGCCCTGCCCGGATGGTGCGAGTGCTGAGCGGGGTAAAGCTCCGCTTTCCCGAGACCGTGACGGTGCCGTTCCCCGGGATCAACCGTCTGGCGAGCTTGAAGACTTTCTCCGTGCTTCCGCCGGTCGCGGTCGGAGAGGTGAGGACCACGTCGATGACGACGTTCGCGTCGCTGTCGCCAAGGTTCTGCACAGTGACTGTGTAGGGCAACGTCTCGCCGATGTGAACGTGGTCAGCGTGGAGTGCCGGCGGCTCGAGCCCGAGCTTCGTGGTCGAGAATCCCAGCAGCGTCAAGGCGTCGAGGTCGCCCCGCTTAATGAGCGTGCGAAGCCCGCGGCGGACCGTCGGAGTGGCACAGTGCTCCGCGGTCCAGTCTGCTGCGATCGCGGTAGCGGTGTCGGGGTGATCGCGACTGATGTCGTTGAGGTGGTTGCCGACGCTCCGACGTACGTACTCGCTGGGATCTGCCACGAGCTTGTCCAGGATCGACCGTGTCACGCCCGGAGCGGCAATCAGCGCCGGCACCTGCTTGGCCCACGGCAGACGTGGGCGCGTCCCCTCACTTGCCAGCCTTCGCACATGATCGTCAGGCGATCCCGTCCACTCGCCGATGATCGCGAGGGAACGCCGGTGGTCGGCGATGAGGAGGTCCCGAATGGCAAACTCACCGCTCAAGCGCGTTGTGAGCTTGGCCAGGACACGATGCACGTCGTCGAACGCGACCGTGGTGGAGCCATCGAGTGCGCGGTGCACTAGGGCTTCCGAGAGCGGCCAAATCATCCACCCGTCCAGACGGGAGTCCTCGAACATCGCGTCGGTGAGGGCGACGGTACCGCGGTACGAGGACGGCAGCGTCGCCAGGATCCCTGCACGCACCGTGTCAACGCGGGCACGCAATCTCCGTCCGGACAGCGTCTCGGCGGTAGCAAGGAGCGCTGTGGTGTCCACGCGACCGTGGTCCCGCATGATCGACGCGAGATTATCGACCACGGTGGGATTGATCAACTCGTCCATTGCGCCCATCAGGCCTCCAGGCCTCCTTCAAGGCGAGTGCGAGTGTGCGGGGAGTCGGAGCTCCCCGCACGACCGGGCTACTCCGCGATACGGATCTCGAGCGCCTGAACGCTCTGGGCGTCGAGCGTGAAGCGGAACGCGAACGGCAGCGGGCCTCCCGGGAAGTCGCCGTCCGCAGATGCGGTGAGCTGAACGGCGCTACCGTCGCCGTTCTCGTACGCGGTCGGCCCGAGAGTGATTCTTGGTGCGATCTGGTGCTCCCGGATCCACTGCTCGATCTCTGCGGACCCCGTGTAGGTGGTGCCGTCGTCGGTGACGGACGCGTCCGCTGCGAAGACGGCGAGCAGCGCGTCAGCGTCGTGTCGGTTCGTCGCGCCGATGAAGTCCTTCACGGGGCCTGCGGGGATCTCGGTCATAGTTCTTCTCCAGTTGTGTTGAGCGAGCTCTGACGGGCGGTACGTAAATAGTGTCGCACGCGACAGTATGTGCTGTCGCGGAGGACAGTTAACTCCCAGCGGAAGGGTGCGCACCGCAGTAGTGTCAGGGCATGCCAGCTGCTCGGAACGCCCGCGACCCGGAGCGCGAGACGAGGTACCGCTCTGCCCTCCTGACGGACCTCAGTCGGCTGATCTACCTGTGGGAGTCCCCGCAGTTCCAGTCGGAGGTGTTGACGCGATCAGGTGAGCCGCTTGACCAGTCGTCGCATCAGCTGCTCCGCCTGCTCGGGTTCTCTGGCCCCCTTCGGCCGTCACAGATCGCGGAGCGGTTGAAGACCGGGGCATCGAATGTCAGCAAGATGTTGCGCCGACTGGAGGGGAACGGCTGGTTGAAGCGCACGCCAGACCCAGCGGATGCGCGAGCCTCACTCGTTGGGCTGACCCCGGCTGGCGTTGAGGCGGCGCAGCACGTGTTTGACCTCGGCGACGACATGATCGCTCAAGTGCTGACGGGGTGGAACGCCCGCGACCTGGAGCACTACACGAACCTCACACGCCGCTTCGTCGATGATGCGTACGACGCTGCCGAAGTGATGCGAGCGCGGGGCCTGACCCGCACGTGGACGTCCGACAGCTCCACCTCCTGAACGCTGGCGCTTAGCCCTCGATTGTGCGGACATCGACGAATAGCCCGGGCGGCGGTGCTGTGTACGGCAGCGGGTCACCCGGCTCCGTGGTCCCGGACGTCTTCGCGAACGGCCCCACGGAGCTCAGGAGGACGCCCATGTGGTGATCGGCGTGGTCACGCCACCACACGCTCATCCCGGTCGCTCCGTCGTTCCGGAAGTGCTCCCAGCTGCGCCAGAGCGCATCGAGACGCGCCACGGCCTCCGGGTGCATCCACCAGCGAGGGTCCCACCGGAAGTCGCCCTTCGGGCTGACCTCGCGGCGGTAGGTGACGGTCAGGAACTCCCGCACGAACTCGTCGGCCGAGCCGTAGAACGTCTCGGGCTCCTCGAGCACGTCGTCGTCCTCGTCGATGTGGCCGTCCCACTCCGCGACGGCGCTCATCGGCCGTCCTCCGCCTCGAGCGGCTGCACCGTCGAGGCGTTCAGCCACGGGTTGCCCTCTGCCGGCAGAGAGGACGCTAGCGACTCCGTGCGCTCGGCGCGGGCGGCGTCCTCGTAGGCGGCGATCGACGCACGAACCTTCTCAGCGTCGGAACCTTCGTACCAGGGCGCCGTCTTCACCATCGAGGACCGCAAACCCGACGCGATCAAGATCGCGCGGCCACGGGGCAGCTCCGCCAACTCGGACGGGTCAAGGATGCGGCGGCGGTTGTTCTGCACGCTCGTCGACCGGACACCCTTGTTCATCGAGTACGAGATGGTCTCGTGGTCGTAGTCGCCGATCAGCTCGGACAACTCGCGCAGGAACTCAATCTCCTTGACACCGCCGAGGTACACGACCTCGTTGGCGGCGCTGAACAGCTTCCGCATGCCGGCGAGGGAGAACACTCGACGCCCTGGGACCAGGACTGGAAGATCGACATGATCGGGATCCCGCGCGACCCGTAGTGCGAGTACAGGTCCGGGAGGTCCTTCCACCGGCAGACGTTCGCGGCTTCGTCGAGGATGCACAGCAGCGGCGTGGCCATGCGGCCGCCGGGCTGCGTCTTCGCCAGGCGCTCGCCTGCCTCGACAACGGCGACCGTCAGCGCGGTCACCAGCGGCGCGGCCGTGCCCTCACCCTCCTTGGAGAGCGAGTAGAGGGTGTCGGTGCCGCGCACGAACTCGTCGGGGTTGAACTACGGGCGACGGTCGCCGCGCATGTTCCCGCCGACGGGCGTCACCCACCGGCCGATGCAGCTGTTCTGCAGCCAGCCCGCCATCTTCCGGCCGTCCCGTAGACGGCGGCGCGCTGCCGCTCAGAGGCGCGCGTCTCGGACTCGACGGCGTCCGCGACGAGCGGGTAGCCACCGTTCCGGAGGACGGCCACCATCTCGCGGTTGTCGGGGTCGGTCAGCCACGTGAACACGTCGGTGATCGCGCGTCCGTCGAGGGCGGCTGCGAGCAGCATGCCGGCGAGGAGGTTCTTGCCGACGGGGTCGAAGTACGCATCGCCCTTGTCGCCGGGCTCGTGGGAACCGGAGGCGAAGTGCCCGGCCAGTTTCGCGGCCGTGGTGTCGTCGGTGACGTAGGAGAGCGGGTTCCACCACCAGGTGGGCTCCTCGTCGACGACCTGCTGCGGGTCGAACACCCACGTCGTGCCGACCTCATCGCGCAGCTTCCGGGTCGTCTCGACGGTGTCGGGCTTGTTCGACGTCGCCAACAGGGCGCCGGGGGCGGCGAGGATCGCCGGGACGACCAGCGAGGTCGTCTTACCCACGCGGGGGCCGGCGATGCCGATCGTGACGTCCTCCCACGATGCGTAGAGCATCTCCCCGGAGTGCACGTCCTCCCCCAGCGGGACGCCGGGGCAGCTCTACAAGCCGAGGCGGGTGCCCTTCCCGAGCGGTCAGAGCGTCGGGACGACCACCGCGCGGCCGGACAGCTCGCCGGCCTCGAGCTTGCGGTACGCCTCGAGCGCGTCGGCGAGGGCGTACCGCTCGACGTCCGGCTCGATCTGCCCCGCGCGGTACATCGCGACGACGTCGTGCAGGTCCTCGATGGTGCCCCAGTAGGTGTTCGTGATCGTCGACTCGTACGGCGTCGAGAAGAAGTCCCACTCGGTGGTGCCGCCGGCGATGCCGACCACGGTGCAGCGCCCGCCGACGGCCATCGACGCCTGCGCGGTCTTGATGGTCGGGGTCGCGCCGACGAAGTCGAACGCCGTGTCGACGCCCTTGCCGCCGGTGATCTCACGGATCCGCGCGACCTGGTCGGGACCGCCGGGGACGGTGATCGCGCCGCGCTCGGCAGCGCGGGCCATGGCGTCCTCCTTCATGTCCGTCGCGATGACGGTCGCGCCGGTGAGGGCGGTGAGGATCTGGACGGCGATCTGCCCGAGGCCGCCCAGGCCCACGACGAGCGCGTACTTCCCGCCGCCGGCCAGGTTCGGCAGGGAGTTCTTGACCGCGTGGTACGGCGTGAGGGCCGCGTCGCTCAGGGGTGCGGCGGCGACGGGGTCGGCGTCGCCGAGCGGCACGAGGTTGCGGGCGGGCACGGTCACGTACTCGGCCATGCCGCCGTCCCGCCCCAGGCCGATGGCCATGTACGGGTTCGTGGCGGCGTTCTCGCAGTACGTGTCCTGCCCCTTCGAGCAGTACCGGCAGTGCCCGCAGCCGACCGGCCCGTAGACCAGGTACGCGTCGCCCTCCGCGAAGCCGGTGACACCGTCCCCGACGGACTCGACCCAGCCGGAGTTCTCGTGTCCGAGGACGAACCCGGGCCGCTGTGCGCCGGGCTGCCCCTCCTGGAACTCGCGGTAGACGGCGACGTCGGAGTGGCACGCACCGGCACCGGCGACCTTGAGGAGCACCTCCCCCGGCCCGGGCGTGGGCTTCTCGACCTCGGTGAGGGAGGGGAACGTCCGGTACTGCTCGAACACGACTGCACGCATGCCGCAAAGCTACACCTGTCGTCCATCTCGGCGGAGCGAGTGCGGGGGCCGTGGGACGAGCAGCGGTGGCATCCTGCGTCCCGCCTGTGCATCGGTTGCGAGAACGACCGTTCTCCGGTTGACTCTGGTCGAGGGTCGCATCCGGCCCGCATCCCCGACGAAAGGAGCGGCCATGCCCACGCGCACCGCACGTACCGCCTGGAACGGCGGCCTGAACGACGGCTCCGGCCAGGTCGAACTCTCCAGCTCGAAGGTCGGCACCTACGACGTGTCCTTCCCGAAGCGCGCCGCTGACGAGGCCGGCGGGACCACCAGCCCCGAGGAGCTCATCGCCGCAGCGCACTCGTCCTGCTACGCGATGCAGTTCTCGGCGATCCTCGGCGAGGCCGGCGGCACCGTCGAGTCCCTCGACGTCACGGCCGACGTCTCGCTCGGCCCGGACGCGGCCGGCGGCTTCAAGCTCACCGGCATCGTCCTCACCGTCTCCGGCGAGGTCTCCGGCATCGACGAGGCGGCCTTCCTGAAGGCGGCCGACGAGGCGAAGGCGACCTGCCCGGTCAGCAAGGCCCTCACCGGCGTCGACATCGAGCTGCACGCCACGTTCGAGCAGTAATCGCCGAGCACGCGCATGACGGGAGGCCCGCCCACCGAACGGTGGGTGGGCCTCCCGTCCGTCTCCCCACCGGCGGGATGCACAATGGCCTGATGGCCGAACCGCTCCTCCCCGGCCCGTGGCCGGGCCGTCCACCCCGTCCACGCCCCAGGGCGCGGAGCGTCGCCCAGCACGACATGCGGGACATCCGTGCGCGGCTCCGCGGCACCGTCTACGAGGACGTCGCGCCGGACACCCGCTCGCTGCGGGAGCAGTACTCGGCCCGCCAGATCGTCGACTTCTGTCTCGACCTGGCCGAGGTCATGCTCGCCTCCGGTGCCGACACCCGGAGCGTCGAGGCGGCCGTCATCGCGGTCGCGACGAAGTGGAACCTCGCGCCGCTCGACCTCGACTTCTCGGGCAGTGCGGTGACGATCCAGTACTCCCCCGTCGACGGGCCGCCGCTCGTCAAGGTGCGCAGCACCCGCTCGGACGGCGCGGACCTGGCACGCCTGGCGTGGGCGAACCAGATCGTGGACGACGTCGTCCACGACGACCGGGACATGACCAGTGCCGTGAGCGCCCTCGTCGCGGTGCTCCGCATGCCGCCACGGTGGCCGACGTGGCTCGCGGACGTGGGGCTCTCGGTCCTCGGCACCTCGATCGCGATGCAGGCCGGAGGTGGCTGGCGTGCGGGCGTCGGGGCGTTCGTCCTCATGCTCGGCATCATCGTGTCCGGACGGTGGCTGACCGGGCGGGGCTACCCGCAGTTCTTCGTCTCCGGCGCTCAGGGTGCCGTGGCCTCGGTGATCGGCACGCTCGCGATCTGGGCGGACGTGCTCACCCCGACCGGAGCGGCGACGATGGTGGCCGCCCTCGTGGTGCTCCTGCTGCCGCACGTGCAGCTCGTCACTTGGGCACAGGACGCGATCTCCGGGTTCCGGGCGATGGCGGTGGCCCGGGCCTTCACGATCGGGATGCTCATCGCGGCGATCGTCGTCGGGGTGCCGGCGGGCATCGCGATGACGCACTGGCTGCGGCTCGAGGTCGACCCGTCCGGCATCGTCACGCAGGCCCTGCCGCTCTGGGCGTCCCTGTCCCTGACGGTGGTCTCGGCGGGGGCGAACTGCT
Organism: Curtobacterium sp. MCBD17_032; assembly: GCF_003234855.1. Lineage (GTDB taxonomy): Bacteria > Actinomycetota > Actinomycetes > Actinomycetales > Microbacteriaceae > Curtobacterium. The sequence goes on from NZ_QKTO01000001.1 coordinate 67,589, forward strand.
TCGTGCAGCAGGCGAGCGCCCGGGTGATCCCGGTCGCGGTGGTGCTCTCGGTGGCTGCGGGGGCGGCCCTCTGGCAGCTCCGGGCGTTCGGCCTGCCGCTGCTCGGGGCGACCTTCGTCGCGTCGGTCCTGCTCGGGGTGCTCGCGACCTTCGCCGCGGTGCGGATGCGGACGGCCGTCGCGGCGATCGCGGTACCGGCCTTCTGTGGCGCACTGCTGCCGGGTGTCGCGGTGTCGAACGCCCTGCTCAACGTGATGAGCGGGTCGTCGAGTTCGGTGCTCGACTTCGGGTCGGCAGTGACCGTGGCCCTGGCGATCGGGGCCGGGCTCGTCCTCGGCGGGCTCTTCGCGACGCCGGGGGCCCGTCGTGCGCTCCGCCGGGGCCGCCGGGTCGAGGTGCACTCGGTCCACAGCGACACCACCGCCATGCCGGTCATCCGGGACTCCGGCTACGACCCCGGGAACGGGTCCGTCCCGCGCTGGTGACGCGTTGCACCCGGACGACGCCGCCGGAGACCGCGTCACGCAGCCGAGCCTCGCTCCGGCGGACATGATCCGGGCTCCTGGCCGCGGGACCTGTCCGCCAGCGCGAGGCTCGGCGCGGGCGTGACCGCCTAGTTCGCGTCCGTGACCGCGCTGGAGACGGCGGTCGGGGCGTCGTAGTCGCCCTCCGGGATCGCGCGGAGCGCCTCGAGGACGTCGTCGGGAGCGTTCTCGCCCTCGGCCGTCGACACGATGTCGTCCTTCGAGGCGGGGTAGTCGATGCCGCTCAGGTACTTCTGGATCTGGATGGGGTTCGGTGCTGCCACGATCGGTTCCTTCCGTTGGGCCTCCCGGCTTACCCGGAGGCGCCTCGGCACCGGCCCAGCGGATGCGGCGAACGGCCAGCCCGCACCCGGGTCACCCGACCGTCGTCAGGCCGACCAGTTGTCGTCGTCCGACCAGGACACGTCGGACCAGGTCGACAGCCGACGCTGCGCGTGCGCCTCGTACCGCTCCATCCAGCCGCGCTCGAGCCGGGCCACCGCGCGGTCGAAGGCGGCGACGAGGTCGAGCTCGCTGCGCAGGAGCGCCTGCAGCTGCAGCCCCTCGTACAGGGCGATGAGCTGCTCCGCGCCACGGCGGGGGTCCATCGTGTGCGGCGCACGACCGACCGCGATGTCGTGCTCCAGGCCGCGCTTCACCTGCGCGAAGAACAGCTGGTACCGGGAGCGGAGGTACGTCGACATCGGGTGCTCCGGGTTGCCCGCGACGCTCAGCAGGGCGACGAGCAGCCGCATGAGCGCCGGGTCCTCGGCGTTCGAGGCGACGATCGCGCGCAGGAGGTCGACGGTGCTGCCGTCCCCGACCTCACGCGTCACCTCGTCCATCCGCCCGCCGTTCCAGCGGTCCAGGGCTGCCAGGACGAGTCCGTCCCACGACGGGAAGTGCTGCTGCAGCTCGGAGGTGCTGATGTCGAGCCGCTCGGCGACGTGCTCGGCGCGCGCCTCGTGGAAGGGGACGTCACGGAGCAGGTCGACCGTCGCGCCCACGATCCTGATCCGCAGGTGCAGGGTCGCCGCGGCGGCGGCCGCGGCCATCGTGTCGGCGCTGGTGTCCTCGAGCATCGTGCCCTCCGTGTCCGGGACGAGCACGGTCAGGTCGTGGCCGAGGCGTCCGGGGGTGCGGACGTCCTGTCCGCACGTCGATCTTCCCGTAGATCACGGGCGACGAGCATCCCCGGTACGGGGGTCGGCAACATGGGGGACACCGCGCGGACGCGCACCGAGCTCCTCCGGCACGGGCGTGTCCCGCCGGGATGTGTGACGATGCCGCCATGTCCCCGAACGACTCCACCGCCCACGGGCTCGCGACGATGGCCTCCGCGGGCTTCGAGTTCGGCAGCACCGCCGAGCAGGTGGCGCACGACGTCCGCACGATGTGGGAGCACCTCGGCCGCCCCGACGGCGCCTTCGAGGCCGCGGCCGCCGCGATCGCCGTCCTGCCCCAGCGCCCCGAGGTGCCCGTCGCACTGCAGGCCCGGCGCCGCGAGTTCGAAGAGGCCGTCGGCATCAACCCCGTCGAGGTCGAGCTGGCGGCGGCCCTCGCGGCCCGGGAACTCCTCGAGACGATGGCACGGACCTGCGGGACGCGCTGACCGGGCGACGGCGGGACGGACCACCGGACCACGGGAGGCCCGTGGTCACGTGACCACGGGCCTCCCGTCCGGCACGGCGTCGGGCGCCGCGTTGCGACTACGGCGTCGGCATGCCGCCGTCGACGTGCAGCGTCTCACCCACCACGTAGGAGGACTCGCCGCTGGCGAGGAACACGAACGCCGGTGCGAGCTCGGCGGGCTGGCCCCAGCGCCCGAGGTACGTCTGCTCGCCCGCGGACGGCAGCGCGTCGGCCGGCTGGCCGCCGGCCGGCTGCAGCGGGGTCCAGATCGGGCCCGGCGCGACGGCGTTCACGCGGATGCCCTTCGGCGCGAGCTGCGCGGCGAGGCCCTTGGCGAGGTTGTTGACGGTGGCCTTGGTGGCCGCGTAGTGCACGAGGTGCGGCGACGGCGCGTAGGCCTGGATCGACGTCGTGTTGATGATCGTCGAGCCCGGCTTGAGGTGCGGGACGGCGGCCTTCGTGATGCGGAAGGTGGCGTACGCGTTCGTCTTGAAGGTCTCGTCGAACTCCTCGTCGGAGATCTTCGTGATGTCGTCGACGTTCTGCTGCTTGCCGGCGTTGTTCACGAGGATGTCGAGGCCGCCGAGCTGCTCGACCGCGTCGGCGACGAGCTGCTCGCAGAACGCGAGGTCCGTGATGTCGCCCGGGAGCGCGACGGCCTTGCGACCGGCGGCCTCGATCAGGGCGACGATACGCTCGGCGTCCTCCTGCTCCTCGGGGAGGTAGCCGATGGCGACGTCGGCGCCCTCGCGCGCGTACGCGATGGCGACGGCCGCACCGATGCCCGAGTCGCCGCCGGTGACGAGCGCCTTGCGGCCCTCGAGTCGGCCCGAGCCGCGGTAGGTGTCCTCGCCGTGGTCGGCGGGGACGTTCTCCGCCATCTCGGCGTCGGTGCCGGCACCCTCGAGGTACTGCTCGTCCGGCTTCTTGTCGGCGTAGAGCTTCGTCGGGTCCTGCATGGTGTACTGGTCGATCCGCTGGTCCGTCATGGGCCAGACGGTACGCACCTCCGCACCCGCCTCCGCTCAGGAGGCTGTCCCCCGCCGCGCGGTCCGGCTCACGCGCCGACCGGGGCCGACGGGGCCGTGCGGCTCAGACGGGCCGGTACACCGAGATCGGCGGGGCGTCGTCACCCTGGTCCTCGGCGTCACCCGTGCGCGCCCAGGTGCGGCCGTCGTGGTCGAGCGTGTCCGGCAGGTCCCCGTGCACGATCATCCGGACGGGCGGGGTGTCGCCGTCGACGAGGTCGACGCCGTGCGCCGCGTTGTCACCCGTGCTGTCCACCACGTACTCAGCCATGTCGTCGACGGTACGCGACGGTCGTCGCAGGTGCCCGGACCGGACGCGATCGCCACGCTCGGAATGTCACGGTCCGGTGACGGTGCGGCCCCGGTTCGGTAACACCCGTCGTCCAGGACGGCGCGGGCGGCTACCGTCGAGCGGGTGACTCCCAGGACCGTGACGGCGATCGGCGCCGTGGTGCTCGCCCTCGTGGCAGGTGGTGCCTCCGTCGACCGTCTGCCCGGGCACGACGACGACCGGGCGGCTGCGGCCGAGGCGAGCGCGACCTCCACCCCGGTCCCGAGCTGGCGCCCCGTGTCCGCCGCGGCCCTCCGCACCGTCGACGCGATCGAACTCGACGCCGAGTCCATCGTCCTGCGGGCGGACGACCGCACCGTGTCCGTCGTGTCCATGCGGGACGCGAAGCACACCGTCGGCGTCCTGAACCGCCTGCTCGGCACGCCGGCGCGGACGCAGACCGCGGTCGGCGACGCCGGGCGGTGCGTCCCGGCGAGCACCACGTCGACCTGGGGCGGTGCCCTCCGTGTCGCCGCCCTGCGCGAGCCCGCGGCCGCCGGGAACCGGGTCGAGATCCGCGTCCTGCGTGACCACGTCCGCTCCCGACTCGGCACGCCGGTCGAGCTCTCCGGACCGGACGGCGTGCAGGTCGGCGACGACGTCCGGTCCCGCATCGAGGACGCGGCGGCGGACGAGCGCGAGTCGCTCGGGTCCGAGGACGCCGAGGCCTGGCAGCTGCTGCTCGCCCCGGGGTGGCCGTCCGAGCGGGAGGGCACCGGCGAGAACGGCGTGTCCGTGCTGACGCAGGACACCACCGTGACGGTCATCGGGTCCCCGATGCCGGTCCGCGCGGAACGGGGCTGCTGACCGGACGCGTGCCGGTCGGGTTCAGACGCGGATCGTCGCCACCACCGGGAAGTGGTCGCTCGCGAACCAGGTCTCGGGCCCGTCGTGGTCGATCACCACGCGGTCGACCCCGGCGACCCCGCGGGTGAGCACCCAGTCGATGCGCTCCCCGCTCGGAACCGGCGGCTGCCACTCGTTGTAGGACGCCGTCCGGTCGTCGGGGTCACCGGCCACCGTCCACGCGTCGGTGTACCCGGCCTCGGCGAACACCCGCGACGCGGGCCCCGACCCGGACGGCTCGTTGCAGTCCCCGGCGAACACGACCGGCCCCTCGACGGTGGTCAGCCGCTGGACGATCAGGGCCGCGCTGCGCCCGCGGACCTCGTCCCCGTGCGGGCCCGGTTCGTGGTCCATGTGCGTGGTCAGCAGGGTGAAGGCCGGGCCCTCCGCGTCGAGGAACTGCACGTGGTTCGCGATGCGGGGGTACTTGCTGCCCCAGGTGTTCGAGACCGGCTCGTCGGGGGTGTCGGACAGCCAGAACGACCCGGACCCGGCGGGACGGAACCGGTCGCGTCGGTAGAACACCGCGGCGTGTTCGCCCGCGGTGCCGCCCTCGCGACCCTGCCCGACGTCACCGTGGTCGGGCAGCCCGGCCCGGAGGTCGTCCATCTGGTGGTCGAAGGCCTCCTGCACGCAGACCAGGTCGGGGTCGTGGCGGCGGATGACGTCGAGGACGACCGGACGCCGGGCGGGCCAGTCGTGCGCCGGGTCCGGGTTCTTGATGTTGTAGGTCATGAGGGTGATCGGGCGCGCGGTGCTGGTCACCCGTCGAACCTACCCGGAGGCACGGGGACACCGCTGCCCGTCGTGCGTCGACGGGCCACCGAGAGCGCGGCGCAACGTGATCACCCCGTCGCGGGCCCGGGTCTTCGCCGTGCCGGTCGGGACGCCGAGCGCCCGGCCGAGTTCGGGCCCGGACAACTCGGCGAGGTACCGCAGGACGACCGCTCGTCGCTGCCGTTCCGGGAGCGCGCCGATCGCCCGGTACAGGTCGCGCCGGTCGAGGACGGCCTCCGCGCGCTCCGTGGCACCGTGGTCGACGAGCTCGGCGTCCCGCGCTCCGATCCGACGGTCACGCTCCCGGTCCGCCTGGGCCTTCCGCACCCGGTCGATCGTCCGACGCGTGGTGATCGTCCGGATCCACGTGGCCACCGGGTGCGCGGGGTCGTAGCGAGGAGCGAGACGCCAGACCTCGAGCATCACGTCCTGGGCGACGTCCTCCGCGAGCCAGCTGTCCCCCGACACCCTCCGGGCGACGAGTTCCACCAGGGGGCGGAACCGCTGGTCGACCAGCCGGAAGGCCGCCCGGTCTCCGGCAGCCACCCGCGACAGCAGGGCGCGTTCCTCGTCCCGGCGCCGCTCCAGTTCCTCGTCCACGACGAGAATGTGACATGCCACCCTGGACGAGGGCGGGGAACGCTAGTTGATGCAGACGCCCTCCTGGCCGTACTCGTGCACTGCGGTGGACGACGGGCTCGGCTCGGTCGGCTCCGGCGCTGCCGCCTCCTCGGACGGTTCCGCCGGGGACGACGGCTGCGTCGGCTCCGCCGTCTCCGCGGCCGGGGCGGAGGGCGTCTTCCCGTCCGTACCGAGGACCAGCGTGACCCCCTGCACCGTCGTGCTCTGGACCGGCACCGCGCCGGGGACGACGGACGCGACGGCCTTCGCCTGCGCCTCCTGGCCGACCGGGTACTGCACCATCGTCGTCGCCGTGGTGGGCGAGGACCCGGGGGCACCGACCTGGAACCCGCGCTGGGTGAGCACCGCACTCGCCGCGGCGGCGGCACCGGTGACCCCGCTGCCGTTCGTCACCGTGACGGAGACCGATGCCGGGTCGGCGGCCTTCGCCTCCGTGTAGGCCGGCGGCTCCCCCACCAGTCCCTGGACGAACGCGGGCATGCCGGCGGTGTCGACCTCCACCACGGACAGGGCGTACCCGTTCGGGTAGATCGTCGGGGTGCCGAGGATCGGGATGGTCGCGGACTTGATGTTCGCCGGGCGGAGGTTGCTCGTCTGCCGCGCGAGCGAGAGGAGGTCGAGCCCCTGGTCGGTCTCGACCGAGCTGCCGATCGCGTCGATGATCTTGGTGGTCTTCACGGGGTTGAGGAGCGTGCCGGCCGACAGGATCTTGCGGGCCTCCTGCGACAGGAAGTACTGCTGCCGGACCTGGCGGTCGAGGTCGCCGTTCGGCAGGCCGTGCCGCTGACGGACGAAGGACAGCGCCTGCTTGGCGTCCAGCTCCGAGACCCCGGCGGGCAGGTCGACGCCGGAGTACGCGTCCTTGGCGGGTTGGTTCAGGCAGACGTTCACGGGGCCGAGCTGCTTGACGATCTCGTAGAAGCCGAGCAGCGACACCCGCACGTAGTGGTCGATCGTCAGCCCGCTGAGGCCCTGGATCGTCGCGATGAGCTTCTTCGCACCGCCGCTCTCGCCGCCGCCGTCACGGGTGCCGTACTCGAAGGCACTGTTGAGCTTGCCCTTGCCGACGCCCGGGATGTCGACGTAGGAGTCACGCGGGAACGAGATCATCGTCGCGCTGCGACCGTCGGCCGCGATGTGCAGGACGATCATCGTGTCGGTGTTGGTCGCACCGCCGTCCGTCTCGGTGCTCAGTTCGGCGAGCTGCTCGGGGGTGGCGTTGTCCGGCCGGTGGTCGTCCCCGACGAGCAGGATGTTCATCGCCCTGCCGTCGACGTCGTCCTCCGCCGGCGGCGCACTGCCGATGGCGTCCACCTTCGTGACGCTGCTCGCGAGCCGGTTGTACGCGTAGGCCGCGTACCCACCGCTCAGCAGCACGGCCATGGTCAGGACGCCCGCCACCGCGGGGAGCACGACTCCCCAGTGGTGCTTCCGGCGCCCGTGGCGGGGCGGCACGGCGCGGTCGGCACGGCGCGGCCTGGTCTCCTCGGGTGCGTTCGTCACGGGGAGAACCATAACGGTGGGGCTCGCGGATGACATGGGTTCCGGCTGGACGACCTGTACGGACCCCTCCGGGAGGCCCGGGCCACCACCCCGCACCACGCGCCGTCCGCACATGGTCGCCCAGTACGGTCGCAGGGTGCTCCTGTCCGTCCTCGCCGTGTGCTGCGCCCTCGTCGCCGCGCTCCTGGTCGGGAACGGCGTCCGTGCCCTCCGCCGCGGTGCCCGCAGCCTCACCAGGCTCCTCGCACTCGTCGCGGGGACCGCGCTGCTCACGCTCGACGCCCTCGTCGTCGTGCTCGCGTCGGTCGACACCCACGCCAGCTCCGCGGTGCTCGTGCTCGTCCTGGCGGTCGCCGGGTACGTCGCCCTCGTCTTCCTCGCCTTCCTGGGCGCCGCGCTCGCGTACGCCCACGTCCGCGTGACCGAGCAGGCCGAGGCGGTCGTCGTGCTCGGGTGCGGGCTCGTGCACGGCCAGGTGTCGCCGATGCTGCGGTCCCGCCTCGACCGCGCGGTGGAGGTGTCCCGACGGTCGGAGGCCACCGGGCGCACACCGGTGGTCGTCGCGTCCGGCGGGCAGGGCGAGGACGAGGACCGGACCGAGTCCGACGCGATGGCCGAGTACCTGGTCGACCACGGCGTCCCCGCGACGCTCGTCCTCCGGGAGCCGCGCTCCCGGAACACCCGCGAGAACCTCCTGTTCTCGCACCGGGTCCTCCGGGACGCCGGTGTGCACGGACGGATTCTCGTCGTCACGAACGACTACCACGTGATGCGCACGGCGATCACGGCTCGGCGCACCGGGCTGGACGCCCGCGTGCTCGGTGCCCCGACGGCCAGGCAGGCGGTGCCCAGCGCCTTCCTGCGCGAGTTCGCCGCCGTGCTCGTCATGCACCGGTGGTGGCACCTCGCGGCGGTGGTGGCGATCGTCGCGCTCTGGTCGGTCGGGCTCGCCACAGGGGTCCTGCCCCGCTGAGCACCGGGCGGTCGGCCCCCCACCCGGCCGGCCCCGCCGGCTCAGCTCCGGCTGGGCAGCAGGTGCGCGGCCTCCATCGCGAGTTCCGCGGCGATCGGGTCGACCGCCACGACCGCGTCGCGCAGGTCGCGGATCGCGGGCGTGATCTCGTCCGGCGGCACGACCTCGGCGATCTCGGGGACCCGGAGCCGGAAGGCCAGTCCGTCGGTGGTGGCCCGGCACAGCTGCGCGAGGGACGCGTTGCCGCAGGCGTCCGCCCACATCGCGTAGATGTCCGCGCCGTCACGGACGATCTCGGCCTGCTGGCCCGCGCCGAGCCGCTCGAGCACGTCGTCGAGCGTCCGGACGACCTGGCGGCGCTCCGCATCGGTGAACCGGGGGACCGCGAGCCGGACGACACCGCCGTAGATCACGCCGAGCGTCCGGTACGCATCGAGCAGTTCGGCCGCCGTGGGTGCGGCGACGCGGGTGTACCGGTTCGGCGCCATCTCGACGAGGCCGGCCCGGGCGAGCTCGGCCAGAGCCTCGCGGATCGGGGTGCGGGAGACGCCGAGCCAGGCGATGAGGTCGTCGTCGTTCAGCCGTTCACCGGGCTCCAGCGTGCCGTCCATGATCGCGGTCCGGATCTTGTCCTGCACGGTGTCGCGGAGGAGCTTGCGCTCCGCGGCGGGCTGGGTCGAGGGCACTGGCATGCGATCAGCGTGTCACATGTCACGGGGTCGGCGCGAGAGGCGCGACGGCCACCAGGCCCGGCGGTCCAGGTCGAGCACGAGCGCCGGGACGAGGAGGGAGCGCACCACGACGGTGTCGAGCAGGACGCCGAACGCGACGACGAAGGCGATCTGCACGAGGAACAGGATCGGGATCACACCGAGCGCTGCGAAGGTCGCGGCGAGCACCACCCCGGCAGAGGTGATGACCCCACCGGTCGCGGCGAGCCCGCGGAGCACGCCCTCGCGCGGACCGTGGCGGAGGGTCTCCTCGCGGACCCGGGTCATGAGGAAGATGTTGTAGTCCACACCGAGCGCGACCAGGAAGACGAACGAGAACAGCGGCACCGAGGGATCGGCACCGGGGAACCCGAACACGTGGTCGAAGACGAGCGCGCCGACGCCGAGTGCGGCGGCGAAGGACACGATGACGCTGCCGATGAGGACGAGCGGCGCCACGACGCTCCGGAGCAGCAGCATGAGGACGAGCAGGATCACCGCGAGCACGACCGGGATGATGACGGTGCGGTCCCGGATGCCGGTGTCGTCCGTGTCGACGGCCGTCGCCGTGACGCCGCCCACGAGCGCTCCCGGGTCGACACGCTCTACCTCGGTGCGGAGTGTGCGGACCGTGCGTTCCGCGGCCTCGGAGTCCGCCGGGTCCGACAGCGTCGCCTCGAGCAGCACCTGCCCGCGGGACACCGTCGGTGCGGCAGCAGGTGCCCCGTCCCGGGCCGGATCGGCAGCACGGACCGGGACCGTGCCCGACGGCGCGTCCTGCGCGACCGCGGAGACGCTGTCCACCCCGTCGGCGTCGGCGACCGCGTCCGCGAGGGCGTCGATGCGGTCCGCGTCGCCGAGGACGAGCGCCGGGCTGCCCGATCCACCGGGGAAGTGCTCGGCGAGCACGGTCTGACCGTCGCGCGCCTGGGACTGCCCGACGACGAGGTCGCTCTGCGGGACGCCGTCGGCGCGCAGGCCGAGGAGCCCGGTGCCCATGCCGAGCAGCGCGACGGTGCTGACGATCCAGACCGTCCGCGGTCGTCGGCCGACGAGGCGACCGACGCGTGCCCACAGCCCGCGGGCGTCGGGTCCGGTGAGGACCGGGTGGGCGCTGCCCGCGACCGGCCGGAGGGGCCAGAAGGCGGCTCGGCGGAAGCACAGGAGCAGCGCGGGCAGGAGGGTCAGCGCGGCGAGGACACTGGACGCGATGCCGATCGCCGCGACCGGCCCGAGCGCCTTGTTGGAGTCCAGGTCGGACAGCAACAGGCAGAGGACCCCGACGACGACCGTGCCCCCGGAGGCGACGATCGGTTCGACGCTGCCGCGGAGCGCGGCGGTCGTGGCGTCCCAGCCGGTCCGGTGGTCGCGCAGGGCCTCGCGGTAGCGGGAGGTGTAGAGGAGCGCGTAGTCCGTGGCGGCGCCGATCACCAGGATCGACAGGATGCCCTGCACCTGCCCGTTGACGGTCACGACCCCGGCGTCCGCGAGGACCCAGACGACGAGGATCGACGCCGTCAGGGCGGACACCGCGGTCGTGAGCACCAGGACGGGCAGCAGCGGCGAGCGGTACACGACGACGAGGATCACGAGCACCGCGGCGAGCGCGACGCCGAGCAGGAGCCCGTCGATGCCGGCGAACGCCGCGGTCAGGTCGGCGGTGAAGCCCGCCGGCCCGGTGACGTACCCGCTGAGCCCCTCCGGCAGGGTGTCCTCGAGGTCGGCGCGGACGGCCTCGACCGTGTCGCCGGGGTCGGCGGCTGCGGTGAGGGTCGCGACGATCTCGACCGCGTCGCCGTCCGCACTGGGGATGACCGGGCTCACGGCGTCGACGTCGTCCCGGTCCGCGAGCGCCTCGGCGAGCGACGCGGCCGTGCTGGTGTCCGCGCGGGTGAGGCCGCCGTCGCGCTCGAGGACCACGATGGCCGGTGCGCCGCCGGCGTCCCGGAAGTCCCGGCTGCGCTCCTGCACCGTCGTCGCGTCCGCGGACGCCGGCAGGAACGCGGTCTGGTCGGTCGTCGAGACCTCGGAGATCCGACCGGCGAAGGGGCCGCCGACCGCGGCGAGGACCAGCCAGACGAGGACCACGAGGGCGGGGATCACGATGCGGAGGAGTCGGGGCACGGGCACAGCGTACCTTGATCGTCAGCATGCTGATCACTTTTCGTCGCCCCGCAGCGCCGTGCGCCCCATCGTAGACTCGGGCCATGGAGGACGAGTCCGCACAGTGGCCGATCGGCCGCCTGCTCGCCGCGGCCTCCCGCGCCGTCGAACGTGAATGGGACGAGCGACTCCGGGCCATCGGCCTGCAGCACGCCGCACTCATCGCCCTCGACATCGCCCTCCGGAACGGACCGACCGGTGCCGACGTCATCGCGAGGGCCGCCCGGGTCCAGCCCCAGACCATGTCCCGCACCCTCGAACGACTCGAGCGCGACGGGATGATCGAGCGCGGCCCACACCCGGACGACGGACGCCGCCGGGTGGTGACGGTGACCGAGCACGGACGACGGATGTGGGAGACCGCGCGGCACATCGAGCGCGAGGTCCTGCCGGACGACCCGGAGCTGCGCCGACGGCTCGGAGCGATCCTCGCCGGCGCGCGGGCCCATCGGACGGACACCGGCCCTGCTCGTGCAATCTGACATGTGACACACTGGTGGTGTCGGCGCCAGGGCCGACCTGTCCCCAGGGAGTCGGATGTCCGGTCGCCGTGCCGCGGTTCGCACCTCGCGTCACCGCCCGCTGCTCGTCGCACTGCTCGCCACCGTCGGGTCGCTCACCGCGGTCGCCACGGTGCTCGCCGTCGTCCTCAGCACCTTCATCGGGGGTCTGGCCCAGCGCTACGACGCAGGACGGACGGTGCTCGATGACCCCTTCCCCAGCGGAGGACGACCGCACGACGACGGGGAGGCGCTGGACGTCCTGCTCATCGGGTCGGACTCGCGGGAACGGCTCGACCCGCAGCACGACGGCGCAGCCGGTGGCAGGTCCGACACCCTGATGCTCGCGCACGTCTCGGGCGACCGCAGGCACGTCTCCCTCATGTCGATCCTCCGCGACTCCTGGGTCGACGTGCCGGGACACGGCAGGGCGAAGATCAACGCCGCCTACTCGTGGGGTGGCGTCCCGCTCACCGTGCAGACCGTCGAACAGCTCCTCGGCGTGCGGATCGACCACGTGGCCGAGATCGACTTCGCCGGCTTCGTCGGGATGACCGACGCGCTCGGCGGGGTCACGGTGCAGTCCCCGGAGGCCTTCGACGCCCGCGGGCACCACTTCGTCCAGGGGCCGAACGAACTCGACGGGGCAGCAGCACTCACCTTCGTCCGGGAGCGCTACGCCTTCCCGGACGCCGACCGCACCCGTGTCCGCAACCAGCAGGCGTTCATGCGGGCCCTCCTCGACCGGGTCCTGTCGAGCGACACCCTGACCGACCCCGCGGCCGTGCAGCGGTTCGTGAGCGCGACCAGCGCCCACCTGTCGGTCGACCCGGGGCTCACCTTCGCGGCCCTGGTCGACCTCGGCTGGTCGCTCCGCGGGATCAGCCCGCACGACCTCGAGACGTTCACACTGCCGACGGCCGGGGGCGGCACCAGCCCGGACGGCCAGGCCTACGTCGAGGTGGACCGTCCCGAACTGACCAGCCTGTCGATCGCGCTGCGGTCCGACGAGGTCGGCCGATGGCTCGCCGAGCACGCCGCAGGGCACGCCACGGCCACGGGCTGAGTCGGCACGGGCCGAGGCGGAACGGGCTCGATCGGCACGGGCCGCACACGACGAAGCGCCCCACGACCGAGGTCGTGGGGCGCTTCCGATCGGCCGCGTGACGCGCTGCGTCAGGCCGGGAGCTGCAGGGTCTGCCCCGCGTAGATGAGGTTGGCGTCGTCGATGGTCGACGTGTTCGCCGCCCACAGCTGCTTCCAGCCACCCTCGATGCCGAGCTTCGTCGCGATGGAGTCGAGCGTGTCGCCGGACACCACCTTGACGGTCTTGCCGCTCGTGGGCACCGCGGCCGGCTTGCTCGCGGTCGCCGACGGAGCCGGCGTGCTCGGGGCCGCCTTCGGAGCCGGTGCGGGCGCCGCCTGCTGCGCCGGGGCCGCCTGCTGCGCGGGCGCCGCCGGGGCGGCGGGGGCCGGTGCCGGCGCGGCCGGCTGCTGGACCGGTGCCGGCGCCGCGCCACTGGTGCCGCTCAGGCCCAGCTTCGCGGAGCAGGCCGGCCAGGCGCCCCAGCCCTGCGAGGCCAGGACGTTCTCGGCCACGGCGATCTGCGTCTCGCGGCTCGCGGCGGCCGGGCTGCCGGTGCCGCCGTTCGCCGCCCAGGTGCTCTGCGTGAACTGCAGGCCGCCGTAGTAGCCGTTGCCGGTGTTCGCGGCCCAGTTGCCGCTGGCCTCGCATGCTGCCAGGGCGTCCCAGGTCGAGCCGCTGGCCGCACTCGCCGGTGCAGCCGCGAGACCGACGCCCGTCGCGGCGAGGCCGGCGAAGGCGAGTCCGCCGACGAGGGCGCGGGTTCGGGTGTGGTTCTTCATGTCGTTGCTCCACCGGGGTCGCACTCGTCGTTCCCGACGCCGGCTGCCCACCCCGACCGATCGCGGTCAGTCTGATGGCGTCACCGGGGGCAGCCTCCGCGCCGGTGTCACGGGGGGCAACCATAGGAAGATCTCGCTCGTTATCAAACCGAGACAAAGGGTTCTGCCCATCAGTGGTATGTACCCCTCCCCGCATCGGGTGGAGCCCGATCGCCGCGCCGCTGGCGATCGGGTTGTACCCGGGTACACGACCTTCCGAGTTCCCTGGCAATCGCGGTCCGGACCGTATCCGGGACGGACGGGAGGCTCGCGGCACGCCCGCACCGCACCTCCCGACCGTCAGTCCCGCGACAGCAGGGTGACCGCTTCGAGGTGCCCGGTCTGCGGGAACATGTCGAGCACGCGTGCCCGCCGCAACCGGAACGACGGCATCGCCGCGAGGTCGCGCGCCAGGGTCACCGGGTTGCAGCTCGAGTAGACGACGTGGCGCACGTCCGACGACTCGAACCACCCTGCGAGCTCGGCCCCGATGCCGCGCCGTGGCGGGTTGACGACCACGAGCTCGGGCGTCGCGTCGGGACGGGCGCGGAGGGCGTGCGCCGTGGCGTCGTCCGCGGCGAAGCGGACGTCGGTCAGGCCGGCCTCGCGGGCGGACTGCTTCGCGGACACGATCGCTTCCCGGCTCGTCTCGATGCCGGTCACCGCACGACCCGGCCGTGCCGCGTGCAGCGCGAACCCGCCGACGCCGCAGTACAGGTCCCACATCGACGCCGGGTCGACCTCGTCGATCCACGCGGACGCCTGCGCGTACAGCTGCGTCGCGACGGACGTGTTCGTCTGGAAGAAGCTCTGCGGGCGCAGGTGCATCGTCACGGGGCCGAGGCGCATCGGGAGCGTCTGCTGCTCGGTGAGCACGACCTCCCGGTCCCCCTCCGTGACGGCCTTGTGCTCCGGCAGGAGGTTCGCGGTCACGACGACCACGTGCGGCAGGACCCGACGGAGCTCGTCGAGGTGGTCCCGGAGCCGCGGGAGCTGCCCCTCGGAGCGGAGGACGAACCGCACCATGAGCCCGCCGTCGGGCGACTCGGTGACGAGCACGTACTTCAGCTCGCCGCGGCGCTGGCGGACGTCGTACGGGATGAGTCCGGCGGACGAGACGAACCCGGCGAGCACCGGGAGCGCCCGCTGGATGCCCGGCGTGCAGATCCCGCAGTGGCGCAGGTCGACGCCGCGCTGACGCTCGTCGAGGATCCCGACGGTGGGGTGCTGCACGGAGCCGCCGACGACCATCTTCGCCTTGTTGCGGTACCCCGACTCCGGACTCGTGACCGCAGGGAGCCACTCGACCGATCCGGGTCCGCCGGCGGCCTCGACCGCGTCGGCGAGGAGCTCCCGCGTCCGGAGTTCCTTGTCGAGCACCTGGTCGCCGTATGGCTGACCCATGAGGGTGCACGACCGGCACACCCCGCGGTCGAAGTAGTCGCACTGCATGGCCGGGTCAGGATACGTCAGCGACGGGCGGCGTCCCGGGTCGTGGTCCGGATGCGGTGCACGGACGTCGTCGCCGTGATGAAGAGGGTGCGCCCGTCGTCGCCGCCGAAGCAGAGGTTCGACACGACCTCGGGGACCGGGACCATGCCGATCCGGGCCCCGTCCGCGGTGTACACGACGACCCCGAGGGCGGAGGACGACCAGATCCGTCCGGCCTCGTCGACGCGGATGCCGTCCGGCACGCCCTCGTCCGGGGCGGAACGCACCAGGTCGCGGCCGTTCTTCACCCGGAGGCCCGGCGCCCCGGCCGCGTCCGGGTCCACTCCGACGTCGTACGCGCGGATCACCGGCCGGTTCCGGTCCGAGCTCGCGACGTACAGCACGCGCTCGTCGGGCGAGAACGCCAGGCCGTTGGGCTCGTCGACGTCGAGGACGACCGGGCGGAGGTCCTCGCCGTCCGGTCCGCAGCGGAACACCCAGTGGTCGCCGTACTCGCGCACGCCGGGGTGCCCTTCGCGGGGCTGCGTGATGCCGTACGCGGGGTCGGTGAACCACACGCTGCCGTCCCGGGTGACGACGACGTCGTTCGGCGAGTTGTAGCGGACCCCTCCCCAGGACGACGTGACCGGCGTCACGGTGCCGTCCCGGTCACGCTCGACCCGGCGCAGCCCGTGCGAGCACTGCACCACCGATCCGTCCCGGTCGAGGGTCCGGCCGTTCGTGTACTCCACGTCGTCGGCGTACACCGACACCGTGCCCTCCGCCGCGGACCACTGCATGATCCGGTCGCCGGGGATGTCCGACCAGCGGAGCGTGCGGGTCGTCGGGATCCAGCACGGCCCCTCGGCCCAGGTGCTGCCGGTGTCGAGGGTCTCGAGCGCGGTGGGGTCGGGGACGAGGTCGGTGATCGACTCGGACACGGGTCCTCCTCCGGACGCGGACGGTCCCGCCACCCTACGGGCGTGGGTCGGTGCGGCACCCGGTCCGTCGCGGCCGGTCGGTCGCCGGGGGCTCTCAGCGCGCCGCGACCGCTCCGCTGTGTCGGCGCACGGCCTTCTCGACCGCCGAGATGCCGAGCCCGAGCAGGATCGACGCCACGACCGCCACCACCGTCACGAGGAACGGCTGGTCACGGCTCCAGCTCCCGGTCGCCGCCGCGATCGCCACGCAGTACGCCGCCCACACCACGTCGGCGAGCAGGCAGGCGAACAGGAACCGTCGGGCGTCGAGCCCGCTGTCGGCACCGACCAGGTTCGTGGTGAGCCGTCCCATCGGGATGAACCGGCCGAGGACCGCGATGCGCCCGGGGGCTGCGCGGTAGCGCTCGTCGATCGCCTCCCGGGCCTTCCGGACCTTCGGCCGCGCGAACCACGACTTCGAGCCGAGGTCGGCCGACCGGGCCAGGTGGTAGAGCCCGAGGTCGCCGAGCACCATGCCGATCGTCGCCGCGACGACGAGGAGGAGGACCGGCAGGAGCCCGCCGTCGCCACCGACCAGGAGCGTGCCGATCGCCACCACCATCGCCTGGCTCGGCAGGAACACCGCGACGCTGCCGACGGCGAGCACGAGACCGACGGCGAGGAACGCCCACGGGGTGCCGACGAGGTGCAGCACCGCCTGTTCTGCTGCGTCCACCCGGTCACCCTCCGCGGCGCGCGGGAAGGCGCCGTCCACCCGATCATCCCAGATCGGCGGGCGAGGACGCGTCCGGACGAGCAGGCTGGACGCGTCGGCCGGACCGAGCAGTCTCCCCCGGCGCGGAGGATCCTGTCCGGCCGCACAGGCTCTGCTCATGCACCTCTCCGTAGGCTGTGAGGTACCAAGAGAGCCGGACTGCAGCCCGACCCCCGAGGAGGTGCCCGTTTGTCCACCGTCCTCATCGCGTTCGGCGTGATCGCACTCGTCGTCCCCGCACTCACCCCCCTGCTCGGGCGACGCGTGTTCTTCGTCGCCGCTCTCGCGCCCGCGGCCGCCGCCGTCCTGACGGTGACACAGACGTCCGCCGCACTCGGCGACGGTGTCACGGAGCGGGTGCGGTGGATCCCGCAACTCGCGCTCGACCTGGCGTTCCGGGTCGATGCCCTGTCGTGGGTGCTCGCGCTCGTCGTCACCGCGGTCGGCGCACTCGTGCTCGTCTACTGCGCGTCGTACTTCGACGCCGACGAGCCCGGACTCGGTCGGTTCGCTGGCGTCCTGACCGCGTTCGCCGGGTCGATGTACGGCCTGGTGATCGCCGACGACGTCATCGTGCTGTTCGTCCTGTGGGAGGCCACGACGGTCTTCTCGTACCTGCTCATCGGCCACGACGCCGTGAAGCGGGCCAGTCGTGCAGCGGCCATGCAGGCGCTCGTCGTCACCACCGCGGGCGGGCTCGCGATGCTGGCCGGTCTCGTGGTCATCTCGGTCGCCGCCGGGACGACCTCGCTGTCCGGCATCGTCGCCGCTCCCCCGACCGGCACCGCGGTGTCGGTGTCCGTCGTGCTCGTGCTCGTCGGCGCGCTGACGAAGTCCGCGATCGTGCCGTTCCACTTCTGGCTGCCGGCCGCGATGGCCGCGCCGACCCCGGTGAGCGCGTACCTGCACGCCGCCGCGATGGTGAAGGCGGGGATCTACCTCGTCGCGCGCCTCGCCCCGGCGTTCGCGCTCATGGACGGCTGGCGCGAGACGGTGACGGTCCTCGGTGTGCTCGGGATGCTCGTCGGCGGGTACCGGGCGCTCCGGCAGACCGACCTCAAGCTCCTGCTCGCCTACGGCACCGTGGCCCAGCTCGGCTTCCTGCTGCTCGCCGCCGGGTGGGGTGCGCCGGAGATCGCACTCGGCGGCATCGTGCTGCTCGTGGCCCACGCCACCTTCAAGTCGACGCTGTTCCTGGTCGTCGGGACGGTCGACCACGTCGCCGGCACCCGGGACCTCGGGAAGCTCAGCGGTCTGGGCCGACGCCTCCCCTGGCTGGCCGCGGTCGCCGTGCTCGCGCTCGCGTCGATGTCCGGGATCCCGCCGCTCGTCGGCTTCGTCGCGAAGGAGGCCGTGCTCACCGGCTTCGTCGAGGAGCTGCACGGCACGGACGCGGTGTGGGCCTGGACCGCACTCGTGGGCATCACCGTCGGCTCGGCCCTGACCGTGGCGTACTCCTGCCGGTTCTTCTGGGGCACCTTCGCCCGCAAGGCCGGGGTCCCGCAGACCGAGCCGCACGCCCTGCACGGGATGGGGGCCGTCCCGTCGCTGCTCGGCGTCACCGGACTCGCGCTCGGCCTCGCGACCCCGTTCGTCGCGCACGGCTTCGAGTCCGCCGCCGCGGCCGCCCGGCACGGCTCCGGCGAGGTCCCGCACCTGGCGCTGTGGCACGGGCTCGAGCCAGCGCTCGGCATCTCCGCGCTGACGCTCGTCGCCGGTGTTGCCCTGTTCCTCGTCCGCACCCGGGTGGAGGCCGTGCAGCACCGCCTGGCCGGGTCCCCCTCGGCGTCGGGCACCTACCGCCGGCTCATGCGGGCACTCGACCGGTTCGCCACCTGGCTGACCGCCAGCCTGCAGCGCGGTTCGCTGCCGTACTACCTGACGGTGATCCTGTCGGTCTTCGTCGCCGGCGCGCTGCTCAACCTGGTCGTGGGCGGCCCGTGGGAGTTCCACGTCCGCTTCGCCGACACGTGGGGACAGCTCCCGGTCGTCGTCGTGATGTCGTTCGCCGCGGTGGCCGTGCTCGCTGCGAAGACCCGGTTCGCGGCCGCCGTGCTGGTCGGGGTCACCGGGTACGGGACGTCGATCCTGTTCCTGCTGCACGGCGCCGTCGACCTCGCGTTGACGCAGCTCGTCGTGGAGACCGTCACGCTCATCGCCTTCGTGCTCGTGCTCCGGCGCCTGCCCCCGAAGATCGGCACCGCCAACCCGTCGCGCTTCCGGGTCCTCCGGGCGCTGTTCGCCGCGCTCGCCGGCCTCACCCTCGCGATCGTCGTCATCGTCGCCGCCTCGGCCCGCACCGCCCGGCCGCTCTGGCCGGACCTGCCCGCGCTGACGAGCTCGTTCGGCCACGGGCTCAACGTCGTCAACGTCGCACTGGTCGACCTCCGCGGCTGGGACACCCTCGGGGAGCTCACCGTCGTCGTGGCCGCCGCGACCGGCGTCGCCAGCCTCATCTTCGTGAAGTCCCGCGAGGACACCCTGCCCCGACTCCGGGACATGCCGGCCGGGGTCGCGAACGGTGACGACCGCGCCGACGGGGAGCCGCGCGCCTGGCTGCCGACGAGCGCGGCGATCCCCACCGGCCGCTCCGCCCTGCTCGACATCGTCGTGCGCCTGCTGTTCCACGGCCTGGTCGTGCTGTCGATCTACCTGCTCTTCGCCGGGCACAACGCGGTCGGCGGCGGGTTCGCGGGCGGTCTCATCGCCGGCATCGCCCTCGCCGCCCGGTACCTCGCCGGCGGTCCGGCCGAGCTCGGGGCCGCGGCGCCGATCCGGGCCGGGCGCCTGCTCGGGCTCGGCGTCGCCACGGCCGCGGTCACGGCTCTGGTACCGATGGTCGCCGGCAAGGAGGCGCTGTACTCCGAGTTCTTCGAGGCGACCGTGCCCGTGCTCGGCCACGTCGAGTTCGTCACCGCCACGTTCTTCGACATCGGCGTGTACCTCGTCGTCGTCGGGCTCGTGCTCGACGTCCTCCGCTCACTCGGCGCCGAGGTGGACCGCCAGCGCATCGAGGACCGTCGCACACCCGCCGCCGACACCATGGAGGGAACCAGCGCATGACCGTCACCCTCGTCCTCGTCATCGCGATGGCCGTGCTGTTCTCGTGCGGCGTCTACCTGCTCCTCGAGCGTTCCCTGACCCGGATGCTGCTCGGCTTCCTGCTCCTCGGGAACGCACTGAACCTGCTGCTCCTGACGATGTCGGGCGCCGCGGGTGGCCCGCCCATCGGGAAGTCCGCGGAGGGCATCACCGACCCGCTCCCCCAGGCCTTCGCGCTCACCGCGATCGTCATCACCTTCGCGGTGAGCGCGTTCCTCCTCGCGCTCATCCACCGCTCGTGGCGGCTGTCCCGCGCCGACGAGGTCGCGGTGGACGAGGCGGACGTCGCGATCCGGCAGGACCGCCAGGACCCAACCGACGACGACCCGGAACTCGCCGAGGAGGACGACGCGGCACCACCGGACCCGAAGGCCCCCGAGGACGAGGACGACCCGCACATCAGCGCCCCGCAGGACACCGACCGAGAGCAGGCCCGCCCGTGACCGCCCTCGTCCCGCTCCTGGTCCTCGTCCCCCTGCTCGGGGCCGCCGTCGCCCTCGGCCTGCTCCGGCACCAGCAGCTGCAGCGCGCCATCACCGTCGCGGTGCTCGTCATCGCGGTCGCGGTCGCGGTCACGCTCATGGTGCTCGTCGACCGGCACGGCACCATCGTCGTGCAGGTCGGCGGGTGGCAGGCGCCGTACGGCATCTCGCTCGTGGTCGACCGGTTGAGCGCCCTGCTCCTGACCGTGTCGGCGTCGGTGCTGCTCGTCGTCCTGCTGTTCTCGATCGGCCAGGGCCTGGCGGACGACGACGAGGACGCGCCGGTCACGATCTTCTACCCGACGTACCTCGTCCTCGCGGCGGGCGTCCTCGACTCGTTCATCGCCGGCGACCTGTTCAACCTGTACGTGGCGTTCGAGATGCTCCTGGTCGCCAGCTACGTGCTCATCACCGTCGGCGGCAGCGTGCAGCGGGTCCGGGCCGGCACGACGTACATCATCACGAGCCTCATCTCGTCCTCGATCTTCCTCGCCGCCATCGGGCTGGTCTACGGCGCGACCGGCACCGTGAACATCGCCCAGATCAGCGAGCGGATGGCCGACCTGCCCGAGCACGTCCAGCTCCTGCTGCACACGATGCTGCTCATCGGCTTCGGCATCAAGGCCGCGGTGTTCCCGCTCGCCTTCTGGCTGCCGGACTCGTACCCGACGGCCCCGGCCCCGGTGACGGCGGTGTTCGCGGGCCTGCTGACGAAGGTCGGCATCTACGCGATCATCCGGCTGGAGACGATCATCTTCCCGCGGCCGCAGCTCAACACGGTCCTGATGGTGGTCGCCGCCCTGACGATGATCGTCGGCGTGCTCGGCGCGGTCTCGCAGACCGACGTGAAACGGCTGCTGTCCTTCACCCTGATCAGCCACATCGGCTTCATGGTGATGGGCATCGGCCTCGGGTCGGTGGTCGGCACCGCGGCGGCGGTCTTCTACACGGTGCACCACATCGTCGTGCAGACGACCCTGTTCCTCGTGTCCGGGCTGATGGAACGCGTGGGCGGCACGACGTCGACACGCTCGCTCGGCGGCCTCCTCCGGGCGGCCCCGCTCCTCGCGGCGCTCTACCTGGTCCCGGCGTTCAACCTCGGCGGGATCCCGCCGTTCTCCGGCTTCATCGGCAAGCTCGGCCTGTTCCGCGCCGCGGCCGAGGACGGCTCGCCCCTCGCGTACGTGACCATCGGTGCCGGGGTCGTGACGAGCCTCCTGACCCTGTACGCGCTGATGCGCGTCTGGGACGCCGCCTTCTGGCGACCGAAGCCCGCCGCCGAGGCGGCCGCGCCGCACGCGAGCGTCGCGGAGCCGCACGAGCACCTCCGGGCGCCCGAACCGGCGCCCGTCACCGTGCCCGAGGACGCGGGCGAGGACGCGGCCGACGGCCGGACGGGAGGCGCAGCCCCCGCCGGTACGCCCGGTGCGGTCGTCCGCGCCCCGGCCGGGGACGGTTCGGTCGGCACGCTCGACGACCCGACCCGTTCCGACGCGCACCGCCAGGGCGATGCGCCGTCCTCCGAGCACGCCCGGTCCTCGCTCCCCCGCATGATGGTCGCGGTGACGACGGTGGCCGTGCTCGGCTCGGTCGCCCTGACGGTCGTCGCCGGACCGCTCTACGGCTACGCGACCCGCGCTGCCGAGTCACTCGAGTCGCCGGACCGCTACGTGCAGGCCGTGCTCGGAGGTGACGCGCGATGAGCGACTCCCGCCGCTACACGAACGCGCGCCGGATGGCCCTGGCGTGGCGGTACGACGTGCCCCTGGTCGCCGGCCTCACCGTGCTGTGGGCGCTGCTGTGGGGCAACTGGACACCCCTCACCCTGCTCTGCGGCCTCGTCGTCGCGCTGCTCGTCACGCAGCTGTTGCCGCTGCCGCCGGTCCCGCTGTCCGCCCGGTTCTCCGTGCTCCACGTGCTCCGGTTCCTCGTCGTGTGGGCCGGGTACGTGGTCGCGGCGTCGTTCCGGGTCGCGTGGGTGGCCGTCCGGCCGCGGGGCGTCCGGACGAGCTCGATCGTCCTCGTCCAGCTGCACACCACCTCGGAGATGACCTTCACGCTGTCCACCATCGCGATCTCGCTCGTCCCGGGGTCCTACGTCATCGACGAGGACCTGCGGCGCCGGCGCCTGCTGCTGCACGTGCTCGACACCGAACGCACCGATCAGGTGGACCACGCCCGGCGTGAGGCGATGACCATCGAGGCGCTCGTCATCCGCGCGATCGGGTCGAAGCAGGACGTGTCCGAGCTGTCCGAGCCGCTGCCGGAGGTGACCCGGTGACCGCCGCCGTCGTCGTCATGGGCGTCGGGATCGCCCTCGTGCTCCTGCTCCTCGGCGCGACGCTCGCGCTGGCGGTGGGCCGGATCGTCCGCGGACCGACCATCCTCGACCGGATGATCGGGTCGGACATGGTGCTCACCACCGTGCTGCTCGTCATCGCCGCGGCGATCGTCGTCCGGCAGGACCTCAGTGCGGTCCCGGTGCTCGTCGTCATCGCCGCGACGAGCGTCTTCGCGACCGTGGCGGTCGCACGGGCCGTCACGCCCTCCACCGACCCCGAGGACGAGGGCATGGACGCCACCACGCCGGAGCATGCCGTCCAGGCAGCGGACGAAGCTGCGGTCGCCGGCCAGGCCGACGACGCCGCGGCCGAGGACGAGCACGGCCACACGGCAGGAGGTCGGCGATGACCGAGATGACGGACATGCTCCAGGCGTTCCTCGACGACGCCGGGATCCGCGCCTGGATCGCCCTCGCGCTGCTGCTCGTCGGGGCATCGCTGTCCCTGGCCGCGGCGATCGGCATCGTGCGCTTCCCGGACCCGCTGGTCCGGCTGCACGCGATGTCGAAGCCGCAGGTGCTCGGCCTTGCCTGCTGTCTGGCGGCGGTCGTCGTCGCGGTCTGGACCTGGACGGCGTTCTGGGTGGTCCTGCCGGCGATGGTGTTCCAGCTCGCCCTCGTGCCGGTGTCGACGCACATGATCGCCCGCGCCGGGCTGCGCTCGGGCGACTACCGGCACGAGGACCTGCTGGTCGACGACACCGAGGCCTGACCGCCGGCAGGGCGACCCACCGGCAGGGCGGCCCGCCGGCGGGCCGGTCGACCCGGCCCGGCCCACACCGCGGTCAGACCGCCCGGTCCAGGAGGCGTCCGGTCCACTCGCGGAGGGCGCGGACGGCGCGCTGCGACAGGACCGCTCCCGGCACCATGCTCGTCGATCCGTGGAACGCGCCCGGCCACACGTGGAGCTCCGCCTGGACGCCCGCCGCCCAGAGCGCACTCGCGTAGGCGACGGTCTCGTCACGGAAGACCTCGGCGCTGCCGCAGTCGACGTACGCGGGCGGGAGCCCGGTGAGATCGGTCGCGCGGCCCGGGGCGGCGTGGACGGAGACGTCCTCGCCACCCCGACGGTCACCGAGGTAGGCGTCCCAGCCGAACGAGGTCATCTCCCGGTCGGCGACACCGACACCGTCGAACTGCCGTGCCGAGCGGGTCGTGTCCCGGTCGTCGAGCATGGGGCTGACGAGCACCTGCCCGATGAGGGTCGGTCCCTGGCGGTCCCGGGCGAGGAGCGCGGTGCCGGCGGCGAGGCCGGCGCCGGCGCTCTGTCCGACGAGGACGACGCGGTCCGGGTCGACGCCGAGCTCGTCGGCGTGCTCGGCGGTCCAGACGAGCCCGGCGTAGCAGTCCTCGACGGGGTAGGGGTCTGGGTGCTCCGGAGCGAGGCGGTAGTCGGGGCTGACGAGGACGACGTCGTGCACGAGCAGCCACTCGTCGTACGACTCGAGGTTGCCGAGGTGGTGTCCGAAGACCATGCCACCGCCGTGGATCGCGAACGCGCAGGCCGCCGGTCCCGTCCGGCCGATGCGCTGGATGACGGCGAGGGCGATCGGGTCGCCGAGGTGCCCGGGCACGGTGATGCTGCGCCGTTCGAGGCCGCGGGCGCGCAGTCCGTCGTCGAGCTGTTCCTCGGTCACCTCGAGCTCCCGCATCCGCGGCAGCATCTCGGTGGTGAGGTGGAAGCGGCCGCGCTCGTCCACGGCGGTGAGGAACGGGACGAACTCGGGGTCGAACGGCGGGCGGGGCAGGGGCGTGGTCTCAGGCACTGGTGGTCTCCTCGGTGGGGATGGTGGTCTGGTCGATCGGGCGGTTCTGGTCTGTCGGGCGGTTCCGGTCGGGCGGGACGGGGGTGGCGGGACGGTCCGTTCGGACCGCGGGAGGGGCCGTGCCCTCCGGCCGTTCGGCGCGCCGACTCCGGAGCATCCCGACGAGGACGAGCAGGGCGGCGACGGCGGCCAGTCCGACGCCGGCGACGGCGAGGGCGTCCTGGAACGCTGCGAGGCGGCCGGCCGTCCAGGTGGTCGTGGCGATGCTCCCCGTGACGGAGGCTGCGACGATCGTCCCGGCCACGGCGACCGCGGCACCTCCCGCCAGCTCGCTCGCGGTGTCGACGAGCGCGGCGCCGACCGAGGTCCGGTCTGCGGGCAGGTCCGTGAGCACGGATGCGCCCGCGACGACGCCGACGACCCGCATCCCGGCGGCGACGAGCACGAGCGCGACGAGCACCCACACGTAGCCGTGGCGGCTCAGGGCGCCGAAGACCGCGAGCCCCGAGACGACCGCGGCCGCACTCGTCCACGCGGCCCGCGGGAGGCCGACCCGCTGGACGAACGGCCCGACGAGGCGGCCGCCGGCCAGCAGCACGACGACCTGCGGCAGCGTCCCCACGGCGGCCGCGGCAGGTGACCAGCCCCAGGCGAACTGCAGCTGCAGCGTGACGAGGTAGGACAGCCCGGCGACGGCGAGTCCCGATGCGGCCTTGAACGCGAGGCCGCTCGACACCAGTGGGCGCGCGAGCAGGTGGAGGTCGACGAGCGGGTGCCGTGCCGTCCGTTCCCGGACGACGAAGCCGGTCGCGGCCAGGACGGTCAGGGCGAGGACGAGCCACCCCGGGAGGGAGGCACTCCTCGCGTCGACCAGGAGGGTCGGCGTCACGAGTGCCCCCGCCGTGGCGAGGGTGCCGAGCAGGGCACCGACGACGTCGACGGGGTCACGCCGGAGTCCCGCCGACTCGTCGCCGGCGACGCCGAGGCGGATCCCGATGAGGGCGAGCAGGGCGACCGGCACGTCGGCCAGCAGCAGCACCTGCCACGGGGCGACGGCGAGCACGAAGCCGCCGATCGTCGGTCCGACGGCCAGTCCGACGAGCCCCGCCGTCGAGATGACGGTCAGCGCCCGCAGCCGGAGCCGGAGCCCATCGTCGTCGAAGAGCCGGAACGCGAGCGCCATCGACCCGGGGGTGGTCATCGCCGCGGCGACGCCCATCACGACCCGGACGACGATGAGCGCTGCGGTCGTCGTGACCATCGCGGTGGCCAGGCTCGCCAGGGCGAGCAGGACGAGGCCGGACAGCATCACGCGGCGGCGACCGACCCGGTCGGCGACGGCTCCGAAGAGCAGCATGAGGCCGCCGAAGGTGACCGAGTAGGCGCCCGACACCCACTGCAGGCCCGTCGTCGACGACCCGAGGTCACGGCCGATCGTCGGCAGGGCGACGTTGAGCACGGAGTTGTCGAGCATCTCGAACAGGAACACCGCGGAGAGTCCCGCCAGGGCCGTCCAGGCATCGGCGAGGCGGGGTGGTCGTCCGTCCGGCGCGCGACCACCGGAGCGAGAGGGGCTGGGCGACACGGGGCTGAGCGACACGGGGTCGGGCGACACGGGGTCGGGCGACACGGGGCACACTCCTTCTGGGGAAGAAGTGGCGACTCGTTCGATGCCGCGTGCTCGTGCGCCGCTGAGAGCAGCGCCTTTTACCTCGGTGACGGAACCCTACACGGACCGCGGGTGGATGCGCGAGCGGGCCGTCTCACCCGACCCCCTCCGACACGATCCGCCAGCCGTGCCGGGAGTGCCGCTCACAGAAGCCCCAGGTGTCCTCCCCGTCCGCCATCCCGGTGAGCCCGGACTGCCGGAGGGTGACCTCGAAGCACTGCTCGGTGTCCGTGGGGGCCGAGACGTCCCGCAGGCCGGCCCAGGAGGACATGGTGGGGTCGCCCTCGCCGGTCCACCGGTCCCACAGGCTCGCCGGGCACCAGTTCGTGTCGTCGGGGATCGAGAGCGCCCGCATCCCGGAGCAGTCACGGCGGACGGCGGCGTCGAGGAACGCCCGGCCCACGGTGCTCGCCGACGCCTCGGCCGGCGGCAACGGCGCGGTCGGGCCCGACGGGCCGGGGACGGCCACGACGACGACCGCGGCGACCAGGACAGCGAGGACGGACCCGAGACCGATGACGGTGATGCGACGCACGGGCTCATCATCCCGACGACCGGAGTGCGGGAGGAGAGCTGACGGCTGAGAACCGGTGCAGGTACCCGAGCGAGCTCGGGTCAGCGCACGGCATCCCGTCGGGACAGCACGAGGTTCGCGACCGCGGCCAGCACGACCACGGCCGCCGAGATCGCCGGGAACGCCATCGCAGCGGGCGTACCCGCGCGCTCCGCGACCTCACCGACCACGGCCGAGGCGATGGACTGCCCGACGATGACCGCCGACCCGAGGATCGTCATGGTCGTCGCCGAGCGCCCGATCGGCGAGCGGTCGGACCCGAGGCTGTACTGCGTCACCAGGGTCGGACCGATGCCGATGCCCATCACCGCGAGGACGATCCCGACCGCGAGCACCGAGTCCGCGGTCGCGAAGACGACCGCGGAGCCGAGGAGCACGGCGCCGAAGACGAGCCACCGCCAGCCGAGCCGGAAGGCCCGCGGGAACGCCGCCGACCCGAGCGCGAGCCCCGCGGACCCGATCCCCATCAGCCCGTAGAGCAGGCCGGCGCGTGACGAGCCGCCGTGGTCGGCCATGAACGCGGTCAGTGCGGTCAGGGTCGACCCGAAGAAGAACCCGATGCCGAGGATGCCGACGACCACGACCACCAGGCGGGGCCGGAGGAGCTCGCGGGCCGGCGCCGGGCGGGGGTCGGACCTGTGCGCGAGCGTGAGCCGACCCGTGGGGTGCAGCGCGAACGCCGTCACGAAGACGAAGGTCAGCACGGAGGCACCGGCGACGGCCACCCATGGCGCGATCGCGCTCGCGAGGACGCCGACCAGGAACGGCCCGACGATGAAGACGGTCTCGTCGGCCGCCGACTCGTACGCCATCGTCCCGCTGAGGACCCGCTCGTGCCGCTTCGGGTCCATCCGGTCGCGGATGATCGCGACCAGTCGGGTCCGCGACATCGGGGCGACCTGGGGCGCGCTCGCGCCGATGAGGAAGGACATGGCGAGGACGGCGAGGTCCGGCGCGGTGCTCTGCACGACGAACGGCAGCACGCCGAGCAGCACCGCGTTGGCGAGCCCGACGGGGACGAGCACGGCGCGCTGGCCGTACTTGTCCGCGGCGGCGCCGACGAGCGGGCCGAACAGCGCCGAGCCGATGCCGACGGACGCGGAGTTGATGCCGCCGAGGGCGACCGAGTCGCGCGCGGCGACGACGAGGGTCAGGACGCCGACGACCATCATCGCGAACGGGAGCCGCGCGATGAAGGCGATGGGGAAGTAGGACCGCCCGGCGAGGGTGATCAGGGACGCGCTGGTGGAACGCGGTTGGAGCATGGTGGGGGTGTGCCTTCTCGGCCCGCCCCTGTCGGACGGACCCATCGGGTGCCGCCGCTGTCCGCCGGGGTGCCGGCGTCCGGTAGATACACGGTTGTTGCTGGATTGCCTGTCCAGGGTACCTGCCGGACGGGAGGCGCGTTCCGGGCTGGGGCCCAGCCTCCCGTCCGGTCCGCAACGGCTAGGAGACCTCGCCGGCGCGGGCGCCCGCCCACAGGTCGACGTCGGCGATGCCGACGGTGTGCTCGTCGATCGTGCGGAGTTCCTCGTCGGAGAACGTCGTGTTCGCGAGCGCCGCGACGTTGTCCTCGAGCTGCTCGACGCGCGACGCACCGATGACGAGCGAGGTCACGCGCTCGTCGCGGAGGGCCCAGGCGAGCGCGAGCTGCGCCATGCTCTGCCCGCGCGCCTCCGCGACCGCGTTGAGGGCGTTCAGGTGCTCGACGACCTCGGGGGTGATCGTCGACGGGTCGAGGGACTTGCCCGCTGCGGCCCGGCTGCCGTCCGGGACACCGTTCAGGTACTTGCCGGTCAGGAGCCCCTGGGCGAGCGCGGTGAACCCGATCACGCCGAAGCCGAGTTCACCGGCGGCGTCGAGCAGCCCCTCGGTCTCGATCCAACGGTTCAGCATCGAGTACGAGGGCTGGTGGATGAGGAGCGGCGTGCCGAGGTCGCGGAGGATCGCGACGGCCTGGCGGGTGCGGTCGGCGTCGTAGGACGAGATGCCGACGTACAGCGCCTTGCCCTGCTGGACGGCGGTGTGCAGGGCGCCCATGGTCTCCTCGAGCGGTGTCGATGCATCGAGGCGGTGTGAGTAGAAGACGTCGACGTAGTCGAGGCCCGTGCGCTGCAGCGACTGGTCGAGCGAGGCGAGCACGTACTTGCGGGAACCGCCGCCCTGGCCGTAGGGGCCGGGCCACATGTCCCAACCGGCCTTCGTCGAGATCACCATCTCGTCCCGGTACGGGGCGAAGTCCTCACGCATGAGCCGGCCGAAGTTCACCTCGGCGGCACCGTATGGCGGGCCGTAGTTGTTCGCGAGGTCGTGGTGCGTGATGCCGAGGTCGAACGCCCGGCGGCTGACGGCGCGCTGCGTCTCGAAGGGCACGTCGTCGCCGAAGTTGTGCCAGTACCCGAGGCTCAGCAGCGGCAGGTCGAGGCCGGAGTGGCCGGTTCGGCGGTACGTCATCGAGTCGTAGCGGTCGTCGGCAGCGATGTAGGTCATGGACCCGAGCCTGCCACGGCGCTACCGTGATGCGCACCGACGAAGGGACCTCCCATGGCAGCACGTGACGAGACCTCCGACAGCACCTTCACCGAGGAGGAGCGTGCCGCGATGCGGGAGCACGCGGCCGAGGTGAAGGCCAGCCGCAAGCGCGGCACGTCCAAGGCGGAGAAGGCCGCCCTCGCCGCGCAGGCCGTGGTCGACAAGATCGCCGCGATGCCCGAGCCGGACCGCGGGCTGGCGGAGCGGATCCACCGGATCGCGCTCGAGGTCGCGCCCGACCTGGCACCGAAGCTCTGGTACGGGATGCCGGCGTACGCGAAGGACGGCACGGTGGTGTTCTTCTTCCAGGACGCCACGAAGTTCGGGGCGCGCTACGCGACCCTCGGGTTCCAGGACCCGGCTGCGCTCGACGACGGCTCGTTCTGGCCGACGTCGTTCGCGGTGACGCCGGAGTTCTCGCAGGACGACGAGCGGACCGTCGCCGAGCTCATCGGGCGCGCGGTCGGCTGAGCCCGACCTCGGCCTCGGTCCCGGGCCGCCGCAGCACCGGGATGCGCGACATCGCCCAGTCCACCCAGACCAGGCGCGCGGCCGGCGCGACGGCGAGCGCCCACAGGACCGAGGCGACCGTGTCCGTCGGGTAGTGCACGGCGTCGATCGTGAGCGAGAGCACCACCACGATCACGACGACCGCGCCGAGCACGACCGCGATCCCGTGCCACCGCGTGTCCCGGAGCACCCAGGTCAGCGCGATCACGATCGCGACGATGAAGACGGTGTGCCCGCTCGGGTACGAGGGGTCCGGCTGTGTCGCGAAGGGGTGCGGGAGCGCGGACGTGTCGGGGCGGGGCCGCTGCACGAACTCCTTGACGAGGTCGGACGGCACCCAGGTGATCGCCACCGTCCCCGCGAAGGCCGCCGCCGGTCGCACGTCCCGTCGGACGAGCCAGACGACGCCGGTGACCACGATCGTGATCCCGATCGCCGGCACGGGGCTGATGACGTGGTAGGCCGCGGTTGTGAACGCCCCGAGCGCGCCGACGTGCAGCGCGTTGAGCGCCCGTGCGAGCCCGAGGTCGACGTCCCCGAGCAGGAAGCCGACGATCGTGATGAGGACCACCGCGCCGACCGCCATCGCGATCACGCTGAGCGGGTGGGACGTCCGGACGAGGATGCCGCGCTGCGCGGGCTCACGGCGGGCAGGCGTCACGAGCGTCGCATCGGTCATCCGGCCATGCTCCCAGTCGACCGACCGGGCCGAGCCGGGAGACCAGCGGGTGGAGATCAGAGAGCGCTCAGCCCGCACCGTCCGGGCGTGACACCGCGCTGAGGCGTCAGCCCCCGAGCACGACCCGCCGCACCTGCGCCGCTGCCCCGAGCGCCACCGCGTCAGCGCCGAGCACCGACTGCTCCACCCGGATCGCCGCCCCGCTGACCGGGGGCTCGGCCGCGAGCGCCGCCGTGACGGCCGGCTCGAGCAGGTCCCACGACCGGGCGACCCCGCCGCCGATGACGACGGTCGTCACGTCGAGGATGCCGGCGGTGAGCAGCACGGCCCGGGCGATGCCCCACCCCGCGGTCGCGAACACGTCCTGCGCGTCCCGGTCGCCCGCGCGCGCCGCCGCGGCGACCTCGTGGGTGCCGATCCGGCGACCGGAGCGCTCGGCGTACCGGTCGGCGATGCCCCGGGCACCGGCGACGGTCTCGAGGTGCCCGCGCGCCCCGCAGGTGCAGACGGTGTCACCGAAGCCGGGGACGTGACCGATCTCCCCCGCGGCACCGTGCGGTCCGCCGAACAGCACCCCGCCCAGGACGAGCGCCCCGCCCACCCCGGTCCCGAGCGTCATGCCGAGGACGTCGGGCTCCCCGGCGACCGCACCCGTGGCGACCTCGCCGAGCAGGAACGCGTTCACGTCGTTGTCGAGGGTCGCCGGGACCCCGAGCCGTGCGGCGACGGCGTCGGTGACGCCGTAGCCCGCCCACCCGGTGAACGAGTTCCCGGTGACGAGCACGGTGCCCGTGGTCGGGTCGACGACGCCGGCAGCCCCGACCCCGACACCCGCCAAGGAGGCCCGGTGCCGGTCGAGCAGGGACCGCACCGCCGCCTCGGCCGCGTCGAGGACCGCGTCCCCACCGTCGTGCGCGGGGGTCGGCAGGTCGATGCGGTCGAGGACCTCGAGGTCGGGGGTGGCGAGGAGCACCTTCGTGTTCGTCCCGCCGACGTCGATGCCGGCGAGGACCGCGCCGGTCACGGTGCCACCGCGGCGAGGGAGGCCAGGCGCTCGGCCCGGCGCTGCCGTTGCACCACCGGGTCGGGGACGGGCACCGCGGCGAGCAACCGTCGCGTGTAGTCGGTGGTCGGGTGCAGGAGCGTCGACGTGGTGGGCCCCTGTTCCTCCACGGCGCCGGCCCGCATCACGACGACGCGTTCGGCGAACTGCTGCACGACGGCGAGGTCGTGCGAGACGAACAGGCACGCGAAGCCGAGGTCACCCTGCAGCTCGGTGAGGACCTCGAGCACGGCCTCCTGCACGCTGACGTCGAGCGCACTGGTCGGTTCGTCGGCGACGAGCAGCCGTGGGTCGAGCACGAGCGCCCGGGCGAGGCTGACCCGCTGACGCTGCCCGCCGGAGAGCTCCCGCGGGGCCCGTGTCGCGAGGGAGCGCGGCAGCCGGACGGCGTCGAGCACCTCGTCCACCCGGCGGCGGCGGTCGGCTGAGGACGTCCCTCGACGGTGGACGGCGAGCGGTTCGGCGATGCAGTCGGCGACGGACATGCGCGGGTCGAGGGAAGCGACCGGGTCCTGCAGGACGACCCCGATGCCGGACCGGAGCGCGCGGCGGTCGCGGCCCCGGGTGCGACGGAGGTCGGAGCCGAACAGCCGGACGCTGCCGGCGGTGGGTCGGACGAGGCCGAGGGCGACGCGGGCCGCCGTGGACTTGCCGGAGCCGGACTCGCCGACCAGACCGACGGTCTCCCCCGCGTGGACCTCGACGTCGATGCCGCGGAGGGCGTGCACGGCGCGGGCGCCGCGGCCGAAGGTGACCGACACGTCGCGCAGGTCGACCACCGGGGTGCGGTCGGGCCTCCCGTCCGACGCTGCAGCCGCGTCGGGCACGCGAGACGCCTCGGAGACCTCCACGCGCCGCGGTTCTCGGCGGCGTGTCGACGACCCGGCGGCGTCCTGCGCCGACGCCGCCGTCTCGAGCCGCGGCACCGCGGCGAGCAGCCGCTCGGTGTACTCGTGCTGCGGGCGGAGGAGCACGTCCTCGACGCCGCCGGTCTCGACGATCCGCCCGCGCAGCATCACCGCGACCCGGTCGGCGAAGTCGGCGACGACGCCCATGTTGTGCGTGACGAGGAGCACGCCGGTGCCGGTGTCGGCGGCGAGCGCCCGGAGCAGTTCCAGGATCTCGGCCTGCACCGTGACGTCGAGCGCGGTGGTCGGCTCGTCGGCGATGAGGAGCGCCGGCTCGTTCGCGATCGCCATCGCGATGACGACGCGCTGCCGCTGCCCGCCGGAGAGCTGGAACGGGAAGGCCTTCGCGCGCTCCTCCGGCGACGGGATGCCGACGCGGCGGAGCAGGTCGACGGCCTGGCGGGCGGCGTCCCCCGCGGAGACCTGCCGGTGGTTCCGGACGACCTCGGCGATCTGTGCGCCCACCCGGGTGAGCGGGTCGAGTGCGGTCGCGGGCTCCTGGAACACCATCGAGACGGTCTTCCCCCGCACCCCGCGGAGCGCCGTGTCGGACGCGCCGACGACCTGGTGCCCGTCGACGACCGCGCTGCCGGTGACGGCGGCGTTGCCGGAGAGCAGCCCCATCGCTGCGAGCGCCACGGTGGACTTGCCGGAGCCGGACTCGCCGACCAGCGCGAGGGTCTCGCCGGGTGCCACGGTCAGGGACACGCCCTGCACGGCGTGCACGTCACCGGACTCGGTGCGGAAGTGCACGCCGAGGTCCTCGACGGCCAGGATCGGTTCGGTGGCGGTCATCCGCGGCCCTTCACGTCGAATGC
Organism: Curtobacterium sp. MCBD17_032; assembly: GCF_003234855.1. Taxonomy (GTDB): domain Bacteria; phylum Actinomycetota; class Actinomycetes; order Actinomycetales; family Microbacteriaceae; genus Curtobacterium. Next base: position 100,693 of record NZ_QKTO01000001.1, read on the forward strand.
GTCCCGGAGTCCGTCGCCGACCGCGTTCAGGGCGCAGACGACGAGGATCACGGCGAGTCCCGGCGGCACGATGAGCCACCAGCGACCGGAGTAGGCGGCGGTGAGGCCCGCCGAGAGCATGCCGCCCCAGTCCGTGGCCGGCGGCTGCACGCCGAGCCCCAGGTAGGAGACGTAGGCGACCAGGAGGATCGCGTCCGCCACCTGGAAGGTCGCGGCCACGACGATCGTCGAGACCGAGTTCGGCAGCAGGTGCCGACCGATCGCGCGGGCGTGCGAGCCGCCGATCGCGCGGAGGGTGAGCACGAAGTCGCGGTTCTTCAGCGTCAGCGTCTCGGCACGGATGAGCCGGGAGGGCACGAGCCAGGACACGAGCCCGAGGATCACGACGAGCCCCCACACGCCGGGAGTCGTGATGGCCGAGATGACGAGGAGGATGAACAGGGCCGGGATCGCGATGCCGGCGTCCACCACGCGCATCATCGTCGCGTCGACCCAGCCGCCGACGTACCCGGCGACCGAGCCCCAGAGCGTGCCGACGACCGTCGCCAGGAGACCCGCGGCGATGCCGACGAGCAGCGACACCCCGCCCCCGTACATCAGCCGGCCGAGCACGTCGTGCCCGACGGCGTCGGTGCCGAGCAGGTGGCCGCCGCCCGGGCGCTGGTTCGCCTGTTCGAGCATCGTGTGGGTCTGGTCGGTCGGGTACAGGAACGGCCCGACGAAGCAGAACAGCACGATGAGGACGAGCACGACCAGGCCGATCACGGCGAGGGTGTTGTGGCGGAACCGCCGCGCGGCGAGCCGGAAGCCGGTCGCGGCGACCGTGACGGGGGCACCGGGGGTCTCGGGGGCGAGCTGGACGGTGGTCATGCGCGGCCTGCCTTCACACGGGGGTCGATGAGGGACTGGGCGACGTCGGCGAGCAGCGTGCCGATGACGGTCGCGACGGAGATCACGAGGACGCAGCCGAGCAGGGTCGGGTAGTCCGAGGTCTGGGCGGCGTTCCAGAACAGCAGCCCCATGCCGGGGTAGTTGAACAGCTGTTCGGTGACGAGCGCGCCGCCGAACAGCACCGGCAGGTAGTAGCCGAGCATCGCGACCACGGGGGTCAGCGAGTTCCGGAACACGTGGCGCCGGAGGATCGTCGCCGTCGACGACCCTCCGGCGCGTGCGGTGCGGACGTAGTCCTCCTGCAGGTTCTCCAGCGTCGCGGCACGCATGTACCGGCTGAAGACCGCGATCATCGCGAGGGCGCCGGTGAGCACGGGCAGGACGAGCCCGGCCGGCTGCCGGAACACCTCGGCGAGGGTCGTGCCGCTCGGCGCCTGGGACGGCAGCCACGGCAGCTGCTGGCTGAACACGACGATGAGCACGAGGCCGAGGAAGAACGCGGGCGTCGAGTAGAACACGAAGGCGAGTGCGGTGGCGGCGTAGTCGATCGCGCCGTTGCGACGCGCTGCCTGCCACATGCCGACCGGGATGGCGACGACGAGCCCGAGCACCGCCGAGAGCCCGGTGAGCACGAGGGTCTTCGGGATGCGCTCCTGGATGAGCTGCGCCACCGGTTCGTTGAGCGTGTACGAGGTGCCGAGGTCCCCGGTGAGCAACCGTCCGAGGAAGCGGACGTACTGCACGGGGAGGGGCTGGTCGAGTCCCTGCGCCTGGTTGAACGCGGCGATCTGGGCCGGGGTGGCCGAGACGCCGAGGACGCCGCGGGCGGGTCCGCCGGGCAGCGCGTGCAGCAGGCAGAACACGACGATCGTGACGATGAGGACCACCGCGAGCGCCTGGAGGACGCGGCGGGTGAGGGAGAGGGCAGTGGTCATGCGGCTTCCGTCGTCGAGGTGGATGGGTGAGGACCCGGGAGGCTCGGTGCGCGACGGGCGCGTACCGAGCCTCCCCGGAGCGGCCGCGTCAGCGGCTCACTTGCTCCACTTCCACTGGGCGGGGTGGAAGTTGGCCAGCGAGTCCTGCTCGAAGCCCGTCAGCCCCTTCTTGACGACCGAGACCTGGTAGTCCGGGCTCGGCAGCCAGATCACCGGCAGGTCCTTCGCGACCGCGGCGCTGTAGTCCTGCACGGCAGCCGAGTCGGTCGACGTCGTCGTCGCGTCGATGAGCGCGTCGACCTCCGCGTTCGAGTAGCTGCCGAAGTTCGCCGAGCCGTTCGTGGAGAAGAGGGACTCACCGGTCGGGTAGGCCGGGAAGTACCAGCTGCCCGCGGTGCCGAAGAACGACAGGTCCCAGTCGCAGCTGGCCTCGTCCGACGTGCAGGTCGGGGTCTGCGACAGCACGCTCGACACCGGGGCCGTCTTGATCGTGAAGCCGATGCCGGTCTTCGCGAGCGACGACTGGACGGCGCTCATCATGTTGTCGGTGACGGTGGAGCCGGACTGCGACAGCACCTGCATGGTGAACTCCGTGCCCTCGGCCACGCCCTCGCCGCACTGGTCCGCGCCGCTGCCGGCGTCGGTGCACACCATGGTGCCGCCCTTCGCGGTCCACCCGTGGCTGGTGAGCAAGGCCTTGGCCTTCTTCGTGCTGAACGGGTACGGGTTGTCCTCCTGCACGTCGGAGACGTAGTCCGACTCCTGTGCCTGCGGGATCGGACCGTACGTCGAGGTGGCGGTGCCGTTGAAGACGACCTTCGACAGCGCTTCCTGGTCGATCGACATCTGCACGGCCTGGCGGGCGTACAGCTGCTTGAAGACGGCGCCCATGTCCGGGTTGTTGAAGTTGTACGGCATGTACGTGATCGCCCAACCGGTCCACGGGTCGACCTCGTAGCCCTTCGCCGTGAAGGAGTCCTTCTGGTCGAGGTCGGTGGCGTTGATGTAGCCGTAGTCGACCGCTCCGGAGCGCAGCGCGTTCGTCTCGGCGTCGGCGGTGGTGAACGGCAGCAGGTTGACCGTCGTGATGGACGCCTTCTCGCCACCGTCGTACTTGCCGTTCGCGGTGAGCTGGACCTTCCCCGCGGTCGTGAAGGACGACAAGCCGTACGGGCCGGAGATCGTCTTCCACAGTGGGTCGGAGTCGTAGTCGGCGATCTTGCCGGCGGCGGTGTTGAGGTACTTCCACACCTGCTTGGCGCCGGCCGGGGTGCGGTCGGCGTCGGTAACCTCGGCCGAGGCGCTCGTCTTGTCCCAGGCGTGCTGCGGCAGCGGGATGATGTAGCTCAGCTGGTTTGCGAGCATCCAGTCCTGGTTGTACGCCTGGTCGAACGCGATGGTGAAGTGCGTGTCGTCGACCGTCGTGAACGAGCTCCAGTTGTCCGGGGCCTTGCCCTCGGAGTAGGAGCCCCAGTCCTGCGCGTTCGCCTTGATGAGGTTGAACCAGAACTCGACGTCGCGGCTCGTGATCGCCTCGCCGTCGGACCAGTGCCGGTCCCCCAGCGTGATCGTGACGCTCTTGCCGTCGTCGGCGAAGTCGGCATCGGTCGCGACGGACCCGGCCTTGTTCCACGCGATCTTGCCCGTGGACCCGTCGTAGGCGATCAAGCGCTCGTACAGCGACTGCGCGATCGAGCCGTTGTTCGTGTTGAGGTGCGCCGCGGTGCCGATCGGCAGGATCCAGTTCGGCGTGAAGTTCGCCGGCAACGCGTAGTCGATCTCGTCGGACGTCGTGCCGGTGTTGGCGGAACCGCCCCCGGAACACCCGGCGAGCAGTGCACCCACCGCGAGCGCGGCTCCGGTGAAGAGGGCCCAGCGACGGGGCTTGGTCATGTGGACTCCTTGAGCGAGGGTCGGCGTGGTCCGCACAGTCAATGGCCGAAGTCGTTGGAAAAACAAACGTTCTCGTGTAAATAGTGTGTTTCTGCGGATCGACGGAAAGCGTGGAGCGGCCCGTCCGCCCCGTAGGCTCGGGCAGGTCGGGCGGTCAGCGCGTCCGTCGCCGCGGATTGGAGAAAGTCGTGCCGGACCTCAGCTCCCGCGTCCTCGAACTCATCGCCAGCGGCCAGGCGTCGAGTCGCACCGAGATCGCGCAACTGCTCGGCGCCGCCCCGTCGACCGTCTCCCACGTGGTCGGCCAGCTCCTCGGGCACGGCATCCTCGCTGAGGAGGGCACCGACGTCTCCACGGGCGGCCGCCCCCGCAAGGTCCTCCGGATCGGCGGGACGGACGAGTACGCGGTCGCCGCGGACGTCGGTGGCGGGCACGTCCGGATCGGCATCGTCCTGCCGGGAGGCGCGCTCGAGTCCGTCTCGACCGTCCCGTTCGCCCTCGCCGACGGTCCGTCCGCCGGCCTGGCAGCGCTCGCGGCGCTCCTCGACGACCTGGTGGCGGCGCGCGGACGCGACGGTCTGCGCGGGGTCGGGTTGAGCCTCCCGGGTCCCGTCGACGTCGAGGCGGGCGTCGTCGACCTGCCGAGCCGGATGCCGGGGTGGAACGGGTTCCCCGTCGCCGCGTGGCTCACCGAGCACTTCGGGGTGCCCGCCGCGATCGACAACGACGCGAACTGCATGGCGGCGGGCGAGCAGACCGTGCAGCCGGTCACCCGTCGCCAGGCGATCACGGTCAAGGCCGGGTCGGCGATCGGCGCCGGGATCGTCATCGACGGGCACCTGTACCGCGGCTCGACCGGTGCCGCCGGGGACATCACCCACGTCCGGATCGACGCCGCCGGTGACACCCCGTGCTCGTGCGGCAACACCGGGTGCCTCGAGACGGTGGCGTCCGGCGCCGCGCTCGTGCGGATCCTCCGCGAGGCCGGGGTCGACGTCAGGACCACCCAGGACGTCGTCCGTCTGGCGTCCGAGGCGCACCCGGAGACGACCCGTGCCGTCCGTCTCGCGGGCCGGTACCTCGGCGAGGTCCTCGCCGCGAACGTGAACTTCTTCAACCCGGACGCCGTCTCCCTCGGCGGCATCCTCTCCACCCTCGACCCCTTCGTCGCCGCCGTGCGGAGCCAGCTGTACGAGAGCTGCCACCCGCTCGTCACACAGCACCTCGTCATCGAGCGCGCATCGCTCGGCGCCGACGCCGGACTCGTCGGGGCCGGCCAGTTCGCCCTGCAGCGCGGGCTGGCGGCATCGCTCGAGGAACGGTCCACCCCCGTCCCGCTGCGCACCACCAGGAACAGGAGCACCCGTGTCTGACACCGGAACCACCGCCGACAACCGTCGTCCGGTCATCGCGATCGCCGGCCTGGCCATCGAGACGTCGACGTTCACGCCGACCCGCACACCGGCGGCCGCCTTCCACCCGGACCGCGGCGACGAGGTGGTCGCGCGCTACGACTTCCTCGCGCCGCTGTCCGAGCGCGCCGACTTCCGCGGTGCACTGATCGGACACGCGCTGCCCGGTGGCGTGGTCCTCCGCGAGTCCTTCGAGGAGCTCAGCGCCGAGATCACCGACCGGCTGTCCGCGATCGCCGCCGAGACCGCGATCGACGGCCTGTGGTTCGACATCCACGGCGCCATGGTGGTCGAGGGGCTCGACGACGCCGAGGCGACACTGCTCGAGCGCATCCGCGCCGTCGTCGGGCCGGACGTCGTGGTCTCGGCGTCGATGGACCTGCACGGCAACGTCTCGCGGGAGCTCGCCCACCAGTGCGACCTCATCACCTGCTACCGGATGGCCCCGCACGAGGACGCCCTCGAGACGAAGGAGCGCGCGGTCCGCAACCTGGTCGACGTGCTCACCACCCGCCCGGCCGGAGCACGGCGTCCGGTGAAGGCGTGGATCCCGGTCCCGGTCCTGCTGCCGGGCGAGAAGACCTCCACCCGCATCGAGCCCGCGGCGTCCGTCTACGCACAGGTGGCCGACGTCGAGGCGACCGACGGTGTGCTCGACGCAGCGATCTGGGTCGGGTACGCCTGGGCGGACCAGCCGCGGAACCGTGCCGTCACCGTCGTCACCGGGTGGGACGAAGCCGCGGTCGCCGCCGGTGCCGAACGCCTGGCCCGGGCGTTCTGGGACGCCCGGGAGGACTTCGCCTTCGTCGCACCGACCGGGACGTTCGACGAGTGCCTGGCCGCCGCCCTCGCCCCCGGTGCCGCACGTCCGTACTTCGTGTCCGACTCCGGCGACAACCCGACCGCCGGCGGCTCGGGCGACATGACGTGGGGGCTGACGCAGCTGCTCGCCCGCGAGGAGTTCCGGAGCGCCGACGGCCCGGTCGTGCTGTACGCGAGCGTCCCCGGCCCCGCCGCGGTCGCCGCCTGCGTCGAGGCCGGCGTCGGGGCGACCGTCACCGTGACCGCCGGCGCCGAGGTCGACGACCTGCACGCCGGCCCGCTCACGATGACCGGACGGGTGCACGCGGTGCACCACGGCGACCGGGACGCCCGCACCGAGGTCGTGCTGCAGGTCGGCAGCGTGTTCGCCGTCCTCACCGAGCTGCGGAAGCCGTACCACCACGAGCACGACTTCACCGACCTGGACCTCGACCCGCGGAGCGCCGACCTGGTCGTCGTGAAGATCGGCTACCTCGAACCCGAGCTGTACGACATGGCCGCGGACTGGATGCTCGCGCTCACGCCCGGGGGCGTCGACCAGGACCTGGAACGCCTGGGCCACCACCGGATCGAACGGCCGGTGTTCCCCTTCGACCGGACGTTCCCGGAGCCGCCGGACCTGACGGCGCGGATCATCCCGGCGTCCGACCGACCGCTCGGCGTGCGCGCGTGAGCGCCCACCGCCCCGCTGCCGGACCGGCCACGCCACGAGCGCTCGAGATCGCCGTCACCTCGCCGACCGGCGCCGCGACCGCACGCGCCGGTGGGGCCGACCGGGTCGAGCTCTGCAGCGCACTCGAGCTCGGCGGCGTGACACCCTCGCAGGGGCTCGTGGAGGCCGCGGTCGCGGTCGGGCCGCCCGTACACGTCCTGGTCCGCTGCCGCCCGGGCGGCTTCGTGCACGACCCCGTCGAGGTCGACCTCATGGTCCGCGAGCTCGTCGCCGTCCTCCGCTCCGGTGCCGCGGGGGTCGTCGTCGGCGCGCTCCGTCGGGACCGGACGCTCGACACCGACGTGCTCGCCCGGTTCGCGGACGCCGCCCGCTCGGAGCGGCCCGACGCCGAGGTCACCCTGCACCGGGCGATCGACCACACGGTCGACCCCGTCGCCGCAGCTGCCGGGCTCGGCGGCCTCGGGTTCACGCGGGTCCTCACCTCGGGTGGCGCGGCCACCGCACTCGTCGGAGCCGACACCATCACGCGGATGGTCGCCGTCGCGGGGGAGGTGCAGGTGATGGCGGGCGCCGGGGTCACACCCGCTGACGTCCCGGTCCTGCTCGGTACGGGGGCGGCGGCCGTGCACCTGTCCGCCAAGCGCCTCGCCGACACCGCGCACGGAGGCGTCCCGATGGGCGCCGGGGACACCGGGACCGGGCACTTCGAGACCGACGCCGAGGTCGTCCGGGCAGCGCGGGCGGCGGTGGACGCGTACCGGACCTGACCGGGCCGGCGCCGGGCGGCGTCTCCGTGACCGGTCGACGGGACCGCGTGCGGCCTCGGGTGCAACCGGTTCAGGAGCCGGCGCCGACCACCCCGTCGGTGTCCGCGTGGCCGCCGCGGTCGGCGCGCAGGGACGCACTCGGCAGCTCCCCGAACCGGTCCCGGTACGCCCCGGAGAACCGGCCCAGGTGGGCGAAGCCCCACCGCCGCGCGACCTCGGCCACCGATGCCGTGGTGGGCTCGGCCCGCACGAGTTCCTCGTGCACGGCGTCGAGCCGGACGTTCCGCAGGTGCGAGAGCGGGGAGACGCCCACCGACCGGTTGAACGCCTGCTGGAGTCCGCGTGCACTCATCCCGGCGGCCGCGGCGATGTCCGCCAGCGTGACGACGGTGTGCGCGTTCTCCTGGATGTACGTCAGGGCGTCCCGCAGGCGTTCGCTGCTCGTCGTCGCCGGCACGTCGACCGGGAACGTCCCGATGACGACCCGGGCGACCCGGGCGTTCAGCTCCGCCCGCTGCCTGCCGGCCACGTCCGGGTCGGTGATCGTCCGCCCGAGGGACTGCAGCACGGTCCGGAGGCCGGCCAGGTCCGTGTCCGCGGTCGTCCGACGGAAGCGCAGCGGCCCGACGACCTGCGTCCCGTCCTCGGCGAGCGCCGCCCGGAGCAGCCGGTCGGACAGGTGCAGCATCGAGACACGGCTCGTCGCGGCCTCGAAGCGGTAGCGGACGGAGGCGGCGAGGAGGAACGGCTGCCCCGGCCGGACCACGAACCTGGTGCCGTCCTCCTCCGCGATCGTCGCGCTGCCGTCACCGATCCAGAACAGGATGTGCGTCGGGCGCGGCTCCATCGTGCCGGACCGTGGACCTTCGACGGCGGAGCCGCTCAGCGTGAGGTCGGCGTCCCCCGCACCGGTGTACCGGAATGCCGACTGCTCGTCCCCGATGCCGGCCCCGGTGCCGTAGGCCTCGTCGAGGACGGCGGGGCGGGTCGCGCTCGTGCCCTCGAGGCGGACGGCACGGAACCCGTCGGGGCTCCCCGGGACCGGGTGGAGTTGGGTCACGATCTGATCTTCCCATGCCGGTCCGGCGAGTGCGACCGGCCCGGCGGACGACCGGACCCGTCGGGCCGGGGCGGAGCGCCCGGGACCGGGGTACGTGGATCGGCGGCGGGCTCAGTCGGCGACCGGTAGAACGGAGCATGACCTCTTCCACACGGAACCCGCTCGGCGTCACCCTCGTCGAGGGCGGCGCCAACGTCGCCGTCTTCTCCAGCACCGCCGAACGCGTCGAGTTCTGCCGCTTCGACGACGACGGCACCGAGCACCGGACCGAGCTGACGAACCGCACCGGCTACACCTTCCACGACGTCGTGCCGGACGTGACCGTCGGGACGAAGTACGGCTTCCGCGTGCACGGCCCCTGGGACCCGGCGAACGGCCTGCGGCACAACCCGGCCAAGCTCCTCCTCGACCCGTACGCCACGGCGATCGACGGCGACTACGCCTGGGGCCAGGAGCTGTTCGGCCACGACATGGACGAGCCGGACCAGATCGACGAGTCCGACTCCGCCGCCGCCATGCCCCGCTCCGTCGTGGCCGACCGCTCGTTCGACTGGGAGGGCGACACCCGCCTCGACACCCCGTTCGCGGACACGGTCGTCTACGAGGTGCACGTCAAGGGCTTCACGAAGCAGCACCCCGACGTGCCCGAGGAGATCCGCGGCACGTACGCGGGCCTCGCGCACCCGGCCGCGATCAAGCACCTGACCGACCTCGGCGTCACCGCCGTCGAGCTGCTGCCGATCCACCAGTTCGTGCAGGACTCCACCCTGCAGGACAAGGGCCTCCGGAACTACTGGGGCTACAACAGCATCGGCTTCTTCGCCCCGCACAACGAGTACGCCGCCTCCGGCACCGCCGGCCAGCAGGTCGCGGAGTTCAAGGAGATGGTGAAGGCCCTGCACGCCGCAGGCCTCGAGGTCATCCTGGACGTCGTCTACAACCACACCGCCGAGGGCAACCACATGGGCCCGACGCTGTCCTTCAAGGGCCTCGACAACCAGTCGTACTACCGCCTGGTCGAGGGCGACGAGGCGAACTACTTCGACACCACCGGCACGGGCAACAGCCTCAACGTCTCGCACCCGACAGCGCTCGGGCTCATCACGGACTCGCTCCGCTACTGGGTCGAGGAGATGCACGTGGACGGCTTCCGCTTCGACCTGGCCACGACGCTGACCCGTCAGGACGGCGAGGCCGAGAAGCACTCGGCGTTCCTCGACATCATCCACCAGGACCCGGTGCTCCGCGACGTCAAGATGATCGCCGAGCCGTGGGACACCGCCGGCTACCAGGTGGGCGGGTTCCCGGCCGACTGGTCCGAGTGGAACGGGAAGTACCGCGACGACCTGCGCAGCTTCTGGCGCGGTGACGAGGGCACGCTCGGCGACGCCGTCCAGCGCGTCCTCGGCAGCCCGGACGTCTACGAGGGGTCGCGCCGCTCGCCGCTCTGCTCGGTGGACTTCGTCACCGCGCACGACGGCTTCACGCTCGCCGACCTCACGATGTACGCCGAGAAGTACAACGAGGCGAACGGCGAGGACAACAACGACGGCGAGAGCAACAACACCTCGTTCAACGGCGGCATCGAGGGCCCCACCGACGACGAGAGCGTCAACGACTACCGCAACCGGCAGCGTCGGAACTTCCTCGGCACGCTGCTGCTCTCCGCGGGCATCCCGATGATCCTCGGCGGCGACGAGATCGCCCGCTCGCAGGGCGGCAACAACAACGCGTACTGCCAGGACGACGAGATCTCGTGGTTCGACTGGGCCGCCGCGGACCAGGACCTGCTCGCCTTCACCACCGCCGCGATCGCGTTCCGCAAGGAGCACGTCGCCCTCCGCCCCGAGTGGTACCGCACCGCGCCCGGCATCTCGCCCTCGACCGTGCAGGTGCTCCGCGCCGACGCCAACGACTTCGAGGAGGGCGACTGGACCGACGGCGGCAACCGCGCGGTCATCCTCGTCCTCAGCGAGGGTGACGACACGGTCGCGGTGCTGCTGAACGCCTCGGAGACGACCGTCGAGTTCACGCTGCCGGAGCGTCCGGGTGGCGGGACCTGGACCCTCGGGCTGTCGAGCGACCCCGACCAGGCCGTGGACGGCGACGCGACGACCCTGCTCGTCCGCGACGCGTCCTTCACCGCCCTGCACTGAAGATCCGTCAGTCGACCGCCGAGGAGAGTGGACTCATGAGCCAGTACGAGAAGAAGGACCCGACCACCCTGTACCCGGTGCCGCCGTTCCCGAAGCAGGAACAGTCGCTGCCGGGGGCCGCGTGGAAGATGGACCCGAAGCCGGACCACGGCGAGGAGAGCTACGTCGGCACGGGCCGACTCCAGGGCTTCCGCGGCATCGTGACCGGGGCGGACTCCGGCATCGGCCGCGCCGCCGCGATCGCGCTGTCCCGCGAGGGTGCCGACCTCGTCCTGTCCTACCTGCCGGACGAGCAGGAGGACGCCGAGGAGGTCCGCGACCTGCTCGAGGGCGAGGGCCGCAGGGCCGTGCTGTTCCCGGGGGACATCTCGGACGAGCAGTACTGCATCGACCTCGTGCAGACGGGCGTCGACGAGCTCGGCGGCCTCGACACGCTCGTGATGGTCGCGGGACGGATGGACAGCAACGACGACATCCTGACCCTCGAGACGTCGATGTTCGACTCGACGTTCAAGACGAACATCTACTCGCTGTTCTGGTTGACGAAGGCCGCCGTGCCGCACCTCGAGCCGGGCTCGACGATCGTCACGACGGGCTCGATCCAGGCGTCGACCCCGTCGCCGGACAAGGTCGACTACGCGGTGTCGAAGGGCGCGATCAAGCTCTTCACCGAGGCGGTCGCCCAGCAGCTCGCGCCGAAGGGCATCCGGGTGAACTCGGTCGCGCCGGGCCCCGTGTGGACCCCGCTGCAGCCGGGCTCCGACGACGCCGAGACCGTCTCGACCTTCGGGCAGCAGTCGCCCTTCGGCCGACCGGGTCAGCCGGCCGAACTCGGTGCGGCGTACGTCCACCTCGTCAGTCCAGAATCGAGCTACCAGTCCGGGTCGACGATCACGGTCGCCGGCGGCACCCCCGCCTTCTGACGGACGTCCCGCACCCGGCCAGCACTGCGAAGGAGCACACGATGAGCAACGACAGCACGGCGCACGACCCCGATGGCACGCCGAAGCCGGACGGTCTGGGCGACGACGGCACGGTCCCCAACGAGCCCGAGGGCCTCGCCGCCGGGTTCGTCGGCGACGCCTCGCACTTCAACCCGGAAGAGGACGACGCCGCCGAGGGCGACGCCGAGGCCTGAGCGACGCGGCGCGCGCGACCACACGACGACGGGAGGCCCGGTACCAGCTGGTACCGGGCCTCCCGTCCGTCGTGGGGTCGCTCGGCGGCGGCGACCGCGACCGCTCAGTGGTGCGGGTGCACCTTCGCGTGCCCGAGCCCACGGCGCATCAGCGCCCGGTTGACGGGGGTCGTGACCACGAAGGCGATCGCGAGCGAGAGCGCCAGGGCGCCCCAGAACAGCCACTGGTCGAGCCCCGCGTCGAGCGCCCCCGGGATCGCGACGACCACGGTGTTGTCGACGACCTCCATGACGGCGATGGACACCGTGTCCGCGGCGAGCGCCACCCGGAGCGCTGCGCCGAGCGCCAGCCCGGAGCGGAGCACACCGCGCATGGTGAGCGCGTACCCGAAGACGAAGGCCAGCACGATCGACAGCACCACGGTGCCGGCGTTGTGCAAACCGGTGGCGCTGCCGATCACCATGCCGAGGACCTCGCCGATGGCACACCCGGTCAGGCAGTGGAGCGTCGCCTGGGCGGCCGTCGACCACGTGGTCGTGGCGTGCGCGTGCCCGCTCACCGTGCACTCCCGTCGACGGACCGGAAGCGGCGGAGGCGCAGGCTGTTCGTCAGCACGAAGACCGACGACAGTGCCATGGCGGCTCCCGCGATGACGGGGTTCATCAGGCCGGCCATCGCGAGCGGGATCGCGGCGACGTTGTAGGCGAAGGCCCAGAACAGGTTCGTGCGGATCGTCCGGAGGGTCCGGCGGGCGAGCCGGACGGCGTCGACCGCTGCCCGGAGGTCGGCGCGCACGAGGGTGATGTCCGCCGCCTCGACCGCGGCGTCGGTCCCGGTGCCCATGGCGATGCCGAGGTCGGCAGCGGCGAGCGCCGCCGCGTCGTTCACCCCGTCGCCGACCATCGCGACCGTCCGGCCCGCGGCCTGCAGCTCGGTGACGATGCGGTACTTGTCCTCCGGTCGGACACCGGCGGTGACGCGGGTGATGCCGACCTGTGCGGCGACGCTCCGGGCGACCCCGTCGGCGTCACCGGTGAGGAGCATGGTCTCGAGACCGAGGTCGTGCAGGTGCCGGACGGCTTCGGCGGCACCGGGCGCGACCGTGTCGGCGACGACGACGAGGCCGCGGACCCGACCGTCCCAGGCGACGGCGACCGACGTCCGACCGGCCCGCTCGGCGTCGGCGGCCGCGGTGGCGAGCGCGTCGGGCATCGGGACGGACCACGCGTCACGCAGCCAGGTCGGCCGCCCGACGAGCACGAGGACGCCGTCGACGACGGCCTGCACGCCCAGGCCCGCGGTGGACGTGAACGCCTCCGGCCTCGCCACGTCGGGGACAGCGGCGACCAGGGCCCGGGCGATGGGATGCTCGGACCCGGACTCGGCGGCGGCCCCGGCGAGGAGGACCGCGTCGGGGTCCTCGCCGTCGGCCGGCAACACCTCGGTCACCCGCATGGTCCCGGTGGTGACGGTCCCGGTCTTGTCGAGCAGCACGGTGTCGATCCGCCGGGTGGCCTCGAGCACCTGCGGGCCGCGGATGAGGACCCCGAGCTGCGAGCCGCGACCGGTGCCGACGAGCAGCGCGGTCGGGGTCGCGAGGCCGAGCGCACAGGGACAGGCGATCACGAGCGTGGCGACGGCGGCGGTCAGGGCGGCCTCGACGTCGCCGGTGAGCAGGAGCCAGCCGACGAGGGTGAGCGCGGCGAGGCCGAGCACGACGGGGACGAACACGCTCGACACCCGGTCGGCGAGCCGCTGGACGTCGGCCTTGCCGGTCTGCGCCTCGGTCACGAGCTTGCCGATCCGTGCGAGTTCGGTGTCGGCACCGACGCGGACGGCCTCGACGGTGAGCATGCCGCCGACGTTCACGGTCGCGCCGGTGACGGCAGCGCCGGGTCCGACCTCGACGGGGACGCTCTCCCCGGTCATGACGCTCGTGTCGACGGCGCTCGTGCCCGCGACGACGGTGCCGTCGGTGGCGATGCGCTCCCCCGGCCGGACGACGAACCGGTCGCCGACCCGGAGCGACCCGACCGGCACCTCGACCTCTCGGCCGTCGCGGAGCACCCGTGCGGTGCTCGCGCCGAGTGCCAGGAGCGCACGGAGCGCCGCGCTGGACCGGGTCTTCGCGCGGCCCTCGGCGTACCGGCCGGCGAGCAGGAACACCGTCACGGCAGCGGCGACCTCGAGGTACGGCTCCGGGGCGGCACCCCGGGGCGCCGTGAACGCGAAGGCCATGTGCATGTCGGGTCCGCCGGCACCGCCGAACACCAGCGCCCACACCGACCAGAGCCCGGCGGCGACGACGCCGAGGCTGACGAGGGTGTCCATCGTCGCCGAACCGTGCCGGGCGTTCAGCGCAGCGGCGCGGTGGAACGGCCACGCTCCCCAGGTCGCGACGGGGGCGGCGAGGACGAGGGCGACCCACTGCCACCAGGGGAACTGCAGCGCGGGCACCATCGACAGCGCGACGACCGGGACCGCGAGCACGGTGGAGACGACCAGGCGACGCCGGAGCGGGGCGAGCGCGTCGCCGTCCGGCTGCTCGGGCTCCGGCAGACGCGCGCCGTACCCGGCCTGTTCCACCGTCGTGATGGCGTCGTCGACCGCGGTGCCGTCCGGCAGCGAGACCGTGGCCGTCTCGGTGGCGTAGTTCACGGTGGCCGAGACACCGGGCATCCTGTTGAGCTTCCGCTCGATGCGGTTCGCACACGAGGCGCAGGTCATGCCCTCGATCGCGAGCTCGACCGGTGCGCCCGTCGTCGTGCCCGACATCAGCGCGCGGCCAGGGTGTAGCCCGCCTCGTCGATCGCGGCGTCGACGGCGTCGTGGTCGAGGGGTCCGGTGCTCGTCACGATGGCGGAGGACCGGCCGCCGGTCACCAGCTCGATCCGGACGTCGGTGACCCCGGGGAGCTCGCGGAACGCCTCGTCGACGCTCATCACGCAGTGGTCGCAGGTCATGCCGTCGATGCCGTAGGTGGCGGTCTGCTGGTCGGTCATGTGGTCCTCCTGGTCGCGCGGGTCGGGCACCCGGGGTTGGCGTATACCCTCGGGGGGTACCACTACCGTAACGCCGACGACGAGGATCTGTTCCCGATGCCCGAACCGACCGCATCCGACACGACCGAGCACCAGCACCACGGCTACATCTCCGCGAAGGACGACTACCGCAAGCGGCTGCGCCGGATCGAGGGCCAGGCACGCGGACTCCAGCGGATGGTCGAGGACGAGGAGTACTGCATCGACATCCTCACCCAGGTGTCCGCGATGACGAAGGCACTGCAGGCGGTGTCCATGGGCCTCCTCGAGGACCACCTGCGCCACTGCGTGACGGACGCCGTCGCCCAGGGCGGACCGGCTGCGGAGGAAAAGATCCAGGAGGCGAGTCTGGCCGTCAAGCGCCTCCTCCGGTCATGACGACCATTTTTCGTGTACTGCTGGGTTCTCCCACCAAACCGACTGCTGGTCCACTCCGAATGTCCTGCGAGGCGCATGGCAACCGACCGCGTCGACTCCTGACGAAAGGTTCCTTCATGACCACCAACGCATCGACCCGCACCGACCACGGCTACGGCCGGACGCTCACCCAGAAGGGCGCGCTGGTCTTCGGCGTCGTCTTCCTCATCGTCGGCATCGCCGGCTTCATCCCCGGCCTGACCATGGACATGGGCAGCATGATGGCCGCCGGCAACGACTCGAACGCGCAGCTCCTGGGCCTGTTCCAGGTGTCCGTCCTGCACAACATCGTCCACCTGCTGTTCGGCATCGTCGGCCTGATCGCCGCGCGCTCGTTCGGCTTCTCGCGCCAGTACCTGCTGGTCGGCGGCATCATCTACGCCGTGCTCTTCATCTACGGCCTCTTCACCGCCGGCATGTCCAGCGCCGCGAACTTCGTGCCGCTGAACAGCGCCGACAACGTGCTGCACCTGATCCTCGCCGTCGCGATGATCATCCTCGGCATCGTCCTCCCGCGCTCCGGGGCCCGCACCGCCCGCTGACCCCAGCGTCGGTCGCACCGCACCAGCAGCATCCACGGAACCCCCGGGGTCACCCCGGGGGTTCTGTCGTGTCCACCGCGGCCCGCTGCCGTGGCACCCGTCAGGCGGTCGGCCGCCGGCACCGCGACGGTCGCCACGCTGCAAGACGTGGAAGACCTGTCCCGGAAGTGCACGACGGACGGGAGGCCCGTGACCAGCCGGTCACGGGCCTCCCGTCCGTCGTGCGTCCGCTCAGCCCTGCGGCGGCGCGTACAGCTGCAGGTCGTTGCCCTCGCTGTCCTTGAACGGGATGATCTTGCCCCACGGGTGCTCGCTGATCTCGCCCTGGATGTCCGCGCCGCGGCTCCGCAGCGCGGCGACCTCGTCCTCGATGCTGCCGTCGGGCTGGAACGAGACGACCGCTCCGCCGTCACCCGACCCGCCGGCCGACTCGCGCCCGTTCAGCCCGATCATGAGCCCGCCGGCGTCGATCTCGCTCCAGTCGTCGGACTGGTCCGTGACCGTGAGGCCGAGGGTGTCGCGGTAGAACGCGACCGCCCGCTCCATGTCGCTGACCGGGACCCAGACTGCTGCCACTCCACTTGCCATGGTGTTCCCTCTCGTCGTGGTGTGCCCTGGACGGTAGGCCGCGCCGTTCCGAGGACACCCAGTCCGGTGCCGCTCCGGGGTACGTCCAGGCCCGGCGGCGCAGGCTCGGTCCGGACACCGTCGGACGGCCGGGGGTGCAGCGGAGGAAGGGTCACCGATGACCGGGATCGTGCACGTCGTGCTGGTGGAGTGGAACACGGAGGACGCCGCCGTGCCGGAGCGGGCGACGGCGCTCGCACACGAGCACCTGCCCGGCATCGGCGGGGTGGTGTCCGTCGCGAGCGGCCCGAGCGTCAGCCCCGAGGGCAAGGAGGAGGGCTTCGACTGGATGCTCGTCGTCCGGTTCCGCGACGCGGCGGCACGCGACGCGTACCTGCCGCACCCGGCACACACGCCGGTCGCCGAGCACATCGGCGCACACAATGCGCGGGTGGTCGTGTTCGACGTGGCCGCCTGACGGACGGGAGGCCCGTGGCACGGTCGCCACGGGCCTCCCGTCCGGTGCGCGCCCGGTCAGGCGGCGCGGAAGCGGTCCGGTCGCGTCTGGAACCAGCGGATGAGCTCGCGGAGCGCCGGCGAGGCGACCGCCGGCACGGCCCCCGGTGCCGGCGACTCCGTGGACACCGCCTCGACGTCCTCGAAGGTCGACCGGTAGCCGGGCACGGCGTCGAGGTCGGACTCGGACGTCGGCGCGAAGGCCATCGTCCACTCGGGGAACTGCCGCTCCTCGATGAGCTCCTCGACCAGCATGGTGACCTTCGTGTGCCGCGGGTCGGTCTTGATGGTCGACATCTTGCCGCGGACGGCGGCGTCGGGACCCTCGAGCAGCTGCAGGAAATACCCGTTCCGGAACAGGAGCATGTCGGTGACGTCGTTCCGCTCGTTCGCGTCCCGGCTCTGTGCGAGCAGATCCGCGAGGGCGGCGTCGTCGAACGTGTCCGTCGCGACGCTCGAGTAGATCAACGACAGCATCTGGGCACCGCTTCCGGTCCGTCGGCCCGGCACACCCGTGGTGGACGGGCGAGGAACCGGATGCCAGCGAACTCCCGCGCGGCTGGGAGGGCCGTCCCGCTGTCCACTCAGGGACGGTCGGGCCGGCGCCGGCGTCAGGGTCGGCCGTCCTCCGCGTCGACGACACCCGGGGTCGGGGTGGTGCCGGTGAAGTCGTCGCGCATGGTGCCGACGCCGCGCTGCGGGTGCGCCCGGTCGAGGTGCTTCGCCCGCGAGGCCTTCCGCGGCTCCGGATCGGTGTGCATCGCGGTGTTCCGGTCCTCCTGCAGGGCGGTCTGCACCTCGCCCTCGCGGTTGAACGACCACATCAGCATCGGGTCGCCGACCGGCAGGGGGTCGGCCTCGTGACCGCCCATGGGTGCGCTGTGCCAGGTGTGCCAGGTCTTGCCGTACGAGTTGACGAGGTGCCCCATCAGCTCGGTCTCGACCGCGATCGGCAATCCCGGTGCCACGAGTTCACCGGAGAACACCTCGTGGTTGTGCGGGTGCCACGACGGCTTCTCGTCCTCGGGCAACCCGTCGAACAGCCGCTCGGAGACGATGTACTCGACGCCGATCAGGTTCGCGTCCGCGGTGTTGCCGTCGAACAGGACGCACTGCAGCATCTCGGCGTTCACGACCTTGCAGTAGTGGTGCGCCTCCATCTGCACGTCGGGCTCGCCCTTCACGCAGTGGAAACCGACCACGTACACGTCGAAGCCCTTCAGCGGGTCCGTCGGCTGGAGCAGGTCCGCGCCGGCGTCGAGCAGGGCCAGGCGGAAGCCCCGGTCGGCTCCCGGCGGGGTGACGCCGGTGGCCCGGGCCGCGACCGCAGGGTTCCGCGGCACGGGTCAGCCCTCCTCGGGCTGGGCCGGCTCCCCGCCGGAGTCCACGTCGCTGTCCTGCTGCGGGTCCTGGGTGGCGTTCCCCGAGGCGGAGCCGTCGGGCAAGTCGTCGGTGCGGCGGGCCTCCTCGTCGGGGACGTCGCTCGGGCCGGTTCCGTTCGTCGTGTCGCTCATGCACGCGACCGTACGCGGCGCCGGCCACCGCCGGTTCAGGCCGGGAGGCCCGCCCGCGCGGCCGCGACGGCCCGCCCCCGGTCCGTGGTCGGGAACCGCTCGAGGAGCGCCACGAGTTCCGGGGCCGACACGTTCGCACCGAACGCCTCGGCGTGCGGTTCGAGCGCGACGCTGTCGCTGAGCGAGCCCGTCGCGACGGCGTCGAACCCGAGCTCGTCGACGAGCGCCGCGGCGGCCCGGACCGCCGCCTCGTCGTCGCCCGCGACGGCGATCGCCTTCCGCTCGGGGTCTCCCGCGGGTCGCGGTCCGGCGTCGAGGTCGTGGTACCCCATGTGGTTGAAGGCCTTCACGACGGTGGCCCCCGGCAGGTGCGCCTGCACGAGCGCGCTCGTCGACACGCGGCCGTCCTCCAGGTCGGGGCGGTGCCCGTCGACCTCCCACCAGTGGTTCATCGCGTCGATGACGACCTTGCCGCCGAGGCGCTCCGCGGGGACCGTGTCGAGTCGTCCGAGCGGCAGGGCGAGCACGACGACGTCCGCCTGGTCGACGGCGTCGGCTGCGCGGACGGCTTCGGCGCCGGGCGCCACGACGGAGAGGATCAGGCGGATGCGGTCCGGGTCGCCCGAGCCCGCGACGAGCACGCGGTACCCGGCGCCGACGAGCAGGCGGGCGAGGACCGTCCCGAGCTTCCCGGCGCCGAGGACCGCGACGGTCCGGAAGGGGTGGGTCGCCGTCGTGTCCGTCCCGGTCATGCTGCGGCCTCCTGGCTCTGGGTGTCGCCGCGCTCGGCGAGCAGTTCGCGCACCCGGGGGACGACGACGCCACCGTACAGCTCGACGGCGCGGGTGGACTGCCCGCCGGAGGTGTAGATCATGTCGAAGCGACCGACGCCCATCGTGTCGACGGCACGGGCGATCCGCTGTGCGACGGTCTCCGGCGATCCGATGTACATCGAGCCGGTGGCGACCTCGCGGTCGAACTCGGCGCGGGTCACCGGGGGCCAGCCGCGCAGGGCGCCGATCCGGTCGCGGACGACCCGGTAGTGCGGCCAGAACAGCTCGGTCGCCTCCTCGTCCGTGTCGGCGACGAACCCGGGCGAGTGCATGCCGACGGGGTGCACCGTCGTGCCGAACTGCGCGGCGGCCCGGCGGTAGAGCTCGAGGTACGGCGCGAAGCGTTCGGGCTGTCCGCCGATGATCGCGAGCATGAGCGGGAACCCGTACTGCGCGGTCCGGACGACCGACTGCGGGGACCCGCCGACGCCGACCCAGGTGCGCAGGCCGTGCTCGGTCTTCGGGAAGACGTCTGCGTCGACGAGCGGTGCACGGGTGGTCCCGCTCCAGGTGACGGGATCCTCGCGCAGGAGCTGCGCGAACAGCTCGATCTTCTCCTCGAACAGGACGTCGTAGTCGGCGAGGTCGTGGCCGAACAACGGGAAGGACTCGGTGAAGGACCCGCGGCCGAGGATCACCTCGGCACGGCCCTCGGACAGCGCGTCCACCGTCGCGAAGCGCTGGAACACCCGGACCGGGTCGTCCGAGGACAGGACCGTGACGCCGGACCCGAGCCGGATGCGCTTCGTCACGGTGGCGAGACCGGCCAGGACGGTCTCGGGGGAGGAGACGGAGTACTCCGGCCGGTGGTGCTCGCCGACCGTGAACACGTCGACGCCGAGTTCGTCGGCGATGACCGCCTCGTCGACGAGCTGCCGGATCGAGCGGGCGTGGCTGACGAACGCGCCGTCGTCGTCGGTCGGGACGTCGCCGAAGGTGTCGAGGCCGAAGGTGATGTCGGGCATGGTGCCTCTTTTCGTTGTCGCTTCAACCAAGTGATTGACGCGTCAATCATGTGCCGCTACCGTCGGAGTGTCAAGAGGAGGCCACATGGGTGACGACGGGCAGCCGGAACGGGGTCGGCGGTCACCGACGGTCGACGAACTGACCACCTGGCGCGACTACATCGAGACGTCCGAGGCGGTCCGACGCGCGCTCGCCGCGGAACTCCAGTCCGCATCCGGGATCTCCGACGGCGACTACCGGGTGATGCTCGCGCTCAGCGAGGCACCGGACCGCACCCGCCGCTCCGCGGAGCTCGCCGACGAGGTCGGGTGGGAGCGCAGTCGGCTCTCCCACCACCTCCGGCGGATGGAGGAACGGGGCCTCGTCACACGCGGCCGCGTCGGGCCGGACGGTCGGGGCTCCGCCGTCACCCTGAGCGCGGACGGCGCCCGGCTCTACCGGAGCTCCTCGGCCGCGCACCTCCGCGCGGTCCGACGGGTCTTCGTCGACGCGTTCACACCCGAGGAGCTCGCCGCGGTCCGCGTCGTGACCGGCGCCCTCCGTCGTCACCAGGCCACGGGCCTCCCGGATGCGGCCGCGGTCGGCGGGCGATGACCCGCCGGGTCGTCAGCCGTCGCGACGGCCGGTGCGGAGGCCCGGGAACTGGTCGTCGCGCCACTCCCCCTCGAGCTGCCGACCGCCGAACGCCTCCTGCTCGCGCGCGCGGAGCTCAACGCGGCGGATCTTGCCCGACACGGTCTTCGGCAGCGCACCGAACTCGACGCGTCGGACGCGCTGCCAGGCCGGCATCGCGGTGCGGGCGTGCGCCAGGATGTCCCGCGCGGTCTCGGCGGTCGGCTCCCACCCGGCCGCGAGCGTGACGTACGCCTTGACGACCGTCAGGCGCTCCTCGTGCGGGGCCGGGACGACCGCGGACTCGGCGACCGCGGGGTGCTGGAGCAGCGCGCTCTCCACCTCGAACGGCGACACCTTGTAGTCCGACGACTTGAAGACGTCGTCGGTCCGACCGACGAACGTCAGCGAGCCGTCCTCGTGCCGGGTGGCGACGTCGCCGGTGTGGAAGAAGCCGTCGCGGAGCGCGTCGTCGGTCCGCTCCGGAGCGCCGAGGTACCCGGCCATCAGGTTTACCGGCGGCGTCGTCAGGTCGAGGCAGACCTCACCCTCGGCCGCACCCGACTCGCCCGTCACCGGGTCGAGGAGCGTGATCGCGACCCCGGGCAGCCCGTGGCCCATCGCACCGGGCCGCAGGGTGTCGCCCGGTGCGTTGCCGACGATCGCGGTGGTCTCGGTCTGGCCGTAGCCGTCACGGATCGTGCGGCCCCATGACTCCTCGACGAGCCGGATCACCTCGGGGTTGAGCGGCTCGCCGGCCGAGACGACCTCGCGGAGGGCGGTCGGCCGGCTGCCGAGGTCGGCCTGGATGAGCAGGCGCCACACGGTCGGCGGGGCGCAGAACGACGTCACCTGGGCCCGCTCGAGCTGGTGCAACAGGGCCGCCGGGTCGAAGCGCTCCTGGTTGTACACGAACACCGTGGCCTCGGCGATCCACGGCGCGAAGAAGCAGCTCCACGCGTGCTTGCCCCACCCCGGCGAACTGATCGCCAGGTGGACGTCGCCGGGCTCGAGCCCGATCCAGTACATCGTCGTCAGGTGTCCCACCGGGTAGGACGTCTGCGTGTGCACGACCATCTTCGGCTTGTCGGTCGTGCCGGACGTGAAGTACACCAGGCACGGGTCCGACGCCGCGGTGACCACCTCCGGCCGCCACTCCCCCGCCGGTGCCGGCTCGCCGAGGTCGGACGGGTAGGTCGTCCACCCGTCCGCGGTGCCGCCGACCACGATGCGGGTGAAGTCCCCGGTCAGGTCCGCGTACTTCGGCGTCTCGCGCAGCGTGGTGACGACGTGCGCGACCTGGCCGCGGTCGATGCGGTCCTGCAGGTCGGCGGCGCCGAGCATCGTCGAGGTCGGCAGGATGACCGCGCCGGTCTTCATGACGGCGAGCATCGACTCCCAGAGCTCGAGCTGGTTGTCGAGCATGAGCAGTACGTGGTCGCCCTTGCCGACGCCGAGGTCGTGGAACCGGGCCGCCAGCCGGTGGGAGCGGGCGGACATCTCGGCGTAGGTGGTGTGCGACTCCCGCCCGTCCTCCTCGACGATGACCAGGGCGTCGCGGTCGTTGCCCGCCGCGACGACGTCGAACCAGTCGATCGCCCAGTTGAACGTGGCCCCGACGTCCGGCCACCGGAACGCCTCGCGCGCCGCGGCGCTGTCGGTGCGGGCGGCGATGAGGGTGTCTCGGGCGGCGCGGAGGGCGGCGGCGGGTTCGGTGCGCATGTACCGACTCTGCCCCATCGGATGGGTCCCCGCACAGCGCACCGGACCATTACCGCAGGTGGATACTGCAGTCAACCCCTCGTGAGGGTGAGTCCTGGTCAGTATGGTCGGTGACGGGGTGTTCGCGAGACATGCCGCTCGCTCCCGATGCAGGGCCGGTCGGGCCAGCACGAGCGCATGAGCGAGAGGATCGGACCGACGATGACCATGATCGACGACCCACGAGAACGGACGGGTCTCACGCATCGCAGCACCGTGCGCATCGAGGCCATCGGGGACGCCCCCGACGCGGCGGTCCTCGACCTCAGCGGCTACTACGCCGGACGGCAGTGGGCCGCCCGGGCGACCGAGCAGCCGTTCCGGTACCGCTACTCCGCCGTCGGCGACTCGGACCTGACGCTCCGACGCGCGCAGATCGACGGGTTCATCCGCGGCGCCATCCCGGCGTCCGACGAGTACATCGTCCAGTGGCTCACCGCCGGACAGGGTGTCCCCGACGTGCTGCAGGACCGCGTGCCGATGACCGGTGACGTGCCGATGCTCTTCCCGACGTGTCGCGACTTCGTGTTCGAGTACCAGGACTACGACCAGCGCGTCGTGCACCTGTCCCGGCGGGTCGTGCACGAGGTCGCCGACGAGCAGTTCCACACCGGCCAGGTCGCGGAACTCGGCCTCGACCACCTGCGGCCCCTCGACCCGGTCGCGGTCGCGAACTGGCGGAACAGCCTCGCGCTGCTCTCCCGCGAACTGCGCGCCGGCGGGGTCGACACCCTGCTCTGGCACACCCTCGTCCGCGGGACCGCGCTCGCGTTCCTCCGGATGTACCCGCCGACCGTGACCGCACTGCCGCCGGCGGTGCTCCTGCCCCGCCGCGCTCGCCTCCGCGCCGCGGTGGAGTTCATCCACGAGCGCGTCGCCGAGCCGATGAGCGTCTCCGAGATCGCCGGCGCCGCCGGGCTGAGCGTCCGCGCGACGCAGGAGGCGTTCCAGCGGCACCTCGGGATGACCCCGATGCAGTACCTGCTGCAGGTGCGGCTCGAGCAGGTCCGACGCGAGCTGCTGCAGGCGGACCCGACCACCGCCGCCGTGCAGACGATCGCTCGACGCTGGGGGTTCGCACACCTGGGCCGCTTCTCCGCCGCGTACCGCACCGCCTACGGCGAGTACCCGAGGAACACCCTGCGCCGCTGAGGTCGCTGACGTCGCTGACCCCGGTGCCGCGGGCGCGCACCCGTCGGCCGCGGCGGCCGCGGCGGTCAGTCGAAGTCGTAGTCGTCCTGTCGGACGTCCGGGTCCTCGTTGACCGGGCGTGCGGGTCCCGCTGCGTCCGCCATCCGGCGCACGTGCTCCACGAACGCCGCGTCGTCGAGGTCGCGGTCCCGGTCGTCGTCCGGCGCCGCGCTGAGCGTGATCTCGCTCGCCGGCCCGATCAACAGGGTCTCGACCGTCGGGGTGCCGTGCTCGTCGACAGTCGGGACGTCCACGGTGTCGGTCTTCCGGTTCGCCCCGAGCACCGCGGCGTAGTGGATGACGGCGTCCGCGGCGGCGTCGCTCGTCCGGATCGCGCGACCGGCGTACTGGATGTCCTTCATCCGGCCAGTCAACGCGCGACGGGTGCGACCGGGTTCAGGTCCTCCGCCGGACGCACATGCACCCGACGCGCGGCGGCACCGGACGCCCCCGACGTGCAGCGTCCCCCGCCCTCGCGGAACAGACGGAGCCGTCCGTGTGTTGCACCGGGTACTGTCGCAGCCAGCGTCACGAACCACGGAGGTACCGATGACCACCACCGAGACCGCGATCCTCGCCGGCGGATGTTTCTGGGGAGCGCAGCAGCTCCTCCGCCGTCGCCCGGGTGTCATCAGCACCCGCGTCGGCTACTCCGGCGGCGACGTCCCGAACGCCACCTACCGCAACCACGGCACGCACGCCGAGGCCGTCGAGATCGTCTTCGACCCCACGGTGATCTCGTACCGCGAGCTCCTCGAGTTCTTCTTCCAGATCCACGACCCGTCGACGAAGAACCGCCAGGGCAACGACGTCGGCATGAGCTACCGCTCCGCCGTCTTCTTCACCTCGGACGAGCAGCGCGACGTCGCCCTCGACACCATCGCCGACGTCGACGCATCCGGCCTGTGGCCGGGCAAGGTCGTCACCGAGGTCACCCCCGCCGGCCCCTTCTGGGAGGCCGAGGAGGAGCACCAGGACTACCTCGAGAAGATCCCGAACGGCTACACGTGCCACTTCGTGCGCCCGGGCTGGGTGCTGCCGAAGCGCAGCGAGGCGGCCGCCACGGCCTGACCGGCCGGCCCGTCGCACACGGCGCGACCACCTGACGGACGGGAGGCCCGGTACCAGCTGGTACCGGGCCTCCCGTCCGTCGTCGGTTCTGCGGGCGCGAGTGAGCCGCGTCAGCGCGCGCCGTCGCCGCTCGTGTCCTCCGCGACGTCGTGCTCGCGCTGGAGCGGCTCCGGCAGGCCCATCACGAGCCGCCACCGGTTGCCCTCGGGGTCCCGCTCGTAGGAGAAGTCGTCCATGAGCAGTTCGATCATGGCGATCCCGCGACCGGACTCGGCCATCTCCTCGGGGTCCGGCATCTCCGTCCGGAACGGTACCTGCACCTCGGCACCGCTGTCGCTGAGGACCGCCTCGAGCGTCGTCGCCGTCCGACGCAGCGTCAGCTGGCACACGAGCCGCTCGTTCCCCTCGGCGTGCTCGATGACGTTCCCCGCGAGTTCCAGCAGCGCGGTCTCGAACCGCATCCGTTCGCTCGGACCGAGGTCGGCGTTGCGGTGCCAGAGGTCGTCGACCGAGTCGTGCACCTCGTCCACGTCGTTCGGCGGGACGACGAGCAGCACCGTGCGTTCCCACGCGGGGCCGGAGATCGCCGAACTCGCACCCGTGCCGTCAGTCACCATGCGCACATCCTCACACCTCCGCCGGGGTCTGCGGCAGTACCCGAGGCGTTCCGCCCCGTCCTCGCCCGACCGCCGCGCCCCCCTGTGGGAAGATCGCAGGGTGGACGCCACCCGACGACCCGCGGCCGTCGTCATCGCCGCGATGAGCGAAGAGGTCTCGGCCTTCACCGACCTGTTCGGCGGTGGCCCCGTCCTGCACGGCCCGACCGGCGGGCACGACGAACACCACCTCCTCGACGTCGACAGCGCCACCGTCGCCGTGCGTCGGAGCGGCATCGGCTTCACGAACGCGACCGCCGCCGTCGCGCACGCCTTCCACGACTTCGGCCCCGGCGTCCCCGTCATCAGCGTGGGCACCGCCGGTGGGCTCGCCCGCGACGTCCGACTCGGCGACGTCGTCGTCGGCGGCTCGTACGTCAACCTCAACGCCGACGCCACCGCCTTCGGGTACGCGCTCGGCCAGGTACCGGGCATGCCGCCCGAGTACGCGGCCGACCTCGACCTCGTCCGTCGCGCCCACGGTGTCACGACCGACGACGTCGTCCGCACGGCGCCGATCGGCTCGAGCGAGGTCTTCGTCACCGACGGCCGTGCCCATGTCCTCCGCCGCACGTTCCCGACCGTCGCCGCCGTGGACATGGAGTCCGCCGCGATCGCGCAGTTCGCCTCTGTGCACGCCATGCCGTTCGTGTCGGTCCGCGGCATCAGCGACCTGTGCGCCCCGGACGGCGACGAGTTCCGGGAGCACCTCGACGACGCTGCGGCGCGGGCGGCGCGGATCGTGCACGGGGTGGTCGTGGGGTTGGCGCGAGAGGCCGTGCTGCCGGGGCGGTGACGTCCGAGCGGCCCGTCTGGTCATTGCTGCAGGGTCGCCTTCGGGTACTCGCCGAAGGACTGTGCGGAGACACCGGAGAACCGGCCGAGGTGTGTGGGGCCCCACTCGATCGTCGGTTCGTGGAACTCCACGGCGCTCGACGTCCCCGAGCACCAGTCGGGCTTCGCCGTCCCGTTCTGCCAGGGGAACGACGCGCTCGCGAGCACAGCCCACTGGTGCTGCACGCTGCCGCGAAGGACGTCCGGATCAACCCGCATGCTGCGGTCAACGGCGTGCTCGACAACCCCTTCCAGCGGCTGTCGGCCGAGGGAGCGTCGGGCGCGGCTCGTCCGTCCGGGGGATGGTGTTCATGGCCGGTGTCCCTGGTCGGTGATCGGGGTGCGGTGCGGGCCGCAGATCAGCATGCGGACACGCTCGGGGCGGAGGGCTCTGACGTCACGGCCAACAGTGCTGCGACATCGGTGGCCGCGCGGTGGCCGGAGAGGACGGCGCCGTTCATGGTCCCCGATGTCTCGTCGGCGGTCTCGGTGCCCGCCCAGTGGACGTGTCCGACCGGTTGGCGGAGGAACCGTCCGAAGGTGGTCCATGCCCTCGGTGCGACGGCCGGGTTCGGGCCGCCGGGGGCGAAGGTGTCGTTGCCCCAGGCGAAGTCCTCGTAGTCGGTGATCCTGAGCGCCTCGGACCCGTACAGGTGCACCAGGTGCGCGAGCACCCGCTCGGATCGTTCTCCGCGGTCGTACGAGTCGAAGCCGCGGGGGTCGCAGAAGACCATGAGGATGCCCGGGCGGTCGAGTCCGGAGCTGACGTCGAAGGTGAGGAACACGGTGTCGTCGTCGGAGACAGCCTCGCCGGAGAGTCCGCTGTCGCGCCAGAAGGGGCGGTCGTAGGCAACGAACGCCTTGCTGAGGGCGCCGAGGCGCCAGGTGCGGGACAGCCCGCGGTGCTGCTCGGGCAGGGCCGGCTCGAACGTGATCGCGGACCGGTGGGCCGGTGCGGCGGTGACGATGACGTAGCGGGCGTCGACGGTGAGGCTGTCGGTCTCCACGGTCACCGTGGTGCCGTGGGTCGTGATCTTCCGCACGGGTGCGTCGACGATGACGCGGGGGCCGAGCGTCTCGGCGAACCGCTCGACGAGGGTGTGCACGGTGCCGGCGATGCGGTCCTGCTGGTCGCCGCCTTCGACGGACATCATGTGTTCGAGCCCGCCGAGGGTCTTGAAGTACCGCAACGCGTTGAACAGTGAGATGTCCCCTGCAGGGGCGCCCCAGTGCACCTTGCTGATCATGTCGACGAAGCGGCGCGTGTCCTTCAGGGCGTGCTGCTTCGTCAGCCAGTCGCCGAGCGAGACTGCGTCGTACTCCTCGACCCGGGGGTGCTTGTACGCGTCCACGGTGGGCAGGTGGTCGACGATCCTCTGCAGCTTCCCCGTGATGCGGGCGAGGTCGAGGACGACCCAGGGCGCGAGGGCCAGTGCGCTCTCTGCGCGGCGGCGGCCACCGAACGAGATCAGGCCCTTGCCGTCGTGGAACTGGGGGACGGTGCTGCCGCCGAGTCGGTCGATGAGCGCGTGCATGGCGGTGTGGTCGGGTGCGACCCAGGTGGCGCCGGCGTCGACGGGCACGCCGGCGACTGAAGTGGTGTGGATGCGGCCGCCGACGCGCTCGCGGCCCTCGAGGACGAGGACGTCGTGGCCCTGCTGGGTCAGCTGGTCGGCGGCGGACAGCCCGGCGAGGCCGGCGCCGACGATCACGACGTCGACGGATCGGGAAGTGGTGGTCATGGAGTTCTCTGTTCGTGAGCGTCGGGAGGCGGTGGAGCCGGATCAACCGGCGGTCGCGGACGCGCGGTCGCTGCGCGGCTGCCTGCGGTGTGGTCGCGGCGGGGGACGTCAGCACGGCCGACGTCGACGATCTCCACGACGGTGATCTCCTCGACCCTCAGTGCTCGACGGGGGTCTCGGGGCGGGACGGGATCGCACGCCACGCGATGACGGCTGCGACGACGAGCAGTACTGCGGCGATCACGGAGGTCCACTGCATCCCGACCGTGAAGGCGTGCTGCGCCTGTTCGATGACGGCGATGACGGCCTGGTTCGTGGTGTCGAGCTGGGTGACACCGGTCGCGAGTGATTCCCGCATCGCTTGTCCGACGTCGGAGTCGGCGATCGCGGGCAGGTTGCCGCGGTAGAAGGCGAGCTGCACCGAACCGAGGACGGCGATGCCGAGGGCAGCACCGAGTTCGTACGCGGTCTCGGCGATGGAGGATGCTGCTCCGGCGCGGTCGCGAGGGGCAGCACCGACGACGGCGTCGGTGGTGAGTGTCATCGCCAGGCCCGCTCCGAACCCGACGATCGCGAAGCCGATGATGATGCCGGCGAGGCCGTCGAGCCCTTCCGCGAGAGCGAGGACTCCGAGGCCGATCGCGCCGAGTCCGAGACCGACGCCGATGGCGCGTCCGCGGCCGAGTCTGCCGAGCATGAACCCGGCGAGCGCGATGACGATGATCGACGCGACGGTCGCGGACAACTCGGTCAGTCCGGCCTGGAGCGGGTTCAGGCCGCGCACGAGCTGGAGGTACTGGGAGAAGAAGAACAGCAGCCCGACGAACGCGAAGATCGACACCGTGTTCGCCATCACCGCACCGCTGAACGCCGGCGACCGGAACAGGGACACGTCGATCAGGGGCCGGGTCAGTCGATGCTGACGGCGCAGGAACCACCATCCCGCAGCGACACCCACCAGCACAGCGACGGCGACGCTCCAGTCCAGACCCTCCGCGAAGACGTGCTTGATGGCGTAGACGATCGCGACGATCGCGACGAAGGACGACAGCGCTGACAGGAGGTCGATGCGTGCGCCGCGGGGGTCCCGCGACTCCGGCAGCAAGAACACGCCACCGACCAGGACGAGCACCATGATCGGGACGTTGATCAGGAAGACACTGCCCCAGTGGAAGTGCTCCAGGAGCGCGCCGCCCACGATCGGCCCGACGGCGGCGCCGGCGGTGGCGCCCGCCGCCCACACCGCGATCGCGCGGGTGCGCAGCGCCGGGTCGGAGAAGACGTTCCGCACCAGCGCGAGGGTCGACGGCATGATCGTCGCGCCGCTGATGCCCAGGATCGCGCGGGCGGCGATCAGCATCTCCGGGCTCGTGGCGAACGCGGCGAGCAGCGACGACAGCCCGAAGCCGAGCGAACCGATCAGGAGCAGCCGCTTCCGACCGACCCGGTCCGCGACGTTGCCCATCGTGACCAGCAGCCCGGCCAGCGCGAACGAGTAGACGTCGCCGATCCAGAGCAGCTGCGTGGCAGTCGGCTTGAGATCCGCCGTCAGCGCCGGCACGGCGAGGGAGAGCACGGTGCCGTCGATCGCGAGCAAGAGCACGGCCAGGGTGAGGATCCCGAGCGCTGCCCAGCTGCGAGCGGTCACCGGTGCGGAAGTCGTCGAAGTCACGACGGCGACTGTACCGACCAAATGGTCGGTTGGAGAACGTATGTAGACTGTTGTCAGGAGTTGAGCAGGTTGGGCCCACACTTGCCCAGGGAGACGGAAACCGTCCCCCTGTCACATGCCGAGGAGCAGGCCATGCCAGAGCACGATGCGTCGTCACCGCGATCGACCCGCAACGCCGGGCGCACTCGAGCTGCAGTACTCGCTGCAGCCGCGGAAGCGATGGCCGTCCGGGGCACGGGCGTCTCGCTCGAGCACATCGCCAAGCACGCCGGCGTTTCGAAGGGCGGCCTCCTCCACCACTTCCCGAACCGAGAAGCCCTGATCGTGGCGCTCGTCGACGACGCCCAGCAACAGCTTCGGGACAGCGTGCTCCAACACCTCGACCTCACCGAGAACCGCCCGGGCAAGCTCCTCCGCGCCTACGTCCGCGCGATGACCTCCGGAGCCGACGCAACGCTGCAGTACTTCACGGCAGCCCCCTCGTGGGCCGGGATCTACCAGATCCCGAAGGTCAGCGAGATCACGACCGCGGACACGCACTGGTGGAACGAGAACCTGGCCGCCGACGGCCTGTCGGCAGATCGGATCCTGGTGGTCCGACGCGCGGCGGAAGGGATCGCTGCAGCCGTCGCGTACGGCGACGAACCGTCATCAGCAGCAGAGCATGCACGCGCTCTCCTCCTGCACCTCGCCGACGGCGGCGAGCTCGGTGACCGCGGCGCGTAGACCGGTCCGACGAACTTCCACTCCGCCTCACAGCAGATCGAAGATCAGCACCTCGCTGCGCACGCTCGGGGACGGGCGGGGGTGCCTAAGACACCTCGTCTGGCGAACTCTGGCGGATCACCCCGCAGAGGGGGGAGGCAGCAGCGGCAGAGTCGCGCGCTGAGGAGAGGAGTTCGGTGCAGCGCTCTGGTGCTCGCTCAAGACGGCGCGGCGCCGATCCGTCACGCAGTGAAGGACGCCGGATCGACGAGCCCAGTCTCAGCGCGGTAGGGCGTGGATACCGCGCGAGCTCCGCGCGGAAGGAGCACCAGAGCCGCGTCCGGAAACAGGAAGACCCCCGCTTGAACGGGGGTCTTCTGTGGCGGCGGGTCATTTGCAGGTCTTACGGACCCGCGCGGTGGTGCGGATCGAGCGGTCCTCCATGAAAGCCTCAACCTGGGTTTCCCCTGGGGCCGCCCTCATTTTCCCCCCTTTGCCGAAAGCCCAGGTCAGGGGCAGTTTGTTCGATGAGGACCGACTTGCTCGCAATGGGCCCACAAACCCGAGCCACCCCTTCGGTGAGTGCTTGCGGCTCACGGCCGTGGCCGCCCTCCAGGACCCCTCCGACCGCACCCTTGCATCGCTGATGCAGCCCTTGATACTGTCTAGTCACTTACCAGTCAGTACCGAAGGATGTCGGATGCCCCCTCGAGTCAAGTCCAGCGACACCATCATCGGCGAGGCGATCCGCGCCCGTCGCATCAGCCTCGGGCACACGGTCGAGGTCGCCGCTACCCGGGCCGGAGTCGGAGCCAAGAGCTGGGCGCGGTACGAAAGCGGAGCGTCGATTCGCGCGGATAAGGTACGAGGCGTCTGCCGCGCGCTTGGGTGGGCAAGTCTGGAAGCCGCAGGCGCCCCAGTGGACGATGACGACATGCTCGACGTTGATGACTCGCACAAGGCTTGGTCGCCTCCGCTCGCCGAAAGGCTCGGCGATTCGGCCGCCGCCGTATTCGCAGTCGGCAGCGACCTCGTCTACGACACCGCGACTGACGAGCTTCGCGAACTCGCCCGACTCCCCCGCGGCTCCCACCTCGGACAGTTGGACGTGTCGTGGTTCGTCGACGAACTTCCGGCCCAGTTCCTCACCCGATACGACTACGAGTTCATGTTCGCGCTTCGAGGAGCGGTTCGGCTCCTCCGCGAGCGCGCTGCGGTGTCATTGCCGACGGCGACGAGCGTGCTGCAGGAGCTGGCCCTGGCGATGATCCTCGGTCAGGCGGAAGTATTTGCCGACACCTACCCGGCGTCGTTCCCGGACGATGAGGACTCGGACTGGAAGGAATGGTTCGCTGAGCTACAGGAGGACACTGACGCGCTGGCGGCAGCAACGTCGGAGCGTCCCGTAAGCGAGCAGTCGGTGTACCACTTTGACCACTGGAACGAGGACCAGTTCAACGTGTGAGCCACATGCGCCACCCGGGCCGTCAGTAGCGACGATCGGTGCCGATAGTAGGGGTTACAGCACCGAAGCTGGAGCCGTAACACTAGGAGCTACACCATGACTGTCCGTATTGCCCACATCTCGTACGAGCCGCACCATCGCGTTTGGCGCCTGCGCCTCGACCCCGACGCGACCGGCACCGGAGACAAAGCTGGTGACCTCATCGGGTTCAGCGGGAACATCCACGAGCCAGAGGACGAGCTCAAGGTGACGATGCTGCTGTCTGCATGGCGTGTCCGTCCTGAACTCGGCGGCTGGCAGGACGCCGACGGGACGTGGGTCGTACCGGTGGTGCGGCTCGAGTAGGGCGCCGATCGCAAATGAGCACATTGGTAGAGCAGGTCGCGAGGACTGCCTTTCATCCGCCGCCGTTCCCGTACTGCAAGCAGACGTCGCCTCGCGCATGTCGTGGGCGAGGCGTAGGACAAAGAGAAGTGCCCCGGACGATAAGCCGGGGCACTAGAAGATAGGTCGAGCCTATTCTGGACAACCAACAGAGGCGCGTTGGCGCTTACGTGAGGTCCCCACGACCTTGGATGAATCGCATTCACGGCTCGAGACGACCGTGGCTTGCTCACGTTCACTGCTTCTTGGTGTCTTCAGGCGCGAGAAGCAACCCCGCACCGTCCTTCCAATCCGCTTCCGCGGACCGGATCACCAGTTACTCTATGCGCCGAGGCTGGGTGGATGCAACTAGCGGCGGCGTTGCGCCCGCTGCCGCTCACGGCGTGCGCGGTCCCGCTCGCGCTTGCTTGGCGTCGCCGGTTCTGGAGGAGCTGGTCTTGGCGCTTCGTCTTCTTTGGTTGCCGTTGCGCCCTTGCTCTGGCCTGCGCGGATGAAGCCGTCGGGGCTGATGTTGAGGTAGGCCTTCCC
The DNA here is from genome assembly GCF_003234855.1 of Curtobacterium sp. MCBD17_032. GTDB lineage: Bacteria > Actinomycetota > Actinomycetes > Actinomycetales > Microbacteriaceae > Curtobacterium. Next base: position 133,458 of record NZ_QKTO01000001.1, read on the forward strand.
GTCGAACCGCCACGCTGATGTCAGCGACGACATCCTCGAAGTGTTGCGGGCGGACACCACATCCCAGTGGAAGCCGGTGGGCAGATCGAAACGCGCCACCTCGAGCGTGTCGTTGCCGTGCCAGGCGTTGGTCTGATTCCACGGGCGCGACTTTTCATCGTGAAGGTGCGTCGGCCCTCCGTGCGCGGCTTCGAAGGCCTGTCGTTGGTCTTCGGTCTCGAGCGCCTGCCAATCCGTGCTCGGCGAGAACATGTGGTGCGGTAGGACTCGGCAGTCGCGATGTGTGCCGCAGTCCACGGCCGCAGCCCAGGAGTCGAAGTCCTCGAAGCTGTTCGCGGGAGGAGTGAACCCGTCGAACTGGACGAAGAAGGCCTTGGGACGCACGAGACGACTGACCGGTATCAGGTGCGATGACTCGAGCGGCTTCGTCGGCTGCAGTGAGATACGGGCCTGACCCGCTTGGAATACGGCGTCGTAGCCGCGGTGAATATCGCGGTAGAACCTGTCGGCTTCCCACGGGTCCAACACGTGGAAGGACCGGCCCGAGTCGTTGCGTACAGCGGATCGGCGGAAGACCGTCCGGAAGATCTTCACCTCTTCTCCGCGAGCGACGGCGTGTGCGCGCACAGCGTCGACCCACGTCGCCTGTGCTGGCGTGATCCGATGGTTGGGGTCTCCGCCACGGGGCGGCGCGACGATGCAGATGCCGCGGACTCGGTCGCCGCTCACCCTTCGTCGGAGATCCGCACTCGGGCGATGACGCTCAGCTCGATGGATAGGCGGCCCAGCTCTTCCCCAGTCATCGCGTCGATGTACGCGTGCGCCCTTCGGCGGGCGTGTTCCACATCGGAGACTGGTGCGGTAGGAGGACTGGCATGCGCTATCAGGTCGGACGGGACGTCGAGGCCTGCTTGGATAAAGAAGGTGCGCAGGCGATCAGCGGCGTGGCTCTTCAGGTGAGCGTTCCAGAGCGGACGGTAGAACCGGGGTAGCGCCGCGGTCGCCCCCGCGCCGTCGACCCATTCCGCCAACCGTGCAGCGTCGTGCTCCGACACCGTCTCCTGAGTACGAACGAACTCTTGGCGCAACGTCCGGAGCTCTGCGGCTGTGATCGTGGGCACACGGATGCCGGCGCTATCAGGGTCCGCGTGATCGCTGGCCCGGCCCCGCGTTTCGTCCCAGGCGTACGTCTTACCGGACCGGTAGTCGAATACTGCGCGCCAGAGGTCGTCGCGGATGCGACCCTTCCCGACTGGGTCGAGCTCGGCGGATTCATCTCGGTCGTCCGTCTCGATCAGCTCGGGTTCACGCAGTCGCACGCGCTCGGATGGTCGGACCCCCTCGCAGGCCACCAGCCCGGGGAACAGCGTCACGAAGTGCCAGATGCTCGGCGCTCCGAAGTCCTTCTCGCGGAATGTGCCGTCGGTCAACTGCAGCAGTCGATTCTTGAGCACTGGGACGGCCATCGATGCCCAATCGGCTTTCGCGTTCTCTCGCGCCAGGCGGAAGGCGTTGCGTAGTAGCGCCTCTGCGTCCTGCAGTGGTCGAGCTGGTTCCACCTCCGAGATGAGCGCGGTGACCGCTGACGCCGCGAGCATGCCACGCACGACGGCGCCGTCGCCTTCTAGGCGGACTGCGGCTTCCGCCACCTGCTCTTCACTACGACCCATCAACTCGGCGACCTGCGCGAGTGACGCCCTTCCGAAACGCGCGAGCTCTTCCATCGCCCTCACGTTACTGGACGATTTAGCGATGACAGCCGGAGGCGATCATGACGACGGGTCTGCCCCGGGTTGGTCGACGTCTGAACTGTGAGGATCTGCTCCTCGCCTGTGAGGGCCGGCCGGTCGTGCTAACCGCTGGCCGCTTCAGCCTGCCCTCAGTGATGCCGGCAGAGCGGCACATCGTGCTTCATCCCGTGTTCAAGCAGGTGTCGCCGGTCCGGGCCGAGTACGTCGACGGCTTGTTAGAGCGGCACCGAGCGTTTGAGCGCGCCGTCACTTAACGCCGCCACGGCCTCACGATGGCGAGCGGGTCCCTGAGCATCGCACCCGCCACTCGGCTTGTGTTCCGGCGGGGAGCAGTTCGCTGACCTCCGGCATCATGGTGGGTATGAGTGGGAGCGCTGCGAAGGCGAGGCGCCGAGCGGGTCAAGCGCCGACGCCAGAACAGGTTGACGTCGCGATGCTTGCGGACGACGTAAGCCTCGTCGTCTCCTTGGTGATGACGGAGGCCGCCTCGCCATGGTCAGAGACGGTCGGGCTTGCTGTCGCGCCGCAGGTCGCACGCATCCTTCATGAGGGTCTGGACCAGTTGCGTCGACGCCGACCGGACGCCGCGGCGGCGCTGTCGGTCGGGTGGGACGAGGAGATTGCGGTCGCGCGGCACACCGTCAAACTGCTCGATGACAACAAGAAGACGGTTGACTCGGTTGTCGAGGAGTTCAACCGCATCGGGCGAGACCAGAGCGCCACTTTCGGGGCCAACAACGACTTCGCGTTCCTGGAAAGCGACGGTCGCGCGTTCGCCTCGGCTCGACTGACCAGCTACCAGGCGCTTGCTTCCCTCGATCAGGCTTCCGGAAGTCGAACCCACGATCTCGGCGAGAGCATGGGATCTCGAGTCATCCAGTTGCAACGGTCGTTCGGACGCCCGAACACGGCAATCCATGGTCTTCCGCATGTGCAAGCGTCACGGCCGGAGCTCGTGCAGCTCTCCGCGGCAGCGTTTGCTGATGAGTCATACGAGCCAGCACTGCCGGCCGGTGCGCGAGACGTCGCGATGTTCGCGGAATGTTCCGTCAATGCGGCGTTGCACGTCTTCGCGCCCGGTGAACGGGGTCTCGGCGGGAGTGTGTTCCGTCTGCGGTTCGTGGCAGCGACGCACGCGCTGAGCGCCGTGCGGCAGCTGCTCGGTCGTTTCCCGAACTCGGATGCGCCAGGTTTGCGTGCCGGGCTCGAAGCGGTGCTGAACTCCTCGGAGGCGCAGCTTCTCGCTAGTCTTCGGCAGCTTCGCAATCGGTCGATGCACTATGGCATCCCCCCAAAGCTCAGCGGTATGCGCCTTGATCGGCCAGGATACGGCTTGGTTGAAGCGACAACCGATGACGCCTATTCGTATCGCGAGGTCGACGCGGCAACGACTTTGGTGCTCGCCAACTTGTCGAACGAGTTAGCCAGCTGGCGGACCCGGCGACGCTAGGCGCAACGCTCCGCAATCAGGTGTCTGGCGGGACGAGGACGGGACGCGAGTCGTACCGGTGGTTCGGGTTGAGTAGGGGCGACGCCTTCGTTAGCGCGCGGAGAGCAGCCCGGTCAGTCGGTTTGAACCCGGTTAGTCCGTTCGAACCAGGCGGCTGCACGGGTGGGATTCTCCTGCCCCGCGTCGAAGGGTCCCAGCACTCCTGACGAGCTGACGAAGATCCGCGAGTTGGCGTCGGCGAACGGTCAAAAGGTCGCCGCGCGTGGTCGGATCAGCTAGCACGTTCGCGACACGTACGTCGCGGCGAACTGACCGTCGCTGGGCTGAAATGCGGCTCGTCACACACGAGCCCCACGACCGGGTCACCGTTCCCCACGGCGGCCCGGTCGTTCCTGTTCATGCTGCGAGGTACTCGCCGGTGTCTGCGTCGCGGCGCTGCGAACGGTCGCGCTTTGTCCACGCGTCCTTCAGCGCGGCCGGCCGGCGCTCTTCTGCGCAGCGGTGGCACCCGCTCGGCCCGCCGTGGTCGAGGTGGTTCGTCGGTCGCTGCAGAAATGGGCCGTGCCGTCGGCAGATGATGGTGACCTCGGTGTGCTGGTCGACGAACGCGACGGCGGAGTAGTCGTACCGGTTCCCGTGTATACCAGCGGCTCGTGTGACGAAGCGGGCGCCGCGGACTGACGCACGCGAGTTCCGACGGCCGGAGCAGTCCGGGCAGCGTTGTCCGCGCTTGTGCTCGTTTGGTTCCTGGTCGAAGTCCCCGTGGTCCGGGCAGCCGATGGTCACCTTCGTATGTGCGTTGACGAAGGTCTCGGGGACCCTTGAGTAGTCGTACTTCCCGTCGTGCTTGGCGGTGGCGGCGGCGATGAAGGCGTCGAGTCGGTCTGCGCGGGATGCTGTCGGCATGGGGTGCCCCTTTCGGTTGCACCCTCTATGCGCGGACGACCCGGCGTGACGTGGACGGGCGTGTCAGCGGGCCCCGTGGTCTCTCAGCCAAGTGAGGACGGCATCCCGCTCGACGCAGCCCTTCTCGCGGAGGATGCGGACTCCTTCGATGAGGACGGCGCTGAGAACGACGGCGTCGTCGAAGTCGAGGGTCGTGGACCCTCCAGCGGGCCCGTCGATCGTGACAAGTCCGGAAGGGTCAACGACGACGGAGATGTCATCCATGACCGTCGCGATGCTGACCCCGTCCGGTAGGTCGTCGGTGAACCAGGTTCGTTCCTGCATGTGCTGCTCCTTCTCACACCACGGGGTGCGGCGTCGAAGCGGCTATGCGCGGAACGGCGGTTGATCTCGTCGACTGGCCGCATCCTGCAGGCCGAGCGTCCTCGATCACGGCGTCTTGCGATCTCGACGCATTCCGCGGGAGGTACGGCTACTGGGATAGGGACGTATGTGTACCGAACCCAGCTATATACCTACTACCAACATATAAGAGAGAGGTAGAGGTAAGTAAGTAAGGAAGCCCCCGTCGGCCGCCCTGCTCCCCCGGATTGACGCGGATCCTGGTGACTCACCCCTGCGCTCACAACGGGAAGCAGAAACCAGCTGATCAGCCTGTTATCGCGTGCTCAGCCGCATCGAGAGCGTCGATTCTCGATCACGCCGTCTTCTGCGAGGCCATCCGGCGCAGCTGCCTGATGGCGCCGGCATAGGTCCCGAGGCAGAGGGCGTGGTCGATCAGATGTAGACGGACCGGGCATCGTTCCTTACTATGAACACGAGCGGCGAGACCTCGTGATCACGAAGGGATGCAGGGTGAGAGCCAGTACTGACGATGATGATGAAAACCGCAGGCGACAGCTGGACCCAATGCGCGGATCCACTCGGATCCCGCTCGCGTCGCTTCGCAATCACCGGGCCGCTGACCTCCGCGAGCTCTACGCCGACGTGCAGGACGGCCAGGCACTCATCCCGGGCCTGAAGATGGGTGTCGGTGCCCTCATCGTGCAGCGTTGGGAGCCGTCGTACGCCGCGACAGGGTGGACGCTCTACGGCGCCGACCTCACCCTCGATCAGGGTCACCCGTTCGGTGCGATGTTCTACCGCAACGACGCCGACGGCCGTATCCTGCGCATCGGGGTGAAGTGGCATCCGCCGGTGCAGCAACTCGAGTTCCCCGCCCTGCACCCGTCGAACCCTGAACGCACCTCCGATTCCACCAACGACGAGGTCGCGGCTGTCGTGCTGGACGCGCGGAGTCGGATCGGAGCTCTCGTCGCGGCCAACGCGCAGATCGGGTCGTTCGTTGCCACCGAGGAGAGCGAAAACGCGATCCTCGAGGCGTCCGGGTTCGGGTTGGAACGGCTGTCAGAGGATGACCCGCGGTTGGCTGGCGATGCCTGAGCGTCTGACGGCAAGGTTCGAGCCGATCCCGTTGCGGCTGCTGTCGTTGACTGCTCAGTTCGACGCCGTCATCTGGCCGACGCTGGTGGGGATGACGTTCACGAACTCCACCGGTTCGGCGCTCCTGCAACGGCACGTCACCGTTCGAGCGTCCGACGACAGGTGGACATTCGGTCTCCTCAACGGGGCACCCTTGACCAATCCGACGAACCCCCTGGTGGAAGCGGCGACCCAGGTGATGAACGTGTTACTGGAACTCCGTTCGATGGGCCGTGGTGTGGAAGCGGCTGGCCCTGCTGATGTCTGACCGGAAGTGGGTGCAGGACATCCGGCAGCAGCAGACGGTCCTGTCATTGCCGTTCGGACTCGGCTGGACCATCGACATCACCCAAACGCTGACCGCCCTCGCCGCCGCAGGGATGCCCGCCCGCGTGGAAGCGTTCGACCGGCTCCGGTTCGAGGACGGCCGGACTGCGTTCCTCGCCACCCCGGATCCCACCACCACCGTTCATGACGGAGCTAGGGACGGCCGCCACGAAGATGTGATCCTCCTGCCAGGTGGATCGGAGGGCGGAGTCCTGTCACTGGTGCGCCGGTATCAGGACCTGGTGGTCGTGAACGGGAAACGGCAACGCGTCTGGGCCAACGGCCGGCAAGTACACGGAACGTCAACACAACAAGACGCGACACCGGGCTGGCGGACCGTGTTCGCCATCGCCCGGACCATCGCCCTGCACGGCGGCGGCACGCATGCCATCGCGGAACACATCGGCATCCCGGCGGACGACGTCCGTGCAGCCCTTCCTGCCCTCGGGCAGCACGTGTTCCATACGCCGTTGGGATGGGAAGCGACGGACCGGCACTCGCTCGTCGACTGGGCTCTCGCCGCATACCCGGGCCCGGGAGGCGTGCGCACCTGCTGGCACCGTGACGACACCGTCGACGCGCAAGCAGATGAGCTCATCGCCCTCGGTGGGGTGATGTCGGACCGTTGGGCCGCGCAGCAGTCCGGCGTCCTGGTCCCGCCGAACCGACTCACCGCGTTCTTCGCGAAGCATCCCGACATGCAGGCGCTCGGCTACGAGCCCGCATCAGCAGATGACGCCACCGTCGCGGTCGTCATCCCGCAGGACACCACCACCCTCACCGCGACCAATCAAGGGTGCTGCACGGACGAGTTCATCACCGCGCACGTCATCCGCGAAGACAGCTGGGTGGCCGTGAACACCGACGCGGTGAACGCGTTACGGCAGCTACTGCACTTCCAAGCCGACCTCGCCCACGACCTCCGCTGGCACCCCTCCGGCAGCTGAGAAGAACGAATCCGATGATGTTGCAGCTGCTGTCCATGACGTTGGCATTCGACGACAGCCGCTTCTTCGGCTCCGTCATGTTCACCAACCCCACCCACCCCAACGACAAGCCCTCAGTCGTCCTCGTCGACCACGCCGACCAGGCGCCGTGGTTCCGACTCAGCAACGTCGACCCCGACGCGCACGACCCGTCAGATCCGGCGATGGTTGAAGCGGACCGCATCATGCGGTTCATCCTCACCTGGGCGCCAGAACGTCTCGGCCGTGCTCGCTCCGACTTCCCGCAGCTCTGACCGCTCTGTTCTCTCTCGCCCGACTTCTTGGAGGTACCCGCTGATGATGCGTCTGGTGTCCATGCACCTGTCGAACGACCGGATCCTCTGGGGGCACGTCCTCCTCGAGGACACCGAGAACCCGGACGCGCACCTGGCGCAGATCCTCGTCCGCCCCATCGACGTCGAGCCCGGCTACGAGCTCTACGACAAGCACAACACGGTCCAGTCGGACCTAACGGTGCCGGCGACGCGGGAAGCGAACCGCATCGTCCAGACCCTCCTCATCCCAGCCTCCGAAATCGCGAAGCGGGAGAAAGCCGTCCGGGCGGTGATCCACTCCGGCTACTTGGAAGGGTTCCCGGACGCCATGCCCTGGCAGTCGCAGCTGTGGATGTACGCCCGCGGTGAAGTCACCCGCGAGCAGCTGTCCGCGTACGCCGACGAAGGCCGACAGATCCCCCGCCATCCCGACCACAGCGCGATCGGCCCGGCGGACGTGCCCGAGGACTGGTGGCAGACAACACAGGCCCGCATCCGCAGGCATCTCCTCAACACAACCCTCACCGAACCAGAAGTAGCTGCCGCCCTACAGATCAGCAGCGACGAGGTCGTTGAGTTGTTCGATTCGTGCCGGCTGCTGAGCTTCGACCTCGACGGCGAAGAACGCATCCCCGACTGGCAGATCCTTGCCCCGGCTCTCCCTGAGTTCGGCGACCGCTCCGTCCTGCTCCCAGGACTGGAAGTGCTCTACGCGGCAGCACCGCAGCCGCTGCTGGACGCGGCAGCGATGACCGAGTTCATGACCACACCCTGCACACACCTCACCGTCGACGCCGACGCCCTGACGCCGTTGCAGTGGATTTCAGAAGGGCGCCCGCTCGAGACAGTCATCGCCCTGTTCCGGGGACGGGAATGGTGAGCGCCGCGAGCCGCCCGGACCTGTTCCTGCTTAGCGTCGCCTTCGACCTCGCCGGCCCACACGGACACATGTACTTTCGCGACCCGACCAGCCCCGAACTCCGTCAGATCATCGTTCACAGCGCTGACGGAGGTTCTGGCTACCGGTGCGAACCCGCCCCCGGCGACACCCGGGACGGGTGGGGGCCGTTCCTTGCCGAAGCGGGCTGGCTCATGGCCCTCATCCGACCCGACACCCCGGAGGAACGCAGCTGATGGGGCCTGCACTCGAATGGGTCGCCGACGCTTACAGCGGTCGGCCGCAGATCACGATGCCGTACGGGCTTGGCGAAACCACCGACCTCACCGACGCCCTCGCCGTCCTCAAGCTCGCGGGGCTTCGCGCGGTCGTGGAGTCGCACGACACGATCCGCCTCGCCGACGGCCGCCGCGCACGCTTCCCAACCCTCACCCAACGCCCCCGCGACGACGACCCGAACGATGCGGAACTGCTCCTCCTGGCACCGCGGACTGTCACTACGACGCAGATCGCGCTCGCGGAACAGACCGCGACGGTGCTGTTAGTCGACGTTGACCGGCGCCGGGTCTGGATTGACGGCAGACAAGCCCTTGGGACGAAGGAGCGGTGGAAGGATGCGGCACCGATCTACGTGGCGTTCGCCGTCGCACGGATGCTCGCCGTCAACGGCTCCACCTTCGACAAGCTCGTGCAGTCCGGGCTGACTGCCGGGCAGGTGGACGACGCGCTTGCACGCCTCGGGAAACGCGTGCACCGCACAGACATCGGGTGGGAGTCCCGGCAGGTCGGCGGGCTCGTCGACTTCGCCATCGCCTGCTACCCAGGACCCGGCGGTGTCAGGACAAGGTGGACGTCCAACGTGCCGCTCGTCGAGCAAGCGGAACGGCTCAGCGCAGCTGGTTGCCGCATCTCCGGACGTGCCATCTCCGACCGGCCCGACTATCCCGCCATCAGCAAGCGTGAGATGCCCTACCGGGTCGTGGCGTTCACCGAACAGGAAGTCGACATGGCCGCGCTCGGCTTCGAACCCGACACGATCGGCTTCTCCGGCGCCGAACTCATCCGGCCCGCGGACGCGACGATCTTCCTCACCGCAGCCGCCGCCGGATACACGGACCGCACCGACGACATCATCACCGCCAACACGCTCCTCCGCTCCGACTACCGCAACGCCGACGACGCAGCATCGTTGCAGGAGGTGCGGGACCGGCTGCAGTTCCTCGCTGACAACGGCTACGACCTCCGCTGGAACCTCCCCAGCTGACCGCCCATGACCCCCACCCGCTAGCCCGCCGGGGCCCTCACCCTCCTTCCGAACCCCCCACGCAGCCGACGTTCCCGACGACGGGGAACTCTGGTACCGCGACAACGACAGCAACGCCCTGTGGGAGCCGCTCGACACGCTCCGAGAAGCAGGAACATCATCTGGGCCAAGTCCGACAGGAACACGTGGGCCGCCATCGGCCGTTTCTCCGACATCAACGACGGCCGAGAAGCGGGGCAGGCGCAACTACTCGAGGTGGTGGGCTGGAGTGAGCGCTTCTTCGTCTGCGGCGACGTCTCCCTTCTCGGCTCCCGATGGCGATGGCGCAGCTGGCTCACCCATGCACGCAACCAGTCGCCGACTCCGGCGATCGTCGTCGGACCCGTCCTGGTACCGAGCAACCGTCTACGCGGATCAGCTCGCCACCGTTGACGCCGCGATCACTCAGCTCCAGCCTGCCCGGCCCTGTCCGCCATGGCATCCGTAACAGGACAAGCGCCTGGCTTCGTCTGGCTTCCACGCGAAGAAGACCTCACCCGAGCGAGCACCTGCACACGCCACTGACTCCGGCCTAGCATGCCCGCCCCACTCCGCTACAGAAGCGCTGCGCTTCACCGAGCTCTCCGCACCCCCGCCACGAGCGCCGTCTCGCCACTACCCGATTCCACCCGAATAGCGTCACGAGCGACGTCTCGACGAACTACGACGAGATTGGCCAGTGGGCAAAGTTGGCTGCACCACCGACTTCAGCCCGGAGGACGACTGTGAGCAGCTGGCTCATCACCGGTGCATCCGGCAACGCCCCGGTGGAGCTCGCCCGGACCCAGCTGCTGTTCGGCGAGTGGCTGCGTCGGGAACGCCGGGTGGTCGGGGCACGGCCGCACCTGCGCGAGGCGCTCGGCGCGTTCGACGCCGCCGGCACCGCCGGCTTCGCTGCCCGGGCCGCCGCGGAACTCCGCGCCGCCGGCGAGGCGCCGGACCGAACCGGCACCACGACGTCGTCGACGAGTGAGCAGCTCACGCCCCAGGAACTGCAGATCGCACGGCTCGCCGCCACCGGCATGACGAACCGGGAGATCGCGGACCGCATCTACCTGTCGCACCGCACCGTCAGCACACACCTGTACAAGGTGTTCCCGAAGCTCGGTGTCACGAGCCGCACCGAGCTGACCGCGGCGCTGGCCGCGTCCCCTCCGGTGGACTGACGCGACCGAAGGGGTGCCTCGAGGCGCCGGTTACGTCACCCAACGGATGCCCGGTCAACAGGCCAGCTGCGAGTCTCATGACGACGGCCCGAGACCGGGTCGCGACCACGACGACGATCGGGAGGCGCCGGTGCCGGAACGCTCAGCGGGCAACGCGACGGACGACACCGCTGGCCAGGCCGACCATGCCGCCCGGCGGTTACCGGATGCGCCGAGCGCGTTCTTCACGGCGCTGGTCACCGAGCACTTCGTGCTCCAGACGGCGCGCGGCATCACCGTCTCCGAGTCGTCTACCCGGGCCGCGATCTACCTGACGACGCTGTCGAGTGCCCTGGTGGCGTTCGGGTTCCTAGCCGACACCGACTTCGCCACGGGCTACCTCGCAGTGGTGATCCCGGTCGTCGTGCTGCTCGGCGTCTTCACCTACGAGCGACTCGTCCAGACTTCGCTGGAGGACGTGGTCGCCCTCGCCTCGATGCAGCGAATCCGCCGCTGGTACGGCACGATCCTGCCGGGCGCCCCGCGGTACTTCCCGGTACCCGAGGACCGGATCGCGCCGAACGAGCTGCTCGACATCGGGCTCCGGCTGTCCTGGCGTGGGGTGTTCTTCACGCTGTCGAGCGCGATCGCGGTCGTGAACTGCATCGTCGCCGGCGCCGGGGCGGCCCTGTTGACCGCGAGCACGTGGACGCAGTCCACGTCCCTAGCTGCCGGCGTTGTCACGGCCGTCATGCTCGCCACCGTGCACGGGGTCTACCAGGAGCGCCGGTACGCCCGGGTGCTGGCGCTCCTGCACGCGGCTGCTGCCCGGACCGACGTCTGACGCTTCCCGAGGGTGGAGCTGGCTCCACCCCGACCCTCTTGTCCGCACCAGTGACCGGCCGCCGAGAACGAGATGGACTGACACCATGACCGAACCCCTCCTGCAGGCACACGACCTGACGAAGTCGTTCCTCGGCCCGGAACAGTCGAGGGTCCCGGTGCTCCGGGGTGTCTCACTCTCCGTGCTCCCCGGTGAGTTCGTCGCCGTCGTCGGGCCCAGCGGCTCCGGCAAGTCGACGCTGCTGTACTGCCTGTCCGCCCTCGAGCCTTACGACAGCGGGTCGGTGTCGATCGCCGGGCAACGCCTCGAGACCCTCCGACCGAAGCAATTGCAAGCACTCCGCCGCTCGACGGTCGGCTTCGTGTTCCAGTCGTTCAACCTCATTCCGTCGCTGACCGCACGGCAGAACATCGCGCTACCCGCCAGCCTCGCCCACCGCCCGGTCTCCGCGGCCCAGGTCGACGCCGCGCTCGCCTCGGTCGGACTCGCCGACCGCGGGGACCACCGACCCGGCGCGTTGTCCGGCGGGCAGCAGCAGCGGGTCGCGATCGCCCGGGTCCTGGCGTCCGAACCGCACGTCGTGTTCGCCGACGAGCCAACCGGCGCCCTCGATACCACCGCCGGTGACGCGGTCCTCGACCTGCTGCGCCGGGTGGCCGACGGTGACCGGTCGGTGGTGATGGTCACGCACGACCTCGAAGCGGCTGCGCGGGCCGACCGTGTGCTCGTCCTGCGCGACGGCGCCGTGCACCGCGAGCTGGCACACCCGGACGCCGCCGAGGTACTCGAGGCCCTGACCGCCGCCGCCCAGGAGGCCTGAGATGCTCCGACTCGTCTTGAGCGACCTGCGGCAGAACGCCGGAATCTGGATCGGCGCACTCGTGGTCAGCGCGGCCACCGCAGCGGCCGCCGCCATCGCCGCCGGGATGCTCGACACCGGTTTCGCGATCATCGGGTCCGGCACGACGATGGACCTGCTCCGAGCCGGCGGCCTCGCCACGCTGGCATCGCTCGTCGTCGTGCTGACCATCGTCGCCGTCACCGCCGTCCTGGGCAGCGTCACCCGCCTGACGATCGACCTGCAGCGCCGGGGCTACGCGCTCTGGCAGCTGGTAGGGGTGCCGTCCCGCACGGTGACGGTGATCGTGCGGCTGCAGCTCGCCGTCGTGGCGCTGGTCGGAAGCACGATCGGCTGCCTCATCGTGGCGCCGTTCGTGCCGGCGTTCCTGCACTTCGGATTGTCGCAGTCCGACGGACTCCGGAACCTCGACGAACGGTTCGGTCCGACCAGCGCCGTCGCGGTGGTGCTCGCCGTGACGGTCGTGGTCGTCCTGAGCAGTCTCCGGCCGTCGCGCCGAGCCGGCCTCGTCCGCCCGATCGAGGTCCTGCGGGAGCCCGAGTCCGTCCGCACCCGGACGACGTGGACCCGGTGGGCCGGGGGCGCCGTCGCGCTGCTGCTCGCCGGGCTGCTGACCGCATCCATCGTCGACGCTGGCGTCCGGACCAGTGGGCAGGTGCTGCTGATCGGGCCGCTCCTGACGGCGGCGTGCACTGCGATCGGCCCCGTGGTGTTTCCCGCCGCCCTCCGGGCCTGGACCTCGGTGGTGCCCGCGCACCGGTCGGCCTCGTGGTTCCTCGCCCGCAACGCCGCCGCGTTCTCTGTCGACCGGAGCAGCGCCACTGTGAGCGCGCTCGTCATCACGATCGCCCTGCCCGGCAGCCTCTTTGCCGGCTTCGACACCGTAGGCGACGCCGTCGAGCGGACCACGGGATCCTCGGGTGGTGGACTCGACGTGCAGAGCTTCCTGCTCATGCTCGGCGGGCCGCTGCTCGTGTCGCTCTTCGGCGCGGCCGCCACCGTACTGATGGCAGGACGCACCCGCGAGCAGGAGGCCGCGCTGGTCGAGGCCGCCGGCGGGTCCCGCGCCACCGTGCTCGCGCGTGCCGCCTGGGAGTCCGTCATCCTCGTCGGCACTGCGGTCCTCGTGGCCGCCGTGGTCCTCGTGCTGACTGCCTGTGGACAGGCCGTCGCGCTCGCGGTCACCGTCCCCGGAACGCAGCCCCACCTGGGCCTGCAGGCCGCACTCCCGGCCGCCCTCGTGAGCCTGGCGCTCATGGTGGCCGCTGGCACGATCCCCCTCGTCACCGGACGCCGACGCAGCATCCCGCTCGTCCTCGCCGCCGACTGACCCCGAACCAGGAAGACTCCTCATGCGCATCTTATTCTCCGGCGTCCCCGCGCTCGGACACCTCCTGCCCCTCGTCCCGCTCGCCCGTGCCGCGCAGGCGGCCGGCCACGACGTTGCCCTGCTCACCAGCGGTGGCATGCGCGAGGCCATGTCGACCGAACTGCCGGCGGTGCCGGTCCTGGCGGCCGGACCCATGCCTCCCGACCTGTTCGCCGAGGTGGCCCGACGTATCCCCGGCAGCGACCCCGCGAACCGACCCGAGCCGGCGGCCGTCGCCGAGTTCTTCGCCGGCGCACGCGTGGACCTGACCATCGACGACGCCGTGCGCGCAGCACACGGGTGGGCACCCGACGTGGTCGTCGCGGACGCCGTCGACCTGGTCGGACCGCTCGTCGCCGCGGAACTCGGCGTACCGCATGCGGTCGTCGCCTTCGGCCCCGAGGTTCCCGAGGAGTTCCGTCACCCGATGACCGAGCTCGTGCTTCCCCGTTACGCGCAGCGCGGAGTGGCGCCAACCCCGCCGGTGGCTCTGCTCGACCCGACGCCCGCCTCGCTGCAGGCAGCCGGATGGACGCAGCCGCCCGTCACGATCCCGTTCCGATCCGAGCCGCACAGCCGCCCGAACGCTGCGTCCGACGCACCGCTCGCACCGTTCCCGGCCAGCGATTGGAGGCCGCGGGTGCTCGTGACCCTCGGCACCGTGTTCGGCGACGCCGCGCTCCTGACGGCGATCATCGACGGCTTCCACCCGGACGAGGCTGACGTCGTGGCGACGGTGGGGGTCATCGGCGAGCACCTCGACGACACCGAGCACGTCCACTTCGTGCCGTTCCGCCCGATGCGCGAGCTGCTCGAGGGCGTCGACCTCGTCGTCGCGGCAGCAGGCGCCGGCACCGTGCTCGCGGCTGTCAGCGTCGGTGTGCCGATGGTGCTGCTCCCGCAGGGTGCCGACCAGTTCATCAATGCGGCGCGTGCGGCCGAAGCCGGGGTCGCGATCGTGGTCGACGAGCCGGGCGCCGTGGGCCCCGCCGTCCACCGGCTGCTCGCCGATCGAAGCCACTTTGACGCAGCACGGCGGCTGGGCGAGGAGACCGCGAACCGCCCAAGCGCGGCCGCCGCGATAGGGGAACTGGTCGAACGGGTCGAGCGCGCCCACGGTGAGCGCGTCGCCTGACCTCGGCGCTCTTCAGCGCTCCATCGGCCCGGGTCCCGCGGTGCCCGGGCCGAACACCGACTCCGTGAACCGCCGCGCGAGGGGGTCGTCCTGGTCGCTCAGACGGATGCCGAGCAGGGTGTTGATGAGCATCCCCTGGGCCAGGAACAACTCTGCCGCGGACTCCGACAGGCCGGCATCCCCGATCAGGAAGCGCAGGATCCGGGTGAAGCCGTCGCGGGCGACCGGTCCGATCACAGGGTCCGCGCCGAGCATGTACGACTGCATCACGATGAGGTGCACGCCGTCCTCGGTCGCCAGCTCGCGGTAGGCCGCGCCGAGCCGTGCGGCGACCGGAACCGGTTGCCCGTCGTCGAGCACCGCCCGGAACGCCTCTAACACGGCTTCGAGGCACCCGTCGACGACGGTGAGGAACAGATTCTCCTTCGAGCCGAACATCCGGACCACGTACGGCTGGCTGATGCCCGCGGCCTGTGCTATCCGCTCCGTCGTGGCGCCGTGGTACCCCTCTCGAGCGAACACGGCGGCCGCCGCGGTGAGCGTTGCCTTCCGCCGCTGGCTGCCAGCCATGCGCTCCGCAACTTTGGGAACCGAGCCCCTTGCTGTCGTCATGCCATAAGGGTATCATCCGATGCCATGAGTAATGAATCGATTACTAACTCTGTTGCGAAGCCCATCGGCTTCCCTCCGCTCCGCCGGATCCTGCCCGTCCTCATCACCCAGGTCCTCGTCGCGATGACCGTCGCCGGGGCGTTCGCCGGCCTGTACATCGGCCTGCAGAAAGCCCCGTCCCCCCATCACCTGCCCGTCGCCATCGTCGGCACGCAGGTGGCCGACGCCGCCGGGGACGCGCTCGGCGACCGCGCCGACGTTCGCACCGCCGGGTCACCGTCCGACGCCCGCGACCGTGTCCGGTCCCGCGACGCCGTCGCAGCCCTCGTCCCCGGGGCGCGCGGCTGGACCCTGTACACCGCGGGTGCCGAAGGGCGAAGCGCGACGGCCGCCGCGACCACGATGCTGACCGGAGTCGCCGCGGGCGCCGGCGCCTCGGTCACCCGCACGCAGGACCTCGTCCCGCTCGCGACGAACGACGGCCAGGGCATCGCGGGGTTCTACCTGGTCTTCGGCACGACCCTGGCGGCGTTCATCCTGGCCCAGGTCATGAACTCCCTCAACGCCCTCGCGCGCCTCCGCACCCGGATCGTCGTGACGGTGGTCGGGAGCATCGCCGCGGCCGCGGTGGTCGCGGTCATCGCCGGACCGGTCGACGGCGCCGTCCCCGCGTCGACAGGTGCCGTGATCGTGGTGCTCTCGCTCCTTGCCGTCGCCGTCTCGCTGTCGACGCTGGCTATCACCTCGATCATCGGGCCGATGGGCGTGATCGTCTCGACGCTCCTCTTCACCACCCTCGGCAACGCGACGAGCGGTGCGACCATCAGCACACACCTGTTGCCGCCCGTGCTCGCCGCCGTCGGACAGGCCCTACCGCCCGGGGCCGCGTTCGGCGCCATCACCGGGTTCAGCTACTTCGACGGGGCTGGCGCAACGGGCGCGCTGCTCACGCTGGGTGCGTGGATCGTCGCCGCGGCTGCGGCCCTGTCCTTAGCGCACCGAGCGCGGACCGCCACCGCGCGGCGACGGGACGTCGCGACGCAGGCGGTGACCGCTCCTCCTTCGCGACATGTCTGACGGGATGGCGATCACCGATCAAACGGCTGCCGAGCAGCCGGCGACCGTGGACGTTCAGTCGGGCAAAAGCGTGGACCGACGCGGGCCCCTGGCGATGGTTGAACTCAACAGCTCCATCAAGCCAGGAGGGATGCTCAGATCACAACCTCGGAAGCGTGCCCAACGTCACGGCCGGGTACATCTAGCGAGTCTGCTTCGCGACATTGGCACACGGCGGACTTCGTTCGAATTGGGGTTGCCGCGCACGCATGACACGAAGTGAAAGCACTTCAAGCTTCTCTCAAGTCTGCGTTCTGCTCGCACACGGCGAAGCACCCGGCCGGCCGAAGTCGGGCGGGTGCTTCGCTTCCTTGGCGTGATCAGCGCGGGCGCGCTCCTGCGCCTGGTGGGGTCAGCTTCGTAGCGTCTTCAGTGCGCCGGCCCAGGCTTCGACTTGGTCGAACAGAGCTTGGGCAGCATCGGTGTGCTGCGGTCCTGGCGTGAAGGTGCTGTAGTTCTCGAAGTCTGTGAAGAGCGAGAAGCTGAGCTGCTGACGTACGTCCGCGAGCTGTAGTTCGGCGGAGATGCCGCGGAGGTGTTCGATGGCGCGTGCACCGCCGAGGCTGCCGTAGGAGACGAAGCCAGCCGACTTGTTGTTCCACTCGTTGTAGAGGTAGTCGATGGCGTTCTTCAGCACGCCGGAGGTGGAGTGGTTGTACTCGGGGGTGACGAAGATATACCCGTCGTACTGCGCGATCCTCGCCGACCACTGCTTGGTGTGCTCGTTTGCGTATGCGCCAGTGGCGGGTGGCGCAGCCTCGTCAAGGTGAGGCAGTGGGTAGTTGGCAAGGTCGACGAGGTCGTAGCTGACCTCGCGATCGGCCGCCTGTGTCATCACCCAATCGGCGACGCCCTTCCCATTGCGGCCGGGTCGGGTACTGCCGAGGATGACGGCGATACGGAGTTCTGACATAGGGCTGGTCCCTTTCGAGGTGGTGTTGTGATGCTCTCCCGCGTGGAGCGGGAAGAAGGTGGGGCGTGCTGCGGCAGCGCGCCGTTGGCGCTCACGGAGAGTGAGCTGCGGCGGAGGCGGTTGCCTCGTCCACCAGCGAGTGGGTTGATGAGGCACTCGGTCGGAACTCTGCCGAGACGCCCGTCCGGTAAGGCGAGAACGACGACGCCGGCTCAGACAGTTATTTCGTTGGCCTTCAAAGGCTCTGTTAGTGGGGTGATGACGGAGAGGACCAGCCGGACGCGGTCCGGGATGCCGGGGCCGGGGCCGGCAACGAGGATCCGTCAAGCGGTGCGTCGCTGCCGGTCACGCCGAGGCCTCACGATTGTCCGCGCGCTCGGCGAGCAGTTCGCGCACGCGGGGAATGACGACGCCACCGTACAGCTCCACCGCGCGGGTGCGGGCTCGCATCGACTGGCCGCCGGAGGTGTAGATCATGTCGAAGCGACCGACGCCCATCGCGTCCACGGCACGGGCGATCCGCTGCGCGACGGTCTCCGGCGCGCCCAGGTACATCGAACCGGTGGAGACTTCGGCATCGAACTCAGCGCGGGTCACCGGCGGCCAACCTCGGAGGGCACCGATCCGGTCGCGGACGACCCGATAGTGCGGCCAGAACAGCTCCGCGGCCTCCTCGTCCGTGTCGGCGACAAAGCCAGGCGAGTGCATGCCCACCGGGTGCGCCGTAGTACCGAACTGCTCCGCCGCCCGGCGGTACAGGTCGAGGTACGGTGCGAAGCGCTCGGGCTGCCCACCGATGATCGCGAGCATGAGCGGGAACCCGTACTGCGCGGTCCGCACGACCGACTGCGGAGAGCCGCCGACGCCGACCCAGGTGCGGAGGCCGTGCTCGGTCTTCGGGAAGACGTCGGCGTCGACGAGCGGCGCGCGGGTCGTCCCGCTCCAGGTGACGGGCTCCTCGCGGAGGAGCTCGGCGAACAGGGCGATCTTCTCCTCGAACAGGACGTCGTAGTCTGCGAGGTCGTAGCCGAACAGCGGGAAGGACTCCGTGAAGGATCCGCGGCCGAGGATCACCTCGGCGCGTCCCTCGGAGAGTGCGTCGACGGTGGCGAAGCGCTCGAAGACGCGGACCGGGTCGTCGGATGAGAGCACCGTTACGCCTGAACTGAGGCGGATGCGCTTCGTCACGGTGGCGAGACCGGCGAGGACCGCCTCGGGCGACGAGACGGAAAACTCGGGGCGGTGGTGCTCCCCGACTGCGAAGACATCCACCCCGAGTTCGTCGGCCAGTACCGCCTCGTCGACGAGCTGGCGTATTGATCGCGCGTGGCTGACGAAGACGCCGGCGTCGTCGGTTGGCACGTCGCCGAAAGTATCGAGGCCGAAGGTGATCTCTTGCATGGTGTCTCTTTCGTTGTTCCTGCGACCAAGTGATTGACGCATCCTCCGCACGTCCTCGGCTTTCACTCAGCATGGGGACGATGGCTGGTGCAGGGCATCCGTGACTTGACGTACCTTTCAGCGCCCCCGTTGCCACCCCGTCATCGACGTCGGCAGCCCGGCCAATCAGACCCGGCAGTAGCTACAAGTTGAGGTAGTTCAGGTCACGAGTTCATTCAGTGAGCGTCATCGCGGCGAACCGCGTAGCCGCGTAGCCGCGATAACCACCGTCGATCCTGTGAGCCCAGGGGCTCGCAGGATGCCGGCGAGAACAACAGCACGTTGCGGAACAGTTTTCGGCGGTGGTCCGACTGGTCTGAGCGGGCACTGATGGTCACATGCAGACCGGCCGGACGCGTCTGCTTGCTCGAAGCTGTGACGTGTCCGGCCGGCGTCGTGTGGGTTGGTGCTACTGGCTGGCGGCAGCGGCGACCTGCGCGAGGAACGTTTCGATGGCCTGACGGGGTGTCTGTCGACCTCGCATCTGGTCGCGGATTGCGGCGGCGGCGGCGGCGTACTGCGCATCGGCGGTCACCTCGAGCACCGCATCCAAGGTGTCGGCCGGGTCGCTGATCACTTTGGCTGCGCCGGCGGCAGCGGCGCGCTCGGCGTTGATGAACTGGTCTGCGCCCTGTGGGATCACGACGAGGGGGATCCCCTGGCTCAGCGCTGCAAGGACCGTTCCCGCGCCGCCGGCGCTGACGACGACGCTCGCGCCGGGGAGCAGTTCGGCAAGTGGGCGGAACGCCTCGTAGCGGACGTGGTCCGTGTTGTGGTGCTGCTCGGCCTTCTCCATCACTGTCGCGACGACGTCGGTCTGCTCCGATTCGAGGTTCGATACGAGTGCGCCGAGAAGTGTGTCGTTCCCGAATACGGTGCCGAGAGTGAGCAAGACCGGGATGCGCTCACCGGCACTCGCGAACAGGTTCGCCGCTGCACTGTCTTCCCGCTGGTGTGGTGCCGGCTGGAACGGGATGACGAACTCCGGCGGAACCCAACCGTCGGGCTGCAGCAGTGACGGCGCCGGGTCGAACATTGCCGCTGGCGGTACCAGCGCCAAGCCTCGGTCCGCATACCGTGACGCAACGACGGAGAACAGTGGGGTGGTGAACTCCGGGGGGAGCGCCGGACCGAATGCGACGAGCGCGTGCGGAATAGCGAGCGCGGTTGCGACGAGGGGTCCGACGAAGTCGACCGCGTCAGCGATGATCGCGTCGGGCTGCCATCGGGTGGCTTCCTCGATGGCAGTGTCGGCGGAGAGGTCGACGCGAACGCCGGCGAAGAACTCGGCGACCGCGGCCGGTTCTGGTGCCGCGGCGGGGTCGCTACCCGGGACGCGGCGGGCGACCTCAGCGAACAGCTCTGGCGGCATCGGACCTGCCGGCAGCAGCGTCACACCCGGTAGTTCCAGTTCCATCGCTGGTGCCATGCCAGCGCTGGTGAGTACCGCGACGTCGTGGCCGGCCTCGCGGGCGGCGTGAATGAACGGGGCGAGGGGTAGCAGATGACCGAGTGCGGGAACTGCGGCGAAGAGGAGACGCATGACTTTCCTTCCATAGGGGATGCATGCAGCCGAACGGCTGCAGTGAGACGTGCCTTGACGCTGGTCGCCAGGTTCAGCGGGGTCAGATGCGGAATTCGATGAGGGATAGGTTCGAAGGTGAGGGGCAAACCGGGCCGCGTCGTCATGCGTCCGTTCTCGCCATCACTTGGACTACAGCTGTGTCCGGGCTGGCTGCAGCAGCGCGCTGAGTAGCGCATGTACGGACGCGAGCCGCGGTACGGCGATGCGGTTTGCTACGGCGTATCGCAGCAGCGCTCCGCTGAGGAACTCGTATTCCGTGGGCCGACCGAGCGTTGCGTCCACCTCGAGGGAGGTGCGGTGTGCGCGCGGAAGTTGACGAATCTGGGTGAGCATCCCACCACGTTCGGTGCTGCTGATGCGCACGCCCGCGGCGGCGGCAACGCGGATCCCCTCCTCGAGGAGGCCGTCTACGAGTTCAGCGACAGCAGAGTTCGCCGTCACTGACACTGAGCGAGATGTCAACGTAGTGACGGAACTGATCGCGGCGTTCATGATCAATTTGCACCAGCTGGCTGCTTGGAAGTCTGCCTCGAAATGCACGCTGACGAGAGACCTGACTAGTTCCGCGAATTGCAGCGCGACCGGAGTCTCTGGCAACGCCAAGCTGCCGTAGTTGTGCACCGTTACCTGATCGAGTCCGGTTCGTTCCGCAGCGGTGTACACGACGGCGGGCAGGATCTGGGAGCGGGGAATCCATGCCGGCAGCCGGGCTTCATGGTCGATGCCGTTCTGCGCGACAACGACGTTCGTGTGCGGGCCCACGAGGCGGCGCAGCCAGTCGCCGACCAGGCCGGTGTCCTGCGCTTTCGTGGCGATAACTACCCAGTCGACGGGTTCGGCTTGCTCGGGCTCCGCCCAAACCTCAGCTCCAATGACCCGTTCGAGCCCGGAGAAGCAAAGCCGCATCGGGCGGGGTGCACTCCGGCGGCACAGGATTACTCTGGCGTTGTGGCTCAAAGAGTCTGCGAGAGTGGAACCGATTGCGCCTGCGCCGACGACGGCGACCGTCGCCC
The DNA here is from genome assembly GCF_003234855.1 of Curtobacterium sp. MCBD17_032. Taxonomy (GTDB): domain Bacteria; phylum Actinomycetota; class Actinomycetes; order Actinomycetales; family Microbacteriaceae; genus Curtobacterium. Next base: position 154,867 of record NZ_QKTO01000001.1, read on the forward strand.
GCTCGGACTTCCACTGATCTGCGTCGGAGTGCTGCTTCCGCTTGTCCGTTGGTGTCACAAGATCTAGTAGACCTGCGATGAAGCGCGGAGTCAGTAGAGCCGTTTGTGAATCATGGTAGAGCTGGCACTACCCCGTCAAACGGATGGAGCACTGGGTTGCTTGCGTACTATGAACGCTTCTCCCGCAGGTAGGTCAGCACTGCTCGCACTCGACGATTCGTGTCTTCCGGTGGGAGGTCGAGTTTCATAAAAACGTTGCCGACATGTTTTGCTACCGAAGCATCCGACAGGTGCAGCAACCGGGCTATATCCGTGTTTGATGCACCTTCCGCCATATGCGTCAGGACCGTGTATTTCCGTTCCGTCAACCGCGTCAACGGTGTCACTGCAGCCCGGTCACCGGTGAGATGGCGTACGACCTCGGGGTCGACGACGACCCCGCCATCGGCGACTGTCTCGACTGAGCGAAGGAACGACGGCACCTTCCCGATGCGGTCCTTCAGCAGGTAGCCGACGCCGCCGCGGCCGTCATCGAGCAGTTCCTGCACGTATGCGTCGGCGACGTACTGCGACAGCACAACGACTGGGAGATTTTCATACCGTTGACGCAACGTGATCGCTGCCCGGATGCCGTCGTCGGTGCCCGTCGGCGGCATCCGTACGTCGGTAAGGACGACATCGGGGAGGTCTCCGGCGTCCGCGAGGACTCTGACCCGGTCGATGAGTTGCGGGGCGTCCTCTGCGGTGCCCACCACTGTGTGCCCGAATCGCTTCAACAAGACCGGAACTGGCTGCCGCGGTCCGAGTGCACGACCGTCCCGGCCGGGTTCCGGCGGTCCACCGCCATCTGTAGGGCCGCGACAGAGAGCGAGGACCGCATGCGATCGCTGATCGAGTAGCGCACGATCCGACGGGAACAGGCGTCCTTCACTGCACACAGATAGAGCTTCCCCTCACCCGTCGGATGCTCGGTGATGTCCGTCAACCACAGCTTGTCGAGGTCCGGCGCCGTGAACGCACGCCGAACCCGGTCGTCATGCACCGGCGGCCCGGCCTTGCGATTCAGGCCGCGCTTCTTCGCATGCAACGACCACAGCTGCTGCTGCGAGCACAACCGCCACACCCGACGCTCGGACACCCGATGGCCGGCTGCATGCAGGTCGTCGGCGATGAACCGGTACCCGAACGTCGGGTCGTCGCGGTGCGCGTCGATCGCGGCGTTGGTGAGGTGGGCGTCCGCCCAGTCGCGATCGGTCACCGGACTGGCACGCCACCGATAGAACGCCTGCTTCGAGAAGCCCAGCACCCGGCAGGCCACCGCGACCGGGATCCGGTCGGCGGCGAGTTCGAGGACCAGCGGGTCCATCAGTTTGGGAGATGCGCCTGCGACAGATACGCGGTCGCCCGACGGAGGATCTCGTTCTCCTGCTCGAGGAGCCGAATCCGTTTCTGCGCGTCCCGCAGCTCCGCCTGCTCAACGGCTTTCGCCGACGGCGCCGCTGCAACATTGACGCCGTCGTCACGGTCCGCGAGCCGCAGCCAGCGGGCCAGGCAGGACTCGGAGACACCGAAGTCCCTCGCGACCTGCCGCACCGACGTCTCACCCTTCCGGGCGACCGCAATCACATCACGGCGGAACTCTTCCGGATACGCCTTCACCATGGCGCACATCCTTCCAGCAGGAGCCAACGCCCCTACCCGTCAGGAGTCAACCAAACCTGCAGCAGTCCCGGGTATCGGTTTAACCCTTTACACCCTTGCTGCGCTTACTGTCCTCGCCTCGGCGGTGGTCGTTCTCACTGTGATCGCAGCGATCGTAGTACTTGGTAGCGTCGCTCAACTCACTGTCAATCTGCAGCGACGCAGCTATGCTCTTTGGCAACTCATCGGCATCACTGGGAAGCGGGTCACGTGGATCGTTCGGGCCCAGTTGATGATCGTCGCCCTCATCGGTGCCGCCGCCGGCACCGCTATCGCAGCGCCGTTCATCCCCGCGTTCCTTACTTTCGGGCTCTCAGCGTCTATGGGCCTACGGGACATTGACATCGACTTCAACTTGATCAGTGGCCTGATCGTGATTGCTGTCGTAACTGTCGTCGTCTCTTTTGGCGGGTTTCCAGCCACGCGGCGAGTAGGTTCCGTACGGCCGATCGAAGTCCTCCGCGAGTCGACACAGAGCCGCGGGACGATGACTCTGGTGCGTTGGTTGGTCGCGGCAGCGACACTGTCGATCGCCGCAGCAATGACGTGGTCTCTGGTCAGCGGTGACAGCGTCAGCGGAGGAAATCAGATACTCGTAATCCGACCGTTGTTCACGGCGTCCATGGCGGCCGCCGGCCCCGCCGTTTTTCCCGCCATCCTCCGGATGTGGACGACCCTGGTACCCGCCCGACTGTCCGCCTCCTGGTTCCTTGCCCGGAACGCGGCGCAGTTCCAAGCGACGAGAAGTACCGCGACTATCAACGCCCTTCTCGTGACCATCGCCCTGCCAGGATCGCTCTACGCCGGCTTTGCCACGTTGGGCAATGCTACCGCCGCCGCGACGGGCAACACCGCGGGATATCTTGCGCCAGCAAATTTCCTCCTGCTTGTCGGAGGTTCACTCCTCGTATCCCTTTCCGGAGCGGCAGCTACCGTTCTGATGGCAACTCGAACGCGCGAGCAAGAAGCTGCACTCGTTCAAGCTGCGGGCGGCACCCGAACAGTGGTCCTCCTTCGTGCGGTCTGGGAAGCTCTCATCCTCGTCGTCACTGCAATTCTTGCTAGCGCGATTGTTCTTGCCCTCACCGCAGGCGCCGTCGCCTTGAGTCTTAGCCGAGTAGCGGCAACCGCACCAGACTTCGGCCTAGGTCAAGCGGGCTTTGCTTCTGCTGCATGCGCCATCGTCCTCGTCGCCGCTAGCGCCATCCCCGTCCTGCTTGCGCTCCGCCAACCGATCAGGGCCGTCCTCGTAGCTTCCGAATAGCCTTCGAGGTCGCGCTGAGCGGGGCAGCGCGACCTCAAGCAATAAAAACAGAACCGTAAGGCACTAACGTCAAGAACGGCTGTCGACCCGGACTCTGATTGTCGCGGCCCACGAACCGCTCCCTGATGACAGAACTAACGGCCCCGAGCTTTCGCTCGGGGCCGTTAGCGTTTCACGTTCGGTCAGGCAGTGAGGCCGCCGTCGATGATGATCTGCGACCCGGTGATGAAGCTTGCATGTGGACCCGCGAGATAGGCGACAAGTTCCGAGACCTCGTCGGCGGTTCCGTACCGCCCGAGCGGAACACGTGCCTTCATGGCGCTGGCGGAATCGGTCCCGTCAGGGTTCATGTCTGTGTCGATCGGACCAGGCTCGACGATGTTGACGGTGATACCGCGGCCTGCGAGGTCCAATGCGGCGCCCTTCGCGAAAGCCGCAAGCGCCGCTTTCGTTGCGACATACTCGCCCAGGCCCGGCGAGATCAGCGGCTTGTACGCGGCACTCGTACCGATCGCGATGATCCGCCCTCCATCGACGATGTGGCTGCTCGCGGCTTTCACCGTAGCGACCGCACCGCGGTAGTTCACATCGATCTGCCGGTCCGATGCTTGCTGATCGATCGCTCCGGAGTCGACCGTACCCGTCGTGAATACGCCCGCACTATTCACGAGGACGTTGATGTGTCCGAAATCGTCGGCTGCCGAACGGATGAATGCGGACACGGACTCGGGGTCGCCTTGGTCTGCACGGTAGGCCCTTGCCTTGCGCCCTAGTTGCTGAATGGCTTCAACAACTTCCTCTGCCGCCGAGGCGGACTGCACGTAGCTAAACGCTACGTGCATACCGTACCCTGCAAGCTTCTTTGCGATTGTTGCTCCGATGCCGCGGGCACCTCCCGTGACAACGGCGACCTTACCTTCGTAGTACTCCATTAGATTCCCTCTTTCTCACTGCCCGTTCGGGCGTTTCGTTGCCAACGAATCCAGGATTTTCAGCAGCGTGTGGAGCCGCTAAAGCCGCATCTGCCTTTTAGGTGGTGAGAACCGTGACACCGAGGATCCGGCGCTCCTCAAGGTCCGCATGAGCTCGACGGATTTCCGTGAGTTCGAGTTCTCGCACCGGAAGCGCCGCGAAGACACCATGGTCATCCGCGCGGAAGATGTCGTCGACAGCACGCTGAGCTTCTTCTTGGCCGTGCAGGTACTTGCTCAGCGGCGGATCATCGAACGAGATTGCTCGTCGTTCAAGTTCCACGCGGTCGGGGTTAGCCCTCCCCGCAGCATTCCCATATGAGACGATGTAGCCCCCTCGGCGAACAGCGGGAATGAGCGCGCTTACCTGGTCACCGCCGACGCCGTCTAGCGCGGCGTCGGCTCCGCCTCCAAGCGTGACCGAGTCGACCACGGCTTTGATTGAGGTACCGTTGACGACGGTCGCAACTGCTCCGTTCGCCACCGCCTGTTCTGCCTTAGCCGCGGATCCAACAACTGCAACTACTTTGGCGCCCAGTGACGTGCACCACAGCGTAAGGATCGAGCCGATCGCTCCCGTCGCTCCAGTGACGATGATGACGTCTCCGGATTGCACCTGGTATGCCTGGCGCAGCGCCATCCGAGCAGTCAAACCTTTCGTCATCAACGCCGCAGCCCGGAGCGAGGAAGTCGCGGCAGGCAGCCGGACCACGTCGCTCGTGCTAACAGTGCGCTCCGCCGCATAAGCCCCGCTGGCGGAGAAGTACCCTACCCGGTCGCCCACCTGGAATGATTCAACCCCCGAACCAACAGCAGTCACAACGCCAGCACCCTCGAAGCCATTGACGAATGGGTCACTCGGAGGCCGAAACGGGCCACGACGGAAAAGCAGATCCAAATGGTTCAGACCAACCGCTTCCTGCTTAATTCCAAGTTCATTCCGCCCAGGCCGCGGCGCCACACGTTGTGCAATCTCTAGCACCTCCGGGGAACCCCACCCATGTTGATAGACGACTGTTCCCATCATTTGTTCCCTTCACGAGCGACACAGGAGGTGGGCAACCTACGGAGTTGCGCCTTCAATCCCTTGAAGAATATTGCTCGATACCGAAGGGGGACGCATCCGTCAGTTGACGTAGAGACCGGAACAGACGCTCGCGCCCGTGTCCAACAGCCCGGACCGACGTTACGGCTGAAGCTTATTACTGCGCTTCCCGCTGGTTGCGATCATTCAGCTGATCCATCCAGTTAGGTGGCACCGATCCTTCGGGTCCCGGGGCCGGCTGGCTGGACGGATGCGCTGTTGGCGGAGCTAACGCGGGACCGTTCGAGACGATCGATCGTGTAGCGAAGTCCCAGATCCAGTCTTCCCCCGGTTCGAAGGACTGAATGAACCGGTGGCCGGTGTGGGACGCGTGGGACCGGGCATGCCGATTCATTGAGTCGTCGCAGCAGCCGACGTGGCCGCAGGCGCCGCAGCGACGCAAGTGGACCCACCACGACCCATCGATGGTGCACTCAACGCAACCCGTACCGCTGGGAGCGACCTCACGATTGAGTTGCCCCCCGAGAGACTCGTCGCTTGTCACCACTGGCCTCCTTGGTAGATCAGGCCGCCCGAGTCGGCGAGGTCACCGTGTGCGATCCCGTTCCGCCACTCTGGGTGGGCCTCCCAGAGAAACGCCGGGACCGTTACCGGGTCCGCGAGCGGCGATTCTGCGGCTGCCTGGACGATGCTCGTGGTGTTATCAGGCACCGGACCTCCAAATCATGAGAGCGGACACTGCTCACCATGAATGCTCGAGGTCACAGCCGCTGAGCGCTATCCGTACCCTGACGTAACTTGGCTCCGCGTCGAGCCGGCAGTTGTTCCTCCTCCTCCCGTGGCTCCGCAGCTCGCCACGGGAAGTCTCGGCAACGCTAGCTGGCCCGTCGACACAGCCAGTACCGGCACCACGGGCCGCCGCCCCTGTTTATGAGCATCAGTGGCAGTTCCAGTGGGATTTATTCGTCGTCAGAGCTTTTTGTAGGCGCATTGACACGGAGGGCGAGTTCTTCGGCGTCGATGCTTGCCAGGACGGAGCGGACCGCTGGGTCCTGATAACGCCCTTCCGAGCGAGCGGCGGCCACAGCATCGCGCTCCGCGTAAAGCATCAAGTAGCGCAGGCGGTGATAGCTGTCAGGGAGCGGCTCTGACGCGGGGGGCGTCGGGTTCTCCAGGGCATCAGTGAGGAACGACGCGTTGGTGCGAAGTCTCTGCATCACTCGATCCTCGACTCCCTCCGTCTCTTCAGTGGCGAGCCGATCAAGCCCTGCACGTTGCGCCTCTGCCATCAGCAACTGACGCTCAACGCGTTCCTGGTCGGCGTTCGGCGGAGGCAGGCGCAAAGCACGAACGATGACGGGCAGCGCCAAGCCGCCGAGGAGCGTCCCGGCCACAACGATGAAGGCGAGAAACTGCAACAACTCCCGTTCTGGCGTCGTTTCGGGAAGAAGGAATGCCGCTGCAAGCGTGACGACGCCGCGCATTCCCGCGGACGACAGCGCGACGCCCGTCCTCCAGCCCCAGGCGCGGCGTCGAATCAAGGCGGACCCGTACTGGTACAACAGCGTGCCAGTGAGCACGAAGGCGAAGCGAGAGAGCACGAGGACCAGCAGGACCGCCAAGGAAAGGCCCACTATCGCCCAAAAGCCCACAGACGAAGTTTCAAGTCCGGCTATGATCCCCGACAAGCTCAACCCAATAACGAGGAAGACCGCATTCTCGAGCAGGAATCTGATGGTGCGCCAATTTATCGCCTCGGCGATGCGAGCCTGCGCGGACTGAATCTGCGGGCTTTTCGCGCCGAGAACGAGTCCGGCAACAACCACCGCGACGACTCCCGACCCGCCGACCTCTTGAGCCGGGATGAAAGCCAGATATGGAGTCACGAGCGACAAGCTAGTGTCGAGAACAGGAGCGCTGAGCCTGCGCCGGACCTGGGCGATAACGAAACCGACAACGAGTCCGACGCCGATTCCGCCCGCAACCGCCAGCGCAAACTCGGCTCCGATCATCCATGGCTCGACAACACTGGCGATCGCGACGATGGACACATTCAAAGCCACGAGCGCTGCCGCGTCGTTGAACAGACTTTCCGTTTCGAGTACCGAAAGCACCCGTCGGGGCAAGCGTAATCGTCCTGCCACAGCAGTGACGGCCACGGCGTCAGTTGGAGCGACAACGGCTCCGTAGGCGAGGGCGGCGGCGAGTGGGACCGCAGGCACGAGAAGCCAGACGGTCACTCCAACCGTTGCAACAGTTACAGCAACGAGCACTACGGACAGCAGCAACATGCTGTCCCCGCCGCTGCGGATGTCAGAGAACGAAGTGCGGATAGCCGATGCGAATAGCAGCGGAGGAAGAATTCCGTAAAGCACCAGTTCGGGTTCGATCTCGATGGCCGGTACCTGCGGCACGAACGAGAGGACCGCGCCCACCAAGACGAGGGCCACGGGGGCGGACCAGCCGACTTTTCCGGAGAGCCCTGAGACAGTGACCGTTAGGAGCACGAAGAGCACGATCCAAGTGATCGTCGATACCGGGTCCATGGCACTCCTCGAGTTGCGACGGCGCGGAGAGCCACGGTCCTTCCGGGCCTTGCCGGTTAGAGCTCACAGTTAAACACTGCTTGGCGCAAGCGCAAGTTCGAGCAGTGTACCGGTGGCACGGCCAAGGTCTAGGGCTCGTTCGCCCGAGTGCCTCAGCACCTCGATGCGAGTCCGGTTCCGCGGACGCGCGTCGAACCATCTCAGGACCACAAGGCGCTGAACAGACGAACGCTCTCGGTGAGGCGGGCAGACGAGCGCTGCTACTAATCAAGCAACACTCAGCGGGCGCACGTCCGGCACGAAGCACAGGGTTGTGCACTGGCGATCCGGCCGTCCGTGCACACTCTCGAGGCGGGCGGCAAACCGTCGTGACATCGAGACGCCGGATTCAACGACCTGCCCTGGCTAGCTCGGTCAGGTACGCGCTGTCGGCGGGATGCAGGTAATACGCCTCCGATCGGCTTCCGTCTGGCGCTTCGATCCGAACGGGCACGCCGCCTGCTCCGATGACGGCGTCGAACACCTCGGTGGGGAGCGGGGAGCCTGGCTGGGAGAGCAGCCACCCTCGGACAGCCGTCGCGCAGTGACCGAACCAGTGCGAGCTCGTGGATTGTGTCATGCGGAAAGACTGCCCAGCCCACATTGCCGCAACGTGAACAGTCAGCCGAACGGGTCACAACTCCAAGCCCGACGGCTAAGTTCCACCGGGCTATGACTGCCCCGCGGAGCAGGTTTGACGAGCCGCTCGTGGTGCCGCCGGCGTGCGGCACTGCCGAGGCCTCAGGCGAAGCGCGTGTCGATACCGGAACGCTTACAACTGGACGAGGTCCCGCCCGGCGAGCGGACCTCCCGGGAACTGTTGCATGGCACCCCCGGTTGCGAGCCCACCGAGATCGACGGCCTTGAACCCTAGGCCAGAAATGAATTCCTGAACGGACTGCTTCGCCTCGGGGTCGTCACCGGAGTAGAACATCACTCGGGTGCCTCCGGCAACTGACGGGTCGCTTGCCAGTGCTCCCGGGTTGTGTGTGTTGAAGGCCTTGACCAACTTCGCCCCCGGCGTCAGGGCTGCAACTACCTCGCTCGAGGTCTTCCCGTTTAGTTCAGCGGCGCGGAACGTAGGAGGTTCGATCGGGTTCGTCGTGTCGATCAGGGTCTTGCCTGTCCAGTCCGAAACTGCGCCGACCGCCTTTGGGATTGCGCTCCACGGCACGGAAAGGACGACGATCTGCGCCTGGCTGGCCTGCTCAACCGTGCCTGCCCTGACTCCAGCCAACCGGGCGACGAGTTCCGCGAGGGTTTCAGGACCTCGGCTGTTGCTCAGCAGCACGTCGTGTCGCCCGGTCGCAGCGGCACGCGTCGCGATCGCGGTGGCGATGTTTCCGGCACCGATGATGCCAATGCTGACCTTCGGGTTGGAGTTCATGTTGAGGAACCTTTCTTCACCATTGAAGAGTTTGCTTTGACTGACGTCAGGAGCGATTTGAGGACGGTCGCCTGCACTGTTGGGTCTCGCATCGCGCTTCGGTACGTCGCCGCTGGTTTGTCCGTGAGGACACGCTCGACGGCTTCACGCACCGCATTGCCCGTTCCAACCGATAGCGCCGCCGGGTGAACGTAGGACGCCCGAGCCACGGCCGGAGTATCTCCGAGTACTTCAGCAGCAGCTTCGAAGGCGTTGAGCGCCAGAGCGCGATGACGTGGCAGCCCTTCGCTCAGAGGCGCCCCAGCGGCGACGGTCGCGGCGGCAACGGTCGCTCCCCATGTCCGGAAAACCTTCGCGGTTGCGGCTTGTCCGCTGTGGCAGTGGAGGTAGGAGTTGACGGTTGCGCTGCTGAGCGCTCGCTGAGCTGGCGGGGCACCAATGGCGAACAATCGTTCGGACGGGTCGTCGGATCGATTGAGCAGCGCTCTCACCACAGCGGCAGCATCGGCGTCTTCGACCAGGACGTCATGCTCAAGGTGTTCCTTCCCTACGAACTCGAAATTCATCACGCTTCCCGAGACGCGAACATGCCGCCGGCGGAGGGTCAAAAGTCCATAGGTGTGGTTGCTCTTGGCGTACCGCTCGTTACCGATACGGAAGAGCCCAAAGTCGAGAAGGCGCACAACGGACGCCACGACGCGGTGCAGCGTCGTGTGATTCTCGACTGGCGCGGTCAAGTGCCTCTGCACGGTTTGCCGAAGGGCCGGGAGCGCTTCGGCGAACTCAAGCATTCGTGAGAACTTGTTCTCGTCAGCTCGCGCTCGTGCTTCAAGTGAGTACCGGTACTGCGTCCGCCCCCGCGCGTCGAGACCGGTGGCCTGGACGGCAGCATCTGGGTCGCTGCTCGCCCACACGTGCGTCCACGCTGGCGGGATTGCGAGCCTACGGAGCCGTTCAAGCGTGACGTCGTCGGTGACGATCGCCCCGTTCACACCACGCCAAGTCTCGACCTGTCCGTCCAGGCGGGTCAGCCCTGCTGGCCGAAGCACCACGCTGTCCACGCCGCTCATTCCTTACTTGATCGCTTGTGCAGTTAGCTGCCTCGGCGGCTGCGCTCATGGACCGCGGCACCGTCGGGGCAGGACGAACCAATCAGATCGCCCTGCCCCTGCGAGTCAGGCCAGAGCGGCGCTGAACGACGCGGTCGCCAGCATCAGCGCGTGCTTGGATGCTTCGGTGTCGTGGACCGAGTTGACCATGACAAAGTCGTGGTGGATACCGCCGAAGCGGGCGTTGGTCGCCTTGACACCCGCCTCGCGGAGACGAGCAGCGAACGCTTCACCCTCGTCGCGAAGCACGTCGGCCTCGGCGGTGATGATGAGCGTCTCCGGCATGGTTGCGAGCTTCTCAAGCGAGGCGCGAAGCGGGGAAACCGTCGGAAGTGCGCGCTCTTCCTCGCTCGTTGTGTACTGGTCCCAGAACCACTTCATGCCGTCACGGCTGAGGAAGTACCCTTCCGCGAACTCCTCGTACGAGCCAGTGTCGAACGCGGCGTTCGTGACCGGGTAGAACGCGACGAGCTTGCGGAACACGATGTCGTCGTTGCGCTCGGCGGCGAGGAGGCAGATCGCGATCGCCATGTTGCCGCCGACGGAATCGCCGGAGATACCGAATCGGGAGACGTCGAGACCCTTGTTGGCGCCTTCTTCGACGACCCACTTCGCCGCTGCGTAGGACTGCTCGAGTGGACCCGGGTACGGCGACTCCGGGGAGCGGTCGTACTCGGGGAAGACCACCGCCGCGTTCGAGCCAATGGCGAGGTCCCGAACGAGACGGTCGTGAGTGTGCGCGTCACCGAACACCCAGCCAGCGCCGTGCACGTAGAGGATCACCGGGAGGTTGCTCGTCGTGCCAGCCGGCTTGACGATACGGATCTTCACCGTGCCAGTGGGACCGCCCGCGATCTCGAGCCATTCCTCATCAACCTCCGGCTTGAAGATCGGCGAGTCCTGGACCGAGTCGACGACCTTTCGCCCCTCCGCCGGCGGCAGCTGGTAGAGGAACGGCGGGTTCGCGGTCGCGTCGACGAACTCCTGACCTGCGGGCTCGAGAGCAATGTTCTTCGGGTTTCCGGCCATGTTGTGTACTCCTCAGAGTGGGGGGCAACAGTGATGTTTCAACCACGAACGCTTCCAGGACGATGCCGAACGCGCATCCGTTACGTGACGTATGGTGCCGTCGCTCGGTGGTCCGGCGAACCGGTCGGAGGCACTTCCCCTCTGGTCACCTCGCAGGCCTCAACTCGGTGAGCGGTCGCGACGCACCCGTTGAGAAAGAGCGTCGAGGACAGCGACATCCCAGAGGACTAACTACGTCATGCGACGGATGCTGCGGATCCGAGACGGTGTTGATCATGTGAACGTCAGCCATTCGGCGCGATCCGACTCGGTCCGATCCATACCGCACTAGGGAGGTCTGCAGGATGAATCCGCTCGACGCTCTGCGCCGTGGCACCACTCCCCTCGCCACTCCCGTTTACCCGCTCCGCGCGACCCGGTTCATCGACCGCGAGTACTTCAACATCGTCTACCGCACCGACCCGGAAGCGCTACGGCAAGTCGTGCCGGAACCGATGACGGTGACGGAGCCGCTGGTTCGGTTCGAGGTCATGAAAATGGGCGACGTCGATGGATACGGTCCGTACGTCGAGTCGGGTCAGGCTATCCAGGTGTCCCTCGACGGCGAGCACGGTGAGTACTTGCACTCGATGTACCTCAACAACTTCGCCGCGACGGTCTCGGGCCGCGAACTCAGCGCGTACCCGAAGGCACTCGGCGCCCCGCGTTTGCACGTCGAAGAGGGTGCACTCGTTGGCACCCTCGATCGCGGTTCGGAGCGAATCGCTACGGCGACGATGGCCTACAAGTGGGAGCCTCTCGCCCTGGACGAGGCAGCTGCACAGATCACAGTGCCGACCTTCATGGTCAAGCTCGTCCCGAACGTGTTCACACAGGGCCTTAGTGCAGCCGACCTCGTCCGGACTGAGATCAGCGACATCACGGTCAAGGAAGCGTGGACGGGGCCGGCCCGCCTGCAATTGTTCGAGCATGCCCTCGTACCGATGGCAGATCTACCAGTGCTCGAGGTCCTCAGTGCCTCCCACATCCTGACCGACCTCACTCTCGCACCCGTGCAATCCGTACATGATTACCTGCATGGGAGCGGGCAGTAGCGCCGAATCCGGTGGCAGAGCGTACAGCTGAATGAGCTATTTGACGACCCCCTCTACACAGACCCGCCTCGGTCCCGAACGTTGCCACGCCCGCTCCTCCGCAGACACTTTGCTCGAAGATCTACGTCATTTGACGGATCAAAAAGTGCCACTCGACAGAGCGAAAGCGTTTACTGTCGACACGTGAGACATCGTGACATCCGCGCCTTAGTCGACATCGCAGATGGGGTAGTTTTTGTTGAAGGGCCAGCTTCGAATTGAGTGATCCTCGCCGGACGCGACGGTGTCTCCCTCATCGACGCAGGCTATCCCGCCGACAGTGCTTTGGTCGTTGACAGCATTCGCATCTCCGGCTATGACCCTTCCGAACTGAAACGCATCTTTATCACGCATGGACATGTGGATCACGTCGGAGGTGTCCCCGAAATTCTGAAGCGTTACCCTGAAGTCGATGTCCTCGTCGCAGCAAGCGAGATTGCGAATGTGCAAGGGCCGGACCGCGAGCAGGTCACCTTCACCGACATCGGCGGTCGTGTTGCGTCGCTCCGAGTCATCAGGTGGCTGAGCTTCGCAGTAGCGTCGGGTGGGCTTGCGCGAGTGAGGGTCCCATCCGCGCGAGCGTTCACCGCTGCCGACTTCCAAAACCGAGGGCTGCGACCGGTGTGTGCACCGGGACACACCGAAGGCTCAACCGCGTACGAGCTACTGGGCACCGAAGCTTTGGTGACCGGCGACGCCATCATCACGCACCACGCCACCCAACCATCGCGTTGGGAAGCACGGCCGCGCATGATCCCCGCCTATTTCACGAGCGACCCCGATCGGGCGTTCGTCTCAGCACAAGCACTCCCTCGTGCTCGACTGATCCTCCCCGGCCACGGACCTGCCGTCCGTCGGGTGGGCAATCAGTGGGTTCCCCTGACCAGAAAACGGTTGACCTGATGTGCGGCCCCTCAGTACCCGAACGCGAGCCGTTCGACACTCCGTGGCGAGTCGGCCTCTGATGGAGGAGTCGCTTCGCGCCCGCGCTTCGAAGGTCTTCGGGTGGCAGTTGCACCCCGCACAGGTCAACGTCATCGACGCCGTCACGGCTGGTCGGGATGCTCTCGCCGTGCTACCGACCGGGTCGGGGAAGTCAGCGATCTACCAAGTGGCAGGCCTCGCGATAAAAGGCCTGATCGTCGTGGTGTCGCCGTTGGTTGCGCTACAGGAAGACCAGCTCGCCGGGTTGAAACGTCATCCCGATACGCCACCAGCGGTCATGATCAACGCCTCAATGCACGTCAGGGACATCCACGCTGCGTGGAATGACATCACTACCAGGCGCGCACGGTACGTATTCCTCGCTCCCGAGCAGCTTGCCAATGACTCGGTGGTCACCCGACTCCGAGCCGCGGGAGTGGGACTGGTAACGGTGGACGAGGCGCATTGCGTTTCCTCCTGGGGATACGACTTCCGGCCCGACTACCTCCTTCTCGGCGCAGCGATCGCGCGTCTGGGACGGCCACCGGTCCTGGCACTGACCGCGACAGGATCCGCGCCGGTCCGGCGGGAGATCCTAGAACGTCTCGGGATGCGGGAACCACTCGTGGTTGCCGCCGGTTTCGACCGGCCGGAGATCCGGCTGGAAGTGGTGCGGCACGAAGACCGCGGCACAAAGGCGGATGCCGTCGTTCGCCAGGTTGCCAACACGAACGGCGCGGGCCTCGTCTATGTCGCCACGCACGCTGAGACTGCCACCTACGCAGCAGCGCTGCGCGCTGCGGGGCGGAATGCACAGCCATACCACGCAGGCTTGCCCGACCACGAGCGCACCCGTGTCCACAAGGGCTTCCTCAACGGCGATGTCGACGTCGTCGTCGCCACGACTGCTTTCGGTATGGGCATTGACAAACCTGACGTCAGGTTCGTCATCCACGCCGACATCCCCGAGTCCGTTGACGCTTACTACCAAGAAATTGGTCGCGCTGGCCGCGACCGATCGGCTGCAGTCGCGACGTTGCATTACTTGTCCGGCGACCTCGGCATCCGACGGTTCTTCGCCTCCGGCAGCCCAAATCCGGAAGCTGTCCGTGCAGTCTTCACTGCCGTCCCACGGAGTGGGAACCTGTCGCGATCGGCCCTGGCCACCGCCGCAGGGTTGTCGGATCACGCTGCAGGCCGAGCGGCCAATCTCCTCGTCGAGGCGTCCGTCCTTCTCGATCAGGAGAGCGGGCTTGCCCATATCGCCGAGCACAATTGGAATTTAGGGGAAGCGATCCAGGCCGCCGAGCAGCGCGCTGATGAGCGTGAGCACGTCGAGCAGTCGCGCATCGACATGATGCGTCAATACGCGGAGACGCGCGCGTGCCGACGACAGTTCCTCCTTGGGTACTTCGGTGGCGAGCTGGCACACCCCTGCGGAAACTGCGACACCTGCACCGCGGGCACTGCCTACGCCGTTGGTTCCCATCCAGCAGACGGTGCCCACGACGAGGAGTGGCCTCCGGACGCTTCCGTGCGCCATCCGGTGTGGGGCGACGGCAACATCATGAGCACCGAGGACGACCGACTCACTGTCTTTTTCCCCCGTGCTGGGTACCGGACGCTTTCGCTGGTGGACGTGCGAAAGCGAAACCTCCTGACCCGTCTCGACTGACTCGTCGCTCCGCTCGGCGGGCACAACAGGCCACTGAGCGTGCGGGCCCCGACTACCCAGGCAGCGACCTGGACCACACCGAACGACGATCATTGGAAGCGCACGGTGCGCTCCCCGGGAAGGCGTCCCGGTCGCCGTTGTTCGGTAACACCGGAGCCAACTTCTCCACAAGGCGGATGCTCGAACATCACTCTCTCGTTCAGCGGCGTTCGCGTCGGACTACGACCGACCGCTACGCCGGAGGTAGTTCGGCCTCGGGGTTGTCACGGAGGGCGGCGGTGATCACAGCGCCTAGAAGCCCGGGCCATCGCGCGTCAAGTGCGTCCCGGCGGAGTTGAACGGCGTACTCGCGACCGGTCACGCGTGTACGGGTCCATCCGGCTTCGCGGAGGACCTTGAAGTGGTGAGACAGCGTTGCCTTGTGGATCTCGAGCCGGTAGTCGGTGAGGTTGCACGGGTGGTACTCGCCGTCGGACAGCCGTTCGAGGATGACCAGCCGGGCCGGGTCTCCCGCTGCTTTGAGCACCTGCACCAGGTCGAGGTCGGCGACGGCCGGCAGCGGAAACGGGTCGCGATGATCCTGCGTCGGAACGTTTGACATACGTCGAACCTACCAGGAATGATGGCCACGGTTTGATGGTTGTCAAACCATGCCGGTCAGATACGACCGCCGAACAGAGAGAAGAGAGAGCCTTGCCCACCACCATCGACCCCCAGGTCACCGACAACCGAGCTGCCATCCGCCAAGACGAGGCGCCGCTCGGCCGCATCG
Source organism: Curtobacterium sp. MCBD17_032 (assembly GCF_003234855.1). Lineage (GTDB taxonomy): Bacteria > Actinomycetota > Actinomycetes > Actinomycetales > Microbacteriaceae > Curtobacterium. Next base: position 170,462 of record NZ_QKTO01000001.1, read on the forward strand.
CCATCGTCACTGCCGACCGCGTGGAGGACGTCGAGTTCTTCTACCCCTACTACCGGTTCGTGGAAGAGGGCTACGACGTCGACGTCCTCACCCCGACCGGTGAAACCGTCACTGCATACAAGGGACTTGCACTCTCGACCGGCCTGCAGCCCATCGCGCTGGCCAATCCGTCCGACTACGACGCCGTGTTCATCCCCGGAGGACTCGCACCGGCAGAGGTGCGCACCCTGCCCGAGGCCCTCGAGTTCGTCCGCGACTTCGCAGCCTCGGGCAAAGTCATCGGCGCCGTTTGCCACGGTCCTCAGGTCCTCGCTTCCGCCGGACTCGTCGCAGGACGAAACATGACGTCATGGCGCGAGGTCGCGGACGAGGTCCGCGCCGCGGGCGGGACGTACGTCGACGCGCCGGTCGTCGAGGACGGCCAGTTCATCACCGCCCGCAAGCCGGGCGACATGCCACAGCAGATGGCTCGCGTTCTCGACCGTCTGCGTACCGCTCGTGAGGAGAACCACCATGACTGATTTGCTCACGACGCCGTTCGGCCCGGAAGCCACCGCCGCCGAAGTCCTCGCCGGAGTCGACCTACACGGTCGGCACTACGTCGTCACGGGAGGTGCCTCCGGTATCGGACTCGAGACGGTTCGTGCCCTCTCCGGAGCTGGTGCGGACGTGACAATCGGCGTCCGTGATTGCGAGCGAGCGCTGTCCGCCACTGCCGGAGCCGCAGGTACGAACGGCGGGAGCATCACGGTCCGTCCACTCGATCTCGGTGACCTCGACTCGGTGCTTCTGTTCGCCGCGGAGCAAGACGGGCCCGTGCACGGCGTCGTCGCGAACGCGGGGATCATGGCGCTACCGGAGAAGCGCACCTCAGGCGCCGGCTGGGAGATGCAGCTTGCGACGAACTACCTCGGCCACTTCGCGCTACTTCTCGGTCTGCGGGATCATCTCTTCGCCGCGGAGGGGGCTCGGGTCGTCACGGTGAGCTCGACGGCGCACCTCCGGTCGCCGTTTCACTTCGAGGACCCGAACTTCGCTGTGCGTCCGTATGACCGGTGGGGCGCCTACGCCCAGTCGAAGACGGCCGACGTGCTCCTGGCCGCCGGGATCGCGGACCGGTGGCGGGACTACGGAGTTCGTGCGAACTCCCTAATGCCGGGATGGATCACCACGCGTCTGCAGCGACACCTCGACGAGGACACCCTCCGCGCCATGGGTGCGCTGGACTCCGACGGCAACCGCATTGAGCAGGACTTCTTTAAGACCCCCGCCCAGGGCGCTGCGACGTCGGCGCTGCTCGTCGCGTCACCGCTGGTCGAGGGTGTGACCGGACGGTACTTCGAGGACAATCAGGAAGCGGAGCAGTTGGAGGACGGCGCCGGCCACGACCGCGGTGTCGCTCGGTATGCGGTGGATGCCGAGAACGCCGAACAGCTCTGGTCGCTCGGATCTGCTGCGCTTCGTTGATCGTGAGTCTCCGCCGCGGCGTCCGGCTTGCAGGACGTCGTGGCGGCGGCTCAGTCGTGCTCGCGTGGAAGTTCGCTCTGTCCATCATCGGCCCGCTTCAGCGCTTCCCGTAGTTGCCCTCTTGCGGTGATGCCGAGCTTCGGGAACGCTTTGTACAGGTGGGTGCTCACCGTGCGATGCGACAGGTAGACCTGGTCGGCGATCTCGCGGTTCGTCATTCCCCGTGCCGCCAGCCGCGCGATCTGAAGCTCTTGCGGAGTCAGCAGTGAGATTGCGTCGGATCGATGACGGTGTGATGCGCTCGGTGTCGCGACGCCTGCTGCGCGCAACTCCGCCAGCACCCGGCCAACTAGTGCTCGAGCACCGGCAGCTTCGAAGGTTCGGAGGGCCTGTCCAAGTTGCTCGCGTGCATGCAGCGGCCGGCGCTGTCGACGCAACCACTCCCCGTAGAGGAGGCGGGTTCGGGCGAGTTCCAGCAGAGTGCCCGCGGCCACCCCGGAGTTGATTGCTGAGCGGAAGTGCAGCTCGGCGTCGTCCTCAGGCGCAAGCAGGGCGCGGCTCCGGCCAATCAACATGTCGAGATGCGCCGCTCCCATCACTTCTGCATCCCGGGCAGCGCTCTCGACGATCGGGGTGACCGCAACATGTGCACCAGCCCGCACCGCTGCTTCTGTGAGGTCGGCAACTGCCCACATGGCAGTCACAGGGTGGTTCGCGACATCGGCAAGTTCGGCCCACGCGCTCTGATATCGCTGCTCTGCCAGGGCGATCAGTCCGCCCGCCCACGCCTGATCCGCACTCACCAAGGCCAAGGGGGCCTCAGCGGCTCGTTCCCGGCTCCTCGCCAGGATTGCCGAAGCCCGAACAAGGTCCCCCTGCCACGCCATCACCCGTGCAGCTATGGCAGTAACTGCGGCCTCAGTGACAGGCAACGCCTGGTCCTCCACCATCCGCATCGCGCGTTCGATGTCGTCGAGAGCTGGCAACAGCCGGCCGAGCATCAGGTGCATGTTCGCACGCCCGCGGAGCGCTTGGCATTCATCGCTCTGGAATCCGGTCCGGCGAGCGCGATCGGCCGCCATGCTCCAGCTCTCGAACGCCATCGGTAGGTCTTGTAAGGACTCGGATGTTAGCGCCAGGCTCTGCAACCCGAGGGTGTCCTCCGAAAGGGCGGCTGCGAGCCGAGGCAGTTCCGGCCGAAGCTCGGCCGCTCGATGAACCGGATCGAGCAGGCCCAGTGCCATCTGCCGGTACGGGTCCCACCTGCTGGGCTCAATAGCGAGGACCTCTGCTTCCACCCGGTGCCGCGCCTCGTCGGAGGCAGGTTGCCCGTAGTAGCCGACAGCGGCAGTCCAGAGCACGGCGATCCGCTCCGCGGGGTGATCGGTGCCCTCCGCGCCCCCGAGGCGGCGTGCCAGCCCCATCAGTTCCACGCCGCTCGGCCCCGGCGTGCCTGCGGTCATGCTGAGTAGCAACTGCGTCGAGGTCAGCCCGACCACCACCTGCTCGTCGCCTGCCAGCGGAATCGCTTCCTCCACCAAGCGGGCCGACACGGCGGTCGCTCCGGCTCGACGCGCGATCTCCGCCGCAGTGGCGAGTCGCCGCACACGGTCGCCGACATTTGGGGTCAGCGTCGCCGCCCGATGAAGGGCTGCGACTGCCTCAGGTTGCGCCCCCCGTCGCCGGGCTTGTTCGGCTGCCTCCTCCAGTTCCGCTGCTACGCGTTCGTCGCGCTTGTCCGATGCCGCGGCTCGGTGCCAGGCGGCCCGAGAGAAGTCGGTACTCACCTCCGCGAGCGCGTGGTGCGCCTGTCCTCGTTCGGTCGTCGTGGCGGCCCCATACACAGCCGACCGCACCAACGGGTGCCGGAAACTGAGACGTCCACCGGAGACGGAAACCAAACCCGCACGCTCCGCGGCATCCAGCTCCGACGGTGCAAGGCCGAGAAGTTGCCCCGCCGCGAAGAGTTCGTTAACGACGGGGTCGTGTGCCGTGGCCGCGAGGAGAAGCATGCGGCGGCAGCCGAACGGAAGCGCCGAAACCGTGCCGAGGAAGTTCTGTTCGAGTCGTCGTGTCGTCGGGAGCCGGCCGAACGGCGAGAGCGCATCATCGCCTGCTGTCGTGCTCACAGAGGTCGCGAATTCCCGCAGAGCCAGCGGATTGCCCGCTGCTTCGTCCAGCACCCTCGAGCGCTGCTCGCGAGTGAGTTCGACAGGTACGGTGTCCAAAAATTCGCGCGACTCACCGACGGTGAACGGTCCCAAGTTGATTCGCGTGAGCGGAAGCCCGGTGAGCGGGTCACCAGCTAAGACTTCGCCGCTCGTTCGAGCAGCGATCAGCATCAGGATCGGCGCAGTCGTGAGCCGCCGCGCAACGAACGTGATGGCCTCGACCGTGGACGCGTCCAGCCACTGTAAGTCCTCCACAATCAGGACCACTGGCTGCTGTGAAGCAATTTCTTCAAGCAAGCCGAGCACCGCGAGGCTGATGAGCAGCCGGTCAGGCTCGGGCCCGTCCTCAAACCCAAACGCGGTTAACAGCGCTCCCCGCTGTCGCGACGGGAGCGTGTGAATTTGACCGAGCACCGGGTGTAGCAGTTCATGCAGACTCGCGAACCCGGCCGTCGTCTCACTCTGCATCCCCGTGCACCGCAGCTGACGGAACCCCGCGTCGACGGTCAACTGAACGGCTTCGGAGATCAGCGCCGACTTTCCGATACCTGCTTCGCCCTCAACGATGACGGCCTGACCGGTCGTGACGACCTGAGTGATGATGCTGCGCAGCGTGGCGAGTTCTTCCGACCGGCCGATCATCGTTCTCCTCCACCCCATGCTCGGGCAAGGCCTCATGCGAGGCAGGGAAAGCGTAGCTGGACTTCGCCGTCGCGGAATCACACGTCATGGCGAGAGGAGTAGGACCGCTGCACCATTCGATGTCGTCCTTCCTGGGGCCGCCGCTGCCAAGGATGTAGGGATGGACGCTTCCTCCGAGAAGGCGTATGTTCGTAACTATGACCGACGGTGTTGGGGTGCTGAGGGAGATCGCGTCCCTCCTTCGAGGACGCGAGATCCCCCGACTGGGCTGGCCAACGTCCGTGCTGCCACCGGAAGGCGTAGTCGTGGAAGCGATCGCTCATGGCTCCGCCGTCACGATCATCGTTACTCACGGCAAGGCACATGCGGCCGCCCGACTGGACCTCGACACACGAGAAGTCAGCATCTCGTCCGTCGGCCGGGACGCGCAGCTCCGTCGGCGCCTGCGCCGTATCGCGCTCGAGTTCGTCGCGGACCGTAACGACTACGACGAACGCTGCGGCCTCCCCACCCATCGCACTCCCCCGACGTTCGACGAGCATGACCCAAACACGTGGACGTCGATGCAGGAACTTGCCGATCTCGTTGACGGTGACTGGTACCCGCCGGAACCGCAGGAACGAAGCCCAGCGGGGTGGGCGGCGTTCTACGAGATGGCCCACCGCTTCAACGACCGATTCACGACACAGGATGCCTCGGCCACAACGCCGCATCCAACCCCACCTCAAGACGCGCGATCGTCACAAGGTCCGGCCACGCCTGACCGGCAAGAACCCGCTGCAGGGTGACATGCCCGATACCGGCATCCGCAGCGACCGCCCGAAGACTTCGCCCCGCCATCGCGTCGCGGACGTTCAACACGAACTGACGAGCGATCTCCCCGAACTGGTCCGAGGAAGGCACCTCCGGCCACGGCGCGTCCGCAAGCTCCACCGGCAATGCACGCATCGGACGACCCATACCGAAAGCGTAGAGGGCAAGGCGCAGAGCGACGAGCAACGCCATGGCTGAGCTAAGTCGTCCATACCGGCCACAGCTCCCGGCACAGGACTGGGACGCCATCGCACCATACGTCCATGACGTCGTCGCCAGAGCAGAACCTCTGGTCACGTACAACGCGAGAGAGCTGTACCCCGCAGTTACGCGCCTGACTCACTTTTCCCGCAGTGAATACGCGCCACTCGACGACGCGTCCGTGTTCGACCCGTACATGGTCAATCGATTCGTGACGCATCACCTCGCCGGCTACAATCGTGCCAGCCGGAACACCATCCGAGCCCGGCTTCGCCGCGTCTCCGAAGCGCTCCTCGGCGACGATGCGGTCGGGAAGTTCAAGGCCCTCGGGAAAGCGGACGCGGTCACGCCCTACACGGTCGCCGAACAAGCGACCCTCGAAGGCTGGTCGCGAGCGCAAACGTCCGTCGAACGGCGAACCTCAGCTGCTGCGCTACTGTCTCTCGGCTTCGGCGCCGGCCTAACCGGGGCGGAAATCATCCGGCAGCGACTCGAGCACGTTGCCGAAGTAGGCGCAGCACTGATCGTTCGAGTCGCTGGCGACAACGAACGCGAGGTACCGGTACTCCACGAGTGGGACGCGGGCCTGCACGCACGGCTGCAGTTCATGGACGGCGAAGGATGGGCGTTCCGTACCGACCAGCGCGGCGGCAACATCAACCTCATCACCGACTTCGTCTCACGCACAGGACCCGAAGTACCGCTGCAGACCCGACGGATGCGAGCGACATGGCTGGTCGGACACCTTGAACGAGGCACCCCACTAAAGCTGCTGCTGCGAACCGCCGGGCTGCAATCCGCAGAAGCGCTCGACCGGGTACTGCCGTTCGTTCATGACTGACGGCCCGGGGGACTGCTGCAGGCTCGGTTGACTCCTGAGAGGTAGGGGCATTGGCTCCTGCTGAAAGGATGTGCGCCATGGTGAAGGCGTATCCGGAAGAGTTCCGCCGTGACGTGATCGCGGTCGCCCGGAAGGGCGAGACGTCAGTGCGGCAGGTCGCGAAGGACTTCGGTGTCTCCGAGTCCTGCCTGGCCCGCTGGCTGCGCTTGGCGGACCGTGACGACGGCATCGGGGTCGCAGGGGCGCCGTCGCTGAATGCAGCAACACCGCGCAGACGCAACGTCGAGCGCTCGAAACAGTTGACCGGAGCATTCCGGGTGGATGTGGCAGTCGTCACTTCGTGACATCTCGGTGAGCCGGCTGATCGCCGATCAACTCAATCTGCCCGGGAGCTATCGGCGCGAGGATCCCTCTGGTGCTGCCCCCGTTCAGCTCAATGGGACGCTAGCTGGCTCCCCGCGAGAACCCGGGGTAGTTACGAGCAGGAGCCGTTCCTCCGCTCCGCCGAAGGTTCGGCTGCAGCCGTGAGGCGCGATGGTCGAGCAGTTGAAGTACCGCCTCGGGCTTGCGACACGCCCGGGATGAACAGACGCAAAAGTGGACTTCCTAGAGGAGTCAGGCGGGGAAGCGCCGCGGACGTTTGATCCGTGATCAGGGGTTTTCCCACGAGAGGGTGCGCATCCCAGACCGCTCCTCGGCGCGATCTGACACTCCAGATCCCGGCCGGGAGATAAGGCCGCGCATAGCCCTGGCATGACCGAACGAAACCACACCACCCCTTCCGCTCCCGCAGCTCCTGTAGCACACTTTGTTCCTACTAATGACCACGACTCGCCGAGTGTAGGGGAGGCGCTGATGCAGTACCGCCCCTCCACCGTCGTGCCGCGTGACTGGGACCGTGTGAAGGACTTCGCACGCCAGGCGGTACTCGACTCCGGCCCGTCGAACGCGACCGTCGGCCTCCGCATGCTTTCCGTCGTCACCCACTACATCCTGTGGGCCGTCAACGAAGAGCGCGCCCCTCTCAACCGGACCGAACTGTTCCACCCGACGCTGCTCGGCCGCTACATCCGCATGCGGTCCCCGAACAAGCAGGCGAGCCTGCACAAGACGCTGCACTCGCTGCTGTTCCGAGTCGCCAGTGCCGTCGCTGACGTCGACCACAACCGGAAGAATCGCGGACGCATCAGCCACGGAGTCGTCCCCTACACGGCGGCAGAATTGGCCGAAATCGAAAGCTGGGCCACCGCACGCAAAAACGCAGTGCACCGCCGCTATGCGAAGACGTTCCTCGCCCTCGCCGGCGGTGCCGGCCTGCAGTCCGTCGAATGCGCACACGTTCGCGGCCGCGATATCGTCCGCACCGCAACCGGCTACAGCGTCCGCGTCACGGGTCGATACCCGCGCATCGTCCCAATCCAGACCGAGTGGGCAACGTACATCGACGACGTCATCGACTCATTCGAAGCCGACAGGCACGTCCTTTTCCCCAGCGTGGCTGACGACACTCGACCTCGCACACTGACGTGGTTCTGCGTCGGCGAGCACCCCGCCCCGTTCGCGCAGCGACTCCGCGACACGTGGGTGCTCAGCCAGCTGCCGGTACTCCCTCTCGGCGTGCTCATGCAGGCCGCCGGCATGCCCGATATTCAGACGCTCCGCCGCTACCTGCCGCGCGTCGCACCGGCCGACTTGACCGACTGGGACGCGGTACTCCGCCAGCCGTCGGCTCACATGCGTCCCACGGCACTTGACCGCGAGCGGGCCACCTCACACCGGAAGCTGCGTCGTGACATCGAGGGGCAGAACCGACCACTGGCTCCGCACGACCTCGCGAACACTGCACTGCGCCGTGCAGACGTCGCGCTCCACCTGGACCAGACCGCCGTGCCAGCCGGAAGCGCGCAGTCATCCGTGCCCAGGACGGCGGAGCACGTCCACACGGAACGCTGCAGTATCGCAGCGCTGGAGGCGGATTGGATGCCAAAGCGATTCCGCGCCGAGGTTCCGCGAAACAAGCGACGTTCAGCGTCGCGTTACATGCCGGCCGCCGCCCCGGACTCCGCAACGTTCACAGAGCTCCGGGAGCAGCTGCAGGAGCGCCGCGACAAGCAGGATGGCGGTGACGCCCGATGACGATGGAATCGCTGTCCTGGGACGACACTGTCGCCCTTACCCTCGAGGTGCTCGCAGCCTCGACCGACGGTGGCCTCACCGACCGGGAAATTGCCGCCGGCGCGGGCTCCATGACGCCCATCGACGCGGACCTTGCACAGACATGGCTGAACCGCCTACTGCAGTCGCGCGTCCTGCCGGCCCTCGTCGGATGGCGACGGTTCGACCGGGCGGTGGCGGGGAAACGTGCCGGCGGGCCGCAGCCCGACATCTCCGACGCCGTCATCCTCACCGTCGCGCTCATCCTCGTCATGGAGGAGTCGACCGTCCGTGTCCGCGACATGGAACGGGCGCTGGAACACCGTCTCACCCCCGAGGCACGTGAGGTACTCGGCATCGCCCACCTCTACGACAACCCGTTCAAGAACTGGTACTTCCTCGCCCACCGCGCCATCCACCGCATCATCGCGACGTTCGACCCGTACGTGGCAAACGACGGGTTCCAGCGAACCAAATGGAAGGCGATGACGTTGGAAGAGCGTCAGGCGTGGGAAGCGAACCTCGACGAAGCGTTCGTTGCGCGGATGCGCGCCCGGGGAGAGTGGTTCATGAACGCTCTCGTCGAGATGTCGATTCGGCAGCAGGCGCCGGAGTTCCGACGCAGGAAGACAGCGTTCACCATCGACCAGAGCCAGGTGACCGCCGGGGTGCACCAAGCACGGTGGAAGCGGGACAAGGACGGGAACGAAGTGCCGATGCGGAACAAGCTCGACACGACCACTGACAAGGCCGAAGGACGGCGGGTGCTCGCGCTCGAGGCCGACTGGGCGCCGAAGAAGAAGGGCGCGAAGAAACGCAACGCCGACGACGAGAAGCGTGTATCCCGCGTCAAGTGGGAACTGTCCTACATGGCGAACATCATCATCGACGTCATCGAGGACCCCGACCTCGACAAGAAGCTGCAGGCACCACAGCTCATCCGCGCCATCAGCCTCGGCACCCCAAACAAGCGCATCGGCGACCACGCAATCGACCTGCTCGACTCCCTACAAGCGCGCGGGTACGAACTGACCCGATTCTCCTTCGACCGCGGGTACTCGCAGCTCAAAGACGCCTTCCACGAAGAACTCGTACGTCGACGCATCCCCGTGGTCAAGGACTATGTCGACCGGCAGAAGGGAATCACCAATGGGGCGCTCGGCGGCGCAATCATGGTCGAGGGACGCTACGTCTGCCCGTCCACTCCGTTCGACCTGCTCGAGGTAACTAAACGATGGGAAGCCGGTCAGTTGACCGATGCGGAGTACTGGAAAGAACTCGAGAAGCTCGAGCGCTACGAGCTCAGCGTGCACGAGAAGAAGCCCGACGGCACGCTCCGGCTCAGCTGCCCCGCTTCCGGTATCTCACCAACGGCGTCCTGCCCGCTGCGGAAGCTTCACCCGAAAGCTGTGCCGGACGATGAAGCAGACCGTGTCCGTATTCAGCGGGCAAACATCAGCGACCGGCAGAAGGACTACCGGGTGTGCTGCCAGACAAGCGTCACCGTGAAGCCCACCGAGCACGTGCAGCAGCGGCAGATGCTCCGCCACAACGGCCGCCAGTGGTTCAAGACCTACCGCTCCGACCGCAGCAGCAGCGAATCCACCAACGACTTGCTGCAACGCGACCACAAGCTCCACGTCACCACGAACCGCCCGATGCGTGGACTCGCCGCCCAACAGCTCGCACTCGCACTCCTCGCCGTCCGGTCCAACATGACGCGCATCATCAACTTCGAGAACGCGCTCCGAGAGCAGCAGCTGCGAGCAGCAGCCGGACGGGCACCCCAGCCGAGGAAGAAGGAAGGCGAGTACCTGCAGCGGTCCCGAGACCGTCGCGGCGAAACCCGTTACCTCCGAAACCCGCCGCCCCGCGAACTCGTGCCCTACGAGGAGCCCGCGCTGCCGGAACCCCCGGCCTGACCCGGACAAACAGAAGAGCCCCCGGCATCTGCCGGGGGCTCTTCTGTTGGGTGAGACTTGCAAACGCTGATACCTCAGACTTGCAAATGACCCTGTGGCGGTACCGGTGGGATTTGAACCCACGGTGGAGTTGCCCCCACACATGTTTTCGAGACATGCTCCTTAGGCCGCTCGGACACGGTACCGGGAGAGAGTTTACACGATCCGGGAGGCCCGTCACGCCACCCGACGCGCCCCCCGTCCACACGCGGCGGCGTCCGCCGCCTCCTCCCCAGACCTCCGCGCCGGTGACCGCGATCCGAGGCTCCGCGCGTACCGTCTCCGCCATGAGAACGCGCACCCTCGTCGCCCTGCTGTCCTCCGTCGTCGGCGCGGCCGTCGTCAGCGGAGCCGCCGGCTTCGGCGCGCGGGCGGGCATCCGCGGGCAACGGGCAGCGTCCCAGCGGGTGGTCGACATGCTCCCCGTGCACGCCGATTGGTGGCGCGAACGACTGCACCACGACGGCCAGCTCACGTACGTGGCGATCGGCGACTCCGCCGCGCAGGGGGTCGGCGCGACGGCTCCGGGTCGTGGGTACGTCGGCCTGCTCGCTCGTCGCATCCGACACCGTTCGCGGATGACCGTGCGGGTCGTGAACCTCAGCGTGTCCGGTGCGACGACCTGGGGGGCGAAGCAGCACCAGCTCCCGAAGCTGCACCAGTACAGCCCGGACGTCTGCACGGTCTCCATCGGGGCGAACGACATCGCGGACTTCCATCCGGACAAGTTCGAGCGCAACATCCGGGCGATCTACGGGGCGGTGCCGTCGCACGCCATCGTCGGGGAACTGCCGTGCATGTTCGTTCCGGACCGGGAGCGGAAGGTGGCGGTCGCGAACGAAATCATCCACCGGGTGGCGGGCGAGCTCGGTCTGACGGTGGCGCCGCTGCACACGATCACGAAGCGGGTCGGGATCCGGCGGACGTTCTTCAACACGTACGGGGACCTGTTCCACCCGAACGACCGCGGGTACGAAATCTGGGCGAGCGCGTTCGAACCGGCGGTCGACGCTCGTGTGGACACCGTCGCGGCGATCCGCCGGTACCTCTCCGCGCGGGAAGCCGAGGAGCTCGGCAGCCAGGCCGGCGACGTCGCGCACGCTCGCGCGGAGCAGGACACCGACGACGCCGCGGCACTCGACACGGCGAACCGGCCGAACTCCCTCGAGCGCCTGCGCCAGCGTGTGACCGGATCGGTCCCGTTGCCGGGCCGCCACGGCAACGGCGACCCCGTCGACACCAGCACCGGCACCGGAACCGGAACCGGAACCGGGGCCGACACCGGCGAGGGAGCCGAGGTCGACACCGGCGCCGACACGTTCGTCGGCGACCGCGCCGACGAGCCGACCGATGTCGGCGGAGCGCCCTAACCTCGTCTCATGGCCCGCCCCCAGTCCTCGTTCCGCTGCACGGAGTGCGGATGGACCAGCATCAAGTGGGTCGGTCGCTGCGGCGAGTGCCAGTCCTGGGGGACGGTCGAGGACGCCTCGGCGGCGACCGCCAGCACCCGTGGCACGGCGTCGATCGCCGTCACCGGCAACCGCATCGCACGGCCGATCACGGAGGCCCGTGGCGGCACCGTGCAGCGCTGGCAGACCGGCATCGGCGAGTTCGACCGCGTGCTCGGCGGCGGGATCGTCCCCGGTGCCGCGGTCCTGCTGAGCGGCGAGCCCGGGGTCGGCAAGTCGACACTCCTGCTCGAGGTCGCGTCGCGTGCGGCCTCGATGGGCAAGCGCGTCCTCTACGTCAGCGCCGAGGAGTCCGTCGACCAGGTGCGGCTCCGCGCCGAGCGCACCGGCGCCATGCACGACGACCTCTTCCTCGCGAGCGAGGTCGACCTCGGCGTCATCCTCGGCCAGATCGAACAGGTGCAGCCGGACCTGCTCATCGCCGACTCCGTGCAGACGATCTCGTCCGCGTCCGTCGACGGCATCGCCGGTGGCACGTCCCAGGTGCGGGAGGTCGCCTCGACTCTGATCCGAGTGGCGAAGCAGGCCGCGCTCCCCGTCCTCATCGTCGGGCACGTCACGAAGGACGGCACGATCGCCGGACCCCGGTTGCTCGAGCACCTCGTCGACGTGGTCTGCCAATTCGAGGGTGACCGTCAGACCGCGCTCCGGTTCGTCCGCGCGCTGAAGAACCGCTTCGGTCCGACGGACGAGGTCGGCTGCTTCGACATGGCGGGCGACGGCATCCACGAGGTGCCCGACCCGAGCGGTCTGTTCATGTCCCGCAACGGCGCCCCGGTGTCCGGCACGTGCATCACGGTCGCGATGGAGGGACGCCGCGCGCTGCCGGTCGAGATCCAGGCCCTCGTCGTCCCCAGTTCGGCGCCGCAGCCGCGTCGGGTCGTGAACGGGGTGGATGCCTCTCGTGTGGCGATGCTCCTCGCCGTGCTGGAACGACGGGCCGGCATCAAGCTCTCGGACGCCGACGTCTACGTCTCGACCGTCGGCGGCATGAAGCTCACCGAACCCGGCGCCGACCTCGCCATCGTGCTGGCACTCGCGAGTGCGGCTCGTGACCGCCCGTACCCGCACACGCTCGCGGCCGTCGGTGAGATCAGCCTCGCCGGCGAGATCCGCATGGCGACGGGCGCCGAGCAGCGCGCGGCCGAGGCGGGCCGGCTCGGCTTCACGACCGTCCTCGGCGCCGACGCCGAGCACCTCCGCGAGGCCCTGCGGGTCGCGTTCTCGATGACGAAGTCCCCGCGGGAACGCGAGCTCGACGCAGCGTTCTGACCCCGCGGGAGCACCACCCCGCCGTCAGGACCGCGGCTCGACCGCCACCGCCTCGGCGTCGACGTCGTCCTCGATCCCGGTGCCCGCGACGGCCGACGCGAACCCGCGCCGGTCCCGCGTCGCCCACACGCCGATGACCGCCGCCACCGCGAGCACGAACGCGAGCAGCCCGGAGAACGGCAACCCGCTGGCGACGAGCGCCGACCACCCGCCGGAGCCGAGCGCCCACCGCACGAGCCGAGCCGCGCCTCCCGGCACGGGCACCGGCCGGAGCCGCACGACGTGCTCACCGAAGGTCCGACCGGACACCAGGACGATGACGAGCTGCAGCGCGGGCGCCGCGAACGCGGCGGTGATGCCGAGCGCGGTCGCGAGCGGTCCGCCGTCCGGCACCCCGATCAGCTCGAGACCGACCGAGGTGACCGACGTGAGCAGCCCGGTGGTGAACCAGATGGCGAGGACGTCGGCGAGGATGCCGAAGAACCGCCGGCCGGCCGTGACCGGTCGCGGCGCCCGGCTCTCCGCCGGCCGCGTCGAACCGGCGAGCATGCCGACGACCGGCGCGAACAGGGTCCCGAGCAGCACGCCTGCGGTGTTCGCGATGAGGTCGTCGACGTCGAACAGTCGGTAGGCGCACGGGTACAGGAACCAGTCGCCGGTGAGCTGCGTGAACTCGATGAGCAGCGACAGCACGAAGCCCGCGGCGCCACCGGCGAGGAGGCCCGCGACGAGCCGCCGACGGAGCACCGCGTGCCGGACGAGCGCACCGAGCGGCACGAACAGCAGCACGTTGAGGAGCACCTGCGCGACGGCGGGGTTGCCGAGCAGGGACCGCGGGCCGGTGATGCCGCCCTCGCGGGCGATGTCACCGACGAAGGTGAACGGCCGGAGCTGCGGCTGGGGATCGGCACGGCAGACGGCGGCGATGTCGTCCGGCAGCGGGAGGAGTGTGTAGGTCACGAGCGCGAGGGCGTAGACGAGCGTCCCGAACGCGAGCAGGCCGCGGCGGACGCCGAGCCGTCCGTGTCGCCGGTACTCGCGCGCGGCCCACGGGACGAGGCCGGCGACGGCGAGCACCGTGCCGAGGGCGAAGGCGATGACGCCGGGCAGGATCGATCCCATGGCCCGACGGTATCCGAGCGGGTCGCGGTCGGTCCGGGCGGCGCTACGCGCGCAGTGCCGCGAGCAGGTCGGCGGGCTCGGCCTGCATGGTGTGCGGGCCGGCGATGTCGAAGAACACGCCCTCGAGGGAGTCGAGGTGCGCCGCCAGGAACTCCTCGAGCCGCTCGGCGTCGTAGACCATGACCTGCCGGAGCTTCTCCCCCGGGACCATCGCGGTGTAGGCGTCGGCCGACGAGAAGAGCAGCAGGATGCGCTTGTCCGACCCCTCCCGGCCGAACACCCGGACCTGCATGTCCTTCTTCCCGGTGACGAGCCGCGGGACGATCACGATGTCGTTGCGCAGGGCGTACGCGACCGCGGCCACGTCCTGCTTCGCGAGGGCCTCCTCGAGCTGTTCGCTCCGGAAGCGCTGTTCCTTCTGTGCCATCACCCCTAGTCAAGCAGCCCGACGCTGCGCGCGGGGCGTCCGCTCAGGAGGCGCGACCCGCCTGGACGGCGTGTGTGCGGCACCGCAGGTCGGCGGTGAAGGCGTCGGTCTCCGGTGCCAGCTCGTCGTCCGGTGCTGACTGCACCAGCACACCGATCGCCGGCGCGAGGACGAAGCTCGACGTGGCGGTCATGCCGTAGTCGTCGACCGACGGGACGTCCACCCGGTCCGCGAGTCCGGACTGCGCGAGCGCCGTCGCGTAGTCCAGTACGGCGTACGCCGCCTCGTCGCTCGTCATGACCGAGGCGACCCCGTAGATGAGGTACTTCATGGCCCAGCCCTTCGTCGATGGTCGTGACGCTACGCCGCGATGATCGGAGTCCAGCTCGCGATGATCCTGTAGGCGCACTCAGGCCACCCCTCGGGGTGAGAACTCAGCCAACGCCACTAGCTTCGGACCAATCGCAATCGCGGGAACTCTCGTTGTACGGCCGAAGGGCTGTTCCTGATGGGGAAGCAGCTTCCATGCCGGCACCATCGCCCACCCTCTACCGACCGACCACCGCCCGGACCCCGGGAGCGCCGACACCGACGTCGACGTACAAGGACCTGCTCGAGCGGGTCCGCACCGAAGGCCTGCTGGAACGCCGTGTCGGCTTCTACTGGGCCGTCTTCAGCGTCCTGACCGTCCTCACCGCCGCGACCTTCGTCGTGTCCGCCATGCTCGGGGCCTCCTGGTTCCAGCTCATCCCGGCCGCGGTGCTCGGTGTCCTCTTCACGCAGTTCGCGTTCCTCTCGCACGAGGCCGCGCACCGCCAGATCTTCGCCTCCCGCAAGTGGAACGACCACGCGGGTCGCTGGCTCGGCGTCTTCGTCGTCGGCCTGTCCTACTCGTGGTGGATGAACAAGCACAACCGTCACCACGGCAACCCGAACACCATCGGCAAGGACCCGGACATCGCGCCGGACGGCGTCGTGTTCATCGAGGAGGACGCCGTCGAGCGTCGCGGACTCCTCCGCCGCCTCGCGATGGTCCAGGGGTGGGCGTTCTTCCCGCTCCTGACCCTCGAGGGCGCCAACCTGCACTGGCTCTCCATCCGCGCCGTCGTCACCGGCAAGGCCGCCAAGGGCACCCCGCAGGAGCGCCGGCTCGAGGCCGTCCTGCTCCTCGCCCGCTTCGGTCTGCTGGCCTGGTTCGTGTTCGCCGTGATGCCGCTCGGCATCGGGTTCGCCTTCCTCGGCGTCCAGATGGCGGTCTTCGGCGTCATGATGGGCGGGTCGTTCGCACCCAACCACAAGGGCATGCCGGTCATCGCCGAAGGTGCCAAGATCGATTTCTTCTCGCGCCAGGTCCGGACTTCCCGTAACATCACTGGTGGCGTGTGGGTGGACCACCTGCTCGGTGGCCTCAACCACCAGGCGGAGCACCACCTGTTCCCGAGCATGGCGCGGCCCAACCTGCGTCGTGCGAAGGCCCTCGTGCGTGAGCACTGCGAACAGCACGGGGTCCCGTACACGGAGACCACGATCTTCCGCTCCTACGGGATCGTCGTCCGGTACCTCAACCGGGTCGGTCTCGCAGCGCGCGACCCGTTCACCTGCCCGATGGTCAGTGCCTACCGATTGCACTGAACCTCTGATCTCCGTCGCCCCGCTCGATGCCGGGTGCCGCACACAACTCGATGGCAACGTCGTCGAAACCCGCGGTGGTGGAATTCTCTCGCCGCGCACGTAAGAAAGTAAGGAACGCCGAAATGGCAACTGGAACTGTCAAGTGGTTCAACAACGAAAAGGGCTTCGGCTTCATTGCGCCGGACGACGGCAGCGCTGACGTCTTCGCCCACTTCTCCGCGATCGGTGGCAACGGCTACAAGTCGCTCGAGGAGAACCAGAAGGTCGAATTCGAGATCACCGAAGGCCGCAAGGGCCCGCAGGCGGAGAACATCACCGTCATCGGCTGACCTCGGTCATCGTGAGCGCCGGGTCGGAGGAGTCATCCTCCGGCCCGGCGCTTCGTCGTCGCGGGGCGCTACGCGACCTACTGATATGGTGACGTTCCATGTCGAGCGGCTACGTCGTCTACGTGGACGAGAGCGGGGACCACAGCCTCACGAGCATCAACGCGGACTTCCCGGTCTTCGTCCTCGCCTTCTGCGTCTTCCGCATCGATGTGTACGTGGACCGCGTCGTCCCCCTCATGCAGCGCATCAAGTTCGACTTCTTCAACCACGACATGGTCGTGTTCCACGAGCGGGAGATCCGCAAGTCCCTGCCGCCCTTCGACGTCCTCCTGCGGTCCGACGTGCGGCAACGGTTCATGTCCCGGATCGACTCAGTCTTCGACGAGCGCTTCGGGGTCATCGCCACCGCCATCCGGAAACTCGAGTTCAAGGAGCGCGTCGGCGCTGACATCAGCCCGTACCACGTCGCGTTGGAGTACGGCCTCGAACGGGTCTTCCTCCAGCTGCAGCAGCGGGGTGTGGCCCGGCAGGAGACGGTCCTCGTGTTCGAGAGCCGCGGCAAGCGCGAAGACCGCGAACTCGAGGACGAGTTCGACCGCATCATGGCAACCACGAAGATGCGCGGTATGCCGGAGTCGTTCCGGTTCACCATCGCCAGCAAGCAGACGAACAGCTCAGGACTCCAGATCGCTGACTTGGTCGCGCGGCCGATCGGGACGCACCTCCTCCACCCAAAGCAACCCAACCGAGCGTGGGAGCGTGTCTTGGAACGCATGCCGAAGTCGCCCGCGGGCGACGTCCGAGGATGGGGGCTGAAGGTCTACCCCTGACAGCGAAGACCCCCGGACAGAGCCGGGGGTCGCACGCCGATCGGGCTTTCCCAATCCACTTGCACTAATGCTACCACCGGCTCGCGTGCACCGGCCGGCTTCCGTCACTCCAGCACGAACTGCACCGACTCCGCCGACTCGATCTCCCCCACCGCGACCTGCAGGTGGTAGCTCGCCCCGCCCGCCGGCACGGCCGCCCGTGCGGCGTCGCACGTCGTCGACGACGACCGGGTGCGGTCCCATGTGATCGCCGGCGTGGTGAGCTCCTGGCCGGCCTTGAGGGTGACGTCCTGACTCGTCCCGCCGGTCTGGCAGTCCTTCGAGGACCAGTACTGCTCGGCACCGGACGTGATCGTGAGCACCTGCTGCGCCGACCCGAGGTCCATGTGGCACGAGTTCGAACCCGTGTTCTCGATCGTCATCGCGATCTGCGGGTCGTCCGTCGCCGCGTAGACGCGCTCGTCGAGGACGGGCGTCAGCACGATCTGGTCCTCGGCGCACGCGGCCCCGTCCTTCCGGGCCGGAGCGGACGACGACGGAGCGGACGACGGCGGCGTGGAGGACGACCGAGCGGACGACGGCGGCGCCGACGAGCCCGCCGGTGCGGCTGCGGTCGCCGATGGCGTCCCCGAGGCTCCGGCACCGGCACCGGCACCGGGTGCACCGTTCCCGCGGCCGACGACGATGAGCACGACGACCACCACGACGAGCAGGACGACCCCGAGCACGAGGGCGCGACGGCGCCAGTAGACCGCGGGACGTTCGGGACCGACGGGACGGCGGATCGACGACATGCGCACAGGGTAGACACCTGCACCGCACCGGTCGGGGACCCCCGCCGAGGCAGGGATAGAGCCGTCAGAGGATCTTCAGCATGCGGGTGTTGCCGAGGGTGTTCGGCTTGACCCGGGCCAGGTCGAGGAACTCCGCGACCCCTTCGTCCGACGAGCGGACGAGTTCGGCGTACACCTCGGGCGGGACGACGGTCTCGCCGATCTCGAGGTACCCGTGCTTCGCGAAGAAGTCGACCTCGAAGGTCAGGCAGAAGATCCGCGCGATGCCGAGCTCTCGTGCGTCGTGTTCGAGCGCCTCGAGCATCCGGTGCCCGACGCGCTTGTGGATCCAGTCCTGGTCGAGCGCGAGTGTGCGGACCTCGGCGATGTCGTCCCAGAACACCGCGAGGGCACCGCACCCGATGGGCACGCCGTCCGGCCCCTCGGCGATCCGGAACTGCTGGATCGAGCCGTACAGGACGACGTTCTCCTTGCCGAGCAGGATCCGCCGGTCGACGTACGGCGCGATGAGCCGCTGGATGTGCGGGACGTCGGATGCCAGCGCGGGGCGCACCAGGATCCCGTGCTCGTCCCGTTCGGAGAAGGCATGCCGTCCGTGCTCAGTCATCCGCCACAGCCTACGGCGCGGGCGACGATCGGGCCGCGTCATCGGGGGACACACACCGGGACGCCCCACAGGCGCATCGGCCTACCGTCCCAGGTACACCAGTACGACGAGCAGGAGGAGCACCAATGCCCCAGATCATCGAGACCGTCGACGTCAACGTCCCCGTGCGTGCGGCCTACGACCAGTGGACCCGCTTCGAGGAGTTCCCCACGTTCCTGGACGAGGTCGAGAAGATCGTCCAGGTCGACGACACCACCACCGACTGGACCGTCAAGGTCGCCGGCCAGGAGCGTTCGTTCCGCGCCGTC
Organism: Curtobacterium sp. MCBD17_032; assembly: GCF_003234855.1. GTDB lineage: Bacteria > Actinomycetota > Actinomycetes > Actinomycetales > Microbacteriaceae > Curtobacterium. The sequence continues at coordinate 189,502 of NZ_QKTO01000001.1, forward strand.
ATCTCCGAGCAGCACCCGGACGAGCGCGTCGCGTGGACCGTCAAGGACGGCGAGACCGAGCACGCCGGTGTCGTCACCTTCCACAAGCTCTCGGACGCCGAGACCCGCGTCACCGTGCAGATCGACTGGGAGCCCTCGGGCATCCTCGAGCACATCGGCTCCGCGGTCGGCGTCGGCGGCCACGCGGTCAAGAAGGACCTGCAGAACTACAAGGAGCGCGTCGAGGCAGCCCCCACTGCCGACGGCTGGCGCGGTGACGTCCAGGCCTGACCCGGACCGTCCCTGACACCGAGACCGGAGCCCCCGTGCTGAGAACAGCACGGGGGCTCCGGCGTACCGTCCAGCCCATGGACAAGGACACGAACCCAGACCGCGACGCGGAGCAGCGCAGCTCACTCGCGGACCTCGACGACGAATCGATCGGGCACGTCTTCGACCAGACCAACGGCCTCGCCGATGGTCTGACCGGCGACTCCGACGGCGTCGCTGGCGATGACGATGCCAGCGACGCCGACCGCGGTGACGCGCAGATCTGACCGAGTCGACCACACGACGGACAGGAGGCCCGGTACCAGCTGGTACCGGGCCTCCCGTCTGTGCTGTGCCTGGGCTGGCTAGCCCTCGACTTCGCCGGTCGGCGCCTCCGGCGCCTTCTCGAGCGAGGGAGCGCCGGCGAGGACCTCTTCGCGGCCCGGCTGACGCCCGGTCTCGAACTGGAACGCACCGTCCGCGAAGTCGACCTTCACGTGGTCGCCGGCGGTGAGCTCACCCTGCAGGATGTGCTCGGACAGCTGGTCCTCGACCTCGTGCTGCATCGCGCGGCGCAGCGGTCGGGCACCGAGTGCCGGGTCGAAGCCGACCTTGATGAGCTGCTCCTTGGCCGGGAGCGTGAGCTCGACGGTCATGTCGCGGTCGAGCAGGCGGTCCGACAAGCGCTTCACGAACAGGTCCACGATCTGCAGCAGCTCGGACTGCGAGAGCTGCGGGAACACGATCGTGTCGTCGACGCGGTTCAGGAACTCGGGCTTGAAGTGCTTCTTGAGCTCCTCGTTCACCTTCGAGCGCATGCGGTCGTAGCCGACGGCCGAGTCACCCTCGACCTGGAAGCCCACCGGGCCACCAGCGATGCCCTGCGAACCGAGGTTCGTGGTCATGATGATGACGGTGTTCTTGAAGTCGACCACGCGGCCCTGACCGTCGGTCAGGCGGCCCTCTTCGAGGACCTGCAGCAGCGAGTTGAAGATGTCCGGGTGGGCCTTCTCGATCTCGTCGAACAGGACCACGGAGAACGGCTTGCGGCGCACCTTCTCGGTGAGCTGGCCACCCTCCTCGAACCCGACGAACCCGGGAGGGGCACCGAACAGGCGCGAGACGGTGTGCTTCTCACCGAACTCCGACATGTCGAGGGAGATCAGTGCGCCCTCGTCGTCGAACAGGAACTCGGCGAGCGCCTTGGCGAGCTCGGTCTTCCCGACGCCCGTGGGGCCGGCGAAGATGAACGAGCCCGAGGGGCGGTTCGGGTCCTTCAGGCCGGCACGGGTGCGGCGGATGGTCTTGGAGAGTGCCGAGATCGCCTCCTCCTGACCGATGACGCGCTGGTGCAGTGCCTTCTCCATGAAGACGAGACGCGAAGTCTCCTCTTCGGTGAGCTTGAACACCGGGATGCCCGTGGCCTGCGCCAGGACCTCGGCGATGATGCCCTCGTCGACGGTGCCGGACGCGGCGACGTCACCCGCACGCCACTGCTTCTCGAGGCGGAGACGCTCGCCGAGGAGCTTCTTCTCCTCGTCGCGCAGGCTCGCGGCCTTCTCGAAGTCCTGCTCCTCGATGGCGGCTTCCTTCTGCCCGCGGACCGTCGAGATCTTCTCGTCGAACTCGCGGAGCTCCGGCGGCGCGGACAGGATCGACAGCCGCAGGCGAGCCCCGGCCTCGTCGATCAGGTCGATGGCCTTGTCCGGCAGGAAGCGGTCCTGCACGTAGCGGTCCGCCAGGTTCGCCGCGGAGACGATCGCCCCGTCGGTGATGGACACCTTGTGGAACGCCTCGTACTTGTCGCGGAGGCCCTTGAGGATGTTGATCGTGTGCGGCAGCGACGGCTCGTTGACCTGCACCGACTGGAAGCGGCGCTCGAGGGCTGCGTCCTTCTCGAAGTGCTTGCGGTACTCGTCGAGCGTGGTGGCACCGATGGTCTGGAGCTCACCGCGGGCGAGGAGCGGCTTGAGGATCGAGGCGGCGTCGATCGCGCCCTCGGCGGCACCGGCACCCACGAGGGTGTGGATCTCGTCGATGAAGACGATGATGTCGCCGCGGGTGCGGATCTCCTTCGTGACCTTCTTGAGGCGCTCCTCGAAGTCACCGCGGTAGCGGGACCCGGCGATGAGCGACCCGAGGTCGAGCGAGTAGAGCTGCTTGTCCTTGAGCGTCTCAGGCACGTCGCCCTTGACGATCGCCTGGGCGAGGCCCTCGACGACGGCGGTCTTGCCGACACCGGGCTCGCCGATCAGGACGGGGTTGTTCTTGGAGCGGCGGGAGAGGATCTGCATGACCCGCTCCATCTCCTTCTCGCGCCCGATGACGGGGTCGAGCTTGCCGTCGCGCGCGGCCTGGGTGAGGTTCCGACCGAACTGGTCGAGGACCTGCGAACCCTGCTGCGCGTTCTGCTGCTGCTCGCCGCCGACGGCGACCGCTTCCTTGCCCTGGTAGCCGGACAGGAGCTGGATGACCTGCTGGCGGACCCGGTTGAGGTCGGCGCCGAGCTTGACGAGGACCTGGGCGGCGACGCCCTCGCCCTCGCGGATGAGGCCGAGCAGGATGTGCTCGGTCCCGATGTAGTTGTGGCCGAGCTGCAGCGCCTCGCGCAGGGACAGCTCGAGGACCTTCTTGGCGCGCGGCGTGAACGGGATGTGCCCGGTCGGCTGCTGCTGGCCCTGCCCGATGATGTCCTGCACCTGCTCGCGCACGGCGTCGAGCGAGATACCGAGCGACTCCAGCGCCTTGGCGGCGACGCCCTCGCCCTCGTGGATGAGGCCGAGGAGGATGTGCTCCGTACCGATGTAGTTGTGGTTGAGCATCTTCGCTTCTTCTTGAGCGAGGACGACAACACGACGGGCCCGGTCGGTGAATCTCTCGAACATGTGCTCTCCCTTGGCCCCGTTGGAACGGGGGCCGACAGCCGGACTCGTCTGAGTCCGGTCACGTACATCGAGACTAACCAGCGCTCCCCGGTAGGGCTGCCCCTGTTCGCCGTGGGCGTGACCTCGGTGCGCACGGCGCACCGGCCCGGCCGGGAGGCCCGTCCCGGCTCCCGCAGACGGCTCCCGCCCGACGGTTCCCGACCGCCGCCAGGTACGATCCGCAGCATGGAGCAGCCCGTCGTCGGCCTCGTCGTCCACCCGTCGAAGAACGTCCAGGAGTCCGTCGACATCCTCGACCGCTGGAACGCGTCCGGCGCGGGCCGGCTCATGGCGCGGAGCATCGACGCGGCCCGGCTCCGGAGTGACATCGACGTCGTGGACGACGACGAGTTCACAGAACGGGTCGACCTCGTCGTCGCGCTCGGCGGGGACGGCACGATGCTCGGCGCCATGCGGCTCGTCGCCCGTCGGCCCGTGCCGGTGCTCGGCGTCAACTACGGCAACGTCGGGTTCCTGGTGGAGATCGAGCCGCCCGAGCTCGAGGCCGCGCTCGAACGGCTGTCGGCCGGGCAGTACCAGCTCGAGCCGCACCACGCGCTGGAGGCCCGGCTCTCGTGGGGTGGAGCCCGCACCGACTACCTGGCGTTCAACGACATCACGATCGTCCGCCGCCCCGGTGCCGGCCAGGTGTCCGCGGACCTCAGCGTCGGCGGGCTCATGTACGGGTACTACCGCGCAGACGCCGTCGTCGCGGCGACGCCCGCCGGGTCCACCGCCTACAACTACGCGGCGGGTGGCCCGGTCCTGTCCCCCGCACTGTCGGGGTCCGTCGTCACGCCGGTGGCCCCGATGGCGGGGATCGACCGCTCGGTCGTGCTCGCCGCCCGCGAGCGCTACCGGTTCGACATCGCCGAGGGCACCCGCAGCGCGGCGCTCGAGGTCGACGGGTTGGTCGTCGGCGAGGTCGCGACCGGCGCGCAGCTCGAGGTGCGGCTCCGCAAGGACGCCGGCAGCGTGGTGCGGCTCGACGCGGAACGGCACGGCCGGACCGGACGGCTCAAGCTCGGCCTCCTGGACCTGCCGCTCCGGCCGGACCAGCTCATCGAGCTCATCCCGCACGACCTGCGGCAGAAGCTCCGACGCGAGACCGAGGACTGACGGGGGACGAGCCTCCCGGCCCCGTGGGTGCACGGAACCGACCGCGCCCGGGAACGACGGAAGGCCCGCCCGGTCTGCACCGGACGGGCCTCATCCCATCACCCCACGGATCGTCTTCCCACGGACCGACCCGGATCCCCTGGCCGGACCCGTCAGGGCCGGCCGGAGCCTGCTGACCTACTCGGTCAGGTACAGCTGCATGTCCTGCGAGACCGCCTTGGCGAACAGGCGCAGCTTGGCACGCGACTCGACACGGCTGACCGCCTGTCGGGTGGTGTGCACGATCTTCGAGATCTCGTCGAGGGTCATCGGCTTGTCGTCGTCCAGGCCGTAGCGCATGCGGATGACGTTCGCCTCGTCGCTCGGCAGCTCGGCGACGATGGAGCGCAGGTCGCGGTGCAGGAGCGTCGTCTCGGTGAGCTCGTTCGGGCTCGCGGCGTCCTCGTCCTCGATGAAGTCGCCGAGTTCGCTGTCGTCGGAGTCGCCGACGACGGTGTGGATCGAGACCGGCTCGTGCGAGCGGCCCTTGAGGTCGACGAGCTCCTCGACGCTCATGCTCAGCTCGGCGGCGACCTCGTCGGGCGTCGGCGCGCGGCCGAGGTCGACGGTCAGGTCGCGCTCGGTGCGCGAGATCTTGTTGATGAGCTCGACGGTGTGCACCGGGATGCGGATCGTGCGGGCCTTGTCGGCGAGACCGCGCGAGATCGCCTGGCGGATCCACCACGTGGCGTACGTCGAGAACTTGTAGCCCTGCGTGAAGTCGAACTTCTCGACCGCACGGACCAGGCCGAGGTTGCCCTCCTGGATGACGTCCATGAAGGGCAGGCCGCGCTGCGAGTAGCGCTTGGCGATACTCACCACGAGGCGGAGGTTCGAGGTGATCATCCGCTCCTTGGCGCGCTCACCGTCGCGGACGAGCCAGCGCAGTTCGCGCTCGAGCGTCTTGTCGAGGCCCTGCTCGTTGTGCAGCTTCTCCTCGGCGAAGAGGCCGACCTCGATGCGACGGGCGATGTCCGCCTCTTCCTCGGCGGTGAGGAGCGCGAGACGGCCGATGTGGCGGAGGTAGTCGCCGACCTGGTCGACGGAGGCACCGCGGACGCCGGCGAGCTGCTCGTCGGCCTCGACCTCGGCGACGGTGTCGAGGGTGGTCGCCTCGGTGGAGGTGGTCTTGGTCGCTGCCTTCTTGGTGCGGCGCGAGGTGGTGCTGGGTGCGGCCGTTGCGATCGCCATGGTGACTCTCCCTGCCTGTGACGGATGGTCCTTCGTGGGCTGAGACCGAGTTTGGTGGTCCGGGGCTGTACCCCACAAACCCGCCGGATCGATTCCCAGGGATCTCCGTGGTTCACGACCGGGGGACAGATCGGAGGCGAGTCGCCACCCCGCCGGACACCTGCTGCCGATCGCCGTCAGTGCGCCGATCGGGGCGGAATCACACGGGTGCAACTCCCGCTGGGCGCCGAGGGGGACACCTGTACCCCGGGGTGCAACGTCATCCGGACAACGGGAACGGGGTACGTCGTGCCGGATCGGGCGATCCGGTCGACGTACCCCGAAGAGGATGCCGCGGCGGTGTCACCAGGACGGCTCGAGCCACCCGTCCCTGGCCTTCGAGACCTCGAGGTCGGCGTCGCGGTCGAACTCGTCGTACTCGCTCTCGATGTCGCCGACGAGGCTGCGGGAGGCGGAGGGGTGCAGGACGGTCATGCCGACGATGCTCACACCGCAGGACGACGACGGCGTGAACGACGGGTGACCGGCAGGACACCGGACGGTGCCGCAGGCGGACGGACCCCGACTCTTCGGCGCTGGCCCGACGTCTCGGCGCTGGCCTGACGTCTCGGCGCTGGCCCGACTACTCGGCGCTGGACGGGGCCGTGGTGGCGATGCCGCGCTCGCGCTCGAAGCGGGCGCGCTCCTCCGCCTCGATCTTCGCGTAGGCGGTGCGCTCGGTCCGGTCGGCGCGGATGATCGCGCGCATGACGAACCAGAAGATGAGCCCGAGCAGGACGGTCGGGGTCAGGGCGAAGACGATCCCACTCACGAGTCCATTCGGCACGTGCTCATGGTACCCCGCTCGGTCCGGAGGCCCGGTGTGCGTCCGACGCGCACCGGGCCTCCCCGGGGGAGCCGGCTCTACTTGACCAGCGGGAACAGGATCGTCTCGCGGATGCCGAGGCCGGTGACGGCCATGAGCAGCCGGTCGACGCCCATGCCCATGCCACCCGACGGCGGCATCGCGTGCTCGAGCGCGCGGAGGAACTCCTCGTCGACACGCATCGCCTCGGGGTCGCCGCCGGCCGCGAGCTTCGCCTGCTCGACGAAGCGCTCCCGCTGCACGACCGGGTCGACGAGCTCGGAGTACGCCGTGGCGAGTTCGAACCCGCGGACGTAGAGGTCCCACTTCTCGACGATGCCCGGTCGCGTGCGGTGCTGCCGGGTCAGCGGCGAGGTGTCGACCGGGAAGTTCATCACGAAGGTCGGCGCGTGCAGCTCGTCGCCGTTGAAGTGCTCCCAGAGCTCCTCGACGTACTTGCCGTGCGTGGCGTGCGCGACCTCGACGCCCTCGGCCTCGGCGAGCGCCTGCAGCTCGGACAGCGGTGTCTCGGGGGTGATCTCGTGGCCTGATGCCTCGGACAGGGACCCGTACATGTCCATGCGTGCCCACTCACCGCCGAGGTCGTACTCGGTGCCGTCGGCGAGCGTGACGACGAGCGACCCACCGGTCACGGCCTTCGCCGCGTTCTGCACGAGCTCCTGCGTCAGGTCGGCCATCTGCTCGTAGTTCCCGTACGCCTGGTACGCCTCGACCATCGCGAACTCGGGCGAGTGCGACGAGTCGGCTCCCTCGTTCCGGAAGTTGCGGTTGATCTCGAACACCCGGTCGATGCCGCCGACGACCGCTCGCTTGAGGAACAGCTCCGGCGCGATGCGCAGGTAGAGCTCGGTGTCGAAGGCGTTCGAATGCGTGACGAACGGCCGGGCCGAGGCGCCGCCGTGCTGGGTCTGGAGCATCGGGGTCTCGACCTCGAGGTACTCGTGCGACGTGAAGGTCTGGCGGAGCGACGACATCACCGCGGCACGGGCGCGCACGGTCTTCCGGGCGTCCTCACGCACGATGAGGTCGAGGTAGCGCTGCCGGACCCGGGTCTCCTCGTTGAGCTCGTTGTGCAGGTTCGGCAGCGGCAGGATGGCCTTCGCCGCGATCGCCCACTCGTCGACCATGATGCTCAGCTCGCCACGACGTGAGGAGATCACCCGGCCGTGCACGAAGACGTGGTCGCCGAGGTCGACGAACTCCTTCCACCGGGCGAGCGACTCGTCGCCGACCTCGGCCAGGGAGACCATCGCCTGGATGCGGGCGCCGTCACCCGACTGCAGGGTGGCGAAGCAGAGCTTGCCGGTGTTCCGTGAGAACACGACACGGCCGGCGACGCCGACGACGTCCTGGGTCTCCTCGCCGGTCTCCAGGGAGGCGTACTGCGCGCGGACGGCCGGGATCGTCGTCGTGATCGGCAGCTCGGCCGGGTAGGCGTCGACACCCGACTCGAGGAGCCGTGCGCGCTTGTCGAGTCGGACCTGGCGCTGCTCGCTCGTCTCCTGCTCGGCCAGTGCGGCAGCGTCGGCGACCGCGGTGTCGGCCGCGGTGTCGGTGAGGGCGGGGGCGGTCTCGTCGGTCATGCGGGTGCGGCTCCGGAGGTCGTGGGGGATCGCGTCGATGCTACCCGCCCGGCTGCACTCCCCCGGCCGTCCCTCAGAGCCTGGACTGTCCGTCGGCCGCCGTGAGTGCGTTGTCGACGGCGGACCGCACGAGCGCCCCGAGCACCCGCCCGGGGTGCTCCACGCCGATCCCGGCGAGCGCCCCGACGGACTGGTCGACGATCGCCGTCGAGAAGCCCACCGCCGCACGCACCCCGTCCGCGTACGCCGGCCGGTCCCGCTCGGCGACGACGAACGGCTCGGCGCCCATCTCCACGACGAGGGCCTGCGCGATGGGGAGCACCGGCGCGGGGGCGGTCACGGCGCAGTACGCGTCCCGGAGTCGGGCGAGGTCCACGCTCGTCCCGGTGAACGCCATCGCGGGGTGGATCGCGAGCGGGATCGCGCCGGCACGCATGGCCGGGGCGAGGACGTCGACGCCGTGGTCCGGGCTGGTGTGCACGACGAGCTGCCCCGGCTGCCAGATGCCCGCGTCCGCCAGGCCCTGCACGAGGGACGGGAGCTGATCGTCCGGGACGGCGAGGAGCACGAGTTCGCTGCGCTCGACGAGCTCCGGCGTCCCGAGCACCGGCGCCCCGGGCAGCATCGCCTCGGCCCGGTCACGTCCGGCTTCGGAGACGGCCGTGATGCCGACGACGGCGTGCTCGGCGTTCGCGAGCGCCGCACCGAGCACGGGACCGACCCGTCCGGCGCCGACGACGCCGACGCCGAGGCGCCCGGCCCTCATCGCGGGGCTCCCGGCGTGGGGACGGCGTGCCAGTCGGGAGGCCCGTCCTGCGTCAACCACGCGGGCACCGGCCGGCCGTCGGCCCGGCCTCCGCCGTCCGGCCCGGCCCCATGGGGACCGTGCGCCGACGGGTCGGCGGTGGGTCGGGCCTCCTGGCCGTCCCGCCAGCGGTGCGAGGTGTCGGCCGCGGCCGCCGCGACCGCGCGCTCGGTCGTGCCGGACCAGAGGCGCTGCGCGTCGCCGGCGTCGAGCGCGCCGACGCGGGCCGACACCGGGCCGGCGACCGTGTGCACGTGCACGGACGCGACGCGCAGCACGCGCTCGAGCGGTCCCTGCGTCACCCTGACGCTCTGCACCCGTGGCAGCGGGACGACCACGAGCGACCGCCACACGGCTCCGAGCCGGAGCAGCACGGCCCCGGGCACGAAGCGGTACCCGTTGCGGGACGCGGAGAACGGGCGCAGCCACCGACCGCGCCGGGGTGAGTGGACGAAGCCGCCCTGGTCGCCGGTGGTGGTGAGGCTGTCGTCAACGACGCCCACGGCCTCCGCCGACCCCTCGCGCAACCGCTCCATCGACGCCGTCGGGCCGACGACCGCTGTGCCGACGAGCTCCGGCAGGATGATCTCGAGCACCTGTCGGACGTCGGCCGCGGTCCCGACGGGCAGCACGATCGACGAGGCCTGCTGGTTCGTCGACGCACCGTTGCCGGCGTTCGTCGCCCGGTTGATGCGGATGTCCCACCAGCCGAACGGACGCCAGAGCAGCGGCTGGGCGACGCTCACCGCGTGGATCCGGCCCGGCGGCAGCGTCTCGTTCGAGGTGGAGAACAGCCCGAAGCCGATCCGGATGCCGTCCCGGGTCTCCGCGATCGTGTACCGGAGCGACTTCGAGAACTTGCGGACGTAGTAGCTGCCGGCACCGATGACGGCCGGGAACAGCGACACGAGCAGGAAGTACTGCCCGGTCAGGCTGATGCTCACGATGATCGCGACGACGAGGAGCAGGATGACGACCGTCGTGCCGGAGAGGAGCATCGACGCGATGAGCCGTCCGGGGTGCACCCGGACGACCCGGGTCGCCTGCACGGCCTCGGGGTCGAGCTCGGGTGCCAGGAACTCCCCGACGCGCCCGTGCGGCCTCCCGAGCCCCGCAGCGGCCGCTCGCGGGTCACGCTCCGGGTCCTTCGCGCCCGAGGCGAGCACGAGGATGCGCTGCCGGAGGTCGTCCGCGGCCTTCGCTCCCAGGTACGCGAGCTGCACGTTGGCGTCGTTGCCGGCCTGTGCGACCTCGAGCTTCGCGGTGCCGAACAGCCGCGGGATGAGCGGCCGCGAGATGTTGATGCCCTGGATGCGGTCGAGCCGGGCCTTCCGGTGCGTCCGGAACACCACACCCGAGCGCACCTCGACGATCTCGCCCGTCACGCGGAACTCGTGCATCCGCCACGAGAGGTAGAACAACCCGATCAGCACGAGCAGCAGGACCGCGATCCCGAGCAGCACCCAGCCGACCACGCCGTGCTCGTACACGTAGCGGACGGGGTCGCCGTCCTCCTGCGGACCGCCCCCGCCCGGGATGAACACCTCGACGATCTGGTCGCGCAGGTTGTTGAGGACGTAGCCGAGGATCACGACGAGGAAGATCCCGCCCTTGAGCAGCGGCGTGAGCGGGTGCAGGCGGTGCCACTCGCCGTCGGTGAGCGGAGCGGCCGCGGCCGCATCGCCCGAGCGGGGCGGTGCGGGCAGCGGAGCGTCGGGTCGGAACGTCATGACGGGCCTACAGACCCGCGCGCCGGGACTCGGCGAGTTCGACGAGCCGGTCGCGCAGCTCGTCGGCCTGGTCCGCCGGGATGCCGGGGATGCGGATGTTCGACGAGGCCGCCGCGGTGACGAACTTCAGCTCGCTCATCCCGAGCACCCGGTCGAGCGGTCCCCGGTTCACGTCGACGAGCTGCAGCCGTCCGTAGGGCACGGCCGTGAAGCGCTGCCACATCAGCCCGCGGCGGAGCACCAGGTCGTCCTCGCGCAACGCGTACCCGATCGACCGGATCCGACGCGGGGTGAGGGCGGCGGTGACGAGCGTGATCGCGGCGACCGCGGCGGCGAGGACGAACCAGACGAGGCCCGCCGTGCCGCCCGTGCCGCCGCTCGCGACCCCGAGGAGCACGAGCCCCGCCGTGACGACGACGCCGACCAGGACGGTGCCGACCAGGTCGGTCCAGACGAGCTTCGCGGAGACCCGGGTCCAGGTGACGTCGTGCAGGCCGAGACCGTGTTCGTCGAGTCGTTCGAGCGGCATCGGGTCTCCTGGTCTGCGGGGATCGGTCCTCGTCGACCGGCAGCACCGGTCAGGCCGTGGTGGCGCCCCGCCCGTCGTGGTCGTCCTCGTCCGGGGGCGGCGCGATGCACATCCGCTCGGCGACGAGGGCGCACACGGTGAGCACGATCCCGCCGCCGAAGGCCACCGCGTTCGGCAGGGTCGAGCCTAGCGAAGGCAGGACCGACCGGGTCAGGAGGTACACGAGCAGTCCGAGGGCGAACGCGCCGAACAGCGCGCCGCAGATGCTCGAGGCCTTCGCGAGGAACACCACGCGGGTCGCGTACATCGGGTCGACCCGGCGCTCCGCGCGGCCGCGGGTCTGCCGGCGGATCGGCGCGGCCATGAACAGCAGCGCGATGCCGATGAACGCGAGCGTCAGACCGAGGGGCACCGACATGAGGAGCGTCGGGGACTGCCGCGCGGTGAGTGCGGTGTCGAGGGCGAACCCGGCGACCGCGGCGACCACCGCGACGCCGATCAGCGTGGAGGCCCGGGTCGGCTTCACGAGACGACCTCGGCGGCGGGGGCGGTCGCGTCGAACAGCCGCGGCTCGTCGACGCGCTCGGTGTCGTCACCCACGGCCGCGAGCAGCGACGCGACGGGGCCGTGACCGGGCAGGACGGCGTCCGGGTCGGCGTCCGCCCACGGGGCCAGGACGAACGCGCGCTCGTGCGCCCGAGGGTGCGGCACGGTGAGCGTCGCGGTGTCGATGCGCTCGTCGTCGATCGCGATGACGTCGAGGTCGAGCGTCCGGTCGCCCCAGCGGACGTCCCGCGTCCGGCCGTGCTCGTCCTCGATGCCGTGCAACCCGTCGAGGAGCTCGTCCGGCGCGAGGTCGGTGTCGACCACCACGACGGCGTTCCGGTAGCGGGGCCTCGTCGTGTCCGGGCCGTCGAGGGTCACGGCGACGGACTCGACCTCGGAGCTGGACGCCACCGGACGGACCCCGGGCAGCGCGGCGATCGCGGCGGCGGCGGCTCGGAGGGTGCTTCCCCGGTCGCCGAGGTTGGCACCGAGGGCGATGACGGCGCGCGTCACTCCTCCTCCTCGGTCCCGTCGGGCGCACTCGCGCGCGCACGACGGATCGTGATCGACACGTCGGTGAAGGGCACCGTGACCGGCGCCTGCGGCTTGTGCACGGTGACCTCGGTCGCCAGGGCAGCCCGGTGGGTCAGGACGACGGCGGCGATGCGCTCGGCCAGGGTCTCGATGAGGTCGACCGGGTCGCGTTCGACCTCGGCGACGACCTGCTCGGCGAGCACCCCGTAGTGCACGGTCTCGGCGAGGTCGTCCGAGTCGGCGGCCGCGGTGGCGTCGACCTCGACCGCGACGTCGACGACGAAGTCCTGCCCGTCGGCGCGTTCGTGCTCGAAGACCCCGTGGTTGCCGCGTGCGCGGACCCCGACGAGGCGGATGGTGTCCCTCATGATCGAGCTGCCCTCCAGGCGTCCCAGACGTCGAGCACGGCGCGGGTCGGCGCCGGGTCGTGCACGCGGACGCCCCATGCGCCGCGTTCGGCCGCGAGCAGGCTGATCGCCGCCGTGGCCAGGTCCCGCTCGGCCGGTGGCGCCCCGGCGGGGCTGCCGACGCCGTCCAGGAACCGCTTCCGGGAGGCGGCGACCAGGACCGGGAGCCCGATGGACGCGAACCGGTCGTAGCCCGCCAGGATCTCCCAGTTGTGCCGCCCCTGCTTCGCGAAGCCGAGCCCCGGGTCGATCACGACCTGCTCCTGACGGACACCGAGGACGATGAGCTCCGCGACCCGCATCTCCACCTCCCGCCGCACCTCCTCGACCGCGTGGGTGTACTCGGCGTTCCGGTGCATCCGGTCGCTGTGGCCACGCCAGTGCATGACGACGTACCCGACACCGGAGTCGGCGACCACGTGCACCATGTCCGGGTCGGCGAGTCCGCCGGAGACGTCGTTCACGATCGCGGCGCCGAGGTCGACCGCGCGTGCGGCGGTGCTCGCGTTCATGGTGTCGATGCTCACCGCGACGCCCTCGGCGACGAGCTGCTGCACGACCGGGAGCACGCGTTCCTGTTCGACCTCGGCGGGGACCCGCTCGGCACCGGGCCGCGTCGACTCCCCACCGACGTCCACGATGTCGGCACCCGTGGCGACGAGGTGCCGGGCGTGCTCGAGCGCTGCGTCGACCGCCAGGTGCAGGCCGCCGTCGCTGAACGAGTCGGGCGTCACGTTGAGGATGCCCATCACCCGGGTGGGGTCCCCGGTGGAGCGGTCACGGCGACGGCCGGTCACGACCTCCGGCACCGGGGCTGGTGCTCGGAGGTCGATCGCGACCGTCGCCGGTCCTGCTGCTGCTTCGCGCGCCCGACTCACCTCGGCGAGCCGACGCGACCGTCTCGTCGGCAGGTCCGTCATGCCGGCCTACGCGGGGGCGATACCGGGGTTGCCGAACGGGCGGTGACGACGGGGCTTCGAGGCGTCGATGCCGACGGGCTCCTCGGCCGTCGCGGCGGCCTTGCCCGGGACCTCGATCGCGGGCAGGTCGCTCACCGGGCGCTTGTCGCTCGAGAGCCACTGCGGGCGCTCGGGCAGCTTGCGCACGTCCTTGAAGATCTCCACGAGCTCCGGCGCGTCGAGCGTCTCCTTCTCGAGGAGCTCGCCGGCCAGACGGTCGAGGATGTCGCGGTTGGCGTTGAGCACCTGGTAGGCCTCGTCGTGCGCGGCCTCGAGCAGGGCGCGGGTCTCGGCGTCGACGGTCTCGGCGATGTTCTCCGAGTAGTCGCGTCCGGTGCCACCGCTCATGTCCCGGCCGACGAACGGCTCCGAGGACCCGGCACCGAGCTTGACGGACCCGACGGCACGGCTCATGCCGTACTCGGTGACCATCTTGCGCGCCGTGCCGGTGGCCTTCTCGATGTCGTTCGACGCACCCGTGGTCGGGTCGTGGAACACGATCTCCTCGGCGACGCGACCGCCCATGGCGTACGTGAGCTGGTCGAGCAGCTCGTTGCGGGTGACCGAGTACTTGTCCTCGAGCGGCAGGACCATCGTGTAGCCGAGGGCCCGGCCGCGCGGCAGGATCGTGATCTTCGTGACCGGGTCGGTGTGGCGCATCGCCGCGGCCGCGAGGGCATGGCCGCCCTCGTGGTACGCCGTGATGAGGCGCTCCTGGTCGGACATGATGCGCGTGCGGCGCTGCGGACCGGCCATGACGCGGTCGACGGCCTCGTCGAGCGCACGGTTGTCGATGAGCTGCGCGTTCGAGCGGGCGGTGAGCAGCGCGGCCTCGTTCAGGACGTTCGCCAGGTCGGCGCCGGTGAACCCGGGCGTCTTGCGGGCGAGCAGCTCGAGGTCGACGCTCGCGGCGAGCGGCTTGCCCTTCGCGTGCACCTCGAGGATCTGCTTGCGGCCCTGCAGGCTCGGCGCGTCGACGCCGATCTGCCGGTCGAAACGACCCGGGCGCAGGAGTGCGGGGTCGAGCACATCGGGGCGGTTCGTCGCCGCGATGAGGATGACGTTCGTCTTGCCGTCGAAGCCGTCCATCTCGACGAGGAGCTGGTTCAGCGTCTGCTCGCGCTCGTCGTTGCCGCCACCGATGCCGGCGCCGCGGTGACGACCGACGGCGTCGATCTCGTCGATGAAGACGATGGCGGGCGAGTTCTGCTTGGCCTGGTCGAACAGGTCACGGACGCGGCTCGCGCCGACACCGACGAACATCTCGACGAAGTCCGAACCGGAGATCGAGTAGAACGGCACACCGGCCTCGCCCGCGACGGCGCGGGCGAGCAGGGTCTTGCCGGTGCCGGGAGGGCCGTACAGCAGCACGCCCTTCGGGATCCGGGCGCCGACGGCCTGGAACTTCGCCGGCTCCTTGAGGAACTCCTTGATCTCGTGGAGTTCCTCGATCGCCTCGTCGGAACCCGCGACGTCGGCGAACGTCACCTGCGGGTTCTCCTTGTTGTTCATCTTGGCCTTGGACTTGCCGAACTGCATGACCTTCGAGCCACCGCCCTGGGCGCTCGAGAGCAGGAACCAGAACAGGGCACCGATGAGCAGGAACGGCAGCAGCGTGAGCAGGAGCGACACGAGGACGTTCGACTGCTGGACGTGGTCGTTGTAGCCCTTCGGCAGGTCGGCCTGCGAGACCGCCTCGACGACCTCGGGCCCGCGGGGCGTCGAGTAGTAGAACTGCTCGGTGCCGCCGTCACCGCGGAGGGTCAGGTCGACGCGCTGCTCCGTGGAGTTGATGACGGCCGCCGAGACCTTGCCGTCCGAGAGCTGCTCGAGGCCCTTCTGCGTGGAGATCTCCTGGGTACCGGACTGGGCGATGAACGTCCATCCGATGAAGATCCCCACGAGCGCGACCAGTATCCAGATGTACGGCCCGCGGAGGATGCGCTTGAAGTCCATGTGATCCGGGCCCGACGGCCCGACACCTTTCTCTGCCTGAAGTGCGTGCGAGTCAGCATACGGCGGTCACTCTGTGGCGAGAATGGGTGTCCTCTGCGGGCGAACTCCCGCTTCGCTGTCAGGAGTAGACGTGCGGCGCGAGGACGCCGATGCCGCGCAGGTTGCGGTAGCGCTCGTCGTAGTCGAGACCGAACCCGACGACGAACGCGTCCGGGATCTCGAAGCCGGCGTACTTCACGTCGACCTCGACCTTGGCGGCCTCGGGCTTGCGGAGCAGCGCGACGATCTCGACGCTCGCGGCCCCGCGGGACTCGAGGTTCTGCTTGAGCCAGGACAGCGTCAGGCCGGAGTCGATGATGTCCTCGACGATGATGACGTCGCGGTCGTGCAGGTCGGTGTCGAGGTCCTTGAGGATCCGCACCACACCGGACGACTTCGTGCCGGAACCGTAGGAGGACACGGCCATCCAGTCCATCCGCGCCTGCATCTTGAGGTGGCGGGAGAAGTCGGCCATGACCATGACCGCGCCCTTCAGCACGCCGACGAGCAGCGGGTCGCGCCCGGCGTAGTCCCGGTCCACCGCGGCGGCCAGCTCGGCGATCTTGTCGTCGATCTGCTCGGGGGTGAAGAGCACTTCGGAGAGGTCTGCCTGCACGTCGGAGAGTTCCACCACACCACCCTAACCGCCCGCGTGCGGCTCCCTGGCGGCGAAGGACACCCGCTCCCCGGACCGCGTGGCCCGGACGCCCGGCAGGTCGATCGGCCCCTGCCCGCGCCAGTCGGTCACGAGTCGGCACACCTCGAGCGTCTGCGTCCGGGACAGCGTGACCCCGAACTCGCTCTCCACCGCGAGCCGGACCAGTCGCTGCCGGAGCGCCGGCGGGTTCGCGGCCAGTTCCGGGACGGACAGGGAGATGCCCGCCTCGGAGTGCTCGGCGAGGTCCTCGGCCATCTCCTCGGCGAAGTGGTCGAGCGCGGCGGCGTCCTCGCGGAGCTGGTCGGCCGTGCGGGCCAGGGCCTCCGGGACGCCGGCGCCGAGTTCGCGTTCGAGCACCGGCATCAGCGCGGTCCGGACCCGCACGCGGGCGTACGCCGGATCGGTGTTCTGCGGGTCGTCCCACGGCACCAGGCCGGAGGCCGCGCAGGCCTGCCGGGTCACGTGCCGCCGGACCCCGAGGAGCGGACGTCCGTACGCCGGCCCCGCGGTGCGGGCCGTCAACGGTGCCATCCCGGACAGGCTGTCCGGTCCGCTGCCGCGGAGCAGGCCGAGCAGCACCGTCTCGGCCTGGTCGTCGAGCGTGTGCCCGAGGAGCACGAGGGGTGACCCGGTGGCGGCCGCGACCTCGGCGACGGCCGCGTGGCGGGCCTCCCGGGCGGCGCCCTCCGGACCGCCGTCGGGGCCGACGGTGACCCGGCGGACGGTCACCGGGTCGAGCCCCAGCTCCGCGGCCTGCCGGGAGGCCCGTCCCGCGACCGCCTCGGACCCGGCCTGGAGCGCGTGGTCGACGACCACCGCGCCGGCACGGAGGTCCTGCTTCGGCGCCTCGAAGGCGGTGGCGGCCGCGAGCGCGAGCGAGTCGGGGCCGCCGCTGAGGGCCACGAGGACGAGGTCGCCCGGCGCGACGGTGCCGTCGGCGCGGGCGCGGTCGAGCAGGGACCGGACGGACCGCCGGATCCCGGCGACCGCGGGGTCCAGCCGGGGGCGCGGAGTGTTCACCCGGTAACGTTAGCCGGGCCGTCCCGACGGCCGACAGACCACCACCGGAACAACCAAGGAGTGCACATGGCCGCGTACGACGTCGTCGTCGAGATCCCCAAGGGCAGCCGCAACAAGTACGAGGTCGACCACGAGACCGGTCGCGTGTACCTGGACCGCGTGCTCTTCACCTCGTTCGTCTACCCGACGGACTACGGCTTCTTCGAGAAGACCCTGGCCGACGACGGCGACCCCGTGGACGCGCTGCTCCTGCTCGAGTTCCCGACCTTCCCCGGCGTGGGCGTCAAGGTCCGTCCGGTCGGCGTCTTCAAGATGAGCGACGAGGCCGGCAAGGACGAGAAGGTCCTCGTCGTCCCCGCGAAGGACCCGCGCTGGGCGCACATCCAGGACATCGCGGACGTCCCGGAGCAGACCAAGGCCGAGATCGCGCACTTCTTCGAGCGCTACAAGGACCTCGAGCCGAACAAGTGGGTCAAGGCCGAGGGCTGGGGCGACGCCGCCGAGGCCGAGGCCATCGTGCAGGCCGGCCAGGCCGCGTACGTGCCGACCGGTCACTGACGCCGGGGCCTCGCGCCCTCCGACGAACAACGCGCCCCGTTCCGACGGGGCGCGTTGTTCGTTGCGGCGTCGTGCTCGCTAGAGGGACCCGCTGGGACGAGCCACGTACGGCAGCAGCTGACTCGGGGTCCAGACGGCCCGCTCGACCACCCCGACGCCGGGGCGCGCGGCCTCGACCATGCGGCCGTTGCCCGTGTAGATCGAGTCGTGGTACCCACCGGACGCGGCGCCGTTGTTCGAGTAGAAGAGGATGTCGCCCGGCTGGCGCTGCGACAGCGGCACGAGTCGGCCGATCGAGGCGAAGTGGTTGTACTGCCACACCACGTTGTGCCCGCCGGTCGCGATGCCCTGCGAGTTGTACGCCATCATCACGAGGCCCGAGCAGTCCCACGTGTCCGGTCCGGCGTGGCCGATGACGTATGCATCGCCGAGCTGCGCGCGCGCGTAGGCGATCGCACCGGCCGCCTTCGACGGGCTGCTGACGACGGGCTTCGGCGCCGGGGCCGGCTTGGGCGCGGCGGGAGCCGGGGCCGGCTTCGGCGCG
This sequence comes from Curtobacterium sp. MCBD17_032, assembly GCF_003234855.1. Lineage (GTDB taxonomy): Bacteria > Actinomycetota > Actinomycetes > Actinomycetales > Microbacteriaceae > Curtobacterium. The sequence goes on from NZ_QKTO01000001.1 coordinate 207,757, forward strand.
GCGGGCTTCGGCGCTGCCGGCTGCGGGGCGGGTGCTGCCGGTCGGGGTGCTGCCGGCTTCGGGGCGGACGGCTGCGCGGCCGCCGGCTTCTGAGCGGCCGGCTTCGACGCCGACGGCTTCGACGCTGAGGGCTTCGACGCGGACGGCTTGGACGCGGAGGGCTTGGACGCGGACGGCTTGCCGGCCGACGGTACGGCGCTCGTCCCGCCGTCGTCGTCGTCGTCCGCGGTGGGGCGTCCTGCTCCCGAGCCGGTCGGACGGGCGGCATCGCGTGACGCCTGGGCGGCGAGCTGGATCTCGGCCTCCTCGGCCTGCTTCGCCGACCAGTAGGCCTGCTCGGTCGCGACCGTCGTGCCCTTGAGGAACGCGAGCTGCTCGAGCACCTCGTCCTGCTCCTCCTGACCGGCCTGGAGGTCTGCCTGCGCGGCGGCGGCGACGTCGTTCGCGGTGTCGAGGGCGTCCTTCGTGGCGGCGGTCGCGTCTGCGAGGGCGGCCGTCGCCTGCCGCTGCTGCGCGGCGAGCGACTCGACCGTCCGCTGGTCGGCCTGCGCCCGCTCGAGCACCGTCGCCGACCGCTCGGACAGGTGCGACATCGTGCCGACCTGGTACAGCAGGTCCGACGCGTCGTGCGCGTCCACGAGCATCGAGGTGGACAGGTCGCCGCCGCCGGAGCGGGACAGCTCCACGACGAGCGCGGCGACCTGACCGGCCGACTCGTCGGCGGCGGCCCGGGCACGTTCCGACTGGCCGGTGAGGCCGTCGAGGGTGTCCTTCGCCTCCTGCTGCTCGGACGCGGCGAGGGCGTACGTCTGCCCGGCCTGCTGCACCGTCGCGCCGGTGCGGTCGACCGTGGCCTGCAGCGACGACAGGCGGTCGGTCAGCTCGTCGACCGTCCGCTGCGACGCGGCCTGGTCGTCCTTGGCCGCCTGCACGTCCTCCCACGACGGAGCGGAGGGTGCGGCCTGGGCCGGGACGGCGACCGCGAGGGACAGCCCGAGGCTGAGCATCGAGACGGTGGCGATCCCGCAGACCAGGGAACGTGCAGGCTTCTTCATGGGGTCAGTGCCTCCTGGCAGTGCTCGTGCTCATACCGAGATCCCCCGCGCTGCCATGAAGGGGACGGGGTCGACGGCGGCGCCGTTCACCCGGGTCTCGAAGTGCAGGTGGCAGCCGGTCGACCAGCCGGTCGAGCCGACCTGGGCGATCTGCTGTCCGGCGGTCACGTGCTGCCCCGACGAGACCATGATCCCGCCGTCGACGATGTGCCCGTAGGCCGTCGAGATGCCGCCGCCGTTGTCGAGGACGACCTCGTTGCCGTACCCACCGCCGTTCCCGGCGAAGGTCACCGTGCCGGAGGTCGCGGCGTAGATCGGCGAGTAGCAGGCCGGCGCGAGGTCGACGCCCGCGTGCAGCGTGTAGACGTGCGTGTACGGGTCGACGCGGAGGCCGTACGGGCTCGACTGGTAGCCGGCCGCGGGGCGGACCCACCCGGACGAGGCCGCGGGCACGTTCCCGGTCGCGGGTGCCGGGACACCGGGGGTCGCGGCCGGCGGCAGGGCCCGTGCCGCTGCAGCGGCGGCTGCTGCCCGGGCGGCCGCGATCCGGGCCTGCCGCGCCTTCTCGGCGCGCACGCCCTTCTCGTACTCGGCCTGCGTCGTCTCGGTCTTCGACGTCAGGGCCGCGAGCTGGGCCTCCAGACGGTCCTGGTTCGCCTGCTGGGCGGCGACCGCGGACTGCGCCTCGTCAGCCGCGTCCTGCGCGGCACGCATCTTCGCCTGGGCCCGCTCGGCGAGCTCGCCGAGCGCGTCCTCGGCGACCGCTGCCTTGTCGGCCAGCGCCTGGGCGGTGCCGCGGTCCTGACTCGCCTCGGAGTAGATGCCGTCGGCCTGCTCGGTGAGCTTCGACATGGCACCGAGTTCGTAGAGCAGGTCACCGGAGGCCGAGGGCTTGGTGAGGAGGTCCGTCGTGACGTCCTCGGCGTTCGAGCGGCCGAGCTGCGCGGCGAGCTGACCCGCCTGTGCCTCGGACGCGGCGGCGGTCTTGTCGGCCTCGTCCGCCTGCTCCTGGAGCTTCCGCTGCTCGAGGGCCTTGCGGTCGTACTCGGTCTGCGCGTCCTGGTAGGCGGTACCCGCGGCAGCGGCGGCCTTCTCCTTGGCCGCGGACGCGGACTCGAGGTCGGCGATGAGGCCCTTGATCTCCGAGACCTTGTCGGACTGTGCGGCCTGCGACTGCTTGGCGGCCTGCACGTCGGCCCAGCTCGGGTAGCTCGCAGCCGACGCGGCGCCGCTCGGCACGAGTGCGACGAGGGCGCCGGCCGCGAGGACGACGGACACCCCGGCGGCGACGAAGCGGCGGCGGGGGTGAGCGGGCGTTGAGGATGTCGTCATTGTCTCGATTTCGTAACAGTGCGGAGCGGCGCGCGTCCCACTGTCAACAACCGCAACAGTAACAACACGACCGAGCCCGGGAACACCCCCGTGGAGGGGTAGCGGCCGCCGTCGATGCTTCCACCGGTGTGGGCGTGACCGTGGGACTCCGCTCGGCTCACTTGCTGAAGGTCCGTGGAGGTCCAGCCCCCGGTGCCACTCCGGTGCCACCGGGGACCCGCGACACGCCGAAGGACGACGTCGGACGGGCTCGATTTGGCAAGAGGGCCGACCGTCCGTATGCTTGTCCATCGGTAGCGCGATGCACTGCTTGCGGCCCCATCGTTTAGTGGCCTAGGACACCGCCCTTTCACGGCGGCAGCACGGGTTCGAATCCCGTTGGGGTCACTCCTCATCGGGGGACAGCAAGCAGAACAGAACGAAACCGAAGCAACAACAGCAATTCCACATGGCCCTGTAGCGCAGTTGGTTAGCGTGCCGCCCTGTCACGGCGGAGGTCGCGGGTTCAAGTCCCGTCAGGGTCGCCACGGCTGGGTAGCTCAGTTGGTAGAGCGTTCGACTGAAAATCGAAAGGTCCGCGGATCGACGCCGCGTCCAGCCACGGTGAAGAGCCCCTCACGAGAGTGAGGGGCTCTTTTGCGTTGGTGCCGGTGTCGTGCCCCGGCCCGGTGTCGTGCCCCGGCCCGGCGCCGTGGTCGGCCCGGCGCAGCCCCGCCCCGGTGCCGTTCGGCGCCGCACAACAGGAAGCGGCTCGAACTCCGGGGTCCCGCGGTTCGAGCCGCTTCCTGTCGTGTGAAGCCGGCCGGGAGGCTCCTCCCGGCCGGGTAGCGCGGCTTACGCCTCGCGGGTCTTCGGGCTGCTGTCGTTCGTCTTCGCCGGGTCGCGCTCGACGACCGACCCGAGGGCGTCGTCGATGCGGGACATCAGCTCGGCCGGGATCTGCACCCCGGCAGCGCCGGCGTTGTCGTGCACCTGCTCCGGTCGCGAGGCGCCGATGATCGCCGACGCCACGTTCTCGTTCTGCAGGACCCACGCGACCGCGAGCTGCGCCATCGACAGGCTGAGCTCGTCCGCGACCGGCTTGAGCTCCTGCACGGCGGTGAGCACCTCGTCGTTCATGAAGCGCTCGATCATCTTCGCGCCGCCCTTGTCATCGGTCGCGCGCGAGCCCTCGGGCAGCGGCTGACCCGGCTGGTACTTCCCCGTCAGGACGCCCTGGGCGATCGGGGACCAGACGATCTGCGAGATGCCGAGCTCCTTCGAGGTGGGGACGACCTCCTCCTCGATGACCCGCCAGAGCGCGGAGTACTGCGGCTGGTTCGAGATGAGCTGGAACCCGAGGTCCTTCGCCAGTGCGGCGCCGGCACGGAGCTGGTCGGCCGTCCACTCGGAGACGCCGACGTACAGGACCTTGCCCTGGCGGACGATGTCGGCGAACGCCTGCATCGTCTCCTCGAGCGGGGTCTCGTGGTCGTAGCGGTGCGCCTGGTACAGGTCGACGTAGTCGGTCTGCAGCCGCTGGAGCGAGCCGTCGATCGACTCGAGGATGTGCTTCCGGCTCAGTCCCGTGTCGTTGTGGCCTTTCGGACCGGTCGGGCCGAACACCTTCGTGGCGATCTCGAGCGACTGGCGGCGCTCCCCCTTCAGCGCCTCGCCGAGGACCGTCTCGGCGCCGGTGTTCGCGTAGACGTCGGCGGTGTCGAACGTCGAGATGCCGACCTCGAGGGCGGCCTTGACGCAGGCGATCGCCGCGTCGTTCTCGACCTGGGAGGCGTGGGTGAGCCAGTTGCCGTACGTGATCTCGGAGACCTTGAGGCCCGAGTTGCCGAGGTAGCGGTACTCCATGTGCTGTCACTCCTGTCGTGGCCGCGTCGGTGCGGCACCGCCCGTGACGGTACGCGGCGTCGACGGTGCAGGATCGCAAGGGACGCGGTGCGCGGATGCACCGCCGGGAGCAAGGGAGCATCCATGACCGGACCGAGCGTGCTGTTCATCGGCGGGAGCGGCGTCATCAGCGCCGCCTGTGTCCGCGAGGCGGTGGACCAGGGCTTCGACGTCAGCGTGCTGAACCGGGGCACGACGGAGAAGCGGGCGCTCCCGGACGCGGTGACGCGCCTCCAGGCCGACGTGTCGGACCGTGCGGCCGTCGCGGCGGCACTGGGTGACCGCACCTTCGACGTGGTGGCGGACTTCGTGGCGTTCACGCCCGACCAGGTGCAGGCCGACATCGACCTGTTCGCCGGGAAGACCCGGCAGTACGTCTTCATCAGCTCGGCCTCGGCGTACCAGACCCCGCCGACGCACCTCCCGGTGACGGAGTCGACGCCGCTGAAGAACCCGTACTGGCAGTACTCGCGGGACAAGATCGCCTGCGAGGACCTGCTCGTCGCCGCCTACCGGCAGGACGACTTCCCGATGACGATCATCCGGCCGTCACACACCTACGACGAGACGCTGCTGCCGTTCGACGGCGGGTGGACCGTGGTCGACCGGATGCGACGGGGCAAGCCGGTCGTCGTGCCGGGTGACGGGACCTCGCTGTGGACGCTCACGCACGTGCGGGACTTCGCGGTCGCGTTCGTCGGCGTGCTCGACCGGGCCGAGGCGATCGGCGAGGCCTTCCACATCACCGGCCAGGAGTCGCCGACGTGGGACCGCATCCACCAGGAGGTCGCGGCCGCCGCGGGAGCGCCCGAGCCGACGATCGTGCACGTCCCCTCGGACGCGATCATGGCCGCCGACGCCGAGTGGGGCGCGGGCGTCGTGGGCGACAAGGCGAACAGCATGGTCTTCGACAACAGCAAGGTGCGGACGCTCGTGCCCGGGTGGGCCGCGCGGACGACGTTCCGGGAGGGCGCCCGCGAGCTGGTGGCCTGGTACGACGCCCACCCGGAGGCGCAGGTCGTCGACGAGGAGAAGGACGCGCTCATGGACCGGCTGGCCGAGGCGTACGCGCCGGGGCGCGCCTGACGCGACCGTGAGCCGGCCGGGAGGCGCGGGGCGGGCGGGCGGCGCGCCTCCCGTCGGCGGGGTGCCGGGCGCGGTGCGGCCGGCGCCGGCGCGGCAGGCGGGGTGCCGCCGGACGCGACGGTGCCGGCCGGGCACGACGCGGCGCCGCCGGGCACGACGCGGCGCCGCCGGGCACGGCACCGACCGGCACGGTGCCGACCGGCGCGGCCCAACAGCAACCGGCTCGCACCACGGACGTCCGTGGTTCGAGCCGGTTCCTGTTGTGCTTGTCCGGTCTGCGCCGGGCCCGGCGCGGTGCCGCTAGGCGCGGGCGCAGGCGCCGCGCCCGCCGCTCAGACGCCGCGCGAGGCGCGAGCGCGGAGCGCGGCGCCGAGGGCCTGCATCGCGGTGCCGATCTCCTCGTCGGTGACGACGAGCGGCGGGGCGAAGCGGATCGTCGACCCGTGCGTGTCCTTCACGAGCACCCCGCGGGCCGCGAGGTCCTTCGCGACGTCCTTGCCGGTGCCGAGCGCGGGTTCGATGTCGATCCCGGCCCACAGTCCGGCGACCCGGTGTGCGACGACGCCCTCGTCCATGAGCTCGTCGAGGTAGCCGCGGAGCACCGGTTCGCCGTCGAGCGCCCGCTGCTGGAAGGTGCCCTCGGCGAGCATCGCGACGACCTCGGACCCGACGGCCGCGGCGAGCGGGTTGCCCCCGAACGTCGAGCCGTGCTCCCCGGGGCGCAGGACCCCGAGCACGTCCGCGCGCCCGACCACGGCGGACACCGGGACGATCCCGCCGCCGAGCGCCTTGCCGAGCGTGATGAGGTCCGGCGTGACGCCGACCCGCTGCACGGCGAGGGTGTGACCGGTGCGGCCGAGCCCGGACTGGATCTCGTCGGCGATGAACAGCGCGCCGAACGCATCGCAGACCTCGCGGACCGCCGGCAGGTAGTCGGCCGGCGGGATGACCACGCCCCCCTCGCCCTGGATCGGCTCGAGCAGCACGGCCACGACGGTGTCGTCCATCGCCGCCCGGAGTGCGTCCGCGTCGCCGTACGGAACGGTGCGGAACCCCGGCGTGTACGGGCCGAAGTCCTCTCGCGCGGACGGGTCGTCGGAGAACGAGATGATCGTCGTGGTCCGGCCGTGGAAGTTGCCGCTCGCGACGATGATCGTCGCCCGGCCCTGCGGGACGCCCTTGACGCGGTGACCCCAGGCGCGGGCGACCTTGATCGCGGACTCCACGGCCTCGGCGCCCGTGTTCATCGGCAGCATCATCTCGGTGCCGGTGAGCGCGGTCAGCGCCTCGGCGAACGGCCCGAGCCGGTCGTTGACGAACGCGCGGCTCGTCAGGGTCACGCGGTCGAGCTGGTCGCGTGCGGCGGTGACCAGGCGCGGGTTGCCGTGCCCGAAGTTCACCGCCGAGTACGCCGCGAGCCCGTCGAGGTACGTGCGGCCGTCGACGTCGGTGACCGTCGCGCCGTGTCCGGACGCGATGACGACCGGCAGCGGGCTGTAGTTGTGGGCGAGGGCCCGGTCCTCCACGGCGAGCGCGGCGGCCGTGTTCGCCCCGGTCGCGCCGGGCATCAGGCGCCTCGTGCGACCGAGGTGCCGGTGCCGACCGGGTGCAGGTCGAGCGTGCAGCACTTCACGCCGCCGCCACCGAGGAGCAGCTCGGACAGGTCGACGCCGATCGGGTTGTAGCCCTTCTCGCGCAGCTGCGACGCGAACGTGGTGGCCCGGGAGGCGATCACGACGTTGTACCCGTCGGAGTACGAGTTGAGCCCGAGGATCGCGGCGTCCTCCTCGGTGGCGATGATCGCGTCCGGGAAGCGCTCGCGCAGGATCGCCAGCGACGGCTCGTCGAACGCGCTCTCGAGGTACGCGATGTTGCTCGTGCCGTCCGCCGCGGGCTCCGGGTCGAGCACGGCGATCGCGGTGTCCAGGTGGTAGAAGCTCGGGTTGACGAGCTTGAGGGTGACGACCTCGCGGCCGTACACCCGGGCGAGCTCCTCGTGGGAGGTGCTGTCCGAACGGAACCCCGTGCCGGCGTAGATCGTGTCGCCGATGAGGAGGAAGTCGCCCTCGCCCTCGTTCGTCTCCTCGGGCTCGGCGACGGTCAGGCCCGCCTGGCGGAACCAGTCCATGTACGCCGGGCCTTCGGGCTGGCGCTCCGGGTACTGGAACTTCGCGCCGTACGCGACGCCGTCGAGCACGAAGCCGCCGTTGGCCGCGTAGACCATGTCCGGCAGGCCCTCGACGGGCTCGATGTAGGAGATGTCGAAGCCGAGCTGCTCGTACACGTCGACCAGGGACTGCCACTGCTCGACGGCCTTCGAGGTGTCGGTCGGCTCCTCCGGGTGCATCCAGGGGTTGATCCGGTAGCTGACCGTGTAGTGGGTCGGCTTGCACATGAGGATGGTGCGCTTGGTGGCCGTCCGCTGCGGCGCGACGGTGGGCTGGGGTGCGGTGTTCGACACGAGGTCCTCCAGGACCGGGGCCCGAGCCTGCCAGGAACCACCACGGTGAGAGCTCCGACGAGACGCAGGCTCACTCGCCGGAGGCGGACCAGGTCGACGCCTGTCCTGAGTCTGGCACAGGAGGGCGGCCCGGCACAGCACCGACGCCGCGCTCCGGGCGCACGTTTCCTGCGTCGTGCGGGCCGGTCTCGCAAGGAGTCCGCGTAGGATCGGCACAATGGATTCGCTCGACCACCGCATCCTCGACCAGCTCCGGGAGAACGCCCGCGCGGGCTACGGCGAGATCGGCTCGGTCGTCGGGCTCTCCGCCTCCGCCGTGAAGCGGCGCGTCGACCGGCTCGTCGCCGACGGGGTGATCCAGGGCTTCACGATCAAGGTCGACCCCGCCGTCGACGACCGCGGGACCGAGGCGTGGGTCGAGCTGTACTGCCGCGGCACGGTCTCGCCCGACGAACTCCGCACGCTCCTCGACGCCGTACCCGAGGTCGTCGACGCCGGCACGGTCACCGGCAGCGCCGACGCCGTCGTGCACATGCGGTCGCGGGACCTGCCGGCGCTCGAGGAAGCGCTCGACCGCGTCCGGCTCGCGCCCCAGGTGGACCACACCCGCTCGGCCATCGTGCTGTCGAAGCTCGTCAGCCGCGGCTCCGACTGAGCCCCTCCGCCGCGACACGCGACGTCAGCGGTTCCTCGCAGCGCGACACCGCTGCGAGGAGACGCCGATGGTGCGTCCTGCGGAAGGGGCTAGGTTCGCGTCCATGGGACGGAAGACGACAGCCGGGAGGCGCGGCGGGCCTCCCGGGTCGAGCACCGCCCGGCGGATGGTCACCGCTGCGGCCGTCGCGTACGTCCTGAACTGCCTGTGGGGCACCGCCGTGGCGGTGCGCCTCATCCGCACGCGCAGGCTGCGGATCGTCCACCACGGCCTGTTCGTCGTCACCGCGACCCTGACCGGCGCCGCCGCCACGACGCCGGTCTGGACCCGGTCGCGCGCCGGTCTGTTCCTGCTGCCCGCGCTCGTCCCGCTCGCGCTCGCTCCACGGACGAACCCCCGGAGTGGAGCACACTGGAAGACCGCGGTCGCCGCGGCGCCGTCCTACCTGGGGGCGGTCCTCGCGCGGCGCTGACCGCGCCAGTCGACCGAGCCCGGAGGACAGCAGTGGAACTCATCGAGGCCATCCGGCGCCGACGCACCACCAACGGGGCGTTCCTGCCCGACCCCGTGTCCGAGGAACACCAGCGCCTGCTCGTCGAGCTCGCCGGCAGGGCACCGTCGCAGCTCAACAGTCAGCCGTGGCGGTTCGTCCTGGTCGAGGAGCGGGAGACGATCGACCGGATCGCGGACATCAGCGGCCGGACGATGACGAAGACGATGTCCGAGGGGACGTTCTTCGAGCGGTACAAGCCGTACTTCCGGTTCTCGCAGGCCGAGATGGACGAGCGCCGCTCCGGGATGCTGTTCGACAAGCTCCCCGCGCCGCTGCGCCCGTTCACGAGTCAGGTGTTCACGAAGCGCGGGCAGTTCCTCATGAACGCTCTCCGGGTGCCGCAGACCCTCGGCGAGGAGAACCGGAAGCTCGTCGCCGGGTCGCCGCTCCTGCTCGGGGTCATGCTCGACCGCGACGAGTACCGGAAGGAGGCCCGCAACGCCTTCTACTCGGTGTTCAGCATGGGCGCCGCGATGGAGAACATCTGGCTCGCCACCACCGAGCTCGGCCTGGGCATCCAGTTCGTCTCGTTCCCGATGGAGATCGAGGAGTCGTGGAACGAGGTGGAGCAGCTGCTCGAGGTGCCGCCGGAGTTGGAGCTGATGGCCGTGTACCGGATCGGGTACACCCCACCGGAGCGACGACGACCCGCGATCGACTGGGTGTCGAACGAGCGGAAGCGGCCGTCGCAGTACGTCTTCCGCGGCACGTGCGCGACGCCGCAGGAGGGCTGGGACGACGTCTCGGCGGTGGGGCACATCGAGCCCGAGGCGCCGGACGGGAGCGTCCGGTGACGGCGACCGTGCGCGCGGGTGGTGCGGCGGGCCTCCCGGGCGGGCCCGTCGACCCGGTCTCGCCGACCGCACCCGCACTGCCGGGGCGCCCGTGGATCGAGCAGGCCTGGCGGGACGTCGTCTTCGTGCACTGGCGGGTGGACGTGTCCGCGGTCGCGCCGCTCCTGCCGGCGGGTACCCGGCCGGACACCATGGCTCCCGACGGCTCCGACGACGGGGTGACGACGTGGGTGGGACTGATCGCGTTCAGCTTCGAGGACACCCGGTTCCCGCCGTTCGGGCCGCTCGGCCGGACGGGCAGCCTCGGCGACTTCCTCGAGGTCAACGTCCGGGTCTACACGCGGGACGACACCGGTCGGCGCGGGGTCGTCTTCCTGTCGCTCGACGCCGGGAAGGCTCTGCCCGCCGTCGCCGCACGGGTCGTCACCGGCACGCCGTACCACTGGGCGCGGGTCGCCCGACGGCGGACCGGCGACCGGCTCGGGTACGCGGTGCACCGGCACGGGACGCACCTGCGCTCCCGGGTGGAGGTCGAGGTCGGCGCACCGATCGTGGAACCGACACCGCTCGAGTCGTTCCTCACCGCCCGCTGGGGCATGCACGTGGGGCGGGCCGGTCGGACGTCCTGGTGGCCGAACGAACACGACGCCTGGGTCGTGCACCGGGCGAGCCTGGTCGGCGTGCACGACGACCTCGTCCGCGCCGCGGGGCTGCCCTTCGGGCTCACCGAGCTCGAGCCGGACTCGGTGCTGTACTCGCCCGGCGTCGTCACGCGGTTCGCCGGGCCACGCGCCTGACCGGCTCGGCCCGGCAGACGGGCCGGCCCACCGCCGGCGCGGCGGGGCCGAGGCTCGGCCCCGCGGACAGGTCGCGGGTTCCGGGAGGCGTGGATCGTCCGCCCAGCCGAGGCTCGGCCCGGCAGACGGGCCGGGCCCGCGGCCGGCGTGGCGAGGCCGAGGCTCGGCCCGGCGGACAGGTCGCGGGCTCCGGGAGGCGCGGGTCGTCCGGCCAGCCGAGGCTCGGCCCGGCGGCGGGCCGGCGGGGCCGGGGGCCGGGCGGACGGGGGACAACGGCTGACGACCGGCGTCGCAGCGTCCGGTAGAAGGGACGCATGACACGAGTGGCTGTGGTGACCGGCGGATCGGCAGGACTGGGACGGGCCACGGTCCGGGAACTCGCGGCTCGCGGCTGGGACGTCGCCGTGCTCGCCCGAGGAGCGGACGGCGTGCACGCGACCGTCGCCGAGGTCGAGGCCGCCGGCCAGCGTGGGCTCGCGCTGGTGGCCGACGTCGCCGACCGCCAGGCCGTCGAGGACGCCGCCGACCGAGTCGAGGCCGAACTCGGCCCGATCGACCTGTGGGTGAACGGCGTGATGGTCGGGGTGTTCGGGCGGTTCCTCGACACCGCGCCGGAGGACTTCGAGCACGCGACGCACGTCGACTACCTCGGCTTCGTCAACGGCACGCGCGCCGCCCTGACGCGCATGGTCCCGCGCGATGCCGGGCACGTCATCCAGGTCGGTTCGGCGCTGGGCTCGCGCGGCATCCCCCTGCAGGGTGCCTACTGCGGGTCGAAGCACGCCATCGTCGGGTTCACCGAGTCGGTCGTGTCCGAGCTCATCGAGCAGGGCAGCAAGGTGCGGATCAGCCGTGTGGACATGCCGGCCCTCAACACGATCCAGTTCGGGTGGGTGAAGTCGTCGCTCCCGCACCACGCGCAGCCGGTCGCCCCGATCTACCAGCCCGAGGTCGGTGCCCGCGCCATCGCCGCGACCGCCGAGCGCCCTCGTCGTCGCACCTGGGTCGGGGAGTCCACCGTCTACACGATCCTGGCCAACCGGATCAGCGGGCGCTTCGCGGACTGGTACGCGGCGAAGACACTCGTCAGCGGGCAGCAGATCCCGGACAAGGACGGCGAGGAGATCGGCGTCAACCTGTACGAGCCGGTACTCGGTGACCACGGGGCGCACGGGGCCTTCGACGAGCAGTCGCACGACTGGTCACCGCAGACCTGGTGGGTCGAGCACCGCCGGCTCGGCAACGGGATCCTCGGAGCGGCGCTCGGCGTCGCCGGGGTCGCCCTCGCCACCGCGGCAGGACGTCGCCGATGAGCCGCCGCAGCTCGGCCGGTCGGATCGGCCGCGGCGGTCCGGTCGACCGTGCCGTCGTCGTCGAGGTCCTCCGCGCCGGCCTCGGGGTGGCACACCTGTTCGGGGCACGGCGGGCGCTCGGGCGTCCGGCGGTGCTCGGACGGGTCCTCGGCGTCCGGCAGCTCGCGCAGGCGACGATCGCCGGACGCGCCGACAGCCCGGAGGCACACACGCTCAGTGCCGCTGTGGACGCCGTGCACGGGCTCACGATGGTGCCGCTCGCGCTGGTCGACCGGCAGTCCCGGCGGTTCGCGCTCCGGCAGCTGTGGATCGCGACGCTGTTGACGGTGCTCGAGATCGGGCTGGTCGGGAGCGGTCGCCGACGCTGATCCAGGCGAGCGAAAGTCAGCATCACACTCATGTGAAATACATCATTCACGTTGAGAATCCTGGAGTCCACATCACTCTCCAGGAAGGTGCACCGTGAACGTCCATCCGGTCCTCCTCGGCTCTGCCGCTGTCATCGGCACGTGCCTGCTCGCCCCGTCGTTCCTCGCCGCCCCGGCGAACGCAGCCCCGCTCGCTCCGACCGTCCGGACCGTCGCCGCAGCGGCCTCCTCCGTCGTCACCGGCGTCACCCAGGAACAGCACGCCTCCGGTGCGAAGCGCTGGGTCCGTCTGGCCGTCAGCGTCTCCGCCCGGACCGCCGTCCAGCTCCGCGATGCCTCCGGCGAGGTCGTCCAGGCGGAGTCGGCGACCCCGCGGAACGACGCCGTCTTCCGGCTCGAACCCACGGGTGCGGACACGGCCCGGTACACGATCGTCACGAACGGCGTGGAACGGACCGTCGACGTCGACTTCCACGGACTCGGCCTCAGCGCCCCGGTCGACCAGACCGACGAGCGCGGGCTCGAGCGCCTGCGCCGGGCGATCGTCGCCGGTGACACGGACCACGGGATCCGGTACCACGCCGTGCCAGGCGCTGAGGTCGCGGCGTCGGCGAACGGTCGGACCGAGACCGCGGTCGCTGGTGCCGACGGGATCGCCACCGTCCTCGTGCACTTCGTCCGCGGTGAGAACGAGGTCTCGGTGCGGCAGACCCTCGGTGCCGCGTCCTCGGACGTGGACGTGGACCACTACCTCTTCGACGGCGACGGCGACGGCGGTGGCACCGGTGGCGGGCACCCCGGTCCGGGCGACGGCGACGGCGACGGCGGTGGCACCGGTGGCGGTCACGACGGGCACCCCGACCCCGGGGAGGGCTCCGGTGACGGTCACGACGGGCACCCCGGTCCGGGCGAGGGACCCGGTGACGAGGACGGATCGACCGTCCCGTCCGACGACGCCTTCACGGTCGACGTCGACCGCACCCGTCCCCTCCAGCCCGTCGACGGGAAGGTCACCGTCGGTGGGACCGCGACCCGTGGCGAGGTGACGGTGTCCGACGTGCGGGGTGGCCCGTTGGGGACGACGACGGTCCACGACGGCCGATGGAGCATCGAGGTGCCGGTGACGGCCCCCGGCGGACTCCGCCTGCGGTTCGACCTGCGCCCGGAGCGGGGCGGCCCGATCAGCGACAGCGTCGAGGCGATCGTGCTCGTCGACTCCGCACCGAGCACCCCGTTCACCTTCGAGCGCGCGGCGCAGTACCAGCGCCACGACGGGCTGGTCCACTTCGAGGGCACCGCGCCGGAGGGCCGCGTGGTCGCGTTCCGCCTCCGCGAGAAGATCGGCGAGACCCGGGCGTCCGAGGGCCGGTGGTCGGTCGACGTCCCCCTCGCCGCCGGACGCCACGGCGTGCGGTTCCAGTTCGTCCCGGACGGCGCCGGCGCTCCGGAGGAGCAGACCGCGCTGATCGAGGTCGTCGACTGACGTCGGGCGCGCCGACACGACGGAGCCCCGCCGACCAGTTGGTCGGCGGGGCTCCGTCACGTCCGGAGGCTCAGGACTACTCGACCTCGGACGCCGGGTCCTCGGCCTCGACGCCGGTCTCGTCGAGACGGTCGCGGAGGTGGTCGGCCATCACGCCGGCACCCTCGTCGCCGTGGTCGTGCTGGACCTGCTCCACGAGGCCGTGCAGCTTGTCCTCGTTGGTGGCGTCGGTCGCACCGTCCATCATGGGTTCGGTCTGGACTCCGTTGTCGCGCTCTGCTGCAGTCATGGTCGCGACGTTACGCCGATGCGGCAGTGCCCTCACGGGGACGCCACAGGTCCGCGGGGGTCCGGCCGGGAGGCCCGCCCCACGTGGGCCGCGCACCGGACGTCGGGCGGGCCTCCCGTCCGGCACGACCACCGGCCCGGACCGACTCAGAGGCGGATCCTGGCGAACTCCGGGTCGACGTCGCCGTGGCGGTGCGCCGTGACGGCGACGGTCTGCTCGCGGAGGAAGTGCGCCATCTCGACGACGCCGGCCTCGACGACGGGCGCGTCGTGGATCGCGGTGTCGATGCCCGCTCCGAGCGCTTCCTCGACCGCGAGGGCGTCGCCGCCGAGCAAGCGGATCCGGGAGCCGGGCCCGGCGAACGCGGTGTGCGGACGCGGCTCGAAGCCCTGGGACAGCACGATGTCGAGCGCGTCCTGCGGTTCGTCGACGCCGCCCGACCAGTCCTCGCGGAGGAGTGCGCCGGACGCAGCCCGGGCGAGGAACTCCTCGTCCGTCTCCACCAGGTGGTCGACCACGTCGAGGGGCGAGCGACGCCCGGCGAACAGCTGGGTGAGCGGTCCGGGCAGGGCGCGGGCCGTGCTGAGCAGGACGTGCGCCCGGGCGGCGGTCGCGGCGGCGAGGGTCCGGACGAGTTCGCCGGTGCCGACGCCCTCGGACTGGCGGACGACCACGGACTGCGGACGGTACCGGAGCACGTTCCGTTCGACGCGGAGGTCGGCGGTGTCGCGGGACCGGCCGAACCGCACCTCCCGGGCCTCGGCGTCACTCGTCGCACCGGCGCGGACCAGGTCGAACTCCTCGAAGGACAGACCGCTCCGGGCGGCTTCGATGAGCGCCGTGACCCGCGGGGGCAGGCCGTGCAGCTGGATGCTCTTGTGCACCGCGCGCGGGACGGGTGCCCAGTGGCCGAGCACGGCGACGGACTCGGGGCCGCCGCGCTTCGCTCCCGCGCCGACGGCGGCCCGGCCCCATCCGCCGGACGGCTGCCGACCGACGACCAGGTCCGTGGTGGGGCGGTTCACGACGAGGGTGCCCGCGGCCACCCGGTCGGTCCACGTGGCGACCTCGTCGACGTCGAGCGTGTGCAGGGCCTCGACCAGGCCGTGCTCGGTGCCGTTCTGGATCGCGATCGCCTGGTCGAGGGTCTCGACGTGCACCACGCCGAGCACGGGGACGGGCACGGGGGTCTGCGCGAACGCGCTGCCGGGACGGACGCCGAGGCGGACGCCGGGCGACCAGAGCCGCCCGGACTCGTCGAGGACGGTCGGCTCGACGAGCCAGGACTCCCCCGGAGCGAGCTCGGTCAGCGCGGCGCGGGCGGCCCCGGTCGGCTCGACGAGGAGCGGCCCGACCTGTGCGGCGGGGTCCGTCGGCCAGGCGACCCGGAGCGCCCGGGTGGCGTCGGCGAGCTGGCGTCGGAAGCGGTCGTCCTCGCCGACGGAGCCGACCAGGACGACGAGCGACACCGCCCCGGTCGCCTGGCCGGACTGCCCGAACGCCGAGGTGACCACGTCCCGCACCGCCTGGTCGACGTCCGCCGCCGGGGTCACGACGGCGGCGTTCACCGCACCGGTGTCCGCGATGAGCGGCAGCCCCGCCCGCCACCACCGGAAGGACCGGGCGGTGTCCGAGGACCCGGTGAGCAGCACGCGGTCCACCGCGGGGTGGGCGACGAGCTCACGACCGAGCTCGTCGACGTCGAGGTCGACGAGCTGCAGGAGCGAGTGCGGGACCCCGGCGTCCCAGAGCACGTCGGCGAGCACGGCCCCGGACCGCTTGGCGAGGGGAGACGGCTTCAGCACGACACCGCTGCCGGCGGCCAGCGCCGAGAGCACCCCGTCGGCGGGGGTCGCGACCGGGGAGGTCCACGGCGACACGACGACGGTCAGGCGCGGCGGGACGAAGACGGCGCCGGCGACGTCGGTCAGGTGCCGGGCACGGTCGGCGGCGTGGTGCGCCGCGTCGACCGCGGCGCTGACCTGCCGATCGGCGTCGGTGAGGGTCATCGCGGTCTCGGCGACCACGACCTCGACCAGGTCGGCACGACGGACCTCGAGTCCGTGGGCGACGAGGTCGAGCAGTTCGGCGCGGTCGTGGGGGTCCTGGCGCCCCCAGTTGACGCCCGCCTGCGCGGTCCGGGCGATGGTGCGTTCGAGTCGTTGGCGGTCGGTGACCCGGGCGCCGCGGATCGTCGCGACACCGAGCTGCGATCGGGGGACCCGACGGAGCAGGTCGGCAGCCCACTCCCGGTTCGCGGCGATCGTCGGGTCGGTGTCCGCCGCCGGCGGGTGGACGGCGGTGATCGCGGGCGCACCGAGCGGCGCGCGACGGTCCTGGGTGCGCAGGGTCGTCGGCGCCGGGTCGTCGAGCGCGGCGACGGCGGCCACGAAACGCTCGCGTTCGCGTGCGGCCACGGCGTCGTCCGTGCCGATCGAGAACGCGGTCGAGGTCGCGGACTCGCGGAGCCGGCGCGCGAGGTACGGGATCGCCGCGTCGAACTCGTCGGGCTGCACGACGGGCGTGCCGACGGAGACGGTCCCGAAGTCGGCGCGGACGGCGTCGAGGGCGGTGCCGGTCATCCCGAGGAGCATCTCGACCTCGAGCGCGTCGCGCACCCCGCGGCGGTCGGCGAGCACCCGCGCGGCGGCGATCGCGAACAGGTCGTGGCCGGCGAGCGTCACCCGGACCGCGTTCGTGTGCTCGGGCGTCAGCGCGGTGTCGAGCAGGCGGAGCAGGGCGGTGTCGGTCGCCTGGGGTGTGGCGTACGTGGCGAGGGGACGATCGTGCACGAGCGCGTCGGCGAGTTCGGTCGCGCCGCGCGCGCCGGCGACGAGCCGGACCCGGATCGGTGCTCCGCCGCGGTGGCGCCGCGCGGTCGCCCACGTGGTCAGCGAGGTGAGCACCCCGGCGCTGTCGGGCAGTTCCGCCGGCAGGGTGATGCCGGCGGTGGTGTGGGCGAACTCGTCCATGTCGAGCAGGACCCGGAAGACGGCAGCGGTGAGCTCGAGGTCGCGGGGGTCACCGGTCCGGAAGGTGACCGTGCTGCCCCCGGCGACCGCGGCGCGGAACACCGGGACGAGCCGTTCGACCGCCTGCTCGGTGGCGGTGTCGACCGCCCACGGTGACCACGGCGGCAGGACCTCGGACAGCGCGAAGGACACGGCCGGCACGTCGGGACGGCCGAGCAGGTCCGCGATCCACCCGAGGCGGCGAGCGCTCTCGGCCGGGCCGAGCACGGCGGGCCCGAGCGGGACGACGTCGACGCGGGTCCCGTGCGCGGCGACCTTGGCGAGCGCCGACCCGAGCCTGGCGGGAGGTGCATCGACCACCAGGTGCCCGGCGAGGCGACGCAGCACGCGTCGTGCGGTCGGGATGACCGCCCACGGCGCCATGGTCGCGAACCCGCCGCCGACCGTGACAGCTCCGCGGAGGTACCAGGCGAGGAAGTCCGGGACGTCCCGGCTCGCCTTCTCGAGGTTCCGCGCCGCCACCTTCGGGTCGTCGGGGCGGATCACCTTGTCGACGAACCCGCGGGCGAAGTCGAGGCCGCGTTCGTCACGCAGGACCTCGGCGAGCCGGGCCGCACCGGCGTCGGGCTTCGCACCCCGCGAGACGTCCAGCCACCGCCCGACGAGGGCGAGCGCGTCGTCGGTGCAGTCCTGGAGGCGTGCGGGCGGCATGGACTCGATCGTATGCCGCTCCCCCGACGTCTCCTCGGAGGCCGCCGTGTGCCGCCCAGGAGTCAGCCGGACGGAGGATCCCCGGTCCGCCCCGCCCTGCCGTCGATACGCTGGCCGGATGGTGGAGCACGGCGCTGACGGCCACGACTGGGCCACGTGGGACGCGTTCCACGACGTCTGGCGCGGCCTCGACCGGGCGCTCGACCTCGCCGTGCAGCGCGGCGCGGGCATCTCGATCCCGGAGTTCGAGATCCTCATCGGGCTGCACCGTGACCCCGAGCACCGGCTGCGGGTGCGCGACATGGCGGCAGGGATCGGCTGGGAGAAGTCCCGCGTCAGCCACCAGGTCACGCGCATGGTCGCCCGCGGCCTCGTCGCGCGCGCGGACTGCCCGTCCGACGGCCGCGGCAGCTGGGTGGTCATGACGCCGGACGGGCGCCGAGCGGTCCTCGCCGGCATCCGCGCGCACACCGCGGCGCTCGAGCAGCTGTTCTGGAGGCCCGTGGGGACGGACGCGGAGACCCTCCGGTCGGTCTCGCAGCGGGTCCTCGACGCGCTCGGTCCGGTCGACACCGACACCGACGCCGACCGCGGGCTGCGCGACGGCTGACAGCGGCCGGAGCGGGCGTGGGAGGATGCCACGATCGACTTCGCGGGGGAGCAGATGGACACGGACGGTTCGCGGTCCGCACGAGCGGCACTCGTGGCGGCGCTGGACATCGTCGACGCAGCCCCGCACGAGCGCCTCGAACGCATCGTCCGCATCGCCCGCGACCTCTTCGGGGTGCCGTTCTCGTACGTCAACCTGCTCGACGACACGCTCTTGCACACGCTGACGCCGAACACCGCGGGCGAGGCCGCGCCCGTGCCGCTCGGATGGTCGTTCTGCCAGTTCACCGTGCAGCGCCCCGGGCCGACCGTCGTCCCCGACACCACCGCCGATCCACGCACCGCCGACCTGCCGGGGGTCACCGGGCGCGGCATCCGCTTCTACGCCGGCGTGCCGCTCACCATGCCGGGCGACGTCGCCATCGGGACCCTGTGCCTGATGGACGTCGTACCGCGGGAGTTCAGCCCGCAGGACGAAGCCGCCCTGATCGACCTGGGCCGGTGGACCGAGCAGGCCCTGGCGAAGGGCCTCCAGCGCGACCGGCTGCTCGAGGTCGTCGACGCGCTCGCACCGCAGCCCGTGGACGTGCCGGGCTACCGTCTCGCCGCCCTCAGCGTGCCGTACGGCGACCTCAGCGGGGACGTCCACGACTGGACGACGGGCAGCGACACCGTGACGTTCACCCTCGCCGACATCATGGGCAAGGAGCAACCCGCGGCGCTGCTCGCCGCCGGGCTCCGCGCAGCGCTCCGGCAACACGAGGACCTCGGTCCCGTCGCGGCCGTCGCGGCGATCGAACCCCGGATCAGCGAGGACCTCAGCCGTGCCTCGGCCTTCGCGACGCTCTTCCACGCGAAGCTGACCCCGAGCACCGGCCGGGTGGACTTCGTCGACGCCGGCCACGGCCTCGTGCTGCACCTCCGGGCGGACGGCACGTCGGAGATCCTGCGGTCGCGGGACCTCCCGCTCGGCCTGCACCCCGAGGGCGTCGCGTTCCGTGCCGGTTCGCTCGTCCTCGGACGCGGGGACACGCTCGTCGTCACGAGCGACGGGGCACTCGACCTGGGCGACGGGACGATCGACACGCTCACCGACATCGGGCGGACGCTGCGGCGGGCGCCGGACACGGCCGCGTTCCTGCGGACCGTGCGGCTCCGGGCCGCGGAGCACGCCGAGGACGACGTCACCGTGGCGGTGCTGGCGCGCGACGCTGCCGGCTGAGCCCGAGCAGGGCGACGCGGACGGAAGACGGTGTCGGTACCTGCCCACAGGTACCGACACCGTTGGCTCGTGCGCCTGACCCGAACAGGAACAGCGAACTGGATCGAGCCTCGCGGATGCCACCGACATCCGGCGACGTCGTCAGCGGTCGGAGTCCGCGAGCACCTCCCCGACGGCTGCCGCCACGGCGTCCGCGCCGGCGTGGTCGTCGGCCGTGATCGTCACGACGGCGTCGGCCGCCTGGTCGAACAGCACCAGCTGCCCGTTCGCCCCGTGCAGGCGCCACAGCCGGCCCGGACCGTCCCATCCGGCGAGCGCGTACCGCTCGTACCCGGGGTCGCGACCGGCTGGGACCCAGTCGCCGTGCATGGCCTCGACCCACACCGCCGGGACGAGCTGCCGACCGGCGAGCCGACCGCCGTCCCGGACGAGTCGGCCGACGAGCGCGACCTCCGCCGTCCGGAGCAGGAGCCCGCCGCCGGCTGCGATGCGACCGTTCGGGCAGCGTTCCCACTCGACATCGGCGATGCCGAGCGGGGTGAGCAGCCGGTCCTGTGCGAAGCGGCCGACGTCCCCGACCCGGGTCTCGAGCACCCGCATCGCCGTGTACGTGCTGGCGTTCGCGTACTGGAACACCCGCCCTCGGGACGGTCGCCGGAGGAACTCGCGGGCCAGGTCCGGCCAGTCGGTCAGCAGGGCCGGCGTCCACGGCAGGTCGACGCCACTCCTCATGGTCAGCAGGTGTCGGAGGGTGACGGCCTCGGTCCCGTCGCCGAACTCCTGGTCGACGAGGTACTCCGACACGGGGGCGTCCGGGTCGACCGCACCGTCGCCGACGGCGATGCCGGCGACGAGCACGCAGACGCCCTTGGCGATGGACTGGACGTCCTCCCGCACGTCGGGCGTCCAGCGGTGCTCGGCGGCTTCGTCGCCCACGAGGACGTGTAGACCGTGCGCTCGGAAGCCGGTCCGGGCGACCTCGGCCACGACGGCGTCGCGGACGGTCTCGGCGCGTGTCATCCGGCCATCCTCGCGCCTCGGCGGCCGGGAGACGAGTTCGCGGGCAGCCGCCAGTAGTCTGTGCGATCGGACAGTGTTCGGGAATCGACGAGGAGACCACCACATGTCAGTCGGACTGCTCGCCGTCGTGGACGACATCCTCAGCGCGGCCCTCAAGGCCAGCGCGAAGACCGCGGGTGTCGTGATCGACGACGCCGCCGTCACCCCGCAGTACGTGCAGGGCCTCCAGCCGGCCCGGGAGCTGCCGGTGGTCGGGCGGATCGCCCTCGGCAGCCTGTTCAACAAGTTCGTCATCATCATCCCGCTGGCGCTCCTGCTGTCGGCGTTCGCGCCGTGGGTGCTGCCGTGGCTGCTCGTCATCGGCGGCACGTACCTGTGCTTCGAGGGTGCCGAGAAGGTCACCGAGTGGTTCGGCGTCCACCACGAGGCCGGCGCGGACGCCACCGTCTCCGAACCGAAGCTCGTGTTCGGGGCGATCCGCACGGACCTCATCCTCAGCACCGAGATCATGCTCATCGGTCTGGCGAGCCTGGACCCGGACCTCGGCTTCTGGCCGACGCTCGGTGCCCTGGCGGTCATCGGTCTCGGCATGACCCTGATCGTCTACGGCGCCGTCGCGCTCCTGGTGAAGGTCGACGACATCGGCCTGCAGATGATGAAGAACCCGTCGCGCGGCACCCGGCGCACAGGCGCCCGCATCGTCGGCGCGATGCCCGCGGTGTTCCGGTTCATCAGCATCGTCGGGACCGTGGCGATGCTCTGGGTCGGAGGGCACCTGGTCATCGCCAACATGGCGGAGACGTTCTGGGCGGGCCCGTACGAGCTGCTGCACCACGTCGAGCACGCGGTCGAAGGCGCCGGGCCCGTCATCACGTGGATCGTCGACACCGCGATCTCGGCCGTCGCGGGCCTCGTGCTCGGCATGGTCGTCGTCGGGATCGTGCTCGGCATCGGCCGCCTGCGGGGTCGGGCGCACTGACGGGCGGAGCACACCGACGGGCGGAGCACACCGACGGGCGGAGCGCACCGACGGGCGGGGCGCACTGACGGGCGGGCACGGGCCTCCCGACGTGATCGGCCCGTCGAGGACCGGTCGTCGTGTCCGATCGCCCGACGACCGTCCACGGAGAGCCGCCGAGCAGCCGGATCATCCGCGCAACGAGCCCCCTCGGCAGCGGTCGTCGGTGCGACGTCCGGCCGGGGTTACGCTTCCGCCACTCCAACCCGCGCGGCCGTCGTCGTCCGCCCGGGTGACAGCGACGTCACCCGGACGCCGTCGGCCGCCCCACATCTGCAAGGAAGCAGGTCCCGGTGAACCCCTTCGCCCCAGCGCCCCTCGGACGGGCACGAACCCGCAGACGCGTCATCGGCGCGACCGTGGCGGTGAGCGCCGCGGCGCTCGGCGTCCTCGGCACGACGCAGACGGCCGTCGCCGCACCGCCCGCGCATGCACCGACGAGCGACCTCGGCCAGAACGTGCTCGTCTTCTCCCCGGACATGCCGCAGGCCGACATCCAGGCGAAGGTCGACGCCGTCTACGAGCAGCAGGTCGACAACGAGATGGGCACGGCTCGGTACGCGCTGCTGTTCGAGCCGGGAACCTACGGTTCGGCGACGAACCCGCTCGACATCCGGGTCGGGTACTACACGGAGGTCGACGGCCTCGGCCAGGACCCGAGCGGCGTGACCATCAACGGCGGTGTCACGGCCACCGGACGCAACGGCAGCGGTTCACTCGACACCTTCTGGCGGTCGGTGTCGAACCTGACGATCCACGTGGTCCCGACGGCCGACGCCTGCCACACCGGCAACGAGATGTGGGCCGTCTCGCAGGCAGCGCCGATGCGGCGCGTGCACGTGCAGGACTACACGACGTTCATGCCGTACTGCGAGGACCCGAACTACGCCAGTGGCGGGTTCGTCGCCGACTCGGAGCTCGAGGGCGGCGCGCTGAACGGGTCGCAGCAGCAGTTCTACGTCCGCAACACCGACCTCGGTGCCGGATGGTCGAACGGCGTCTGGAACCAGGTGTTCTCCGGCGACCTGAACGCGCCGGCCCAGTCCTTCCCGGTGCCGCCGTACACGACGCTGACGGCGACGCCGGTCTCCCGCGAGAAGCCGTACCTCTACGTCGACGACCACGGGGCGTACCGCGTGTTCGTGCCGAGCGCCGCGACGGACTCGGTCGGCCCGAGCTGGGCGGACGGGCACACGCCCGGCCGGTCGCTGCCCCTCGGTGACTTCTTCGTCGCGCACCCCACGGACTCGGTGACGACGATCAACGCCGCCCTCGCGAAGGGCAAGAACCTGCTCGTCACGCCGGGCGTCTACGACGTCGCGAAGAGCATCGCCGTGAAGCGCGCCGACACCGTCGTGCTGGGGCTCGGCCTGGCCACGCTCACCGCCCAGAACGGCGCCGTCCCGATGGTCGTCGGCGACGTGCGCGGTGTCGACATCGCCGGCCTGACCTTCGACGCGGGCCCCGTCAACTCGCCGACGCTGCTGAAGATCGGCAGCGGCCACCACAAGGTCGACCGGAACCCTGCCACCGCCGGCAGCGCCGCCGATCCGACCGCCCTGCAGGACGTGTTCTTCCGCATCGGCGGTCCGCACGTCGGCAAGGCCACGACGAGCCTCGAGGTCAACAGCAGCCACACGATCCTCGACGACATCTGGGCCTGGCGCGCCGACCACGGCGTCGCCGGATCCGTCGGCTGGACCGTCAACACGGCCGACACCGGAGTCGTCGTGAACGGTGACGACGTCACCGCCACCGGCCTGTTCGTCGAGCACTACCAGAAGTACAACGTGATCTGGAACGGGGAGCGCGGCCGCACCGTCTTCTTCCAGAACGAGCTGCCCTACGACGCACCGGACCAGGCATCGTGGCGGCACCAGAAGGTCGACGGCTGGGCGGCGTACAAGGTCTCGGACAAGGTCAAGACGCACGAAGCCTGGGGTCTCGGCAGCTACATCTTCACCAACGTGAACCCGACCCTCCACGCGACGCAGTCCTTCGAGGTCCCGGACCGACCGGGCGTGGTGATGCACGACATGACCACCGTCGCGCTCAACACGAACGCGGGGACGATCGACCACGTCATCAACGGCCAGGGGTCCGCCGCGACGGGAGCCGTGTCCGGGCAGCCGCAGACCGTGACGCGCTACTCGAACGGGGCCGTCGAGTAGGAGCCGCGCTGTCCGCCCCGGCGCCTCAGGGCGGAGCGGCGACCGATCGGTCGCAAGGGCGACGACAGGCCGTCCCGCTGGGATGCGGGACGGCCTGTCTCGATCCGGTCCACCATCTCCGGAGTCGCACGTGTGACGTGCTGGTGCGCGCACCCGGCCGGAGCCGGGGCGCGATGTCGCTCGACTAGTTCGAACGGCCGTTGCCGTCGCGGCGGTCGTCGTCGTCGTGCTCCGGCTTGCGGACGCCGGCCTTCGCGATGCCACGGCTGAGGATGTAGGCCATCGTCACGAGCGCGACGTAGAGCCAGGCCTGGTCGGCGCCGAAGCCGGTGTGGCCCTCGTCCGCGTTGTCGACGACGGCGGACGCGATGAGGATCGCGAGCGAGACGACGATCCACGCGTAGAACTCCGTGGTCTTCAGGGCGGACTTGGTCTCGTTCCAGGTGCGGCGCACGACGTCGTCGTGGCGTGCGGTGTTCCCTGTCGTGTTCGACATGGTGTCTCCTTCGTGTTCAGTGCCACCGAGCGTCCGGTGGCCGCGTGATGTCGACACTCCTCTAACCCGGCTTATTACTCACCCAGTTCCGTACTCGGCACAATACGCACTCCGCTTGCTTCGTCTGAACGAGGAGAGCAGCATCGTCGGCAGGTGGAGACGAGGGGCCGATCTGATGTCGAACGAGGACCACACGCGCAATGCACACCGTTCCGGAGCAGAGGAGCCCCGCAGTGCGGCGGGAGCGGCCGCCATCGAAGCCTTGCAGGCACTGAGTGACAGCGTGCACGACGCCGACGAGCAGGCCCTGCGGGCGTTGCAGATGCGTCCCGTCGACGCGGTGGCCCTGCTGCACCTGGTGGAGGCCGGGCGCACGGAGCGGTTCCTCAGCCCCACGGAACTGGCGGCGAAACTCCGCCTGACCACGGCCGGCGTCACGAAGCTGGTGGACCGGTTGAGCGGCGCCGAGCGGGTCGAGCGACGACCGAACCCGCGCGACCGTCGCAGCGTCGTGCTGGTGCCGACCGAGAGCGCGACTGCTGACCTCACCCGGGCGTACGGGCACATCCACACGCCGTTGATCACCGTCATCGACGAGCTCTCCGACGACGAGGCCGCCGTGGTCACCCGGTTCGCCTCCCGCTTCGCGGACGCGATCCGCCGGGCCGGCGAGCGCGACGACGCGAGATCCGACGACTGAACCGCTCCGCCGGGTGTCGACTCGTGGTCGCCGCCCGCTGACGGCGCTGACCGACGCGGTCGGGGCCAGCCCAGGAGTCGCGGGGACGCGGGCCGGGCTGCTGCAGGCGTCGCGGAGACGCACTGCAGCAGCCCGGGCCGCACCGTGTCACGCGTCGCCGCACAGCGAGAGGCCGACGAGTGGCCTCCCGCTGCTGGTCACGAGGAGTGACGACGGCGGCGGAGCACGACCGTGGCCGCTCCCGCCGTCAGCAGGAGCGCCGCCGCGATCAGCGCCGACCGGACGGACGCACCGGTGAAGGCCAGGGCCTGCCCGCCGGTCCCGCTGGTCCCGCTGGTCCCCGCCGGGCTGGACCCGTCGGGCGAGAGCGCGCCGGGCGCTGCCTCGTTGCCGCCCTGCCCGGGCGCGCCGTCGTCCTGACCGGCGTCCCCGCCTCCCGGAGTCCCGCCGCCGACCGGCGGATCGACCCGCTCGGTGGTGACGACGGCTGCCGAGACGTCGGCACCGAGTCCGGAGCGGTCCGTGAAGTGGACGGCTGTGACGGACCGGTCGCCGTCCGTGGTGCGCTGCTCGTTGAGGACGAGCGTGCCCGCGCCTCCCGGCACTGCGATCCGGGTGTCCGCTGGGACCGGACCGGCCGGGATCGTCGTGCCGGCGATCCGACCGCCGCCGGTGGTCACCGTGGTGGCCGTCCCGGTGACCGTGACCTGCACGTCGCGCAGCTCACCCGCAAGGCGGGTGCCGGGGAAGAGCACGACCCGGTCGAGTCGCACCGCACCGCGGTCCTGTGCGGACCGGACGGAGGCCCCGGTCGCCCGGAGCTGCCCGGCACCACCGTCGCCCACCACGTCCGCGTGGGCCGTGACCGGACCACCGGAGGCAGCCGGTGCCGCGAGGGGTTGCGCGCCGACGTCACTGGCTCCCGTGCTCCGGAGCCCGTAGGCGTACCAGCGTCCGGGTGCCGGCTCGTCGGTGCCGGGGAGCACGAGGTCGTCCTCTCCGAGGAGCGCGTCGTGACCGCCAAGGAGACCGTCCCCGTCGAGCGCGTCCGCCTCGGCACGGGTACCGTCACCGAGCAGCAGACCGTCGACGAGGAGGTCGCCCACGAGGAGATCGAACTCCACGACAGCGAGGTGCGCGGCACCACCCGGACCACCGACCGCGACCTCCGCTCCTGAGCACCACCGGCGAGGACCCCGTCCGTCGCCGGGACTGAGCCCGCTCACACCTGTCGGCCCCGATCATGACGAGCGGGGCCGACAGGTGTACCCGCCCCTCCCGTTCCCTCACCGGAGCACCGCACGGCCCAACGGAGCAGAGCATGAACCGAGACCAGCAGCACGTGTCCGACGCCGACGACCACGTCGAGGTGGTCCGCAGCGAGGAGCGCCTCGCCGTCACCACCGAGCGTCACGCCACGGAACGCGTCCGACTCGAGCGGTACATCGTCACCGAGCAGCGCACCGTCACGGTCGACGTCAGCCGTGAGGAGATCCGCCTGACCCGCGAGCCGATCACCGGCGGGACCCGCCTGCCGGCCGGCACCGGCGACACCGTCCGCGAACCGATCGTGGTCGTCCTGCACGAGGAGCAGCTCGTCGTGACCAAGACCGTCGTGCCGGTCGAGCGCGTCACGCTCACCACGCACACCGTCACGCACGACGAGGTCGTCGACGAGACCCTCCGGCACGAGGTCGTCGACGTCGACGAGGTGCGCGCGCCGATGGCCTGAGCAGCCGACCCGAGTGCACCGAGCCTCCTGGCCGTCATCGCGACGGACGGGAGGCTCGTCTCGTTGCCGGTGCCTCGCATGGGCCGACGATGCGACGTCCCTGCCGGACGCGCGCCGCCGACGACGAGTTGCGATCCGCTCCTTTCCCTGCGGCTGGGGTCGCAGTACCATGTCGGCGAGATGCCAAATCGGTTTGGCACACGACGAAGGGGTAGCAGCAATGATGGAACACCTCGTGATGTCTCGGCGCACGGTGCTGACGGGGATGGCGGTTCTCGCCGTGGCCGCACACAACGTGCCCGCTCTGCAGGCGACAGCGGGACAGAGCCCCTCTGCCGGGCACCGCGGGAAGCTCGAGCCTCGCCGTCGTCGCGTCCCGGTGGGGCTGCTCTGATGCCCGCCGACAAGAAGAAGCCGGTGGCCATCCCGCCGGAGCCGAACGTCTACGACGTCACCGACTGGAACCCGACCGGCGCTCTCGACCCGGTGCGGGACATCGGTGCCGTCATCAACAGCATCATCGGGGACATCAAGCGCCGCCAGACCAACCAGGCGGACAAGCCCGGCGCCGTGATCTACATCCCGCCGGGAACCTACTCGCTAAAGACGCGGGTCGTCGTCGACATCAGCTACCTCTGCATCCGCGGTTCCGGGCACGGGTTCACTTCATCGAGCATCCGATACAACTCCGGCGACACGTCCACGTGGCACGAGATCAATCCCGGGGGCAGCCACATCAAGGTGGAAAACGCCGACGGCAAGTCCGAGGCGTTCCTCGTGCAGCGATCGGGAGACCCTCGGTTGAGCTCGATCGAGTTCGAGAACTTCTGCCTCGACGGGGTGTCGTTCACCGGCAACCAGAACTCGTACCGCAACGGGAAGGTCGGGATCCGGTTCGCGTCCGCGACCGATGCAACCCGGGTGCGCGGGATGGGGATGGTGTACCTCGAGCACGGCCTGATCGTGCAGGACGCGGACGCGCTCGACGTCTCCGGGAACTTCATCGCCGAGTGCGGCAACTGCATCGAGCTCACCGGGTCCGGCCAGGCGTCGAAGGTCACCGACAACCACCTCGGAGCGGGACCCATCGGGTTCTCGCTGTTCGCCGAGCAGCACAATGGTCTCCTCGTCACCGGCAACAACGTCTTCCCTCGCGGCATCGACTCGGTGCACCTCAAGAACTCGACGCGGTGCAACATCTCCGCCAACCGGCTGCACTCGTTCTACCCGGGCATGATCACGCTCGAGGGGAACTGCAAGGAGAACCTGATCGGCTCGAACATGTTCGAGCGGCAGGTGGAGACGTACGGGCCGTTCATCGGAGTCGGCAACGGCCGACCGGACGACTTCGGTGTCGTGCAGGTGAACGGTGACGGCAACACCATCACCGGCAATCACGTGACCGTGATCATCCCGCCAGAGCAGGTCGCGCCCGCCGGCACGACCGCAGCGGTGTTCCGCGTCGCGAGCGGCGATCAGAACCTCATCGGCGCCAATCACGTGATCAGTAACCTGACGCTGCACACTGTGGTCCTCGACGCGGGCACGACCAACTCGCACGTCTTGGACAGCGGAACGGAGGCGCAGTTCGCCGCCGCCTCCACGAGCCACGGATTCCGACCCACCCCGTAGGACCGTTCGGAGACAACGGGCCCGTCACGCATCGTGACGGGCCCGTTGTCTTTCCGTGCGGACGTGATCGGTCAGAGTGCGCCGGTCGTCGCTGCGGAGAGCTCGACCCGTGATGGAGGATTTGCGCCAGCACGGCTCACCGCGACCGACGCCGATGCTGCCGCCGCGCCCCCGACGCGGGTCAGCAACGTCGTGTCGACAGCGGACTGCTGTATCCGCTGGAGATCGCCTCCCTGCAGCAACGCGAAGAGCAGCCCGGACATGTAGGCGTCTCCTGCTCCGATCGTGTCGACAACCGTCACCGCGGGCGCCGTGACCTGCACGCGAGTGTCCCGGCCGGCGACGATCGATCCGGCTGCACCACGGGTGATGGCGGCGAGGCGCACCCCACCGTCGAGGAGACGGTCGAGGACGCCATCCGGGTCCACGTTCGGGTAGAGCCAGTCGGCGTCCTCATCGCTGAGCTTGACCACGTGCGTCCGCTCGACGATGCGATCGAACTGCTGCAGCGCATCGGCCTGCTCGAGGAGCGCCGGCCGGATGTTCGGATCGAAGCTGCGCACCGTCGCCGCGGGAAGCTGACGGAACAGCTGCACTGCGGCGTGGCCACCGGGTTGCAAGAAGGCCCCCAACGATCCGGTGTGCGCAACAGCTGGCGCAACCCCGGCAGGGAGCACGGGCGATTCCCGGTCCCAGACGATGTCGAAGTCGTACCGAGCAGACCCGTCGGCTTGGAGCTCCGCACGCGCAACTGAGGTCGGCCCGTCGGCGCGGTCGACCGTCAGGCCGTCGTGAGCGAGGTGCTCGGCTATCAGACGCCCGTGTTCATCGTCACCGAACTGCGTGGCGAGGGTCACGGGCACGCCGAGGCGGGCGAGCCCCACTGCGACGTTCATGGGACTCCCGCCTGGTGTGAGGCGGGTCTCCGACCCGTCGGCGACGGCGTCGATGAGCGCTTCGCCGAAGACGATGACAGGGCGGTAGGAGGTGGTCATGGCGATCCTTCCGCGGACGGTGATGTCACCGTCCGGACGTCACTGAGATGGTGCGGCGACGGACTCGCGACGCACGATCGGGCAGGTCAAGAACACCGGTCCGACGGCTTGCTGCTGCTCGCCGGTCGGGAGGTCGTTCTGCAGCTCGACGAGGCGTTCGAGGGCCCACTCGCCCATCTCGTAGTGCGGCAGCGCCACAGTGGTCAGCGCGGGGAAGAGCCCCTCTGCGATGAGCTCCTGGTTGTCGAAGCCCACCACTGAGAGGTCGGTGGGGATGCGGAGTTGCAGCTCTGCTGCAGCGCGGTAAGCGCCCATCGCCATGCGGTCGTTGTAGCAGAACAGGGCGGTCGGCCGGTCAGGACGCTGCAACAGCGCACGCGCAGCGTCGTAGCCGCCCGGGGTTTCGGACGGGGCCGCGCGGACGAGCGACTCGTCGACGTCGAGACCGGCTTCCAGCAGGCTCTCCGTGTACCCCGCCAAGCGTTCACGGGTGGCGGGAACGTCGTCCACGTTGTTGATGAAGCCGATGCGTCGGTGCCCGGCAGTGAGGAGCTCTCCCATCGCGGCGCGGGCACCGCTGCGTTCATCTGGGGCGACCGCGGGGTGCTTCCTGGTGCTGTCGGTCGCGTCGATGACCACGGTCGGTATGACATCGAGTTCGGTCGGGGGGGTGATCTCGCGGTGGTACATCGTGGCGTAGAGGACACCATCGACCTGTTGCCGGATGAGGGCGGTGGCGTTCGCGGCGACGTCGTCCCGCTCGGTGTTGATGATGACCAGCGTCAGCCCGTGGCGTCGGGCCGCGTTCTGCGCGCCGAGGATGATCCGACCGGCGTGCGGGGTCGTGGCGATCTCTTCGCTGAGCAGGCCGATCATCTCAGAGCGCTGCATGCGCAGGCCCCGTGCCATCCGGTTCGGGCCGTAGCCCAGGCGGCGTGCAGCGTCCTTGACCCGCTCGCGGGTCTCGTCGCTGGCTCGGAGGAAGTCGACGTCGTTGAGGATGTGGGAGACGGTGGTGACGGACACCCCGGCCTCGGCTGCAACGTCCTTGATGCCGACGCGTCTCGGAGCCACCATCGATCCTTTCGTTCCGTGGGAGGTCGGATCGCGTCCGGCCCTGCGTTGGTCGGCGGCATCCGTCTTGGTCGAGCACACCATCGCTGATGCTCGCGACCGTGGGAAGGTCCCGCTCCCGGTGTGAAACGCGAGCATCTTCACCCTAAGTCCACCGGAAGCGGGATCTCCGAGTGGGCGATGCTCACCCCTTGACTGCGCCCAGTGTGAGACCAGCGACGATGTGCCGCTGCAGAACGAACGTCAGCAGGATGACGGGTACCGAGTACACGATGCCGAGGGCGGTCATCGTTCCCCAGTCGAGACCGAACTGCGTCTGGAAGTCGGCGATCATGAGTGGAGTCGTCTGCGCACGCACCGAGGTGAGCAGCAGGGCGAAGATGTAGTCGTTCCACGATGCCAGGAACGCGAAGATCGCGGTGACCGCGAGGCCGCCGGCGGTCACCGGCAGGATCACGCGGACCAACGCGCCGATCCTGGAAGCGCCGTCAACACGGGCAGCTTCCTCGAGTTCTTCTGGAACAGCCTGGAAGAAGCTCGACAGCAGCCAGATCGACAGTGGCAGGGAGATCGTGGTGTGGGCGATCGCGAGGGCGAATGACGTGTCCTGGATGCCCACGCTACGGAACATCGTGATCAAAGGGGCCCCGACGACGATCGCCGGAACCATGCGGGTCACGAGGGCGACGAGGATGAACACCTGCCCGAAGCGGGTCCGGTACCGGGTGACTGCGTACGCGGCTGGCACTGCCAGCACGAGGGACATGACGGTGCTGATCGCCGCGGTGACGATGCTGTTGATGAAGGACGCCGGAACTCCGCTGGTGCCGAGTGCCGAGCTGTAGTTCTCGAGCGTCCAGTTCCGCGGCCAGATGGTCGGCGGCACCGCGATCGTCTCGACCGGCACCTTCAGTGAGGTGAGCACCATGTAGAGGAAGGGGAACGCGTAGAGCACGACGAGCAGGATCAGGGCGATCCAGAGGATGGTCTTCGTGCCGATGCGCTGTGTTTCGAGGCCGTTCACTGGTCACTCCCGGGTCGCCAGATCTTGAAGATCGCGAAGATGGCCACGGCCAGCATCGCGATGAGGTAGATGGTGCCCATCGCGCTTGCCAAGCCGGGGTCGCCGTAGCGGATCTGTGTCTGGTACACCAGCAGTGACATCGTCTCGGTGGCGTTCTGTGGGCCACCGTTGGTCTGCAGCACGATCACGTCGAATGCGCGAGCGGCGTCCACACCACGGACGATGAGCGCGACGGCGATCACGGGACGCAGCAGCGGGATCACGATGCGGAACAGCAGTGTGGGGTATCGGGCTCCGTCGAGGCGGGCCGCCTCGAGGACGTCGCCGGGTATGTTCTGCAGGCCGGCGAACAGCACGAGCGTGATGAACGACGTCGTCAGCCAGACGTCCGGGATGGAGACCGACACCAGAGCGATCTTCGGGTCACTCAGCCACTGGATCGCGTTGGGGGACGGCAGCAGGTGGGCGCTGTAGAGCAGCTGCCCGACGATGCCGAAGTTGTCGCTGAGCAGGAACTTCCAGAGCAGGCCCGCGACGATCGGCGCGATCATCAGGGGGTAGAGGAAGATCGTGCGGAAGACGCGTGAGCGGTCACCGATCGTGGCGAAGAGCAGTGCGACGAGCAGGCCGATGGCGAACTCGAAGAACACCACGATCGCCGTGTACACCGCGGTGCGCCAGGCGGAGTTGCCGAAGTCCGGGTCGGTGAACGCGGTGATGTAGTTGCTGAAACCGACGAACCGGCGAGTGCCTGCGAGCTGGTTGATGTCGAAGAAACTGTTGGTCACGAACTGGATGAGCGGCCAGCCGATGAAGATGAGCAGGAACAGCGCCGCCGGCAGGATCATGAGCACGGCGAAGCGTCGGTCGGTTATGCGCACGAGCGACTTTCGGTTCGGGGGAGGTGGCGGCCCCGTAGGGCCACCACGCTCTACTTGAGGATGTCTTCGACCTTGGACTTGGCCTGGTCGAGGAGCTGCTGGTTGTCCGCACCCGGTCGGACGGCTTGCTGCAGCATCGGCACGAGCGCGTTGTCGACGATCTGCTGCCACTTGGGGTTCGACGGACGCGGGATGGTGCCCTCCGCCTGCAGGGTCTCGACCATCGGCGTGAACGCTTCGTAGCCGGGCTTGTCCTGGTACTTCTCGAACGCGGACACCCGCGCGGCGAGCCCGAGGTCCGTGGTCGCGCTCAGGTCGTTGTGCTCGTACGCGAACTTGATGAACTCCTCGGCTGCGTCCTGGTTCGGCGATGCCTTCGGGACGCTGAGGTAGTAGGGGCCGGGGACGCCAGCAACACCGGCGGGGCCAGCGATCATCGGGGCGACGCCGACCTTGCCGGAGACCTTCGAGTCCTCGGGGATCTGCCGGTAGGCGTGGCCCCAGAACAGCATGAGCGCGGTCTTGCCCTGGTAGAAGAGGTTCTGCGCTGCCGCCCAGTCGGTCTGCGCCGCACCCGGTGCCGACGACTTCAGCATGCTCGTGTAGAAGTCCAATGCCTTCAAGCTGGCAGCGTCACCGAGGGTGACGTTCCCCTTGTCGTCGACGACCATGTCCTTCTCGCCGGCCTGCGAGAGGGCAGCGAGGTATTCGGTCTCGACAGCGCCCTTCGTGGCAGTGCCGTACATGCCGTCCTTCGTGAAGAACTCGGCCTCGTCCTGGTACTGCTCCCACGTCGTCGGAGGCGTGAGGTCGTAGCCGTACTTCTCCTTGAACGCGGTCTTGTTCGCCGGGTCGTCGAGGAGGTCCTTGCGGTAGTAGAGGATCTCTGTGTTGGTCCACGCGGGCATACCGACGTAGTCGCCGCCGATCTTGCCCTCCTGCAACTCCGCCGGGAAGAGGTCCTTCTCCAC
Source organism: Curtobacterium sp. MCBD17_032 (assembly GCF_003234855.1). Classification (GTDB taxonomy): domain Bacteria; phylum Actinomycetota; class Actinomycetes; order Actinomycetales; family Microbacteriaceae; genus Curtobacterium. Next base: position 241,055 of record NZ_QKTO01000001.1, read on the forward strand.
GTCCTCGGTGAAGAGCGAGTTCAGCGGCGTCAGCCCTTCCTTGAAGGTGGGCAGCCAGATCGCATCGAGCGCGGCGACGTCGAAGGACACCGACCCGGAGTTGAGCTCGCTGTTGACGCGGTTGTAGAGGCCGTCGTAGGGCAGCTCGACGAACTGGACCTTAGTCCCGGTCTCCTTCTTGTAGCGATCGGCGATCGGCTGGAGCTCGCCGTGCCCCCCGGCTTCGACGAGGACGGTCAAGCTCTTCGCCGACCCGCCACCGTCGCCGCCACCAGCACCGCACGCGCTGAGGACCAGCGCCGATGCCACGGCCACGGCAGTACCGGCGAGGATGCGACCTCTGTTGCCGGCACGCGTGCCGGACTTCTTACGAAGCATCATCACTTCGTCTCCTTCGTCTGCAGCAGCAGCGCTGCGATCGGGTACGGTGTCGATGACAAAGCGTTTTGCCAAAACGACTTGGCCCAAGATATACATCTACGCAGAGGCCGTCAAGCGAACGGCCCATCGCTCCGAGGGGACCCCTTGCGCATGATCGACGACGATCGCCCCAGCATCCACCTGACCGCTCGATCCGGCTGGATCAACGACCCCCTGTCGTTGACCTGGCACGACGGCAGCTACCACGTCTTCTTCCAGTACGTGCCGGAACAGACCAGCTGGGCCCCGTCCTGCCACTGGGGGCACGCGACGTCCACCGACCTGCGGACGTGGACGGAACAGCCGGTGGCGTTGGTGCCCGGCGAGGGCGACGACGGGATCTGGTCAGGCTCCCTCGTCATCGACGGCGATCGTGCGACGATCTTCTACACGTCGATCCAGACGCCGGACTTCAGCATCGGCCAGATCCGCACCGCTACGCCCACCGCTTCGGACTGGACAACGTGGACCAAGGGGGACGTCGTCGCCGTTCCCCCCGAGGACATCGATGTGCGGGTCTACCGCGACCCGTTCGTCTTCCGTGATCGTGACCGATGGCGGATGCTCGTCGGAGCGAACATCGACGGCACCACCGCCGCTGCACTGTCGTACTCTTCGCTGGATCTCCAGAGTTGGCAGTACGACGGCGTCGCCGCGCAGCGGAACACCTCGCTGACCGAACCGGTCTGGACCGGCAAGCTCTGGGAGTGCCCACAGGTCTTCACCATCGATGGTGTCGACGTGCTGATCACCTCCGTCTGGAACGACGACGAGCTCCACTACGTCGCCTACGGACTCGGGGAGTGGCGGGACGGCGTCTTCGAGGTCGAGCGATGGGGTCGGCTGACGTGGGGGGACAGCTACTACGCACCTTCTTTCTACCGCGACTCCGACGGTCGGCCCGGGCTGGTCTTCTGGCTCCGCGAGATCCGCGATCACGCCGGGGACACCTGGACCGGTGCCATGAGCGTGCCCCACGTGCTCACGCTGGACGGCGATGAGCTCGTCGCGCGGCCGCACCCTGACGTCGTCAGCGGCGATGGCGTCAACACGCACACCGCGTTCGATCGCATCGACCTCACAAGCGATGGGCGCGCTGACATCATCAACTGGGACCCCGATCTCGGACAGCTGGTCGTCACCAGAGATGAGGAACCGATCCTCACCATCAACCGCACCGGGGACGACCTGCACATCGCGGCAGCGACCGGTGCAGGTGGAACGGTGCCGGCAGGTGATGGGGTCGTGGAGATCCTCCTCGACGGACCGGTCCTCGAGGTCAGCACCAGAGCCGGACTGTTCGCCGCACCCTTGCGTGCCCCGGTCGCTGTCACGCGGTAGCGGCCCTCGAACTGATCCTGCTGTTCCGCTGCGCGCAGTGGCCACAGCAACGACGAGACGAAAGGATCCAACAACCATGCCGAACAGCAACGACTACGACGTGACCACCTGGCCGGTCGGCGATCCGGCCGAGGACATCGGCGAGGTGCTCAACAGCATCATCGCCGACGTCAAGAGCCGACAGAGTGGCACCGACGGCGATGGCGGCAAGCCTGGCGCTGTCGTCTACCTCCCGCCGGGGGACTACCGCCTCCGCACACAGGTCCTCATCGACATCAGCTTCTTGAAGATCCGCGGCGCCGGGCACGGATTCACCTCCTCCAGCATCCGGTTCAACGTCCCCGAGGAAGAGTGGCCAGACCTGCACGAGCTCTGGCCCGGCGGAAGCCGCATCCTCGTCGACATGCCACTCCCGGAGGATGCGGACGAGCGGGCCGGCGCCGCGTTCCTCGTGGAGCGCGAGGGCAGTCCTCGGATCAGCTCCGTCGAGTTCGAGGACTTCTGCATCGACGGCATGCACTTCATCGCAGACGGCTCCGACCTGCTCCCGGAGAACACCTACGTCAACGGCAAGACCGGGGTCCACGTCGCCAGCGCCAACGACTCCTTCCGCTTCAACGGGATGGGACTGGTCTACCTCGAACACGGCCTCACGATCCACAACGCCGACGCCCTCTCCATCCACGACAACTTCATCGCCGAGTGCGGCAACTGCATCGAGCTCCGCGGATGGGGACAAGCATCGAAGGTCACCGACAACCTCATCGGTGCCGGCTTCAAGGGCCACTCCATCTACGCCGAACACCACGGCGGGCTCCTGATCACGGCCAACAACGTGTTCCCCCGCGGGGCGAGCAGCGTCCACCTCAGCAGCGTCACTCGGTCGAGCATCACCAACAACCGGCTGCATTCGTTCTACCCGGGGATGGTCGTCCTCGCCGAGAACAGCTCTGAGAACCTCATCGCCGCGAACCACCTCCTCCGCGACCATGAGCCGTGGACGCCGTTCCTCGACATCGACAACGGCCTCGACGACCAGTACGGCCTGCTCCGCGTCGATGGCAGCGACAACACCATCGTCAGCAACCACTTCTCGGAAGTCGTCGACTCGCAGCGCGTGACGCCCCCCGGCGAAGCGCCCGTCATCATCCGGCTCGTACGTGGCTCCGGCAACTCCGTCGCGACGAATCACGTCGTGGCCAAGGACGCTCACTCGCGCTCGAATGCGTCCGCGTTCTCCGGTCAGGTAGACGCGCTCCTGGCCACCGGAATCAGTCAACTCGCGGTGCTGGCAGTGATGATCGACCCCACCGCAGTGCACAACGTGGTCCTCGACTCTGGACGGGAGTCAGAGGTCCACATCGATGCAACAGCCAACGTGCTCCGGCCGACGCCCGATCTCGCCGGGCGGTGAACGACGGCGGGAGGGCAGTCGTCGTGGCGTACCGGAGGCCGACGTCGACTGTCTCGCGTGCGCTCTCACCCGGTGGCTCCGCGTCGTCGGCGACACCTACCTCGGGCTCCGCGGTGAGGATCGGGCACTTCTCGAAGGACCACGGCAGACCTGTGCGTCCACGACTGCACGGTGACGCCGCTCGTCGCGCTGGTCGTCGGGGAACGCGGGCGTCGTGTCCGAGATGACTTCCGTCATCGGCGCGCGTCGCGACCCTGCGAGCTCCCGCAGTCGTTGACTCCGTGTGGCGGAGGTCAGGCCGTGCCCACGGTGACGCCCGCTGCTCCGAAGCGCTCGATGAGGTCTGGTGCGATGCCGTCGTCGGTGATCAGCGTCCATCCGTTCCCGAGTCGGGTCCATGCGTGGAATTCCGACTGCGCGAGCTTCGACGAGTCAGCGAGGACGTACACGGCTGCCGCACGACGAGCGATGAGTTCCTTCAGCCGGATCTGACCGAGGTCCGCTTCGCAGATCCCGCGCTCCGGCGACACCGCATCCGCACCGAGGTACGCGGCATCGAAGGTCAGGTACTCGAGCGCAGCCTCCGTCAGGGGACCGACGAACCCGTTGCTCAACGACCGGTACTCGCCCCCGAGCATGACGAGTCGGACGTCGTCGCGGTCGGCCATGTCGGTGATGACCCCGACGCTGGTGGTGGTGACGGTGAGGTCGGCGTCGATCGGCAGTGCATGAGCGAACGCCGCGACGGTCGAGCCGTTGTCGAGGAACAGTGACGCCCCGGGTGCCACGGTCGCAGCGGCCCGGCGGGCGATGTCGCGCTTCGCGTCGAAGTGCTCGCCGAGCCGCTGGCGCAGCGACGCCTCCGGGTGCGCGGCCACCGCCATCGCCCCCCCGAACGTCCGGGTGAGCTTCCGCTGCTCCTGCAGGGTCGCGAGGTCGCGCCGGATGGTGGACGCCGTGACCCCGAACCGCTCGGAGAGTTCGTCGACGCTCGCGAGTCCGACCGTCGTTGCGAGCGTGACGATGGCATCGCGCCGCGCTCTGGCCGAGATCGACACCGGGCACCTCCGGACGGCGGGGACTTGGGACGTGTCAGACGCCCTGGGCCGGGCTCGGCTCCCCCGCTGTCGGGGCGAGTTCGGCCGCCTGGCGGAGCGCTTCGATCATGCTAGCGACATCGGCCCTGCCGGTGCCCGCGATGTCGAACGCTGTCCCGTGGTCGACCGACGTGCGGATGACCGGCAGACCCACCGTGATGTTGACGCCGGCCTCGATCCCGAGCACCTTCACGGGGCCGTGACCCTGGTCGTGGTACATCGCGACGACGAGGTCGTAGTCCCCGCGACCGGCGAGGAAGAAGAGGGTGTCGGCGGGCAGCGGTCCGACGGCGTCGATCCCGTCGGCGCGTACGGCCTCGACGCCCGGAGCGATCTTCTCCGCTTCCTCGCCGTACCCGAACAGGCCGTTCTCGCCGGCGTGCGGGTTGATCGCCGCGACGCCGATCTTCGGGTGCGGGTTGCCCGCGCGCACCAGGGCCTCGTTGCCCCGCCGGATGGTCCGCTCGACGAGTCCGGGCTCGATCCGCGCGACAGCGTCGATGAGACCGAGGTGGGTGGTCACGTGGACGACCTTCAGCTTGGCTGTCGAGAGCATCATCGACACCTCCTCGACGCCCATGAGCTCGGCGAGGAGTTCAGTGTGCCCCGGGAAGACATGGCCACCGGCGTGCAGGGCCTCCTTGTTCAGTGGAGCCGTGCAGATGGCTTGGACCTTCCCGGCCATCGCCGCCTCGCACGCGATCCGGATGTACTGGAAGGCCGCATCGCCGGCGACCGGCGAGAGCTGCCCCCACGGCAGGTCCTCCGGGAGGAGTCCGAGGTCCACCACGTCGATGACGCCGTCCTGGTACGCGGCGTCCGCGACGTCCTCGACAGCGTTGAACGTGACCTCGACGCCCCGGATCGCTGCGGCCTGGCGGAGGCGACCGAGGTCCCCGATGACGACGGGCCGGCACACAGCCAGGACGTCCGGTGACACGACGGCCTCGACGACGACCTCGGGGCCGACACCGGCCCCGTCGCCCATCGTGACGGCGATGATCGGAGTTGCGTTCATCTTCAGTGCTGCCTTTCGTTCGTGCGGCGTGCGGCCGCTTGCACACGGCCGCCGGCCGTGAAGGGGTCTTCTCGAGCGGCCTGGAGGATCGTGGCGGCGTCGAGCAGGTTGGTGACGGTCCCGAAGCTGCCGGGTCGCGTGACCACACGGCGGCCGTCGTCCGCGCGGGACACGATGCATCCGGGTTCGACGACACCTTCCGGCACGATGGCCGTGATCTCGAGGCGGGTGAGCACGGACCGGGCCGTCTCCCCGCCGGTCAGCACCAGGGCGGCGCGCCCGCTGATGGCCGCAGCCACGATGCCGAGGCCGTCAGCGAGCCGTCGGGCGAGGTGCGGGACCGGTTCGTGTCGGTCCTCGACGCAGATCGCGGCGCTCCCGCTGCGTAAGGCGGCCCGCACAGCGTGGAGTGCAGGGTGGTCGATGTCGTCGACCTCCCGGCGGTCGACGGCACGGAGCAGGACCTCACGGGGCACGGGCGTGACCGGGACGCCGTTCGCCGCGAGGACCTCGAGCTGCTCGGTGGCCTCCGTGCTGGCCGTGCCGACGACGAGCAGCACGGACTGACGCTCTCCCGGCGCCCCCGTCGGATCTCCGGATCCGGGTGCGGTCGCGGACGGGGCCCGCGCTCCACGGAGCCGACCGATGGCCGCAGCGATCCCGCCGGAACCGACGACCGTGCAGTCCGCACCGTCGAGCGCCACTGCGATCCGGTCGAGGTCCTCGTCGGAGTCCGCGTCGAGCACGGGGACCGCGCCGGCAGCATGTGCTCGGACGACCGCGTCGAGGACGGCATCGGAGCCGGCACGGACGACCGCGAGTGGGACGGACCGGGCGCGACGTCCGACCGCAGCCAGCGGACCGGGGACCACCCGGGCCTCCAGGCCGTGGAGTCCCGCGTCCGCCACGGGCCTGCCGTGGACGAGGAGCCGACCGTCGACGACCGTCCGTCCGAGCGCCGGGAGCGCGGAGGCGAGCACGACGCGCGCGCCGGCGTCGGAGAGGCCGTCGACGACGTCGCCGACACCGCCGCGTAGCAGCGAGTCGGTCTTCACCAGCCGGACCGGTGCGCCGGCCGCACGCATGCGGAGCGTGGCCTGCGCGATCACCGCTCGTCTCGAGGACGGGTCGAGGGCTCGCGTGTCACAGTCCAGGACGACGTCGGACGAGGCGCGCGCGACGTGCTCGAGCGCGGCGGGGAGTGTGAGGGCGACGGTCGCCGAACCGCTGCCCAGGACGGCCGCGACCTCTGCGGCTCCGGACAGGTCGTCAGCGATCACGGCGAGGCGGTTCGACATCGGACCCCTCCTCGGGCTCGGTCGGCGGTTCGTCCATGCGGCATCATGCACGAAACACGCTATGTCAGTTGCGTGAAACACGCAAGCGTGATCTGCTCGTGGTCTGCCCGCAGCTCGACGACGAGTCGCCCGAGGGCGACCGAACGGAAGGAACCCATTGCGCGACATCGACATCCGAGGCCGTCGGCTCGCCCCCGCCGTCCTCGGCACCATGACCTTCGGCGACAGCGTCGACGAGCCGACCGCGGCCGAGATGGTCGACCGGTTCCTCGAGGCCGGCGGGACCGGCATCGACACCGCGAACGGGTACGCCGGCGGCCGCAGCGAGGAGATCCTCGGCTCGGTGCTCGCCGGTCGGCGCGACGACGTCGTGCTCGCGACGAAGGTCGGCATCGCGAACCCGGACGCCCACGGTGCCGCTCCCCTGTCCGCCGCCGCGATCGACCTATGCGTGCACGCGAGCCTGCGTCGGCTCCGGACGGACCACGTCGACGTGCTCTACCTGCACCAGCCCGACCGTTCGACCCCGCACGAGGAGACGCTCACCGCCGTCCGGACGCTCGTCGACTCCGGCGCGGTCCGCACGTGGGGCGTCTCGAACCACGCGGCCTGGCAGATCGCGGAACTGCGACACACGGCCTCGGGCCTCGGGCTGGCCGCACCCGTCCTCGGCCAGCAGGTCTACAGCGTCATCGCGACCCGGATCGACGACGAGTACGCCGAGTTTGCCCGGACCGCCGGACTCGGGACGGTCGTCTACAACCCGCTCGGCGGCGGGCTCCTCACCGGGAAGCACCGCCCGGACGAGCAGCCAGCGGAGGGGCGTTTCGGCTCCTCGCCCCTCGCAGGCATGTACCGCACCCGGTACTGGAACGACGAGGTCTTCGGCGCCGTGGAGCAGCTCCGCGCGGTCGCCGAGGACGCGGGGATGCCGATGGCCGAGCTCGCGCTGCGGTGGACGATCGGCCGTCCCGTCGTCGACGCGGTCCTGATCGGTGGGTCGCGGGTCGCGAACATCGAGGCGAACCTCGCCGCGCTGGCCGCGGGTGCGCTGCCCGAGGACGTACAGCGGGCCGTCGACGACGTCGCCGCCGCACTGCGTGGTCCGATGCCGGCGTACAACCGCTGACGGCGCGGCGGCGACCGGCGCCCGGCGCCGGTCCCCAGTGCTGCTCGCGTCGCAACCGTGGGACGGACTGGAGGCCCGGTGCCAGCTGGCACCGTCCTCCCTCGCAGGCTCGGTCGGCGCGCTCCGCGTGACGCTGGCGCGTCACCGCTGAGCGGAGCGCGCCCGTCCGTCTCGTGGTCGCGGCGGTGCGGCGCCTCAGCCCATGCCGGCCGCCTGGTCGGCGCGGACCGTCTCCGCGATCTTCGCGAGGGCCGCGTCCCCCAGCAGGTTGAAGGGCGCGCGGCAGGGGCCGACGGCCTCGCCGGCGGCGTTCGTGGCCGCCTTGACGATCGTGTTCGGGTTGCCGAGCGAGAAGAGGTTGCGCAGCGGCCGGATGGATGCCTGGGCCGCGCGCGCACCCTCGAGGTCACCCGCCGCCCACTTCCGGGTGATGTCGACCATGGTGCGGGGGTAGACGTTCGCGACGGCCGTGATGCCGCCCGCGCCGCCGGCCTGCAGCGTCGGCAGGACCAGCGAGTCGGTCCCGGCGAGCACCGCGAAGTGCTCGGGATCGGTGAGCTCGATGAGCTGCAGGATCGCGTCGAAGTTGCCCGAGGAGTCCTTCACGCCGGCGATGTTGTCGATCTCCGCCAGCCGGGCGACGGTCGCGGGGCTGATGGTGTTCCCGGTGCGAGCGGGGATGTTGTAGATGAGCACCGGGATGTCGACGGCCTCGGCGACCACGGCGAAGTGCCGGTACAGCTCGTCCTGCGACGCAGCCGCGAAGTAGGGCGTGATGACGGACAGCACGTCGGCGCCCGCTGCCTGCATGCGCTTGGCGATCCGCACGGTCTCCCTCGTCCCGACGGCACCGGCGCCGCCGTAGACCGGCACGCGGCCCGCAGTGGCGTCGACGACCGCCTCGAGGACGGCGAGGCGCTCGTCCTCCGTCTGCTGGAAGAACTCGCCGTTCGTCCCGAGGCAGAAGACGCCGTCGGCACCGGCTCGGACGGCGCGGTCGGTGTGCGCACGCATCTGGTCGAGGTTGAGCGACTCGTCGTCGTGGAACGGGGTGACGAGGGCGTGGATGCTGCCGCGGATCGTGGTGGTCACTTCAGGTGCTCCTTGTGGGCGGGGTGGCCTGGCGGCCGGTGGGAGGTCAGGGGCGGGGCTGCTGCATCACGTGGACGGCGAAGCCGCCGAACTCACCCGCGAGGTAGATGTTCTGCAGACGCCCGTCGTCGAAGTGGGCTGCCGTTCCCTGGTCGAAGCCGAAGCCCTTCGCGGTGAGCTCCTCGACCGCTGCCTCGAGGTCACCGGTCGACATCCCGATGTGACCGTGCGTCCCGAGGTACTGCGAACGTACGCACTCGAAGAAGGTGCCGGCGAACGCGGACTTCTTCCCCTGGCGGGGATCGAGGTTGAACATGAGGCAGAAGAGGTCACACAGTTCCTGCGCGGCTGCTGCGTCAGAGTTGTTGATGCCCACGTGCGCGAGCTCGAAGGTGTTCTCCATGTCGGGTTCTCCGTCACATCGGGAAGAGGAGGAGCGCGCCGGCGGTCAGGGCCAGCAGGCGGATGACGTACATCGGGATCGTGAACTTCCAGAACTGGATGAGCGAGTACTTCCCGACGCCCATCACCATCGCGGGCAGCCCGTCGATCGGCAAGAAGTGGCCGTTCCAGCCGGAGATGACGATGGCGACCGCAGCGGCCGCGGGGTTGAGCCCCAGGCTGACGCAGGTCGCGATCGCCAGTGGCGCGAAGACGTACACCGTGCCGATCGTCGACCCCGTGAGGGTCGCGAGGACGCTCGTCAGGACGCAGAACGCGAACACCAGCAGGAAGGGACTGACGTCGCCGCCGAGCAGCCCGGCGACCGATTTGCCGACGAGCTTCGTGAGCCCCGTCGCGCCGAGCGCCTCCGCGATGCCGATGACGCCCGCGGACATGATGATGATCGGCTGGCTGATCGCGTCGCGGATCTCGGTGAAGTCGAGGACCCGCGTGATGAGCAGGACCGCGACGGCGAGTCCCGTGATCGCGTAGCCCGCGTCACCGATGGAGCTGTACGAGATCATCCCGGCGATGGCCAGGACGAAGCAGAAGTACGTCGCCAGCTGCTTCCGGCGGTCGAGCCTCGGCGCGGCCACGGTCGCGGTCGCGCTCGACGCGGCGATCGCGGTCGCGTTCGCCTCGGCGGCGTGCGGGCCCGGTGCCGCGGGGTCGGTCGCCGTGTCGGCGTGCACCCCGGAGGCGTCCGTTCCGGCTGCGGCGGTCGTGCGCGCACCGGCCAAGGCCGGCTCCTTCGCCCCGGTCGGGGTCGCCGTGCCGGTCTCGTCGTCCGTGATCGCGTGGTCGGGCAGCATCCGGTACGCGATGAGGCACCAGATCAGGAACCCGAGGCTGAGCACGAGGTTGACGATCGAGAACCGCACCAGGTCGATGTTCTCCCGGACGCCGGCCGCCTCGAGCACCGCGACGACGATGCCGTACTGCAGCGCCACGTTGAAGGGGAGCATCGGGTGGTTCGCGGCGAAGCCGGCCGGCATGAGGACCTTCGACGGCGGCAGCTTCTTGTTGTAGGCGAGCGTCGACAGGAGGCCGATGACGAGGACGTAGTAGGCCGTGGACCCCGTGCCGAAGATGCTGCAGCCCAGCATGACGAACACGACGATGAGGACGTAGGCCCGGAACCCGCCCTTCGTCCCGAGTCGGGTGATCATGCGTTTGAAGCCCGAGACGAGGTCGGTCTTCTGCAACGCGGCGATCACCGCCATGAACGAGGCGAGCATGATGATCGTCGCGTTCGCGAACCCGCTGAAGGCGACGTTGATCGGGACGACGTTGAACACCACCATGAGGAGGCAGGCGATCAGGGGCGGGACGCCGAACGGCAGGCGGTCGATCATGATCAGCACGATCATGAGGACGGTGATCGCGAGTGCGAAGACCATGGGGAGGGTCATGCTCGCTGCTCCTTCGCAGAGAGGGCCGGACCGGCGGAGGTGGACGGCGTCGACACGATCGTCGCGAGGACGTCAGCTGGCAGGTACACGTGCTTGATCGACTTGCGGTGCCAGGTGTAGGCGATGTGCAGTCCCCCCGCCGGGTCGGGGAGCACGGAGGGGTACGACAGCTCGCGGTTGATGCCGTCGCGGCTGTTGTTCGAGAGGCAGTACCCGTCGCCGTTCTCGATGTCGTAGGCGGTCGGCCAGGAGCGCCCGTCGGGGCTGGAGACGACGAGCGTCATCGGTGCGCGCGGGGCACCCCAGAACGCGCTGGGTCCGTCGGCGTCGAGCGACGGTTCCGCGACCGGCGGAACACCGTCGGCCGCATCGGCCGCCAGGCCGTCGTCGTCGATCTCGTCGTACAGGGAGACCCGGCGGCTCGTCGCGTCGTCCTTGCTCGCGTGGTTCATCACCATCGCGATCCGACCGTCGTCGAGTGCGCGCGCCTGGATGGACGAATTGTTGTTCGGGAGGTCGATCGGCCGGCACGGCTCCCACGTCATCCCGCCGTCCGTCGACGACGACTCGTACACGTGGTCCGCCCAGCGGGAGCGGAAGCACGCCCAGAGCACGCCGTCCTCGCGCGGCACGATGTCCATGTGCACGCACCCGCTCGACTCGGGAACGGCGACCTCGGACCAGGTCTCCCCGGTGTCGTCCGAGTACCAGACCGACGCGGTGTCGTCGTTGCCGACCCACTTCTCCCCGGGGACGGTCCGGCAGTTGAACACCGGCAGCAGGATCCGACCGCTCTCGAGCACGACGGGGGTCTGCCGCACGAACACGCCGACGGGCGCGTCGTCGCCGAGGAGCGCCGTCGGGTCGCTCCAGGTCACGCCGCCATCGAGGGAGGTCCGCCGCCGCACCTCGGAGGTGTCCTGGTTGCCGGCGATCTGTGCGGTGTAGAGCAACCAGACGGCGCCGTCCGGCGCGGTGAAGAGGATCGGGTTCTGCTCGGAACGCGCAGAGTCGGAGCTCAGCTGCACCGGGTCGAGCCAGCGGTCCGTCCCGGCGGGGAGCCGCGACAGGTGGACGGAGATGTCGGAGACGCCTTCCTGCGTGCCACCGAACCACACACAGGCGAGGTCTCCCCCGGGCAGGAAGGCGAGGTTCGCCGCGTGACACTGCACCGTCGGTGTGGGTAGGAGCGCTTCGGCGCCCCCGTCGGACCGGGCTCGCAAGAGCCCATCGAAGTCACTCATGCGGGGGTCCTCCAGTCGACGATGACGGTGGGCACCAGTACCTGGTGCAGTTCTTCAGTGAACGTCCCTTGCAACCCGCGGCGTTCGACCCCGGAAGGGTCCTCGTGGCTCGGGTTGCGAGGAGGTCAGTCTGCCAGGATTGCTCGAAGCGCGCAATATCTATGCGCACAACATGCACAAGTGCGCCTCCATTCGGCGAGATGGGGATCAGGCCGCTCGGAACGCGCGACTGAAGACAAGCACGTCCGACCCGGCGGTCGAGGCGGTCGTCGCGTCACCGGCCGGACCCGCCGGAGCCCGGAGACGACCTTTCGACGCGAGCGTCCGATCAGATGTCTCGGTTGCTCAGTAGTGCAGCGTTGGAGGTGTGCCTCAACGCCCCAGGCTTCAGAGCTGTCCACAGTGTTGCGTCGGGGTCCGTATCCGGTCTTCTGCACCACATCCGTGCGAGGGTCGAGCCATGCTGCACCACCAGACCGCCGTCATCGCCGGCTGCGGCGACCTCGGCACCGAGGCCGCCCTCCGCTTCGCCGACCTCGCGTACCGCGTCGTCGGACTCCGTCGTCGCGCGGAACTCCTGCCCGCACCGATCGAGGGCCGGAGCACCGACCTTCGCCAGGACGTGCCCGAGATCGACGCCGACACCGCGATCGTCGTCGTCGCCCTGGCCGCGGGCAGCCGGGACCCGGACGAGTACCGGGCGACCTACGTCGACGGCCTGCGGAACGTGCTGGACGGCATCGACCGCTCGGGTGCGACGCCGCGGATCGTCGTGGTGTCCTCCACGGCGGTCTACGACGTGTCGGACGGCAGCGTCGTCACCGAGGAGACCCCGGCGACCGGCGGGACGCCCACGGCGGAGGTCCTCGTGGAGGCCGAAGCGCTCCTCCGTGAGCGAGCCCCGGAGGCGGTGCTCCTCCGCCTCTCAGGGATCTACGGGCCCGGGCGTGAGCGGCTCATCGACCAGGTGCGCTCCGGCACCGCCCGACTCGCGCCGACTACGGGAGCATCTCCCCACACGAACCGCATCCACCGCGACGACGCCGCGGCCGCGATCGTGCACCTGGCGACGCTCGAGGACCCCGCGCCCACCTACCTCGGCACCGACGACGAGCCGGTCCGGCTCGACGACGTCCTCCGGTTCCTCGCCGACGAACTGGAGGCACCGGTCCCGGAGTCCGGACCGGCGTCCGACCGGCGGGCGGGTGGCGACAAGCGGCTGTCGAACGCGCTGCTCCGGTCCACCGGCTTCACCTTCCGGTACCCGACGTTCCGCGAGGGCTACCGCGCGGTGCTGGCCGGCGAGGGCGAAGACCACCCCTGAGTCCTGAGAAGGGCAACGCTGGCGGAGCAACGGGATCGAGCCGTTCCGGATCACCGACGGCATCTGTGCATCCACAACGAGCCGGGAACCCCGACCCCGACGGCACCCCAGCAGAGGGCATCGCCGATGTGCATCATCTGCTCCCAGGTGGGAGAGCCCTCCTCGAACACGAGCGCCCAGCCGTACGAAGCGATGCCCGCTCCGACCAGCCCTGCGATCCCGGCGATGATCATCGCTTCGAGGACGCGGACAGACCTGTCGCTCGCTCGATCGGTCACTGCGACGCGCACCACGGTGCACCCACTGGCAGGACGTGGAAGCCGATTCCCCGACCCTTCGCGTTGCAGTACGCGATGGCGGCGGACCCGATGGTCAGGATCCCAGCAGCGATGCCCGCAGCAGCCGCTCCGATGCCGGTCGCTCCTGTGATGAACCCGACGATGGCCGCGACTCCAGCTCCGCCAGCCAGCACCGAGACGATCTTGTTCGCGTTGCAGGAGTTGAGGTACATGTTGGCCTGGAGGCCGGTGACATCTGCCGAGTTGCGCCCGGAACACCGCAGTTCCTCCGGCTCCTGCTCGGAGCCGGTCGACGTCCGATGCCGGTACCTGGACGTCCCGGGTCCGCCCACCGGCCGCCAGGTACCCGGCGGCGAAGTCGACGACGTCGACCTCCACAGCACCAGCACTGCGGGCCTTCTGAGCGTCGAACACGTGGCTGCTCTCGTCGACTCCAGCCAGGAGTGCAGCAGTCCGGTGTTCGATGTCGGCCGACCCACCTTGTGCCGCCGAATCCATCGACACCGCCGAGGCCGGCGTCGTCGATGTCAGGAGGCTCGTGGAGAGCAGGATCACGGAGGCAGCAGCGACCAGAGCGAGTTCCATCGGTTCCTTTCCGGGTGCAGCCGTTGCATCCGGATCGAGCCTGACCGCTGCGCCGGCAACATGTCAAACATCGGAAACACGACATTGCGGTTCTTCAGTGCCCCCGGTGGTCCTGGATCGTCATCCGCGGCCCGAACGCCGGCTTCCGGAACCCCGACCCCGAGATGAGCCGCACGACCCGTTCCCGGTGTCCTCGCCACGGTTCGAGCAGTTCGAGCATCCCGTCGTCGTCGACCGGGCCGCCCGTGAGCGCCCACCCGACGAGGGCGGGCACGTGGTAGTCCCCGACGCTCGGCGAGTCCGGGTCCCCGTGCGACCGCTGCGCCGTCTCGGCAGCGGTCCACGGTCCGACGCCGGGGATGGACTGCAGCCGACTCGCGACGAGCTCCCCGCCGCGGCCGAGCGCCAGCGTCCGTTCGAGTGCGGGCGCGACCTTCACGACGCGCATCACCGTCGCCGAGCGCCCGGGCTCGATGCCGGCCTTGTGCCACTCCCAACTCGGGATGCGCGCCCAGGTGTCGGCGTCCGGCGGGACGACCATGCCCTCGGGAGCCGGGCCGGGTGCGGGCGTGCCGAAGCGTCGGACGAGGTACCGCCACGCACGCCAGGCCTGCCGCGAGGTCACCTTCTGCTCCATGATCGCGGGCACGAGCATCGCGACGACCGTGTTCGTCCGGAGGAGCCGTAACCCCGGCTGGCGGTGTCGCGCCTGTTCCAGGAACGCATGCGCGGACACGTCGAGTTCGGACCAGTCGTCACCGCGGCCGACGAGGTCCGGTCCGTGCGACACAGCCCACGCGGCTCCGGCACCCCATGCGCTGATCGCGACGGCGTCGCCGACGGCCCGGACGAGGACGGACGCGGGTCCTTCCGGGGTGCGCAACGCGAGCCAGACGTCGGACCCGACCACCCGGTGGGCGGGGTCACCGGAGCCGCGCGAGAGGGGCCGCAGCGTCGCGATCACGTCCACCGGGCCTCCCGGCCGGTAGACGGTGTCGACACGGCGCAGGTCGACGAGCGGGTCACGATCCTGCTCGGCGTCGCCGGTCGACGCCGCAGCGGATCGGACGGAAGCCATGCAGGGATCGTAAGCGTCGGCACGGACACCGGCGACCGCCGCCCACGGCACCGCGAGAAGTTGTCCACAACCGCGGGTCACAGCGTGGCGGTCCCGGAGTCACGTCGGCCATGATGAGGGGGTCCACCGAACCCGACATCGGAAGTCCTCTCCATGCGCATCGGCATCCTCACCTCCGGCGGCGACTGCCCCGGTCTCAACGCGGTCATCCGGGCCACCGTGCTCAAGGGCATCGCGATCCACGGCCACGAGTTCGTCGGCTTCCGGGACGGCTGGCGGGGCGTGGTCGAGGGCGACATCGTGCCGCTCGGGCGCAAGGACATCCAGGGCATCGCGAAGCAGGGCGGGACGATCCTCGGCACGAGCCGGACGAACCCGTTCGAGGGCCCGAAGGGCGGCGTCGAGAACATCACCGCGACGCTCGAGCGGCACGGCATCGACGCCATCGTCGCGATCGGCGGCGAGGGCACCCTGGCCGCCGCGAAGCGCCTCACCGACGCCGGGCTCAAGATCGTCGGCGTCCCGAAGACGGTCGACAACGACCTCGGCGCCACGGACTACACGTTCGGCTTCGACACCGCGGTGGCGATCGCGACGGAGGCGATGGACCGCCTCCGCACCACGGGTGAGTCCCACTCGCGCTGCATGGTCGCGGAGGTCATGGGTCGGCACGTCGGCTGGATCGCCCTCCACTCGGGCATGGCGGCGGGCGCGCACGCGATCCTCATCCCCGAGCAGAAGACCTCCCTCGCGCAGATCGCGGAGTGGGTCCAGGCCGCCTACGACCGCGGGCGTGCACCGCTCGTCGTGGTCGCGGAGGGCTTCGTCCCCGACCACGAGGACACCGCCCACACCGAGCGCGGCCTCGACGCCTTCGGTCGACCGCGGCTGGGCGGCATCGGCGAGCGGCTCGCCCCGCTCATCGAGGAGATGACGGGCATCGAGACCCGCGCCACGACGCTGGGGCACATCCAGCGCGGCGGCACCCCCACGGCTTACGACCGGGTGCTCTCGACACGGCTCGGCCTGGCGGCGATCGACGCCGTCGTCGAGGAGCGCTGGGGCCGGATGGTCGCCCTGAAGGGCACCGAGATCGTGCACGTCTCCTTCGAGGACGCGCTCGGCGAGCTGAAGACCGTGCCGCAGGACCGGTACGACGAAGCCGCCATCATGTTCGGCTGACGCCGGCCGCGGCGACGGGTCCGGCACGCGCGGCTGCGCCCGGCCGGGAGGCCCGGGGTAGCGTCGCGCGCATGACCCGCGCCGTCCTCGTGTCCCGTTCCGCCGCCCCCGCCGTCACCGACGTCGACCTGCCCGTTCCCGGCGACCGGGAGGCCCTGGTCACCGTCACGCGGTCGAGCGTCAACTACAAGGACGGCCTGGCCGTCGCCGGCGACCCCGGCGTCGTGCGGACCGACCCGCTCGTGCCCGGCATCGACGTGGTCGGCACCGTGGCCGCGGTCGGACCGAACGTGCAGGACGTGGCGGTCGGCGAGCGCGTGGTGCTGACCGGCGCGGGCGCGGGCGAGACCCGGCACGGCGGCTGGGCGGAGCAGTGCGTGGTCCCGGTGGACGCGCTCGTCTCCCTGCCCGACGGCATCGACGACGACCTGGCGGCAGCGATCGGCACGGCCGGGTTCACCGCGATGCTCAGCGTCCTGGCGCTCGAGCGCGGAGTCGCCCCCGAGGACGGGCCGGTCCTGGTGACCGGAGCCTCGGGCGGGGTCGGCACGGTGGCGATCGCCCTGCTCGCGGCCCGCGGGTACCGGGTGACCGCGTCGACCGGGCGACCGGAGAACGGCGACGCGCTCCGGGCGCTCGGCGCGGCGGACGTCATCGACCGCGCGACGCTCGCCGAGCCGGGGAAGCCGATGCAGCGCGCGGTGTGGGCCGGCGCGGTCGACAGTGTCGGTGGTGCGACCCTCGCGAACGTCCTCGCGGCGACGCAGTACGGCGGCTCGGTCACGGCGTGCGGGTTGGCGCAGGACACCTCGCTGCCGACGACGGTGCTGCCGTTCATCCTGCGCGGGGTGTCCCTGCTCGGCATCGACTCGGTCGAGGCGCCGCTCGACCTCCGGCAGCGGGCGTGGGCGCGGCTCGCGACGGACCTCGACCCGGCGCTGCTCCGGGCGGTGACCCGGACCGTCGGGCTCGCCGAGGCGATCGAGGTCGCTGCCGAGGTCGTCGCCGGACGGGTGCACGGGCGGACGGTGGTCGACGTCACGCGGTGATCCGGGCCTCCCCGCCGTTGCAGCGGCGCGGGGCGCGGGCGGACGTCCGCCCGTCGCTTAGCAAGCGTTTGCACAATGTCACGTTAGGATTTGAGTACCGAACACCTTCATTGAGGAGACCCGGATGCCGGTACCCAAGTCGACCGTCGAGAACTCGCCCCGGAAGCTCCTCCGTGACGTCGTCCTCGAGAAGATGCTCGCCGCGATCCAGGACGGGACCCTGCAGGCCGGGGAGCGCCTCAACGACGACGAGCTCGTCGCCTGGCTCGGTGTGAGTCGTACCCCCATCCGCGAGGCGATCGCCAAGCTCGTCGACTACGGCCTGGTCGAGATGGAGGCGAACCGCTACACCCGTGTCGCCTCCCCCACCGCCGAGCAGTACGACGACGCCTTCCAGATGCTGTTCGGCATCGGCGAGCTCGCCGCCCGCTGGTCGTTCCCCCGCTTCGAGGACGCCGACGTCAAGGCGTTCGGGAAGATCCTCGACGACATGCGCGCCCACGCCGAGGCCGAGGACCGCGCCCTCAACGACGACATCGACAAGGCGATCGCCTTCATGGTCGCCAAGTCGGGCAACGAGCTCCTCGTGAAGACGAGCGAGTCGCTGCTGAACCGCGCGAAGTTCGTCCGCATCGGTGAGCCCGAGTTCGTCTTCTGGGACGTCGCGCAGGCACTCGACGGCTTCCGCGCCGCCGCGAAGGGCCGCGACGGCGAGGCCGGTGGCGCCCTCGTCCGTGGACTCGGTCGCGCCATGGCCGAGCACCTCGCCACCGCACGGGCGGCGAAGGCCGCAGAGGCCTGATCCGACGACGACCAGTCCGACCCGCTGACGACAGAGACGGCCCCGCCACCCCGTGGCGGGGCCGTCTCGCGTCCTGCGCGAGGATGGAGACGTGACCGACGTCCTCCTCCGCGCCTCCGGCCTCCGCGTCACCCGGAGCGGACGCGACCTGCTCCACGACGTGGACCTCACCGTCCGGAGCGGGGAGCACTGGGCACTCCTCGGGTCGAACGGTGCCGGCAAGTCGACCCTGCTCGCGGTGCTCGGCGCCACCGGTCACCCGACGGCCGGCCACGTCGAGGTGCTCGGGCGACGGCTCGGTCGCGTCGACGTCCGGGAACTCCGCGAGCACATCGGCCACGTCGACCCCCGGCACCGGATGCTGTCGCCGCTGACCGTCCTCGAGACCGTGCTGACCGGGCTCACGGGGACGACGGACCTCATGACGCGGTGGGAGCCGACCGCGGCCGAGGTCGCACGAGCCGAGCAGCACGTCGCCGACGTCGGCCTCACCGCGCGCCGGGACGCCCGGTGGCCGGTGCTGTCCCAGGGCGAACGGGGACGCGCGCTGATCGCCCGGGCGCTCATGTCGGACCCGCGGCTGCTGCTGCTCGACGAACCCGCGACGGGGCTCGACGTCGCCGCGCGGGAGCACCTGCTCGAGACCGTCGACGCGCTGCGTGTCCGGCAGCCGGAGCTCGGCAGCGTGATGGTCACCCACCACCTGGAGGACCTCCCGGCCTCGACCTCGCACGCGATGCTCCTCCGCGACGGGGGCGTCGTGGCGCAGGGGCCGGCGGACGAGGTCATCACCTCGGCGCTGGTGTCGGCCGCGTTCGCCTTCCCGCTGGCGGTCGAGCGGAGCGGTGGGCGCTGGCACGCACGCCGGGCGGACTGAGCGGGGCGCGCCTCCCGGTCGGCCTGGACGCGATCGTCGCACGGCCGCGAGACGCCCCCGTCAACGAACGACACCGCCTCCGTCGCGAGACGCCGCCGAACACGGCGGCGTTCCGCGCACTCGGCGGCGTCGCGGGCAGACGCCGGCGTCTCGCGCTCGCCACAGACGGACGGACGGGAGGCACGGCCCCGTCCGGACCCGCGCCTCCCGTCCGCCGTCGTCCGGCTACTCCGTCGCGGCAGCCGCCGCCTTCGCGGCAGCCGGCAGCGCGTCGAGGACCTGCGACACCGCGTCCTCGTCGTGCGCTGCCGTGAGGAACCACGCCTCGTACACGCTCGGCGGCAGGGTCACGCCGGAGTCGAGCATGCTGTGGAAGAACGCCGCGTACCGGAAGGCCTCCTGCGCGCGGACGTCGTCGTAGTTCCGCGGCGGGCTGTCGAGGAACGCGAAGGAGAACAGGTTCCCGGCGTGCTGCACGGTGTGCGCGACACCCTCGGCGCTCAGGGCCGCGCTGGTCGCGTCGGCGATCGTCGCCGCCGTCCGGTCGAGGTGTGCGTACACCTCGGCGGTCGCGGCCCGGAGCGTGGCGATGCCCGCGGCGACCGCGAGCGGGTTCCCGGACAGCGTGCCCGCCTGGTACACGGGGCCGAGCGGGGCGAGGAAGTCCATGACCTCGCGACGCCCGCCGAGTGCGGCGAGGGGCATGCCGCCGCCGATGACCTTGCCGTAGGTGACGAGGTCGGGCTTCCACCCGGTCCCGTCGGGCACGGTGCCGTCCGCTTCGAGGCCCCACCATCCGGCCGGCCCGTCGCGGAACCCGGTCAGGACCTCGTCGACGATGAGCAGCGCGCCGTGCGACTGCGTGATCTGCGCCAGGGCCCGGTTGAAGCCGCGCTCCGGGGCGAGGACGCCCATGTTCGCCGGGGCACCCTCGACGATCACGGCGGCGATGCGCTCCGAGTGCTCGTCGAAGGCGCGGCGGACGGCGTCCAGGTCGTTGTACGGCAGCACGAGGGTCTGTGCGGCGGTCTCGGCGGTGATGCCGGCGCTGCCGGGGAGCGCGAGCGTCGCGACGCCCGAGCCGGCCTCGGCCAGCAGGGAGTCCGAGTGGCCGTGGTAGTGCCCGGCGAACTTCACGAGCAGGTCGCGGCCGGTGTACCCACGGGCGAGGCGGATCGCGGTCATCGTCGCCTCGGTGCCGGTCGACACCATGCGGATCTTCTCGATGGGCCCGTCGCCGTCGACCTGGACGCGCTGCTTCACGAGCTCGGCCAGTTCGGTCTCGCCCGGGGTGGAGGCACCGAACGACAGCCCGCGGGCAGCGGCCTGCTGCACGGCCTCGACCGTACCGGGGTGGGCGTGCCCGAGGATCGCCGGACCCCACGAGGCGACGAGGTCGACGTACTCGCGGCCCTCGGCGTCCGTGACGCGGGGGCCCTTCGCCGACACCAGGAAGCGCGGGGTACCGCCGACCGAGCCGTAGGCGCGGACCGGGGAGTTCACGCCACCCGGGATGCTGTCCTTCGCCCGGCCGAACAGCTGGTCGTTGGTCGTCGTCGTGGTCATTCGGGTGCCTTCCCTGTCGGTGCGATGCCGGCGACGTCCGCCGAGCTGCCGGAGGTGCGCAGGCCGGCCTCCTCGTTGAGCTTGCGGGCCATGTCGACGGCGAAGTAGGTGAGGATCGCGTCGGCGCCGGCGCGCTTGATGCCGATGAGGGCCTCCATCGCGGCGGCGTCCCGGTCGATCCACCCGTTCTGGGCGGCGGCGGTGATCATCGCGTACTCGCCGGAGATCTGGTACGCCCAGACCGGCACCGGCGAGGTGTCGGCCGTGCGGGCGAGGACGTCGAGGTAGCTCATGGCCGGCTTCACCATGACGATGTCGGCGCCCTCCTCGATGTCCTGCTCGACCTCGCGGAGTCCCTCGCGCCCGTTGCCGGAGTCGAGCTGGTACGTGCGACGGTCGCCCTGCAGGGTGCTGGCCACGGCCTCCCGGAACGGCCCGTAGAACGCCGAGGCGTACTTGGCCGCGTAGGCGAGCAGCGCGGTGCCGGAGTGCCCGGAGACGTCGAGCGCATCACGCGCGGCGGCGATCTGGCCGTCCATCATGCCGCTCAGGCAGACGAGCTCGGCACCGGCCTCGGCCTGGGCGACGGCCATGTCCCGGTACCGGAGCAGCGTCGCGTCGTTGTCGACCGATCCGTCCGCCGCGAGCACACCGCAGTGCCCGTGGTCGGTGAACTCGTCGAGGCACAGGTCGGACTGCACGACGAGGGCATCCCCGACCTCTTCCTTCGCCACGCGGATCGCGACGTTGAGGATGCCGTCCGGGTCGGTCGCGCCGGAGCCGACGGCGTCCTTGTGCGCGGGGACGCCGAACAGGTTGACGCCGCCGATGCCGACCGACGCGGCCTCGGTGAGCGCCCGGCGGAACGAGTCGAGGGAGTGCTGCTGCACCCCGGGCATGCTCGAGATGTCGATCGCGTCGGTGGCGCCTTCGCGGATGAACATCGGCAGCACGAGCTCGGCGGGGTGGAGCCGGGTCTCGGCGACGAGACGACGCATCGCAGGGGTGGCGCGGAGACGTCGAGGGCGGACCTGGGGGAAACGGCCGGTCACGGGTGGCCTTCCTGTTCGGGGGTGGATGGGTCGAGGGCCTCGACGACGGCGTCGAGGAGGGCTTCTGCGGACCGTTCGGCGGCGACGACGTCCACCGGCAGGCCTGCGGCACGGGCCTCGTCGGCGGTGCCGGGGCCGATGCAGGCGATCCGGGTGCGGGAGTCGAGGGGGGTGAGACGACGGGCGACTTCGCGGGCGATGCTGCCGCTCGTCACGAGGACGACGTCCGGCGCGGAGTCGCCCGGGACCGGCGCGTCACCGGTCCCGACCGTACGGTACGCGACCACCTCTGACACGTCGATGCCCCGGGCACGCAGGCCGTCGACGAGCGTGGGTGCGGCCAGGTCGGAGCGCGGGTGGAGGACGAGTCGGGCGTCCGCCGGGAGCGCCCGCACGAGTCCGGCCGCCGAGTGGTCGTCCGGCACGAGGTCCACGGTCCACCCGACCGAGCGGGCGGCGCGCGCGGTCGCCTCGCCGACGGCGGCGACGCGGACCCCGGACGGGAGGCCCGACAGGCGTTCCGCGAGCACCCGCACGGTGGTCGCGCTGGTCACCACGAGCCAGTCGTCGCCGACGCGGTCGGCGTTCGCCGGCTCGGCGGCGCCAGCGCCGGCACCGGCACCCGCGCCGTCGGGGTGCGACGACTCGCCGAGTGCGGGTCGTCGAGGTTCCACGAAGTCGGAACCCGACGCCTCGAGGTCGCGGGCTCGTGGAACCCGGGAGGGGCGGCCGGCGTCGGGAGCCGCTCCGGGCCTCCCGGCCGCGAGCCGCGCGACCATCCGGTCCAGCGGACCGGCGTCGAGCGGCGGCGCGTCCGTGACGAGCGGGACGATGCGGGGGTCGAGCCCGCGTGCCCGCGCCGCCTCGGCCACCCGGGCGCCCCACGCCCCACCGCGCGGGACGACGACCACGGGCCGGAGCCCGGTCGTGTCGTCCCGCGTGGTGTCCGTGGTGATCGTCGCCCTACGCGGTCGCGGGAGCGGACGTGTCGGACGGGCCCTCGGTGCCGGGGGTGTCGAGGCCGGGGCCGACGGTGTGCTCGGCATCGTGTCGGGCCGAGTCCGACCCGGCGGAGCTCGACAGGTCGGCCAGTTCGGCGGCACCGTTCTCGAGCAGCTCGGCGGCGACCCGGTCCGCGACGGACAGGGCCTCGTCGAGGCGGTCCTGCGCGGACCCGTCGAGCACCGCAGCGTGGGACGCGGTCCGGTACTCGGAGCCGTCGGGGCGGTACACCGTCGCCGAGACGAGGAGCATCTCGGCATCGACGACCGCGGTGGCCCCGATCGGCGCGGAGCAGCCGACCTCGAGCTTCGCGAGCACCTCGCGCTCCGCGGTGACCGTCAGGCGGGTGGGCGCGTGCTCGATCTTCCGCAGCGCGGCGAGCAGGTTCCGGTCGTCCTCGTCCGTGCGGATCTCGACCGCGAGCGCACCCTGCCCGGGGGCGCTCGGCCAGAAGCCGAGGTCGAGCAGCTCGGTCGCGGCGTCGAGCCGTCCGATCCGCCCGAGTCCCGCGGCGGCGAGCACCACCGCGTCGAGGTCGTCCTCCACGCGGGCGAGGCGGGTGTCGATGTTGCCGCGGATGTCCACCACGTCGAGGTCGGGTCGGTCCGCCTTGAGCTGGGCGGCGCGGCGGGGCGAGCCCGTACCGACCTTCGCGCCCTCGGGCAGGGTCTCGACGGTCGCGCCGTTCCGCGCCACGAGCACGTCACGAGCGTCGGCACGCTTCGGCACGGCGCCGATCGTCAGGCCCGGGTACGGCGCGGTCGGCAGGTCCTTCAGCGAGTGCACGAGCACGTCCACGTCGCCCGCCACAAGCGCCTCGCGCAGCGCGGATGCGAACACGCCGGTCCCACCGAGGGACGCCAGGGAGGCGCGGTTCGTGTCGCCCTCGCTCGTCACGGTGACGAGTTCCACCGGACGGCCGGCGGCCTTCGCCAGGCGGTCGGCGACGTCCTGCGACTGCGCGACCGCCAGGCGGCTGGCCCGGGTACCGAGCCGGATCGGGGTCGGCCCGTCGGTCACGGGGCGACGCCTGCGGCTGCGGGCTTGAACCCCGCTCGCACGTTCTCGCAGCACCCCGGGCGGCACACGTCGTACCAGGGGCCGATGTCGGTCAGGTGCGGACGCTCGGCCGTCGGCGTGCCGTTGACGCGTTCGAGCACGAGGTCGACGAGGCCGGACACGTACGCCGGGTCGACGCCGGGCGTCTGCGTGCGGAGTGACCAGAACCCGAGCTCCCCAGCGGTCTCGGTGGCTTCCTCGTCGAGGTCCCACATGACCTCCATGTGGTCGCTGACGAAGCCGAGCGGGACGATGAGCACGGCGCGGGTCGGGCCGCCCTTGAGCTCCTCGTTCATGTAGTCGTTGATGTCGGGCTCGAGCCACGGCTGCGACGGGGGGCCGGAGCGCGACTGGTAGACGAGCTTCCAGGCGGGCTTCGACGTGCCCTGCAGGTGCGCGTGCTCGGGCTGCTCGAGCAGTTCCGCCCACGCCTGGTCGAGGACGACCTGTCCGACGGCGAGGTGCTGGGCCTCGTACGCGCCGTGCTCGTCGAAGCCCCGGTAGTCGGGGCCGGACCGGGCCGCGTCGGTCGACGGGATCGAGTGCGTGGAGAACAGCACCTGCAACTCGGTGGCGACGTCGAGGCCCTCGTTCTCGGCGATCGCGCGGGCCATGCCGTCACGCACACCGTCGATGAACGGTCGGACGAAGCCCGGGTGGTCGAAGAACTGCCGGACCTTGTCGATCTGGATCGTGTCGATCAGGCCGGTCTCGTCGAGCACGCGGGCGTAGTCCTCGCGGTACTGCCGGCAGCTGGAGAACGACGAGTACGCACTCGTGGCGATCGCGATGAGCTTGGTGTAGCCCTTGTCGGCCGCCTCGGTGAACGCCTCTTCGAGGTAGGGCGCCCAGTTGCGGTTGCCCCAGAGGACGGGCATGTCGATGCCCCGCGCGGCGAGCTCGCCCTCGAGCGCTGCCTTGAGCGCGCGGTTCTGGGCGTTGATGGGGCTCACGCCGCCGAAGTGGCGGTAGTGGTGCGCGACCTCCTCCAGCCGCTCGTCCGGGATGCCGCGGCCGCGGGTGACGTTGCGGAGGAACGGGATGACGTCGTCCTGACCCTCGGGCCCACCGAAGCCGGCGAGCAGGATCGCGTCGTAGGCGGTGGGCACCTCGACGTGCTCCGGACCCGATGCGGCCGCAGCGGTCGCGGCGAGGACGGGCTGACCGTTCGTGATCATGCTGGTGTCGGTCATGACAGCACCTCCGGGAGTTCGGCGGTCGTCACGCGACGACCCGTGTAGAAGGGCACTTCCTCGCGGACGTGCATGCGGGCCTCGGTGTACCGGAGGTCGCGCATGAGGTCGACCAGGTCGACCAGGTCCGGACTCTCGAGCGGCAGGATCCACTCGTAGTCTCCGAGGGCGAAGGAGGCGATGGTGTTCGTCAGGACGCGGCGGTACTTCGCGCCGGCGATGCCGTGGTCGCGGAGCATCCCCGAGCGCTCCTCCTCGGGCAGCAGGTACCACTCGTACGAGCGCACGAAGGGGTACACCGTGATCCACGGCTCCGGGTCCTTGCCGCGCAGGAAGGCCGGGGTGTGCCGCTTGTTGAACTCGGCTTCCCGGTGCATGGCCATGGCGTGCCAGACGGGCTCGGCCTCGGCGAAGAGGGCCGTGCGGCGGATCTCACGGAGGACCGCCTGGATCGCCTGCGCGTCGTCGCCGTGCAGCCAGATCATGACGTCCGCGTCGGCCCGGAAGCCGGAGACGTCGTAGAAGCCGCGGATCGTGACGCCGCGCTCGGCGCCGGCGGCGACGACTGCGTCGAGCTCCGCGACCGCTTCGGCACCGCCGCGCTGGACGGTGCCGACCGGACGGCGGAACACCGCCCAGAGGGCGTAGGCCGTGAGCAGGTTCGGGTCGATCCCGGAGGCCGGGTCCGTCTCGTGCGCTGCGCTGGCCGCGGGTGCTGCGGGAGTTGCTGGTGTGGGCACGTCAGTGCTCATGGGTGGGTCGTCCTCCACGATCGCCGGGGGTGTGGTTCGCCGGCCCCCTTCGCCGAGCGGGTGTCCGGGACGATCGTCCACCGCGGCTCGCGAAGGCTCGCCGCGTGGAGATCACCGCCGTCGGAGCACCGCTACGACGATACCCCCGACCACTGCCACTCCCGCTGCGAGCCCGGCCAGGTACGGCACCGGGTTCGCGTCGACGCCGCGCTTGACCTTGGACGCGGCGATGCCGAGCTGCTTCGGCACGTTCAACTTGTCCTCGATCGCGTCGAGGGTGTCGAAGAGCTGGGCACGGGTCGCAGCGACGCGGTCGGCGATCTTCGACTGGTCGTCGTGCTGGGGGTCGGTCACTGGTCCTCCGAGGGAGTCGTGGGGATGACGGGCGTCAGAACCGGCCGTCGACGTCCGGCTTCCGTGACGCACGGAGCGTCTCGGGGGTGGGCTTCCGGCCGAGGCCCTTCACCGCGTTGACGTCGTTCTTGACGCTCGCGATGGTGCGCTTCGGCGTGACCGGCAGGCCCTTCTTGAGCCGCTTCCACCCGATGAACCCGAGGATCGCCGCGACGATCAGCATGAGGACGGCGAGCAGCAGCGCGGCGAGCCACGCGGGCATCACCGTGGCGAGGCCCATCACCGCTGCGGTGAGGAGGACGCCGATCGCGTACAGCACGATCACCAACGCGGCGACGAGGATGCCCGCGGCGACCGCGAAGACCTTCGCCTTGCCGATCATCTCGGCCTTGAGGAGGGCGATCTCCCCCTTGACCAGGTCCTTGACGAGGTCGGGGACGTCCTTCACGAGGCCGAACAGCGACCGCGACTTCCGGTCGCGTGTGTCGGTCATGAGATCTGCGAGCCCTTGCCGGACGACGCCTTCGAGCTCACCTTGCGGACGACCTTCTTGGTCTGCTCACCGATGAAGTCGGCGACGTCGGGGGTGCGGTCGGACACGAAGTCCTCGACCTGGTTCACGCTCTTCTGGACGCCGTTGCTGTTCCAGATCTTGCCGCTGACGGTCTTGATCTGCTCGTACCGCGCCCGTCCGGCTCGCGATCCCAGGACGTACCCGAGTGCTGCGCCGGCGACGAACAGGAGCTTTCCTCGCATGAGCGATTCCTCCGTTGGGTCAGTGTGCTGTGAAGGCACCGTGCGTGGTCATGCACCGATCGGCATGTGTCCGACGGTTCCCCCAACAGTAGCCCTCGGAGGGTCAGCGGTCCGCTCAGGAATCCAGGATGCGCTCAGCAGCCGCCCGGGCAGCGGTGACGATGCCGGACAGCCCCCGCCCGGAGGACGCCTCACCGATCCCGACCACGCCCTCCGCCAGCCCGGCGGCCTCGGCGTCCGGTCCGTACCAGCGGACGCGGGCCGCACCGACGACGTGCTCCGGCCCGACGGGCAGCCCGAGCAGTGCGGTCGCGTCCGTCGTCGCCCGTGCGCTCACCGCACCGGCGGGGTCGACCGGGAGGCTCGTGGCCACCTCGTCCGCGTTCGTCGCGCCGGCAGCGCCGGTCGCCTGGTCCGCACCTGCCGGGGGCAGGGCGTAGCTGAGTCGCAGCACGTGCCTCCCGGCCGCCCGCTCCGCCAACCAGGGCCACTTGACCGTCGCGTGCGTGAGCGCCTTCGCGGCGACGCCGGTCGCGCCGGGGTGCACGAGCATCCCGGTGCCCCGTGGCGCAGCGTCCAGCTCCGGCCGGTCGACGACCAGGGTGACGAGCTCGATGCCGGACCGACGCGGGGCCGCCGTCCGGGCCGGGTCGGCGACCGTCGCGAGGACGTGGTCCGCCGCCAGCCGCTCGGTCGTGCCGTCCGCCGACACGGTCTCGACCGCCGCTCGTCCGACGGAGGTGGCCCGCGTGTGCAGCCGCACGTCGACGCGGTACGTGTCGAGGTCGGCGACGAGCTCGTCGACGAGTCGCGCGATACCGCCTCGGAGCCCCTGCACGGCGGACCCGGCGACGGCACGCTTCCGGAGCGCGAGCACCGCACGGGCCAGGGACCCCTCGCGCTGCAGGGCGGCACGGAGCCCGGGCGCCACGCGGTCCGGGTCGAGGTCGTCGGGGTGCGTCGAGTGCACGCCGGCCACGACCGGGACGACCAGGTCGTCGAGGACCTTCGCGCCCATCCGGCTCCGGACCATCGCGCCGAGCGACGTCGCCCGTGCGCCCACCGGCGAGGGCAGCAGCGCGTCCATCTGTGCACGGAACGCCGCAGCGCCACCGACCACCGCGATGACGTCCGCGGCCATCGGGGTGCCCGGGATCCCGAGCAGCCCGGTCGACGGGATCGGGGCGGTCCGCCCGTCGCGGGTCATCAGCCACGCACCCCGCGGGTCCGGGGAGACGATGTCGTTGCCGAGACCGAGTTCGATCGCGAGCGAGGACACGGCGTCCGTCCGGGTCGCGAACGAGTCCGCCGCCATGTCGAGGTCGAGGCCCGCGACCGAGTGCCGTCGGACCATCCCACCGAGCACGCCCGAGGCCTCGAGCAACACGACGTGGGCACCGCCCTTCGCGAGGTCACGCGCGGCGACGAGCCCGGCGACCCCGCCGCCGACCACGACGACGTCGGTCACGACGCGGCCCGGTCGGTCCCGTCGGTCCCGACGTCGGTGCCGTCGCCCAGTGCGTGCACGAGCTCGACGACGCGGGTCAGCACGGTCGGGTCGGTCTCGGGCGGGACGCCGTGGCCGAGGTTCACGACGTGCGCACGGGCAACGCCACCGCGGCGGACGACGTCGCGGACGTGCGTCTCGAGGACCGGCCACGGGGCCGAGAGCATCGCCGGGTCGAGATTGCCCTGCACGGTCACGTCGCTGCCGACGCGCTGCACGGCCTCGTCGAGGGGCAGCCGCCAGTCCACGCCGACCGCGTCCACCGCACCGACGGAGCCGCCGACGGTCGCCATGTCGGCCAGGACCTCGCCGCTGCCGACGCCGAAGTGGATGCGCGGGACGCCGAGGTCGGTCACGTGGGACAGTGCACGCGCCGAGTGCGGAGCGACCCGGGAGACGTAGTCCGCGCGGGACAGCGACCCGACCCACGAGTCGAAGAGCTGCGCCGCCGAGGCACCCGCGAGCACCTGGGCACGGAGGAACGCCCCCGACACGTCGGCGGCCCAGTCGAGCAGCCGTGCCCACGTCTCCGGCTCGGCGTGCATCATCGTGCGGGCCCGGATGTGGTCCTTCGACGGACCGCCCTCGACCAGGTACGCGGCCAGCGTGAAGGGCGCGCCCGCGAAGCCGATCAGCGGCGTGCTGCCGAGCTCGGCGACCGTCCGGGCGACCGCCTCGGTGATCGGGGCCAGGGCCTCCGTCTCGAGCGGACGCAGGGCGTCCACGTCCGCCGCCGTCCGGACGGGCGACCCGAGGACCGGACCACGACCGGGGACGATCTCGACGTCCACGCCCGCGAGCTTGATCGGGACGACGATGTCGCTGAAGAAGATGCCGGCGTCGACTCCGTGCCGACGGACCGGCTGCAGGGTGATCTCGGACGCGAGGGCCGGGTCGAGGCACGCGTCGAGCATCGCCGTCCCGACGCGGAGCTCCCGGTACTCCGGCAACGACCGGCCGGCCTGCCGCATGAACCACACCGGCAGCGTCTCCGGCCGGTCCCCACGGAGGGCACGGACGAGCCGCGAGCCCGTGGTGCGGCCGTCGGCGAGCGGATGGGTGGTCGGGAGCGCGTCGGTCACCGGATGATTCTCGCACCGCGAACAGGACGGCTCCCCGACCCGGTGTTCGGGGCACCGGGGTTACCATTGAACACGTGCTCATCTGTCTCACGGCGTCGCATCGCAACGCCAGCTTCGACCTCCTGGAGCGTCTGAGCATCGGAGCACCCGCGGCCGCCAGCCACCTCGTCACGGACTCGGACGTCCTCGACGGCGCCGTGGTCCTCGCCACGTGCAACCGGTTCGAGGCCTACCTCGACATCGCCGGCGACGACGACGCAGCCGTCCGTGCCACGGTGGAGGCCGTCTCGGCGGCGAGCGAGCTGCAGGCCGACGAGGTCCTCGACGCCGTGCAGGTGCTCGGCGGCGGCGACGTCGTGCAGCACCTCTTCGCCGTGTCGAGCGGGCTCGAGTCCGTCGTCGTCGGCGAGACCGAGATCTCCGGACAGGTCCGCCGGGCCCTCGAGGACGCGCGCCGGAACGGCACCACCACCTCCGACCTCGAACGGCTCTTCCAGGAGGCCGCGCACACCTCCCGCGGTGTCAAGACCCGCACCCGGATCGGCGCCGCCGGCCGGTCGCTCGTCCGCCTCGGGCTCGAGCTCGCGTCCTCGCGGATCACCGACTGGGCCGCCACCCGCGTGCTCCTCGTCGGCACCGGCAGCTACGCCGCCACCACCATCGCCGCCCTCCGCGACCGTGGCGCGCAGCACATCCAGGTCTTCTCGCCGTCCGGCCGGGCGCCGTGGTTCGCCGCCAAGCACGACCTCGTCGCCGCCACCGACCTGCGCACCGCGATCGGCACGAGCGACGTCGTCATCACCTGCACCTCGAGCGAGGTCCCGGTCGTCGAGGCGTGTGACCTCGACGACGGTGCCCGTCGCATCGTGATCGACCTCGGGCTCCCCCGAAACGTGCACCCGGACGCAGCGGACGTCGAGGGCGTCGAGCTGCTCGACCTCGAGACGATCAGCATCCACGCCCCGATCGCCGAGCTGAACGCCGAGACCGAAGCACGCGCGATCGTCGACGACGCCGTCTCCCGTTTCCGCGCCCAGGCCCTCGAGCAGTCGACCACCCCCGCACTCGTCGCCCTCCGCAAGCACGTGTTCGACATCCTCGACGACGAGATCGACCGCGTGAAGCGGCGCGGCGACACCACCCCCGAGTCCGCCGAGCAGACCGAGCGGGCACTCCGGCACCTGGTCGGCGTGCTCCTCCACCGCCCCTCGGTCCGGGCCCGCGAACTCGGCCGTGCCGGTCGGGGCGACGACTTCACCGGCGCGCTCGACGCCCTCTTCGGCGTCCGCCCCGAGCCCGTCGCCGACGTGCCGTCCGCCGTCGTGCCGTTGGCCGACCGGGCCGCGCGCGTGCGCGACGACGAGGCGGACGCGAGCTGACCGGGTCGGGCGATCCGGGCCTCCCGGCCGCCGCCCCGCTGCTGCGGGTCAGCGCCCTCCTGCTCGTCCGCGACCGTCGCGTGCTCATGGTGCGCGCCCGCGGGCGCGACGTCCTCTACCTGCCCGGCGGCAAGGTCGAGCCCGGCGAGACCGGCGTGGACGCCGCGGTCCGCGAGGCGTTCGAGGAGACCGGGCTGCGGCTCACGCCCGCCGACGTCGACGAGTTCGCGACCGTGACCGAGCCCGCGCACGGGCAGGCACCCGGGACGATCGTCGCGATGACGCTGTTCCTGGCCCGGCCGGGAGGCGCGCTCGACACCGCCACGCCCCTCGCCTCCGCAGAGGTCGACGAGGTGGAATGGGTCACCTCCGCGGACGCCGGGCGGTGCCCGCCCGCCGGGGTCGAGACGCTGCGCCTGCTCACGCAGGCCGACCTCGTCGACTGAGGTCGGCCCGCCTCGCCGCTACTGGTCGCGGTCGGTGTACTCGCCGGCCGTCTCCGGGCCGCCGGGCTCGACGTCACCGGGGATGTCCGACTCGACGTACTCACCGCGCTCGCCCTCGGACTCCGGACGCCGTTCGCCGGGGATGTCGCTCGACACGAACTCGCCGACCGGTTCGTCATCGGTGACGCGGTGCTCGCCGGGGATCTCGCTGTCCACGAACTCGCCGGCGCGCTCGTCCACGCCGTCCGCGCGGTCCTCGTCGCCGCGTGCTGCCTCGTGCTTGCCTGCTGCCATGGGTCTGTCCTTCCGTCCGGCACGTCGTCGTCGACGTGCACGCTGCCGATCCTGCCCGATGTCGCTGGACGGCGGTGCGCTCCTGGGAGGACGTGCGCCACGGGAGCGTCCTGCGCCAGGATGACCGGGTGAGCACCTTCCGCACCGTCACCGGCCCCGATGACCTCGAAGGCGGTTGGTTCGTCGTCGACGGCGAGGTCGAGCGGCTCGAGGACGTCGAGTGGGAGCGCCCCGGACGCGGCCAGCCGGACCTGCCCGAAGGCCAGCGGAAGGCCCTCCGTGCCGGCGATCACCAGTTCACGGTCGGGCAGACGGTCGAACTCGCGGACGGTGCCGCGCTCGACGAGGGGTTCCGTGACTCCGTCCGGTCACTGTGGCGCGGGCTCTTCATCGCCGTCGTCGGTCCGGCGGTCTTCGGACTCCTGCACCTCGTGCCCACACCGCTCGGACCCGACTCCGTGGCCGAGCGGGTGCTGGTCGCCGTGGTGAGCGTCCCGGTCGTCTGCGGCGTCGTCGGGGTGTGGCATGCCCTGACGCGCTCCGCCGACGGCCGGGTCACGCGGGCGATGGCCGGGCAGCGGATGCGCGAGGCGCACGACCGGCAGCGGGACGGGGACGCAGCGGCCTGAGCACGGCCGGCGCTCGGGTCTGCGTCTCGGTTCTGCGGGGGCGGGCCCCCGTCAGCGTTCGGCGGGAGCGTGCACGACCTCGAGGACCTCGGTCCCCATGGTGCGCAGGGCGTCGACGACCGCGAGGCGACGCTGCAGCGAGTCGTCCTCGAACCGGATCGTGACCGCGTAGCAGACCGACGACGCCGGCCCACGGAGGACCCCGGCCTCCGCGCGGACGCCGGGTCCGGACCCGGTGACGGCGACGGACTGCAGACCGTGGTCGAGGGCCCGGTGCGCGAGCGGGTCGAGCCCGAAGGACCCCGCGACGAGGGACAGGTCGGCGGCGAGCGACAGCCAGCCGAGCACCCGGTTCGACACCGCCTCGTCGACGACCTCGCCGAGCGCGAGACCCCTGAGCAGCCAGCTCAGCTCACCCGAGGCGGCGACGGACACGTCGGGGGCGTCGTCCGGCCCACGGCGGTCGCGCACGCGGTCGATCAGGGCCGTTCGTTCGATGCCGAGCGACTCCGCGCGGGACCGCACGGCGTCCATCCCGACCGTGGTGAGCAGCGCGTTCGTCGCCCAGGCGTCCGCGGTCGCACCGACCAGGGTCGCCAGGTCCGACACCTGCATGGTCGGTTCCTGCAGGAACTGCCACAGGCCCGCGCCGGTCGCGGTGTCGCGGGCCATCCGCTGGAGGCGGTCACCGTGCAGGCGACCGTCCTCGAGCTGCGCGGCGACCTCGATGAGGAGCAGCACCCGCCCGAGGCTCGCCACCGGTTGCACGAGACGGTCGTCGATCGCGAGCAGCGCCCGCCCGGTGGACGTGTCGATGATCGACGCGCTCACCCCGGCACCGTCCACGGCGATCGCACCGAGTGCTTCGGTCGTCGCCGTGAAGCGCTCGTCCGCACCCCCACGGTGCTTCCCCCGACTGCGACCGCCACCACCGGCGCGGCCACCGCCGGACCGAGCGGCACCCCCGCTTCCCGCGGTGGTGCCGTCGTCGGCGGGGCGTCCCGGGCGGCGCCGGCGCGACGAGTTCGGCGCGTCCGGCTCCACCATCACCAGATGGCGACGCGCTCGGCCGGAGCCAGGTACATCGCGTCGCTGTCCGAGACGGCGAAGGTGTCGTAGAACACGTCGATGTTGCGCACGATCTGGTTGCAGCGGAACTCGTTCGGCGAATGCGGGTCGATGCTGAGCAGGCGTGCGGCTTCCTCGGGACGGATCGCCATGCGCCAGGCCTGCGCCCAGCTCAGGAAGAACCGCTCGGCACCCGTCATGCCGTCGATCACGGGGGGCTCGGCGCCGTCGAGCGAGATCAGGTACGCCTTCCACGCGATCGAGAGACCGCCGAGGTCGCCGATGTTCTCACCGATCGTGAGGGCGCCGTTGACGTGGCCGTCCGGCACCTCGGTCGGGACGAGGGCGTCGTACTGCGCGATGAGGGCCTTCGTGCGCTCCTCGAACGCCTGGCGGTCGGCCTCGGTCCACCAGTTCTGCAGGCGACCGTCGCCGTCGTACTGCGAACCCTGGTCGTCGAAGCCATGGCCGATCTCGTGTCCGATGACCGCACCGATCGCCCCGTAGTTCGCGGCGGCGTCGCGGCTGGCCTCGAAGAACGGGAACTGCAGGATCGCCGCGGGGAACACGATCTCGTTGAACCCCGGGTTGTAGTACGCGTTGATCGTCTGCGGGGTCATGAACCACTCGTCACGGTCGATCGGCTTGCCGATCTTGCCGAGCTCACGGTCGACCTGGAACGACGCGATCGCCCGGACGTTGGCGAGCAGGTCGTCCGCGCGGATGGGCAGGGCGCTGTAGTCGCGCCACTTCACCGGGTAGCCGATCTTCGGCGTGAACTTGTCGAGCTTGTCGAGCGCACGGGCACGGGTCTCGTCGGTCATCCACTCGAGCCCGGTGATGCTCTGCCGGTAGGCCTCGACCAGGTTCGCCACGAGGTCGTCCATCGTCGCCTTCAAGGTCTCGTCGAAGTGCTCCTGGACGTAGATCCGCCCGACCGCTTCGCCCATCGCGCCCTCGACGAGGGAGACACCGCGCTTCCAGCGGTCGCGCTGCTTCGGCGCACCCGTCAGGGCGGTCCCGTAGAACGAGAAGCTGGTCGCCGAGAACGCGCTGGTCAGGTACGGCGCGGAGGCCCGGATCACCTGCCAGCAGAGCCAGTCCTTCCAGACCGGCAGCGGCTGCTCGCGGAAGAGCTGCGCGAGCCCGGTGATGAAGGACGGCTGCCGGACCACGACGGTGTCGAAGGCGCCGGCCGGTGCGTCGATGGCGTCCCACCAGATGCGGAGGTCGACGCCCTCGGCGAGCGCCGAGACCTCGTCCCAGGGCAGCTTGTTGTACGTCTTCTGGCTGTCGCGGGTGGCGACGTTGTCCCAGTGCGCCGAGGCGATGGCGGTCTCGAGGGCGATGACGTGCTCGGTGCGGTCGCCGCTCTCGTCGTAGCCCGCCAGGGGGAACATCGACCCGACGAACTCGCGGTACTTCTCACGGATGTCGGCGAACCGGTCCTCGCGGTAGTACGACTCGTCGGGCAGACCGAGTCCGGACTGTTCGAGGAACACGATGTAGGCGTCCGGGTCCCCCGGGTCGTTGTCCACGAAGAGCTGGATGAAGCTCGGCAGCCCGAGCCGCTCGAAGCGACCGACCATGCGGAGCACGTCGTTCTTGTCCTCGATCGCGGCGATGTCGGCCAGGAGCGGCTCGATCGGCCCCGACCCGGCGGACTCGAGCGCGACCTCGTCCGTGAAGGACGTGAAGAGGTCGCCGACCTTCCGCTGCTCGGTGCCCGGCTCCGCGGTCTGCGCGCGTTCGATGATCGTGCGGACGGCGGCCTCGGCCTCTTCGGCCAGGACCGTGAAGGACCCGTAGCGGGCCTTGTCGTCCGGGATCGGGGTGTCGGCGATCCACCTGCCGTTGACGTGCCGGTAGAGGTCGTCCTGCGGTCGCACCGACTCGTCGAGTTCGTCGGTGCGGATTCCGGTGGTGCCTGCGACGTCGGTCATGGGCTCCACGATAGCCACCGGTCCCTCCTCCGCCACCCGGTGCTCGCTCACCGACCTGTCCACGTTGTCAGGCCCTCACCGACGGGTGGTCGCACGTCGGCGCACCACCCCGGCCAGCGGGAGGGCGGCGGCCCCGAGGGCGAGGAGGACGAGGGACGCGACGGCCGGGCGCACGACGTCCGCACCGGTGTACGCGAGCCGCCCGGCGGCGGTGGCGCGTGCGTCTCCGGTGTGGATCCGGCCTGCGGTCGGACGGTGGGCACCCTCGGGGAGGGCCGTGCCGCTTCCCGCCGACGGACCGGTGTCGCTCCCGGTCCCCGGGCCCGGGCGGCCGGACGTGCCCGGCAGCACGAGCCGGAGGGCGCCCTGCTCGACGTCCTGCACGCGCTGCTGGGCGACGACGGCGGCCCCGGGCAGGGCATCGCGCGGGACGACGAGTTCCCACGACCGACCGATCGCGGTCCGGAGGGGTTCGCCGTCCGCGTCGGTGAGGGTCGTCCCGCTCTCGTCCTCGAGCGTCACCGTGCCCCCGGCCTCTCCGGTCCCACTGAGGCGGACACGACCGTCGTCGAGCTGCTCGACCGTGCCGGTGAGTGCGGACGGGATCGCCACGTGGGCGTCCGTCGCTCCGATCTCGTCCGCTCCGTCGTGAGCGGTGACCGTGATGACGTCGAGGCGGACGTCGTCCGGGATCGGGAGCTCCGCACGCCACGAGGTGTCGTCCCCGACGTGGACGACGACTGGCTCACCGTCCGCCCCCGTGACCGGTCCCCGTCGGTCCGTGAAGGTGAGCGCGCTGCGCGCGGGGGCACGCCCGTCGAGGACGATGTGCTCCGTCTGGCGCGATGCCGTCGCGTGCTCGACGGCCGGGGCGCCGGAGAGGTCGTAGACGTCGTCCACCCCGCCGTTCAGGGCGCCGTCGAAGTACTGGCCGACCGCCACGTGGTGGTGGCCGAAGGCCAGGTCGCGCAGGACGACGTGCCAGGTGCCGTCCGCGGCGACGTCCGTCTCGGCACGGGTCGCACCGCCGTCGCGGACGACGAGGTGCGCACCGGGGTGACCGGTGCCGTCGAGCGTGATGGTCCGTGCGATGCCGTCGACGGTCGCCGCCATCGCCGGGGGCAGCAGGACGAGCATCCGCACCGGCAGGTCGATCGACTGCCCGGACACCTGGGACGTCGCACGCACGACGTGCTCACCCGGGTGCACGTGCACCCGGGCGGTCCAGTGCCCGTCCACGTCCCCTGCGGTCCAGACCGGTTCCACGACGTCCCCGGCGACCTCGACGCTCTCCCCCGGCGGGACGGTCCCGGTCACCGTGACGATGCCCGCGCCGTGGTCGGTCGACCGCACCCCCGCGGTGAAGTCGACGCGAGCGGGCGGTTCGGACGCCACCGGCCGGTGCGTCCCGGCCGGCTGCCGGTCGGCACCCGCTGCGAGGGCGGGGCCCGCGACGAGCAGGGGCGTGAGGACGACCGCGCCGACCGCGAGCGCGGCGACGGCGGGGGCAAGGACGTGGGCAACGACGTGTCTGGTGGTTCGCATGGGGCTCCTCGTGGTGTCCCACACACCATATCCAGCATGTCGGTCCCACGTCACGGTCCTCCACAGGGCACGGTCCGCGCCCACGGAGCGCCGGTCGCCCGCTACGGTCGTCGCATGGGACTCCCTTGGAAGCTGCACGGCGACGGCCGCACCGTGTCCGCGTCGGCGATCGTGGCGCCGGACGAACGACTCACGTGGGGCCGGACGGTCGGCCTCGGCGTGCAACACGTGGTCGCCATGTTCGGCGCCACCTTCCTCGTGCCGCTCATCACGGGCTTCCCCCCGTCGACGACCCTGCTCTTCAGCGGCATCGGCACGATCCTGTTCCTGCTCATCACCGGCAACCGACTGCCGAGCTACCTCGGCTCGTCCTTCGCGTTCCTCGCACCGATCGGGGCCGCGACGGACATCGGCGGCATCCCGCTCGCGCTGTCCGGGATCATCGTCGTCGGGGCGCTGCTCGCGGTGGTCGGGCTGATCGTCCACCTGGCGGGTGCCGGCTGGATCGACCGGCTGATGCCGCCGGTGGTCTCCGGGGCGATCGTCGCGCTCATCGGGTTCAACCTCGCGCCCGCGGCCCGCGACAACTTCGTGGAGGCACCCGTCATCGCCGCGATCACGCTCGCCGCGATCGTCCTGTGCACGGTGCTGTTCAAGGGGCTCGTCGGTCGGTTGTCGATCGTCGTCGGCGTCGTCGTGGGCTACCTCGCCGCACTCGTCGCGGGTGAGGTCGACCTCGGTGCCGTGCGGGACGCCGCCTGGGTCGGGCTGCCGACCTTCACGGCCCCGGCGTTCGACCTGTCCCAGACCGCCGTCTACCTCGGGTTCCTGCCCGTCGTGCTCGCCCTGGTCGCCGAGAACGTGGGCCACGTCAAGGGCGTCGGCCAGCTGACCGGTCGCGACCTCACCCCACTGACCGGGCGGGCGCTGCTCGCCGACGGGGTCTCGACCGTGCTCGCCGGGGTCGGCGGTGGTTCGGCCACGACGACCTACGGCGAGAACATCGGGGTCATGGCGGCCACACGGGTGTTCTCCACCGCGGCGTACTGGGTCGCGGCCGTCGCGGCCGTGTTGCTCGGGCTGTCGCCGAAGATCGGTGCGGTCATCTCGACCGTGCCGGCCGGCGTGCTCGGTGGTGCCACCACGGCGCTGTACGGGCTCATCGGCGTGATCGGCATCCGCATCTGGGTGGAGAACCGCGTCGACTTCGCCAAGCCGAAGAACCAGCTCACCGCGGGCATCGCGCTCATCATGGGCATCGCGGACTTCACGTTCGCGTTCGGCGGGGCGACCTTCGGCGGGATCATCATCGGCACGATCGCCGCGATCGTCGTCTACCACCTGATGGACCTGGTGGGCCGGGCCCGTGGCACCGACCCGGCGACGCCGGACGCGACGGACGCCGAGCGGGCCGCGACGGGTGGCATCCCCGTCGAACCGCCGGTCGAGCGGCGCCGGGAGGCCTGACCGGCCGTCGCGTCGCAGTGGGTGTGATCGACCTCCGCGGCTGCTGCCACACTGATCGCCATGGATGCTCACGACGTGGTCGTGTTCGACTTCGACGGAGTGATCACGACCCGCGACACGATGGCGACCGTGTGCCGGCTCCGCCTGCTGCGTGACCCGCGCCGGTTGGCAGCGGCCCTGCCGTCGCTCGTCCGTCGGGTGACGGCCCGGGACCCTGGCGCTCGGCAGCGAGCGGACAGCGCGGTCGTCGAAGCCGCGCTCCTCGGTCTCGACCACAGCGGGTACGACGAACTGAGCCGGCGCGTCGTCGCGCGGTTCATCGCGTCCGGCTGGCTCCGTGCCGAGCTCGTCGCCGAGCTCCGGACGGAGGCGGCATCGGGCCGGGCCGTCATCGCGACGGCGAGTGAGACCGGGCTCGTGCGCGCCTTCATGGCAGCACTGGGGATGGAGGACGTCCGGGTGCTCGGGTCGGACCTCGAGCGGACTCCGCGCGGCTTGCGCTTCGCGCTCCACAACGTCGGCGGCCAGAAGCGCACGACCCTCCTGGCTCGAGACGTCCCGCTCGTTCGCGCACGGTTCTTCACGGACTCGCTCCACGACCTGCCCGTCTCGGCCGCGTGTGCCGAGACCGTCTTCGTCGGCACGGATCGCCGCGCGTTCGACCGGCTGCCCCGTGCCACGTGGTGGCGGCTGACGTCGCGGTGACCGCCGACGGGCGCGAGCGGACCTGACCGGCCGGGACGGGCCTCCCGTCAGCGCAGCGCGAGCACGCCGGCGACCAGCTGGACCAGCCCGAGCACCGTGAGGACGACGACGAGTGCCAGCGAGCCCCAGCGGGCGATGGCACGCCGGACGACCGTGAGCGGACGGTCGGCCCGCGGACCGAGCGCCGCCGCGACCGCGATCGGCAGGAGCGCGGTCGACCCGGACACCAGCACGTAGCCCGTCCCGATCCAGGCCAGCGTGCCGAGCGAGGGGTCCGCCTCGCCGACGACCAACCCGGCGGTCAGGGACAGCACGAGCGCCTTCGGGTTCGTCAGGAACCAGGCGACGCCGATCAGGAACGCGCGGACCGGTCCGATCGCCCCGACCGCGTCCGCCCACCCCGTGCTCCGGGGGCGCCCGTCCGGCAGCCGGCGCACCACCCACTGCCAGACGGCCAGGCCGAGCAGCACCACACCCGCGACGACCTCGACCACCGCCCGCACGTCCGTCTCACCCTCGGCCGGGGACGGCAGCCGCTCGCCGAGGGACACCGCCACCACGAGCGCCGCAGCGACGGAGAGGATCCACCCGCTCGCACACGCCGCAGCCGGTGCGAGGCCACCGCGGTGCCCGAGCAGGAACACGACCGAGGCGACGACGAGCGGGCTCAGTGCGATCCCGACCACGGCGGGGACCAGAGCAGCGACGTCCACGGCTCGACCGTAGCGACGGCAGGATGTCCTGGTGCCCTCCGCGTCCGACACCGACCTCCGCACCGCGCGACGAGCCGTCGACCGCGACGTCGTCCGGCTCGCGCTGCCCGCCCTCGGGGCGCTCGTCGTCGAGCCGCTCTTCCTGCTGACCGACACGGCGCTCGTCGGGCACCTCGGCGCGACGTCGCTCGCGGCCGTCGGGGTCGCGAGCGCTGTCCTGCAGACGGTGACGGGCCTCCTGGTCTTCCTCGCCTACGCGACCACGCCGGCGGTGGCGCGGGCACTCGGCTCCGGTGACCGTCGCGGTGCCGTGCGCGCGGGCATCGACGGGATGTGGCTCGCGCTCGGCCTCGGGGTGGTGCTCGCGCTCGTCGGTTGGCCGCTCGCCCGGCCGCTCGTCGACCTGTTCGGAGCGACACCCGAGGTCGCCGCGGCCGCCACCGCGTACCTGACCGTCTCGCTGGTCGGGCTGCCCGGCATCCTGGTCGTCACGGCCTCGACCGGGTTGTTGCGCGGTCTGCAGGACACCCGGACGCCCCTCGTGGTCGCGAGCATCGGGTTCGTCGCGAACGGGCTCCTCAACGCGCTGCTCATCTACGGGTTCGGGTGGGGCGTCGAGGGGTCGGCCGCGGGCACGGTCGTCGTGCAGTGGGCGATGGCCGCGGTGTACGTGGCCATCGCCGTCCGCGCCGCGCGGGCATCGGGCGCGCCGCTCCGACCCGGCGCGTCCGGGGTCGGGCGGGCGCTGCGGTCCGGCGCGTGGTTGTTCCTCCGTACCGCGTCGCTGCGGGTCGCGATGCTCGCGACGATCGCGACCGCGTCCGGGCTCGGCACGATCGGCCTCGCGACGACGCAGATCGGACTGACGGTGTTCAGCACGCTCGCCTTCGCGCTCGACGCGCTCGCGATCGCGGGTCAGGCGCTGGTCGGTCACGCCCTCGGTGCGCGTGACGTCGAGCGCGTGCGCCTGGTGACCGGGAGGCTCGTGGTGCTCGGGATCGTCGGCGGCGTCCTGCTCGGGGTGCTGACCGCCGCGGTGAGCGGCGTGCTCGGGCCGGTGTTCTCCGACTCCGCCGAGGTACGGGCGGCCCTCCCCCTCGTGCTCGTCCTCATCGCGGTGGGGCTGCCGGTCGCCGGGTACGTGTTCGTGCTCGACGGGGTGCTCATCGGCGCGGGTGACGCCCGGTACCTGGCGCTCGCGGGGGTCGTGAACCTGGCCGTGTACCTGCCGCTGCTGTGGTGGCTCGGGGACGGGCTGGCCGCGCTGTGGGCCGTGTTCTCGTTCGGGTACATCGGCGTCCGCGCGGTCACGCTCGGCGTGCGGGCGCACCGGTCGGGGTGGATCGCGGCGGCACTGGCCAGGTGACGGCACGGGCCCGGTGACGGCGCCGTCCGCGCCCGCGGTCAGTCCGCGTCGCTGGCGAGGGCGCGGTGAGCGCGGTCGAGTCGCGCGCGCGACCGCGCGGCCGGCAACCGCCCGCTGAGCTCGAGGGTCGCCAGACCGTGGACCGTCGCCCACGCCACCTCGGCGTCGGTGTCGTCGGGCCCGGGGAACGCCGCACGGAGCGCGGCGAACGCCCGTCGGAGCGCGTCCGGTCCGGACCCGGTCCCGAACTCGAGCCCCGACGGCATCGAGAACATCGCCTCGTACACGCGCGGTCGGTCGGTGGCGAAGTCGAGGTAGGCCTGCATCCTCGCCCGCGGCTCGGCGGGCACGCCGTCGAGTGCCGTCGCGAGCGCATCGAACCCACTGACCGCGACGGCGTCGACGAGCGCCTGTCGGCCGCCCGCGAAGGCGGAGTAGATGACGGGCTGCGTCACGCCCATCTCGGACGCGAGCCGGCGCATGGTCACCGCGTCCCACCCCTCGGCCTCGGCGACGCTCCGGGCCGCTCGGGTGATCTGGTCTCGTCGGAGATCGAGGTCGGGGGCTGGTCGTGGGGACACGGGTGGAGTCTACTTCGCTCGTTACCTAACAGTGGTAGACGACCGGACGACGTGGTGGTAGGTTCGTTGCATAACAGCGTTAGCCATCACTGGAAGGCTCCTCCATGTTCTTCGCCGCCCTCGTCGTCGCCGTCCTCGGCTGCCTCTTCATCCTCTTCATCGGCGGCCGGTTCCTCGTGGCACCGGCGATCGCCACCGCCGGGTTCGGCGTCGACCAGGACCGACGCCGGGCCTTCACGAGCATCAAGGGCGTCCGTGACATCACCTCCGGCATCGTGCCGCTGGTGGTCCTGCTCGTCGCCGGCCCGCACGTGTTCGGCTGGGCGCTCCTCGCCGCGGCGATCACCCCGATCGGAGACGCCGTCATCGTCGTCACGAACGGTGGGACGCTCCGCCAGGCCCTCGGCGTGCACGGCGCGACGGCACTCGTGCTCGTCATCGCGGGCCTCGTCCTCGCACTCGGCTAGGCCGACCAGCACGCCGGCCGCAGCCCAGCTGGCCGCGACCCGCTCCTCCTCCGCACCCCGCAACCCGCAACCCCGTGAAAGGCCGACCATCATGAACGCCACGAACCAGCAGAACGCCACCGACCCCACCGCGACCGAGGACCTCGTCCGCGCCTTCTACGAGCCCTTCCGCACCGGTGACACCACCACCTACGACGAGGTCCTGGCCGACGACTGGCTCGACCTGCCCCTCGCCCCCGGTCAGCAGCAGGGGCCCGCCGGCATG
The DNA here is from genome assembly GCF_003234855.1 of Curtobacterium sp. MCBD17_032. Lineage (GTDB taxonomy): Bacteria > Actinomycetota > Actinomycetes > Actinomycetales > Microbacteriaceae > Curtobacterium. Next base: position 283,351 of record NZ_QKTO01000001.1, read on the forward strand.
GCCGCCCAGATCGCGCTCTTCCGGCACGCGATGCCCGACTACACCGTCGAGCACCAGGACGTGATCGTGCAGGGCGACGAGGTCGCCGTCCGCAACACCGTCTCCGGCACCCACCAGGGCGCCTTCATGGGCCACGAACCCACCGGCAAGCGGATCGAGATGCGGACGATGGACGTCCACCAGGTCCGTGACGGCAAGATCGTCACCACCTGGCACCTCGAGGACTTCGCCGGGCTGATGGCGCAGCTCAGTGCCGCTGCCGACGCCCCCGTCCCGGCAGCCTGGGGCTGAGGGTCCCACCCGCGCGCCGTCACCCGCGCTCGACGTCCGCGAGCTCGTCCCACAGGTACGCGATCGACGCCGCGCCGTCGAGCAGCATCCCGACGTCGATGCTCTCGTCGCTCGAGTGCCAGTGGTCCTCCGGCAAACCGGTCCCGATGAAGAGGACGGGCACGTCGAAGGTGCGTCCGAGGAGCTCCGCAGGACCGCCGCCCGCGTTCCCCATCCGGCCGGCGGTCCTGCTCCCGTGACCGCGCTCCATGGCGCGGACGAGCGCGTCCAGGGCCGGACCGTCCGGGGTGACGTACGGGTCCTGACCGGACTCCTCCGGGATGGTCAGCTCGTACTCGACCCCCTCGGGCATGGTCGCCCCGACGAAGCGCCGGAGTTGGTCCGCGACGGCGGCGACGTGCTGTCCGGGGACGGTGCGGATGCTGATCTCCGCCGTCGCCTCGCGGGGGATCACCGCCCGGGGGAAGCCCGTCGGGTCGCCGGCGAGCAGGGTCAGCACCTCGATCGCCGGCCGCGCCCACAGGCGTTCCTCGACCGAGTAGCCCGCCTCGCCGGTGACGCTCCGGGTCTCGGTGCGCTCGAGCCAGACGTCGGTGTCGAACGCCAGGTCGGCGAGCTCTGCCCGGCGCTCGTCGGTGAGCTCCTCCACGTCGTCGGTGAACCCGGGCAACGTGATCCGCCCGTCCTCGTCGTGCATCGCGGCCAGGACGGTGACGAGTGCGTGGACCGGGTTCGGTGTGGGTCCGGATGCCGCGCCGCTGTGCACGTCGCGCAGGGGACCGGTCACCGTGAGCGTCGCGCCGGTCATCCCACGCATCGAGGTCACCACCGCCGGGTCCCCGTCCTTCCACTGCAGGGTGTCCGAGAAGACGACGACGTCGCACGACAGGCGGTCACGTTCCTGGGCGAGCAGCGAGGCGAAGTGCGTCGACCCCAGTTCCTCCTCGCCCTCGACGACGTACTTCAGGTTCACCGCCGGGCCCGCGTCGCCCCGGTCGGCGAGGTGCGCGCGGAGCCCCCAGAGGTGCGCGATCACCTGTCCCTTCGCGTCGGAGGCACCCCGCCCGTACAACCGCCCGTCGCGCAGCACCGGCTGGAACGGCTCCGTCTCGGCCCACTCCTCCGGCTTGGCGTGCCGGACGTCGTGGTGACTGTAGACCAGGACGGTCGGCTTCGCCGGGTCGACGACCCACTCGCCGACCACGGTCGGTGACGGACCGGCCCAGAGGATCTCCGTGGTGAGCCCGACCTCGCGCATGGCCGCTGCGAGCCACCGGGCGGACCGCTCCACGTCGACGCTGCGCTCCGGTTGTGACGCGACCGACGGGATCCGCACCCACTCCCCGAGCTGGCCGAGCACCGCCGCGCGGTTGTCGGCGAGGAACCGTCCGACGCCCGAGGGGTCGGCCTCGTGGGGAAGCGGCTGGGAGGGCGTGGAGTCCATGGTGTTCCGTCCTGACGTCGAAGGGGCTCCCCGCACAGGGTCCACGCACGGGGGGCTGCGGTGCTCCCAGACGACTCGCACGGCGGACATGGGCCACCGAACGCGGGAACGGAGAGGGGACACGGCGGTGGACGCCTTGGCTGAGGGCATGCGGACCATCGGCGTCGAAGAAGAGCTGCTCCTCGTGGACGGCACCACCGGGGCTCCGGTCCCGATCGCGGACCTCGTGCTCGACCGTGCCCGGACGGACCGGCTGCCGCTCGACGGAGCCGAGTTCGCCGGCGAGATGCAGCTGGAGATGCTCGAGGTGATCACGCGCCCCCACTCGACGCTCGCGACGCTCGGTCGACAGGTCCTCGACAACCGAGCCCTCGCGGCGCGGCTCGCCGCCGAGCACGGTGCCCTCGCGGCGCCGCTCGCGAGCTCACCGCTGCCCACCGTCCCCCACCTGCGTTCCTCCGACCGGTACGAACGCATGGTGCAGCGGTTCGGCGCGGTGCCCCGGCACAGTCTCACCTGCGGACTGCACGTCCACGTGGCCGTCGAGTCCGACCACGAGGGTGTCGCGGTCCTCGACCGCATCCGCACGTGGCTGCCGATCCTCATCGCCCTGACCGCGAACTCGCCGTTCCACGCGGGCGAGGACACCGGTCACGCGAGTTTCCGATCGGTCACGTGGAACCAATGGCCGACCGCCGGACCGGCGGAACGCTACGAGACCGTCGCCGGGTACCGCGGACTCACCGCCGCGATCAACGGCACCGGAGCACTCCTCGACCCGGCCATGCTCTACTTCGACGCCCGACTGTCCCGCAACCACCCGACCGTCGAGGTCCGGGTGACCGACGTGCCGCTCGACCCGACGATGACGGTCGCCGTCGCCGGGCTCGTCCGGGCGCTCGTGGACACCGCCGTCGCGGAGTGGCACGCCGGGAAGCCGCCTGCCGCCACGCCCGCGTGCATCATCCGGCTCGCGAACTGGCGCGCAGCGATCGAGGGACTCGACGGACACCTCATCGAACCGCTCACCAACCGGCCGCTCCCCGCGCACGAGGTGGTCCTGATGCTGCTCGAGCACCTCCGACCCGCCCTGACGGCCAACGGCGACGACCAGCTCGTCGAACACGCCGTCCACCAGGCCTTCGTCTCCGGCAACGGTGCGACCCGCCAGCGCGCCGTCCACGCCACGTCCGGGGACCTCGGCCAGGTCGCCGTCCGAGCCGCACGCGCGCAGCCGACCACGTCGACCCTCCCGGAGACCGCCGTGCGGACCCCACGGTGACGACCGCAGCGTGCGTCGTCCGGGAGCCGCGACCGCTCGCGTCCCGTCATGCCCGGAGCAGGTCCGAGCCGGATCCCGCGGGTTCCGCCCTGGAAGCCGCTCCGGAGTCCGCATCACGCGGCACGTCCACCAGTGCCCCTGTGCAACCGCGGACATGACGGCGAGAGTGGCCCCACTGCCGCCGGATCGTCGACGCAGCCACCGATCGTCGGAGGATCCCCATGACGCAGACCACGACACCGCCGGCCCTCGGCGAGGAACCCGACGAACTCCTCGGACGTCGTCCGCTGCGCACCGGCATCCGTGCCGTCAACTGGCACACGTCGACGGACCACAAGACGATCGGCAACCTGTACCTGGTGACGGCGTTCGGCTACTTCTGCGTCGCCGGGCTGATGGCCGTGGTCATGCGCACCGAGCTCGCGACACCCGGACTCGACGTCATCGACACCCGTGAGCAGTACAACCAGCTCATGACCATGCACGGCACGGTCATGCTGCTGCTGTTCGCGACACCACTGTTCGCGGGCTTCGCGAACGCGATCATGCCGCTGCAGATCGGCGCACCGGACGTCGCCTTCCCCCGACTCAACGCCCTGTCCTACTGGATGTACGCGTTCGGCAGCGCCATCGCGATGGGCGGCTTCCTCACGCCGGCGGGCTCAGCGTCCTTCGGCTGGACGGCGTACGCGCCGTTGTCCGACACCACCTTCGAGCCCGGACTCGGCAGCACTCTCTGGGTCGCCGGCCTGAGCATGACCGGGTTCAGCACCATCCTCGGTGCGGTGAACTTCATCACGACGGCCATCACGATGCGCGCTCCCGGCATGACGATGTTCCGGATGCCGATCTTCACATGGAACGTGCTCATCACGTCGATCCTCGTGCTGATGGCGTTCCCCGTGCTCGCAGCGGCGTTGTTCGGGCTCCTCCTCGATCGCGCCTTCGACGCGCAGATCTACAACCCGGCCAACGGCGGCCCGTTGCTCTGGCAGCACCTCTTCTGGTTCTTCGGCCACCCCGAGGTCTACGTCATCGCACTGCCGTTCTTCGGCATCGTCTCCGAGGTCTTCCCGGTCTTCAGCCGCAAGCCGATCTTCGGGTACAAGACCCTCGTCTACGCCACGATCTCGATCGCCGGACTGTCCGTCACGGTCTGGGCGCACCACATGTTCGCCACCGGAAGCGTGCTGCTGCCGTGGTTCTCGCTCCTCACCATGCTCATCGCGGTCCCGACCGGCGTGAAGATCTTCAACTGGGTCGGCACCATGTGGCGCGGTTCGGTGACGTTCGAGACGCCGATCCTCTGGGCGATCGGGTTCCTCGTCACGTTCACCTTCGGCGGCCTGACCGGGGTCATCCTCGCGTCACCGCCACTCGACTTCCACGTCCACGACAGCTACTTCGTGGTCGCGCACTTCCACTACGTCGTCTTCGGCACGGTCGTGTTCGCGATGTTCTCCGGCTTCACCTTCTGGTGGCCGAAGCTGACCGGCAAGATGCTCGGCGAGCGCCTGGGCAAGATCCACTTCTGGATGCTGTTCATCGGGTTCCACATGACCTTCCTCATCCAGCACTGGTTGGGCGTGATCGGCATGCCGCGCCGGTACGCGAGCTACCTGCCGAGCGACGGGTTCACCTGGCTGCACCAGGTCTCGACGGTCGGTGCGTTCCTCACCGCCGCCTCGATGCTGCCGTTCTTCCTCAACATCGTGCAGACGATGCGCCACGGACAGCGCGTGCGGGTCAACGACCCATGGGGCTACGGCCGCTCGCTCGAGTGGGCCACCTCCTGCCCGCCGCCTCGGCACAACTTCACTGCGGTCCCTCGTATCCGCTCGGAGTCCCCGGCCTTCGACCTCAACCACCCCGAGGCAGGCGTCCCCGTCGGCGTCGGTCCGGCGATGGACGCCCCGGACGCAGCCACGCACGACCAGGCGAGCGGCAGGACCCGGAACCCGTCGGGCACGGGCCAGCAGTTCTGACCACGGATCCCACTCCGCTCCCTCCGAGATCGCCGCGCTGTGCGGGCGGTGGTCCCGCTACGGCGCCGTCTCGTCGCCCGGTGCGGTGGCGGCGAGTGCCGTCGTGCGGCGTGGCGGACCGGGCTTGGGACGGAGGTCCGTCACGTCGCCGTCCTCGCGCGTGACGACCAGCCCCCGAGAACTCGAAGCGGAAGCGGCGAGTTCCCGCAACCACCGCTCGTTGATCGCCGGGACACGGCTGCCGTCGAACTTGAAGTGCACGAGCACGTTCGGGTGCAACCAGATCGAGCTCCGCCCGGACCCCACGTCCGCGGCGTCCTTCCAGGACATCAGGAACGCCTCGCCCCGACGCAGCTTGTTGACGATGACGATCTGGAGATGGGTGAGCGTGCGGTCGTCCACGACGACGACCAGACTGTCGTAGCTGATGGATCCCATGCCGACCTCGCCAGGCCACCGGGTGATGACGGGAGCCGCCGCTGCTCGAACCACCCGGTAGCTGGGAATGGCTCCTGGACCGTGTTGCTTGGATGGCCGGTAGCCGCAGCCTACTCGGGCACGGTCGACAGACGGGAACCCCTTGCGCCGGATCACGATGACCGTCGACGGGACCGCACACCCGTTGGCACAGGGCCAGGACCTGCACACGCTGGAAGCAGCCGTGGTGGCGGCGGACCGGGCCGGCGCGGACCTCGTGACGGTGACGCTCTACGGGAACCGGTCGCTCGACGTGGTCGTGACCCCCGGTGTGCCGATCACGTTCGAGGTCGAGGACGTCCCCGACGACGACCGTGACGACGGTGACCTCGACAACCCGTTCGACGTCCCGGACTTCGAGGCGTTCGACGACATGCCGCAGTAGCTCGGCGTCCCGGACGGCTGGAGCACACCCGGCACACGTCCGCCCGGCCTGCCTGCGGAACGGCCGGGCCGGCCCCGCGGACGACCGTCAGGTCCGCGGTGGTCCCGTCGTGTCGCCGATCCGCAGCTCGGACCGGAAGGACGCCGGCTCCGGCGACTCCCCGTCGAGCATGGCGAGCGCGGCCCGGGCGGCGGCCTCGCCCTTCGGCACGAACGGTTGCACGAGCGTCGTCAGCTGCCGGATCGGTGAGCGGTACAGCAGGCTGTCGTCCACGTGGATGCCGTCGAACCCGACGACGCTGACGTCCTCGGGCACACGGAGGCCGGCCTCGAGCGCGGCCGAGACCACCCCGACGGCGAGCAGGTCGCTCTGCGCGACGACCGCGGTGGGCGGCTCGGCACCCGGTGCGAAGAGCGTCGCGCCCGCGATGCGGCCCTCCTCGACGGAGCTGCCCGCCGACGCGACCGCCGGCGCGTCCGGGTAGACGTCCCGGACCCCCCGGAGCCGCTCGGTCGTGGTGAAGGCGGACGACGCGCGCGCCCGCTCGGCGTCGACGGGTCCGCGTTCCCGGGCACTGTCGAGCGGCAGGGTGACGACGGTGACCTGCCGGTGGCCGAGGTCGTGCAGGTACACGGCAGCGCGTGCGGACGCGTCACGGTTGTCGAGGTGCACGGGGACGGCGCCCTCGATGGTGTCCGCCTCGATCGCGACGACGGGGATCGAGCGCCGCCGGAGGACTGCGACCGCCGGGTCGATCCTGACGTTGCACCCGATGAGGATGACGGCGTCCATCGGGGCGTCGACGAGCGGTGCCATGCCGCGCTCGTCGTCGAGCGGGCTCCGGACGAGGAGCAGTGACACCCCCGCGGCTCCGGCGACCTCGGCGATGCCGTCCAGGGTGAGGACGTTCACGGGGTCACGGAAGGCGTCGCTGAGGCGGTCGTCGAGCACGACGCCGATGACACCCGAGCGCCCGCGCCGGAGGGAGCGGGCCCGCGGATCCGGCCCATCGTAGCCGAGGTCGGCCGCGACGGCGAGGATGCGCTGCCGGGTGTCCTCGGAGACCGGGCCACTGCCGCTGAACGCGAGGGAGGCCGTGGACGGCGCGACACCGGCCGCACGGGCGACGGCGGCGAGCGTCGGCCGGGCAGCACGAGCGGACCGGGAGGCGCGGCTCACCTCGGCAGCATCGGGTCGCCGACGCGCGTCCGCGGCCCCGGGGGTGCCGTCCGGACCGTCAGCGCGGTCCGCATCCGGGCCGGAGCCCGACGCGCCGAGGTCACTTGCCGTGTCGTCCATCGCTCGTTAGCGTAACGGCTACCCCTACTCGAATCGATTCGATCGGACAGTTCCATGACGACGGCCGGCACCCGCCCCGCTCCGACGACCCGCGCCTGGCGCAACGCGGTGTTCGTGGTGTTCACCCTGTCCGGGCTCGACATCGCGACCTGGCTCGGACGCGTGCCGAGCGTGCGGGACTCGCTCGACGCCTCGACCTTCACGATGGGCCTGCTCGTCCTCGGCATGTCGGTCGGGTCGATCGCCGGCCTGACCTTCGCCGGCCACATCGTCGCGCGGCTCGGTGCCCGTCGCGGTGTCCTCGTCGCCGCCGCCTGCCTGGCGCTCGGCATGGTGGCCGCGGGCGTCGCCGTCACGATGGACTGGGGGTTCGCGGCCATCTGGATCTGCCTCATCGCGTTCGGGTTCGGCAACGGCCTGTGCGACGTGTCGATGAACGTCTCGGGCGCCACCGCCGAACGCCTCGGTGGCCGGACGATCATGCCGCTGTTCCACGCCGCCTTCAGCGTCGGCACGCTCGCGGGCGCGGGCCTCGGCGCCCTCGCCGAGCGCTTCGCGGTCCCGGTCGCGCTGCACTTCGTCGTCGTCGGCGTCCTCACCAGCCTGGCCATGCTCGTCGCGATCCGCTGGTTCGGCGACGACCGGCACGTCGAGCCCGAGCCGACCGACACCAGCCCGGTGGCACTGCCGGTCTCGCGGTGGGCGATCTGGCGCCAGCCGTCGACCCTCCTCATCGGGGTCGTCGTGCTCGGCATGGCGCTGGCCGAGGGGTCCGCGAACGACTGGCTCCCCCTCGCGATGATCGACGGCCACGGCCTGGCGAACGACGGCGGTTCGGCGGTGCTCGCCGTCTTCCTCGCCGCGATGACCGTCGGACGCATCGCCGGTAGCCCCCTCATCGACCGGTTCGGTCGGGTGCCGGTCCTCCGCGCGAGCGCCGTCGTGGCCGTCATCGGCCTCGGCATGCTCATCTTCGTGCCGAACGTCCCGATCGCGATCGTGGGCGTCGTGCTCTGGGGGCTCGGTGCCTCGCTCGGGTTCCCGATGGGGATGTCGGCCGCCGCGGACGACCCCCGCACCGCGGCCGCCAAGGTCAGCGCCGTCGCGACGATCGGCTACGTGGCGTTCCTCGCCGGACCGCCGATCATCGGGTTCGCCGGCGAACACGTCGGCCTCCTCAACGGGCTCCTCATCGTGTTCGTGTTCATCATCGCGGCCGGTCTCGCCTCCGGCGCCGCCCGGGAGCGGACCGTGACCACGGAGTCGGGGTCCGGCTCGGATGCCGCGACCACCCGGTCGGGTGACGGACGGACAGACGGCGACCCGGGCCTCCAGGCCGGCGCGGGCGACGCGGCTGGTGCCGCCGACCGGACCGACACGGCAGACCGGCGACGCTGAGCCGACCGCGCCGACGGCACCGACGGCGTCCGCCACGAGCATCGGGCCCAGGAACCGACAGGCGACCCGCCGGGCCGCCGTGCGATCCCCGTTAGGCTTCCCGGGTGCGTCTCGTCATCGCCCGCTGCTCCGTCGACTACGCCGGTCGCCTGTCGGCCCACCTGCCCCTCGCGACCCGGCTCCTCATGCTGAAGGCCGACGGCTCGCTCCTCGTCCACTCCGACGGCGGCAGCTACAAGCCGCTCAACTGGATGAGCCCGCCGTGCTCGGTCGCGATCGCGGAACCCGACGAGGACCAGGCGTCCGCGGGCATCACGCAGGTGTGGACGGTCACGCAGAAGAAGACGCAGGACCGCCTCATCGTGAGCATCCACGAGGTGGTCGCCGACGAGTCGCACGACCTCGGCGTCGACCCCGGACTGGTGAAGGACGGGGTCGAGGCGCACCTCCAGCAGCTCCTCGCCGAGCAGATCGAGCTCCTCGGTGACGGCCACACGTTGGTCCGCCGCGAGTACATGACCGCCATCGGTCCGGTCGACATCCTCGCGCGGGACGACGCGGGAGCGAGCGTCGCGGTCGAGATGAAGCGGAACGCGAACATCGACGCCGTCGAGCAGCTCACCCGCTACCTCGAGCTCATGAACCGCGACCCGCACCTGCGGCCGGTGCAGGGCGTCCTGGCAGCACAGTCGTTCGCCCCCCAGGCCCGCACCCTGGCCGAGGACCGCGGCATCCGCTGCCTCGTCCTCGACTACGACGAGATGCGCGGCATCGAGGGCGGGCACGCGCGGCTCTTCTGAGCGCCGGCGCCGCGACCCGGTTCCGCGAGCGCGGGCCGGGAGGCCCGACCCGCCCCCGGCGCGCGGCTCACCTCGCCGCGGGGCCGCTCCGGCGGCGCGGCTAGGCTGGGTGGGACATGACAAGCAGCCCGGAGCGCCCGTTCACCGCCGTCCTGTTCGACCTCGACGGCACCATCAGCGACTCGGCGCCGGGCATCATCGAGAGCCTGACGCACACGTTCCGGCAGGTCGGCGTCCCCGTGCCCGACCAGGACACGCTCATGTCGTTCGTGGGACCGCCGATCCTCGACACCTTCCGCATCGCGATGGGCATGGACGACGAGCTCACCGAGCGCACCCTCGCCGTGTACCGCGAGCACTACTTCTCGCACGGAGCCCTCGACTCCCGGATGTACCCGGGCATCGACGTCGTCCTGCACACCCTGCACGAGGCCGGCATGCCGATCTCGACCGCGACGAGCAAGCCCGAGACCCCCGCGACCTACATCCTCGAGCACTACGGCCTGACCGGGGACATCGACGTCATCACGGGGGCGAGCGACGACGAGGTCCGCTCCGCCAAGGCCGACGTGGTCGAGGAAGCGCTGCGCCGGCTCGACGCCCGTGGGTTCGACATCACCCGTCCGGTGCTCGTCGGGGACCGCCTGCACGACGTCGAGGGGGCGGCGGCGCACGGCGTCCCGACCGTCTTCGCCGAGTGGGGGTACGGCTCCCCCGCCGAGGCCGCGGGCACCGTCGCGCAGGCGGCGACCCCGCTCGACCTGCTGCCGATCCTGCTGCCGGGCACGTGAGCGGCGGCGGCGGGACCACCGGCGCGGCAGCTCGCCGTGCCGGACTCCGCGGGGCCGCGTGGCTGCTGCCCGCCGCGATCGTCCTCGTCGCGCTGAACTTCCGCGGCCCGATCGTCGCGCCGGCGCCGGTCATCGGGGACATCCGAGCCGACCTCGGCATGACCGCGACGGTCGCCGGGCTCCTCACCACGATCCCGGTGCTCTGCTTCGCCCTCGCGACGCCGTTCGCCAGCTGGGTGATCGCCCGGTTCACCGCGGAGCGCGCCGTGTCGCTGTCGCTGCTCATCGTGCTCGTCGGCACCGTCCTCCGGTCGGTCCCGCACGAGGCCGCGCTGCTCGTCGGCACCGCGGTGATCGGCATCGGCATCACGATCGGCAACGTGGTGATCCCGGTCGTCATCCGGCGGGACACGTCACCGGAACGGGTCGGCCTGGTCACGGGCGTGTACACGTCCGCGCTCAACGTCGGGTCGATGACGACCTCGCTCGGCACGGCACCGATCGCAGCCGTCTGGGGCTGGCCGGTCGCGATCGCGATCTGGGCCGTGCTCGCGGTCGTCGCCGGTGCCGCGTGGACCTTCACGGTCGGGGCGGGTGCCGCATGGCGTGGTGCCGACCGCGACTCCGGACCGGTGCCGGCGACCGGGCCGATCGACCAGGTCCTGGACACCGGTGCGGTCCGCACGGTCCCGGCGGCCCCCGTCGTGGCGACCCTGCCGCACCCCGCCAAGCGCTGGGTGACGTGGGGGCTCATGCTCGCGTTCGGCGGGCAGGCGTTCTCGTACTACGCGCTGACCGCCTGGATCCCGACGTTGCTGCACGACGAGATCGGATTCGACACGGCGTCGTCCGGGGCGAGCTCCTCGGTGTTCCAGATCCTGGCGGTCGTCGGGGCGCTCGGGGTGCCGGTGCTCGCCAGCCGGTTCCGACCGCGCGCCATCATCGCCCTCGTGGCGTTCTTCTGGCTCGCGATGCCCCTCGGGCTGCTCGTCGCCCCGCAGCTCTGGTTGCTGTGGTCGGTGCTCGGCGGCGCTGCCCAGGGCGGCGGCATCACGATCATCTTCATCGTCATCGTGCGGCTCGTGTCGAACGACGACGATGCCCGCCGGCTGTCCGCGTTCGTGCAGGGCGGCGGGTACCTGCTCGGGTCGGCGGGGCCGCTCGTGGCCGGGGCCCTGCACGGGGCGACCGGCGGCTGGACGGCTCCGCTGCTGACCGTCCTCGTGGCGGTGCTGCTCCTCGGCGTCGTCGGGTCGGTCTCCGCGCGGAAGGTGCGCTGAGCGCCGGGCGCCGGGTGTCGCGGCCGCCCGCGGGCCGGAGCGGACGTGCTCAGGCGCTCCGGGCCTCCAAGACCTGCCGCAGCGACATCGGCGCCCGACCCGTGACGCGCTCGACGTCCCCGGACACCTTCGCCAGCGCGCCCTCGCCGATCGCCGTGTAGGTGCTCACCCACGCGTCGGCCTGCCACGGCTCCGGGTCCCAGCGCTGCCGGGAGGCGTAGGCCTCCTCCACCGTCTCGCGGTGGTAGGTCACCGGCCGGCCCCGGACGGCGCTGACGGTCGCGGCCGCCTGCTCGAGCGTGATCGCCGCGGGTCCGGTGAGGTCGTACGTGCGGTCCATGTGCCGTTCCGGCGCACGGAGGACCGCGGTCGCCACACGTGCCACGTCGGCCCGGGCCACGGCGGCCATCGCCCCGTCGCCCGCCGGGCCCCGGATGACACCGTCCTCGCCGACGAGGTCCTCGACGAAGTCCAGGTAGAACGAGTCCCGCAGGAACGTGTGCGCCATCGAGGTGTCGCGCACCGCCTGCTCGGTCCACCAGTGGTCGCGGCCCAGTGTGAAGGTCGCGTCGGGGGCCGCGCCCTGGAAGGACGTGTAGACGACGTGCTGCACGCCGGCACTGGCCGCGGCGCGCACGACGGTGCGGTGCTGGTCGAGCCGGTCACGGGCCTCGGCGCCGGACACCAGGAACAGGACGTCGACGCCTTCCAGGGCGGCGCGGGCCGCGGCGCCGTCGGCGTACGTCGCGACGGCGACCTCGGCCCCGGGCAGCCGTGGGGCCCGGGAGGCGTCGCGGACGACCATGCGGAAGGGCACCTCGTCCGCGGCGAGCGCGCGGGCGACGGCGCCGCCGATGTTGCCGGTGGCCCCGGTGATGGCGATGGTCACGTCGTGCTCCTGTCGGTCGGTGCTGCTGTCGTCGGTGGGTCCGGTCAGGTCCGGACCAGGACGGAGGCCCGGTGCAGGTCCGCCGTCACCCGCTCGGCGTTCAGGCCGTCGACCTCCACGGCCCACCGTCGGGCGGCCTCGTGGTCGCGGCCGTGCCGCATGTGTCGGCCGACCAGGCGGTCGATCCGCACGGCGTCGTCGACGACGCAGGCCCAGGTCTCGGTGAGCAGGTCGGGCAACTCCCGCCACGGGGCGGTCTGGTCGAGCAGGTAGTTGCCCTCGGAGACCACGAGCACGGTCTCCGGCGGGACGGCGATGCTGCCGGCCACGGGCTCGTCGACGCGACGGTCGAAGTCGGGCGCCCAGACCGTGCCGTCGGTCCCCCCGGTCGCGGCCAACCGCCGGACGAGTGCGACGTACCCGGCGGCGTCGAAGGTGTCGACCGCGCCTTTGCGTCCGCGCCGGCCGAGGGTGTCGAGAGCCGCGTTCGCGAGGTGGAACCCGTCCATCGGCACCTGCACGGCGACGCCCGGACCGAGCCGCGTCACGACCTCGGTGACGACCCGACGGGCGAGCGTGGACTTGCCCGCCCCGGGAGCGCCGGCGATGCCGACGACGCTGCGGCCGCCCGCCTCGGCGAGCGCCACCGCACGCGCCACGGCCTGGTCGACGGACAGGGTCTCCTGGGTGCGCACGGGTCCATCCTCGTGCATCGAGTGCCCGGACGGAGGGTGATCCCCCGACGCGTCCGCTCACCGTCGCCGGGCGCCGTGCCCCACGAACGGGCGCGTTCCCACGGCGGCGGACGGCCGGTAGCGTTCGTCACCTATGGCGCAGACGACATCCGGCCCGGCCGTCGCACAGGTCACCGCTCCCGACCGTGCGGCGCCGCTGGCCGTGCGGTCCTCGGCCAGGACGACCCCGCTGACGAACCAGGCGGTCATCGCCGCGGTGTCCGTGGTCGCCGCGGTCTGCAGCGTGCTGCTCCCCTGGCTCACGGTGACGAACGCGCCGAGCATGTGGGCCGGGACGGGACTCGCGCTCCTCGGGCTGGCGTTCACCGGACTGCTCGTGGCGCGACCCGGGCTCGCACGGTTCGAGCTGCTCGTCCCCGCGCTCGACTTCGTCGCGATCGGTCTGCTGCGGTTCGGCACCGGCGATGCGCGCTCGCCGTTCCTGGCCGCGGTGCTCCTGCCGCTCATCTGGATCGCCGCCCGACCCGGACGGTTGAACATCGTCTACCCCCTCGTCGGGACGGCCGCGACCTTCCTGGTCCCGATGTTCCTCGGCCCCACGCAGCTCGGGGCGAGCGAGGTCGTGCGCCTGGTGTTCGTCCTCGTCATCTTCACCGCGGTGGCGGGCGTCACCAACGAACTCGCCCGGCAGGGCGCGGCCCGGCTGCGCAGCATGGCGGACCTGCGCAGACAGGCGGAGGCCGAGATCAGCCAAGCCGCGCTCGTGCAACGCTCGCTGTTGCCCGTCACCGCCGCGGACATCCCGGCGCAGTTCACCGTCCGTGGCGTGTGTCTGCCGACCCGGTCGGTCGGCGGGGACTTCTACGACTGGTTCCCGACCTCCGACGGTGCGGCCTTCACGCTCGGTGACGTGATGGGCAAGGGCGTCGGCGCGGGGATGATCGCGGCGGTCGTGCGGTCGGTCCTCCGGTCGTCCGTCCGGGTCGGGGCACCCGACGAGGCGGTGAGCCGGACGGCGACCGGCCTGGACGTCGGCCTGGACGCCCCCGCGACCGAACAGTTCACGACCTGCTTCCACCTGCACCTCAGCACCGACGGAGTCGCCCGATGGGTCGACGCCGGACATGGTCTCACCCTGCTGCTCCGCGCCGACGGCAGCCACACGTGGCTCCGGAGCTCCGACCTGCCGATCGGGGTCGGCACGTCCTGGACGACGCAGGAGACCGTGCTCCGACCGGGCGACGTGGTCCTCAGCGTCAGCGACGGGGTCCTCGACCTCTTCGGCGACTCCCTCGCAGCCGTCGACCGGTTCGCGGAGTTCGCCGTCGCCGACCCGGACCCCGACCACCTCGTCGAGCGGCTCGAGGAGCGCGGTCGCGCCGGCCACAACGAGGACGACGTCACCGTGCTCGCGATCCGGTACGACCCGGAGCCCGAGGTCTCCCGGTCCTAGGCACCACCCGGACCGGCCTGCGCCCCGACCGGCCAGCGCACCGGACGGCTGCGCCCCGGTCCGGCCAGCGCACCGGACCGCTCGGTGCCGGCGGTCCTCCGCGGTCAGACCGTGGTGCCCCCGCCGACCCCGGCCCAGCGCAGCGCCTGCACCACGAGCAGCCCGTGCCGGTGCGCCCCGAGCTCGTCGAGCGGCACCCACCGCGCCATGTCCGTCGTCCCCACCGCTTCGTGGCGCAGCGCTCCCCCGACCACCCGAGCCCGGTGCACCACCTGCACGGCCTTCATCGGTCGACCGTTCTGGTGCTTCCGACGCTCCGGCGGCACGACGTGCGACCGGATCCCGAGCAGCCCCTCGACCACGACGTCGTAGCCGGTCTCCTCGCGGACCTCGCGGACGGCACCCTCCTCGACGGTCTCGTCCAGCTCGACCCCGCCGCCGGGCAGCGTCCAGAGCCCCGCGTCCGGCCAACTCAGCCGCGCGAGCAGCACCCGGTCGCCGTCGGTCACCACGGCGTAGGACGCCAGCCGGGTGTCGTAGTCCGTGTACTCCATGACCCGACCATCGCAGCAGGCGGGCCGATGCCGGCGAGCCGCGCCGTGCCTCCCGTCCGACGGCCGCGCGACCACCGCGCCTGCATCGGAGGATGCAACATCGCCGGGTCCCACCCTCCGGGTGTCGGCCGTGGGCGTGCGGCTTCCTAGCGTGGACAACGCACGCCGTCCCGCACCGTCCTCGTCAGGAGTCCTCGTGTCCACAGTCCTCTCACCCGCCCGCACCGGCACCGCCGTGCACCTCGACCGGGTCACCAAGACGTACCCGAACGGCCCGTCGACCGTGACCGCGCTCGACGGCGTCTCGCTCGACATCGCGTCCGGCAGCTTCACGGCCGTGATGGGTGCGTCCGGGTCCGGCAAGTCCACGTTCCTCAACTGTGCCGCCGGGCTCGACACCCCTTCGAGTGGCCGGGTGGTCATCGGGGGCGTCGACCTCGGCGCGTTGCGCCCGGACGCCGTGACGCGGTTCCGCCGCGACCACGTCGGCTTCGTGTTCCAGGGCTACAACCTCGTGCCGCACCTGACCGTCGGCGAAAACGTGCGGCTGCCCCTGACACTGGCCGGCACCCGCGCCGACGAGCAGCGGATCGGGGAGCTGCTCGACGCCGTCGGCCTGGGCGGGATGACCGACCGTCTGCCGGGCGAGCTGTCCGGCGGCCAGGCGCAGCGTGTCGCCATCGCGCGGGCCCTCGTCGCCGGGCCGGACGTCGTGTTCGCCGACGAGCCCACCGGTGCGCTCGACACCGCGACCGCGGAACGGATCCTGCAGCTCCTGCAGCACGCGGTGCGGTCACTCGGGCAGACCCTCGTGCTCGTCACCCACGACCCCCGGGCCGCGGCCTTCGCCGACCGGGTCGTGTTCCTCGCCGACGGTCGGGTGCGGGACGAGCTGCACGCCCCCACGCTCGAGTCGGTCACCGCCCGCCTCGTCGGTCTGGGGCGCTGAGCCGTGCGCGCCGCACTCCGCTCGCTGCTCGTCGTCAACCGCGCGGCCGTCCTCGGCGCCGGCGTCGTGGTCGCCCTGGCCGCCGTGCTCCTCGCGGTCACGGCCGCCTGGCTCGAGGCCGGTGTCCGGCACCCGGAAGCGCCGTTCCTCAGCACCGTCGCGGGGTCCTTCGCCGGGACGCTGCTGCTCATCACGGTGTTCATGGTGGCGGGCGTCTTCTCGGGGGTCCTCCGCGAACGGCGCCGCGAGTTCGCCCTGCTCCGGGCAGTCGGTGCGACCGCGGGTCAGATCCGCGGCACGGTCCGGACCGAGGTCCTGGTCCTGCTCGCACTCGTCGCCCCGCTCGGTGCCGTCGTCGGCACGTTCGTCGCACCGCTCGTCACGCCGCTGCTGGCGTCGAGCGACCTCGTCCCCGCGGGCTTCACCCTCGCGCCGACGGTCGTCCCGCTGCTCAGCACGCTGGTCGTCCTCGTGCCGACCGGACTGCTGGCCGCAGCGATGGCCGCGCGGGCAGCGACCCGCCCGAGCCCGACCGACGCCGTCCGTGCGAGCACGACCGACGTCCCCACGCTCTCGCGCGGTCGACGGATCGCAGCCGGGGTCACCGCGCTCATCGGCCTCGCGACCGCGACCACGCCCTTCTTCACCCCCGGCCTGGTCGGCAGTGCGACCGGCGCCACCTCCGCGATCGTGCTCGTGGTCGCGGCGGCCCTCGCCGGGCCGCTCCTCGTGCAGTGGGGTGCGCGGCGCGCCCTCCGCGGGGCCTCCGGACCGGCGGTCACGCTCGCGCTCCTCAACGCCCGCGGGGCCTCCCGCCGGCTCAGCGCCGCGGTGGTGCCGCTCGCGCTCCTCGTCGCGCTCGGGACGGTGCAGACCGGGACGGATGCCGCGCTCCAGCGTGCGACGGGGGACCAACTGCGGGCGGGCCTCCAGGCCGACCTCGTCGTGACCGGAGCGGACGGCGTGACCGCTGCCGAGGCGGACCGGATCGCGGCGATGCCGGGCGTCCGCGCGACGACGACGATGCGGGACACCGCCGGCTCGATCCAGATCGAGCAGGCCGACGAGGACCTCCCCGCCCTCGGCGACCTCGAGTGGGAGCCGACGGCGATCCGTGCGCTGTCCGGCGACGACCGTGCCGTAGACCCCTCCGTGCGCGACGGCTCCCTCGGCGCGCTCGACGAGCCGGGCACCGTCGCGGTGAGCAGCGACGTCATCGCCCTCACCCCGACCGGCCTCGGGGACACCATCCGGATGCGGACGGGTGACGGACCGGCGACCCCGGCGCGGGTCGTCGCGGTCTACGACCGCGGCCTGGCGTTCGGTGACGTCCTCGTGCGCGACCGGACGAGCGGCCCGGCCGGCACGCTGCTCGTCGACACGGCCGCCGGTGACCGTGCCGCCGTCCGGGAGGCCCTGCTCGCCACCGGCGTCGGCGTCACCTCGGTCGACGGCTACGTCACGACCGCCCTCCGGTCAGGGGACGGCGACCGGCGACTGTCCCTGGTCCTCGTCGTCGCCCTGCTCGCCTTCGTGGCGGCCGCCGCGGGCAACACGTTGCTCACCACCACCCGGGGTCGCCGCGACGAGTTCGGGCTGCTGCAGCGGACGGGCGCCACCCGCGTCCAGCTGCTGCGGATGGCCGGGGTCGAGACGGCCTACACCGCGGTCGCAGCCGTGGTGATCGGGACCCTCGCCGTCCTGCCGGCACTGGTCGGCGTCGGGTTCGGGCTCGCCGGTGCTCCGGCAGCCGGGTTCGACCTCGCGTCCTGGGCCGGGTTCTCGCTCGCGGCGGTCGTCGTGGCGGTCGTGGGGGTGCTGCCGGTGGCGGGGCGGATCGCGCGGGGGCGGTGACGGGTCAGCGGGAGTGCGGCGCTGCCCCGGACGTGACCGGGGCAGCGCCGCTGGCATACTGACGGCATGACGATGGCGCAGCCCGTCATCGGGCGCGAGCGGGAGATCGCGGCCCTCCGCACCGCGATCCGGGACGTGGACAGCGGTGGTTCGGCGTTCGTGGTCGACGGCGAGGCGGGGATCGGCAAGTCGTCGCTCGTCGCCGACGTGGTCGAGTACGCGGACAGCCGTGGCGTGCGGGTCCTCACAACGACCGGCACGCTCGACGAGTCGGCGGAACCGTACGCCGCCCTCCACATGCTCCTGTACCCGCTGCGGGCGGGCATCCCGGACCTGCCGGCGCCGCAGCGGCAGGCGTTGGACGTCGCGTTCGGTGTCGCCGCGGGCGTGCAGCCGTCACCGCTCCTCGCCGGGCTCGCGGCGCTGACCCTGCTCTCCGACGCCGCGGCCGCGACCCCGCTCCTGATCGTCGCCGAGGACCTGCACTGGATCGACACCCCGTCCGCATGGGCACTGCGCATGATCGCCCGTCGCGTGACGGA
The DNA here is from genome assembly GCF_003234855.1 of Curtobacterium sp. MCBD17_032. Classification (GTDB taxonomy): domain Bacteria; phylum Actinomycetota; class Actinomycetes; order Actinomycetales; family Microbacteriaceae; genus Curtobacterium. The sequence goes on from NZ_QKTO01000001.1 coordinate 301,719, forward strand.
GGACCCGATCGTCATGGTGATGTCGACGCGGAACACGGACGCCCTGGACGAGCCCGGGCTGCGACGCCTGCACCTCGCGCCGCTCGACGACGCGGCCGCCGCGGAGCTGCTCGACGCGGTCCCCGGTGCGCCCACGGGCCAGGCGCGGCGCGAGCTCATTGCCCGCGCCGCGGGGAACCCACTCGCGCTCCGCGAGCTCGGTCTGCACGGGCCGGGGGACGCCCGCGCCAGCGGCCCGTCGTCGGCCGGGTGGAACAGGAGTTCGGCGACCGGTACGCGGAACTGGACCAGCCCACCAGGCTCGCCCTCCTCGCCGTGGCACTCTCCAGCGGTGCGACCGCAGAGGAAGCCGCCCGGGCCGCCGGTCGGGCACTCGGGCGGGTCCCGGCTCCGACGTGGACGGACCGAGCGTCGGCGTCCGGACTCCTCGAGTGGGTCGCTCCTCGGGCCATCCGGTTCCGGACCCGGCGGTGCGCGTGGGACGGCTGATCGTCGCGGCGGAGCTGGCGGGTCTGTCCGGGCGGACGTCGGAGGCGTCGCTCCTGGCGCACCGGGCCAGCTCGGAGGCCCCGGACCGGCTGCTGGCCGCACGGGCGGCATGGGTCGCCGAGACGCTGCCCACCGGTCGGACGGGGCTGGCCAGGGGCGACCTCGGCCCGGCACTCCACGCCGTCTCGGAGATGCAGGTTGCCGGCGGTGTGGAGCACGCCACCGCTGCGCTCCTCCACCTCGCCGCGATCGCGTGGGACCACACCCTGGAGCCGAGCCCCGGCGACCCGATGCTCGCCGTCGTCGAGGCGCTCGCGCTGCCGGAGGACGACCCGCGGTCGATCCTCCTCGCCGCGCGGACGGAGCCGGTGGTCCGGGGCGACCGGGTCCTGGAACTCGCCCTCGAGGCGGCCCCGTCCGCCGAGGACGAGGAGTCGGCGTGGCTCCTCGGGTACGCGCTCAACCTGGTCGGGGAGATCGACACCGCCCGTGTGCTCCTCGACCGGGCCCTCGCGAGCATGCGGGCGCGCGGCGAACTGCGGACGTTCCCGCAGGCGCTCATGGGGACGTCGATGACGACGTACCTGGCCGGGGACGTCGCGAAGGCCCGTCTCCTCGCCGAACAGGCGGTGTCGCTGGGCCGTGACCTCGGCGACGCCGGGTTCTCCGCCGCGGCACGGTGCGCGCTCGCGTGGTTCGACGCCCTCGACGGCCGACAGCCGGACGTCGACGTCATCTCCGGGGGGACGGAGGTCGGCGCCCAGGTGCTCCGGTCGAGTGCGATGCGCGCCACCGTCCTGGGGAGTCAGGGTGCGGCGTACCTGGTGACCGGCCGACCCGCGAAGGCCCTCGAGCGCCTCCGGTGCATCGCCGACCCCGGACACGACGCGTACCACCCCGACTTCGCGGTGATCACGTCGCCCGACTTCGTCGACGCCGCGCTGGACTCCGGGAGACGGGAGGACGCCGAGCAGCGGCTCGCGGACCTCGAGCAGCTCCACGACCGGTGGCACGCGCCGATGGTCCGGACCGCCCTGGACCACGTCAGGGCCGCGCTCGTCCCCGACGACGAACTCGCGACCACCTGGGCCGCGGTCCGGGACGCGCGCTGGTCGATCCCGTACGCGAAGGCCCGGACGCTCCTCCGTCTCGGACGGCGTCTGCACGCTGCGGGCCGGAGCGAGGACGCCCGTGCCGCCCTCCACGCGGCCCTCGCCCTGTTCGGGGAGATGCCCGCGCCCGCGTGGGAGGAACGCACGCGCGACGCCCTCCGCGCCACCGGGGAACGCCTGGCGGTACCCGGACGACGCGACGAGCTGCTCACCCCGCAGGAGCTCCGGGTCTGCACGCTCGCGGCGCAGGGACTGAGCAACCGGGCGATCGGTGAGCACCTCTTCGTCTCGCCCCGGACCGTCGGCGCACACCTCTACGCCGCGTTCCAGAAGCTGGGGATCTCCGACCGGCGGCAGCTGTCGGACGTCCTCGCGACCGGGTGAGCCGCGCGCACCTCCGTCGACGGCTGAGTCGGTCGGTCACGATCTCAGTCGTCGTGACCGATGTGCGCCGGCCGTCCCCGCGGATAGGTTCGCGCCATGCCGGGATCGTCACCCACCATCGTCCTCGTCCACGGGGCCTTCGCCGACGCCGCCAGCTGGGCGCCCGTCACGGCGCTCCTGCTCGGTCAGGGCCACCAGGTCCTCGTCCCGCCGGTGTCCAACCGCAGCCTGTCCGGCGACGCGGCCTCCATCAGGTCGTTCGTCGAGCAGATCGACGGACCGGTCCTGCTCGCCGGGCACTCCTACGGCGGTGCGGTGCTCACCGTCGTCGGCATGGCCGAGAACGTCGTCGGACTGGTGTTCGTCGCCGCCTACGCCCTCGAGGAGGGCGAGAGCCTCGGCACCCTCCAGAGCGGCTTCCCCGACAGCGACCTCGCCGCGAACCTCGTCTACGCGCCCTACCCGGTCGACGGGGCGGAGCCCGGCACGGACGTCTCCGTGGCCGTCGACGCGTTCCCCGCCGTGTTCGCCGGCGGGCTCGACCAGGAGCGGGCCGCGGTCCTGGCGGTCTCGCAGCGTCCGTTGTCCGCCGTCGCGTTCGGCGAGCCCGCCTCCGCGGCCGCGTGGAAGACCAAGCCGTCCTGGGGCATCGTCGCCGGCGCCGACCACACCATCAACTCCGACGTCGAGCGCTTCGGGTACCAGCGCGCAGGCTGCCGGAAGGTCATCGAGATCGACGGCCCGCACCTGCTGATGCAGACCCACCCCGCCGAGGTCGCCGCGTTCATCACGGACGCCGTCGCTGACCTCGACTGACGACCCCACCAAGACCACCCCGACCCCACCCCACCCCACCCCACCCCACAACAGGAGGACGACCATGGCATTCGTGACCACCGACGACGGTGCAGAGATCTACTACAAGGACTGGGGGAACCCGGACGCGCAGCCGATCGTGTTCCACCACGGCTGGCCGCTGTCCTCGGACGACTGGGACGCGCAGATGCTGTACTTCCTCGCCGAGGGCTTCCGCGTCATCGCGAGCGACCGCCGAGGGCACGGGCGCTCGTCGCAGATCGGCACCGGCCACGACATGGACCACTACGCCAGCGACGTGTCCGCCGTCGTCGAGCACCTCGACCTGCACGACGCGATCCACATCGGTCACTCGACCGGTGGCGGTCAGGTGGCCCGGTACGTGGCGCAGTACGGCCAGCCGCAGGGACGCGTCGCGAAGGCGGTCCTCGTGGCCGCCGTCCCGCCGCTGATGCTCAAGACCGAGGCGAACCCCGAGGGCACGGACATCTCGGTGTTCGACGGGTTCCGTCGGGCCCTCGCGGCGAACCGCGCCGACTTCTTCCGCGCGGTGGCCTCCGGCCCCTTCTACGGCTACAACCGTCCCGGTGTGACGCCGTCGGAACCGGTCATCGACAACTGGTGGCGTCAGGGCATGACGGGCAGCGCCGTCGCACACCACGAGGGCATCAAGGCGTTCTCCGAGACGGACCAGACCGAGGACCTCCGCGCCATCACCGTGCCCGTCCTCGTCCTGCAGGGCGACGACGACCAGGTCGTGCCGTACCAGGACGCCGCCGTGAAGCAGGCCGAACTGCTCAGCGACGCCACGCTGAAGATCTACGAGGGCTACCCGCACGGGATGCTGACGACCCACGCGGACGTCATCAACCCCGACATCCTCGCGTTCATCCGCGGCTGACACCGCGTCGCTGCGTCCGCAGCGGTCCGGACTGGAGGCGCGGTGCAGGAGGGCTGACCGGCTCACCTGCACCGCGCCTCCCGGCCGTCACCGCCGGTCCCGGCAGGTCGCCGGCGGCTGCTCAGACCAGCGCGACCGCACCCCATCCGGCGCGCATCCGGGCGACGGCCCGGTCCCAGCCGGAGAGGAGGTCCGCGTCGTCCCGGAGCATGGCCTGTAGCTGCAACCCCTCGTAGAGGGCGACCAGTTGCTCGGCAGCGTGTCTCGGGGAGGTCCCGCGCGGTTCGCGTCCGGCCACGACGTCGCGGACGAGGGCCAGGGTGACGTCGTCGAACGCGTGCTCGTACTGGGTGTGGAACCACCCGGCAGCGGGGTGTGACGGCGCGGAGGCGGCGCTCAGCGTGGCGATGCGCATCCGGACGAGCGCGGGGTCGGCAAGACCGGACTGCAGGCGTGCGCGGAGGTAGGCGGCTGCCCCCTGTTCCTCGGCCAGGTGCCACAGTCGCCGGCGGTCCCCGTTGTCCCAGCGGTCCATGACGGCGACGACGAGCAGCTCCCAGACCGGGTACGCGTCGGTGACCTGGGCGACGGTGACGTCGGCGAGCGCCGCGACCTCGGCCGGGCCGACGCTGTGGAAGTCCGACCGCCGGAAGGCCTCGACCGCTGCCGTGACGATGCGGTGGCGGAGATCGGCGTCGGGCATGAGGTCGATCATCCGTCGCGGGCGGCGACGGCGCGACCGCCAGTTCGAGGGGTGCGGCGGGTCAGCCCCGGTCGAACGTCAGCGTCTCGTCGTCGGCGATGGTGACGCGTCCGGTGCGGGCGAACTCCGCCCAGACCGCGCGGATCCCCGGACCCCGCCGCTCCACGGCCGCCCAGTCCCGCTCCGGCACGAAGCGGCTGCCGGCCCAGGCCTGACGGTCGCCGAGCAGCAGCGGCACGTCGCTCATGTGCACGGCCCCGGTCGGTCGGACCGTGACCCCGCGGTGCAGCCGGTAGACGACGGCACGGCCACCGGCAGCTCGGTGTCGTGCGGCGAACGCCCGGGCGTCCCGGCCGTAGATGACCGCGGTGAGGGGTCGGACGAGCAGCCAGCGGACGAGCGCACGGCCGGTGCGCGTCCGGCAGAGCGCCGCCAGGCCGGGGATCATCGGGAGGTAGAGCGCGGCTTCGTCCGAGGCGGACCCGATCAGGACCTCGACGTGTGGTGCTGCCCGGCGCCAGGCCGCGTCGAGGTGACGCTCGGCCGGCAGCGGCGCGTGCCCGTACTGCGTGCCGAACGGCATCCCGCCGCGGAGGCCGTAGGGCAGCGCGACCCGCTCCGCCGCGGCCTGCAGCGACAGGACCTCGTCGAGTCCGGTCTCCGGCCCGACCGCGCGGACGGCCCGGACCATGGCGCGGTTCATCCGGGCACGTCGCCGGGACAACCCGAGCGGCGCGCTCTGCACGATCACCCGGCGGAAGAGCCCGGCCGTGCCGTCCGCCGCCATGAGGTGGGCGATCGCGTCGCCGCCCGCGGACTGGCCGAACAGGGTGACGGACTCCGGGTCGCCGCCGAACGCCGCGATGTTCCCGCGCACCCACCGGAGCGCCTGGACGATGTCGAGCAGCCCGAGGTTCGCCGGTACCCGCTCCCCGTCGCCGAGGAACCCGAGCACCCCGAGCCGGTACGTCACGGCCACGACGACCACGCGCTGCTCCTCGACGAGGGCGCGCGGGTCGTGGATCGGGATGTCCCCGCCGCCGACGACGTACGAACCGCCGTGGATCCACACCATGACGGGTAGCCGCTCGTCGTCGCGGACGTCCGCCGGCACGGTCACCGACAGCGCCTGGCACTGCTCGGAGACCTCGGCCTCGATGGGGTGGATGAGCGCCTCGAGCACGGGCGTCGACGGTTGCGGCGGCACGGGGGCGGGGGTGTCGGCGATGAAGTCCTCGGCGAACGGCGGCACCGGCTCCGGACGCGCGAATCGCTCCGACCGGGCGTACGGGATGCCGAGCGCGCGGACGACCGCGCCGTCACGGTGCCCGACGATCCGGCCGACGGGTGCGGTGAAGGTGCGGGTCGGCGCGGTGGTCATCCCGCAACCGTACGACGGACGGGAGGCCCGTGGCCGCGTGGCCGCTCGGCCCACGTTGGCCGGTCCCGGACCGACGCGCCAGCGGCGGGACGGCCGTGACCGGTGGGGAGCCTCCCGTCCGGTCCGGGTCGCGTCAGCGGACCCGCTTGATCGGCAGCACCACCAGTGCACCGATGATGGCGACGCCTCCTGCCGCCCAGCACATGAGCTCGTAGTTGTCGGGCGTGCCCCCGGTGCCGAACTTCAGGAAGAACAGCGCCGCGGCGGGAGCGAGGGACTGCGGCAGGGCGTTCGCGATGTTGATGACGCCGAGGTCCTTGCCCGGCCGGTCGGCGTTCGGCAGCACGTCGACGACGAGCGCGGTGTCGATCGCGGAGTAGATGCCGTAGGCGAAGCCCATGATGACCTCGGCGACGTAGAACCCGTTCACCGTCTCGGCGTGGGCGAGGACGATGAGCCCGACGGCGAACAACGCGGTGGACCCGGCGACGAACACCTTCCGGCGCCCGAGCCGGTCCGAGGCCCAGCCGGACAGGGCAGCGCTGACCAGGAGCGCGATCGTGTAGAGCAGGACGCCGAACGCGACGGCGGCGGTGGCCTCGGCGTCGCTCGACAGGCCGATGTGCTCCTTCATGTAGAGCAGGCGGTACGTGGTGAACATGAACGTCGCGAAGATGATGAGGAAGCGCGACCACCACGCGAACGCGAAGTCGGGGTTCTTGACCGGGTTCGTCCAGAACGACGAGATGAGGTTCAGGAACGTGAACTTCTTCAGCGGGTACGTCGGCAGTTCGTCCCGGGCGACGACGGCGTAGACGACCACGAGCACGATCGCCAGGATGCCGGGCGCGATGAACAGCACGGGCAGGTTCGCGACGAAGAACACGGACAGGTACGTGCCGGCCAGGACCGCGGTGTTCTGGGCGAGCGCGATGATGCTCGACGACTTCCCGCGCTGGAACTCGGGCACGTTGTCCGCGAAGCTCGCGGTGAGCGTGGAGAGCACGGTGTTGGCCGCGAGCTGCGCGAGGAGCCAGCCGAGCGTCAGCTGCAGGGTGTCCGGGGCGTACGCGATCCAGGCGAGGGCGACCGCGAAGACGACCACGCCGGTGAGCATCCACGGACGCCGCCGACCCCAGCGCGTCCGGGTGCGGTCGGACAGCGCGCCAGCGAGCGGGTTCATGATGAGCGCGCCGAATGCGCCGATCGGCAGCACCGACCCGATGACGTTCGCGGCGTCGTCGCCGACGAGTGCCTCCGCCTTGAGCTGCATGCTCACGTAGACCGGTGCCATGAGGGCGACGAACAGCCCGAACTGCCCGAGGAACAGGGCGATCTGGTAGCCGACGCTGACGCGCAGGGTGCTGACGGGCTGGGTGATCCCCTGCTCCGGGTGGACCAGCACCGGGGTCTCCGCGGGTTCGGGTGTGCTCATGACGCCTCCTTGAGTCGATGAAAACCATACCTCGCACGGTTTTTCGAGGGCGAGCATACATGCCGGCGCGAACTCCGCGACCGCGAAAACTACACACCGGGTGGTTTCTGCGGTAGCGTCGTCATCGTCTCGCCGTGGAGCAGTGTCTCCGTCGGCCGCACACCAGTCAGGATCGAAGGAGCCTCTGCAATGCCCACCACCTCTGTGCAGCTCTACTCACTGCGCGACGCCATCGCCGAAGACCTCGACGCGGCCATCGCCCGGGTCCGCGAGATCGGCTACGAGAACGTCGAGCCCTACGCGTTCGTCGAGCGTGCCGCCGACCTCGAACGTGCCTTCGCCGCCACCGGCCTGCACGCACCGTCGGGTCACGTCGCCGTGATCGACGCCGAGGACACCGCACCGATCTGGGACGCCGCCGAGCGCCTCGGCATCCAGACCGTCATCGACCCGTTCATCCCGACCGACCGCTGGCAGACCGCCGACGACGTCGCGAAGATCGCCGAGCGCGTCAACGTCCTCACCGCCGAGGCCGCCGCCCGCGGCCTGCGGTTCGGGTACCACAACCACCAGTGGGAGTTCACGAACAAGGTCGACGGCCGCACGGTCTACGACCTCTTCGTGTCGCAGCTGTCCCCGGAGACCGTCCTCGAGGTCGACACCTTCTGGGCCACCGTCGGCGGCGCGGACGCCCCCGCCGTGCTCCGCGGTCTCGGCGAGCGCGTCGTCGCCATCCACGTCAAGGACGGCAAGGTCGACGGCGACATCCGCACCGCGCTGCCCTCGTCCGAGAGCGCACTCATCGTGCCCGAGGCCCTCCAGCGGGCCTTCGAGAACCAGACCCCGGCCGGCCAGGGCGACGTCGACGTGGCGGGCATCCTCGCGGCGGCGCCGCAGGCCATCCGCGTCGTCGAGTTCGACGCGTACAAGGGCGACGTCTTCGAGGGCATCGCCGAGTCCCTCACCTGGCTGCAGGCGAACGACACCGCCGGGGACGCCGCGTGAGCCGCGTCGGGATCGGCATCATCGGTGCCGGCAACATCTCCACCCAGTACCTCGAGAACCTGACGAAGTTCGCCGACGTCGAGGTCCGCTTCGTCGCCGACGTCCTGCTCGACCGTGCCGCCGCCCAGGCGGAGGCATACGGCGTCGCCGCCTCAGGCACCGTCGAGGAGCTCCTCGCCCGCGAGGACATCGCCATCGTGATCAACCTGACGATCCCGGCCGCGCACGCCGAGGTCGACCAGCAGATCATCGACGCCGGCAAGCACGTCTGGAGCGAGAAGCCGATCGCGACCGACCACGACTCGGCCGCCGCGGTCCTGGCCTCCGCGAAGGCGAAGGGCCTCCGCGTCGCGACCGCACCGGACACCGTGCTCGGCGCCGGCATCCAGACCGCGCTCCGGGCCATCGCCCGCGGCGACATCGGCGAGCCGCTCACCGCGACGACGATGTTCCACGTCCCCGGTCCGGAGGCGTGGCACCCGAACCCGGACTTCCTGTTCGCGAAGGGTGCCGGGCCGCTGTTCGACATGGGGCCGTACTACGTGACGACGCTCGTGCACGCCTTCGGCACCGCGTCCCGCGTGCAGGCCGTGTCGTCGAAGTCGCTCGACCGCCGCACCATCGCCTCGGGCGACCGCGCCGGCGAGACCTTCCCCGTCGAGGTCCCCACGCACCACGCCGCGCTCATCGAGTTCGCCGGCGGGCAGTCCGCCCAGTCGACGTTCTCGTTCCAGCACGCCCTGCCGCGGATGGGCTTCGTCGAGATCAACGGCACGCTCGGCACGATCTCGCTCCCGGACCCGAACACCTTCGAGGGCTCCTCGCAGCTCTGGCGCACCGGCCAGGAGGAGCCCGAAACGCTCGAGGCGGTCGGCTCCACCTGGGGTCGTGGCACCGGCGTCGTCGACCTCGCCCGCGCCATCGCCGAGGACCGCCCGGAGCGCGCCTCCGGCGAGGTCGCACTGCACGTCCTCGACGTCCTGCTCGGCATCCGTGACGCGGCAGAGTCCGGCCAGGCCGTCACGATCAGCTCCTCGGTCGACCGACCTGCGCCGCTGGCGGAGGACTTCGACCCGGCAGCCGCCGTGCTCACGGCGGGCGTGGACGCCTAGTCCACCCGCTGTACACGGAACGGCCGGCTCCTCGCGAGGGGTCGGCCGTTCCGTGTTCCGCCGGGGTCAGTGCGGCGCGTCGCTCTCCGCGCCACCCGCGGGCACGATCCGCTCGAGCAGGCGCAGCACCCGCTCCCCGTCCACGGCGCCCGGGTCGAGCAGCCACTGCACCTGCAGCCCGTCCGAGGCCGCGATGCTCAGGCTCGCGAGGTCCTCGGGGTCGAGGTCGTCGCGGATCCGGCCGGCGGCCTGGTCCCGGCGGATGAGCTCCGCGAGGTCGGCGCGTAACCGGGTGAACCGGTCACGCATGAACTCGCGCGTGGTCGGGTGCCCCTCCTGCACGGCGTCGGCGGAGAGGGTCGTGTAGAGCTGCACGAGTCCGGGGACGGCTCGGTTGCGGGCGGCGCTCTCCCGCATGTCGCCGATCGCGGACTTCATGCGTTCCGGAGCACCCTGCTCACGGACCTCGTGCTCGCGGTAGACGGCGAGGAGCAGGTCGTCTCGACTCGGGAAGTAGTGGCGGAGCGCCGCGTGCGTGATGCCGAGGGCGTCCGCCACGGACCGGAGCGAGGACGCGTCGACCCCCTGTTCGGCGACCATCCGGATCATCTCGTCCAGGATCTGTGCGCGCCGCTCGGTGCCCTTGCGGTACCCGCCGCGGCGCGGCGGGACCGCGTCGTCCTCATCGGCGGCGTGCGTCATCCTGCCAACTTACCGCTGGAAGGTTTTCGCGGCCAGTGCCGGACGGGAGGCACGGATCACCGCCGGTGCGGGCCTCCTGTCCGGTGCGTCTCAGTGCGCGTCGTCCGCCGCCACCGGGTCCGGCAGGGCGCGGACGGCTGACTCGTCGGCCGTGTACTCGTCCACCGGGGTCGGCAGGCTCGCGTCGAGCGCGGCCGTGACCAGGCCGAGGCAACGTGTCAGGACCTCGTTGTCCTCGGGCGAGAGGTGGTCGACGACCTCGACGACGGCCTGGTGGAAGGTCTCGTACGACACGTCGATCTTCCGGGCCGCCTGAACGGTCGGCTCGAGCACCTGCGCCCGACGGTCGGTCGGGTGCGGCGAGCGGACGAGGTCGCCCTTCTCCACGAGCCCGTCGACGATCTTCGTCACCGACGCGTTCGACACCCCGAGCATGACGGCGAGGTCCTTCGGCCCCATGGACCGGCCGTCGCGGTGTGCCTGGAGCATGTACCGGACAGTGAGGAACTCGTTCTTCGTGAGACCGCTCTCGACGCGGGCGCGCTCGAGCTGGTCCTCCTCCGCATGCTGCAGGCGGAGGAGTGCGTCGACGGCGGTCTTCGCGGACCGGGTGCGCGGCTCACGGGCGTAGAGGTGGACGTGTTCGCGTCGGACGACGGTCAACGGCATGGGTCGTGGTCTCCCTCACCCACTCGGGCGGTCGTGCTGGTGCTCCGTGCTCGGCTCAGGCGGCCGGGGCGACGAAGAAGTCGGCGTACGAGACCTCCGAGCGGCGGGACAGCAGCGACGGGTCCTGGATCCGTCGGGCGACGTAGGCCTCGATCACGGCCGGGTCGGTCAGGCCCACGCGCGGGTGGGAGCCGCCGAAGCGAGTGTCGAGTGACGTGGTGTGGTACGTGCTCTGCATGATGGCGCCTTCCTCGTCGAGAGACTGCTGTCCGTCCGGACGAGGAGACTCTTTCACATCGTGAACTATGTGGTCAACGAACTGTTCGTGCGTCTGTACATTTCGCGCGCCGAACCACCAGTCAGGCTGGTGGAACGACACGAGCCCCTCCTCGAGGCGAGGAAGGGCTCGTGATCGGACCGGTGTCGGACTACTCCTTGTTGAGCTTGTCCTGCACCGTGCCGGCGATCTTCTCGACCGTGTTCGGCAGCTCGGTCGTGCCGTAGAAGCGCGAGTCCGGGTGCGTGGGCGGAGGCATCGGCGACGACGTGGTGGGGCCGTCGTGGTACGAGTACTCGCCCTTGCCGTCGAACGAGGGGCCGCTCGCCCAGGGGCCGTTCTTCGCCTCGGCACCGTCGGAGAAGTTGAGGTACTGGTAGTTGACCTCCTGGTTCTCCTTGTGCTGCGGGAAGTTGCTCGGCACCGGCATGGTCTCGAGACCGGACTCGCGGAGTTCCGCAGCCGCGGTCGCCCACATGTTCTGGTGCATCGTGTCGCGGGCGATGAGGAACTTCAGCAGGTCCCGCACGCCGTGGTCGTCGGTCATGTGGTACAGCCGGGCAGCCTGGACGCGACCCTGCATCTCGGCGTTCTCGTTCGCCGTGAAGTCGGCGAGCAGGTTGCCGCTGGCGGTGATGTAGGAGCCCTGCCACGGGTTGCCCATGCTGTCGACCGGACGCGCACCGGCGCCGGCGACGATGGCGTGCTGGATGTCCGTGCCGCCGAGGACCGCGGCGACCGTCGGGTCGTCCTGCACCGCGTCGCCGGTGATGCCGAGCGGGGCCTTCTCGAGCAGCTGCGCGATCATCGTCGCGAGCATCTCGACGTGGCCCATCTCCTCCGCGCCGATGCCGAACACCATGTCGCGGTACTTGCCCGGGATGTGCATGTTCCACGCCTGGAACTGGTACTGCATCGCCACCGAGATCTCGCCGTACTGGCCGCCGAGCACCTCCTGGAGCTTGCGGGCGTACACCGCGTCGGGCTTGTCGGGGGTGGACTTGAACTGGAGCTCTTGCTTGTGGAAGTACAAATCGTTCTCCTGTTTCTGTGTCGGTTCTGGTGGGCGGTCAGAGGATCGGCGTGCCGCCGGTGACGGCGATCCGCGCACCGGAGACGTAGCTGCCGTCGTCGCTCGCGAGCAGGACGTACACCGGGGCCAGCTCTGCCGGTTGTCCGGCGCGACCGAGGGGCGTCTGCTTGCCGAACTGTTCGACCTGCTCGGGCGGCATGGTCGCCGGGATGAGCGGCGTCCAGATCGGTCCCGGAGCGACACTGTTGACGCGGATGCCGCGCTCCCCGACGAGCTGCGCGAGCGCGGCCGAGAAGTTCGCGATGCCGGCCTTCGTCACGTCGTACGGCAGCAGTGTCGGCACCGGGTTGTCGGAGTTGACCGAACTCGACCCGATGATCGAGGCACCCGCGGACATGTGCGGGAGCGCGGCCTTGACGAGGTGGAAGTAGGCGCTGAGGTTCGTCGCGAGGGTGTGGTCCCACTCCTCGTCCGAGATCTCCTCGAGCGTCTCGTGGGTCATCTGGTACGCGGCGTTGTTGACGAGCACGTCGATGCCGCCGAGTTCGGACACCGCGGTGTCGATGACGCTCCGGCAGTACGCCGGGTCGCTCACGTCCCCGGGGAACAGCACGGCCTTCCGGCCCGCTTCCTCGATCCAGTGCTTCGTCTCCTGCGCGTCCTCTTCCTCCTCCGGGAGGTACGAGATGAGGACGTCCGCGCCTTCCCGGGCGTAGGCGATCGCCACTGCCTTGCCGATGCCGCTGTCCCCGCCCGTGATGACGGCACGCTTGCCGGTGAGCTTGCCCGATCCGGTGTAACTCGTCTCGCCGTGGTCCGGCTTCGGCGTCATCGCCTGCTCGGAACCCGGAGGTTGCTGCTGCTGATCGCTCATGTGGCTCCCTCGTGACGGATGTGTTCGTCGTTCGAGGGCGATGGTCGGCCGGGCTCGCTGTGTGCCCGTCAAGAGTGTTCAGATCGCGCGGACGGGTCCTATGGCCGGACCGGTCCGGTCCGGGAACGACGAAGGCCCCGATCTCTCGATCGGGGCCTTCGTCGTGCTGCTCTCCACCGGAGAGCCCTGGTGCGCGAGGGGGGACTTGAACCCCCACGCCGTTTCCAGCACACGGACCTGAACCGTGCGCGTCTACCAATTCCGCCACTCGCGCCAGCGACGAGAACACTACCATGCACAGACGGCCCCCGGAGCCAACCACTACCATGCAGTGGTCAGCGACCGAGAACGTGGAGACCATGGGCCTACTGGACAACTTCGAGCGGGGGTTGGAGCGCGCCGTCAACGGAGCGTTCGCCAAGACCTTCCGCTCCGGTGTGCAGCCGGTCGAGATCGCTGCGGCCCTCCGACGTGAACTCGACACGAAGGCGGCCGTCGTCTCCCGCGAGCGCATCCTCGTGCCGAACGAGTTCACGGTTCGCCTCGCACCGCCGGACCACACGCGCATGAACGACGTCGGTCGCCCCCTGCTCGACGAGCTCACGCAACGCGTGCAGCAGCACGCCGTCGCACAGAACTACTCGTTCTCCGGCCCCGTGACGATCCGCCTCCAGCAGGACGGCACGCTCTCCACCGGCATCCTCGAGATCGACTCCACCACCGTGCAGCGCGACGTCGCCTGGGTGGCCGTGCTGGACATCGGCTCCCAGCGGCACCGACTGCACCGCGGACGCACGGTCATCGGGCGCGGCACCGACGCCGACATCACCGTCGCCGACACCGGGACCAGCCGGAAGCACGTCGAGGTGCTGTGGGACGGCAAGCACGCCCAGGTCAACGACCTCGGCTCCACGAACGGCTCGAAACTGAACGGCGAGCGCTTCGGACAGGCGATCCTCGAGCCGGACTCCACCATCGAGATCGGTCGTACCCGTATGGTGTTCCGGGTGATCCCGGAGAACGACGGAGGTGCGCGATGACCACAGGCCTGACCCTGCTCGTGCTGCGCTTCGCGTTCCTCGCCGTGCTGTGGCTGTTCGTCTTCGTGATCGTCTTCGCGCTGCGGAGCGACCTCTTCGGCCAGCGCATGCGGGCGATCCCCACCGACCCGAAGGCCGGCCCCTCCGCGCCGACCACACCGCCGGTCCCCGCCGGAGCCGGCGCGGCCGCAGCGCGGAACAGCTCCTCCGCGAACGCGTTCACCGAGCTGATCGGCCAGACAGCAGGGAACTCCTCCCCCGCCGCGCCGGTCGCCACCCGCCTCGTCATCACGGAGGGCGCCCGCGAGGGCATGGAGATGCCCCTCGGCGGCGGTCCGATCACGATCGGTCGATCGAGTGAGAGCAACGTCGTGATCCGCGACGACTACACCTCGACCAACCACGCCCGGCTCGACCTGCAGGGCAGTGCTTGGGTGCTCACCGACCTCGGTTCGACGAACGGCACGTTCGTGGCAGGCCAGAAGGTCACCGCCCCCACCACCGTCGCGGAACGCACCCCGATCACCATCGGGACAACGACGTTCGAGCTGCGGCGGTAGTCCCGGATGCCGGCTCGCACGCTGAGCGCCGCTGTGTCCCACGTGGGGCGCATCCGCGCGAACAACCAGGACTCCGGCTACGCCGGGCAGCACCTGTTCGCGGTGGCCGACGGCATGGGCGGGCATGCCGGCGGTGACGTGGCGTCGGCGATCGCCATCCGACGCATCCGCGAGGTCGACCGGGAGTTCCCCTCCGCGCACGACGCCGAGTTCGCGCTGCAGTCCGCCCTGATCGCCGCGAACCAGCTCATCACCGAGACCGTGTTCGAGCACCAGGAGCTCACCGGCATGGGCACCACGGTGAGCGCGATGATCCGCGTCGGTGACCAGCTCGCGATCGCGCACATCGGCGACTCCCGGATCTACCGGTGGCGCGACGGCGAACTGCAGCAGATCACGTCGGACCACACCTTCGTGCAGCGGCTCGTCGACAGCGGCCGGATCACTCCTGAGGAAGCCGCCGTGCACCCCCGGCGCTCCGTGTTGATGCGCGTCCTCGGCGACGTCGACGCGGCTCCCGAGGTCGACACCGCCGTCATGGACATCCGCCCGGGCGACCGCTGGCTGCTCTGCTCGGACGGCCTGTCCTCGTACCTCGCCGAGGAGCGCATCCGGCACGCACTCGCGTCGACGATGGACGCGAACCAGGTCACCCAGCGCCTGGTGAAGGAGACGCTCGACCACGGCGCCCCCGACAACGTCACCGTCGTCGTGCTCGACGTCACCGACTCCGAGCCCGGCGAGGACGACGACGCCGCCACCACGGTCGGGTCCGCCGCGGCTCCGCTGACCTTCGAGGCACCCACCGGCCGGAAGCCGATCCGCCTCCCGACGATCCTGTTGCACCCGCTCAAGGTCTCCGCCGCCCCGGAGGACTCGCACTTCGAGCCCGAGTCGGACCAGTACTTCGCCGAGCTCATCGCCGAGGACCGTCGTCGTCGCATCCGCCGTCGCATCTCGTGGTCGGTCGCACTCGTCGTCGCGGTCCTGGTCCTCGTCGGAGCGGTGTTCATCGGCTACCGGATCGTGCAGGACCACTACTACGTCGGCACCGACGACGGTTCGGTCGCGATCTACAAGGGCGTCCAGCAGACCATCGGGCCGGTGTCCCTGTCCGAGGTCTACGAGGACACCGACATCGCGATCGCCGAGCTGCCGGACTTCACGCGTGACAACGTCCGCTCCACGATCAACGCGACGTCCCTCGACGACGCCCGCGAGATCGTCGAACGGCTCCGCACCGCGGCCGAGACCGGGCAGGACCAGAGCGGCACCGGAGGCTCGGGTGACGGTCCGTCGTCCTCGCCCACGGCCGGCCCGTCGTCGACGCGGAGCCCGTCGCCGTCCCCCTCCCCGTCCAGGAGCGCACGATGAGCGCCACGACCGCACCGTCGCTGACCCAGGCGATCACGATCAAGCTCCGCGAGCCCGCCCGGGCCCGGAACCTCGAACTCGTCCTGCTCGTCATCGCCTGCGGCATCTGCGCCGGCGCCATGGTCCTGGTGCAGCTCGGCACCAAGGGCAGGATCTTCGACACCTCGGTCTTCTGGACGGGCGCCGCCATCCTCGGTCTCGCCCTCGTGATGCACGTCGTGCTCCGCGTCGTCGCGAAGAACGCCGACCCCTTCGTCCTGCCGGTCGCGCTCGTGCTCAACGGCATCGGCATCGCCGAGATCTACCGCATCGACATCCACGCCGGCGACTCCGGCTGGGACGCGATCGGCGTCAAGCAGATCGTGTGGACCCTGCTCGCGATGGTCCTCGCCATCGCGACGCTGCTGCTCGTCCGCAACCACCGGTTCCTGCAGCGGTACCGCTACATCTTCATGCTGCTCACCATCGTGCTGCTCCTGCTGCCGATGCTGCCCGGCATCGGCACGAACATCGGCGGTGCCCGCGTCTGGATCCAGATCGGACCGTTCTCGTTCCAGCCGGGCGAGCTCGCGAAGATCACGATGGCCCTGTTCTTCGCCGGGTACCTGGTGACCGCGCGGGACAGCCTGTCGATCGTCGGCAGGAAGTTCCTCGGGATGACGTTCCCGCGGGCGCGCGACCTCGGGCCGATCCTCATCGTGTGGGGCGCCGCGATGAGCGTGCTGGTGTTCCAGCGCGACCTCGGCACCGCCCTGCTCTACTTCGGCCTGTTCCTCGTGATGATCTACGTCGCGACCGCACGGCTCAGCTGGGTCGTCATCGGGCTCGGCCTGTTCATCGGCGGTGCCCTCGCTGCGGCGAGCGCCCTCGTGTACGTGCAGGGCCGGTTCGAGCAGTGGCTCGACCCGTTCGACCAGCAGATCTTCTCCCGCGAGACCCAGGGCAGCTACCAGCTCGTGCAGGGGCTCTTCGGCTTCGCGAACGGCGGCATCACGGGCACCGGCCTCGGTCAGGGGCGTCCGTACATCACGCCGGTCGCCAACGCCGACTACATCATCGCCTCCCTCGGCGAGGAGCTCGGGCTCATCGGCGTCTTCGCGATCCTCGGACTCTTCGTGATCCTCGTGTCCCGAGGCATCCGCGTCGGGTTCATGGCGCAGGACGACTTCGGCAAGCTGCTCGGGATCGGCTTCGGCTTCACGATCGCCCTGCAGGTCTTCGTGGTCGTCGGCGGCATCACCCGGATCATCCCCGTCACCGGCCTCACGACGCCGTTCATGGCAGCCGGTGGTTCGTCCCTCGTGGCGAACTGGATCATCGCGGCGATGCTGCTGCGGCTGACCGACTCCATCCCGGCGGAGCAGCGCATCCAGCAGGGTGCGCTGGCCGACCGGGGCGACACCGGCCGCCGCCGGTCCAGGAAGGAGCGCCGATGAACCGCCAACTCCGCGGCGTCTCGACCGTGATCGTCCTCATGTTCGTGGCCCTGTTCGTGTCGACGACGTCGATCCAGTTCTTCTCGGCGGACTCACTCCGTGCCGACTCCCGGAACTCGCGCACCATCCTCGACAGTTACTCAACCAAGCGCGGTGCGATCCTCGTCGACGGCAAGCCCATCGCGGAGTCCACCGCGGTCGACGACCAGTACCAGTACCAGCGCACGTACAACAACGGCGAGCTGTACTCGGCCGTCACCGGGCACTTCACGATCGGCCAGGGCAACACCGGCATCGAGAGCGCCGAGAACGCGGTGCTCTCCGGCAACTCGGACGAGTCGTTCTTCCAGAACCTCAACGCGATCCTCACCGGTCAGGACGTCCGTGGTGACAACGTCAACCTGACGATCGACCCCGACGTGCAGCAGGCCGCCTTCGACGCCCTCGGGTCGAACACCGGCGCCGTGGTCGCGATCCAGCCGAAGACCGGCAAGATCCTGGCGATGGTGTCGAAGCCGGGGTACGACCCGAACACGCTCACCTCGCACGACACGGACGAGGTGATCGCCCGGTACCAGGACCTCGAGGCCGACCCGACCAAGCCCTTGCAGAACCGCGCCATCGCCGGCGACCTGTACACCCCGGGCTCGGTCTTCAAGCTCGTCGTGGCCTCGGCCGCGCTGGCGAGCGGTGACTTCACCCTCGACTCGACGCTGCCGAACCCGTCGACCCTGACGCTCCCGGGCACGAGCTCGCGGATCAACAACGCCGAGGGCGGCAGCTGTGGTGGCGGCGACGAGGTGAAGCTGCGCGTCGCGATCCAGTACTCGTGCAACATCCCCTTCGCGGAACTGGGGCAGAAGCTGGGGTACGACACGATCAAGAAGACCGCCGACGCCTACGGGTTCGGCGACGTCATCGACATCCCGACCTCGGCCACGCCCAGCCAGTACCCCGAGCCCGAGTCGACCGCGCAGCTCATGCTGAGTGCGTTCGGCCAGGCCAACGACCGCGTGACCCCGCTGCAGATGGCGATGGTGGCGTCCGGCATCGCGAACGGCGGCCGCGTCATGCAGCCCTCGCTCGTCGAGTCGATCGAGACGAGCGACCTGAAGACCGTCGAGTCCTTCTCCCCGGAGCAGTACAGCGCTCCGCTGTCGTCGGACCAGGCAGCTGACCTGACCGAGGCGATGCAGAGCGTCGTCGCCGCCGGCACGGGAACGAATGCGAAGATCGACGGGGTCGACGTCGCGGGCAAGACCGGGACCGCGGAAGGCGGGACGGGTGATCCCTACACGCTCTGGTTCACGGGCTTCGCCCCGGCGAAGGACCCCGAGGTCGCGGTCGCCGTGGTCGTCGGGAACGGCGGCGGACTCGGGCAGTCCGGGGTCGGCAACACGGTCGCGGCTCCCGTCGCGAAGAAAGTCATGGAGGCGGTGCTGAACAAATGAGACCCACCAGCGGACTCACCTTCGGTGGGCGGTACCAGCTCTCGTCCCGGGTCGCCATCGGCGGCATGGGAGAGGTGTGGCAGGCGACCGATCTGGTCATCGGTCGCACCGTCGCCCTGAAGATCCTCAAGGACGAGTACCTCGGCGACCCGGGGTTCCTCGAGCGGTTCCGCGCCGAGGCCCGCCACGCCGCACTCGTCAACCACGAGGGCATCGCCAACGTCTTCGACTACGGCGAGGAGGACGGCAGCGCCTACCTCGTGATGGAGCTCGTCCCCGGCGAGGCACTCTCGACGATGATCGAGCGGGAGCACACCCTCCCGGTGGACAAGGTCCTCGACATCGTCGCGCAGACGGCGAACGCGCTGCAGGCCGCGCACGCGGTCGGACTGGTGCACCGCGACATCAAGCCGGGCAACCTCCTCATCACTCCCGACGGCCGCGTGAAGATCACCGACTTCGGGATCGCACGCATCGCCGACCAGGTCCCCCTGACGGCCACCGGCCAGGTCATGGGCACGGTGCAGTACCTCTCGCCCGAGCAGGCCAGCGGGCACCCGGCCTCCCCGTCGACGGACATCTACTCGCTCGGCATCGTCGCGTACGAGTGCCTGGCCGGACGCCGACCCTTCACGGGCGAGTCGCAGGTCGCGATCGCGATGGCGCACATCAACGAGCAGCCGCCCGCGCTGCCGGGCACCGTCCCGGAGCCGGTCGCCGCGCTCGTGATGTCCTGCATCGCGAAGAAGCCCGCCGACCGTCCGGCGACGGCCGCGAACCTGGCGCGCGCCGCTCAGGCCCTCCGTCGCGGTGACGTCGCGGCCGCGACCGTCGCCGTGCCCGCCCTGGCCGCGGCCGGGACCGTCGCCTTCAACCCGCCCGCCGGGAACGACGACGCCACCGCCCTCATCGGCACGCAGCCGAACGCCCCGGTGGTCGGCGGCGCTCCTCGCACGCCCGTCGGACCGGAGGACGACGACGAGGACCGGAAGAGCCGCGCCTGGATCTGGTGGGTCGTCGCCGCCGTGGTCGTCGCCGCCCTCGTCGTCGGCGGACTCGTCTTCGCGAACCAGGACCGGGAGGCCGATCCCGGACGTGCCTCGACCTCCTCGTCGACGCCGAAGCCCTCGAGGACGCCGTCCCCGGTCCCGACCCGCACCCCGACCCCGGTCGAGGTGCGCACGACGATCAACCCCGGTGACTACGTGGGGCGCCCGACCGCCGAGGTCCGCACCGAGCTCGTCGGTCTCGGCTTCGACGTGCAGGTGCAGGACGGCGACCCGGCCGCCTCGGCCGAGCAGGCGAACACCGTGCAGTCGATCAGCCCCACCGGCAGCCTCGCCGAGGGTGCGCTCGTGACCCTGCGGGAGTACACCGCGCCTCCGTCGGTGAACAAGCCGAACACCCCGAGTGCCGGCGCGGTCTCGGCGACGGGTGCCGTGACGTTCAGCTGGTCCACCGCGACGTGCCCGACCGGGTACACCGTCTCGAAGTACTCGTGGACCGTGTCCGGCGGCAAGGACGGCTCCGGAGCGACGAGCGGTGACACCTCCGAGACGTCGGTCGACATCCAGGCCGACCAGCCCGGCACCGACGTCACGCTGTCGTACACGGTCACCTGCGGCAACCTCGCCGCGTCGAGCAGCTCGGACCCGGCCACGGCCACCTGGGTGCAGCCGCCGGACCCGACCTCGGCGCCGACCTCGACCGCGACCCCGCAGGACTGAGCCGGCAGGAGACCGTCGCCGAGGCCCCGACACGATGCGCGTCGGGGCCTCGGCACGTTCCGGTAACGGTTGGCTCCGGGCGCCGCCGGCCAGGGTCTCACCAGAAACCGCTGCCGTACACTTGCCCGGACGGACATTCGGAGGAGTACGTGCCAGAAGGTGTGACCGCGGGGATCACGCTCCTCGCGAACCGCTACGAGATCGGTGAGGTCATCGGTCGAGGCGGCATGGCCACCGTCCACGTCGGGACCGACACTCGACTGGGTCGGCGCGTCGCCGTCAAGCTGCTCAAGCCGAGCCTCGCCAACGACCCTGCGTTCCGTACGCGGTTCCGGCAGGAGGCGCAGGCGGCGGCCCGGATGGCGCACCCGACCATCGTGCGCGTCTACGACGCCGGTGAGGAGACCGTCCGCGAGTCCACGGGCTCGGAGGTGCAGGTCCCCTTCATCGTCATGGAGTACGTCGAGGGCCGTCCGCTCAGCGAGATCGTGGCCGAGGGCCCGGTCGTGCAGGAGGAAGCGGCCCGCATCGTCGAGGGCATCCTGACCGCCCTCGAGTTCTCCCACCGTGCCGGGGTCGTCCACCGGGACATCAAGCCCGCCAACGTGATGATCACGCACTCCGGCCAGGTGAAGGTGATGGACTTCGGGATCGCCCGCGCCATCACGGACACATCGGCCACGGTGGCGCAGACCACGTCCATCCTCGGCACCGCGTCCTACTTCTCCCCGGAGCAGGCCCGCGGTGAGCTCGTCGACGCCCGCACCGACCTCTACTCGACCGGCATCGTCCTCTTCGAGCTCCTGACCGGCCGACCGCCGTTCCTCGGTGCGACCCCGGTCGCGGTCGCGTACCAGCACGTCAGTGAGCAGCCCGTCGCCCCCTCGACGATCACCTCCACCGTGTCGCCCGCACTCGATGCCGTCACGTTGCACGCCCTCGTCAAGGACCGCACGCGCCGCTTCCAGAACGCCGCGGAGTTCCGTCGCGACCTCCAGCAGGCCGCTGCGGGACACGTACCGACCTCGTCGAAGAAGCTCGCGGCCGCTGCCGCGGACGACGCCTCCCTGCTGTTCGGGGTCAACCCGCGCGCCGCGGCGTCCGCGGACGTGGCGTTCCGTGAGCTCGACGACACGCAGGAGCGGCCCCCGCAGCGCACCCAGAGCCGTCCACCCGTCGCCTGGATCTGGCTCGGCATCCTCCTGACGATCGCGGTGATCGCAGCGGTCGCGTACTTCGTCGTGAACCTCGAGCCGGGCAAGCCGCCGGTGAGTTCCTCGGTCGAGGTGCCGTCGGTCGCCGGCCAGTCCTTCAGCGAGGCACGGGACC
Organism: Curtobacterium sp. MCBD17_032; assembly: GCF_003234855.1. Lineage (GTDB taxonomy): Bacteria > Actinomycetota > Actinomycetes > Actinomycetales > Microbacteriaceae > Curtobacterium. Next base: position 323,529 of record NZ_QKTO01000001.1, read on the forward strand.
GGCTCCTCGCGCGGGGCCTGACGCCCGTGAGCGTCGAGGAGCCCTCCGACGACGTACCGAAGGACACGGTGATCCGGTCGGAACCCGGTTCCGGCACATCCGTCGCGCGGAAGCAGGAGATCCGGGTGGTGGTGTCCACGGGGCCGGAGCAGGTCGCGGTCCCGGACGTGACCTCGCAGACCCAGGACGCCGCGACCGAGGCGCTCGAAGCCGCGGGGTTCACCGTGGGTGCAGTCACGTCCGACTACTCGCCGACGGTCCCCGAGGGCACTGTCCTGAGCAGCGACCCGTCGTCGAACGGGACGCAGCCGAAGGGGACCGTCGTCGACCTCGTCGTGTCGAACGGCAAGGTCCAGCTCCCCGACGTCACACAGCAGCCGTTCACGACCGCCGACGCGACGCTGCGGGGTCTCGGCCTCACCGTGCAAGGGGCGCCCACCTACGTCTGCGCGGGCAACACCGTGACGCAGCAGAGCGTTCCGCGCGGTGACGTCGCCCAGGGCAGCACGGTCGTGTTGACGTACTGCTCGGCGTCGTCGCAGCCCTCCCGACAGCCCGACGCACCGGCAGCACCGTCGGACGGCCAGGACGGGAACGGGCAGGACGGGAACGGCGGGCAGGACGGCGCCGGGTTCCAGGGCGACGACGACTGACGGACCGTTCCGCCGGGCACACCGTCAGGGTGAGCAGCCGTCGCGATCAGCAGCCGGCGACGGTCCGTCCGTGTCGATCAGCGTCCGGAGATGAGCGGGCCGAGTCCGGCTGCCCGCTCCGCCGCTCCACCGAGGCCGGTCGTCTCGAGCCAGTTGCCCACCATCCGGTAGCCACCCTCGGTGAGGACCGACTCCGGGTGGAACTGCACGCCGTACACCGGGGCTCCGCGGTGCTGCACGCCCATGATGACGCCGCCGGCGGTCCTCGCCGTCACGGTGAGGTCGTCGGGCACGGTGCCGTCCACGATCGCCAGGGAGTGGTAGCGGGTCGCCGTGAAGGGGTGCGGGACGCCCGCGAACAGCACGCTGTCGTCGTGGTCGACCTGCGACGTCTTGCCGTGCATGAGCTCCTCGGCGTGGGTGACGGTCGCGCCGAGGGCCTCCGCGATGGCCTGGTGCCCGAGGCAGACGCCGAGCAGGGGCTTGTCCGCCTCGATCGCCGCGCGCACCGTCGGGATCGAGACGCCCGCGTCCGCCGGGGTACCGGGGCCGGGCGAGAGCAGGACGCCGTCGTACTCGGCGATCCGGTCCGCGATCTCGTCGTCGGGGAACGCGTCGTTGCGCACCACGTCGGTGTCGGCTCCGAGCTGCTGGACGTAGCCGTTGAGGGTGTACACGAAGCTGTCGTAGTTGTCGACGACGAGGATCTTGGTCATGGGCCGTTCACCGTACTCGTGGGGGATGTGAGCAGCCTCCGTCGGCCCGCGCTCACGCCTGGTGACGGTAGGATACCGGCCATGGCCATGGACAAGGACCGCACCAAGCCCGCCCGGACGACCCGAGCCGACTCGGTCGACACCGCGGGGGACCAGCCCAACCCCGTGTGGTTCAAGCCCGTCATGTTCGGCTTCATGCTCATCGGGCTCGCGTGGGTCATCGTGTTCTACGTCTCGGGCGGCACGCTCCCCGTCCCGACGCTCAACTCCTGGAACATCCTCATCGGCTTCGGCATCATGTTCATCGGCTTCCTCATGACGACCCGGTGGCGCTGAGCGCCACCGCCCGTCCGACGCCCGTCGCACCTCGTGGTGCGGCGGGCGTCGTCGTTTGTCCACAAGTGCGCCGCCTCCCGGAGACGGTCCTGGAGGCTCCGCGCCAGTTCTCCACAGGGAGCCGCGTTCTCCACACATCGCTCCACACCTCGAGTGGCGAGTTCTCCACAGGCTCCTCCACAGTGGGGATAATCACACGCGTGTAACTCACCGCTTTCTCCACAGGTGTGGAGAAGTCGGCGGGCGGCTGTGGAGAGCGGCCGGTGCCCGCCGCACGAACACCTCATCGGTAGCCGGCGCAAGGGGGAACGCCCCGTCGCAGAAGCGACGGGGCGTTCCCGTGGTCGTGCTGGTAGGCGTCAGCCGGAGGTGAGCGCGTACCCGACGAAGCAGAGCGCGATGGCGACCACGACCTCCAGGCCGAGCAGCGTGGCCTGCAGGCCACGCTGACGCACGTTGCGCGTCCGCGCGAACACGAACCCGGTGACGAAGCCGGCCAGGATGCCGCCGACGTGCGCCTGCCACGAGATGTTCGTCCCGGGCAGGAACCCGATCACCAGGTTCAGTCCGATGATCACCAGCAACGACACCGCGTTGTTGCCGAGGCTGCGCTGCAGGACGAAGAACGCCGCGAACAGGCCGAAGATCGCCCCCGATGCACCGACCACCCATGTCCCGGGAGCCAGGAACGTCACGAGTACCGACCCGCCGATCCCGGCGATGAAGTACAGCGCCAGGAACCGCCACGTGCCGAGCATGTTCTCGAGGATCCGGCCGAAGACGAACAGCGCCCACATGTTGAACGCGATGTGGAAGAAGCCCGAGTGCACGAACAACGCGGTGACGATGCGCCACGGCTGCGTCGGCACCAGTGCGGAGTTGTACGCGAGCCACTGCGCCAGGAAGCCGCCGGACAGCTGGTCGAGCAGCCACACGACCACCGAGACGGCGATCAACACGACCGTCGCCTTCTGGTCGACCGTCGCGAAGCGGCGCCGCGCGACGGTCAGACTGCTCGGGCCGGACGCGCGACGGTTCTCCGTGAACCTCGCCCGCTGCTCACGGACGCACTCGGGGCAGTGCACCCCCACCGCCGCCGGTGTCTGGCACTCCGGGCAGATGGTCCGCCCGCAGCGCTGGCAGAGCACGAAGCTCTGTCGGTCCGGATGCCGGTAGCAGGTGTTCGACGAGGCCGAGGTCGGATCGGTCACCCGGGTCAGACGTCCTCGACGTCGATGCTCTGGATGACGACGTCCTCGACGGGCTTGTCACGGCCGTCGGTCTGGACACCCTCGATTGCGTCGACGACCGCGCGCGACTCGTCGTCCGCGACCTCGCCGAAGATGGTGTGCTTGCCCTGGAGCCAGGGGGTCGCGACCGTCGTGATGAAGAACTGCGAGCCGTTCGTGCCGCGGCCGCCCTGGATGCCGGCGTTCGCCATGGCGAAGATGTACGGGTTCTGGAACGTGAGCTCCGGGGAGATCTCGTCGTCGAAGCGGTACCCGGGGCCGCCGATGCCCTGGCCGAGCGGGTCACCGCCCTGGATCATGAAGTCCTTGATGATGCGGTGGAAGACGACACCGTCGTAGAGCTTGTCGGTCGACACCCTGCCGGTGCCGGGGTGCGTCCACTCCTGCGTACCGGTCGCGAGACCGACGAAGTTCTGGACGGTCTTCGGGGCGTGGTTGCCGAAGAGGTTGACGCGGATGTCGCCCTTGTTGGTGTGGATCGTTGCGACAGCGGTGTGCAGAGACATGTCCCGATTCTCGCATGTGCCGCTGGATGTGCACGGGACGCACAGCCGGTGATCTGTGACCTGTCAGGCGTCCTGGTGGCAGGATGGGGGCACGTCGACCCATGGAGGTACCGAATGTCGATCGAGATCCCGCGCAAGCGTCGGAAGCAGATCAAGAAGCTCAAGGGCAAGACCGCCACGCTCCTCGGTGAGCAGCGGAAGGTCCTCGAGCACGCGAACGCGATCCTGGCCGAAGCCCGGGGCCACGCCGCCGATGCTGCCCGGAAGGACCTCGCTCCCCGCGTCCAGAACGCCATCGACAACGGGCTCCGTCCCGCGGTGGCCTCCGGTGTGCACGCAGCGACCTCTGCCGCGCAGAGCGCCTCGCACCGGTTCCAGTCGGAGGTCGTGCCCGGCCTCATCTCGACCGCTGGCTCCGTGCTCAGCGTCGGGGACCTGGCGAAGGACCCCCGCGTGCAGAAGATCGTGCAGGAAGCACAGAAGCGTGGCGGGAAGTTCCTCAAGCAGGCTCCCGTGCCGCAGAAGAAGGGCATCGGGTTCGGTGGGGTCGCCCTCATCGTCGTCGGTGTCGTCGCGGTCGCGGGTGCTGCCTACGCCGCGTACCAGACGCTCCGCGCGGACGACGACCTCTGGGTCGCCGACGACGCGGACACCGCGGGCAAGCCCGCCGCCTGACCTCCTGGTTCGTTCGAAGGGCCCCGGCACCGCCGTGCCGGGGCCCTTCGTCGTTCCCGGGGCGGTCACGCCGCGCTCCGACCGGCCGGGACACCCCGCAGGACTCCCGTCCACTGGTCACGACCCGTCGTCTGGAGGCCCGCCGACCGACGACTCGTGACCTTCCGACGCCAGACCCACGGCTCGCCGCGGATGAGCACATGACGAAGCCCCTGGGCCGCGACGCAGTCGCAACCAGGGGCTTCTCGAGTGGAGCCTAGGAGATTCGAACTCCTGACATCCGCCTTGCAAAGGCGGCGCTCTACCAACTGAGCTAAGGCCCCGGAGCGACCGAACCGGCCGCCACGTCGGTGACACCGACGCGGGAGTTGAGTTGTGGTGGGGCTACAAGGACTTGAACCTTGGACCTCTTCGTTATCAGCGAAGCGCTCTAACCGCCTGAGCTATAGCCCCTCAGACCGGATGAAAGCCTACCGCACGATCGCGCTGGAGCGAAATCGAGGCGATCGGCGCCACCCGGACCGGGTCAGTTGTTGGTGAAGCCCACGAGCACGCCGCCCGTGATCCGCACGCTGAGGTTGTACAGGACGCTGACGATCGCGCCGAGCACCGTCCCCACGACGACGTTGAGGATGCCGACGACGATCGAGAAGCCGAGGACCTGGCCCAGCGAGAACTGGTCCATGATCGAGTAGCTGTTCTGCCCGGTGACGTCCTTCAACAGGCTGTCGATCTGCTCGAAGACACCGGTCTGGTTGAGGATGACCCAGACCAGGGCCGTGGCGACGACGATGACGATCGAGCCGGCGAGGGCGATGAGGAAGGAGATCTTCACCATCGACCAGAAGTCGAGGTAGACCAGACGGAGTCGGACCTGACGAGTCCCGACCGGCCGCTTCGCTTTCCGCTGGAGCTTCTCGGCGACACTACTCATTGCTTGACTCGTCCTCTCCGGCCTCGGCAGGCTCGGCGTCGGTGGGCAGCGCTTCCGCGGAGACTTCCTCCACGAGCTCTGCGTCGGCGGCGTCGGCGACCGCTTCGTCCGGGCTGACGGTCTCGACCGGGCCGGCGGGCTCGATCTCGGCGTCCTCCTGGTCGTCCAGGTTCCGCTCGCTGTTACGGGCCACGGCGATGATCCGGTCGTTCTCCGCGAACCTCGCGAAGACGACCCCCATCGTGTCGCGTCCCTTGGCGGGGACCTCGGCCACGGCAGACCTTACCACCTTGCCCGATTGCAGCACGACGAGCACCTCGTCGTCCTCACCGACGATGAGGGCACCGACCAGATCGCCACGATCGGCCGCCAGACGGGCGACCTTGATGCCGAGTCCGCCGCGTCCCTGGATGCGGTACTGGTCGACCGAGGTGCGCTTCGCGTAGCCGCCCTCCGTCATCACCCAGACGAACCCGTCGTCCGACACGACCGACGCGGAGAGGAGCGAGTCGTCCCCACGGAAGGACATGCCCTTCACGCCGGAGGTCGATCGGCCCATCGGCCGCAGGGCGTCGTTCGTCGCGGTGAACCGGAGCGACATCCCGTGGCGGGACACGAGGAGCAGGTCGTCGTGCTCGTCGACGAGCAGGGCCGAGCGGAGCGTGTCGCCCTCGCGCAGGTTGATCGCGATGATGCCGCCGGTACGGTTCGTGTCGTACTCGGTGAGCGCGGTCTTCTTCACGAGACCCTGCTCGGTGGCGAGCACGAGGTACTGCGCGGCCTCGTAGTCACGGATGTCGAGCACCTGCTGGATCTGCTCGTCCGGCTGCATGGCGAGGAGGTTTGCCGAGTGCTGGCCCTTGGCGTCGCGCCCGGCTTCCTGCAGCTCGTACGCCTTCGCCCGGTAGACGCGGCCCTGATCGGTGAGGAAGAGCAGCCAGTGGTGGGTCGTCGTGACGAAGAAGTGCTCGACGACGTCGTCCGCGCGGAGCTGGGCCCCACGGACCCCACGGCCGCCGCGGTGCTGCGAGCGGTACTGGTCGCTCCGCGTGCGCTTGACGTAGCCGCCCCGGGTGATGGTGACGACGACCTCTTCCTCGGGGATGAGGTCTTCCATGCTCATGTCGCCGTCGAAGCCGAGCATGATCTCGGTCCGGCGGTCGTCGCCGAAGCGGTCGACGATCTCGGTGAGCTCCTCGACGATGATCGTCCGCTGGCGCTCCGGCCGGGCGAGGATGTCCTCGAAGTCCGCGATCTTCAGCTCGAGGGCCTCGGCCTCCTCGTGGATCTTCTGGCGCTCGAGGGCGGCCAGACGACGCAGCTGCAGTTCGAGGATCGCACGGGCCTGGATCTCGTCGACGGAGAGCAGCTCCATGAGGCCGTTGCGCGCCTCCTCCACGTCGGGCGAGCGACGGATGAGCGCGATGACCTCGTCGAGGGCATCGAGTGCCGCGAGGTACCCGCGCAGGATGTGCGCGCGCTTCTCGGCCTCGCGCAGACGGAACCGGGTCCGTCGGACGATGACCTCGATCTGGTGGTCGACCCACGCGGAGATGAACCCGTCGAGCGCGAGGGTGCGGGGCACGCCGTCGACGATCGCGAGCATGTTGGCGCCGAAGTTCTCCTGCAACTGCGTGTGCTTGTACAGGTTGTTCAGCACGACCTTGGCGACCGCGTCCCGCTTCAGCACGATGACGAGTCGCTGCCCGGTCCGACCCGAGGTCTCGTCGCGGATGTCCGCGACGCCCGCGAGACGACCGTCCTTGACGAGCTCGGCGATCTTGATCGCGAGGTTGTCCGGGTTCACCTGGTACGGCAGTTCGGTGACGACCAAGCAGGTGCGGCCCTGGATCTCCTCGACGTTGACGACCGCGCGCATCGTGATGGAGCCGCGACCGGTCCGGTAGGCGTCGACGATGCCCCGCGTGCCGAGGATCTGCGCACCGGTCGGGAAGTCCGGGCCCTTGATGCGCTGCATGAGCGCCTCGAGGAGCTCCTCACGCGAGGCGTCCGGGTGCTCGAGCGCCCACACGGCACCGGCAGCGACCTCTCGCAGGTTGTGCGGCGGGATGTTCGTGGCCATGCCGACCGCGATGCCGACCGAGCCGTTGACGAGCAGGTTCGGGAACCGCGAGGGCAGGATCGACGGCTCCTGCGTGCGACCGTCGTAGTTGTCCTGGAAGTCGACGGTCTCTTCCTCGATGTCACGCACCATCTCGAGCGCGAGGGGGGCCATCTTGGTCTCGGTGTACCGCGGGGCAGCGGCGCCGTCGTTGCCGGGGGACCCGAAGTTCCCCTGGCCGAGCGCGAGCGGGTACCGGAGCGACCACGGCTGCACCAGGCGGACGAGCGCGTCGTAGATGGCGCTGTCGCCGTGCGGGTGGAACTGGCCCATCACGTCGCCGACCACACGCGAGCACTTCGAGAAGGCCCGGTCCGGCCGGTACCCGCCGTCGTACATCGCGTAGATCACGCGGCGGTGCACGGGCTTCAGGCCGTCACGGACCTCCGGCAGCGCACGGCCGACGATGACGGACATCGCGTAGTCGAGGTACGAGCGCTGCATCTCCAACTGCAGGTCGACCTGCGAGATGCGGTCACCGGAGACGACGATGTCCCCGCTCGAGCCGTGCACGATCTCGGGCTCGTCGGCGCCGTTCTCGTTGTCGTCAGCCATGTGCTTGCGTTGCCTTCCTTGACAGCCTGGAGGCTCGTCGTCCGTTGGTCACGCCGGGCGCGACCACGAGGGGTCGGGACGGGTCGACGCGGTGTGCGCCGCGCCTCCCGGCCTAGATGTCCAAGAAGCGGACGTCCTTCGCGTTCTGCTGGATGAACTGGCGACGGGACTCGACGTCCTCGCCCATCAGCGTCGCGAAGACGCTGTCCACCGCGGCGGCGTCCTCGAGCGTGACCTGCAGGAGCGTGCGGGTGTCCGGGTTCATCGTGGTGTCCCAGAGCTCCTTGTAGTCCATCTCGCCGAGGCCCTTGTAGCGCTGGATCCCGTTGTCCTTCGGGATGCGCTTGCCGGCGGCGATGCCGGACTGCAGCATCGCGTCGCGCTCGCGGTCGCTGAACACGTACTGGTCGGCCGCGTTCGACCACTTCAGGCGGTACAGCGGCGGCTGCGCGAGGTACACGTAGCCGCGCTCGATGAGCGGACGCATGTAGCGGAACAGCAGCGTGAGCAGCAGCGTCGTGATGTGCTGGCCGTCGACGTCGGCATCGGCCATCAGCACGATCTTGTGGTACCGGGCCTTGTCCGGGTCGAAGTCCTCGCCGATGCCGGCGCCGAACGCCGTGATCATCGACTGGATCTCCTGGTTGGCCAGGGCGCGGTCCAGGCGGGCCTTCTCGACGTTGAGGATCTTGCCGCGCAGCGGCAGGATCGCCTGCGTCATCGGGTTGCGCCCCTGCACGGCGGAACCGCCGGCGGAGTCACCCTCGACCATGAAGATCTCCGACACCGTCGGGTCCTTGGACTGGCAGTCCTTGAGCTTGCCCGGCATGCCGCCGGACTCCAGGAGCCCCTTGCGACGGGTGGTCTCGCGGGCCTTGCGGGCGGCGAGCCGCGCCTGCGAGGCCTGGATCGCCTTGCGGACGACGTCGCGTGCCTGCGACGGGTTGCTCTCGAACCAGTGCACGAGTTCGGTGCCGACCACGCGCTGGACGAAGGACTTCGCCTCGGTGTTGCCGAGCTTGGTCTTGGTCTGGCCCTCGAACTGCGGTTCGCCGAGCTTCACGGAGATGACGGCGGTCAACCCCTCGCGGATGTCGTCACCCGTGAGGTTGTCGTCCTTCTCCTTGATGATCTTCGTCTCGCGCGCGTAGCGGTTGACGAGGGTCGTCAGTGCAGCGCGGAAGCCCTCTTCGTGGGTGCCGCCCTCGTGCGTGTTGATCGTGTTCGCGAAGGTGTGGACGCTCTCCTGGTACGAGGTGTTCCACTGCATCGCGACCTCGAGCGCGATCTTGCGCTCCGGGTCCTCGGCCTCGAACCCGATGACGTCGGGGTGCACGAGGTCGGCCTTCTTCTGCGCGTTGAGGTACTCGACGTAGTCGGCGAGACCGCGCTCGTAGCGGAAGGAGTCCTTGCGCGCCTCTTCGCCCTCGGCCGGCGTCCGCTCGTCGGTCAGCGTGATGCGCAGCCCCTTGTTGAGGAAGGCCATCTGCTGGAACCGGGTCCGGAGCGTCTCGTAGTCGAACTCGACGGACTCGAAGATCTCGGCGTTCGGCCAGAACGTGATCGTGGTGCCCGTCACGTCGGAGGCTTCGTCCTGGGACAGGGGGGCGACCGGCACGCCGTCCGTGTAGCTCTGGCGCCAGACGTGGCCCTGCCGCCGGACCTCGACGTCGAGCTCGCTGGAGAGGGCGTTCACGACGGAGGACCCGACGCCGTGCAGACCACCGGAGACGGCGTACCCGCCCCCGCCGAACTTGCCGCCGGCGTGCAGGACGGTCAGCACGAGCTGGACGGTCGAGATGCCCTCGTTCGGGTGGATGTCGACCGGGATGCCGCGGCCGTTGTCGACCACGCGGACACCGCCGTCTTCGCGGATGGTGACGTCGATCGTGTCGCAGTAGCCGGCGAGGGCCTCGTCGACGGAGTTGTCGACGATCTCCTGCACCAGGTGGTGGAGACCACGCGGTCCGGTCGACCCGATGTACATGCCCGGACGCTTCCGGACGGCCTCGAGCCCCTCGAGCACCTGGATCTGGTCTGCGCCGTACGATGGTTCGCTCTGCGGGGCCTGCGGCTGGGCCTCGTCGTTCTGCGGGTCTCGCTGGTCGTCGTCAGATTCAGATGTCATGTCGGGAGTGCTCCTGCCTGCGCGCGGAACACCCGCACACTGCACGTCCCAGTCTACCGCAGGCAGGGCTCCGACCGGGGGCCGTACGCCTCACAGAGCGACGAATCCCCGACGGAAGGATGATTTCGTCTGGTCAACCGTAGGTATCGCGGGGGCCGCGCCCCTGGACCGACCTGAGGCCCCGTTTCCACGTGGGGGCGTCCGGGCCGGAAACCCGGATCGATTCCACGCCCGCCGCCGGGTACCGCTGTGCGATGGTCGTCGTGACGGTCCCGCGCATGAGTCGGAGCTGCGTCGCCCACGCCGTCGAGTCGCACCGGATGACCAGGGCGCCGTCCTCGATGGTGACCGGGGTGGAGTGCTTCGCCAGCTCCTCCCCGACCACGCTGGGCCAGTCGACGAACAGTTCCGAGCGTGCCAGTGGCTCCGTCCATCCGAGCTCGGCGGTCAGCGCACCCATCACGTCGCCGAGGCCGGTGGGCTCCCGTCCCTTCCCGTACGGCACCGAATCCGGGTCCTGTCCGGCGGCCCGGCGCCGACGCGCGTCGACCCCCCGCTTCGACGGGTCGCCGAACACGGCCTTGAAGTGCTGGTACACCCGCGAGGGCTCGGCCGGCTTCCACGGCTTCGGCATCAGGGTGCCGCCCGGTGCGCGGGGTCGTCCGACCGGGCGCGATCGGTGGGCGTGGGCACGGCCGGACCCTGCTCGGTCGGGTCTGACTCGGACGGGTCTGACTCGTGCGGCTCGGCCGCGGCGGGCACGTCCGCCGCCGCGGTGACGTCGATCGCCTCCGGCACCCCCGGACGGGAGGCCCGACTCCCGTCCTCCGCGTCCGGCACGATGGCACCCGCCTCGATCCGCACGGTGTGCGCGGCGAGCTGGTCCGGCACGTCACCGTGCACCGCCGCCGTGATGAGCACCTGCTCGTAGTCCGCGACCGCCCCGGCCAGGCGCTCCCGCCGTGACTCGTCGAGCTCCGCGAACACGTCGTCGAGGATGATGATCGGGTCGCCGAGGGAGGACTCGGCACGCAGGATCGTCGCCGACGCCAGCTGCACCGCGAGCGCGAACGACCAGGACTCCCCGTGACTGGCGTACCCGCGGGCCGGTAACCCGTTCAGCTCGAAGAGCACGTCGTCCCGATGAGGTCCGGTCAGCGTCAGGCCGCGGTCCAGTTCGTCCCGCCGACGGCGCTCGAGCGCCACGCGGAACGCCTCTGCCGCGGACGCGGTCGTGACCGGTTCCTCGGGCGTCCCGAGCACCGGGTCGGTGGCCGCCGCGTCCTCCGGATCAGCACCCCGCACGCTGAGGACACCGGCGATCGACGCCTGGTGCCGCTCACCGGCGACCGTCGCGTACGACTCCGTGACGAACGGGGCGAGCCGGCGGGTGAGGTGGTCGCGGGCGGCGATGATCTCGGCGCCGAACGCCACGAGCCGGTCGTCCCAGACGTCGAGCGTCGAGAGCGCCCCGGCCTTCACCCCGGTCGCGCGGGCCGACTTCAGCAGGGTGTTCCGCTGGCGGAGCGTGCGGTCGTAGTCGGCGAGCACGCCCTGCATGCGCGGGGCGATCTGGACGAGGAGCTCGTCGATCATCCGCCGGCGCCCCGACGGCTCGCCGCGGACGAGTGCCAGGTCCTCGGGGGCGAAGAGCACGCTGGTGCAGTAGCGCGGGAGCTCGCGGGGCTTGATCGCGGACCGGTTCACCTGCGCCCGGTTCGACCCCGTCCGGTTGATCTGCACCTCGGCGAGGATGCTGCGGTCCTCGTGCGCGAGCCGTGCCCGGACGATCGCCGAGTCACATCCCTGTCGCACGAGCGCCGCGTCGGTGGGGACGCGGTGCGACCCGAGGGTCGAGAGGTACCCGATCGACTCGACCAGGTTCGTCTTGCCCTGGCCGTTCCGACCGACGAACAGGTTCGGCCCGCGTGCGAAGTCGACGTCCGCCTCCCGGTAGTTCCGGAAGTCGGAGAGTTGCAGATGGTCGACGTGCACGCGGGCCGAAACGGGTCGAGGGGGTTACCCCGACCGGTTACGCCTTCTTGACGGCGTGGCCGCCGAACTGGTTGCGGAGTGCCGCGACGGCCTTCATCGTCGGGGACGCGCTGCCCTGACGCGAGACGAAGCGCGCGAAGATGGACGCCGAGATCGCCGGCATCGGCACCGCGTGCTCGATGGCCTCTTCCAGGGTCCACCGGCCCTCGCCGGAGTCCTCCACGTAGCCCTCGATGGCGTCGAGCTTCGGGTCCTCGTTCAGCGCGAGGACCATCAGGTCGAGCAGCCAGGAGCGGACGACGGTGCCGCGCTGCCATCCGGCGAACACGGCGGGGACGTCCTTGATGATGTCCTTCGCCTCGAGGAGCTCGTAGCCCTCGCCGTACGCCTGCATGATCGCGTACTCGATGCCGTTGTGGACCATCTTCGCGTAGTGGCCCGCGCCGATGCCGCCAGCGTGCGAGAAGCCCTCTTCGCGCGGGCCCTCGGGGCGCAGTGCGTCGAAGACGGGCATCGCGAACTCGACGTCCTCGGCAGCACCGCCGACCATGAGACCGTAGCCGTTGTCCTTGCCCCAGACACCGCCGGATACGCCGGCGTCCATGTAGCGGATGCCCTTGGCAGCGAGCTGCTCGGCGTGGACGGTGTCGTCGAGCCACTTCGAGTTGCCACCGTCGATGACGAGGTCGCCCTCGCTGAGCACGCCGGCCAGGTCGGAGATCACGTCGTGGGTGATCTTGCCGTGCGGGACCATGACCCACACGAGACGCTTGCTGTCGGTGAGGGCTTCTGCCAGTGCGCCGAGGTCGGCGACGTCCGAGACGGCGGGGTTGGCGTCGTACCCGACGACGTCGATCCCTGCGTTGCGCAGACGCGCACGCATGTTGTTGCCCATCTTCCCGAGGCCGACAAGACCGATCTGCATGATTTCCTCTTCTTCGTCGATGTCGCGCTGATGCTGGTGTCCACGCGTCAGCGCTGGATGGCTGTTGCGGCTAGCGCAGCAGCAGGTTGGGCTGCAACAGGTACCGGTACCCGTCCGTGGCAGCTTCCTCTCGCGAGGACTGCCCGGTGATCAGGACCGGTCCGGGCTTGTTCGGGTTCTCCGTCTTGGTGAAGGAGATCCGGACGAACTCGGAGTGCACCGCATTCAACCCGTCCAGGAGGAAGGCCGGTTTCAGGGAGACCACCGTTTCCTCACCAGTCAGCAACGCATCGATCGACTCTGACGCCTGCGCTTGTTCGGAACCGATCGCCTCGAGCGTGAGCCCGTCGACCGAGAAGGAGAACCGGAGCGCGGCTTCGCGCTCCAGGACGAGGGACACCCGTCGGACCGCCTCGACCAGTTCGGCGGTGTTGATCACGGCGTGGTCCTGGACAGTGTCGGGGAAGAGCCGACGGACCGGCGGGTAGTTGCCCTTGATGAGCAGCGACGTCACGGTCTTGTCATCGGCCTGGAACGCGATGAGCTCACGGTCGGAGCCACCGCTGATCGACACCGAGACGGTCGTGGCCGAGCCGAACGTACGGCCGACCTCCTGCAGCGTGCGGGCCGGGACGAGCGCGTGCAGCGTCGGCGCAGCGTCGTCGTCACCACCGGGTCGGCCGGAGTCCCACTGGATGGTCCGGACGGCGACACGGTAGCGGTCGGTCGCGATGAGCGAGACGTCGCTCTCCCCGACCTCGAGCTGGACGCCGGTGATGACCGGGGTGACGTCGTCGCGGCTTGCGGCGACGGCCACCTGGGAGACGGCCTCGGAGAACGAGTCCCCCGGGATGACGCCGGTCTGCGGGCCGATCTCCGGGAGGGTCGGGTACTCCTCGACCGGCATGGACAGCAGGGTGAAGTGCGCCGATCCGCAGGTGACGGTGATGCGGAAGTCATCCGTCGAGAACGTGACCGGGGCGTTCGGCAGACGGCTCGCGATGTCGTTCAGCAAGCGACCGGAGACGAGCACCGTGCCGGGGTCGTCGATCTGAGCCGCGATCGACGTCTGCGCCGACACCTCGTAGTCGAACGAGGAGAGCGTGAGTCGATCACCGTCGGCATGGATGAGCACGCCGGAGAGGATCGGGAGGGTCGTGCGCTGTGGGAGGAGCTTCACCGCGAAGGAGACGGCTTCGGAGAAGACGTCCCGGTTGACCTCGAACTTCACAGCGTGGACCCCTGTCGATCGGTTGACTGTCCGGCCGCCCCATTGTGGCACAGCGGCGGCAGACCGCCGATCCGTGTCATCCGCCGTCCCCAGGGGTTGGCCCAGGGAGAGGGAGAGAGAAGAGAGGAGTAATGGTCTTAACGCCTGTGCACACTGTGGACAACTCTGGGGATGCCGCTCGTCGACAGGGAACTACACCGGTGTGACTTGTTGGCGGCATGTGCACGGCCTCTGGATGAGGATTCTTCGTCTATCCACTTCCATCCCCAGTTTCCACAAGCAGCCCTCCAGCTGTGAACAACGGAGCGGCGTGTCCTCCACAGTTATCCACAGGCTTTCCACACTGTGGGGAATCCGGCGCATGGAACCGTCTCAGATGGTGGACGCACGCAGAAGGAGGCCGATCCCGGGTCTTGGACGGGCCTCCTGGACGGGGGGTGGCGTGGAGGGACTGCCTACCGGTACCGGCGGTCCTGCTTGATCCGACTGGTCAGTTCGGTGACCTGGTTGTAGATCGACCGCCGCTCCTTCATGAGCTCGGCGATCTTCTTGTTCGCGTACATCACGGTCGTGTGGTCGCGGTTGCCGAACAGCTGACCGATCTTCGGGAGCGACAGGCTCGTCAGCTCACGGCAGAGGTACATGGCGATCTGACGGGCGGTGGCGATCGCCTGGGACCGGGACGAGCCGTAGAGGTCGTCGACCGAGAGCTTGAAGTACTCGGCGGTGTGGTTGATGATGTCCGTCGGCGCGATGACGTTGTCCTCGTCCAAGGTGATCAGGTCCTTGAGGACCGTCTGCACCAGCGCCATGTCGACGGCCGTCCGGTTGAGGCTCGCGAACGCGGTGACCCGGATGAGCGTGCCTTCGAGCTCGCGGATGTTGCTCGACACCTTCGACGCGATGAACTCCAGGATGTCGTCCGGCACCTGCAGGTGGTCGGACTGCGCCTTCTTGCGGAGGATCGCGATGCGGGTCTCGAGGTCCGGTGCCTGGACGTCGGTGATGAGCCCCCACTCGAAGCGGCTGCGCATCCGGTCCTCGAACCCGGTGAGGTGCTTCGGGGCGACGTCCGACGTGATCACGACCTGCTTGTTGTGGTCGTGCAGGGTGTTGAAGGTGTGGAAGAAGGCCTCCTGTGTGGAGTCCTTCCCCTGCAGGAACTGGATGTCGTCGATGAGCAGGATGTCGATGTCGCGGTACCGCTGCTGGAACTGGTTCGAGCGGTTGTTCGCGATCGAGTTGATGAAGTCGTTCGTGAACTCCTCGCTCGACACGTACCGGACGCGGATGCCCGGGTACAGGCTCTCCGCGTAGTGGCCGATCGCGTGGAGCAGGTGGGTCTTGCCGAGGCCCGAGTCGCCGTAGATGAAGAGCGGGTTGTACGCCTTCGCCGGCGCTTCCGCGACCGCGACGGCGGCTGCGTGGGCGAACCGGTTCGAGGCGCCGATGACGAAGTTGTCGAAGTTGTACTTCGGGTTGAGCCGGGACTCGGGGCGCCCGCTCGTCCCCGGGGAGTCGACCTGGCTCGGGACGAACGGTGCCTCGATGTACTGCCGGGGAGCCGCGGTCTGCTGCACCTGCTCCTGTACCGGTTCGGCGTAGGACGGTACTGCGACGGCGTCGACCCGGGGCTCGGAGGCCATGTCGGGGTTCACCGTGATCGCGAAGTTCGCCACCGAGTCGTCCCCGATGCGGGAGACCGCCTCGGTGATGGGCACCCGGATGCGCTGTTCGAGCATCCCGCGGGTGAGGTCGTTCGGCACCTCGAGGTAGAGGGTGCCGGCCAGGACGCCCTTCGGCTCGACCAGGTTGAGGAAGCCGTGGAGCTGCGGCGTGATGCGGTCGTCGTCGGACAGGATGCCGAGCACTGACGACCAGAGGTCCTCGACGGGGTCGGCCGGCGTCATGTCGCGCTCGTCTCCTGGTCTCGTTGCTCGGTTGCGGCTTCGGGTGTGGTGTCGCGCCCGCCTCGGTACGGCAGTGGCGGCCAGACCCGGCGACACGCGGGGACGGGTGGTGCCGTCCCCGCGTTCCGTGGACGGCTGCCGCGGTGTCCTCGGCGCTGGTCCGACATCGAGCTTCCCACAGGGTTGTCCACAGTGTGGTGTCCGGCTGGTCCGCCCGGGACGGGTGAGGTACTCCCCCGCAGTACCGGGCATCCAGCCGTGCAGTGCCCCAACTGTACGGGACCGCACCGCCTCCCACCCAACGGGAGTTGTCCCCAGTGTGGAGAACCCCGACGTCCCGGGCACGGGGTGCGGCCGTGAGCGAGGACGTTTGACCTCCCAGCCGTCGTCACGTACCGTTGTCCAGTTGACTGCGGCCGTTCGGTCGCGCCATCCGCGTCAACCAATGCATACGTGACGGCTCGCCGCGAGCAGCCGTGTGGAGATCATCATGAGCAAGCGCACCTTCCAGCCGAACAACCGCCGCCGCGCCAAGAAGCACGGCTTCCGCGCCCGCATGCGCACCCGCGCCGGCCGCGCCATCCTCGCCGCACGTCGCGGCAAGGGGCGCACCGAGCTCTCCGCCTGATCCGCGGGGTCCTCGCCGTGTTGGCCCGGGCCAACCGCATCGTCCGAGGCGACGACTACCGATCGACCGTGCGTCGTGGCCGCAGGAGCGCCACGGCGCACGTCGTCGTGTCCGTGGTCCGTCGCCTCGATGACGATGGTGGTCCCACCAGGTTCGGGTTCATCGTCGCGAAGACCGTCGGGAACGCGGTCACCCGCAACCTCGTACGGCGCAGGATGAAGGCGATCGCACACGACCTGCTCCCGAGCGCTCCGTCCGGGTACGACGTCGTGGTGCGCGCACTGCCAGCCGCTGCGCAGGCCGGATGGCCTACCCTGCTCGGAGACATCTCGCGTTCCTTCGCACGGGGTGTGGAGAAGGCAGCATGAACCGGTTCCTCTGGGTCGTCGCGTTGCTCCCGCGCAACGCGTGCGTCGTCGTGCTCCGGGCCTACCGAGCGGTGGTCTCGCCGCTCTACGGCAACGTGTGCCGGTACCACCCCTCGTGCTCCCGGTACGCACTCGAGGCGATCCAGCAGTACGGGGTCGTCCGCGGTTCGGCCATGGGAGCGTGGCGGATCGCACGGTGCAACCCCTGGGCCGCCGGTGGGATCGACGACGTCAGGGAACGTCGCCGCCCCTTCAACGTCAGTCGGTTCGGGTTCGTGCTCGCACCGAGCCCGCAGCAACAGCAGGACACGGCCGGGATGACCCGACCGGTGCTGTTCCCTCAGCGCACTCGAAAGGCGTGACCTCCTCATGGAGATCCTGAACACTCTCCTCTGGCCGCTCAAGTGGGTGGTGTCCGCGATCCTCGTCGGGTTCCACTGGCTCTTCGAGACCATGGGGATGGACCCGTCCGCGGGCATCACATGGGTCCTGTCGATCATCTTCCTGACCTTCGTGGTCCGTGCCGCGCTGATCCCGATCTTCGTGCGGCAGATCAAGTCGCAGCGCCGCATGCTCGAGGTCGCGCCGCAGCTGAAGAAGATCCAGGACAAGTACAAGGGCAAGAAGGACCAGTTCTCGCGCGAGGCCATGTCCCGCGAGACGATGGCGCTGTACAAGGAGACCGGGACGAACCCGCTCAGCTCCTGCCTGCCGCTGCTCATCCAGATGCCGATCTTCTTCTCGCTGTACTCCGTGCTGCACGAGGCGCAGATCAACAAGGCCGGCATCGGTCTGCTCACGAACGAGCTCGCGGCCGACTTCGGCAACGCGGCCCTGTTCGGTGCCCCGCTGCACGAGACCTTCACGAACGCGTCGGGCTGGGAAGTCCGGATCATCGCGGGGATCATGATCGTCGTGATGACCGCGTCGCAGTTCATCACGCAGCTGCAGCTCGTCGCGAAGAACATGTCGCCGGAGACCAAGGAGTCTCCGATGTACCGGCAGCAGAAGATGATGCTGTACATCCTCCCGCTGGTCTTCGTGATCTCCGGTCTCTCCTTCCCGCTGGGCGTCATGTTCTACTGGCTCGCGTCGAACATCTGGACCATGGCCCAGCAGTACTTCGTCATCCGCAGCATGCCGACGCCGGGCTCGGAAGCGGCCCTGGCTCGTGAAGCGCGGCTCGCCAAGAAGGCCCAGCGCCGCGGCACTCCCGCATCGGCCGGGGTCCTGACCGAGGCCGGCACGGGCGCCTCGGTCGCCGAGGTGCAGGCACGGGTCACCACGCAGCGCCAGCAGCCGGTCGGCAAGTCGCGCGCCAAGAAGAACGGGAAGAGCAAGTGACCGAGCAGGACACCACCGTCGTCGACACAGCGGACGAGCAGGTGCTCGACCAGTCTGCGGCCCAGGACGGCGACGACGAGAGCCGCGACGAAGCGGACATCGCTGCCGACTACATCGAAGAGCTGCTCGACATCTGCGACCTCGACGGTGACATCGAGATCGAGGAGCGCGCCGGACGTGTCTACCTGACGGTAACGGACGACGGAGAGGCGCTCCGCGTGCTCGCCAAGCCCGACACCGTGTCCGCGCTGCAGGAACTCACGCGCATCGCGGTCCAGGCGGAGACCGGCGAGTTCAGCCGTCTCATCCTGGACATCGGTGGGTCGCGAGACGCCCGGGCCACGGAGCTCCAGCGCCTCGTCGACACCGCGATCGAGCGCATCGAAGCGGGTTCGACGACGGCGGCACTGCCGCCGATGTCCTCCTACGAGCGCAAGCTCGTGCACGATCTGGTGTCCGAGAAGGGGTTCCACTCGGAGTCCGAGGGCGAGGGTCGCGACCGGCACACGGTCATCACGCGATGACCGAGGCAGGGTCGGCTGACGCTCCGGTCCTCGAGGTCGAACCGGCAGCTGCAGCGACACTGTTCGGCGACCGTCTCGACGTCGCCCGGTCGTTCACGAACGAGTTGGCCCGTCGCGGCGAGGAGCTCGGTCTCATCGGTCCACTCGAGCTCCCCCGGCTGTGGACGCGACATATCCTCAACTCCGCGCTGCTCGCCCCGCTGCTCCTGAGTGGCGGGACCGTGGGCGACGTCGGCTCGGGTGCGGGGCTGCCGGGACTCGTGTTGGCCATCGCGCGCCCCGACGTTTCCATGACCCTCATCGAACCGATGGAGCGCCGCGTCGAATGGCTGCGCGGTGAAGCGGCGCGGCTCGGTCTCGACAACGTGACCGTCGTTCGTGCTCGGGCAGAGGACGTCGCTGACGATCTCGTGCTGGACCAGGTCACGGCTCGCGCGGTCAGCGCACTCTCGAAGTTGATCCCCCTCACCGTTCCGCTCGTCCGGTCTGGCGGTGAGCTCATCCTGATGAAGGGCGCTCGCGTCGATGACGAGGTCGCAGCGGCACGCAAGGTCATCCTCCGAAAGCGCCTGGCAGACGTCGAGGTCCTCGAGCTCGGAGTCGGAGTGGTCGAGGAGACCACGCGCGTCTTCCGGGCTACAGTTGATTGACGCCACCGGTCAGGTCTGACCGCAGCCTGCCGCTGAGCGCTGGAGTCGCGTCCGGGCCCACGGCCCATGTTCCACGTGAAACACCGACCGGGGAAGAGGCACTCGTTGAGTTCATCGACCGACTACGACGCTTCGACGCCCCTGGCGCGGGAGATAGCCGACCTGAACCGCCGACGCCGGGCGATCGCCACGCAGCAGTTCCCATTGCCGGATGCGACCCGTGTCTTCACGGTGTCGAACCAGAAGGGCGGGGTCGGGAAGACGACCACGACGGTGAACCTCGCCGCTGCCCTCGCACACGGCGGGGCCCGAGTGCTCGTGATCGACCTCGACCCGCAGGGCAACGCGTCGACTGCGCTCGGGATCGACCACCAGGCCGAGGTGGCGAGCATCTACGACGTGATCGTCGACGAGGCACCGATCGCGGACACTGTCCAGCGGTCCCCCGAGTCCGAGACGCTCTGGTGTGTCCCGGCGACCATCCACCTTGCTGGCGCGGAGATCGAGCTGGTCTCCTTGGTTGCCCGCGAACAGCGCCTCCGGACCGCACTCGACCAGTACCTGGCCTCGGTCGAGGAGCCCTACCACTACGTCTTCATCGACTGCCCGCCGTCGCTCGGGCTGTTGACGATCAATGCCTTCGTGGCCGCCAAGGAGGTGCTGATCCCGATCCAGTGCGAGTACTACGCCCTCGAGGGACTCAGCCAGCTCTTGCGCAACATCGACCTCATCGAGCGGCACCTCAACCCGAACCTGGCCGTGTCGACGATCCTGCTGACCATGTACGACGGTCGGACGAACCTGGCGAACCAGGTAGCGAACGACGTCCGCGAGCACTTCGGCGACCAGGTACTGAAGGCGATGATCCCGCGATCCGTACGCGTCAGTGAGGCGCCGAGTTACGGGCAGAGTGTGGTCTCGTACGACGTCAACTCGAGTGGCTCGCTGTCCTACCTGGAGGCTGCAGCCGAGATCGCAGAACGAGGAGCGAAGCACTGATGGCACCCAAGCGAACCGGACTCGGGCGCGGTATCGGCGCGCTCATCCCCACCGCGAACGAGCACGAGCGGCCCGTCGACGTGTTCTTCCCGACGGGCGGCACCACGGCTGCGGACGCGAACGCCGCATCCGGTCAGCCGGCAACGGCAGAAGAACTCCTGGCGGTCCCCGGCGCGCGGCTCGCCAGCCTCAATCCGCTCGACATCGTCCCGAACGCGCAACAGCCCCGCAAGGAGTTCCGTGAGGAGGAACTCCAGGAACTGATCCACTCGATCCGCGAGATCGGGCTCCTGCAACCGATCGTGGTGCGGCCGATCAGCGGCGCTGCGGGGACCGAGCCGCAGTACGAGCTGATCATGGGCGAGCGTCGTCTCCGGGCGACGAAGGAGCTCGGATTGGCGACGATCCCTGCGA
Organism: Curtobacterium sp. MCBD17_032; assembly: GCF_003234855.1. Taxonomy (GTDB): domain Bacteria; phylum Actinomycetota; class Actinomycetes; order Actinomycetales; family Microbacteriaceae; genus Curtobacterium. Next base: position 344,392 of record NZ_QKTO01000001.1, read on the forward strand.
TCGTCAAGGACACCCCGGACGACGCGATGCTGCGCGACGCGCTGCTCGAGAACCTGCACCGTGCTCAGCTCAACCCGCTCGAAGAGGCTTCCGCGTACCAGCAGCTCCTCGCAGACTTCGGGATCACGCAGGAGCAGCTCGGGCAGCGCATCGGCCGGTCCCGACCGCAGATCACGAACACCATCCGCCTGCTCCGGCTCCCCTCCCCCGTGCAGCGCCGCGTGGCCGCCGGCGTGCTCTCGGCCGGGCACGCCCGCGCGATCCTCGCAGCGCCGGACGCGGAAGCGATGGAGTACCTCGCGGAGAAGATCGTGAACGAGGACTTGTCCGTTCGCGCCGCCGAGGCCATCGCCCAGCAGCTGTCCTCGAAGACGCCGACGAAGGCGCCGACCCAGCCCTCGAAGCGGCAGGTGCACTTCAACGACATGGCGGAGCGACTCGGCGATCGGTTGAACACGCGCGTGAAGATCGCGGTCGGAGCACGGAAGGGTTCCGTCACGATCGACTTCGCCACCGCCGACGATCTGAATCGGATCCTCGGGGAGCTCGGCATCGAGGACCTGGCCGGCTGACGACCACTCGTGACGTCCCGCGATCTCGAGGTCAACGCTCCACGGCATGGTGAGAGTTCACCGAGCGGCTGCGGAACAGAATGAGGAAGCCTTCACGTCCGGTCTGTCCCGCGTGGCAGCCGCGGCGAGACCGCTATGGTCTGCCAGCGGCTGAGCGGCTCGCTGAGCGCCGAACGGGACAGGAGACTCCCCTGTAGTCGCGAGGACCGTCCCGGGCCCGCAGAGGGCTGTTTGGACGCCACGAGCGATGCCGTTGGGGTCCGCGTCGGCACGGTGTCGCGTGAGGAGCGCGCCACTCCGCGGGCCGCACTCCTGACTCCACGCAACGGTCGGTCGGTCGGTCGGTCGGACCGAGGGTGGGGAAGCTCGTCGGACTGCGAGGCGCCACGACGGGGCGAGCGCCGATCGAGATCCGTGAGCATGCAAGCAGTCGCACCGCGCTGCCGGCCCCTGCGGGCTTGAGGACATGGTTGCAAGTCGGTGGCGATGCCGATCCGCCCGGGTGCGGGGACCTTCCGCGTGCGGTGGACGGCACCGCGCTGGGCGCGCTGGTCGTCGCCCCGTGGGCGTCGGCTGGCTGACCGGCCATGCGTCAACCGAGTGAGGTACCGGACATGCAACGGCACCTGGATCGCTCGGGTGTACGTGGTTCGCGACGGCGGGCCGACGCGATGTTCGCCGGCAGGTCCGCGAGGTTTCACGTGGAACACGCGCCCCTGGTGGAGGCGGCCGGAGGTGAGCGCCATCAAAGGCCGACGCGAGCCTGGTCGCGGAGCCGCGGAGCGCTTTGACACGGTCCCGGCCGCAACGGCTGGCGGCCGGAATTCCCCGAGATGTTCCACGTGGAATGCCATGAACGCTGGTCCGACGGCCGGTTGGAAAGAGGGCTGCTGCCACTCCCCCGGGCGCCGGGATCCTGCGCGCTCACGAGGACGAGTCGTCGTTGCACCCGGTCCGTGGCGAAGCCAGCGGTGGTGCAGCCGAAGGTCTCGGGGTGACCGCCTCGATACAGCGGCACGCTTCATTCCCATCAACTTCGTGGAGGAAGGACGCTGAGGCCGAAGCAGGACGCCCCGTGTCCGATCGGTCCCGTGCTCGATGGGTGGGTGTGACTGGGCTCCATGCTCGATCACCATCGAGCATTGCCGGTACCGCCGCCCTGTGTGGCGTACTGTGCCGAATCGGGGTGCGGCGATCGCGACCACGGACGTGCTGGTGTACGCCGCCCGTGACGGCGCGGAGTCCTGGTGATCCCGCGGCAGGTGACACACGTCGACGCGTACCGGTCTTACCCGAGCGCTGTCCCTCTGGCGCCGCTGCTCGTGCGGCGACAGACCTGGTATGGATCGACGGCATCAGCGCTGTGGCGAGAGGGTGTCGGCTCGCTCCGTGGACGCCGTCTGCCATCACGTCGGCGAGATGTGCAGGGCTGTGGCCGACGAAGGCGGGCGGGCGCGCAGGACTCGTGCTCGGTGGAGGAGCGTGCGGTGCGCGGGGTGGTGCCGACCGGCACGGAGGGCGCACTCGCGCGTCGGGCAGCAAGCCGCGACCTCCGGGCGGGCGCTCGATGGCAGAACAGAACCCGTGTGCCGCGGTGGGCTCTCGATGGGTGTGTGTCTGGCTGGTCCGATGACCGCCCACCCTTCCGAGCCCGTGTGAGGGCGACGCTTGAGCTGGACGAGGGCTGGAGCCGGTCGGACGGTGGACGGTGGGAGAGGCGACTTTCATCGACGCAGGTCCGCGGGCGTCAGCAGCGCGACCCCCATAGTCGACCGCTGGGATCCTGCTCGAGCCTGGAGCTGAACCGGACACCGCTCACCGCGGGTGGTCGAACCCGCGACGTTCCACGTGGAACATTGCCGAGCAGCAGGAGTCAGGCCGCGTGGTCCCGCATGGCCTGCTCCGCGAGCTCGGCATATGTCCACCCGAGGTCGAACCCGGAAGCCGTCAGCGCCTGCGGAACGAGGGACGTCTCGGTGAGTCCCGGGAGCACGTTCGCCTCGAGGAACCAGGGCGTCCCCGCACCGTCCACGATGATGTCGACGCGCGAGATGTGTCGAAGCCCGAGGGCCCGGTGGGCCAGCACGGCGGCTGCCGAGGCGGCGCTGGAGGCCTCCTCCGGCAGGCGAGCGGGCGTGTAGAACGTCGTCTCCCCCGCGTTGTAGCGCGCCTCGTACCCGTAGACGCCGTTGCGAGGCACGATCTCCACCGGTGCGAGCGCGAGGGGCCCGTCGCCGGTGTCGATGATGCCGACGGCGATCTCGGTGCCGCGGATGAGCTGTTCGACGACGGCGTCCTCGCAGTAGGTGTACGCCGACACCATCGCCCGTGGCAGGTCGTCGACGTCCTCCACCAGGGTGACGCCCTGCGCGCTGCCGCCCCGCGCCGGCTTGACCGCGAGCGGGACCGGGTGCTCGGCGGCGATGGCCTGGAGCACGCCGACGGCGCCGAGTTCCCGGAAGACGTCGTGCGACAGCGTCACCGACCGCGGGGTGCGGACTCCGGCTCGGGAGACGAGGGCGGAGGCCGTCGGCTTGTCCCACGCCAGCCGAGCCGATGTCGAGCGTGAGCCGACGTACGGGATGTCGAGCGCCTCCAGGATGCCGCGCAGCGCACCGTCCTCTCCCGAGGCACCATGCAGGGCCGGCCACACGACGTCGGGGCGGTCCGCGGCCAGAGCGGGGAGCAGTGACGCGTCTGCGTCGCGGAGGTCGACCTGCCAGCCGTAGCCGGCGAGCGAGTCCGCGACTCGTCGACCGGACCGCAGGGAGATGTCGCGTTCGTGGGAGATCCCCCCGGCGACGACGACGACGTGGCGGCGGGCGAACTCAGCCATGTGGGATCCTCTGCGAAAGGCGAGCGATGGAGCGGAATGTCCTGATCAGGACAGGTTCGGCGGCGGCGAGCTGACCGTCGAGCGGCTAACCGACGGCGTGGTACGTGCCGACGGGCCGAACGTCTCGATGAGCTCGAGCTCGTCGTTGACCACGGATGCCAGGCGCTTGACGCCGACGCGGATCTGGTCCGACGTCGGGTAGCAGAACGACAGGCGGATGTTGCCCGCTCCGCGACCGTCAGCGAAGAACGCCGTCCCTGGTGTGTAGGCGACGAGCTCCTTCACGGCGCGCGGGAGCATGCCCTTCGAGTCGAGGGAGTCCGGCAGGGTCAGCCAGACGAAGAAGCCACCGTTCGGGACCGTCCAGCGCAGGTCCGGCAGGAACTCCCCCAGGGCGGAGAGCATGGCGTCCCGGCGCTCGGCGTAGAGCCCGCGGAACGTGTCGATCTGGCCCTTCCAGTCGGCGGCGTCGAGGTAGGCGTTCACGACGTACTGGCCGAAGGAGTTCGGTGCCAGGACGGCGGACTCGTTCGCGAGCACGAGCTTCTCGCGGATGGCGTGCGGCGCGAGGGCCCAACCGACGCGGAACCCGGGCGCGAGGGTCTTCGAGAACGATCCGAGGTACACCACGCCCTCGTCGTCGATCGACCGGATCGCCTGCGGTGCGGGCTCGTCGAACCAGAGGAGCCCGTACGGGTTGTCCTCGAGCACGAGGATGTCGTTCGAGCGACAGATGTCGAGGACCTCGATACGGCGCTCGCGGCTCATCGTGACGCCTGCGGGGTTGTGGAAGTTCGGGATCGTGTAGAGGAACTTCATCCGCTTGCCAGCAGCCCGGAGACGGCCGATCGTCTCTCGGAGGGCCTCGGGGACCAGGCCGTGCTCGTCGGTCGTCACGTGGACGGTCTCGGCCTGGTACGACCGGAACACGCCGATGGCCCCGACGTAGGACGGCGACTCCGCGAGCACGACGTCGCCCGGATCGATGAACAGCCGCGTGACGAGGTCCAGGGCGTGCTGGGACCCCGTGGTGACCACGACGTCCTCCGGGCTGGCACGGATGCCTTCCAGGCTCATCACGTCGACGATGTGCTCGCGGAGGGGGCGGAGTCCCTGCCCGCCGCCGTACTGCAGTGCCATGGCCGCGTCGTCCTGCATGACACGGTCGATCGAGCCGGTGACGAGCTCGCGGGGCAGTGCGGACACGTACGGCATGCCGCCGGCGAGCGAGACCACCTCGGGCCGCGACGCGACGGCGAACAGGGCTCGGACCTCGGAGGCGCTCAACCCGGCGGTGCGCTGGGCGTAGGAGTCGTACCAGGGGTCGAGACTGTTGCCGTTCGTCATCGAGTTACCTCCACTCGGTCGTTCTCGCCACAGTACGACATGCAACCGGACATCCGTTGGTCCGCGACGAGGCCGATCGTCGATCGGTGGCCCGCTCCTGCCTGGAGGCCCGCCCCGCGTCCGCCCCGCCAGGCGGGTGGACATCGGCCCGGGAACAGGCGAACGCCCCGCCCTCCGATGGAATGGAGGACGGGGCGTCCGGGTCTGTGCTGCGGTGCCTACGCGAGGAAGTCCGCGAGGTCGGCCTCGAGGGCCGGCTTCGGCTTGGCGCCGATGACGGTCTTGACGACCTCGCCGCCCTTGAACACCTTCATCGCCGGGATCGACGTGATCTGGTAGTTCATGGCCGACTGCGGGTTGTCGTCGACGTTGAGCTTGACGATCTCGATTTTGTCGGCGTGCTCTGCCGCGATCTGGTCGAGGATCGGCGACACCGCACGACACGGGCCACACCACTCGGCCCAGAAGTCGACGAGGATCGTCTTGTCGGACTTGAGGACCTCGGCCTCGAACGTGGCGTCGGTGACGGCCTTTGCGTTGCTCATGCTTGCTCCTTCGACGGAAGTCGGTTCGGTGAGGTGAACGTGGTCGACCGACCGGGCATTCCCCCGGCCGGCCGCGCCCGGGTCAGACCCGCGCGGTGACGTCGATGATCGCCTCGGTCGGGGTGACGCCCTCGGCCTCGTCGGTGATGCTGTGGTCGAGGTCGGCGAGGTACTTCTCGGCGTCGAGTGCTGCCACGGCACCGGAGCCGGCGGCGGTGATCGCCTGGCGGTAGGTCGGGTCGAGCACGTCACCGGCGATGAACACGCCGGGGACGCCGACCGCGCGGGACGACCGACCCTCGACGGCGAGCGTGCCCTCGGGGGCGATCTCGAGCTGGCCGTGCACGAGGTGGGTGCGCGGGTCGTTGCCGATCGCGATGAACAGGCCGTCGAGTGCCATCGAGGACTCCTCGCCGGTCACCGTGTCCGTGAGCGTGACGCCCTCGACCGCGGAGTCACCCGTGATGCCGGTGACCTGCTTGTTCCAGGCGAACTCGATCTTCGGGTCGTTCATGGCGCGGTCCTGCATGATCTTCGACGCGCGCAGGGAGTCCCCGCGGTGGATGATCGTCACCTTGTCGGCGAAGCGCGTGAGGAAGGTCGCCTCCTCCATCGCGGAGTCGCCGCCGCCGACGACGGCGATGTTCTTCTGGCGGAAGAAGAAACCGTCGCACGTGGCGCACCAGGAGACGCCGTGTCCGGAGAGCCGCTCCTCGTCCGGGAGGCCCAGGTGCCGGTACGCGGACCCGGTCGCGTAGACGACCGCAAGCGCCTCGTACGTCTCGCCCGAGCCGACCGTGACCTTCTTGACCTGGCCCGTGAGGTCGACCGAGACGGCGTCGTCGTACAGGACCTCGGCACCGAACTTCTCGGCCTGCTCCTGCATCTTGATCATGAGGTCGGGGCCCTGGACGCCCTCGGGGAAGCCCGGGAAGTTCTCGACCTCGGTCGTCTTGGTCAGTTCGCCGCCGGTCTCGACGCTCGAGGCGACGATGAGCGGCTTCAGCTCAGCGCGCGCGGCGTAGATGCCGGCCGTGAACCCGGCGGGACCGGAACCGATGATGATGAGCTCGCGCATGACTGCCCTTCCGTTGCGTGCCACCGAGAGAACCCATGGTAGCCGCGGGCCATTCCCGGGCAGCCGTGAGCGCGGGGCGCCAGGACGTCCCCCGACGCGCCCCGCCTCAGCGCCCCAGTCGCGCCCGGACGAGGTCGACGGCGCTGCGCACCTCGGCGTTGCGGATGAGGGCCAGGACGCCGAAGTACACGGCCACCATGACGACCCCGGCGAGGACGACGGTGATGGCCGCGCTCGTGAAGTCCGCCATGGCGAACCCGTCCTCGCGGAAGGCCCCGAAGAAGTGGACGACGACGAGTCCGACGACCCCGGCCACGAGTGCGGCGGCGACGAACTGCAGGTGCGAGCGGGTCACGACCGGGCCCTCGATGCCGTCCAGTCGGCGCCGGACGATGACGAGCGCCACGATCGTCTGCGCGGACCCGGCGACGGTCGTGCACGCGGCGACGGCGAGACCGATGACGTCGCCGGGCAGCGCGGTCACGGCGAGGGCACCGATGACGAACAGGCCGGACTGCACGAGCTGCATGAGGAACGGCGTCCGGTGGTCGTGCATGGCCCAGAACACCCGCTGGATGATGAAGAGCATGCTGAACAGCACCAGGCCGGGCATGTAGGCGAGCAACACGCCGCCGATGGCGAGCGCGCCGTCGAAGGTGTTCGAGAACATCCGACCGAACGGCACGGCCACGACCATGAGCGCGACCGCCGAGAAGACCGTGAACAGGCCGACGATCCGCAGGGACAGCGACAGGTTGCGCCGGACCGCCGCCAGGTCACCGCGTTCGGCGTCGTGGCTCATCCGCGTGAAGTACGCGGTGGCGATCGACACGGCGATGATCGAGTGCGGCAGCATGAAGAGCAGCCAGGCGTTCTGCAGCACCGCGTTGCCGGCGTTCCCGGACCCGAGCGAGGCCACGCGGGACTGCACGATCCCGGCCAGCTGCGTGACGAGGATCATCGCGAAGAGCCATCCGGCCGCCGTCCCGGTGGCCTTGAGGCCGACGCCCCGCCAGCGGAAGTCGGGCCGGAAGGTCAGACCCGCGCGCTTCCAGAAGAACGGCAGGAAGGCCGCCTGTGCGAGGACGCCCAGGGAGGCGCTGCCCGCGAGCACCGCGATCTTCAGCGGCGTCCAGTCGTCCGTCCCCGCGTTCAACGTGCGGTTGCCGAACAGCGCGATGAAGACGACGAGGCCCGCGATGGCGATGACGTTGTTGATGAGCGGGGCCCAGGTGAACGGACCGAACACCTGCTTGGCGTTGAGGACCTCCCCGAGCAGCGAGTACATCGCGTAGAAGAGGATCTGCGGCAGGCACCAGAACGCGAACGCGACCGCCAGGTCCGTCGCCGCCGGCGAGAAGCCCTTGCCGTCGTCCGCCTGCGCCGCGTAGACGCGGACCAGGACCGGGGCGAGCAGGGTCGCGACGATCGTGATGACGACGAAGACCGAGCCGCCGAGCGTCACGATCTTGTTGACGTAGGCGCGCCCGCCGTCGCCGTTCTGGCCCATCGACCGGACGATCTGCGGGATGAGCACCGCGGACAGCAGGCCACCCGCGATGAGCGCGTAGATGTTGTTCGGGAGCTGGTTCGACACCGCGAACGCGTCCGCCGCACGGGAGTTCGCCTGCCCGATGGCGTACGCGAGCACGAACGTCTTCGCGAAGCCGAGCAGGCGCGACACCATCGTCCCGACCGCGAGCAGGGCACTCGCGCGCCCGAGGTCGCGTCCGCCCTCCGGTGCGGTGTCGACGCTCCCGGTCGCGGTGGGCGGGGTGGTGCTGATGGTCGGCTCCTCGGGTGCGCGTCGGTCGGCGGGGTGCCCGCGGTCGGCGGGCTGACCGCGGCCGTCGGGACTGCGGTCGTCGTCGTGGTCGTCGGACGGGAGGCTCGACCGCACCCCGGCGCGCATGATCGCGTCCTCCAGGCGGTCGCCGTCGGCGCCGACCGTGTCGGTGCCGGAGCTGGCCGCGGCGATGGCGGTGGCGGCCCCGGGGACCGTGGTCGGGCCTCCAGGCCGGGTGGCCGTTGCGGACTCCCCCGGAGCGACCGGTTGGACCTCGAGCGGTCGGTTCGGGTCCTCGTCCTGCGCCTCGGCCTGCCCGTTGCGGCGGCGCAGCCGGCGCCGCACGTTGCGGACGATGCCGAAGCCGAAGACGGCGATGACCGCGATGGCGGCGACGGCCGTGATGACGGTCTCCCACTGCGCCTGCACGTTGATCTCCACCGTCGCGGGGCTGGAGATCCGGGCTCCGGTCGCGCTCGTCAGGGACATCGACAGCGCGACCTTGCCGTTCGCGACCGACTGCACGGGGAAGGTGGTGCGGGTCGAGGAGCGGGGTTGGATCGTGACCTCGACAGCGTTCTGTTCGATGCGGAGGAACGAGTTCGACGGCGACACCGTCAGGAAGACGGTGACGGCGTGGTCGGACCGGTTGCGCACCGAGATCGGCAGTGAGGACCGGTCGCCGAGCAGGGTGATGTCACTCGAGTTGACGATGCCGACGCTGTGCACGACCTCGTCGTTGTCGGCGACGAGTCGGTCCACCACCGTGGAGAGGCGCTCGGTGTCGGCCCGCCACGCGTTCGAGGCCGCGGCGAGGGTCGCGAGCCGCACGGGGGCGGTGACCGTCGCGGGGTCCTGCACCGCGCTGGCGAAGTCGGCGATGTCCTGCTCGGACCGGACGAGTCGGCGGAGCGTCTCGACTCGGTCGTCGCCGACGCTGGCGCTCTGCAGCGTCAGGGATCCGGGGGTCGCGTCGACGACGGTGGAGAAGTCCGTCGGGGAGACCCAACCACTGCTCTCGAGGGTGTCGAGGGCCTGGTCGAGTCGACCGGAGTCGGTGGGCCAGGACCGGTCGAGCGTCAGGAGGAGCGGCCCGGTCGCGGTGCCCTGGACGGCCACGGTCGCCAGGGTCGCGGAGAGCTCCGTCATCGCGTTCGTGTAGGCGCGCCCGTCGGGTGCCCCGGCGGCGTCACGCAGGAGCGCCGACATCGTCTGGTCGGCGACGAGTCCCTGCGTCGCGCCGATCTCCTCCGAGGCGGCGACGGTCGTGCCGGCACCGGCGGATGTGTTCCCGCTCGCGAGGATCGTGGACCGGTAACCGGCCGCGCCGAGGGCCGTGAGGTCGTCGGTGGCGACGGTGCCGTCGGCGGGCCAGGCGACCGTGTCGACCGTCCAGGGGAAGGCGACGAGCGACTCGGAGGTGGGGATCATCGCCGGAGCGCCCGGTCCGGCACCCGTGCCGTCGGTCGACGGCGTGCCGGGGTTCGCGGGGCTGGTCGCCGTGTCGGTGGCCCCGGCGCCGGTGCGGTCGGACGCATCGGTGCCCGGGGTCCCGGTGGTGGCACCGTCGGCGGGGGTGGCGGTCGGGCTCGGCGTCGCTCCCGGGAAGCGGTCGTCCTCGACCGCGGCGGCGATCGCCTGGTCGAAGGAGATCGGTGCCGCGATGCCCGGCGCCCCCGCCTGGTGGAGTCCGGCGACGTCGGCGTCGGCGTAGGCGAGCGGGAACTTCTCGTTCCGGAGTCCCTGCAGGCGCTCGAGCCAGGCGGTCGCCGTGCTCGGTGCGTCGTCCCCCAGGAGCCGGATCGAGGCGATGATCCGCGGGTCGACGGCGAGGGCGATGCTGTGGCCCTCAGCCGCGTCGAGCTGCTGGGTGAGGGTGCCGTCGACGGCGGTCGCCGAGGCGAGGGCGCCGGCGGACAGCACGCCGTCCTCGGTGGCCGGCACCGTCACCGGCATCGCGACGGCGACGTCGACCGGGGCCCGGTCGAACTCGGGGTTCCACGTGAAGGCGGAGCGTCCGACCGCGAACGTCGAACCGGCCGCGTACGAGGCCGCGATGCGCCGTGCGCCGAACGGGTTGAGCGTGCCGATGCCGACGTCGGCGAACGGCACGGAGATGGAGTCGATCGTCACCGACCGGTGAGCGGGGACCTCCGGGACCGTGACCCGGTCCATGCGCTCCCCCACGTAACCGTCTGACGAGGTGTCGCCCAGCCAGTCGGCGAGGATGTCCCGCGTCCCCACGGCTCGACGGATGATGTCGAGGTCGGCTTCACCGGCCGGCAGCGCGACGTCCGTGTCGTTCGTCACCGTGAGCGAGAGCGAGAGGTCGTCACCGAGTTCGAGGACGCCCCGGCCGGTCGGTGTCAGCTCGACCGAGGTCGTCCCCGTCTGTGCGGCGCTCGGGTCAGCCGGCTTCGTGGTGGTGGCGGCGTCGGCGACGTCCACCGCGGCGGGCGCGATGACCAGACCGGTGGCGACCAGGGCGGACGCGGCGGCGGCGAGCACGGTACGGAGTATCTGCATGTGAGAGGGCCCTGGTCGTGAGCGGGCCACGACGAGTGTATGAGGCGCGACCATGACAGCAGGCGGGCGCGCAGGTGCTCACCGCCATCATCTGGGATGATCGACGGCGTCATGCAGTCCGTAGCCCAGGCCGTCGAACGACTCGACGCACTCGCCGCCACCGACACCGTCGACGTCCTCGCACGGGCGTTCGCCGCCGCCGGTCACGAGCTCGCCCTCGTCGGTGGGCCCGTCCGTGACGCCTTCCTCGGCCGCCCGGTGACCGACCTCGACTTCACGACCGACGCGCGGCCGGACGAGATCCTGGCGATCGTCGGACCTCTCGCCAAGACGACGTGGGACGTCGGGCGCCAGTTCGGCACCATCGCCGCGCTGGTCCGCGGTGAGCAGGTCGAGATCACGACGTACCGCAGTGACGTGTACGACGGCGAGACCCGCAAGCCCGAGGTCACGTTCGGCGACACCATCGAGGACGACCTGCTCCGCCGCGACTTCACCGTCAACGCGATGGCGCTCCGACTCCCCCAGCGTGAGCTCGTCGACGTGCACGGCGGCGTCGAGGACCTGCTCGCCGGCCGCCTGGCGACCCCGCAGGCGGCTCCGGTCTCGTTCCGGGACGACCCGCTCCGCATGATGCGGGCGGCACGGTTCACGGCACAGCTCGGGTTCACGGCGTCCGACGAGGTCCGGGCCGCGATGTCCGACCTCGCCGACTCGATCGACATCGTCTCCGCCGAACGCGTGCGGGACGAGCTCGTGAAGTTGCTCAACACGTCCGACCCGGTCGAGGGGCTCCGGCTCCTCGTCGACACCGGGATCGCCGAGCGGATCCTGCCCGAGCTGCCGGCGATGCGGCTCGAGATCGATGAGCACCACCACCACAAGGACGTGTACGAGCACTCGCTCACCGTCCTGACCCAGGCGATCGGGTACGAGGCGGAGCGTCACCCCGGCGACGCCCCCGACACCGTGCTCCGGCTCGCCGCGCTCCTGCACGACATCGGCAAGCCCGCGACCCGGAAGCTCGAACCGGGCGGCGCCGTGAGCTTCCACCACCACGACCTGGTCGGGTCCAAGCTCGCGAAGAAGCGACTCCGCGCCCTGCGCTTCGACAACGACACGATCGCCTCGGTGTCCCGCCTGATCGAACTGCACCTGCGGTTCTTCGGCTACACCGAGGGCGCCTGGACCGACGCGGCCGTCCGCCGCTACGTCCGGGACGCCGGCGACCAGCTCGAGCGGCTGCACGAGCTCACCCGCTCGGACGTCACCACCCGGAACCGCCGGAAGGCAGACCGTCTCGGGTTCGCCTACGACGACCTGGAGGCCCGGATCGCCGTCCTCGCGGAGCAGGAGGAGCTCGACTCCATGCGTCCGGACCTGACGGGCGACGACATCATGCGGATCCTCGACATCCCGCCGGGGCGGGCCGTCGGCGAGGCCTACCGCTTCCTGCTCGAGGCCCGTATGGACGAGGGGCCGCTCGGCCCCGAGGACGCCGAGGCGCGGCTCCGCGCCTGGTGGGCGACGCGCGACACGTCCGTCTGACCGACGCCGGTCGCTCTGCACAGCCGGTGGCGCGCCTCCAGGCCGTCCGCTACGATGGGCAGGTTGTCTCGCGCGCATGCAGCGTGCCGAGGCACATGCATCAACCCTCCTGCCCCGGGAACTGCCCGGGGCCGCTGAGACCAGAGGAGGTGGGTTCCGCATGCACCAGTACGAACTGATGGCGATCCTCGACCCCGAGATCGATGAGCGCACCGTCGCTCCCAGCCTGGACAAGTTCCTCGCGGTCATCCGCAACGACGGTGGCACCGTCGACAACGTGGACGTCTGGGGCCGTCGCCGGCTCGCGTACGAGATCGCGAAGAAGACCGAGGGCATCTACGCCGTCGTGAACTTCACGTCGTCCGCCGACTCCGCCAAGGAGCTGGACCGCCAGCTCGGTCTCTCCGAGGCCGTCCTGCGTACCAAGGTCCTGCGCGCCGAAGAGGGCATGGCCCAGGTCGCCGCTCAGAAGGAGCGCGACGAGGCCCGTGCCGCCCGCAAGGCCGCCAACGCGTCGGCTTCGGCCGCCACGACCGCGAGCGCCGAGTAGCCCGTGGCCGGCGAAACCGTCATCACGGTGGTGGGCAACCTCACCGCGGACCCGGAGCTGCGCTACACGCAGAACGGGCTCGCCGTGGCGAACTTCACCATCGCGTCGACCCCTCGCACGTTCGACCGTCAGGCGAACGAGTGGAAGGACGGCGACGCGCTGTTCCTCCGTGCGAGTGTGTGGCGCGAGTTCGCCGAGCACGTGGCGGGGTCGCTGACGAAGGGCTCGCGCGTCATCGCGCAGGGCCGTCTCCGTCAGCGTTCCTACCAGGACCGTGAGGGTCAGCAGCGGACGAGCATCGAGCTCGAGGTCGACGAGATCGGCCCCTCGCTCCGGTACGCGACCGCCCAGATCACCCGTGCACCGGGTGGCAGCGGCGGTGGCGGCGGGCGCGGCCAGGTCGGCGGCGGGGGCAACTCCGGCGGTGGCTTCGGCGGCAACAACGGTGGCGGCGGTCAGTCCGACGCACCGTGGTCCCCGCAGGGTGGTCAGCAGGGCGGCGGCAACGCACAGTCGAACGACGTGTGGAGCACCCCCGGCGGCACCTACGACGACGAGACCCCGTTCTGATCCGCGACCACTCGGTCTGACGGACACACAACTTCTCTCTCTGTAAGGAAGAACAATGGCTGGAAAGAGCACCGGCGACCGCCGGAAGCCTCGCGGCAAGGGCGGCAAGAACGCCGCTCCCGCGAAGGCGATCAAGGTCGGCGTCATCGACTACAAGGACGTCGCGACCCTGCGCAAGTTCATCTCGGAGCGTGGCAAGATCCGCGCCCGTCGCATCACCGGCGTCTCCGTCCAGGAGCAGCGCCTCATCGCCCGTGCCGTGAAGAACGCCCGTGAGATGGCGCTCCTCCCCTACGCCGGCTCCGGCCGCTGATCGGAGGTCGACACATGTCGAAGCTCATCCTCACCCACGAGGTCTCCGGCCTCGGTTCCGCCGGTGACGTCGTCGACGTCAAGAACGGCTACGCCCGCAACTACCTGATCCCGCAGGGCTTCGCCGTGTCGTGGTCGAAGGGCGGCGAGAAGCAGATCGAGTCGATCCGTGCAGCTCGCACCGCGCGCGAGCTCGCCACCATCGAAGAGGCACAGGACCTCAAGATGAAGCTCGAGAACGCCACCATCCAGCTGTCGGTCAAGGCCGGCAAGGACGGTCGTCTGTTCGGCTCCGTCCGCCCGGCTGACGTCGCTGACGCCGTCCAGGCGCAGGGCGTCGGCTCGCTCGACAAGCGCAAGGTCGAGGTCCCCGCGACCATCAAGACCGTCGGTGACCACGAGGCCACCGTGCGTCTGCGTGAGGACATCGTCGCGACCATCTCGCTGAAGGTCGTCGCCGCGAAGTAGTCCGGTCGCTGCCGCGGCAGCACCAGCACCGCCGGAGGGCGGGTCTCCCATCTCGGGAGGCCCGCCCTCCGTCGTTCCGGTGCCGAGCCTGCCTGGGAGCAACCCGAGTGCAACCGGGTGGCAGGGCCGTTTGTCAAGTCGGTTCTGCACAATCGCAGCCCCGAACAGGAACCTTCGACCGCCACTTGAAGCAGAGTTCTCCACACATGGTGTGGAACGAAAAATCCCAGTTCAGGCGTCGAACGTGTGTTCTCCTGCCGAGTTCTCCACAGCGAAGTGCACAACCATCCACACAGGACTCCGGCGTGTTCCGCACTCCGTCCACAGAGTTATCCACAGGTGCTGTTGCTGGGGATAACTCTGTACCCGTAGCTTGACCCAGCGACTCGGGGATGTCGGTCGCCCGGGGTAGAACTGCTCGGTCGGGAACGGTCCACAGGCCGTCCGCCAGCACCGCCAAACACTGAGGAGCACGTGTGTCGATCGCGCATCTGGAGCCGGCCCCCCGGGAGTACGCCGAGCGGAACGCCGACCGGACTCCCCCGCACGACATGCTCGCGGAGCAGTCGACGATCGGCGGCATGATGCTGTCGAAGGACGCCGTCGCCGACGTCATCGAGACCGCCCGCGGTGTCGACTTCTACATCCCCAAGCACGAGGTGATCTTCGACGCGATCCTGTCGCTGTACTCGCACGGTGAGCCGACCGACGTCATCGCCGTCACCGACGAGCTCACGAAGACGGGCCTGCTGTCCCGCGGCGGTGGCGCCGAGTACCTGCACAGCCTGACGAGCATGGTGCCGACCGCGGCGAACGCCGGGTACTACGCCGCCATCGTCGCCGAGAAGGCCGTCCTCCGTCGCCTGGTCGAGGCCGGTACCCGCATCGTGCAGATGGGCTACGCGAGCGAGGGCGAGGTCACCGACCTCGTCAACAGCGCGCAGGCCGAGGTCTACAACGTCGCCGGCGGCGTGCAGACCGAGGACTACGTCCCCCTGACCGAGGCCATCGGAACCGCGATCGACGAGATCGAGGCCGCGAAGGGCCGCGACGGGCAGATGACCGGGGTCCCGACCGGGTTCGCCCAGATGGACGCCCTGACCAACGGCTTCCACCCCGGACAGCTCATCATCGTGGCCGCACGACCCGCACTCGGCAAGTCGACCCTGGCGCTCGACCTGTGCCGCGCCGCGGCGCTCAAGCACAACCAGACCGCCGCGTTCTTCTCGCTCGAGATGGGTCGCGCCGAGATCGCCATGCGCCTGCTCTCCGCCGAGTCGAGCGTCCCGCTGCAGAACATGCGCAAGGGCACCGTCGACACCCGTGACTGGACCACCATCGCGCAGACCCGCGGGCGCATCAACGACGCCCCGTTCTTCATCGACGACTCCCCCAACATGACCCTCGTCGAGATCCGGGCGAAGTGCCGGCGCCTCAAGCAGCAGCACAACCTGAAGCTCGTCGTCATCGACTACCTGCAGCTCATGACCTCGGGCAAGAAGGTCGAGAGCCGCCAGCAGGAGGTCTCCGAGTTCTCGCGTGCGCTCAAGCTCATGGCGAAGGAGCTCCAGGTCCCCGTCATCGCGCTGTCGCAGCTGAACCGTGGACCCGAGCAGCGTGCCGACAAGAAGCCGATGATCTCCGACCTGCGTGAATCCGGGTCGATCGAGCAGGACGCCGACATGGTCATCCTGCTGCACCGTGAGTCGGCGTACGAGAAGGACAACCCGCGGCAGGGTGAAGCCGACCTGATCGTGGCGAAGCACCGCAACGGGCCGACGGACACCATCACGGTGGCGTTCCACGGGATGTTCTCGCGGTTCGTGGACATGCCGCAGTAGTGCAGTGTGAGACGGCGATACTCCGGCCAAGCAGGACAGGGAAGTCGTCGTGGTTGTCGCCGCCAGTCGCGTACCGGTGGACGAGCGGCTTGCGGGACGGTCTCGCAGTACCGTTCCGGGATGGACTACTCCTTCTCCGCGCCGACCGCGATGGAGTTCAAGACGCTCTACGACGAGACTGGTTGGGGGACTGGACTCTGGACCGATTCGAGCGCGCTCTGTCTGGGAGCTGGATCGTCTGCACCGTCAGGGATGACGCCGGCCGCCTGGTCGGCATGGGCAGGCTCATCAGTGACGGGGCGCTGCACGCCTTCGTGACCGAGATGATCGTCACCGAAGAGGCTCGAGGTGGAGGTATCGGCGGACAAGTCCTCGCGCGCCTAGTCGACGAGGCACGTCGCCGCGGAGTGGACGACGTACAGCTCTTCGCGGCCCGAGGTCGGGCTGAGTTCTACGAACGCCACGGCTTCGAGCGCCGGGCCGAAAGCGGACCCGGCATGGACGTAGCGAGCGTTCGCTAGCCCATCCTCTACCGGGCGGCTGTCGTGAGCACCACGCGTCCCGTCGTCGCAGCGTCGCCGGCCCAGCGGGACTCGACCTCCCGGATCGGTGCAGCTTGCGCGTCGATGGTCGCCGTGCCGTCTGCGGTTGCGAGACGATGCCGGGCAGCTCCGCAGCGAACGCAGCACGCCCGGCGGCGCCTTGCCCACTACCGACGATGCTCAGTTCAGATGCGCGAAGCGCTGCGGACGGGACTGGGGTCTCCTGCCCTGCGGTCGAGCCGATCGCGATCCAGTCCAGCCGACGCCCCCGGTCCTGTCGAGCCGTGACGAGGGATCGCATCACGTCCGCGGCCGGTTGCCCCCGGACGTGGTCGATGACCACGTCGACCTCGGCTGCCGCCTCACATCCGGTGCGGTCCCGCCAGCGATCATTCCGCTTCCGCCGACTGTCGAGTGAGCCGGCTACCGCATCAGTTCGTGGACGATGCTCACTGAGCGGTGAGCTGGCTCATGAAGGCGGTGAAGTCGCCGATTGCGTTGTGCTCGACGATCTGGCCGTCGCGGATGACGTCGACGGCGACGGCTTCGAGGCGGGTCGCGTTGCCGTTGGCGGGGATGCCGAACAGGTCACCGTTGCTGAAGGTGCCCTCGAGGACCCAGTGGGTGTAGACGGTGTCACCGTCGGCGGACTGGCCGAGGATCGTCATGGTCTGGTCGGGGACCGCGGTCTTCGCGGCGAGGTCGGAACCCATCCACATGTCCCTGTCCATCGCACCGCCGTTGGTGTGGTTGACCAGATCCTGGGAGATGTAGGTGTCGAACGCGGCCTGCAGATCGCTGGTGTTGTAGGCGTCGTAGAAGGCACGGGCGATGGTCTTGTTGTCGCCGGTGGTGCTCATGGTCTTGTCCTTCGGCTGGGAGTGTCGGTCAGTTGGCGGAGAGCAGCAGCGTGTTCAGGCTGGGGTCTCGGACGAGGAAGCCGGCGTCGGATTCCTCGATGGGTCCGTCGACGGTTCCGAGGACGTGGTCGAGGCGCTCGTGGGTGTCGAGGCGGAGGGTGAAGGCGCGCATGCGGGCGGTCCCTGCGGGGGATTGCGGTGCGCCGACGCCTTGCCAGGTGTTCACTGCGATGCGGTGGTTGAACGCGCCGCCGCCACCGAGGTCGCCCATGTGGAAGCGGGGTGCCCAGACGGCCTGGTTGAACCCGAACGTGCGGTAGAAACCGTAGGCGGCTTCGAGGTCCCCGACGTACAGGTGGACGTGGCCGATCTTGGTGCCCTCCGGCACCGGGAGTGTGATGTCGTCATCGGGCAGTGCGGCGAGGACGGCGCGGACGTCGAGCGGCTCACGACCGTTGGAACGGCTGCCGTCCTGGCGCAGCACGTACGGGCCGTTGTCGTCGAAGTGGAACCCGCGGAGACGTTCCGGCGTCTCGAGGGTGATCTCGACCGTGATGCCGTCCGGGTCGAGGAGGTAGATCGCCTTCGACATGATGTGGTCGGTCGGTGAGATCTGCCAGCCGACCCGGATGAGGCGGAGCAGGATCCGGGCGAAGTCGGCTTCTGTCGGCGGGTGCACGGCGAGGTGGTAGAGCCCGCTGTGGCCCTGCAGGAACCCGGTCTGGGCGCCCGGGTGGAGGGTGACGAGGGTCTGTGCCTTCGTGCCGAGCTCGACCTCGTCCTGGGACTCGGACCGTAGGACGAGACCGATGACATCGGTCCAGAACGCGGTGGAACGGCCGAGGTCGGTGACCTCGAGGTGCACGGCACCGAACTCCGCGACCTCACGGTCCGGCGTGCCAGGCGCGGCCGCGTTCGGGGCGGAACGCGGGTCCGAAGAAGTGTCGAGGGGGTTCATTGCTGCTCCTGCAGAGTTCGACGTCGGCGTAGGTCCCGGGCCGCGAGCTGCTGCCGGATCCTAGGTACTTGAATCATCAAGTACCTAGGATCAATGTACGCCGTTTTGTTGAACTGTCAACAAACTTCTGGCGGGCGGGAGGAGGAGTCAGCGTGCGATCGGGAGGAACGTGCGGTAGATCGGCACCGCAACCGCCGTCGTCACGAGGTGCATGATGCCCAGCGCCACTCCCGCGGTCATCGCAGCGGAGCCACCACTGAAGGCGAGGAGCACGTCGGGGATGAGGGAGAGCACCAGGACGACCGGGACGAGGATCGCGAGCGCGCGCCCAGCCGAACGCGTACGGCTGATGAGCGCCCACCCGATCGCGCCGATCAGGACCCCGACGACCGTGAAGGTGATGTAGGCCGGCGGCGTCAGGCCTTGCACTGCGGGGTCAGCGCCGGCCGCGAGGGCACTGACGGCGATGATCGCGTTGGCGATGCTGCCGATGACGGCTGCGAGGACAGTCGCGACGAGGACCCCGCGGAGGCGGCTCGGGCGGCGGGTTGTCGTGTCGATCGTGCTCATGGGAGTTTCCGTTCTGGGAGGCGCGGCCGCATCGGACGAGCGGGCGCGACGGAGCAACGGGCTGGCGAGTGCCAGTCCGGGCGGTCGGGGGTCTGTGGAGTGGGCGGCCTGTGGAGTCGTCGATCAGTCGTGAGCGACCGGCGCAGCGGCGGCGCGCGCCGCCGGCCCGCAGTCGGCGTCCGGTGTCAGGAGGTTCGCGGCGATCGGCCGCAGGATCTCGGCGAGATCGCCGACCCGCTCGGGCGGGATCGCATCGAAGAACGCGCGTCGAGCCTCCTCGACGTGATGCGGAGCCGCTCGCTCGATGAGTGCTCGTCCGTCCACTGTCAGGGTGGCCACGAGCGAGCGCTTGTCCGTCTCGGACGGCACGCGACGCACCCACCCACGCTTCTCGAGCTTCGTCACCGCGTGTGACAGACGGGAGAGTGATCCGTTGGTGAGGAAAGCCAGGCTGCTCATCGGAGCACTGTCGTCGGGTGACTCGCTGAGCATCGCGAGGACGTTGTACTCGAAGCGGGTCATCGCGAAGTCACGCTTGAGCTGCGCGTCGAGCGCCGAGGGCAGCAGCTCGATGATCGCGAGGAGATCCATCCAGGCTGCCGCCTCGGTCTTGTTGAGCCAGCGCGGTTCGTCCATGCGCACATCGTCGCAGATAAAACTTGACCGTTCAACAAAACGCTGTGTACTGTCGGCCTGGTTACTTCAACGTTCAAGCACAAGGAAGATCATGCTCATCGCACTCTGGATCATCAACGGCCTCCTGGCACTCGCGTTCCTCGGAGCCGGCCTGATGAAGCTGGCCCGTCCCGCGGAGGCCCTGGCCAGCAGCGGCATGGGCTGGGCAGCCGACTTCGCCAGCAGCCACGTCAAGCTCATCGGCCTCGCGGAGGTCCTCGGTGCCATCGGCTTGATCCTGCCGCTGCTGCTCGACGTCGCACCGGTCCTCACCCCGATCGCCGCGATCCTCCTCGCTGTCCTCATGCTCGGCGCCGTGGTCGTCCACCTGCGCCGCAAGGAGTCCCCGGCGGCCCCGATCGTCCTGGCGATCCTCTCGATCGTCAGCGCGATCCTCGGCTTCGCCGCGCTCTGACCACACCCTCTCCAACCGCACCACCTCTGAAACAGGAGCACGCATCATGACCAGCATCAGCATCCTCGGTACCGGCAACATGGGCACCGCGATCGCCTCCGTCTTCTCCGACGGCGGCGCCACCGTCGAGTCGATCAAGCACTCCGACGAGCCCACCTCCTTCGCCGGCGACATCGTCGTCCTCGCCGTCCCGTACGCCGCCCTCCCCGAGATCGCCGACAAGTACAAGAGCGCCCTCGCCGGCAAGACCGTCGTCGACATCACCAACACCGTCGACTTCGCCACCTTCCAGCCGGTCGCCTTCGACGCCGGCAGCGGCGCCGCGGACCTCGCCGCCCGCCTGCCCGAGTCGCACGTCGTCAAGGCGTTCAACACCAACTTCGCCGGAGCGCTGGCCACGAAGAGCGTCGGCGGCAAGAAGACCGCCGTGCTCATCGCCGGCGACGACGCCGACGCGAAGGCCGCTCTCCGCGACGCGATCACCGCCGGTGGTCTCGACGCCTTCGACGCCGGCCCCCTCGCCCGCGCCCACGAACTCGAAGGCATCGGCTACCTCCAGATGGGTCTCGCCGTCTCCGAGCAGATCAGCTGGACCGACGGCCTCGGGGTCATCAAGTGACGATCGCCGTCACTGGTGCGACCGGCAACCTCGGTCGCCTGATCGTCGAACACCTCCTCGCTCGTGGCATCGCAGCCGACGACGTCGTCGCCATCGGCCGGAACGCCGAGCGCCTCTCCGCGCTGTTCGCTGACTCCGGTGTCCGCACTGCCGTTGCCGACTACGCCGATCCGGCGGCTCTCGCGTCCGCGTTCGACGGCGTCGAGACCCTGGTGCTCGTCTCCGGCAGCGAGGTCGGCCAGCGGATCCCGCAGCACACCAACGCCATCCGCGCCGCGGAGCAGGTCGGCGTGCAGCACATCGTCTACACCAGCGCTCCCCGCGCCGACACGTCGACGCTGTTCGTCGCTCCCGAGCACAAGGCCACCGAGGACCTCCTCGCGGCCTCGCCCGTCACTGCGACCGTGCTCCGGAACAACTGGTACAACGAGAACTACGAGCAGGCCTTCGCCCAGATCGCCGCGACCGGACAGTGGCTCGCCAGCAGCGGTACCGGACGGATCGCTTCGGCGGCTCGCTCCGACTATGCCGAAGCGGCCGCCGTCGTCGCTGCGACGGGTGCCCACCGTGGCGAGACGCTCGAGCTCGCCGGTGACACCGCCTGGGACGGCGCGGAGTTCGCCGCGACCGCAGGCCGCGTGCTCGGACGTGACGTCGCGTACGCCCATGTCTCGTCGCAGGAGCACCAGCAGGCTCTGGTGTCCGCCGGTCTCGACGAGGGCACGATCGGGTTCCTCGTCGGCCTCGACGCAGCCGTCGCCGACGGCGCCCTCGACGGCCCCTCGCCGGTCCTCTCCACGTTGATCGGTCACCCGACCGTGACACTCGAGGAGACCTTCCGAAGGCTCCACAGGGCCTGACCCATCCGCGGAACGACAACGCTCCGTGGTGCCGGACGACAGACGGCACCACGGAGCGTTCTCGTGTTCTCGGCACCCGCCGCAGCTTGGAGAACTCACCGCAACGGGCGTGACGAAGACTTGCACTGTCGGGTTGTAAGTGCAAAACTGCAGACCGTGAAGACATCCGAGCGGACCCGCCTGCTTCGCCGTCGCATGATCGCCACAGCCCGTCGTCGGACGATCTCCGATGGGCTGAACGGCTTCACCATCGAGCAGCTCTGCGAAGAAGTCGGCGTGTCCCGTCGCACCTTCTTCAACCACTTCGCCTCCAAGGAGGACGTCGTGCTCGGCATCGAGATCGGCGTCGAAGACGACCTCCTGACCGCGTTCGCTGCCGGAACGGCGGTCGATCCAGATCTCGCCCCCATCGACGCGGCAGTCGCCCTGGCCATCGAGCACCTGCACGTCGTCGGCCTCGACCGCGGCGAAGAATCCCTCATGCGGGACGTGCTCGATCGCGAGCCCTCCCTCGTGGCCCGGTTCGTGTCCGCGACCGACCGGCAGATGGAACTCGTCGGGGACGCCCTGCGCTCCCGGTTCGGATGGACCGACCCGGCCGACGACCGCGGACGCCTGGTCGCTGAGATCGTCGGTGCGCTCCTCAAGGCGACCGCGTGGCGCTTCTTCGCCGATGAGGACGGCCCACCGTTCGAAGACATCCTCCGGACCAACTTCCGCCTCGTCACAGCGATGGCGAACCCCGACGGCGCGACCGTCCCGACCAGCACGCCGCTCGGAGCGGCCCACTCGACCAACGAACTGGAGCACACCCCATGAGCTCGACCAAGAGCGCGACACGAGCAGGACGGTCAGACGGACCGCTCCTGCTCACCCAGCGCCGCATCTGGACCATCTTCTCCGCGCTCATCGCGGGGATGCTGCTCTCCAGCCTCGACCAGACCATCGTCTCGACCGCGATGCCGACCATCGTCGGCGAGCTCGGCGGCGTCGCGCATCAGGCGTGGCTGACGACGGGGTACCTGCTCGCGTCGACGATCGTGATGCCGATCTACGGCAAGTTCGGGGACGTCCTCGGACGCCGGAACCTGTTCCTCATCGCGATCGCCCTGTTCACGATCGCCTCGGCCGGGTGTGCCTTCGCCGGCGACTTCACACAGCTGATCGTGTGGCGCGCGGTGCAGGGACTCGGTGGTGGTGGTCTGATGATCCTGTCGCAGGCGATCATCGCGGACATCGTCCCCGCCTCACAGCGCGGCAAGTACCTCGGCCCGCTCGGTGCGATCTTCGGCCTCTCCGCCATCGGTGGCCCGCTCCTCGGTGGTTTCTTCGTCGACCACCTCACCTGGAACTGGGCGTTCTACATCAACATCCCGGTCGGGATCGCCGCGTTCTGCATCGCCTGGTTCGCACTGACCCTGCCGACCAAGAAGGCCGAGAAGAGGATCGACGTCCTCGGCGTGCTCCTGATGTCCGCAGCCACGACGTGCCTGGTGTTCTTCTCCGAGTTCGGCGGCAACAAGGACCACGGCTGGGACGCGCTCGAGACGTGGGCCTGGTTCGCGGGCCTCGTCGTCGCCGCTTCGTTGCTCGTGCTCGTCGAGACCCGCGTCGAGGACCCGGTGCTCCCGATGTCCTTCTTCCGCAACCGCACCTTCCTGCTCGCGACCGGCATCGGTCTCGTGCTCGGCATCGGCATGTTCGCCGCCATCGGCTTCGTTCCGACGTTCCTGCAGATGGCATCCGGCACCTCGGCCGCGGTCTCGGGTCTGCTGATGCTGCCGATGATGGTCGGCCTCATCGGAACCTCCATCGCGTCCGGCAACCTGATCTCGAAGACCGGCCGCTACCGCGCGTTCCCGATCGTCGGCACGATCCTCGTCGCGGCCGCGATGCTCTGCCTCACGCAGCTCGCCGCGGACACCCCGATCTGGCTGATCTGCGTGTACCTGTTCGTCTTCGGCGCGGGCCTCGGCCTGATCATGCAGGTGGTGGTCCTCGTCGCGCAGAACGCGGTGCCCGCCTCGCAGGTCGGAACCGCCACCTCGACGAACAACTACTTCCGTGAGGTCGGTGCCTCTCTCGGCACGGCCGTGTTCGGTGCACTGTTCACCGCACGCTTGACCACATCGCTGACCGACGTGTTCCGCGACGCCGGCGGTTCCGCGACCGATGCCGCGTCCTCGGCGGGCAGCATCGACCCGGCGACCGTGGCGAAGCTGCCGGAGGCGGTACAGGACGGCATCGTCAACGCGTACGCCGACTCCCTCGCGCCGGTGTTCTGGTACCTGCTGCCCTTCATCGCCGTCGCGTTCTTGCTCGCCCTGTTCCTGCCGCAGATCAAGCTCTCCGACACGGCCGGCATGGTCGCTCGTGGCGAAGCCATCGGCGGCGCAGAAGCCGACGAACTCGAGAAGGCGCGACAGGACGCCGCCGCCGGTGGCCACTCAGCCGCAACGGCAGCACCGTCCGTTCCTGACTCCGTCCGATCCGGGGCGCCGCGCGACGAGTAGCCGGGACGCAGTGAGGGGGCGCTGCGAGGCGCCCCCTCACTGCCTCCGTCGCACGCACCAGCGAGGACGCTCGACCCACAGATCACATCAGCAGCCCCGACCGAATGAGAGAGAGCACATCATGGCCGCCCCCCTCGGCATGCGCGTCCGGACCTGGGCGATGTCGACCCTCGTCACACGCATCATCCGGGCACCGAAGGTGGAGCTCACTTCCCGTGCCGTTCCCGACAACGAGATCGTGCACGTCCCCACCCGTCACCGTTCGATCCGCTGCTCCATCACGCGGCCTCCCGCTGACGCCCCCCTCGCCGCGAACGGTGCCACGCCGCCGGTGGTCATCAACACCCACGGTGGTGGGTTCGTGATCGGGAACCCGCTGCAGGACAACCACCTCGCTCGAGGGATCGCGGGCGAAGTGGGCAGCGTCGTCGTGAACGTGGACTACAGCACATCACCGAAAGCCCGGTTCCCGCAGGCGTTGGAGGAGTGCTTCGACGTGCTCACGTGGGTCGCCCGCTCCGGGGAGACCATGGGGTGGGACGGTACCCGGATCGCGGTGACCGGCAGCAGCGCAGGTGGGAACCTCGCCCTCGGCACCCTCACGCAATCGACACGCGAGCACGGCCCTGCTGTTCGCGCTGCCGCCCTCATCGTTCCCGCCGTGGACCTGTCGATCCCGCCCGCCGGAGCGACCTTCCTGACCGAGAAGCCGTTCGTCAACGCCGCGATGCTCGAGATGGTCGACACGGCCTACCCGCTGCCGAGCACGGACCGCAAGAACCCGCTCGTCTCGCCCGCTTTCCTCCCCGAGGCCGAGCTCCGCGCACTGCCACCGACCCTGGTCGTCACCGCGGAGTACGACACGCTCCGTCCCTCGATCGAGGAGTTCACCGCGCGTGCTGTGGAGGTCGGTGCGCCGGTCGAGACCCGACGGTTCGACGGGGTCGACCACGACTTCTACTACGCCGGATCCACCCCGAAGGTGACGCTCGACACGCTCATGGCCGCGTTCACCGCGCACCTCCTCGAACACCTCCGCTGATCCGCGCGCTCGAAGGCGTTGTTGCACGGGCGGGTTGGTCAGCGGGAGATGATGCCCCGCGCTGCGCTCTCGAGGAGCATCGACGTGGCCAGCACCATGAAGCCGGCGAACCGCAACACCGCGCTCGTGGTGGCGACCGCTGCCCAGAGCGGCAGCAACGGCACGCGCGCGATCGTCCCCGCTCGAGAACGGTGGATCTGCTGGTCGTACCCGTCGTCGAGCTCCGCCGGCGTCGAGACGAACATCGCCGCCGTGGCAGGTGGAGCGGGAAGAAGCGTGGTCATGGGGTGTCCCTTCATCGGTGCGACTGGTGAACAGCATCAGCGCAGCGACACCCGCCGGCGTCGTTCCCCGGAACTGGAGAACCTGATGCAGATGGAGTACGTGTCCGGCACCGGCCTCCCTCAGACTCAAGGGATGACCGTTCCGACGCCCAGCGTGTCCGCGACGCCACGCCCGCTGTGGCTGCGCGCGCGATCTGTGCTCGAGCGCCTCCCGCTGTGGGTGAGCGTGACCGCGATGATCGTGGAACTGGTCGTCATCGCCACCGACGGCGATGGTCTGCTCGCCGGGGTCGGCGCACTCGTGACCCTCACCGGAGCGCTCGTCGCCGTCCGGCTGCCGCAGGTCGGTCTCGCGTTGACGATGGCTGGCGTCGTCGTGGTGATCGTCGGAGGGCGGGACCCGATCGGTGAATGCACCGTCGTGGTGTTCGTCCTGTTCGCACTCACCCTGCGCGGCTTGCCGCCCACGCGCAGCACCGGGATCACGGCGCTGGCGATGGCCGTCATCTTCGGGCTCGCGAGTTTCCTGTCCGCTGGCCGCGCGGTCGGTCTCGACGCCGTCGCGGTCATCGTCGCCGTCGTCGCCGGTGGTGCCGTGGGCGCGGCGCTGCGGCTGCAGCGCCAGTACTGGGAGTCGCTCGAGCAGCGCACCCGCGACGCGATCGCGACCCGGGAGGCCGAAGCTGAGCGGCGAGTGGCGGAGGAGCGGGTCCGCATCGCCCGTGACCTGCACGACATCGTCGGCCATCAGGTCGCCGTCGTGAGCATGCACCTCGGCGCGGTCGAGGTCACCGCCGGCCGTGACGATGCCGCGACCCAACGGTCGCTGGTCGCGGCGCGCACAGCGGTGCAGTCGATCCTCAGTGACACGCAACGGACGCTGGCCATGCTCCGCAGCGACGACGCCGACGACGATCACGCGGGCCGCCCGACACCCAGCCTGTCGACGATCGACGAGCTGGTCGCCTCGTTCCAGGACGCTGGCCTGTCGATCGACGCGCAGATCACCGACCAAGCTCGCCGAGTGCACGAGGCCGGCGGGGTGACGGTGTTCCGCGTGGCGCAAGAAGCGCTGACCAACGCGCACCGGTACGGCACCGGTGAGGCCGCGCTGACGGTGCTGACGGACGAGGCCGACCTGATCATCAGCGTCACGAACCCGATCGCGTCCACGCCGGGGACCGCCCACGGCAGCGGGTACGGACTCGTCGGTATGCGCGAACGCGTCGAGTCCGCCGGCGGCACCCTGCAGCTCGGCACCGACGACGACGTCTTCACCGTCACGGCACGGATCCCATGGAGCGAAGGAGCAACCCTGTGACACGCGTGCTGCTGGTCGATGACCAAGAGATGATCCGGCTCGGACTGCGGACCATCATCGACGTGCACCCCGACTTCGCCGTGGTCGGTGAAGCAGGGGACGGGTTCGCCGCGCTCGCCTTCCTCCGGGACCACGATGTCGACCTTGTCCTCATGGACGTCCGAATGCCCGGGATCGATGGCGTCGAGACGACGCGACGGATCCGGGAGCGGATCCCGTCCGAACAGACCCGCATCGTCGTCCTGACCACCTTCGAACACGACGACACCGTCCTCGCGGCGCTCCGGGCTGGCGCGAACGGGTTCCTCGGCAAGGGCGTCGGACCAGCTGAGCTGATCGCGAGCTTGCAGGAAGTCATCGCCGGGGGAGGTGCCCTGTCCGCAGCTGCCTCTGCCGCGCTCATCGGGCACGTCACCGACAGCCCGAGCCGCGTCATCGACACCGACCTCGCCGACCGGTTCACTGCTCTGACAGCCCGTGAACGGGACGTCGTCCTCAGCATCGCAGAGGGCCACGACAACGACTTCATCGCAGCGGAGTTGTTCGTCTCACCGTTCACCGTGAAGACCCACGCGAGCCGTGCGATGGCGAAGGTCGGCGCCCGCGACCGAGCCCAACTGGTCGCGTATGCCTACCGAGCTGGCCTCATCGCCTGACTCGACCACCTGGTCGTTTCCTCCACCCATCGCTCAGCCAGCGGAGGATGTCGCCTGTCTTGACAGTGCGAGCGGGGGGCAGGATCTACTGCAGATGAAGTAGTTCGGACGGTGCAAAAGGAGGCCGTACCGAGGCGTCCCGGCCGGGATCGTTGACGTTGTTCGCACCTCGCGGACCACGACGACGAAGGAAACCGCATGTCCACGTTCCTGTCCCACCTCGGGCGCTTCAGTGCCCGGTTCCGATGGCTGGTGATCGGAGCGTGGCTCCTGATCATGGCCGTGCTGATCGGCATCTTCGTCGTCGGCAGCGGCATCGAGAAGGACGCCGCGACCACGAGCATCCCCGACACCAAGGCATCGCAGGCGTTGGAGCGGATGAACAAGGAGTTCCCCTCCACGACCGGCGCGGACACCGCGTCCCTGCAGCTGGTGTTCCAACCAGAGTCCGGCGACGTCACGGACGCGACGACTGCGAAGCAGATCGAGTCGTTCCTCGCGAAGGCCGACAAAGTCGACGGAGTCAATTCCGTCAGCGACCCACTGAACGCGGAACAGCCGTACATCTCGAAGGACCGCACGATCGCCGTCGCCACGTTGACCTACGGCGACCTGACGAAGGCCCAGCAGACGAAGTTCTACGACGCGGCCCTCGACCTGGAGGAGAACGCTCCTCCGCGGCTCGGCGTCGAGCTCGGAGGGAACCTCGTTCCCCTCGGCGCCCCGGCCACCGGCCCGGGTGAAGGCGCCGGGGTCATCATCGCGTTCATCATCCTCGCGATCACGTTCGGCTCGCTCCTCGCCGCGGGCATCAACCTCCTCGTCGCCGTCTACGGCGTCGGCGTCGGCCTGATCGGTGTCCTCGCCTACGGCGCACTCACCCCGATCGGTGACAACGCGATCATCCTCGCCACCATGCTCGGCCTCGCCGTCGGGATCGACTACAGCCTCTTCATCCTGTCCCGCTTCAAGACCGAACTCCGCTCCGGACGAAGGGTCGACGACGCGATCGCCCGGGCAACCGGTACCGCCGGTACCGCCGTGGTCTTCGCCGGCATGACCGTCGTCGTCGCCCTCGTCGCGCTCCTGGTCGCGAACCTCAGCTACATCACCGAGATGGGTGTCGCGGCCGCGTTCGCCGTCGCCGTCGCCGTCCTGCTCTCCCTCACCCTGCTGCCGGCACTGATGCGGTTCATGGGTGTCAAGGCCCTGTCGAAGAAGCACCGTGCGGCGCTGCAGCGCGGGGAACTCTTCACCGAAGACGGCCTGCAGAAGCGAGGCGTCCTCCGCTCGTGGGGCAGCTTCGTCGTGAGGCGCCCGATCGTGTCCCTCCTGGGCGGCGTCCTCGTCCTCGTCATCGTCGCGCTCCCCATGCTCAGCATGAAGACCGCCTCGAACGTCCCTGGCGGATCCGACCCGGAGTCCACCGAACGCACCGCCTACGACCTCATCGTCGACGAGTTCGGCGGCGTCCAGAGCCCCCTGATCGTCCTGGCCGAGGGCGACGACATCACCTCGAAGACCGCCGCGATCGAGAAGGAACTCACTGCTCTCGATGGCGTGCAGCAGGTCGTTCCCGCTCAGGTCAGCTCCGACGGCGACTACGCACGGATCACCGTCATCCCGACCGAAGGGCCGATCGACGACTCCACCAAGGACCTGGTGCACCAGATCCGTGACGCCGCTGACACCATCAGCGGCGCGCACCTCGAGGTCACCGGTGAGACCGCGATCGGCATCGACTCCGACGACCAGCTCGCTCAGGCGCTGGTCAAGTACGTCATCGTCATCGTCGTCATCTCGATCATCCTGCTCATCGTCCTGTTCCGATCGCTCCTCATCCCCGTGATCGCGACGCTCGGCTACCTGCTCTCCGTCGGCGCATCCTTCGGCGCGAGCGTCGCGGTGTTCCAGTGGGGCTGGCTGGACTTCCTGCCCGCACCGCAGGGTGACCCGATGCTGAGCATCCTGCCGCTGCTGCTCGTCGGAGTGCTCTTCGGACTCGCGATGGACTACCAGGTGTTCCTCGTCTCCCGCATCCAGGAGATGTACCGCAAGGGCCTCGACCCAAAGCAGGCAATCCGCGAGGGCTTCTCCCGATCCGGACCCGTCCTCGTCGCCGCGGCGAGCATCATGATCGTCGTCTTCGGCGGGTTCGCGACCGGAGAGTTCGCAATCGGCGCCTCGATCGCGTTCGGTCTCCTCGTCGGTGTTGCCGCAGACGCGTTCATCGTCCGCATGGTCCTCATGCCGGCTGCGCTGTCCCTCCTGGGACGCTCCGCTTGGTGGATCCCGAAGTGGCTGGAAAAGGTCCTCCCCGACGTCGACGTCGAAGGCCATGCCCTCGACAAGCACGACGACGCGGCACCCGCCGCGCACGACCAGCCACGAGTCCTCGTCGGCTGACACTCCGAAGGGCCCCGGTGAACACACCGGGGCCCTTCGTCCTCCGCTCGTCGAACGAAAGTGACCAGCTGATGCAGCACCCCGTCCGCCCCGGAGACATCCACCTCCCCCCGACTCAGCCCATCGACATCACCGCCTACCTCGCAGCGGAAGCAGCCCGTGCGTCCGTCGAGGAAGGCTCCGCACCAAAGCTGAGCGGTCAGCATCCCGAACCGCCTTGCTGAGCACAGAAGCAGCTGGCAGCCGCTGCCCGAGTCGTGCGTGGTGAGCGACCGTAGACAGAGCGCTCAGACGGGAGACCGACCCTGTTGCAGGGCGACGCCGCCGGTGAGCGCGACATGGGTCAGCTCGCGACTTCGATGCGGTAGTTCGGCCAGCGACACGACCCTGCCAGGTCTCGCTTGAAGGCGTTCGACCTGGGGTTTTCCGCAGGCGACACGAGACGCTTCAAAAAGGTCACGACAACGAATCTGCAACCCGAGTCGGAATGCGATGTGACGCGACACTTTGCGTCGACGACCACACTGGACCTCGGTTGACTGTGAAGTAAGAAACAAGTTGTCGTTCAGACCGGCAACTTGTCGCGGGTGAAGCCGTCTTGTCGCGACGGCGACACGTGCGGTGGTCCGGCGCTTCATGGCGCCGGGCGAGCGTCCGCGCCGAGGCGAGACCAGGAGGACGAGCGCCGTCGCGTTTCGGGACACGATGGCGCCGAACGTGCAGGACTCCTTCTTCGCTGGACATCTCGGTCTCGCCAGCTTCGAGCTCGCCGTCGACGACCGGCTGTCGGACGAGGTCGGGGAGCTCATCGCGGGGCTGCCGATCAGTGCACCGGCGTCGTTCGTCGACCGGTGGTTCACGCTCTTCCGGTTCGAGGCCGACTGGGACGGGAAGTGGTGGGAGGACATGCCGTGGGAGCACGTCAAGTCCTGGGCGGTGGACTAGGTCGGCTCAGCTGACCAGGACCGCCGGGTCGCCCTACTGGAGACTCTCGCGCGTTGCTCCCACGCGCGAGCACGGCGCCGCCCCAGCTGGAGCAGCTGGGGCGGCGCCGTGCTCGGAGAGCGGCGTCATCGAGTCGACGTCGCCGGCCTGTCGTGCTCCTGTCGACGGTGGACTCCAGCGACGATGAGGCTCACGATGAGCGCCACCACACCGATGCCGAACAGCCACAGCCCGGCCTCGATCCCGCCAACGATCACCTCCGGCGTGTATCCGGGTTCGACACCGGAGTCTTCCTGGATCCGGTAGTCGACGCCGCTCGCGATGAGGAACCCGATCGTGATGAGCGCTCCGACCCCAGCAGCGATCACTGACGTGATGATGAACTTCTTCATGTGCTCGATGTCCTGTCCAGAGTGGTGTTCGATCACCAGTTGCAGCGGTGGGAAGCGACGCCACTGACCCAGTTCGACCGGTTCACGCGGTAACGCTCGAGGTTGTAGTCCTGTGTGAAAGGAAGGCCGTAAAGACCGGCGGCGACGTGGCAGTTGTACTGCTGCTGCAAGGTGGCCTTGTTCGTGATCGCCGGCCACTTGGCTTTCCACTCATCCCAGCCGGATCCGCGGAAGACAGCTTGGCCTGCGGCGTAGCCGCCGACCCCGCCACCACCGCTGAGAACGATGGCACCAGGGCCGGTGACCCAGGCGCTGTAGCGGTAGTCGCTGTGGTAGGTGTCGCGCTTGAAGCTCGTGAAGAGCGTGATGCCGAGCCACGGGTCGGCAACCACCGGGTACTGCGCCGCTTCGGCATGGTCGATGACCTGGGTCAACCTGTTCCCATCGACCTCGTACCGGGTCGGGACTGCGGTCCCATCAGCGTCTTTCGCCCAGGCCGGAGCGACTGCGCCCGCGAAGCCGCCGTCGCCGTCGATGATGACGACCACGCCGTCCTCCCGCAGTACCATCTCGCCACCGCTGGGCACCGAGAGGTCGTAGTCGTACCTGGTGGGTGCACCAGCGTCGTCAATGACAGTCACGATCTGCAGGGTTCCGTCGTCGTGTACCACGGGCGTCGTCGACGACGCGTTCCCATTGTCGAACGTCGCCACTCCGTCCGTGGAAGTGTCAGCGGACGCCGCTTCTTCTGCGAACGGTAGCGAGACGGTCAATTCGCGGTCCCCCGTGCTCAAGACGGCGCCGTCGCTCGCGTCTTTCGGCACGGCGACCACAACGTCCTCGGTGGCGTAGGCCGTTGCTGCACTAGCAGTGCTCGATGTCTCTGCAGCTCCCTCGAACACCTCTGGGGCGACCTCGACGATGGCTGCGGTAGCCTTCTCCGCATCGCTCGGCTGGGTCTCTGCGAACGCGACTGCTTACGAGCCGAGCATCGTCGCTACGCACAGGAGCCCCACACCAGCTACCCCAGTTGCTCTTCCGACTTCCAACATCAATTCCCCCTTGAGTTGGTGGGTGCCGAACACCCTTGTCTACGGAGGAAACTATGAGGGCACACAGCATGGGGCATCCACCTCAGGGATGATCTTCGCGCGGAAGCAGATCGCCTGACTGTCCTTCAAAGGTCGGGTCAGTACGCGACGTCTCCTGATAGCCGATCGGCCATCGAAACGTAGGTTGCGCTGGTTCATCGCCCCCATGCTGGCGACCCGCTCTCCCCGTCTCCCGAGTCCCGGGTCCCGGGAGCGACGGATTTCCTCGGTCTGCCGTCGACTCAGTCGTCGGCGTTGAGCCACGCACGTACTGTGCAATGTTCGTACGGTACGCAACAGCGCCAGGAAACAGGCCCCTCCCGATCGCCGATCGAGATCCAGCCCGCTACTGTCACCCCGTGAAGAACCTCTCCGGTGCGCGGCGCTGGGTACTCGCCCTCGCCGCTCTCGCCGCCCTCTGCCTGGTCGTCGGCCTCGTCGTCGTCGGTGTCGTCGCCTCGACCGCCGACGGTTGGTGCCAGGTCGGGCCGACCGAGAGCGACGGGGGCCAGACGTGGCAGGGCTGCACGGAGGACGACTCGGGCGTGTGGTGGGGCGGAGCACTCGCTGCGCTGGGCCTGCTGCTCGCCGGGCTGACCTGCGCGTCAGGAGCGGTCGTGTGGGCGATCGAGTCGCGGTTGCCCCAGGTGGGCCCTGCCGAGGAGCCGGTCAGCGGGAGCGCCGACCAGCAGCCGGCATCAGCGTCCTCAGGACACTGACGAGCTGAGCCGGTCACCTGCTCGCGGCCAGAGCAGCCGGAAGCGCTCACACACCACCGGCATGTCCGACGCCCACCCCCGCGGGTTCTCCGAGTGCTCCCGCCAGTACCGCTCGTGCGACGTGCGCCAGTAGGCGAGGGTGCGGTCGCCCTCACCCTCGGCGCGGGCGTGCTCGGCGCCCACCTGGTCGAACGGCACGATCCGGACGTCGGTCGTCACGAGCACGGCCCGCGGCTCGTCGGTGCCGTCGAGGATGACGCTGTACTCGCCGACCTCCGGCAGGGGCTCACCGGTGGCCTCGTAGTCCCAGAGCAAGGACGCGGTCCCGTCCTTCACGCCGGCGAGCACGAGGTCGAGCAGGGCGTCCGCGTGATCTGGTGTCGCACCGAACGACCACGCCAGGGGAACAGTCGCGGGCAGTTCGGGGGCGTCGCGGCGACGCGCCTCCCAGAAGGCGACCACGGACGGCGAGGGTGCGTTCACAGCAGTGACACTAGCGAGCGACCAGATCCGCGGGACGGCCACGCCACGCACCGGAC
Source organism: Curtobacterium sp. MCBD17_032 (assembly GCF_003234855.1). Taxonomy (GTDB): domain Bacteria; phylum Actinomycetota; class Actinomycetes; order Actinomycetales; family Microbacteriaceae; genus Curtobacterium. Next base: position 377,778 of record NZ_QKTO01000001.1, read on the forward strand.
GTGACAGGATCGACCCGTCCCCACGAGCCTCCCGGAGCCCCGATGACCACGCGTGTCCGCACCGCCACCGCGGTGCCGCCGCGCCAGCGCGCAGCGGTCGCCGCCCCGAGCTGGACGCCGGTGGTCTCCTCCGAGAAGGCCGACCTGTACGGCAGCGACGACAGCCGCCGCGAGCTCCATCCGTAGACGCGTGACGGGCGCCCCCCGCGCCTCCAGGCCGACGACCCCACCCTGCACCGCAGGCGGGGGAGCACCCGGCCCGACCCGCACCTCCCACCTCTCGGAACAGGAAGCACCGTCATGCCCGCACGCACCCTCACCCCCTCCGGCTCCCCGGCGATCGACTGGGCCACCCGGTCCATGCCGCTCCTCGCGGCCAGCATCGAACAGGACGCCCCGGTGTTCGCCGGGCTGCACATCGGCATCTGCATCCACATCGAGCCGAAGACCGCCGTCCTGTGCCGGTGGCTGCTCGACCAGGGCGCCCGCGTCACGATCACCGGGAACGTCGGCACGACCGTGCCCGAGACGGCGGAGACCCTCCGGACGCTCGGCGTCACGGTGATCGGCGGCCGCAGCGACGACGCCGAGCAGCACGACCGGAACCTCGACGCGTTGCTCGCTGCGCTGCCGGACCTCGTGATGGACAACGGCGGCGAGCTCATCGCGAAGCTGACCAGGGGAGCGCCGCGGTCGAGCACGTTCCTCGGCGCGACGGAGGAGACGACCACCGGCGGCATCGCGATCCGAGCCCTGCCGCAGGCACCGGACTTCCCGGTCGTCGTCATCAACGACAGCCGGCTGAAGCTCATCGTCGAGAACGAGCACGGCGTCGGGCAGAGCATCGTGCAGGGCTTCATGAACGCCACGAACGCGATGGTGCCGGGAGCCCGTGCCACCGTGGTCGGGTACGGCCCGTGCGGCAAGGGCGTCGCGGACACGCTCCGGAACCTCGGGGCCGTCGTGAGCGTCGTCGACACGGACCCGTTCCGCGCGCTCGAGGCGATCATGCGCGGGCACCGCGTCGGCCCGATGGAGGCGGTGCTGCCCGGCACCGAACTGCTCTTCCTCGCGACCGGCGCGCGGGGCGTCATCGGCTCCGCCGAGATCGCGCTGCTCCGCGACGGCGTCGTCGTCTCGGGCGTCGGTCACGAAGGGCTCGAGCTCGACCGGGAGGCCCTGCTCACGGTGACCGCGGAGACCACAGGCCTGTCGGGGCCGGGTTCCGACCCGGACGCGCGCGTCCTGCACCGCCTGGTCGACGGGCGTGAGGTCGTCACGCTGCACGGGACACGGATGATCAACCTCACGGCCGCGGCCGGCAACCCGATCCAGGCGATGGACCTCGGATTGTCGCTGCAGGCGCGGAGCCTCGCGGCGATCGCGCGCGGGGAGGTGCCGTGGACCGGGGCCGGACCCGTGCCGGCGGACGTCGACTCCTGGTTGGCGACGGCGCTCGTCGCGATGCTCGGGAAGGGCGGTCGGTAACGCCGGGGTGCCGCGTCGAGCGACCCGCACCGCGGCTGCGCCTGTGGCCACGCGCATGCCCGACCGAGGAGCGTGGGACACAGCGCGCCCCCGACCTTCCGTACGGCGGACCTTCCGGGTCACGGACCCTCCGGGTCCCGGACGGGACGCGACGAAGGAGCTCCACCATGACGACCACCGCCAAGCACGTCACCCTCGACCCGACCGGCACCCTGCGCACCCTGGTGCTGCAGGAGCCGGGAGCCCAGGACGTGGACTTGACCGTCCGCGGCATGGCTCCGGAACGCCTCCGCTACCTGGGACGGATGTGGGCGGCGACGCACGCCCGGCTGCACCGCCCCCTCGCTGCCGACGGGTACGGCTACCGCGTCGTGGGCTCGCTCGCCTGATCTGGCGCCTCGAGGCGCGGACTCAGTCGCTCATCGACACCACGACCTTGCGGGCGGAGACGCCGTCCCGCAGCGTCCTCAGGGCGCCGGGGAGGGCCTCCAGTCCGTGTCCGACGACCATCGCCTCCGGGGCCGCGCGGAAGCGTCCGTCGGCCAGCGCCGCGGGCAGGAAGTCGCGGAAGACGGCCGGACCGACGGGGGAGACCACCGGTGTCCCACCCCAGATCGCGGAGACGCGGATGCCGCGGAGGCGGGCGATCCGCGACCGCACCGCGGTCACCGGGTCCGGGTAGGCGGACGCGATGCGCTTCGCGCCGGGCGCACGACGGGTGATCCGCAGGGCGTGCCCGAGTGACCCGCTACCGATCGCGATCGTGCCCGCGAGCCGCCGACCCCGCAGTGCCGCGACGACCTCGGCGTCCACGTCGTCGTCCCGGTAGTCGAGGACGGTCTCGGCGCCGAGGGAGCGGATCAGCTCGTGGTTCGCCCGGCCGGCCGTGGCGACCACCGTGTAGCCGCTCGCGCGGGCGAGCTGGACGGCGTTGGACCCGACGCTCGTCGACGCGCCCCAGACGAGGACGACCTCGTCGGTCCGGTCCGCACCGTCGGCGGGCAGGGGGAGCGCGAGCTGGTCGGCTTCGTACAGGCCGGCCGCCGCGGTCGCCAGGGCGAGCGGCAGGACGGCCGCCTGCTCGAAGGACAGGTCCTCCGGGAGGCGCGTCGTGACGCGCTCCAGGACCGTCACGATCCGCTGGAACCCGCCTTCGGCCCCGCTGTTCCGCGGCTTCTCCTGTCCCGCGGCGAAGGCGGTCACCCGGTCGCCCACCGCGAGGTCGGTGACGTCCGGTCCGACGGCGAGGACCTCGCCGGCGACGTCGCTGCCGAGGACGGTGGGGAAGCGCACCCAGGGGGTCACGAGGCGCCGGAGCGGTCCCGTGATCGCGTCGACCGGGTTCACCGCCACAGCACGGACGCGGACGACGACCTGGCCGGCGGCGGGGGTCGGCACCGGGGTGGAGCGGACCTCGAAGGGGCCACGGGGACTGAGCAGGAACAGTGCTGCGTTCGTGGTGGGGCCGTCGGTGGTCATGCGAGCTCCTCGCTCTCCGGGTGTCGATCGACGTGATGACACGCGATGTCATCGTACGCCTCATAACACGACGTGTCGTCAGCTACCATCGGACGATGCGATGGGCTCCGGATGCACGAGGACGACTCGAGCGCGCCGCGTTCGAGCTCTTCGCCGAGCAGGGGTTCGCCGCGACGACCGTGCCGCAGATCACCGCGCGCGCCGGTCTGACGACCCGGACGTTCTTCCGGCACTTCGCCGACAAGCGTGAGGTCGTGTTCGCCGGGTCCGAGATCCCCGAGACCGCAGCACGACTGATCACCGACGCATCGGCGGACCTCGAGCCGATGCAGGTCGTCCGGCACGTGCTGCACCAGGTCGCGGCGGCGCGCTTCGACGGCAACCACGAGCAGACCGCCGCCTGGCGCCGGGTCATCGAGGGGAACGACGACCTCCGCGACCGGGACGCCCGCAAGCGGTCCGACCTGGTCCGGGCTGCGCAGGCCGCCTTCGTCGAGCGGGGTGAGACCCCACTGCAGGCGACCGTCGTCGCCGAGGTCGGCGTGCTCGTGTTCCAGGTCGCGCTCGAACGGTGGGCAGCTGGGACGGGGGAGCGGTCGTTGACGGAGACGATCGACGAGGTGTCCGCCGCGCTGCCCTGACGGTTGCGCACGCGGCCCGGATGGGAGAATCGTCCGCATGCGCGCCGTCACCTTCGACACCTTCTCCGCGATGCCCGCCGTCACCGAGGTCCCCGATCCGGAGTGCCCCGCGCATGCCGCCGTGGTCCGCGTGGTCGCGACCGGGGTCTGCCGCAGTGACTGGCACGCCTGGCACGGGCACGACGACACGGTGTCGCTGCCGCACGTCCCCGGACACGAGTTCGTCGGCGTCGTCGAGCGGGTCGGTGAGGACGTCCGGCAGTGGCAGTCCGACGCACGCGTCACCGCCCCGTTCGTGAACGCGTGCGGCACCTGCCCCACGTGCGTCGCCGGCCGCCAGAGCATCTGCCCGGACCAGACCCAGCCGGGCTTCGACCGCCCCGGGTCCTTCGCCGAGTACGTCGTCGTGCACCACGCGGACACGAACCTCGTCGCCGTGCCGGACGCCGTCGACGACGCCACCGCCGCCGGCCTCGGGTGCCGGTTCGCGACCGCCTACCGCGCGGTCGTGGACCGTGCCCGCACCGCTCCCGGCGAGCACGTCGTCGTGTTCGGCTGCGGGGGCGTCGGGCTCTCGGCGATCGTCGTCGCGGTGTCCCGCGGTGCGCGGGTGGTCGCGGTGGACGTCTCCGCCGAGGCGCTCGCCCTCGCCGCGACGCTCGGCGCCACCACCACGGTCGACGCCCACCACGACGACGTCGACGAGCGGATCCGGACGGCCACGGACGGTGGCGCGCACGTCGTGGTCGAGGCACTCGGACGGGCCGCCCTGGTGCGGCAGGGCATCGCCGCACTCCGCCCCGGCGGACGACACGTGCAGGTCGGGCTCCTCGCGGGCGAGGACGCCACCCCGCAGGTCGACCTCGGCCGCGTCATCGGCCTCGAGCTCGAACTGCTCGGCAGCCACGGCATGTCCGCGCACGAGTACCCGGCGATGCTCGCCGAGATCGCCGCGGGCCGCCTCGACCCGGCACCGCTGGTCGGACGGACGATCGGGCTCGAGGAGGTGCCTGTCGCGCTCGCCGCGATGGACCGGCCCGCGACGGCGGCGGGCACGACGGTCGTCGTCCTGTAGTCGCGACCGCGTCGCGGACGTGAGGCGCGTGGCCAGGCCGGGCCGGGCCTCCCGTCCGCCTGTGGTCGCGACCGCGTCGTGGACGGGAGGCGCGTGGCCAGGCCGGGACGGGCCTCCCGTCCGCGGTGGCGACCGCCTGCGTGACGGGGGCCAGGCCGGACACGGACCAGCGGCACGCGGCAAGCTGGAGCAGGCGTCGGTCCCGGAGGGGGACCGTCGCCCGCAGACCGGGGGAGTGACACGTGGACGACGACCAGCGGCCGGACACGACCTGCGCCGAACGCACGGCGTGGGTAGGCCGTCGCGCGTCCGTCCTGGCGATCGCGACCGTGACCATCGCGCTGCTCACCGGATGTGTCCCCATCATCAGCGGGCCCTCGCCGGCACCGTCCCGCAGCGACGTCTCGGTCACGAACGGCGTGCGCCACACCGGTCCGGCACCCACGGCGATGAGCCGCCGAGACGGCGTCGAGACCTGGGACCTGACCGGGCCACCCTCCGTCGAGGCGTTCGGCATCCGGACCGAGGGGGCCAGCCCCTTCGTCGGCGCCTACTCGGCCACGACACCGGGAGGTCGGCCCGTCCGGTTCCTGCTGCCCGGAGGCCGGGAGGTCCGCGTCACCGCGACCGAGGTGATCTTCGACGCGCTGGACAACGACGAGGAGATGACCGACCGATCGGGCGAGGTGACCCTGCCCGAGGGGCGGTCGTTCCACCTCGACGTCCACACCGTGCCGGTGGACGGTGCCGCGGCAGGCGTCGCCGGGTACCGCGACGTGCTCCGGCAGCTCGACCTGCCGGAGACCTCGGTCAGTGAACTCGAGGAGAAGGTCGCCTCGGCCGACTCGATCGACCCGGTGGAAGCGTCACAACAGATCGGCGCCGGCATCAGCGTGCCGACGTCGGGTGGCCTCGACTTCGGCGTGAGTTCGACGTTCCGGCCGAACGACGAGCCGCCGCTGTTCGCCCTCCGGCTCTCCGGCGCGTGGGACGCGGTAGCGATCCCGTGAACTCGACTGGACAGGTCTTGTACATGTAGTCTCTCCTGCATGCCCGTCCCACCGAAGCGACGCCTGGTCGCCGACGCCCTCCGCGACGCGATCGCGTCGGGCCGGTACGTGCCTGGGCAGCGACTGCCCGGTGAGCACGACCTGGCGGAGCGGTTCGCGGTGAGCCGCGGCACCGTCCGTGCGGCCCTCGCCGACCTGGCGGACGAGGAGTACATCGCGATCCGCGGCGGCATCGGCTCGGTCGTCACGTTCGACGGCGCTGCGCTCGACCCCAGGAGCGGCTGGGCTCGGTCCCTCGAGGCGACCGGCACCGAGGTCGCCGTCCGCGTCCTCCGGATCGCCGCGGTGAGTGCACCGGCGCTCGCCGCCGAGCTCGGGCTCGACGACGCGGACTTCATCGCCGTCGACCGCGTCCGCCACGTGGCCGGGGGACCGGACATCTCCCTGGAACGCAGCCTGGTGCCGCCGTACGGGAGGCTCGCCCGCGCCGTCGACGAGGGACTCGTCGACGGGTCGCTCACCGCCACCATCGCGGAGACGGGCCTGGTGCCGGCGCTCGCCGAACAGTGGGTCGACGTGCTCCCGCTGACCGAGGAGGAGGCGGTGCTCCTCCACAGGACCGCCGGGGAGCCCTTCCTCCACAGTCGACGCGTCTCGCGCACGGCCGACGGCACGTTCGTGGAGGCTGTCGACAGCCTGCTCGACCCGAGCCGGTTCCGCATCCACATGACCTTCGGGAGCGCACGATGACGACGACGAGCACCGCCGCCGAGCACGCCCTCGCCGCCTTCCGGGGCCTGGCGATCGGCGACGCGCTCGGGATGCCGACGCAGTCGATGTCGCTCGAGCAGATCCGCACCGACCACGGCGTGGTCGACGGGTTCGTCGACGCCGGGCCGAACCAGCGCATCGCCCACGGCATGCCGGCCGCGAGCATCACCGACGACACCGAGCAGGCCGTCCTCGTCGCCGAGCTGCTCGTGCAGGGACAGGGCCGGCTCGACCCGGTCGGGTTCGCCCGGGCACTCATCGACTGGGAGCGGACGATGGCGGCCAAGGGCTCGCTCGACCTGCTCGGTCCGAGCACGAAGACCGCCGTGCAGCGGATCCTCGACGGCGTCCCCGCGTCCGAAGCCGGGTCGACGGGCACGACGAACGGTGCCGCGATGCGGATCACCCCGGTCGGGATCGCGACGCCGCTCGGGACCGGTGCCGCCGGGCTCGTCGGCCTGGTGGACGCCGTGCAGGACGCCTGCCGCGTCACCCACGACACCGGGCTCGGCATCGCCGGGGCCAGTGCGGTCGCGGCAGCGGTCTCGGCCGGCATCGACGGTGCCAGCCGCGCCGAGGCCCTCGACGTCGCCGTGGCCGCGGCCCGGATCGGCGAGACCCGCGGCCACTGGGTCGCAGGCGGTTCGATCGCCGATCGCACCGAGTGGGCACGCGGGTACCTGACCACGGTCCCCGATGCCGAGCGGATCGACGTCGTGTCCGGCCTGATCGGCACGAGTGTCGCGTCGCAGGAGTCCGTCGTCGCCGCGCTCGCACTCGTGGCGCTCGACCTCGACCCCTGGCGGACCGTCTGCACGGCAGCGAGCATCGGTGGCGACACCGACACGATCGCCGCCATGGCCGGTGCGGTCCTCGGTGCCGTGCACGGCTCCGCGGCCTGGTCCGCCGATGCCGTCCGGCAGGTGGAGACCGTCAACGACCTGCACCTCGAGCAGCTCACCGAGCAGCTTCTCGACCTCCGCACCGGCACCCGCCGGTAGCGGTCCCCGACCGCCGGGCGGCGGTTCCCCCCTTGCCGCCGCCCGGCTTCCCCCTCGCACCCTTCCGATGACGTAAGAGGACCAGATGACGAGCACCCCGACCGACGCCACCACCCGCGCCGGGACCCTGACCACCGTCGAGCAGCGGGGCATCGAGCCGGTGCCGGCCGCCGAGCGCACCGGGACGCCCGGCGCGCTGTTCTGGGTCTGGTTCGCCGCGAACATCTCGATCCTCGGTCTGCCCCTCGGAGCCACCCTCGTCGCCTTCCAGGGGCTGACGGTCTGGCAGGCGCTGCTCGTCGCGGTGATCGGTGCCGCCGGCTCGTTCGCCGTGGTCGGCGTCATCTCGATCGCCGGACGGCGCGGGGGAGCGCCCGGTCTGACCCTGAGCCGCGCCGTGTTCGGCGTCCGCGGCAACGTCGGCCCCACGTTCATCTCGCTCCTCAGCCGTCTGGGCTGGGAGACCGTGAACACCACGACTGCGGCGTTCGTCCTGCTGTCGCTGTTCACGATCCTGTTCGGGACGGACGGTGGGTCCAAGGCGCACCCGGCCATCACGATCGTCGCGATCCTGGTCTTCGTCGCCGCCACCGTCCTCATCTCCGGACTCGGGCACGCGTTCATCGTGGCCGTGCAGAAGTGGGCCACGTGGGTCTTCGGCGCCCTGAACGTCTTCGTCGCGGTGTTCCTCGTCGCCCGCATCGACTGGGACGTGGTCGGTGCGCAGCCCGCCGGCCCGGTCGCCGCGATGGTCATCGGCATCGGGACGATCGCGGCCGGGACCGGCATCGGCTGGGCCACCGCGGGCGCCGACATCGCTCGGTACACCCGCACCAGCGTCCGCGCCGGCAAGCTCGTCGCCGCGAGTGCGGCCGGTGCGGGCATCCCGCTCGTCGTCCTGGTCGGGCTCGGCTCGCTGGTGTCCGCCGGCGACCCGACGCTGGCGCAGGCGGGCGACCCGGTCGCCGCCATCCGCGACATGCTGCCGAGTTGGATGGCCGTGCCGTACCTGATCGCGGCGTTCGGCGGGTTGCTGCTGTCGAACCACCTGTCGGTGTACTCGGCGAGCCTCACCACGCTGACCCTCGGGGTGAAGGTGCCGCGGGTGTGGGCCGTCGCGGTCGACGTCGTCATCACCACGCTGGGCGCGATGTACTTCATGCTCGTCGCCGACGGCTTCTACGCCCCGTTCATCACCTTCATCTCGGTGCTCGCCGTGCCGATCACCGCATGGCTCGGCGTATTCATCGCCGACATGGTCCGCCGCACCTGGTACGACCCGGTAGCGCTCCTCGACCTCCGCCGCGGCAGCCGCTACTGGTACGCCGGCGGGGTCGCCTGGCGGGCGGTCATCGCCTGGGTCGTCGCGATCGTCGTCGGCTTCCTGTTCACGAACGTCCAGGTGGGCGACGCCGACCCGGTGTTCGTCGGCGCGTTCTCGGACACGTGGATCGGCGCGAACGGCCTCGGCTGGGTCGTCACGTTCGTCGTCGCGGCCGCGGTCTACCTGCTCACCGGCGGACCCCGCGGCACGCTGCACGAGCAGCCCGACCAGTCCGCTCCGCTCCCGCACACCGAGCACACCGTCTGATGGGCCGCCTCGTCTCGGTCGGCAACGTCATCGTCGACATCGTGATGCGCATCGACGCGCTGCCCGAGCCGGGCGGGGACGTCATCGCCCGGGCGTCCGAGCTCACCGCCGGGGGTGGCCTGAACACCATGGTCGCCGCCCGTCGCGACGGGATGGACGTCGTGTTCGCCGGGCAGTACGGCACCGGCCCGTTCGGGGACGTCGTCCGTCGGGCCCTCGCCGACTCGGGTGTGACGGTCGTGCAGCCCGGACTCCCCGACGTCGACAGCGGGTACTGCGTGGCACTCGTGGACGCCACGACCGAGCGCACCTTCGTCACGAGCGTCGGCGCCGAGGGGCAGCTCACCCGGGCCGACCTCGACCGTGTCGACCTGCACGACGACGACACCGTCGTCGTGTCGGGCTACGGCCTGGCGCACCCGGTGAACGGCGCGGCGATCGCCGACTGGCTCCGCTCCGTGCCGGCGTCGGTCCGGGTGGTGTCCGACCCGTCGCCACTCGTCGACACCCTGCCGCCCGCGGTGTGGTCCGCCGTGTCGGCCCGGTCCGACGTCGTCAGCGCGAACAGCCGGGAGGCGCGGCTCCTGTCCCCGACCTCGGCCACCCTCGCCGAGGCCACCGCCGCGATCGCCTCCGCCGCCCGGGGCACCGCCCTGGTCCGGGACGGCGCGGCCGGCTGCTGGGTGGTCGAGGACGGCAGCGCTCCGGTCCTGGTCCCCGGGTTCCCCGTCGCCGCGGTCGACACCAACGGGGCGGGGGACGCACACGCCGGCGTGCTGGTGGCGGCGCTGGGACGTGGGGCGGGCCTCCAGGACGCGGTCCGACGGGCCAACGCGGCGGCCGCGCTCGCGGTGACCCGGCCGGGGCCGGCGACGGCGCCGACGGCCGCGGAGACGGACGCGCTCCTCTCCGCCTCCTGAGCACGACCCGTCGGGACGGTCGTCCGCGTTCTCCGGCCCAGCCGTCGGCGGCGTGTTTCCCGGCCGTCAAGTGTTCGTTACGACCCCGTTTCCGGGGGTCAGCGGACTCGAAGGAACCTCGAAGCTGTCTCCTGAGAACCCCTTCACTCGAGGAGACCCTTGTCCAGAACCCTGTCCCGGAGTCGGCTCGCCGCCCTGGCGATCACCGCCACGCTGACTCCCGCCCTCGCCCTGACCGCAGTCCCTGCGTCCGCGGCGCCCACCCCTGACCCCGTCGTCGCCTCCGGCAGCGACTGGGACGTGACCACCACCCCCGGCGGCTACCTGGTGTCCCTCGACCTCGACGAGCCGCTGCCGATGGTCGACGACGCCCCCACGCTCGTCGTCGACGGCGAACCCATCGGCTTCGCGACGGAATCGGCCGACGGGAAGACGCTCCAGGTCCTCACCGCCGACCGGTCCGTCGCCAGCGCGTCGGACGTCACGAAGGCGTGGTCCAGCGGCGACGAGGACAAGGCGACCGAGACCACGACCGCTCCCGTCACCCCGCCCGTCCCGGAGAACCGGACGCTCGAGCGGCAGATGCGGTCGCTCGCGACGGCCGCCGCGGTGGAGGACCCCTCGACCCCGGGCGCCTACACCGTGACCGAAGCCGAGTACGACTTCGGCGACCAGGCGGTCCCGCTCGCGGCGATCGGCGGGATCCGCGGCGAGCTCACCGGGAAGATGTACCTGACGAGCGCAGCCGGGCACCGACCGACGGTCGTGCTGCTGCACGGGCGGCACACCTCGTGCTCGGGCACCGGTGCGAACCCGCTCCGCTGGCCGTGCGGTCCGACGCAGATGAACGTGCGCTCGTACCTCGGCTACGAGGGCACCGCGCGCGCACTCGCCACCCGCGGCTACAACGTCGTGTCGATCGCCGCCAACGCGGTGAACTCGAACGACAACCAGCTCGCGCTCGACTACGGCGCCGAGGCCCGAGGCCAGCTCGTCCTCGACACGCTCGAGATGCTCGGCAAGGCCGACGCCGGGGCAGCCGTCTCGTACGACGACGTCACCACGGCGACCGACGCCGCCCCGAGCACGACCACGACCACGACCCGCACGCTCGACGACGCACTCGTCCGCGCCACCACCCGTGCCGACCAGCCGGCCGCCGCCGCCGGTGTCACGGCAGCATCGCTGAAGGGCCGGTTCGACCTGACACACGTCGGCATCATGGGCCACTCGCGTGGTGGTGAGGGCGTGGTCTCGGCCGCTACCCTCAACCAGGCGCTCCCGAAGCCGTACGGCATCGAGGCGGTCCTGCCGCTCGCCCCCGTCGACTTCGGCCGCATGACGCTGCCGGACGTCCCGACGTCCGTCTTCCTGCCGTACTGCGACGGCGACGTGTCGAACCAGCAGGGGCAGCACTTCTTCGACGACTCCCGGCACGCCTTCGACGACGACGTGCTCCGGTCCGCCGTCTGGGTGATGGGCGCCAACCACAACTTCTTCAACACCGTGTGGACCCCAGGCCTGTACCCGGCCGCCACGGGCGACGACTGGCGGACGAGCGACACCACGTCCACCTGCTCGACGACCGACCCCACCCGCCTCACCGCGGCGCAGCAGTACCAGGTCGGTGTCAGCTACATGACCGGCTTCTTCCGCCTGACGATGGGCGGCGAGACCCAGTTCCAGTCGATGTTCGACGGTTCGGTGAAGCCGTCGACCACTGCGACGCCGTACGCCGACGTCCGCACCATGGCCGCGCAGCCGTCGTCCACGACGAAGCTCATCACCGACTTCACGACGTCCAGCTCCCTCGTCCGCACGGTCGGCGGTGCCACGGCCGCGGTCTGCACCAACCTGACCGGTCGGACGCTGCCGCAGTCGAACCCGTTCTGCGCCACGACGAAGGCCTCGGCCCAGGTCCCGCACTGGACGCCGGGCTCCTTCGCCCCGAACGTGCCGACGTTCCCGACCACCCGCTTCCTCTGGACGGGCGCGTCGACGACGGACCCCGCGGTGCCGAGCACCGGTGAGCTCCGGGTGTCCGTCCCCGCCTCCGCGCGCAACGTCACCGGCAGCGCCCAGATGACGCTGAAGACCGCCCCCGACGAGGCCGTGCCCACCGGCACCGACTTCCGGATCACGGTCCTCGACGGGTCCGGCGGCAGCTGGTCGACGGCCGCATCGGCGATCAACCCGCTCGCGGTCAACCGGATGCCGGGCGGCACGAACACCACGCTCAACAAGATCGTGCTGCAGCAGCTCACGATCCCCACCGCCTCGATGACGGGCGTCGACCTGACGGACGTCCGCGAGGTCCGCTTCACCGCGGGCGTCGGCGCGGACGGCACCGGGACCGGTGGCGTGTACCTGTCCGACCTGGCCTTCGACACCCCGAGCGTCGGTACCGCCGTCGCGGCGACCCGCACCACGATCGACGTCGCCCCCACGACGGTCGAGGAGGGCGACGGCCCCGGCACGGCGGACGTCGCCGTGTACCTGTCCCGCGCCTCCGACCGACCGGTCACCGGCTACGTCAGCGTGCTCGGCTCCGCCACCGGCTCGGTCGGTGTCGGCATGGAGCGTGTGACCTTCGCACCCGGTGAGACCTGCAAGGCCGTCACCGTCCCGACCGCGGGCAACACCGCGGTCTCCGCGACGCCGAGCTCGGCGTTCAAGGTGAGCGTCACGAACACCCGCAACGCGGTCATGGGCGCCACGGCGTTCACCAACCTGACGGTCCGCGAGGACGACGGTGTCACGGCACCGGCGACCGAGCTGCCGCCCGTCGGCGCGCAGGGCGACGTGTGCGCCGAACGCGCCGCCGCGGTCACCCCGGTGACCCTCGGCACGTCCGCCGACAGCGTCGCACCCGGCGGGTCGGTCGAGCTCACCGGCACGGGCTTCCGCGCCGGCGAGACCGTCACCTTCCGTTCCGGCACGACGGTCACCGACACGGTGGTCGCCGACGCCACCGGGACGGCCACCTCGACCCTGCGGGTCGCGGAGGACGCCGACCTCGGTGCGCTCGCCGTGTCCGCCGAGGGGGCCGGTTCCGGCCGGGAGGCCCGGGCCACCATCGCGGTCCTCGCACCCACCGAGACGGTCCTGTCCGTCACCCCGGCCGAACCGGACGAGGGCGACGAGGTCGTCCTGACCGCCACGGTCACCGGCCGGGACACCGACGGCACGGTCACGTTCCGCGACGGCGACCCGTCGGCCCGAGCCCGCGCCGCCGCCGTGACCCTCGGCACCGCCGAGGTGACGGACGGCGTCGCCACGCTGACGCTGACCGACGGCCTGAGCGTCGGCGACCACACCCTGGTGGCGGTCTTCGGGGCCACCGAGACCGCGGCCGCCTCCACGTCCGACCCCGTGGTCGTCACCGTCGCGGCGGCACCCGTGGCGCCGAGCCCGACGCCGAGCCCCGGTACGCCGGGTGCCGGTACGCCGGGCGGTGGGACGGGCAGCGGCCCGATCGACACCGTCGGTGGCGGCGCCGCCTCCGGACCGGCTGGCGGCTCGATCGCCGACCGTCCCGGGTCCCTCGCCTGGACCGGTGCCGAGATCGGTTCCGCGGCGCTCGCGGCGCTCCTGCTGCTGACCGCCGGGGTCGGGGTCACCGTGGCGCGTCGTCGTCGCCGGACCGAGTGAGGTCGGTGAGGTGATCCCGAGCAGGGCCGTACCCGGGAGGGTGCGGCCCTGCTCGCTGCGGTCAGCGTGGAGTGCCGTGCGGCGTGCCGGACCGGGGCGTCACTCCGACTGTCGCAGCTCGGCCACGTCGCCGTCGGAGCACGTCGAGACGCCGGTGACGCTGTAGCGCTGCGGGTAGGCGTTGAAGCCCACCGAGGTCACGGAGCCGTCGGCGCCTCGGACACCCGTGAGCGGGTCGGCACCGCCACTGGCAAAGCGCTCCGTCGTGATCCCCTTGCCCTCCCAGAGCTCCTCGACCGTGCGGATGTCCGTCGCAGGCGTGGGGCCGTCGGTGCCCTTCCGCTCGAGGACGTAGACGAAGCGAGCGCCGTCCCGCCCGTCCGGCTGCTTGCACACCTCGGCATCAGGGCCGCGGTAGAGCGTGCAGTCACCGCCGACTGCCTCGGTCGTCTCCTCGACGACGTCGACGACGGTGCTCCTCGCCTGACCGGGAGGCACGACGCGTCCGGCCGGGTCGTTCCCACAAGCGGTGAGCGCGAGTGCCGCACCCACGAGGACCAGAGCGACGGTGGTGGTCCTCCTGTTCCGCGATCGAGGCCGGGTCACTCTTCGCGACGCAGTTCTTTGACGTCGCCGTCCGAGCACTTCGAGACGCCGGTCATGGTGTAGCCCTGCGGGTACGCGTCGAAGCCCACCGTGGTGACGGGACCGCCCCTACCGTTCACGCCGGTCAAGGGGTCCGCGCTCCCGCTCTGGAAGCGCTCGGTCGTGATCCCCTTGCTCTTCCAGAGTTCCTCGACGGTGCTGATGTCAGCTGCCGGTGTGGGGCCGTCGGCGCCCTCCCGCTCGAGGATGTAGACGAAGTGTGCGCCCTCTCCGCCGTCGGGCTGCTCGCAGACCTCAGCTGCGGGACCGCGGTAGAGCGTCCACTCGCCGCCGACCGCGGTGGTGGACTCCTCGACGAGGTCGACGATCGACTTCTTCGCATCGGACGGTTTCACGGTGGTGCCTCCGGGGTTGTCACTACAGCTGGCAATGGTGAGGGACGCCGTCAGGACGAGAGCGACGCTGATGCTGCTCCTCACGAGGCCTCGGAATCGTCGGCGTCGCCGTTCGAGCATCTCGACGATCCGCCGATGGTGTGGCCCTGTGAGTGCGCATCGAGGCCCACGGGGGTGACGGGACCACCGACGCCGTTCAGGCCGGCCAACAGGTCCGAGAGGGAAGTGTGCTCCCTCCCCGCCGGGCTGCTCGTAAGCCTCAGCGGTGGGGCCCCGGTAGAGCGTCCACGCGCCGCCGGCGTCGACGGCAGACTCGTTCACAAGGTCCACGATCGACTTCTCCGCGTTGGATGGGTGGACAGTGCTCCCTCCGAGGTACGTGTGACAAGCGTCATACTCAACACCGTCGTCACGATGCAGACACATCCGACGGAGCTCATGCGGAACCCCCTTGATGATCCGGACCATCTGCAGCAGTCGGGTTTGTTCAGTCTTCGAGCCGCAACCGGAGAGGATCACCGTCGGAGCATTCTGATACTCCGGTGACGCTGTACCGTTCCGGGTCAGCTTCGAATGCGATCGAGTTCAACGGCCCACCTGTACCGCGGACTCCCTTGATGGGATCAGCTCCGCCACTGTGGTATTGCTCGACGTTGATGTGGAGCCGTTCCCACAACGCCGTCATCGCCGCCACATCGGCCTCGGGGTCGGCGCCCTCCGTGTCCATCCGCTCGACGATGTAGATGTAGGCCGCTCCATCTGCGCCGTCCGGCTGTCCACAGTTCCGTACAGCCGGACCGCTGAAGACCGCCCAATCACCACCGACAGCGGCGGTCGACTGCTCGACGAGCTGGATGATCGACTTCTTCGCTTCTGAGGGTTGCACGGCAGGCTCTCCGGGATCGTTGGCGCAGCTGGTGAGTATGAGGGTCGCGCAAGCGGAGAGCGCAGTGAGCGCCGTGATCCATCGGCGGCGAGCGAGAGATGTGGTCAAGGCTGCCCCTGTATCTGTTCCAACACTGTTTTCTCCCACTCCGTCATCCCCTTCGGGTGGTGTTCGGTCATCCGCTCCGGGCGTCCGGTCGTCGCCCAGCCGATGTTGGACAAGGCCTCGGTGTTCGGGTCCAGGTAACCGCGTAGTTCGTCGGTGTGGACGCTGTGGTCATCGACAGAGTTGAGTTCCGGTTTGCCGTCGACACCGTCCGTACCGAAAGCGGTTGCGCCGAAGTCGGGGTCCGTCGGGTCCTGGCTGTGGACGAAGCTCAGCCGTCCTGTCTGTGCCCATCGGTCGCCCCGCCCGGGTTCAGGTATCCATATGTTCTGGGCTTGACCTGCGTACATGTGATCGGCGTGAAGGGCGTCAGCATTCGGTACGGAGTTCGGGATGCCTGCTGATCCGACTGTCGTGAAGCTGTCCACATGGACTCCGCGCTCCGTGAGCGCGTAGGACGCGGTCGTCGATCCGTAGGAGTGCGCCACGACGTGCTCTGCGAACGAGTCGTCGCCACGTACCGCGTCGAGGCCGCGGAGCGCATCAGCAAGGGCATCTCCACCGGCCTCGGCGTAACTGCTCCCCAGGACTCCGAAGTCGAGCTGGCCGTGGATGACGGGCTGCGGAGGCGTGTCGTAGCCGACCCAAGACACAACCGCTCGGTCGACAGGACCATGGTGTTTCGCCTGCTCGTTCCAGATGTTCTGGGCCGCATCGGTCCAACCAGTCATCCCGGTGGTGTCGGTTCCCATGCCGGGAACAGCCCAGGTGACGTTCGTCGCGGTGTCGAGGTCTCCGATCGACACAGCCGCGAGCGGAGGGACCTCGTCATCGCGCAACATGGTGACGAACCGCTTCCCTCCGTTGGCCGTCTCATTGGCGGCGGTGCAGATCTCCTTGAGGGCGGTGAGGTTCTTCCACGCGGTCGCGTACTGCGATCCTCCGGCGTCGTACGCCGTCGACGCTTCGAGTTCACGGAGCCGTTTCTCGGCAGCGGTGATCATGGAATCGAGCACGACTCGGTTGGCCGTGTCCCGCGCCCAGTAGTCGACGCCCTCCAGGTTCCCGAGCCGACTGAGCACCGGGATCGGCAGGGCCTTGAGGTCGTTCGCGTCCGCCTTCGAGTAGCCGAGCTTGGCCCAGAGCGCCGCGACCTCCGCCGGGGAGAGGTCGGGATCCAGCATCTTCTCGAAGGCTGCCGGGAGTTCGGCGGCAGCGGAGACGTCGAGCGTCGCGTTCGAGAGCGATCCGTGGCCGCCCGCGCGCTCGAACGCTTCGGCGATGCGTTCCGCCCACGCGGCGTCCTCGCCGTTCTCCTCGAGCAGCCGATCGAACCCGGTCAGGAAGGTGGCGGACTCGATCCGCGCCCATCCGCACGACCCCGTGAAGCCGTGCCACGCACTCCGCAGCGTGCTCAGCTTCTCGGCGGCGCCGCGGTCCAGCGCACGTTAGGCGGTCGCGAAGGACCGCAGGTGGTCGGGGTCGGCAGAACTCTTCCCCCCGGACGTCCCGTCGCCGGTGCGGGTCCGCCCTCGTGCCGAGAACGACGCCGAGATGGCCGGCGGTGCGATGGGCGTGTCGGACGGCTTGAAGTCGAACCCCATGCCCGCGGGCACCTCGAAGACGCCGAGGGGAGACTCCGCGGCCTTGCGCTCCCGCTCGTCCTGCCGGACCTGCCATGCGGCCAGGTCGGCCTGACGCTCGCGTTCCCGCTTCGCCGCAGCGGTCACCTCGTTCACCTGGTCGCCCAGGTCGTCGAGCACGGACGCGAGCTTCGGCCGATCCTCGGCTTCGATCCGGGCCGATTCCTCGAAGCGTGTCGCGTAGGCACCGGAGAAGTCGTCCGTGCCCTGCTCGACGGCGGACCGACGGCCAGCGGCTTGCCCGCGGAGCTTCTCGGCGGCTGCCGTCGATGCCTTCACGAGCGCGTCCGCTGCCGCCTCGTCGTACTGGATGTCCCCCATGATGTCCTTCCCCCTGTGCCCCCTCGCGAGTGCACGTTCACGACTGTACCCACCTCGATGCTCGACGTCACTGGTCACCGGCGGCACATCTTCGGTCGGACCGGGCTGCCGAGGGCACCGAGTCGCAGGGTGGTGGAGCTCATGCTGGGACCCGGCAATGCGACGAGATGAGGGCGTACCACTGAAGGGTGATGCTGCCTCCCGAGAGCAGGCCGTCGGCCACATGGAGAACGCCGTCGTCGACGACTCGAGAATTGCTGTCGGCAGGACGTGGGAGGCGTACAGCGGGCCGGCAATGGAGGCTCGTGACCGGGATGATGGAGACTGATGAACCGAGGAAACAGTCCGAAGACCGGCCTCCGCGGTCTCACCATCGCACCGGCAGCGGCGATGGTGCTGCTCTTGACCGCCTGTGACGGAAGTGCGCGCGTGGAACCTGAAGACGCGAAGAAGTCGATCTTGGGAGTCGTGGACGAAACGGCGTCGACGGTAGGTGGCGAGTGGTCGGTCTACAGCAAGCCGACGGCTGAGACTTGCGGGGATGTCGCCGGAGACGGCCTCGCGTACACCTACATCCTCATGAACGATGCGCCGAGCGCGGACCCGATGCAGGCGGTCGACGCCGTCGAGGAGTTGTGGAAGGACAAGGGGATCACGACAGAGCGCTATCGAACGGGTGCAGCGGATCCCATCGTCGGGATCCGTGGCCGGGGTGGTCCTGCGACGACGATGGACTTCCTTGCTGATGAGCGGCGCTTCAGCATCGTCGGCGTTTCCGAGTGTGCGGAGGGCAGCGCAGTCGAGGAGCGGCGGCGCGGAAGTCGCTCAGGGATGTCGCTCACGCCACGACAGGGCAGTCGGACGAGATGACGGCGTACCACCCGAAGGGCATTGCCGCGCTCCAGGAGGACGTCATCGACTACATGGAATCGAGGCGCTGAGGGTGCGAGCAGGACCACGAAGTGTGGCGCGATTCGCTCTCGCCACGACGATCATCAGTGCGACGACCCTGGTGCTCGTCGGCTGCAACGGAGGGACACAGATGGGAACGACGGACACGACGAAGCCGCCGAAGGACGCGGTGACCGGCATCGTCGATGATTCAGCGACTGCTGTCGGCGGGAGCTGGGAGGTGTACAGCGGCCCTGCAGTGGAGGCGTGTGACCGAGACAGTGGCGGGAGCGGGGCTGCGTACGCGTACACGAGGACACGCGGCCAGACCGAGGGTGACCCGGCGAAGGACGTCGCAACGGTCGAGGCATTGTGGAAGAAGCGGGGCATCAGTACCGAGCGCTACGAGAGTGGTGGGGCAGATCCGACGCCGGGTGTCCGCGGAGTGGGCGGCCCGACCGGGTCGATCGACTTCCTCGCCGACGTGCGGGGCTACAGCATCGATGCGGTGTCGGTGTGCGGCGATGGTGATGCCGCGGACATCCAGCGCGACGGTGGATGAGCTGGCCGGCCCTCCGTGGTGAGGTCGTCACCCCACGATGCCGTCGAGTTCCGTCACGTCCCGCTCGGACAACAGGACCCCCGCATCGACGATGTTCTCCCGCAGGTGCGCCACGGAGGACGTCCCCGGGATGAGCAGCACGTTCGATGAGCGCTGCAGGAGCCACGCCAGAGCGACGGCCATCCGCGTGGCACCGACCCGTCCGGCGACCGCCGTCAGGGCGTCCGCCTGCACGGGCCTGAACCCGCCGAGCGGGAAGAACGGGACGTAGGCGACCCCCTCCGCGCGAGTCGGTCGACGAGTTCGTCGTCGTGCCGGTTCGCGAGGTTGTACATGTTCTGCACCGACACGATCGGCGCGATCGCCTGCGCCTCCTCGACCTGCTCGACCGTGGCGTTGCTCACCCCGAGGTGCCGGATGCGGTCCTGGTGACCGTCACGGACGAGCTCACCGACCTCGGGATGTCGCCGCACCACACCGTCCGTGGGTCGAAGCGACCAGGGCGGGCACGAGCCGGACGGGAGGCGCGGCGCCGGCCCGCCCCGCGCCTCCCGTCCGGCTCGTGCCTCCGGTCCGGCGCCGCCGCGCCGTCCTGCCACGCGACCCGAACACGGGACTGGTGCCGCCACTCGTCGCGCGCTTGACTCGTTCCCGGGCACCCGCCCTGCCACGACCAGGAAGGCCGACCGTGCGCACACTCGTCTACACCAGCACGCAGACCCGACCGATCTCGGACTCCGAACTCGCGCAGATCCTGGCGGTCGGACGCGAGAAGAACACCCGGCTCGGCATCACGGGGATGCTCGCGCACCGCGACAGCAACTGCATCGGCATCATCGAGGGCGAGGACGCCGTCGTCCGCGAGCGCTTCGAGCAGATCCGCTTGGACCCCCGGCACACCAACGTCCGGGTGCTCTGCGACGACCCGGTGCAGCAGCGGTCCTTCCCGGACTGGTCCATGGCGTTCCAGCCCCTCGACCCGCTCCTGCGCGAGGTGCCGGGGTTCAGCGACCTGTTCGAGACGCAGCGGCCGAGCGACGCCGAGTTCGGCGCCTCGCGGGCCCGCGCCCTGCTCGAGTGGTTCCGCAAGCACCCGCTCGCCCCGCTGACGAACCAGCGCGCGGCCGACGACGAGGTCCCGCGCACCCGCGCCCTGAACGGCGCGATCGCGGTCCTGCACGACGGCGGCACGACGAGCTTCTCGATCGAAGCGGTCGCCGAGCGCAGCGGCATGAGCGTCTCCGAGATCGAGGGCCTGTTCCCGAACCACCACGCCCTGCTCGCGGCGACGGTCGAGCGGTGGACCCGTGCGGTCTCGGCGCCCCTGCTCCCGATGATCACGGAACGCGGCACGGTGGCGTTCATGCACGCCCTGCTCGCCGCCCACGTCGAGGAGTCGGGGCTGATGCGTCTGCTCGCCTCCACCCTCGCCGCGGCGACCGACCCGAAGGTGGACGGTGCGGACTACTACCGGTCCGCGTACCGGCAGTTCCGCGAGACGATCCGCACGGCGCTCGCCGCGGACGTGCGCGAGGGCCGGGAGCCGGCGACGATGGACCCCGAGCGGGGTGCGCAGCAGCTGCTGGCCCTGTACGACGGTCTCCGCCTGCAGGCCCTGCTGACGGGCGACACCGACCCCGTGGACGCCTTCGACCGTGCTGCCGCCCGGATGCGGCGGGGCTGGGCGGAGCAGTACGAGCAGCCGAGCTACTGGGAGATCCCGGTGACGTCGGCACCGTGACGAGAGAACAACCGTTCTCCCCCGGCAGTGGGGGCGCTGGCACGCTGACTGATCGGGCAGGATGGTCACTGGGGCGTGGACCGGGTATCCGCGCCCTGCTCGCTCACCCAGGGTGGTGAGACCGGCCGTCTGGTCGCCTTCGGGTGGTGATCAGACGGCCGAACACGTTCCGGGGGGCGCCGCGCTTGTCCGCCGTTCGCCCGACTGCGGAACGCCGCTGGTCGGGTCTACCGTCGCGTCCGTGCGGCAACGACGCCGCACCGGTCATGAATCGAGCATCATGCAACGACGGATGAGAAGTCTCGTCGCCCTCGCCGTGGGCGTCGGCGTCGTGGGGGCCCTGGTCCCGGCGATCTCGGCCCAGGCGGTCACGACGAGCGACACCCCGGACTTCGGGAGCAACGTCAAGGTCTACAGCCCATCGACCCCGACCTCGACCATCCAGGCCGACGTCGACGCCGCGTTCACCTCGCAGCTCCGCAGCACGACGGCGCAGTTCGGGTCGCAGCGGCACGTCTTCCTGTTCAAGCCCGGCAGCTACAACCGCGTCTGGGCGAACCTCGGCTTCTACACGACGGTCGCGGGCCTCGGGAAGAACCCGGACGACGTCACGATCACCGGGGCGGTCAACGTCGACTCCGGATGGAACGCCGGCGACGAGTCGAACGCCACGCAGAACTTCTGGCGGTCGGTCGAGAACGTGGCGGTCGTCCCCGAGGGCGGCACCGACCGCTGGGCCGTGTCCCAGGCCGCTCCGATGCGGCGCGTGCACATCAAGGGCAACCTGACGATGGGCCCCTCGAACCAGGACGGCGGCCAGGGCTACTCGTCCGGCGGCTACATCGCGGACAGCAAGGTCGACGGCACCGTCACCTCCGGGTCGCAGCAGCAGTGGTACACCCGCAACTCCACGCTCGGCGCGTGGCAGGGCGGCAACTGGAACATGACGTTCTCGGGCGTGCAGGGCGCCCCGGCGAACGACTTCTCGAAGAGCTACACGACGCTGGCCACCACGCCGACGACCCGTGAGAAGCCGTACCTGTACGTGGACTCGTCGAACAAGTACCACGTGTTCGTCCCGTCGCTGCAGCAGAACTCCAGTGGTGTGACCTGGCCGAACACCGCGGGTACGGACATCCCGATGCGGAACTTCTACGTCGCGCACCCGGGTGACTCGGCGGCGACGATCAACAGCGCACTCGCCCAGGGTCTCAACCTGTTCTTCACCCCGGGCACGTACCAGCTCAACGCCGCGCTGAACGTCACGCGGGCCGACACCGTGGTGACGGGCATCGGTTTCCCGACGCTCGTGCCGACGGCCGGCAACGCGGTCCTGACGTCGAACGACGTCGCCGGCGTGAACGTGTCGAACCTCGTGGTCGACGCGGGCTCGCAGAACAGCGCGCAGCTGGTCCGTCTCGGTACGAGCGGCTCGCACCTCGACCACGCGGCGAACCCGCAGAGCATCCAGGACGTCTTCTTCCGCGTCGGCTCGAGCATCCAGGGCAGGGCGACGACGACCCTCCAGGTCAACGCCGACGACACCCTCGTCGACCACATCTGGGCCTGGCGCGCCGACCACGGTGGCGCGGCCACGGGCTGGACGGTCAACACCGGGGCGACCGGCGTCGAGGTGAACGGCAACGACGTCCTCGCCACCGGGCTCTTCGTCGAGCACTACCAGAAGTACGAAGTGCAGTGGAACGGCAACAACGGGAAGACGATCTTCTTCCAGAACGAGATGCCGTACGACGTGCCGGACAACGCCTCGTGGCAGAGCCCGACCGGGGCCGGGTACGCGGCGTACAAGGTCGCGTCGAACGTCACCACGCACGAGATCTGGGGCGGCGGTGTCTACTGCTTCTTCAACACGAACAAGTCGGTGCACGCCGACCGCGCGTTCGAGGTGCCGCAGACGCCCGGCGTGAAGGCGCACGGGCTCGTCACGGTGTCCCTCGGCGACGTCGGGACCATCTCGAGCGTCATCAACGGGGTCGGCGGGGCCGTCCCGACGCCCGCGGGCAACACGTCGCCGAACCGGGTGGCGAACTACAACTGACCGGCGGTCGCGACGCGACCACGAGACGGACGGGAGGCTCGGGACCGGTTGGTCCCGGGCCTCCCGTCTGTCGGCTCCCGACCATTCAGGGCTGGAATCGAAACATCAACACGTGACATGTGGCGTTCCCGTACTACCGTTGCTTCCCGAGTCGTCAGTCGCGCGGCTCCCAGGCCCGGAGGGGAAGAGACGTGGACATCGTGGAGTGCCTCCGCTGCCATCGCGCTCATCAGCGCTTTCGGGACCGCCGGACTGGTCGTCGGTCCAGCGGTGTCGCACCGGGCGCCACGGTGCGCGTAGGGCTGGCGGGATCATGAAGGTCTTCACGACCCTGACGCTCGCGATCGTCGTCTCGGTCGGAGCGATCGTCGCCGGTTCGGCGTGTTTCGCGGCGACGGTGGGGACCTCGGCACAGTGGATCGGCGTGCTGGTCTCGAGCCTCACTACCGGACTGAGCGGGATGTACGTCGGGACCGTCGCGCGTCACCGCTACCGGAAGCCCAGGCGTTGACAGCGGGAGGCCCGGTGCCAGCTGGCACCGAGCCTCCCGTCCGTCGTCTGCCCGCTCAGGGCTGCAGCGCCTCCAGGTCCTCGAGGAGGCTCGGGTGCGTCGGCTCCCAGCCGAGCGCCTGCCGGGTGTACGCGCTCGACGCCGGCTGGTCCATGGCGAAGATCGGCCCGAAGGGACCGAACGTGTCGTCCGGCACGGACCGCACCGGCAGCCCCAGGCGACGGCCGACGACCGTGGCGATGTCGATGACCCGGTCGCCCTCGTCGGCGACGGCGTGCCACGCGGTCCCGCCGGGAGCCGACTCGAGCGCGAGCCGGAACAGGATGGCTGCGTCGCGCGCGTGCACGGCCGGCCAGCGCTGTTCCCCATCGCCCGGGTACCCGGCGACGCCGGTCCGACGGGCGGCCTCGGTGAGCAGCCCGGCGAACCCGCCCTGCCCGTCCTCGTGGACGGTCCGGGGCATGCGGACGGCCGAGGTGCGGACGCCCTGCGACGACAGCGCGAGCAGGTCCGTGACCGCGGCCGCGCGGCTGGCGACCGGCCCCTCGACCGGGAGTGGGTCGTCCTCGGTCGCAGCGCGTCCGGGCACCCAGGGCGTACCGGACACGGTGACGATCGGCTTGCCGGTACCGACGAGCGCGTCACCGAGTGCGGCCATCGCGTCGCGCTCCTCGGTGAGCCCCTGCTCGAGCGCCTCGGCGCTGCCGTAGTCGCGGCTGAAGGCGAGGCTGATGACGCCGTCGGCGCGGGTGGCTCCCTCGCGCAGGGCGTCGAGGTCGGTGAGGGAGCCGCGCAGGACGTCGGCGCCGGCCGCCTCGAGCGTGGCGGCGGATGCGTTCGACCGGGCGAGGCCGAGGACGGTGTGGCCGGAGGCGAGCAACTCGGCGACGACGGCGGTGCCGATCGTGCCGGTGCCGCCGGTGACGAAGACGTGCATGTGGACTCCTCGAGTGATGGGACGTTGGTACCATCACTGTAGGACGGTGATGGCACTCTTGTCCCGTCGGTTGCGCTGACGGGACAACAGTGCCGTCAGTAGGATGGTCGACATGGCGCGATGGGAACCGGGAGCACGGGAACGGCTCGTCATCGCCGCCGTCGACCTGTTCACCGAGCAGGGCTACGACGCGACGACCGTCACCGAGATCGCTGAACGCGCCGGCGTCACGAAGAGCACCTTCTTCCGGCACTTCCCGGACAAGCGCGAACTGCTCGTCGCCGGGCAGGAGACCCTGAGTCGTCTGCTCGCCGAGGGCATCGCCGGCGCTCCTGCCGACGCCAGCCCCCTGGAGGCCGTCGCCGCCGGACTCGAGCGGGCGTCCGGCGAGATGGGGCCGCGGAACCGGGAGCTCGGTCCCCGACTGAAGGCCGCGGTCGCCGCGAGCACCGAACTCCAGGAGCGGGACGCGCTGAAGAGCGTCGGCATGGCAGCGGCGATGACGGCGGCACTGCTCGAGCGCGGGGTGCCCGAGACGACCGCGCACCTGGCGAGCGAGATGGGCGTCCTCGCGTTCAAGCAGGGGTACGCGCGGTGGTCCGAGGGCGAACGGAGCGACGACGACGGTCTCGCACGCCACGCGCTCGACGTCCTGCAGGAGCTCCGCACCGCGACGGCCGCGCTCGGCTGATCCCGGCCGGGAGCGACGTGCGCCGCGCTGACGGCCGCTTCAGTCCCGCGCGACGACACCCTGCTGCAGCATGCTGCGCGCGACCCGGGCGCGGGGGATGACCCAGAGCGCGCTCCACATCGCGAGCCCGGCCCAGAGACCGAGCAGCAGCAGGGTCACCACGGGGCCGTGCTGGTCGCGCATCGACCAGGTCATCGCACTCCAGAAGACGGCGAGCACGATCTTGCCCCATCCGGCGGTCTGCTGGTCCGCCAGGGCCTGCAGCCGCGGCACCCACACCTCGGCGGGGACGCCGGCCGGGACGTGCCGGTCGGTCACCCAACGCTCGACCATCACGACGCGCTCGTAGCCGCCCGCCGCGCGCCAGGACCGGAGCTGCAACCAGCCGGCGACCACGGCACCGACGACGGCAGCCGGCAGCCCGACCGAGACGAGCACCTGCGGGGTCGTGGTGCGGAACGACGACACGACGAGCATGGTGAACACGAGGGCGAACGCCGCACCCGCCACCGCGGTGCCGAGCAACCGGAACCGCCCGGCCTCGTCGACCACACCGATCCCGTCCACGCTCCGACCGTACCCGCGCGGGCGTACCGGTCCCTGGTCGCCGGGGCAACACACAGGAGGCCCGCCACCGGTCCGCGGACCGGTGACGGGCCTCCCGTCGGTGCTGGCGCACGCCTGCGGCGCTGCCCGTCTGCCGGGCAGGGCCGGTGGGTCTCAGTCCCCGGCGTTGATGAGTCCGAGCCAGCGGCCGAAGCCGGTGTGCTCGTCGTCCTGCAGGCGGACCTGCGGGAGGCGGGTGAGGTCATCACGCTGACCAGGGGTGCGGTCGTCGTCGATCACGGCGGACTCCTTTCCGTTCGGGGGTGCTCATCAGTACACGCGAGCGGCTGCGGACATTCCCGTCTGCGCGGATGTCCGGTCGGCGCTGCCGTCATGCCCGGCGGAGCAGACTCGTCGCCATGGCCACATTCACGTCCGTCACCGTCCTCGGTGCCGGAGTCCTCGGATCCCAGATCGCCTTCCAGACCGCGAACCACGGCGTCCCCGTCGTCGTGTACGACGTCAGCGACGACGCGGTCAGCTCGGGGCGGCGTCGGCTCGACGCGGTCGTCGAGCAGTACCTCGGCGACGTGGGCGAGGACCAGCGACCCGCCGCCGAGGACGCCGTCGCGCGGATCACCTTCGCGACCGACCTGGGGCAGGCGGTCGCCGACGCCGGCCTCGTGATCGAGGCGGTGCCCGAACTCCTCGAGCTGAAGCGCGACGTCTACCAGCGCCTCGCCGCCGTCGCACCGGTGGAGACGGTCTTCGCCACGAACTCGTCGACGCTGCTGCCGAGTGCGATCGCCGACGCCACGGGACGCCCCGACCGCTTCCTCGCCCTGCACTTCGCCAACCACGTGTGGCGTCAGAACACCGCCGAGGTGATGGGGACCGAGCAGACCGACCCCGCCGTGTACGACCGGGTCGCCACGTTCGCCGAGGAGATCGGCATGGTCCCGATCCGCCTGCACAAGGAGCAGCCCGGGTACGTCCTCAACTCCCTGCTCGTGCCGTTGCTCGACGCGGCGTCGAAGCTCGTGCTCCGCGGTGTCGCCGACCCGGAGACCGTCGACACGACCTGGCGGATCGGCACCGGCGCTCCCGTCGGTCCGTTCCAGGTCTTCGACGTCGTCGGCCTCCGGACGGCTCACGCGATCGCCAGCGCGTCGTCCGACCCGGATTCCCGGGCATGGGCGGAGCACCTCCGCACCGAGTACCTGGACAAGGGCAAGTACGGCGTCGAGTCCGGTGAGGGCTTCTACCGCTACGGCTGAGTCCGGGGGACAAGGCCCCGATCCGGCTGAGTCGCCGACGGGACCACCTGGTACTCCTGGGTGACCGGCCGCACGAGCGTCCGGACGTGGAGCGACCGAGGACGAGGTGGACGCCGTGGTCGATGCGAGGACCTACGACGAGTCCGGGTACTGGTACCCCGACCGGCCGACGAAGACCGGCGTCGAGCTGCTCAACGCGATGCGCCGCTACCGTTCCGCCGAGGTCGCCATGCGCCAGCGCACCCGAGACACGATGCGGATGGGCGCGACCGACATGGCCGCCGTCCGGTTCCTCCTGCAGGCCCGGCAGCGCGGCACCACCGTGAAGCCCACCGGGCTCGCCGCACACCTCGGCATCACCACGGCATCGACCACGGCGCTCGTGAAGCGTCTCGTGGTCGCCGGGCACGTCGTCCGGCAGCCCGACCCCGACGACGGCCGTGGTTTCCTGCTCGTCGCGACCGAGTCCGGTGACGAAACGGTGCGGTCGAACCTCACCGCCGTGCACGCGCGCATGATCGCGGCCGCCGACCGGCTCTCCCCGACGACGATCGCCGAGATGAGCGCGTTCTTCGCCGAGATGACCGACGCGATGGACGACGCCGCAGCGGTCGTCCCCGACGACGCACGCGATGCCGGGGCCGTCGCCGTGCCCGCCCACCACTGACCGTCACCAGCCGAGCTGAGTAGCGTCGAGGGCGCAGCCGACGTCCGCACTGCGATGACGTCCGCACCACGGCGGCGTCCGGACCGTGACGACGCCGCCAGCGAACGAAGGAGACCACCCGCATGTCCAAGAAGAGCCGGACCACCAGCACCCTCACCCGCGCCCTGTTGCTCGGGGTCCTCAGCGGCGGCCGGTCCGCGACCCCGCTTGCCGTCCTCGGCCTGCACCAGGGCGACAAGCGTCTGTCCGGCGACTGGCAGAAGTGGAAGACGTTCGACTCGTCGCTCGGTCGCGCCGGACTCGTCGCGGGCGCCGCCGGCGAGATCATCGGCGACAAGATGCCGAAGACCCCGAACCGCATCGCGCTCCCCGCACTGCTCGGCCGCATCGGTGCCGGTGCCTTCGTCGGAGCGGCCTTCGGCACGACCACCAAGTCCGGGAAGTCCGACCTGCGGATCGAGGGCGCCATCGTCGGCGCGATCGGTGCACTCGTCGGCTCCTACGTCGCGTGGGCGGCCCGGAAGGCCGTCGGCTCGGTCCTGCCGGACCCGGTGGTCGCCGTCGCCGAGGACGCGGCCGTCATCGCCGGCTCGCGTGCGGTGGTCCGCGGCGCCTGAGCCGCGGTCTGCCGGTCGCACGACCTGACGGACGGGAGGGCCGACTCACCTGGTGAGCCGGGCCTCCCGTCCGTCGTCGTGTCGGCGCCTACCAGCGCTCGTGCACCGTCGCGCGGAACCAGCGGTCGTAGAGGTCACGGACCGTCGCCCCGAGGTCGGCGGGCAGGTCGAGCGAGCCGGCGTCGGCGTTCGACCGGGCCTGCTCGGCGTTGCGGGCACCGGGGATCGCCGCCGTGACGCCGTCCTGTGTGACGACCCAGGCGAGGGCCGCCTGCGGGACGCTGACGCCCTCGGGCAGGGCCGCCGCGAACTCCTGGGCGGCACGGACGCCGTCCTCGAACGGTACGCCGCTGAACGTCTCACCCTGGTCGAACGCTTCGCCGTTGCGGTTGTACGTGCGGTGGTCCTCGGGCGCGAAGGTGGTGTCCGTCGTGTACTTGCCGGACAGCAGCCCCGAGGCCAGCGGGACGCGGGCGAGGATCGCGACCCCGGCCTCCCGGGCGGCGGGGAGCACGCGGTCGAGCGGCTTGAGGCGGAACGCGTTGAGGATGATCTGCACGCTCGCGACCCCGGGTCGGGCGATCGCGGTGAGGGCCTGGTCGGCGGTCTCGACGGAGACGCCGTAGGCGGCGATCGACCCGTCGGTGACCAGTGCGTCGAGGGCGTCGTAGACCGCGTCGTCCTCGAAGACCGCGGTGGGCGGGCAGTGCAGCTGGACGAGGTCGAGCGTGTCCTGGCCCAGGTTCTCCCGCGACCGGTCCACCCACTGCCGGAAGTTCGCGGCCACGTAGTTCGACGGGACCTGGTCCACCCGGCGGCCCATCTTCGTGGCGACCGTGACACCGGCGTCGGCATGCGCGGCGATCCACCGGCCGATGAGCTGCTCGCTGCGGCCGTCGCCGTACACGTCGGCGGTGTCGAACAGGGTGATGCCGGCCTCGGCGGAGGCGTCCATCACGGCGAAGGCGTCCTCCGCGGCCACCGGACCCCAGTCACCGCCGAACTGCCAGGTGCCGAGACCGATCACGGATACGTCGCGGCCGGTACGGCCGAGGGTGCGTCGCTGCATGCCCCCGACGGTAGCCCCTGCACGCCGAGGAGCCCGTCCGCTCATCCGCTCCGCGTGGAGGCCGGAGTGCCGCGGGTACGGTGACGACATGAGCAGCAAGCGCATCGTCGTCGTCGGCGCGACCGGTCACATCGGCACCTTCCTCGTCCCGCGACTGGTGCGGGCCGGGCACGACGTCGTGACCATCAGCCGCGGCACCCGCTCCGCCTACGTCGACGCCCCGGAGTGGCAGCACGTCGAGCAGGTCACGGCGGACCGCGAGCAGGAGGACCGCGACGGCACGTTCGGTGACCGGATCGTCGCGCTGCGGCCGGACGTCGTCGTCGACCTCGTCTGCTTCACGGTCGCGTCCGCTGCGGCACTGGTCGCGGCGCTCCGCGGCACCGACGTCCACCTCGTGCACTGCGGGTCGATCTGGCGGGCGGGGCCGAGCGCGGTGCTCCCGGTGACCGAGGACAACGGCACGCCGCCGCAGGGGGAGTACGGCATCCAGAAGGACGCCATCGCCCGGATGCTCAAGGAGGAAACCGCCGCTGGGGGTGTCGCGACGACGTCGCTCCACCCTGGCCACATCAGCGGTCCGGGCTGGGCGCCGATCGGCCCCGTCGGCAACCTCGACCCCTCCGTCTGGCAGACGCTGTCCGCCGGCGAGCCCCTGCTCGTGCCCGGACTCGGGGCCGAGTCGATGCACCACGTGCACGCCGACGACGTCGCCCAGGCCTTCGAGCTCGCCGTCGAGCACCGGGACGCAGCCGCCGGGCAGGACTTCACCGTCGTCGCCCCGACCGCGCTCACGGTGCGCGGGTACGCCGCGCTCGCCGCGTCCTGGTTCGGCCGGGAGGCCCGGCTCGAGTCCGTCTCGTGGGACCGGTTCCGCCAGGTCGTCCCGGCCGAGCACGCCGAGGCGAGCTGGGAGCACCTGTCGCGGAGCCACGTGTTCAGCATCGACAAGGCACAGCGGCTGCTCGGCTACGCGCCCCGGTACACCGCGGAGGAGACGGTGCTCGACGCGGTGCGGTGGCTCGTCGACGACGACGAGGTGGCGGTCGCCGGGCCACTGGTCGTCTGAGCCGGAGCGGGCGGACGCTGCTGTCGGTGCTGCTCGGTACCGTCCCGGCATGAGCACGATCTACTCCGTCGCGGCGTCCCTCGACGGGTTCGTCGCCGCGCCCGGTGACGACCTCGACTGGCTCCTGCAGTTCGGATTCGACGCGTTCCAGGAACACCACGACCGCTTCACCGCCGGCGTCGGTGCAGTCGCGATGGGGTCCACGACCTACGAGTGGCTCCGCGCGCACGAGGACACCTGGCCGTACCAGGACAAGGTGACATGGGTCTTCTCGTCGCGGAGCCTCGGGGTCCCGACGGACGGCGACGTCCGCGTGGTCAGCGGCGACGTGCGGGACCACCACGGACAGGTCGTCGCCTCCGCCGGGGGCCGCGACCTCTGGATCGTCGGCGGTGGCGTGCTCGCCGCCCAGTACCAGCGGGCCGGGCTGCTCGACGAACTCCGCGTCACGGTGATGCCGATCGCGCTCGGGGCCGGCACGTCGCTCCTGCCCGTCGCGTCCGACACCGGCGTGCTCGACCTCGTCGGCACGACGGTGTTCGACGGGGGAGCGGTCGAACTGCACTACCGACGCCGAGCTCGGCCTGAGATGTGTATGTAACATACTTGACTCTCGACGCGCTGGTCTGACACGCTCCGCAGAGCCCCGTCCGGGGCGTGAGAGGAGCGACATGAGGAACAGGAAGAGCGCAGTGGTGACCGGGCTGCTGCTGGCGACCGGGCTGGTCGACGCACCGGCCGTGGGAGCGTCGGCGGACAACGTCCTCGGATCCGGCCCGGGATCCGGCGGGGTCGTCATCACGGGGGGCACCGGTACCACCGGAGAGGTGCGGGGCTCGGCGAGTCGGCGTGACGACGGCGGAGGAGGGAGCTTCTGGCAGTGGGGGGTCGGCCGGGACGACACCTGGTCCAACTACTTCCGCGAGCGACGCTGTCACGGGGCGACGGCCGTCGGGCTGAAGAGCAAGCGGGTCAGCGGTGTGCCCGGGGGCCGGTACGCACTGGCGACGACGCCGAAGGCCCGCAGCGGCAACAAGGCGTACTACCACAACTGCTGAGCGTGGTACGGGTGCGGAGTGTGCGCTTGGCGTACGTCGTCCCACCGGTCCTGGCCGTCGTGCTCGCCTTCCTCGGGTGCGAGCAGCTGAGCCAGACCGGCGTCGTCGGTGTCTCGACCGTCGTGACGGCCGCCGTGGGATCCGGCTCGACGTCGAATGGTGCGGTCGCGGCGTCGCTCGAGCGCGTCGCGCGCGAGCACGACGCGACGATCGTCCGGACCGTCGCCGATCGTTCGGCGCCGACGAGCCGACGGACAGCGCTCGTGACCGGTGCCCCGGGGACGCGGGGAGCTGAGTGGCTCCGGAACGGCTACGCCGAGTTCGACCCGTCGATCACGACTGCGGTGCGACCGATGTCAGCACTCGACCGGTACGACCCGGCAGGGCCGTACGAGGTCGTCGGCGACGAACAGGCGGCACGTGCGACGGAGCACGCCCTCGTCGCGGCGGGCTTCGAGACGACGTCCGAGCGCGTCCCCGTCCTGACCCGTCTCGGCATCACCGGCGGCGCGGACGGGAGCGAGGGCCTCGTCGGGGCCCTGGTCCTCGGCTGTGTCGTGCTCTGCCTGGTCGGGACGGTCGGCACTCCGCGGCGGACCGCCGTCCGGGGACTGCACGGACACGGCGTCATCGCGGTCGTGCTCAGCGAGGTCGCGGAGGTCCGGACGACGCTCGTCGTCACGTCCGCCCTGGTGCCGGTCGTCGCGCTGGTGCTCTGGGCGCACAACGGGCTCGCGGTGTGGTCGGTCTTCGCCGTGGCGGCCGTGGTGTGCTGTTCCGCGCTGCTCGTCCCGGTCCTGACCGCCCACGTGCTCGGCACCGTCATCGCCTCCCGACGGTCGATCGCGCTGACGCTCCGCGGTGACCGGCCGTCTTCCGCGCTCGTCCTGGTGGCACAGGCTGCACGGCTCCCGGCGGTCGTGGTGCTGGTGATGGCGGTCTTCGACCTGACGTCGGCGACGGCGCTCGCCCGGTCGGCGTCCGCGGAGCGGGACCTCCGGGCTGCCGGGGACACCGTCCAGCTCTGGGTGACGCCGGACCCGCGCCCCGGATCGCACACGCAGCCGTACTGGGACCGGATCGGGCGTCTCGCCGGCAGAGCGCTCGACCAGCACCGGGCGCTGCTGTCCGCGCCCACCGAGGTCTCGACCGGCGTCGGTCGCAGCACGGTGCCGGCCCTGTTCGTCGACGCCGGGTACCTGCGGCGTCAGGACCTCCGGACGGCTGCGGGCAACCGGATCACCGGGACGGGGGACGAGATCACGGTGTGGACACCCTCCGGCGCCGACATCGACCGCGCCGCGCTCGTCCGGGCCCTGACGGAGTGGGAACTCCGCGGAGCATCGGCTGTGCAGAAGAGCAGCGTCGGGGGTGGTGCGCTCGCTCCCCGACCGTCGTACACGTACCCGGGTGACGCTTCCACGGGGTCCTGGCTCACGGGGGCCGTGGTCGTCGTCGTACCCGACCCGTCCCGGGTGTTCACCCCGGACCAACTCGGTTCCTGGTTGTCGACCGGGGACGTGGTGTTCACCTCCGAGCACGCGGCGGACCGGGCGATCGACGAGTCGGGCTTGCGGGACGAGTTCAGCGCCGTCGTGCCGGTCGGGCAGGTGGCCGCCGAGCAGCAACGCCGCGCCGGGACCCTCGTGGTCGTCGACGTCCTCACGGTGACCAGCGGTGCCGTGGTCGCGGTCGTGCTCGCCGGCCTCGCCGTCACCGCGCACCAGCGACGTCACGGACGGTCGGTCTTCGCGGACGCCGCCGCCGGCAGGTCGTTCTTCCACATGCACCGGCTGCTCCTCACGGTTGAAAGCGCCCTCCTGTCCGTCGCCGCCGTCGTGACGGTGGACGCCTGGTGGCAGCGCAGACCGGACGGCACTGGCGCGGTCTCCGTGCTCGACCCCGCGGCGCTGGCCGCCGGCCCGGCAGCGGCGGTGGCCGCGTTCGTCGTGCTCATGCTGAGCGTGGTCTCCGTCGTCGTGATGGTCGGGTCGTCCCGGTCGGTCGTGCGCCTCCGGGGGACCGGGTCGTGACGATCTGCGTCCGGGACGCCCGCAAGCGGCGCGGTCGTCGGACCCTGTGGGACGGACTGTCGTTCGACGTCGAACCGGGAGAGGTCCTCGCCCTGACCGGTCCGAGTGGTACCGGGAAGTCGACGCTCCTCGACTGCATCGGGCAGATCGACGTGCTCGACGCCGGGACGGTCAGCATCGCCGGCGTCACCGCAGCGCGGAGCGGACGTCGGGCACGCCTGCTCCGACGTGACCACCTCGGGTACCTCTTCCAGGACTTCGGCCTCGTCCCGGACATGACCGTGCAGGCGAACGTCGAGATCGGGCGTGTGCCACGACGGGATCGGGGCCGCGGGGTCCCGACCGCGGCGGCGCTCGAGCGGGTCGGGCTCGCGGGGCGGGCGACCGACCGCGCGTACGAGCTCAGTGGCGGGGAACAGCAGCGCGTCGCCCTCGCACGGCTCCTCGTGAAGCAGCCCGACGTCGTCCTGGCCGACGAACCCACGAGCGCCCTGGACGAGGGGAACGCGCGGACGGTCCTCGACCTCCTCGACGAGTTCGCTGCCGACGGCGCGGCCGTCGTCGTCGCCACGCACGTCCCCGCGGTCGTCGCGTGGGCGGCGAGTCGACTCCATCTGGGCGAGGCCCGTGCGACGTGAGCCGGGCCTCCTGCGCCTCGCCGTGATCAGCCGACCTCGGCATGACGCATGGCACGCACGGGCCCGGGCTCCCGGACACCTCCGCTGAGATGCGGGATACTACGCCTACCGTTCCACGATGGGGTTTCGCTCGGCCGTACAGCAAGACCCGCCTGTCCACGAGTGTGGGGCGGGTCCGCACCACCACCATAGCCACTTCCGGACCAGCGGTCCACTGATGGCCTCCGGACCGACCAGGGGACCGCGACGTCGCCCCTGCGCCTCACGGAGACCACGTCTCGGAGCTGTCCGTCCTGCCGGTCCCGGCGATCCTCCCGACCGGGCACCGGAATACAACCAGGCGACAGGTGTTGTCTCCGGTCCACGGCCCCCATGGAAGGACCCGCATCACCGCGACCCCGCACGCCCTCGTCGTCGGCGCCACCGGCATCGCCGGATCGGCGATCGTCGACCACCTCGTCGACGACGGCTGGACCGTCACCGCGCTCTCGCGCCGTCCGGGCGCCGACCGCCCCGGGGTGACCTGGCAGTCGGCCGACCTCCGCTCGGCGGCGTCCCTCGCATCGGCGCTCGCCGACGTCCCGGCGACCCACGTCTTCTTCACGGCCTGGTCCCGCCAGGCCACCGAGGCCGAGAACATCGCGGTGAACGGCGGCATGGTGCGCGACCTCCTCGCCGCACTGTCCGGTGCGCCGGTGCAGCACGTCGCACTGATGACCGGCCTGAAGCACTACCTCGGCCCGTTCGAGGCGTACGGCCAGGGCGCGATGCCGGACACCCCGTTCCACGAGGACGAGCCCCGACTCGACGTCGACAACTTCTACTACGCCCAGGAGGACGAGCTGTTCGCCGCCGCGGCGCGCCAGGGGTTCACCTGGTCGGTGCACCGCTCGCACACCGTCCTCGGGTACGCCGTCGGCAACGCGATGAACATGGGCCTCACGATCGCCGTCGCCGCCGCGATCAGCCGCCACACCGGGCGCCCGATGGTGTTCCCCGGCAGCGAGACGCAGTGGAACGGCCTGACCGACGTCACCGACGCCGACCTGCTCGCCGCGCAGATGGTGTGGGCCGCGACCGACCCGGCCGGTGCCGACGAGGCCTTCAACACCGCGAACGGCGACGTCTTCCGCTGGCGCTGGATGTGGCCGCGGATCGCCGCACACCTGGGCGTCGAAGCCGAGGGGTTCGACACCGCGCCGCGGCCGTTCGAGCAGCAGATGGCGGACGCGGCCCCGGTCTGGGCGGAGGTCGTCGCCGAGCACGGCCTCGTCGAGCCCGACCTGGAGCGCCTGGCGTCGTGGTGGCACACCGACGCCGACCTCGGCCGCGACATCGAGGTGATGACCGACATGTCGAAGAGCCGGCTCGCCGGGTTCACCGAGCACCACCGGACGCTCGACTCCTTCACCCGGCTGTTCGACCGCTACCGGGCAGAGCGGCTCGTCCCCTGATGCTCGGGCCGGTCGGCAGCCGTTCGACCGGCCGGGCGGTCAGCCCGTGGTCAGCGGGACCTGCACGATCCGGTCGTCGCCCTCGCCCGGGTCGCCGCGTCCGTCGGTGTTGTTCGTGACGAACCAGAGCGTGTCGTCCGGCCCGGCGAGCACCGTGCGGATCCGGCCGTACTCCCCGGCGAAGTACTCGTGTGCGGTACCGGGGTCGTCGACCGGGACGCCGCGGAGCACCCGGCCCTGCAGGTTCGCGATGAACACGGTGTCCCCGACGACGGCGAGGCCGCTCGGGCTGGCGTCGTCGGTCGACCACTGCTGGACCGGGTCGACGAACCCCCGGTCCTCGCCGCCGGTGCCCTCGACTTCCGGCCAGCCGTAGTTGCTGCCCGGCTCGATGACGTTGAGCTCGTCGCGGGCGTCCTGCCCGAACTCGGACGCGAACATCGTGCCGTCCGCGCTCCACCCGAGGCCCTGCACGTTCCGGTGCCCGAGGCTCCACACGGGGGAGCCGGGGAACGGGTTGTCGTCGGGCACGTCGCCGTCCGGGGTGAGGCGGAGGATCTTGCCCGCGAGCGAGTCCCGGTCCTGCGCGTCCTCGCTCGAACCGGCGTCCCCGACGCTGGCGTAGAGCATGCCGTCCGGGCCGAAGGCGATGCGCCCGCCGTCGTGGAAGGTGTTCGCCGGCAGGTCGTCGATCACCGTCGTGGCGTCACCGAGCGTGGTCGACCCGGCCGACCCGACGAGGTCGTAGCGCTCGATGCGGTTGCCGTCCTCGCCGGTCGAGTACACGAACAGGTCGTCCTCGTGCAGGGCGAGTCCGAGCAGGCCGCCCTCGCCCCCGTGTCGGACACCGGGGACCGTCCCGACCGTGCGGCGTTCGCCGTCGGCCGTCAGCTCGAGCACCTCCGCGGAGTCCCGCAGGCTGATGAGCGCGTCGGGACCGTCACCGGTGCGCACGACGGACCAGGGGGCCTCCAGCCCCGTGACGACGTCGGTCGTCTCGCCGTCCGGCGCCAGCTGCCCGGCAGCCAGGTCGGTCGGTGCGGAGGCCCGGGGCACGCGGTCCGGGCCGGCCTCGGGTGTACCCGTGCAGGCGGTGATGGCCAGGGCGACGAGCGCGACGCTCGCAGCCGAGACGGTACGACGTGTCCTGCCCATGGTGTGCCTCCCGGTGCGTGTCCGTCGATTGCACCCCGCGCAGGTGCACAACCGCTGGGTGGCCGTGGCCGTGGCCGTGGCCGTGGCCGGCAGCCGCTACCGCGCCAGCACGCGCAGGGCGAGCGCCGTGACGACGCGGGTCGGAAGCAGCCGCAGCACGGTCGCGGCGATCCCGTTCGCCCGCCCGTCGACGACGGACGGGCCGGAGCCGTCGAGCGCGGCGAGGACGGTCGCGGCGACCTGCTCGGGTCGCCGTCCCCACCGGCCGGTGGCCGCGTTCATCGGGGTCCGCGTCGGGCCGGGACTGACGGCGACGACCCGCACGCCGCTTCGCCGTGTCTCGGCCCAGAGCGCCTGCGTGAACGACAGGACGTACGCCTTCGAGGCCGCGTACGCTGCCAGCACCGGTGCCGGGGCGAACCCGCCGGTGCTCGCGATCGAGACGACGGAGCCGTGCCCGCGCTCGACCATCCTCGTCACCACCGCTGCCGTGAGTTCCGTGAGTGCTCCGACGTTGAGGTCGACCATCCTGTGGAGGGCCGCCGGGTCGCTCTCGACGACGAGGCCCCGCGAGGCCACGCCGGCACTGCCGACCAGCAGTTCGATCTCGGTCCCGTCGCCGGCCAGGCGGTCGAGCAGGCGGGTGACGGCTCCGTCCTCGGCCAGGTCGAGTGCGATGGTCGTGACGGGGACACCGTGCCGGTCGCGGATGCCGTCGGCGGTCTGCTCGAGCCGTGCGGCGTCCCGGGCGACGAGGACGAGGTGCGCTCCCGCTCGCGCGAGGGCGTCGGCGACGGCGGCCCCGATCCCGGTGGAGCCGCCGGTGACGAGGGCGGTGCGGTCGCGCATCTGTGCTGCTGTGGTCATGCGGGTACGGTAGACATTGACGTCAGTGTCAAGGTCAAGCGGAAGGCGGCGAAGACCGTGCGGATCGGCGAACTGAGCGAGGCGACGGGCGTGAGCACGCGGGCGCTGCGGTACTACGAGCACGAGGGGCTCATCACGAGCAGGCGACGCCCGAACGGCTACCGGGACTACGACCCGGACGCGGTCGAGATGGTCGCGCTCATCCAGGACCTCTTCGCGGCCGGGCTCTCCTCCGGGCTCCTGCGTGACGTCATGCCCTGCGTCGCGGGCGACGGGGCCGGGGCCCCACCGGCGGACCTCCTCGCCCGGGTCGAGCAGGTCCGGGACGACCTGCTCCGACAGGAACAGCGGCTCCGGGCACGGCGGGAGACGCTCGACGACTACCTGTCCGGCCGGCGGCGACCGGCGCGCATCGAAGCCCTGGTGTCGGCCGACGCGTGCGTGCCGGACCGGACCTGACTGCCGCACGAGGCCGCCTGGTTCAGTGGAACGACCACCACCAGTCCCTGGAGGACCACATGACCACCATCGCCATCGTCGGCGCCGGCAAGGGCCTCGGGCTCGCCGTCGCCGAACGTTTCGCCCGTGAGGGCTTCGCCGTCGCCCTGATCTCCCGCAACCAGGCCCGCCTCGACGAGCTCGCCGCCTCGCTCCGGGAGCAGGGGCACCAGGCCGCCGGGTTCGCCGCGAACGTCTGCGACGGGGACTCCCTCCGCCGTGCGCTCGAGCAGGCCACCGAGCAGCTCGGCCCGATCGAGGTCCTGCAGTACAGCCCGCTGCCCGCGAAGGAGTACATGCGGCCGGTGCTCGAGACGACCGCCGAGGACCTCGTCGGCCCGATCGAGTTCTCCGTCTACGGCTCGGTGAACGCCGTCCGCCAGGTCCTGCCCGGCATGCGCGCGATCGGCTCCGGCACGATCCTGTTCGTCAACGGCGGCAGCGCGGTCCGTCCGGGCGCGCGCGTCACTGGCACGTCGGTCGCCTTCGCCGGCGAGAGCGCCTACGCGCAGCTGCTCCACGACGCCGTGCGGGACGAGCAGGTCCACGTCGGCCAGCTCATCATCCCGTTCGGCATCGACGACGGTCAGGAGGCCCACTCGGGCGCCGCGATCGCCGAGCGGCTCTGGTCGATCCACACCGAGCGCGGCGACTTCCGCACGTACGCGGAACCGCTCCCCGAGTAGAGGGTCGCGGCGCCCGACATCGCGCAGCGGACCCGGCACCGCGCGAGTGCGGGGTGCGGTGGCCGTTCCGGGGTGTCGACGACCGCACCGGGCGGGCTACCGTGGTGCGCATGCGACGCAGGGACCGGCCGACCGGTGACACCGCGCTGACGGTGGACGAGGCCACCGCGATCGCCGACCACGCCGAGGCCGGCCGTCTCGACATGGAGGACCCGGAGGTCCGCCGCCTGGTCGGCGAGGCGAACCGTGTCCTCGTCCGGGCCGGCGTGTGGGGCGTCGACGAGACCCCTCGGCAGCGCCGACGCCGACGGATCCTCGCGATCGGTGCGTCGGTGCTGGTGCTGTCCTGGCTGGCCGGGCTGTTCCTGCCCCTGCTCGCCCGGCTCGCCGACTAGCGCGCCGTGTCCGCTGGCGGCGACGTGACCGCCGGACAGGAGGCCCGCAGCCAGCTGGCAGCGGGTCTCCTGGTCGTCAGGCGGTCCGTCGGACCGCCACACGCCGTCGCCGACCGGCGACCGCCCA
This sequence comes from Curtobacterium sp. MCBD17_032, assembly GCF_003234855.1. Lineage (GTDB taxonomy): Bacteria > Actinomycetota > Actinomycetes > Actinomycetales > Microbacteriaceae > Curtobacterium. Next base: position 416,909 of record NZ_QKTO01000001.1, read on the forward strand.
GACCCCCGCGGTCACGAGGACCGGCAGCCCGAGTCCGAGCACCGCGAGCGACACCGGGTCCGGGGCGAACGGCATGTGGACGACGCCGTCCGGTGTCGGTGTGAACCGGAGCGTCAGGGCGCGGAGCGGCAGGGTCCCGAGCGCGACCCCGACCAGCGAGCCGACCAGCGTGAGCAGCGCGGCCTGCCATGTCGAGACCAGGCGGCGGACACCGGGCGAGGCGCCGACCGCGTCGAGCACCTCGTCGTCACGACGCCCGTCGGCCCGCGCGAGCCCGATCGCCACGGTCGTGGCACCGAGCGTGACGATCCCGGCCAGGAGCGTGACGACGACCGCGATCGGTCGGAACGGGTCCTCGGGGCCGTTCTCCACCGAGAACCACGGGTACCAGAGGTCGGCGTCGGCACCCGCCGCGGTCTGCCAGGTCGCCGCGAGGGTGTCCGTCTGCTCGTCGGTAATGCCGCCCGGGAAGGACCCGACCAGGAAGGAGCGCTCGGTCTCGAGCCCGTGCCGCTGGGCGCCCTGCGGGGGGTCGGGTGTCGAGCCGGACCACGCCGTCGCGCACGTACGCGGACCGCATGGAGACGGCGTCACCGCGTTCGAGAGCGGCGCGTGCGGTCCGGTATGCCGCGACGAGTCACGCCGGTCACGATCCCGGACACGGACGGACGGGAGGTCCGTGGCGGTGTCGCCACGGGCCTCCCGTCGGTCGCTGGTCGCCGCCGCAGCGGCGCCGGCTCAGCTGTGCAGCTTCGACAGCTCCTGGAACTCCTCGTCGCTGAGCTCGATCGTCGCGCCCTGGAGGTTGTCCTCGAGGTGGTCGACGCTCGACGTGCCGGGGATCGGCAGCATGACGGGCGAGCGCTTGAGCAGCCAGGCCAGTGCGACCTGCGCCGGGGTGGCGTCCTTCTGCTTCGCGAGTTCGGTCAGCGGCGAGTCCTCGCCGGTGAGACCGCCGGTCGCGAGCGGGAACCACGGGATGAAGCCGATGCCCTGTTCCTCGGACCAGTCGAGGAGCTCCTCGGCCGAGCGGTCGGTGAGGTTGTAGAGGTTCTGCACCGAGACGATCGTGGCGATCTCCTGCGCGGCCTTCACGTCGTCGACGGAGACCTCGGACAGCCCGATGTGGCGGATCTTGCCCTCGTCCTGCAGCTTCTTCAGCTCGCCGATCTGGTCCTCGAGCGGGACCTTCGGGTCGATGCGGTGCAGCTGGAACAGGTCGATGCGCTCGAGGCCGAGGCGGCGGAGGCTCATCTCGGCCTCCTGGCGCAGGTACTCCGGGCGGCCGACCGGCGGCCACTCGTTCGGGCCGGTGCGGGTCAGGCCGGCCTTCGTCGCGATGACGACGTCGTCGCCGTAGGGGTGGAGGGCCTCCTTGAGGAGCTCCTCGGCGACGTAGGGGCCGTACGAGTCGGCCGTGTCGAAGAAGTTCACGCCCAGCTCGACGGCGCGCTTCAGGACGCGGATCGCCTCGTCGTGGTCCTTCGGCGGTCCCCAGACGCCGGGGCCGGTGAGCTGCATGGTGCCGTAGCCGAGGCGGTTGACCTCGAGGTCCCCGCCGATGCGGAAGGTGCCGGAGGACGCGGCCGGACGGTTCGTGGTGTCAGTGCCAGTGGTCATGCATCCCGGTCTACGCCTCCGGGTCGATGACCCGTGGAGGCTGCGCACCGGGACGGGGGTACGGCGTCTCCCCACGCGTGAGGCCACCGACGAGCTTCGCGATGCGGTTCGCCCGCGCGGTGTCGCTCGGGGCGGTCACCACCCGGTGCACGACGGCGTACCGGTTCGTCGCGTCGAGCTCCGCGAACAGGGCGGCGGCCGTCGGTGCGGCGTCGAGCGCTGCCCGCAGGTCCTCGGGCACCTCGGCGGTCGCAGCCCCCGCGTACGCGCGGTCCCACCGACCGTCGTCCTTCGCGCGGTCGACCTCCGCCTGCCCGCGCGGCCGCATCCGTCCGGCCTCCACCAGCGCGGCGACGAGTCCGACGTTCCGCTTCGACCACAGGGACGCCTTCCGCCGCGGGGTGAACCGCTGCAGGAACGTGGCCGCGTCGAGCCCGCGCTTCGACCCGTCGATCCACCCGGAGCAGAGCGCCTCGTCCAGGGCTTGCGCGTACGTCAGGCTCGTCGGGCTGGTCGTGCCCTTCTTGGCGAGGACGAGCCAGACCCCGTCGGACGTGTCCTCGTGCCCGTCCAGCCAGGCGCGCCAGGCGGCGGCGTCGGCGACGACGAACGGCTCGATCTCCATGCCGGTCATGGTCGCACGCGGTCGCCTCCCGAACCACTGATGCGGACGGCGTCGGCCCACGCGGACACCCAGTCCGGCAGGGTCAGGTCGCGGGGTGCGCCACCGGCGGCGGCGAGCAGCTCGTCGGGCCGGACCGTGCCTCCAGTCCGGCGGAGGAACCGGGCCTGCACGACCGCCCGGGCCACGACGTCCCCGTGCCGCGTGAACGTCTGCTCCATGTACACCGCCCGCTCGTCCACCCCGAGCACCCGCGAGCGCAGCTCGAAGCGCTGCCCGAGCGTCAGCGACCGCTTGTAGGTGATCGTCTGTGCGGCCACGACCGGGTACCAGCCGCGCGCGCCGACCACCTGCCAGAAGCCGGAGCGCAGCATGAGGTCGAGTCGGCCGAGGTCGAGCAGCGACAGGTACTTCCCGTTGTTGACGTGCCGCAGCGGGTCCAGGTCGGTGAGCGTCACGCGGAACGGCGTCCGCGACTCGTCCCACAGCGACAGCCGCCGCCGGGACAACCGGATGCGCAGGGTCAGCAGCAGGAGCCGGAAGGTCAGGTTCACGGGTCGATACGACCACCACCGCGGCCTGGGCGCGAGGAGGTTGGAGGTTCCCCACGCACGACGACCTCGTCGGCCGCCTCGCGCTTGCCGCTTCCCGTTGTCCGCTCGGTGCATTCCCGGCAGACGGGCACGGTCAGGGCCTCCCTCCGCGACGACCCGGGCGAGTACACCGGGATCTGCAGACAACGGACCTGATGAAAGGACCACGCATGCAGACACGTTCCCTCTCCGACCTCCAGGTCGGCGCGATCGGCCTCGGCACCATGGGCATGAGCGCCTTCTACTCCGGCGCCGGCTCCGACGACGCCGAGTCGATCCGGACCATCCAGCGCGCCATCGACCTCGGCGTCACGCTCTTCGACACCGCCGAGGCGTACGGCCCGTACACGAACGAGGAACTCCTCGCCGAAGCCCTCAAGGGTCGTCGCGACGAGGTCGTCATCGCCACGAAGTTCGGGCTCTACCACCACGAGGCCGACGAGCAGACGCCGACCCAGACCCGGGCGATCTCCAGCGCCCCCGAGTCCGTCCGGGTCGCCCTCGAGGGGTCGCTCCGTCGCCTCGGCACCGACCACATCGACCTGTACTACCAGCACCGCGTCGACCCGGCCGTCCCGATCGAGGACGTCATCGGGCAGCTCGCCGGCTTCGTGGAGGAGGGCAAGATCCGCCACATCGGGCTGTCCGAGGCCTCCGCCGCGACGATCCGCAAGGCCCACGCCGTGCACCCGGTCACCGCGCTGCAGAGCGAGTACTCGCTGTGGACGCGCGACCCCGAGGGCGACGTGCTCGACACCCTCCGCGAGCTCGGGATCGGCCTCGTGCCGTACTCGCCGCTCGGCCGCGGGTTCCTCACCGGCGCGATCACGAAGCCGTCCGACCTCGGCGAGGACGACTTCCGGTCGGCGAACCCGCGCTTCCAGGAGGAGGCCTTCGCGGCGAACATGCGGATCGTCGACGCGGTGCAGGGCATCGCGGACGAGGTCGGCGGCACGCCCGCCCAGGTCGCCCTCGCGTGGCTGCTCGCCCAGGGCGACGACATCGTCCCGATCCCGGGCACGAAGCGCGTCTCCCGGCTCGAGGAGAACGTCGGTGCGGCCGACGTCACGCTCTCCGCCGACCAGGTCGAGCGCCTGTCGGCGCTGCCGCTGCCGACCGGGGACCGCTACCCCGACATGTCGAGCATCGGGCGCTGACCCTCCCGCCCCACACGACGAAGGCGGTCCCACGCAACGCGAACGCGTTGCGTGGGACCGCCTTCATCGCGTGCTGCGGTCAGTCGCGGGGGCGTCGCCGCCGTGCGCGGTGGGCGGCAGCGAGGTACGCACCGCTGCCCGCCGCGGTCACGCCGATGACCGCTCCCCCGAGAGTGGCTTGTGCAGTGCCGATGAGTGGAGCCGCGACCGCGGCTCCACCGATGACCAGCGCGGTCGCGATGCTCCCGGCGACCAGCGGATGGACGACGAAGCGGTGGACCTCGCGACGGGTCACACGCACTTCGGGCCGGGCCTGCCACTCAGGTGGACGCGCATGACCTGCGTTCCGCAGCGGATGCCGTGTGTCGTGATCGCAGTCGAGGCCAGGACGACGGCGACTGTCGCGACGGCGCACACCGCAGGACCGAGCAGACACAGTCCGGAGTTCGCGGCAGCGGCTCCTCCACCGATGATCGCCCCTTGGTCGTACGAGTTGACGTCGACGTACAGGCCGTTCCTGTCGCGGCCGGCTCCCAGCCGCGCTGTGGACCTCGGTTCCACCAGGTCGATCGACTCCGCTCCGACAGCGATGGTGAACGTACGCGAACCGTCAGGCCGCACGGTCGTTCCGACCAGCGCTCCTCCGCTCCGTGCCTCTGCCACCGCTCGGTGAGCTGTCTCAGACGTCACCGACGGAAGCGAGGACACCAGCTCCTCGTAGTCCGACTGCTCCCGTCCGGAAGCGTGCGCGCCCGACGGGGCTGCCACTGTTCCTGCCATGACGAGGGCAGCGGCGAGAGCCACCGGAGCCCACCGACTCGTTCTGGACATCGTGTTCCTCTCTTCGACGGGACTGACGTCAGCCTCAGCGCCAGAGTGGCGCATCGGAGGGTGGAACACGACATGGATATACCGGACAGGTATGCCGTCAGACCTCGGCTGCGAAGGCCGCGACGCGCAGCTGCAGGTCCTCCATCCGCCGGAGGCGCGCGGCCTCGACGTCGTAGCCCTCGTACGCGGGCGGCGGGGTCGTCCGGACGTTGCGCGAGCACTGGAAGTCCTGGCAGACCAGGGTGCCGACCGTGTTGCCCTTCCGGCCGGACGACCCCGAGCGCTTCGCGGCGTAGAAGACGACGTCGTTCGGCAGCTTGACGTCCTGGCACCACGAGCACTGGGCCCGGGACCTGGGCGAGGCCTCGGCCTGCCGGAACAGGATGCCGACGAGGTCGCCGTCGAGCGTCGGGACGACGGTGTAGGCGCGGCGGGCGGTCTTCGGGTCGCGCCAGCCGAGGAAGGTGAGGTCGTCCCACACGACGGCGTCGAGGTCGGGGACGGTCATGTCGGCGAGTTCGCGACGGGAGGCGTTGACGAAGGAGGCACGGACGGCCTCCGGGGTGATCGGGAGCATGGTGAGCCTGTCGTTCTGGCACCGGCGCAGCGTCGTGCGGCAGCGGTGCGGTCGTTCAGAGGGGTCGACGATGACGCCGTGTCGGACGACACGGCGGGGGCGTCAGGCCCTGATGCCGGCGTTGACGCCGACGACCTCCTCGGAACGGGTGCTCACGTCGTCCACCCTACGGTCGGGCGACGACGAGCACCAGCGACCCCTCGTACGACGGCTGCACGCGGAGCCGGCCGTGCCGGGCGTCCCACGATCCGTCCTCGAGCGCGGTTCGGAGCGCGTTGACCGAGCGCTGCGCCGTCATCTCGTCGACGAACGCCCAGGCAGAGTTCGCCTTGCGGGCGCCCGGGTCGAGGAGTCGTTCCGGTCGGCCGTAGTACGCCTCCGAGAACCCGTCGACGCACGTGAACGGGATCGGGAGGCGCGTGGTCGTGACGTCGCCGCCGAGGGCGGCCGTGATCCGGTCGAGGGACGGGTAGCGCCGGGCCTCGGTCGCCATCACCTCGGGCGCGTACTCGGCCAGCCAGAGGTCCTCGACGCGGGCGGGGTCGCACGTGAGCAGGACGACCGGGCCGCGGGTGACGCGCCGGACCTCGGCCAGGCCGCGGTCGAGGTCGGACCACTGGTGCACGGAGAACGTCGCCATCGCCGCGTCGAAGGCGTCGTCGGCGAAGGGCAGGTCCTCGGCGGACGCGTCCACGGCCTCCGGCAGGTCGACCGGACGCTGCGCCCGCATGGTCGCGGAGGGCTCGACGGCGGTGACCTCGCGGTCCCGCGGCTCGTACGACCCGGCACCCGCCCCGACGTTCAGCACGGTGCGGGCCTGCCCGAGTGCCGACCGGATCGCCCGTTCGAACGACGGTTCCGGCCGGCGGTACCGGGTGTACCCGTCACCGATGGTGCCGTAGTCGGCGTCCCCGGCTGATCCGTCCGCAGTCCTCGTCACGCGGTCAGCCTACGGCGGGGGCTCGACAGCGGGACCGACGGGCACCGGGGCGGCTCAGTCGACCGACTCCGAGGACCGGGACGCCGCCCGCTGCTCCGCCAGCTCGGTGGCCGCCCACGTGCCGAGCAGGGCGAGGGAGCGCTCGGACTCCGATCCGGGGTCGGCGCCGTAGGTGAACACCGTGAGCCCGGGGTCCGCGACGAGGTCGAGCGCCTCGAACGACAGCTCGAGGTCCCCGACGATCGGGTGGTGCAGGTGCTTCCGGCCCGAGCGGTGCACGTGCACGTCGTGCTCGGCCCACCACGTGCGGAACTCCTCGCTCTTCACCGACAGCTCGCCGACCAGGGTCATCAGGCCCGGCTCGCAGGGGTTCGAGGCCGCCGTCGTCCGCAGCACGGCGACGGCGTCCCGGGCCGTCTGCTCCCAGCGCGGGAAGAAGTCGCGGGCCGCCGGGTCGAGGAACGCGAACCGGGCGGTGTTGACCGGGCGTCCGGCCCCGGCGAAGACGGGCGCGTAGAGCGCGCGGCCGAGCGTGTTCGTCGCGACGATGTCGAGCCGCTCGTTGCGGACCCATGCGGGTGCCCCGGTGATCGCGTCGAGGAGCCGCTGCACCGCGGGGCGGACCGAGGTCGGCACGGCACGGTGGGTGCTCTTCACGCCGGCGTTCGCGAGCCGGGCGAGGTCGGCCAGGTGCGCGCGCTCGGCCTCGTCGAGCTGCAGCGCGGTGGCGAGCCCGTCGAGCACGCCCTCCGAGACGCCCTTCAGCGTGCCGCGCTCGAGGCGCGTGTAGTAGTCGACGCTGACGCCGGCGAGCATCGCGACCTCGTGGCGCCGGAGCCCGGGGACGCGCCGGGTCCCGCCGCCGAAGGACGGCATGCCGGCCTGCTCGGGGGTGAGGCGCGCTCGTCGGCTGGAGAGGAAGTCGCGGATCTCGTTGCGGACGTCGATACCCATGACGTCAGGCTACGTGGCGGAGCCGGTGCCGGCGCTGCCGGCCGCGACGGTGCGGTGGTCGGGGACCGCCGGACGGGAGGCCCGACACCGGTCCGGTGGTGGGCCTCCCGTCCGGTGCTGGTCACCCCGGGACGTCGGCCGCTGCTCCGGCCGGTACTGCGCTGATCCGCACGCGGGCGACGCGGTGACCGGCCATGGCGGTCACCTCGAGCCGGTGCCCGCCGACCTCGACCACGTCCCCGACGTGCGGAACACGGTCGAGGGCGACCTGGACCAGGCCGCCGACGGTCTCGTAGTCGCCGTCCGGCAGGACCGGACCGCCGTCGGCCGCGAGGTCCTCGAGGACGAGTGCCCCGTCGACCTCGTCGTGCCGGACGGGGGCGCGGTCGTCGTACTCGTCGCGGATGGTCCCGACCAGGTCCTCGAGCAGGGCTTCGAGCGTGACCATGCCCGCGCTGCCGCCGTACTCGTCGACGACGAGGGCGATCTGGTGTCCGTCGGCACGCATGTCCGCGATCGCCCCGGTCAGGGACTTCGTCTCGGGCATCGCGAGCACGGGCCGCACCACGGTCGCGACGGCCGCGCTCGGGTCGGCCGGTCGCAGGAGGTCGCGGAGGTGCACGAAGCCGACGACGTCGTCCCGGGATCCGGCCGTGACGAGGTACCGCGTGTGCCCGCGGTCGATCGCCTGGTCTGCCGCCCGGGCGAGGGGCAGATCGGCGTCGAGGACGTCGACGTCGAACCACGGGCGCATGGACTCCCGGAGGATGCGGTCCCCGGCGTCGAGGGCGCTGCGCGCGATCCGGCGGCCCTGCGCGTCGATCGCGTCGTGGTCGGTCACGAGGCCGCGGAGCTCCTCGGTGCTCATCGACGCGCTGCGGGCGTCGGGGTCCCCGCCGAGGAGCCGGACCACGGCGTTCGTGGACGTCGAGAGCACCCAGATCACCGGACGCATGAGGACGGCGAAGCGGTCGAGCGTCGGTGCGACGAGCATCGAGAACCCCTCGGCGCGCTGGAGGGCCAGGCGCTTCGGGACGAGTTCCCCGAACACGAGCGAGAGGTAGGCGATGACGAGGGTCATCCCCACGAGGGCGACCGCCTCGGCAGCGCCCTGCTCGAGTCCGAGCGCGGTGAACAGCGGGGCGACGTCCGGCGCGATCGACGCGGCACCGTACGCGGCCGAGAAGAACCCGGCGACGGTGACGCCGATCTGCACGGCGGAGAGGAAGCGGTTGGGGTCGCGTCCGAGTGCGGCGACCCGTGCCCCGCGGGAGCCGCGGCGCTCGAGCTGCTGCAGCTGGGACTCCCGGAGGGAGACGAGTGCGATCTCGGCGGCGGCGAACACCCCGCCGACGAGCACGAAGAGGACGACGAGTCCGAAGGCGATCCAGGTGTCGGCGCCCATCAGCGGGGCTGCTCGGAGCGGGACGCCTGCGGGGTCGTCAGGTGGGCGGGCGGTCTGTGGTGATCGTCCATCCTGTGATCCTGCACAGGATGACTGGGGAGACACCGCAGGACTGCTGTGCCGCAGCTGTCCACTCGGCGGCTCCGCCCTCGGCGGCGCCGCCGCGGCGGGACCCGGACCGGCCTAGAGCGCCTGCCCGGTGTGCGCGGCGATCCACGCGGCCGGGTCGATCGGGAGCGTGCCGTCCATGAGCACCTCGAGGTGCAGGTGCGCTCCGGTCGAGACCCCGGACGACCCGACGCTGCCGACGAACTGGCCGGGCTCGACACGGTCACCGACCCGCAGTGGTGAGGAGCCGGGGATCATGTGGCCGTACAGGGTCGAGACCTTCCGGCCGTCCACGACGTGGTCGATGATGACGGTCTCGCCGTACGAGAAGTACACGCCCGAGACCCGCACCGTCCCCGCGGCCACGGCCCCGATCGGCGCTCCCATGCCCGGGTTGAAGTCGAGGCCCTGGTGCAGGGACGAGCACGCGCCGCAGGGTGCCGTGCGGTACCCGAACCCGGAGCTCATCCGCACCGGCCCGGGGAACGGCGAGCGGACCGCGCCGCCGTAGGTCACCGTGTCGCCGGCCGTGGCGTCGGCTGCCGCGAGGCCACCGCCGACCGTGAAGCCGTCGCGGCTCGTGCTCGCGAGGGCGACCTGGGTGACGGCGAAGTCCTGGGTGGTGACCGCCGGTGCGAGCGTCGAGGTGGCGGCCGAGGTGCCGGTGCCGGCATGCGCGGGCATGGCGGAGGCGCCGAACATGACGAGGGCGGCGACGGCGCTCGTCACCGTGAGGCGGCTGGCGCGGGCGGCGCGACGGGGGCTCGGCGGGGCCGGTGTCGTGGTGCCGACGGCCGGCGTCCGGTGGTGCGGCGCGAGGGTGACCCGGCGGCGTGGCACGCGGCGGATGCGGGTGTCGACATGGGCGCGCGGCGCGGGGGCGGCGACGCGGGGCGGCTCGGCCGGGGCGGGCTGCCCAGCGGGCACGGCCTGCTCGGCGGACGGAGCCGGCACGGTCTGCTCGCTCCGACCGGTGCCCGCGGCTGGCTGGGTCCGCCCGGTGTGCTCCGCCCGCGCGGCCCGTTCGGCGGCGAGGGCAGCGCGACGGGTCAGGTGCACGACGGGCGTGCTGCTGGGGTGGTCTGCGTCGGGGGGAGTCATGGCCGCAGCCCATTCTGCACGAAGCTGTCCGCTTGTACAGCCCCTCTTCCGTCGAGCACGCGGCGTCGCCGGTGGTCGCCGTCACGGCGGGTGGGCGGCGGCCCCGCTGGGAGTCGACCCGGCGGTCACGGGCGATCCGGGCCTCCCGGCCGGCCGGTCGGTAGGGTCGGGGGAAGCGACGGAGAGGACCCCTCATGGCCCGATCGCCGCGGGAGCGGCACGAACCCATCGACCTGCGGTCGGCGGAGGTCGTGCTCGCCGGCACCCATGACCTGCTCCCCGTCCTCCGGTCGGCGGCCGTGCGTGCCGGGGTCGACGCAGCGCGCATGCGGGTGGTCGGCGTCGAGGACGTCCCGGACCCGGACGGCCGGGCGGACGCCGAACTCGCGGTCATCGCGATCCGCCGCTCCGGGGACGACCCGGCGTTCCACCGTGCGCAGGAGACGGCGGAGCTCATCGCGCCGATGCTCCGACCAGGTGCCGTGCGCATCGTCATCACCGTGTCGGGCCGCACCCGGCTCGTGCCGAAGCTCGAGCGCGCCCTCACGGCGGAGGTCCTGCACCAGCTCGGAGCGGCCACGGCGGTGTCCGGCTTCCGTCGGCCGTTCCGCAACCTGCGGACCCGGCTCGGGACCGCCGGGCTGCGCACCGCCGGCCTGCGGGTGTTCCGTCTGACGGTCTGACGGCCGGGAGGTCCGCCGTACGTCCGGCAGTGCGCCGGCGTCCACAGGCGCGAGCTTGGCCGACAGTTTCCCCAGCGTCGGTGTCTCGACGTCGAGACATCTCGCGCCGCGAGTAGCGTGGGGGGCACGGACCGCGCGAACAAGGGAGTACCCGCCAGCATGGCCAAGATCATCTACACGCTCACCGACGAGGCCCCGTTCCTCGCGACCCACTCCTTCCTGCCCGTCATCGCGTCCTTCGCGAAGACCGCGGGGGTCGAGGTCGAGACCCGCGACATCTCGCTCTCGGGACGGATCATCGCCCAGTTCCCGGAGCGGCTCACCGACGAGCAGCGCCTGGACGACGCGCTGGCCGAGCTCGGGGAACTGGCCGGGACGCCCGAGGCCAACATCATCAAGCTGCCGAACATCTCGGCGTCGATCCCGCAGCTCAAGGTCGCGATCGCGGAGCTCCAGGCGCAGGGCTACGACCTGCCGGACTACCCGGACGAGCCGACCACGGAGGACGAGCGCGATGCCCGCGCCCGCTACGACCGCGTCAAGGGCAGCGCCGTGAACCCGGTCCTGCGCGAGGGCAACTCGGACCGTCGGGCCCCGCTGTCGGTCAAGAACTACGCCCGCAAGCACCCGCACCGCATGGGTGCGTGGAGCGCCGACTCGAAGACGAACGTCGTCACGATGGGCGTCGACGACTTCCGGTCGAACGAGCAGACGTGGATCGCCCCGTCCGAGGACACCCTGACGATCACGTTCGTCGCGCAGGACGGCACCGAGCAGACGCTCGGTCAGCCGATCCCGGTGCGCTCCGGCGAGGTCGTCGACGGCACGGTGCTGCACGTGGCCGCGCTCGAGACGTTCCTACGCGAGCAGATCCAGCGCGCCGCGGACGAGGACCTCCTGTTCTCGGTCCACCTCAAGGCGACGATGATGAAGGTCTCCGACCCGATCATCTTCGGGCACGTCATCCGCGCGTTCTTCCCCGACGTCTTCGCCCGCTACGGCGCCGACCTCGCCGCGGCCGGGCTCACGCCGAACGACGGCCTCGGCTCGATCCTCGCCGGGCTCGACGCGCTGCCGAACGGTGCCGAGATCAAGCAGGCGTTCCAGGACGGCATCGACGCCGGCCCCGACCTCGCCATGGTCGACTCGGACAAGGGCATCACGAACCTGCACGTCCCGAGCGACGTCATCGTCGACGCCTCCATGCCGGCGATGATCCGCACCTCCGGGCACATGTGGGGTCCGGACGGCGAGGAGCACGACACGGTCGCCGTCATCCCGGACTCGAGCTACGCCGGGATCTACCAGGCCGTGATCGAGGACTGCCGTGCGAACGGCGCGTTCGACCCCGCGACCATGGGCTCGGTGCCGAACGTCGGCCTCATGGCGCTCAAGGCGGAGGAGTACGGCTCGCACGACAAGACCTTCGAGCTCGCCGGTGCCGGTGTGGTCCGCGTCACGAACACAGCCGGTGAGACCGTCCTCGAGCACGACGTCGAGCAGGGCGACATCTGGCGTGCCTGCCAGACCAAGGACGTCGCCGTGCGGGACTGGGTCAAGCTCGCGGTCACCCGTGCCCGCGCCACCGGCTCGCCCGCGGTGTTCTGGCTCGACGAGACCCGCGCGCACGACGCCGCGCTGATCGGCCTCGTCCGGACGTACCTGCAGGAGCACGACACCGACGGCCTGCAGATCGAGGTCCTGTCGCCCGAGGACGCCATGCGGTTCTCGCTCGAGCGCATCCGCCGCGGCGAGGACACCATCTCCGTCACGGGCAACGTGCTCCGCGACTACCTGACCGACCTGTTCCCCATCATGGAGCTCGGCACGTCGGCCAAGATGCTCTCGGTCGTCCCGCTGCTCGGCGGCGGCGGACTGTTCGAGACCGGTGCCGGTGGGTCCGCGCCGAAGCACGTGCAGCAGCTCGTCCAGCAGAACTACCTGCGCTGGGACAGCCTCGGGGAGTTCCTGGCGCTCGCCGTCAGCCTCGAGCACCTGGCCGGGGTGACCGGCAATGCCCGGGCGAAGGTCCTTGCGGACACGCTCGACCGCGCCACCGGGACGTTCCTCGACGAGGACAAGTCGCCCGGCCGCAAGCTCGGCTCCATCGACAACCGCGGGAGCCACTTCTACCTGGCGAAGTACTGGGCGGAAGAGCTCGCCGCGCAGACCGAGGACACCGAGTTGGCCGCGGCGTTCCAGGGTCTCGCGACGACCCTCGCCGAGCAGGAGGACACGATCGTCCACGAGCTCGTCGCGGTGCAGGGCCACCCGGCGGACATCGGCGGGTACTACCGGCCGGACGACGCCAAGACGAGCGCGGTCATGCGCCCGTCGGCGACGCTGAACGCGGCGCTCGCGAGCCTGTAGGCGCGGCTCCACGCGGACGGGAGGCCCGGTGCCGGCTGGCACCGGGCCTCCCGTCCGTTCGCGCTCGGCGGGCCCGCGGACCCGCTGCGGCCCGACGCTGACCCCGGCGCGAAAGCGACAATCCGCGGGGATCCTTCCGCGCACACCTGTCGCTTTCGCGACCCGTTCCCGCGCGCGAGCCCGGCCGGCGGCCCGTCGTCAGCGGGACGGCACCGGTGGCCCGAGCACGAGCAGCACGCCGAACACGGCCGCGACGAGCACGACGCCGACCACGGCCGCGAGCACGGGGTGCCGCACCACGACGAACAGCAACCGGTCGAGCGGACCAGGACGTTCCCCGGCTGCCGGCTCCCGACGCCACGGGCCGTCGAGCATGCCACGCCGGGCGACCGCGACCTCGAACGGCAGCGTCGTGTACGGCACGATCGAGCTGAGCCAACCGAGGGCCGTGACGCCGAACGACCAGCGCTGGTTCACCGCGACGACGGTCGTGGCGACGAGGTAGGCGAGGAACACGAAGCCGTGCACGCCGCCGCCGACCCGGACGGGCCAGTCCCCGGCACCGAGGCCGTACTTCAGCAGCATGCCCACCAGGAGCATCGTCCAGGTCACGAGTTCGGCGATCGCGAGGCCGCGGAACAGGGATCGAGGCGTCATGTCGTCCATCGTGGCGGATCGCGCTGGGGGACAGCACGACGCCCCGGACCGACCGGTCCGGGGCGTCGCAGGGGCTGCGGTCAGCGCCGGACGGACACGACCTGGCCGAGGTCGTTCACGCCCGTGCGGGCGTTCCACGTGCCGACGTTCGCGGTCTGGATCGCGAAGTCCGGATCGGCTGCGATCGACCGTTCCGGTGCGGGCAGCGCGAGCGCCACGCGCCACTTCCCGGACGGCACCCGGGCGAGCGAGGCGGTGACGGTCGCGGTCGTCCCGGGCTGCCAGGACGATGCGTCCGCCCGGACGGGGACGGTCACGCGGCGGCGGCCGTCGGTCAGGACGAGCTGCACCGGGCGCGGGTTGTAGGGCGCGGCCCAGCCGTCGTTCCGGACCGACACCGACACCGACGCGTGCTTGCCGGACGTCACGGTGCTCGACGTCATCGTGAACCGGTAGCCGAGCTTCTTGGCCGCGTCCGTCATCCCCGCTCCGCCCCACGACGCCAGGACGTCCTTGTTGTAGTCGAGGTTCAGGTAGCTGAAGTGGTACTTCGCCATCTCCGCCGAGGCCGACGGGTACTCCGACCGCGGCGCGTTCACCGCGCAGGTCTCACCACCGACCGGGACGTACCGCGATTCGGCCCCGAGGTAGTCCTGGTCGAGCGACAGCGGGGAGCTCAGGAAGGTGCCGAAGTCGTCGGGCGAGGCGAGGAAGCAGTCGTTGTGGTGGCCGATGCGCGACGCTGCCGAGCCGTCGTGCGCCTGCGCGGGTGTGAGGGCCCCGGCGGTCCCGGACGGCGTGCGCAGGGCGTCCTGCTTCATCTGCATGGTGCGCACCTGGATCGAGCGGCTGGACGGCAGGGCGGCGAGTTCGGCCTCGACCACCTGTCGTCGGGCGTCCTTGTCGGCCTCGGTCAGGACGCCGGGGTTCGCCGGGTCGCTCGCGAAGTGGTCCGTGTAGTACCCCTCGCCCCAGAGGCCGATGAAGCCCTCCTGCAGGGTGGGGATGACGTCCGCGTTCCGGCGGAGGGTGGGCGTGAGCTGCTCGATGTGCGCGAGCACCGTCGGCAGGTCGGCGTCCCCGTACGGCGCCGTGTAGGGCCAGGCGCCGCCCTGCACGTAGGCGAACCGGGTGATCACGCCGACCCCGGCCGCGCGCGCGGTGTCGTAGTCGTGCTGCACGAGCCGGAGCCAGGCCGGGCTGAGGCGCCGTTGGTCGACGAACGCCTCCATGTAGAACACCCGGACGATCTGGGTGACGCCCTCGCTGCGGTAGCCCCGGAGGGTCGCGGCGTCGAGCGGGGTGTACCCGGTACCGTCGGCGCGGAAGTGCGTCTCGGTGGTGTGGTCGAACCCACGGGACGGGTTCGGGATGACCGCGTCGCTCGCGGTGTACGACACCGTCCTGCTGGTCGGCGTCGCGTGGTGCCCGCCGGGCGACGCCCACGCGTTGGTCGGCACGGCGAGTGCGATCACGGCCGCGAGCGCGGCGGTGGTGATGGTGCGGTGCTGCATCGGACGAGCCCCTGTCCTCGGCGCGGACGCTGGCCGGCACCCCCTGGTGCCGCCGTCTCTGCGCGGATGTGATCTGAAAGTAGGTGAATCGATCAAAGAACACCAGGTTTTTCCCGTCGTATCGATTCGAGCCGGATCTCGGTAGCGTGGACGCATGTCGCAGACGACTGATGCATCGAAGACGCTGCGCGTCGGGGTGGTCGGGCTCGGTTTCGCCGGGACCACGCACCTCGACGCCTTCACCGCACTCCCCGGCGTGGAGGTGGTCGCCCTCGCCGGACAGGAACCCGAACGGCTCCGCGAACTCGCCACCAGCCGGGGCGTCCCGAACGCGGTCGCCGACTGGCAGGACCTCGTGGCCCGGGACGACCTGGACATCGTCTCGATCGGCGTGCCGAACAGCCTGCACCACCCGATCGCGATCGCCGCGCTCGAGTCCGGCAAGCACGTGTTCTGCGAGAAGCCCCTCGCCACGACCGGCCAGCAGGCGCAGGAGATGGTCGACGCGGCCGTCCGCAACGACCGCGTCCTCGAGGTCGCCTACAACCACCGCCGCCGTGCCGACGTCCAGTTCCTCGCGACGCACCTGCGTGGCGGGCAGACCGCCGGGACCGCCGTCGACGCCACCGACGACGGCGCCCTCGCCGAGCCGGGCACCGGACCGATCGGGGACGTCTACCACGCCCGTGCGAGCTGGATGCGGCGTGCCGGCATCCCGGGCATCCGCAGCTGGTTCGTCAACAAGGAGACCGCGGGCGGCGGACCGCTCATCGACCTCGGCTCGCACGTGCTCGACATCGCCCTGCACCTGATGGGCGAGCCCCGCGTCGTGACCGCCAGCGCCGTGACGTACAACGAGCTCGGCCGCGCCGGCCGGGGCGGCAGTGACCGCGACCCGGTGTCGGCCGCGACCGGCCGTCCGTTCGACGTCGAGGACTTCGCGAGCGCACTGCTCCGGTTCGAGAACGGCGCGAGCCTGCTCCTGCAGGCGTCGTGGGCGAGCTACTCGAAGGACGTCGAGGACATCGAGGTCGAGCTGCTCGGCTCGACCGGCGGCGCGCGGTTGTTCGTCCGCGACTACGCCACCGAGGGCACCGTGACCCTGTACTCCGACGAGCAGGGCGTCCCGACGGTCACCCGCCCGGGCGTGCAGGTCCCCGCCGGTCACCACCAGCGCGTCATCGAGGAGTTCCTCGCCACCATCCGCTCCGGTCTGCACGACGGGCACCACGGCGAGTTCGCCCTGCACCGCAGCCGCGTGGTGGACGCGATCTACGCATCGGCGCAGGCCGGGCACGAAGTGGAGGTCGTCCGGTGAACATCGTCGTCTGGAACGAGAACGTCCACGAGACCCGCGGCGACGAGACCGTCCGCGAGCACTACCCGGACGGCATCCACGCGGTCGTCGCCGCCGGCCTGGAGGCCCGACTCGCCCCCGGTGCGGACGGCGCCGACGGCTCGCACCCGGCCCACGGCCAGCACGCGTCGACGCACACCGTCACGACCGCCACGCTGCAGGAGCCGGAGCACGGCCTGACCGAGGAGCGGCTCGCCGACACGGACGTCCTGTTCTGGTGGGGGCACATCGCCCACGACCAGGTCGCGGACGAGGTCGTCGAGCGAGTCGTCCGGCACGTGCACGCCGGCATGGGCCTCGTGGTGCTGCACTCCGGCCACTACTCGAAGCCGTTCACCCGGCTGATGGGCACGACGTGCTCGCTGAAGTGGCGGAACGACGGGGAGCGGGAACTCGTCTGGACGATCGCGCCCGAGCACCCGATCGCCGCCGGGGTCCCGCACCCGATCGTCATCGACCGCCAGGAGATGTACGGCGAGTACTTCGACATCCCGCGCCCGGACGAAGAGGTCTTCCTGTCGACGTTCGCCGGCGGCGAGGTCTTCCGCTCCGGCGTCGCCTACCGTCGCGGTCTCGGGAAGGTGTTCTACTTCTCGCCCGGCGACCAGGAGTACCCGGTGTACCACCACCCGGACATCCAGCGGGTGCTGGCGAACGCCGCGCAGTGGGCCGCTCCGACCGGCCCCCGACGACAGCTCACGGCCGACCCCCACCCGAGGGACTGGTTCACGGACGAGGGAGCGCGTAGACAGGGCGTGTGAGCACACCGCAGGACGCCGAGCACCGCACGGCACTGGTCGAGGCGCTCGGCGTCCTCGGTGCCGGGCCCGAGGAACGCTTCGACCGCATCACCCGGATGACCCACGAGGCGTTCGGCGTGCCGCTGACGTTCCTCAACCTGGTCCACCACGACCTCGTCACGACGCAGTCGACCTTCGGATGGAACCAGGGCTCGAGCGTCCCGGCGAGCGAGCAGTTCTGCGCCACGACCGTGCTCACCCCGGCGCCGATGGTGATCCCGGACACGACCCTCGACGAGCGGTTCGCCCACACGGCCGCCGTGGCCGAGCACGGCATCCGCTTCTACGCGGGCGCGCCGCTGTCGACGGACGACGGCACCCGCGTCGGCACGCTGTGCATCATGGACGCGCAGCCACGCGAGTTCTCCGACGAGGACCTCGCGCTGCTGCGGGACCTGGCGCACTGGGCGGAGCGCGAGCTCGGCCACGCGCTCGAGCGCGACCGACTCGGACGGGTCCGTGCCGGTCTGGTCCCCGATCCCGTCACGGTCCCCGGACTCGAGCTCGCGACCATGACGGCACGACGTCCGGACGGCGGCGGTGACGTCGCCGACTGGCGGGTCGCGGCGGACGGGACCCTCGCGGTGACCGTCGGGACGGTCGCGGCGGGCGGCGGCGCCTCGGCACTGCTGGCGGCGACCGTGCGCGGTGCGCTCGTCGCGCGGGTGGGCGAACCGCTCGCGTCCGCATTGCCCGGCCTGGAGGCCCAGGTCGCCCCCGACCTGCGGGTCGCGGACGCGGTCGCCCGGCTCGTGCACGCCCGGCTCGACCCGACGTCGGGCCACGTCGACCTGGTGGACGCCGGGCTCGGGACCGCACTGCTCGTCCGGTCGGACGGCACCTCCCGACAGCTCCCGTCCGCGCTGCCGATCGGGGTCGGCCATGCGGCGGAGGAACGACCCGTGGTGACGCTGGAGCTGGCCGTCGGCGACCGGCTCGTCGTGTCCTCGGACGGCCTGACGACGGTGCCCGGGCTCGCCGACCTCGACGCCCTCGCGGCTGCGCTCGCCGGAGCGCCCGATGCGGCGGCCCTGGTCGACGGCGTCTCCGAACTGCTCGGACACGAGGACCCGGCGACGGACGTGACGCTCGTCGTCGTCACCCGCCGAGCGGCGCCCGAGCGCACCGGGCGTTGACCGCATCGGGCCCTGACCGCATCGGGCCCTGACCGCACCGGGCCTCCACGCGGGGCGTCCGCACGGATCGGCACGGCACAGCGGCCGCGCATCCGTCGCGTCAGCGCACGGTGCGGCGCGGCCCGTCGGTGAACGCGGCCACGAGCAGGGTCGCGAGCAGCCCGAAACCGGCGAGGACCACGCCGAGGGCGCTGAGCTGCCAGTACGCGCTGCCGACGTGTTGCGGCTGCGTCAGGACCTCCGGCCACCACGGGTCGAGGAACGGCACCGACCCGGGGAACGGGTCGAGCCCGAACATCGCGAGACCGCCCAGGAGCATGAGGACTCCGAGTCCCGCCATGGTGCCGCGCCGCCGTCGGAGCGCGCGGACGACGAGCGCCGCACCCATGCCGACCAAGCCCACGACGGCGATCACGAAGGCCACCACGAACACCGGCTGCGGGACGAGTGTGAACCAGTCGAGCACGGCGATCGGCACCAGCAGCCACCGTCCGGTCCTCGCCCACCGCGCGGGCTCCCGCCAAGCATGCATGGCGGCACGGTACGACACGAACCCGGACGACCGCCGGGCTAGCATCGCCGTCATGCCCACGCCCGGAGCCGAGGTCGACGTCGACGTCGTGCTCGTCCGCGCACTGCTGGCCGACCAGCACCCCGACCTCGCCGACCGCCCGCTCACCGTGGTCGCGAACGGCTGGGACAACGTCATCGTCCGGCTCGGCCCCGACCTCGCCGTCCGGCTGCCCCGGCGGGCGGCCGCGGCCACGCTGGTCGAGCACGAGCAGCGGTGGCTCCCCGCGCTCGCCCGTCTCGTCGGCGACGTCGTCCCCGTGCCGGTCCCCGTCCGCACCGGTCGACCCGGCTCCGGCTTCCCGTGGTCGTGGAGCGTCGTGCCGTGGTTCTCCGGCGTCCCCGTCGGTGCCCGGACCGGCAGCCCGCACGTCGCAGGGACGCTCGCCGCCTTCGTGGCCGCGTTGCACGTCCCGGCGCCGGCGGACGCACCGGTCAACCCGGTGCGCGCCGTCCCGCTGCACACCAGGACCGAGGCGGTCACCGAACGGCTCGCGTCGCACCCCGTCCCCCGCGCGGTCGAACTCGCAGCCGTCTGGCGGGCGGCGGCTGACCTGCCCGCACACGTCGGGCCTCCCGTCTGGGTGCACGGGGACCTGCACCCGTTCAACCTGCTCGTCGGGCCCGCCCCGGCCGACGACCGCCTGACCGCCGTCGTCGACTTCGGCGACGTGACCGCGGGGGACCCGGCGGTCGACCTCGCCACCGCCTGGCTCACCTTCGGCCGGGAGGCCCGGGCCGATTTCCGACGTCGGGTCACCGCGCGGGACGCCAGCCTCGACCCGCACACCTGGGGTCGCGCGCGTGGGTGGGCCGTCTCGATCGCCTCGGCGCTCGCCGTGAGCGACGAGGCGTCGTTCCACGCGGTCGCGCGGCGGGCGATCGACGCGGTGCTCGACGACTGACCGACCAGTCGGCCCTCCGCTTCACGCAGGACCGTCCGGCGGGGGCTACCGCCGCCGCGGGCGCGGGGTTACCGTCTCCCCACACCATCCGTGCACGTGAAGATCGGGAGGGGCCTCATGACCCTCGAGTTCCGCGTCCAGCACGACGTCGCCACCGACGCCGCTCCCTCCCCCCGGCCCGTCCCCGACCGGCGTGGCCGGGTGCGGCGGGTCCTCGACTCCCTCGCCGCCCGACGGACCGCCGCCCGACTGCGACGCCTCGAGGCAGCGCGGGCGGAACTCGTCGACCTGCAGCGCCTGCTCTCGGACGCGCGGGCCGTCGTGGAGCGCGGGTGGATCCAGCACGCCTGGTTCGCCTACCTGGACGACCGTGGACGGACCCGCACCGCGTCGAGCGCCGCCGCCACCGAGGTCGTCGGCCGACCGCTCGTCGGGGCATGCCTGGTCGGTGCCGTCGTCGACGCGGCCGGCGGCCCGCACGCCGTGCACGCCCAGTCGGTGCAGCGTTCGCTCGACCTGGTGTGGCACGCGCTCGCCGTGCCCGAGGGGTCCCCGGTGGCGTGGTGTCCCGCACCGGACGTCCGGATGGCCCGCGTCCGGGACCTCACCCGGTGGAACGACTGTGGCGACCGCACCGCCGAACAGGTCGCCGGGCTGCTCCTCACGGCCGAGCGTGTGGCAGTGCACGAGCAGGCACGGGTGGCCCTGCGGTCGGTCGCGCTCCTGGCAGAGGCCAGCAGGCGCGGATCCGGCCTGTAGCCGACCGTCCCGCCCGATCGTTACCGTTCTCCCAGGGTCCCCGGTACAGCTGTGCCCTCATCAGGGGTTCTCCTCGCGCGATCCATGGGTGTCCACGCAGGAACGGCCGCCGCGCCGCCGGCCCGAGGCTGGCGACCTGCGTAGCTTGGGGCAGTCCGTACCCCGTTCCGTGGGGCGGACAGCCGACCGGAGGGAGCGGAGAACCGGTGTTCCAGTACATCGCCGAGCGATGGGACCAGATCTGGTTCTCGTCCTGGCAGCACTTCTCGCTGGTGGTCCAGTGCGTCGTGCTCGCGACCGTCATCGCCGTGGTCCTCGCGGCGCTCGTCTACCGGATCCCCGGTCTGCGGTCCGCCGCGAACGAGGTGTCCACGATCGGGTTGACGCTGCCCTCGTTCGCCGTGATCGGTCTGCTGCTCGTGCCGCTCGGGTTCGGGGTCGTGCCGTCCGTCGTCACCGTGACGTTCTTCGCCGCGCTGCCCATCCTCCGGAACGCGGTCGTCGGGCTCAACGAGATCCCGCCCGCGGTCGTCGAGTCGGCTCGTGGCATCGGGATGAGCCGGTTCCGCACCCTCGTGCAGGTCGAACTGCCGATGGCGTGGCCGATCATCCTCACCGGCGTGCGGGTCTCGGCGCAGATGGTGATGGGCGTCGCCGCCGTGGCCGCGTACGCGCTCGGCCCTGGGCTCGGCAGCTTCATCTTCTCCGGGCTCTCCCGCCTCGGCGGCGCGAATTCCCTCAACTCCGTGATCGTCGGCACCGTGGGCGTCGTGCTGCTCGCCCTGGTCCTCGACCTCCTGCTCCTCGGCCTCGGCCGCCTGACCACCTCGAGAGGTATCCGTGTCCAGCACTGACTCCCCGACCACCGCGCCCGACACCGACGTCACCGGCCGGAGCATCCTGCTCGACCAGGTCACGAAGCGGTACCCGGGCCAGGCGAAGCCCGCGGTCGACGGCATCACGCTCGAGATCCCGGCCGGCAAGATCGTCATGCTCGTCGGCCCCTCCGGCTGCGGCAAGACGACCACGCTGAAGATGATCAACCGCCTCATCGAGCCGACGGAGGGTCGCATCGTCGTCGGCGACGACGACGTGACGAAGATCGACGGCGACGAGCTGCGCCGACGGATGGGTTACGTCATCCAGGCCGGCGGGCTGTTCCCGCACATGACCGTCGCGGCGAACATCGCGGTCGTGCCGAAGATGCTCGGCTGGTCGAAGGAGAAGATCGCCGCCCGCGTCGACGAGCTCCTCGACCTCGTGTCGCTCGACCCCGACACCTACCGGGACCGTTACCCCCGGGAACTCTCCGGCGGTCAGCAGCAGCGCGTCGGCGTCGCCCGTGCGCTCGCCGCGGACCCGCCCGTCCTGCTCATGGACGAGCCCTTCGGCGCCGTCGACCCGATCACCCGCCAGCGCCTGCAGGACGAGCTCATCCGGATCCAGGCCGAACTGCACAAGACGATCGTCATCGTCACGCACGACTTCGACGAGGCCGTGAAGCTCGGCGACTGGATCGTCGTGTTCTCCGAGGGTGCGCACATCGTGCAGTACGACTCCCCGGAGCGGATCCTCGCCGAGCCCGCGAACGAGTTCGTGGAGAACTTCATCGGTTCCGGCGCCGGGCTGAAGCAGCTCACGCTCACCCGCGTCCGCGAGGTCGGGCTCGCCGACGCCGTGACGTGCTCGCCGGGCGAGCAGGCCGAAGCCGTCCTGCAGCGCATGCGCGAAGCCGGTGGCCACGGGCACGCGGTCGTCGTCGACCGGCGGCAGCGGCCGATCGGGTGGCCGTCACGTCGCCAACTCGAGCGCCTCGACCGGATCCCGGAGGGCATCGAGGCGGACCTGCCCGTCGTGTCCGAGGCGTCCACCCTGAACGACGCGCTCGACACCATGCTCGTCTCGAGTGCCGGTGCCGCGCTCGTGACCGGTCGTCGGGACGCCTTCCAGGGCGTCATCACGGTCGAGACGGTCATGGACGCCATCACCCGCACGCGCGCCGCGGCCGCCGAGGACCAGGCGTACACACCGGTCGGGACGAACACGAACCCCCTGCAGACGATGCCGAGCAGCCCGGCCGTCGCCCTCGGAGACGAGCCCGCCGGGTCCGCCGACGACTCGCTCGACACGGACGCCGTGCCGTCCGACGGCCGGGACGACCGGTGAGCGACGTCGTCACCGCGTCCCCGGCGACCGGGCAGCGGACGAGCTGGCGCGGGCTGGTCATCCAGCCGGTCGTGATCCTCGCCGTCCTCGGGGCGTTCGCGGTCTGGCTCGCGACCGCGGACCTGACGGCGACCGAGCGCAGCACGCTGAACCCGTCCGGGCTGCTCGACCTCGCGTGGCAGCACGTCCTGCTCACGGTCGTCTCGACGGTCATCGTGCTCGTCGTCGCCATCCCGCTCGGCGTCGCGCTCACCCGCGGACCGTTGCGGAAGGCGAGCGGCGCGATCCTGGCGGTCGCGAACTTCGGCCAGGCCGCCCCCGCGGTCGGCCTCGTCGTGCTCCTGGCGTTCTGGCTCGGGTTCACGTTCTGGGCCGCCGTCGTCGCCCTCGTGCTCTACGCGATCCTGCCCGTGCTGCGGAACACGATCATCGGCATCGAGAGCGTCGACGCCCGACTCGTCGAGGCCGGCCGGGGCATGGGCATGAGCGCCGCTGCCGTCCTGCTCAAGGTCGAACTGCCGCTCGCCGTGCCCGTCATGCTCGCCGGCATCCGCACCGCACTCGTGCTCCTGGTCGGCTCGGCCGCCCTGGCGACGTTCATCGGTGCCGGCGGCCTCGGGCTGCTCATCACCACGGGCGTGAACCTGTTCCTCCCGAAGGTGCTCGTCTCCGGCGCGCTCCTCATCGCCCTGCTCGCCCTGTCCATCGACTGGCTCGGCCGCATCGTCGAGACGTTCGCCCGACCGAAGGGACTCCGATGACCCGCACGGCACGCACCCACAGCCCGCGACCCCGCCGCCTGCTGACCGCCGTCGCCCTGGCGGGCGTCACCACGGGCCTCCTGGCCGGGTGTGGTCTGCAGCCCGCCGCGTCCTTCGTTCCGGCCGCCGCGCCGGGCACGATCGAGCAGATCGACGGTCTGCCCGAGGACGCCGGGATCACCGTCACGTCGAAGAACTTCACCGAGCAGCTCGTCCTCGGCAAGATCGCCGTGCTCGCCGCCTCGGCAGCGGGCTTCGACGTCACCGACGAGACGAACGTGCCCGGGTCGGTCGCCGTCCGGCAGCTCATGACCTCGCACGACGCGGACATGACGTACGAGTACACCGGCACCGCCTGGCTGACCTTCATGGGCCACAAGGAGGGCATCCCGGACAAGACCGAGCAGTGGCAGGCGGTCAAGGACGAGGACGCCGGCAACGGACTCACCTGGCTCGCCCCGGCGCCGATGAACAACACGTACGCGTTCGCGGTGCGCGAGGAGGCGGTCGAGGACCTCGGCGGCATCACGAAGCTGTCGCAGATCGCCGAGCTGCCCGCCGACCAGCGCACGTTCTGCGTCGAGTCGGAGTTCAACTCCCGCGCGGACGGCTTCAAGCCGATGCTCGAGAAGTACGGACTCGACCTCGGTGGCTCCGGCGACAGCGCGGTGGCGAAGGACGCGGTCGACATCCTCGACACCGGGACCGTCTACACGGCGACCGACCGCGGCACGTGCAACTTCGGCGAGGTCTTCACGACCGACGGCCGCATCAAGTCCCTCGGGCTGAGCGTGCTCGAGGACGATCGCGGGTTCTTCCCGGCGTACAACGTCGCCCCCGTCCTGTCGTCCTCGGCGCTCGAGGAGTACCCGCAGTTGAAGGGCGTGTTCGACCAGATCTCACCGGAGCTCACCGACGCGGTGCTGCAGGAACTCAACCGCCAGGTGGACGTCGAGGGGCGCGAGCCTGCCGACGTCGCCTTCGAGTGGATGGTGCAGGAGGGCTTCATCACGAAGCCGTAGGTCGCTGTGCGGCAGACGACGGACGGGAGGCCCGTGGCGGTGTCGCCACGGGCCTCCCGTCCGTCGTCGCGCCGGTCAGGACCCCTGCAGCACCGACTGCCAGGTCGCGAGCACACCCATCGCGAGCCCGAAGACGACCAGCAGGATCCAGAAGGCCAGCGCGACGAGGTTGAGCAGGATGCCCCACCCGGCGCGCCCGCGAGCGGCGGGTTCCCGACCGCGGGAGGCGATGCCGAGGCAGAGCCCGACCACGGGGGCGACGAACGTCCACCCGGCGAGGAGCGAGCAGATGCCGAGCACCAGGCTGGCGGTGCCGAGTCCGGTGCGCTGGGAGTCGTACGTGGTGACCATGTGCTCGACGCTACGAGCGGGGTCGGGTCGGAGTCGTCCCTCCGGACGCTGATCCGTCTCCGACTCCAGGCGGACCGTCGTCCGTCGCCGGTATCGTCGTCGCATGGCACTGTTCGGACGACGCAAGCCCGACGTGCGCGACCGACCCGTCAGCGAGGTCGAACTGAAGCGCGCCGTGGACGAGGGCTTCCTCATCGCGAAGGCCGCCGTCACCGTGGCCGTGGCGAACCGCATCATCACGAACGCCCTCCGCGACCAGGGGTACTTCGACCACGCCCTGATCGCCGACGCCACCCGTCAGGAGCTGCACCGGATGGCCGAGGAACAGCGCGCCGACGCCGAGCGCATGCGGGCGATCCGGGTCCGGTCGAGCAAGCAGGGCGGGCGCTCGCAGCACCAGCACGACTACCGCCGCGGCGACGACCTGAAGCTCCGCACGCGTGAGGCGACCTACGAGGAACTCGCGAGGCGGCTCGACGCCCGCCGGGACGACCAGTACTTCGTCGACGGCATCGTCCTCGCCGCCCGTGCCCGGGCATGGGACGACATCGGCACCACCGTCGTCGGACGGCTCGGATGGGCGCAGCGGCCGGCCGACGACTACGAGGTCGGGCGGGAGGAGCGTGTGCAGCAGCTCCTCGACGAGGACTTCGCGGCCCTCGTCGCCGAGCACCCGGTGGGCACCGGTCGGGCGGTCGGCGACGACGACCCGACGGACGTCGACGGGTCGGACGACGGCACGGATCCGGCCGAGGCGGACACCACCACGAGCTGACCGGGTGCCGGTACCGCGTCCAGCCGTCGCTCCGTAGGCTCACCGGCATGGTTGATGCGGTGGTCGTCGGAGCCGGACCGAACGGGCTGGCCGCGGCGGTGACCCTCGCCCGGGCGGGGCTCAGCGTCGAGGTGGTGGAACGGAACGACACTATCGGCGGTGGTGCCCGGACGAAGGAGCTGACGCTCCCGGGCTACCTGCACGACGTCTGTTCCGCGGTGCACCCGATGGCGCTGCAGTCCGAGTTCTTCCGGGCCTTCGGCATGGAGCAGCGGATCGAGCTCCGGCTGCCCGAAGTGCAGTTCGGCCACCCCCTCGACGGTGGCCGCGCCGGCATCGCGTACCAGGACCTCGACCGGACCGCCGACGCGCTGGGCATCGACGGCCGCGCCTACCGGCAGCTCATGGCCCCGCTCGTGCGGAACGCGGACCAGGTGTCCGACTTCGCCACGGACGCCCTGCTGCACGTCCCGCGGCACCCGGTCACCGTCGCCCGGTTCGGCCTCCGCGCGCTCGAGCAGGGCTCCCGCGCGTGGAACGCCCGCTTCCGCGACGACGTCGCCCCGGCCATGATCAGCGGTGTCGCGGCGCACTCCATCCAGCACATGCCCTCGCTCGCCACCGCTGCCGCAGCGCTGTCGCTCGGTGTGTACGCGCACGCCCGCGGTTGGCCGGTGCCGATCGGCGGCAGCCAGGCGATCGTCGACGCCCTCGCCGCGGACCTCGTCGAGCACGGCGGCACGATCGAGACCGGGCGGGAGGTCCACTCCCTCGGTGACCTCACCCCGGCCAAGGCGGTGTTCTTCGACACGAGCGTCCCGTCCATGCTCCGGATCGCCGGCGACCAGCTGCCCGCACCGAAGCGCGGTGCCCTGCGGCACTTCCGGTTCGGCAACGCGGCGGCCAAGGTCGACTTCGCGCTGTCCGAGCCGGTGCCGTGGACGAACCCCGAGCTCCACCGCGCCGGCACCGTGCACATCGGCGGCACCCGCGCCGAGATCGCCGAGGCCGAGGCGCAGGTCGCCCGCGGTCAGGACCCCGACCGCCCCTACGTCCTCGGCTCCGAGCCGACCGTCGTCGACCCGAGCCGGGCCCCCGCGGGCGGACACGTCTTCTGGGCGTACGCGCACGTCCCCGCGGGGTCGACGGTCGACCACCAGGAGTCCGTCATCCGGCAGATCGAGCGGTTCGCCCCGGGCTTCCGCGACACCATCGTCGCGACGAACAGCCGGACCGCGGCCGACATGGCGCAGTACAACCCGAACTACTCCGGCGGCGACATCGCCTCCGGTGCCGCGAGCTTCTGGCAGCTGGTGAAGCGTCCCGTGCTCTCGAGTGACCCGTGGCGGATGGGCGGAGGCATGTACCTGGCCTCGCAGTCCGCGGCACCCGGGCCCGGGGTGCACGGCATGGCAGGCTGGCACGCGGCGAAGAGCGCCCTCCGGCACACCTACGGGCTGCCGGTGGACGTCGACCTGGCACCGAGGAGCTGACATGGCGAAGAACGTCCGCATCATCCACTGCACGCCGGAAGAGGTGTTCGACGTCCTCCGCGACGGCTGGCTCTACCCCACGTGGGTGGTCGGCGCCTCCCGGATGCGCGGCGAGGACCCGGGCTGGCCCGCGGTCGGCACGAAGATCCACCACTCGTTCGGCGTCTGGCCGTTCGTCATCAACGACACGACGCACGTCCTGGAGTACGACGAGCCGCGACGGCTGGTCATCCAGGCACGAGGCTGGCCGGTCGGTGAGGCACGCGTCGAGGTCGACGTCGAACCGCACCCGCGCGGCAGCCGCGTGACGATCCGCGAGAACCCGGTGAAGGGCCCCGGCTCGCTCGTGCCGGGCTTCATCGCGCAGCCGGGCATCTGGCTGCGGAACCACGAGACCGCCCGCCGCCTCGGGTGGGTCGCCGCGGGGCGCGCGCGCAGCCACTGACCCGGGAGCGCCGAGACGGGGCCGTCTGGCGGCGCGACGCCGCCGTCAGCGGACGGCGCCGCGCGGTGCGCGGAACGCCGTGGAGTGCGGCGGCGTCTCGTGGCGCTGGCGGTGTCTCGCGCTGACGGGGGCGTCTCGGCCGGGGACCAGCAGGACCAGCAGGACCGGCAGCGTCCGTCGCGCCTCGGCTGACGTCACGGACGGGAGGCTCGGTGCAGCCCCGCCCCGAGCCTCCGGTCCGACGCGCTGCCTGCGCGAGACGCCCCCGTCTGCGGGCGGCACCGCGCAGCGCGGCGAGACGCCGCCGCAGACGGCGGTGTCTCGCCGCAGTGGCGGCGTCCCGGGCAGACGGGGGCGTCTCGCGGGAGAGACCCCGACGCCGCCCGCTACTCCTCGCGCGAGAACGCGCTCGCCCGGGCGACCTGGTCGGCCGTCAGCGCGACGCCCGTGTACCGCTCGAACTGCCGGGCGGCCTGCAGCGCGATGACCTCGGCGCCCGTGATCACGTGCGCACCGGCCTCCCGACCGGCCCGGACCAGCGGGGTCTCGGCGGGGAACGCGACGACGTCGAACACCGTGTGCGCCGCCGCGACGCGGTCCGGTGTGAACGACAGCGTCGCCTCGTCGTCGCCACGCATGCCGAGCGGGGTCACGTTGACGAGCAGGTCGGCATCGCCCGCCCCGTCCTCGTCCGCGACCCACACGTAGCCGTACTGGTCGGCGAGGGCGCTGCCGGTCGCCTCGTTGCGGGCGACGACGGTCAGGTGCTCGAACCCGGCGCCCCGGAACGCGGCGGTGACGGCCTTGGCCATGCCGCCCGAGCCGCGCAGCAGGACCCGCGCGGAGCGGTCGACGCCGTGCGTGTCGAGCAACGACGCGACGGCCTCGTAGTCGGTGTTCGACGCGGTGAGGACCCCGCCGTCGTTGACGATCGTGTTCACGGAGCGGATCGCCCGCGCGGACTCCTCGAGGGCGTCGACGAGCGGGATCACGTCCTCCTTGAACGGCATCGACACCGAGCAGCCGCGGATGCCGAGCGCCCGGATCCCGGCGACGGCACCGGGCAGGTCGGTGGTGGTGAACGCCTTGTAGACGAACGGGAGACCGAGCTCGTCGTAGAGGAAGTTGTGGAAGCGGGTGCCGATGTTGCTCGGCCGGGCGGCGAGCGAGATGCACAGCTGCATGTCCTTGTGGAGGATGGGCATGCCATCAGTGTCCCATGAAGCCGCCGATGGAGCGGTCCACCTACGGTTGTACCGGGCAAGGGGTGGCTCGCTGGCGTACCGTGACGCGGGATGACTGCTCTCCCTGACACCATGCGCGCCGTCCGCTTCGACGAGTGGGGCGACCGTTCGGTCCTGCACGTGGCCGAGGTCCCCGTCCCCGAGGTCGCTCCCGGCCGCGTCCTCGTGAAGGTCCGCGCCGCCGGAGTCAACCCCGGCGAGTCGGCGATCCGCCAGGGCGTGGTGGACGACCACGACCCCGAGCGTCTGCCGTCCGGGCAGGGCACCGACCTCGCCGGCACCGTCGCCGCGATCGGCCTCGACGTCGACGGGTTCGAGGAGGGCGACGAGGTCCTCGGCTGGTCGTGGGAGCGCTCGAGCCAGGCCGAGTACGTGTCCGTCCCCGCCGGACAGCTCGTCCCGAAGCCCCGCCTGCTGCCGTGGGAGGTCGCCGGCGGCCTCGACGTGATCGCGACCACCGCCGCGGCGGCCGTCCGCGCCGTCGACCCCCGCGCCGGTGAGACCGTCGTCGTCTCCGGTGCCGCCGGTGGTGTCGGTGGGTTCGTCACGCAGCTGCTCACCAACGAGGGCGTCGACGTCATCGCGATCGCCTCCGAGGCGAACCACGACTGGCTGCGCGGGAAGAAGGCCCGGCCGGTCGCGTACGGGGACGGCCTCGCGGACCGCGTCCGCGAACTGGCGACGAACGGCATCGACGCGCTCATCGACACCTTCGGCCCGGAGTACGTGCACCTCGGCATCACGCTCGGGATCCCGGCCGACCGCATCGAGACGGTCATCGCGTTCGAGGCCGCGGCCGAGGTCGGTGCGAAGGCGTCCGGCAGCGCGGACACCGCCGACCCGGAGATCCTGTCGGCCCTGGCGAACATGGTCGCCGACGGGTCGATCGAGGTGCCGATCGCCGCGACCTTCCCGCTCGACCGGGTGCAGGACGCCTACGCCCAGCTCGAGGAGCGGCACACCCGCGGCAAGATCGTCCTGCTGCCGTAGGGCGACGGCCGGGAGGCCCGTCCAGCGTGGGTGGGGCCAGCCCCACCCCACAGTGGGGTGCCGCCCGGCTGCCGCCGCGCAGCGGGACCCCGTAGCGTCGGGGACATGACGAACACACTCCACCGCCCCCGCTCCGGTCGCCTGCTCGCCGGGGTCTGCGCCGGCATCGCCGACCGCTTCGGCTGGTCCCGCACCGCCGTCCGCGTGCTCTGGGTCCTGCTCAGCCTGTTCCCCGGGCCGCTCTGGATCGCCTACGTCGTGCTCTGGATCGTGATGCCGACGGAGGGGAAGCGCCGCTGAGGGCGCCGTCCGTCGGCAGGTCGGGCGCCGGCGGCCGATCCGTCCGGACGGCGTAGGCTCGTCGTCGTGCCGGTCTCCGTCTTCGAGCTGTTCAGCATCGGTGTCGGCCCGTCGAGCTCCCACACCGTGGGTCCGATGCGCGCCGCCGCCGACTTCGCCGCGCGGACGGCGGACCGCCCCGTCGACACCATCCGCGTCGACCTGTACGGCTCCCTCGCCTCGACCGGTCACGGACACGGCACGCTCGGCGCCGTCGCGGTCGGGCTCATGGGGCACCGGCCCGAGGACGTCGACCCGGACGTGATGACGGCCGCGCTCGACGCCCTCGAGTCGACCGGACGCCTGACCCTGACCGGCGGGACCGTCGTGCCGTTCCGGCTCGCCGACGTCGTGCTGCACCCGCTGACGATGCTGCCCCGACACCCGAACGCGATGCGGCTCCGGACGTTCGACGCGACCGGCACCGAGACCGCCGTCGAGACGTACTACTCGATCGGCGGTGGGTTCATCGCCCGCGACGGGGACGAGGAGCCGGGCGAGGACGTCGCCGGCACCGCGATCCCGGTCGAGGACACCGTGCCCCACCCGTTCTCCAGCGGAGCCGAGCTCCTGTCCGCCTGCGCGACCACGGGCCTCCCGGTCAGCGGGGTGGCGCTCGCGAACGAGACCGCGACCCGCACGGAGGACGAGGTCCGCGCCGGACTCCTGCGCATCCACGCCGTGATGGAGGAGTGCGTCGACCGCAGCGTCCGGCGCAGCGGCACGCTGCCCGGCGGGCTCGCGGTCCGGCGCCGCGCGGCCGACTGGCACGAGCAGCTCACCCGCGACGACCCCGACCACGACCCGCTGTTCGCGATGGAGTGGGTGAACCTCACCGCGATGGCGGTCAACGAGGAGAACGCCTCGGGCGGCCGCGTCGTCACCGCGCCGACGAACGGTGCCGCCGGGATCATCCCCGCGGTGCTCGCCTACGCACTGACCTACGTCGGACCGATCGCACACGGGTCCCCGACGGAACGGGAGGACGCCGTCGTGCGCTTCCTGCTCACCGCCGGCGCGATCGGCTCGATCTACAAGGAGCGGGCGTCCATCTCGGGCGCCGAGGTCGGCTGCCAGGGCGAGGTCGGCTCCGCGGCCTCGATGGCGGCTGCCGGGCTCGCCGAGGTCCTCGGCGGCACCCCCGAGCAGGTGGAGAACGCGGCGGAGATCGCCATGGAGCACAACCTCGGGCTGACCTGCGACCCGATCGGCGGCCTCGTGCAGATCCCGTGCATCGAACGGAACGCCATCGCCGCGAACAAGGCCGTCAACGCCGCCCGGATGGCCCTGCGCGGCGACGGGGTGCACCACGTGTCACTCGACCAGGTCGTCGAGACGATGCGGCAGACCGGTGCCGACATGTCCACCAAGTACAAGGAGACCGCGATGGGCGGCCTCGCGGTGAACGTCCCGCTCTGCTGAACTCCCGCCGCAGCCCCCGGAACTGGGGCTGCGGCGCCCGCGTCGGCCCGGGGTAGCGTGCAGCGTCCGTCGCCGTGCGGACCGGCGGCCCGGGACGGCCGTCGTCTCCGATCCCGGAAGCGAGCGCTGATGTCACCCCGCACGCCGACCCTCCTCGCCACCGCCGTCGTGGTGGCGCTCGCCGTCACCGGCACGGGCCTCCCCGCGCAGGCGTCGTCCGTCGCCGCGGCTGCCCCCGTCCCCGCACCGGCCACCGGCGGTGTGCCGGCCCCGAACGACGCGACCGTCGGCGCGACGCCGGGGGACACGGCGGTCGACCTGACGCTCGTGCTCCGGCCGGTCGACCCGGCAGCCCTCGCCGCCCTGCCCGCGCAGACGACCGGGGACACCGCCGACCAGCGTGCGGCCGCGGTGGACGCGGTCGCGCCCGTGGACGACGCCCGGTCCCGTGCGCGAGCGGTGCTGACCGAGGCCGGGTTCACCGTGACGGACCCGGACACATGGGAGGTCGAGGCGCACGGCACGGCCGCGCAGGCGGAGGCCCTGTTCGGCGTCGACCTGGTCGGCACCGGTGACGGCATGCACCCGACCGCCGAACCGGCCCTGCCGCAGGCCTTCGGCGGGGCCGTGGTCGCCGTGCTCGGGCTCGACACCCGCCCGGCACTGGCCCACGCGGCCGTCCCCGGCGGGTACGCCCCCGCCGACCTGGCGAGCGCGTACCGGTCCTCCGGGTCGGCCACCGCGGGTGCCGGTGCGACGATCGCGACCGTGCAGTTCTCCGGCTGGGACCGCAACGACCTGAGCGCCTACGCCGCAGTGACCGGACGGAAGCTCCCCGCGCTCGACCAGATCGCGGTCGACGGTGCGGACCCGCACGAGGGCGACGGCAACCAGGGCGAGAACGAGGTCGCGCTCGACCAGCAGGCGCTGCTCGCCGTCGCGCCGGGTGCCCGGCAGCGGGTGTACGTCACGCAGAACTCCTTCCAGGGGAGCTACGACGCCTACAGCCGGATCGCGGACGAGGTCCGGACCGCCGGCATCACCGCGGTGAGCATCTCGTGGGGGAGCTGCGAGACGCGGACCCCCGCCGGGGCACGGGCGGCGCTCGACGCGGCCCTGTCGCGCATCGTCGCGGCCGGTGCCACGGTCTTCGCCGCCACCGGTGACGACGGTGCGCGGTGCCCGACCGGCCCGACCACGAGCATCCGCGACGTCTCGTACCCGGCGTCCTCACCCGCGGTCGTGGCCGTGGGCGGGACCTCGCTGAGCCGGACGAGGACCGGCTGGACCGAGTCCGGGTGGTCGAACTCCCTCGGGGCCGGCGGTGGCGGTACCTCCTCGGCCTACGCCCGGCCCGCATGGCAGACGGGCACCGGCATCAGCGGCTCGAAGCGCCTGCTGCCGGACGTCGCCGCCCTCGCCGACCCCGCCAAGGGCCCCGCGGTCTACATGTCGACGGCGCACGGCTTCGTGCTCGGCGGCGGCACGAGCCTGGCGTCCCCGGTGCTCGCCGGGCAGCTGGCCGTCGCGCTGACCGCCCGCGGGTGCGCCGCCGGCGTCGGTGACGTGCACCAAGCGCTGTACGCGAACCCGGCCGCGTTCCGCGACGTCGTCTCCGGCGGCAACGGCACCTGGTCCGCGGTCCGCGGCTGGGACGCAGCGACCGGGCTCGGGTCGCCGAACTGGTCCGCCCTCGGCCGCCTGCTCCCGACCGCGGCGGACTGCACCCTGCCGGCCACCACCGCGGCCGCGGCCGGGGCGGACGCCACGTCCGTGACCTCGGGGACCGGCACCGTGCCGTCCGGGACGTCGATCCACTCGCCGAACGGCCAGTACTGGCTCGACATGCAGGGCGACGGCTCCCTGGTCGAGTGGGGCAACGGCCGACGTCTCTGGCAGAGCAGCGGTCGGGCAGAGGGGGCCGGTCTCCGGCTCGCCACCGACGGGCGGCTGTCCGTCGTGGCCCCGTCCGGCGCGGTCCTCTGGTCCACGACCGTGACGACCACCTCCGGTGGCGCGCGCCTGACGGTCGACGACGCGGGGGACGTCCGCGTGACGGCGCGGAACGGCGCCGTGCTCTGGCGCAACAAGGCCCCCGGGGCCGATCGGCTCGTCGCCGGAGCCACGCTCGTCGCCGGGCAGTCGCTGCGTGACGGCACGTCCGGCAGCCGGCGGCTCAGTGTGCGCTCCGACGGGAGCCTCGTCATCGGCTCCGGCAGCCGGGTGCTCTTCCGGAAGTCCGGCGGCGGACAGGGGGCGTCCCTCCTGCTGCTGCCGAGCGGCGACCTCGTGCTCGCGGGTCCGTTCGGTCAGACCCGGTGGTCCACGGCCACGGGGAAGCGCGGGGGGACCGGCGTGGTCCTGCGGATGCAGTCGGACGGCAACCTCGTGCTCCGGAAGGGCTCGACGGTCATCTGGAAGAGCGGGACCCGGGGCTGAGCGCCCCGGGTCATCCGGCTCACCCGTCGAGCAGCGTGAGCAGCCGGGAGGTCTCCGCGGCCACGGCGTCCCGACCCGCGGCGACGTAGCGGCGCGGGTCGACCAGGTCCGGTCGTTCGTCGAGCACGTCGCGCAGGGCGCGGGTGAACAGGCCGTTCAGGTGCGTCGAGATGTTGATCTTCGTCATGCCCGCGTGGACCGCGCCGCGGAGCTCGTCGTCGGACAGCCCCGAGGACCCGTGCAGGACGAGCGGCACCGGGACGGAGGCCCGCAGCCGGCCGACCAGGTCGCGGTCGACGGACGCCTCGCGGGTCTGCATCGCGTGGGAGGTCCCGACGGCCACCGCCAGGGCGTCGACACCGGTCGCCGCGACGAACGCCGCGGCCTCAGCCGGGTCGGTCCGGACGCCGGGCGCGTGGACGCCGTCCTTGCCGCCGACCTCTCCGAGCTCGGCCTCGATGGCGATGCCGGCGGTGTGGCACGCGTCGGCGAGCTCGCGGGTCGCCGCGAGGTTGGCGTCGTGGTGGAGGTGCGAGCCGTCGTACATGACCGAGTCGACGCCGAGGTCGATGCCGGCGTGGACGAGCGCCCGGTCCTCGACGTGGTCGAGGTGCACCAGGACCTCGACGTCCGCGGACCGCGCGATCGCCTGGGTCGCGGTGACGATCGGCGTCACCCCACCGTGGTAGCGGATGCAGTTCTCGCTGATCTGCAGGACGACGGGCAGCGCAGCCCGTTCGGCACCGGCCACGATGGCCTCGGCGTGCTCGAGGAGGACGACGTTGAAGGCGCCGACACCCCGGCGGGCGGCGCGGGCGGTGTCGAGGAGGCCGGTGAGGGCGAGGGCGGTGGTCATGCGGTGCTCCCGGTTCGGTCGAGCTGGCTGGTGAATCGGTCGACGGCGGCGAGGTCGACCTCGCCCGCGACCGGGCGCAGGACGGCGGCTGCGCCGTACGCGGCGGCGGACCCGAGGGACCGACGGAGGAGGTCCGGTCCGGGGACGCCCGCCGGGCGACGGCTCCCGCGCGCGGTCAAGGCGAGGACGAGCCCGGCCGTGGCGGCGTCGCCCGCACCGGTCGGGTTGCCGTGGACGTCGGGGACCGCCGGGACGGAGACGACCCCGTCCCGCGTGTGCGCGCTGATGCCAGCCGACCCCGCCGAGACGACGACGACCCCGGCTCCCCGCGCGAGCAGGTCGAGGGCACCGGTCCGCTCGTCCCGGGCGCCGGTGGCGTCGAGGAGCTCGTCGCGGTTCGGCTTGCAGATCGTGGCACCGGCGGACGCGGCCTCGAGCAGCGCCGGGCCCGACAGGTCGGCCACGACGAGCACGCCCGCGTCCACGGCGCCCCCGACCCAGGTGTCGACCACACGGGGATCGGTGCCGCGGGGCAGCGAGCCGGACACGACGAACGCGGCCGCGCCGGCCCCGGCATCGTGCACCGCGGTGGTCACCGCTGCCCATTCGTCCGCGGTGACCACCGGGCCGGGTTCGCCGTACATCGTCGGGTGCGCGAGGTCGTCGACGACCGTGACCGTGGTCCGGGTGTCCCCGGCGACCGGCACCGCTGTGACCGTGAGTCCGTCGCGCTGCAGGGCGTCGGCGGTCCAGGCGCCGGTGGTCCCGCCGAGCGGCAGGACCGACGTCGTCGCCACGCCCGCGGCGTCGAGCACCCGGGCCACGTTGACGCCCTTCCCGCCCGGCCGGCGGGCGACGTCGAGCACGCGCTGGGTGATGCCCACCGACTGCTCGGCGACGCGGTAGGTCACGTCGACCGCCGGGTTCGGGGTGAGGACGACGATCACGCGGGGACCTCCAGGACGGTGGGCCGGCCATCGGGGCCGAGGACGACCAGGTCGGCGGCGGCGCCGACGGTGAGGGGTGGACGCAGGCCGAGCACCGCGGAGGCCCGGACGGACGAGGCGGCCACGGCCTCCCGGACGTCGGCGGCAGGGCCGCCCTCGGGACGCGGGGCGAGGACCCGGGTGACGGCGTCGCCGACGGTGATGGTGCTGCCGGCCAGCGAGGAGCGGTCGGCGAGCATCGCCACGCCGCCCGCCACGAGGACGTCGGACCCGGCGATCCGGTAGGCGCCGTCGGCGCAGCCGGTGGCGGCCATCGCGTCGGAGACGAACACCAGTCGGTCACCGGCGGCGCGACGGACGAGGTCGACGGCGACCGGGTCGAGGTGGTGGCCGTCGATGATGCACTCCACCGTGAGGCGGCTGTCGGTCAGGGCGACACCGACCGGACCGGGCGCACGGTGGTGCAGCGGCGGCATGCCGTTGAAGAGGTGGGTGACCAGGGTGGCGCCGGCGTCGACCGCTCGCTGCACCTGCTCGGTGTCGGCGTCGGTGTGGCCGACCGCGGCGACGATCCCTGCTTCGACGAGGCGGCGGATCGCGTCGATCGCGCCGGGGAGTTCGGGGGCGAGCGTGACCACCCGGAGGGCCGTGCCTCCCGCGTCGAGCAGGAGGTCGACCTCGGC
Source organism: Curtobacterium sp. MCBD17_032 (assembly GCF_003234855.1). Lineage (GTDB taxonomy): Bacteria > Actinomycetota > Actinomycetes > Actinomycetales > Microbacteriaceae > Curtobacterium. Next base: position 453,501 of record NZ_QKTO01000001.1, read on the forward strand.
GGTGGTCGGCGCGTGCAGCAGGGCGGCCGCGTGCGCACCGCGTCGTGCGGGCGAGAGCCACGGCCCCTCGAGGTGCAGTCCGGCGAGCGTCCCGTCGGCGACGAGCGGTGCGAGGCGGTGGAGCGCGGCGACCGTGTCCGGCACGGTCCCCGTCGCGATCGAGGCGACGAGGTGTGCGGTGCCCCGTCCGGCGTGGTGCGCGACGGCGGCGCGGGCCTCGTCGGCCGAGCACGAGGCGAAGTCGTGGCCGAGCGCACCGTGCGCGTGCAGGTCGACGAAGCCCGGGACGACGGTGCCGGGGGCGTCGACGACGTGGTCGTGTGCCGGTGTCGGTCCGGTGCCGACCGCGGCGACCCGGCCGTCGGTGAGCGCGATCCAGCCGTCGACCAGGTCGAGTTCCGCGGTGACCACACGGGGGCGCGGACGAGCGTCGTCACGCCGACACCGCGGTCGGGCCGTCGTCGACGCGCTGGTGACGGGCGCGGAGGTCGCGCCCGAGCAGCTCCCGTGCCAGGAGTCCGGCACCGATCGCGCCGGCGGCGTCACCGTGTCGTGCGCCGACGAGGGCCGGGACCCGGACGCCCACCAGCCGGTCGCTCAGCGCCGCGGTGAGGGGGTCGAGCAGCAGCGGACCGGACTGCGCGAGTCCACCGCCGACGACCAGGGTGTGGCAGCCCGCGGCGGCCGTCAGCCAGGCCAGCGCGTCGGCGAGCACGTCGACGCAGTCGTCCCACGCCCGGCGGGCGACGAGGTCGCCGTCGAGGACGCGGAGCATCGCGGCGTGCGCGGTGGGGACGCCGCTCCGCCGGGCGACGGCACCCGCAGAGGCGACCTCTTCGACCCGGAGGCCCGCGTGCGGCCCGTGCGCGATGCGGACCTGGCCGATCTCCCCCGCCCAGCCGTCGCCGCTGACGACCCGTCCGTCCACGACCAGCGCGCTCGCCAGCCCGGTCCCGACCGGGACGAACGCGACCGTGCCGTGGTCGAGCCCTCCGGCCTGTGCCTCGGCGAGTGCGCCGGCGCGGACGTCGTGGCCGAACGCGAGCGGGACGTCGGTGCCCGTCGCCCGGAGTGCCGCGGCGACCCGGCTGTGGATGGGGACGTCCTGCCAGCCGAGGTTCACGGACAGCACCGAGCGGCCGGCGGCCTCGTCGACCACGCCGGGCACGACCAGGCCGACGGCGTCGAGTGCCACGCCGTGCTGTCGGGCGACCCAGCGCGCGTGCACGGCGAGCTCGGCCACGACGACGGCCAGGGCCTCGGCGGCGGGGTCGTCACGCGGGGTCGGGACGCGCTGCTCGCCGAGCAACCGTCCGTCGTCGGCGGTCAGTCGGGCCTTGGTGCCCGTGCCGCCGACGTCGACCCCGAGCACCGCCCCGCGCGCGGTCATCAGGTGAGGATGACCGAACGGGTGAGCGAGCGCGGGTGGTCCGGGTCGAGGCCGCGTCGTTCGGCGAGCGCGACCGCGAACCGGTGCACGACGACGAGTCCCGCGAGCGGGTCGAGGTCGTGGTGCACGAGGCGCGCTCCGGTCGCCGCGACGTCGTCGGCGAGGCCGTCCGGCACCGCGCCGAGCGACCAGACCAGCCGCCCGGGCTGCGCGATCGCGATCGGTCCGTGCCGGTAGTCCATCGACGGGTACGACTCGGCCCAGAACTGGGCGGCTTCACGCGTCTTCAGGGCGGCCTCGGACGTCAGGCCGACCGCGGCTCCACGACCGACGAACGTCACCTGCTCGGCGTCGAGCAGGTCGTCGATCGGCACCGTCAGGGCGGTCTCCGCCTGGGCGGCGAGGGCCTCGACGTCCTCGCCGAGGGAGGCGCGGAGCAGCGCGAGGGCGGTGGTCGCGAAGCGGGTCTGCACGACGGAGCGCTCGTCGGCGAACGGCAGCGCGACGACGTGGTCGGCGTCCGCGGCGGCCGGGCTGTCCGGAACGGCGGTGAGGAGCACGGTTCGACGTCCGGGCAGGGCGCGCAGCAGGTCGATCACCTCGGTGGTCGTGCCGGAGCGGGAGATCGTCACGATGCGGTCGTACTCGCGGTCGAGGGGGTACTCGGAGCCGGCGAAGGCGTCGGTCACGCCGAGGCCGGCGGACTCACGGGCGACGGCGTAGCTCATCGCGATGAACCAGCTCGTGCCGCAGCCGACGACGGCGACGCGCTCGCCGGGCTGGGGGAGCACGTCGACGAACGAGGGCAGCAGGGCCGCGGCAGAGCGCCAGGAGTCCGGCTGCGTTGCCAGCTCTGCGCTCACGAAGGTGTCGGACATGGAGTCCTTCCGGTCGGACCGATCCTTGGTGATCGGTACGAGCCAGCATGACGATCGATCGTGCGCGATGCAAGTACAAAACGTCATTTCCGATCACGCGGGTTCGGAGTGCCGCCCGTAGGATGACGCCATGACCCCGCAGCAGAGGCTGAACGCCCTCCTCGAGCTGGTGAGCGATCGTGGCAACGTCTCGATCACCGAGATCGGTGACGCGCTCGGGATCTCCGCGGCGACCGCCCGACGCGACCTCGCCACGCTCGCCGACCAGCGCCTCGTGACCCGGACGCACGGTGGCGCTGCCGCCCTCGGCACCGGCTACGAGCTGCCCCTGCAGTACAAGATCGTCCGACAGGCCGAGGCGAAGACCGCGATCGCCCGGGCGACGGCGGCGCTCGTGGCGCCCGGGGACACGGTCGGGCTCAACGGCGGGACGACCACGACCGAGGTCGCGCGGGAACTCGGCAAGAGCGAACGTTTCCTCCGCGCCGACGGCGAGTACGGCATCACCATCGTCACGAACGCGCTCAACATCGGGTACGAGCTCTCGGTCCGCGCGAACGTCAAGATCGTCGTGACCGGCGGCGTGGCCCGACGGCAGTCGTACGAGCTGATCGGCCCCCTGGTCCGCGACACCCTGGACGAGTTCGCACTCGACGTCGTCGTGCTCGGCGTGGACGGACTCACCGGGCAGTACGGGGCGACGACCATGCACGAGGGAGAGGCCGAGGTCAGCCGCCACTTCGCCTCGGTCGGACGCCGGGTGGTCGTGGTGGCCGACTCGACGAAGATCGAGCGCTCCACCTTCGCGCGGATCTGTCCGCTGGAGCGCATCGACGTCCTGGTCACCGACCGGGACGTCCCCGCCCCGTTCGCCGCGGACCTGTCCGCCGCCGGTGTGGAGCTCGTCGTCGCGGACTGACGCCACGCCGGAGCTCGCCCCCGCGGGATCGACGGACCCGCTGGGGGCTGTGCCGTGCCACCCCGCCGATCGGCGCGACGTTTCCGGCGTGTAAAACCCGCGCATCTCGCTTCCGTGAGCGATCGATGAGCGCATATTGTGCATTCATGATCGATTTGGCATCATGGCCGTCACAATCACGCAAGGGAGCGAGATGAGCATCACGAGCACGCGCACACTGCGGGTCGGTGTGGTCGGGATCGGCCAGCGGTCGTCCATCGCCCACCACGTGGCCGCCGCCGGACTCGACGCGGACGGGGTCGACGCCCGGATCATGGCCGCTGCCGACGTCACCGCGTCCGGTCGGGAGCGAGCCGCCGAGGCCTGGCCGGACGCCACGGTCCTCGACGGCCACCGCGGCCTGATCGGCACCGGCGGTGCCCCGAACGCGGTCGACGCCGCGATCGTCACCACCCCCGACTGGACCCACGCCGAGATCGCGATCGACCTGCTCCGCGCCGGCATCGCCGTCTACCTCGAGAAGCCCCTCGCCATCACGCTCGAGGACGCCGACGCCGTGCTCGACACCGCCGCCGAGACCGGCACCCCGCTCTACGTCGGGCACAACTTCCGGCACGCCGCCGTCGTGCGCCTGATGCGCGACGTGATCGCACGCGGCGAGATCGGGGAGGTGAAGGCGGTGTGGGTGCGCCACTTCGTCGGCAACGGCGGCGACTACTACTTCAAGGACTGGCACGCCGACCGCAGCCGGGTGAACTCGCTCCTGCTGCAGAAGGCCAGCCACGACCTCGACGTCGTGCACGCGCTCGCCGGGGCGTACACCAGCCGTGTCGTCGGGATGGGGTCGCTGTCGGTCTACGGTGACGTCACCGACCGCCGGGACCGCAGCGACGAACTCATGACCGACTGGTTCTCGTTCGACAACTGGCCGCCCGCCGAACAGACCGGCCTGAACCCCGTCGTCGACGTCGAGGACGTGTCGATGGTCATGATGACGCTCGAGAACGGCGTGCAGGCGAGCTACGAACAGTGCCACTTCACGCCCGACTACTGGCGGAACTACACGGTCATCGGCACCCGCGGGCGGCTCGAGAACACCGGGGACACCGGTGGTGGCGTGGTCAGGGTCTGGAACCGCCGCCGCAACTGGGACGTGGCCGGGGACGTCGAGTACCCGATCGACGGGGTCGAGGACGGCCACGCCGACGCCGACCTGCTCACCATGACCGAGTTCCTCCGCTCGGTCGCCTTCGGTACGCCGACCACCCTGTCGCCGGTCGCGGCGCGGGCCGCCGTCGCAGCCGGGGCGCTCGCCACCCAGTCGCTCCGCAACGGCTCCGTCCCCGTCGACGTCCCGCCGCTCTCCGACGCCACCCTCCGACACTTCGCGACCACTCCCGACCGCGACGACGTTCCCGAAAGGACCACCCGATGACCGCTCCCACCGCCCGTCCGGGCCGCGGCCGACGCCGCGCACTGCTCGGTCTCGCAGCCGCCGTCAGTGCCGTCGCGCTCCTGGCCGGATGCAGCAGCGCCTCCTCCGCGGGGTCCTCCGACTCCGGCTCGGGGAAGGTCGCGAAGGACACGAAGGCGGACCTGACGTACGCCGTCTGGGACCAGAACCAGGTGGAGGCCATCAAGGCCAACATCAAGGGGTTCAACGAGGAGTACCCGGACATCACGGTGAACGTCGACGTCACGCCGTACGCCAACTACTTCACGAAGCTGCAGACCCAGGGCTCGAGCAACACGCTCCCCGACCTGTTCTGGATGAACGGCCCGAACTTCCAGCTCTACGCGGCCAACGGCAAGCTCGCCCCGATCACCGGCGAGGTGGAGTCCGGCGCGATCGACCCCGCGAACTACTCCGACGCGCTCAACCAGCTGTACACGTACGACGGCACCCAGTACGGCGTCCCGAAGGACTTCGACACGATCGGCGTCTGGATGAACACGGCCCTGTTCGAGAAGGCCGGCGTCGCCATGCCGTCGAAGGACTGGACCTGGGACGACTTCCAGGAGACCGGCGCGGAGCTGTCCGAGAAGCTGAAGGCGGACGGCGCCTACGGGGCAGCCGCGGGCATGGACGGCCAGACGACCTACTACGACACGATCTTCCAGGCCGGCGGTTCCGTCATCGACGGCGACGAGTCGGCGTACGACACGAAGGCCGCCCAGGAGGGCATCGGCTTCTGGACCGACCTGATCGCGTCCGGCGCGTCGCCCTCGATCAAGCAGCTGACCGACACCACGGCGGACCAGTGGTTCACCTCCGGCAAGGTCGCGATGTACCAGGGCGGCAGCTGGTTCCGGTCGGCGCTGATCGGCTCCGACATGGAGCAGGACGTCGTCGCCTACCCGCTGCCGAAGGGCAAGGAGCAGGCGACCGTCATCCACGGCGTCTCGAACGTCGTCGCGGAGGGGTCGGAGGACAAGGCCGCCGCGCAGGCACTCCAGGCCTACCTGGCCAGCAAGCCCGCCCAGCAGCAGCAGGGCGACATGGGCGCGGTCATCCCCGCGTACGAGGGCACGCAGGACGCCTTCACGAAGACCATGCCCGACGCCGACCTGCAGGTCTTCCTCGACGCGGTCGACTACGCGAAGCCGCTGCCGGTGTCGAAGAACACCGCCGCCTGGAACACCCTCGAGACGAACCTGCTGCCGAGCGCGTTCGACGGCTCGGAACCGGTCGACGAGGTGACCGGGGAGCTCGCCCGGAAGATGGACGCCGCACTCGCGAAGGAGTGACGGTCGTCGGCCGGTCGGGAACCACCCGACCGGCCGACACCCCGCCGCGAGCCGAGGGCCGTGGCACCCGCAGCACCAGCACCACCCGGACCACCCGATCCGACCGCCCTGGCCGAGGAGCGACCTGATGACGATCCACACCCAGCGACCGGACGCCGTGCAGGCGTCCCCGCCGCCCGAGAACCGCCCCACCGCACCCGCCCGGCGGGAGCAGGCGCCACGAACCGACGGGGTCTGGCCGTGGTTGTTCGTCCTGCCGCTGCTCGTCGGCGTCGCCACGTTCTTCATCTGGCCGATCCTGCAGACGTTCTACTACTCGTTCACGAGCTGGGGCGTCTTCGGCGGCTCGAGCTTCACCGGCCTGGCGAACTACGGTCGCCTGCTGACGGACCCGCAGCTGTACCAGTCGCTGGTCAACACGATCGTCTACACGGTGATCGTCCTGCTCGGCATCCCGGTCGCGGTGTGGCTCGCGAGCCTGCTGAACACCCCGGGGCTGCGGTTCGCCCAGTTCTACCGCGTGCTGTTCTTCCTGCCGTACGTGGCGATGCCCGCCGCCATCGCCCTGGTCTGGCGCATCATGTTCAACGGCGACTTCGGCATCGTGAACTGGTTCCTCGGCTTGTTCGGCATCGACGGGCCGTTCTGGATCTCGACCCCGGGCTTCGCGCTCGTCGCGGTCTCGCTCGTCGGGCTCTGGTCGTCCCTCGGGTTCTCGATGATCATCCTCGGCGCCGGGCTCAAGGACATCCCGCCGGAGCTGTACGAGGCGGCCGAACTCGACGGGGCGAGCCGCTGGCGCCAGTTCCACTCGATCACCGTGCCGCTGCTGACGCCGAGCATCTTCTTCGTGCTCATCATCACGACGATCTCGAGCTTCCAGCTGTTCGACCTGCTCTACGCCATCCTCGGCTCCACCAACCCGGTCATCCCGAAGACGATGTCCCTCGTCTTCTACTTCTACAGCGCCGGGTTCATCGACAACGACAAGGGCTTCGCGGCTGCGATCGCGATGGTGATCTTCGTGCTCATCGGGATCATCACCGTCGTGCAGTTCCGGGTCCAGCGGAAGTGGGTCCAGTCATGACCGGCATCATCGAGGCGCACGGCAGCAAGCTCACCGCGGCGGCGGAGGCCGCCGGCCGCACCCGGGACCGCGCGGAACCGCGTCCGGGTCGCCGCGGCGGGAGCCACTGGTGGATCCACCTCGTGCTCGGCGCGGGCGGCTTCGTCATGGCGTTCCCGTTCCTGTGGCAGATCATCATGGCGCTGTCCACGAACGCGCAGGTGACCTCGCCGACGCCGACCTTCTGGCCGGGCGACCTGCAATGGGACAACTTCGCCCGCGTGTTCGACCGGCTGCCGTTCCTCAGCCAGCTCGGCACGTCGATCTGGGTGACCCTCATCCGCACGGCCGCACAGATCGTGCTCTGCACCCTGGCCGGGTACGCCTTCGCGCGCATGCGGTTCCGTGGGCGCGCGGTCATCCTCGGGATCGTCCTGTCGATCCTGCTCGTGCCGTCGCAGGTGTACCTCATCTCGCAGTACCAGATCGTGCAGGGGCTCGGGTGGCTCGACACCCTGGCGGGCATCGTCGCGCCGGGGCTGTTCAGCGCGTTCGGGACGTTCCTCATGCGCACTGCGTTCCTCAACATGCCGGCCGAGCTCGAGGAGGCCGCGCGCATGGACGGCGCGAACCCCTTCCAGACCTTCTGGCGGATCATGCTGCCGCTGGCACGACCGTCGATCAGCGTCCTCGCGATCACGACGGTCCTGTGGTCCTGGAACGAGCTGCTCTGGCCGCTCGTGGTGTCCACCCGTGCCGAGGACATGCCGCTCGCCGCCGGGCTCGCCACCCTGTCGTCCGACCGGACGATCGACTACCCGCTGCTCATGGCCGCGAGCCTGATGGCGATGGCGCCCGTGCTCGTCCTGTTCATCGTCCTCCAGCGCCGGGTGATCGACGGACTCGCTTCCTCCGGCCTGAAGTGAGCGCGGCCTCGTCCGGTCGGTCCGGTGCCGGACGGGGGGCCCGCCCCGACCCCGTCGCGCTCCTCACCGCCGCCGTCGGCACGGCCGGGGACGCCGCGGGGCTCCCGGCGGCACTCGAGGCGAGCGTGCGCCACCTCGACGCGGCCGGCCGGGAGGCGGCACTCGTGGCGGCCCTCCGTGCGGTGCTGCCGGACACCGAGCGGGAGCTCGTCGCCCGCGGGCTCGGTCCTGCGGACGCGGCGGCCAGCGTCGCCGACGTCGACCGGAAGGCCGACCGGTACGGCCTCGACGGCACCGGCCTCGGCTGGTTGTGCCAGGTCGCGACCGGTCGCGTGGTGGCCGTGGGGCGCCTGCAGTTCGAGCGGCACGCGCAGCTGCCGGACGGGACCCCGGCGTGGGGCGTGCACGTCCCCGAGGTCGGGCCGCTCGACCCGGATGCCTGCGACCGTTCGTTCGCGGCGGCGCCGGCCGTGCTCCGGACCCTCGACCCGGGCACCACCGTGGCGGTCTGGGTGTGCTCGTCGTGGCTGTTGGACCCCGGCGTCGCGGACGCTCTCGGCCCGGCCTCGAACACCGCGCGGTTCGCGGCGCGCTTCCGACCGCTGCCGGACCGGTCGCACGAGGACGCGGGGCACGACGCCGCGGTCGGCGACGAGTCGGTCGCGAAGTTCGTGTTCGGGACGGACCTGGCGGCAGCTCGTCGGGCAGAGCCCGTCGGCCGGTTGCAGCGGGCGGTGCACGAGCGCTGGGCCGCCGGTGGGCACTGGACCGAGCCCACCGGATGGGCACCGGTCGCCGGTCCGTGACCTGCACGCGACGCACGCTCGTCGCGCGTACCGTCAGGGGCATGAGCGCACCCGACCGAGACCACCTGGACGACGGCGTCGACATGACCTTCGAGGAGCGGCGTCAGGACACCTTCCGCCGGATGTCCGGGTCCGACGAGCACGACGAAGCACCGCGCGTCGAGGTCGAGGAGACCGCGTCCGGCGACGTCCGCATCGACGTCGCCGACAGCGCCGCGGTCCGACCGGGGGACTGACCCCGCCCGGGGACTGCGCCAGCCTGGGGACTGCGCCAGCCTGGGGACTGCGCCAGCCCGGGGACAGCGCCAGCCCGGGGACTGCGCCGACCCGCGGCCGGACATCGCGTTCCCGCGATGACCGGCCGGTACCAGCCCGACTGCCACACCGGAACCGCGATGGTGGTATGTGGAACGTCAGTGTTCGGGTACCGTCCGGGACATGACCACCGCACACCGCCCGGGCCGCCCCGTCGTCGCGGCCACGGCCCTGCTCGCCGTCACCGTCCTCACCACGACCGCCGCGGTCCTCGTCGCGACCGGCCCGGCCACCGCCCTCGACCCCGGCCCGCGCGCACGGCAGACGGTGCCCGCGCAGGACGTGGACGGGCGCCATGCGCCGCGGGTCCTGCTGTCCGAGGACTTCGAGCACGACGTGGGGCCGGCACCGACGCCGCTCGACCGGTACGTGGGACCGGACGGCGAGCGCTACACGGCCGACCCGGGCTGGATCGACCTCGACCAGTGCAACGGCGTCGTCGCGTCCGCGTCCACACCGGGCCTGCCGTGTCCGCAGCTCGCGCCGCTGTACCACGCGCTCGGCCAGGTGAACGGGTCCGACCCCGCGACGAACCACGGCGTCGGCGCGTGGACCCTCGACCGGCCCGTGCCGGCGGGCGGCGTCCAGATCCGCACCGCGTCGCCGCTCCGGCTGCCCGTCTCCGACCGCTTCATCACGTTCGGCGTGGACGCGGTGGCGACCTCGTGCGCCGACGCCGCGCACCCCCGGCTCGGCTTCGGCCTGCTCGACGGCACCACCGAGCACCCGGTGACCGGCACGGCCATCGACCCGTGCACGTCACCGGGGTCGAGGACCTACACCGCGCTCGGCACGACGGTGCGCGGCGGCCGGTTCGTCTCCGACGCCGCCGCGCTGTTCACCGGTGACACCCTCGGCTGGGTGATGCGCAACGCCGAGTCCCGGGACGTGGGCAACGACGGTGCCGTCGACGGCGTCACCGTGTACGACGCCACCCCCGCGCTCGATCACGCGTTCGACGGGTCGTCCCCGTACGTGGGCGAGACCGCACGGCTGACGTACACCGTGCAGAACACGAGCGAGGGCGGGGCGAAGGCGGGCTGGTCGTTCCGGGAGGCCTTGCCGGAGGGCCTCGAACTCGCATCCGACCCGCGCACGGAGACGACCTGCGCCGGCAGCGAGGTCGACGCCGAGCCCGCCGGTGACCACGTCGCGGTCACCGGTGCGCTCCGGTCCGGGCAGGCATCCTGCACGGTGGCGGTCGACGTCACGAGCGAGACTGCGGCCACCTACGCGCTCACCGCCGGGAGCGTGACCGAGCGCGTCGGACTGGACGCCCCCGGTGACACCGCGGTGACCTTCCGTGCGGAGGACGCGGGCATCGCCGTCACCGACCGGCCGGTGCTCGACGACGCCGACGGCGACGGGCAGGCCGACCCGGGCGACGCCCTCCGCTTCGCACAGACCGTCACGAACACGGGTGGACGACCGGTGCACGACCTCGTCGTCGCCGGGTCACGGGGCGCGGTCGCCTGCGAGGCGACCGCCCTGGCGCCGGGCGCGTCGACGGACTGCACCACCGCCTCCCGGCCCGTCACGCAGGAGGAGGTCGACCGCGGCCCGGTGCACGACGCGGTCACGGCGACCGCGAGGTCGCCGCGCGGAGCCGCCGTGACGGCGGAGGCGACCGCGGACCAGCCGACCGACCGTCGTCCGGCGATCGCGACCACACTCGGCGCGCGGCTCCCCGCGGACGGTCCGTCCGAACCGGGGCAGGTCGTCGCGCTGACGGCGACGGTGACGAACACCGGGACGACGACCCTGACCGGGACCACCCTGCGTCTGACGAGCCACCCGGACGTCTCCGTGTCGTGCCCGGACGCTCCGCTCGCACCCGGCGCCACCGTCTCGTGCTCCGTGCCGGGCCACCGGTTGGGCCAGGCGGACATCGACGCCGGCCGTGTCGCGTTCATGAGCGCGGCGACCGGGACCGACCCCTCCGGCGCGACCGTCACCGCGGAGGCGGCGGACGCCGTCGAGCCCGTGCAGGCCCCGGCGCTCGCGACCGACGTCACCGCGCACCTCGCAGCGAGCGAGCACCCGGTGCCGCATGCGGGCGACGGCGTCGAGGTCGGGCTGACCGTCACGAACACCGGGAACGTCACACTCACCGACCCCGGAGCGACGTTCGACGACCGCTCCGACCTGCCCGTGCAGTGCCCCGCCGGTGACCTCGCACCGGGCGCGAGCGTCCCGTGCCGGGTCCCGTCGACGGTGCTCACCCAGGACGACGTCGAGCGCGGGACCGTCCCGTTCACGGAGACGGCCGAGGCCACGGGACCGGACGGTGCCGCGCTCCGCGCGACCGACAGCGTCGTCGTCGGTCTCGGCGCGGCCTCCGCCCTCGACCTGCGCGGTGACTGGACGCCGTCGGCGGCACCCCTGCACGCGGGGGACTCCGTCGCATCGCGCTACCGCGTGACGAACACGAGCAACCTGGGCGCCTCGACCGTCCGCGTGACGAGTGCCGCGGCCGGACCGGTCACCTGCGAGGCCGCCGAGCTCGACCCCGGGGCGTCGACGACGTGCGTCGCGGACCGGGCGCGTCCGGTGACCGCGGCCGATGCGGCCCGGGGACACGTCGACTTCGTGGCGGTCGCGGACGGCACCGTCGGTCGTTCCGACTCCCCGTCGGCGGACCCGTCCACACCGGCGGGCACGGCGGCGGTCCGGTCCGCCGACGTCTCCGCGTCGTTCCCGGTCGTCGGCCCCGGTCCGGCCGCCCCGCCGTCCGGACCCCGAGCGGCTCCGGCGCTCGCCTTCACCGGCGGTGACCTCCTCGGGGCGGTGGTCGCGGCCGCGGGCCTGCTCGCACTCGGCGGCGGTGTCCTGCTGGCCGGGCGCACCGTCCGGCGGACGCGGGGAGGCGGCGGGTCCGCCGACGGGTGACGGTGCGGTGTGGACGGTGGTGCACGGCAGAATCGACCCGTGCACATCGTCCTCGCCTCCGTCGACGGCGGCGTCACCGCGACGCCCCTGACGGACGCGGGACGGCCGGACGGTGCACCGACGCGCCTGGCCGAGTCGGACCTCCCGGCGTTCGTCGCCGCGACCGACGGGCCGGGCGTCCGCTGGGTCTGGTCCGACACCGCGCGCTGGTACCCGGCCGTGCTCGCCACCGGCGGCCGGGTGGCGCGCTGCGTGGACCTGCGCCTGGGGCACCGGGTGCTCCGGACCGCGCTGGCCGCTCGCGGGTCAGCCCTCGCGCAGGCACCGGCGAGCGGATGGGACGCGCCGGCCGCCGTGGAGGCCCGCCCCGCCCCCGCCACGCAGACGTCGCTCTTCGACGACGACCTGTTCGCGCTCGCTCCGACCGACGGCGACCTCGACCCGGTCGTGGAACTCCGGGCACAGCTCGAGGCCGTGGCGGGCGCGACCGACCCGGGTGCGCTCCGCCTGCTGCTGGCCGCGGAGTCCGCCGGCGCGCTCGTCGCGGCCGAGGTCAAGCACGCCGGTCTGCCCTGGCGGACGGACGTGCACGAGCGCCTGCTCGCCGACGCCCTCGGACCGCGGGTGCCGTACGGCGTCCGACCGCGGAAGCTCGAGGAACTCGCCGACGTCCTGCGTGAGCGACTCGACGACCGTGACCTCAACCCGGACTCGCCCGCGGACGTCCTGCGTTCCCTGCGGCGGGCCGGACTCGTCGTCGAGAGCACCCGGAAGTGGGAGCTGCAGCACCTGGAGCACCCGGCGATCGGACCGCTGCTCGAGTACAAGCGGCTGTACCGGCTGCTCACCGCGAACGGCTGGACCTGGCTCGACGAGTGGGTGCGCGACGGCCGGTTCCACCCCGAGTACGTGGTCGGCGGGGTCGTCACGGGACGGTGGGCCGCGAACGGCGGTGGTGCCCTGCAGCTCCCGAAGCAGGTCCGCGCCGCCGTGGTCGCCGACCCCGGGTGGAAGCTCGTCGTCGCGGACGCCGCCCAGCTCGAACCACGGGTCCTCGCGGCGATGTCCGGCGACACCGACATGGCTGCGGCCGGCGACGGGCAGGACCTGTACGACGGGGTCGTGGCGTCGGGCGCCGTGCAGACGCGGCAGCAGGCCAAGACGGCGATGCTCGGCGCGATGTACGGCGCGACCCAGGGCGAGGGCGGCCGGTTCGTCCCCCGGCTCGCCAGGGCCTTCCCGCGCGCACTCGACCTGGTCGAGCAGGCCGCCCGCGCCGGGGAACGCGGCGAACCGGTGACGACGCGGCTCGGCCGGACCTCGCCGGTCCCCGAGGCGGCCTGGTTCGAGGCCCGGAACCGCGCCTACTCGGTGGACGGGTCCCCGGGCATGCAGCGTGCCGTCGAGTCCCGGGCCAGGAGCTGGGGACGGTTCACCCGCAACTTCGTGGTGCAGGGAACGGCTGCCGAGTGGGCACTGTCCTGGATGGGCGGACTCAGGACCCGCCTGGCCGGCCGCACATCGGGGTCGGTCACCGCCGGGCCGCACATCGTGTTCTTCGTGCACGACGAGCTCGTGGTGCACGCGCCCGCCGCGGACGCGGAGTGGGTGGCCGAGCAGGTCCGCGCCGCCGCGGTCGACGCCGGCCGGATCATGTTCGGCGGGTTCCCCGTGACCTTCCCGCTGTCGGTCGCGGTCGTCGACGCCTACTCCGAGGCGAAGTAGGCGGACCACCGCTCGCGCTTCCCCAGCCGCAGGAGGGCAGGCTGGCCGGATGGAACAGCACGACACCCCCTCCGGACGCACCCCGGTGATCGGTGGGACCGACCGCGAGCGCGCCGACCGGACCGTCGGTGACGTCGACCTCACCCGCTGGCGGTCCCGCGCCGGTCGGTCCGTCGCCGACGCGTGGGCCGGCCTCGGTCGGCGGTACGGGGCGCTCCCGCTGCTCGTGCTGACGCTGCTCGTCGGGATGGGCGTCGCGGTGACCGCGACGTGGGCCGCGTCCGAGGTCTACGACGCGGTGCGCGAGGCCGACGACGTCGCCGCGCTCGACCGCCCCGTGCTCGACTGGATGCTGACGCTCCGGTCACCCGTGCTCGACCGGGGCGTCACGTGGTGGACCGACATCGCCGGGACCATCGGGATGCCGATCGTCGCCGTGCTCTTCCTGGTCGGCTTCACGGTCCAGCGCCGCGCGTGGACGCCCCTCGTGCTCCTCGTCGCCGCCAGCGCCGGGTCGCTCGCGATGACCATCGCCGGCAAGGACCTCATCGGGCGCGCCCGTCCGCCGCTGTCCGACGCCGTCCCGCCGTACGAACACTCGCCGTCGTTCCCGTCCGGGCACACCCTCAACTCCACCGTCATCGTCGGCACGATCGTGTACCTGCTGCTCCTCCGGCAGAGCCGCGTCGTGACCCGGGTCTGGACGATCGTCGCGGGCACGCTGTTCGTCGTGTCCGTCGGGGCCTCGCGGGTGTTCCTCGGACACCACTGGACCACCGACGTGCTGGCCGCCTGGGCGCTCGGGCTGGCCTGGCTGGCGCTCGTGGTCACCGCCCACCGGCTGTACCTGACCGCGCTGCACCGGGGAGCGGAGCCCACCCCGTCCTGACCCGGCTGCGCGTCCTCGCCAGCTGGGCCCGGTAGGTTCCCCTGCATGGAAGAACGGCTGATCGGTGGCAGGTACCGGGTGACCGGGACCCTCGGACACGGCGGGATGGCGTCGGTGTACCGCGCCGTCGACGAGCAGCTCGGACGCGAGGTCGCGGTCAAGCTCTTCCGCATCGGACCGGTCGACCACGGTGAGCGGGCGCGGGCCGAGGCCGAGATCCACGTGCTCGCCGGCCTCCGCAGCCCGAACCTCGTGACGCTGTTCGACGCGGCCCTCGACACCGCGGACGGCGACTCGTTCCTCGTCATGGAACTCGTCCCGGGGAGCGACCTCGCCACCCGGCTGCGGGAGGGGCCGCTCGACCCAGCCACGACCGCGCGCGTGGGCGCACAGGTCGCCGAGGGCCTCGCCGCCGTGCACGCACAGGGCATCGTGCACCGCGACGTGAAGCCCGCGAACGTGCTGCTCGAGCAGGACGGCGAGCACGTCAAGCTCGCCGACTTCGGCATCGCGCTGCTCCGCGACGCCGCACGGGTCACCGGCACCGGCACCGTGATCGGCACGGCTGCCTACCTGGCCCCCGAGCAGGTCCTCGGCCAGCCGGTGTCCGGTGAGGCCGACGTGTACGCGCTCGGGCTCATGCTCCTCGAGGCCCTCACCGGCAAGCAGGCCTTCCCCGGCAGCGCCGTCGAGGCCGCGACCGCCCGGCTCGCGCGGGCTCCCGAGATCGACCAACACCTGCCGACGGCGTGGCGGACGCTCCTGCACGTGATGACCGCGCAGCACCCGGAGGACCGGCCCTCGGCCGCCGAGGCGGCAGCCCGCCTCCGAGCGCTCGGCCGGGACGACGTCGCGCCCGCCACCCAGCTCCTGCCGGGAGGCCCGGGGGCGCTCACGAGGGCAGCCGCCGGTGCCGGGGCGCTCGGCGCGGCCGCAATGGCCGGCGCCGGGGCCGCGTCGGCGGACGACGCGACCCGCGCGATGCCGGTGAGCGGAGCCTCCGACGCGGACACGGCGACCAGGCGCCTGCCCACGCAGTCCGCCCGCAGTGCCGACGACGACGTGGCGACGACGGTGCTCGGGACGCCGGGAGCCGCCGGTCCCGGTGCGGCCGGCGCCGCAGCTGGTGCCGGCTCCGCCGGTGGTGCTGGCGGACGGAGCGGTACCGCAGCCGTGCCGGCCGGTCCGTCAGGCGGTGCGCCCGAGGAGCGTGGGCGGAAGCGCTGGGTGCTGCCGGTGGTCGTCCTCGCCGTGCTCCTCGTCGCCGGGGTGCTCGTCGCCGCGCTCGCGCTCGGCCGGGACGACGGCACGCCCAGCCACACGCAGTCGAGCGAGCCCGCCGAGCAGCAGCCGTCCGAGGACGAGTCGAGCGAGCCCGCCGAGGAGCAGCCGAGCGAGCCCGCCCAGCAGCAGCCGAGCGAGCCCGCCCAGCAGCCGAGCGAGGAGCAGCCGAGCGAGCCTGCCGAGGAGCAGCCGAGCGAGCCCGCCGAACAGCTGCCGACGTCGGTTCCCGAGCCGAGTGTCGAGACGACCCTGCCGGTCCAGGAGCCGCTCGACACCGGCGTGGACACGACCTCGCAGCAGGTGCCGGCCGACCCGGGCAAGGGGAACGGCGGACCGGGTGGCGGTGAGGGTGGTGGACCCGGCAAGTCCGGCGATGCTCCCGGTCGGGGCTGACGCCCGCCGGACAGTCCGCACGCGCTGTCCACCTGACAGGAGCACACTCGACCCATGTCGATGAGCGCACCGTTCGATCCCATGCAGCAGGGCAGCGACGTCCCCGTGGACGGCTCCGACCAGGACGAACTCGAGGTCGAGGAGGCCCGCGGGAGCTCCGGCGGGACCGAGTCGTCCGGATCCGAGTCGTCCGGGTCCGAGCCGTCGGGAGCCGACGTCTCCGGCGCCGAGGCGACCGGGGACCCCGGCGACTCGCCGGTCCGGCACGACGACGAGGACGAGGCCGGCGGTGGCCCGGTCTTCCGGACGCCCCACCCCGGCGACCGCCTGCACCCCGAGGACCTCGGCTCCTAGTCAGGCGACGTTGCGACGACTCCCGGGCACACCGGGCATGCTCGTCGGATGTCGATGAGCAGCGCGTTCGACCCGTCGAAGGGTCGCGCCATCCCCGAGGACCAGGTCAGCAGCGACGGGCTCGAGCTCGACGAGGACCCGGCAGCGCTCGGCATCCGGTTCGACGTCGTGTCCGGCGGGTCGACCGACCCGGCCGCGGCACCGGTGCTCCGCGGCCGGGGCGGCGCCGGGTCCGGGGCGGCCGAGGCCGCTGCGCGCGCGTCCGACGAGCAGCGCTGAGCGCTCCCGGGCAGGACGACCGTCCTCCCGGAGTTCGGCGTCAGCCGACCTTCGCGGCGCGCGGCTCGTCGACGCCGCGCCTCACGCCGACGATCGCGTGCACCCCGGGCTTCGCCCAGCGCAGTCGGAGCGGCGTCTCGACGAACCGGTAGGACAGCCACGCCACGAGCACGAGCCCGGCGAGCCAGATCACCAGGAACTTCGACTGGCCCGGGAAGTGCCCGGCCACCTTCACGAAGGCGAACACCGCCAGCAGGTTCCAGAGGTACAGGCCGTAGGAGAGCTTCCCGAGGAACACCAGGGGACGCAGCGACAGGAACCGGGCGAGGAAGCCGTTTCGCTCGAGCGCGAGCCAGGCGACCACCGCGGCGGAGGCCAGGGCGGTCTGTCCGAACCCGATCGCGTCGATGACCCGCAGGCCGGGCAGGCCCGACGGCGACGCCACGGCGACGTAGCAGAGCAGGATGAACCCGAGCGGCCCCGCGACCATCACGACCCGCTCGAGCCACTTCGTGCCGGACCACCGCTCGAGCACGATCGCCAGGATCGAGCCGAGGACCAGGGCGTCGGCGTGCGAGATCGGCCCGTAGAACTGCGCTTCATGGGTGGGGAGCGAGCGGTCCTGTAGGTAGCGGAGCACCCACAGGCCGACGTAGACGACACCGAGGACCCACAGCACGACCGTGGAGGAGCGGAAGCGCAGGAGGAGCACCAGGAGCAGGGGCCACACCAGGTAGTACTGCTCCTCGAGCCCGAGTGACCACGTGTACTGGAAGTAGAACCCGACCGAACCGTTGCCGGAGAAGTACTGGATGAGGTTCGACGTGTACGTGAGGGCGCCGACCGGGCCGGCCCACCACGTCTCGATCGGCTCGCGGATCAGCAGGAGCCACGCGACCGTCACGAGCACGACGAGCACGAGTGCCGGTGCCAGACGCGCGAAGCGACGTCGGAAGAAGCGCCCGAGGGCGATGCGTCCGTGCTCGGCGTGCTCGCCGGTCAGCAGGCTCGTGATCAGGTACCCGCTGATGACGAAGAAGACCGTCACCCCGTGGTAGCCGGCCAGCCGTCCGTTGAAGTGCGCGTGCCCGGCGATGACGCCGAACACCGAGATCGCGCGGAGCCCGTCGAGTGCGGCGTTGTACCCGAAACGGACGCGGTTGGCCGGTTCGGCGACGATCTCGGCGTGGCTCAGTCGTTCTGTCACGTGAGGACCCTAACGGACGCACGCCCCGCGGTCGGTTCAGGGGACCGTGTGCCCCGCTGCCGTCAGGATGCGGTACCACTCCTCGCGGCTGAGGTCGACGTCCGAGCCCGCGGCGGAGTCCCGGACGCGCTGCGGGTTCGTCGTCCCGAGCACCACCTGGAAGTGCGCGGGGTGCCGGGTGATCCACGCCACCGCGATGCCGGTCGGGGTGACGCCGTGCGCGGCGGCGACCTCGTCGAGCACGTCGTTGAGCTCCGCGTACTGCTCGCGGTCGCCGAGGAAGACGCCGTCGAAGAAGCCCTTCTGGAACGGCGACCAGGCCTGCAGCGTCACGTCGTGCAGGCGGGCGTGGTTGAGGATGTCGTTGTCGCGGTCGATCGACTGGTCGAGGCCGGCCATGTTCGCCACGAGGCCCTGGGTGATGACGTTCGCGTGCGTGATGCTCAGCTGCACCTGGTTGAAGGCGAGCGGCTGCCGCACGGACCGCTTCAGGAGCTCGGTCTGCCCGGGGGTGTGGTTCGAGACGCCGAAGTGGTGCACCTTGCCCGCGGCGTGGAGCTCGTCGAACGCCTTGGCGACCTCGTCCGGCTCGACCAGGGCGTCCGGGCGGTGCAGGAGCAGGACGTCGATGAAGTCGGTGCGCAGGGCGGTGAGTGACTCCTCGACCGAGGACATGATGTGCTCGTAGGAGAAGTCGAAGTACGCGCCGCCCGCCGTCGGGCGGATGCCGACCTTCGTCTGCAGCTGGATCTCGCTGCGCTCGGCGGCGGAGAGCGTGACCGCAGCGCCGAAGCGCTCCTCACAGCCGTGCCAGCCGCCGTAGACGGCCGCGTGGTCGAACATCGTCACGCCGGCGTCGCGCGAGGCGGCGTACAGCGACCGGATGTCCTCGTCGCTCATGTCGTTGATCCGCATCAGCCCGACGACGACGTCGGAGGCGGTGAGGTCCGTCTGTGGCAACTCCAGTGTCTTCACCGGACCGATCCTGCCAGCCGGACCTCCGGGGAGCGAGGCCCTGGTGGTACCGGTCAGCTGCCCGGGCAGCCGCGGCTCCCCGTACCCTGGACCGGTGCGCGACGACCTCCTCCCCGTGCTCGCGTGTCCCGTGTGCGCCGAGCCCCTCGCCCGCACCGCTCCGGGGCAGGCCGGCTGCGCGCACGGACACCGGTACGACGAGGCCAAGCAGGGCCACCTGACGCTCCTGCCCGCGAAGCGCCGGGCCCTCACGGCGGACACCCCGGCGATGGTGGACGCGCGCATCCGCTTCCTCGGACGGGGGCACTACGCGCCGGTGGAGCGGGCGCTCGCCGACGTCGCCGTCGCGGTGTCGGCGCCGGGGATCGTCCTCGACGTCGGTTCCGGTCCCGGCACCTACCTCGCGCACGTCCTCGACGCCACCGGACCCCGTGCCGCGACCGGACCCCGTGCCGCCGCCGGCGCCGCGACCGCCACCGCACCCGGGACCGCCACCGGACCGGCGGACGGTGCGGATCCGGCCGGGAGGCTCGGGGTCGCCCTCGACCTGTCGGCCGTCGCGATCCGCAGGGCGGCGCGCGTCCATGCGCGCGGCGGGGCCGTCGTCGGGGACGTGACCGAGCGCCTCCCGGTCGTCGACGGCGCGGCCGCCGTCGTGCTGGACGTCTTCGCGCCGCGCAACCAGCGGGAGTACGCCCGCGTGCTCCACCCCGCCGGGGTGCTCGCCGTCGTGACACCACGCGTCGGACATCTCGCGGAACTCGCGGAGGCGACCATCAGCGTCGACCCCGAGAAGGAGCGGCGCCTGCTCGGGTCCCTCACGCCCGCGTTCACGCTCCGGACGAGCGACGACCTGACCTGGACGACGGACCTGACCGCCGAGGACGTGCACGACGTGGTGCACATGGGACCGAGTCACCACCACGTCCCGGCCGACGCGGTCTTCGCGGCGACGACCGTCACCGCCGCGGTGACCGTGAGCACATGGGTGCCGGTCCGCTGAGCGCCCCGGCCGTGGTCCAGCGCTGGAAGACCCGCAGGTACTCGGTCCATGCCTCCGGCGTGTGCACGCTGAGTCACTCGGCGAGCCGCGGGGCGTTGACCGCGATCGTCGCGACGTGGAACAGGTCCTGCCCCTTGCTGTTCCGGCCCTGCACGCCCGGGTAGCGACCGGCGGGCCAGAAGCGGATCTCGGTGATCGCGGAGGGGTGCACCTCGCGTGGCTTCCGGAACCCGTCGTGCACGACGAGCATCCCGGGGTGCACGTCGATCGCGGTCCTCGCCAGCCCGACGCACAGCACGACGACCCCGGCGGCGACGAGGAGCAGGACGAGCCCGGCGACGAGCATCGCCGGCCCGTCCTCGGCGTCCCCGGCGGTCACGATGCCCCCGACCACGAGCAACAGGCTGATCGGCGCCACGATGATCCCGACCACGAGCAGGAACACCCACCGCCACGTCGCGATGCGCACCCGGAACAGCGGTGCCGACGTCCTGCCTGCCGGGACGGGCTGGTCGCGGACGTCGTCGATCGCCCCACCATACGGACCGGGCGCGCCCGTGGCACGCCCGGTCGAGGTGGGTCAGGACTGCTGCTGCGGCACGTCGAAGGCCCACACGACGCCGAACTGGTCGCGGAGCTGACCGGCCAGCGGCGACCACGCCGACGGCCCGAGCGGCTGCCGGACCTCGGCGCCCTCGGCGAGCCCGGCCCACGCGGAACGGAGCTCGGCGTCGTCCGTCGCGGCCAGGTAGACGTAGGACGCGTTCGCCCCCTGGTCGTACGGCTGTCCCGGCCAGACGTCGAACGCCATGACCCGGGCACCGCCGGGGAGTTCGACCTGACCGAACACGACGCGGTCGGCCCAGGCCGGGTCGTCCGAGGCGCCCGTCTGGCCGTACGTGGCGATCGCGGCCTCGGTGCCGAACGCAGCGGCGTAGAACGACAGGGCCTCCCGGGCCTGACCGTCGAAGTTGAGGTGCGGGGTGATGGTGAACGTCATGACGACTCCTCGTGCTGGTGGCGACCGCTCCGGCCGCGCTGCTGACGAGCCTCCCGCCCGATGCGGTCAGATCGTGTCCGGATCCACCGGCAGACTCGGACCATGTCCGGGCCGTCCTCACGCATGCTCACGCTCCTGTCCCTGCTGCAGGTCCGACGCGACTGGGCCGGCGACGTGCTCGCGGACCGGTTGGCCGTCAGCCCGCGGACCGTCCGCCGCGACGTCGACCGTCTCCGGGAGCTCGGCTACCGGATCACGTCCCTCCGCGGCCCCGCCGGTGGGTACCGACTGGCCGCCGGGTCGGAGTTGCCGCCGCTCCTGTTCGATGACGACCAGGCCGTCGCGGTCGCCCTGGCGCTCGCCGTCGCACCGGCGTCCGGAGCGGACATCGCCGACGCCGCGGCGCGTGCCCTCGCGACCGTCCGGCAGGTGATGCCCTCGCGGCTGCGGCACCGGATCGACACCGTGGAGGTCGTGACGGCCCCGGGGCGGACCGTCGTCGACCCCGCGGTCCTGGTCGCCGTGAGCGACGCCGTCCGCTCGTGCCAGGTGCTCCGGTTCGGGTACACGTCCGCCTGGCCCGCGGACGGTGTCGACGACCGGCCGCCCCGCCGGGTCGAACCGCACGCCGTGGTCGCGCGCGCCGGTCGCTGGTACCTCCTCGCCTGGTCGCCCGAGGCGGACGACTGGCGCACCTACCGCATCGACCGGATGCACCCGCGGACGCCGACCGGACCGGCGTTCGCCCCTCGGCCGGTGCCGGGTGGGGACGCGGCGGCCTTCGTGGAGGCGCGGTTCCGCGGTGCCGACCCCGGTGCTGACGGGGACGTCGGTCACTGGCCGTGCATCGGCACCGCCGTCCTGCACGTCCCGGCGAGCACCGTCACGCCGTACGTGGACGACGACGCCGTGCTCGAGGGACTCGACGCCGGCTCGTGCCGGCTGACGACGGGCTCGTGGTCGTGGTCTGCCCTCGCTGCCCGGCTCGCGGCGTTCACCGTGCCGTTCACCGTGGTCGGGCCCGAGCAGCTCCGGACCGCGACGACGGCGCTGGCCGACCAGTTGCGGGCGGCGGTGGACACCGACAGGCCGTCGGTCCGGTGACCGGGTGCTCCGTTAGCGGGGCGCATGCGTCGCACACGCGTCCGTCAGGGAACCGTTAGGAACGGCGAGGAGGCCCGGTACCGGACCCACCATCGGTACGCACCACTCGTGGTGCAGTCCTCGGCAGCCGCCGCGGACGACCCGATCTCCAGGAGTCCCACGTGTTCGACGTCTTCGTCGTCGCCGGTGTCCTCGCCGTGTTCGGCGTCGTGACACTGATCGCCAAGGGGGTGGAGCGGCTGTGATCGGCATCACCATCGCCGCTGCCGTCCTCGGCATCGCCGCTGTCGTGTACCTCGTCTGGGCGCTCGTGCGCCCCGAGCGGTTCTGATGGGCGCCGCGCAGACCTGGGCCGGCATCGCCCAGGTCGCCCTCCTCGTGCTGCTCCTCGTCGTGGCCCACCGACCGCTCGGCGACTGGATGGCCCGGGTGTTCACGAGTGCCCGTCACGGCCGCGTCGAGCGACTCGTGTACCGCGTGATCGGGGTCGACCCGGACGCCGAGCAGTCCTGGCCCGCCTACCTCCGCGGCGTGCTGCTGTTCAGCGTCGTCGGGCTCCTGCTCGTCTACCTCCTCCAGCGCATCCAGGTGGTGCTGCCGGGTGACCTCGGCCTGCCCGCCGTGGGCCCCGCGCTCGCGTTCAACACGGCGGCCTCGTTCGTCGCGAACACGAACTGGCAGTCGTACTCACCCGAGGTCACCGTCGGGTACACCGTGCAGATGGCCGGCCTCGCGGTGCAGAACTTCCTGTCCGCCGCCGTCGGCCTGTCGGTCGCCGTCGCCCTGGTGCGCGGGTTCGCCCGCCGACGGTCGGGCACGCTCGGCAACGTCTGGGTGGACGTCGTGCGCGGTACGGGCCGTCTACTCCTGCCGCTCGCCTTCGTCTCCGCGCTCGTGCTCGTCGCGGGCGGAGTCGTCCAGTCGTGGGGCGCCGGTACGGACGTCACGACGCTCACCGGCGGCACGCAGCACGTGCCGGACGGGTTCGTCGCCTCGCAGGAGGCGATCAAGATGCTCGGCACGAACGGCGGCGGCTACTTCAACGCGAACTCGGCGCACCCGTTCGAGAACCCGCAGGCGTGGACGAACCTCGTCGAGGTCTTCCTCATGCTCGTCATCCCGTTCTCGCTGCCGCGCACCTTCGGCAAGATGGTCGGCGACACCCGCCAGGGCACCGCCATCGTCTCCGTGATGAGCGCGATCTTCCTGGTGTCCCTGTCGGCGATGTCGATCGCGGAACTCGCCGGCGGCGGCGCGGCCACCCAGGCGGCCGGCGCCGCGATGGAGGGCAAGGAGGTCCGGTTCGGCATCCTCGGCTCGACGCTCTTCGCCACGGCGACCACCTCGACGTCCACGGGTGCCGTGAACGCCATGCACGACAGCTTCACCCCGCTCGGCGGCATGATGGCGCTCGTCAACATGATGCTCGGCGAGGTCACCCCCGGCGGCGTCGGCTCCGGCCTGTACGGCATGCTCGTGCTCGCCGTGATCACGGTGTTCATCGGTGGCCTGCTCGTCGGCCGCACGCCCGAGTACCTCGGCAAGAAGATCCGCGCCAAGGAGATGACCTTCGCGGCGCTGTACATCCTCGTCACACCGACGGTCGTGCTGCTCGGTACCGCGCTGTCCCTCGTCATCCCGGGCGTCCGGGAGCAGGTGCTCGGCACGAGCCTCTTCAACCCCGGCAACCACGGCCTGACCGAGCTGCTCTACGCGTTCACCAGCGCCGGCAACAACAACGGCTCGGCGTTCGGCGGCCTCACCGCGAACACCACGTGGATGAACTCCGCGCTCGGCGTCGCGATGCTGCTCGGCCGCTTCGTGCCGATGGTGTTCGTCCTGGCACTCGCCGGGTCGCTCGCGTCGCAGGACAAGGTGCCCGCGACCGTCGGCACCCTGCCCACGCACCGGCCGCTGTTCATCGCGCTCCTCGGCGGCGTGTCCGTCATCGTCACCGCACTCACCTACTTCCCGGTGCTCGCACTGGGCCCGCTCGCAGAAGGACTGTCCTGATGACCACCCTGACTCCCGAGACGGAGCAGCACGCGACCACCGGAGCGGGCCGACGCCCGTCGGCGTTCGGTCCCCGCCAACTGGCGGCGGGCCTCCCGGGCGCGTTCCGCAAGCTGGACCCCCGGCTCATGTGGAAGAACCCGGTCATGTTCCTCGTCGAGGTGGGTGCCGCCCTGACGACGGTCACCGCCGTCGTCGAGCCGTTCAGCCGGACGGGAGGCGCGGCCGACTCCGGCGCGCCCGTCCCGTCGTCCTTCACCGTCGTCATCGCCGTCTGGCTGTGGCTGACCGTGCTGTTCGCCAACCTGGCGGAGTCGGTCGCCGAGGGCCGCGGCAAGGCGCAGGCCGACACCCTGCGGAAGACGCGCTCGACCACCACGGCCCGCCGTGTCGTCGGGTACTCGCCCGCCGACCCGGCTGCGCTGTCCGCCTCCACCGAGGACGTCGCGTCCGTCGACCTGGCGAAGGGCGACCTCGTCGTCGTCGTGGCCGGCGAGGTGATCCCGGGTGACGGCGACGTCGTGGACGGCATCGCCTCGGTCGACGAGTCGGCCGTGACGGGGGAGTCCGCCCCGGTGATCCGCGAGTCCGGCGGCGACCGCAGCGCCGTCACGGGCGGGACCCGGGTGCTGTCCGACCGGATCGTCGTGCGCATCACGTCGACCCCGGGTGAGACCTTCATCGACCGGATGATCCGACTCGTCGAGGGTGCCGCCCGGCAGAAGACGCCGAACGAGATCGCGCTGAACATCCTGCTCGCGTCGCTGTCGATCGTGTTCGTGATCGTCTGCCTGACGCTCCAGCCGATCGCCGGACTCGTCGGCTCGACGGTCAGCGTCACGGTGCTCATCGCCCTGCTCGTCTGCCTCATCCCGACCACCATCGGGGCGCTGCTCTCCGCGATCGGGATCGCCGGGATGGACCGGCTCGTCCAGCACAACGTCCTCGCGATGTCGGGTCGCGCGGTCGAGGCCGCCGGTGACATCACGACGCTGCTCCTCGACAAGACCGGCACCATCACGTACGGCAACCGTCGGGCCTCCCGGTTCGTGCCGGTGCCCGGCGTGACCGAGGCCGACCTCACGGCCGCGGCGGCGCTGTCGAGCGCTGCCGACGGCACGCCTGAGGGTCGCTCCATCGTGGACCTGGCGCTCGCTGCCGGGGCCGTTCCGGGCCTCCCGGCCGGCGCGGTCGAGGTGCCGTTCACCGCGCAGACCCGCATGTCGGGCGTCGACCTGCCGGACGGCACACAGGTCCGGAAAGGCGCTGCAGCAGCAGTGCTCGCCTGGGCGGACACCGTCGAAGCAGGTGTCAGCGCCGCGGTCGACGCCACGGTGGCCGAGGTGTCCGACCAGGGTGGGACGCCGCTCGTCGTCGCTCGGAAGGACCCGTCGGGCCGGGTCGCACTGCTCGGCGTCGTGCACCTCAAGGACGTCGTGAAGGACGGCCTCGCCGAGCGCTTCACCGAGCTCCGCAGCATGGGGATCCGCACCGTGATGATCACGGGCGACAACCCGCGCACCGCGAAGGCGATCGCGGCCGAGGCCGGCGTCGACGACTTCCTCGCCGAGGCCACGCCCGAGGACAAGCTCGCGCTCATCAAGCGGGAGCAGGAGGGCGGCAACCTCGTCGCGATGACCGGTGACGGCACGAACGACGCCCCGGCGCTGGCGCAGGCGGACGTCGGCGTCGCGATGAACACCGGGACGACCGCGGCGAAGGAGGCCGGCAACATGGTCGACCTGGACTCGGACCCGACGAAGCTCATCGACGTCGTCCGGATCGGCAAGCAGCTGCTCATCACCCGCGGCGCCCTGACGACGTTCTCGATCGCGAACGACATCGCGAAGTACTTCGCGATCATCCCGGCGATGTTCCAGCTCGCGTTCCCGGGGCTGGCGGCGCTCAACATCATGGGGTTGCACTCCCCGGCGTCGGCGATCCTGTCGGCGATCGTCTTCAACGCGCTCGTCATCGTGGCGCTCATCCCGTTGTCCCTGCGTGGCGTCAGGTACCGCGCGGCGTCGGCGTCGTCGATCCTCGGTCGCAACCTGCTCGTCTACGGGCTCGGCGGCGTGATCGTCCCCTTCATCGGCATCAAACTGATCGACCTGGTGGTCGGTCTCATCCCGGGGTTCTCGTCATGACATCCACTCGTTCCTTCTTCCGCTCCGCCGGTGTGGCCCTCCGCCTCACCGTGCTCTCCACCGTCGTCCTCGGCGTCGCCTACCCGCTCGCGGTGTGGGGCGTCGGCCAGGCGGCGTTCTCCGACCGAGCGAACGGGTCGATGGTCACCGACTCGTCCGGCACGGTCGTCGGCTCATCGCTCATCGGGCAGTCCTTCGCCGGGGAGGGCGCGGACCGCTGGTTCCAGTCCCGCCCGTCGGCCGCCGGCGAGGACGGGTACGACGCCGGTGCGTCGTCCGGGTCGAACCTGGGCCCGTCGAACCCGGACCTGACGACGGCGATCGAAGAGCGTCGTGCCGCGATCGCGGACGCCGACGGGGTGCCGGCGGCCCAGGTGCCCGCGGACGCCGTGACCGCATCGGGCTCCGGCCTCGACCCGGACATCAGCCCCGCGTACGCGGAGCAGCAGGTGTCCCGCGTGGCCGCGGCCCGGGGCCTCTCCGAGACGGACGTCCGCGCGCTGGTCGCCGCACACACCGACGGTCGTCAGCTCGGGTTCCTCGGCGGGCCCACGGTCAACGTCCTCGAGCTCAACCTGGCACTGGCGGAGCTCGGCTGACCCCGATGCCCGCCCACGGTATGGACCGGACCCGCACAACCGGAACCCGTCCGGACCAAGGGAAACCGCGGTTCGCGCTGGATGTGGTCGTGCGGGTCCGGTCCGCGCCGGGCCCTGCGCAGGAGAGGATGAGCGCGTGAAGCGAGGGAAGCTGCGAGTGCTGCTCGGTGCCGCCCCCGGCGTGGGCAAGACCTACACGATGCTCGAAGAGGGCCGCCGGATGGCCGACCACGGCCGCGACGTGGTCGTCGCCGTCGTCGAGACCCACGGCCGCGCCGCCACCGCCGCACTGGTGGACGGGCTCGAGGTCGTCCCGCGCCGGACGGTCGAGCACCGCGGGGTCGCGCTCGACGACATGGACCTCGACGCCGTGCTCGCCCGCCGCCCCGAGGTCGCCCTCGTCGACGAGCTCGCCCACACGAACGCCCCGGGCAGCCCGCACGAGAAGCGCTGGCAGGACGTCGAGGCGCTGCGGGCCGCAGGCATCGACGTCATCTCGACGGTGAACGTGCAGCACATGCAGTCCCTCGGTGACGTCGTCCGCGAGATCACCGGCACCGTGCAGCGCGAGACCGTCCCCGACGCCGTCGTCCGCGCCGCCGACCAGATCGAGGTCGTCGACCTCTCCCCGCAGGCCCTGCGCGACCGCCTGTCCGACGGGCTCGTGTACCCGGCCGCCCGCGTCGACGCCGCGCTGTCGAACTACTTCCGCCTCGGCAACCTCACCGCCCTCCGCGAGATCGCCCTGCTCTGGCTCGCCGACGAGGTCGACGACGCCCTGAAGCGCTACCGCGCCGAGCACGGCATCGCCAACCGCTGGGAGACGCGGGAGCGCGTCCTCGTCGCCCTGACGGGAGGCCCGGAGGGCGAGACCCTGCTCCGTCGCGGCGCCCGCATCGCGGCCCGGTCCGCCGGCGGCGAGCTCGCGGCCGTGCACGTCACGACGAACGACGGCCTCCGGGAGCGGCACCCCGGCGCGCTCGGCACGCAGCGCGCCCTGCTCGAACAGCTCGGCGGCACCTACCACCAGGTCGTCGGCGACGACGTGCCGACCACCCTCGTCCGGTTCGCCCGGTCGATCGACGCGACCCAGATCGTGATGGGGATCAGCCGCCGCAGTCGACTCGCCGCCGCACTCACCGGCCCGGGCATCGGCAGCACGGTCATCCGCGAGTCCGGCGACATCGACGTGCACGTCGTGACGCACGAGCGGGCCGGCGGCGGATTCGCGCTGCCGAAGCTCGGCGGGAGCCTGTCCCGGAGCCGGGTGGTCGCCGCGTTCGTGCTCGCGCTGGTCGCCGGTCCGCTGTTGACGTGGCTCCTCAGCCTGACCGACGACGCCGACTCGATCACGGTCGACGTCCTCGCCTACCAGCTGCTCGTGCTCGTCGTGGCGCTCATCGGCGGCATGCTCCCCGCGGTGTTCGCCGCCGTGCTCTCCGGGTTGAGCCTCGACTTCTTCTTCGTGCAACCCCTGCACCAGGTCACCGTGCAACAGCCGTGGCACCTGGTCGCCCTCGTCATGTACGTCGTCAGCGCCGTGCTCGTCAGCTTCGTGGTCGACCGCTCCGCCCGACGCTCCCGCACCGCCCGCCGTGCGGCCGCCGAGTCCGGCCTCCTCGTCGGGATCGCCGGCAGCGTCCTCCGCGGCGACGACGCCCTCCAGGCCCTCGTCGACCGGACCCGTGAGGCGTTCGGCTTCGCCGGGGTCCGGGTCCGCCAGGGCGACGAGGTGCCGGCCACGTCCGGGACGTTCGGGGACGCGCCGGACGCGACCACGAGCCTCCCGTCCGGCGCCGTCCTGGAGTTCGCCGGCGCACCCGACGACCCCACCCAGCGCCGGCTCCTGCGGGTCGTCGAGCAGCAACTCGACGCGGCCCTCGAGCACCGCGCGCTCACCCGCACCGCCGTCGACGCGGAGCGGATCACCGCGGTCGACCGGGTGCGGAGCGCGATCCTCGCGGCCGTCAGCCACGACGTGCGGCGGCCGATCGCCGCCGCCTCCGCGGCCGTGCAGTCGCTCCGTGCGCGCGACGTCCGCTTGGGCGAGGCCGACCGGGAGGCCCTGCTCGCCACCGCCGACGAGAGCCTCCGGCAGCTCGCGGTGCTGTTGGGCGACCTGCTCGACGTGAGCCGCGTGCAGGCCGGGGTGCTCGCCGCGTCCCCGGTCCCGACCTCGCTCGACACGGTCGTCGCCCCCGCGCTCGACGAACTCGAGCTCGGGCCGGAGGACGTCGACCTCGACCTGCCCGCCGAACTCCCGCCGGTGCTCGCCGACCCCGTGCTGCTGCAGCGCGTCGTCGTGAACCTGCTCGCCAACGCCGTCCGCTACTCACCCGACGGCGAGCGCGTCCGGATCGCGGCGAGCGCCTTCGCCGGCGGGGTCGAACTCCGGGTCGCCGACCGCGGCCCGGGCATCCCCGAGGACCGGCGCGAGGACGTGTTCCAGCCGTTCCAGCGCCTCGGCGACACCGACAACGACACCGGACTCGGACTCGGACTGGCGCTCGCACGGGGGTTCACCGAGGGCATGGGCGGCACGATCGAGGTCGACGACACCCCGGGCGGCGGGCTCACCGTCGTGGTGCGGCTGCCGATCGCCGGACATCTGGGAGTGGTGGGACGATGAAGGTGCTGATCGCGGACGACGACGCGCAGCTCGTGCGGGCGCTCGCCGTGACGCTCGGGGCCCGCGGGTACGAGGTCGTCACGGCCCGGGACGGTCGGGCGGCCATCGACGCCGTCATCACCGAGCGGCCGGACATCGTCATGCTCGACCTCGGCATGCCGCGGCTCGACGGCATCGGGGTGCTCGAGGGGATCCGCGGGTGGTCGCAGGTGCCGGTGCTCGTGCTGTCCGGGCGGACGGACTCGGGCGACAAGGTGGACGCACTCGACGCCGGGGCCGACGACTACGTGACGAAGCCGTTCGAGATGGACGAGCTGCTCGCCAGGCTCCGGGCGCTCGGTCGGCGGCGGGCTCCCGCTGGTGGTGAGACCGCCCCGACGATCCGGATCGGCGACCTCGTGGTGGACCTCGTCGCGAAGCAGGTCACCGCTCCCGACGGCCCCGCGATCCGCCTCACCCCGACCGAGTGGCGGCTGCTCGAGGTCCTCGTGACGAACCCGGACCGGCTGCTGACGCGGGAGATGCTCCTCACCGAGGTGTGGGGCCCGACGCACGGCACCGACTCCGGGTACCTGCGGCTGTACATGGCGCAGCTGCGGCGGAAGCTCGAGCCGGAGCCGTCGCACCCGCGCTACCTCGTGACGGAGTCGGGGATGGGCTACCGGTTCGCACCGGCGGGCTGACCTCCGGTCTCGTCCTCCAACTCGCCCGCCCAGGCGAGCGCGCGCTGCCGGAGGGCGGCGACCTCCGGCGGAGCGACGCCGTACTCGGCGAACCGGTCGTCCGCGACGCGGGTCACGAGGCGGAGCTGCTGTGCGAAGACGACGGGGTCGTACCCGTCGTCCCGCTCAGCGACGAGACGCAGGAGATCGGCGTCCGTCCACCGGCCGGAGGCCCGGATCGCGTCGACGTCGATGAAGTCGCGCACCTCGAGGCGGCCGTAGAGCGCGTCGAGCTTGGAGGCGACGGCGTCGTCCGCGGCCAGCACCGGCCCGATCGGGAGATCCGCCGGGGCATGGCCGCGCCAGTCGTACCCGAGGTCCATCTCCACACGGTCACCCTGCGCGGACGTCACCAGGAGCTGCGCGAACAGCTCGTCGTGCCGTCGGACGTCCACCCGGTACCCGTGTCCGGAGAGGACGCCGACCGCGTCCTCGACTGCGGTACGGAACAACTCGCGGTCGTACCGGTCGGTGAACAGGTCGATGTCGCGGGTCGGCCGGTCGACGAGGCCGTGCTCGCGGATCGCGCCGGAGCCAGCGAGCACGAAGCCCTGTCCGCCGACCGTCCTCAGGACGAGCGCGGTGACCTCCCGCTGCGCAGCGCGCAGGTCGGTCACGCCGTCAACTCCGGGAAGTGCGCCTCCCACGCTGCCCGGACGCGATCGGGCAGCAGGAGATCCGGCCATGTCCGGACGAGCAGGTCCCGGTCGAGCAGCGCCGCCTGGGCTCTGGCGTTGCCCTCGCGGAGGACCGCTTGGTACGCCTTGGCGACGTCCGAGGTGGATGCCAGGTCGACCAGCGGTTCCGGGCCCCAGTAGACCTCGAGCGGGAGCACGAGCGGACCGGTTGCCGGACCGCGGAGGTCGTCGAGGGAGGCGACGACGTCGACCGGCTTGACGTCCTGGAACAGCACACGCGGGTTCATCACACCTCCCTCGCTCCGATCGTGCCAGAGCCGTCGGTAGGACGCCACCGCGCCGTGGGTAGGACGCCACCGCCCGCGTGGTCCCGCTTCAGCCGGCGTGCACGTGCGCCGCGAGTTCCGCCCGGGTCCGCGCCCCGAGCTTCCGGAGCAGGTTCGCCACGTGGTACTTCGCCGTGTTGACGGAGATGCCGAGGCCGTCCGCGATCTCACGGTTGCCGACCCCCGTCGCGACGAGCCGCAGGACCTCGGCCTCGCGGGGCGTCAGGTCGGCTTCGTCCGGGCTCGGCACCGATCCGGGGGCGGGGTCGAGCGGGATCGTGATGTCGAGCACGGACCCCCAGCCCGGCGTCGAGTCGACGTGCATCCGTCCGTCGAGGACCCCGACGCGCTCGGCGATCGGCCGCATCGCGTCGTCCTGCACGTCGTGCGTCCCAGCTCCGTCGTCCCGTAACTGCATGAGCAGATTTCGCCCGTCGCAGTCCCACTGGATGCGGACCCGGTTCGCGTTGCCCTCGTCGACGAGGGTGAGCACCGCGTTCCGGACGATCGCCCGGGCAGCGTGCGCGACGTCGCCGGGGAGCGCGCGGCCGGTCGCGGGCGGTTCGACGAACTGCACGTCGAGGTCACCGAACCGGACGAGCGGACGCAGATCGGCGCGCAGGCGCGAGAACGCCCCCGTCACCGGCTCGAGCAAGACCTCCCGCTGGCGGTCGCTCGACGTCCGCAGGTCGACGAGGGCTGCGGACGCGACCTCGACCGCCTCCGCACGGGCCGCGGCGTCGCCGACGCGGGGGGATCGCAGGACGGCGAGCACCGACTCGAGGGTGAGCGAGTGCCGGTCGGTCAGGTCCGCGACGACGCGGGCGTGCTCCGCGGCCTCCGCGCGGCTGGCGTGGGCGACGGCACCACCGGCGGGTGCGGGGAGCGCCGGGCGGGAGGCCCGACCCGGCCCCGCGACTGACGTCACCTGGTCGTCGGGAGCGGTGCGCGCCTCCCGGCCGGTCTCCGGGTCCGTCACGTCGTCCACGGGGCCGAACCTACCCGCCCTGCTCTGCGCGACGACCCCACCCACCCGTTCGGACGGGACGCCCGCCGTGTCGGGTAGCGGCGGACCGCGGCGGACAGGCGCAGGCTCAGGGCATGTCCGAACAGACCCTCACCGCCGCGCTCGACCTCGTCAGCCACGAACTCGACGACCTCGTCGACGCGGTCGGGGAGAGCGACCCGGAGTCCGCTGCACGCGCCCTCGACCTGCTCGACGGCGCCGAGCGTGTCTTCGTGCACGGTGCCGGGCGCTCCGGGCTCGCGCTGCGGATGACCGCGATGCGGCTCATGCACCTCGGGCTCGACGTCCACGTCGTCGGCGAGGTGACGACCCCCGCGATCGAGTCCGACGACGTCCTGCTCACCGCGAGCGGCTCGGGCACCACCGGCAGCATCGTGCAGGCCGCGCGGACCGCGGTGGACGTCGGCGCGCAGGTCGTCGCCGTGTCGACCACGGCGTCGTCGCCGCTCGCCGAGCTGGCCGAGGTCACCCTCGTGCTGCCGGCCGCGACGAAGACCGACCGCTCCGGCGCCGCATCGGCGCAGTACGCGGGCAGCTTGTTCGAGCAGGGCGTCGTCCTGCTCGGTGACGCGCTGTTCCACGCGCTCTGGCAGCGCAGCGGACACTCCGCCGACGACCTCTGGCCGCGGCACGCCAACCTCGAATGACCCCCACGGAAGAAGGAAGCACCAGCATGCAGCTGCAGTTCGCCATCGACACCCTGTCCACCGAGACCGCGCTCGAGCTCGCCGCCCAGGCAGCCCCGCACGTCGACATCCTCGAGCTCGGCACCCCGCTCGTGAAGAGCGCCGGCGTCGCCGCGATCACCGCGATGAAGGAGGCGCACCCGGACAAGATCGTGTTCGCCGACCTCAAGACGATGGACGCCGGTGAGCTCGAGGCCGACATGGCGTTCCAGGCCGGGGCCGACCTCGTCACCGTGCTCGGCGTCGCCGGGGACAGCACGATCGTCGGTGCGGTCGCCGCCGCGGAGAAGCACGGCAAGGGCATCGTCGTCGACCTGATCGGCGTGCCCGACAAGGCCGCTCGTGCCCGCGAGGTGACCGCGCTCGGCGTCGAGTTCGTCGAGGTGCACGCCGGCCTCGACGAGCAGGCCGAGGAGGGCTTCACCTTCGACACGCTCCTCGACGAGGGCAAGGCCTCGGGTGTGCCGTTCTCGATCGCCGGTGGCGTGAAGGCGTCGTCCGTCGCCTCCGTCAAGGCCGCCGGCGCTCGCGTGGCCGTGGCCGGCAGCGCGATCTACAGCGCCTCGGACGTCGGCGCTGCCGCCGCCGAGATCCGCGCCGCGATCGACGCCGCGTAGTCCCCTCGCAACACGCCACGTGGGCGACACCGCGCACGGGATCCCGTTGCGCGATGTCGCCCACGTTGCGTTCCCCGAGACGCCGTTCCTCCTCCGAGACGCCGCGGTGCTGGCGAGACGCCGCGGTATCCGGCGGCGTCTCGAGGTGGACAGGGCGTCACGGGGACACGGGGGCGTCGCAGCAGCCGGCTGGTCGTGGCCGGCTCACCCGCTCGGATGACCGGGCACCGCCGTTCGGCCGATGTCACCGCCTCGCCTGCTCCCTAGCGTGAGGGCATGACTTCAGGGTGGGACGCGTGGGGGCAGGACGACGACTGGGAACGCTGGACGGCTCGGCCGTCCAGAGCGCAGCGGGAGATCGCCGAGCGGGTACCGCGCCCGTCACGAGAGGGTGCTCGTCTCCTGGCAGTCCTGACCAGCATCGGCGTCGTGCTGTGGATCGCGGGACTGTGCCTCGTCGCCCAACGGGCCGCAACACGGGACGTCCCGCTCGGCGGCCTGATGCCGGCCGCCGTCGCCGGTACCTCCCCGGACCAGCTCGAACACATCCACGGGCTGTGGGGCATGCTCCAGCTGACGACCCTGCCGGTGATGCTCGTCCTGTTCGCGACCGCCGCCTGGTCGTCCCGTCGACGTCGGGCGCGGTGGAGCCCGGCCGTCGCCATGGCCCTCAGCGCCGTCGGCATGACGGTAGGGGTCGCGCTCGTCATGCAGGGCATGCAGACGTGGTCGCTCAACCGCTGATGCGGGCTGTCCGGTGAGCGTCCGAGAGACCCCGGCGCGGCCCGGCTTCAGCGCCGGTTCAGGCCGCGCCGCCATGCTCGGACGATGCGCGTGCTGGTGGTCGACGACGAGGTGCGGCTCGCGGACGGCATCCGGAAGGGCCTCCAGGCCGAGGGGTTCGCCGTCGACGTCGCCCACGACGGGGTCGACGGGCTCTGGTACGCCCGCGCGAACCCGTACGACGCCATCGTCCTCGACCTGATGATGCCGGGCATGAGCGGCTGGAAGGTCTGCGAGACCCTCCGCGCCGAGCAGGACTGGACCCCGGTGCTCATGCTGACCGCGAAGGACGGCGAGTGGGACCAGGTCGACGCCCTCGACGCCGGCGCCGACGACTACGTGACGAAGCCGTTCTCGTTCCCGGTGCTCGTCGCACGACTCCGCGCGCTCGTCCGGCGCGGCTCCCGGGAACGGCCCACGGTCCTCCAGGCCGGTGACCTCCGCCTGGACCCCGCGGAGCGACGCGCCTGGCGGGGCGAGACGCTGCTCGACCTGACGAGCCGCGAGTTCACCGTCCTCGAGTACCTCATGCGCCACCCCGGGCAGGTGCTGTCGAAACGGGACGTCATCACGAACGTGTGGGACGACGACTTCACGGGGGACCCGAACATCGTCGAGGTCTACGTCGGGCACCTCCGCCGCACGGTCGACCGGCCCTTCGGGCGGAACGCGATCGAGACCGTCCGCGGGGCCGGGTACCGCCTCGCCGCCGACGGTGGCTGACCGGTCCCGTCCGTCCCGTCGCCCCCGATCCATCCGTGCGCGCGCGACGGGAGGAGCGGCCCTCGTCGTCCTCGTCGCCCTCGTCGTCGGCGCGGTCGCCTTCGTCGGGGTCCTGCGGAGCTCGGTGGTCGGCGGCGTGCGGACCGCGGCCGAGCAGACCCTCGACGGGCTGACGAGCCGGGTGGAAGCCTCCGGTGTCGACGCGGTGCGTGCCGAGGACGACGACGTGCTCGCTCAACTGCAGGACACCGACGGACGGGTGCTGGCCAGCGCGGAGGACGGCCCCGACCAGCCGCTCGCACCCGCCGAGGAGTCCCGGTACCGACACGACGGCGAGACGTGGCTGCTCGTCGCCGACGACGTCGACCTGCCGGACGGCACCGACGGTGTCCTCGTCGTCGGCGTCCCGCTCGAGGACGCCGACGCCGCCGTGCAGACCGTGACCGTGCTGCTCGTCGTCGCCGTCCCGGTCGTCGTGGCGCTCATGTCGCTCGTGACGTGGATCGTCGTCGGCCGTGCGCTCCGCCCGGTCGACCGGATGCGCCGCGAGGTCGACGAGGTCGAGGGCACGAACCTGCACGCGCGCGTCGACGAACCGGGCTCCGGGGACGAGGTCGACCGGCTCGCCGCGACGATGAACCGCATGCTCGGCCGGCTCGAGGCGTCCCAGCAGGCACAGCGGCAGTTCGTCTCCGACGCGTCACACGAACTCCGGTCCCCGCTCGCCACCATCCGACAGCACGCCGAGGTCGCCCGGGCGCACCCCGAGGTCACCGATGTGCGGGAGCTCGCCGACGTCGTGCTCGACGAGGGCGCCCGCCTGCAGGACCTCGTCGAGTCGCTGCTCCTGCTCACCCGCCTGGACGAACGCGGACGCGACCGGGACCGTCCCCTCGACCTCGACGACCTCGTGTTCGCGGAGGCGTCCCGGCCCCGGACGACCGTGCACGTCGACGTGTCGGGGGTTGCACCGGCACGGGTGCGCGGCGACGACCGGCTGCTCGGACGGGTCGTCCGGAACCTCGTCGACAACGCCGTCCGGCACGCCGACGGGTCCGTGGTCGTCGGGCTGGGGAGCGACGGCGGCGACGCGGTGCTCACGGTGGACGACGACGGGCACGGGGTCCCCGAGGCCGACCGGGCGCGTGTGTTCGACCGGTTCGTGCGGCTCGACGAGGGCCGGGCACGGGACGCCGGTGGCTCCGGGCTCGGGCTCGCGATCGTCGACGCCGTCGTCCGAGGACACGGCGGGACCGTGGCGGTGTCGACAGCGCCCGGTGGCGGCGCACGGTTCACGGTCCGGCTGCCACTCCTGCCGCACTGAGTCCCGCCCGAGCCCGTCCGCCGGGCGTGGACCCAGGTCGCTTCAGGTCTGCTTCAGTGCCCGCTCGCCAGAGTGACGACATGCAGACCACGAAGAAGCCCACCGCCCGCCGCATCGCCCTCCTCACCGCACTCCCGCTCGTCGGGGCGTTGGCGCTCGCCGGGTGCGCCACCGACGACGACCGCGACGACGTCGCAGCACCCGCGGCCTCCGCCCCGTCCGTCTCGGCGACCGAGGGTGCGACCGGCGGCGACGACACGACCACCGGCCCCGCCGCCGCACCGGGGGAGGACGCCCTCGTCGCCGCGGCGACGACCGCGCGGAAGGCCGTCGGCACCGGCACGGTGACCTCGATCGAGCAGGAGGCCGGCGGGACCTCGTGGGAGGTGCTCGTCGTCACCGACGGCGGCGACGAGCAGGAGGTCCACGTCGACGCCGACGGCGAGCGCACCACCGCGGGCCCGACGAAGGAGACGTCGGACGCGGACGACGTCGCGGAGAACGAGCGGTTCGTCGACGCCGCCGACCTGTCGGTGACGCAGGCCGCGTCCGCGCTGACGAAGGCGGTCCCCGGCACGGTCACCGAGCTCGCGCTCGACGACCACGCCGGCACGGTCGTCTGGGAAGGTGACGTCCTCGACGGCTCCGGCACGACGCACGGTATCCGCATCGACGCCGGCAGCGGGAAGGTCCTCACGAACACCGTCGACACCGACGACTGATGACACGCCCCGGAAGGGGCATGCGGTCCGGTGCAGCGAGCGACACGGCGGACGTGGGACGGGCCTCCAGGCAGTGTGTGCCGGGAGGCCCGTCCCGCACCCGTCAGCGGGCGTCGGTGTCGGACGTGGTGCGCTCGCGGCCCCGCGTCGCGCGGGCGATGAAGTAGAGCACGACGCCGACGGCGAGCAGGATCGCCGCGTACAGCCAGACCTGCCCGCTCTGCTGCGTGAGCAGCAGGACGCAGGACGCGACACCCAGGACGGGTACGACCGTCCACACCCGGAAGTGCTCGTGCTCCACGGTGTCCTTGCGGAGCACGAGGACCGCGACGTTCGTGCTGATGAAGACGAAGAGCAGCAGGAGCACGACGGTCTCGGCGAGCGTGCCGACGTCCCCGACCAGGGTGAGGAGCATCGCGACGACGGTGGTGGCGATGATCGCGGTCCACGGCGTCTTGCGGTTCGGCAGGACCTTGCCGAGCAGACTGGGCAGCAGACGCTGTTCGGCCATGCCGTAGGTGACACGGCTCGCCATGATCATCGTGAGCAGGGCGCCGTTCGCCACCGCGACGAGGGCGATGATGCTGAACACCCACTCCGGGATGCCGACGCCGGTCGCGGCGACGACCGCCAGGAGCGGGCCGCTCGAGTCGGACAGCTCCGACGCGGGCAGCGCGATCGAGCTGGCGAGTGCGACGAGCACGTAGACGACGCCGGCGGTGGCGAGGGAGCCGAACAGCGCACGGGGGTAGACCTTGGCCGGCTCGCGGACCTCCTCGGCGACGTTGGCGGAGGTCTCGAAGCCGACGAACGAGTAGTAGGCGACGATCGCGGCGCTGAGGGTCGCGAGCGCGGGGTTCGCACCGGTGGGGAACGCGCCGACGCGGGAGACGTCACCGCCACCGCCGCCCATCATCACGGCGACCGTGACGATGACGATGACGAGACCGGACAGCTCGATGATCGTCATCACGACGTTGCTCTTCAGTGAGTCGGAGATGCCGCGGGCGTTGAGGCAGGCGACGAGGGCGAGGAAGACGATCGCAGCGGGCACCGGCGGGACGTCGATGAAGGTGCCGAGGTAGTCCCCGGCGAAGGCGAGGGAGAGGCCGGCCGCGCTCGTCACGCCGGCGGCGAGCATCGAGAAGCCGACCAGGAACGACACGAGCGGCACCTTGTAGGCACGCTCGGCGAACACCGCGGCACCACCGGCCTTCGGGTACTTGGTGACGAGCTCCGCGTACGAGCCCGCGGTGAGCAGGGCCAGGAGCAGCGCGAGCAGGAGCGGGGCCCAGAGCGCACCGCCGACGTCCTTCGAGAGCGTCCCCATGAGGGCGTAGATGCCCGCGCCCAGGACGTCGCCGAGGATGAACAGGAACAGCAGGGGACCGGTGATCGCCTGCTTCAGCTTCGAGCCGGTCCCGTCCTGCGGCCGTGCGGTGGTGTCGGATGTCATGGTCGCGAGCGTCTCTGCCCGTTGCTGGACGCGTCCACAGTTCCGCGTCCACCGGACTGGACGGGGACCCGCCGGGACCGCCGATGGGCATCGCCCGTCGCTGGAGGACAGCGCCCCGTGCCGGTCCTAGAGTGGGACGCGCAGCACTCGTGTTCGACACCGCTCCCCGGAAGGTCTGCCCCATGACGTCGTCGGATCGGCGAACCCCTGCTCGCCTCGCGGACCAGCGAGCGCTCCTCTTCGACCTGGACGGCGTGCTCACGCCGACGGCCGAGGTGCACATGCGCGCCTGGAGCCGCCTCTTCACCCCGTACCTCGCCGCACACGGGGTCGCCCCGTACACGGAGCAGGACTACTTCGCGTTCATCGACGGCAAGCCGCGCTACGACGGCGTCCGCTCGCTCCTGCACGACCGCGGGATCGACCTGCCCGAGGGCACCCCGGCGGACGACCCCACCCTGGACACCGTCTGCGGGCTCGGCAACCGGAAGAACGCCGAGTTCACCGCGGAGCTCGAGGAGCACGGCGTGGCCGCGTACCCGGGGTCGGTGCGCTTCCTCACCGCAGCGATCGCCGCGGGCTACGAGGTCGCCGTGGTGTCGAGTTCCGCGAACGCGAAGCACGTGCTCCGCACCGCGGGCATCATCGACCGCTTCGACGTGATCGTCGACGGCGCCGTCGCGCGCGCGGACGGGCTCGCCGGCAAGCCCGCCCCCGACACGTACCTCGACGCGGCGACCCGCTTCGGACTGACCGCGGCGGAGTGCGTCGTGGTCGAGGACGCGACGAGCGGTGTCGAAGCCGGCCGGAACGGTGCCTTCGGCCTGGTGGTCGGGGTGGACCGCGGCGCCGGGGCCGACGCCCTCCGCGAGCACGGCGCCGACGTCGTCGTGTCCGACCTCGCCGACCTGCTGCCCGACCTGCGCGGTGCCGGCACGGACGTGCCCGCCGCCGACCTGCGCGGGGCGGGCACCGACGCGCCCGCTGCCGACCTGCCTCCCGTCGACCCCCGGAAGACCGCATGAACCCCATCACCGAAGACCCCCTCGACCGCGTCCGGTACCCGGTCGACGAGTGGGCCCTGATCGAGACCGAGTACGCCGACGAGCAGGGCGTCGACGAGACGAACTTCGCGGTCGGCAACGGGTACCTCGGCCTCCGCGGCAACTTCGACGAGGGTCGCGGCGGCGTCCAGTACGGGACGTACATCAACGGGTTCCACGAGACGTGGCCGATCCGGCACGCGGAGACCGCCTTCGGGTTCGCGAAGACCGGGCAGACGATCATCAACGTCCCCGACGCCAAGGTCATCCGCCTGTACGTCGACGACGAACCGCTCGTCCTGTCCGAGGCCGACATCCTGCGGCACAGCCGTCGGCTCGACTTCCGCGGCGGCTACCTGCTGCGGGAGACCGAGTGGTCGACACCGTCCGGCAAGCGGGTCCTCATCCGCTCCCGGCGCCTCGTGTCCTTCGTCGAACGGCACCTCGCCGTCATCGACTACGAGGTCACGATGCTCGACCACGACGCGTCGGTGCTGCTGTCGAGCCAGGTGCTCAACCGGCAGGACGTCGCCGACGAGTACCACGCCGGGATGAAGGCCGCGGCCGCCGCGTTCGACCCGCGCAAGGCCGAGTCGTTCACGGACCGGGTCCTCCAGCCACGACTGAAGCGGAACGCGGGCTCCCGCGCCCTGCTCGGCTACCAGGCGTCGAGCTCCGGCATGACGATCTGCGTCGGCGTCGAGCACCGGCTCGAGACCGAGAACGCCTGGGACGAGACCTCGAGCATCGAGGACGACCTCGCCAAGCACGTCTACCGGGTGCAGGCGAAGGCCGGGCAGCCGATCCGTCTCGTCAAGAGCATCGTCTACCACACCTCCCGCGGGGTCCCGGCCCGGGAGCTCGCCGACCGCTGCGACCGCACGCTCGACCGCGCCAAGTACGAGTCCGTCGAGCAGGTCTTCGGCGAGCAGCGGAAGTGGCTCGACGACTACTGGGCCCGCAGCGACGTCGAGATCGCCGGGCA
Source organism: Curtobacterium sp. MCBD17_032 (assembly GCF_003234855.1). Taxonomy (GTDB): domain Bacteria; phylum Actinomycetota; class Actinomycetes; order Actinomycetales; family Microbacteriaceae; genus Curtobacterium. The sequence goes on from NZ_QKTO01000001.1 coordinate 494,091, forward strand.
GCCCGAGGTCCAGCAGGCCGTCCGGTGGAACCTGTTCCAGCTCGCGCAGGCGACGGCCCGCACCGACGGCCACGGCATCGCCGCGAAGGGCGTCACCGGCTCCGGCTACGGCGGTCACTACTTCTGGGACATGGAGATCTACGTCCTGCCGTTCCTGTCGTACACGGCGCCGATCGTCGCCCGGAACGCGCTCCGCTTCCGCTACAACATGCTCGACGCCGCCCGTTCCCGGGCCCGCGAGCTGAACCAGCGGGGCGCGCTGTTCCCGTGGCGGACGATCAACGGCGAGGAGTCCAGCGCCTACTACGCGGCCGGCACCGCGCAGTACCACATCGACGCGGACATCGCCCATGCCCTCATGCAGTACGTGCGGGCGTCCGGGGACACCGACTTCCTGAAGCGCGGCGCGATCGACATCCTCGTCGAGACCGCCCGGCTGTGGGAGGACCTGGGGTTCTGGCGCTCGAACGGCGACCAGAAGTTCCACATCGACGGCGTCACCGGGCCGGACGAGTACACGACCGTGGTCGACGACAACATGTACACGAACGTCATGGCGCGGGCGAACCTGTGGTCGGCCGTCAACGCCTGCCGGCAGCTCGCGGTCGACGACCCGGACGAGTACGCCCGCATGGTCCGTCGTACCGGCCTCGACGCCGAGGAGATCGCCAACTGGGAGCGCGCCGCCGAGTCGATGGAGATCCCCTTCGACCCGCACCGCGGCATCCACCCGCAGGACGCCCAGTTCCTCGACAAGGAGCTGTGGGACCTCGAGCGCACGCCCGAGTCGAAGCGCCCGCTGCTCCTGCACTACCACCCGCTGGTGATCTACCGGTTCCAGGTGCTCAAGCAGGCCGACGTCGTGCTCGCGCTGTTCCTGCAGGGCCACGAGTTCACGCCCGCCGAGAAGCGCCGGGACTTCGACTACTACGACGCGCTCACGACGGGCGACTCGACCCTGTCCGCGGTCGTGCAGTCGATCATGGCCGCCGAGGTCGGCTACCACGAGCTCGCCGACCAGTACTTCCAGACCGCGCTCTACGTCGACCTCGCCGACCTGCACGGCAACACCACGGACGGCGTGCACATCGCGTCCACCGGCGGCATCTGGGGTGCACTCGTCAACGGCTTCGGCGGCATGCGGGACCACGGTGGCCGGCTCACGTTCAACCCGCGCCTGCCCCTGGACTGGGAGCGCCTGACGTTCCGGATCACCGTGCACGGTTCGCGAGTCCGCGTCGACCTGACGCAGGACGCGCTCACGTTCACCGTCGAGACCGGCGGCGGATTCGACGCGTGGGTCCACAACGCGCCGATCGAGGTCCGACCGGGCGAGCCGACCGTCGTGCCGCTGCCGCACCAGGGGCCGCGGATGAGCGGCCACGCGCCGACGACCAGCGACATCCAGGGCACGCTCCGTGCCGACGGGTCGGTGATCACCGCCTCCATCCCGACGATCTCGCTGGAACGCGACCTGGAGGACGACGACACCACCGCGTGACCGGCCGGGAGGCCCGCCCTCCCTCCGCCTCCGCTGCCCGCTTCCGCCTGGACCACCGTCCAGGCCGGGGCGGGCAGCGTGGTCTCCCGTGCCCCTCCGGGCCGATGACGTCCCACCCCGGGCACGACCGTCGCGAGAGGAGCACATCATGGGCAAGCGGTTCGAGGGCAAGGTCGCGATCGTCACGGGCGCGGGGTCCGGCATCGGCGAGGCCACCGCGCGGGCGTTCGTCGCCGACGGTGCGGGCGTCGTCCTGGTGGACAGCGTGGAGGAGAAGGTCCGCGACGTCGCCGACTCCCTGCCGACCGAGCAGGCGCTCTGGCTGCAGGCGGACGTCGCGGACCCGGACGCGTGGCCGACCGTCGTGGACGCGGCGATCGACCGCTGGGGTCGCGTCGACGTGCTCGTGAACAACGCCGGCACGTTCACGTCCGGCGACATCACCGAGATCGCGCCCGAGGAATGGCGTCGGGTCGTCGAGACCGACCTGTCGAGCGTGTTCTACGGCACGCGGGCGGCTCTCCCGGCCCTACGGGACACGAAGGGGTCCGTCGTGAACACCTCGTCGGTGTCCGGACTGGCGGCCGACTGGCGGATGAGCCCGTACAACGCGGCGAAGGGCGGCGTGACGAACTTCACGAAGGCCGCCGCGCTCGACAACGGCCAGTACGGCGTCCGCGTCAACGCGGTGGCGCCGGGCCTCATCTGGACCGACCTGACGACGTCCCAGGCGGAGGACGAGGAGCTCAAGGCCGCGTTCGCCGAGCGGATCGCCCTCGGTCGCGGCGGCCGGTCGGAGGAGGTCGCCGCCGCGGTGCTGTTCCTGGCGAGCGACGACGCGTCGTTCATCACCGGCGCGGTCCTGCCCGTGGACGGCGGCACGACGGCGAGCAACGGGCAGCCGCCGCAGGCGTGACCTTGCGTTCAGAACACGTTCTGAAGAGAATGTCGTCATGACTCTCCTCGCTCCACCACGACGTCGGCGGATCGTCCAGTCGTCGGACCTGTCCCGGCACGCGAAGGACGTCTTCGCAGCGGCCGAGCAGGAGCCGCTCGAAGTGACGCGCCGCGACGGCGCTCCGCTCGTGCTCACCACCAAGGCGCGGTCCGACGACGACGATGCCGTCCTCGACATCGCCGCGGAGCTCATCGCCGCCGTCACGGTGAACGAACACCTGCCGTTGCACGAGCGTCTCGCGATCCCGTACCCGTGGATCGCCATGCTCAGCCGTGACGACCAGCGACAGTTCGCGCGGGAGATCGTCGAGGTCGCCCGGGGTTCGTTCGCGTTGCGGCAGCCCCGCAAGCTCCTGCTCGAGATGCAGGCGTGGCGCAACTCGGCCGAGGCGATCGCGGCCGGCTGGGCCGCCGCGGAGCCCGAGCTCCTCCAGGAACCGGTCGTCGTCGAGAAGCCCTGAGTCGTGGCGGCACGACGGAATGCGGTGCCCCGTCCGGTCCGCACGGACGAGTACACGATCGTGCTCGCGACGAGGTCGGCGGAGCAAGGGTGGCGAGACCTCGTCGCGACGCAACGGAACGCCGTCGTCGCGGCATGGGAGCGGCTGGCAACGGATCCGCTGACCGAAGACCTCACCTGCCACGCACTGCGTGGTGCGTTGGGGACGGTGGCCTACCTCGGCCGGTCGTGGGTCCGTCGGCAGCTGGAACTGAAGCGCGGAGCCCGGGTCTGGTTCGTGGTCGACCCCGAGGAGCGTGTCGTGCACCTGCTCGACGTCCACACGCGTCACCCGAACCAGACGAAGTGACGCGAGTGCGGGCCGCCGTCTGCCTCAGAGGAGCTTGCGGAGCGTGTTCGTGTTCCGGGTCGTCGTGGTGCGCTTGAAGCGGGCGGCCCCGGCGCGCTTCGCGAATGGCGTCGAGGTGCTCGACCCCTTCGGGCACGACCAGTAGACGACGCCGTCACCGCGCGCGACCTGCTCGACGCCGTCGGCCGTGACACCGTCGAGCAGGTCGTCGAGCGCGGCGTCCTCGGATCCGAAGACGACGTAGTCGTGCCGGTCCTTCGCAGACGGGAACGGGAAGCCCGCGACGATCCCGGCCACGGCGGCGTGCGGGACGAGGACGATCCAGGCGTCGTACCCGAAGCGGTCGCGGAGTGCCTGCTCCACCGCCGCCCGGAGCGCATCCGCGTCGGCCGCGTCGTCCGCGGTGAAGAGGACGTTCCCCGACGCGAGGACCGTCCGGACGTCGGTGTGCCCGAGGCCGCGGACGAGCTCGGCCAGCTCGGCGCTGCGGATGGTGATGCCGTTCACGTTCACCCCGCGCAGGAGCGCCACCCACCTCGTCATGTCGTGACGGTAGCGCGGGCCGGACGGGGCGTCCACGGTCACGTCCACGTCCGGGCGACGCTCCACCCGTCGTCGTCCGGGACGATGTCGACCACCAGGGTCTCGCCGTCCTCGGCCGTGGCCTGGAAGCGCCATCCCGCGGTGCGCTCGGGCGCGTGGGTGATGGCGGTGGGCAGGTCGGTCGGCGTCGTGGTCAGCCGGGTCGGGACGTCGGAGACGCGCCAGCGCCGGCCCAGCCACACCAGTCGGGCGGGTGCGCCGCCGGTCCACCACACGGTGGCAGCGGTGTCGACGATCATCATCAGGAGCCTCCTCGTTCGAACGTGTGTTCGAATGCTAGGTCGGCCCTCCGACAGCTGCAAGCGCCCCGGCGCGCCGCGTTCGTCCTCCGGAGCACGCCCAGGACGACGCGAGGAGCGGTCGTGTAGACGAGCAGCATGACGAACGACGACGGGCAGGGTCCCGACTCCGCACACCAGGTCCCCGAGGGGGTGTCCGAGGCGACCGTCGAGGCGCTCGGCAGCCTCTCCGCGGCGATCGAGGTCATCGAACACGCGCGCGGACTCCTCTACGGCTTCCACCGACTGACCGGCACCGCCGACCTGAACATCGGCGAGGCGGTCGAGCAGCTGCGGAAGGCCGGGCACACCGAGCTCGCCGAGCGGATCGACACCGAACTCGTCGGGCGGAACGTCATCGCCGGGCGGTGGACGTTCCAGATCATGGAGGACTACGACGACGGCTACTACGCCACCGCGAAGGAGCTCGAGCGGACCGCGCGCGAGCAGCTCGTCGGCGGCAGGCGCCACCTGTTCGAGGCGAGCATGAAGGAGGACCGGCGGACGCCGGGTCTGCCCCACCACGAGGCCACGCCGGCCGACCTGCCGGACTGATCCGCGCCTCCCGGCCGAGCGGCGTCAGCGGACATCGGCGCGGCGCGGACCGACAGCGCACAACAGGAACCGGCCCACACCACGGACGTCCGTGGTGTGGGCCGGTTCCTGTTGTGCCGAGCCGATCGGCGCCGCGGCCGGACCTCAGCCGACGCCGAGGAGCGACTCCAGCGGACCGCGTGCGAAGTAGAGCAGGAAGCCGGCGGCGACCACGTACAGCAGCCACGAGACCTGGCGGCCCTTGCCGGACAGCGCCTTGATGAGGACCCAGCTGATGAAGCCGGCGCCGATGCCGTTCGCGATCGAGTAGGTCAGCGGCATGACGACGATCGTCAGGAACGCCGGCAGGGCCGACCCGAAGTCCGACCAGTCGATGTCCGCGACCTGGGCGACCATGAGTGCACCGACGACGACGAGCCCGGCGGCGGCGACCTCGAGCGGGACGACCTGGGTCAGCGGCGTGAGGAACATCGACGCCAGGAACAGCAGACCTGTGACGACCGACGCCATGCCCGTGCGGGCGCCCTCACCGATGCCGGATGCCGAGTCGATGAACACCGTGTTCGACGACACCGAGGCACCGCCACCGGCGATCGCACCGGCGCCCTCGACGACGAGCGCGGCACGGAGGCGCGGGAACGTCCCGTCCTGCTCCGCGACCCCCGCGGCCTTCGCCAGGCCGGTCATCGTGCCCATGGCGTCGAAGAAGTTCGTGAAGACGAGCGTGAAGACGAGCATCGACGCGGCGAGCGGGCCGATCCGGGCGAAGGCGCCGAAGTCGAACTGCCCGACGAGGGACAGGTCGGGCAGGGCGAACAGCGCGCTCGGCAGCCCCGGTGCGTTGAGGTTCCACCCGGTCTCCGAGTCGACCGAGGTCGGCACCCGGAACACGGCCTGCAGGATGATCGCGATGACCGTGGTGGCGACGATGCCGATGAGGAGCGCGCCCTTCACGCGGCGGGCCATGAGCGTGCCGATGACGACCAGGCCGATCAGGAACACGATCGTCGGCAGGGCCCCGACCGAGCCGTCCTCGCCGAGCTGCAGCGGCGGCGACGCGAGCCCCGATGAGCGCACGAAGCCGGAGTCGACGAGCCCGATGAACGCGATGAACAGGCCGATGCCGACGGTGATCGCGGCCTTGAGCTGTGCGGGCACGGCGGTGAAGATGAGCGTCCGGATCCCGGTCAGGGCCAGCAGCACGATGATGACGCCGTTGATGACGACGAGCCCCATCGCCTCGGCCCACGTCACCTGCTGCACGACGCTGACGGCGAGGAACGAGTTGATCCCGAGGCCGGCCGCGATGCCGAACGGCAGGTTCGCGATGACGCCCATCGCGATGGTCATCAGGCCCGCGACGAGCCCGGTGGCCGCGGCCACCTGAGCGTTCTCGAGCCATCCGCCGCTGACGTCCTTCGCGGCCTGGTCGGCGCTGAACCCGCCGAGGATGAGCGGGTTGAGGATGACGATGTAGGCCATCGTCACGAAGGACACGACGCCTCCCCGGACCTCGCGCGGGATCGTCGATCCGCGCTCGGTGACGGAGAAGAAGCGGTCGAGGCCGGATGCGACGCTGTTCCGGGGCGGGCGGGATGTCTGCGGGGCGCTCACCGGTGGAGTTTAGAGGACGGGTGGACCGACCGGCACGTCGCGGCGGGATCGTAGTCGGCCCAGGAGGCCCGTTCCTGGTGATCGGGGTACGGCACCGCGTTCTCCGGTCAGGACCGCACCGCGCGACCGGTGTTGGATGAGCGGGTGACGAAACGCATGGACCGTGCCCGCGTCGAGGCCGCCGTGCGCGAGTTGCTGGCGGGCATCGGCGAGGACCCCGACCGACCAGGACTCGAACGCACCCCGCAGCGGGTCGCGGACGCCTACACGGAGTTCTTCCACGGGCTCGACCTCGACGCGACGCAGATCGCCCGGGACGGCACGGTGCCCGCCGGGGACGGGGAGCGGGGCGATCTGGTCGTCGTGCGGGACATCCGGTTCCGGTCGGTGTGCGAGCACCACCTGCTGCCGTTCCTCGGGACCGCGCACCTGGCGTACGCGCCGGGGGAGCGGCTCATCGGCCTCGGGACGCTCGCGCGGGTGGTGGAGGCCCTGGCCTCGCGTCCGCAGCTGCAGGAGCGCCTCGGCGAGCAGGTCGTCGCCGCCGTGCAGGACGGCCTCGAGGCGCGCGGCGTCCTCGTCGTCCTCGACGCCCAGCACCAGTGCGTGACGACCCGGGGCGAGCGGCAGACGGGCTCCACGACCGTGACGGTCGCGGCGAGCGGGATCCTGTCCGAGGCCGCCGGCCGTGCGGAGGCGATCGCGCTCATCGGTGCGGGGACCGGGAACGGGACGGCCGCTGCGGCCGACGCCGGCCACGGGACGGACGCCTGATGCGCCTCGGACCCGCGTCGGGCCTCCCGTCCGGACCCTCCGGCTGGGTCGTCCCCGAGCTGCGCGCCCCGGTCCGCACCATCGGCCGCCGCACGATCGACTTCGACTCCCGCATCGCCGTCATGGCGATCGTGAACCGCACCCCGGACTCCTTCCACGACCAGGGCCGCACCTTCGCGCTCGACCGTGCCGTCGCGGCCGCCGTCACCGCGGCCGAGCAGGGCGCCGACTGGGTCGACATCGGCGGCGTGAAGTTCGCGCCCGGACCCGAACTGTCCGCGGCGGACGAGATCGACCGCGTCGTGCCCGTCGTCGAGCAGGTCGCGCAGCAGTCAGACGTCTCGATCAGCGTCGACACCTTCCGGCCGGAGGTCGCCGCCGCCGCGATCGCCGCCGGTGCCAGCGTCGTCAACGACACCACCGGGCTGGCGGACCCGCGGATGGCCGAGGTCGTCGCGGACTCGGACGCCACCGTCGTCATCACCCACTCGCTCGCCGCACCCCGGCAGGAGTACCCGAAGCCGCAGTACGCCGACGTCGCCGGTGAGGTCGCGGCGTTCCTCCGGCTCCGGGTCGACCGGGCGCTCGCCGCGGGCATCCCCGAGGAGCGGATCGTCATCGACCCCGGGCACGACCTCAACAAGACCACCGTGCACACGCTCGAGCTGACCCGGCGCCTGCCGGAGGTGGTCGCGCTCGGCTACCCCGTCCTCGCGGCCGTGTCGAACAAGGACTTCGTCGGGGAGACCCTCGGCAGACCGCGGGGCGAGCGCCTGTCCGGGTCCCTCGCCGCCGCGACCATGAGCGCGGTGCTCGGCGCGCGGATCGTCCGGATGCATGACGTCCCCGAGGCCGTCGAGGCGATGCGCATGGTCGAGGCCGTCCTCGGGTGGCGGGAGCCGCTGGAAGCGAGGCACAACACGTGACCCACCTGCCCGGCTCCGTCGCCGACCTGTCCGACGACGACCTGCTCACCGCCTACACGGACGGCGCCGAGGGCACCGCGGACGGGAGCTGGCTCCGCGTCAACTTCGTCAGCTCGCTCGACGGCTCCGCCACGGCGGCGGGGAGGTCCGGCTCCCTCGGCGGCCACGACGACCTGCGCGTGTTCGACCTGCTGCGGCGAGCGGCCGACGTCATCCTGGTCGCCGCGGGCACCGTGCGCGACGAGGGCTACGGGCCGATGGTCCTGCACGACCCGGACGTGGCGTGGCGACGGGCGCGAGGGACGGCCGACCACCCGGTGTTCGCGATCGTCACCGGGTCGCTCGGCCTCGACCCGGCCTCCCGCGTGTTCACCGAGGCGCCCGCCCGGCCGATCGTGCTCACGACCTCCGCAGCCGACCCCGAGCGCCGCCGGGCCCTCGAGGCCGTGGCCGACGTCGTGTCCTGTGGCGAGGACACGGTCGACCCGGTGCTCGCCCGCGCCGTGCTCGTAGACCGGGGGCTCACGCGCATCCACTGCGAGGGCGGTCCGTCGTTCCTCGGCTCGCTCGTCGCGGCGGACCTGGTCGACGAGTTGTGCCTGTCGATCGACCCGTCGCTCGAGGGCGGGGCCGGTGGGCGCATCGTCCACGGCTCGTCCCCGGAGCTGCGGCGGATGCGGTTGGCGCACGTGCTGCGCGGGGCGGGCGACGTGCTGCTCACGAGGTACGTGCGGGCGCGCTGACGGCTTACGGCTGGACCGATCGCTCAGCATCGTTGCCTGACATGTACCATTTCAGTACGATCGGTGCATGCCATCGTTCAGTGTTCCGCCCCGTCTCATGCTCCTGACTGCCGCTTCCACGGTGCTCGCCGTCGGCGCCACACTCTCGGTCGGTACATCTCCGACGAGCGCCGCGGTCTCGACCGCGACCAACGCTCCGAGTGCGATGAGCGACGCACCGTCGGTGGAGCAGGACCTCCAGGACATCGTGCGGGAAGCCGAGACGTGGAAGCCGCTGTCGGAGGAGGCCACCTCGACTGCGGTCGGGACGTGGACGGAGCGATCGGGTCGATCTGCGAGCGGTCTGCAACTCGACGTCGAGGCCGCCAGGGCATTCCGTACCTCCGGGGGGACGGTACTCAGGATCCCGTTCGCGTCCTCAGCCGGGGTGCTCCCGCAGTCCAACCTGTCCGCCGTGGTCGAAGGGAACACGGTGCTCGGGTGGAGTGAGATGGTGCTCACCCCTCGGTCGGCAGACTCCGGACGCCTCCGAACGTGGGTCGATGGCACGCGCCGCATCGATCGGATCGTGGAGGCGACCGCGCCGGTGGTCCGCTCGTCGTGGTGGAGTCGCTTCTCGTCGTGCCTCAGTGGTGCCGGTGTTGCTGCATGGGCGATCACCGCGCTGTCGATCGCTTGTTCGGCCGCCTGTGTCGTGACTGCTGGTGTCGGCTGCATCGCCTGCTTGACCGCGGCGTCCGCAGTGACCAGTGGAACGATCTCGTTCTGTGCGGGGAAGGCGAGTCGGGGATGACCCGCACCACGAAGACGACACGACGGATGGTTCCACCGGTACTCGCGATCGCAGCGGCTCTGGTCATGCTCGCAGGCAGGCTCCTCCCGCCGCTCCGAGAGGCACCGATCGTCGTCTGGAGTGCAGCGCTCACGCTCCTGCTGGCGGCGCTTGTCTTCGCCGTCGCCGTCCGGCCTCACGGGGACGGCCGGCGGTAGGGTCGGCACGTGATCGACGTCGTGGTGTCCGGGGTCCTGTTCGACATGGACGGGACGCTCGTCGACTCGACCGCGATCGTCGAGGGCGCATGGGGACGGTTCGGCGCCGACCACGACCTGGACCCGCAGACGATCCTCGCCTTCTCGCACGGCCGTCAGACGATCGACACGATCCGGCAGTTCCTGCCCGACCTGTCCCCGGACGAGCAGCGCCGGGTCGCGCTCGAGCTCGTGAACGACGAGGTCGAGAACACCGACGGCATCGTCGAGGTCCCCGGTGCCGGCGCCTTCGTCCGACGGCTGCGGGACGCCGGCGTGCCGGTGGCGCTCGTCACCAGTGCCCCGCGGGACCTCGCCGTGAACCGGATGCGGGCCGCGGACGTGCCCGTCCCGGACGCGTTCGTCTCCGCCGCCGACGTCGAGCACGGCAAGCCGCACCCGGACGGCTACCTCCGCGGGGCCGCCTTGCTCGGGCTCGCCGCCACGGACTGCCTGGCCTTCGAGGACGCGCCCGCCGGCCTGGAGGCTGCGGTCGCCTCCGGTGCGACGACGGTCGCCGTCGGACCGCTCGCCACCGACGTGGCCGCGGACCTCCCGCGCATCACGGGGTACGACGGGATCACGGTCACGCCGGAGGGCGACGGGTTCCGGATCCGCGGCTGAGCCTCCGGTCCGCTCCGCGCACCCCTCGCTGGATGCCGCCTGCGCACTGCGAGCACACCCAGCGCCGAGCGACGACCGTGGTGTCCGCGGCCGGAGACCCCGGCCCGCGGAAGGAGTGACCATGGCAGCCCTCGACGGCAAGAAGATCCTCGTCATCGCGACGAACTACGGCGTGGAGCAGGACGAGATCGTCGTCCCCACCGACCAGCTCCGTGAGCGTGGCGCCACCGTGACCGTGGCCGCGAAGGAGTCCGGCTCGATCGAGACCCTCGTCGGTGACAAGGACCCTGGCAAGAGCGTCGACACCGACACCACCTACGACGGTGTCTCCGCGAGCGACTTCGACGCGCTCGTCGTCCCCGGTGGCACGATCAACGCCGACACCATCCGCCAGGACAGCACGGCGGTCGACCTCGTGAAGGCCTTCGTCGAGGCGGGCAAGCCGGTCGCGGCGATCTGCCACGGCCCGTGGACCCTGGTCGAGGCCGGTGTCCTGCCGGGCCGCACGATCACGTCGTTCCCGTCCCTGCAGACCGACGTGCGCAACGCCGGCGGCGAGTGGGTCGACCAGGAGGTCCAGGTCGACACGACGAACGGCACCGTGATCACCTCGCGCACGCCGGACGACCTGCCGGCCTTCGTCGACGCGATCGAGTCAGCGCTCGTCTGACCCCTCACGCAACCCGGCGTGGGCGGTGTCCCGCAGCGGTTCTCCGCTGCGGGATGCCGCCCACGTCGCGTGTTGCGGCGGCCTCGTCGCGGTCAAGCGTCCGGGACGGGGTGGGCCGTGCGGAGCACCGCCGTGCCGAGGGTGAGCACCCCGTCGGACTCCGGGTCGCACCGCACCCCGCCGTGTCCGCGCATCGCGCGGAACGCCCCGGGTGCCACCTCGGTGTCCATCCACGCGCACGGGTTCGCGAGTCGGTACCCGCGGAAGCGCACGGGTCCGTCACCGGTGTCGAGGGAGAACGGCTCGCCGCGCAGGGCCTCGACGTCGACGCCACGCAGGAACACGTTCCGCCGCGTCGCCGCCAGGTCGATCGGCCTGCCCAGCTCGCGCTCGACCTGTTCGAGCCCGTCGACGCCGATCACCGTCACGGTCGCGTGCACGTGCGCCCGGGCGGCGAAGTACCGGTCCCCGACGATGCCGAGTCCGGCCCGCAGCTCGACCCGTTCCCGGAGCTCCCGTTCCCCCGGCTGCGGAGGAGCGGCCCCGTCGGCCGGACGTCCCTCGTAGCGGTGCCGCCGGGAGGCGAGGAGCATCACCACCTCGACCTCGCGGGCGTGCGGCAGCGCATCGGACGCGACCGTGTCGGAACCGGGACCCATGCGGACGACGGTAGTCGTGCCTCCCGCGGTGAGGCGGGAGACGCCCCCGTCCGTCCGAGACGCCGCGTCGTCCGCGAGACGCCGCCGGATCCGGCGGCGTCTCGCGAAGGCGGCGGCGTCTCGCGAACGCGGCGGCGTCTCGCGAACGCGGCGGCGTCTTCCGAACGCGGCGGCGTCTCGCGAACGCGGCGGCGTCTTCCGAACGCGGCGGCGTCTTCCGAAGGCGGCGGCGTCTCGTCGGGCCAGCTCCCGACCTGCCGGCCCACTGTGATGTCCGATACCCGCCAGTCCCTGTCGCCGGCCCGTGCCAGGCTGACCGCATGACGACGACCGGAGCCGATGCGCTGCACGCCGAGCGCTACCGCATCGCCGCCTCCCGTGACGCCCGGTTCGACGGGCAGTTCGTCACCGCCGTGCACTCCACCGGCATCTACTGCCGGCCGAGCTGCCCGGCCAGGACCCCGCGGTCGACCGGCGTGACCTTCTACCGGACCAGCGCCGCCGCGCACCTCGCCGGGTTCCGCGCCTGCCGCCGGTGCCTGCCGGAGGCGACCCCGGGCAGCCCGGAGTGGGACCTGCGCGAGGACGTCGCCGGACGGGCGATGCGTCTCGTGGTGGACGGCGTCGTCGACCGGGAGGGCGTGCCGGGCCTTGCCCGCCGGGTCGGCTACTCCGAGCGGCAGCTCAACCGCATCATGACCGAAGAGCTCGGCGCCGGCCCGAAGGCCCTGAGCCGTGCGCACCGTGCGCAGACGGCCCGCACGCTCCTCACGGCGTCCGACCTGTCGGTCGCCGACGTCGCGTTCGCGTCCGGGTTCACGAGCATCCGCCAGTTCAACGACACCGTGCGCGAGGTCTTCGCGCTCACCCCGACCGAACTCCGCGCCCACCGGCGATCCGCGCCCAGCGCCGACGGTGCACTGCGGGTCCACCTCCCGGCCCGGCCGCCGTTCGACGTGCAGGGACTGCTCGAGTGGCACGCGCTGCACGCGCTCGCCGGCATGGAGCAGGTCGAGACCGGAGCAGACGGTCGGGTCACGTCCTACGGTCGGGTGCTGGACCTGCCGGGAGGCCCGGCCTGGTTCCGCGCATCGGCTGCGGCACCCGACGGGGCCGGGTCGGGAGCCGGCCGGCAGCGCGTCCCTGGAGCGAGGAGCCGCGTCGGCATCGACCTGCTCGTGCGCCTGACGGACCTCTCCGACCTGCCGACGCTCGTCGCCCGGGTACGAGCACTCTTCGACCTCGACGCGGACCCGGTGGCGGTGGACGCCGCGCTCGCCGCGGTGCCCGCACTCGCACCGGTCGTCGCTCGGATCCCCGGCATGCGGCTGCCCGGCGCGGTGGACCCGCACGAGGTCGTGTTCCGCACGCTCATCGGGCAGCAGGTGTCCGTCGCGGCGGCGAGGACCGCGCAGACCCGGCTCGTGGCGGCGCTCGGCACCCCGGTGCCGGCCGGGCTGGTGTCGGGCGGCCTCGAGCCGGGCGGACCGGTGTCGGGCGGCCTCGAGCCGGGTGGACCGGTGTCGGGCGGACCGGTGTCGGGCGGCCTCGTGCCGGGTGCGGCCGTGGCGCGTACGTTCCCGCGGGCCGCCGTCGTCGCCGAGCGTGGAGGCGAGGTCCTCCGCGGCCCCGCTGCCCGGGTCGACACGATCATGCGCGTCGCGGCTGCTCTCGCGGACGGGTCGCTCGTGGTCGACGGCGGGCAGTCCCTCGACGACCTGCGATCGGGGTTGCTCGCCGTGAAGGGCATCGGCCCGTGGACGGCCGACTACGTCGCGCTGCGGGTCCGGCACCATCCTGATCTCTTCCTCCACAGTGACCTCGCGGTCCGGAACGGTGCACAGGAACTCGGGCTGCCCGGGACGGCGCGCGAGCTCTCCCTATGGTCGGAACGGGTGGCCCCCTGGCGGAGCTACCTGACGATGCACTGCTGGCGGCCGATCATCGATCGCGCGATGGACCGGACCGCGGCGACCACCACGACCTCCGGGAAGGAACCCCGATGACCGACGCCGTCTGCAGCACCCTCACCACCCCCGACGGACCCTTCACCGTGCTCGAGGACGACCGCGGTCGGGTCCTCGCCTCGGGGTGGACCCCCGACGTCGAGCGGGTCCTCGCCCGGGTGGCCGAGCGACACCGGCCGACGCGGGTCCTCGACGGGCGGGTCGCCGCGGCGGACGCGGTCGACGCGTACTACGCGGGGGAGACCGACCACGTCATGCAGGTCCCCGTCCACCAGGTCGGCACGGACCTCTTCACGGAGGGCTGGCGGCGGCTGCGGGACATCCCGGCCGGATCGACGCTGACCTACACCGCGTTCGCGAGTGCGATGGGCCGTCCGGACGCCGTGCGCGCCGCGGCGAGCGTCTGCGCCCGGAACGCCCCGGCGCTGTTCGTCCCCTGTCACCGGGTCCTGCGCTCGGACGGCTCCCTCGGCGGGTTCGCCTGGGGCCTCGACGTCAAGCGAGCCCTGCTCGAACGGGAGTCCGTGGGCGTCGACGCGCTCGTCTGACCCCGAGCCCGACCGCGGCGCGGCCGACGGGAGCGTGTCGGCGTCCACAGGAGCCCGCGTCGGCGTCCACAGGAGTCCGGCGTCCACAGGAGTCCGGCGTCCACAGGAGTCACAGAGCGCTCCCCCAGGACGCGGGTGGTGACTCTCGGCGCTCCGCCTGTCAGACTCGCGACGACGGCGTGGCCCACGACCAGCGGGGGCCGAGGTCAGCGTCGCCCGAGCTGCGCGCGCCACCGACCAGTGGCACGCGCCCGGGGACGGACCACACGACGTCGGGGACGAACGAGGACGCCATGACGACCATCACCGAACGATCGGTGTCGTCTGCTGACGGCACGCAGATCGCGGTCTCGTCGAGCGGTTCCGGCCCCGTGCTCGTCCTCGTCGGTGGTGCCTTCGACCACCGGGGCACGCCGTTCGTCGATGCCGTGGTCGCGGCGTTCTCCGACCGCTACCGGGTCGTCACGTACGACCGACGTGGGCGGGGGCAGAGCGGCGACAACCGGCCGTGGTCGGTCGAGCGCGAGGTCGACGACCTCGCGGCGGTCGTCGCGGACGCTGGCGCACCGGTGGACCTGCTCGGCATCTGCGTGGGTGCCGCCGTGGTCCTGCACGCCGTCGCCGCGGGTGTCCCGGTCGGACGCGTCGTCCTCTACGAACCGCCCTACCGTGCGAGCGTCGAGGCCCGCGCGGACGACGTCCTGTTCGCCGACCGCCTGGACGAGATGATCGACGGCGGACGGCGAGCGGCTGCCGTCCGTGCCTACCTGACCCGCGTGCTCGGCGTGCCGATGCTCCAGGTCTCCGCCGTGCCCCTCAAGCCGAAGCTGTGGAAGGCGCTGCTCGCCGACGCCGGCGTGCTCGGCCGCGACGTCCGGGTCCTCGGCGGGCTCGTCGTGCCCGAGCGGGTGCTCGCCGCGATCGGTGTCCCGGTGCTGGTCGCGGCGGGGACCGCCGGGGCGGTGTGGGCACGTGCGGCTGCTCGCGCGGTGGTCGAGAGCGTGCCCGGGTCCCGCGCCGTGGTCCTCGACGGGCAGGGGCACGTGCCCGACCCTGGCGTCCTCCGGGAAGCGGTCGACGCGTTCCTGCTCGGCGGACCCACCCCCGACCCGGACTGACCTGCGCCAGGATGGACGGGTGAACGCACCCCGCCTCGGACTCCTGCTCGACGTCGACGGCCCGATCGCCAGCCCGCTCTCGCGGACGATCGCGATCCCGAGCATCATCGAGGACCTCGTCGCGCTCGCGGCGGAGGGCATCCCGATCGTGTTCAACACCGGCCGCAGCGACGCCTTCATCCGCGAGCAGGTCGTCGGCCCGCTCCTCGCCGGTGGCCTCGCCGCCGGTGGACGGGTGCACGCGGTCTGCGAGAAGGGAGCGGTCTGGTGCTCGATCGGACCGCAGTTCCCGGACGGCATGGGCGAACTCACCGTCGCCGAGGACCTGGCCCTGCCGCGCGACTTCGCGGACGAGATGCGCGACCTGGTCCGCAACGAGTACGCGGACCTGGTGTTCTTCGACGAGACGAAGCGGGCGATGGTGTCGATCGAGCAGCTGGTCGAGGTCGAGAACGCCGCCTACCTGGCCCGGCAGCCGACGTTCGACGCACAGGCGATGGTGGCGCTCGAGCGACGGGGGCTCGGCGTCCGTCGGCTCGACGACGTCCGACCGGACGAGCACGGCGCCGTGGACTGGCGCGTCGACCCCACGATCATCTCGACCGACATCGAGTCCGACCGCAGCGGCAAGGACCTGGGTGCGGAGCGTGCGCTGGAGCTCCTCGCCCAGGACGGCGCCCTGCCGCTCGAGTGGCGGACGGTCGGCGACTCCCGGAGCGACTACGCGATGGCGGACTGGCTGCACGCGAACGGCCACCGGGTCGCGCACGTCGACGTCCGGCCGGCCGACGGGGTCCCGGAGACCCCGTACCCCGTGCTCACCGCGCCGGAGGGCGTCATCCACGACGAGGCTGGTGCGCGCTTCCTGCGGGAGTGGCGTCCCGCCTGACGGGCGCGACCATTTGCGGACGCTCGCGGTACACCAATACCCTTCCCGGGTCCGCCTGCTCCGATGACGGGAACGTCCCATGGCCCTCCGCACCAAGTCCATCGAGGCGTCGCTCGCCGACGCCGACGAGAAGGGGCGCTCGCTGAAGCGCTCGTTGAAGACGTTCGACATCGCCGCGATGGGGATCGCCGTCGCGGTCGGTGCCGGCATCTTCTCGGTCGGCGCGAACGCCGCCGCCAACTTCGCCGGACCCGGCGTCATCATCTCGTTCATCCTCGCCGCGGTCACGTGCGGCCTGGCGATCATGTGCTACGCCGAGTTCGCCTCGACGATCCCGGTCGCGGGCTCCGCGTACACGTTCACCTACGCGACGATGGGGGAGTTGCTCGCC
The DNA here is from genome assembly GCF_003234855.1 of Curtobacterium sp. MCBD17_032. Taxonomy (GTDB): domain Bacteria; phylum Actinomycetota; class Actinomycetes; order Actinomycetales; family Microbacteriaceae; genus Curtobacterium. The sequence continues at coordinate 510,746 of NZ_QKTO01000001.1, forward strand.
TGGATCGTCGGGTGGGACCTCATCCTCGAGACGCTCACGGCCAGTGCAGTGATCGCGAAGTACTGGGGCATCTACCTCAGCACCGCGTTCGACGTCTTCGGCATCACGCTCCCGAGCACGATCGCCCTCGGCCCGATCGGCTTCACCTGGGGGCCGGTGCTCATCGTCGGCGTGTTCACGGCGCTGCTGGCGTTCGGGACCCGTCTGTCGAGCCGGGTGTCCGCCGTCATCACGATCATCAAGGTCGCGATCGTCCTGTTCGTCATCGTGGTCGGCGCCTTCTTCGTCAAGGCCGCGAACTTCACGCCGTTCGTCCCTGCCGCCGAGCCGGCCAAGGGTGCCGAGGGCAGCGTGTGGACCCAGTCGCTCGTGTCCTTCGCCACCGGGTCCGAGCCCGCGCAGTACGGCGTCTTCGGCCTGCTCGCCGCCGCCTCCCTGGTCTTCTTCGCGTTCATCGGCTTCGACGTCGTCGCGACGAGCGCCGAGGAGACGGAGAACCCGCAGAAGACCCTGCCGCGCGGCATCTTCATCGGCCTCGGCATCGTGACGCTCCTGTACGTCGGCGTCAGCATCGTCATCACGGGCATGGTGTCGTACCGGCAGCTGGCCGAGGAGGACGCCCCGTCGCTCGCCTCGGCGTTCGACATCGTCGGTCTGCCCTGGGCGGCCGGGATCATCGCGATCGGGTCGCTCGTCGGCCTGACCACCGTCGTCATGGTGCTGCTGCTCGGTCTGTCCCGCATCGTGTTCTCGATGAGCCGGGACGGCCTGCTGCCGCGCTGGTTCTCGGTGACGAACCCGAAGACGCAGACCCCGGTCCGGGTGCAGGTCGTCGCGGGCATCGTCGTCGCGTTCCTCGCCGGGTTCACGCCGGTCGAGAACCTCGAGGGCATGATCAACATCGGCACGCTGTCCGCGTTCGTGCTCGTGTCGATCGGCATCATCGTGCTGCGGAAGTCGCGTCCGGACGCACCCCGCGCCTTCCGGGTGCCCTGGTCGCCGGTCATCCCGATCCTGTCCGCCGTGCTGTGCTTCTGGTTGATGCTCAACCTCGAGGTCGAGACCTGGGTGCGCTTCGTCGTCTGGCTCGCCATCGGCTTCGCGATCTACTTCGGCTACAGCCGTCGCCACAGCCGGGTCGGTCGCGGCGAGCACTGACGGCCCGGCGCCAACCGGACCAGCACAACGAGAACCGGCTCGAACCACGGCATCCCGCGGTTCGAGCCGGTCCTCGTTGTGCCGCGCCAGTCCACACCGCGGGCCGGCACCGCGGGCGGCCGCCGCACTGCGGGCGGCCGGCACCCGCACCGGCGTCAGGCGCCGAGCAACAGGGTGACGCCGAACGCGAGCATCACGACGGCCACGAGGGCGTCGAACACCCGCCACGTCACCGGTCGCGCGAACAGCGGTCGCAGCAGCCGTCCGCCGAACCCGAGCGCACCGAACCAGAGGCAGCTCGCTCCGACCGCGCCGGCGGTCCACCACCACCGGTCGTCGACGCCCTGCTGGTTCGCCACGGACCCGAGGAACACCAGCGTGTCCAGGTACACGTGCGGGTTCGCCCACGTGAAGACGAGCATCGTCAGGACCGCGGCCCGCATGGTCGGCCAACCGCGGTCGCCCGGACCGACCCGGCCGGGAGGCGCGGTGCGGCTCGCCGAGGCGGGTGCAGCCTCCAGGGCGGGGCCCGCTGCCGAGGGGAGAGCCGACACGCTCGCGACCGTCCACCCCGGTGCCGCGGCGTCGGCCGCGTCTGCAGCGTCCGTCGCGCCGGTCGCGCTGTCGGTCCCCACCGTGCCCGCGCTCACGTCCGCGCCCACGTGCGGATCGGCCGCGCCGGTCGCCGCGCCTGCGCCGGTCACCCGGCCCCGGCCGGTGTCCGCGCCCACGTGCGGGTCGGTCGCGCCGGTCGCCGCGCCCGCGCCGGTCACCCGGCCCCGGTCGGTGTCCGTGCCGGCAGCGTCCGCTGAGCCGGTCGTCACGTCGGCCCCCACCGCCGTCGCGACCACGGCAGCGCCGGGCACCCCGTCCTCCGCGACACGGTCCGCCACCCGGATCGCATCGCCCGACGGCCGGAGCGCCCGTCGGGCGGCCAACACCCCGTAGGTGAGCAGGAACGCCGCCCCGACGAGCCGGATGACGAGCAGTGCCGCCGGCACGCGCTCGACCACCGCGCCGACGCCGAGCACCCCGGCGACGATGAGGGCCGCGTCCGACAGGGCGCACACGGCGACGGCCGCCGCCACCACGGCCAGCCGCGCGCCGACCGCGAGCCGCAGCAGGTACGTGTTCTGGACCCCGATCGCGACGATGAGGGCCAGGCCGGTGCCGAGGCCGGAGAGGGCGGGGAGGAGCGCGGTCACAGGGGAACCGTAGGCCCACCGCGGACACCAGACCAGCTCATGTTCCTGCGGTACCGTAAGCTGCGCTCATGGTGCGGTTCCAGCGCGACCACCTCGAGACACTGCTCACCGCGGTGGACGCAGGCACGTTCGACGCAGCCGCGCGGGAGCTCTCGATCACGCCGTCGGCGGTGTCGCAGCGGGTCAAGGCGATGGAGCAGCTCGTCGGTCGGGTCCTGCTGCAGCGGACCACACCGATCACGCCGACGCCCGACGGCGAGATCGTGCTCCGGCACGCACGGCAGGTGCGGTTGCTGGACGAGGAGACCTCCCGAGCCCTCGCCGTGCCGGGCGCCGACGGGTCGGGACGCACGCCCTCGATCCCCCTCGCCGTGAACGCGGACTCGCTCGCCACCTGGTTCCTCGACGCCCTCGTCCGGGTGCAGCGCGACACCGAGGTGGTCTTCGACCTGCACCGCGAGGACCAGGACCGGACCGCCGAACTGCTGCGCTCCGGCACGGTGATGGGAGCGGTCACGGCGGAGGCGGCACCGGTGCAGGGGTGTTCGTCCGTCCCGCTCGGCATCGACCGTTACCGAGCGGTGGCCGCGCCGTCCTTCGTGCGGCGGTACCTCGACGGCGCCGACACCGAGCGGCGCATGACGGCCCGGCTCGACCGGGTGCCGCTCGTCGACTACGACCGCGACGACGACCTGCAGCAGGGGTTCCTCCGGCGGGTCCTCGGACACGCGCCGCGCGGTCCGCGGCACTTCGTCCCGAACTCGGCCGACTTCGCCCGCGCTGTGGAGCTCGGGTTCGGGTGGGGTCTCCTGCCGGAGGCGCAGTGCCGCGACGCGCTGCGCTCCGGTGCACTCGTCGAGCTCACCCCGGGCCGGCGGGCCGACGTCGCGCTGTGGTGGCAGCGGTGGGCGACGGCGTCACCGTTGCTCGAACGTGTCACCGACGCGGTGCGGACGGTCGCGGCGGAACGGCTGCACCCGCCGGCCTGACGCCGGTGGCGGTGACGCGCCCAACCTGCCCGATGTCCGCGGAACGCACGAGCAGCACCGTGACGCGCCCGTGGCCCCTGTCCAGGGGGCGTGTTCACACGATCGTCACACGGCGGTGCGGAGTCCTGACGTACGATCGCAGCACTGACGGCGCGGGCCGTCAGCAGCTCGACCCGAACCCACCGAACACGGTCCTGCCTCCCGAGGGCGGACCACCCGGTGCGCGCCGCACCCACGGCGAGCACCGTGCCCCGGACGAGGAACCCTGGCCTCCGTCCGCGCCGGACCACCGCGTCCGGATCCTGTCGCCACCGTCGCCGACACCCGTCATCCGTCGTGCCCCGCGAGCACGACGGACCGACATCTCCGACACCCGACAGGAGAACGCGCATGTCCGCACCCACGGACGTCCGGCGACCCCGGACGACCTCTGCACCCCCGACCGAAGCCGACGACCGACCCGCGACCGACGTCCCGGCCGACGGGCAGTCCCGTCGCCAGACCGGTCGCCGCTCCTCCGCAGGCAGCGGTCCCGCCGCCGTCGCCACCCGCAGCCCCGAGCGCGCCGACAGCCCGGCCGTACCGGTCGTGCAGGCGGCCGAGCGGCCCGTCCACGGGGGCGAGCCGACCGCCGCCACCCGCACCCGCGCCGACACCCGGGCACACAGCCCGGTCATGGTGCTCATCGTGCTGCTGGCCACGCTCGGCGTCGTCACCTACGCGGTGTTCCTGCTCAACCCCGCCAACCGCGGCGACTTCCTGCCGTACGGGCTCGTCATCGTCGCGGAGAGCGTCCTCGTCGGGCAGTCCCTGCTGTCGATGTGGACGATCCTCTCCGGCGGTTCCGATCCCCGCGACTTCGCGTTCCACAACACGCAGGACTCGCTGTTCGACGTCGACCAGATCGACCGGCAGCGGCTCAGCGAGCGCAGCCACCTCTGGCCGATGCGGGTCCGCGGCACGCGTGTCACCGTCGACGTCTTCATCACCGTCTACGGCGAGGAGCTGACGAAGATCGCCGCCACCGTCGCCGCCGCGGTCGCGATGCGCGGTGAGCACCGCACGTGGGTCCTCGACGACGGCCGGAGTGACGACGTCCGCGCCCTCGCCGACCGCCTCGGCGCGCGGTACGTCCGTCGACTGTCGTCGAACGGCGCGAAGGCGGGCAACATCAACCACGCCCTCACCCTCGCGAAGGGCGACTACTTCGCCGTCTTCGACGCGGACTTCGTGCCCGCGAAGGACTTCCTGTTCGAGACCGTCCCGTTCTTCGCGGACGAGTCGATCGCCTTCGTGCAGACGCCGCAGACCTACGGCAACCTGCACAACCTCGTCTCCCGCGGCGCGGGCTACATGCAGACGGTGTTCTACCGCTTCATCCAGCCTGGCCGGAACCGGTTCAACGCAGCCTTCTGCGTCGGGACGAACGTCATCTTCCGGCGTGCGGCGATCGACGACGTCGGCGGCATCCACACGGACTCGAAGTCGGAGGACGTCTGGACGAGCCTGCACCTGCACGAGCGCGGCTGGAAGTCCGTGTTCATCCCGATGACCCTGGCCGTCGGTGACGCCCCGGAGACCATCGAGGCGTTCAGCAAGCAGCAGCTCCGCTGGGCCACCGGCGGGTTCGAGATCCTCCTGACGCACTTCCCGTTCAACCCGAAGCGCAAGCTGACGATGGACCAGCGCCTGCAGTACTTCGTCACCGCGAGCTTCTACCTGACCGGCATCGTCCCCGGCCTGCTGCTGCTCGTCCCACCGCTCGAGATCTTCTTCGACCTCCGCCCGATGAACATGTCGATCGGCGTCGGTGAGTGGGTGCTGTTCTACCTCGGCTTCTACCTCATGCAGGTCGTCCTGGCGTTCTACGCCCTCGGGTCGTTCCGGTACGAGACGCTGCTCCTGGCCGCGGTGTCGTTCCCGATCTACGCGCGTGCCCTGTGGAACGTGCTCTGCGGGAAGGAGCAGGCCTGGCACGTGACGGGAGCCGGTCGCGGTCGGGCGCCGTCGCCGTTCAACTTCATCGTGCCGCAGGTGCTCGTCTTCGTCTTCCTGTCCCTGACGAGCGTCGTCGCGATCTGGCGTGACGTGTCGAACGGGCAGCTGACCCTGGCCACCGCCTGGAACATCACGAACTCGGTCATCTTCGGCGCCTTCATCGTCACGGCGTTCCGCGAGCAGGCCGGCAACCGTCGGGCCGCCCGGCAGGAGCGCGACGCGGACACCGCCCCGGTGTTCGTCCTCGCCACGGCCGGCCTCGAGCCGGCACCTGCCCTCCGGACCCAGGTGGTCCGCCCGGACTCGCTGCAGAACGCACGCGACGTCATCACCGCCAGCGCCGCTTCCGGCACCCCGACGGCCGTGGAGGTCGCATCATGACCTGGACCAACCGACTCCGCCTGTACGGCGGCATCCTCGTCGTGCTCGTCGTCGTCGCGGCCTGCACGCTCGTCTTCAACCAGCGGCGGAGCGCGGTGACGAGCTCGTCGGCCGCGATCACCGCGCAGGAGTACGCCGTCGGCACCGACTACGGCGGAACGGTCACCGAGGAGTACGTCGAGGAGGGCGACTCCGTGCGCGAGGGGCAGGAGCTCATGCAGGTCCAGAGCCTGCAGCTCGCGCAGGACATCCGGAAGGGCGTCGTCGGGTCGGACACCACCACCAGTGCCTACGAGATCGAGCGCGACGGCCTCATCACGTTCAAGGCGGAGGTCTCGGGCACCGTGGCGAAGCTCGACGTGAAGGCCGGCGGGTACGTGCAGGCCGGCTCCGAGCTCGGCACCATCCACAAGGCGAGGAGCCTGTTCGTCACGTCCGAGTTCCTCGTCAGCCCGCGCGACTACGGCCGGATCACCGACGGTGCGAGCGTCGACCTGCTCCTGCCGAACGACCGGTCGATCGAGGGGACCGTCAAGAACGTCAGCGTCGTGACCGACGCCGACGGGCAGGCGAAGACGACCGTGTCGGTGGAGAGCCCGGAGCTGTCGGCGTCGCCGTCCTCCGGCGTGACGAGCCCCGGTACCCCGGTGGACGCGACCCTGCACCTCCGGGACGACGGTCGCCTGGCCGGCGTCACCGACGGGTTCCGCGACTTCCTCCGTCAGATTGGCCTCTGAGCGTGCAGCTCCGTGCCGCCGCCGTCGCCCTCGTGGCCGCGTCCGCGCTCGTGCTCACCGCCTGCACCGGGACCGGTGCCGAGACCGCGACGGGAGGCCCGGACCGCACGACCGGGACCGGCTCACCGTCCGCGGGCGGCGCGTCCCGGACCGACGTCCTGGCCGCACTCGGCGAGGTGACGGAGACCACCGCGGGCCCGATGCGCCTGGCAGACGGGCTCGTCCCGCCGACGAACCGCTGGTTCTCCGGCCTGGTGTACGGCGCCGCGCCGCAGCCGGTCTTCCCGACCCCGATCTCGTGGCAGGTGACCGACGACGGCTTCGCCGCCGGGCTGCCGGTGGTCAGCGCCACCGAGAAGACCATCGCCGGCGGCGCGGTGCAGCAGGTCGGGCTCGACCTCGGCGCCGACCGGACCCTCGTCTCGGCGTACGACCAGGTCTCCGTGACGGTCGAGCACCGCGACGGCGACCAGGTCGTCGGGCACACCGTCCTGGCGCAGGGCTCGCCGCTCGTGTCGTACACGGCGGCAGCCGGACAGACCGTCCGCTCGACGGAGCGCATCACCGCGACCGGTGACGGTCCCGGTGGCACGACGACGGGCACCATCGCCGCCGACGGCCGCACGTGGGGCGTCGTCACGAGCGGGGCGGTCAGCGGCAGCGCGATCGACCTCGCCCGCGGCGGCACCGTCGTCCTGTTCCCGGTGCCCGACGACGCGACACGGAAGCAGGTGCAGGCGCTGTCCACCGCGGCGGCGTCCCCGCTGCGGGAGGTCACACTCGCCCGCTCGTCGACCGGCACCGCGAGCGACGGCGAGCAGCGCACCGCCCTCGCGTACCGCACCGTAGCGCGCGGCGACACCGTCATCGTCCCGCAGCCCGGACAGGGCGCGACCGGTCTCGACTGCACGGGCCTGCACTACGCGACCATCACCGGGGACGCTCCCGTCTGCACCGGTGACGTGCTCCGGTTCGCCGCTCCGAGCCTCCAGGCCGACGACCGTCTGGACCTGTCCGGTCTGTCGTCCGCCGAGCGTGACGAGCTGGCCGCCCAGGTCCGCGCGGACGCCGGCGGGGTCTCCGAGGCGTCCTTCGGCGCCGACAGCTACGGCGGCGGCAAGGACCTGTACCGGGTGGCGAACCTGTACCGCCTCGCGACGCAGCTCGACCTGGACGACGTCGCCGCCGGTCTGCGCGAGCAGCTCGTCACGCAGATCGACCAGTGGACCGACCCGGACGGCTGCGGCGTCAGCGGCACGCGGTGCTTCCGGTACGACGACACCGTGAAGGGCCTCGTCGGCCAGGCGCCGTCCTACGGGTCGGACGAGTTCAACGACCACCACTTCCACTACGGCTACCTGCTGTCCGCGGCGGCGATCGTCGCGGACGGCTCGGACGAGCTCGTGGCCGAGTGGGCGCCGGTGCTCGACCTCGTCGCCGCGGACATCGCGTCGCCGGAGGCCACGGCGTCGTTCCCCGAGCTCCGCGTGTACGACCCGTACGCGCAGCACTCCTGGGCCTCCGGGTACTCGCCGTTCGCCGACGGGAACAACCAGGAGTCCTCGTCCGAGGCCGTGTCCGCCTGGAACGGGCTCGCCCGCTGGGGGACGGTCTCCGGGTCCCGGTCCACCGCGGAACTGGGGAGCTGGCTGCTCGCGAACGAGGCCGCGTCGGCGCAGCGGGACGTCCTCGACCCGGACCTGCGGGCGTTCCCCGGGTTCGAGCACACGATCGTCTCGCTGAACTGGGGCGGCAAGCGGGACCACGCCACGTGGTTCAGTGCGGACCCGGCGGCACCGGCCGGCATCGAGCTCATCCCGATGCCCGCCGTCGCCACGGAGTACGTCGCGGCCGGGGGGAAGCAGCAGATCGCCCGGGTCCTCGACGAGGCATTGCCGGACGGCGACCACGCGGTGCAGTTCGGTGACTACCTGCTCATGTACCGGGCGCTCGCATCGGGTCGCCAGGCGGAGGCCGCGCTGGCCGAGGCACGGGACCTCCCCGCGGAGGACATCGACACCGGGAACACCCGGTCCTACCTGCTCGCCTGGATCATGGCGCGCGGGTAGCGGGCGCCGGATCCCGGGAGCGCATCGGGGGACGCGCTCCTGGGCTCCGGCACACCTCAGGCGGCCTACCGTCGGGATCATGACCACCTTGCGCGCGAAGACCACCGCCACCCTCGTCGGCCTCGCCACCGTCGGCCTGCTGCTCGGCGGCTGCGCCAACGCCGGTGCCCAGAACGGCAACCCGGTCGGGAAGGTGCCGGGCTCCGAGGAGTCCGCGACCCGCTCCGACCCGGGTCAGCGCAACAGCGCCCCGTGCGGGGTCGCCTCGAGTGCCGCCGTCGACGTGATCGACGAGGCCGTCGGACCGCACGACGGCACCGACGTCGTGAGCGTCACGGAGAGCGACGAGGGCTGGTACCTCGGCGTCTCCGTCGCACCGAACACGAGCGACGACCCGAACGACGACGAGGTCGGCATCTGGGGCACCGAGGAGGACCCCACCGCCGAGGACTTCGACGGCATGGTCTTCCCGGTGAACAAGGTCGCCGAGGACGTCGTCGCCGACGAGCAGGGCTCCGCCACGGCAGCGCCGTCCGCGTTCTCCGAGACGTCGAAGGCCGCGAAGCAGGTCCAGAGCTGCATCGTCGAGGCCGTCGACCACTGAGTCAGGTCTGGCAGCGTGGGCACCAGTAGGTGTCCCGCAGCGTGAGCTCGGACTCGCCGAGGTCGCCCGACCGGATGCGCGTGCCGCAGCGCAGGCAGGGCTTCCCGGCCCGGTTGTAGACCCAGAACCGCTGCCCCGGGCGGTCGACGCCCGTGGTCACCCGGTTGCTCCGGTCGCGGTTGGCGACGATGAGCCGGGAGGCCATGGTCACCATCCGCGCGGGGTCGCGCAGCTCGGCGACGGGGCGCGTCGGCAGCACGCCCCGCAGGAAGCAGAGCTCGTTGCGGTAGACGTTCCCGAGGCCCGCCATCACCCGCTGGTCGAGGAGGGCGAGGCCGACCGGACGCTCCGGGTCCGCGGTGAGGTTCGCGAGGGCGAGGTCGGCGTCCCAGTCCGGGCCGAGCAGGTCCGGGCCGAGGTGCCCGACGACGGTGGACTCCTGGTCGCGCGGGACCACCTCGAGGACCCCGAGCGTGAACCCGACGGTCGAGACGTCCGCCGCGTCGAGCACGACACGGGCCTGGAACGCGGGACGGCGCCAGCGCTCGCCGGGACGGTAGACGTCCCACCGGCCCTCCATCTTCAGGTGCGAGTGGACGGTGAGGTCGCCGATCCGGTGCAGCAGGTGCTTGCCGCGCGGCACGACCTCGTCGACCGTCCGCCCCACCAGGTCGAGGGTGGCGAAGGCCGGCACCCGGAAGTCGCTGCGTGTCAGGACCTTCCCGGCGAGTGCGGCGTGCAGCCGCGCCGCCGCCCGGAAGACGGTGTCGCCCTCAGGCACGATCCACCTCAGGCTCGTTCGTCCTCATGCGCGGAGTCGCAGTCCCTGCGGGGTGGCCGTGAAGCCCGCGGTCCGGAGGGCCGTGCCGAGCGCGGTCTCGAGGACGAACTCCCCGTCGACCCGCTCCACCGACAGCTTGCCGAGGCCGGTCCGCACCGTGGCCGCGATGGACGCCGCCGCGGCCGCGAGGTCGGCCGCGTCCTCGGTGAAGGTCAGGACGCTCTTGCCGCCGCGTTCGACGTAGACGGCGAGCTGTCCGTCGACGAGGACGACGAGTGCGCCCGCCTTCCGTCCGGGTCGGTGCCCGCGTCCGGTCTTCGACGGGGCCGTGGTCGCGCCCGTGCCTGTCGGGCCGGGGGAGCCGTCGACGGCTGCGTCCCCGTCGCCGGCGTCGTGCGGCCAGGGCAGCGCGGCGCCGTACGGGTTCGCCGGGTCGGTGGCGGCGAGCGTGAGCGCCTCTCGCACGCGGTCCGGGTCGGCGCGCTCCTCGTCGTCCAGGTCCTTCGCGTACGTGCGGAGCCGGTCGACTGTCGGTCCGGTCGCGAACTGCGCGGCCCCGAGCCCCTCGACGAAGTACCCGCGTCGGGCACGGCCGGACTCCTCGAACTTCGCGAGCACCCGGTAGACACCGGCGAAGCCGCCCCGGACGCCCTCGACCTGCACGGCCCCTCGGGTGACGACGCCGTAGCGTTCGAGCAGGAGTTCAGCGGTCGCCGCGGCCCGGACCGTCGCGTCGGGTTCGGCGAGCGGCAGGAGCGACCAGCGTCCGCCGACGTTCGGCGGCCCGGACTGGGTCGGCAGCGTCGGCCGCCGTCGCCCGCGGTAGGCGCGGGTCCGGGGCGCGGCCGACGCCCGCGCCTTCCCGCCGAGCATCGCCCGGAGCGGCGCGAACGTGTCGTTGGTGATCTGTCCGGCCCAGACGAGGTCCCAGAGGGCGGTCGTCAGCGCCTTGTCGTCGGTGCTCCCGACGGCCTGGCCCAGCTGGCGGAAGAAGTACGCGCCGCCGCCGGCGAGCGCGCCGAGCACGTCCCGCTGCAGCTCCGTCGTCTCGTCCCCGGCGGCCTCGGCGAGGGTCGTCGCCGCGGTGTCCGCGAGGTGCAGGCGCACCCAGCCGTCGTTGCCGGGCAGGGTCCCGCCACCCGACCAGAGGACCTCGCCCGTGGCGGTCAGCTCGTCGAGCATGCTCGGGGCGTAGTCGGACACCCGAGCCGGCAGCACGAGGGACTCCCACGAGCTGGCGGGCAGCGCGACGCCCGAGAGCTGGTCGACGACCTGCAGGACGCCGTCGATCCCGCGCAGGCCGCCGCGGGCACCGGGGACCCGGACGTGCTGCCATGCGGGCATGAACCGGGCGAGTGTGTCCGGGGACACCGGCTCGACCTCGTGCCGGAGCGCGGCGAGCGACTTCGTGCGGATGCGGCGCAGGACCTCGGCGTCGCACCACTCCGCGCCCTGCCGGTCCGGCCGGAACTCGCCCTCGACCAGGCGGCGGTCGGCGACGAGACGCCGCAGCGTGTCCTGCACGACCGCGACGCCGAGGCCGAGCCGACCGGCGGCCTCCTGCAGGCTGAACGGCCCGTGGCTCCGGGCGTACCGGCCGACCAGGTCGCCGAGCGGGTCCGCGACCGGTTCGACGAACGCGGTCGGCACGCCGATCGGCAGCGGGACGCCCAGTGCATCGCGGAGCCGGGACGCGTCCTCGATGACGGCCCACCGGGTGGCGCCGGCGTGCGAGAAGGCGAGGACCCGGCGGTCCCGCTCGAGCCCCTCGAGTGCCGCGCGCAGGGTGGTGCCCGCCTCGGTCCGGTCGGTGGTGTCGGCGAGCCAGCTGCGGTCGAGGAGTTCGTCGAGGTCGAGCGCGCCGACGAGTCGCAGGACGTCCACGACGCCCTCGACGTCCCGCGCCCGGCGGTCCGGGGAGAGGCGCTGCAGGTCGCGTTCGACGCCCTCGATGACGGCGGGGTCGAGGAGTTCACGCAGCTCCGCACGGCCGAGCAGCTCGCTGAGCAGCGTCGAGTCGAGCGACAGGGCGGCGGCCCGTCGTTCGGCGAGCGGCGAGTCGCCCTCGTACATGAAGGCGGCGACGTAGCCGAACAGGAGCGTCCGGGCGAACGGCGACGGCTGCTCGGTCTCGATCTCGACGAGTCGGATGCGCCGCCGGGCGATCTCGTCCGCGATCCCGAGCAGGGACGGGACGTCGTACACGTCCTGCAGGACCTCGCGTACGGTCTCGAGGAGGATCGGGAACGTCGGGTACTTCTGGGCGACCTCGAGCAGCTGGGACGCCCGCTGACGCTGCTGCCAGAGCGGCGAGCGGCGACCGGGGTCACGCCGGGGGAGCAGGAGCGCCCGCGCGGCGCACTCGCGGAACCGGGCGGCGAACAGCGCCGAGCCGCCGACCTCGTCCGTGACGATCGCCTCGAGGTCGTCGCGTTCGAAGACGAACAGGTCCGCACCGGGAGGCTCGGCGTCGGTCTCCGGGATCCGCACCACGATGCCGTCGTCGGCGGCCATCGCCCCGCCGTCGATCCCGTGCCGCTCCCGCAGGCGCGCCGCGACCGCGAGGGCCCACGGCGCGTGCACGGTCATGCCGTACGGCGAGTGCAGGATGAGGCGCCAGTCGCCGAGTTCGTCGCGGAAGCGCTCGACGACGAGCGTCGTGTCGCTCGGCACGTGGCCGGTGGCGGCGCGCTGGTCGCGGAGGAAGGTGATGAGGTTCGTGACCGCGCGGTCGTCGAGTCCGACGCCCGCCACCCGCGCGCGGGCGTCCTCGTCCGAGGCGGATTCGACCTCGCGCACGAAGGCACCGGTCGCGCGGCCGAGCTCCGCCGGTCGGCCCGGGCCGTCGCCCTTCCAGAACGGCACCCGCCCGGGTTGCCCGAACGCCGGACTGACCAGGACCCGGTCGTGCGTGATCTCCTCGATCCGCCAGCTCGTGGCGCCGAGTGCGAAGACGTCGCCCACGCGGGACTCGTAGACCATCTCCTCGTCGAGCTCGCCGACGCGGGATGCCCGTTCCCCGACCATGAAGACGCCGAACATGCCGCGGTCGGGGATCGTGCCACCGCTCGTGACGGCGAGTCGCTGCGCACCGGGACGGCCGGTCAGCGTGCCGTGCACGCGGTCCCAGACCAGGCGCGGCCGCAGTTCCGCGAACTCGTCGCTCGGGTACCGCCCGGTGACGAGGTCGAGCGTCGCGTCGAACGCGGAGCGCGGCAGGCCGCTGAACGGGGCGCTCCGTCGGACCAGGTCGAACCAGTGCTCGACGTCCACGGTGTCGACGGACCCCGCGGCGACCGTGTGCTGCGCGAGCACGTCGAGCGGGTTCGCGGGGACGGAGATCGACTCGATCTGTCCGGCGACCATCCGCTCGACGGTGACGGCGCTGTTCACGAGGTCCGCCCGGTGCTTCGGGAAGAGCACGCCGCGGGAGATCTCGCCCACCTGGTGCCCGGCTCGGCCGACACGCTGCAGGCCGCTCGCGACCGACGGCGGAGCCTCGACCTGGATGACGAGGTCGACCTCGCCCATGTCGATGCCGAGTTCGAGCGAGCTGGTGGCGACCACGCAGCGGAGCCGACCGGACTTCAGGTCGTCCTCGATGATCGCGCGCTGGTCCTTGGACACGGAGCCGTGGTGGGCGCGGGCGAGCACCGGCACGCTCGGGTCCGAGCCGCCGCCGTCGGTCTGTCCGGACTGGCCGACGAGCTGGGCCGGGGGTCGCCTCGGCGGGGCCACCGGTGCGTGCGCGGACGCCCGCGCCGGGGACTGCGCCACCGCCGCTGCGCCGACGGCCACGGGCTCGGCCACCTCGGTCGTCGCGAGCGCCCGCTCTTCGTGGATCTCGTTCAGCCGGGCGGTCAGGCGTTCGGCCAGCCGCCGGGAGTTCGCGAAGACGATCGTCGACCGGTGCTGCTCGATGAGGTCCACCACGGACTCCTCGACGTGCGGCCAGATCGACCCGTTCGTCGGGCCCGAGGTCGCGTCGGCCCCGACCGGCGGCGCACCGAGCTCGGTCATGTCGTCGACGGGGACGACCACGCGGAGGTCGAACGTCTTCTGCGCGGGTGGCGCGATGATCTGCACGGGAGCCCGGCCGCCGAGGAACCGGGCGACCTCCTCCGCCGGACGCACGGTCGCGGACAGGCCGATGCGCTGCACGGGCCGCTCGAGCAGGTCGTCGAGACGCTCGAGCGACACGGCGAGGTGGGCACCCCGCTTGGAGGAGGCGACGGCGTGCACCTCGTCGACGATGACCGTGTCGACGTTGACGAGCGTCTCGCGGGCCTTCGAGGTGAGCATGAGGTACAGCGACTCGGGCGTCGTGATGAGGATGTCCGGCGGCAGCCGCAGGAGCTTCTGCCGGTCGGCCGACGGCGTGTCCCCGCTCCGGACCCCGACCGTGACCTCCGGCGGTTCCAGACCCATCCGCTTGGCGGTCTGCGTGATGCCGACCAGGGGACTCCGGAGGTTGCGTTCGACGTCGACGCCGAGGGCCTTCAGCGGCGACACGTAGAGCACCCGGGTCCGCTGCTTCGCGGGCGGGGTGTCGGTCGAGGCGATGAGCCGGTCGATCGACCAGAGGAACGAGGCGAGGGTCTTCCCGGAGCCGGTCGGGGCGATGACGAGCGCGTGCTGCCCGGTCGAGATCGCGTCCCACGCCCCGGCCTGCGCTGCCGTCGGTTCGCGGAAGGCGCCCCGGAACCACTCGGCGGTGGCGGGGGAGAAGCGCTCGAAGACGTCCGTCATGGTCCCGCCCATCCTGCTCCTGACCCCCGACAGCGTCCTGATGTGAGCGCTGCTTGACAATCCGAACAATACCGATCTATCGTTACTACATCGCGACCGGTACGAATCCGGTCGTGGACCATCCTCCACGAAAGGAGTCGTCATGCACTCCATGGACGACCACACCAGCACCACGTCCCCCCGCGGCCCCTTCGGTCGCGGGCCCCGCGGACCCCGCTTCGGCGGCGCCCGCCAGCACCACGGCGCCGGGTTCCCGGGCCGTGACCACGACCACTCCGGTCGAGGCGGTCGCGGGTTCGGCGGACCCGGCTTCGGCGGGCCTGGCTTCGGGCCTGGCTTCGGCGGCGGCTTCGGCCCCGGTCGCGAGCGCCGGCGTCGCGGCGACGTCCGGCTCGCCGTCCTCGGTCTCCTCGCCGAGGGCCCACAGAACGGGTACGCCGTCATCAAGACCATCGCCGAACGCACCGACGGCGCCTGGAAGCCGAGCCCCGGTTCGGTGTACCCGACGCTCCAGCAGCTCGTCGACGAGGACCTCGTCGTCTCGACGGGCGACGGCCGCAAGACGCTCTTCGAGCTCACCGACGCCGGTCGCGCCGAGGTCGCGGCGAAGGCCGACGAGATCGCCGCCGCGTGGGAGTCCACGCCCGGCATCCCGGACTCGCAGCGCGCGTTCGCCGAGTCCCTCCGCAGGGCGATGGGCGTGCTGCACATGTACCGGACCACCGCCACGGAGGCGCAGCTCGCCGCCGCCACCGAGGAGGTCGACCGGCTGCGCCGCACCCTCCTGCAGATCCTGGCCGACTGACCCCGGACCGCGGGGTCAGTCGTCGATGAACGCCGCCAGGTCCGCGAGCTCCGCCGCCGAGACCGCGTGCGGCAACCCCGGGTAGCTCCGGTCCGTCACCCGCGTGTGCGTGGCCGCCCACGCGCTGGTCCGGACGGTCGCATCGGCGGGGATCACCGTGTCGGCGTCCCCGTGTCCGAGGAAGACCCGTGGACGGACGGCGGCCAGGCGGTCGTCCCGGCCGTCGTCGGCGCCGGGGACCACGAAACCGGAGAGCGAGACCGCGAACGCGAACGCCTCCGGGCGGGCCCGGAGGAGCTGCAGGGCCATCGACCCGCCCTGCGAGAACCCGAGCAGCCCGATCCGCGGGTGGTCGGCAGCCACGGCGTCGACCCATGCGAGCACCGCTGCGGCGGAGGCGTCGACGGCCGCGGGCTCCGGGGACCCGGGCGTCCCGAGCGGGTACCAGCTGAAGCCGGGCCCCCACGGGTCGGGCGCCCGGAGCGCCGCCAGGGTCCAGGCCGCGGGCAGGGCCGGTGCCAGACCGAGCAGGTCCTGCTCGTGCGACCCGACGCCGTGCAGGGCGACGAGGAGCGGCGTCCCGACGCGGTCCGCTGCCGACCGGGTCCACTGCACGACGTCCGCATCCACCATGGGGACGACGGTATCCGTCCACAGGCGACTCCGGCGGGCACCGCACTCGCCGCCGGGCCTGGTAGGAACGGTGCATGGCCTCGCTCCGCACCCCCGACCCCGATCCCGACTCCGCCTCCGGCTGGCTGTCGGACGAGGAACTCGCCTCCGTCCGTCGTCGCTTGCCGATCGCCTACGTCGAGGCGATCCCGGTGCGCACCGACGGCCTCGGCGTGGTGACCGAGGTCGGGGTGCTCCTCCGTGTCTCGCCCAGCGGGTCGATCGCGCGCACCCTCGTGTCCGGTCGCGTGCTCTACGGCGAGTCGATCCGGACCGCCCTCTTCCGGCACCTCGAGAAGGACCTCGGGCCGATGGCGTTCCCGCAGCTACCCACGAGCCCCAACCCCTTCACCGTGGCCGAGTACTTCCCGTTGCCCGGCGCCTCGGTGTACACCGACGAGCGGCAGCACGCGATCTCACTGGCCTACGTCGTCCCCGTCACGGGGACGTGCGAGCCCCGGCAGGACGCGCTCGAGCTCACCTGGATGAGCCCGATGGAGGCCGCGTCGGACGCGGTCGCGAACGAGATGGAGGGCGGCCGCGGTGCGCTCCTCCGCGCGGGCCTGGCCTCGGTCGGCGCGCTGCACTGACGGCGCCCGGCGGACGAGGGCGCCCCCGTTCCGGGACACCCCGCACACGACGAAGCCCCCGGATCCGATCGGATCCGGGGGCTTCGCAGCGCGGTGCGGGACCGGCTTCGTTACTTGTCGTTCTTGAAGGAGTCGGCGACGCCGTGTGCAGCGTCCTTCACGTCGGTGACGCCCTGCTTGGCCGAGGCCTTGCCCTGGTCGGTCTGACCTTCGGCCTTCAGGCGGTCGTTGTCGGTGGCGTTGCCGAAGCCTTCCTTGGCCTTGCCGGCCGCCTTCTCAGCGGCGTTCTTGATGTCTTCGATCCCAGCCATACGTGCTCCTTCCGACGACGGACGATTCCCCGGTGGACACTCGCGCATCCGCCGGTGACCAGTACCGTACGCTCCGGTGTCGAGCCGCTCGGAGGAACCGTTGAGGTTGCCCGGAGTGGCCGTCCGGACCCGATCAGCGGCCGGAGCCGGCCGGACGGGAGGCGCGGCGCGAGCCACCACGACGGGCTGCGGGGGCAGCGTCGTCGCGCGGGGCACGACCGGCGGCGTAGCCGCCGTCCGACGACCACACCGACGCGGACCCACCACGGGTGGTGTCCGAGGCGGCGCGGCGCGGGGCACCACGGCGCTGACCGGCGGCACCACCGGTCGACGCGCCGCGGCGGTCGTCACGACCGGCTGCGTCGGACCGACCGCCACGGCGGGCGCCCGAACCGGCCGACTCGGTGCCCGCTGCGGAGCGTCCGGCCGAGGCCGTGCCTCCCGAGCGACCGCCGGTGCTCCCGCCCGCGGTGCCACGACCGCGCGAGCGGCCACGGCCCTGGCCGGCGGCGTCACCGGAGGACTGGCGACGCGGCTGCTGCTGCTGGACCGCGGGGGTGGTGTCCTCGCGGTACGGGGCGACCTCGCCGACGAGCTCGGTCACGGCCGGGGAGGTGGCGGTCACCTGCTGCGGGGTGACCTTGATCGCGGCGGCGCGCATCATCTGCGCGACGTCACGACGCTCGGCGGGCATCGCCACCGTGACGACGTCACCCGAAGAACCGGCACGGGCGGTGCGGCCGGAACGGTGCAGGTACGCCTTGTGCTCGGTGGGCGGGTCGACGTGCACGACGAGCTCGACGGCGTCGACGTGCACACCGCGGGCGGCGACGTCGGTGGCCACGAGGACGAGTGCGTCGCCGGAGGAGAACCGGGCGAGGTTCCGCTCACGGGCACCCTGCGACAGGTTGCCCTGCAGGTCGACGGCCGGGATGCCCTGGCTCGACAGCTGCTTCGCCAGGCGCTTGGCGTGGTGCTTCGTGCGCATGAACAGGATGCGGCGGCCGGTGCCGGAGGCGAGGGCCTTGACGAGGTCCTTCTTCGCGTCGGCGTCGGCGACCTCGAACAGGTGGTGGGTCATCGCCTCGACCGGGCTGGTCTCGTCGTCGACGGAGTGCATCACCGGGTCGTGCAGGAACTTCTTGACGAGCTTGTCCACGCCGTTGTCGAGCGTGGCGGAGAACAGCAGGCGCTGGCCCTTGACCGGCGTCGCCTGCATGATCTTGGTCACACCGGGCAGGAAGCCCATGTCGGCCATGTGGTCGGCCTCGTCGAGGACGGTGACCTCGATGGCGTCCAGGTGCACGTGGCCCTGCTGCATGAGGTCGGCGAGGCGACCCGGGCAGGCCACGACGATGTCGACGCCGCGGTTGAGCGCCTCGACCTGACGGCCCTGGCCGACGCCACCGAAGATGGTCGTCGTGTTGAGGCCCATCGCCTTGGCGAGGGGGGCGAGCGTCGCGTCGATCTGGGTCGCGAGCTCACGGGTCGGGGCGAGCACGAGGGCGCGGGGTCGACCGGCGCGGCGCTGGCGGGGTGCGGCGGCGAGGCGGGCGGCGAGGGGGATCGCGAACGCGATCGTCTTGCCGGAGCCGGTGCGGCCACGGCCGAGCACGTCCTTGCCCTTGAGCGAGTCCGGGAGTGTGTCGACCTGGATCGGGAAGGCGTTCTCCTTGCCCTGGCCGACGAGGACGTCGACCATCGGGGCGGGGACACCGAGGTCGGCGAACCGGACGTCGGCGGTGTGGGGGTCCTGCGTGGTGTTCTGGGTGGTCATGGTGACCTCTCGGGCCGTTGCCGGCCGGAAGGCGCGCGGTCGAGGCCGGCGCGGGCGGGAGCGCACCCGTAGCGGTCCGTTTCCCGGAGGAGACGGCGCTGGTGGACGGGTGCTGTCGCCGCAGCAGAGAGCCTGGCACCGGTTCCGTCCTCCCGGACGGGTTCCGGGAGAGGGGAGGTGCGCGATACATCGGTGTCGGTTCCGCTCGTATGCCACTGGGGCTCACTGCGGGACACCGGGAGTTTCGGGGGCGTCCGTACGACGCACGAGGCGATCGGCGCCTCGAGTGGTCCCAGCATAGCGGGCCGAGGGCCCGGAACGGGAGGGGGCGTTCGCGGCGAGCGTGCGAGGATGCCTCGTGCGCACCCGGAACCCCCTCGTCATCGCGTCCCTCGTCGCCCTCGTCGCCCTCACCTCGGCGGGGTGTGCGGACGCGACCGACACCGACGCAGGAGCGACCTCCGTGGACGCGGGCCGGTCCAGCGTCGACGCCGACGGACCCGGCGCGTCCGCCCGTGTCGCGGTGCGGCCGTTCCCGACGACCGGTGTGCCCGACTACCAGCTCGGTGGCGGGTACGCCCCACCCACCGGGGTCACCGTCGTCGCACGGGACAGCACCGAGCGCCCGGCGGCGGGCACCTACGGCATCTGCTACGTCAACGGCTTCCAGACCCAGCCCGGGGAGCGGGCGTCCTGGCTGTCCGAGCACCCCGACGCGGTCCTCCGGACGGCGGGCGGCGAGCCGGTGCGCGACCCGGGATGGCCGGACGAGATGCTGCTCGACACCCGGACGGCAGCGGCGCGCGCGACCATCACCGAGGTCCTCGGTCGGACGATCGCCGGGTGCGCCGCCCACGGGTTCGACGCCGTCGAGTTCGACAACCTCGACTCGTGGACCCGGTCCGGCGGCCGGCTCACGCGCTCCGGCAACCTCGCCCTCGCCGCCGCGCTCGTCCGGGCAGCCCACGACGAGGGGCTGGCCGCCGCGCAGAAGAACACGCCGCAGCTCGGCACGGTCGGACAGCAGCGCACCGGCTTCGACTTCGCGGTCGCCGAGGAGTGCGTGCAGTACGACGAGTGCGCCGCCTACACCGACGTGTACGGCGACCGCGTGCTGGACGTCGAGTACGCGGACACGCTCGAGCAGGAGTGGTCGGACGTGTGCGCGATGCCGGACCGTCCGCGCATGACGATCCTCCGCGACCGGGACCTCGTGCCCGCCGGCGACGACGGGTACGTCTTCGAGCACTGCTGAGCGCAGCCGTCCACGCCCGCCGCGGCGCGGCGCGGCGGACCGTCCGCGCTGGGCGACACGACACGGCCGTCCTGCCTCGGACGGTGTCGCTCAGCGCGGAGCGACCGCGGAGCGCCCTACGCCGGCCAGGCGTCCCGCAGCGCGGCCGTCGCCTGGTCCGCCGAGAGGCCGGCCTCGCGCGCCGCGGCCACGAGCGCGGCTGCCGCAGCCGTCACGCTCTCCGGCACCTCGGCCGGCCGCACCACCCGGGTACCGGCGCCCCGTGCGGTGTGCACGAGCCCGGCTTCCTCGAGCAGCTGGTAGGCCTTCGCGACGGTCCCGGCGGCGAGGCCCAGCTCGGCAGCGAGCCCGCGGACGCTCGGCAGTCGCTCGCCGTCGACGAGGTACCCGGCTGTGATCTGCGCGGCGAGCTGCGACCGCACCTGCTCGAAGGGCGGCACACGGCCGCCGGCGTCGATCGCGACGAATCCCGACATGCGGTCCACCCTAGGAGCCGTACCGCTCGCCGACCGGGATCGCCACGGGGACGGTGTTGCCGGGTGGGGCGAGCGGGCAGGCCCACGCCGGGTCGTACGCGCACGACGGGTTGTAGGCGAAGTTGAAGTCGAGCACGAGCTCCCCGTCGACACCGCCGAGGTCAGAGCCCTTGATGGTGTCGAGCAGGTAGCGGCCACCGCCGTAGGTCCCGCCGGGCCGACCGGCGCCGGCGTCCTTCACGGGCACGAACAGGCCGCCCGCGTACCCGCCGTGCGACCACACGTCGAGCGAGCCGACGCCGGGCACCTGCACGGTCCCGAGGCGGTCGAAGTGCACGACGCCGTCGGTGCCGGTCTCGACGTCGAGGGCCTGCGGTGCGGCCTCCTCGATGCGGAGCCGGAAGCGCCACGCGGGGTCGTAGTCGGGCACGGGGAGGGTCGTGAACCCGGCGGCGTCCTCGGGGAGCAGCGGGCTCGCGGGGTGCGTGGCGAACAGGGCGTCGCGGCCCTCGCGCCACAGCGCGTGCGCGGCCTCCGGCGTCGCGGCGGCCCGCGCGCGGCGGTACAGGTCGAAGGTCCGACGGCGCCAGTCGACGGTGGCGAGGGTGCTTCGGACGCGGTCGGCGGTCTCCGTCTGGGTCACGTCGCCGAGCGTACGCCCGGCCGGCGACGCCGCACCGGGCGGTCTGGAGGCCCGGCCACCCTGGTCGCTCGGCTCACGCCCGCCAGGTGGGCGCGAGCGCGCGCATCCGGAACGCCCGCCACTGCCAGATGACCCACATGCCGGGCCAGAGCACCACGCCGAGGAGTGCCGGTCGGGTCCGGTAGGTGAGACGGTCGCGGAAGAGCGTGCGCCCGTCCGGCAGCGCGGAGACGGCCATCCGGTGGCGCATGTCCATCCGGGCGAACAGGCCGCTCGTGCCGCCGCCGCGGTCGACCTGCACGGGGACGCCCTCGGTCTGGTGCAGGTCGATGTCGACGTGGCTCGAGCCGCTCGGGAGGACACCGAACGTCGACGCGCTGATCGGGTGCGGGTCGTGCGGCGTCCAGTGTTCCGGGAACCCCTCGGGGTCGAGCGAGCGGTAGACCAGGAACGGCTTCGTGACGGCGACCATGACGGACGGCCGGAGGAGCGCGTCCCGCACGGCGTCGACGGGGGCGTCCAGTTCGATGCGGAGTCCGACGTGCATGCGGCGGACGCTACCCGGACGTGCTGGGCTGCCGTCGCCCACGGGGGACGGTCAGGCGTGCCGGGCGGACCGGCGGCGGGACCCTTCCGCACGGTCGTGGCTGCGCAGACGTTCAGCGAGGGAGAGCCGGACGGTCGGCCACTCCGACTGGATGACCGAGAACACCACGGTGTCGCGGAGGCTGCCGTCCCGACCGAGGGCGTGGTTCCGGAGCACCCCGTCCTGCTTCGCGCCGAGGCCCGCGATGGCGGCGCGGGACCGCGTGTTGTGCCAGTGCGTCCGGAACTCGACCGCGATGCACTGCCAGACGTCGAACGCGTGCGAGAGCATGAGCAGCTTCGCCTCGGTGTTGATGCCGGTGCGCTGCGCGGAGGCGCCGAGGAACGTCGCCCCGATCTCGACCCGGCGGTTGTCCCGGTCGATGTTGATGAACGTGGTCGCGCCGACGACCCGGCCGGTGGGGCGGTCCCGCACGGCGAACGGCACCATCCGCCCGCCGGCCTGCTCGGCGAGCCGCCGGTCGACCTCCGCGTCCACCTGTGCCGGTGCCGGTACCGAGGTGTACCAGGCACGCCAGAGGTCGCCGTCCGCCACGGCCGCCCGCAGGTCGTCCGCGTGCTCGTGCGACAGGGGCTCGAGCGTGACGCGGTCGCCGGTGAGGGTGGGCGCGGGGTCGGTCTCCATGGCAGGGGATCGTACCGGGCACACCGGACACGGCAGCTGCGCGGGACCGCTCGGAGCGTGCCCGACCGAGGTCCCGCCGCGGCTATCGTGTCGGCGTGCAGGAACGAGGACAGCAGCGGTACCAGGTGCGGTTCGGGTGGGGTGTCTCGGGAGCGGCGCGGGTCGCCGCCGACGCGCACCTGCTCGTGTGGGTGGACGTGCTGCCGGCGGCCGCCTCCCACGGCGGCGCCCGGCACGACGACGCCCGCCACGGCGACGCCCGCCACCGGGACGTGCCGCTCGGGCAACTGCCCGACGGCCCGGAGGTCGTGCTCGGTCACCTCGGCAACACCGCAGCGGTCGCCGGACGGGTGGCGCGCCTCCAGGCCGAGCGGGGCGACCGCTGCGTCGTGGCGGTGGTCGCGGCCGGACACGTCGACGGTCCCGTCGCGGGTGACGCGGCCGCCGAGGCGGGCGAGGCGCCGGACGTGCCGGCGGTGCCGGAGTTCGCCGTCGAGGACCTGCTCGCTGCGGGGGCCGTCGTCGACGCGCTCGTGGCGTCCGGCATCGACCACACGTCGCCGGAGGCAGCGGCGGCGTGCGCGGCCTGGACGGGCCTCCGTCGGGCGGCGAAGCACCTCGTCACCGCGTCCGAGTCGGCCGCCGTGCTCGGTGCCGAGCGGGTGCACGCGGCACTCGCCGTGGATCCCGACCTGGTCACGCTGCGACCGTCCACCGTACGGGCGTAGGGTCCCGGTCGACGCCGTCGGACCGACGGCCGGAACGAGGAGGAAGTCATGCAGGCAGTGATCGGCGACACCGTCATCGCGG
Source organism: Curtobacterium sp. MCBD17_032 (assembly GCF_003234855.1). Lineage (GTDB taxonomy): Bacteria > Actinomycetota > Actinomycetes > Actinomycetales > Microbacteriaceae > Curtobacterium. Next base: position 533,987 of record NZ_QKTO01000001.1, read on the forward strand.
AGGCCCCGGAGGCGGACCTCATCCAGATCGAGGGCAACTGGTACTTCCCGCCCGCGAGCGTGAAGACCGAGCTGTTCAGCGAGAGCCCCACCCAGTACCACTGCCCGTGGAAGGGCGACACGCAGTACTGGACCGTGACGGTCGACGGGCAGGAGCACGTGGACAACGCCTGGTCGTACCCGGAGCCGATCCCGTCGTCGTTCGACCGCGTCGGCCAGGACTACAGCGGCTACGTGGCGTTCTGGAAGGACGTGCGGGTCTCCTAGGAGCCGCGCGGCTCAGCCCGTCACGGTGAGCACGACGAGCGCCACGTTGAGGGCGACGATCACCGTGGCGATGAGCCAGGCCACGACCCGGGTGCCGACGGCGTTGACGTCGGCACCCATCACGCTCCGCCGGGACGTGTAGGCGACGAGCGGGACGATCGCGAACGCGATGCCGAAGCTCAGCACCACCTGGCTGATGACGAGCAGCTGGGTGGCGTCGGCGTCGAGCGCGAGCAGGACGATCGCGGGGACGAGCGTGACGAGCCGCCGCACCACGAGCGGCACCCGCACGCGCAGCAGCCCGTGCATGATCTCGGCGCCGGCCATGCAGCCGACCGAGGTCGACGCCAGCCCGGACGCGAGCAGCCCGATCGCGAACAGCACCCCGACGACCGGGCCGACGTTCTCGGCGATGGCCCGCTGGGCTCCGGGGATCGAGTCGGTGCCGTCGACGCCCTGCAGCGTCGCGGCGGCGAGGACGAGCATGCTGATGTTCACCCCGCCGGCCACGACCAGGGCCAGGCCGACGTCCCACCGGGTCGCGACGAGGACCCGGTGCCGCTCGGCCCCGGCCGGGACGTCCCCGTGCCGGTCCCGGGCCAGTGCCGAGTGCAGGTACACGGCGTGCGGCATGACGGTCGCGCCGAGCATCGACGCGGCGAGGAGCACCGACCCGGAGTCGGCGAACCGCGGTGCGATGCCGGCCACGAGGGCACCGGGGGAGACCTGCGCGAACAGCAGTCCGGCGCAGAACCCGATCGTGAGGACCGCGAGCATCGCCGTGACGACCGCTTCGAAGGTCCGGGCGCCGCGGCGGTTCTGCAGCAGGAGGATCGCCATCGACACGACACCCGTGATGAGTCCCCCGGCGACGAGCGGGACGCCGAAGAGCAGGTGCAGGGCGAGCGCGCCGCCGATGACCTCGGCGACGTCGGTGGCCGCGGCGACCACCTCGGCCTGTGCCCAGAACAGCAGGCGCGGCGTGCGGCGCATCTTCAGGCCGAGCAGTTCCGGGAGCGACTTCCCGGTGACGATCCCGAGCTTCGCGGAGAGGTACTGCACCACGACGGCGCTCGCGTTCGCGGCGACGAGCACCCACAGCAGCAGGTACCCGTAGCGGGCGCCGGCGGTGAGGTTGGCGGCGACGTTGCCCGGGTCGACGTAGGCGATCGCGGCGACGAAGGCCGGACCGAGCAGCCCGAGCCCGGCGGCGCGTCGGGTTGGCGGGCGGTGGCCCACGACCGGGGCGGCGGTGTCCGTCATGCGGCCAGCCTGCCAGAGAGTTCGGTGCGCCGAATCCAGGGTTTCGGGCCGTCGTCCGATCGGCGCGGATCAGCGGGGCGGGCCCGCGGCCGCGCGCTCGTCAGACGGCTGCGCGGCGAGCGCGGTGCGCGCGCACCTTCGCCCGGTTGCCGCAGCGCTGCATCGAGCACCAGCGCCGTGTCCCACCCCGCGAGGAGTCGTAGAACACCAGCCCGCAGTCCGGCGCCGAGCACCGGCTGAGTCGGGCGGAGCGGCCCTCGGCCTCGAGGTCGTCGAAGCCCACCTCCGTCAGCAGGGCGACGGCGTCGCGCGCGACGCTCGAGAGGGCCTGGGCGAGACGGACGCGGTTCGCGCCGGCCCGGCGTCGACCACCCGGGAGGCTCGGGGGCACGTCCGGCAGGGCGGCGAACAGGTTGACGGTGTCGATGTCGTCCGGCACGGGCCGGGTTCGCCCGGTCCCGGCGCGGAGGCCCGCGGCGACCGCGGTGCGCTCCGCCGCGGAGTCGGCGGGAGCGGGGGCGGCGGCGACCGCGAGGCGCGCGATCGCGGCGCGGAGCGCACGGGCGTCCTGGAGTTCGCGCGCGGTGGCGCCGACGTCGATCGGTTCGGTGTGCAACCCGAGCCACTCGTCCAGGTCGGCCGGGGTCGCGAGCAGCTCGCCGAGGTGCCCGCGCGGACGGCGGCGGTCGGGGTCGTCCGCGAAGCCGCCGGTGTGCGCGAAGTCCAGGGCGATGCGTCCCGCGTCGAAGAACCACGACGACCCGGCATCGGTCCGGATGTCCTGCCCTGTTCGCATCCGCCCAGGCTAACGGGTGAGCGGCGCGCCTCCGACACGATCGGCCGGCACTGGGCTAGTCGTCCCCGTCCCCCCGGTCGGGCGCCGCACCCACGCGATGACGTTCCGCTCGTCGAACCGTCGCGAGCACCGGGCGCATGCCAGCGGACGCGTGGGGGTCCGGTACCGGAAGTGCTCGTGTCCGGCCGGGCAGTGGCCGACCCACGGTGCCAGCTCGCTCGCGATCGGCCCGTCGTGCAGCCGTGAGCCGGTGTACCCCAGTGTGCGGGCCGTCCGGCGCCACGAGGGCCCGTGACCGGCACGTGGGCCGCTCAGGGCGTGCGCGATCTCGTGCAGCAGCACCTGTTCGACGTCCTCGGGTGTGAAGCGGGCGGCGAGGTGTCGGCTCACCGTGATGCGGCGGCGTGCGAAGTCGCACTGCCCGGCCCGGGTCTTCGCGTTGTCGAACGCGAAGGTCCAGGAGCCGTCCGGGAGGTGTGCGCCCATCAGCTCGGCAGCCCGGGAACGGACGTGGTCGAGTGCGGTCACTGCTCCCCGCGCGGACCCTGGCCCTCGTCGGACCGGTCCTTCCGGGCGGACAGTCGACTCCAGAGCGAGTCGCCCTCGGTCCGGGCGGCGTCCGGTGCACCGAGCACCCGGCGCCGGACCGGCGGGATCTGCTTCTCCGGCTCGGCGACGCGCGTCTGTGGTTCGTCCTCGGTGCGGACCGCGACCTCACGGGCGGTGCGCGGTCGAGCGCGCTCCGGCTCGGCGGCGGGCTGCGCCATGGAGGCCCGGAGCGCGGCCTCGACGGCCGTACGGAGCGCTTCGGTGCGCTCCGACGGGGCGCCGGCAGCCCGGAAGGCGTCGTACGCGCGGCTGAGGACCGCGCGGGCCTCCTCGAAGCGGGAGAGCTCGTAGAGGGACCAACCCTCGAGCTCGGCGGCGGCGCCCTCCAGCTCCGGCCACTCCTCGGTCGCGGCGGTGTCCCGGGCCATCGAGGCCTCGGTCGCGGCACGCTCGTGGCGGCCGAGGTCGTGCAGGACGTGTGCGCGGCGGATGCGTGCCGCGACCTTGTCCTGGCGTTCCCCGGTGAACATCGTCAGCCGGAACACCTCCTCGGCCACGGTGAGCGACTCGTCCAGGCGGCCGAGCAGACGGAGCAGTTCGGCGCGCTCGGCGAGGGCGTCGGTGCTCCGGCTCTGGCCGAGGTCGCGCAGGCGGTCCTGCACGGCCTGGACGTCGACGGCCGGGCGGAGGCTGATCGGCGCGAAGGTGCTGCCCGGGCTGACCCCGGCGGTCACCGGGGCGGCATGACGGGGCTCCCGGGCCTGGTCGGTCCGGTCGTGGTCTCGGCGTTCGTCGGGCGGGAGGGACATCACGGTCGAGGGTATCCGCGCGATCCCCGGAGACCTCCGTGCCACGCGCACGGAACGCGCACGGCCCGCCCGGGAAGATCCGGGACGGGCCGTGTCGGTCGGCGTCGAGCGGTCAGCGAGCCCCGGCGACGGTGGCCGCGATCGAGGCGCCGTAGGCGATGCCGAACACGACGGCAGCGAGGACGGCGAGGACGATCGCCAGGATGCCCCATACGCGGCCGCGACCCGTCGCGGCCGCGATGATGCCCTGCACGAGGGCCCAGAGGCCGAGCACGGTGCCGATGCCCGCCACGACGAGTGCGCTGCCGAGGGCCCGTACGACGGCGGGGTCCGACATGAGTTCCCGCGACAGCTGCTCCTGGTCGACGGTGCCGGAGCCGCCGTTCTGCAGGAGTTCCTGGAACGCCTGGCTCGCCCCGATGCCGCTGCCGAACAACCAGCCGCCGACGGCGCCGAGCACGAGGGCCACGATGCCCAGGCCGAACGCCACGACGCCCAGGGTGCGCTTCCGCTTCGCCGAGCCGTCGTGCGCCTGCCAGGCGGGAGCGGCGCCGTGCTGCTGATCCCACTGCTGCGGCTGCCCGTACTGCTGCTGCCCGTACTGCGGCTGCCCGTACTGGTCGCCGTGCTGCTGCTGCCCGTACTGCTGGTCGCCGTACTGCGGCTGACCCCACTGCGGGGCGGACTGCTGGCCGTCCTGCTGCGTCGGCTGGTCCTCGTACCGCGGCGCCGCACCGTGCTCGGGGGTGATGCGCTCGCCGTAGCGCGGCCGGTCCTGCTCACCGTGGCCCTGCGGGGCTGGGGTGCGATCGTCGTTGGTCATCGGCGGCCTCCTCGTGGTGTGCGGTCGCGCGCTGGCGCGGCGTGCCCCCATCCTGGCAGCGTCACCGCCGCGAGGGACGTCGTCCGCAGCCGCTGCTCAGGCGCCGAAGACCGACCGGTTCGGTTCGGGCGACCCCACGGCCGTGGTGTCGGTGACGATGGGCGCCCCCGCGATGAAGGACCGCAGCTCGTCGCCGTGCACGACCTTGCTCGGCAGCGGGTCCGAGGAGTACCGCCGCGGCATCTCCGCGATCGGCAGTTCGCCGGGCGAGCCGAGCAGCACGATGTTGCCGAAGCGCCGGCCCTTGAGCATCCCGGTGTCCGCGACCGCGGCGACGGACGGCAGCACCGACTGCAGCGTCGCGGCCTGCCCACGGGCGAAGGCCAGGCCGGCACCGTCGGCGACGTTCACCGCGACCAAGCCGGTCGGGGAGAGGAAGGAGGCGACCGAGCGGTAGAACTCGACGCTCGTCACGTGTGCGGGTGTGCGGGCACCGCTGAAGACGTCGACGACGGCGAGGTCCACGGTGCCACGGAGGCCGGCCGGCAGCTTCTCGAGGACCTCGCGGGCGTCGCCGTACCGCACCCGGATCGAAGCGCCGCGGGGGAACGGCAGGGCGTCCCGGACGTGGTCGACCAGGTCGCGTTCGAGCTCGATGACCTGCTGCCGCGAGCCCGGACGGGTGACCGCGACGTACCGCGGCAGGGTCAGTGCGCCGGCGCCGAGGTGCAGCGCGGTGACCGGACCCGACGGGAGGAGGTCGATCGCGTGCCCGATCCGCCGGATGTACTCGAACGCCAGGTGCGTCGGGTCCTCGAGGTCGACGTGCGACTGTGGCGTGCCGTCGACCACCAGGGTGAACGAGCCCGGCCGGTGCCTGTCCGGCTCGACCACCGCGTACCCAGCACCGACCCGGAACCCGTCGAACGCATCAGCCATGGCTCGATGGAACACCATCGCGGCCCGCGACCTCGCGGAGGTGCTGTGCCGTCCGCTCCGTCAGGAAGGCGCACAGCCGACCGACCGCGAGGACCTCGGTGGCCAGGGTCATCACCTGTTCCGCGGAGACCTGCGCGTCGGTCTCGCGGGCCTCGAACGTCACGGTCCACTCCGGTGACCCGCCGATCTCACGCTTCAGGTAGACCTCGGTGCCGGACGTGCCGAGCCGGGCGACGATGAGCGCGGTGTCGACCAGGGAGCCGTCCCACGAGACGTCGATCGCCCGCGGGTCGGCCGCGTCACCGGCGTCGCGTGCACGGAACTCCGCGATCCAGTCGGAGAGCTCCTGGCTCGAGAGGGTGGGCATGCGACCAGGATACGAACCGCACGCACGACGGCCGACCGGTCGTCCGATGGACGCTGACCGCCGCTGGTCCATGCTCGTGCATGGACAGTCAGGAGACGCCGAGGTGCACGACGTACCGTCCCGGTGTCCTCGGGCGACGAACGACGTGACCCACGACACCCGGTCGTGTCCGTCGCCCCGGTCGGCCCGACGCCGTCGACGCCCGCCCCGGTCCCCACCGGAGCCCGTCCGCCGCCGCTCCCGACCGCTCCGGACGCAGCCCGACGACGAGCCCCGCCCTCGTCGCGGGCCTCGTCGACGTGCCGCCGTCCGCACCGCACCGCCGCACCACGTCCGGGCGCCCGCGCCCGAAGGAGCCCACCCATGTCCACCGACACCCTCTCCGTCCCCGTCCGTACCGGACGCCCGCCGCGCGCGTCCGCTCGCGCACGCCGCGCGACGGAGGCGGGACGGGCCTCCCGGCCGCTCGTCGAGGACCGCCAGACCGCACCGGTCTGGATGCGCGTGGTCGGCGGGGTCGTGCTGGCCGCCGGGCTCGCGCTCACGGCAGCGGTCCTCGCCTGGCCGGGGGACGCGCCCGAGTCGGCACTCGTCGTCCCCGGGCTCGTCGCCGTCGCGGTCGGCGCACTCGCACTCGCCGCCCGCGCGGGGTTCACCGTCACCGAGGACGCCGTCGTGCTGCACTTCCGGCCGCTCCCGCCCCGTCGGATCGCGAGGCGGCGGATCGCGAGGGTCCGGGTGACCGAGGCGGACGCGACCACCTACGGCGGGGTCGGCCTCCGGCTCGGACGTCGTCGTCGGGCGCTCGTGCTGACCCCGGGTCCCGGGCTCGAGATCACCGACGACGCCGGGCGGACGACGTTCGTGCGGAGCGACCGACCGTGCGACGCGGTGCGTGCGCTCGACACCGCGACCGACGGCGAGGCGGCTCGGCCCGGGGAATGAGACCGCTCGGGCGGGGCTTATACACGCCGGACTCGATCTCGGTCAAGCCAGGACTGGACAGCGCACTCGTCCCCGACCTATGATGACAGTTCGCGCTCCCTGGCATCCGTGTCGTCATATTGCGGTCGACCGAGTTCCTCGAAGACGCCTCTCAGCAGGTGCTTCGCAGAACACGCCTGGTGATGCCGGTCCCGTATATGGCGGCGGGGCCCGCTCACCGATCATCCCACAGGCGGCTCCGGACCCGGAGCCTCACCGTACTCGTGTCGTGATCATCGGGTTGCGCCGAGCGATCAATCCACTCACCTACACACTGCTCGTCAGTGTCGGCCCGACGGGGCCTACCGGAGGTCACACCCTTGGCTGCTGCGCCCAACGCATCCACCAACCCCAAGAACGGTCGCAACCACTCGCGACTCTCGTTCGCCAAGATCACGGACACCCTCACGGTCCCTGATCTGCTCGCCCTCCAGACGGAGAGCTTCGACTGGCTCGTCGGCAACGACGCGTGGAAGGCCCGCCTCGCCGAAGGGCAGGAGCAGGGTCGTACCGACCTCGCGCTGCACTCCGGGCTCGAGGAGATCTTCGAGGAGATCTCCCCGATCGAGGACCTCGGCGAGACCATGCAGCTCTCGTTCACGTCCCCGGAGCTCGAGGACCCGAAGTACTCGATCGACGACTGCAAGGAGCGCGGCAAGACCTACGCCGCTCCGCTGTACGTCAACGCCGAGTTCATGAACCACATGACGGGTGAGATCAAGACGCAGACGGTCTTCATGGGCGACTTCCCGCTCATGACCGAGCGCGGCACGTTCATCATCAACGGCACCGAGCGTGTCGTCGTCTCGCAGCTCGTCCGCTCGCCGGGCGTGTACTTCGAGCGCGCCCAGGAGAAGACGTCCGACAAGGACATCTACTCCGCGCGCATCATCCCGTCGCGCGGTGCGTGGCTCGAGTTCGAGATCGACAAGCGCGACCAGGTGGGCGTGCGCATCGACCGCAAGCGCAAGCAGTCCGTGACCGTCTTCCTCAAGGCCCTCGGCCTGACGAGCGAAGAGATCATGGAGGAGTTCCAGGGCTTCGCGTCCATGGAGTCGACCCTCGAGAAGGACGCCGTCCTGACGAAGGAAGAGGCGCTCAAGGACATCTACCGCAAGCTCCGTCCGGGCGAGCAGGTCGCCGCCGAGGCCGCGCGTGCGCTCCTCGACAACTTCTACTTCAACCCGAAGCGCTACGACCTGGCCAAGGTCGGTCGCTACAAGCTCGACCGCAAGCTCGGCATCGACGCCCCGCTGTCCGACTCGGTGCTCACCGTCAAGGACATCGTCGCGACGATCAAGTACCTCGTGTCGCTGCACGCCGAGCGCACCACCATGGACGGCGTCCGTGACGGTGAGCCGGTCCAGCTCCGCCTCGACGTGGACGACATCGACCACTTCGGCAACCGTCGCATCCGTGCGGTCGGCGAGCTCATCCAGAACCAGGTCCGCACGGGCCTGTCCCGCATGGAGCGCGTCGTCCGCGAGCGCATGACCACGCAGGACATCGAGGCGATCACCCCGCAGACCCTGATCAACGTGCGCCCCGTCGTCGCCGCGATCAAGGAGTTCTTCGGCACCTCGCAGCTGTCGCAGTTCATGGACCAGAACAACCCGCTCGCGGGCCTGACGCACAAGCGGCGTCTGTCGGCCCTCGGCCCGGGTGGTCTGTCCCGTGAGCGCGCCGGCGTCGAGGTCCGCGACGTCCACCCGTCGCACTACGGCCGCATGTGCCCGATCGAGACCCCGGAAGGCCCGAACATCGGCCTGATCGGTTCGCTCGCGTCCTTCGGTCGGATCAACTCCTTCGGCTTCATCGAGACGCCGTACCGCCGCGTCGTGAACGGTCAGGTCACCACGACCATCGACTACCTCACGGCTTCGGAAGAGGACGACTTCGTCGTCGCGCAGGCCAACGCCCCGCTGACCGACGACTTCCACTTCCAGGACGACAAGGTGCTCGTCCGCAAGAAGGGCGGGGAGGTCGAGCTCGTCGGCAAGGACGAGGTCGACTACATGGACGTCTCGCCGCGCCAGATGGTGTCGGTCGCGACCTCGCTCATCCCGTTCCTCGAGCACGACGACGCGAACCGCGCCCTCATGGGTGCGAACATGCAGCGCCAGGCCGTGCCGCTCCTCCGCTCCGAGTCGCCGCTCGTCGGCACCGGCATGGAGGGCTACACCGCCATCGACGCCGGTGACGTCGTCACCGCCGACAAGGCGGGCGTCGTCTCCGAGGTCTCGGCCGACGCCGTGACCCTGCAGCTCGACGAGGGCGGCACGCAGACCTACTACCTGCGCAAGTTCGACCGCTCGAACCAGGGCACGAGCTACAACCACCGCGTGATCGTCAGCGCCGGTGAGCGTGTGGAGCAGGGCGAGGTGATCGCCGACGGCCCCGCGACGGAGAACGGCGAGCTCGCGCTCGGCAAGAACCTCCTCGTCGCGTTCATGCCGTGGGAGGGCTACAACTACGAGGACGCGATGATCCTGTCGCAGAACCTCGTGAAGGACGACACGCTCTCCTCGATCCACATCGAGGAGTACGAGGTCGACGCTCGCGACACCAAGCTCGGCAAGGAGGAGATCACCCGCGACCTGCCGAACGTCAGCCCGGACCTCCTGGCCGACCTCGACGAGCGCGGCATCATCCGCATCGGTGCCGAGGTCCGCCCCGGCGACATCCTGGTCGGCAAGGTCACGCCGAAGGGCGAGACCGAGCTGTCCGCCGAGGAGCGCCTGCTCCGTGCCATCTTCAACGAGAAGTCGCGCGAAGTCCGCGACACCTCGCTCAAGGTGCCCCACGGTGAAGAGGGCACGATCATCGGCGTCAAGGTGTTCGACTCGCAGGACGGCGACGACGAGCTCGGCTCGGGCGTCAACCAGCGCGTGGTCGTCTACATCGCCCAGAAGCGCAAGATCACCGCGGGTGACAAGCTCGCCGGCCGCCACGGCAACAAGGGCGTCATCTCGACGATCCTGCCGGTCGAGGACATGCCGTTCCTCGCGGACGGCACCCCGGTCGACATCGTCCTCAACCCGCTCGGCGTCCCCGGCCGCATGAACTTCGGCCAGGTCCTCGAGATCCACCTCGGGTGGCTCGCGAAGCAGGGCTGGAACGTCGAGGGCATCCAGGAGTGGGCCTCCGCCCTGCCCGAGGCCGCGCACAGTGCAGCCCCCGGCACGAAGGTCGCCACCCCGGTGTTCGACGGTGCGTACGAGCGCGAGATCGAGGGCCTCCTCGACTCCACGCTCCCGAACCGTGACGGCGAGCGCCTGATCGGTTCCTCGGGCAAGGCGCAGCTCTTCGACGGCCGCTCCGGCGAGCCGTTCCCGGAGCCCGTGTCGGTCGGCTACATGTACATCCTGAAGCTGCACCACCTGGTCGACGACAAGATCCACGCCCGTTCGACCGGCCCGTACTCGATGATCACGCAGCAGCCGCTGGGTGGGAAGGCGCAGTTCGGTGGCCAGCGCTTCGGTGAGATGGAGGTGTGGGCGCTCGAGGCATACGGTGCCGCGTACGCCCTCCAGGAGCTCCTGACGATCAAGTCCGACGACATCCTCGGCCGCGTGAAGGTCTACGAGGCGATCGTCAAGGGCGAGAACATCCAGGAGCCCGGCATCCCGGAGTCGTTCAAGGTCCTCATGAAGGAGATGCAGTCGCTCTGCCTGAACGTCGAGGTCCTCTCGGCGGACGGCCAGGCGGTCAGCCTCCGCGACACGGACGACGAGGTCTTCCGTGCCGCTGAAGAGCTCGGCATCAACATCTCCTCGCGGTTCGAGTCGTCGTCCGTCGACGACATCTGATCCCTCCCGTACCGAACACGTTTCGAACTCAGCAAGAGAGAAGAACATTGCTCGAAGCAACTTCCTTTGATGCCATTCGGATCGGTCTCGCGACCGCCGAGGACATCCGCCAGTGGTCGTACGGCGAGGTCAAGAAGCCGGAGACCATCAACTACCGCACCCTGAAGCCCGAGAAGGACGGTCTGTTCGGCGAGCAGATCTTCGGTCCCTCCCGCGACTGGGAGTGCGCCTGTGGCAAGTACAAGCGTGTCCGCTTCAAGGGCATCGTCTGCGAGCGCTGCGGCGTCGAGGTCACCAAGTCCTCGGTCCGCCGTGAGCGCATGGGCCACATCGAGCTCGCCGCGCCCGTCACGCACATCTGGTACTTCAAGGGCGTCCCGTCGCGCCTCGGCTACCTGCTGGACATGGCGCCGAAGGACCTCGAGAAGGTCATCTACTTCGCGGCGTACATGATCATCAGCATCGACGAGGAGGGCCGTCACGCCGACATGCCCGGCCTCGAGAACGAGATGCGCCTCGAGATCAAGAACCTCGAGAACCAGCGCGACTCGATCATCGCCGACCGCCTCAAGAAGCTCGAGGACGACCTCGCGGCGCTCGAGGAAGAGGGCGCCAAGGCCGACGTGAAGCGCCGGACCAAGGACACCGCCGAGAAGGAGATGTCCCAGGTCCGCAAGTCCTTCGACGAGGACATCACCCGCCTCGAGCGCGTGTGGGAGGACTTCCGCAACCTCAAGGTGGGCGACCTCAAGCCCGAGGACGCCGTCTTCCACGAGCTCCAGGACCGCTTCGGGATCTACTTCGACGCCTACATGGGCGCCGAGGCGATCAAGCTGCGGCTCGAGGCCTTCGACCTGGCCGCCGAGGCCGAGGCGCTGCGTCTGCAGATCGCCGAGGGCAAGGGCCAGAAGAAGATCCGCGCGATCAAGCGCCTGCGCGTCGTCAGCTCCTTCCTCGCCACCGGGAACTCGCCGGCCGCGATGGTGCTCGACGTCGTACCGGTCATCCCGCCGGAGCTCCGCCCGATGGTGCAGCTCGACGGTGGCCGCTTCGCCACGTCGGACCTCAACGACCTCTACCGTCGTGTGATCAACCGCAACAACCGTCTCCGCCGCCTGCTCGACCTCGGTGCCCCCGAGATCATCGTGAACAACGAGAAGCGCATGCTGCAGGAAGCGGTCGACGCGCTGTTCGACAACGGTCGTCGTGGACGTCCGGTCACGGGTACCGGCAACCGCGCCCTGAAGTCCCTGAGCGACATGCTCAAGGGCAAGCAGGGTCGTTTCCGCCAGAACCTGCTCGGCAAGCGCGTCGACTACTCGGGCCGTTCGGTCATCATCGTCGGCCCGCAGCTCAAGCTCCACCAGTGCGGTCTGCCCAAGCAGATGGCGCTCGAGCTGTTCAAGCCGTTCGTCATCAAGCGCCTGATCGACCTGTCGCACGCGCAGAACATCAAGTCGGCCAAGCGCATGGTCGAGCGTTCGCGTGCCCAGGTGTGGGACGTGCTCGAGGAGATCATCCGCGAGCGCCCCGTGCTGCTGAACCGTGCGCCCACGCTGCACCGTCTCGGTATCCAGGCGTTCGAGCCGCAGCTCGTCGAGGGCAAGGCCATCCAGCTCCACCCGCTGGTCTGTGCTGCGTTCAACGCGGACTTCGACGGCGACCAGATGGCCGTGCACCTGCCGCTGTCGGTGGAGGCCCAGGCCGAGGCCCGCATCCTGATGCTCGCCTCGAACAACATCCTCAAGCCGTCCGACGGTCGTCCGGTGACCCTGCCCGCGCAGGACATGATCATCGGTCTGCACCACCTGACGACCGTCCGCGAGGGCGCCGTGGGTGAGGGCCGTGCGTTCTCCTCCGTCGCCGAGGCCATCCTCGCGAAGGACCAGAACACGCTGCACCTCAACGCGATGGTGAAGATCCGCATGACGGGTGTCCACTTCGCCGAGGGTGAGGCGCCGGAGGGCTACGAGGTCGGTCAGCCGATCCTCCTCGAGACCACCCTGGGCCGTGCGCTCTTCAACGAGACCCTGCCGGCGGACTACCCGTTCGTGCAGCGGGTCACCGACAAGGGCACGCTCTCCGCGATCGTCAACGACCTCGCCGAGCGCTACTCCAAGACCGAGACGGCCGCTGCGCTCGACCGGATCAAGGACGCCGGCTTCTACTGGGGCACCCGCTCCGGTGTGACCGTCGCCCTGTCGGACGTCGTGACGCCTCCTCGCAAGAAGGAGATCATCGCGGGCTACGAGGTCCAGGCCGCCAAGGTGCAGGGCGAGTTCGACAAGGGTCTGATCACCGACTCCGAGCGTCGCGCCGACCTGATCAAGATCTGGACCGAGGCCACGAACGAGATCGCGCAGGAGATGCGCGACAACTTCCCGGTCGACAACACCATCAACCGCATGGTGTCGTCCGGTGCTCGTGGTAACTGGCTGCAGGTGCGCAACATCGCCGGTATGCGTGGTCTGGTGAACAACCCGAAGGGCGAGATCATCGCCCGCCCGATCATCAACTCGTACCGCGAGGGCCTGACCGTGGCGGAGTACTTCATCGCCACGCACGGTGCTCGCAAGGGTCTGGCGGACACGGCACTCCGTACCGCTGACTCGGGCTACCTGACCCGTCGTCTCGTCGACGTGTCGCAGGACGTCATCATCCGTGAGGACGACTGCGGGACGACCCGTGGCCTCGAGCTGCCGATCGCGACGGTCGGTGCGGACGGCGGGCTCGTCCGCGACCCGCGCGTCGAGAACACCGTCTACTCGCGCACCCTCGCGACCGAGGCCGTCGACGCCTCGGGCACCGTGGTGGCCGAGGCCGGCGAGGACGTCGGTGACGTCCTCCTCGACAAGCTGCTCGCTGCCGGTGTCGAGAGCATCAAGGTGCGCTCGGTCCTGACCTGCGAGTCAGCCGTCGGTGTCTGCGCGCAGTGCTACGGCCGCTCGCTCGCCACGGGCAACCTGGTCGACATCGGTGAGGCGGTCGGCATCATCGCCGCCCAGTCCATCGGTGAGCCCGGTACCCAGCTGACGATGCGTACCTTCCACACGGGTGGTTCGGCCTCGGCCGACGACATCACGCAGGGTCTGCCCCGCGTGACCGAGCTCTTCGAGGCCCGCACCCCGAAGGGCGCGTCCCCGATCGCCGAGGCCCCCGGCCGCGCCACGATCGAGGACACGGACAAGGGTCGTCGGATCATCCTCACGCCGGACAACGGCGACGAGCCGTTCATCTACCCGGTGCTCAAGCGTGCGACCCTCCTCATCGAGGACGGGCAGCACGTCGAGCTCGGCGAGCAGTTCATCGCCGGCACCGTCGACCCGAAGGAAGTCCTCCGGGTCAAGGGTGTCCGCGAGGTCCAGAAGCACCTGGTCAACGGTGTGCAGGACGTGTACGGCTCGCAGGGTGTGCCGATCCACGACAAGCACATCGAGGTCATCGTCCGCCAGATGCTCCGCAAGGTCACCGTCGTCGACCACGCCGACACCGACCTGCTGCCGGGTGAGCTCGTCGACCGGTCGCGCTACAACGCGATCAACCGGGCGGCGCTGCAGGAGGGTCGCAAGACCGCCTCGGCTCGCCAGGAGGTCATGGGCATCACGAAGGCGTCCCTCGCGACCGAGTCGTGGCTGTCCGCCGCGTCCTTCCAGGAGACCACCCGCGTCCTGACGCAGGCGGCCATGGAGGGCAAGCAGGACCAGCTCGTCGGCCTCAAGGAGAACGTCATCATCGGCAAGCTCATCCCCGCCGGGACGGGCCTCAGCCGGTACCGCGACGTGGACGTGAACGCGACGGAGGAGGCGAAGGCGGAGCGGTACCCGAACCGCATCTTCGCGGACGACTCGTCGTTCTCGGACGCCGACCTGAGCTTCGTCGACTTCGACAGCTTCTCGTCGGACGACTTCACGCCGGGGACGTACAACTGAACCCAGTGAGCACCGGGAAGGGCCCCGCATCCGTCAGGATGCGGGGCCCTTCCCGCGTTCCGGGGCAGGAGCCGGACGGGAGGCTCGGTGCGGCCCCGCCACGGGCCTCCCGGTCCGGTGTCCGGGGACCTAGACGGAGCGATCGGCGCCGCTGTCGCGGTCGCCGGTGCCGCGCCCGCGCTCGTCGGCGAGCGAGTAGAGGCTGAGGACGTTGCCGTCGGGGTCGCGGACGTCGAACCAGTCGACGGCCCCGTCGACGCACTCGACCGGTCCGACGTCGATGCCGAGGGCGGCGATCCGGGCGTGCTGGGCGGCCACGTCGTCGACACCGAAGCGGACCGTCGCCGGGTTCTCGTCGGCGTCGGGGTCCTCGACGAGCTGGATCCAGATGCCACCGACCTCGTACTCGGCGATCCCCTCGGTCGGTTCCAGGTCCGGCTCGAGTCGTTCGAACACCGCGCCGTACCAGAGGCAGGAGGCCTCCAGGTCGGTGACGGGCAAGCCCACGGTCACGCTCGTGATGTCCATGGCTCATTGTGGTCCGTGCACACCGGGTGCGTCGAGGGCTCACCTGCCGCTGCTCCACAGGCGACCCCCGCGGCCCGGCCGTCCACAGGTCGCGCCGTCCGGACGCTGGACGCGCGCCGTGGGACGGATGCTGTCGGTCATGCGCCCGCACGCTCACCTCGATACCCGCCGGTACCCCTGTTCTGGGTCCAGCGACGACTGCTCCGCCCCCTCCTTCTGGGACTGCTCCACGAGCGGGCCCGGACGTAGCGTTGTCGAGCGTCGTACCCCTGGCGACGCCCATCGACCCACGCCGCTTCGGCGCGCCCGGCAGCAAGGAGGTACAGGGCTCATGGCAACCCTGTCCGAGATCCTCATCCTCAACGGTGCGCTCCCCATCGAGTACCTCGACGCCATGACCGGCCACGAGGACGTCGACGAGCAAGCGATCCGTTCCCTGGTCGAACAGGGCGTCGTGAGCGAGGCGCAGTACATCACCGCGCGCGCCGCGTCACACAACTCGAAGACCGTCCCGCTGACCGACTACCCGGTCGACGGTACGGCGGTCTCGGTGCTGCCCGCCCCGCTCTGCCGCCGGCACTCGGTCCTCGGCATCGGGTTCGAGGGGGAGACCCTCGTGCTCGCGATGGTCAACCCGGCCAACGTCCTCGCGATCGACGACGCCCGCGCCGCCTCCGGCCGACCGATCAAGCCGCTGCAGGTCGACGAGCGGGACCTGCTCGCCGCGTTCGACCGCTACCTGCGCGCCGACGACGAACTGAACGACCTCACCTCCTCGCTCGAGGAAGAGGCCGCACGCACGCACGAGCAGCAGGCCGACATCGGGGACGGGTCCCTCGACGACGTGCCGATCGTCCGCTTCGTGAACCTGCTCGTGTCCCAGGCGATCCAGGACCACGCGTCCGACATCCACATCGAGCCCGGCGAGCACGAGGTGCGGGTCCGCTACCGCATCGACGGCGTGCTGCACGAGATGAGCCCGGCGCCGAAGAACATCCAGAACGGCGTCATCAGCCGGCTCAAGATCATGAGCGACATCGACATCGCCGAGCGGCGGAAGCCGCAGGACGGCCGCATGTCGGTCCGCCACGGCGGTCGCCAGATCGACCTGCGTGTGGCGACCCTGCCGACCGTGTGGGGCGAGAAGGTCGTCATGCGGATCCTCGACAACACGAACACGTCGTTGACCCTCAAGGACCTCAACCTGCTCGACCGGAACGCGGCGGCGTACCAGAAGTCGTACTCGAAGCCGTACGGCATGATCCTGGTGACCGGACCGACCGGGTCCGGCAAGTCGACCACGCTGTACACGACGCTCAACGCGGTCGCCCGGCCCGAGATCAACGTCATCACCGTCGAGGACCCGGTCGAGTACCGCATGGCGGGGGTCAACCAGGTGCAGGTCAACCCGAAGGCCGGTCTGACCTTCGCGTCAGCCCTGCGCAGCATCCTCCGGTCCGACCCCGACGTCGTGCTGCTCGGTGAGATCCGTGACCACGAGACCGCCCAGATCGCGATCGAGGCGTCGCTCACCGGTCACCTCGTGCTCTCCACGCTGCACACGAACGACGCGCCCTCGGCCGTCACCCGGCTCACCGAGATGGACATCGAACCGTTCCTCGTCGGGTCGGCCCTCGACTGCGTCGTCGCACAGCGTCTGGCACGCAAGCTCTGCGACCGCTGCAAGGTGCCCGCCGTGTACGAGGCCGAGCAGTTGCACGCCCTCGGGTTCCTCGACGCCCCGACCGCCGCGATCCCGGAGTTCTTCGCGCCGCTCGGTTGCTCGGTGTGCTCGAACACCGGGTACCGCGGGCGCATCGCGCTCCACGAGGTGATGACCGTCACCGAGGAGATCGAACGGCTCGCCGTCGCCCGCGCCTCGAGCGCGGAGATCAGCCGCGTCGCCCAGCAGCAGGGCATGCTCACCCTCCGGATGGACGGGTGGGAGAAGGTCAAGCTCGGACTCACGAGCGTCGACGAGATCCTGCGCGTGGTCGCGTAGGCCTGGAGGACGAGCAGATGACCGAGTCCGTCTACGACGTGACCCCCGCCAGCGACGAGCCCGTGGCCGGTTGGCACCCCGGCACGCCCGGCACGCCCGGGGTCGAGGTCGGCGGGCGTCGAGCCGCGCGCCTCGCCCAGGCCGGGCAGACGGCACCGACCTCGTACCCGCCCGCACCAGGCGGCCCGGTCCCGGCGCCGGCCGCGCCCGTCTACGACCTCGGTGACGACCTCGCCGCCTGGTCCGCACCCGTCGGGCAGCCCGTCGCGGTGCCCGTCGCCCAGCCGCAGGCCGTGCCGGCGACGCCGCCGGCCGCCGTCCCGCCGTCGACCGCCAGCTACGGGTACGACCCGTACCAGGCGACCGAGCGGATCCCGGTGGCGCCCGCCGCCGCGAGCCTCCCGAGCGTCGCGCCGCACGCGCCGGCCCAGGTGGTCACACCGACCGGCAGCCCCGAGATCAACTTCACCCGCCACGCGCGCGAGGTGGCCGACTCCGACCTCATCACCGCGCTCGCGCAGGTCGTCTACCAGGGTGCATCCGACCTGCACGTGACCGCGGACGCCCCGCCCACCGTGCGGGTCGACGGGTCACTCCGACCCGCCGTGCCGGGAGGCCCGTGGGCCCGCAACAAGGTCATCGCCGCGCTCAAGACACTCCTGTCGGGCGACCAGGCGGCGCAGTTCGACCAGGAGCAGGAACTCGACTTCGCGTACTCGCTGTCGCCTGAGTACCGCTTCCGCGTGAACTTCTACCAGCAGCGCGGCAACTGGGGAGCGGCCTTCCGCATCATCCCCACCAAGATCAAGACGCTCAGGCAGCTCGGCATCCCCGAGCACGTCGGCGAGTTCGCCAAGCTGTCCCGCGGGCTCGTCCTCGTGACGGGTCCGACCGGTTCCGGCAAGTCGACGACCCTCGCCGCGCTCATCGACCTCGTCAACGAGACCCGTGCCGACCACATCGTCACGGTCGAGGACCCGATCGAGTTCATGCACGAGCACAAGAAGGCGATCATCAACCAGCGGGAGGTCGGCGCGGACACGCACTCGTTCGCCCGCGCGCTCAAGCACGTCCTCCGCCAGGACCCCGACGTCATCCTCATCGGCGAGCTCCGCGACCTCGAGACCATCTCGGTCGCGCTGACCGCCGCCGAGACCGGCCACCTCGTCTTCGCGACCCTGCACACGCAGAGCGCCCCCGGCACGATCGACCGCGTCATCGACGTCTTCCCGCCGCACCAGCAGGGGCAGATCCGCACCCAGCTCGCGGCGACGCTCGAGGGCGTCGTCTGCCAGACCCTCGTCCCGAAGGCGAACGGCACCGGGCGCATCGTGTCGACCGAGATCATGAAGACCACCCCCGCCATCGGCAACCTCATCCGCGAGGGCAAGACGTACCAGATCACGTCGGCCATGCAGGCGGGGCGGGACGCGGGCATGCACACCATGGACCAGGACCTGGCCGAGCTGGTCAACGTGGGCACCATCACCCGCAAGGCGGCGCTCGAGAAGGTCCACGACCTCGAGGGTTTCGACCGGCTGGTGCAGCGCGTCGAATCCCCGTCCGACGCGTCCGCCGACGCCATCGCCGCGAGTGGGATCGACTTCGGCGACAAGTTCTCCGGAGGCTACTGATGTCCCTCGCGTTCGACTACCGCGGCCGGGACGGCTCCGGCAAGCTCGTCAAGGGCCGGGTCGACGCCGCGTCCGAGGGCGCCGTCGTCCAGCGGCTCCGCGGCATGGGCGTCTCGCCGATCGCCATCACCGAGGCCAAGGCCGGCACCGGACTGCAGACCGAGATCAAGATCCCGGGGTTCGAGAAGGGCGTCGGCCTCAAGGACCTGGCGATCATGTCGCGGCAGGCCTCGACCATGCTGTCGTCGGGGCTGTCACTGCTCCGGGCGCTCACGATCCTGGCCGACCAGACCGAGAGCAAGAAGCTCAAGGACATCCTCGGCAAGGTGCGCGACGAGGTCGAGCAGGGTGTGTCGTTCTCCGACGCCGTGGGCAAGTACCCGGTGGACTTCCCGCCGCTGATGATCAACATGATCCGAGCGGGGGAGACCGGCGGCTTCCTCGACCAGGCGATGGACTCGATCGCGACGAACTTCGAGAAGGAGCACAAGCTCCGGTCGACGATCAAGTCCGCGATGACCTACCCGGTCGTGGTGCTCTGCATGTCGCTGGCGTCCGTCGTGATCATGCTCGTGTTCATCGTGCCGATCTTCCAGGACATGTTCTCCTCGCTCGGCGGGCAGTTGCCCCTGCCGACGATGATCCTCGTGCAGCTCTCGCACGCCATGCGCTGGGGCGCTCCCGTGCTCGCCGTCGGGATCGTGGTCGCGTGGTTGTGGTACCGGGCGAACAAGAACACCGACCGGTTCCGAGCATTCCGTGACCCGATCCTGTTGCGTCTGCCGATCTTCGGCGCATTGACGAAGAAGATCGTCATCGCGCGGTTCGCGCGCAATTTCTCGAACATGATCGGCGCCGGCGTCCCCATTCTCCAGGCCCTGAATATCGTCGGCGAAGTGTCGAACAACTTCGTCGTGCAGAAAGCACTCGACCGCGTTTCCGAAAGTGTCCGGAAAGGCGAATCGATCGCCGAGCCGCTGGCGAAGGAGAAGGTCTTCCCGTCGATGGTCGCGCAGATGGTCGCCGTCGGTGAGGACGCCGGTTCGCTCGAGGTCATGCTCGAGAAGATCGCTGTCTTCTACGACTCCGAGGTGGAATCGACCACGGAATCGCTGACCGCGCTCATCGAGCCGTTGCTCATCGCGTTCCTGGGTGTCGTCGTGGGCGGCATGATCATCGCCCTGTACCTGCCGATCTTCCAGATCACCTCGCTCGTCCACTGAGCGCCCCGTACTGAGTGTCCGGAAAGCAAGACCAACCCCGGACGGGGGTGGAACGCGCATTCCTGCCCCCGTTTCTGGGGGTGTTTCGATCCCGCGGTGACCCCCGTTCTCGGGATTACGACACGGAATTGCCTCGAATACGCTGATGCACGGCGACGAGCACAAGCCGGAACCACTCACCCCATCATTTCCCCAGTGAAGGAAAACCATGTACTTCCGTCTCATGGGCAAGCTTGACGCTCGCCGCAAGGGTCTCCTCAACGAGAACGAGAAGGGCTTCACCCTGATCGAGCTCCTGGTCGTCGTGATCATCATCGGCATCCTCGCCGCGATCGCGATCCCGGTGTACCTCAACGTCCAGAACAACGCGAAGGACGCTTCGGTCAAGTCCGACCTGGCGAACGCGAAGACCGCGGTCATCGCGTTCCAGACGGACAAGAACGGCAAGCTGCCGACGGGCACTGAGTTCGCTGACTCCGCCACCATGACGCCGTACGGCTGGACGAAGAGCTCCGAAACGACCTTCATCTACAGCCCGGCCGCGACCGGCGTGACGTTCTCCGTCTGCGGCACTGGTTCGACGAACAAGCACTTCAAGATCACTGACTCGACTGCGGCGACGGAAGTCGCTTCCTGCTGACGTGCAGGTACTGCGGGGGCGGTTCGTCTGGCGACGAACCGCCCTTTCGCGCACTGAACTGATCGATGTACGAGGGAGGTGACCATGATCCAGCGACTACAGCGCGTCCTACGCCCGTCCGACCCGACGGCCCGGGAATCCGGCTCGAGCATCATCGAGGTCATGGTCGCCATGATGGTCTTCGCCGTCATGTCGGTCGGCATCGCCTACGGCATCGCGAACACCCTCCAGCTCACCCAGACGAGCCGCGGGCGGGAGACCGCCGTGGCGCTGGCGTCGGAGGACATCGACATGCTGCGGCAGACCGCCGCCGGGTCGACCACCGGCATCTTCGACGTCGTCAGTGCCCGCGGCGAGGACAACACCACGACGGTCGGTGGCCTGACCTACCAGGTCGACCGGAAGGTCTCGTGGGTCCAGAGCGACGGTGCCAGTGGCGCATGCGGCACGTCGACCGGGAAGCTCGCGTACAAGAGCGTCGTCGAGACGGTGTCGTGGCCGAACCCCCGCGGCGGGATGAGCTCGACCTCGATGGCCTCCGCGATCGCTCCGAGCGACGCCGTGACGGACCCCGGGTACGGCACGATCATCATCTCGGTCGTCGACGCCTCCGGCGCTCCGTACCCGGGCGTGACGATCAGCGTCGCGCCGGTCCGCGGTGGTGCCGGTTCCGCGCTCGCGAAGGCCCCCCTGCCGACCGACGCGCAGGGCTGCTCGTACGCCGTCAACGTCGCGCAGGGCGACTACACGGTCACCGCGAACGTCCCCGGCGGGATCGACACCGAGCAGAAGCAACCCTCGTCGCAGTCCCCGATCTCCGTGACCGCCGGTGCCAGTGCACCGGTCCCCTTCGTCTACGACCAGGCCAGCACGATGGCGTTCCAGTACGCGAAGACCTACAACGCCACGGTCCCCGCGAACATGGTCACGGTCCTGTCGAGTCCGTCCGGGGGCTTGGACACCGTGACGCCGTGGGACACGACGAGCTCGACCGTGCGGATCACCTCGACGACGAACCCGAGCCCGACCGTCCCGGTCTTCCCGTTCACGTCGGGCTACACGGTCATCGCCGGACCGTACTCGAACAGTCTCGACCGGACGAAGAACTGCCTGAGTCCGAACCCCGCGTCCTGGACCGTCCCGGATGCGGCCGGCGCGGTCGGGGTCACCCCGGCCCTGGTCCCGGCACCGGCCGGGGGCGCCACCGAGGCGCAGGTCATGACGGGCGTGCTCACGGTGAAGGGTGTGAAGGGGCGGTACATCACCGCCGTGTCGTCGGCGAACCCCGGTCCGGGCGACCCCGGTTGTGCCGCCGGGATGACCATGCGGTTCCCGGTCGCAGAGTCCGACTCGGTCACCCTCGCGCTGCCGTTCGGCACGTGGACCATCAGCTCCGGGAAGTCCTTCGGCGACACGGCGAAGAACGAGATCGCCTCTGACCCGAAGAACGTCACGCCCGTCACGCCCGGGTCGGTGAACCGGAAGACCGCACTGCTCGTCATCGACTACGACAACACCGTCACGCTCGACCCCCGGGGGCAGGTCCGATGATGCGTCTCGTGCGTCGGCTGCACCGTGACCAGGCGGGCGTCACCCTCAGCGAACTCCTGGTGTCGATGAGCATCGCGTCGATCATCATCGTGGCGATCGGCGGCTTCTTCATCGCGACGCTGCGTGCGGGGGCGACCAACTCGTCGTCGGACCAGAACTCCCGCGTGGCGTCGAGTGTCATGAACTCGGTCACGCGCTACGTGCACGCCGCGAGTCTGCTGCCGAAGGTCGACGGCTCGTCCGCCCCGGCCGTCGTCGAGGCCACGCCGACGCGCCTCACCTTCACCGCGTTCATCAACCTCGACGGGAACAGCACGGACGAGCCCGTGCTCGTCCGGTACTCGCTCAACGCAGCCAAGCGGATCGTGCTCGACCAGTGGGACGGCACCGAGACGAAGGGCTTCTACTCGTTCCCCGCGCCCACCCAGACGCCGAACCGCAGCATCGTCATCGGTGGACCGGTCGCGTCCCCGACCGGCGACGGCGACGCGCTCTTCACCTACCTCGGAGTCGGCAACAAGGCGATCGCGACGCCGGTGTCGGGCATCGTGCCGACGGCGTCGCTCGGGACGATCCGCGCCGTACGCGTGAACCTCGAGCTCGGTTCGACCACGGCCGGGAAGGCAGCGAACACCCACGTGCAGAACACCCTGTACCTCTTCAACGTCGCCTACGGGACTGCAGCGACGGTGACGCCGTGATGCGCCGGGTGACGGACGCGCTCCGGCGCGCCCACGACGACGAACGCGGCGTGGTGCTGGCGAACGTGCTCATCTTCGGGACCGTGATGATGCTGCTCGTCGCGACGATGATCGCCGTCTCGACCTCCGGCGCGGTGAAGTCGGCGTCCGACCGCAACTTCCAGAACGCGATGGCAGCCGCCTACGCCGGCCTCGCGGACTACCAGGCCAAGCTGTCGAACGACAACGGCTACGCGCTCTACGGGAACTCCGATGCGCAGTTCAGCAAGAAGACCATCCCGCCGTCGACGTTCACCGGCGATGACGGCAACGTCGCCTTCACGAGCAGCGGATCGAAGTGGGCGTCGGTGGTCGGCTCGACCGACCAGTTCTTCCGGTACGAGGTGGACAACTCGGAGTACTCGGGCAAGGGTGTCCTCCGCGTGCGGGTGACCGGCAAGTCCGGCGGGAGCGTGCGGTCCCTGGTCGCGAACCTCAAGGGCGACGGGTTCATCAACTACCTCTACTTCACGAACTACGAGTCCTCCAACCCCGCCCTCACCGGGTCGTCCTGCGTCACCGCCTACCAGTGGCAGACCAGCGTGGGTGGGAAGTGCCAGGCCGTGCAGTTCGCCCCCAACGACGTCCTGGACGGGCCGATCCGCACGAACGACGTCTTCACGGCAGCGTGTGCCACGACGTTCCTCAGCGCGGTCGAGCAGCACGACCTCACGGTCCGCTCGGCCGGCGGTGGGTGCAGCGGGCAGTTCAAGGGCGGCCCGGCCTCGACCGTGCCGTACCTCGGGCTGCCGGCGCTGAACTCGAACATGTCGCAGGAGACGCGGACGGACATCCCCGCGACGGTGCCGCGCCCCGGCTGCCTGTACACCGGGCCCACCCGGGTGTCGTTCCTGGGGAACGGGAAGATGACCGTGTGGTCGCCGTGGTCGAAGGCGACCCAGATCAAGGTGAGCAGTTCGAGCGGGGCGGTGACCGCGAGCGACGACCTCGCCAAGGCAGCGTCGCTGTGCGGCTCGATCGACGCCCTCCAGAGCGCCGCGGGTGCGACCATCCCGACCCTGCCCGCGAACCTCATGTACGTGCAGGACGTGCCGTCGGCGTCGAACAACGACAACACGTGGGCGGCCGGCACGGTCCCCTCGAAGTACTCGAACACGTACTGCTCGACCGCGGTCACGGTGACGAACGGCAAGGCCACGACGAAGGCGAACCAGCCGTACAGCAACGGCCAGGGGTTCCCGGCCGCAGGCGAGTGGATCAACACCGGTAGGTCGAACGACTTCCGGACCGGATCCGTCTCGGACACCTACTCCTGCCGTGCCGGGGACCTGTTCGTCAGCGGTGGCTTCTCCGGAGCGATGACGATGGCCGCCTCCGGCAAGGTATGGGTCACCGGGGACATCACCTACGGCGACCCGACGAAGGACATCCTCGGGCTGGTCGGCCAGAACGCCGTCGAGATCTACAACCCGGCCGAGTGCACGGCCTACCCCTCCACGCGCAACGGCGTCGACTACACGCGGTGCACGGACGGCGGCGTGGGCCTCCTCGACCGCAGCCGGGGTGCGAAGCTCACCATCAGCGCCGCGATCGCCAGCAACGCCGGCACGTTCTGGAACCAGAACTACGACATCGGACCGCAGCTCGGCACGCTCAAGGTCGTCGGTTCCATCGCGCAGAACTGGCGCGGTGCGGTCGCGACGCTCGGGACGACGGGCTTCGTGAAGAACTACGTCTACGACCAGCGCCTCCTCACCACGGCACCGCCGAAGTTCCTGCAGCCCGTCTCGACCTCGTACGGCGTCACCACGCAGGTCGAGGTGCAGTCCGCGTACACGGCGTCCGGATCGTGCGCGACCGACGCCGGTGGAGGCTGCCGATGACCGCCGGGGCGGAACTCGCCCCCGTCCTCGTGCCGCTGTGCGCCGTGCTCGGGCTCGTCGTCGGGTCGTTCCTCAACGTCGTCGTGTACCGGGTACCGGCCGGCCGGTCGGTCGTCGTGCCCGCGAGCGCATGTCCGCAGTGCGGGCACGGCATCCGCCGCCGCGACAACGTCCCGGTCCTCTCCTGGATCGCCCTCCGCGGCCGGTGCCGTGACTGCGACGCACCCATCCCGGTCCGGTACCCGGCGGTCGAACTCGCCACGGGCCTCCTGTTCGCCGCCGTCGCCGGACTGACGGTGCCGACCCTGGCCGGCGGTGGCCGCGAGGTGTCTGCCGGCGTGCTGGTGGCCGTCGGACTCCTCGTCCTCATGGCGGTGAGCGTCGCCCTGGCCCTCATCGACCTCGACACCCACACCCTCCCGAACGCGATCGTGTACCCGACCGCCGTCGTCGTGCTCGTGCTCCTCGCCGCGGCATCGACGGTGGCCGGTGATCCTGCTCCCTTCCTGCGGGGGCTGCTCGGCGCCGTCGTCCTCGGCGGTGCGTACCTCGTGCTGGCGGTCGCGGTACCCGGCGGCATGGGGCTCGGCGACGTCAAGCTGGCCGTCGTCCTCGGCATGGTGCTCGCGTACCTCGGATGGGGACCCCTCGCAGTGGGAGCTTTCGGCGCCTTCCTGGTCGGCGGTACGGTCGCGATCGTCCTCCTCGTCGTCGGCCGAGCGCGCTGGCGGGGCGGGATCCCCTTCGGGCCGTCGATGCTCGTCGGAGCGTGGCTCGGGATCGCCTTCGGCACGCCGATCTGGGACAGCTACCTGGGCCTCCTGGGCCTCGGCTGACCACCTGACATGACCCCCACAGAACCGAGAGCAGCAGCATGAGCAAGAGCATCGTCGGCGTCGACATCGCCGGGTCGTCGATCCGCGCGGTCGAGGTCGCGGACGCGGACCGCGCTCGACCGACGCTGGTGCGGTTCGCCGAGGTACCGACCCCCGAGGGAGCGGTGAGCCGCGGTGAGGTCCTCGAGCCGAACACCGTCGCCGCAGCGCTCCGGCAGCTCTGGCAGCTCGGCCGGTTCCGCTCGCGGAACGTCGTGCTCGGGATGGGCAACCAGCGCGTGCTCTCCCGTGACCTGACCGTCCCGCAGGCACCGATCGCGCAGATCCGCGAGAGCCTGCCCTTCCAGGTGCAGGACATGCTCCCCGTCCCGGTCGTGGACGCGATCCTCGACTTCTACCCGACCTCCGAGAGCCACGGCGAGAACGGCCCCGTGGTGCACGGGCTGCTCATCGCGGCCATCAAGGACGCCGTGCTCGCCAACGTCCGGGCCGTCCAACTGGCCGGGCTGAACCCGGTCGGAGTCGACCTCATCCCGTTCGCGCTGTCACGGGTGCTGGTCGGCCGGCAGGAGCGCCCCGGCACGGTCGCCCTCGTGCAGCTCGGTGCCGACACCACGAGCGTCGTCCTCGCGACGAACGGCATCCCGCAGTTCGTGCGCATCATCCCGAGCGGTGGCACCGACATCACCAAGTCGCTCTCGGGCCGCATCGACATCCCCTTCGACCAGGCCGAGGCGGTCAAGCGCCACCTCGGGCTCGGGCCGGGCGGGCGGACCGTCGACGACGCCCGTGCCATCGCGGCGACCCACGACGCTGCCGGTGAGCTGATCGCGAGCCTCCGGAACACCATCAACTACTTCACGAACACCCGCCCCGCCGAGCCGGTCGGGCAGATCGTCCTCGTGGGCGGCGGCGCACGCCTGATCGGTTTCCGCGAAGCGCTCGCCGACCAGACCCGGCTGCCCGTCGAGCTCGGGACGGCGTTCACGGGTGTCGCCACCTCGCGGTCGATCCGACCGGAGGACGTGGCAGAGCACGGGGACGCCATCGCCGTCGCGTACGGACTCGCAGTCGGGAGCAGAGCAGCATGACCAGCGCACAGGGGCGGCCGGTCGGCCTGCCGTTCACGAAGCGCGCGGGTCGCGGCCCGTCGCGCGCGGAGTCCGAAGACACCGTCGCATCGAGCGCACCCCGGAAGGCCCCGAAGGCCGGCCGGTCGTCCGCCATGACGACCATCCGCGAACCGCGGGTCAACCTGCTGCCCGTCGAGGTGCACGTCGACCGCCGGGAGCGCACCACGGCCCGCCGCGCGTGGATCGGGGTCGGTGTCGCCGTGGCGGTGGTGCTGCTGGGCACCGGTGCCGCGGTCGCGCACCAGCTCGACTCGGCGTCGTCGCTCACGGCAGCCCAGGAAGCGACCTCGTCCCTGCTCGCGCAGCAGCAGCGCTACGCCGAGGTCCGGTCCACCGAGGCGGACACGCAGCTCCTCGAATCCGCGCAGGCGGTCGGTGGGTCGACCGAGGTCGACTGGGCCGCGACCCTCTCCGGCGTCCGAGCCGCGCTCCCGGCGGGCGTCGGGATCACCGCGATGACGATCGACTCGGCCGACGCGACCCAGGTGTTCGAGCAGTCGACCGTGCCGCTGCAGGGCCCGCGGATCGCCACCATGACGCTGACGGTGCAGACCACGACGATCCCGTCGGTCCCGGACTGGAAGGACCGCCTGTCCTCGGTCGTCGGCTACGCGGGGTCGTCGATCTCCTCCATCTCGCTCGACGAGGACTCCGGCGACTACACGGCGGTCGTCGAACTCGCCCTCGACGACCAGGCCTACGACGGCAAGTACACCGAGGGAGCCGACCGGTGAACAAGAACAAGCTCTCACTCGTGATCGCGCTCGTCGTCACGGTGGCCGTGCTCGCCGGGGGGTGGTTCCTCGGCGTCCAGCCGCTGCTCGCCCAGTCCGCCGACAACGGCCGGCAGCAAGAGGCGATCGACAGCACGAACGAGGCGAACCAGGCGGAGCTCGCGCGCCTGGCGAAGGCAGCCGGTGACCTCGGGACCACGAAGGCGGAACTCGCCGCCCTCCGCGCCTCGATCCCGTCGTCCGAGGACACCACGCCCTTCCTGAAGGCCCTCGACGGCTCCGCGACCGCTGCCGGCGTCCGCATCACGACGATCACGATCGGTGACGCCCAGCCGTACGTCGGGCCGACGGCGACCGACGGGGCTGACGGGGCCGACGGAGGCAGCAGCGCGACGGCGGCGACGCCGGCCCCGACCGCGACGCCGAGCGCAGCAGCGACCCCGGCGGTGCCGACCGCGCCGGTCCCGGTCACGGACCCGGCGATCACGGGGACGAACTTCACCGTCATGCCGGTCACGGTGGCGATCGCCGGCTCGTACGACCAGGCGCTCGCCTTCACCAAGGCCGTGCAGGGCGGTGACCGCCTCTTCCTGGTGAACCGGATCGCGGCGACCGACGCGGACGAGGACGCGCCCCCGATGACCGCTCAGGCGTGGTCGCTCTCCGGCTTCGTCTACGTGCTGTCGGACCCGTCCGGCGACACGGAGGCCAGCCCGACGGCTTCCCCGGCGGCGGCCCCGGCCGGCTGACCCGCACCTCCACCGAACGCCCCCCGGACGGGGTCCCGCCGCCACGCGGGACCCACTTCCGTCGGGGCGTCCCGTGCCTCTACGATGCTGGTCGGGCCCGCGCTCGCGGCTGCTCATCTCCTTCTCGGACGTCCCTCGGAACGGGCGTCCCTCGTCGTGCCCGGAGTCGCTCGTGTTGGTCGGTGTCGTGGAGTTCCTCGGCTGGTTCGGGGCCGTCACGGTCCTCGTGGGGTACGTCCTCTTCTCACTCGGGAAGATCGCGAACGGCCCGGTCTACCAGCTGTTCAACCTGGTCGGCGGTGTCGCGATCGCCGTGAACGTGGCCGCGCACCACGCCGTCCCCTCCACGATCGTGAACAGCATCTGGGCGGCCGTGGCTGCGGTGGTCCTCGTCCGCATGGTGGCCCGTCGGCGCCGGGGCACGGCGGCCGGAGCGGATCCGGCCCCCGAGCTGCACGCGGAACCCCCGACCACCACGGCGGTCCTGCCGGTGGTCGGCCCGGCACTCCGCGACCACCAGCCGGAGGCAGGCCACCAGCCCGAGGCGGCCCACCAGCCCGAGGCGGCCCACCAGCCCGAGGCCGACCACCGGCCGGAGAAGGAGCACGCGCCCGAGGCGGGTCTCGTGCCGGAGCCGACCCCGAGCCTCCCGGCCGGCGACGGCACGGCCGGCGACGCCACGGGTGTCACCGGGACCGAGGCGCCCGCGCCGATGACGGAGACGGTCCCGGTCATCACGGCGACCATCGCCCTCGCGCTCGTCCAGGCGGCGCACCAGCAGCACGCCGCGCAGCAGGAGGCCGCGCAGCAGGAGACCGCGCGACCGGAACCGGCCGACGCCCCGTAGCCGCCGGACCCGGACCCCCGCGGAGCGCTACGATCGGCGCATGTCCCGGTGGTTGGTGGCGACGATGGCGTCCGTCCTCTTCATCGCGCTCGTCATCGCCGTGACGGGCTTCGAGGCCCTGCTCGCCGACGTCGAGGCGATCCGGCAGGCAGACGCCACCCCCTACCTCGGCCCCGCGATGGTCGTCGGCGCCGCCGTCGCCGTCTTCCTCGCGACGGCGATGGGCGCTCGCGAGGGGAACCCGGTCGTCACCGGCCTCGTCGCCGCCGCGACGACGTACCTCGTCATGTTGGGCGTGGGCGCGGTCGGCTACGCCCTCGTCCGTTCCGACGCCGCCGAACTGCTCGTCTTCCCCGCGGGCTACGCCCTCAGCCCCTTCGTGGTCGGCGGGGTCGTCGTCGCGCTCGTCACGGTCGTCGCGGGCATCTCCGCGGTCCGGTGGCAGGGCACCCGTCCACAGGGCCAGCAGTCGTCCCCGATCCGTCCACAGGACTGAAGGGAGGCCCGGCCCGCGCCCGCAGGGTTCGGTACAATTCCGGAGACGAGCTGAACGACGGCATCTTGGGGGACCCATGACCGACGGACCTGACGACTCGCGGGGCTGGGAGTCGGTGCCGGGGGCGGACACCCTCCGTGGCGACCGGGCGCTGCCCGCGGTGATGACCGCACCCGCGCTGCACCCGGCCCCGCACCACCCGATGGCCGGCGCTCCCGGAGCCGCTGGCAGTCGACCGCGCCGGGGGCTCCGCAAGGGCGCGGTGATCGGCATCGCAGCCGGAGCCGCCGCGCTCGTGCTCCTCGTCGTCGCGGGTGGGATCGGCTGGTCGGTCGGCTCGGACAGCCACTCGGCGGAGCGCCCCGTGCAGGCGTTCCTGCAGGACGTGGAGGACGGTCGGCTCTCCGACGCGCTCGACGCGGCAGGCATCGACCGCGATGACGACGACGTGCTCCTCACCGACGCCGCCTACGCGAAGGCGGACGACAAGGTCACGGCGCACCGCATCACCTCGGTCGACCAGGGCGACGACCACGCGACCGTGCGGGCGCTCCTGACCCAGGCCGGCCGCAGCGTCCCGGCCACGTTCGAGCTCGAGCGCACCGGCACGGACTGGGGCGTGTTCCCCGTCTGGGAGCTGCAGCCGCCGTCGCTCGGCTCGGTGGAGGTCGTCGTGCAGGGCCCGACGGCGAGCACGGTGCAGGTCGCCGGAGCGGACGCGACGACGGACGACCTCGGAGCGGTCGCGCTGCGGGCGTTCCCGGGTTCGTACGAGGTGGCGACCGATGGCGGCGAGTGGTTCGCCGCCGACGCAGCGACGGCCGCCGTGCCGGGGTTCGGGACGGCCGGGACCCCGGTCGTGCTCACCACGACCCTGACGGACGCCGGGCAGCAGGCCGCGACGAAGGCCGTCGACGCCTGGGTGGACGGCTGCGTGGCGGCTCCGACGGCCACGCCCGACGGGTGCAGCTTCTACGCCTACGGCGAGAACCCGGCGAACACGTACACGAACCAGAAGTGGACGCTCGACACCCGGCCGTCGGTCAGCGTCGGTGCGTGGTCGTCGAAGGGGTGGCTCGTCGAGACCCGCGCTCCGGGGTCGGCCACGTTCAGCGCGGAGTTCACCGGTCCGAGCGGACGTGGGACCGCGACGGCCGGCCCGATCGACGTCAACGCGTCCGGTTGGATCACCGGCTTCGGCGACGGTGGCGCGACCTTCGTCGCGGCGGTCGCGAACGGCCGCACCGACTCCGGCTCCTGAGCGTCCTCGGCCCCGTCCCCGACCGGTCCACGCCCACGGCGAACGGCCCGCCGTCGGGGCCACCGTGGATTGATTTCGTCGGGCGTGGCGGCTAGGCTCTCCCGGGTGTGCGCCTTCGGGCGCGCCCAGATCCAGCAGGCCTCCGGCCTCCTGATCACTCCATCCCCCATCTCCCGTCGCCGTCAGGCGGCGGTCTGCGTGGGATGAGGAAGCCGACGGACCGCGTCGGCCAGAGAGCACGAGCGAAGAACCAGGAGAACAGTTGCCTACCATCCAGCAGCTCGTTCGCAAGGGTCGTACGCCGAAGGTCGTCAAGACCAAGGCGCCCGCCCTGAAGGCGAACCCCCAGCAGCGTGGCGTGTGCACCCGCGTCTACACCACCACCCCGAAGAAGCCGAACTCGGCACTGCGCAAGGTCGCTCGTGTCAAGCTCTCGAACGGCACCGAGGTCACGGCCTACATCCCCGGTGAGGGCCACAACCTCCAGGAGCACTCGATGGTGCTCGTCCGCGGCGGTCGTGTGAAGGACCTCCCGGGTGTGCGCTACAAGATCATCCGTGGTGCCCTGGACACCCAGGCCGTCAAGAACCGTAAGCAGGCCCGCAGCCGCTACGGTGCGAAGAAGGGTTGAGTTAGATGCCTCGTAAGGGTCCCGCCCCGAAGCGCCCCGTCGTCGCCGATCCGGTCTACGGCGCCCCCGTCGTCAGCCAGCTCGTCAACAAGATCCTCCTCGACGGCAAGAAGGGCCTCGCCGAGCGCATCGTCTACGACGCGCTCGAAGGGGTCTCCTCCAAGAACGGCCAGGACGCCGTCACGACGCTCAAGAAGGCGCTCGACAACGTCCGTCCGACCCTCGAGGTCCGCAGCCGCCGTGTCGGTGGCTCGACCTACCAGGTCCCGGTCGAGGTCAAGCCGCACCGTGCGAACACGCTCGCCCTGCGCTGGCTGACCTCGTACGCCAAGGCCCGCCGCGAGAAGACGATGACCGAGCGTCTCATGAACGAGATCCTCGACGCGTCGAACGGTCTCGGTGCCGCGGTCAAGCGCCGTGAGGACACCCACAAGATGGCCGAGTCGAACAAGGCCTTCGCGCACTACCGCTGGTAGTCATCCGGCACCGTCCGGGTGCCTCGGCCAACAGCCGCGGCACCCGGACGGCCGCCACCCTCTCCTACAACTCTCTCGGAGGAACCTGTGGCACAGGACGTGCTCACCGACCTGAACAAGGTCCGCAACATCGGCATCATGGCGCACATCGATGCCGGCAAGACCACGACGACCGAGCGCATCCTGTTCTACACGGGCATCACGCACAAGATCGGTGAGGTCCACGACGGCGCTGCCACGATGGACTGGATGGCGCAGGAGCAGGAGCGCGGCATCACGATCACGTCGGCCGCGACGACCTGCTTCTGGGACAACAACCAGATCAACATCATCGACACGCCGGGCCACGTGGACTTCACGGTCGAGGTGGAGCGCTCGCTCCGCGTCCTCGACGGCGCGGTCGCCGTCTTCGACGGCAAGGAGGGCGTCGAGCCCCAGTCCGAGACCGTGTGGCGTCAGGCGGACAAGTACAACGTCCCGCGCATCTGCTTCGTCAACAAGATGGACAAGCTCGGTGCGGACTTCTACTTCACCGTCGACACGATCATCAACCGCCTCGGTGCGGAGCCGCTCGTGCTCCAGCTCCCGATCGGTGCCGAGAACGACTTCGTCGGTGTCATCGACCTGATCGAGATGCACGCCAAGGTCTGGCCGGGCGATGCCAAGGGTGACGTCACCATGGGTGCCCAGTACGAGGTCCAGGAGATCCCCGCGGACCTCAAGGACCGTGCGGACGAGTACCGCGCCAAGCTCGTCGAGCGTGTCGCGGAGACCGACGACGCGCTGCTCGAGAAGTACTTCGGTGGCGAAGAGCTCTCCAAGGACGAGATCAAGGCCGCGATCCGCAAGCTGACGATCAACTCCGAGGTCTACCCGATCCTGTGCGGCTCGGCGTTCAAGAACCGTGGTGTGCAGCCGATGCTCGACGCGGTCATCGACTACCTCCCGTCGCCGCTCGACGTCCCGCCGATGATCGGCCACGACGTCAAGGACGAAGAGGTCGAGATCATCCGCAAGCCGGAGGCGACCGAGCCCTTCTCGGCCCTCGCGTTCAAGGTCGCGGTGCACCCGTTCTTCGGTCGCCTCACCTACGTCCGCGTGTACTCCGGTCACATCGACTCCGGCGCCCAGGTCATCAACTCGACCAAGGGCAAGAAGGAGCGCATCGGCAAGATCTTCCAGATGCACTCCAACAAGGAGAACCCGGTCGACTCGGTCACCGCCGGCCACATCTACGCGGTCATCGGCCTCAAGGACACGACCACGGGTGACACCCTGTGCGACCCGTCGAACCAGGTCGTCCTCGAGTCGATGACGTTCCCGGAGCCGGTCATCGAGGTCGCGATCGAGCCGAACACCAAGGCCGACCAGGAGAAGCTCTCCACCGCGATCCAGAAGCTCGCCGAAGAGGACCCGACGTTCCGCGTCGAGCTCAACGCCGAGACCGGTCAGACGACGATCAAGGGCATGGGCGAGCTCCACCTCGACATCCTCGTCGACCGCATGAAGCGCGAGTTCAAGGTCGAGGCGAACGTCGGCAAGCCGCAGGTGGCCTACCGCGAGACCCTGACCAAGGTCGTCGAGCGCTACGACTACACCCACAAGAAGCAGACCGGTGGTTCCGGTCAGTTCGCGAAGGTGCAGATCGCGCTCGAGCCGATGCCCGTCACCGCGGAGAAGGTGTACGAGTTCGAGAACGCCGTCACCGGTGGTCGCGTCCCGCGCGAGTACATCCCGTCGGTCGACGCCGGTATCCAGGACGCGATGCAGGTGGGCGTGCTCGCCGGCTTCCCGACCGTGGGTGTCAAGGCCATCCTCAAGGACGGCGCGGCGCACGACGTCGACTCGTCCGAGATGGCGTTCAAGATCGCCGGTTCGATCGCGTACAAGGAAGCGGCCCGCAAGGCCGGTCCCGTGCTGCTCGAGCCGATCATGGCCGTCGAGGTCCGTACGCCCGAGGAGTACATGGGCGACGTCATCGGCGACCTGAACTCGCGTCGCGGTCAGATCTCCGAGATGACCGATGCGTCGGGCGTCAAGGTGGTCCGCGCGAGCGTCCCGCTGTCCGAGATGTTCGGGTACGTGGGCGACCTGCGCTCCAAGACCTCTGGTCGTGCTGTCTTCTCCATGGTGTTCGAGACCTACAACGAGGTCCCGCGCAACGTGGCGGACGAGATCATCCAGAAGAGCACCGGGGCCTGACGCTCCAGCGTCATCCCCAGGCGAGGGTGCCCGGCGACGGGCCCCTCGTCACCAAGTAAAGTAGAGACACACACACCGCGCGCCAACAGCGCAGGGCCGACCAAGGTCCTGCCGGGGGCGACGCATCCGAGTCCTGAGGAGGACCCACAGTGGCCAAGGCCAAGTTCGAGCGGACCAAGCCGCACGTCAACATCGGAACCATCGGTCACGTCGACCACGGCAAGACCACGCTCACGGCGGCGATCACCAAGGTTCTGCACGACCAGTACCCGGACCTCAACGAGGCCCGCGACTTCGCGCAGATCGACAACGCTCCCGAAGAGCGCCAGCGCGGCATCACGATCAACATCTCGCACGTCGAGTACCAGACCGACAAGCGCCACTACGCGCACGTCGACGCTCCTGGTCACGCCGACTACGTGAAGAACATGATCACCGGTGCGGCCCAGATGGACGGCGCGATCCTCGTGGTCGCCGCCACCGACGGTCCGATGCCCCAGACGCGTGAGCACGTCCTGCTCGCCCGTCAGGTCGGCGTCCCCTACATCGTCGTCGCCCTCAACAAGGCCGACATGGTGGACGACGAGGAGATCCTGGAGCTCGTCGAGCTCGAGGTCCGCGAGCTCCTCGGCTCGCAGGAGTTCGACGAGGACGCCCCCGTCGTGCAGGTCTCGGCGCTCAAGGCGCTCGAGGGAGACGAGAAGTGGGTCAAGTCCGTCCAGGACCTGATGTCCGCCGTCGACGAGAACGTCCCGGACCCGGTGCGCGCCACCGACCAGCCGTTCCTCATGCCGATCGAGGACGTCTTCACGATCACCGGTCGTGGAACCGTCGTCACCGGCCGTGTCGAGCGCGGTGAGCTCGACATCAACTCCGAGGTCGAGATCGTCGGCATCAAGGCGACCCAGAAGACCACGGTCACGGGCATCGAGATGTTCCGCAAGCTGCTGGACAAGGCAGTCGCCGGTGACAACACCGGTCTGCTCATCCGTGGCCTCAAGCGCGAGGACGTCGAGCGCGGCCAGGTCGTCGTGAAGCCGGGTTCGGTCACGCCGCACACCGAGTTCACCGCGAACGCGTACATCCTGAACAAGGAAGAGGGCGGTCGTCACAACCCGTTCTACGCGAACTACCGTCCGCAGTTCTACTTCCGCACCACGGACGTCACCGGCGTCATCACGCTGCCCGAGGGCACCGAGATGGTCATGCCCGGTGACACCGTCGCCATGACCGTCGAGCTGATCCAGCCGATCGCCATGGAGGAGGGCCTCCGCTTCGCCATCCGTGAGGGTGGTCGTACGGTCGGCGCCGGTACGGTCGAGAAGATCATCAAGTAACTCCGGTTGCTCCACGAGAGCGGGGTCGGGCCTTCGGGTCCGGCCCCGCTCTTCGTCGTCTCCGCAGCGGGCGAGGCGGCAGGGGCCGCCCGCGGGGTACGTTCCTGCAGCGTCCGGCAGTGCCGAGGGTGTTGCATCGGGTCGTGACACGTCTGCGCCGTTCCTCGACCAAGGGTCGCGGGTACCACCGCGTCCGCAGCGGCAAGGGCTTCTCCTACCGCGACCCGTACGGCACGACGGTCGCCGACCCGGAGGTGCGGCAGCGCCTCGAGGACCTCGCGATCCCGCCGGCGTGGGACGACGTGTGGATCTCCCCGTACGAGAACGGCCACATCCTGGCCACGGGCATCGACGGCGCCGGTCGCCGGCAGTACATGTACCACCCGTCGTGGCGTGACCGGATGGACAAGATCAAGTACGACCGCGCCCTCGCCCTCGCCGAGTCACTGCCGGCTGCCCGGCGGATGGTGACGCAGGACCTGCGTCGCCCGGACCCGGATCGTCGTCGGGCGCTCGCTGCTGCGTTCCGGATGCTCGACCAGGGTTCGCTGCGTGTGGGGTCCGAGCGGTACGCCACCGAGCACGGCAGCCACGGCCTGTCGACACTGCTCTGCTCACACGCCCACATCTCCGGGGACGACATCGAGCTCGGGTTCCCCGGCAAGAGCCACCAGGCATGGTCGTCGACGATCCACGACGCGGACCTCGCCCGGGTCCTGGTGGGGATGAAGCGCCGCGGTGCGAACGCCCGCCTGCTCTCCTTCCGCGAGCGGCGGGGGGACGACTGGCAGCCGGTGACGGCGGAGGACATCAACGCCTACGTCAAGGAGCGTGCGGGGGAGGAGTTCACCGCGAAGGACTTCCGCACGCTACACGGCACGGTCGCGGCCGCGGTCGACCTGGCCCGGACCGGTGTCCTGTCGAGTCAGGCGAAGCGCAAGAAGGCGATCTCGCACGCGGTGAAGGCCGCGAGCGAGGTCCTCGGCAACACCCCGACCGTCGCCCGCCAGAGCTACATCGACCCGCGGCTGCTCGACGCGTACGAGCATGGTGAGACGATCGACCCGGCGCGACTGCACGCCGCCGAGGCCGAGGTCCGGGCCCTGCTCTACCGGCAGTGACGTGACCGGTCGCCCGCGGTTCCCGGATGACGTAGCGTTGGTGGTCGTGCCCGCCCACCCCACGAGGCACGGAAGGACCCATCAGTCGTGACCGACGAGTGCATCCACGGTTTCCCCATCGAGCTCTGCGACATCTGCTCCCCACGGCAGCGTGACCCGGAGACCATCACCAAGACCCCGGCGCCGCGGCGCACGCGCGTGACGACGTCGCTGCGCTCCGCCCCGACGAACGCCGCCGGGAAGGCGGTCGAGCCGACCCTGCCCGCCACCCGCGACTTCGCCGCACTGCGGGCGCACCACGTCACGCACGTGGACAACCTGGCGTCGATCGTCGCCGAGGGCGCGATCCTCGCCGCCGACCAGGCCGCGCCGTCCGTCGACGTCAGCGCCGCGGCCACCCGGGAGGCCCGGCGTGCGGCGGTCGCTCCGGACGGTTCCAGCGTGGCCGGCCACGTGCCCTTCACCCTCTCGCCTGACGCGCGACGCTGGGACGAGCTCCGGTCCGGCGCGGAGGAGGAGCGCTGGTCCGACACCGCCCGGCGCACCCGCGCGACGGAGTTCGTGGTGCTCGTGGTCCCCACGACCGCGTTCGGTGCGTCGGTGATCCTCGCGGACACCGATGCGGAGGACCCGGACGTCCGCTTCGCCGTCGGTCCGGAGGCCGCGACGAACCTCCTCCGCCGCACCGACATCACCGACCCGTCCATGCACGGGGTCGAACTGCTCGCCGGCCCGCGGGTCCCGCTGTCCTCGGTCGCGCTCGTGGGCGTGCCGAACGACCGTGTCCGCCAGCAGGTCAAGGCCGTCTTCGCCGAGCAGGGCGGACCGTCGCCACGTGTCGCCGTGTTCCCGCCGTGGTTCGTCCCGCCGCTGCCCGAGGACTGACGCCGGACGCGACGTCCCGGACATGCCGACGCCCCGGTCTCCCGTGTGGGAGCCGGGGCGTCGTGCGTCCGGTGGACCTGCTGCGTCAGCGGGGTCAGCGGTGCCGACGGGAGCGCGCGTAGAGCACGATCCCGGCGACGACGGAGACGTTGAGCGACTCCACCCGGCCGTCGATCGGCACGGACACGGTCTGCGTGGCGAGGTCCTGCAGCACGTCGGACGCCCCGGTCTTCTCGGCGCCGAGCAACAGTGCGACGTCCTCGTCCAGGTCGCCGATCGACTCGGGGGAGAGCGTGCCGTCCATGTCGACGTCGACCACGCGGAGCCCGGACTCGCCGAGCCACCGGGCGACGCGCTCGCGGGTCTCGAGCAGGACCGGCACCGAGAACACGTGGCCGCGGCTGGCGCGCACGACACGACGGTCGGCGATCGTGGGGAGGTCGCTGTCGACGAGCACGACGCCTCGTGCGCCGAGGCCGACGGCCGTGCGCACGATGGCACCGATGTTGCCGACGATCTTCACGCCGTCCAGGACGAGCACGTCCCCGGTGCCCTCGGCGAGGGCGGAGAAGCGGGCCGGTGCCGGGACGTTCGCGACGCCGAAGACCTTCGGACGCTTCTCGGAGCGGAACACCCTGGTCAGGACGGCCGGGTCGACGAGCCGGACCGACACCCCGTGTTCGCTGCAGAGCGCGGCGAGCTGGCTCGGGAACTCCCGGCTCGACTCCCCGTACACCTCGACGAACCGCACGCCGGCTCGGAGGGCCTGCACGAGGGGCTCGAGGTCCTCGACGATCGCGGTG
Source organism: Curtobacterium sp. MCBD17_032 (assembly GCF_003234855.1). GTDB lineage: Bacteria > Actinomycetota > Actinomycetes > Actinomycetales > Microbacteriaceae > Curtobacterium. The sequence goes on from NZ_QKTO01000001.1 coordinate 572,194, forward strand.
CGGACGGCACCGCGCGAGGGCTTCGCGAGGTCGGCGAGACGCTGCACCGCGGGATCGGACGGGTCGGTGAGCACTTCGGGTTCCGGCATGCGCGAAGGTTAGCAGCGGCGCGCAGCGCCGCTCCGGGAGGGTGGTGGCGAGCGCCCGCCGGACGCGCGTCGCGGGCGGACGTGGGCGGGCCTCCAGGCCGGATGCGCTCGCACGAGGTGCCCGTCACGGCCGTCCCGGGAGACCCGGGGGAGCGTCGCCGACACGCCGCTCGGATCGCGACACGCCCGGGTTGCACGCACGCGGGGCCTATGGGAGACTTGTCCGGTTCCGAAATTCCGCGGGCGTTCGCGCCCGCAGGGTCACTGCTCTGGCAGTGCACAACCCCCCTGTCCAGCAGGGCTGGGTTGGGCCGCAGGCAGCAGAACACGATCGTCATCCTCGAGCACCACGGCGCGACAGTGCCCGGTGTGGGTGACGACATGTCCGCCCGGGTGGCTGAGGCCCCCGCGCGGTTGACAGGAGAACAGCGGTCATCCCCTCCGGGCGGAGCCGGTGGTTCACGTAAACAGCCGGGCACGCGACAGCGGAGTCCCGGCGGCGTCAGGCGGCCTGCGGGTGCGCGGCGCAGAGAGGACAGGAAAACACATGGCGGGACAGAAGATCCGCATCCGGCTCAAGTCGTACGACCACGAGGTCATCGACACGTCGGCCCGGAAGATCGTCGACACGGTGACCCGTGCCGGTGCGACCGTGGTCGGCCCGGTGCCGCTCCCCACCGAGAAGAACGTGATCCCCGTGATCCGTTCTCCCCACAAGTACAAGGACTCGCGCGAGCACTTCGAGAAGCGCACGCACAAGCGGGTCATCGACATCGTCGACCCGACGCCGAAGGCCGTCGACTCGCTCATGCGACTCGACCTCCCGGCGGACGTCAACATCGAGATCAAGCTGTAAGGGGGCTGGAACTCATGGCGAACTCAACCAAGACCGTCAAGGGCCTCCTCGGCAAGAAGCTCGGGATGACCCAGGTGTGGGACGAGAACAACAAGTTCATCCCCGTCACCGTGATCGAGGTCGGCCCGAACGTGGTCACCCAGATCCGCAACGTCGAGCGCGACGGCTACGAGGCGATCCAGATCGCCGCGGGCCAGATCGACCCCCGCAAGGTGAACAAGCCGGCCGCCGGCCACTTCGAGGCCGCCGGGGTCACCCCGCGCCGCACCCTCACCGAGATCCGGACGAACGACTCCGCCGAGTACGCACTCGGCCAGGAGCTCACGGTCGACCTGTTCGAGGCGGGCCAGAAGGTCGACGTCGTCGGCACCAGCAAGGGCAAGGGCTTCGCCGGTGTCATGAAGCGTCACAACTTCGCCGGTGTCTCCGCCTCGCACGGTTCGCACCGCAACCACCGCAAGCCCGGTTCGATCGGCGCCTCCTCGACCCCGTCGCGTGTCTTCAAGGGCATGCGCATGGCCGGTCGGATGGGTGGCGACCGCGTGACCGTCCTCAACCTCACGGTCCACGCCGTCGACGCCGAGAAGGGTCTGCTGCTCGTCAAGGGCGCCGTCCCCGGTGCTCGTGGCCGTTCCGTCTTCGTCCGCACCGCCGTGAAGGGTAAGTGATCATGGCCACCACGACCGCAACCACGATCGACGTCCTGGACGCCTCGGGTGAGAAGTCCGGCACCGTCGAGCTCCCCGCAGCGATCTTCGACGTCGAGACCAACGTCCCGCTGATCCACCAGGTCGTCACCGCGCAGCTCGCAGCCGCGCGTCAGGGCACCCACAAGACCAAGAACCGTGGCGAAGTCCGCGGTGCCGGTCGCAAGCCGTTCAAGCAGAAGGGCACCGGCCGCTCCCGTCAGGGTTCGGTCCGCGCTCCGGAGCACACCGGTGGTGGCGTCGTTCACGGACCGACCCCCCGCGACTACTCGCAGCGCACCCCGAAGAAGATGATCGCCGCAGCCCTGCTCGGCTCGCTCTCGGACCGCGCCCGCGGTGGCCGCATCTCCGCTGTGGAGGGCTTCATCGCGGCCGAGACGCCGTCGACGAAGGTCGCCCGCACGCTCATCGAGAAGGTCGCGCCCGTCAAGAACGTGCTCGTCGTGCTCGAGTCGGGCGACGAGCTCACGCTCAAGTCGATCCGCAACCTGCCGAACGTCCACGCGCTCTCGTACGGCCAGCTGAACGCCTACGACGTCCTCCGTGCGGACGCCGTCGTCTTCAGCAAGAGCGCCCTCGACGCCTTCATCGCGTCGAAGACCGCGAAGGAGATCACCGCATGAGCGGCTTCAACAAGGACCCGCGCGACATCATCATCTCGCCGGTCGTGTCGGAGAAGAGCTACGGCCTCATCGACCAGGGCAAGTACACGTTCCTCGTGGACCCCCGTGCGAACAAGACCGAGATCAAGCTCGCGATCGAGAAGATCTTCGACGTCAAGGTCGCCGGCATCAACACGCTGAACCGTCCGGGCAAGACCCGCCGGACCAAGTTCGGGATCGGCAAGCGCAAGGACACCAAGCGCGCCATCGTGACGCTCAAGTCCGGTTCGATCGACATCTTCACGGCTGTCGGCTGAGGACCAGAGGGATAAATCATGGCTATTCGTAACTACAAGCCCACGACCCCCGGTCGTCGCGGCTCCTCGGTCGCCGACTTCGCCGAGATCACCCGTTCGACCCCGGAGAAGTCCCTGCTCCGTCCGCTGCCGAAGACCGGTGGCCGGAACAGCTCGGGCCGCATCACGACGCGTCACATCGGTGGTGGCCACAAGCGCCAGTACCGCGTGATCGACTTCCGTCGTGCCGACAAGGACGGCGTCGACGCGAAGGTCGCGCACATCGAGTACGACCCGAACCGCACGGCGCGCATCGCGCTCCTGCACTTCGTGGACGGCACCAAGCGCTACATCATCGCCCCGAACAAGCTCAAGCAGGGCGACGTCGTCGAGACGGGCCCCGGCGCGGACATCAAGCCGGGCAACAACCTGCCGCTGCGCAACATCCCCGTCGGTACCGTGATCCACGCGATCGAGCTCCGCCCGGGTGGCGGCGCGAAGATGGCCCGGTCCGCCGGTGCCTCGGTGCGTCTCGTCGCCAAGGACGGCCCCTACGCGCAGCTCCGTCTGCCGTCGGGCGAGGTCCGCAACGTCGACGCCCGCTGCCGTGCCACCATCGGCGAGGTCGGCAACGCCGAGCAGTCGAACATCAACTGGGGCAAGGCCGGCCGCATGCGCTGGAAGGGCGTCCGCCCGACCGTGCGTGGTGTCGCGATGAACCCGGTCGACCACCCGCACGGTGGTGGTGAGGGCAAGACGTCCGGTGGTCGTCACCCGGTCAGCCCCTGGGGCCAGGCCGAGGGCCGCACGCGCAAGCCCAACAAGCCGAGCGACAAGCTCATCGTCCGTCGCCGTAACGCCGGCAAGAAGCGCAAGTAGGAGTTCCGAAGATGCCACGCAGTCTGAAGAAGGGCCCCTTCGTCGACGAGCACCTGCTCCGCAAGGTCGTCACGCAGAACGAGGCCAACACCAAGAACGTGATCCGTACCTGGTCGCGTCGGTCGATGATCGTCCCGAACATGCTCGGTCACACCATCGCGGTGCACGACGGCCGCAAGCACATCCCGGTGTTCGTCACCGAGTCGATGGTCGGTCACAAGCTCGGCGAGTTCGCGCCGACCCGCACCTTCCGCGGCCACGTGAAGGACGACAAGAAGGGCCGTCGCCGCTAGGGCGGCGACGCAGAGGAGGAACGAAATGGTGGAGTCGATCGCACGCGTGCGACACATCCGCGTCACGCCTCAGAAGGCCCGTCGCGTCATCCAGCTGATCCGCGGCAAGCAGGCCCACGAGGCGCTCGCCATCCTGAAGTTCGCCCCGCAGGGCGCTTCGGAGCCCGTGTACAAGCTGGTCGCTTCGGCGATCGCCAACGCACGTGTCAAGGCGGACTCGACGAACAGCTTCCTCGACGAGCGCGACCTCTACGTGAGCAGCGTCTTCGTCGACGAGGGCACGACCCTGAAGCGGTTCCAGCCGCGTGCTCAGGGCCGCGCCTTCCGCATCAACAAGCGCACGAGCCACATCACGGTCGTCCTCGCGACGCCGGATGAGGCCGAGGCCGCCGCGACGAGCAAGAAGGCGAGCAAGTAATGGGCCAGAAGGTCAACCCGTACGGCTTCCGTCTCGGGATCACGACGGACCACATCTCCCACTGGTTCGCCGACAGCACGAAGAAGGGTCAGCGCTACGCCGACTTCGTGGCCGAGGACGTCAAGATCCGTCAGTTCCTGACGAAGACCCTCGACCGCGCGGGCGTCGCCCGCATCGAGCTGGAGCGCACCCGTGACCGCGTCCGCGTGGACATCCACACCGCGCGTCCCGGCATCGTCATCGGTCGCCGCGGCGCCGAGGCGGAGCGCATCCGGAGCGAGCTCGAGAAGCTCACCAAGAAGCAGATCCAGCTCAACATCCTCGAGGTCAAGAACCCCGAGACCGAGGCCCAGCTCGTCGCGCAGGGCATCGCCGAGCAGCTCTCCGCTCGTGTCGCGTTCCGTCGCGCCATGCGCAAGGGCCTGCAGGGTGCACAGCGCGCCGGCGCCAAGGGTGTCCGCATCCAGGTGTCGGGCCGTCTCGGCGGCGCCGAGATGTCCCGCTCGGAGTTCTACCGCGAGGGCCGCGTGCCCCTGCACACCCTCCGCGCGAACATCGACTACGGCTTCTACGAGGCCCGGACCACGTTCGGCCGCATCGGCGTGAAGGTCTGGATCTACAAGGGCGACATCACGAACAAGGAGCTCGCTCGCGAGCAGGCGAACCAGCGTTCGTCCCGCCCGGAGCGTCGTGGCGGCGACCGTCGTGGCGGCGGCCCCCGTGGCGACCGCAACGAGCGCGGTGGCGACCGTCGCGAGCAGCAGGCCCCGCAGGACGCGCCGGCCGGCGCAGGAGTTGAGGCGTAACCATGCTTATCCCCCGTCGAGTCAAGCACCGCAAGCAGCACCACCCGAAGCGTTCGGGTCAGGCGACCGGTGGCACCAAGGTCTCCTTCGGTGAGTACGGAATCCAGGCGCTCACCCCGGCCTACGTGACCAACCGTCAGATCGAGTCCGCTCGTATCGCCATGACGCGTCACATCAAGCGTGGCGGCAAGGTGTGGATCAACATCTACCCGGACCGCCCGCTCACCAAGAAGCCGGCTGAGACCCGAATGGGTTCCGGTAAGGGTTCGCCCGAGTGGTGGGTCGCGAACGTCAAGCCGGGTCGTGTGCTCTTCGAGCTCGCCGGCGTCAGCGACGAGATCGCCCGCGAGGCATTGACCCGTGCAATCCACAAGCTGCCCCTCAAGGCACGCATCATCAAGCGCGAGGAGGGCGACGCATAATGGCGATCGGTTCCAAGGAGCTCCGTCCCACTGAGCTCGACACCTTCGAGAACGAGCGTCTCGCTGACGAGCTGAAGAAGGCCAAGGAGGAGCTGTTCAACCTCCGCTTCCAGTCGGCCACCGGCCAGCTGGAGAGCCACGGCCGTCTCCGTGCCGTCAAGCGCGACATCGCGCGCATCTACACCGTGCTCCGCGAGCGCGAGCTGGGCATCCGTGCCACGCCCGCCCCCGTCGAGACCGCCCCGAAGGCCAAGAAGTCGTCGAAGAAGGCCGAGAAGCCGGCTGAGTCGACCGAGGCCGAGACCGCCGAGGAGAACTGATGGCGACCGAAGAGAAGGACTCCGCAGCCCTCACCCGCGGCTACCGGAAGACGCGTCGTGGCTACGTCACGAGCGACAAGATGGACAAGACGATCGTCGTCGAGGTCGAGGACCGCGTGAAGCACCCCCTCTACGGCAAGGTCATCCGTCGCACGTCGAAGGTCAAGGCCCACGACGAGCTCGGTACCGCCGGCATCGGCGACCTGGTCGTCATCAGCGAGACCCGTCCCCTCAGCGCCACGAAGCGCTGGCGCCTGGTCGAGATCCTCGAGAAGGCCAAGTAGGCCTCGGCCCGCTTCGGAATAGGAGACAGCAGTGATTCAGCAGGAATCCCGCCTGAAGGTCGCCGACAACACGGGTGCCAAGGAGATCTTGACCATCCGCGTGCTCGGTGGCTCGGGTCGTCGCTACGCCGGTCTCGGTGACGTCATCGTCGCCACGGTGAAGGACGCCATCCCCGGCGGCAACGTGAAGAAGGGTGACGTCGTCAAGGCGGTCATCGTTCGCACCAAGAAGGAGACCCGTCGTCCCGACGGCTCCTACATCAAGTTCGACGAGAACGCGGCAGTGATCCTCAAGGCTGACGGCGACCCGCGCGGTACCCGTATCTTCGGGCCGATCGGTCGCGAGCTCCGTGACAAGAAGTTCATGAAGATCATCTCGCTCGCGCCGGAGGTGCTGTAAGCCATGGCGAACATCAAGAAGGGTGACCTGGTCCAGGTCATCACGGGTGCCACGCAGGAGCGTGGCGGCGACCGAGGCAAGCAGGGCAAGGTCATCGAGGTCCGCGGCGACCGCCTGGTCGTCGAGGGCATCAACTTCGTGACCAAGCACGTCCGCGTCGGTCAGACCCAGCGCGGTTCGAAGACCGGTGGCATCGAGCAGCACGAAGCCCCGATCCACGTGTCGAACGTCGCGATCGTCGACCCGAAGACCAAGACGCCGACCCGCGTCGGTCACCGCAACGAAGAAGTGGAGAAGGACGGCGTCACGAAGACCGTCCGCGTCCGCTACGCCAAGAAGTCTGGTGAGAAGCTCTGATGACCGACACGACTGCCGCGACTGCTGAGAAAGTTCAGCCGCGCCTCAAGCAGAAGTACCGCAACGAGATCAAGGCGGCGCTGACCGAGCAGTTCGGTTACGCGAACGTCAACCAGGTCCCCGGCCTGGTCAAGGTCGTCGTCAACACCGGTGTCGGTGAGGCCGCGCGCGACTCGAAGATCATCGAGGGCGCCATCAAGGACCTCACGGCGATCACCGGTCAGAAGCCGCAGGTCACGCTGGCCCGCAAGTCCATCGCGCAGTTCAAGCTGCGCGAGGGCCAGGCCATCGGCGCGCACGTCACCCTCCGCGGTGACCGCGCGTGGGAGTTCCTGGACCGCCTGCTGTCGCTCGCGCTCCCGCGCATCCGCGACTTCCGCGGCCTGAGCGACCGCCAGTTCGACGGCAACGGCAACTACACCTTCGGTCTCTCGGAGCAGAGCGTGTTCCACGAGATCGACCAGGACCGCATCGACCGCGTGCGTGGGTTCGACATCACCGTCGTGACCACCGCGAAGACGGACGACGAAGGCCGCGCGCTGCTCCGCCAGCTCGGCTTCCCGTTCCGTTCTGCCGAGCAGACGGTCTAAGCTACTCCGGGCGGTGCGGGCCGGAGGAGATTGCTCCTCCGGCCCGCTCGCACGAAGTCACACCGATCCCGGGGAACCGCCCTGGGATCACCTCGATCGTCGAGGTCGGCACTCGTGGAACGGGTGTCGAAACCGGACGAAGAACGGAAACGCATCATGACGATGACCGATCCGGTCGCAGACATGCTGACCAGATTGCGGAACGCGAACTCGGCGCACCACGACGCCGTCTCGCTTCCGAGCTCCAAGCTCAAGCAGACCATCGCTGACATCCTCAAGCGCGAGGGCTACATCAGCGAGTGGAAGGTCGAGGACGCCCGCGTCGGGCAGACCCTCACCATCGACCTCAAGTACGGCCCCGATCGCGAGCGTTCGATCGCCGGCATCAAGCGCGTCTCGAAGCCGGGCCTCCGCGTCTACGCGAAGTCGACCGAGATCCCCCGGGTCCTCGGTGGCCTCGGCGTGGCGATCCTGTCGACCTCCTCGGGGCTCCTGACCGACCGCGAAGCCGAGCAGAAGGGCGTGGGTGGGGAAGTCCTCGCCTACGTTTGGTGATCGATCATGTCTCGTATCGGACGTCTCCCCATCGACATCCCGGCCGGAGCGACCGTCTCGGTCGACGGCCAGAACGTCGCCGTCAAGGGCCCGAAGGGCGAGCTCACGCTCGTCATCGCTGAGCCCATCCAGGCCAAGGTCGAGGACAACCAGGTCCTCGTCAGCCGCCCGGACGACGAGCGTTCCTCCCGCGCGCTGCACGGCCTGACGCGCTCGCTCATCGCGAACCAGATCATCGGCGTCACCCAGGGCTACTCCAAGGGCCTCGAGGTCGTCGGGACCGGTTACCGCGTGGCAGCCAAGGGCAGCGACCTCGAGTTCGCGCTCGGGTACTCCCACCCGATCACGGTCAACCCGCCGGCGGGCATCAGCTTCGCCGTCGAGGGCAACAACAAGGTCACCGTGAACGGCATCGACAAGCAGCTTGTCGGTGAGGTCGCGGCCAACATCCGCAAGCTGCGCAAGCCCGAGCCCTACAAGGGCAAGGGTGTTCGCTACGCCGGCGAGATCGTGCGCCGCAAGGCCGGAAAGTCAGGTAAGTGATCATGGCCATCGGAACTCGTACTCGAGGCAAGAGCAAGGCGGCTGCCAAGGCGCGTCGCCACAACCGTCTCCGGAAGAAGATCACCGGGACCGAGACCCGTCCCCGTCTCGCCGTCACCCGTTCGTCACGTCACGTGTTCGTCCAGGTCATCGACGACGCCAAGGGTCACACCCTCGCCAGCGCATCGACGATGGAGGCCGACCTCCGCTCGTTCGACGGCGACAAGACCGCCAAGGCCCGTCGCGTCGGCGAACTCGTCGCCGAGCGCGCGAAGTCGGCTGGCGTCGAGGCCGTGGTCTTCGACCGCGGCGGTAGCAAGTACGCCGGTCGCGTCGCCGCGATCGCCGATGGTGCCCGTGAAGGAGGGCTGAACCTGTGAGCGACATCGCGAACACCAACGACGCCGAGGCCACGACCGAGGTCGAGACGACCGACGCCGAGACCACCGCGACCGAGGCGAAGGCCCCGGCTGCGAAGGAGGCCGACGTCCCGGTCGTCGAGCGTCCCGTCGAGACCGCTGCGGGTTCGGCTTCGAACAACCGCGACTCCGTGGACAACCGTGGCCGCCGTGGTGGCGGCAGCGGTGGCGGGCGTGACCGTCAGCAGGGTGGCCGTGGTGGCAACGACCGCAACGGTCGCGGCGGCGACAGCCAGTTCCTCGAGCGCGTCGTCACCATCAACCGCGTCTCCAAGGTCGTCAAGGGTGGTCGTCGCTTCAGCTTCACCGCGCTCGTCGTCGTCGGTGACGGCAACGGTCTGGTGGGCGTCGGCTACGGCAAGGCCCGCGAGGTCCCGACCGCCATCTCGAAGGGCGTCGAGGAGGCGAAGAAGAACTTCTTCCGCGTCCCGCGTGTCGGCAACACGATCCCGCACCCGGTGCAGGGTGAGGCTGCCGCTGGCGTCGTCCTCCTGCGTCCGGCCGCTGCCGGTACCGGTGTCATCGCCGGTGGTCCGGTCCGCGCCGTGCTCGAGTGCGCCGGCATCCACGACGTCCTGAGCAAGTCGCTCGGTTCGTCCAACACCATCAACATCGTGCACGCGACCGTGACGGCGCTCAAGCAGCTCGAAGAGCCGCGTGCCGTCGCCAGCCGTCGTGGTCTGCCCGTCGACCACGTCGTCCCGGCCCGTCTGCTGCACGCCGAGGCGGCCGCACGCACGGCTGCGAACGAGAAGGCAGGTGCGTGATGGCGATGCTGAAGATCACGCAGACGAAGTCCGTCATCAGCGAGAAGCAGTACCAGCGCGACACGCTCCGCAGCCTGGGTCTCAAGCGCATCGGCCGTACGGTCCTGCGTGAGGACAACGCCCAGAACCGCGGGTACGTCGCCACGGTGGCGCACCTCGTGAAGGTCGAGGAGGTCGACGCATGAGCGACGAGAAGAACGAGCGCGTCCAGATCCTGAAGGTCCACCACCTTCGTCCGGCAGCGGGGTCCAAGAAGGACCGCACCCGCGTCGGTCGTGGTGAGGGTTCGAAGGGCAAGACCGCCGGCCGTGGCACCAAGGGCCAGAAGGCCCGGTACCAGGTCAAGGTCGGCTTCGAGGGTGGGCAGATGCCGCTGCACATGCGCACTCCGAAGCTCCGCGGGTTCAAGAACCCGTTCCGCGTCGAGTACCAGCCCGTGAACCTGGACAAGATCGCGGAGCTCTACCCGAACGGTGGCGACGTCACCGTTGCGGACCTGGTCGCCAAGGGCGCCGTCCGCAAGAACGAGAAGGTCAAGGTTCTCGGTCAGGGTGACATCAGCGTGGCGATCACGGTCACGGTCGACAAGGTCTCGGCATCCGCCGAGGAGAAGATCGTGGCGGCGGGCGGCACCGTCACCAAGTAGTCCCCGTCGGCGGCCCGCGCATTGCGCGCGGGCCGCCGTTACGGTTTCCTTGATGGCAGGCTCGGAACACGGCGTCGTTCGACGTGCGTTCCCGGGCCACGGGGTCGGCGCTTCCGGCCACGGGCGTCCTCGCCCGGCTCGACCGGTCAACCGGTCACAGAAGTTCGGAGTAACTCGTGTTCAGAGCGGTCGCGCGCATCATGCGCACCCCAGATCTTCGGAAGAAGATCGGCTTCACCCTCGCGATCATCGCGCTGTTCCGCCTCGGCTCGTACATCCCGGCACCGTTCGTGGACTACGCCAGCGTGCAGGCCTGCCTGGCGTCCGCGTCGTCCTCCGGCGGCCTGTACGACCTGATCAACCTGTTCTCCGGCGGCGCGCTCCTGAAGCTCTCGGTCTTCGCGCTCGGGATCATGCCGTACATCACGTCGTCGATCATCGTGCAGCTCCTGCGCGTGGTGATCCCGCACTTCGACTCGCTCTACAAGGAGGGTCAGTCCGGTCAGGCGAAGCTGACCCAGTACACGCGCTACCTCACCATCGCGCTGGGCGTGCTGCAGTCCACCACCCTGATCACCGTCGCCCGCTCGGGTGCCCTCTTCGGCACGAGCGCCTCGGCCTCCTGCACGTCGATCATCTCGAACGACAGCTGGTACGCGATCCTCCTGATGGTCATCACCCTGACCGCGGGCACCGGCCTGATCATGTGGATGGGCGAGCTCGTCACCGAGCGCGGCATCGGCAACGGCATGTCGCTGCTCATCTTCACCTCGATCGCCGCGCAGTTCCCGTCGGCGCTCTGGGCCATCGAGCAGTCGCAGTCCTTCGAGCTCTTCCTCTTCGTCATCCTGGTCGGCCTGGTCATCATGATGGCCGTCGTGTTCGTCGAGCAGTCGCAGCGGCGCATCCCGGTTCAGTACGCCAAGCGCATGGTCGGGCGCCGCACCTACGGCGGCAACAACACGTACATCCCGATCAAGGTGAACATGGCCGGCGTCGTGCCCGTCATCTTCGCGTCCTCGCTGCTGTACCTGCCGGCGCTGATCGCACAGTTCAACCAGCCCTCGGACGGCAGCGCGCCTGCGCCGTGGGTGACCTGGATCCAGAGCAACCTGACGTCGGGTGACAACTGGTTCTACATGGTCCTGTACTTCCTGCTCATCGTCGGGTTCACGTACTTCTACGTCGCGATCACCTTCAACCCCGAAGAGGTCGCCGACAACATGAAGAAGTACGGCGGGTTCATCCCGGGCATCCGTGCCGGGCGTCCGACGGCCGAGTACCTCGACTACGTCCTCACCCGGGTGACGCTGCCCGGTGCGCTGTACCTCGGTCTCATCGCGCTCATCCCGCTCGCAGCACTGGCGCTGTTCGGGGCGAACCAGAACTTCCCGTTCGGCGGCGCCAGCATCCTGATCATCGTGGGTGTCGGTCTCGAGACCGTGAAGCAGATCGACTCGCAGCTGCAGCAACGTCACTACGAAGGGCTCCTCCGTTGAGCGCACGCCTCATCATCGTCGGACCTCCCGGAGCCGGGAAGGGCACCCAGGCCGGTCGGATCGCCTCGGCCCTCGGGATCCCCGCGATCTCCACGGGTGACATCTTCCGCAAGAACGTCGCGGACGGCACGCCGCTCGGTCAGCGCGCGAAGGCCCTCATGGACGCCGGCGAGTACGTGCCGGACGACCTCACGAACGAGCTGGTCCGGGACCGTCTCTCCGAGCCCGACGCCGAGAACGGGTTCCTGCTCGACGGCTACCCACGCACCACCGCGCAGGTCGAGTACCTCGACGGGCTCCTCGCCGAGCAGGGCACGGCGGTCGACCTCGTGGTGCAGCTCGTCGCCGAGCAGGACGCGCTCGTGGCACGCCTGCTCAAGCGCGCGGGGGAACAGGGTCGCGCCGACGACACCGAGGAGACGATCCGTCGTCGCCAGCAGGTGTACCAGGAGCAGACCGCCCCGATCGTCGCCGTCTACCAGGAGCGTGGCCTCGTCGCCGACGTCGACGGCCTCGGTGCCGTCGACGAGGTCGGGGACCGCATCGCGGAGGCCCTGGCGGCTCGCGGTCTCACGGCCACGGTCTGACCGGGGTCGTCTCCGTGCGTCGGCGGAAGCCCTCCATCTACAAGTCGCCCGACGAACTGCGAGCGATGGTGCGCCCCGGCCTCCTGACCGCGCAGGCGCTCGACGCCGTCCGCGCCGCGGTCCGGGCCGGGACCACCACGGCCGAGCTCGACGCGATCGCCGAGCGGACCATCCGTGACGGTGGCGGCATCCCGAACTTCCAGCTCGTGCCCGGGTACCGGCACACGCTCTGCGTGTCCGTGAACGACGAGATCGTGCACGGCATCCCCGGCGCGCGGGTGCTGCAGGCCGGCGACATCGTGTCGGTCGACGCCGGGGCCGAGGTCGACGGCTGGAACGGTGACAGCGCCTTCACGGTGGTGGTCCCCGGCGGCGACCCCGCGGTGGCCGCTGCACGACAGAAGCTGTCTGACACGACCGAACGTGCGCTCTGGCACGGCATCGCGGCGCTCGCGCACGCGGAGCACCTGCACGAGGTCGGAGCGGCCGTCGAGGACGCCATCGACGAGACCGGTGCGTGGGGGATCGTCGAGGACTTCACGGGACACGGCATCGGCCGATCGATGCACGAGGAGCCGCCGGTCTTCAACTACCGCGTCCGTGGCGCCGGCCCCGCGGTGCAACCCGGCCTCGCGATCGCCATCGAGCCGATGGTGACCGCCGGCACGATCGACAGTTCGACGGACGCCGACGGGTGGACCGTGCGGACGCTCGACGGATCCGACGCGGCACACTGGGAGCACAGCGTCGCGGTACACGCCGACGGCATCTGGGTCCTGACGGCGGCCGACGGCGGTGCCGCCTCGCTCGCACCGCTCGGTGTCACGCCCGTCCCGGTCCCGTAGCGCGGCAGCGGGGCAGCGCGGTCTCCGCCTGCCCGTGGCCGGGGGACGCGGCTCCTGACCGCGTTCGGCAAGGGGGAGCGGAACGCGGGGACCCGCCGGCCGCGCCCGGCTCGTGGCGCGCGGCCCGCGCCCCATGCCATGGGCCCATGCCGTGGGCCCATGGCCCTGGCCCTGGCCCTGGCCCTGGGCCTGGGCCTGCGGCCTGCTGCCAGCGTCGCCGACGTGGGTCGGCCGTCAGCGTCCTCTGTCGTGGGAGCCGCAACCCCGTGCGGAGTCGGCCCACGCACAGCGGCGGGGCCGTCGTCATCGCGTGGCGGGCCTCCAGGCCGGCGTCGTCGGGAGCGCAGCGTGATGCGCCCGACCGTGGCCGACGCTCGTGCTGTCCCTCAGTTCCCGACGGAACAGGTCTGCTCGGCCGCGCTCTGTCCGGTGATCGAGGACGGCAGCGGCGTCGAGGACGGGCTGCTCGTGGTGGTCGTCGGGCCGTCCGGTGTCGCGGACGCGCTCGGCGCGGCGGTCGGGGCGTCGGACGGGTCGGCGGGCGCGGACGACGGGCTCGCGGACGGCGTCGGATCGACCTGCTCGGTCGACTCCTGCGAGGCGCGGCCGGTCGACGAATCGCTGAGCGACGTGCGCTCGTCCGTCTGCAGTGCGACGTTGAGGGTGTGGGCCGCCGCCTCGTCGACGACGACGCGTGCCGCGTCCGCGGGGTCGTCGACCACGGGGTACTGCACGAAGAGCATGCTCGAGGTGCTCATCCCGCGCAGGGTCGAGGCGAGCCCGACCAGGGTCCGTGTCTGGGCGAGGCCGTCCGAGAGCGTCATGTTGGACAGCGCCGCGCCCGCGAGCTTGTAGAGGGTGATCGGGTTCGACAGCGTGCCGTCGGCGGTGACCTGCCGGAGGAGCGCTGAGAGGAAGACCTGCTGCGAGCTGATGCGGGCGAGGTCGCTGCCGTCTCCGACGCCGTGACGCGAGCGGAGGAAGGCGAGGGCGTCCGACCCCTGCAGGGAGTGTGCGCCCGCGGCCAGGTGCAGCCCGGTGAAGGTGTCGTCGATGGGGGTGGCGACGCAGACGTCGACGCCGCCGAGGGCGTTCGACATCTCGATCACGCCGTCGAACGTGATGAGTCCGGCGTAGGGCACGGTGAGGCCCGTGAGGTTCTCCACCGTGTCGACGACACAGGAGACGCCGCCGTTGCCGAGCGCCGTGTTGAACTGCGCCGAGTCGGCGGCGGGGTAGGTCGTCCCGGTCTCGGGGTTGGTGCACTCGGGGATCGGCACCATCAGGTCGCGGGGGAAGCTGACCGCGGTGAGCTGCTGGTGGTCCTCGGAGACGTGCACGAGCATCGTCACGTCGTTGCGGGCGCCCTCGACGTCCTCGTCGGAGTCGAACTGCCCGACCCGGGTGTCGCTGCCGATGAGCAGGATGTTCGCGCCGCCGTCGATCGCTGTGACGTCGGCGGTCTCCGCGGTGCTCTGGTCGTCGGTGCTGAGCTGTACCGTCTGCGGAGCGGCGGCGAGCTGGGCGAAGGAGATGGCGGCGACGCTCGTGCCGCTGACGAGGAGGACCGCGGCGGCGGACGCGACGACGGACAGGACGGTCGTCCACCCGCGGCGGCGGGGGAGTCGACCGTGGCGTGCGACGGGGCGCGCGCGGCCGGGGGCGTCGGGCACGGGGGTCTCCTTCGATGACTGCTCCCGTCACCGTACGGGTCCGGGCCCGGTTCCGGCATCGCCCGGGCTGTGGAGAAGCTGTCGAAGCGCCGATCTCCGCGCGGATCCGGCCGGTCCGTCCCCTGCACTGGGGTGCCCGTGCCGGTCCGACATGCGGGCGCACTTGGCAATCCGCGGTCTACCACATAAGATCGATCTTTGGTGTGCCATGCCCTCTGGCGTGGCGCCCGACCCGCAGACCGGCTCGGGGATCACACCGGTAATCCAACCAAGCGACAGTGAGGCTATGGCCAAGAAAGACGGCGTCATCGAGATCGAGGGCTCGGTGCTCGAAGCTCTGCCCAACGCGATGTTCCGCGTTGAGCTGACCAACGGACACAAGGTCCTCGCGCACATCTCCGGGAAGATGCGCCAGCACTACATCCGCATCCTCCCCGAGGACCGCGTGATCGTGGAGCTGAGCCCGTACGACCTGACCCGCGGCCGGATCGTCTACCGCTACAAGTGATCCGCGAGCTGGAAAGGAACGGCCCGGCGAACCCGCCGAGCACGAAGCCAGCGAGCACGAGGAACGAACAATGAAGGTCAACCCCAGCGTCAAGCCCATCTGCGAGCACTGCCGAGTGATCCGCCGGAAGGGCCGCGTCATGGTGATCTGCAAGAGCAACCCGCGTCACAAGCAGCGCCAGGGCTAGTCCCTGTCGGGCTCCTCCGGGAGTCCGCTGCGTGAGCGGGGCCGCCGGTCGACAGGCCGCCTGCGGCTCGAGCACGAACCACAACTGAAGATCGACAACGCAGTACCAGAACCCACCCGCTCCGGCAGGTGGGGGACACCTCGGGACGGAGGCCCGGGCACCGGTACTGCGCCACACCTCCATCGACAACAGGAGCAGCCAACACAATGGCACGTCTAGCAGGCGTCGACATCCCGCGCGAGAAGCGCGTGGAGATCGCACTCACCTACATCTACGGGGTCGGCCGTACCCGCGCCGTCCAGACGCTCGCGGAGACCGGCATCTCCGGCGACATCCGCGTCAAGGACCTCACCGACGACCAGCTCGTCGCCCTCCGCGACTACATCGAGGGCACCTTCAAGGTGGAGGGTGACCTCCGCCGCGAGGTCGCCGCCGACATCCGCCGCAAGGTCGAGATCGGTAGCTACGAGGGTCTCCGCCACCGTCGTGGTCTCCCGGTGCGCGGTCAGCGCACCAAGACCAACGCTCGTACCCGCAAGGGCCCGAAGCGCACCGTGGCAGGCAAGAAGAAGGCTCGATAGGAGATCACGATGGCTACCCCCAAGACCGCCGCGCGCAAGCCGCGCCGCAAGGAGAAGAAGAACGTCGCCGTGGGCCAGGCCCACATCAAGAGCACGTTCAACAACACCATCGTCAGCATCACCGACCCGTCGGGTGCCGTCCTGAGCTGGGCGTCCTCGGGCGCCGTCGGCTTCAAGGGCTCGCGCAAGTCGACGCCGTTCGCGGCGCAGCTCGCCGCCGAGTCGGCCGCCCGTCAGGCCGCCGAGCACGGTGTCAAGAAGGTCGACGTCTTCGTCAAGGGCCCGGGCTCGGGTCGCGAGACCGCGATCCGTTCCCTGCAGGCCGCTGGCCTCGAGGTCGGCTCGATCAACGACGTCACGCCGCAGGCGCACAACGGGTGCCGCCCGCCGAAGCGCCGCCGCGTCTGACGCGAGGAGCAACCGGCCGTTCCCCGCTCGTTCCCTGACCGGGACGAGCGGGGTCGGCCATTCCTGGTCGTTCGATCGCGCACTCCTGTGCGCGTGATCACAACTGAAACAGACCCGTCGGGGCCCGGCCGGCCCCGTCGTACCGCCAAGTGTCATATAGCGGACACTTCGCCGAAAGGAATTCCACAGTGCTCATTGCACAGCGCCCCACCCTGAACGAGGAGTCGATCTCCGAGTTCCGCTCGCGCTTCGTCATCGAACCGCTCGAGCCGGGCTTCGGCTACACCCTCGGCAACTCGCTGCGCCGCACGCTCCTCTCGTCCATCCCCGGTGCTGCCGTCACGAGCATCCGCATCGACGGTGTCCTCCACGAGTTCAGCACCGTTCCCGGTGTCAAGGAGGACGTCACCGAGATCATCCTGAACATCAAGAGCCTGGTCGTCTCCAGCGAGCACGACGAACCGATCACCGCCTACCTGCGCAAGCAGGGTGCGGGCCAGGTCACCGCGGCGGACATCTCCGCCCCGGCCGGTGTCGAGATCCACAACCCGGACCTCGTCATCGCGACCCTGAACGACTCCGCGCGTTTCGAGCTGGAGCTGACGATCGAGCGTGGCCGCGGCTACGTCTCGGCGACCCAGAACCGCTCGGAGTTCAGCGAGGCCGGTCAGATCCCGATCGACTCGATCTACTCGCCCGTGCTCAAGGTCACCTACCGCGTCGAGGCGACGCGTGCCGGTGAGCGCACGGACTTCGACCGCCTGGTCGTCGACGTCGAGTCGAAGCCCGCGATCACGCCGCGCGACGCCATCGCGTCGGCCGGTCGCACGCTGGTCGAGCTGTTCGGGCTCGCCCGCGAGCTCAACACGGCGGCCGAGGGCATCGAGATCGGCCCCGCGCCGGTCGACGCCGTGCTCTCGAACGAGCTGCAGACCCCGATCGAGGACCTCGACCTGTCGGTCCGCAGCTACAACTGCCTCAAGCGGGAGGGCATCAACACGGTGTCCGAGCTCGTCGCCCTGTCGGAGACGCAGCTCATGAACATCCGCAACTTCGGTCAGAAGTCGGTGGACGAGGTCAAGGACAAGCTCACCGAGCTCGGCCTGTCCCTCAAGGACACCGTCCCCGGATTCGACGGTGCCCACTTCTACAGCGGGTACGACGAGGACGAGTCCAGCAACTGACCTCGCGCTGACGCGCACGCGCTCCTGACACGGGGCGCACCACCATCACCACTGGAGAACTGACATGCCGAAGCCCACCAAGGGCCCCCGCCTCGGTGGCGGTCCCGCACACGAGCGCCTGCTCCTGAGCAACCTCGCCAACGCCCTCTTCACGCACGGTCGCATCACGACGACCGAGACGAAGGCCAAGCGCCTCCGTCCGGTCGCCGAGCGGCTCATCACGTTCGCGAAGCGCGGCGACCTGCACGCGCGTCGTCGCGTGATCGCGGCCCTGCGCGACAAGACCGTCGTGCACACGCTGTTCACGGAGATCGCGCCGCAGGTGGCCGACCGCCAGGGCGGTTACACCCGCATCACGAAGCTCGGCTTCCGCAAGGGCGACAACGCGCCGCTCGCCTCGATCGAGCTCGTCCTCGAGCCCGTCTCGAGCTCGCCGGCACCCGTCTCGCGCAACGCGGCCCCGGCCGCCGCCGCGCCGGCAGCCGAGGACACCACGTCGGAGGAGACCACGGAGGCCCCGGTCGAGGAGACCGAGACCACCGAGGAGTCGACCCCGGTCGCCGACGAGACCACGACCGACGCTGCTGCCGAGGTCGAGGCCGACGCCGCCGCCAAGTCGGACGACGCTGCGGACGCGTCCAAGTAGTCGCACCGCACCACCGGAAGGCCCCTGCAGCGTCTGCTGCGGGGGCCTTCCTGGTGACCGGGCAGTGAGCCGGGAGGCCCGCCGACGTCCGCCACGCCCCGTACCGACCGAGGAGACGAGGAATCCGATGCAGTTCCCGCACGTCGCCGGCGTCGGCGCGAGGGTCTGGCGGTGGAGCCGGGACTCCGGTACGCAGCCCCGCCTGCTGCACGCCGCGAAGGCCGCCGCTGCGGCGACCCTGGCCTGGGTGATCGCGCAGAACGTGCCGGGAGTGGCAGCGGAGTACCCCTACTACGCCCCGCTCGGTGCCGTCGTGGCGATGCAGACGACGGTGTTCGCCGGACTCCGGAGCGGCTTGCAGACGCTGGTCGGGATCGCCCTCGGCATCGCCGTCGCAGCGTTCACGATGTGGGTCGGCGACCCCGGGGTGCTCGCGGTGGCCATCACGGTCGGCGTCGGCGTCCTCGTCGGCGGCTTCCGGGTCCTCGGCGAGGGCAGCTCGTGGGTGTCGACGGCAGCGCTCTTCGTCCTGCTCGTCGGCGGTGCACATGCCGAGGGGTACTCGCTCGGCTACCTCGTGCAGATGGCCGTCGGCGTGGTGGTCGGGCTGCTCGTGAACTTCCTCGTCTTCCCGCCCCTGCACTTCTGGGACGCGGAGCGCCGCATCGACCAGGTGAACACCGTCCTCGCCGCGCACCTGGACGGCCTCGCGGACGTGCTCGAACAGGGCGAGCGCGACGAGCGCGCGTGGGACCAGGCGCAGGACCGCCTCGACCGTGCCATCGCGGACGTGCGGAGCCGGGTGTCGATCGCCCAGGAGAGCCGACGCATCAACCCGCGCGGTGCCCTCCGCGGGTCACGTGCTCGACTGCAGCGCGACGGTGCCCGCTTCCGCGCGCTCGAGCGCGTCGCCTGGTACACGACGGACCTCACCGAGCTGGTGGCCCGGTCCGGTCCGGTGTCGGCGAACCTGGGGCGCCCGGACGAGGCCTTCACGGCGCCGCTCGTGCACGCCGTCCGACAGGTCGCGGCGATGGTGCGTGGCGACCACCCGCCGGACGAGGGCGACCGGGCGATCGCGGAACTCGAGGAGGCGCTCGACGCCTCGCGCGAGAACCCGTCGGACGTCGCCGTGACCGCGACGGCGCTGGTGGCACTCCGGGGCATCGTCGAGTCCGAACGGCGGGCGACCCGGGACGCCGACACCGAGACCGGCCCCTCCGAGCCGCGGGGGCTCCGTGGCCGACTCGTCCGCCGCCGCGGACACGACGACGACCGCGACGGCGGTCAGCGGGGCTGACGCCGGCAGGTCACGAGGCGAACGACGACGCAGCCCAGCGCTCGATGGCGGCCGCGGTGTCCGGCGCCGCCCGGGTCGTCAGGTGGTACTGCGTCCAGGTCCGGTCGTGCACGACGTCGATGGTGCAGGCGAAGTCGTCGCACGTGCGCCAGGCGGCGTCCCGGGCGCCGAGCCCCGGGAGGTCGACCCGTCCGTCGCGGTCGACGGTGCCCGCGGTGAGCCGCTGCTCGACGATCCATCCACCGTCGGGCAACGAGGCGTACAGCGCCTCCGTGTCGTTCTCGGGGGAGACGAAGCGGCAGGTGCTCCCGCCGACCCGGGTCTGGGCGAACTCGTCGATGGTCGGCGGCGTGTCGGTCTGCGACACCGAGTCCCGGAGGGTGAGGTCCGTGACGGCCGCGACCTTCTCCGGGGTGCAGGTGGTGAAGGACCAGTCATCGGGGTCGTCGCCGCTCTCCGACGCCGTCGGGGACGCGGCGACGGCCTGCCGGACGTGCTCGAGGAGCGACTCGTACGCCGGCTGCATCGCCTCCGGGGTGGCGGCAGAGGCGGTCTGTAGGCGGACGACCTCGACGTCGACCCATGCGGTCCCGGCGAGGACGCCGCCGCTGCAGTACACGCGCGCCGAGTCACTGGCGGCGCAGCCCACCGCGGTCGCGCTCTCGGCGGGCGAGGTCGCGGCGGTCTCTGCGGTCCGGAACGCGGCAGCCGCGTCCGGGAGCACGGCCACCCGCACGCCCTCGTAGGCGGGCTCGTCGACCGTGCGCGCGGCGCGGTCGTCCAGCGGCGAGGTGCCGTTCGACGCCCAGCAGTCCGTCCCGCCCGCGAGTGTGGTGGCGTTCCAGGTCGCGACCGGGTGGGCGAGCGTGGTGATCGCGTCGATGGGCTCGGCGTCGGGGACGAGCGCGCGGACGAGGTCGTCCGGCAGGAGGGCGTCGCACGCGGGGAGGTCGCTGCCGGAGGGCTCCGTGCCGAAGTCGGTCGTGGCCGGCGAGGGGTCTGCCGAGGTCGTGGGGGCGGGGCTCGTGGCGGTCGGGGCGGGCGTCCGGTCGGCGCTCGGCGCAGGCGCACAGGCGGTCATGCCGGCGCTCATCGCGGCCAGGAGTGCGACGGCCACGACCCCCCTCGTGACGGTCTCCATGTGCATGTGTTCAGTATGGGGACGCAGGACCGGGCTCGGACGCGAGCGCGGATCACGTTCCTGTATCGACTGTGGTCGACGGAGCGCGGTCCGCGACAGCACCGTCGTCGCGCTGACGTCGGTACCGTGGAGGTGTGAGCGAGAACGGCCGGACCGAGGGCGAGGCCGGCGTACGGCTGCGGCTCGACATCGCCTACGACGGAGCCGCGTTCTCCGGGTGGGCGCGACAGCCCGGCCTCCGGACCGTGCAGGGCGCGCTCGAGGCCGCCCTCGCGACCGTCTTCACCCGGTGGGGGACACCGCCGCAGCTCACGGTCGCCGGCCGCACCGACGCCGGCGTCCACGCGACCGGGCAGGTCGCGCACCTCGACCTGAGCGGGGAGCAGTGGGCCGCGCTCACCCGTCCCCGCCGTCCGACCGCCGACGGCACCACCCGGGACCCCTTCGCCGGGCTGGTCCGCCGCCTGAACGGGCTCGCCGGCCCGGACGGGGACGTCGTCGTCTCGCGGGCCGCGGTCGCACCACCGGGGTTCGACGCGCGGTTCTCCCCGGTCTGGCGGCGGTACCGGTACCGGGTCGCCGACCTCGACGCCCCCCGCGACCCGCTCCGCCGCGGGCACACGACCTGGTACCCGGGGCGTCTGGACCGGGACGCGATGGAGCGCGGTGCGCTCCGCCTGCTCGGGCTGCACGACTTCGCGGCGTTCTGCAAGCCGCGGGAGGGCGCGACCACCATCCGGACCCTGCAGGCGTTCCGCTGGGACCGCGAGCCGGACGGCGTGCTGGTGGCGAGCCTCCAGGCCGACGCCTTCTGCCACTCCATGGTGCGCGCGATGGTCGGCGGGTGCCTCGCCGTCGGCGAAGGCCGGCTGACGCCGGACCGACTCGACGAGCTCCGGGTGGCCGCCGAGCGCACGAGCGCCTTCACGGTCGCGCCCGCCCGAGGGCTCACCCTGACGGAGGTCGGGTACCCCGACGACGACGGCCTGGAGGTCCGTGCCGCGCAGACGCGTGCGCGTCGCGACGCGGCGGGACACCGGCCCGGCGACTGACCGGGGAGCACCCGCGCCGAGCCGGCGCGCTGGGCGCTACCGTCGGGGCATGGCTCCTCGTGCTCCGCGCTCCGTCGTCTCCGTCGCACCCGGCGTGGTGTTCGTCGAGGGGCCGGTGTCCAACTGGGTCGTGCTCGCCGAGGAGGACGGGGTCGCCCTCATCGACGCCGGGTACCCGGCGGACACCGACCTCGTCCTGGACAGCGTGCTGCTCGCCGGCCACGACCTCGACGAGCTCCGCCGCGTGTACGTCACACACGGGCACGTCGACCACGTCGGCGGCCTGCCGGGGATCCTCGAGCGTCATCCGCACGTCGAGGTCCTCGCCCACGCCGACGAAGTCGCGAACGTCCGTGGACCGGGGCGTCAGCAGGTGACGCCGGCGGAGATCGGCGGACGGCTCGCGGCCCCGCGGGTGCTGCGCTGGCTCGGGCGGGCGATCGCCTCGGACGCGCTCCGACCGACCACCGTCCCGTCCGCCCGGGCGTTCACGGCGCGGGACTTCGACGGCCGCGCGATGACGCCGCTGCCCGCGCCCGGACACACCGCCGGGTCCACCGCGTACCTGCTGCCGGCCGCCGACGCGGTCGTCACGGGCGACGCCGTCGTCACGCACCACGACACCCAGCCGGCCTCGTGGGCGCCGCGGCCGCGGATGATCACGCCGTTCTTCACGGCCGACCAGGCGCTCGCCGTGGAGTCCGCGCGCGTGTTGCCGTACCCGGCGATCGTGCTGCCGGGACACGGCCCGGCGGTGCACCGGGTGGGGTCGGAGTGGGTGCCGATCGAGGGGTGATGCCGAGGGCCCCACGGTGGAACGACGGGTCGACCCTCGTCCGGGGGAAGGTTCACCTGCTCGTAACCTGTGCGCCCGTGCAGGACCGTACGGTCGTCGGGATCCCTGTGAACCACGAACCGAAGGTCCTCATGCCCCGAACCGTCGGACGCACCCTGCTGTGCGCCACGGCTGCCGCGACCCTGGTCGCCGCACCGCTCGTCACCGTCACCGCCGCGACCGCGAACCCCGCGGGCACCGGGCTCGTCATCTCCGAGGCGTACCTCAAGGGCGGCAGTACGAACCAGCCGTTCACGAACCGCTTCGTCGAGATCGCGAACCCGACCGACGCCGCCGTGTCGGTCGACGGGTGGTCGCTGCAGTACCGGGCCGCGACCAGCACCGGCGCGGCGAGCACCGTCGTGCCGCTGACGGGGACCGTCCCGGCGAACGGCACCTTCCTCGTGCAGGGCGGTTCGAACGGCACGGCCGGTGCGCCCCTGCCGCCGCCGGACGTCGTCTCGTCGCTCAACGCGTCCGGCAGTGCGGGCACGCTCGTGCTGTCCGACCGGGCGACCGCCCTCACGCTGCCCGCCGGCGCAGTGCCGACGGGGACACCCGGCGTGGTGGACCTGCTCGGCTACGGCACGAGCAACACGTTCGAGACGACCGCCGCGACGAACCCGGCGGCGGCGAACACCACGCCGGACGCCCTGGTGCGTGCGACGAGCGGCGCGGACTCGGACGTCAACAGCGCCGACTTCACGCTCTCCCGGTCGATCACGCCGCGGAACGCGAAGGGCGAGACCGCCGCCGGCCAGCCGACGCCGACGCCGACCCCGACCCCGGGCGACGGCGGTACCACGCCGCCCGCTGCCCCCGCGGTCGCCGCGACCATCCCCGAGGTCCAGGGCACGACCGACACCTCGCCGTTCGTCGGTCGGACCGTCGTCACGAGCGGCGTCGTCACGGCCGTGTTCCCGACCGGTGGCTTCACCGGCTACACGATCCAGACGCCGGGGACGGGAGGCGCGACCGACCCCGCCACGCGGAGCGCGTCCGACGGGCTCTTCGTGTACTCCGCGGCGACCGTCGGGCGGGTCGCGATCGGTGACCACGTCGAGGTCACGGGTGCGGTCTCCGAGTACGAGGGACTGACCGAGCTCACCGTGCCGGCCACCGGGCTCCGGGTGCTCACCACCCCCGCCGCGGCACCGCAGCCGGCCACCGTCGTCTTCCCGCGCACGGACGCCGCGCGCGAGTCCCTGGAGAGCATGCTCCTCGCCCCGCAGGGCACGTACACGGTCGCCGACAACTACACGACGAACCAGTACGGCGAGATCGCCCTGGCGACGGGGACCGGCCGGCTCCTCCAGCCGACCGAGGTCGCCCGTCCGGGCAGCGCCGAGGCCGCTGCGGTCGCCGCCGACAACGCCGCGCGCAAGGTCACGCTCGACGACGGGGCGAGCACGAACTTCCTCCCGCGCGACGACCAGGGCCAGGCCGCCCGCGAGGTGCCGGTGCCGTGGTTGACGAACGCGGGCCCGGTCACGGTCGGTGCTGCGACGACGTTCACCGCCCCCGTGGTCCTCGACTACCGGAACAACGTCTGGAAGCTCCAGCCGACCACGCCGATCACCGGTGCGACCCCCGCGGCCGACCTGCCCGCCACGTTCTCGGACGTCCGGACCGCGACGCCCGAGGCCGTCGGTGGTGACCTGACTCTCGCCGGCTTCAACGTCCTGAACTACTTCCCGACGACCGGCGACGAGGTGAGCGGGTGCACGTACTACCGGGACCGCGCGGGTGACCCGATCACGGTCGACTCGGGCTGTGACGCCCGTGGAGCCGCCGAGCAGGAGGACCTCGACCGCCAGCAGGTGAAGATCGTGAAGGCGATCAACGCCCTCGACGCGGACGTGGTCTCGCTCGAGGAGATCGAGAACTCGGCTCGGTTCGGCCTGGACCGCGACGCCGCCGTGGCGACTCTCGTCTCTGCCCTCAACGCGGCGACCGGGACCGACACCTGGGCCTACGCCGAGTCGCCCTCCGTCGTGCCGGCCAGCGAGGACGTCATCCGCCTCGCGCTCATCTACAAGAAGGACCGCGTCGCCCCCACCGGTGAGTCGACGATCCTGCTCGACCCGGCCTTCACGAACGCCCGTCAGCCCGTCGCCGACGCCTTCCGACCGGTCGGTGGCACCGCCGAGGACGACTTCCTCGTGATCGCGAACCACTTCAAGTCGAAGGGCTCCGGCACCGGCGAGAACGCCGACCAGGGCGACGGGCAGGGTGCGTCGAACGCCGACCGCGTGCGCCAGGCGCGTGCCCTGGTGACCTTCTCGACGGCCATGCAGGAGCGGTACGGCACCGACAAGACCTTCCTGATCGGCGACTTCAACGCGTACAGCGAGGAGGACCCGATGGTGGTGCTCCGCGACGCCGGGTACACCGACCTCGCCCCGGCGCAGGACGAGGACGAGTACTCCTACGTGTTCAGCGGCCTGAGCGGGTCCCTCGACCACGTGCTGGCCTCGCCCGCGGCGCTCGAGACCGTGACCGGCGTGGACATCTGGAACATCAACTCGACCGAGTCGGTGGGCCTGGAGTACAGCCGGTACAACGTGAACGTGTCGGACCTGTACCGCGACGACGTGTACCGCGCCAGCGACCACGACCCGATCCTCGTCGGCTTCGACGTGACCGCGGCCGAGGTGCCCGGCGACCCGGCCCCGGAGCCCGCGCCGACGCCGTCCCCGGGCGCGGGGAACCCGACGACGCCGCCGGTCGCCGGCGGTGCGGGATCGACCCCCGGGGCCGGTGGTCCGGACGGGACGCCGAGCGCCGGTGGCGGCCTGGCCTTCACCGGCGCGGAGATCGGGGGCGGCCTCGCGGCGGCGCTCGCCCTCCTGGCCGCCGGTGGCGGGCTCCTCGCCCTCCGTCGCAGCCGGGCGACGGGTGGCGGCACCGAGTGACGCCGCGCTGAGCGCGACCACCGACGGGAGGCGCGGTCCGGGTCCCACCCGGGTCGCGCCTCCCGTCCGTGGTACGGCGGTCCCGCGCGCGGTTGACCGACCGCTCCGGCGTCCGCTAGGCTCTCACCTTGGTCTGCGCGCTTTGTTGCGCCAGACAGTCAGATGGGCCCTCCACCGGGTCGTTCTCCGGGCGTCTGCCCGCGGGAACGCCCACCGGAGCGGGATTCACGGACTCCTCACCTCGACACGAAAGCAGCACTCCTGTGACTCGTACGTTCTCCCCGAAGCCGGCAGACGTCCAGCACGACTGGATCGTCATCGACGCGACCGACGTCGTGCTCGGCCGCCTCGCTTCGCACGTCGCCGCCCTCCTCCGCGGCAAGCACAAGGCCACCTTCGCCCAGCACATGGACATGGGTGACTACGTCATCATCGTGAACGCCGACAAGGTCGCCCTGACCGGGTCGAAGCTCGCCAAGAAGGTCTACTACCGCCACTCCGGCTACCCGGGCGGCCTCACGGCCACCACCTACCCGGAGATGCTCGAGAAGCACCCGACCCGCGCCGTCGAGAAGGCGATCCGCGGCATGCTGCCGAAGAACACCCTCGGTCGCGAGCAGCTCAAGAAGCTCAAGGTCTACGCAGGCGCTGAGCACCCCCACGCGGCGCAGCAGCCCAAGCCGTACACCTTCGACCAGGTCTCGCAGTAACAGCGGCCACGACGACTTCCAGGAACGAGAAAACACTCATGGCTCAGATCGCTGACTCCATCGACCAGACCCCGGAGACCTTCACCACCGAGAGCGCGCCCGTCGCGTCGGAGGCGGCTCCCCGTCAGATCCTCAACGTCTCGGGCGGTGCCGTCGGTCGCCGCAAGGAGGCCATCGCGCGCGTCCGCCTGGTCCCCGGTTCCGGCACCTTCTCGGTGAACGGCCGCACGCTCGAGGACTACTTCCCGAACAAGCTGCACCAGCAGCTCATCAACGACCCGTTCAAGGTGCTCGAGCTCCTCGGCGCGTACGACGTCACCGCCCGCATCACGGGTGGCGGCCCTTCGGGTCAGGCCGGCGCGCTCCGTCTCGCCATCGCCCGCACCCTGAACGAGATCGACCGCGAGAACAACCGCGCGACCCTCAAGAAGGCCGGCTTCCTCACCCGTGACGCCCGCGTCATCGAGCGCAAGAAGGCCGGTCTCAAGAAGGCCCGCAAGGCGTCGCAGTTCTCGAAGCGCTGATCGCCTGACGGCGGGAGATCGCATGCCGCGTCTGTTCGGTACCGACGGCGTTCGTGGCCTCGCCAACGGCGAGTTGACGGCCGCGCTCGCACTGGGTCTTGCCCAGGCGAGCGCGGCCGTGCTCACGCACGGACACCATGCCGACGCTCGACGAGCGTCCGGTCGCACGCGCCCGCGGGCCGTGCTCGCGCGGGACCCGCGCGTCTCCGGCGAGTTCCTGGGTGCCGCGGTGGCGGCCGGGCTCGCCTCCGCCGGCGTCGACGTCCTCGACGCCGGGGTCATCCCCACCCCGGCAGCGGCCTACCTCGTCGCGGACATCGACGCCGACTTCGGCGTGATGATCTCCGCGTCGCACAACCCCGCCCCGGACAACGGGATCAAGTTCTTCGCCGCTGGTGGTCGCAAGCTGCCGGACGAGGTCGAGGACCGCATCGAAGCGGCCATGCACGACCAGTCCGCGCCGACCCCCACCGGAGCCGAGGTCGGGCGCATCACGCGCTTCGCCGACGCCGAGGACCGCTACGTGGTCCACCTGCTCGGCACGCTGCCGCACCGACTCGACGGGATCCACGTCGTGCTCGACTGCGCCAACGGAGCGGCCTCCGGGGTCTCGCCCGAGGTGTTCGTCAACGCGGGCGCGAAGGTCACGCTCATCGGAGCCGACCCGAACGGCATCAACATCAACGACGGTGTCGGGTCGACCCACATCGACAACCTCGCGCGTGCCGTCCTCGAGGCCGGTGCCGACGTCGGCATCGCCCACGACGGCGACGCCGACCGCTGCCTCGCCGTGGACGCCGACGGCAACGCGGTGGACGGCGACCAGATCATGGCGATCCTCGCGCTGTCGCTCAAGGAACGCGGGCGACTGGTCGACGACACCCTCGTCGCGACGGTCATGTCGAACCTCGGGCTCAAGCGCGCCATGGCGGACGCGGGCATCACGGTCCTCGAGACCGGTGTCGGCGACCGCTACGTCCTCGAGAAGATGACCGAGGGCGGGTTCTCGCTCGGCGGCGAGCAGTCTGGCCACATCATCTTCAACGACTACGCGACGACCGGTGACGGGGTGCTGACGGGCCTCCACCTCGTCGCCGAGATGGCACGGACGGGCAAGACGCTCGGCGAGCTGGCG
Source organism: Curtobacterium sp. MCBD17_032 (assembly GCF_003234855.1). Taxonomy (GTDB): domain Bacteria; phylum Actinomycetota; class Actinomycetes; order Actinomycetales; family Microbacteriaceae; genus Curtobacterium. The sequence goes on from NZ_QKTO01000001.1 coordinate 600,173, forward strand.
GCGTGCATGACGGTGTTCCCGCAGGTGCTCCTCAACGTGAAGGGCGTCGACCGCCACGGGCTCGACGACCAGGGCGTGCAGGACGCGGTCGCTGCCGCCGCCGACGCCCTCGGTGACTCCGGCCGGGTGCTGCTGCGTCCCTCGGGCACGGAGCCGGTCGTCCGCGTGATGGTCGAGGCCGCGAGCCAGGAGGACGCGCAGCGCGTCGCCGAGGAGCTCGCCGACGTCGTGCGTGCGCGGCTGACGCTCGAGGCCGCCTAGCCGCTCCCGGCGCGCGCCCCGCGGCGGCCCCGCGGCCCCGCGGCCCCGCGGCCCGGCGGTGCCGTCCGGTCCCGCACAACAGGAACCCGTCCGAACCAGGGGTATCCGTGGTTCGGACGGGTTCCTGTTGTGCCCCGCCAGCGCACGCCGTGCGGCCGCAGAGCGCCTCGGTCGCCGATGCCGGTCAGATCTTGCGGAGCAGGACGCTCGTCACCTTGTGGTCGGCCGCCTTCTTGAGCACGAGGGTCGCACGGGAGCGGGTGGGCAACACGTTCTCGAGCAGGTTGGGTTCGTTGATCGCCCGCCAGACCTCCGTCGCGGTGCGGACGGCGTCCTCGCGGGACAGGTCGGCGAAGCGGTGGAAGAACGAGTCCGGGCTCGCGAACGCCTGCTCCTGCAACGCCAGGAACCGGTCGACGTACCAGGACTCGATGTCCTTCGTCTTCGCGTCGACGTAGATCGTGAAGTCGAACAGGTCGGACAAGGCCAGGCGTCCGTGGACGGGCGGAGCGAGCACGTTCAGGCCCTCCACGATGAGGATGTCCGGCTGCCGCACGACGATCTCCGCGTCGGGCACGATGTCGTAGACCAGGTGCGAGTAGTACGGCGCCCGGACCTCGGCGGCACCGCTCTTCACGTTGCTGACGAACCGCAGGAGTGACCGACGGTCGTAGGACTCGGGGAAGCCCTTGCGGTCCATGATCCCGCGGCGCTCGAGTTCCGCGTTCGGGTGGAGGAAGCCGTCGGTCGTCACGAGTTCGACGCGCGGTGTGTCCGGCCACCGCTTCGTCAGCTCGCGGAGCAGTCGGGCGACGGTGCTCTTGCCGACCGCCACCGATCCGGCGACGCCGATGACGAACGGCGTCCGGCCCGCACGCTCACCGAGGAAGCGGCTCGTCTCGGCGTGCAGGTCCCGCGCGCCGGCCGCGTACAGCGTCAGGAGCCGGGAGAGCGGCAGGTAGACGTCCTGCACCTCGGTGATGTCGAGGCGGTCACCCAGGCCGCGCAGCTGCACGATCTCGGTCTCGGTGAGGGAGAGGTGCTCCTTCGGCGCGAGCTGCGACCACTCGTCACGCGGGATCTCCACGAAGGGGGTGGGGTGCGCGACGGTCGTCTCCGGGATCGGCATGGGGTCGAGCGTACTCAGCCGGGAGGCCCGGCACCGGTCAGGCGGGGAGGGCCGCCTCGATCGCGGCGACGACCTCGGGAGCGTCCGGCTTCGTCGTCGGGCGGAAGCGCGTGACCGTGCCGTCGGGCGCCACGAGGAACTTCTCGAAGTTCCACGCGACCCGACCGGCCTTGCCGGAGGCGTCCGGCGTCTCCTTCAGCTCCTTGTAGAGCGGGTGCGCGCCGCCGCCGTTCACCTTGACCTTCTCGGACATCGGGAACGTCACACCCCACGTGGCGGAGCAGTACTCCTCGATGGCCTCCGACGAGCCGAGTTCCTGGAGGAACTGGTTGCTCGGGAAACCGAGGACGGTGAAGCCCCGCGGCCCGTACGTCCGCTGGAGTTCCTCGAGCTGCTCGTACTGCGGAGCGAGGCCGCAGCGTGACGCCACGTTCACCACGAGCACGGCCTTGTCGGCGTACGAGCCGAAGGTGGTCTGCTCGCCCTGCAGGGTGGTGATGGCGATGTCGTCGAAGCGTCCCATGTCGCGCACGCTAGCCGCCCTCGTCGGGGGTCGCCTGGCCGTCGACGAACGCATCGAGTCGCGGCACGGTGAGCGCCACCCGGTCCGGGCCGGGCATGAACAGCAGCCCCTTCTCGCACAGCGACCGCCGGACCGACGCCCAGCCGCTCGCCGACGCCGGTGCTGCGTCCACCGTGGCGACGGCGGCCGCGGTGCCGGACGCACGGGCGACACGGCGGAGGTACTGCTGCTCCAGCTCCGACGCGCGGTCCCACCACCCCGGGAAGAACCCGGCGTCGAGCTCTGCCTGACCGCGCTCGACGCCGGCCTCGGCGTCGGCCCGGGTGATCGTGCCGCCGTCGACGGCGGTCGCCCATGCGCATGCGGCGAACGTCTGCAGGTGGATCGGGTAGCCGTCGGCGGCGTCGAGCACGACCCGGGCAGCGTCGTCGTCCCACAGCACGCCCGCCGCCCGAGCGGGGTCGCGGAGCGCCGACTCCGCGCTGGTCCGCGACAGCGGACCGACCTGCCGGAACGCGAACATCCGTCCGGCGTACGACCGGGCATCGCAGAGGACCGCCGGGCTGTTCGGCAGGCCCGCGGCCGTGACGAAGAACGGCCAGCCGCGCTGCACGGCCCGGTGCTGGACGGTCAGGAGCGCACCGAGCAGGTCGAGGTCGACGTCCTGCACCTCGTCGACCACGACGAGCAGGGCGGTGCCCCGCTCGGTGAGTGCCGGAGCGAGGTCCTCGACGGTCTCCTGCAGGTCGATCTCGGCGACGCCGGTGTCCGCTCGTCCCACAGCGGGCTCGACACCGAGGTCGACGGACACCCAGCCGAAGGCGACGCCGAACGAGCGCACCGCGGCGAGCGCCGTCGCCGCCTGGCTCGTCATCCCACGACCGCGCAGACGGCGTGCTGCCAGCGCGAGCCCGTGCGCGAGCTGGCGGCGGACGCACGCCCGTCCAGAGGGGCGGCTCCGGCCCTCGAGCTCGACGACCAGCCAGCCGGCATCGCTCGCCCGGTCGCGCATCCGGTCGAGGAGCACCGTCTTGCCGACCCCACGGAGACCGGTGAGCACGACGCCCCGACCCGGTCGCCCGGCGGCGGTGCGGCTCACCAGGTCGTCGAACGCGCCGAGCTCCTCGTCACGCCCGGCCAGCAGGGGCGGTCGCACCCCGGACCCGGGCGCGTAGGGGTTCTGGTCGGTGTGCATCACAGCAGCGTGCTGGACGGGCGCGTGTACGACCGAATCCTCCGTATGTCGTCGACGACATGTAGCGGAGCGGTGATCAGCGAGGCCCGCAGCACTGCCCGTAGGATCGGGACCATGTGTGGAATCGTCGGCTACGTCGGCAGCAACAGCAGCACGGACGTCCTCCTCGGGGGCCTCCGCCGTCTCGAGTACCGCGGGTACGACTCGGCGGGCATCGCCGTGATCGACCCGGCCGGTGACATGACCTCGGCGAAGAAGGCCGGCAAGCTCCAGAAGCTCGTCGACGAGCTCGAGGCGAACCCGATCGCCGACGGCGGCACCGGCATCGGCCACACCCGCTGGGCGACCCACGGTGGCCCGACCGACGGCAACGCGCACCCGCACCTGGCCGACGGCGGCAAGCTCGCCCTCATCCACAACGGCATCATCGAGAACTTCGCCCCGCTCAAGGACGAGCTGCTCGCCGAGGGAGTCACCTTCGCGAGCGAGACCGACTCCGAGGTCGCGGCGCACCTCGTCGCGCGCGAGTTCCGCGAGACGCACGACCTGACCGAGGCGATGCGCCGCACGGTGGCCCGGCTCGAGGGTGCGTTCACGCTCCTCGTCGTGCACGCCGACCAGCCCGGCGTCGTCGTCGGAGCCCGCCGCAACTCGCCGCTCGTGGTCGGGCTCGGCGACGGCGAGAACTTCATGGGCTCGGACGTGGCCGCGTTCGTCGCCTACACGCAGCGCGCCCTGTCGATCGGTCAGGACGAGATCGCCACGATCCGTCCCGACGGCGTCGACGTCATCCACTTCGACGGCACCCCGGCCGAGCCGAGCGAGTTCGAGGTGAACTGGGACGCCTCCGCCGCCGACAAGGGCGGCTGGTCCTCGTTCATGGCGAAGGAGATCAGCGAGGAGCCCGAGGCGGTGCGCAACACGATCCTCGGCCGCGTGCACGAGGGCGCGATCACGCTGACCGACCTCGACCCGATCGCCGAGCGGCTGCAGCAGGTGGACCGCGTCATCGTCATCGCCTGCGGGACCGCGGCCTACGCCGGCATGCTCGGCAAGTACGCGATCGAGCAGTGGGCACGCGTCCCGGTCGAGGTCGAGCTCGCGCACGAGTTCCGCTACCGCGACCCGGTGCTCGACGACCGCACCCTGGTCGTCTCCATCAGCCAGTCCGGCGAGACGATGGACACGCTCATGGCCGTCAAGTACGCCCGCGAGCAGGGCGCCCAGGTGCTCTCGATCTGCAACACCCAGGGTGCCACCATCCCGCGCGAGTCCGACGCCGTGATCTACACGCACGCCGGTCCCGAGGTCGCGGTCGCGTCGACGAAGGCGTTCCTGGCGCAGGGCGTCGCGCTGTACCTGCTCGGCCTGCACCTCGCCACGCTGCGCGGCACGCTGACCGCCGAGCAGATCGCCACCCAGGTCGCCGAGCTGGAGGGTCTGCCGGAGAAGCTCCAGCAGACCATCGAGGACGCCTCCGGTGTCGCCGAGCTGGCGAAGTGGATGGCGGACACCCGGAGCGTGCTGTTCCTCGGCCGGCACGTCGGGTACCCGATCGCCCTCGAGGGCGCCCTCAAGCTCAAGGAGCTCGCGTACATCCACGCCGAGGGCTTCGCCGCCGGTGAGCTCAAGCACGGTCCGATCGCGCTCATCGAGCCCGGGCAGATCGTCTTCGTCATCGTCCCGTCCCCGCGCGACGCCCGCTCGCTGCACCCGAAGGTCGTCTCGAACATCCAGGAGATCCGCGCCCGCGGCGCCCGGGTGATCGCCATCGCGGAGGAGGGCGACGCCGCCGTGCTGCCCTTCGCCGACGAGGTGCTGCGCATCCCGCTCGCGACGCCCCTGTTCGAGCCGCTGCTGGCGGTCGCGCCGCTGCACATGTTCGGCATGGAGCTCGCCGCCGCCAAGGGGCTCGACGTCGACCAGCCGCGCAACCTGGCGAAGTCGGTCACCGTCGAGTAGTCGGACGTGATCATCGGCATCGGGGTCGACGTGGTCGACCTGGAACGGTTCGAGCGGGTGCTCGCGCGGACGCCCGCCATGCGGACGCGGCTGTTCACCGACGCCGAGCAGCTGCGCGACGGCGAACCGCGGCCGATCGCGTCGCTCGCCGCCCGGTTCGCGGCGAAGGAGGCGCTCGTCAAGGCCTTCGGGTCGAGTGCCGGGCTGAGTTGGCGCGAGCTCGAGGTCGTCGCGGACGACCAGCGGAACCCGTCGCTCACCCTGCACGAGGGGGCGCAGCGGGTCGCGGACGACCGGGGCGTCTCGCACGTGCACCTCTCGCTGTCCCACGACGGCGGGATCGCGACGGCGTTCGTCGTCATCGAGGGCCGGGACCGGCCCGCAACGGAAGGAGCGGCCGCGTGAGCGCGTTCACGGGGGTGACCGTCGACCGGGAGGCTGTCATCGCCAACTACGCGACGGTCGCGGAACAGGTCGCTCCGGCGGGCGTCATCGGCGTGGTCAAGGCGGACGGGTACGGCCACGGTGCCGTGCAGGTCGCCCGGGCCCTGGTCGACGCGGGAGCGGACTGGCTCGGTGTCGCCGACCTCGACGAGGCGGTGGCGCTCCGGCAGGCCGGGATCGACGAGGGGGTCCGCATCCTCGCGTGGCTGCACGCCCCGGACGAGGACTTCCGCCGCGCGGCACGGTTCGGGATCACCCCGGCGGTGTCGAGCGTCGAGCAGCTCTCGACCGCGGCCGACGCCGACGTCCCTGCCGTGCACCTCGTCGTCGACACCGGCCTGAGCCGCAACGGCGCGGTCGAGTCGGAGTGGCCCGAGCTCTTCGCGACCGCGGCGGCGCTGGCCCGTGGTGGGGACCGCACCCGGATCGAGGGCGTCATGTCCCACCTGTCGAACGCGTCGCGCGTCGACGACCTCGACCAGGACGCCGCGCTGCAGCGGGCCCTGGACGGCCTGGCGGCGGTCGGCATCCGGCCGGACGTCGTGCACCTCGCCGCGAGCGCCGGCAGCCTGGCGCTCCCGGAGACCCGACGCGACCTGGTGCGGGTCGGGCTCGCCCTCTACGGCCTGAGCCCGTTCCCGGACCGCACGTCGGCCGAGCTCGGGCTCCGTCCCGCCATGCGGGTGACCGCCGCGGTGCTCCGGATCGTGGCCGTGCCCGCGGGCGACGGCGTCTCGTACGGGTACACCTGGCGTGCCGAGCGGGACACCCGGCTCGCCGTGATCGGCCTCGGCTACGCGGACGGCTTCGACCGTGGTGCCGGAGGCGTCGTCTCGGTCCGCATCGGCGACCGTCGGTTCCCCGTCGTCGGCCGGGTCGCGATGAACGCGATGCACATCGACATCGGGGATGCCGACGTCGCCGTCGGGGACGAGGTCGTGGTCTGGGGCGACCCGGCGAACGGCGACCCGGCAGTGGAGGAGTGGGCCGACGCGATCGGCACGATCAACTACGAGGTGGTCGCCAGGGTCGGCCGCAGCGTGGAACGGAGGACGACGTGAGCGCACCACTCCGCCGCGCGGTCATCGACCTCGACGCCTACCGCGCCAACCTCGACCTGGTCCGGTCGTGGATGGACCCCGTCGAGCTGATGGCCGTCATGAAGGCCGACGCGTACGGCCACGGGCTCGAGGCCATCGCCCTGACCGCGGTCGACGCCGGCATCCGGTGGATCGGGGTGCTGACGGTCCCGGCGGCCCTGCGCCTCCGGTCGATCGGTGTCGGCGAGGACGTGCGGCTGTTCACGTGGCAGCACGACCCCGACCTGGACTTCCGGGACGCGATCGACTCCGCCGTCGACCTCGGCGTCTCGAACGTCGCGGAGCTGCAGCGTGTCGTGGACGCGGTCGACCACCGGCCGGCCCGGGTGCACCTCGGGGTCGACAGCGGGTTGCACCGGGACGGCGCGACCGTCGGGGAGTGGCCGGCCCTGGTGGAGGCCGCTCGCGACGCCCAACGCGACGGTCGCATCGAGGTCGTGGCGGCGTACACACACCTGGCCGAGTCGTCCGACGAGGACGACGCCGCGGCCGTGGCGCACTTCGACGCGATGGTGGAGCAGGCCGAGGACCTCGGTCTCGACATCCGGTGCGAGCACGTCGCCGCCTCGTTGGCCGGGCTCGAGCGCAAGGAGTTCCGGAAGGACATGGTCCGGATGGGGGCGAACCTGTTCGGCATCCCGGGCGCGGACGGGGTCTCCGCCGCCGACCTCGGTCTGACACCGGTGATGACGGTGACGAGTTCGGTCGCGAAGACGAAGCGTGTGCCCGCCGGCACGGGCGTCTCCTACGACTACACGTACCGCACCGACGCCGAGACCACCCTGGCGCTCGTCCCGGTCGGCTACGCGGACGGCGTGGCGCGGGCGGCACAGGGGCGCGTCGAGGTGGCGGTCAACGGCACGCGGTACCCGATCGCCGGTCGGGTCGCGATGGACCAGTTCCTCGTCGACGTCGGCGACGACGACGTCCGCGTCGGCGACCCGGTGACGCTGTTCGGCACCGGTGAGGACGGCGAGATGACCGTCCTGGAGTGGGCGAGCGCGATCGGCACGATCGGCGAGGAGGTCGTCTGTCGGATCGGCGGCCGTGTCCAGCGTGTCCACGAGGGGCACTCCGGTGCGGGCCGCGTCGGCGCATACCTGCGCGGGGAGCGGGCGTGACCGTCCTGCTCGACACCACGGTGGACACGACCGAGCAGATGGGCGCCCTGGGTGCCCGGCTCGCCGCGGTCCTACGCGCCGGTGACCTCGTCGTCCTGACCGGGCCGCTCGGCGCCGGCAAGACCACCATGACCCGCGGCCTCGGTGCCGCGCTCGGGGCGCGGGGGCAGGTGTCGAGCCCGACCTTCGTGCTCGCCCGCACGCACCCGACCACGGCCGGGCCGGACCTCGTGCACGTCGACGCGTACCGCCTGTCGGACCCGGTCGAGCTCGACGACCTGGACCTCGACTGGGACGGTTCCATCGTCGTCGTGGAGTGGGGCCGCGGCATGGTCGACGGGGTCAGCGACAGCGTCCTCGACGTCGAGATCGTGCGCGCGACCGGTGGTGCCGCCGTGACCGGCGACGCCGTCGACCCGGACGACGTGCCGGACGAGCCGCGCCGCGTCGTCGTCTCCGGCACCGGTCCGCGCTGGCAGGGCGTCACCCTCTGACGCCGCGTCCCGAGATGGTCCGTCCGCGTCCCGAGACGGTCCGTCCGCGTCTCCGGGACGCGCCGTCCGGGGGACGGGACGCCGCACGCCAGGCGGACGGGACTCCGGACGCCGGGTCGGACGGGAGGCCCGCCCGACGTCACCGACGTCGGCGCGGTGGTCCGGGCCTCCCGTCCGACACGCGGAGTTCGGCCAACTCGCTCGAAACGCTTGGGTATCGAGCGCAGACGGCGTAGCGTCACCCGCGCTACACCGCGGACCCTGGCCGCGGATGCCCGATCCCTGTTCCCGGGCTGACCTCGTCGTGACCACGCGTCGTACCCGACGGCGTCGTAGCGCGAGGGCGCTCGTCGCGGAGACCCGAACCTGCCGCGAGCGCCCTCGACCCTCGTCCGACGGGGCCGGGCGGCCGGTCGTGGAGGTGCTGGGCGCGTCAGCGGCGCTGGCGGCCGAGCAGCACGACACCGAGCAGCACCAGGGCCGACACGACGACGACCGCGGTGACGAACAGTCCGATCACCTCGAACCCGCCGCCGCCACCGTCGTCGCACGGCACGGTGTCGGACACACATGACGCCGCTGCGTGCAGCACGGCCGTCGTCGTCACGCCGTCGCTCCCCGGACCGCGTACCGGTGCAGGGTGACCCCGTTGTCGAACGCGCGCTGTTCGAGGAGGTCGAGCAGCAGGGGCTCCGGCACCGGCTCGTCGAAGAGCGGTCGGCCGGTGCCGAGGACCGCCGGGTGCGTGTACAGCAGCAGCTCGTCGACGAGCCCCGCGGCGAGCAGCTGCGTCGCGAGGGTCGCACCCCCGACCGCGATGTCCCCCTCGGACTCCTGCCGCAGGGCCGCGAGCTGCGCGATCGCGTCGTCGCCGCCGATGACCCGGGTGTGGTGGTCGGCCGTCGTCCGGGTCCGCGACACCAGGACCTTCGGGATGTCGGTCCAGATGTGCCCGAACTCGCGGAACCAGTCCGGCAAGGAGTCGTCGTCGCGGGCGTCCGGCCAGAACGGGTCCATCATGTCGCGGACGACACGGCCCTCGACGAACATCGTCATCGCGCGGGCCCGCTCGTTGAACTCGCGGTGCAGGGGACCGTCGATGCGGAGCCAGTCCGGGCCGTCGAGGCCGCTGTGGTCGCCGCGGTCCCGCTCGATGAGCAGGTCGAGCGACACGTTCATCCAGTACACGAACCGAGCGGGCATCGGGACTCCTTCGTCGATGCGGTGACGGTACCGCCGGGCACTGCGGCCGGCAAGACACCGTCGGGTCAGAGCCGACCGGGACGGCTCCGCAGTCCGCAGCTGCGCCGCTCGAGGTCGGCGAGGGCCGCGATCGTCGCCGGGTCCCGCTCCCGCCACCGGTCCACGACGCCGGGTCCGAGCGCGGCCACGGCGTCGCGGGCGACGAGCGCCCGGAGCGCCAGGACCTCCGTCCCGTCCGGACCCTGGTCGACCCGACGGGTGGTCGTCGCGGTCCGCACGAACCGACCACGGGTGCGCGTCCAGACGAGGAGCAGGACCACGACGAACACGACGGTGAGGCCGCCGCCGACGAGGTGCGCCAGGTGCACGGCGGTGTCGTGCTGCTGCGCTCCCGCGGCCGCGACGGCGCCGGCGTGCTCGCTCGCCTTCCGCAGGGGTGCGCTCACGGCGTCACCGGCGAGGGGGATGTCGGCGAGGGCCCGTGCGGTCGCCGACAGCTGCCGCTGGAACGCCGAGCCCTCGTCCTGCACCCGGGTGCCGATGGACGCGAGTCGTTCGATCGAGCCGGCGACCGCCCTGCCGACCACCACGGCCAGGACCAGGCCGACGAGGACCAGGAGGTCGACGACGACCTGGCGGACACGTCGGAACGGTCGGCTGTCGTACACGACCATCACGGGCCTCCTGTCCGGGTCGACCGGTGCCGGACGTGGCTGGTCGGTCGGCGTCCCAGTCTGCTGGTGCCGCCTGTGCTCCCGGTCCGCCACGTCGTCGTACTAGGCTCGCTCTCCGGCCTCGACCCAGCCGGACGGCGGGACGCCGGACGACGACGATCGGAGGCCGCGCATGCTCGTGACCATCACCACCCGTGGCGAGGCCGCGCCGGACCTGTCGCACCTGCTCCACAAGCACCCCGGGCGCGCACAGGCGTTCGACCTCAGCGTCGGGACGGCGCACGTGTTCTACCCCGCGGACACCCCGGACGAGTGCACCGCGGCCCTGCTGGTCGAGGTCGACGCGATCGCCCTCGCGAAGAGCAAGCGGTACGGCGCCGACGCGCAGGCGCTCTCGCGGTACGTGAACGACCGGCCCTACGCGTCGACGTCGATGCTGGCGACGGCGATCGGGCAGGTGTTCCGGAGCGCGATGGGCGCCCGGAGCGCCTCGCGACCGGAGCGGGCGGCGGCGCCGATGGACCTCGAGCTCGCCCTCACCAGTGTGCCGAGCGAGCGCGACGAGCACGGGGTGGGACTCGCGACGCGGTTGTTCGCCCCGCTCGGCTGGACCGTCGAGGAGACCCGACGCCAGCTCGACGACACCCGACCCGAGTGGGGCGACGCCGCCACGGTCGGGCTCCGCCTCCGCGGACACGTCCGGCTCGCCGACGCGCTCCGGCAGCTCACCGTCCTGCTGCCGGTCCTCGACGACGCGAAGCACTACTGGGTCGGGGACGACGAGGTCGGCATGCTCCTCCGCCGTGGCGAGGGCTGGCTCGCGGCCCACCCGCTCTGCGAGCTCATCACGACCCGCTCGCTGGCGCACCAGCGAGGACTCGTCGACGACGCGACCACGCGCCTCCTCGGCGTCGACGCGGGCCTCGACGCCGGCGTCCCGGACGGCGGGCACGCGGATGACCGGTCGGGAGGCACGGCGCCGGTCCGCACAGCACCGCCCGCCGACGACGCGGTCGGCGAGACGCCGCTGTACCGCCGCCGCGCCCAGGCGGTGCTCACGGCGCTCGCCGACGTGCGGGCGCACACGGTCGCCGACGTCGGGTGCGGCGAGGGTGCCCTGCTCCGGCACCTGTTCGCCGACCGGTCCTTCACGACGGTCATCGGCACCGACGTGTCGCCCCGGGAGCTCGCCCGCGCCGAGCGTCGACTGCGCCTCGACGACGTCAGCGACGAGCAGCGCGCCCGCGTGCGGTTGCTGCAGTCCTCGGTGACGTACTCCGACGACCGGATCGCCGGGCTCGACGCGGTCGTGCTCATGGAGGTCGTCGAGCACGTCGACCCCGAGCGGCTGCCGGCCCTCGAGGCCTCGGTGTTCCAGGCCGCACGGCCCGGCGCGGTCGTCGTCACGACCCCGAACGCGGAGCACAACGTCCGCTACGAGCACCTGGCGGCCGGGCGGTTCCGGCACCCCGACCACCGGTTCGAATGGACCCGCGACGAGTTCCGGGCGTGGGCGCAGGCCGTCGGGGACCGCCACGGCTACACGGTCGAGTTCCGGCCCGTCGGCGACGACGACCCCGAGGTGGGCCCGCCCACACAGCTCGCCCTGTTCCGCCGCGCGACGCCGACCAGCACGACGGCGACCCACACCACCCCGACCGGAGGCACCGACGCATGACCGCCCTGCCGATCCCCACCATGTCCCTCGTGCTGCTCGTCGGCACGAGCGGCTCGGGCAAGTCCACGTTCGCCGCGCAGCACTTCGGACGGTTCGAGACCCTGTCGAGCGACGTCTTCCGCGGGCTCGTCTCGAACGACGAGAACGACCAGGCCGCCACCGGGCCCGCCTTCGACGCGCTGAAGCACATCGCCGCGACACGCCTCCGCGCCGGCCTGCTCACCGTCGTCGACGCCACGAACGTGCAGCCCGAGGCGCGGCGCGACTTCGTCAAGCTCGCCCGGGAGCACGACGTCCTGCCGGTGGCGATCGTCCTCGACGTCCCCGAGGCCGTGTGCGTCGCCCGCAACGCGGCCCGCCCCGGCCGGGACTTCGGCGCCGACGTCATCCGACGGCAGCAGGGACAGCTCCGCCGCGGGCTGAAGGGCCTCGGCAAGGAGGGCTTCCGCCGCGTCCACGTCCTGCACGGGGAGGACGAGATCGCCGCCGCGACGATCGTCCGCGAGCCGCTGCTCAACGACCGGCGGGACGAGCACGGCCCCTTCGACGTCATCGGCGACGTGCACGGCTGCCGGTCCGAGCTCGAGTCGCTGCTCGGACGCCTCGGCTGGTCGCTCGTGCGTGACGACGCCGGGCGGCCCGTCGACGCCGTCCACCCCGACGGCCGCCGAGCGGTGTTCCTCGGCGACCTCGTCGACCGCGGCCCGGACACCCCGGGCGTCCTCCGGCTCGTGATGGGCATGGTGCGGAACGGCCACGCCCTCGCTGTGCCGGGCAACCACGAGGACAAGCTCGTCCGCGCGCTCGACGGCCGGAAGGTGCAGACCGGTCACGGCCTCGCCGAGACGCTCGCGCAGCTCGCCGAGGAGCCGGAGGACTTCCGCATCGAGGTCCGCGAGTTCTGTCGAGCCCTCGTGGGGCACCTCGTGCTCGACGACGGTCAGCTGGTCGTGGCACACGCGGGCCTCAAGGAGCAGTACCAGGGCCGGGCCTCCGGCCGCGTCCGCTCCTTCGCGCTGTACGGCGACACGACCGGAGAGAGCGACGAGTACGGGCTGCCGGTGCGCCTGCCGTGGGCGGACGACTACCGCGGGTCCGCGACGGTCCTGTACGGGCACACCCCGACGGTCGACGCCGAGTGGGTCAACAACACCATGTGTCTCGACACCGGGTGCGTGTTCGGCGGGAAGCTCTCCGCGCTCCGCTACCCCGAGCGCGAGGTCGTCCAGGTGGCCGCCGAGCGCGTCCACTACGAGCCGGCCAAGCCGCTCGAGCCGCTGCGCACGTCGGCGACGGGAGTCGACGTACCGGACGCGGGACGAGCCTCCAGTCCGGCCGGGAGGCCCGCCGTCACCCCCGCCTCGCCCCGTCGCGTCCCCGGGCTGCTCCCGATCGAGGACGTCACCGGCAAGCAGGTCGTGGAGACCCGGCACCACGGCCGGGTCGGCATCCGCGCCGAGAACGCCGCCGGAGCGCTCGAGGTCATGAGCCGCTTCGCGGTCGACCCGCGGTGGCTGCCGTACCTCCCGCCGACGATGAGCCCGGTCGCGACCTCGGCGCTCCCGGACCACCTCGAGCACCCGGACGAGGCGTTCGCGTACTACCGCGGCCAGGGCGTGGACACCGTCCGGATGGAGGAGAAGCACATGGGCTCCCGAGCCACCGTGCTCCTCACCCGGGACCCTGCGCGCTTCGACGCCCCGGCGGGCTGGCGCGGTGTCGTGACCACCCGCACCGGTCGCTCCTTCTTCGACGAGGCCGACACCGCGACGTTCCTGACCCGACTCGACGCCGCGGTCGAGGCAGCCGGGCTCTGGGCCGAGCTGGGGTCCGACTGGGTGCTGCTCGACGGCGAGGTGCTGCCCTGGGCGGTGAAGGCCGAGGGCATGATCCGGGACTGGTACGCCGAGGTCGGTGCCGCCGCAGCCGGGGCGTTCCCCGCGACCCTCACGGCGCTCACCGCGTCCCGGGACGCCGGTGTGGACGTCTCGGACCTGCTCGCGCGGACGGAACAGCGTGCGATCGCCGCCGCCGCGTACACCGCGTCCTACCGGCGCTACGCCGCACCCGCGGCCGGGATCGACGACGTGCGGTTCGCGCCGTTCCAGGTCCTCGCGGCCGAGGGACGGACCTTCGCCGAGCGGCCGCACGGGTGGCACATGGACATCGCCGGGCGGCTGGCCGACGCCGCTCCCGAGGCCGTCCGTGCCACGCGGTCGCTGCTCGTCGAGGTGCACGACGACGCGTCCCGCGCAGCCGGCGTCGACTGGTGGCAGGAGCTCACCGACGCCGGGGGCGAGGGCGCCGTCGTGAAGCCCGAGTCGAACCTCACCCGTGGGCCGAAGGGACTCGTGCAGCCGGGCGTGAAGGTCCGCGGCCGCGAGTACCTCCGGATCATCTACGGGCCGGAGTACACGCAGCCGGCGAACCTGGCGCGCCTCAAGGACCGGGACCTCGGCCACAAGCGGTCGATGGCGCTGCGGGAGTACGCCCTCGGCCTCGAGTCGCTCGCGCGCTTCGTCGAGCGGGAACCGCTGTGGCGGGTGCACCAGCCCGTGTTCGGCGTGCTGGCGCTCGAGTCGGAGGCCGTGGACCCGCGGTTGTGACCGGGCCCGTCCCGGACCCTCCGCGCTGAGCGACAGCACTCGTGGCCGTCGCGCCGCGGGACCGTCGCTCGGCACGAACGGTCCGGCACGGCACCGCGCCTACGATGGACGGGTGCTGCTCGCGATCGACACCTCCGCCGGGACCTCCGTCGCCGTCGTCGACCCGACGACCCGGCAGGTCCTCGCCGAGCGCGCGACCGACGACACCCGCCGGCACGCCGAGGTGATCGGCCCGTTCCTCGACGAGGTCCTGCGCGCGGCCGGGGTCGCTCCGTCGGCGGTCACGGGCGTCGTCGCCGGCATGGGTCCAGGCCCCTTCACCGGCCTCCGTGTCGGCATCGCCGCCGCCAGGACCTTCGCCGCCGCGCGGGCTGTCCCGTTCCTCCCCGTCGTCAGCCACGACGCGGTCGCCGCGGGGGACCCCGGGCCGCTCGTCGTCCTCACCGACGCCCGCCGTCGCGAGGTCGCCTGGAGCGCCTACGACGCCGACGGCGCGCGCGTCGCGGGCCCGGGACTCGCGAAGCCGGCGGACCTGGACGACGTGCTGCGGGCCTCCCGTCCGGAGGCGGTCGCGTGGCGACGCGTGACGGCCGCGACCATACCGGCCGGGAGGCTCGGGGCGCTCGCCGCGGACCGGCTCGCCTCCGGCGCGCCCCTGGCCGCCGACACCCCGGTCTACCTGCGCGAACCCGACGTCACCATGCCGGGAGCGCCGAAGCGGGTGGCCCGGTGACCGCCGTGCTGCCGGAGGGGCTGCGGCTCCGTCGCGCGCACCCGCAGGACCTCGACGACGTCATGTGGCTCGAGCACGCCTCGTTCCCGACCGATGCCTGGTCGGCGTCGCAGATGTCCGGTGAGCTGCACTCGCCGCACGGCCACTACGTCGTCATCGAGACGACCTCCGAGGGCACCGCACCGACGGTGGTCGGGTACGCGGGACTGTCCTCGCTGCCGGGCAACCCGGTCGCGGACGTGCAGACCATCGCGGTCGCGGCGGACCAGCGGGGCAAGGGGCTCGGCCGGGTGCTGTTCACGGAGCTCCTCGACGAGGCGCGTCGCCGCGGGGTGCACGAGGTGTTCCTCGAGGTCCGCGCGGACAACCCCGTGGCGCAGGCGATGTACTCGGCGTTCGGGTTCGAGCAGATCGCCGTCCGGCCGCGGTACTACCAGCCGGACGGGGTCGACGCCTGGGTGATGCGCGCGGAACTGCCGGCGCTCCCGACCACGACCGGCGTCGGCCCGATCGGACAGGAGGCGCTCGATGACCGCGGCTGAACCACTGGTGCTCGGCATCGAGACCTCGTGCGACGAGACCGGTGTCGGCATCGTGCGGGGGACCACCCTGCTCGCGAACGTGATCGCGTCGAGCATGGACGAGCACGCCCGCTACGGCGGCGTCGTGCCCGAGGTCGCCGCGCGGGCGCACCTCGAGGCGATGACCCCGACCCTGCACCAGGCACTCGAGCAGGCCGGGGTGACCCTCGACGAACTCGACGCCGTGGCCGTCACCGCCGGGCCCGGGCTCGCCGGCGCGCTCATGGTCGGGGTCGGTGCGGCGAAGGCGCTCGCGGTCGCGACCGGCAAGCCGCTGTACGGCGTGAACCACCTGGTCGGGCACGTCGGTGCGGACGTCCTGCGCACGGACGGCTCCGAGATCGAACTCCCGACGGTGGCGTTGCTCGTCTCCGGCGGGCACACGTCGCTGCTGCTCGTGCGGGACCTCGTCGGGGACGTCGAGCTGCTCGGCGAGACCATCGACGACGCCGCGGGCGAGGCGTTCGACAAGGTCGCGCGGCTCCTCGGGCTGCCGTACCCCGGCGGACCCCAGATCGACCGTGCGGCAGCCGACGGCGACCCGACGGCCACCCGGTTCCCCCGGGGCCTGACGCTGCCGAAGGACATGGCGGCGCACCGCTACGACTTCTCGTTCTCCGGCTTGAAGACCGCCGTCGCCCGCTGGGTCGAGCGCTGCCGTGACGAGGGCCGGGAGGTCCCCGTCGCCGACGTCGCCGCGAGCTTCCGCGAGGCCGTCGTCGACGTCCTGCTGACGAAGGCGCTCGCCGCCTGCCGGGACACCGGCGTGGACCGGCTGCTGCTCGGCGGCGGGGTCGTCGCGAACGCGCGCCTGCGGCAGGTGGCGGAGGAGCGCTGCGCGGCCGCCGGGGTGGCGCTGCGGATCCCGCCCTTCGACCTCTGCACCGACAACGGCGCCATGATCGCCGCCGTCGGTGCCCGGCTCGTGGCCGAGGGGCACGCTCCGAGCGACCTCGGCATCGCTGCGGACTCCACCCTGCCGGTCACGACCGTCCAGGTCTGACGGGTACCGACCCGGGTCGCTCGCGCTCCTGAACGACGCGGGGAGCCGTGTGGGAGGATCGGTGCCGGTGGTCGACCGGCCACCGGGAGGGGTGACACGTGTCCGATCAGAACGACCGATCGAAGCCGGACGAGACGCCGGACCAGGCGTCGGGTCAGGAGTCGAGCCAGCCGGAGCGCGGGCACGACGCCCCTGCGCACGACCCGTTCGCGACGTCCGGCCAGGGGTCGGCAGCGCAGGGCGTCACGGACCCCGCGGGCGACCCGAGCGGACGTGCGGCGTTCTCCGGGCCGTCGGATCCCGGGCAGACGGACCGCGGGCAGCAGAACCCGTACACGACGCCCGGGCAGCCCGGGTCGCATGCTGCCTACGGCTCGCAGGGTCCCTCCGCCTCGCAGGCTGGTCAGTACGGCGCCGGCCAGGCTGGTCAGTACGGCGCCGGCCAGGCGGGGCAGTACTCGTCGCAGAGCCCGTACGGGGCGCCGGGCCAGTACGGTTCGCAGCAGGCGGGCCCGTACGGTTCGCAGAACCCGTACGGCAGTCAGAAGACCTCAGACCAGCAGCAGTACGGCCAGCAGTACGGCCAGCAGCAGCAGTACGGGCAGCAGCAGTACGGCAGCCAGCACCGCACCACTGCCGGTCACAACCCGTACGCGGCCTCGAGCCAGAACCCCTACGGGCAGCCGCGGAAGACGAGCGTGCTCGCCATCCTGTCGATCGTCTTCGCCTTCGGCGGACTCCTCTTCGGACCGCTCACCGTCCTGACCAGCCCCGCCGGCGCGATCATGGGGCACATCGCCCTCGGCCGGATCAAGCAGACCGGTGAGCAGGGTCGGGGCCTCGCCCTCGCCGGCATCATCGGCGGGTGGATCCTCACCGCGCTCGCCGTCCTCGGCATCGTCGCGTTCATCCTGCTCGCGGTCTTCGCCTCCGAGAACCCGGACTACGGAGGGTACGACGGGTACGACGGCTACGACACCAGCAGCACGACCGCGTTGATCGCCTGACCGGCACCGCACGACGACGGGGCACCGCCACCTCGGGCGGCGCCCCGTCGTCGTTCCGGTGTCCGACGGGTGGTCAGCCGGCCACGTCGGTGAGGCGCTCGCACAGGACCGCGGTGTGGCGGCCCTCCAGTCTGGTGAGCACGAGTGTGACGCGATTCCGCCCGCGCAGTCGCAGGCGCTTGCGGAACGCGGCCGGGTCCACGTCGACGCCGCGCTTCTTGATCTCGACGGTGCCGACGTCGTCCGCCGCGAGGCGGGCCGCCAGCCGCTTGACGTCGAGCGGCATCGTGTCCAGCACGCGGAACCCCTGGGCGAACGGCGTCGCGACCGCCTGGTCGCTCGTCACGTAGGCGATGCCCTCGGAGAGCATCCGGCCGTCGATCGACCGCGCCAGGTCCCCGATGAGCCGGGCACGGATGACGGCGCCGTCGGGTTCGTAGAGGTACGCACCGAGGGGCCCGACCTCGACGTCCTCGGCGTCGGCGGCGCCCGTGAGTTCGGCGATGCCGTGCGGACCGATGACGGTCGCTGCACGTCGGACTCCGGGACGGGCGAGCGGACCGAACCACAGGGCGAGCTCGACGACCTCGCGGTCGACGGACGTCCACTGCGCCTCGGCGGTGTCCGGGATCAGGTCGCGGTCGATGCCCGGGCCGAGCTTCACGCCCGTCGGGGTCGTCGTCGCGGCGGCGAACACGGTGTCGAGCGAGGGCGACCAGTCGTCCGGGTCGGCCAGCCGTCGGGTGTCCGAGTGCCCGCTCGTCCGCCGGGCCGGGTCCATCCAGACCCCGTCGACGGAGCCGACGTCGAACGTGGCGGCGTCCCCGAGCTCGACGCGTGCGTTCGGCCACGGCGCGAGGTTGTGCGTCGCGACGGCAGCCGTCACCTCGTCCCGGTCGACCGCGGTGACGTCGAGGTCGAGCGCAGCCATCGCGAGCGCGTCCCCGCCGATCCCGCAGCCGAGGTCCGCGACCCGGTGCAGCCCGGCGGCGGCGAACCGGCCGGCGTGCTGCGCGGCCACCTGCAGCCGCGTCGCCTGCTCCAGTCCGGCCTCGGTGAAGAGCATCCGCGCCGCGAAGTCGCCGAACTTGCCCCGCGCCTTCTGCCGGAGTTTCGCCTGGGTGAGGACCGCTGCGACGAGTGCCGGGTCGTGACCCTCGGCCCGGAGACGGGACACCACCCGGACGATCTCGCCGCCGTCCGAGACCGAGGGCGTACGGTCGAGCAGGTCCATCCCCGCCGGGGTCAGCAGCTGGGTGAGTTCGGCGGCGTCCATGCCCCGATCCTCCCAGGTGCGGGCAGAGCCGGACGCGCTGGCACTCGGATTGACCGAGTGCCAGTGACGTCCTACAGTTGGGGTTGGCACTCTCCCCAGGGAAGTGCCAACCCGGTTTTCGTCAGTACCGAACACGTACCGAGAAAGAAGAGGTCACCGTGGCCGTCAGCATCAAGCCGCTCGAAGATCGCATCGTCATCCGCCAGGTGGAGGCGGAGCAGACCACCGCGTCCGGTCTGGTCATCCCGGACACCGCGAAGGAGAAGCCCCAGGAGGGCGAGGTCGTCGCCGTGGGTCCGGGTCGCATCGACGACAACGGCAACCGCGTGCCGCTCGACGTCGCCGTCGGCGACAAGGTCATCTACTCGAAGTACGGCGGCACCGAGGTCAAGTACTCGGGTGAGGACCTGCTCGTCCTCTCCGCCCGCGACGTCCTCGCGGTCATCGAGAACTGACATCTGCTCCACGAACGCCCCGTCGGCCTGGCCGACGGGGCGTTCGTCGTCCCGGGAACACCGCAGACCGCCGGGAGGCCCGGAGCCGGGCGCGCCCGTCGGTCCGCCTTCCTAGGATGGTTCCGTGAGTGAACCGAGTCCCGCGCGTCCGGCGCGCAGCGAGGCATCCGTCGGCGTGGTGCAGGCCCTCGTCGCGTACGGGCTCTGGGGACTCATGCCCCTGCTCTTCGCGGCCATGGCCCCGGCGGGTGCGTTCGAGATCGTGTCGTGGCGCATCGTCTTCGGCCTGGTGTTCTGCGCCGTGGCGATCCTGGCAACCCGGTCCTGGCTCCGTACCCGGTCCCTGCTCGTGCAGCCCCGGGTGATGGGCGTGATGGGGGTCGCCGCCGGGCTCATCCTGGTCAACTGGACCGTGTACGTGCTCGCGACGACCACGGGACACACCGTCGAGGCCGCCCTCGGCTACTTCATCAACCCGCTCGTCACCATCGCCCTCGGCGTGCTGGTCCTCCGCGAACGCCTGCGACCCCTGCAGTGGACCGCCGTCGGCATCAGCGTCCTGGCCGTCGTCGTCATCGCGGTCGGCTACGGGCGGATGCCGTGGATCTCCCTGGCGCTCGCGTTCTCGTTCGGGATGTACGGCCTCGTGAAGAAGCGGGTCGGTGGCACGGTCGACGCGCTGAGCGGTCTCACGATCGAGACCGTGTGGCTGCTCCCGCTGGCGGTGGGGACGCTCGTCGTGCTCGGCGTCACGGGGATCGGTGGCGGGGTGACGTTCACGAGCGAGGGCTGGCTGCACGCCCTCGTCACGGTGCTGACCGGGCCGGCGACCGCGGTGCCGCTCCTGCTCTTCGCGTCCTCGGCTCGTCGGGTGAGCCTGTCGACGCTCGGGCTGACGCAGTACCTCGCTCCCGTGATGCAGCTGCTCGTTGGGGTGCTCGTGCAGCACGAGCCGATGTCGGCCTCGCGCTGGGTCGGCTTCGGCATCGTGTGGGCCGCGCTCGTGCTGCTCACGGTCGACTCGTCCACCGCTGCGCGGCGGGGTGCGCGACGCGAGGCCGTGACCGAGCCGGCCTGAGCCGGCGGGGCGGGGCGGGCCTCCCGGCCGGTGCCCGCCGGGTGCGAGCGAGACGCACCCGTCCGCTCGGGACGCCGTGGTCCATCGGCACCCCGCGCGCGAGACACGTCCGTCTGTGCGGGACGCCGCTCCGACGTCGAGACGCCGCCATCATCGGCGGCGTCTCGGTCGGTCCGCGGCGTCGCCCGCTGACACCGGCGTCTGCCCACGCGAACGGCCCCCGGGAGCAGCTGCTCCCGGGGGCCGTCGCTCGTGCGGGGTGTTACTTCGAGACCGAGCCCTGGATGGCGCTCTGGTACACGGGCTTGTTGTCGCCGTCGAACTTGTAGATGCCGATGTAGGCGCTCGACGGGTCGTTCTTGTCGTCGAACGGACCGATGCCGGACGGGCCGGTGTAGTGGATGTCCTCGCCGCCGTCCAGGAGGTCCTTGCACTCCTTGAACGTCGAGCACTCGGTGCCACCGTCGGCGCCGGAGACCGCAGCCATGTTGGCCTGGATCGTGCCGGAGTCGGTGCCCTTGCCCTTCACCGCGGCCAGGGCGGCGAGGGTCGTGGCGTCGTAGGACTCGGCCGCGTACGAGAAGTCAGCGAGGTCCTTGTTCGAGGACTTCTTGTAGAAGTCGACGAGGCGCTTCTTCAGGTCGTCCTTCGGGCTGGCGCCGGGGATGGTGCCCTGGGCGCCCTCGAGGGTGCCCTTGTCGAAGTCCTTCGAGTAGTCCGCGGTGTTGCCGTCGGACATGTAGATCTTCGCCTTGTTCCCCTGCGAGACGAGCTCGGGGATGATCGACTTCGTCTCGTCGAAGGCCAGGACGACGATCGCGTCGGGCTCCGTGGCGAGCGCCGCGGTCACCTCGGACGAGAACGTGGTCTGGCCCGGCGGGAACTCCTGGCCCTTGCCCTTGGCGCCGTAGACGACCTGGCCGCCGGCGGACTCGACCGCTTCCTGGACCGAGTTGCGGAGGCCGGTGCCGTACGTGTCGTTGAAGACGAGGAACGCGACCTTGGCGTTGCCGTCACCGGTGACGAGCTGTCCCAGCGCGGACCCCTGGACGGAGTCCGGCGGCGCCGTGCGGTAGTAGTGCGACGAGTAGCCGGACAGGTCGGTCGCCGTGTTCGCCGGCGAGATCTGCACCATGCAGTTGCTCGTGAGCTGGTCGATCACGTTGAGCGTGACGGAGGACGACTCGGCGCCGATGACGACCGGGACCTTCGCGTCGACGAGCTTCGTCGCGGCGGAGCTCGACACGGTCATGTCGTTGCTGTCACCGGAGTCGGTGGCGGGGTCGATCGTGACGTCCTCGTCCAGCACACCGCCCGCGGCGTTGATGTCCTCGACGGCGAGGCCCACACCGGACTCGGCCGGCGGGTTGAGGTAGGCGAGCGAACCGGTCAGCGGCAGGATTGTGCCGATCTTCAGCGGGTCGGTGCTGGGCGACGAGGGTGCCTCGCAGCTCGCCGCCGGGTCCTTCTTCGCGCCGCCGGCCTTGGCCGATTCGGAGGCGCCGTCACCGGCGTTGCTCGAGGTGGAGCAGCCGACGAGGAGCACCGCTGCCGCTCCCGCCAGTGCCAGCGCCGTGGTGGCGCGGGTGGTTCTGATCATCCGTGGAACCCTTTCTCTGCGCGGAGGCCCTACCGCATCGGGTCGAGCGCGGCGTCTCCGCGTGGGATTGGAGAGAAAACTAGGGTCGATGTGTTTCGCCCGTGTGACGGAAAGACACACCTGGGTGTTTCGTTACATACCCGTGACACTTCTGAACGGGCTCACCGGAACCCCTGGTCAGGAGTCCGTCTGGACGGTCTCCGCGGTTCCGGACAGGCGTCCCGGAGGTCCGGCGTACGTTCCGCAGACATGAGCGACACATCCTCCACAACCCTGTTCCGGCCCACGAGGGCCATCGTCACCGGCTCGGAGTCGGGCATCGGCAAGGCCACGGCCGTCGCGCTGGCGGCTGCCGGCATGGACATCGGGATCACCTACCTGTCGGAGCCCGACCGGGCCGAGGAGACCGCCGCCGAGGTCCGGGCAGCCGGTCGGCAGGCGTACGTGGCGCACCTCGACGTGACCGACCTCGACGGGGCGGCCGCGGTCATCGACGGCCTCGTGTCCCAGCTGGGCGGGGTCGACGTCATCGTCGCCGACGCGGGTACGGGCGACAACGCACCGTTCCTCGACCTGACACTCGACCAGTGGCGCCACACCGTCGCGACCGACCTCGACGGGGCCTTCGTCACGATCCAGGCGGCCGCTCGGCGCATGGTCGCGCAGGGCACCGGCGGCCGGGTCATCGGCATCACGAGCGTGCACGAGCACCAGCCGCGCTACGGCTCGAGTGCGTACGACGCTGCGAAGCACGGGCTCGGCGGACTGCTCAAGACGATCGCGATCGAGCTGGCGGAGCACGGGATCACCGCGAACGCAGTCGCACCAGGGGAAATAGCGACCCGGATGACCGGCGCCGAGGACGAGGACCCGCACACGATCTCCCGTCCCGGAGTGCCGCTCGGCCGACCGGGCAACGCGTGGGAGATCGCGGCCGCCGTGGCGTTCCTGGCCTCGCCCGCGTCGTCGTACATCACCGGCGTCTCGCTGCCCGTCGACGGCGGCATGCTCCAGATGGGCCCGCACGGCGGGAGCCACATCACGTCGGACGACTGGCGGAGCGCGTAGGCGGACCCGTCGACCGCGAGACGCCCCCGT
>NZ_QKTO01000010.1 GCF_003234855.1 Curtobacterium sp. MCBD17_032
TTCAATCCAAAAGGAATTGCTTCATGACCCGACCGGAAAAAACCGACCAGGCACGAGGTCAATAAAATTGGCATTGACAATGTGCACGCTGTTGAGTTCTCAAGGACCAGACGCACTCCCCACTCCACACCACCAGGATGCTTCGCCAGAGAGGCTGTCGCTCTCGATCCCACCGATGTCGTCGAACCCGCCAACACAACCGTGCAGTCAGATCCAGTGGCTCATCCCGAAGGAGAGAACCGGTGGAGTAGTCATCCTAAGCGTCGAAGCGACCCAGCACAAGGCCAGATCTGAACTCCAGTGGAGGATGGTCCCGCTTGAGGGCCGACGTGCTCTGGGCTTCCGCTCCAGCCGCTCCGCCGCACCTTTGGGGTGACGAGGGATTACTTTACGCAGCCCCCACACCCACCACCAACCCACCCCACATCCCGGGCGTGTCGCACCATGCAACACCGGTGCCGCTCCCCGAGACGCCGAACGCCCGGCCCCTCTCGGGACCGGGCGTCGGGACTGGTCGGGACCGGCTGCGTCAGCCGAGCGTGACGCCGGCCAGCGTCTTCTTCCCGCGACGGAGGACGAGCACGCCACCCGGCATGGCGAGGGACGCCAGCGTCGCGGCCGCGTCCTCGGCACGCTCGTTGTTGACGTACACGCCACCCTGGTCGATCGCACGCCGTGCTTCACCGAGGGACTTGACGAGTCCGGTCTCCACGAGGGCTCGCGCGACATCGGCATCCCCGCCCAGCGACACCGTCCCGGGCAGTTCGGCGATCGCGGCGCGCAGGGTGTCGGCGTCGAGCGCGGTCAGGTCGCCGTTCCCGAACAGCGCTGCCGACGCGTCGATCGCGGCCTGTGTCGCGGCCTCCCCGTGGACCAGTGCGGTGACCTCGAAGGCCAGGGTGCGCTGGGCCTCCCGGCGGAACGGCTCGTCGGCGACGGCCTGCTCGAGGCGCTCCACCTCGGCGCGCGACAGGAACGTGAACTCGCGCAGGCGCGCGACCACGTCGGCGTCCGCCGTGTTGAGCCAGAACTGGTAGAACGCGTACGGCGACGTCATCTCCGGGTCGAGCCAGATCGCGTTGCCCTCGCTCTTGCCGAACTTCGTGCCGTCGGAGTTCGTGATGAGCGGCGTCCCCAGCGCGTGCGCGGACACGCCCTCGGTCCGACGGATGAGTTCCGTGCCCGAGGTGAGGTTGCCCCACTGATCGGAGCCACCGGTCTGCAGCGTGCACCCGTACTGGCGGTAGAGCTCGCGGAAGTCCAGGCCCTGCAGGATCTGGTAGCTGAACTCGGTGTAGCTGATGCCGGCGTCCGAGTTCAGCCGGGCGGCGACGGCGTCCTTCTTGAGCATCGAGTTGACGCGGAAGTACTTGCCGATGTCACGCAGGAAGTCGATCGCGGACAGCGGCGCGGTCCAGTCCAGGTTGTTCACCAGCCGGACGCCGTTGTCACCGTCGGCGCTGAGGAACCGGGACACCTGGCCCTGCAGCCGTCCCACCCACTCCTCGACGGTCTCGCGGGTGTTGAGCGTGCGCTCGGCCGTGGGGCGCGGGTCCCCGATGAGACCGGTCGATCCGCCGACGAGCGCGAGTGGCTTGTGCCCAGCCAGCTGCAGTCGACGCATGGTCAGCAGCTGGAGCAGGTTCCCGCAGTGCAGCGACGGGGCGGTCGGGTCGAACCCGCAGTAGTAGGTCACCGGTCCGGCGTCGAGGGCCTCTTGCAGCGCGGTCTCGTCGGTGGAGACGTGCACCAGACCACGCCAGCGCAGTTCGTCCCACACCGAGGCGAAGGTGGGGTCGTTCTGCTGGCGCGTCAGGACGTCGGGATCGGTATCACTGGACACCCCGTCATCGTACCGGCGCGCTCGGTACCGCCTCAGCCGATCGCACCCTTGTGCCGGCGGTACGCCGAGACGGTCGGGTCTCCCGCCAGCCAGTACCGCCACGGGAACGCTGCTCCCCCGGCGACGCCACCCACGCCGGTCCGCGGACCGCGGGCGACCAGGCCGCCGGACAGGAGTTCGTCGACGACCCGCGCCACCGGGGCGGAGGTGAGCCGCGCCTCCAGGCCGGGGTCCAACCGGAGTGTGTACGGACCGGAACCGTCGAGGACTGAGGTGCCGTCGTCCGCGCCGAGGACCGCGCCGAGCGCGACGCCGAGGTTCCCCGGCCCGCGCGCGAGGGCGACGTCGGCCACCATGGGCCCGCGACGATCGCGGGCGACGTCGGTTCCTGCCACCACCGCAGCCCCGCGGAGCAGGGACCCGGACGACTGGCCGACGGGGCCACTCACGACGTTCACGCACGTGTGGATGCCGTACGACCGGTAGGCGTACAGCGTCCCGGGCGGACCGAAGAGGTGCCGGTTGCGCGGCGTCACGCCGCGGTGCCCGTGCGAGCCCGGGTCGACCTCGCCGGAGTACGCCTCGACCTCGGTGATCCGGAGCGCCACGCCCTTGCCCGTGAGCGTCGCACCGAGGAGCGCGGGCGCGCACACCGGTGCCGGCTCACGCAGGAGCGCGAGCAGTGCTTCCGCGGCGGTCCCGTCAGTGGACACGGGTCACCGGGTGAAGGGCGTCCCGGCCGCGATCTCCCGGACGGACCGGGTCAGGGCGGCGAGCTGTTCGGCGACGCGCTCCGGGGCCGTGCCACCGATCCCCCGACGGGACGCGACGCTGCCCTCGATCGTGAGGACCGTGCGGACCTCCGGGGTCAGGTGCTCCGAGACGGCGGCGTACTCCGCGTCCGTCGGGTCGTCGAGGTCGATGCCGCGCTCCTCGCAGTACCGGACGAGCGCGCCCGAGACCTCGTGCGCGTCACGGAACGGGACACCCTGTCGGACGAGCCACTCCGCGACGTCGGTCGCCAGGGAGAACCCCTGCGGGGCGAGCTCCGCCATCCGGGCGGTGTCGAAGGACAGGGTCGCGATCATGCCGGTGAACGCGGGGAGCAGGACCTCGAGCGTCGCGACGGAGTCGAAGACGGGCTCCTTGTCCTCCTGCAGGTCGCGGTTGTAGGCGAGCGGCAGGCCCTTGAGGGTGGCGAGGAGGCCGGTCAGGTTGCCGATCAGCCGACCGGACTTGCCGCGTGCGAGCTCGGCGATGTCCGGGTTCTTCTTCTGCGGCATGATGCTCGACCCGGTCGAGAAGCCGTCGTGGAGCCGGACGAAGCCGAACTCCTTCGTGTTCCAGAGGATGACCTCCTCCGCCAGGCGGGAGACGTCGATGCCGATCTGGGCGAGGACGAAGGCGAACTCGGCGACGACGTCGCGCGCGGCGGTCGCGTCGATCGAGTTGTCGGCGGGTCGGTCGAAGCCGAGCTCCTGCGCGATGGCGGCCGGGTCGAGTCCGAGCGAGCTGCCCGCCAGCGCGCCGGCGCCGTAGGGGCTGACGCTCGCGCGGCCCGCCCAGTCGCGGAGCCGCTCGAGGTCCCGCACGAGCGGCCATGCGTGCGCGAGCAGGTGGTGGGCGAGGAGGACCGGCTGCGCGTGCTGCAGGTGCGTCCGGCCGGGCATGATCGCGCCCTCGTGTTCGGACGCCTGCTGGCTGATCGCGTCGACGAGGTCGATGACCATCCGGCCGATCCGACGGCCGTGGTCGAGCATGTGCATCCGGCCGAGGGTCGCGATCTGGTCGTTGCGGCTGCGGCCGGCGCGGAGCTTCCCGCCCAGCTCCGGGCCGACGTCGGCGATGAGCAGGCGCTCGAGCGCGCCGTGCACGTCCTCGTCGGACTCGTCCGGCTGCAGGGAGCCGTCGGCGTGCGCGTCCTCGAGCCGGTCGAGGCCGGCGGTCATCCGCTGGAGTTCGTCGGCCGTCAGGTACCCCGCCACCTGCAGCGCCCGGGCGTGCGCGCGGGAGCCGGCGATGTCGTAGGGCGCCAGCTGCCAGTCGAAGTGCGTCGACTTCGACAGGGCGGCGAGTTCCGCGCTCGGACCGTCGGCGAACCGGCCACCCCACAGGGCGCCCGTGTTCGTCGCGTCGGTCTTGCTGCTGCTGTCGTCCGGCCGGGAGGCTCGGGGGGCGTCCGTCATGAGGGTCCTGCGTCGTCTCGGGTCGGGTCGGTCGGGGGGTAGGGGACCGGTGCGGTCCGGGGTCGGCGCGGTCCGGGCGGCACGCCTGCCGGACCGCGCCGACGGGACGGGCGCGTGCCGCGCCTCCCGTCCGGCGAGGACGGCGGGACCGACCGGTCCCGCCGCCCTCGGTCGGTCAGTTCGCCAGGTCGCGGCGGGCGGAGATCTTGCTCGGCAGCGACCACAGTTCGATGAAGCCCTTGGAGAGCGACTGGTCGAACGTGTCACCGGTGTCGTACGTGGCGAGGTCGAAGTCGTAGAGGCTCTGCTCGGAGCGACGACCGGTCACCGTGGCACGACCGCCGTGGAGCTGCATGCGGATGTCGCCGGACACGTACTCCTGGGTCGAGTCGATGAAGGCGTCGAGGCTGCGCTTCAGCCCACCGAACCACAGGCCGTCGTAGACCAGGTCGGCCCACTCCGACTCGACACCGCGCTTGTAGCGGTTGACGTCGCGCTCGAGGGTCAGGCTCTCGAGCTCCTCGTGCGCGGCGATGAGCGCCATCGCGGCCGGGGCCTCGTAGACCTCGCGCGACTTGATGCCGACCAGGCGGTCCTCGACGACGTCGATGCGGCCGACGCCGTGCTTGCCGGCGAGGGCGTTGAGTTCCTGCACGACGCGCAGGACGCTGAAGCGCTGACCGTCGATCGCGACCGGCACACCCTGCTCGAACGTGATCGTGACCTCGTCGGCCTCACGGTCGACGGCGGGGTCCTGCGTGTACGCGTACAGGTCCTCGATCGGGGCGTTCCACGGGTCCTCGAGGAACCCGGTCTCCACCGCGCGACCCCAGACGTTCTGGTCGATCGAGTACGGCGACTTCTTGCTCTGCAGGATCGGCAGGTCGTGCTCCTGCGCGTAGACGATCGCCTTGTCACGGGTCAGCGCGAGGTCACGGACCGGGGCGACGCTCGTCAGGTCGGGGGCGATCGCGGCCACGGCGGCCTCGAAGCGCACCTGGTCGTTGCCCTTGCCGGTGCAGCCGTGCGCGACGCTGTCCGCGCCGAGCTGCTTCGCCGTGGTGGCGAGGTGCTTCGCGATGAGCGGCCGACTCAGCGCCGAGACGAGCGGGTAGCGCTTCTGGTAGAGCGCGTTGGCCTTGAGGGCCGGGACGAGGTAGTCGTCCGCGAACTCGTCCTTCGCGTCGATGACGACCGACTCGACCGCGCCGCAGTCGAGCGCGCGCTGCCGGATGGCGTCCATGTCCTCGCCGCCCTGGCCGACGTCGACGGCCAGCGCCACGACCTCCTTGCCGGTGGCGTCCTTGAGCCAACCGATCCCGACGGAGGTGTCGAGCCCTCCTGAGTACGCGAGTACGACGCGGTCTGCCATGGGTTCTCTCCTGTGTGGTGGTGGTTGTCAGTTGCCGGGGGTCGCCAGGTGTGCGGCGGCCGCCCCGTCTGCGGCGGTCGCCCCGTCTGCGGCGGTCGGGGCGTTGGCGGCGAGGAGCCAGGCGAGCAGGGCCTTCTGGGCGTGCAGGCGGTTCTCCGCCTCGTCCCAGATGATGCTGCGCGGTCCGTCGATGACCTCGGCGGTGACCTCGTAGCCGCGGTCGGCGGGCAGGCAGTGCATGAACACGGCGTCGTCCGCGGCGTGCGCGAGCAGGTCGTCGTCGACGCGGTACCCGGCGAAGGTGGCGAGCCGCTGCTGCTTCTCGTCCTCCTTGCCCATCGAGACCCAGGTGTCGGTCACGACGACGTCGGCACCGGCCACCGCGGCGACCGGGTCGGTCACGACGAGCACGGACCCGCCGGTCTCGGCTGCGCGGTGCTCCGCGTCCGTCACGACCTGCGGTGCGGGCGAGAACTCGACCGGCGACGCGACGCGCACGTGCATGCCCGCGGTCGCGCAGGCGAGCAGGTACGACTGCGCCATGTTGCTCGCGCCGTCGCCGACGAACGCGATGGTCTGCCCGGCCAACGCGCCGCGGTGCTCGCGGATGGTGAGCAGGTCGGCGAGGAGCTGGCACGGGTGGAAGTCGTCGGACAGCGCGTTGACGACCGGCACCGTGGTACTCGCGGCCATCTCCTCGAGCCCGGCCTGGCCGTACGTGCGCCAGACGATCGCCGAGACCATGCGCTCGAGCACGCGGGCGGTGTCGGTCGGGGTCTCCTTGCCGCCGAGCTGGCTGTTCGCGGTCGAGATGATGAGCGGGCTACCGCCGAGGTCGCTGATGCCGACGTGGAAGGACACCCGGGTGCGGGTGGACGACTTGTCGAAGATCACGGCGACGCTCTGCGGACCGGCGAGGGGCTTGGCGCCCCACCGGTCGCGCTTCATCTCGACGGCGAGGTCGAGGATCGCGGACTGCTCGGCCTGGGTCAGGTCGTCGTCCCGGAGGAAGTGGCGGGTCATGCGGGGGTCTCCTGGTCGGCGCCCTCGACGGCCGCCATGCTCTGGGCGAGGATCGCGAGGAACGCGTCGATCTCGGTGTCGGACACGATGAGCGGCGGCGCGATGCGCAGGCTCGACTCGTTCGGGGCGTTGATGATGAGGCCGCGCTCGAGCGCTGCGGCCGAGACCGCGGCGGCGACCGGACGGCGGAGACCGACACCGATGAGCAGGCCGCTCCCGCGGACCTCCGCCACCAGGTCGGAGCCGAGCGCGGTGATGCCGGCGCGGATGCGCTCGCCCTTGACGACGGCACCGGCCACCAGGTCGGCACGCTCGATCTCGGCGAGCACCGCGTTCGCGACGCGGGTGCCGAGCGGGTTGCCGCCGAAGGTGGAGCCGTGCTGACCCGCTGAGAACAGGTCGGACGCCCATCCGAAGGTCACGAGCGCCCCGATCGGGAAGCCGCCGGCGATCCCCTTGGCGACCGTGATCGCGTCCGGGACGACGCCGGTGTTCTGGAAGGCGAACCAGGCGCCGGTGCGGCCGATGCCGGTCTGGATCTCGTCCAGGATGAGCAGGGCGCCGTGCCGCTCGGTCAGGGCCCGCGCGGCCTGCAGGAAGCCCTCGGGCAGGTCGACGACGCCGGCCTCGCCCTTGATCGGCTCGAGGATGAGCGCCGCGACGGTGTCGTCGATCGAGCGCTCGAGGGCCTCGATCGACGTCTCGATGTGCTCGACGCCCGGGATCATCGGCAGGAAGTCCTGCTGCAGGGCGGGCTTGCCGGTGAGCGCGAGCGCGCCCATGGTGCGGCCGTGGAACGCCTGCTGCAGCGCGAGGATCGTCGTCTTGCGCCCGTCCGCGCCGCGGTTCAGCCGAGCCAGCTTGAACGCCGCCTCGTTGGCCTCTGCGCCGGAGTTGCCGAAGTACACGCGGCCGGCGTCGCCCGCGCCGGAGATGCGCTTGAGGCGCTCCGCGAGCTCGAGCTGCGGCGGCGTCGCGAAGTAGTTCGACACGTGCACGAGCTTCGCTGCCTGGTCGCTGATCGCCTCGACGAGCGCCGGGTGGGCGTGGCCGAGCGAGTTCACCGCGATGCCGGCGAGGAAGTCGAGGTACTCGTTGCCGTCGACGTCCCACACCCGGCAGCCCTCGCCGCGCTCGAGCATGATCTTCGGCGGGGTCAGGGATCGCATGAGCGACGCCCCGAACCGGTCGTTCCAGGTCTCGGTCTGCGTCTCGGTGCTCACCGTGCTGTGCCCTTCTCGTCGTCGTGCGGAGTCGTGGAGTCGTCGTCGCGTCGGGCGACGTGCTGGCCGCCCGGGGTGTCGTCGTGGCCGCTGCCCGGGGCGTGGACCGCCGCGCGTCGGCCGATCTCGGCGTGGGTGTTCTGGTTCTCGGTCCGCCGGCTCGGGTCCGGGATGACCTCGGTGCCGGCGCCGCGGAGCGTGAAGACCTCGAGCAGGATCGAGTGTGGGATGCGGCCGTCGATGATGGTCGCGCCGCCGACCCCGCCGACCACGGCGTCGAGGCACGCGGTCATCTTCGGGATCATCCCGGACTCGAGCGACGGCAGCAGCTGACGGAGTTCCTCGACCGCGATGAGGTCGATGATCGAGTCGCGGTCCGGCCAGTTGCGGTACAGCCCGGGCACGTCCGTCAGCATCATCAGCTTCGACGCGTTCAGCGCGATCGCGAGTGCGGCCGCCGCGGCGTCCGCGTTCACGTTGAGCGCCTGGTCCGGGTGTGCGTCGTCGATCGCGATGCTCGACACGACCGGGATGCGGTCGGCACGGATCGCGGCGAGGACCCCGGACGGGTCGACGTGGGTGATGTCGCCGACGTGGCCGAGGTCGAAGTGCTCGCCGTCCACGACGACGCCCTTCTTCTCGCCGGTGAACAGCGATCCGCCGTCGCCGAACACCCCGACGCCGAGGCCGTCGCCGTGCTCGTCGATGAGATCGACGATCTCACGGTTCACCTCGCCGGCCAGGACGTCGCGGACGACCGTGATCGCCTCGGTCGTCGTGACGCGGTAGCCGCCGCGGAACTCGGACTGGATGCCCTGCTCCTTCAGCGCCGCGGAGATCTGCGGACCGCCGCCGTGCACGACGACCGGGTGCAGGCCGGCGTACCGGAGGTAGACCATGTCCTCGGCGAACGCCCGCTTGAGGTCGTCGTTCACCATCGCGTTGCCGCCGAACTTGACGACGACGATCTTGCCCGAGAACCGCTTCAACCACGGCAGGGACTCGATGAGGGTCGCGGCCTTGACGGTCGCGAGCTCGTGCTCTTCTTCCTTCGAGAGGTCCGCGTCGCTCATCAGCTGGAGTACGCGCTGTTCTCGTGGACGTAGTCGTGCGTCAGGTCGTTCGTCAGGATCGTCGCCGCGGCCGTGCCGACCCCGAGGTCGATGAGCACGTGCGTGTCCCGCGGGGTGAGGTCGACGTCGTCGCTCGGCTGGTCCGGGGCACCGGCGTGGCACACCCGCACCCCGTTCATCGACACGTCGACCGCGTACGGGTCGAACTCGGCGTCGGTCGTCCCGATCGCGGCGAGCACCCGCCCCCAGTTGGGGTCGTTGCCGAAGACCGCCGCCTTGAAGAGGTTGTTGCGGGCGACGCTCCGGCCGACCGTCACGGCCTCGTCCTCGCTGACCGCGCCGACGACCTCGATCGTGATGTCGTGCGCTGCGCCCTCGGCGTCCTGCTGGAGCTGGCGGGCGAGGTCGGCGCAGACGCCGGTCAGGGCCTGTTGGAAGGTCTCGGCGTCGGGGGTCGCGCCCGAAGCACCGGAGGCCATGAGCACGACGGTGTCGTTCGTGGACATGCACCCGTCGGAGTCCACGCGGTCGAAGGTCACGCGGGTCGCCGCGCGCAGGGCCCGGTCGAGCTCGTCCGCGGGCAGTGCCGCGTCGGTGGTGATCACCACGAGCATCGTCGCGAGGCCGGGTGCGAGCATGCCCGCGCCCTTCGCCATCCCGCCGACCGTCCAGCCGTCGACCGAGACGACGGACTGCTTGGGCTTCGTGTCGGTGGTCATGATCGCGGCCGCGGCGGCCGGTCCACCGTCGTCCGCCAGGGCGTCGGCCGCCAGGGTCACACCCCGGAGCACGCCGTCGCGGAAGGTCTGGTCACCGACGCCGATGAGGCCGGTCGAGCAGACGACGACGTCAGCCGCTCCGATGCCCAGCGCCTCGCCCACCGCCTCCGCGGTGAGGTGGGTCGTCTGGAAGCCGAAGGGACCCGTGAAGCAGTTCGCGCCTCCCGAGTTGAGGACGACGGCACGCGCGATGCCGTCGCCGACCACCTGGCGGGACCAGATGACCGGGTGTGCCTGCGCACGGTTCGTGGTGAAGACGGCCGCCACGGCGTCCGAGGGGCCGTCGTTGACGACCAGCGCCACGTCCGGCTTGCCGGTCGTCTTCAGGCCGGCGGTGACGCCGGCGGCACGGAAGCCGGCGGCGGCGGTGACACCCTGCAGCGCACCGTCGGTCGCCGGGAGGCCCGTGGTCGCGTCGGCGCTGTCGTTGCGGTCGGTCACGGGGCGACTCCGTCCACGCTGAGGCCCAGGGTCTCGGGGAGCCCGAGCGCGATGTTCGCGGACTGCACGGCGGCACCGCCGGTCCCCTTGGCGAGGTTGTCGAGTGCGGAGACGGCGACCACCCGGCCGGCGGCCTCGTCGACCGCGATGCCCACCAGAGCGGTGTTCGCCCCGATGGTGTCGGCCACCCGGGGGAAGACGCCCTCGGGCAGCAGGTGCACGAAGGGCTCGTCGGCGTAGGCCTGCTCCCAGGCGAGCCGGACGTCGTGCGCGGTCACCCCGGGGGCGAGCCGAGCGGACGTGGTCGCGAGGATGCCGCGGGCCATCGGCACGAGGACGGGCGTGAACGAGACCCGGACGTCCGACGCACCGGCCACGCGGAGGTTCTGCTGGATCTCCGGCACGTGGCGGTGCTTCCCGCCCACGGCGTACGCGCTGGCGGACCCCATGATCTCCGCCGCCAGGTAGGTGGACTCGAGCTTCTTGCCGGCACCGCTCGGTCCGACGCTGAGGACCGAGACGATGTCGTCCGACTCGACGAGGCCGGCCTGCACCCCTGGCTGGATGCCGAGCGTGACCGCGGTGACGTTGCACCCGGGGACGGCGATCCGCTTGGTGGCCGCCAGTTCGGTGCGCTGCCGGCCCTGCGGCACGATGTCGTCGACGTCCCGCCACTCCTCGGCCGCTCCCGGGGCGGGCGGCGCGTGCAGGAGCTCGGGCAGCCCGTAGGTCCAGGCGCCGTGGTACTCGCCGCCGTAGAACGCGGCCCACGCGGCCTCGTCCGTCAGCCGGTGGTCAGCGCCGCAGTCCACGACGAGCGTGTCCGCGTCGAGCTCCGCCGTGATCGCGCCGGACTGACCGTGCGGCAGGGCGAGGAACACCACGTCGTGCCCACGGAGGTTCTCCGGGGTCGTCTCCACGAGGGTCAGGTGCGCGAGCGACCGCAGGTGCGGCTGCGTCGCGATGAGCGGCTGTCCGGCGTTCGAGAACGCCGTCACCGTCCGCACGTCGAACTCGGGATGAGCGGAGAGGATGCGCAGCAACTCGCTACCCGCGTAGCCGCTGGCACCAGCCACGGCGACGGATACGGACATGGGTTCCACCTTTGGTCGGACTGTTCGTCGAGGGAGTCGGAGGCGGCGACCCCGGGCGGTGATCCGTCGTGGATCAGTCGCGCAGGGTCGCCCCGAATCGCTCGCCGGCACGTCGGACAGCGCCGTCACGGGCCTCGGAGGCCTCGGCAGCGGTCAGCGTGCGGTCCGTGGCGCGGAACCGCAGCGCGAACGTCAGGGACTTCTGTCCCTCGTCCAGGCCGGCGCCGCGGTAGTCGTCCACGAGCCGAGCATACTCCAACAGCTCCCCGGCACCAGCGCGCACCTCGGCGAGGACGTCACCGGCCGGGGTCGCGACGTCGACCACGAGGGAGAGGTCCTGCGTCGCCGCCGGGTAGGAGACGATCGCCGCGACCTCGACCACGTCCGGCGCCGCGCCCACGAGGGCGTCGAGGTCGAGTTCGACGACCGCGACCACCCGGGGCAGGTCGGCGTCCGCCGCCAGCTCCGGGAGCAGCTCGCCGGCGACCCCGACGACCGTGTCCCCGACCAGGAGCGACGCCGCACGACCGGGGTGCAACGAGGGGTGGGTCGTCTGCGCCACGGTGAGCTCGACACCGACGGCCCAGGCGACGGTCCGCGCGGCGTCGAGGGCGTCGGCGATGCCGAACGGCTCCGCGACCACACCCGGCTGCTTGACGACCGCGTTGCCGAGCAGGAGCGCGCTCAGGTGGAAGGGCTGTGCGGGGAGGGCCGCGTCGAGCGCGGCGAGGGTCTCGGGCGTCGGACGCTGTGCGCCGACCGGGACGTCGGCGGTCCCGAGCGCGACACCCTGCGCTGGCAGGAAGACCCGGGACGTCTCGTACACGGCGACGTCGACGAGCCCGCGCGACACGTTGCGACGCGCCACGTCGACGAGGGCCGGCACTCCGCTGCGGCGGAGGTGGTCCTGCGCGCTGTCGAGCGCGTTCGCGAGCACGACGCTCGGTCCGCCGTCGGCGTCGATGCCCGGGTAGGCGGCAGCGGTCGCGGCGGAGACGAACGGAGCGGTCACGACCTCGGTCAGCCCGGCGGCGGCGAGTGCTGCCGAGACCCGACGACGGGCCTGCTGGTGCAGCGTGAGACCACGGCCGGGAGGCGCGACGGGCAGCACGCTCGGGATGCGGTCGTAGCCGACGATGCGCGCGATCTCCTCGACGAGGGAGACGTCGTCCACCAGGTCGGGGCGCCAGGTCGGCGGGGTGACGGTGAGCACGTCGCCGCCGACCTCCACCGTCGCGCCGATCGCCCGGAGCGTCTCGAGGACCTCGGCGTCGGTGTACCCGACACCGATGAGCTCTGCGGCCCGGCCGGCGCGCATCCGGACGGTCGGACGGGGGCGGTCGTCGACCAGGGTGGATCCGAGCGGGTCCGGCGTGCCACCGGCGAGGTCGACGAGGAGCTCGACGGCACGGTTCGCCGCGGCCTCGGCGACGAGCGGGTCGACGCCGCGCTCGAACCGGCGGGAGGCCTCGCTCGGGAGCTTGTGGCGCCGGGCGGACCGGGCGATCGACACCTGGTCGAAGCCGGCGGCCTCGATGAGGACGTCGGTGGTCGCCGACGTGATCTCGGTCCGGGCACCGCCCATGACGCCGGCGAGACCGACGGCACCGGCGTCGTCCGCGATGACCAGGTCCTCGGCGTGGAGCGCACGGTCGACGTCGTCGAGGGTGGTCAGGCGCTCCCCGACGGTGGCGCGGCGGACCGTCAGCCCGCCCTGCAGCGCCGCGAGGTCGTACCCGTGCAGCGGCTGCCCGAGTTCGAACATGACGTAGTTCGTGATGTCGACGGGCAGCGAGATGGAGCGCACCCCGGCCAGGGTCAGGCGGGCGACCATCCACGCCGGGGTCGGCCGGGACGCGTCGATGCCGCGGACGACCCGGGTGACGAACGTGTGCGCGCCGACACGACCGCGGATCGGGGCGGCGTCGTCGACGGTCACCGGGAAGCCGTCGCCGGTGCGCGGCAGGACCCGGTCGGCCGGGTCGGAGAACGTGGCGCCGGTGGCGTGCGCGTACTCGCGGGCGACGCCGCGCATGCTCATGGCGTAGCCGCGGTCCGGCGTCACGTTGATCTCCACCGCGGCGTCGTCGAGGCCGAGCAGCGCGATCGCGTCCGCACCGACCTCGGGCTCCATGCCGAGGTCGGCGAAGCGCAGGATGCCGTCGTGCTCGTCACCGAGGCCGAGCTCCCGCGCGGAGGCGATCATGCCGTCCGACACGTGGCCGTACGTCTTCCGCGCCGCGATCGGGAACGGGCCGGGGAGCACCGCACCGGGCAGGGTCACGACGACGAGGTCACCGACGTCGAAGTTGTGGGCGCCGCAGACGATGCCGCGCGGCTCGGGCTCGCCGACGTCCACCTGGCACCAGTTGATGGTCTTGCCGTTCTTCTGCGGCTCGGGCACGCGCTCGAGCACCCGACCGACCACGACGGGCCCGGTCAGGTCGAAGGTGTGCACGGACTCTTCCTCGAACCCGACCGACACCAGGGCGGCGTGGACGTGCTCGAGGGAGACGTCGTCGGGCAGGTCGACGGACTCGCCGAGCCAGCGGAGTGGGACGCGCATCAGACCACCGTTCCGAACTGCTGCGAGAAGCGGAGGTCGCCCTCGAGGAAGTCACGCATGTCGTTCAGGCCGTTGCGGAACTGGAGCGTCCGCTCGATGCCCATGCCGAAGGCGAAGCCCTGGTACTCGTCCGGGTCGATGCCGGCGGCGCGCAGGACGTTCGGGTTGACCATGCCGCACCCGCCCCACTCGACCCACCGCGGGCCGCCCTTTGCGTTGGGCTGCCAGACGTCCATCTCGGCGCTCGGCTCGGTGAACGGGAAGTAGTTCGGGCGGAGACGGATCTGTGCCTCGGTGCCGAACACCTGGCGTGCGAAGTGCTCGAGCGTGCCGCGCAGGTGCGCCATCGTCAGGCCCTTGTCGATCGCGATGCCCTCGACCTGGGTGAAGACCGGCAGGTGTGTGGCGTCGAGCTCGTCGGCCCGGTACACGCGGCCCGGTGCGATGACGTAGAGCGGGAGCTCCCGCGTGAGCAGCGAGCGGATCTGCACCGGCGACGTGTGCGTCCGCATGAGCAGGTGCCGGTCGACCGGCTCGACGAAGACCGTGTCGGCCATCGCCCGCGCCGGGTGGTCCTGGTCGAAGTTCAGGGCGTCGAAGTTGAACCACTCGTGCTCGAGCTCGGGGCCCTCCGCGACCTCCCAGCCCATGCCGATGAAGACGTCGGCCACGGTCTCGTTGAGGAGCGAGAGCGGGTGGCGGGACCCGGGGGTGCGCCGGGACGGCAGGGCGGTCACGTCGACGCGCTCCGACTCGAGGCGTGCGCGTTCCTCGGCCTCGGCGAGCACGGCCTCCTGCGCTGCGATCACCTGGTTCACCTGCGCGCGGGCCTGTCCGACGAGCTTGCCCGCGGCGGCCTTCTGCTCGGGCGGGACGCTGCGCATCGACGCGTTCATCCGGGCGAGCGTCGACTGCTCACCGGTGTGCTCGGCGCGGGCCTGCTTCAGCTCCGCGACGGTGGTCGTGGCGCGGACGGCGGCGAGGGCCGCGTCCACGGCGTCGGCGACCGCCGATCCGCTGATCTCGAGAGGTTCTGACACGAGGACCAAGCCTACCGGCCGATGGGATACCGCCGTCCTGCACCGGACGGACGGTGTCCGACCGCGGTCAGTCCGCCGCCGGAGCGGACCGGCTCCGCTGCGCGAACGCGCTCTCGTACAGGCACACCGAAGCCGCGGTCGCGAGGTTCATCGACTCCGCCCGGCCGTAGATCGGAACCTTCACCGCGCGGTCGACGAGCGCCAGGTCCTCCGCCGTCAGTCCGCGCGCCTCGTTGCCGAACACCCACACGGTCGGTCCGTCGAGCATGCCGTCGGCGCGGACGTCCGGCAGGTCGTCACCGGACACGTCGGCGGCCAGGATCGTGTAACCGAGCCCCCGGGCGCGTTCGATCGCGTCGGCCAGGGACACCCCGACCGAGACCGGCACGTGGAACAGCGACCCCGTGGTCGAGCGGACCACCTTCGGGTTGTACGGGTCGACGCTCCGACCGGTCAGCACCACCGCGTCGGCCCCGGCGGAGTCGGCGGCCCGGATGATCGTGCCGGCGTTCCCCGGGTCACGGACCTCCTCGAGGACCGCGACCAGTCCGGGCAGGGCGTCCGAGGCGTCGGCGTCGACGCGGGTTTCCGCGCGGGCGTCGGGGAAGACGTCCTTCACCGACGTCGGGAACTGCTGGCACACGGCGATCACGCCCTGCGGCGTGACGGTGTCCGCCATCGCGTCGAGCACCTGCTCGGTGACGAACCACGTGTCCACGGGGGCGTCGTCCAGCCCGTGGCGCGCTGCAGCGGTCGGGGTGACGTACAGCTCGCGGAGGAGCTCGGGGCGGTACTCGATCGCCTCGCGCACGGCCTGCGGCCCCTCGAGCAGGAACAGCCCGGTCTCGGCGCGGACGTCCTTCTTGGCCAGGGCGGCAACGGCCTTGACACGGCCGGCACGGGGGTTCTCGAGGAGATCGCTCACGTGCTCAGTCTAGGAACGACCCGTCCACGGGGACGACGCGGACCCCGGGGACGACGGGACCCCCACTCCGTTCGGAGTGGGGGTCCCGGTGCACGGTGACGTGGCTCAGGCTGCCTTCGGCGCCGAGGTGTCGGCCGGCAGGGCCTTCTTGGCGGTCTCGACGAGCGCCGCGAACGTCTCGGCGTTGTTCACCGCGAGGTCCGCGAGGATGCGACGGTCGACCTCGACGCCGGCCAGGTTGAGACCCTGGATGAGGCGGTTGTAGGTCAGGCCGTTCGCACGCGACGCGGCGTTGATGCGCTGGATCCACAGGCGACGGAACTCGCCCTTCTTCGCGTGACGGTCCCGGTACGCGTAGACGAGGGAGTGGGTGACCTGCTCCTTCGCCTTGCGGTACAGGCGCGAACGCTGGCCGCGGTAGCCCTCGGCGCGCTCGAGGATGACGCGGCGCTTCTTGGCGGCGTTGACCGCTCTCTTCACTCTTGCCATTGATCTGTTCCTTTACGTTCCGGGACGGCTCAGTGGCCGAGGAGCTTCTTGACGTTCTTGGCGTCGGCCTTCGAGAGGACCTGGTCCTCGTTGAGGCGGGCCTTGCGCTTGGCGGACTTGACCTCGAGGTTGTGGCGCATACCGGCCTGCTGCTTCATGATCTTGCCGCTGCCGGTGACCTTGAAGCGCTTCTTCGACCCAGAGTGGGTCTTCTGCTTGGGCATCGTGTGCCTTTCCGTGGGGTGGATGGGGGCCGCGCGAGCGCGGGATCGGTCTGGGAGGACCTATTCGGCCGACGAGTCGGCCGGGGTTGCTGCGGCGGTCCCGGACGTGGTCGCGTCCGCCGGCTTGGTCTTCGCGGAGTGCTCGGACGCCTTGCGCTCGGCCTTCTCGGCGGCGCGCTTGGCGTTGAGCTCGCCCTTGACGTCCGACTTGTTCTTCAGCGGCGCGATGATCATCGTCATGTTGCGGCCGTCCTGCGTCGGACGCGACTCGACGACACCGAACTCGGCGATCTCCTCGGCGAACTTCTGGAGGAGTCGGACACCCTGCTCGGGACGCGACTGCTCGCGACCGCGGAAGAGGATCATCGCCTTCACCTTGTCGCCACCGAGGAGGAACCCCTCGGCGCGCTTGCGCTTCGTCTCGTAGTCGTGCACGTCGATCTTCAGGCGGAAGCGGACCTCTTTCAGGTCGGTGTTGACCTGGTTGCGGCGGGCTTCCTTGGCCTTCTGAGCGGCTTCGTACTTGAACTTGCCGTAGTCCATGATCTTGGCGACGGGCGGCTTCGAGTTCGGCGCGACCTCGACCAGATCCAGCTCGGCTTCCTGCGCGAGGCGCAGTGCGACGGCGATGGGGACAACGCCGACCTGCTCGCCCTGGGGACCGACGAGTCGGACCTCGGGGACGCGGATTCGGTCGTTGGTACGGGGATCGGTGATGCGGAGCTCCTTCAATCAGGTGGTGGCCGTCCGGGGCGTGTGCCCGGGACGACGGCACGAGAGAGGAGATCTGACGCACGGATCGCAGACCCGTTCGGCAGCCGCCCGACGCCGACCCTTGCGGTCCGGCCGACCGGACCCACGTCGTGGGCTCCGGCGGAGCGGTGGTGACCCGGTAGCCTTGGTGCAGCCACGGGTGGGAGGAACTCCTCTTTCGTGACACCGTCCTGACTCCCGGAAGGCTCCGGGCGCGCGGACAGCGTCTGCCG
Source organism: Curtobacterium sp. MCBD17_032 (assembly GCF_003234855.1). Lineage (GTDB taxonomy): Bacteria > Actinomycetota > Actinomycetes > Actinomycetales > Microbacteriaceae > Curtobacterium. Next base: position 17,265 of record NZ_QKTO01000010.1, read on the forward strand.
TCGGCGAGTCTAGCAGAGGAGCACCGTGACCGACACCCCGAGCACCCCCACCCCCTTCGACGAGGACGGGTTCGACGGCGCGGACGCCGCCGCCCGGGACATCTCCGAGGTCCCCGCGATCGAGCTCGTCAACACCGTGGCCGTCCACCTGCTCAGCGCCGCCGCCGTCAAGGTCGGCCTGGCGGACGACCCCGAGCGCCAGACCGACCTGGACGAGGCGCGCAAGCTCATCACCTCGCTCGCCGGCCTGGTCACCGCCGCGGCCACCGAGATCGGCGACCAGCACGCCCGCCCGCTGCGCGACGGGCTGCGCTCCGTGCAGCTGGCGTTCCGCGAGGCCTCGGCCATCCCGGACGCGCCGGGCAAGGGACCGGGCGAGAAGTACACCGGTCCGGTCAACTAGACCCACCCCGACCCCGTCGGACGGGGTGGGGACGGACGGGAGGCCCGTGGCGGAGTCGCCACGGGCCTCCCGTCCGTCGGTCGCGTCAGCCCGCCGAGCGGGCGACCAGGCGCTCGACGGCCGCGACCGGGATGCCGACCCAGGTCGGACGGTTGCGCGCTTCGTACACGACCTCGTACACGGCCTTGTCGAGCTCGAACGCGTCGAGCAGTGCCCGGTGCGCGCGCAGGTCGGCACCGCTGCCCCGCGCGTAGCCGTCGAGGAACGCGTTCCGCGCCTCCTGCGCCCAGTCCCCGGTGTCCACGGGATCGTCGTCGTGTGCGAGCGCACCCGCGACGTAGTCGAACGAGCGCAGCATGCCGGCGACGTCCCGGAGCGCGACGTCCGGACGCGAGCGTTCGGGCATCGGGCGGAGCGGCTCGCCCTCGAAGTCGAGGAACACCCAGCCGCGGGGCTCCGGGGCCGACAGGACCTGCCCGAGGTGCAGGTCACCGTGGATGCGCTGCATGGTCGGCCACGGCACGGACGCCGCACGGTCGTACACGCGGGCGACGGCGGCGGCGTGGTCGGCGACCTGCGGCACCTCGGCCGCGGCGGTCTCGAGTCGGCGGCGCATGGTCGCGACGGCCTCGTCCACCTGCTCCGGGCCGGCGGTCGCGGTCGGCATGGCGTCGGCGAGGACGGTGTGCACCTCGGCGAGGGCCGCACCGAGGCGGTCCGCGGCGCTCGCGAAGGACTCGCCGCCACGGGCCGCGGCCAGGGCCACGCGCCAGGCGTCCTCGAGGCCGGGCAGGAACTCCTGCGCGAAGGCGAGGTGGCCGTGTGCGGTGCCGCCCGGCTGCCCGTCGTCCGGCCACTCCCCGGCGAGCGCACCGAAGGTCCGGGGCACGCGCTCGGAGCCGGCCGCCGAGAGCGCCCGCTGCGTGGTCACGTCGGGGTTGGCGCCGTCGTGCAGCACACGGAAGACCTTCGTGATGACCTGGCCGCTCTCCTCGGTCCCGCAGATCACCGAGGTGTTCGACTGCTCGCCGCTGAGCACACGGGCGTCGGTGACGGGGCCGATGGGGTCGCCGTCGGCCTCGATGCGTCCGAGCAACCAGCGTGCGTAGGCGACGTCGTGCGGGCCGTCGTAGACGTGTGCGCCGTCGACCTCGGCCACAAGGGCGTGCGCGAGCTCGGGGACGGGCGTCTGCCGGATCGTGAGCGGCACCTGGTACAGCACCGCTCCGGTCGGGGCGTCGTCGAGCACGTAGAGGGTGCGGATGCGGGCGTCGGCGGTGTCGTCGCTGTCCTCGGCGAGGACGCGGACCCGCGGGGTCCCGCCCTTCGCCGCGTACCAGCGTTGGTCGGCCATCCAGCCGGCGACGGCTGTCTCGAGGGGGTCGGCGTGCACGGCGTCGGTCATGTCGGGGACGGTACCCGTCGCGGCTGCACCGGTCCGGGGGTTCGGCCACTCCGTGCCGTCCGCCCGCCACTCCCGGGCGCTGTCCGGTCTGCCGACACCGCCTTTACATCGATGTACCGCACGACCAGCATGGAGCCATGAACGCGTACCCCGGCAACGACGCCGCACCCGCACTCCCCGTCGCGACCCGCCAGGACGGCGAGTACCCGCGGCCGCAGATGATGCGGTCCCACTGGGCGGACCTCGACGGCACCTGGTCGTTCCGGAACTCCGGCGACGACCCCGCGTGGCGGGCCGGCTTCCCGGACGCCCGGGACATCGTCGTCCCGTTCCCGCCGGAGTCCGTCGCGTCCGGGATCGACGAGCCGGGGTTCCACCCGGTGGTCTGGTACGCGCGGACGATCACCGCCGCCGACCTCGCGGCCGCCGGCCACGGCGCCGACGCCCCGCGCCTCCTCCTGCACTTCGGCGCCGTGGACCACCGCGCCCGGGTGTGGGTCGACGGCGCCTTCATCGGCGGGCACGAGGGCGGCCACACCCCCTTCACCCTCGACGTCACGGAGGCCCTGACCGGCGACGGCACGGGCACCGGCACCGGCACCGGCGCCGGGCACACGCTCGTCGTCCGCGCCGAGGACGACCCGCACGACCTCACCCAGCCCCGCGGCAAGCAGGACTGGCACGAGCAGCCGCACGACATCTGGTACCGCCGCACCACCGGGATCTGGCAGACCGTCTGGCTCGAGGCCGTGCCGACGACGTCCGTCCGGTCCCTGCGGTGGACGAACGTCGACCACGAGACGATGCGGCTCACCGTCCGGCTGGCCGGCCCGCACCCGGCCGGGACGCGGCTCCGGGTCGAGGCGCACTGGACGGAGCACGACGAGCACCTCGCCACGGTCGAGGTCGCCGTCCAGCCGACCGCGCACGAGGTCGACCTCGTCGTGCCGATCGCGCGGCAGGCGAACGGGCAGGCCGAGCAGGAGCTGCAGTGGAGCCCGGACGCACCGCACCTCGTCGACGCGGTGGTGTCGCTGGTGTCGGCCGACGGCGCGCCGCTCGACGCCGTGAGCTCGTACTTCGGCATCCGCACCACCGCGGTCGGCAGCGGCCGGTTCCTGCTCAACGACCGCAGCATCGACGTGCGCAGCGTGCTGAACCAGGGCTACTGGCCGGAGTCGCACCTGACAGCACCGACCCGGCAGGCCCTCCGCCGCGAGGTCGAGCTCATCAAGGAGCTCGGCTTCAACGCGGCGCGGAACCACCAGAAGATCGAGGACCCGCGCTTCCTGTACTGGGCGGATCGCCTCGGGCTCATGGTGTGGGGTGAGGCGCCCGGTGCCTACGCCTTCTCCCCGACGGCCGTGCAACGCCTCATGCGCGAGTGGATGGACGCCGTGGAGCGGGACGCCTCGCACCCCTCGGTCGTCACGTGGGTCCCGGCGAACGAGAGCTGGGGTGTGCAGCACATCGCCACGGACCCGGCGCAGCAGGCGTACGCCCGTGCCCTCGCGGACGTCACGCGGGCGCTCGACCCGACCCGACCGGTGATCTCGAACGACGGGTGGGAGCACCCCGACTCGGACATCCTGTCGGTGCACGACTACGAGGGCGACGGGGAGCGGCTCGCCCGCACGTACGCCGACGACACCGCGCGGGCCCGGCTGCTCGCCGGGATCGGTCCGGCGGACCGTCCGATCCTGGTCGGTGGGGCGGTGGACCGCGGCCAGCCGGTGATGCTGACCGAGTTCGGCGGCGTGAACCACCAGCCGGGCGCGCAGCGCGACGACGCCTGGGGGTACACGACCGCGGCCGACGGCGACGACTGGATCGCCAGGATCACCGCCCTCTACGACGCGGTGCGCGCGAGCTCGTTCCTCGCCGGCAGCTGCTGGACCCAACTCACCGACACGATGCAGGAGACGAACGGACTGCTCAACGCGGACCGGTCCCCGAAGGAGCCGATCGAGCGGATCCGCCGGGCCGTGCTCGGCCGCTGACCGCGGCTGTCCGCCGAACGGGAGGCGGAACCGACGGGTGGCGCAATGGCCGGGAGGCCCGGGACCAGTCGGTCACGGGCCTCCCGGCCGTCTGCCGGCACCGCGGCGCCGACGGACGCGCCTACCCCGCGAGGAAGCGGAGCACCGCCTCGTTCCACTCGTCGCGGTGCGACGCGAGCACGCCGTGCGGACCGCCCTCGATGACGTGCAGTTGCGCGTTCGGGATCGCCTCGGCGGTCCGCTTGCCGGACACCTCGAACGGCACGATGCCGTCGGCGTCGCCGTGGATGACGAGCGTCGGGACGTCGACCTTCGTCAGGTCGTCGCGGAAGTCCGTCGTCGCGAACGCCGCCGTGCAGTCGAGCGTGCCCTTCGGCGAGGCCAGCTCGGCGATCGCGAGGTCGTAGGCGCGCTGGTCCTCGCTCACGAGCGGCTTGTGGGTCAGCGAGACCTTGCCGCCCGCGGTGTAGAACATGTCGACGAACTCGTGCAGGAACGCCGGACGGTCGCCCGTGATGCCGTTCGCGAACCAGTCGGCGAGGTCCTGGTCGACGCCGCCCTCGGGGTTGTCGTCGGACTTCCACAGGTAGGGCGGGACGGCGCTGGCGAAGACGAGCTTCGCGACCTTGCCCGTGCCGTAGGTCGAGACGTAGCGGGCGAGCTCGCCGCCGCCCATCGAGAACCCGATGAGGGTCACGTCCGTCAGGCCGAGCTCGGTGATCAGCTTGTCGAGGTCCGCGGCGAACGTGTCGTAGTCGTAGCCGTTCCAGGGCTGCGAGGACTGCCCGAACCCGCGGCGGTCGTAGGCGATGACGCGGTGCCCGGCGGCGACGAGGGCCGGGACCTGGCCCTCCCACGAGCGGCCGGACAGCGGCCAGCCGTGGATGAGCACGACCGGGTTGCCCGTGCCGAAGTCGTCGTAGTGCAGGTCGATGTCGTGCCCGTTCTCGGCGCCGACGGTGATGAACGGCATGCTGCCTCCATGGTTGGTGGTTTCCAGGGAACGACGGCGATGCAACGCCCGGCCTCTGGACGCGACCTGGCCGGTGCGGCGAACGGACAGGGTGCGGTCTGCCAGGATCGGGCAGGTGACGGACCCCGCGGGAACGACCCGAGCCTCCCGGCGGGCCCGCCTGCGGCGGACGGTGACGGCCGTCCTGGAGGCACGCTCCAGCGGGTGGACCACGCCCCTCCTCCTGTGGCTGGCGTCGCGCGTCGTCAGCACGGTGCTCCTCGGCACCGTCTACTGGCTCGCGACGGCGAACGGGTGGCCCTTCGCGTCGTACCGGCGTGACCCGTCGTTCGCCACGTTCTCCGGCTCGTGGGACGCGTCCTTCTACCGGACCATCACCGAGCACGGGTACCCGCGCGAGCTGCCCACCGACGACGAGGGGCACGTCGTCCCGAACCCGTGGGCGTTCCTGCCGCTGTTCCCGGGCGTCGTCCGGGTCCTCATGGCACTGACGGGGTCGTCCTTCTGGACGGCGGGGCTCGTCGTCGCCACCCTGTGCGGTGCCGGGGCGTGCGTGGTCCTGTTCCGACTGGTCCTCGCGGTGGCGGACGCCCGCCGTGCGCGATGGGCGACCGCGTTCTTCGCCTTCGGAGCGACGGGCTTCCTGCTGCAGGTCTCGTACGCCGAGGGCATGTTCCTGCTCCTGCTGTTCGGCGGACTGCTCGCACTCGTGCGTCGGCGGTACCCGATCGTCGCGCTCCTGGGGGTGCTCGCGGCGTTCACCCGCCCGGGGGTGCTGGCGCTCGCGGTCGCCCTGGCCGTGCACCTCGTCGTGCGCTGGGTGGCGGCGCGGCGTGCTGCGGGCGGTCGACCCGGAGCGGAGGCGTTCCCGTGGCGGGAGCGCGCGGCGGTCGTCGTCGCCGGGCTCGTCGTGGCAGCGGCGGGGCTCGCCTGGCCGGTGGTCGCGACCGCGGTGACCGGGCGGCCGGACGCGTACCTCGACACGGAGCTGTCGTGGTGGGTGGGGTTCGTCGGTCGGCAGCACTTCGCTCCGCTGACGCCGTGGTTCCTCATGGCGGGGACGTGGCTCGGGCCGGCGGGCATCGTGCTCGTGGTGCTCGTGCTCGCAGGGGCGGCGTGGTTCCTCCGCCGACGGGACGTCCGTGCGCTCGGGCCCGAGGTCTCCGGCTTCGCGGTCGCCTACGTGGCGTACCTGGTGGCGGTGTTCCTGCCGCAGCAGAGCCTCCCCCGCCTGCTCATGCCGGTCGCGCCGCTGCTCGCCGCCGACACCTTCACCGCCACCCGGAGGCGGGCGACCGGGTGGCTCGTGGCCGGCGTCTGCCTGCAGGCGGTCGCAGTGGTGCTGCTCTGGTTCCTCGGCTTCCCGTGAGGCCGGGCTCGGCGCGGTCCGGCGTCAGGCGCCGCGCGCGGTCCCGGCCCCGCGGCCCGCGGCCGGGGTGCGGAGCGCGACCACGAAGCCGATGACGGCAGCGACCGCCACCGTCAGGGTGCACACCACGTTGAGGAGGAACGGCATGCCGTCCACGGTCTGGCTGCGGAACCCGAGGAACGCGTCGTACAGCAGGTGGACCAGCACCGCACCGAGGACCGACCCGGTGACCCGACGAGCCAGGTAGCAGGCCGAGCCGAGCAGGAACGTCGTCAGGACCTGGAACGCGGTGCCGTCGGCGTTGAGCGCGTGCGCGAGGGCGAACGCCGCGGTCGACACGAGCCACACCACCCACTCGGGTGCGAGCCGGCGGAACCCCACCACGAGGACCCCGCGGAACACGAGCTCCTCGACGAGGGCCACCGCGATCAGGCCGACGACGAGCGCGCCGAGGTAGCTGCCCGCGTCCGACCGCACGGGTGTCGTGAACGAGACCAGCGTGGCCACGGTGAAGACGACGAGTACGCCGATCCCCCACCACGACCGTGCGCGCGCCGGCTCGGCGAGGACGGACCGCCACCCGCCGAGCACGGACACCACCACGACGAGGACCACCAGCACGACGCCGTCGCCCAGGGCCTGGCGGAGCAGTGCGGCCGAGGAGCCGAGCGGGTTGCCGCCGGACCCGCCGAGCAACAGGCCGGCGACGAGCAGCAGGACCGGCAGGAGCACCGCCACCGCCGCGCTCACCGCGGCGGCGGCGACGTCCGACCGGATGCGGGCGGGGAAGACCGAGCCGGCGGTGCCGACGGTGTCACGGGGCGCAGGTGTGGGCATCGTGTTCCCTCTCGTCGCGGTACGAGGACACCGCGATGGTACCGAGGCGCCCGGTGCTACGCGTCGATCGTGTGGAACCAGGCGGTCCCGCCCGGGTGCTGCACGGTGATCATCTCGTCGAGGTCGCGGTACGGGCCGTCCTGGTTGTGGCTGGCCGACTTGATGCGGATCGTACCGTCGGCCTCGGTGAACACCTCGGACACGATGGTCGTGTGGTCCGGCGACCCGTTGCCGTTCCAGTCGAACATGACGATGTCGCCGACCCGGACGTGCTCGCGTTCGTCCGAGGTCCGGCGGGTGAGCCCGAACGCGGCCGCGTTCTGGTCGAGCCACGGGTCCATCGCCGGGCAGTAGGTCCACGTCGGGGAGTGCTCCGCGCCGCCGGCCCGGTTGTACCAGTCGGCGCGCTGCTCCCAGCCGCGGGCCTCGAGCGTCTGGTTGACGTAGTTCGCGCAGTCGCCGCCGATCGGGTTCATCGTCCCGTACTCCACGGTGTTGTAGTCCGCCCAGTGGCGCATCGCGTACTCGAGCTGCCGGTCGACCGGGGTCTGGGCAGCGTAGGAGACCGTCGTGGTGGCGACGGCGGTGCTCGCGTCCGGGGTCGGTGCAGCGGTGGGGGTCGGCGTGCTCGCAGCACCGTCCTGCGTGGCACCCACCTGGCCGTCGTTCGCCTGGCTGCCGTTGCCGTCCGAGGTCTGGTTCGCCGAGGGCACCGGTTCCACGGGCTCGGCGAAGAGCGCGACGTCGGCCGACCCGGCGGTGTACATCGCCTGGTGCGGCGCGGTGAAGGTGACCTTCCCGGCCCCGGCGACCACGTCCCGGGCAGCGACGCCGCCGACCGTGACGCCGGACACGGCGGACAGGCCCGTCCCGGTGACGGTCACGGTGACGCCGCCGGCGAGGGGCAGCTCGGCGGGCTCGATCCCGGTGGCGGACGGCCGCTCGGCAGCCGCTCCCCCGGTGGCGGACCCCGTCGCTCCGGATGATCCCGGCTCCGTGGAGGACCGCGCGCCCGGTTCGTCCGCGGAACAGGCCGCGGCGACGAGCCCGACCCCGGTGATGCCGGCGAGGGACAGGAGGGTGCGACGCGTGATCGGAGCAGTCATGACCCGACCAGGCTATGCGACGTGGTCCCCGGATCCCCCGACCGCACCGCCGGGAGCCCGCGCGGTGTCGGCGCCCCGTGCGGTGTCGGCGCCCCGTGCGACGTCAGGCAGCGGCGGCGCTGACGTTGACGAGCCAGGTGATCCCGAACCGGTCGGTGACCATGCCGAACTCGTCGCCCCACGGCGCCTGCGTGAGCGGTTCGAGGACCTTCCCCCCGACGGACAGTGCCGCGAAGTACCCGCGCAGGTCCTCGGCGTCGTCGGCGTCCCCGGAGACGGACAGGGAGATGTTGTTCGTCTCGGACCGCCCCATCGACAAGGGCGTGTCCGACGCCATGAGCACGTACCCCCGCGCCGTCTCGAGCTGCCCGTGCATGACCTTGTCGGCGTCGGCGGGGTCGCCGTCCGCGCCCATCTCGGCGAAGGTGCCGATCCGCAGGTCACCGCCGAACACCGACTGGTAGAACTCAAGCGCCTGTCGGGCGTCGTCGCGGAAACCGAGGTAGGGGTTGAGTCGTGAGGTCATGATGGGCTCCTTCGTCCGTCGCCTCATCGTGACAGCCGGCCTGGAGCCCTGCAAGACGCCGGGCCCGGACGACGCCGGGCCCGGCGGAGGACGGGCACCTGCCGCAGGAACGACGAAGGCCCGGGTCGTGGGACCCGGGCCTTCGTGCTGTGGTGGAGCTAAGGGGATTCGAACCCCTGACCTTCTCATTGCGAACGAGACGCGCTACCAACTGCGCCATAGCCCCAAGTGCTCGACAACGATAGCACCGGGGGGCAGTGATCCGGAAATCGGGGCGTGGCAGTCGGGCGTGCCGTCTGGTCAGACCGCCCGACGGCGACGCATGATCGCATCGAGGTCCGTCTGTCCGTAGGCGTCGTCACCGATCACGCCCATGCCGGCCCACCGGCTCGGCGCGGCGGGGGGCTCGGGGGCGGCGGGCGCGCTGGTGGCCGGAGCGACGACGTCGGTCGCGGTCGTCGGCTCCGTCGTGGCAGCGCGGAGACCGAGCCGCTCGGCGAGCCGCCCCTGGTCGTGCGAGGACAGGGCCGACGCGGCTTCCTCGACATCGGCGCGCATCCGCGACACACGCGCGAGCGACGGGTCCGCCTCTGCGGCCCGCACGGCGGCGGCTTCCGCGTCCGCTTCGGCCTTCGCCTGGGCCACGCGGTCGCGCAGCCGGGCGGCGAGTTCGGCAGACGACTCCGGCGAGGGCTGGGACCGCGTGGGCGTCTGCACGTAGAGCGGCTTCGGGATCGGGCCCGGCGTCCAGGTCCGGTCCGCGGGTGCGGCCGGCGACTGGTCGGTCGAGAGCGGCGGCGCCGGGTCGGTCCACGCGGTGGCCGGCCGGGAGGCCCGTGTCTGCTCCGTCGCACCGGCTGCGGCCCGTCGACGTCGGGCGGTCGCGACCTGGTGCAGCTGCGCGAGGACGGCCGCGGAACCACCGGCGGCGACGAGGCCGGCCACCGCGAGGAGCCAGGCGCCGGGGGCGACGACGAGGACGACCACCGCGAGCACGAGCCCGAGCGTGCCGAGCGTCGTGGCACCGAGGCGCGAGCGACGCATCCGCATCGCGGTCAGGGCGGGCACCGAGGAGACCTTCTCGAGCACGGGGGCCTGGGCGGCGAGACGACGGGTGATCTCCCGTTGGCGCGCTGCCTCGTGGGCGCGGACGATCGCGGCGCGCTTGGCCTCCTCCGACCGTGCGACGCGCTGCGCCTCGGCCAGGGACTTCGCGTTCAACTCGACGCGCACCTCGTCCGGCAGCTCGGCGGTCTGCGCGAGGATGCGGAGGGTCTGCTGCAGTCGGATCGCGTTCCGCTCGGTGGCGAGGTACTGCCGCCGGGCCGCCCACGCGGGCATCAGGTACACGACCCAGAGCACGGCCGCCACGAGCAGCACGACGCCGCCGCCCCAGGTCCCGATTCCCATGGGGCAACGGTAGGGGGCAGGTGCGCTGGGACGGCCCATTGCCGGGAGCGTGTCGAGCGAGTCGCGGCGGATCCGTCGGACGTGCTGCGGGCCTCCCGGCCGGTGCGCCCGCGGGCCGCGTCAGCCGCGCGGGGAGGTCGGCAGCGGCACCGCCGCCTCGTCCCAGGCCTCCTGCGGCACGCGGCCGGCGTCGTGCGGCACCTGCCCGCGGACCCAGCGGTCCAGGACGCCTTCGCGGATCTCCTCCGCGACCAGGCCGAAGCAGAAGTGGTCCCGCCAGTCGCCGTTGATGTGGATGTACCGGCGGCGGAGGCCCTCGTACCGGAACCCGAGCTTCTCGACGACCCGGAGGCTCGGGGCGTTCTCGGGCCGGATGCAGATCTCGAGCCGGTGGATGCCGACGGAGCGGAAGCAGTGGTCGGTCGCGAGCGCGACCGCGGTCGGCGTCACGTTGTGCCCGGCGGCGTCCTGCACCACCCAGTAGCCGATGGAGGCGCTCGCGAGCGACCCGTACGTGATGCCGGACACGTTGAGCTGGCCGACGAAGCGCCCGTCGAGTTCCATCGCGAACGGGAGGCCCAACCCGGCCCGGGCGTTCGCCTGCAGGGCTCGGATGCTCCCGCGGACGTCCGCGGACACGAGTCCGGAGGGGTTCGTCGCCTCCCACGTGCGCAGCCAGGAGCGGTTGCCGGCCAGCGCGAGGTCGAGCTCGCGGGAGTCGCGGACCCGGAGGGGGCGGATGGTGACCCGCCCGTGGGTGAGGGTCGGGATCGTCGTCATCGCTTCTGGTTCCTCCGGGGCCCCGCGCTCGGCGGGACGGGTGTCCCGCTCGGGTCCGGGATCACCGGACCCGAGCGGGATGGGTCGACTCATTCGCCCGCGTTGAACTCCTTGAGCCAGGACTTGAGGTCCGGGCCGAGGTCCTCGCGGTCCGAGGCGAGCTGCACGATCGCCTTGATGTAGTCGAGTTTGTCACCGGTGTCGTAGCGACGTCCACGGAACACGACGCCGTACACGCCTCCTGTCCATTCCTCCGCGCTGGCCATCTTCATGAGCGCGTCGGTGAGCTGGATCTCGCCGCCCTTGCCGGGCTCCTGCTTCTCGAGGACGTCGAAGACCTCGGGGCGGATGACGTAACGGCCGATGATGGCCAGGTTCGACGGAGCCTCGCCCTGCGCCGGCTTCTCGACCAGGCCGGTGATCTTCACGACGTCGTCGGTGTCGGTCTCCTCGACGGTCGCGATGCCGTAGAGGTGCGTCTGCGACGCCGGGACCTCGAGCAGGGCGACGACCGTGGCCTTCTTCTCGCCCTGGACCTCGATCATGCGCTTGAGCAGCGGGTCGCGGGCGTCGATGATGTCGTCGCCGAGGAGCACGGCGAACGGCTCGCGCCCGACGTGCATCTTCGCGCGGAGGACCGCGTGCCCGAGGCCGAGCGGGTCACCCTGTCGCACGTAGTGCATGTCGGCCAGGTCCGTCGACTGGTTGACCTTCTGCAGCTTCTCGTGGTCGCCCTTCTTCTTGAGGGTCTCCTCGAGCTCCGAGACGTGGTCGAAGTGGTTCTCGAGCGCGTTCTTGTTGCGCCCGGTGATCATCAGCACGTCGGTGAGGCCGGCGTCGACCGCCTCTTCCACGACGTACTGGATCGCCGGCTTGTCGACGACGGGGAGCATCTCCTTCGGCATCGCCTTGGTCGCGGGGAGGAAGCGCGTGCCCAGCCCTGCGGCGGGGATCACTGCCTTCGAAATCTGGAAGCCCATGGACCGACCGTATCTGAAAGCCTTTTCCGGGGCATGTCAACCGATAGGAGGACAGGAAGATCGGCGGGAAGCCGCATTCCCGGCGCTCGCTACACTCGTCGCCATGACCGCCGATCTCGGGAACGAGAAGCGTGCCCTCCGAGCCGACCTCCGGCAGCGGCGACGCAGCCGGACCTCGACCGTCCGCGACGCCGACTCCCTCGCCCTGACCGCCACGCTGCAGCGATTCGTCGAGGAACGGCAGGTCAGCTCGGTCGCCCTCTACCTGTCGGCACCCGACGAACCCGACGTGCGCCCCTTCCTGGCCTGGGCGTTCGAGCGGGGGATCCGCGTGCTCCTGCCGATCACCCGCGAGGACGGCCTGCTCGACTGGGCGGTCGGCGACGGCTCCTCGGAGCGGGAAGGCCCGTTCGGCATGCCAGAGGTCGTCGGCGAGGTGCTCTCCCCGCTCGCGATCAACGACGTCGACGTGATCATCACGCCGGCCGCCGCCGTGGGGCACGACGGCGTCCGGATGGGCTGGGGCCGCGGCTACTACGACAAGACCCTCGGGTCCATGGCGAACCGCCCGCCCGTCTATGCTGTGGTGTTCGACACGGAGTACCTCGACGAGGTCCCGCGCGAACCCCACGACGAACCCGTCGACGGCATCATCACGCCGTCGCGCATCATCACGTTCCGGAGCTGACGTGCCCACCTACTCGTACCGCTGCACCGAGTGCGGCAACGCGTTCGACATCAAGCAGGCCTTCTCCGACGCCACGCTCACCGAGTGCCCGGTCTGCGGCGGGGTCCTGCGGAAGGTGTTCTCGCCTGTCGGGGTGACCTTCAACGGCGGTGGCTTCTACCGGACGGACTCGCGCACGACGCCGTCGGGCGGCGGCTCGTCGTCGGGCTCCGGCTCGTCGTCCGGCTCGGGCTCGTCGTCCGGGTCCGGTTCGTCGTCCGGGTCCGGCGCCTCGTCGTCGTCGGGGTCCGGCTCGTCGTCCGGGTCTGGATCGTCGTCGGGGTCCGGCTCGTCGTCCTCGTCCTGACCCGGCCCGCGCCTCCTCGGTAGGTTGGAGCGGGCCACCGCGCGGTGGCCGTCCACGACAGAAGGGGGCTCGCGTGAAGGGCTTCAGGGAGTTCCTGCTCCGCGGGAACGTCATCGACCTCGCGGTGGCCGTCGTCATCGGCGCCGCGTTCACCGCCATCGTCACCGCGGTCGTCACGGCGTTGATCAACCCGCTCATCGGTGCGGTCTTCAACGCCTCCAGCCTGGACAAGGCCCTGATCGTGTCGTTCCCGACCGTGTCCGGCGGCCACACCGAGCTGCTGTTCGGCAAGGTGATCGGCGCGGTCCTCAACTTCGTGATCGTGGCCGCGGTCGTGTACTTCGCACTCGTCGTGCCGGTGAACCACCTCAAGAAGGTCGCGTTCGACCGGACGAAGCGCCACGAGGAGCAGCCGCCGGCGGACGTCCCACCGACGGACGTCGAGGTGCTCCTCGAGATCCGCGACCTGCTCCGCGCGCAGCAGCAGGGCGGCGACGCCGGTGCGGGCGGCCACGGGGCACACGTCGCTCCCGCGGACGCGCCAGAGGGCGCCGGCGTCGCCGGCACCACGAAGCTGTAGGCGATCGGGGGCGTCCGGGAGGTGCGCCGCCGGGCTGGTCTACGCCGGCGCGCGCTGCGCCCGGTGCTTCCGGGACATCTCGCCGGCGTACTGCATCCCGGCCAGGACGTGCCCGACCGTCCCGAGCCAGACGAACACGAGACCGACGTCCCGGACCCAGGAGTGGTCGGCGGCGACCGACGTCGACGAGAACAGCAGCACCGGGAGCCCGACGAACAGCAGCGCGGACCGGACCTTGCCCGTCCACGTCACGCGGAGGTCCGGGTTGCCGCGGAACCACGCGCTCGAGAGCGCCAGGAGGGCGAGGTCGACGGCCACCACGACGACGACCACGATCCACGGCAGCAGGCCGACCAGCACGAGCGACAGCACGATCGCGACGATCGCCAGCCGGTCCGCGATCGGGTCGAGCGCCTTCCCGAGCTGGGACTCCTGGTGCAGGCGTCGCGCCAGGAACCCGTCGGCCCAGTCGCTCACGCCGAGGACGACCAGGGAGGCCAGCGCCCATCCCGGGTGTCCGGCGACGACCAGGCCGACGTAGACCGGGATGAGGGCGAAGCGCACCAGCGTGATGAGGTTCGGCAGCGTCTGCCAGTCGGGCCGGGTCCGCCGGGAGGGCTCCGTCATCACACGCTTCCGTTCGAGGTGGGTCACTGCAAGGGTACCGGTCCGACCCGTGGACTCGTCGGTCACGCCCGACCGTCGGGACGCCGCACCCCCGTGCGCCGGACGGTCACTGCCAGTGCGGCGGTCGGTCGCGGAGGAGCCGGTCGTCGTTCTCGCCGGCCGCGTGCCGCGCCGGCTCGGGTGCCGGAGTCGGGTCGCTGCCGGGGACCGGGCGGGTCGTGACGCGCCTGCCGGAGCGGATCGCGCCTCCCGGCCTGGTCGACGACGGGACGACGTCCGGCGGCGTCACGGGACCGGTGGTCGGCGTCTCCGCGGCGGACCGCGCGGGGACGGGAGGCCCGTCACCAGCCGGCGACGCGCCTCCCGTCCGCACGGCGGTCGCGTCCGGTGCCCACGTCCCCGTCAGGTGGTCCGTGGTCGGGGTCACCGGGCCAGCCTGCCGCGAGGCGCGGCGGGGAACCCTGGCGGTCATCGGCGTGCGGGTACCGGCGGGATCGAGATCTCCTGGGTGGCACCGCGGTCGACCCCGAGCACCTGCGCGACCGTGTCCGCGACGCGGTCCGGGTCGGAGAACAGCTGGAACGCGTGCACGCGGACGTAGTGCCAGCCGAGACGGCGGAGCACTTCGGGACGGAGCCGCAGCGACTCGCGGAGCGATCCCTTCACGAGCGACGCGTCCGTCTCGATGGTGACGCAGACGCCGCCGTGCGCGGCGACCAGGCCGAGCTTGCCGCGGTGACCGAGGGCGACCGGGATGCCGCGCATCTCGAGGCGCCGCGCCAGGTCGACGAGCAGCGGGTCGGAGTCGTCCGGCACGTACTCGGCGGTGGTGCGGGCACGGACCTCGGCCAGGATCTCGGCGAGGGCGACGGTGCCGTGGCCCATCCGCTCGGCCTCGATGTCCGACGGCTGGAAGCAGGTGACGATGACCATGGAACGCCGGGCACGGGTCATCGCGACCGCGAGCAGGCGCTCCCCACCCGGCTTGCCGAGCGGACCGAAGTCGCGGAGGACCCGCCCGTGCGGCGTGCGTCCGTAGCCGATCGAGAACACGACGCGGTCGCGGCTCTGCGCCACGGACTGCTCGAGCGTGGCGACGATGAACGGCTCGGGACGGTCACCGATGACGAACTCGGTGAGGTCCTTGTGGCCCTGCGCCGCCGCGAGCACGGCCTGCTCGACGCGGACGGCGTGCTTCGCCGACGCGGTGATGACCATGAGCGACTCGGTCGGACGGGTGCGGGCGTGCTCGATGACGTGCCGGACCACCCGGTCGACCTCGGCGTCCACGCTCTCCACGGCACCGGACTCGGGGTCCGGCACGGCCTTGCCGTCGCTGACGTAGTCGAGCGCGATCGACCCGTGGCCGAGGAACGAACCGGCCCACGGCAGCGACTCGATCCGCCCGCCGTAGAAGCGGCGGTTGACGAGCTCCGCCAGGTCCTCGCCGCCGGCGCGGTACGAGCGCGTGAGCGAGAGGGTCGGCAGGAGCGTGGACAGCTTCGCGAGCGCGGAGTCGGCGTGCAGGGCGTCCAGCGTCTCCTCGTCCACCTGCAGCGCGCGGTGGTCGGGGTCGACGGCGATCCGGAACGGCGACGGCGTCTGCGTGACCGGGTCGCCGAACACGACGGTCTGCCGCGCACGACGGACCGCGCCGACGGTCTCGGCGATCGTCACGGCTCCGGCGTCGACCAGGATCACGGTGTCGAACGGCATCGTGTCGGCGATCTGCGGGACCTCGTACGGCGATGCGAGCCAGACCGGGGCGATGGCGCGGGACAGGTGCGGCGCGGAGTCGTGGAGCAGACGCGAGGTGATCGCGCCCTCCTTGAGCTGCGTCTTCAGTGCAGAGGACTCCTCCGGCCAGTCGACGAGTCCGACCTTCCAGTTCTCGGCGAGCTGCCACGCGAGGCCCTGGGAGACGCCGGCCGCGTGTGCGTCGTCGACGAGCCGGAAGTCGGCCTCGACCCGGTCGAGCATGTCGGTGTTCGCGCCGAGCAGGGCCCGGTCGGACTCGAGCATCGTCTCGAGCGCGGACTGCCACCACGCGAGTTCCAGCTCGGCGGGCACCTGCACGTCGGGCACGTGGCGGTTCGCCAGGTCGGTGAGGAGCGGCTCGAGCTGCAGGTCGCGGAGGGTCTGCATGAGCTCGGTGCGCTCCTGCAGGTTGTGCAGCACGTCGGACTCGGCGGCGAGTTCGGCGATCGTCGGGACGAGCTGGTCGATCGGCAGGTTCGCGAGCTGCTGGTCGCGGCTGGTGCGGCCGAGCGGCTCGTCCAGTCGGGCCAGGTCCTCGACGACGTTCGAGAACAGCACCTGGACGTCGGCGATGCCGGTCGGCACCTCGGGGTTCACGCCCGCGGCCACGTAGCGCTGCCAGAGGACCCGCTGCTGCTGGACGCGGGTGAGGGCCTCGTGCAGGTCGGACACGTGCACGCCGGGACGGACGTACTCGCGGGCGAGCTTCTTGAGCCGACGGCGGTTCGTGCTCGACATCGGCGCGCCCTCGCCCCGGGGAGCGGTCGCGGCGACGAGTTCGGACACCGAGCGGTCGAACACGACCGGCAGGAAGCGGTCCAGGGTGTCGCGGATCTCGGTGAGCAGGCGGAGGTAGATGCCGAGCTCGTTGATCGTCGTGAACTGCCGCATGTGCGTCGACGCGACGAGGTCGTGTGCCCGCTGCAGGAGGGTCGGCAGCGATGCGCCGTCGAGCTCCCGCGCGGTCGCGTGGGCGCGCTGGGCACCGTCGCTCGTGCTGAACTTCGCGCCGTACCAGGGCGAGTCGTCCGGGCCGTAGCGGAACTCGCCGAGGTTCGCGGCGCTGACCATCGTCTCGGCGACGCGGGCGCGACCGGTGACCATCGACACGACGGACTGCTTCGAGAGCCGTGCCGTCGTCGACGGGGCGACCGGCAGCAGGGACAGGCGGGAGAGCTCGACGAGGCAGTCGAGCACGCTGACGCCGAAGTCGGGATCGGTGCGGGTGAGGGCACCGCGGTAGTCGGTGAGGACCTTGCGGAGGCGCACCAGGGCGTCGTCGACCTCGCGGAGGTTCGGCCGGCTCGCCTTCTCGTTCCGGGCGATGGCACGGACGACGTCGCGGCGGAGGGTGCCCGGCGTGACGGCGACACCCGGCAGGTGCACCTCGCCGAAGCGGGCCGCGATGCCGCGGAGCGTGGCGCGCCGGGGGCTCACGACGAGGACGCGCTTGTTCGCCGCGACCAGACCGCCGAGGGCGTTCACGATCGTCTGCGTGCCGCCGGTGCCGGGCAGCGTCTTCACGACGATGGAGTTGCCGGCCGTGATCTGCGCGATCACGTTCTCCTGCTCGTCGTCGGCGTCGAGCAGCAGGGTGTCCGTCTCCGGGCTGCGCTCGTCCGACGGGGTCTGCTCGACCGGGTGGTAGGACTGCTCGACCTGCCACTTCGCGCTCGGGTTGCCGGCGAGGGCGTCGAGCACCGGGTGGGCGAGGTCCTCGGTGTCCTCGACGAGGCCGGTGGCGACCTCGGCGAACGTCGACACGACGAGCCGGGCGTGCACCGAGAAGCCGGGGATGTGTGCGGTCAGCCCGCGGAGCCGGTCGATCACCGGGTTCGGGGTGAAGGACCCGTCCTGCTGGGCGAGGGCGACGAACGACTGCGCGTCGAGGGTGATGCCGAACTGCTCGCGGAGCGCGTCGGCGAGACCGGGGTTCAGCACGGGTTCGCCGAGCAGTCGGACCTCGAAGTCGCGGCCGTGCCGACGGATCGCCAGCGGGCGGAGCAGGACCGGGCCGCGGTGGTGCTCGTCGCCGTGCTGCCAGTCGGCGATGCCGATGCCGAGCTTGACGGCGTCGATCCCGCGGACCGTGGCGAGCTCGGTGCCCTTCGCCTCGACGTGACCGGCGGCGACGCGGGCAGCGCGCAGGGCGACCTCGTCGCGGATCAGGCTGGACAGCAGCGTGGTCTTGCCGGTGATGAACTGTGCGAGGCCGCCCGGGTGCGTCGTGGAGAGCTCGATGCGCGCACGGGGGTGGTCGGCGAAGTGCACGAGCGGACTCGTCCCGCCGACACCGGCGAGCTGCTCACGCCAGGCGTCCCACGCGGGCTCGGCTGCGTTGCCCGCGGTCAGGCGCGGGTCACCGAGGCTGATCGCGTGTGGGCTCGTGACCTGGAGCTCGGGACGCAGCGGGGACTGCTCGTCGGGCAGGTCGGTGCCCTCGACGGGGGCGTCGTCGTTCACGTCGTCCTCATCGTCGGTCGCCCTGTCCACTCTCCACACCCGCCCACTGTAGGCGGAAGCGCCGGGGCACTCCGGCAATGACCGCGCTGTTTCGGCGTTTCACCCCGGCCGGTCACGCGGCGCGGTCCCGCTGTACGCGGCCACGGGCGTCCGGTCGCGGGTGCCGCGCCGGGGTCGGGAGCGCCCGGTGTGGTACCAACGGTGCATGGCCACCGACGACCGTCCTGCTCCGCCCACCCCTGCCGTCTCCCGGCGTCGATCGGTCCCCGCCGAGATCTCGCGCTCCTGGCTCCTCGTCGCCGGCACCGCGGCCGAGCGGTTCGACCGGGCCACCCGTTCCCGAGCCGACCAGGTGATCCTGGACATCGAGGACGCCGTCGACCCGGCCGCCAAGCCGTCCGCCCGCACCACCGTCGCCGCCTGGTTGGCCGGTGGCGGGGAGGCCTGGGTGCGGATCAACGACGTCACGACCGAGTTCTGGGCGGACGACGTCGAGGAGCTCCGCGGCCTGCCCGGGCTGCAGGGCGTGATGCTCGCGAAGACGGAGTCCCCCGCGCAGGTCACGGACACCTGGCACCGGCTCGGCGGGCAGACCCCCGTGATCGCCCTGGTCGAGTCGGCGCTCGGCATCGAGGAGTCCGTCGCGATCGCCCGCGCACAGGGCGCGTTCCGTCTGGCCTTCGGGAGTGGCGACTACCGCCGGGACACCGGCACGAGCGCGGACACCCTCGCGATGGCGTACCCGCGGTCACGGCTGGTGGTGGCGTCCCGGGTCGGTGACCTGCCCGGACCGATCGACGGCCCGACGGTCGGGTCCTCGCACCCGATCCTCCGCGAGCAGTCGCAGGTCGCGGTGTCGCTCGGCCTGACCGGCAAGCTCTGCCTCGACACCGAGCAACTCCCCGTCATCAACGAGGTCATCTCACCGACGCCGACCGACGTCGCATGGGCGCAGGACTTCCTCGACGACTTCGAGGCACGCGGGCGGGTCATCCGCGACGGGTCCGACCTGCCGCGACTCGGGCGGGCGCAGAAGATCCAGCGGCTCGCCCAGGCGTTCGGGGTGGAGCCGCGGTAGGAACGGTGCCATGACCTGGTCGAACGTCCCCGGATCCGGACCCCGGCAGCACCCGGACCCCCGGCAGCACAGCGAGGCCGAGCGCGTCGCGTGGGAGCAGGGCGCGTCGTCGCTGTTCCCCCCGGCGAAGATCGCGGACCGGGTGTCCACCGTGCTGCTCCTGGCGGCCGGTGCGGTCCTCACCACGATCGCCGCCGTCGCGGGCGTCGTCGCCGTCGCCTCCACGACGACGTCCTGCGGTGCCGCGGGTGACTGCTCCCCCGGCGGGGCCATCGCGGGCGCTGCGCTCGCCGTCGGCGGAGCGTTCGTCGTCGGGGTCGTCACGCTCGTGTTCGCGATCCGCGCGTGGATCCGGCGACGGACCTCGTGGTGGATCGCCGGGATCGGCTTCGTCCTGACCGTCGCCGTCGTCACGTCGGGGACGGTGCTCTTCGTGCGGACGCTCGACGAGCAGGGCGTCCGCTCGGGTCGCGGGTTCGACACCGCCCGGTTCCCCGTGCCCTGAGTCGGACCGCGTCGCACCGGCGGCTGGACGCCCGCTGACCGGTGCGGCGCATGCTGGGCCCATGAAGCAACGAGTCATCGGAGACACGTCCGTCAGCGCGATCGGACTCGGCGGCATGCCGATGTCCATCGAGGGGCGACCGGACGAAGCGCGCTCCGTCGCCACGATCCACGCCGCCCTCGAAGCCGGCGTCACCCTCATCGACACCGCCGACGCGTACCACCTGGCCGCGCATGACGAGGTGGGCCACAACGAAGAGCTCATCGCCCGGGCCGTGCGCGAGTACGGCGGGGACACGTCGGCGGTGTTCATCGCCACGAAGGGCGGGCACCTGCGGCCGGAGCCCGGGGCTTGGGCACAGAACGGCGACCCGGCGTACCTCAAGGAGGCCGCGAAGGCCTCCGCGAAGCGTCTCGGCGTCGAGGCGATCGGCCTGTACCAGTTCCACCGCCCGGACCCGGCGGTCCCCTACGCGGACTCGATCGGTGCGCTCGCCGAGCTGCTCGACGACGGTGTCATCCGGATGGCGGGCATCTCGAACGCCTCGGTCGACCAGATCCGGCAGGCGAACGAGGTCCTCGGTGGACGCCTCGCCTCGGTGCAGAACCGGTTCTCCCCCGTCTTCCGGTCCAGCGAGCCGGAACTCGAGCTCTGCGACGAGCTCGGCATCGCGTTCCTGCCGTGGAGCCCGCTCGGCGGCATCGCCGGCGCAGCCGATCTCGGCACCACCGCGGAGGACTTCGCCGTCCTCGCCCAGGAGCGGGACGTCACCCCGCAGGTCATCGCGCTCGCGTGGGAGCTCGCGAAGAGCGACGTCGTCATCCCGATCCCGGGAGCGTCCCGTCCGCAGTCGATCCTCGACTCCGTCACGGCGGCGACGGTGAAGCTCCGTCCCGAGGAGGTCGAGCGCCTCGACGCGTCGCGGCCGGAGCAGGCCGCGTAGGTCCACCGCGCGCCGCGGCGAGCCGACCGGATCGCGCACCACGGGCCTCCCGTCCGGATGACGGGAGGCCCGTGGTGCGTCCGTCAGCGGACGGCGCCGCTCAGGACGCGCAGGTCGAGTCGAAGTCGGTCCCGGCGGTCTGGACGGCCGTGGCCGAGTCCTGGAACGCACCGAGGTCGGCGGACTGCGGGTCGTTCGTGATCGCCTCGAGCCGCGTGACCATGTCGCCGTAGGCGCTCTGGAACGCCTCGGCCTTGCCCTTGACCTCGGAGTTCGTGACCGAGGCGACGCCCTCGTCGATGCTGGCGTCGAGTTCCTTGAGCTTCGCGACCGCGGCGTCGGGGTCGGACTGCAGCTTCGTGGCCTCGGACTGCAGCCCCTCGGCCGCGGATCGGACCTTGCTCTCGAACGCAGCGCACGCGTCGGCCTTGGACTGCGACCCCGACTGCTCCTCGGCGGCCTTCGCCGGCGCGCTCGAGGAACCGCTCGTGGCGCCCTGGCCCTGCGTCCCCTCGGCCGTGGTGCTGCCGCCCGACGAGCAACCGGCGAGCAGGACCGCGGCGAGCGCTGCGGTCGCGAGGACGGAGACGTGCTTCGTGGACATGGGTTCCCCCCTGGTTCGCGACGGGCCGCTGATCGCAGGCCCGTTCCGGCCCGACAGTACTGATCGGATGCTCAGGGAGTACGGGACGGCCGCGACGGTCCACGCCGAGCCGACCGGGGACGCGCGTACGGTCGAGGGATGCGTGCCATCACCATCTCCCAGCCCGGCGACGTCGACGTCATGTCCCTCGGCGAGCTCCCCGACCCGGTGCCCGGCGACGGCGAGGTCCTCGTCGAGGTCGCGGCGGCCGGCGTCAACAACGCGGACCTGCAGCAGCGCCAGGGGAACTACCCGCCGCCGCCCGGAGCGTCCGACGTGCTCGGGCTCGAGGTGTCCGGGACGATCCGTGCGCTCGGCGACGGCGTGACGGGCTGGTCCGTCGGAGACCGCGTGTGCGCGCTCCTCAGCGGCGGTGGGTACGCGTCGCTCGCCGTGGTGCCGGTGGCACAGCTCCTGCCGGTGCCGGACGGGCTGGACCTGGTGTCCGCCGCCGCGCTCCCCGAAGCGGCCTGCACGGTGTACTCGAACATCGGGATGCTCGCCGGACTCCGGCCGGGGCAGACCCTGCTCGTCCACGGTGGGACCGGGGGCATGGGGTCGCACGCCGTCCTCTGGGCGAAGGCCCTCGGAGCCCGGGTCATCGCGACGAGCGGCGGCGCCCGCAAGGTCGCGGCCTCCCGCGAGCTCGGCGCGGACCTGGTCGTCGACCACCGCGAGGAGGACTTCGTCGAGCGTGCCCTGGCCTTCACGGACGGTGTCGGCGTGGACGTCGTCCTCGACGTGGTCGGTCCCTCGTACCTGCACCGCAACCTCGAGGTCCTCGCATCGAACGGGCACCTCGCGATCATCGCCACCGGGTCCGGGCCGGACGCGACCCTGCCGATCGGGCAGCTCATGCGCAAGCGTGCCTCGGTCAGCGGGACGACCCTGCGGGCACGACCGGCTGCCGAGAAGGCCGAGATCGTCGCCGCCGTGCGCCGGGACGTCTGGCCGTTCGTCGAGGACGGTCGGGTGCGTCCGGTCGTCGACACCGTGCTGCCACTCGCCGACGCAGCCGAGGCGCACCGACGCCTGGCATCCGGCGACGTCGTCGGGAAGCTGCTGCTCGCCGTGTAGCGGGTACCGCGCGGCGGCCGCGCCGGCGTCAGGCGTGCACGCGCGCCAGGAACGCCCGGAGCGCCGGGTGCTGCGGAGTGTCGAGGACGGCCGCGGGAGCGCCCTGCTCGACGACCTCACCCTCGTGCAGGAAGACGATCCGGTCGGCGACGTTCCGGGCGAAGTGCATCTCGTGCGTCGTCATGAGGATCGTCGACCCCTGCTGCTTGAGCTCGGTCACGAGGTCGAGCACCTCGCCGACGAGCTGCGGGTCGAGTGCGCTCGTCACCTCGTCGAGCAGGAGCAGCTCCGGGTCCGACGCGACGGCCCGGACGATCGCGACGCGCTGCTGCTGGCCACCCGACAGACGGTCCGGGTACGAGCCGGCGAAGTCGCCGAGCCCGATCCGGTCGAGCAGGCGCCGAGCGGTCGCCTCGGCGTCCGACCGGGAGGCCCGGTGCACCTTGCGCGACGCGAGGGTCACGTTGTCGAGGACGCTCATGTGCGGGAACAGGTTGAACTGCTGGAAGACGACGCCGATCCGCGCGCGGGTGGCGTCGACGTCGACGCGGGGGTCCGAGACGTCCTCGCCCTGCAGGAGGACCTGCCCGTCGTCGATGCCC
Organism: Curtobacterium sp. MCBD17_032; assembly: GCF_003234855.1. Lineage (GTDB taxonomy): Bacteria > Actinomycetota > Actinomycetes > Actinomycetales > Microbacteriaceae > Curtobacterium. Next base: position 40,364 of record NZ_QKTO01000010.1, read on the forward strand.
TCGAGCAGGTTCACGGTCTTGAGCAGCGTCGACTTGCCCGACCCGGAGGCTCCGATGACGCAGATGACCTCGTGTCGGTGCACGGTCAGGTCGATCCCGCGCAGGACGGGGCGGTCACCGAAGGACTTGCGCAACCCGCGCAGCTCGAGGACGGGAGCGGTCTGCTCGGTCACACCGTGCCTCCGATCTGTTCACGCTGCTGCTGCTTCCGGGCGATGGCGTCCGTGACCCGGATGAGCGGCAGGCTGATGAGGACGAAGAGCAGGCCGGCGACCAGGTACGGAGTGAAGTTCGTCTGCTCGGCCTGGGCGATCTGCGCGCTGCGGACGGCGTCGACCGCGCCGAGGATCGAGACGAGTCCGACGTCCTTCTGCATCGACACGAAGTCGTTCATGAGCGCCGGCGTGACCTTGCGGATCGCCTGCGGCAGCACGACGAGCCGCAGCGTCTGCGCGTGGGACAGGCCGAGCGACCGGGCGGCCAGGCGCTGGGACGGGTGCACCGCCTCCATGCCGGCGCGGAGCACCTCGGCGACGTACGACGAGTAGGTCAGCACGATCGCGATGGTGCCCCAGAACTCCGGCGCCAGGCGCGGGAAGACCCCGAGCCCGGGCAGGCCGAACCCGACCAGGTACAGCACGATGATGAGCGGCAGGCCGCGGAACAGGTCCGTGTACCCGGTCGCGAGCATCCGGAGCGGGAAGAACACCGGGCTCCGCAGGCCGCGGACGACCGCGATCAGGGTGCCGAGCACGGCGACGCCGACGCTCGCGAAGAACAGGATCCGGACGTTCAACCAGAGCCCGAGCAGGATGTCGGGCAGCGTCTCCCACGCCACCTGCGGGTCGAAGAACGACCGCTGCACGGCGGCCCACCCGGGGGTGTTGACGACGCCGATCCAGACGAGCGCGACGACCACGACCGTCGAGACGACGGACACCGCGACGGACCGACGGCCGCGCTGCTGTCGGTAGAGCTGCCGTTCGCGCTCGACCTGGCTGGGCGCCGGCACGCCGACGGGGGTGCCGACACCCGCGGGGCCACCCGCGCCTGCGGGCAGGGTCATGCCTGGGTCACCCCAGGACCGGGGTGTTCGTCTCGGACGACAGCCACTTCGTCTGCAGGTCCTCGAGCGTGCCGTCCTCGTCCAGGGACTCGAGCGCGTCGTCCACCTTGCTCGTCAGTTCCGAGTCCTTCGGCAGGACGATGCCGAACTGGTCGCCCTTCCCGTCCGCCGGGAACTGCGCCGAGACCGTGCCGTCGTCCACCTGCGAAGCGGCGATGAAGAACGCGGTCGGCAGGTCGGTGACGATCGCGTCGATCTGCCCGGACTGCAGGGCGAGGACGGCGTCGTCGTTCGAGTTGAACACCTGCGGCGTGACGCCGAGGACGTCCTTGACGCTCTGGATGCTCGTCGACCCCGCGGCGACACCGATCGGGTCCTGCTTGAGCGCGGCGACGGTGGTGTCACCGGCGGCGTCGGACTTCCCGGACGTCACGACCGCCTGCGTCGTCGTGTAGTACGGGGTCGACATGTCGACGGCCTTCTTGCGCTTGGCGTCGATGGAGAACTGCTGGAGGTTGAGGTCCCAGTCCTTCGCGCCCGGTGCGATCGCGCTGTCGAAGGTGCTGCGCTTCCAGACGACGTCGTCCTTGTCGTACCCCATCTCCTCGGCCACGGCGTAGGCGAGCGCGGCCTCGAAGCCCTTGCCGGATGCCGGGTCGTCGTCCTCGACCCACGGGGAGTACGCGGGCTGGCCGGTGGCGATGGTGAGCTTGCCGTCGGTGACGGTGCCCTCCGCGTTGTCGCTGCCGCCATCCGCGGAGCAGGCAGCGAGGGCGAACGCGGCGACGGCGGTGGTCGCGACGGCGATGGTCAGGCGGAGGGGACGGGTCACGGTCTGGCCTTCGTCAGGGGAACAGGGCAGGAACCGAGTCTACCGGGCCGTGGGATACCAGGGACCGGTCGACGCGGGTCCTGCCCTGCCGACGCTCGGCTGGCGTCAGCGACGCTGGTGCGCGTCGATCGCCGCGCCGGTGTACAGGATCGCCAGGAACAACGCCCCACTCGCCGCAAGCCCCGCGGCGAGACGACTGGACACCAGCGGAACGGTCATGACGGCGACACTGACCGCGACCAACCCCGCACTCACCGGGAGCGCGACCGGAAGCCGGAGCAGGAGGCCGACGAAGCCGCGCGTAGGGAGTCGTGCCACGGGCGGTTCCTTCCGGAGCGATCCCGGCCGGACGGCCAGTGACGTCACCCTAGGACCGCGTACTTCATGGGTCAAGTACGGTATGTCAGTCCGCCATCGTGAAGTCCTCGAACGAGAACCCGGGCGACACCAGGCAGCTGAGGAGCACCTCGCCGTCTCCCGGGATCGTCCGCTGCCACACGCCGCCGCGGACGAACGCCTGCGCGTCGTTCACGCGGTCACGACCGGCGTCCGGACCGAGGGTGATCCGTGCGCCGGGCTCCGGCTGGTCGCCCGACCCGCCGAGTTCGAGCTCGACCGTGTCCGGCCCGTGCCACATCCAGATCTCGTCGCTCGTCACGCGGTGCCAGGCGGAGGCTTCGCCCGGCGGCAGGAGGAAGTGGATGAGCGTGGCGGCCGGGCGTTCGCCGGCAGGCGTGGTCACGGTCGCGGGCGACGTCCACGTGCGGACGTACCAGCCGCCCTCGGGGTGCGGTTCCATGCCGAGGGCGGCGGCGCGCTGCGGGACGTCGAGCCACTCGACGACGTCGCCGGAGACGGTGCGTCGGGCGACCATGCCGGGGCGGGGTGCGGTGTCGGTCATCGGGTCTCCTTGACGGGGTCGGGGATCGTGGGGGCGGACGGGATCGAGGGGACGCGGGCGCTGTCGGCGGTCCGGACCTCCCCGCGGACCACGGTGGCGACGGCACGCCCGGCGCCGTCCTCGACGAGTTCGGCGAGCGCGTCCGGCACGGTCCGGGCGTCGACGTCGAACACCGCGAGGTCCGCACGGGCGCCGACCGCCAGGTGCCCGATCCGGTCCGGTCCGACCGCGAGTCCCATCGCGTGCGCGCCGCCGAGGGTGACCGCGGCGAGCAACCGCTCGTGCAGGTCCCGCCCGCGGTAGCCCTGGGCGCGGGCGATGCGGTACAGCGCGGTGACGTCGGCCATCGGGTCGAGGGACGGTGAGGACGACAGCGAGTCGGTGCCCACCGCGATCGGGCTCCCCTCGCGCAGGTAGTCGGCGACCGGCGGCGGGTCGAGCCCGATGACGGCGTTCGAGCGGGGGCAGAGTGCGACCGCGGTGCCCCGTGCCCGGAGCAGTGCCCGGTCGGCCGCGGTCATGTACACGCCGTGCGCGACGTGGCAGTCCGGTCCGAGGACGCCGAGGCGGTCCACGAACGAGGTCGCACTCGCGCCGAAGCCGAGCGCGCGCATCGCCCGGAAGGACGGCACGTTCGCCAGGTGCCAGTCCGTACCGTGGCCGACGCCGACGACGCCCTCGAGCCCGGGGACCGGTTCGATGGCGGTGCGCTCGCCCTCGAAGGCCGCTTCGCCGAGGTGCAGGTGGAGGCGGAGCCCGCGCTGTCGGACGATGTCGGGGAGTTCGAGCAGCGGCGCGACGTCGAGCGAGTACGGCGCGTGCGGGGAGAGTCCGGCGCCGGGGGTGGTCGGGATCCGCTCGAGTTCGGCGAGGACCTGGGCGCGCCCGTGCTCCTGCCAGGCGGCGTTCTCCCAGTCCATCACCTCCCAGTACGCGATGCCTCCGAGCCCGGCGTCCTCGAGCGCCGTCGCGGCCTCGATGTCGGTCACCACGTCGGCGATGCTCGTGACGCCGGCCGCGATCGACTGCGCCGCTCCGGTCGCGGCCTCGGCCCGCCAGTCGTGCGGCTGCGCGTAGACGTCGTTGAACGCGGCGGCCCAGTCCTCGAACCCGGCGTACTGCACGCGCCCAACACTGCCCATGCCGGTGTACTGCAGATGCGTGTGCGCGTTGACGAGCCCCGGCAGGAGGGCGCCGCGCCACCGCCGCTCGGTCACCGGCACCCCGTCGAGCTGGTCCACGACCCAGGAGCGCTCGCCGACGTGCAGGATCCGGCCGTCGCGCACCGCCACGGCACCGTCGGCGATCGGCGGCGCGGTCATCGGCACGACGATCCGCGCGGAGTGCACCGTCGTCGGCGTGGGGGTCGTCGGCAACCGACCGGTCACGACGGGTCCCCGAAGCGTCGGGTCCGGACGTCCGGCTCGCGGTCCGCGGGCTGCGCAGCGAGCGTCGCAGCGGACGTCCCGTCCGCGTCGGCGCCACCGCCGGGAGGCCCAGCGAGCGCCCCGAACGCGGCGAGCGCCACACGGGCGGTCGCCTCGTCCACCTCCGGGTCGATCGGCACGACGGCACGGTCCAGCTCGTCACCCCGCTCGACGAGCATCCGCACCGCACCGAGCTGCGCCGCGAAGGACAGGTCCATGACCTCGATCGGGTTGCCCTCCGCCGCGGTGATGTTGATGCAGCCGCCGCCGTCGAGCAGCAGCACGGCGGGACCGTCCGGGAGCGTCAGGCGCTCGACCCGACGGCCGACGGTCGCCCGCTCCGCCCCGGCCGCGTCGGCGCCCTCGACCGCGATCTCCTGGTCCACCCCGCCCGCGACCGACAGCACCGCTCCGGGAGCGCACGCGCGGAGCACCGTCAGGCTGATCGTGTCCGGCACCCCGGTCGCACTCAGCACCAGGTCGGCGGTCCGCACGGCCTCGACCAGCGGCGCGACCGCGTACCCGGCGAACACGGCCTGCAGCGCCCGGACCGGGTCGGTGTCGGCGACGGTGACCCGGAACCCGAGCGCCCGGAGGACCAGGGCGACCCCCTCCCCCACGTGACCGAACCCGGCGACCACTGCCGAGCCTCCTGTCAGGTCGGGCCGCACGCCGGGGTCCAGCGCGTCGACCAGGTCGAGCGTCGCGAAGACCGCGGACTGCCCGGTGCCGTACCGGTTGTCGAAGAACGTCTTGGTGCGGGCGTCGTTCACCGCGACGACCGGGATCCCGAGCTGCCCGCGGGCAGCCATGACCCGCAGCGGGCGGAGGCCGCTCGTGGTCTCCTCGGCGGCTCCGAGCATGGTCGGCAGCAGGTCGGGGCGTTCCTGGTGCACGAGCCGGATGACGTGCGACCCGTCGTCGACGAGGACGTGCGGCCTCGTGTCGAGCATCGCGAGCGCGAGCGCACGCTGTTCCGCCACGGTCGCGGTGCTGCTCGCGTGCACGGGGACGCCGACCCGGCGGAGGACCGCGGCGACGGCGTCGTCGGTCTCGTCGGCATGCGCGTAGCCGACCACCTCGGCGCCGGCGTCCTGCAGCAGGAGCGAGAGCACGGCGGTCTTCGGCTCGAGGAACAGACTCACCCCGACGCGGGTGCCCCGGAGGAGCCCGCCCCGCCGGAGCTCGTCGGCGACGGCGCGGGACATCGGCATGGAGCGGCGGGCCCAGCGGATGCGGGCCTCGGCGGCGGGGTCGTCCTCGGGCTCGCGGCCGGTGGACACGAGGAACACGTCGTCGGAGAGCGTGGGCACGGCCAGGACGCCCGGCCGTGCCGGGGTCGTCGGGCCGAAGGCGTCCTCGTCGACGGCGGGGACGTGGCGGCCGGCGTCCACGACGAGGAGCATCGCCCCGCGGAGCCGACCGGCCGTGGCCGCCTCGACCGCCGCGCTGCTCTGCTCGGGCGTGCCGAGACACCAGAGCTGGTCGACGGCCGCGTGGACGTCGGTGTCGGCCGGTCGGGAGCCGAGTCCGACGAGCATCGCGTGCAAGGCGGCGGTGTCGCGGGGGTCACCGCCGACGATGCGGAAACGCCGGGCCGCGAGCAGCATGTTCGTCACCCGGGCGGTGTGCCGCACGGCAGCGGATGCCCAGGCGAGCGTCGCGGCATCGGCGCGGGTCGGGTCGGCGCGCGGCATGCGCCCATCGTAGGGCGGACGGGTGCCCCGGCCGTGCCGCCCGTCGCAGCGCCGGGGTCAGAGCACGTGCGGCGGCGGCGTCCGGTGCCAGACCTGCTCGGCCCCGTCGTCGGGGACGCCCCACGGACCGGCGGGCACCTGCCACGAGCCGACGGCCGCCACCTGCTGCGCCTCGATCTGCCGCGTCCGCCGTCGGTGGTGCAGGAGCACCCCGACGAGGACGGCGACGCCGATCACCGACACCACGGCGAGCCCGGCGACGTACAGCGTCGTCACGACGCCGCCGAGCGCGGGCGGCACGGTCCCGTCCTGCGCTGCCGAGAACGGGGTGCCGGTGAGCACGAACGCGAGCAGGGTCGAGATCGTCGAGTTCGAGTCCCACAGCCCGTGCAGGACCGACACGACGACGTAGGCGACCAGCACCGACCACGTCCACCGGAACCGCGGACGACCGTGCGCCGCCCCGAACAGCACCGCGCCGAGGATCGCCGTCCAGAGCACGTGCCCGACCGGTGAGAGCACGGCGCGGACCACCTCGGTCTGCAGCAGCGACACCAGGTCGATGCCGCGGGTGGTGATCGCGGCGTTGAACGCGTACCCGGCGGACTCGAACGCCGAGAAGCCCGCCCCCACGGTCGCCCCGAGGAGCGCGCCCTGCCGAGCCGTCTTCGGGCGGACCCGCCACCCGACGACGACCAGCAGCAGGCCCTTGACGAGTTCCTCGGCGAACCCGACGAGCAGGTACAGGGTCGCTCCGGGGCGCAGGTCGGACTCGAGCAGTGAGGCGCCGAGCACCCCGAGCACCCCGCCGACGAAGAACGCGGTGACCAACTGCATCGTGCTGACCGTCCCGGTCACCCGTTCGATGACGAACAGCACCACGGTGAAGGGCACGAGGAAGCTGCCGAGCAGGATGATCGTCGGCACGAGGTTCGTGTTCTGCGTGGCGACGGTGACGACGATCGTCACGACCCAGAGCAGGAACCCGCTGAGGAGGGTCTTCCACCACCAGCCGTGCCGGTGGTGGGGGTGGGCGCCGCCGTGCGCGGTCTCGAGCGTCATGGTCCTCATCGTGCTCCGCCGTGCGCGGCGAGGGTCTCCGGGAATACGGAAGACGCGGTCCGCGTAGTCCTCCACATGACCGATGAGACGTTCGACAAGGTGACGATGTTCGGCGCGGACTGGTGCCGCGACTGCCGCCGTTCCAAGGCGTTGCTGGACCGACTGGGCGTGGACTACGAGTACGTGGACGTCGAGGCCGACCTGTCCGCGGCCGACCGCGCGCAGGCGATCAGCGGCCGGAAGAACATCCCGGTCGTGGTGCTGCCGGACGGGAAGCACTTCGTCGAGCCGTCCGACGCCGAGCTGCAGTCCGCGCTGGAGTCCTCGGGGGCGGTCTGACCGTCCGCCCGGTGCACCTGGGAACGCGCTGAGCCGGAGGCGTGTTCACTCGGGCGTCGGCCCTGAGCTCGGTGCACCGCCGAGGCCTCGGACCGGCCGTAGAACAAGGAGGACACCGTGATCGGTCTCATCATCAGCCTCATCATCGTCGGGCTCATCGCCGGCGCCCTCGCCCGCCTCATCATCCCCGGCAAGCAGCACATGTCCATCCTGATGACCATCGTCCTCGGGATCGTCGGCTCGTTCGTCGGTGGTCTGCTCGGGTTCCTGATCTTCCAGCACGACCCGCAGGACGGCTTCTTCCAGCCGGCCGGCATCATCGGCTCGATCATCGGTGCCGTCATCGTGCTGTTCCTCTACACGCGCTTCGCGGGTCGGGGTGCCAACCGTCGCTGACGGCGCACCTCGCGACGCGCTGACCACGCGACGGGAGGCCCGGTACCAACTGGTACCGGGCCTCCTGTCCGTCTGTGCCCCGGAAGTCGGAGCCGCGCGCAGGCGCCCGGCGTACGGTCCAGGCCATGACTGATGCGAACGACACCCGTCGCCCGGAGCAGGACGCAGCGAAGCTCGGCCTCGTCGTGGTCGGCGAGGCCGCCGCCCTCCAGTCCGGAGACGAGGCCGCGATGGACGCCAGCGAGGCGAACATCCGCGAGACCGTCGACGAACTCGTCGACGTGCCCCTGACCGACCGTCAGGAAGAGGTCATGGAGCGACTCGCGCAGGCCGGCGGCACCCTCACGGCAGGGCTGAGCGGCGCGCTCGCCGCCCGCACCGGCACCAGCGTCGACGACGTCCTCGAGGGCGCTGCCCGCAGCATCGTCTGGCAGGAGCGCCTCACCGAGGAGCGCGAGGACGCCGGCCCCTCGGACATCGGTCGTCAGGACGACCAGGACGGCCAGCAACCCGCCTGACGCGCGGGTCCACGACACACGGGAGGCCCGTCACCAGCTGGTGACGGGCCTCCCGTGTGTCTCCGGTCGGTCTGGTGCCTCTGTCAGCGACGCCACCACGTGTCGAACGGCGACGCGGGCACCTGGCGCTTGTGCTCGGTCGCGCGGTACCGGGCCTCGATGGCCTCGGCGACCTCGTCCGGGACGTCGTGCCCCTGCAGGTAGGCGTCGAGCTCGGCGTAGGTGAGGCCGAGGTTCGCCTCGTCGGTCTGGCCGGGCAGGTCGTCGAGCAGGTCCGCGGTCGGCGCCTTCTCGTAGAGGCGGGCCGGCGCACCGAGGTGTTCGAGCAGCTGCCGCCCCTGGCTCTTCGTCAGACCGGTCAGCGGCGTGAGGTCGACCCCGCCGTCGCCGTACTTCGTGAAGAAGCCGGTCACGGCCTCGGCCGCGTGGTCGGTGCCGATCACCAGGAGCCCGCGCTGCCCGGCGACGGCGTACTGCGCGACCATGCGCATGCGGGCCTTCACGTTGCCCTTCACGAAGTCACTCAGGGCGACGCCGGCTTGCGCGGTGTCCTGCACCACGCCGTCCACCCCGTGCTCGATGTTCACGACGATGCCGGGGTCCGCGGCGATGAACTGCAGGGCGAGCTGCGCGTCGTCCTCGTCGGCCTGCACCCGGTAGGGCATCCGCACGGTGACGAACTCGGCGGCGTGCCCCTCGGAGCGGAGCGACTCGACCGCGAGCTGCGTCAGGCGGCCGGCGAGCGTGGAGTCCTGCCCTCCGCTGACGGCCAGGACGTAGCCGTTCGCGCCGGTGGTCAGCAGGTAGTCACGCAGGAAGCCCACGCGTCGGGCGATCTCCTGCTCCGGGTCGATGGTCGGCTGGACGTTGAGGTCCGCGGCGATGGCGGCTTGGAGTTCTCGCACGTCCCCAGTATCCGCCCGAGCCGCGCCGGGCGCACGGGACACGACCCGGTGTGCTCGCTAGAGTGGCGCGCACACCCGGCGAGCGCCCTCCCGTGCCGCCGACGACGGAGGGTGATCGTGACGGACGCGCACCGGACCGGTCTGCTCGCGATCACCGTCACCTCGCTGCTCTGGGGCACCACCGGCACCGCGGCGACGTTCGCCCCCGACGTCGGCCCGCTCGCGATCGGTGCCGCGGCGCTCGGCATCGGCGGCCTCCTGCAGGCGGTCGTCGGCGCACGGTCCCTCCGGACGAGTGCTCCGGTGCTCGCGCGGAACCGCGCGCTCGTCCTCGTCGGGGCGGTCGCCGTCGCGGTCTACCCGCTCGCGTTCTACGGCTCCATGCACATCGCCGGGGTCGCCGTCGGGTCCGTGGTGTCGTTGGCGTCCGCGCCCCTGGCCGCCGGGGTCCTGGAACGGATCGTGGACCGGCGGCCGCTCGGCCGGCGCTGGACGGTCGCCGCAGCGCTCGGCGTCCTCGGGAGCGTGCTGCTCTGCCTGTCCGGCGTGGCAGCGTCGGACGGTCCGTCCGGCGTCGGGACGTCGGGGGCGACGGTGCTCGGCGTCGTGCTCGGTCTCGTGGCCGGGGCGACGTACGCGGTGTACTCGTGGGCGTCCCGGCGGCTCATGGTCGACGGCGTCCCGCGTGCGGCCGCGATGGGCGCCGTGTTCGGCGGCGGTGGGTTGCTCCTCATGCCGGTGCTCGCCGTCACCGGAACGCCCCTGCTCGCGTCGCCGCAGAACGCCGCGGTCGGGGTGTACATGGCGCTCGTGCCGATGTTCCTCGGGTACCTGCTCTTCGGGTACGGCCTGTCACGTGTGCCCGCGAGCACCGCCACCACCGTGACGCTCACCGAGCCGGCGGTCGCGGCCGTGCTCGCGGTGGTGGTGGTCGGCGAGCGACTGACCGCGGTCGGCTGGGCCGGACTGGGCGTGATCGCGGTGGTGCTCGTCGTCCTGGCGGTGGCGCCGGCCGACGGAGCGGACCGAGCGCGCTCCGGAGAGCGGGGGGCACGGTGACGTCCGCTGTCGAGCAGTCGGTCTTCGTGTCGGCTCCTGAGCGAACTCGCCAGCGCTGATCGGCCGGCGCGAACAGCTCGGGTGAGGACGAAGGAGCGAGCACGACCATCAGTCCACGACGAGCGGTGCAGCGCGGCTCCTGGCCCCGATCGCCGCTGTTGAGTATGGTTCTCAGGAGTTGTGATGAGCCGGAGGAGGACCCACATGACCACTGGATCGGCATTCGATCGAGCAAGCCGAGCGCGACCAGCGGGCTGGCATGAGGACCCCGAGGACCCCGGCCGACAGCGCTGGTTCGACGGATCGACGTGGACGGACATCACTCGTCGGCCACCTGGGAAACGGCGCGCATCCTGCCGGTGCTGCTGATGCAGCCGATCGCACCACCCGGCTCCCGCGAGCGTGCGGTCGTCCGCTCCGGAGTGTCGACTCAGGTCAGTGCGCGATGTACAGTCAGCGGGTGCTGACTCTTGCTTCTCGCCTCGACGTGATGAACCGGCTGGGGCGGGCTCTGTCCGATCCGACCCGGTCGCGCATCCTGCTCCGCCTGTTGGACGAGCCCGGGTACCCGGCCGCGCTGGCGGACGAACTGGACCTGACGCGGACGAACGTGTCGAACCACCTCGCGTGCCTCCGCGGCTGTGGCATCGTCGTCGCGGTCCCGGAAGGGCGGCGCACCCGGTACGAGATCGCGGACCGACACCTGACCCGAGCGCTCGACGCACTCGTCGACGTGGTCCTCGCGGTCGACGACGGGGAGACGCCGCCCAGACTGCTCGAGCAGTCTGGCGGCGAGCTCGCGACCGCCGGCGAGTGCGCCGCCGACTGTGCGGCGGACCGGTGACGGCGACAACGCTCGACGGCGCGCTGTCGACCTCGCGACGAAGCATCCTGCAGCGGCGCATCAGGTGGATCGTCGCCGCGACCATCGCCTACAACGTCGTCGAGGCCGTCATCGCCCTCGCTGCCGGGACGGTCGCCTCGTCCACCGCGCTCATCGGTTTCGGGCTCGACTCCATCGTCGAGGTCCTCTCCGCCGCGGCGGTGGCATGGCAGTTCGCCGGCCGTGACCCGGAAGCGCGGGAACGTACCGCGCTGAAGGTCATCGCAGTGTCGTTCTTCGGTCTGGCGCTCTACGTCACCGCCGACGCCGCGCTCACCTTCGCTGGCCTCCGCGAACCCGAGCACAGCACCGTCGGGATCGTCCTCGCAGCGGTCAGCCTCGCCGTCATGCCCTTCCTCAGCCTGCTCGAGCGCCGCACCGGGAAGGAACTCGGTTCGGCGTCAGCCGTCGCCGATTCGAAGCAGACGCTCGTGTGCAGCTACCTGTCGGCGGCGGTCCTGCTCGGGCTGCTGTGCAACACCCTCTTCGGCTGGACATGGGCCGATCCGATCGCGGGCCTCGTGGTCGTCGTCTTCGCCGTCCGTGAAGGACTCGAAGCCTGGCGCGGCGACGCGTGCAAGCAGCCCGTCACAGCGCTCACGGGCGAGCGCGAGGTCGACACCTGCGACTGTTGCTGACGGGTCTCCGACGCAGAGTTCCCCCAGATGACGACGCCGTTCCCGTGGTCGGTCCGGGACGCGAGGGGTCGTGGCCGGTCGGATGTGGGGAGGACTCCCCCGCTGGAGAGCTCCCCGAGGTGCCCCTGGAGGGACTCGAACCCCCAACCCTTTCCTTAGGACGGAACTGCTCTTCCATTGAGCTACAGAGGCCGGCCCGTCCACTCTAGCGGGAGCCGGGACGCGCCGGACGGGAGGCCCGGTGTCCGCACACCCCGGGCCTCCCGTCCGGCGCCTGCCGCGACCGGCGCCGCCTACGCGGCGACCAGGTACTCGTCCCAGTCCGGCTGCGGCCGCTCGATGCCGCGGACGACCCAGGCGGAGCCGTGCGGGGCCTTCGGCGGGAAGCGCAGCGTCCAGCCCATCTCGCGCGGGGTGCGGTCGCCCTTGGCGTTGTTGCACGCGAGGCAGCACGCGACGAGGTTCTCCCACGAGTCGCGACCACCGCGGGACTTCGGCTGGACGTGGTCGATCGTGGTCGCGTTCCGGCCGCAGTACGCGCACCGGTTGGCGTCCCGGCGGAGCACACCGCGCCGGGACACCGGGATCAGCCGGGACTGCGGGATCCGCACGTACCGGGTCAGGATGATGACGGAGGGTCGGTCGTAGCTGACGGCGGCACCGGTGACGGGGTGCAGGGTGTCGGCGGCGACGACGGAGGCCTTCTGGTTCATGACGAGGACCAGGGCTCGACGGAACGAGATCACCGCGAGGGGCTCGTAACCGGCGTTGAGGACGAGAGTGCGCATGGGTTCCCTTCCGACGTGCCTGGACGGCTTCCAGGCGGTGCGGGCACCGGGTCGGTCGGCGTCGAGCGGGTGGTCACGGCCTCCGGACCCGAGGGCGGGCCCGACCGGTCCGTCCCCGTCGAGCGGGCCGTCCTGCCGGAGCGGGGCGGTCCGACCGTCGTGGAGGGCCGGATACACGAAGAGCACCACCCGTCAGGGCAGTGCTCCGGTCAGTCGCGCGCGAGTTGCGGCTCGCAGGCTGTGGTCGTCCGTATGTCGACATGCGCGCGCCGACCCATGGTGCGGGTCGTGCGTGACGTCGACATGTGGTCTCCCGTTCGGGTCGAGTCGATCCGATGCGTGCAGGCTAACCCAGAAACCGGCCCCGCACGAGGGGTGCGGGGCCGGTTCGGACGCTGTTCACATGCGCACCCTCGGAGTGACGTCCCCGAGGTCAGATCCCGAAGCGGACGATGTGGTAGCTGCTCGACCAGATCGGGCGGATGGACACGGAGCCGCCGGGCTTCGGCGCGTCCATGATCATGCCGTTGCCCATGTAGAAGCCGTCGTGCGAGCCGTCGTTGAACACGACGACGTCCCCCGGCTGCGCTTCCGACTCGGGGATCGTCGTGCCGGCCTGGTCCTGGAGCGTGACCGAGTGGGCGAGGCTGATGCCGTGCTGCGCGTAGACGTACATGACGTAGCCCGAGCAGTCGAACCCGGCGGGGGTGGCGCCGCCGAACACGTAAGGCGTCCCGATGTACTGCTTCGCCGTGGCGACGACGGCCGGCAGCGAGAACGGGGTGCCCGCGGCGGGAGCCGCACCCGTCGCGGCGGCGCCTGCTGCCGAGGCGGTCGTCGCGGAGTCGGCGGCGAGGTAGTCCTCCGCCGTCTTGCCGTCGTAGGCATACTCGGCCGCCTTCGCTGCACGGGCGGCCTCGACCTCGGCGGCCCGGTCGGCTGCGGCCTTCGCCGCTGCCTTCGCAGCGGCCTGCGCCTCGAGGGTCTCGGTGGAGGTGGCGCCGAATCCGTCGCGCGAGGTGTCGGCGGTGCCCGCGGCGGCGGAGACGTCGAACTCCTGCGTCTGGACCGGGGCTGCGGCGCGGGCGTCGGCCGCGGGCGTCGGCTGGGTGCTCGCGAAGGCGGCGGGGACGGCCATCGTGCCGAACATGCCGGCGGCGACCGCGAGCACGACGGGCGCCATGAACTTCCGCTTGCGCGAGGAGGTCGTCGGCGCTGCTGCCGAGCGGGTGGCGGCGGTGCGGGTGGCACCGAGGGCACTGCCGGTGCGGGCCGCCGTCGGGCGGGCCGCGGTGGTACGGGCGGGGGTGGACGCCGTGCGGGCGAGCGGTCGGCGCGTGGCACGCTCGGCTGCTTCGCGTACTGCCCTGCGGGTCAGGGGAGCTGCGGTGGCGTCACCGGAGGTCGTCGGGTTCGCGGTCGTCGAGTCGTCCGCGGCGGTACCGGTGTGGGTCAAGTGGGTCTCCGGCGTCTCATCGACACGCACCCGGTGGTCGACCGAGCGTGTGCAACCCCATCCGTTCGTCATCGTTTCCGATCCAGGCAGGAGACGGGTCGTGAGACGTCCTGCCACGGGTCCCCGCGATCGCTGCTCCCGGAGACTCGTCGAGTGTACGGGCGCTCGGTCACACTGTCGAGATGAAACCGTGATCTGGTAACGAACAGGTGAAGAAGCCCTGGTCAGAGCGCTACTGACGGCGTCACACTGGTGCGTCCGGTTCTTGTACGTCCGTAAAGGCGTTGTACCCCCGACGTGTACCCCCTATAGTTCGCCCACCACGAGGACCAAGGCGCGAGCTCACCGCGGCGATCCCGGTCCACCGACGGACCCTCGTGCTGTGACGCCCGGCACCTGTACCGAGCGATCGCAGCGACAGCGCACGACCGACCGGCCGGTCCAGGACGGGTTGCGGAACGTCGACAGGGACGGTCACGGGATCGCGGTGCACATGTGACGAGGACGGGATGCAGGTACCCCGGAGTGCGGGCTCCGGTGCACCCCCGACGCAGCGCCTGGCCCGGGCTGTGCCGGCGGGCGACAGGTCACTCGCCGGAGAGGTCCTCGGCGATGTCGTCGGCGGTGCCGGGGAAGCACAGCGAGACCGCCTGCACCGTGTGGTTCCCGGGGTACGCGTACGCGCTGATCGACGCGGTCTTCCCGCCACCGCTGCCGATGACCGCCGGACCGTCGCTCGACTCGCGGCGGACGACCTGCATCCCCTGGGACTTCCAGTGCTCCTCCATGCGGGTGGCGTCCTCGTCGGGCGACCCCTCGAGCGTGCTCCCGGTCAGGTAGCGCCACTGCGCCCCTCGCGTGCCGTCCTCGAGTTCGCAGTCTTCCGGGTAGTCCGGGCCGGTGCGCGCCTTCCACTCCCCACCGAGTCGCTCGGTGGCGTCGTCGACGGCTTCGATCATCTGCTGCTTCGCGGTGTCGGCGTCCACGGTCGGCTCCGTCCGTCCTGGTGCTGCGGTGTCGGGTCCCCGCAGGACACAGCCTGCGAGCACGGTGGTGGTGGCCGTCATGACGAGGACGCCCGCGACGGCGCGCCTCGCCGTGGTCCATCGTGCGGTGGTCGTCGTCATCGTCCCGCCATCCACCAGGGCTTCCCGTCGATCAGGTCCTGGTCTCGCTTCGTCGGTGGTTCCGGGTGGTACGCGGTCGCATCGTCCTCGTGCCCCGTCGTGACCCGCCCCACGTTGTACACGGACTCGGTGTCGGCGTCCAGGTAGCCGGACCTGTCACGGGTGGGCGGGTCGTGGTCGAGGACCGGCTTCCGGTCCGCCGCGTCGGCGGGGTTCGAGTCCGTCCCGAAGACCGTCGCACCGAAGGCCTCTCGGGACGGATCCACGTGGTGCCCGGATGCCGTGCGTCCCAGCGCTGCGGGGTGGTCGCCCTGTCCGGCCTCGTCGGGGAGGACGTTCCGTGCCTGGCCGACGGAGACGTGCTCGGCGTGCACCTTGCCGGCCGAGTCGACCGCGTTCGGCAGGCCGGCGGACCCCAGCGCGACGAACCGGTCGACGTGCGCGTCCGTCGTCGAGAGCGCCTGTGCCGAGACGGTCGTGCCGTACGAGTGCGCGACGACGTTGGTCTCGGGCATCCGTCCGGCTCGCACGGCGCCGAGGCCGTTGATCGACGCGGCCAGCCGAGGCGCACCGGCTTCGGCCTTGCCCATCCCGAGGACGGTGGTGGCGTCAGGCGCCTCGTAACCGATCCAGGCGAGCACCGCTCGGTCCGGCGGGTTCCCACTCCGTCCCTGCTCGTCGTGGATGTTCTGCGCAGCCCGGGTCCAGTTGCTCATGTCGGCCGTGGTCGTGTCCATGCCCGGGACGGCCCAGGTCACATCGTCGGCGGTGTCGAGGTCGCCGATGGAGACCGACGCGAGCGGCGGGTGATCGTCGGTCAGGGAGATGAGCGACCGCGCTCTCTCGGCGTCCTTCGGCTTGGCCAGCTCCTCGCCGACGATGACCCGCGTCCGACGGGCGTCCAGGGATCGGACGGGGCACGCCCGGACAGGGCAGACCGTTCCTGCCCCTCGGTGCTGCGGGCGAGGAGACGTCAGTCGGTGCTGATGTAGACGTGCTGCGCGACCTCGGTCGGCAGTTCGATCCCGGCGTCCTCGCCGTCGACGCGGACCGACACGTAGGCGCCCGCACGCTGCACGCTCGCCGTCCGCCCGGGCATGACCCCGGCACTCCGGAGCTGGTGCAGGAGCTCCGGTTCGAACTGCACCGGCTCGCCCAGGCGCCGGATGACGCCGGTCGCGACGGCGTCGGTGTCGTCGGTGGCCGCCACGATGTTCCGCACGCCGTCCAGGAAGCCCGGAGCGGTGGGACCGCCGATCTCCGCCAGGCCCGGGATCGGGTTGCCGTACGGCGACTCCGTCGGGTTGCCGAGCATCTCGAGCAGGCGGACCTCCACCTGCTCGCTCATCACGTGCTCCCACCGGCAGGCCTCGTCGTGGACGAACGCCCAGTCGAGGCCGATCACGTCGGCGAGCAGCCGCTCGGCGAGGCGGTGCTTGCGCATCACGTGCGTGGCGCGGGACCGGCCGGTGTCGGTGAGTTCGAGGTGCCGGTCGCCCGAGACGACGACGAGTCCGTCGCGCTCCATGCGCGCGATGGTCTGCGAGACCGTCGGACCCGAGTGGCCGAGACGCTCCGAGATGCGGGCCCGTAGGGGGACGATGCCCTCTTCTTCGAGGTCGAGGATGGTGCGGAGGTACATCTCCGTGGTGTCGACGAGATCGGTCACGCCTCCGCCTCTCCTGATGTGGACCCAGCCCGACCCACACTACTTGCTGGTGCCGACGACCCGGGACCGACACCGTGCGCTCTGCGCGGACACCGGCCGGGAGGCCCGTCCCGGCCCCGCCCCGTCCGGCCGGTCCATCGGGGCGACGGCAGGGCCGTCGCTAGGATCGGCCCATGGCAGACATCGTCATCCCAGCCGACCTCCTCCCCACCGACGGCCGCTTCGGATGCGGTCCGTCGAAGATCCGCGGAGCGCAGCTCGAGACCCTCGTCACCCGCGGCGCCACCGTCCTGGGGACCTCGCACCGCCAGAAGCCCGTCAAGGACCTGGTCGGCTCCGTCCGCCAGGGCCTCGCCGACCTGTTCCAGGTGCCGGACGGCTACGAGGTCGTGCTCGGCAACGGCGGCTCGACCGCGTTCTGGGACGCTGCCGCCTTCGGGCTCATCGAGCGCCGGGCGGAGAACCTGTCCTTCGGTGAGTTCGGGTCGAAGTTCGCCAAGGCCGCCGCCGCCCCGTGGCTCGAGGCACCGCACGTCGTGGAGGCCCCGGGCGGGTCCCGCGCCGAGCTCGAGGTCGTCCAGGGTGTCGACGTCTACGCCTACCCGCACAACGAGACCTCGACCGGCGTCATGGCCCCGGTCGTCCGGGCCGCGGGCGACCCCGGCGCACTGACCGTCGTCGACGCCACGAGCGCTGCCGGTGGTGCCGCGTTCGACGTCGACCAGACCGACGTCTACTACTTCGCGCCGCAGAAGAACTTCGCCTCGGACGGCGGGCTCTGGCTCGCGCTGTTCTCCCCTGCTGCGATCGAGCGCGTCGAGCGGATCGCCGCTTCCGACCGGTACATTCCGGAGTTCCTGTCGCTCAAGAACGCCGTGGACAACTCCCGGTTGGACCAGACGCTGAACACCCCGGCGATCACGACCCTGCTGCTCCTCGACGACCAGGTGCGGTGGATGAACCAGTCCGGTGGTCTGGCGTGGGCCGACGGCCGCACGAAGACGTCGTCCTCCACGCTCTACGACTGGGCCGAGGCCTCCGACTACGCGACGCCGTTCGTCACCGACCCGGCGCACCGGTCGCAGGTCGTCGTGACGATCGACCTCGACGACTCGATCGACGCCAAAGCCGTGGCCGCGACGCTCCGGCAGAACGGCATCGTCGACACCGAGCCGTACCGGAAGCTCGGCCGGAACCAACTCCGTGTCGCGACCTTCACGGCGATCGACCCCGACGACGTCACCAAGCTCACGCGGGCGATCGACCACGTGGTGGCTGCCCTGGCGAGCTGACCCCGCCGCCGCGAGACGCGACGAGGGCGGTGTCACGCAACGGTGTTCCGTTGCAGGGCACCGCCCTCGTCGTGTCGCATGGGTCGTCGCGTCGCGTGCGTCGACGTGTCGCGTGGGTCGGGCAGGACCTGACCGACGGGTCAGGACCTGACCGACGGGTCAGGACCGGAGGGACCGGTCAGGACCGGTGGAAGCCGGGGTCGGTCTCGCCGGCGTCGAGCTGGTCCAGGTCCAGGTCGTCGTCCGGGTCGACGGGACGGACGCGGCGGGTGCGGCGACGGCCGCGAGTGCGGGCTGGCGGGGCGGCCGGCTGGTCCTCGTCCTCGTCGTCGTCCTCGTCCTCGTCCTCGTCCTCGTCCTCGTCCGACTCGTCGCCGTCGTCGGAGTCATCGTCGCCGTCGTCGGAGTCGTCGTCGTCTTCGTCGTCGTCCGACTCGTCGTCATCAGACTCGTCGTCGAAGTCGTCCTCGTCGTCCTCGTCGTCCGACTCCTCGTCGTCCTCGTCCGACTCCTCGTCGTCCTGCGCGGCCCGGTACTCGGCCAGTCGCTCCGACCACGGCACCCACTCCGGCGCGAGCAACGAGCCGTCACCCGGCATCAGTTCGACCTCGAGCACGGTGGGCTCGTCACCCTCGACCTGGGCGATGCTGACGGTCCAGCGCCACCCCGGGTACCCCGGCATGCGGTTGGCGAAGAGGACGGAGACGACGCCGTCGCCCTCCTCGACGGTGCCGACGGGGCTCCCAACGGTGGCTTCGGGGGTGATCTCGAGCAGTGCGCCGCGGGCGAGCTCGGTGAGGTCGGTGGTCATGTTCACGCGTCCAACTGGTCGGCGACGTGTCGCAGGATGGTGGCGATCCGCTCACCGTTCTTCGGGTAGCGGCCCCGCTTGAGGTCACCGCTGATGCGGTCGAGTTCCTTCACCAGGTCCTCGACGATGACGGCCATGTCGTCGGCGGAGCGACGGGTCATCTTGGAGAGCGACGCCGGCGCTTCGAGGATCCGCACGGTCAGCGCCTGCGACCCCTTCTTGCCCTGCACCACGCCGTACTCGAGCTTGGTGCCGGCCTTCACCGTGGCCACACCGTCGGGCAGGGAGGAGGCGTGCAGGAAGACCTGGTCGCCGTCGTCTCCGGTGATGAAGCCGAAGCCCTTCTGGTCGTCGTAGAACTTGACCTTGCCGGTGGGCATGCTGGGACTCCTCGTCACATGAACGGCCGCGGTGCGTCGGACTATCCTGGGTGGATGGCCAAGCCGACCCGATCCACCGGTGACCCCCGCACTGCTGCGGAACCCCCGGCGACGCCCAATCGTACCGAACGCACACTCGCGTTCATGGTCGGTGGCATCGTCCTCCTCATCCTGGCGTGCTTCATCGTCATGATCGCCGGGTGGCTGACCATGAAGCAGATCCCCGGGGACGGCATCTGGCCGGTCGCGCTCGGGGTCGTCTACTTCGGTCCGCCCGTCGCCTTCGTGCTCATGATGGTGCTCCTGGTCACCACGTGGACCCGCAAGGCCCGGCAGCACCGCGCAGAGGCCCGCTGACGTCCGCCCCGGACGCCGGCCGAGGACGATGACGACCACGACGGACCTCGCCGCACGCCTGCGCGAGCTCCCAGACCAGGCACTCGAGCAGCTCGTGCTCGCCCGCGCCCTGCCCGCGGCCGCCCTCGGCGAGTCCGGCCCGCAGCACATCGCGGACTTCTTCGACCTCGCCGAGGCCCTCCGTACCGACGACGCGGTGGACGCCGCCGTCGAACGACTCCCGCGTCGCACGCTCGTCGCGCTCCGCGACGGCGGCCCCGCCGAGGACCTCGCCCCCGCCGTCGCACTCGGACTCGTCGGCGCGGACGGCGCAGTCGACGACGCGGTCACCGCCCGACTGGCGGCCCGCCCCGACCTCGTCCCGGACGGCCAGGGAGGCCCGGCTCCGGTCCGCCCCGCGCCCGCGGCCCGGCAGGACGCCGAGGGGGGCGCCGACGACGGCCGCGCCCGCGCTGCCGGTGCCGAGCAGGCCTTCGAGACGCTCACCGTGCTCGCCGAACTCCTCCGCGCCGCCGACGACGGCGCCGTCCGCGAACTGGCGAAGGGCGGCATCGGTGCGCCCCTCGCCCGGCAGCTCGCCGAGCGCGCGGGTGCCGACGCCGCCGTGGTCGCTGACCGTCTCGCCCTGCTCGACCGGATCGGTGCCGCCCATCCCGTGGACGGCTCGTGGACGGTCTCGGACCACGGTCGGACCTGGCTCCGGTCGCCGTGGCCGGACCGCTGGTCCACGCTGGTGCGCGACTGGCGGGACGCCCTCGCCCCCGCCGTGGTCGAGGTCCTCACGCTCGCGGACGACGACCTCATCGACCTCGTGACCCTGGGGCGGTGGGCGTACCCGGCCGGCGCGCGCTGGCTCGACGCCGCGCTGCTGGACGCCGCCGGTACCGCCGGGGTGCTCGGGCTCGCGGTCGCCGGGCACCTGACGTCCACCGGGCACGCACTGCTCGGTGACGACACCGACGCCGCCCGGGCCGCAGCGGACGCCGACCTGCCGGGCACCGTCGACGGCGTGTACCTCCAGCCGGACCTGACGGTCATCGCACCGGGTCCGCTGTCGCCGGCGGACGACGACGACCTCCGTGCCGTCGCCGACCTGGAGGCACCGGGATTGGCCGCCCGGTACCGGGTGTCCGAGGACTCGCTCCGTCGGGCGCTCCGTGCCGGCAGGACCCGCGACGAGGTGGTCGCGCTCTTCACGCGCCTCGGCGCCACCGAGGTGCCGCAGCCCCTCACCTACCTCATCGACCAGGTCGCGACCCGGGACGGCAGCGTCGTCGTCGGACGGGGCGAGGGCGACCTCGGGGCAACGGTGCACGGGACGCCCGAGCAGCTCGACCTGATCGGGGTCGACGCCGAGCTCCGCCAGCTGGCGTGGGAGCGTCCCGACCTCACGACACTCGTGACGAAGTACCCGCCGCACGTCGTGGCCAGTGCCCTCGAGGACCAGCGCTACCCGGCCGTGCTCGCAGCCGACGCCCGCCCGGAGACGCGCTCCGGGCCTCCCGTCCGGCGGCGCACCCCGAGCCGCTCGCCCGAGCAGGCGGCCCGCGCCCTGGTGGAGCGTCTGCGCCTGACGACGGAACGCGGCGACGCGGAACCGGAGCAGGAGTGGCTGGCCCGCCAGATCGACATGGCCGTGCGCGGCCGCACGCCGATCCGGGTGACGGTCCGGATGCCGGACGGGTCCGAGAAGCCGTTCTCGATCGTCCCGACGTCGGTCGCCGCCGGGCGGGTGCGCGGGAAGGACACCGCGGTCGACGTCGAGCGGACCCTCCCGCTGTCCCTCGTCGTCGCGATCGAGAGCGACGCCTGACGGACGCCCTGTGGACAACCGGGTGTCACACCAGCTGCGCCGCCTAGGCTGATCCGTCATGAACGGACCGCTGATCGTGCAGAGTGACCGCACCGTGCTGCTCGAGGTCGCGCACCCCGACGCCGAGGACGCCCGGCACGCGCTCGCGGTGTTCGCCGAGCTCGAACGGGCACCCGAGCACGTGCACACGTACCGCATCACGCGGCTCGGCCTCTGGAACGCCCGGGCGGCCGGACACGACGCCTCGTCCATGGTCGACACCCTCGAACGGTTCGCCAAGTTCCCGGTGCCGCAGAGCGTCACGGTCGACATCGAGGACACGGTCTCCCGGTACGGCCGTCTGGTGATCCGGCGCGAGGAGCGCGAGGACGCCCCGGTCGTCGCGAACTCCCCGACCGAGGAGCTCGAGCAGCAGCCCGCGCTCGTGCTGACGGCGTCGGACCCCGCGCTCCTGGCCGAGGTCACCCGATCCAAGCGCATCCAGCCGCTCCTCGGCGAGCGCCGCTCGGACACCGCCGTCGAGTTGCAGGCCTGGGCCCGCGGGCAGGTCAAGCAGGAGCTCGTGAAGATCGGCTGGCCCGCCGAGGACCTCGCCGGCTACACGCCCGGTCAGCCGCACGACATCGACCTCGACACCGCGGACTGGGACCTCCGCCCGTACCAGCACGACGCCGTGGACAGCTTCTTCCAACAGGGGTCCGGCGTCGTCGTGCTGCCCTGTGGCGCCGGCAAGACCCTGGTCGGCGCCGGGGCGATGGCGACCGTCAAGGCGACGACGCTCATCCTCGTCACGAACACCGTCTCCGCCCGGCAGTGGCGGACCGAGCTGCTCAAGCGGACGACCCTCACCGAGGACGAGATCGGCGAGTACTCCGGCAGCGTCAAGGAGATCCGGCCGGTCACGATCGCGACCTACCAGATCCTCACCGCCCGTCGGAAGGGCGCGTACACGCACCTGTCGCTGCTCGACGCCCTCGACTGGGGGCTCGTGGTCTACGACGAGGTCCACCTGCTCCCCGCGCCGGTGTTCAAGCTGACCGCCGACCTCCAGGCACGTCGTCGCCTCGGGCTCACCGCGACGCTCGTGCGCGAGGACGGGCGCGAAGGGGACGTGTTCTCCCTGATCGGGCCGAAGCGGTACGACGCACCGTGGAAGGAGATCGAGGCGCAGGGCTACATCTCCCCCGCCGAGTGCTACGAGGTCCGCATCGACCTCGCGCACGAGGACCGGCTGGAGTACGCGGCCTCGAGCGACGACGAGCGGTACCGGCTCGCGGCGACCTCACCGGCCAAGACCCCCGTGGTGCGGGACCTCATCGAGAAGCACCGCGGTGAGCAGATCCTCGTGATCGGCCAGTACATCGACCAGCTCGACGAGCTCGCGGCCTCGCTCGACGCCGCCGAGATCACGGGCGCGACGCCGGTCGACGAGCGGGAGCGGCTGTACCAGGCCTTCCGCGAGGGCACGATCGACGTGCTCGTCGTGTCGAAGGTCGCGAACTTCTCCGTCGACCTGCCGGACGCGACCGTGGCGATCCAGGTGTCGGGCTCGTTCGGCTCCCGCCAGGAGGAAGCGCAGCGACTCGGTCGACTCCTGCGCCCGAACAAGGACGGCGTCCCGGCGTCGTTCTACACGCTCGTCACCCGCGACACGGTGGACCAGGACTTCGCGCAGAACCGGCAGCGGTTCCTCGCGGAGCAGGGGTACTCGTACACGATCCTCGACGCGGACCAGATCGCCCCGGCCGTGGCGTAGTACCCGGACTCCAGACCACCTCTGGCCAACACACGAACTGCTCCCAGGAAGCAACCAGGGAACAGTCAGAGGATGGTCCCATGACCGACGGACCCAAGATCCTCATCGTCGACGACGAGCCGAACATCCGCGATCTCCTCACGACCTCGCTGCGCTTCGCCGGATTCGCGGTGCGTGCGGTGGGGAACGGCGCACAGGCGATCTCCGCCGTGCTCGAGGAGGAGCCGGACCTCATCATCCTCGACGTCATGCTCCCCGACATGAACGGGTTCGGCGTGACCAAGCGCCTCCGCTCGTCGGGCTACACGTCGCCGATCCTCTTCCTCACGGCGAAGGACGACACCGAGGACAAGATCACGGGTCTCACGGTCGGTGGTGACGACTACGTCACGAAGCCGTTCTCGCTCGACGAGATCGTCGCCCGCATCAAGGCGATCCTGCGTCGCACGATGAACGACGAGGAGGACGCGATCATCCGCGCGGGTGAGCTCACGATGGACCAGGACACGCACGAGGTCACCATCGGCGACGCGCAGATCGAACTCTCCCCCACCGAGTTCAAGCTCCTCCGCTACCTCATGCTCAACCCCAACCGGGTGCTCTCGAAGGCACAGATCCTCGACCACGTGTGGGAGTACGACTTCAACGGCGACGCCGGCATCGTCGAGTCGTACATCTCGTACCTGCGTCGCAAGCTCGACCAGTACTCGGCCGAGCCGATCATCCAGACCAAGCGCGGCTTCGGCTACATGCTCAAGGCGACCAAGGCCTCCTGAGCCTCGGACCGGACCGGTCACACAGCTGACTGTCGGCGGCCGTCGGGATCTCCCCGACGGCCGCCGCTTACTGTTGGGGAAGCATGCACGAGCGAATGAGCCACTGGTGGGACGGGATATCCCTCCGCACCAAGATCACCGGGATCACCGTCCTCCTGGTCGCCCTCGGCCTGCTCGTCGCCGGCCTCGGCACGATGACCGTCCTGAGCACGTACCTCAACCTGCGACTGGACACGCAGGTCGAGACGACGAGCTCGCAGCTCGAGGGGCAGAACGTCAGCGACGGCGAGCAGTACTGCAACCTGTCCGTCGTCCTCGAGAAGAGTTCCTACGTCGCCGCGTACGACGGCAACGGCGAGCAGATCTGCGACACCCAGTCCTCGTCGCAACCCGACATCTCGCGCGTGGACTTCTCCGCCGCCGCGTCCGCTGCACATCCCTTCAGCTTGTACGACCGGCAGCACAGCCACGAGTGGCGTGCGCAGGTCATCCCCGCGAACCTGCAGAACCTGTCGAACGGCGTCACCGAGACCGGCTACGTGCTCGTCGCCGTGTCGAGCGCTGACACCGACCAGACCATCCTCCGGTTCACCGTCATCTTCCTGTTCTTCGGCATCGCGGTGATCCTGCTCGGGGCGATGCTCACGCGCCTCCTCGTGACGGCGACGTTCGATCCGCTCCGCAACGTCGAGGACACCGCCGCGCGCTTCGCCGCCGGGGACTTCAACCAGCGCCTCGACGCCGACACCCCGAACACCGAGGTCGGTCGTCTCAACCGGTCCCTGAACGCCATGCTCGAGCGCATCGAC
The DNA here is from genome assembly GCF_003234855.1 of Curtobacterium sp. MCBD17_032. Lineage (GTDB taxonomy): Bacteria > Actinomycetota > Actinomycetes > Actinomycetales > Microbacteriaceae > Curtobacterium. The sequence goes on from NZ_QKTO01000010.1 coordinate 65,121, forward strand.
GACGCGTTCGAGGACCGTCAGCGCACCATCGACCAGATGCGCCGCTTCGTCGGTGACGCCTCGCACGAGCTCCGGACACCGCTCGTGTCGCTCCGCGGGTACGCCGAGCTCTACCGGATGGGCGCCCTCCGCAAGGAAGAGGACGTGGCGCAGGCGATGGACCGGATCGAGAAGGAAGCCCAGCGGATGGGCCTGCTCGTGCAGGACCTGCTGCAGCTCGCCCGCATCGACGAGTCGAAGCCCCTCGAACTCGGGCCGGTCGACCTGGTCGCCATCGCACGGGACTCCGCACTCGACACGATGGCGTCCAACCCGGACCGGGAGATCCAGGTCCTCGTCGAGGACGCCGTGACGGGCGAGAACGTCCCGCAGGCCGTCCGCCCTGCGGGCTCCTTCGGGCCGGCAGCCGATGGTGAGGCCGGCGGTCCCGCCCCGGCCTCCCCGTCGCTCAACACCACGGGACCGATCGCCTTCTCGCGGCAGACCATCGCGCGGCTGCGTGCCCGTCGGACCCGGGCGATGAACGTCGACGCGAAGAACCCCACGGACGAGACCACGCCCCTGCCGACGATCGTGCTCCCGAAGCGGCCGCCGATCGTCCTGGCGGAGGAGAACAAGATCCGACAGGTCATCACGAACTTGATGGGCAACGCGATGCGGTTCACCGAGCACGACGACCCGATCGAGATCGGCATCGGTGTCGACGACGACCGCGGCATGGCGCACATCGACGTCATCGACCACGGCGAGGGCATCCCGCCGCAGCTGCGCGACAAGATCTTCCAGCGCTTCTGGCGTGCGGACACCTCCCGCGCCCGGGACACCGGCGGCTCGGGCCTCGGCCTGGCGATCGTGTCGGGCATCGTGCACGCGCACCACGGGTCGGTCGAAGTGTTCGACACCCCCGGCGGCGGTGCGACCTTCCGCGTCTGGCTGCCGCTGCTCCCCCGCGAGTCCGCGCCCGCGGCCCCGACGCTGTCCTGACCCCGGGCCTGGCCGTCGGCTACCGCTCCCCACCTCCACCGACTGGTCACAACACCCCGCGCACCTCCGCCGAGTGGTCGCGAACGGGCTGTCCCGCCCGGGCGTGCTGACGATTCGTGACCAGTCGACGGAATCGTGTCGGGCTGTCACGACCAGTCGACAGGACGCCCTCCGCCTGTCGAGAGGATTCGCGTGGCGGCCGTAGCGAGCCCGACTGCGGGTTCGGCGCGATCCTCACGCCGAGTGCCGACGACCAGTGGCTCTTCGTCGGGCGAAGGCCTGGCCGAGGCGCTCGAAGAGGACCGTGGGGTGAGTCCGGTCGGCGGCGGTGGCGTGGACCACGAGCCAGTCGTTCACCACGAAGCCGTTGTCGCGCCGCTGGTCGTGCAGGAAGACCGCGCGCTCTCGGTGGTGATCGCCGTCGTACTCGAGGGCGATGCGGTACTCGGGCCAAGCCATGTCGACTCGTCCGAGGAACCGCCCCTCGCCATCGCGGACGTCCACGTTCAGCTCCGGTTCGGGGAAACCGGCGTCGACGACCGCCAGCCGGAACCAGGTCTCCATCGCTGGTTCGGAACCGACGCGCACGAGGTCGAGCGCTGCCCTTGCCCGCACCACGTGTCGTGCTCGTGGGACGACTGCAGCTGCGAGGTCGTCGATCGACGCCAGCCCGCTTCGTCCGACCATGTGGTCGCCGACGGACACGAGCGCGCGGAGGCCCAGGAGTCCGGCGCACTCGAACCAGGCATCAGCGGGACTCGCCACTCGGACGCCGTCGAGCTCGACCACGGTCGGGCCGCAGAGGCGATGGCCGACGACACCGGGACGGCGCATGCGACCCCCGGCTCCGATCGTGGACACATGCACGTCTGCACCGTCCTGGACGGCTCGAGGCAGCGGTGCCCCCCACAATCGTGCGGCCGTCGTGTGACTGAAGAACTGGTCCGGGCGCATCACGAGTGCGATCGAGGCGACGACATCCGAGAAGGTTCCACGACCAGCCCGTATGCGAACCCCGTGCACCGGCGCATCGAGGTCTCGACGCCGGAGTCGCTCCCGGTTCACACCTGTCGCCATCGCATCGTTGACACGGAACGGGCCCTCGGAGAAGCGTCGGGGCAACGGACGAGGTGTGCGCATCCTCGAAGCTTCACCCGCGGATGCGCGGAGCAACTCGTCCGCCTGCGTGAGTGTGGAGAGCAACCGGTGCCGCGCCTCCTGTGCGGACGAGGACGGGCGTCCCGACTTGAGCTGCGTCGGGAGCGTCCGACTGGTCAGGGACGGTCGTTCGCGTCATCGCGGAGCGACGGGACGCGGCCCCTCGGCGGGAGTGAACGAGGAGTCCTGACCGCTCGGCGCCTCCTACGACACGCCGATCGAGCACTTCCGGCTGGTCACGAACGGTCGTTCGGGCCGGTGCAGACCGACCAGACGCGTCCTCTGGACGGAAGTGAGCGGGGAGTCGTGACCACTCGGGGATCGCACGACGCGCCGCAACCCCGCCGGCGCACGCCGCAGCCCCGCCCGCGCACGCGGAAGGCCCGCGCACGCGGAAGGGCCCCCGCACGCGCAGCGTGCGAGGGCCCTTGCCGGCAGGACGGACTAGAAGTCCATGCCACCCGTCGGGTCGCCGGCCGGCATGGCCGGGGTCTTCTCCGGCTTGTCGGCGACGACGGCCTCGGTGGTCAGGAACAGACCGGCGATCGACGCGGCGTTCTGCAGCGCCGAGCGCGTGACCTTGGCCGGGTCGATGATGCCCGCGGCGATGAGGTCGACGTACTCACCCGTCGCAGCGTTGAGGCCGTGGCCGGCCTCGAGCTCGCGGACACGAGCGGCGACGACACCCGGCTCGAGACCGGCGTTCAGCGCGATCTGCTTGAGCGGGGCGTCGATGGCGACGCGCACGATGTTCGCACCCGTGGCCTCGTCACCCTCGAGCGAGAGACCGTCGAGCGCGACCTTGCCGGCCTGGATGAGGGCGACGCCACCACCGGCGACGATGCCCTCTTCGACGGCGGCCTTCGCGTTGCGGACGGCGTCCTCGATGCGGTGCTTGCGCTCCTTGAGCTCGACCTCGGTCGCGGCGCCCGCCTTGATGACGGCGACGCCACCGGCGAGCTTCGCGAGGCGCTCCTGGAGCTTCTCGCGGTCGTAGTCGGAGTCGGTGGCCTCGATCTCGGCGCGGATCTGCTTGACGCGGCCCGCGATCTGGTCGGCGTCGCCGGCACCCTCGACGATCGTGGTCTCGTCCTTGGTGATGACGACCTTGCGGGCACGACCGAGCAGGTCGAGCGTCGCGTTCTCGAGCTTGAGGCCGACCTCTTCCGAGATGACCTGGCCGCCGGTGAGGATCGCGATGTCCTGCAGCATGGCCTTGCGGCGGTCGCCGAAGCCCGGGGCCTTGACGGCGACGGACTTGAAGATGCCGCGGATCTTGTTCACGACGAGCGTGGCCAGGGCCTCGCCGTCGACGTCCTCGGCGATGATCAGGAGCTGCTTGCCCGACTGGATCACCTTGTCGACGACCGGCAGGAGGTCCTTGATGTTCGAGATCTTCGAGTTGACGATCAGGATGTACGCGTCCTCGAAGACGGCTTCCTGGCGCTCGGGGTCGGTCACGAAGTACTGCGACAGGTAGCCCTTGTCGAAGCGCATGCCCTCGGTGAGCTCGAGCTCGGTGCCGAAGGTGTTCGACTCCTCGACGGTGACGACGCCTTCCTTGCCGACCTTGTCGATGGCCTCGGCGATGAGCGCGCCGATGGTCGGGTCAGCGGCGGAGATCGACGCGGTCGCGGCGATCTGGTCCTTGGTCTCGATCTCCTTCGCGTCGGCGAGGAGCTGCTCGGAGACGGCGGCGACGGCCTTCTCGATGCCGCGCTTGAGCGACACGGGGTCGGCACCGGCGGCGACGTTGCGGAGACCTTCGCGGACGAGGGCCTGGGCGAGGACGGTCGCGGTGGTCGTGCCGTCACCGGCGACGTCGTCGGTCTTCTTGGCGACCTCCTTGACGAGCTCCGCACCGATCTTCTCGTACGGGTCGTCGAGCTCGATCTCCTTGGCGATGGAGACACCGTCGTTCGTGATCGTGGGGGCGCCCCACTTCTTCTCGAGGACGACGTTGCGGCCGCGCGGGCCGAGCGTCACCTTCACGGCGTCGGCCAGCTGGTTGAGGCCGCGCTCGAGGCCGCGTCGGGCCTCTTCGTTGAAAGCAATGATCTTTGCCATGTGAGTTCTTCGTCCCTCCCGGACGTCGTCATCGGGGTCGTTCTGGCACTCACTGCTAGCGAGTGCCAAGCCCGATTCTGGCACTCGCCACCCGAGAGTGCAACACAGTGGGGAGGCTCTGCTCGATCCCACAGGTCGGCTGCGTCAGGCGGTCCCCCGCAGACGACGAACGCGCCGCCCCGACGGGGACGGCGCGTTCGCGAGTGGTTCCGGACGGCTACGCGGGACGGACCGACTCGGCCTGCGGGCCCTTCGACCCGGTGCCGACGTCGAACGTCACCGCCTGGCCCTCCTCGAGGACCTTGTAGCCGCTCATGTCGATGGCCGAGTAGTGCACGAACACGTCCTGGCCCCCTCCATCCACGGTGATGAAGCCGAAGCCCTTCTCGGCGTTGAACCACTTCACGGTTCCGTTGGCCATGTTCCTTGCTCCCTGCGGTACTGCTGTTGCGAACGACGGCACCCTCGCACGGGGCGCCGTCGGGTCCGAGCACGTGTCGACTCACCCGATCCTGGACGGCAACGTGAGGCGTCGTCGCGATCACGGGGTGACCACTGGTGACTCTGACCGAAGGACGGCATTTCGGCAAGGGGTGTGACACGCATTTCACGCGGAGAACCCCGATCCGCAACGTGGCGGAAACACGACGCCCGGGGCGGACGGCCGCGGACCCCCGTCAACCCGTGTAGTCGGACCCGAGCACCACCGAGACGTCCGCGTTCGGGAACGCCGACGACTGCTGCACGGCACTGACCCCGAGTGCCTGCGCGACGCCCTGCGCGACGGCCGCCTGGGACTCCTGCTGGTAGTACACGATCGTCTGGGTCGCACCGGTCGTCCCGGCGTCCCCGGCCGAGGCCACCGTCCACCCCGCGGTGCTGAGCCGCGTCGAGGCGTTCGCCGCCAGGCCGGACGTCGAGGTCCCGTTCAGCACGACGAGCGTCGTCGCGCCCTGGTCCGCCGCCGACGCGCCGGTCGCGGCCGAGGGCGGTGCGGTCGCGCCGCCCCCGTCGGCCCCGGCGTCCGCCTCGGAGCCCGGGTCCGCGGACGCACTCGCCGACGGTGACGCGGTCGGGGACGACGTCGACCCCCCGCTGCCCTCCGTGAACTGCACGCTCCCGTTCAGCAGGGCGAGGACGAGCACCCCGACGCCGACGAGCACGCCGGTCGCGAGCGCAGCCCAGGCGAAGACGACCCACCCGCCGCCCCGTCGGGCCGGGCCGCGGTGGGCACCGACACGGGGTCCGTCGGTGACGTCGTCGAACCGGTCTCGCGGGAATCTCGTCATCGTTCCTCTTCACGTCCTTCGGGGTCGGCCGGGGGCGCGACGAACGTCCGGGCAGCACGCGCACTCGTCCGGGCGCGGCGGAGGCGCTGCAGCCGGGTGACGAGCTGCGGGTCGTACGCCAGGGCCGCGGGGGTGTCGATCACGCGGTTGAGCACCTGGTAGTACCGCGTCGGCGACATGTCGAACTCGACCCGGATCTCGGCTTCCTTCGTCCGGTCGTGCCGCGCCCGGTCGTGCTCGAAGGCGAGCACGTGCTTGGCGAGCTCGGTGAGCTCGTCGGCGGGGAGGGCGGTCACAGGTGGTCCGATCGCGAACGGGTTGCAGGTCTCGCACATCGTAGGGGTGCCCGGCAGGTCGACCCTGGCACGGTCCTGGACTGTCGCGGAACCGGCTCAGTCCAGCGCCCCTGCGAACCACCGGATGCGGGTCCCGAAGGCGTCGGACACGGCGAGCGCCCGACCGTCGAGCGAGAGCGTCGCGAATGCGTCCGGGTCCGCCGGGTCGACGTCCTCCGGCAGCGTCGCGGCGACGCCGGTGAGGACACCGGTCCGCTCGAGTGCCACCCAGCGGACGCCCCGCTCGCGGAGCCGGTCGACGAAGCGCTGCCGCCCGACGCCCGGCACGTAGACGAGCGTGCCCGTGGTCATCACGACCGGCTCGCAGCCGCCCGGCAGGGCGTCGAGGGCGCGGTCGAGGTCGTCCGGCACGCTGCCGCGGACCCGGACGGGAGGCTCGACGAGCGTCGCCCGCAGCGCGTCCCGCATCAGGGCGGTCCGGTCCGTCGCCTCGGGCGGGACGGCCTCGGCGAGACGATCGGCGGCGTCCGGGGCCGCGGGGTCGATCGGGTTCGGGTCGAGCGCGATGCGGGCGTCGATGCGGATCGGGGTCGTCGCGGGAGCCGGTGGTGTCCCGACGACCTCGGCGACGAGGCGCACCGCGGGCCCGTCGACCGCGGTGTGCATCCGGACGAGGCCCGCCGCCGTCGCACTCCGGTGGTCGAGCGTCACGCGGTCGGGGATCGAGCACAGGCCGGCGGCGGCCCCCACGTCGAGCAGGCCGAGCGGTCGCGCCGAGGCCGCCGAGAGTGCGGCGAGCACCGGGACGACGGGACCGAGCCGGCGCGGGTCGTTCGCCTGCACCGTGGCGGTGGTGAGGGCCGCGACCAGGGCGGGACGGGCCTCCCGGCAGAGGGCGCGGAGCGCTCCCGGATCGGCGGGGTCGGCGCCGAGCCGGCGGGCGACCGCGAACAGGAGTTCAGGTTGGCGCTTCGACGCCGGGACCGTGTCGAGCAGGTCGACGAGCGGGCCCTCGACCGAGCGCGCCCAGGCGGCGTAGGTCGGGGAGATGCCGTCGATCCGGTCGGCGTAGGCGCGGTAGCGGTCCCGCGTGTCCGTCATGCGCCGGGGCGGTACATGCCGACGTGGGTGATGCCGGCCTCGTCGTAGGGGGCGCCGAAGCGGGCGAACCCGTGGCGTTCGTACAGTCCGGCGACGTACTGCTGGGCGTGCAGGACGATCGCGTCCCGACCGTGCGCCGCGACGACCGCGGCCACCAGACTGCCGGCGACGCCCTGCCCACGGTGGTCGGGGTGGGTCGCGACACGGCCGATCACGCGGGTGGGCGCGGCGGCCCCCGCGGGGTGCGCTTCGTGCGGCGCGGGGCGCACCAGGCGGAGGTACCCGACGACGGGGGCCTCGGCGGTCCCGGCCCACCAGTGCTCGGTGTCCGGCTCGCGGTCACGGCCGTCGAAGTCCTCGGCGGAGACCCGCTGTTCGAGGGCGAACACCCGGTTCCGGAGCCGCACGACGTCGTACAGCTCGTCGGTCGTCAGGTGCTCCCAGCGGGCACGGCGGACGGAATGCTCGGACATCGATCGGAGTTTACTGGTGTGACGCACGATGACCGGCGGGCACGAGCCCCGGTCGGAACCAGGAGGTACGCAGATGGCCTACAAGGTCGACAAGTCCGACGCCCAGTGGCGCGAGGAGCTCTCCCCGGACCAGTACGCCGTGCTGCGCCAGGCCGGGACGGAGCGCCCGTGGACCGGTGAACTCCTCGACGAGGAGCGCGCCGGCGTCTACACGTGTGCGGCGTGTGGTGCGGAGCTGTTCAAGAGCGGCACGAAGTTCGACTCCGGCTGCGGCTGGCCCTCGTTCTACGAGTCGGTCGACCCGGACGCGGTGCAGCTCATCGAGGACAACTCGCTCGGCATGGCCCGTACCGAGGTCCGGTGCGCGAACTGCGGCAGCCACCTCGGCCACGTGTTCCCCGACGGCTTCGGCACGCCGACGGGCGACCGCTACTGCATGAACTCGATCTCGTTGAACTTCTCGGCGCAGGAGTAGGCGGGTGTGACGGCGCTCGGGCTGTGGCCCGAGCGCCGTCGTCGTGTCCGCCCGGTACGATGGGCGGGTCAGCCGGCATGGCGCAATTGGTAGCGCACCGTACTTGTAATACGGGGGTTGCGGGTTCAAGTCCCGCTGCCGGCCCCAGATCACGGCTTCCTGTGTAGCCGAAGGTGGAGCCGTCGCTCACGGACACCCACATCGGGGCGCCCGACGGTCAACGCCGCACCGTCAGCCTGCCGTCGGACGTCCGGAGGATCTCCCCGTCCGGGATCCACGCCACGATGCGGTCGAGTCGCACCCGCTCGAACGACGACCGCTCGGACGTCAGCAGTTCCTGCACCTCCGGCGGCAGCGGGAAGCGACGGTCCCGGCCGACGACGATCGCGACGAACGGTGCATCGACCACGTCACGGACCCCGCGGTCCCCGACGTACTGGTCGTGGTCGCTCGGGGTGATCGCGCCGAAGAAGACCTGACCGTCCCGGATGCCCTCGTGCCGCAGGAGCGGGAGCAGCTGGGCAACGCCGGTGGCACGCACCTCTCCGATCGTCCGCGCGGTCGGGATGCTCCCGGCGAGTGCCACCACGACGAGCACGACGGCGACGCTGCTCGTCAGCCATCGCGGCAGCAGGCGGCTGAGCTGCCCGAGCCCCACGGCGGCGAGCATCACGATGAACGGCATCCAAGCCGCGTAGGAGGTCGGCAGCGCGATCTCGGCGGCGAGCGAGTAGACCGCCACGAGCAGCACGAGCAGCACGAGCGGCGCGAGGAGGAACAGCACGAGCCTGCCCGGACGCACGACCACCGCGAGCAGCACGGCGACGGCGAGCACCACCACGACGGGCGCGCCGACCCCGCGGAGCAGGAACTACCAGTTCGGAGCGAACTGGTACGTGTGGCCGGCGGTCGAGATGAGGTGTCCGTGCTCGTTCTGTCCGGACTGGAAGGCGAGCATGTACTGCACCGCGGAGCGCATCCCCATGGGGGCGTAGAGCGCGACGACGGCGACGACGAACGTGGCCGCCCACACCGCTCCGCCGACGACGAGCGCACGCCACCGGCCGAACAGCACCGGCGCCAGGACGAAGACCGGCAGCAGCACGAGGGTCGATGCCTTCGGCGTGACCGACGCCGCCATGAGCACCGCCGGTACGGGCACGCACCACCAGCGGTCGGTACGGATCCACACCCAGATCGCGAAGAGTGCCGCCAGGGCGAAGAACACCATCACCGGGTCGAGCAGCGCCACCCGGTCCAGGCGGGCACCGGCACCGCCGCGAGGGGTGAGGGTCCAGAGTGCGGCGGCCGCGAACCCGGACCCCGCCGATGTCGCCTGCGCCGATGCGCGAGAAGCACTGGTAGGCAGCCGCGACCGCGAGCAGCACGAGGGCCGTGACGCGCAGCCACGCTCGGTCGCGACGCCGCGGTCGAGCGTGCGCCGGGCCTGTGGCCCACGGTGCTGCGCTGCGTGCTGCGGCGCTCCGCGGTGCTGCACCGGACCCTCCGTGGCGCGGTGGTCGGTCAGCGTTCGTGCCGCGTCGGGGTCGTCGACCGACCGGCGGTCCGAGGACCAGGGGGCGCGGCGGCTGGGCACCCCGAGTCCCACGCAGGCCGCGGGCGTCTGCCACCGATGTGGCCGAGCCGCGGCGCGGCGGGGCCTTCGAGCGGCCCGCCCACCACACGCCTCCGGGGGCCCGTCGCGGTGACGGACCCCCGGTGACGCCTGGCGCAGTCAGCGCCCGCCGGTGACCTTGCGCTCGCGCTGGGCGACGCCGGCCGTGCCGTACGGGTAGTCGTCGATGCGGGGAGCGCTCGCCTCGGTGAGGGTCTGCAGCTCGGCGGGGTCGAGCACGAGGTCGGCAGCGCCGAGGTTGTCCTGCAGCTGCTCGACGGTCCGTGCGCCGAGGATGACGCTCGTCACGGCCGGTCGCGCGAGCAGCCAGGCGAGGGCGACCTGTGAGCGCGAGGCACCGTGCGCGTCCGCGACGGCGGACACCGCGTCGAGCACCTTCCACGTGCGCTCGTCGGCGTTGCGGGCCTCCCACGCCTCCATGCCGCGCTTCGGGTCCTCACCGAGTCGGGTCGACCCGGTCGGGGCCTCGTCGCGCTGGTACTTGCCGGAGAGCCAACCACCGGCGAGCGGCGACCACGGGAGCAGTCCGATCCCGGCGTCGAGGCAGGCGGGCACGACCTCGTGCTCGATGTCGCGGACGAGCAGGTTGTACTGCGGCTGGAGCGTGACCGGGGGTGCCCAGTTGTGCAGGCGGGCCTCGTAGACCGCCTTCGTGACCTGGTAGCCGAGGTAGTTCGAGAACCCGTAGGAGCCGATCTTCCCGGCCGACACGGCGTCGTCGAGGAAGCGCAGGGTCTCCTCGATCGGGGTCAGGGCGTCCCACGCGTGCATCTGGTAGACGTCGATGTGGTCGACGCCGAGCCGCTCCAGCGACGCGTCGAGCGCCACGCGGAGGTGCCGGCGGGACGTGCCGAGGTCGTTCGGGCCGTCGCCCTGCGGGAAGCGGCCCTTCGTGGTGAGCACCACCTGCTGCGCGTCGGTGGGGTGGTCGCGGAGCCATCGTCCGATGATGCGCTCGGACTCGTTGCCCGAGTACACGTCGGCGGTGTCGACGAACGTGCCGCCGCCGGCGATGAAGGCGTCGATGATGGCGTGGGAGGTCGGTTCGTCGGCTTCGCTGCCGAACGTCATGGTGCCGAGGGTCAGCGACGACACCACTGTCCCGCTGTTGCCGAGGAGTCTGTAGTCCATGCGGCGGACGTTACGCCGGGCCCCCTCGTCGGCGGGAGGGTCCACGAGTACCGGTCGACGAACCGGCCGCTACCGCCGCTGCCCGAGGAACGCGATCGCCGCCTCCCGGAAGTGCCGTGACGTGGGGGCGTTGAAGTGGTTCCGCCCCGGGATCTCGACGAAGGTCGCGTGCGGCGCCGTCTCGGCGAGCCGGAGCGCGCTGTCCTTGATGCCGTCCTCGCTGCCGGCGGCCAGCAGCAGCGGCTGCGTCGGCGCGTTCGCCGGCGTCGGCTCGACGCTGTCGCGCATCCCCTCCACCATCGCGACGAGCGCGCGGAGGTCGTTGCCCTCGACGTTCGCCGCCATCGTGAGGTACCCGTTCGTCACGCGGTCCTCGACCGGGGTGCCGTCGGTGATGAACGCCCACGCCTGGTCGACGCGGACGCGCCGCATCGGGTCGGCGTCCGGGATCCCGCCGAGCACCGCGCGCGAGATCCGGTCCGACATCCGCTCGGCGGCGTGCCAGCCGACCCGGGCACCGAGGGAGTACCCCAGGAACGCGACGTCGTCGAGCAGGTAGGTGTCCACCACCGCCGTGACGTCGTCGACGAGCAGGTCCATGGAGTAGCTGTGCGGCTCGTGCGGCTTCCCGCTGGCGCCGTGGCCGCGCTGGTCGAACGCGACGACGCGGTGGCCGGCGCGGACGAGGTCGCGGGTCCAGCCGGAGGCGTGCCAGTTCAGCACCGCGCCGGACGCGAAGCCGTGCACGGCGAGGACCGCGGGTGCGTCCGGGTCGCCGAAATCGTAGGTGGCGAGCGGCAGCCCGTCCGGGGACATCACGACGCGAGGGCGGGGTGCTTCGGGGACGAGTGACATGGCCCGTCCAGGGTAGTGGGGCCACAGTGGCCGGTATGGACGGCTACGGCGGCGATCAGATCCGAGCGGCGGAACGCCCCCACCTCGAGGCGGGTGAGCCGCTCATGCAGCGTGCTGCGGACGGGCTCGCCGCGGTCGTCGGCGAGCTCCTCGACGACCCCGCGATCCGCCCGGGGGACGGCCGCGGCGCCGTCCTCGTCCTGGTCGGCAGCGGTGACAACGGCGGCGACGCGCTCTTCGCCGCTGCGCGGCTGGCGGCGGACGGGAGGCACGTGACGGTCCTCCGCGTCGGCTCCCGTGTCCACGAGGCGGGCATGGCCGCAGCCCGGGAGGCCGGGGCGCGCCTCCTGGACGACCCCGCGGACGGCGGCCCGGTCCCCTCGGCGGCGGGTGCCGCCGACATCCTGCGTGCGGCGACGCCCCCGGCGGGGGAACGGCTCGCGTCGGTCGCGCGGGAGGCCGCGCTCGAGGCCGACCTGGTGCTCGACGGGATCCTGGGGATCGGCGGCGGAGGACCGCTCCGCTCACCCGGCCGCGACGTGGTCGCGGCGCTCCGGGAGCTCGCACGCGAACAGCGGGCTCCGTTCGTCGTGGCCGTCGACGTGCCGAGCGGCATCGACGCGGACACCGGCGGCATCGCGGACGACCACGTGCTGCACGCCGACGTCACCGTGACGTTCGGCGGGGTGAAGGCCGGGCTCCTCCGCGGTCCGGCGGCGACGCTCGCCGGGCGCATCGAACTGGTGGACGTCGGGATCGGCGCGGACCTGGCGTCCGTGGAGCCGCTGGTCCGCACCTGACCCGCGTCATCCGGTCAGCTCAGACGGCACCCGCGTCCACACCGTGCTCGACCCCTCCGCGAGCCTCGAGCCAGGTGTCGACGAAGTGGCGGTAGTTCGCCGCGATGAGCTGTTCGGCGGCCTCGGTGTCGAGGTGCTCGCGGACGACGTCCTCGAGCGCTTCCTCCCAGTTGCTCCGACCGATCGCGAAGCCGACGAACCCGTCGACCGGCGCCGCGGTGCGCAGCCAGTGGTCGAGCTGTTCCTCGGGGGCGTCCCGTCCGAGGACGATGCACCGGACGGCGTCACGTCCACCGCGGCGGGCGGCGGCGACGACGCGCTCGGCGTCCTCGGTGCGGTCGAGCCCCTCGAGCTTCCACACGTCGGCTTCGACGCCGTGGTCCTGCAGGTGCTCGAGGACCTGCACGACGAGGTCCGGGCGGAGGTCGCGGTCGTAGTCCTCGACCGCGTCGCGCTGCTCGTCGGTCGGCGGGACGAGCAGTTCCACGAGGAACGGACGGCCCGCGTCGTGCAGGGTCGCCGCGACGTCGGCGAGCGCGGCGGCCTGCTGCGCACGGTGCTCGGCGTCGAAGGCCGGGTTGTCACGCACGAGCACCTTCACCCAGTCCGGGTCGAACGCGTCGACGTGGGCGACCCAGTCGTCGCCGTACTCGAGCTCGAACCACTCGCGGCCGGACCGCTCGACCGGCATCGCGAGCTGCAGCCCGGCCTCCTTGACGAGCCGGGCCACGTCGGCGCCGTACCGCTCGTCGACGAGGACACCCGTGTGCTCGCGCGCTGCACCGGCGGCGAGGGCGGTGAGCACGCCACGGTAGACGAGCTGTTTGCCGGCACGGACGCGCTGGGCCTCGGCCTCGTCCGCAGGCTCACCGGAGTCCTCGTCGTAGGTGTGCTCGAGGAGCGAGGACCGTTGGTCCATCGCGAGCAGGAACAGGGGGTGGGTCTCGTCGAGGATCGGCATGCCCCCGGTCTACTCCCGCCACGCCCGACGGTCGCGCCGGTGCACACGTCCCCGCGGCACGTCCGTAGGTTCGACACCATGACGTTCAACGACGACTCGCAGCTCAGTGGCGGCAAGGTCAAGCGGCGCGGGCCGGGGCGCGGTGTGGCGATCGGCGGCGGGAGCATCGGCACCGTGATCGTGGTGTTCCTCATCGCCCAGTTCACCGGGGTCGACCTCAGCGGCCTCGTCGGCGGTGGCGACGGCCTGACGACCATCCAGCAGGGCGGCGCCGAGGCCTCGCCGGTCGCCGAGTGCCGCACGGGCCGCGACGCGAACGCGAGCATCGACTGCCGGATGGAGGGGGCCGCGGAGTCCCTCGACGCCTACTGGTCGGCCGAGGCGCGGGAGCTCGGGGTCACCTACTCGACGCCGGAGTTCTTCCTCTTCAGCGGGTCCACCGACACCGGGTGCGGCACGGCGTCGGCGTCGACGGGGCCGTTCTACTGCCCGCCCGACCGTGCCCTGTACGTCGACACGGCCTTCTACGACGAGCTCCGCTCCACCTACGGGGCGTCGGGCGGGCCGCTCGCGGAGATGTACGTCGTGGCACACGAGTGGGGCCACCACGTCCAGCAGCTCGAGGGCACCTTCGCCGAGACCGACCGCAGCGGCAGCGGGGCCGCGTCGGACAGCGTCCGTGTGGAGCTCCAGGCGGACTGCTACGCCGGGGCGTGGGTCGGCGACGCCGCGACCACGGAGTCGGCGAACGGCGAGACCTTCTTCGAGCCCGTCACCCGCGCCCAGGTCGCGGACGCGCTGTCGGCGGCGAGCGCGGTCGGCGACGACAGCATCCAGGAGCGCGCCACCGGCCGGGTCGACCCCGACTCGTTCACGCACGGCACGAGCGAGCAGCGTCAGGACTGGTTCGAGCGTGGCTACGAGCGGGGTGCGACGAGCTGCGACACGCTCACCGTGCCCGCGTCGGCCCTCTGAACGGCGACGGCCGGGGCACCTCGCGGAGGGGTCCCGGCCGTCGTGCGCGTCGGCGCTGCTGCGTCAGCGGGCGGGCGGCGACGCGCTCGGCGTCGGGGTCGGGGTGGTCTCGGTGCTGCCCGCGGCGCTGACGACGAAGGTCCGGAACTCGTCGTTCGTCGACGCGGTGGAGTACGGGTACTGCTGGCCGTTGACGAGCACGAGCGGGGTCCCCGGGAAGGTCGTGAGGTCCGAGCCGGGGATGTCCCCGCTCGTGACCGCGGTGGTGCGCTCGTCGACCCACTTGCCGTACCTCTGGTCGTCGATGCACTGCTCGATCGTCGAGCCCTTGCGGACCCCGGGCACGCTCGTCACGACGTCGGCGAGCTGCTCGTCGGTGAGGCCCGGCGTGCCCTCCTCCGGCTGCGCGGCGAACAGTGCGCGGTTCACGGCGAAGAACGAGTCGGGTGACTCCTGTGCGACGCAGGCCGCGGCGTTCGCGGCGCGCAGGGAGTACTTCGTGCCCTGGGAACGGTTCGTCAGGATGGCGACGGGGTGCACGTCGAGGGTCGCGGCACCGGAGTCGACGAGCCCCTCGAGGTACTCGCTGTTCGTCTGCTCGAACGAGCCGCAGATCGGGCAGAGGTAGTCGACGTACAGGGTGATCCGGACCGACTCCCCCGAGGCGGTCGAGCTCGGCGACGGCGTCGACGACGCACCGGGCTCCACCGCCTTCAACCCGGTGCCGATCGTGATCCCGCCGTCGGCCATGGTGTCCGGGCCGGGACCGGCGGGCCGCGAGGAGTTCACCAGCACCAGGGTGACGACGGTGGCCGCGGCGACGAGCACGACGCCCAGTCCGACCTGGAGACCGATGCGGACACCGCGCTGCCGGCGCTTCTGCTGGGTACGGGTTCGGCGGGCTCGCTCGCGCGCTGCGGCGCGACGCGCGTTGCGCTCGGCGCGGGCGTCGCTCTCGGGGCGGTTGGTCATCGTGCGGTCGTCCTCCTGGTCGGTGTCCGCCGGCCTCCCCCCGGTCGGCGGACGGACCCGGCGATTGTAGTGGCGGCCGATGGGAACCAGCCAACCAGCAGACGACGCCCGGAGCCCGCGTGACCCCCGCACTGGCGCCAGCCCGAGAACTCGTGTTGTATGAACACCGACGGTCGACGGCGACCGTCCGGGGCCCGTACAGGCCGCCGCTTCACAACGGATCGTCCGGCACGTACCTGCCGGTGGAGAGGACCGAACGCTCATGGCGTCCGTCACCTATGACAAGGCAACCCGTCTCTACCCCGGGGGAAACCGCCCCGCGGTGGACTCCCTCGACCTGGACGTCGCCGACGGCGAGTTCCTCGTCCTCGTCGGCCCCTCGGGCTGTGGCAAGTCCACGTCCCTGCGCATGCTCGCCGGCCTCGAAGAGGTCAACTCCGGCGCCATCCGCATCGGCGACCGCGACGTCACCGACGTCCCGCCGAAGGACCGCGACATCGCGATGGTGTTCCAGAACTACGCGCTGTACCCGCACATGACCGTCGCCGAGAACATGGGCTTCGCGCTCAAGATCGCCGGTGTCGGCAAGGAAGAGCGCGCCACCCGCGTGCAGGAGGCCGCCAAGCTCCTCGACCTCGAGCAGTACCTCGGCCGCAAGCCGAAGGCGCTCTCCGGTGGTCAGCGGCAGCGCGTCGCGATGGGCCGCGCGATCGTCCGTCAGCCGCAGGTGTTCCTCATGGACGAGCCGCTGTCGAACCTCGACGCCAAGCTCCGCGTCCAGACCCGTACCCAGATCGCGTCGCTGCAGCGTCGTCTCGGCGTCACCACGGTCTACGTCACGCACGACCAGACCGAGGCGCTGACGATGGGCGACCGCATCGCGGTGCTCAAGGACGGCATCCTGCAGCAGGTCGGCACCCCGCGCGACCTCTACGAGAAGCCGAACAACGTGTTCGTCGCCGGCTTCATCGGCTCGCCGGCCATGAACCTCCTGCCGGCGTCGGTGCTCGAAGGCGGCATCAGCTTCGGGTCGCTCAACCACCCGATCGACCGTGACACCCTGTCGAACGCCCGCTCGGGTGCCGTCACGGTGGGCGTCCGCCCGGAGGACATCATCGTGTCCCAGTCCGGCGAGGGCCTGCCCGTCACGGTCGACGTCGTCGAGGAGCTCGGCGCGGACGGCTACCTCTACGGCCACGCCGACGTGAACGGCACGCGCACCGACATCGTCACGCGCGTCGACGGTCGCAACCACCCCTCGATCGGTGACACCATCGTCGTGAGCCCGAAGCAGGGGCACGTGCACGTGTTCGACGCCGAGTCGGGTGACCGCCTCGACGACAAGGCCGTCGTCAGCGCCTGATCACCACCCCGGGAGCCCGTCATCCGCCGTCACCGGCGCCTGGCGGGCTCCCGTCGTTCCCACCTGCGGGCCGGGAGGCACGGTGCGGGCCCGCACCGTGCCTCCCGGCCCGCAGACCCACCGCCGAGCACCTGAGGACCCGTCGTGCCCGACTCCATGACCATCACCGCCGCCACCGTCGACCCCGGCCTGCTCGACCTTCCCTGGGACCTCCCGCTCGAGGCCTGGCCCGACGAGACGATCGTCGCGCTGCCGAAGGGCATCTCCCGGCACCTGGTGCGGTTCGTGCACCTCAGCGGCTACGTCGTCGCGGTCAAGGAGACGAGCGCCGAGCTCGCGCGCTCCGAGTACGACATGCTCCGGACCCTGCAGCGCATGGACGTGCCGTGCGTGGACCCCGTCGCGGTCATCACGAACCGCGTCGGCCGCGAGGGTGAGGACCTCCAGCCCGTCCTCGTCACCCGGCACCTGCGCTTCTCGCTCCCCTACCGCGCGCTGTACTCGCAGACGCTCCGCCCCGACACGGCCACCCGCCTGGTGGACGCGCTGGCGCTCCTGCTCGTCCGGCTGCACGTCATCGGCTTCTACTGGGGTGACGTCTCGCTGTCGAACACGCTGTTCCGACGGGACGCCGGGTCGTTCGCCGCATACCTGGTGGACGCCGAGACCGGCAAGCTCTACCCGGGCGGGCTGTCCAACGGGCAGCGGGAGAACGACCTCGAGGTCGCCCGCGTGAACATCGCCGGCGAACTGCTCGACCTGGAGGCCGGCGGACGCCTCGACGAGAACGCCGACCCCGTGGACGTGTCGAACCGCATCGTGGCGCAGTACCGCACCCTGTGGACGGAGCTCACCGGCACCGAGCAGTTCGACGCCGCGGAGCGCTGGCGCATCAACGACCGCGTGGAGCGGCTCAACGCGCTCGGCTTCGACATCGAGGAGCTGTCGATCCGCACGGCGGAGTCCGGGGCGCAGGTCCGCATCCAGCCGAAGGTCGTCGACGCCGGACACCACCAGCGCCGACTGCTCCGGCTGACCGGACTCGACGCCGAGGAGAACCAGGCCCGACGGCTCCTCAACGACCTGGACGCCTACCGCGCCCGCAACGGCCGCGAGGAGCTCGACGAGGAGATGGTCGCGCACGAGTGGGTCTCGCGGGTGTTCGAGCCCGTCGTGCGGGCGATCCCGCGCGACCTGCGCGGACGACTCGAACCCGCCGAGGTGTTCCACGAGCTGCTCGAGCACCGCTGGTTCATGTCGCAGCAGGAGGAGCGGTCCGTCTCACTCCCCGAGGCCACCACCGCCTACATCAACGACGTGCTGCGGCACCGGCGGGACGAGCGGACGCTCATCAACCCGCCGACGTCGTCGATCGCGCTGCCCCTGGACGGCGACGAGGACGAGGACGAGGACGACTGGCGCGCGTCCGTCTGAGTCGCGGCGCGCTGCGCGCTCGCACTCACGCTCACGAGCCGGGCGCCAGCCGGGCGCCAGCCGGGCGCCAGCCGGGCGCCAGCCGGGCGCGAGCGGTCGCAACACCCCGCTCCCTCGCCGCCGAGTGGTCGGAGATCGTCGGTCCGGGCGGATCAGAACGACGATCCGTGACCGCTCGGCGGGGGCGGCGGGTCCCGGAGGCGTGCGGCGCGGGTCGGGCGCGACCCGAGCCTCCCGGCTGTGCCGTCCCGTGCGGTCGGCGCGAGCGGTCACGACACCCCGCTCCCCCTCCGCCGAGCGGGCGGAGATCGTCGGTCTGGAAGCGTCAGAGCGACGATCCGTGACCGCTCGGCGGGGCGCGGCGGGCGGTCACGGATCGTCGCTCTGACGCTTCCAGAC
>NZ_QKTO01000011.1 GCF_003234855.1 Curtobacterium sp. MCBD17_032
CCACCGGACCTCCCGCCGCCGTCCCCTCCCCCGCGTACAGCGCAGTACCTCCCAGAAAGCACCCGCATGTCATCGACCACTGTGAAGGCCCCGTCGCGGTCCTCCTCGTTCACGAAGTTCCTCGCGAACAACGGCGCCCTCGTCGGCCTCGTCGTGCTCTGCATCGCGCTCTTCATCGCGACGCCCGACTTCCTCACCGGCCGGAACCTCCTCAACATCGGCATCCAGGTGTCGACCGTGGCGGTGCTCGCGTTCGGCGTGACGTTCGTCATCGTCGCCGGCGGCATCGACCTGTCCGTCGGGTCGGTCGCCGCCCTGTCCGCCATGGTCTCCGGCTGGTTCTTCGCCACCGCGGGGCTGCCGGGGTGGCTCGCCCTCGTCGGCGGGCTCGTCGCGGGACTCGCCACCGGCGTCGTGAACGGCCTCGCGAGCGCCTACGGCAAGCTGCCGTCGTTCATCGCGACCCTCGCCATGCTCAGCGTCGCCCGCGGTCTGACCCTCGTGCTCTCCGACGGCAAGCCGGTCCCCACCTCCCCGCAGGTGTCGTTCCTCGGCAGTGACATCGGCCCGGTCCCGGTGCCGATCATCGTCCTGGTGCTCGCCGCCCTCGTCGCCTCGTTCATCCTCAACCGCACCGTCATCGGCCGCAGCATGTACGCCGTCGGCGGCAACGCCGAGGCCGCACGCCTGTCCGGCCTGCCGGTCAAGCGCATCGTCGTCGTCGTCTTCGCCCTGTCCGGCCTGTTCGCCGCACTCGCCGGCCTCCTGCTCGCCGGCCGCCTCGACTCCGCGCAGCCGCAGGCCGCCAGCGGGTACGAACTCGACGCGATCGCCTCGGTCGTCATCGGTGGCGCCTCGCTCGCCGGTGGTGTCGGTCGGATCTCCGGCACGTTCATCGGTGCACTCGTCCTCGTCGTCATCCGCAACGGCCTGAACCTGCTCAACGTCAGCTCGTTCTGGCAGCAGGTCGTCATCGGCCTGGTCATCGCGATCGCCGTCGGCTTCGACGTCCTGCGCCGCAAGACGCGCAGCAGCTGACCTCCCACTCCTTCCACCCTCCCCCACACCACCAGCACAAAGGAACCAACGATGAAGTTCTCCTCCTTCCAGAAGGTCGCCACCGTCGGCGTCGTCGCCGGCCTGGTCGTCCTCGGTACCGCCGGGTGCAACCGCACGAGCACCAGCGGCGCGGCCGGCGGCGGCAGCGACACCAAGGTGACGCTCGCCCTCTCCACGCTCAACAACCCGTTCTTCGTCGAGGTCCGCGACGGCGCGAAGGCCGAAGCGAAGAAGCAGGGCGTCACACTCGACGTCGTCGACGCCCAGAACGACTCCGCCCAGCAGGCGAACCAGCTGCAGACCGCCTCGAGCGGCAGCACCGACGCCGTCATCGTCAACCCGGTCGACTCCGACGCCGCCGGCCCGAGCGTGACCGCGCTCAACAAGGCCGACATCCCCGTCATCGCCGTGGACCGCACCGTCAACGGCGCCGACGTCGACTCCTTCATCGCGAGCGACAACGTCGCCGGGGGCAAGCAGGCCGCCGACGACCTGGCGAAGGCCATCGGCGAGAAGGGCGAGATCCTCGTCCTGCAGGGCCAGGCCGGTACCTCCGCCAGCCGTGACCGCGGCAAGGGCTTCGCCGAGGGCATCAAGGCGTACCCGGACATCACGGTCGTCGGCAAGCAGACCGCGAACTTCGACCGCGCCACCGCGCTCGACGTCACGACCAACCTGCTGCAGGCACACCCCGACATCGTCGGCGTCTTCGCCGAGAACGACGAGATGGCCCTCGGCGCGATCAAGGCGCTCGGCGCGAAGGCCGGCAAGGACGTCAAGGTCGCCGGGTTCGACGGCGAGGCCGACGGTCTCAGCGCCATCGAGGACGGAACGCTCAGCAGCACCGTCGCGCAGCAGCCGGCGAAGCTCGGCGCCCTCGCGGTCGACCAGGCGATCAAGGCCGCCTCGGGCAAGGCGAAGAAGACCGTCCAGGTGCCGGTCGTGTCGGTGACCAAGAGCAACGTCGGAGACTTCACCAAGTGAGCCGCTCCACCGGAACCGTGGTCGTCGTGGGTTCGCTCAACGTCGACCAGGTCGTGACCGTCGAGCGGCACCCGTCGCCCGGCGAGACCCTCGTCGCGACCTCCATGTCCCTGCTGCCCGGCGGCAAGGGCGCCAACCAGGCCGTCGCCGCCGCCCGTCGCGGCGCTCACACCGCGATGGTGGGGAGCGTCGGACGGGACGGCTCGGCGCAGGTCGCCACGAGCCTCCTGGCCGACAGCGGGGTCGACGTCACGCACGTCCGTGCGGTCGACGCCCCCACCGGGCTCGCGACCGTCACCGTCGACCGGAGCGGCGAGAACACGATCGTCGTCGTCCCGGGCGCCAACCGTGCCACCGACCGGGAGGCCCTCCTCACCGCCGCCCCGGTCGTCGCGTCGGCCGCGGTGGTCGTCCTGCAGGGCGAGATCCCGGCGGACGGCATCGCCGCCGCCGCGGAACTCGCGACCGGACGGGTGCTCCTCAACCTGGCGCCCGTCGTGCCGGTCGACCGGGAGGTCGTGCTCGCGGCCGACCCGCTCGTGGTGAACGAGCACGAGGCGGCACTCGTCCTCGCGCAGCTCGACCCCGGTGCGGACGTGCCGGCGGACGAACCCGCACTGGTCGCCGCGCTGCGGGCACTCGGTGTGCGGAGTGTCGTCGTGACGCTCGGCGCGCGGGGTGCACTCGTGGCGGACGGGGACGACCTCGTCGCGGTCCCGTCCCCGCGGGTGACCGCGGTCGACTCGTCGGGTGCGGGCGACGCGTTCGTCGGTGCCCTCGCTGCCGGGCTCGCGGGCGGGGACTCCCTGCTCGACGCCGCGCGGCAGGCCGTCCGGGTCGGGGCGTTCGCCGTCCAGGGGGCCGGGACGCAGCCGTCCTACCCGACGCTGGACGACGTGCTGCCCTCGGTCGACCTGCCTGAGGGGTCGGCTGCTCCGGCTGCTCCGGCCGGGGGTGCGTCGTGAAGAAGGGCGGCATCCTCAACGCCGAGCTGAACGCCGGTCTCAGTCGGCTCGGCCACGGTGACCTGGTCGTCGTCGCGGACTGCGGCCTGCCGATCCCGCCCGGCGTGCCGGTCGTCGACCTCGCGCTCGTGCACGGGGTGCCCCGGTTCGTGGACGTCCTCGACGCCCTGCTCGGGGACGCCGTCTTCCAGGAGTGCATCGCCGCGACCGAGGCCGCCGGGACCGAGGCCGACGGGTGGCTCGCCGACCGGTTCCCGGAGCGGCGTGCGGTGTCGCACGAGGAGCTCAAGACGCTGTCGGCCGGCGCCCGCCTGTTCGTCCGGACCGGCGAAGCCACGGCGTTCGCGAACGCCGTGCTCGTCTGCGGCGTCCCGTTCTGACCGGGGTCCCGGCCGGGTCATCCCCTCGGCCGGGACCACCACCGCTTCCGCGCTGTCCCTAGGGGCTTCGCGAGGGCCATGCGGCGACGGCGCGTGTCTGCCTGCCGGATGGTGACCGCCACGCCGATCGCGAGGGGCACCGCCCAGGTCGCACCGAAGGGGGCACCGATGCGGCGCCGCTTCCTCGACTCCGGCGCCGACTACTCCCCCGCTGCTTCGGTGCCGCGAGCGCCGTGCTCGTCGCGGGCGGCGCGCTGTTCGCCGTGGGCACGGCGGGTGGGAAGGTCGCGCCGGTAGAACACGAGTGACCCACGGCGGTCGACCTCCGCCAGGCCGTTCGACTCGAGGACACGCTGCGACGCGGTGTTCGTCACGTCCGTGTCCGCCACCGCGACCCGCGCGCCGCAGACGGCCGCACGGTCGAGAGCCAGTCCCACTGCCTCCGTCGCCAGACCGGCGCCCCGAGCCGACGGGACCAGGCCGTACCCGAACTCGACCGTCCCCGTCGCATCCGGTGGGCCGAAGAAGCCGAACCCGCCGACGGCGAGACCGTCCGACGTACGCCGGACGAGGTACATCGTGAAGTCGGGGTCCACCTCGGACGCGGTCGCCAACGACCGCAGCGGGTCGAGCTCATCCACGAAGGGGTACTCGGCGTGCCAGTCATCACCAGGACGCTCGTCACGCGCGACGACACGAGCTGCGAGTTCCGGCGTGATGGGTTCGAGCGTCGTCAGCGCTCCGTGGAGGATCACGTGTCGACCCTCGCAGGGCCGATGATGCAGTCCTCGGTGGGGCGATCGCAAGGACACGGACCAGCGACGTGACGCCGGTCCCTGCGGGCCGCGGTCACACCGGGCCGAGCGGCTGGTGGTTGCCCGCCGGGTTCTCCACACGGATGCGATCGCCGGCCCGGACCGTTCCGCCCGAGACGACGACTGCCATGACGCCGCCTCTGCGTCGCACCGAGCCGTCCTCGGCGCGACCCAGCACCTCGCGGAGGAGACCGGGCTCGAAGTCGTTGATCTGCTGGCACGGGTTCCGCAACCCGGTCACGCGGACGCAGGCGTCGGCTCCGAGGTGGAGCAGTGCACCGGTCGACAGTCCGAGGAGGTCGATCCCCCGCGTCGTGATGTTCTCGCCCATCTCGCCCGGCGCGACCGCGAAGCCGACCTCAGCCACCTCGTCGAAGAGCTCGGAGTGGATCAGGTGCACTTGGCGCAGGTTCGGCTGCGATGGGTCCCGAGCCACACGCGATCGGTGCTGCACCGTGCGTCCCGCATGTGCGTCACCCTCGACGCCCAGGCCCTCGACGAGCGTCACCTCGTCCACGACGGGTTTGCTGAAGTCGTGGCTGCTGTCCCTGCCCACCGCGACCACCCGTGCTCGGTCTCCGCGTTCCCCCGTCATGTGGTGATCCTGCCCCAGGCGAGCGAGCGACGGCAACACCGCGACCCGGGTGACGCGGAGGCCGGCCCCGCGATGGATGGTCGCCTACCGCGCGGACGAGAGGGCGACGGCGTCGTGCGACACGGCGGCCAACTGTCGGCCGGGGTAGCGCGGTCCGGCGAAGTACATGTTCGTGTGGGCCACGATCTGCGCGCCGGTGATGACCACCCCGTCGTGTTCGGCGTCCGTTGTCATGTGGGCGTCTGCGACCAGCGTGACGTCGTACCTCCCGCCGTGGCGGAAGTGCCACCCGGACGCGGCCGAGCTCGCACCCGTCACCGAACGAAAATCGCGTCAGGAGAACGAAGAAGCCCCGACGGAACTTGGTTCCGTCGGGGCTGTTCGGTCCGGTGGGCTGTCTTAAGAACCTCCGGATCCTTGAGCCAGCGCGCATGACAGCGGCTAGTTCGGAGTCCTTATCCCCTGAGCGGGTCGGACCTATCCTCTGGATTGTGCCGCGCAACCCGCGATCGGGTGCTGACCAGGCATTCGTTATCGAGAGCTCCTTCAATCTCTCGCAGCAGCGGCAAGGACCGCCGCCACCGAAGTATCCGAGCCGGCGAAGGTGGGCACTCGGCTCGCCAAAGGATCCCGTCGGTTCGCGTCGTCGTCGGTGCTCCACGCTCTCTCGATCCCAGTCAGACCTTCCTGGACGCACCGATCGACGCACAGCGCGCCGTGCTCGCTGCTCTCCGCCTCGAACTGCTGTTCGCCCGGTCCCGGGATCCAACTGAGGCTCGGAACGGCTTCGGATCACTCGATTTGACTGTGACACCACGACGGGGGCGATCGATCGACGATGTAGTCGCCTATCGTGAGAATGACTCGGACGTTCCGAGTTAGAGAGGCCGGTATGCACTTCGCGTTCGTGGATGATTCGAAGCAGAAGGGCCTGCGCTCCGGAATGGGCGATCTGCTCAGTCTCGGCGCCGTGCTCTTCGCCGAGGAGCAACTGCGACCCTTCTCCGAGGCCATGCACGCGATGCGTGACGAACTCGGAATCCCTCGGGATGTAGAACTCAAGTGGGCCATGCCCCATGGCAGAGACAAGAACTACTTCCGTCAGCGCGGCGAAACGGTCTCCAAGATAAGGTCCGTAGCCGGATGCTCAAACTCGCGGCGCAGTATGAGGCGCACGCCGTAGTCGTCGTGCTCGACTTGGGCCGGATGTACGTGTCGGAAGACAAGGCCAAGGAGATGGTTCTCAAGTACCTCTACGAGCGGATTCCAGTCGCTCGCCCGCAAGCATCTCGGAGTAGTCGTGTTCGACAAGCCGGGCGGCGACCACCAAGACGAAGACGCATGGATCGGTGGGACGCTTGAACTGAGTTCCTATGGCACCGAGTTCATTAAGCCGGACGAGATTGTGCTGCCAATCCTGACCGCGCCGTCCCACCACCATGAGCACCTGCAACTCGCGGACCTCGTGACGGGAAGCGTCACCGCGGCGGTCGCGGGCAACAAGTACGGCATGGCTCTCGCCCCGGAGTTGAAGAAGATCATGCACCGGAACGCTTACGGCTATATCGGGGGCGCGGGCCTAAAGCTCTTCCCGGACGACTTGACCAATTTGCACCACCACGTCTTCGGTGAGGACACGTTCGCGAAGGTCGCGATGAACTCCGGACAGGGTATTCCCTCGCAACGCTACGCGTACTTCGAGGACGACGGACTGACATCGTAGACGTCCCGCTGCCTCGCGGACCGATGGCCGAACCACCGGGTCGTCTGTGATGCTCTTTCAGCCCAGGACTGGCGTGGACGCGTCGCTCCCCGTGAAGCTGGCTTGCCCCGGCGCGAAGGTGGCTTTCCAGCGCATCGTCCGCTCGGGTCAGGTGCCGTCCTTTCAATGTGGCGCGGCGCTGGGCTGGCGAGTGCGGCGGTGAGCGGACGGGCGCTTCCGGCGCGCACATCGCTGAGGACGCCCGCTGTAGCGTAACGGCGACACGGCGACGTTCTCCGTTGTCGCGTGGTCCACTCAATGGGCATCGTCAGCAACTGCGGTGGTGGCAGGAGTGGCGCCTCAGCAACCTGCCCCGCCTTAACGCGAACGGACCGTAGGCTTTCGACCATGAGTCATCTCGGCATGGACTTTGCAGACGCCGCGCGCCTGGTGGAGTCGGAAATTTTTGGCGACTGGTATCGCGACCCATGGGGTTGGCCTGAACTTCGGGTTAGCGAGATGGAGGACCTTGACCCGGCCGATGTTGGTCTGATTGTCGGCAAGGGTGCAAGGTGGGAGTTCGAGCCGAGTTTCCACTCGTTCGAGATTCCGAAGAGCTTCTTCGGTCAGCGGCCCGCTGTCCTTCTCGATCCGGTTTCCCGGCTCCTGTTCGCCGCCGCAGTGCAGCGCTTCGCGGTACAACTCGAGGCGGAGCTATCCGACTGGTCGTATGGATGGCGCTACCGCGACGGTGCGCGAGCGAACAACTCCGAGGAACGCGACCTCTACCGGCAGTCGCAGCAGCAGCTCCCTGAAGCGGCGTTCTCAGGTGAGACCGACATCACATCGTTCTTTGCGAGCGTGAACGTGCCGAAACTGCTCGAGACGATGCGTGCCCTCGGATGCTCCAGCGTTCCCGCCGACATCATCGAACGAGTTCTGACGCGACACGACGGACTGAGTTTTCGGTCGGGACTGCCTCAACGCAGCACGGCCTCTTCCATCCTGGCGCAAGTAGCCCTCAGTCCCGTCGACGATGTAATCGGCCGCGCACTCGAACAGGGCAGAATCAGCGCCGCGCGCCGATGGATGGACGACATCAGCTTCGAAGGGAGCTATGCCGACGTGTACCGGCTTCTCCTCGAAGTGCAAGCAGCCGCGCGCAACGCCGGCCTTGAGATCAACGCATCCAAGACGCACATCACATCGGCACAGCAGAAATCGATTGAGTTTGAGCGCGAGAATCAACGCATCATTCGCACCGAGGTAGACGTCGTCGACGATGACTATCCCGACCTCACGATGACGCTGATATCCGACGCGGAGCTCCTCGCAGCTGAAGACGCCGTCCTGACGAAGCCCAAAAGCCAAAGCCGCAGCGAGCTCGGACTTGTCCTTCGTAGCCTCTGGAGATCGCGGCGGTTCGGGCGAGTTGCCGAATGGATAGACGCGTCGCGGTGGATACCGCATGGAGCTGACCACCTCAGCCGCTATCTCCGCGAAGCGGGCAACGCCGGTGCCGTTACCGTCGACGCGCTCAACACCTGGTTCGTCGATGAGCACACGTCAAACTGGCCGCACACGGACTGGGTTGCCGCGCAACACGCGACCGCGATCGCCGCCGACGCGATGAGCGAGAACTCTGTCGCTTTGCTCCGCTCGTGGCTCTCGGATTCCCAGAACGCGCAAAAGCTAGCGGTCGCGGTGCAGCGCCTCGCGAGCATCGAACCACAGGCGACGCGACGAGCGCTCCGCAGCCGTATTGACGGGGTCTACGACCCAATTCAAGTACGGCTCCTAACACTCGGTCTCCTGGCCAGCGGCGCCCCGATCTCCGCGGTGACCGAGCACTTGAACCGGACGCCATCCTTGAAGCTGCTTACCCGCTACCTGGTCAACCACAAGTGGAAACTGCCAAGCGTGCCGGACGACTTCGCTGGAACAGAGGGCGCGCAGCCAGGGACGGTGACAGTTGACTGAAGACAGCGACTCGTCATTTCGACTTTCGTGGTTATCTCGGCACACTCGTACTGGTCGAAGATCAACCAGCGCGACTGCTGCAGGTCTCGTGGCCAACTGGCGGCAGTCCGCAGGAGAGCGCTCGGCCCCAATCGCGTAGCCGTCATGCTCGGTCTGCGCTCTCGATCGCGCGGTCGACCCCGTATCCTCCGAGCTCCACTAGCCTGTCCAGGATGTCGAGCAAGCTCGATACCCGCTTCGCGTCGCTAGCCTGCGCCAACCCCCGCACGACGAGGTCCGCAACGTAGTGCGCATCGGCAGCGGCTCCAGTGCGGATGTCCGAGACTTCCTCCCGATGCACGTCGAGGAAGGCGTGCGCGGCTTTGTCGACCAGGTCATCCACCTTGTCCTTCGCGTTCTGCAGAACGATCAGCAACTGAGGTGTGGCGTAGGTGTAGGTCGGCGAATCGATAAGAGCCCCGAGCAGTTGCCGCAGCGGTTGCAAGGGTTGGTCGCGAAGCTCGCGGACGACCTCGCTGACGGCCTTCCTGACCAGCTCATCCGGGTCTCTACTGAGCCTTGTCAACGCCGAGATCAAGGGGGCTGAGTCGGCGGCGCGGGATACGCGGGCTGCGCACAGTGATGCTGCTCCGACGCGGACTTCTGGTTCGGAGTCGAAGATGCGCTGCATCAGTTCAGGGCGTTGCCACTCTGTTGCTGCGAACGCTCCGAGCTCGCCTCCCGACTTCCGAGTGTCAGGATCGGTCGAGTTGATCATTCGATCGATGACCGGGTCGATGAGTTCAGGGTCAACGTTGCCGATGTAGTTCATGAGTCGTTGAACGGGGGCCGTCGCTAGAAGGAGGTCGTCCGTCTCGATGAGTGCGTCGAACGCTCCGTACGCGGCGGGGCGGTCGTGGCGCAGACACGCCGCGATGGTGTGGGCGACGCAGGTACGAACTCCGAGATCGGGGTCGTGGGCGAGCGTCTTCAGATGCGGAGTGACGACTGCGGTGCGGGAACCGTCGCGATCGTGGACGAGGAGGTCGCCGAGGGTCTCTGCAAGGCTTCCCCGTGCGGTGTTGATGCCGTGATGTTGGAGCCCGCGGAGCGACCGTTCATCGCTGGACACCTGGCTGAGCTGCTCTGTTTCGACCGCTCGCCGACAGAGGATCTCGACGATGTCCAGTGGGGTGCTGTCGAGCAGGTTTCGGAGTGACCACCCGAGCCAACGATCGGTTTCGGGAAAGTGCCGTTGCGCGATGTGCCGGATGGTCTCGAATACAGCACCGTGGGTATCGGGCGCGATGGTGGCATCCCCCAGCCCGAGCAGGACCGCGCTCGGATACGCGGCGTTCGTCGTCGGCCCGAAGGACATCGCGAGATGGCAGAAACGGGTCGGGTCCGCTGTGGTTCGCCGTCTGAGCACCTGAGCAAGTTCTGACGCGCCTCCAACGGATGGTTCGGACCCGTCTCGTTCATCGTTGTCGTACTTCGCTATGGCTCGGAGCCACTGCTGGTTCGACATGTGCTGAGCCGCGGCGTCGTCGATCGGAGACCCGACCGAGTAGCTGGTGACCCCAGTCGCCGGCTCGGGCTCGATCCTCTCGAACTTGCGCTGATACTCGGCGAGTCTGCGTTTCCCGGTGGACGAGAGCCGCTCGGCATCGAGTGCCGTAAGGAATTTGAAGGCCGTGTAGCCGAAGGATCGGCCCTGTTCGTGTGGGTTTCGGAGATCCCGGAGTAGGCCTTCGAGCGCCGTGTGTGTGCTGTCTGTTACGAGTGGCGCGATCGCGCGCACGAGTTCTCGCGAGAGCCAGTGGCTGTCCGAGGCGTAGCCAACATTTAGTCGGTTTCCCCCTTCGAGGATCAGCTGAGCCGCCCAGTCCACGAACGGGTCGGGCGCCGACGTGATCGTCCGGAAGAGCAGCGCCTGTGCCGCGTGGTGGTCGTCGTCCGCGAGCGCTTGCAAGACAGGCTGCAGCATGCGTGGCTGGCTCCGAGCCACAGGCGCGAGCGCCCTAGCGGCAGACTCGTAGAGCACGTCATCGACATCATCTTCGCGCGTTCCCGGCCAGCGGAGTCCGTAGTGGCGATCATATCGAAGGTGTTTTGGCGGTCCGTCCATCTCGGTTGTGCGCATGACGAGCAGGAGCATCGGAACAATCGCGACGACGAACGCGTCCGGTTTAGCTTCGCTCGATGTTTTGATGAGCTGCGTGAGGCTGTAGTCCTGAGTTTTGAGGAATCGGATATCACCGTCCTTACTGAGGTCCAGCGCCCGGGGATGTTCGTCGAGAGCGGTGTGCACGATTTCAATGGCCCAAAGCGGCTCGTGGACTGCGAGGTCGTGCATCGACAGCCAGAAGTCGGCGGAGTCCGGGCTCATTGTCCCGCTTCGGACAGCGTCGAGGATGAGTTGGAAGATGGGCCTGTTCTGGTGGAGTTTAGTGCGCCGCGCGACCCCGGACAGCCACAGAGCGAACTCGGCATGCCAGCGACGGTCCGCGAGTGTATTTGCCACCACTGCGTAGTGTTCGGGCCCAGCGGCGGCGAGCCAACTTGCACCTCGATCCCGATCCGCTCGAACGTCGCTGTCGATCCATTTGGTGATGAGACCACGCTCGAGGAACACGCCGAACCAACTGGACCGAGTGGTTTGCCGCCAGAGGTGTGGAGCGAGGTTTGGCTGATCGGCGACCAACTCCAGGAAGAGATCGAGGTCTGATGAGGTCGGCGTTTGGACGTTCGCGAACACCGAGACGACGGCTTCCTTGATGTGGAAACGAACATCCGGCGAAGTCGCAGCACCTCGGATCTCCGTACGGAACCGTTCAGCGTCGAAGTCGCGCAGGAGCTCGAGAATCTGGCGGACCTGCGCCCGTCGAAAGAGTTCTTGTTCCTGCTCAGTCAAGAAGTCGACGAGCTTCTGCCCGCGATTGAGCCATTGCCTCGCAAAGGTGTAGTCGAAGAATGCCTCGTGGAAGAACGAAACATGGCCGTCGTCGATGGTGATTAGCTGCTCGGACGCGAGCACTTCCGCATCGTGTCGGTAGCCCCGATACTCAACTGTTGCAATCGGGATTGACAGCGTTTGTCGGTCGCTAGCCGTTGTCGCGATGACGCTGAGCGTCTCCTCGAAACGAACTTCCAGATGGCGTGTGCGGATGGCGCCCTGCTTCCGGTTCCAGAATGCGTCAAACAGCGAGCGTCGGGACGTGAATTCAACAGCCGAGGACTGCGCCGCCACGGCTTGAAACAGGACGAGATTCAGGGGTGACCTCAGAAGGGCGATTTGGGTGGGCGACAGGGAAGCGCTGTCGAGCCCCAGCGCGTTGACGGCTTGGAGCACGGCTTCGTCGGTCAGGGGGCCAATCGCGATCCGGTGAGCATCGTTATCCGCTACGAGCTGGCGTATGCGGTGGTCGTTTTCCACATCGAAGAGGCGGCAGACGAGGACCACGCGCATACTCGAAGTCGACGCGGCTTCCTCGACCAATTCGGCGACTACGTCGAAACTGTCCGAGAGTCGGCCTGATGCGAGTGACACGGCATCGACCTGGTCGATGATCAATACTGACGGCCGGTCGTTTGCAGCCATCCGGAGGGCTACTACGGGTGAAGTCGATAAGCCCAAATCTTGGCCGAGGCCAACGGTCGATGTAAGCTTATCGATTCGATCCAGGCGAAACGCGAGGACCTCGGATCCCTCGGCGTCGCATTGTCGCGCGACGGCTTCTACGGCGGCTGACTTGCCGCTACCCGCACTCCCCACCACGAGCGTCAACGGGGACGATTTGAGCGAATGGCGGAGCTGCGTCTCCTCCTCGCGTATGATCCGCGGCATCAGCAGCTCGCACTCGACACCCTTCTGCCAACGCGACGTTGCAGATTTGATTCCGTCGCGAGCGGTGCGCGACGCGACAGCGTTGAGTGGCTCGATGCCATGCCGGGCAAGGGCAACGAGGAGCTCGTGCCGCCCAAGTCGCACGTGAAGATTGTCGAGCAGCACCGATCCGATGACAATTGGAATGACCGACTGCTCCGCACCTTCGAGCATCGTGGCCGCGATTACAGCGTTCGTTGCCGATAGGCGGTCCTCATCCTGAACTTCGAAACGCATGCCGCGGAGCATCTGCCATGCGCGAACCGCCGTCCCGAAGACCTTCGGTGCGGCGAGCTGATCGAACGTCGGAGTGAGGTCCTTCGTGAGCTGCCGCGTGAGGAACTCGCCTGCGCTCGCAGACTGCCGGGCCCATTCACCAAGCACACGGAGCTGACTGGTCGGCGTCATCGAACTGAACAAGTATCGACGGCCCGCTTCGATATGCCGGCTAGCTGAGTCGAAGATACCCAGGCGTTGCAGCGAAGAGACCGTCCACTTGTCACTAGCGCTCTTCTGCCGCTTCACCTGCGTAACGGTCGTCACCCCATGCTCATCCTCAAGCGTGAACTCGGAGCCATCGGCAAGGTCAGGATCAAGGTCCTCGAGAGTGATGTGTCGGCGTTCGTCCTGAAGGCACCACAGCGCCTCGTGGACCGCGAGAGCGAGTTCGTACCGGTTTCCTAACTTGTCCGCTGTTCCACCACTAGCGCCGACCTTGCGGCTGGCCGATGCCCCACCCTCCCTGTGCGTCACAGCTTCCATTCTCTCCTCCTCCGGACCGCGCGCAGCACTCCCCTCCCGTCGTAGCTGAGCGCGCCGAGGTTATCCCGCGCGCCCCTTGCGCAGAGCACTGCTGGGCAGGAGTCAGTACATCGGGTGCCGCTCGGTGGTTCGTAGCCAGTCGTCGAAGTCCGGGATCGCAATACGCTGTGCGGAGCGTGCACTCCACTCGTGCTCCCACTCACGGATCCGCGAGAGGCACAGCGCGAGGTAGTCGGCGGCGTAGCTGGACCATCGGGCGCTGTAGTCGATGGAGTCGCTGAGGACGTCGTCTCCGGTGTCGAGGAAGACGAGGCCGTTGCCGAGCGCTTCACCAAGGCAAGCGCGCATGGAACGCTTGAGGTGCCTCCATTGACGTGGGAGCCGGATCTTCATCGCGTCCAGGCTGCGGTAAGCGATCGGGATGGCCTCGACCCAGAATGCGGTGTCGCGGCGGTCGCGCAGGTGATGCAGCTGCTCGACTATCGGCACCATCCACGCGAGAAGTTCAGCTGCCGCCGCACGGCGGCGTTGTCGTTCGTCGTCTTGTCGCCGCTGGGTGCTTCCGATAGCGCCGTCGATGAGGGGGCCGATGGTTCCGCCGATGATGTCGGTCATGAAAGCAATCTCCAGGACACATCCGACATTCAGCTCAAACCGTTCGCAGGAGCCCGTTGCTGCTGCCAGCCGGAGGCAGCGAGCCATGGATAGGTGGGAACACGACGAAGCCCTCCCGGTTAGGGAGGGCTTCGTCGTGTTCGGTCTGTGTCGACTACAAGGAAAGCAGCAACGACAAGTGCCGCGCATCCCAGCACGAGCCCGACTACAATGACGAAGCCCACCGAGATTCTCGGTGGGCTTCTTCGTTGTGAACAGTTCTTAACACGATTACTAACCCGCCCCTCCGGTCGGGCTGACAGGATTTGAACCTGCGACCCCTTGACCCCCAGTCAAGTGCGCTACCAAGCTGCGCCACAGCCCGTGAGTCCGTACGGACCCAGACCCCGCGTCCACGAAGGACACTGCAGGCCCTGCTCCCCACCCGACCGAGCGCGGAGCAGCCCATCCAGCATAGCGGAAGCGCGAGCCCCACCGCGCCACGGCCCGCAGCCCGCGCGCGTCAGCCCTGTGTGTGCAGCGCCGACGTGCCCTCGCGGCGAGCGCCGACACCCTGGGCAGCGTGACCAGGTCGCACGACCCGCCGATCCCGCGACAACCACGGCAGTGCGAACCCGGCGAGCAACGCGCCGGCCCCGTCCGCTGCCAGGTCGCCGATGGTGTCGTCGTAGCCGACGACGATGGTCTCGTCGACGAAGTTGTGCCCGAGCCACTCGCCGATCTCCCACACGGAGCCGATCGCCATCCCCGCGGCGAGCGCCACGAGGGCGGAGAGCAGCACCCCGGCACGCGGGGCCGAGGCGATGACCCCGGCGTCCGAGGCTATGACGTACAACAGTCCGGCGAGCAGCCCGACCAGGATGACGTGGACGACCTTGTCCCACAGGAACACGGTCGTGTACCAGTCGAGCATGCTGCTCCACGCGGCGACCAGGCTCAGCAGGACGACCGCTGCGTCGAACGTCGGGCGGAGGCCGAGCATGCGTGGGACGACGGCTCCGAGGAGTGCGAGCGCCATCACGGCGAACGCCACGGCGCCCCACCCGACGGCGGCGACGGGCACGCTGACGAGCGTCACGATCCGGAGCAGGTCGGCGGCCCAGACGGCGCCGTGCGGTCGGCGGAGGAACGTCAGCCCGAGGGTGGCGATCACGCGCTCGCTCCGAACGACAGGACGGCGTGCACGGCGAGGTGGTCCGAGGGCCACACTCCCCCGGGCCGCCTGGTGGACACGGCGACGCGGGACACGACGGCGTGCTCGGTCGCGAGCACGCCATCGATGCGCGGCCGGTCGGCGCGGGGCTCCCGGTACGCGGCGTACGTCCCGACCTCCGGCGTCTCCGGACGGGAGGCCCGCCCCCAGGTGTCGGGGACACCTGCGTCCGCCAGCGCACGCCACGGCGCGGATCCTGCCGCACTGTTGAAGTCGGCCATCACGACGGCCGGCAGCCCGGACTCGGCCACGATCCTGCCGAGGAGTTGCGCGGACCGGAGCCGCGCCCACGGCGAGACGACGTCGAGGTGCGTCGCCAGGGCGAGGAAGCGTCTGCCGGTGGCGTGGACGTCGAGGACCACGCCGACCGCGTGGCGGGGGAAGGCGGTGGCCCAGGCGCGGCTGCCGGGGCGGAGCGGTCGGCGGGAGAGCGCCCACGAGCGGCGTTCGACGACGGTGCAGCGCTCGGTGTCGACGAGGACCCCGACGGCCTCGCCGTCCCCGTGGCGGTCCCGCCCGAGGAGGACGGCTTCCCATCGTTCGCCGATGCCGGTGGCGAGGTCGACCGCCTGCGGGCGCAGGGCCTCCTGGACGGCGAGCACGGTCGGCTGCTCGGAGGCGACGAGCGCGACGACGGCGTCCCGTCGGTGCTCCCACGCGTCCGGGTGCCCGGCAGGGCGAGGGACCTGGCGGCGAAGGTTGAGGGTCATGCAGTGCAGATCGGGAGGCGACACCGGCCCGATGGTCGGTCGGTCGTCGGCCTGTCGGAGCATGCTCCCGTTCTACCGACCGGACTGACCCGGTTCCCAGGCTGGCCGTCGTCCGGCTCCTATGGTGGCTCGATGCGTTCCCGACCCGTTCGTCCCCTGCTCGCGCTCGCGGTGACCGGCCTCGTCCTCGGTGTCACCGCCTGTTCCGGTGCCGCGCCGGACCCGCGACCGACCCTGGCCCGCGCGGCCTCGGACGCCGTCACGGTGGTCGCGCAGGACTCCGCCGCCGAACGGTCGGTCATGACGAGTCGGACGCTCTTCCGGTCCGCTCCCGGGGCGGTCGTGGCGTCCGCGGCCGACGCCGACGCCGTACGGGAGGCGGCGAGCGCCGCGGTGCGCGCGCACGTGCCGGCGCTCCTCGTGGGCTCGGACCCGGAGGTGGTCGACGACGAACTCGATCGCCTCGACGCGTCCTGGTACCAGGCGGTCGGCGACGTGTCGCTCGACACGGACGTCGCGGAGCGGGACGCACCGGAGGCTGGCCGGCGTGCGGAGGCGGGGCGGGCCTCCCGGCAGACGGTGCTCGTGGCGGACCGGTCGGTGGACGCCGCCGCGGTGGCGACCGCTCGTGCTGCCGGCGCTCAGCTGGTGGAGATGCCCTCGGGCGTGTCGGATCCCGCCGCGTCGGGCGAGGTCGTCCAGGCGCTGCACGCGGCGAAGGGTCGGCCGACGCTGCTGCTCGGTGCCGCGTTCGCCGATCTCGGCGACCCCGCTTGGGTCGTCCGGGCCGCACAGACCGGGTACCGGATCGGTGACGGTGGACAGCGGCCGTTCGACGGGCACCGGTACACGGCCCTGTACGGCGCTCCCGGTGCACCGGTGCTCGGCGTGCTCGGCGAGCAGGACCCGGCAGCGAGCGTGCGGCGGGCGGAGGCACTCGCACGGGAGTACCGCGGACTGTCGGACGTGCCCGTGCGGCCCGCGTTCGAGGTGATCGCGACGGTCGCCGCCGGTGAGGCCGGCGACGACGGCGACTTCTCGCGCGAGCTGCCCGTGTCGACCCTCGAGCCGTACGTCGACGCCGCGCACGAGGCGGGCATGCCGACGATCATCGACCTGCAGCCCGGGCGGAGCGATTTCCTGTCGCAGGCGAAGCGGTACGAGTCGCTGTTGCGGCGGCCGGACGTGTGGTTGGCGCTCGACCCGGAGTGGCGGCTCGGCCCGGACCAGGTCCCGCTGGAGCAGATCGGCTCGGTCGGTGCGCGCGAGGTGGACGCGGTGTCCGACTGGCTCGCCGAGCTCGTCCGCCGCGAGGGCCTGCCGCCGAAGGCCCTCGTGCTGCACCAGTTCCGGCTGTCGATGATCGCCGAGCGGGGCTCGCTCGCGTCACACCCGGAGCTCGACCTGCTCGTGCACGTCGACGGCCAGGGCGCGCAGCCGGACAAGCAGGCGACCTGGAAAGCGCTGCACGAGGGCGGTCCGGAGGGGCTGCACTGGGGGTGGAAGAACTTCCACGACGAGGACACCCCGATGCTGACGCCAGAGCAGACGATGTCGCAGGTGCAGCCGACCCCCTCGCTGGTCACCTACCAGTGAGTGCTCGCGCGTCGTCCACAGATCGGAAGCTCGGGGCCGGTTCCGTCGGTCGGTCCTGACAGCATGGGGGCATGAACTCGCCTGCTGTCACCTCCGTCCCGTCGGCCGCCATCGCTGCGGAGGCGCACGAGGCGCTGCAGGCGCTGACCGGGCGGGCTGACGCGGTCTTCCACCCGGGCCAGCTCGAGGCGATCTCCGCGCTCGTCGAGCACCGGCAGCGCGCCCTCGTCGTGCAGCGCACCGGGTGGGGCAAGTCGGCCGTGTACTTCCTCGCGACCCTGCTCCTCCGACGCCGGGGCGGCGGGCCGACCGTGCTCGTGTCCCCGCTGCTCGCGCTCATGCGGGACCAGGTCGCCGCGGCCGCGCGGGCCGGGGTCCGAGCGGTGTCGATCAACTCGGCGAACGCGCACGAGTGGACCGAGACGCAGGCGGCACTCGCCCGTGACGAGGTCGACGTCCTCCTCGTCTCCCCCGAACGGCTCAACAACCCGAAGTTCCGGGACGAGCAACTGCCGGCGCTCATCGGGCGGATGGGGATGCTCGTCGTCGACGAAGCACACTGCATCTCGGACTGGGGGCACGACTTCCGACCCGACTACCGGCGGCTCGCCGAACTCATCCGCTCCCTGCCGCACGGCGTGCCCGTCCTCGCGACGACGGCGACCGCGAACGAACGCGTGGTCGAGGACGTCGCCGAGCAGCTCACCGCCGGCCCCGAGGACCCGGTGTTCACCATCCGCGGGTCGCTCGCCCGCGCCTCCCTGCGGCTCGGCGTGCTCACGCTGCCCGACGCCCGCGCCCGGCTCGGTTGGTTGCTCGCGCACCTCGGCGACCTGCCCGGCAGCGGCATCATCTACACGCTCACGGTGTCCGCGGCCGAGGACATCGCCCGCCTGCTGCGCGAGTCCGGGTACGCCGTGCGCGCGTACACCGGTCGCACGGACAACGAGGAACGCGAGCAGCTCGAAGGGATGTTGAAGGACAACGACCTGAAGGCCCTCGTCGCGACGAGTGCGCTCGGCATGGGGTTCGACAAGCCCGACCTCGGCTTCGTCGTGCACGTCGGCGCCCCGTCCTCGCCCGTCGCGTACTACCAGCAGATCGGTCGTGCGGGCCGCGCGACGGACAACGCCGACGTGCTGCTGCTGCCCGGGCGCGAGGACCAGGAGATCTGGCAGTACTTCGCCAGCGCGTCCATGCCGACCGAGTCCCGCGCCTCGGCCGTGCTCGGCGCGCTCTCCCCCGACAGCGCCATGTCGACCGTCGCGCTCGAAGGCCTCGTCGACATCAAGCGCTCGACGCTCGAACTCCTGCTCAAGGTGCTCGACGTCGACGGTGCCGTCCGTCGGGTCGGCGGCGGCTGGGTCACGACCGGGCGCCCCTGGGAGTACGACGCCGTCCGCTACGAGCGCGTCGCCGCTGCCCGTGCCGCCGAGGCCGCGTCGATGCTCGCCTACGAGTCGACGAGCGCGTGCCGGATGCAACTGCTCCAGCAAGACCTCGACGACCCCACGGCGGAGCCCTGCGGCCGGTGCGACAACTGCGCCGGCGCCTGGTACCCGACGGACGTCTCCGACGCGGACCGCTCCGGCGCCGCGACCGCGCTCGACCAGGTCGGCGTCGAGATCGCTCCGCGTGCGCAGTGGCCCTCGGGCATGGCGTCGCTCGGGGTCGCGGTGAAGGGCAAGATCCCGGCCGGGGAACTCGTGGCACCGGGCCGTGCGGTCGCACGACTCACCGACCTCGGGTGGGGCGGGCCGCTCCGGGCGCTGTTCGCGACCGGCACCCCCGACGGGCCGGTGTCCCGCGAACTCGTCGACGGGTGCGTCCGGGCGCTGAAGGACTGGCCGTGGGAGGCCCGACCGACCGGGGTGGTGGCCCTGTCCTCCCGATCCCGCCCGCAGCTCGTGGGCTCGCTCGCGCAGGCGCTGTCCTCGATCGGGCGGCTGCAGCACCTCGGCACGCTCGACCGTGACGGCGGCGTGCCCCGGGGGGACGGCGCGACGAACAGCGCCTACCGCCTGTCCGGCGTCTGGGACACCTTCGTGGTCGGCCCGGAGCTGGCCGCCGCGCTGCAGGCGCACGAGGGGCCGGTGTTGCTCGTGGACGACCTGGTCGACAGCCGGTGGACGATGACGGTCGCGGGGCGAGCACTCCGGCAGGCCGGGGCATCGGCCGTGCTGCCGTTCGCACTCGCGACCGTCGCCTGAACGACGGTCGTCCTTCCGGCCGACGGTGGCCGGGAGGGGCGTAGCGGGGTCGCCACGCGCCTCCCGTCCGTCCCCGCCCCTACGCGGTCGTCCCGATCGCGTCGAGTTCCTCCACGGCGTCGTCCGGCAACACGAACCCGGCAGACGCGACGTTGTCCCGGAGGTGCGCGACCGACGAGGTCCCCGGGATGAGCAGCATGTTCGGGGACCGCTGGAGCAGCCACGCCAGGGCGACCGTGAGCCGCGACACCGCCAACCGCTCCGCCACCCGGTCGAGCGCTCCGGACTGGATCGGGGAGAACCCGCCGAGGGGGAAGTACGGCACGTACGCGATCCCCTGCGACGCGGTCAGGTCGACGAGGGCGTCGTCCTGTCGGCGGGCCACGTTGTACAGGTTCTGGACGCAGACGATCGGGACGTAGCTCTGCGCCTCCGCGAGCTGCTCGGCGCTCACGGTGGACAGACCGATGTGGCGGACGAGCCCGTCCTCCTGCAGACGCGCGAGTGCTTCGACCTGCGGAGCGACCGACCCCGGTTCCGGAGCGTCGACACCGCCCATCCGGATGTTCACGACGTCGAGCCGGTCGAGCCCCAGGGTGCGGAGGTTCTCGTGCACCTGCGCGACGAGGTCGTCGGGCTGTCGGGTCGGCACCCAGTTGCCCTTCGCGTCGCGGACCGAACCGACCTTCGTGACGATGTGCACGTCGTCCGGGTACGGCGCGAGTGCTTCGCGGATGAGCTCGTTCGTGACGTGGGGGCCGTAGAACTCCGCCGTGTCGATGTGGGTGATGCCGAGTTCGACGGCGGTCCGGAGCACCCGGACGGCCTCGTCGCGATCGGCGGGCGGACCGAACACGTGCGGTCCGGCCAGTTGCATGGCGCCGTACCCGACGCGGGTGAGGTCGAGGTCGTCGGCGATCCGGAAGGTCCCGCCGGGGAGGGATGTCGTGGTCATACGACCCACGATGCTCCTCGCGGTCCGGTCGGCACGCGGTCTCGTCAGCGCCGGAGGACGCGGACCAGGACCGCCCCCCCCCTACCGGACGTCGGCGCGGGCCGGCTTCGGGAAGGTGCCGCGCATGTGGTCGTTCGTCAGGACGTCCCCGATCCCGACCATGAGCACCGAGAAGACGATCTGCTCGATGACCATCCAGAACGGGTACAGCCCGGGGATCGCCGCGATGACGAGCGTCACGATCGGGAAGACGCGGCTGAACAGCCGGAGGCGCTGGTACGCCCAGTAGTACCCGAGCTGCGCCCGCCACGCGAAGACGTACAGCGTCAGCGTGATGAGCAGCACGACGGTGGCCCGGAACCAGACCGCCCACGGCACGGTCTGGCCCGCGTGCGACAGCAGCACCGCGACGACGACGGCGGTCACGCCGACGACCGTCTCCGCGACGAGCAACCACCGGATCCAGCGGAACGACCGGACGGTGTCCGGGTGGGCGAGCATGTCCTCCCGGATGACGTATCCACCCTGCCGGCCGCCCGCCAGACGGTCGAGCCGCAGCCGCGTCCACGCGCGGTCGGCGCGTGCGGCGAGGGCGGGAGGATGCGGCGTCACCGTCCCATGGTGCCGCATCCCGCCGGACGGTGGGGGCGCGTGCGTCCGGCCGCTTCGGCCCCGGGGTCGCTGCGCGTTCCTGGCCGTCCGGCCCGCTGCCGCGCCTCGCAGCAGCCGTGGTGCACCGTCAGGATGCGGGCAACAGCTCGGCACCGGCGAGGACGTCCCCCGTGTTCGCATCGACGAGCAGGACCGAGTGCACTACGGGCGGCAGGTCCTGCGGGTCGACGATGACCAGCACGGTGTGTTCGCCGTCCGGGGTGAACGAGCCGACGTCGACGGGGACGTCGTCGCCGATCCACTCGGCCCACCCGGCACCGACGACGTCACCCGAGGAGAGCCGGACGCGCACGGCGCCCAGGTACGAGCCGGTCGAGCCCGGCTGCGCCTTCACGCGGACACCGGTGAGGGTCACCTGGACGACCTGTTCCCCGACGACCTCGAGTCGGACGCTGCCGTGGACGTCGCCGTCGACGGGGACGAGGTCGCCCGCGATCGGCAGGGCTCGGCGCCACCACGGAGCCGACACCTGCGCGTCGTCGACCGGCAGTCCGGTCGCAGCGTCGACCACGGTCGCGTCACCGCCGCCGGTGCTGGTGCTGCTCGTGTCGTCCGCGTCGTGCGGTGTCGGTTCGTCCGGGATGAAGCCGTGCCCGATCGAGACGTCGGGTCCGTCCGTGCTCTCCGTGCTCGGCGACGGAGCGGTGGCGGACGCCGACGTCGGGCCGTCGGGGGCGGACCGCAGCGCGACCGCCCCTCCGCCGACCGCGACGAGCAGCACGAGCCCCACCACGAGGGGCGCTCGACGCGGTGACGTCGATCGCTCCCCTCGCGGCGCGGCCATGACCGGTCAGCGCTTCCGGCGCTCGCGGACGCGCATGTTGACGATGATCGGGGTGCCGTCGAAGCCCCAGACCTCGCGGAGGCGCCGGGTGATGAACCGGCGGTACTGCGGGTCGAGGAACGCCGACGTGAACAGCACGAAGGTCGGCGGTTGGGTCGACGCCTGCGTGGCGAACAGGATGCGGGGCTGCTTGCCACCGCGGACCGGGTGCGGGTGTTCCTGCACGAGTTCGGCGACGAAGGCGTTGACCTTGCCGGTCGGGATGCGGGTGTCCCACGACTCGAGCGCGGTCTCGAGCGCCGGCACGAGCTTCTCGAGGTGACGGCCCGTCCGGGCGGAGATGTTCACGCGCGGTGCCCACGTCACGTGCGCCAGGTCCTGCTCGATCTCGCGCTCGAGGTAACGGCGGCGCTCGTCGTCGAGCAGGTCCCACTTGTTGTAGGCCAGGACGAGCGCCCGGCCCGACTCGAGCACCAGGTCGATGATGCGGAGGTCCTGCACCGACACCGGTTCGGTGACGTCGATGACGACGACCGCGACCTCGGCCTTCTCGAGCGCCGCGGTCGTGCGGAGCGAGGCGTAGAAGTCGGCGCCCTGCTGCATGTGCACGCGCTTGCGGATGCCCGCGGTGTCGACGAAGCGCCAGGTCTTGCCGCCGAGTTCGATCTGCTCGTCCACCGGGTCGCGGGTCGTGCCCGCGAGCTCGTTGACGACGACGCGCTCTTCGCCGGCGGCCTTGTTGAGCAGCGAGCTCTTGCCGACGTTCGGACGACCGAGGATCGCGACGCGACGCGGGCCGCCGATCTCCTGCTTCGCGACGGCGGACACGTCCGGCAGCGTCGCGATGATGAGGTCGAGCAGGTCCGCGACCCCACGACCGTGCAGCGCTGACACCGG
Organism: Curtobacterium sp. MCBD17_032; assembly: GCF_003234855.1. GTDB lineage: Bacteria > Actinomycetota > Actinomycetes > Actinomycetales > Microbacteriaceae > Curtobacterium. The sequence goes on from NZ_QKTO01000011.1 coordinate 22,760, forward strand.
GTGCGGCTCGCCGAGCCCGAGGTTCCACAGCGCGTGGGCCTCGAGGTCGCGGCGCTCGTCGTCGGACTTGTTCGCGACGACGATGACCGGTCGGTCGGTGCCGCGCAGCATCTTCACGACGTGCTCGTCGGTCGCGGTGATGCCGACCGTGACGTCCACGACGAAGAGCACCGCGTCGGCGAGGTCGATCGCGACCTCGGCCTGCGCTGCCACCGAGGCGTTGATGCCCTTCGCGTCGGGCTCCCATCCACCGGTGTCGACGATCGTGAAGCGCTTGTCGTTCCACTCGGCCTTGTAGCTGACGCGGTCGCGCGTGACACCGGGGGTGTCCTGCACGACGGCCTCACGCCGGCCGAGGATGCGGTTCACGAGCTGCGACTTGCCGACGTTCGGACGGCCGACGATCGCGAGCACCGGCAGGGCCGGCAGGTAGGCAACCCCGTCGACGCCGAGCTTGCCGGCTTCGAGGAGGGCGATGTCCTCCTCGTCGAGGTCGTAGTCCTCGAGTCCGGCGCGGAGGGCGCTCGCACGCTGGTCCGCTTCGGCCTCGTCGATGTCGGCGAGCCGCTCGCCGAGGGAGTCGTCGTACTCGGGGAAGTCGTCGTCGCTTCGGTCGTCCAGCTGCGCCATGGTGGGTTCCTTGCCGGCGGCCGGTCGGCCGCGTGTTCGTGGTTCACGTGCGGCCGTGTGGCCGCCTCGTCGTCAGTTCGTGGCCGAGCGGGCCAGGTCGACCACCGCCTGCACGGTCTGGTCGAAGTCGAGGTCGGTGGAGTCGAGGGTGGTGACGCCGTCTGCGGCGTTCATGAAGTCGACGACCTTCGCATCGGCAGCGTCCCGACGGGCGAGGGCGGCCGAGGTCGCTTCGGCCGACTGGGTGGTGACCTCTGCCGACCGACGTGCCATCCTAACGGATTCGTCGGCGGTCAACAGGATGCGGACTTCGGCGTCCGGAGCGACGACCGTCGTGATGTCGCGTCCCTCGGTGATGATGCCCTGTCCGTCGGCCATCCGCATGACCTGTCGGAAGAGCGCGACGAGCTTGGCGCGGACGTCGGGCAGCTTCGCGATGTGTGCGACCGCGGCCGTGACCTCGGGCGTCCGGATGGCGTCCGTGACGTCGACGTCGCCGACGCGCACGAAGTAGTCGTCCGGGTCGGTGCCGATCGCGTAGTCGAAGTCGTCCCAGCTGGCCAGCACCGCGGCCGGGTCGTCGAGGTCGACGCCCTGCTGCAGGGCGTGCCAGGCGAGCGCACGGTAGGCGGCACCGGTGTCCTGGTACCCGAAGCCGAGGACCCGGGCCGCGGCGCGGGACACGCTCGACTTGCCGCTGCCGGCGGGCCCGTCCACGGCGATGACGAACTTCGCGACGAACGCGCCGGCGGGCAGCCCCGCGGGCATCGGGTCACGTGTGGAGCCGAGCTCACCGGCACCCTGGCCGTCCGGACCACCGGTGACGTCGCCGCCGCCGAGGGGTCCGGGCTGGTCGGCCGGGGTCGGCAGACCGGCGTCGGGGCCGTCCGGGCCCCCCGTCACACCGGACTCGAGAGCGGTGTCGTGTTCGTTCAGGCCCATGCTGCTGGGATCCTCCATCCGCGACCCTCGAGTTCCTCGACGAGTCGCTGTTCGTGCTCGGGGACGACCGACACCTCGACGATGCCGATCTGCGCCCGTGGCGAGTGCTCGAGGTGCAGGTCCTCGAGGTTGATGCCGAGCTCCCCGATGGTGGTGAGGAGCGCGGCGAACTGTCCGGGCCGGTCGTCGATCAGGACGACGACCCGGGCGAACCGGGCGGTCGACCCGTGCTTGCCGGGCAGCCGCTCGACCCCGCGGTTGCCGGCTGCGATGGTCTCCGCGAGGCTCCGGGGCGACCCGGCGGCCGTCGGGTCGGCGAGCGCGTCGATGACCCGGTCGAGCTCGTCCCGCAGGTCGGTCAGGACCGGGCGGATGTGGGCGGCGTTCGCGCCGATGATCTGGACCCAGAGACCCGGGTCGCTCGCGGCGATGCGCGTGACGTCGCGCACCCCGCCGCCGGCGAGCCCGAGGGCCTCCCCCGGAGCGTCGCGGAGTCGGGAGGCCATGAGCGTCGACACCAACTGCGGGACGTGCGAGACGACCGCGACGGCCTGGTCGTGCGACGCGGGGTCCATCGGGACGACGGTCGCACCGAGGTCGAGCGCCAGGTGCTCCACCGCGGCGGCCCGCTGGTGGCTGATGTCGTCGTGTCCGGCGATCACCCACGGACGGCCGATGAACAGGTCGGCCCGGGCGGCGGTCGGACCGCTGCGCTCCCGTCCCGCCATCGGGTGCGAGCCGATGTACCGCGAGACGTCGGCGCCGACGGCGCGGAGTCGTTCGAGGGGCCCCGACTTCACGCTCGCGACATCCGTGACGACGGCGTCCGGGAAGGCGGCGAGTTCGCGTTCGACGACGGCCGCCGTGACGTCCGGCGGCACCGCGACCACGACGAGTTCCGGGGCGTCGCCCGGTGCGGGGCGACGTCCGGCGCCGTAGTCGACGGCGAGCGCCAACGCCGCCGGGGACACGTCGTCGAGGACGACGTCCACCCCCTTGTCGCGGAGGGCGAGCCCGATCGAGGCGCCCAGCAGACCGGTCCCGACGATCCGCACCGGACCACGGAGTCGCCGGTCGATCGCCGACGGCTGCCGGTCAGCGGGGACCGTCGCGTCGGAGGCGGGCGGAGTGGGGTCGGTCACGCGGCAAGCCTAGCGAGCGGTGCTGCCCGGCAGCGGGACGGCGCCGGGCCTGTGGAGGACTCCCCCACCTGCGCCGGCGCCGTCCGTGCTCCGGTCAGTCCGTGCTCTCCGCCCCGTCGTCGCCCGTGCGGGTGCCCGCGGTGCGAGCGATCCCGAGCAGCTTGCCGAGCTCGACGGTGGTGAGTTCACGCACCTGCCCCGGTGCCAGGCTGCCGAGCTGCAGCGGTCCGAACGACCGTCGGACGAGCTCGAGGACCGGGTGTCCGATCGCCTCGAGCATCCGCCGGACGATCCGGTTGCGGCCGGAGTGCAGCGTGATCTCGACCAGCGACTCCCCGCGCGACGACTCGAGCAGGCGCGCCTTGTCGGCGGCGATCGGCCCGTCCTCCAGATCGACGCCGTCGAGCAGCAACTGCAGCGTGGAGGGCGTCATCGTGCCGTCGACCTTCGCGACGTAGGTCTTCGTCACGCCGAACGACGGGTGGGCCAGCACGTGCGCGAGGGCTCCGTCGTTCGTCAGGATGATCAGGCCGGCCGTGTCGTAGTCGAGGCGGCCGACGTTGAACAGGCGCTCCTCGAACCGGTCGACGAACCGGGACAGGTCCGGGCGGTCGTGCTCGTCCTGCATGCTCGAGACCACGCCGGTCGGCTTGTTGAGGACGACGTACCGCCGCGAGGTGTCGGTCTGCACCGGCACCCCGTCGACGGCGACCTCGTCGGTGTCCGGGTCGACACGGCGACCGAGCATGTCCGCCACCTCGCCGTTCACCGTCACGCGCCCTTCGGCGATGAGGTTCTCCGCGACACGACGGCTGGCGACGCCGGCAGCGGCGATCACCTTCTGCAGACGCTCACCGCCCTCCTGGAGGTCCGGCTCGCCTCCGTCGGTCGTCGTCCCGTCCGCCGGGTCCCAGTCCGGGATGATCGGCCGTTCCGGCGTTCCCTCGGCGGGTCGCCCCTCGTCGTCGCGTGCGCCGGCGGGCAGCGGCGTCGTGCGCTTCCGCGCCGGGTCGTTGCGCGGGCTGGTCGTGCCGCCGACGTACCGACGGCCGTTGTGCCAGACGCTGCTCGGGGCACCGTCGGGGCTCCGGCGGTCCTCGCGGCGCGGGTCGCCACCTCGCTCGGCGCCGCGGTCGTCGGGACGACGGGTCGCCCCGCGGTCGTCACGCCCGCGGTACCCACCGCGCTGGTCGTCACGACCGCCGCGGGGCTCACGGCCCTGGTGGCCGCCACGCTCCCCGGCACCGCGGTCGTCGCGCGGCCGGTCACCGCCGCGGTACCCGCCGCGCTGGTCGTCGCGACCACCGGCACCGGGCCGACGGTCGGGGTCGTCGCGGCGCACGAAGCGTCCACGGTCGTCGTCCCGGCTCACGCAGCCGCCACGGTCCGAACCGCGTGCGTCGCGGTCCGGACGCCCGCGGTACCCGCCGGCGGACCGGTCGTCACCGCCGCGGTACCCACCGGTCGGACGGTCGCCGCCACGGTCGTCGCGCCCACGGAACCCGCCGGAGGCACGCTCGCCGCCCCGTCGCCCCGGTCGTCCCGCCCACGGAACCCGCCGACCCCACGCTCGCCGCCCCGGTCGTCACGCCCACGGAACCCGCCGGAGGACCGGTCGTCCCCGCCGCGGTACCCACCGGTCGGACGGTCACCGCCACGGTCGTCACGCCCGCGGAAGCCGCCGGAGGACCGGTCGTCCCCGCCGCGGTACCCACCGGTCGGACGGTCCCCTCCGCGGTCGTCACGTCCACGGAACCCGCCACCGGCACGATCGTCGCGCCCGCGGAACCCGCCGGTCGGACGGTCACCGCCACGGTCGTCGCGCCCGCGGAACCCGCCAGAGGACCGGTCGTCCCCGCCGCGGTACCCACCACGGTCACCGGCACCACGCTCGTCACGCCCGCGGTACCCGCCGGTCGGACGGTCCCCTCCGCGGTCGTCACGTCCACGGAACCCGCCACCGGCACGATCGTCGCGCCCGCGGAACCCGCCGGAGGACCGGTCGTCCCCGCCGCGGTACCCACCACGGTCACCGGCACCGCGCTCGTCACGCCCGCGGTACCCACCACGGTCACCCGCACCCGCGCTGCGCTCGTCGCGCCCGCGGTACCCGCCGGGACCGGCCCCGTCGCGCCCGCGCGGTGCGTCGTCCCGGCGGCCCGCGCCTCCCGGCCGGTCACCGCCCGCGCGCCCGGAGCCGCCGCGGCGGTCGTCGTCTCGTCGTGGTCTGTCGTTCTGGTCAAACCCGGCCATCGGGGATCCCTTCGGTCTGCCCGAAGCCGTCCGCGCCGTCCTCGAGGAGGGGCGAGATGAGCGGAAGCTCGTCGAGCGAGTTGATGCCGAGCTGCTGGAGCAGCAGCTCGGAGGTGACGTAGTTGATCGCGCCGGTCTCGGCGTCGGTGAACGACTCCTCGATGAGGCCGCGCGCGACGAGGGTCCGGACCACGCCGTCGACGTTGACGGCCCGGATCGCGGCGATCTGGGAGCGGGTGATCGGCTGCTTGTAGGCGACCACGGCCAGGGTCTCGAGGGCTGCCTGGGACAGGCGGGCGGGACGCTCGGCCTCGACGAACTGCTCGACGACCGCGTCGAGTTCGGCGCGGACGTAGAAGCGCCAGCCACCGCCGACCTCGCGCAGTTCGAATCCACGCCGGACGGTGCCGTCGACGCCGTCGAAGTCGGCGACCAGGCGGTCGACCGCCTGCCCGACGACGGCCACCGGTTCCCCGACGGCGGCGGCGAGCGCCACGAGCGACTGCGGCTGGTCCGCGATCATCAGGATCGCTTCGAGCTGACGGTCGACGGGGACCTCGACGGGAGGCACGGCTGCAGGAGGCGCATCGGCCTCCGCCGCGGCGGCGGCTGCGGCGGCGGCGGCGGCTGCGCGGAACTCGTGTTCCAGGGCCCGGGCGTCCTCGATCTCGTCCGACCCGCCGGGTTCGGCGGAACCTCCAGCGCGGGCACGAGCACCGCGAGCGTGCACGTCATCCGTCATAGTCGGCTCCCAGGTTCGCGAGGCTCTCGTCCGTCCAGTCGAGGGCGGTCCACCGGAGGATCAGTTCCCCGAGTGGTTCGAGTTGCTCGAACGAGATGGAGGCGTTCCGGTACAGCTCCAGGATCGCGAGGAAACGAGCCACCACGATACCCGCCTGGTCGACGCCGGCGATCACCTCGCGGAACGTCACGTCCGGGGACCCCTCGTCGGCTCGGGTGCGGAGGAGGGACACCACGATGGCGGCCTGCTCCCGGATGCTCACCGCGGGGGCGTGCAGGTGGTCGAGTCCGACGGTCGGGATCTCCCGCGGCGCGAACGCCAGGGCGGCCAGTGCCGCGAAGTCCTGCACGGACAGCGTCCACACGAGCTCCGGGGTCCGGGCGCGGAAGCGTTCCTCGAGCCGGACGCTCCGGACGTGCCGCCGGGACTCGGCGCCCCAGCGGTCGCCGAACCACTCCGCCGCCTGCTTGAAGGCCCGGTACTGCAGCAGCCGTGCGAAGAGCAGGTCGCGGGCCTCGAGGAGTGCCACGTCCTCGGCGTCGACGAGTTCGCCCTGCGGCAGCAGTCCGACGATCTTCAGGTCGAGGAGCGTCGCCGCGACGACGAGGAACTCGCTCGCCTCGTCGAGTTCGTCGCTCGACTCGGCTTGTCGCACGTACGCGATGAACTCCCCCGTGACCGCGCTGAGGGCGACTTCGGTGATGTCGAGCTCGTGCTTCGTGATGAGCGAGAGCAGCAGGTCGAACGGTCCGTCGAAGTTGCTGAGCCGAACCCGGAACCCGGGCGCGGTCGTGGTGCCGACCGGCGCGTCGCGCGCGCCGTCGACGGGTCCGGGCGTGCCGGACGGGAGGCTCGGGGCCGGGTCCTCAGGCGACGGCGCCACGCTGGACGAGCTCTCGGGCCAGCTGCCGGTAGGCATGCGCCGCGGCGTGCTCGGGAGCCGTCTGCGTGATCGGCCGCGCGGACACCGTGGCGTCCGGGAACTTCACGGTGCGACCGATGACCGTGTCGAGGACACGGTCCCCGAAGGTCTCGACGACACGCTCCATGACCTCACGCGAGTGCAGGGTCCGGGAGTCGTACATGGTCGGCAGGATGCCGTCGAGGGTGAGGGCCGGGTTGAGCCGGTCGCGCACCTTGTCGATGGTCTCGATGAGGAGCGCGACACCGCGGAGGGCGAAGAACTCGCACTCGAGCGGGATGAGCACGCCGTGCGCGGCCGTCAGGGCGTTCACGGTCAGGAGGCCGAGCGAGGGCTGGCAGTCGATGAGGATGACGTCGTAGTCGTTCGACACCTTCCGCAGCACGCTCGCGAGGATCTGCTCCCGGGCGACCTCGTTGACCAGGTGCACCTCGGCCGCGGACAGGTCGATGTTCGCCGGGATGACGTCGAGCAGCGGCACGTTCGTCGGCTGGATGACCTGGTTCGGGTCCTTCACGGCGCCCATGAGCAGGTCGTAGACGGTGGGGATGTCGTGCGTGCGCACGCCGAGGCCGGCGGAGAGGGCGCCCTGCGGGTCGAAGTCGACCGCCAGGACCTTCCGCCCGTACTCGGCCAGTGCGGCGCCGAGGTTGATCGCGGTGGTGGTCTTGCCGACCCCGCCCTTCTGGTTGCACAGGGAGATGATGCGGGCGGGACCGTGGCCGTCCAGCTCGTCCGGCACGGGGAACGCCCGCACGGGCCGACCGGTCGGACCCGTGACGATGTCGCCGGTACCGGAGGCTGTCGTCGGGATGCTGCTCACCGGGCCATCGTACCGGCGCGGCTGCGCGTGGCCGGGCCGCACCGCCGATCGGGGCGCGGCGCAGGACGGAGTCGTGGCGGGCCTCCCGGCCGGTCGGGCGGTGTCAGGCCGCGCGGAGGGCGACGCGCATGCTGTCCACGCGCTCCGCGATGACGGGGTCCGCCGCCCACCGCTGCTGCAGGCGGCCGACCAGCTCGCCGACCTGGTCGCGGTCCAGCCCGGCGAGGAGCCGGAGACCGACCGTGAGCTCGGGCCCGGCGAACCGGGAGAGCGGGTCCCCGGGCGACAGCTCGACGCGGACCACGGCGGGTTCGGTCTCGACCGTGCCGGCGAAGGCGCGGGCGACCTCGGGGTCCTCGGCGCACGGCGTCCAGGGCAGGTCCTGCCCGAGCGCCCAGACCGCGGGTCGGCGGAGGACGAACTCCGTCGGGGCCGTCGGGTCGAGCACGACGAGCTGGGTGTCCTCGCTCGCCGCGGCCATCGCGACGCGCCGGGACTCGACCGGGATCGGACGGGCGTCCGCGTCCCAGGCGCGCATCGCCTCGACCGAGGTGAAGGCGGGCATGACCGCCCGGCCGTCGGGGCCCGCGACCGTCACGATCGACAGTTCCTGTGTCTTGTCGACGACGCGTCCGTCCGGGGTCTCCCCGACGTCGCCCGCTTCCGCGACGAGTGGGATGAGCAGCCGTGCGTGCCGGAGTGCCGCGACGACGGCGGCGTGCGAGCCACCCTCCGCGACGGCGGTGATGGCGGCGACGAGGGCCGGGTCGGCCAGGCCGTCGTCCTCGGCGAAGGTCGTGTCGTGCGCGTCGAACGTGCGACCGGCCCACGGGTTGCCGGCGGAGTCCGCCGCATGGGCGTGCTCCTGGACGGCAGGGTCGTCGGGGTCCGGCCCGGTGCCGCGGCCGTTCGAGATGCCCGCCACGGACTACTCCGAGGCGATGTCGAGCGCGGCCGGCAGCGTGAACGCCCCGGAGTACAGCGCCTTGCCGATGATCGCACCCTCGAGGCCGTGCGGCACGAGCTCGCGGAGCGCCCGCAGGTCGTCGAGCGTCGAGATGCCGCCCGAGGCCACCACGGGCTGGTCGGTCCGGTCGCACACCTGGCGCAGCAGGTCGACGTTCGGGCCCTGCAGCGTGCCGTCCTTCGTGACGTCGGTGACGACGTACCGGGCGCAACCGGCGTCCTCGAGCCGGTCGAGCACCTCCCAGAGGTCGCCCGCGTCCTCGGTCCACCCCCGGCTGGCGAGGGTGGTGCCGCGGACGTCGAGCCCCACGGCGATCTGCTCGCCGTACTGCCCGATGACCCGCGCTGCCCAGTCCGGGTCCTCGAGGGCGGCGGTGCCGAGGTTCACCCGGGCGGCGCCGGTGGCGAGGGCGGCCTCGAGCGACGCGTCGTCCCGGATGCCGCCGGAGAGCTCGACGGAGACGCCCTCCACCTCGCGGATGGCGTGCGCGATCACCCTGCGGTTGTCACCACGACCGAAGGCCGCGTCGAGGTCGACGAGGTGGATCCACTCCGCCCCCTGGTCACGCCAGGTGCGGGCCGCGACGACGGGGTCGCCGTACCCGGTCTCACTGCCGGCTTCGCCCTGGGTGAGGCGCACGGCCTGACCGTCGACCACGTCGACGGCCGGCAGCAGGACGAGGGGCTGGGTGGTGGAGAGCTCGGTCATGGTCCCGTCGGGATCGGGGGTCACAGCGACGAGACCCAGTTGCGGAGGAGGCGGATGCCCGGCTCGCCGGACTTCTCCGGGTGGAACTGCGTGGCGCTGAGCGGGCCGTTCTCGACCGCGGCGACGAAGCGTTCCCCGTGCTCGGCCCAGGTGAGCTTCGGGGCACGGAACGGGCCGTAGGCCTCGAGCGGGAACTCCGTGACACCGTAGGAGTGCACGAAGTAGAAGCGCTCGTCCCGGAGACCGTCGAACAGCACGGAGTCCTCCGGCGCCTCGACCGTGTTCCAGCCCATGTGCGGCAGGACCTCGGCCTCGATCGGTTCGACGACGCCCGGCCACTGTCCGAGGCCCTCGACGTCGGCACCGCGCTCGACGCCGCGCTCGAAGAGGACCTGCATGCCGACGCAGATGCCGAGCACCGGACGTCCACCGGCGAGTCGGTGGTCGACGATCTCGCCGCCGCGGACCCCTTCTAGCTGGTCGACGACCGCGGCGAACGCACCGACGCCGGGGACCAGGAGCCCGTCCGCCCGGAGCGCCGCCTGCTTGTCGTTCGAGAGCGTCACGTCGGCGCCGGCCCGTTCCAGGGCCTTCGCGGCGGAGTGGACGTTGCCGGATCCGTAGTCGAGGACGACGACGTTCGGGCGGGTGGTGCTCACAGCGTGCCCTTCGTGGAGGGGATGCCGTCGACGCGCGGGTCGAGTTCGACGGCGCGGCGCATCGCCCGGGCGAAGGCCTTGAACTCGGCCTCGGCGATGTGGTGGGGGTCGCGCCCACCGAGCACGCGGACGTGCACGGTGATGCCCGCGTTGAACGTGATCGCCTCGAACACGTGGCGGACCATCGACCCGGTGAAGTGGCCGCCGATGCGGTGGAACTCGAAACCGTCGGGCTCCCCCGAGTGCACGAGGAACGGGCGGCCGGACACGTCGACCACCGCCTGCGCGAGGGCTTCGTCGAGCGGGACGAGGGCGTCGCCGTAGCGGCCGATGCCCGCCCGGTCACCGAGGGCCTGCTTCAGCGCCTGCCCGAGCACGATGCCGGTGTCCTCGACCGTGTGGTGCACGTCGATGTCCGTGTCACCCGAGCTCTGCACGCGCAGGTCGATCAGGGAGTGCTTGCTGAAGGCCGTCAGCATGTGGTCGAAGAACGGCACGCTCGTCGCGATCTCGGACGTCCCGGTGCCGTCGAGGTCGAGCGACAGGGAGACGCTCGATTCGCTCGTCGAGCGGGTGATCTCGGCGGTACGCGCGGTCATGCTCCAACCCTAACGGGCGGCTGCTCGGCGGCGACCGCGCGCATGGCGTCGAGGAACGCGGTGGTCTCCTCCGTCGTCCCGGCGCTCACGCGGAGGTGGTTCGGGATGCCGAGGTCGCGGACGATCACATCGCGCTCGAGCAACGACTCGAACGCAGCGCGCGGGTCGGCGACGCCACCGAACAGCACGAAGTTCGACCAGGTCTCGTGCGGCTGGTACCCCATCGCACGGAGCTCCGTGACCATGCGGTCGCGCTGCCCCCGGATCTCGTCGACCATGGCCAGCATCTCCGGCGCGTGCCGGAGGGCCGCGACGGCCGCTGCCTGCGTCAGGGCGGAGAGGTGGTACGGCAGACGTACGAGGCGGAGCGCGTCGATCACGGCGGGGTCCGCCGCGAGGTACCCGACACGGGCGCCGGCGAAGGCGAAGGCCTTGCTCATCGTCCGGGACACGACCAGGCGTTCCCGGCCGGGCAGGAGCGTGAGCGCGGTCGGCTGTCCCACCGGCATGAACTCCGCGTAGGCCTCGTCCACCATGACGATGCCGTCGGTGGCGTCGTAGACGGCCTCGATCGTGGCCAGGTCGAGCGGGGTCCCCGTCGGGTTGTTCGGCCCACAGAGGAACACGAGGTCCGGCCGGTGGGCGGTGACCGCTGCGACGGCGGTCTCCGGCGAGATCCGGAACGCGGCGTCACGGTCGGCCGGGATCCACTGCGTCCCCGTCCCCGACGCGATGATCGAGTGCATGGAGTAGGTCGGCGGGAACCCGAGCACGCTCCGCCCCGGCCCACCGAAGGCCTGGAGGAGCTGCTGGATGACCTCGTTCGAGCCGTTCGCCGCCCAGACCGACTCCGCACCGAGCCCGTGCCCGAGGTACCCGGCCAGGGACTCCCGCAGCTCGGTGAACTCGCGGTCCGGGTAGCGGTTCACCGTGGTCAACGCCTGCCGGATCGACGCGACGATGTCCTCTGCGACGTCCTGCGGCACGGGATGCGTGTTCTCGTTGACGTTGAGCTGCACGCGGACGTGCTTCTGGGGAGCGCCGTACGGGCTCTGCCCGCGGAGGTCGTCGCGGATCGGGAGGTCTTCGAGCGTGGTTGCCACCGATCCATCGTAGGCCGCGCGGCCTCCGGAACCGCCGCCCGTCCGGACGGTTCCGCCCGCGTCACCGGGGAACCGGGTGCGCGGCGCCCCTGAGCACCGACCGGTCGTCAGCGGTCGTACTGCGCCGGGATCGCGATCTCCTGGCCGGCCTGCAGGCCCGAGCCGTCGAGGGCGTTGAGGTCCACGACGTCCTGCACGAAGTCGCGCGGGTCGGAGTCGGGAGCGGTCTGCTCGGCCAGCTGCCACAGGGTCTCGCCCGGCTGCACCGTGACGGTGTCGAAGTGCACGTCCGCCGCACGGTCACCGGCGGACGCCTGCCCACCGTTCAGCATGGCGATCCCGACGCAGAACAGCACCGGAAGGGCAGCGAGGGTCGTGAAGACGACCCGGCCGCGGCGGGTGAGACGGAGGCGCGTGCGCACTGCGGGTGCTGCGGTGTGCTGCGTGTCCGCGATGGCGTTGGTGCTCATGTCGTTGCCTTCCTGCTTGCCGTCGGAGTCCGATCGGCCCGGAGCGAGCCGACCGAAGTCGTGTACCGAACGTACGTTCGATCGGGTGAATGCACAAGTCCCCCGGAGCGAACCGAGAGGGTTTTCCCTGCGACACGCTCGAACAGGTGTTTGGTCCGCGTTCCCCGACCGGATACTGTTTCGAGCGACTGGAACAAGTCTCGGGGGGACCACCGACATTCCCGCAGACGGACGTTCCACCCGCGACGAAGGGCGAGACGTGACGGACGAACTGCGCGGACAGAAACCGCTGACCGCGAAGCAGCAGTCGATCCTCGACGCGATCCGTGCGTCGATCGCCAGCCGGGGCTACCCGCCGAGCATGCGTGAGATCGGCGACGCAGCCGGGCTCTCGTCACTGTCGAGCGTCTCGCACCAGCTCGGGCAGCTCGAGCTCGGCGGCTGGATCCGGCGGGACCCGAACCGCCCGCGGGCGCTCGAGGTCCTGGTCGACGAGCCGACGCCCGGCGCCGACGGCCCGGACGTCGACACCACGACGCTCGTCCCCCTCGTCGGACGCATCGCCGCCGGTGTCCCGATCACCGCGGAGCAGCACGTCGACGAGATCATCCCCCTGCCCCGCCAGCTCGTCGGGACCGGCGACCTCTTCATGCTCAAGGTCGTGGGCGAGTCGATGATCGACGCGGCGATCTGCGACGGTGACTGGGTGGTCGTCCGGGCACAGCAGACCGCCGAGAACGGCGACGTCGTCGCCGCGATGCTCGACGAGGAAGCCACGGTCAAGGTCTTCCGTCAGCGGGACGGCCACACGTGGCTGCTCCCCCGCAACTCCGCGTTCGAGCCGATCCTCGGCGATGCCGCCACGGTGCTCGGCAAGGTCGTCGCGGTCCTCCGCTCCATCTGACCGCTCCGGAAACGCCACGAGGGCGGCTGCGCGCAACGCGACGGCGTTGCGGGCAGCCGCCCTCCTCGCGTGGCGCGGACGCGACGGACGGGAGGCCCGGTGCGGGCGTGCACCGGGCCTCCCGTCCGTTCGGACCTGCCGTCAGGCGGACGCGACCGGCGCGACCACGTACGGGTCGAGTTCCGCGACCTCCCGCTGGAAGACCCGCACCCGGAGGCGCGTCCCCTCCGCCACGTAGTCCACCGACTCCACCGCACCCGCGTCGTGCAGGTGCGAGACCAGGTCACCACGGGAGAACGGCACGACGACGGTCAGTTCGACGTCGGGCTCGGGCAGGCGCGCCTCGATCGCCGCGAGCAGGTCCGGGATGCCGGCACCCGTGCGGGCCGACACGAAGACGGCGTCCGGCGCGAGCGCCACGAGGGCCATGCGCTGGGTGTCGTCGATGAGGTCCGCCTTGTTGAAGGCGACGATCTCCGGGACGTCGCGCGCCCCGACGTCGCCGATGACCTCTCGCACCGTCGCGAGCTGCGCTGCCGGGTCGGGGTGGGAACCGTCGACCACGTGGACGATGACGTCCGCGTTCCCGACCTCCTCGAGCGTCGAGCGGAACGCCTCGACCAACTGGTGCGGGAGGTTCCGGACGAACCCGACGGTGTCGGTGAAGGTGAACTCGCGCCCCTTCGACGTCTCCGTGCGGCGGACCGTCGAGTCGAGGGTGGCGAACAGCTGGTTCTGGACCAGGACGCCGGCGCTCGTGAGCCGGTTGAGCAGCGAGGACTTCCCGGCGTTCGTGTACCCGGCGATCGCGACGCTCGGGACGGCGTTGCGGGTGCGGTCGGCACGCTTGGCCTCGCGAGCCGGGGTGAAGCCCGCGATCTGCCGACGGAGCTTCGCCATCCGGGTGTGGATCTTCCGGCGGTCGAGCTCCATCTTCGTCTCACCCGGTCCGCGCGAACCCATGCCGGCGCCGCCGGAGACCTGGCCACCGGCCTGCCGGGACATCGACTCACCCCAGCCACGCAGACGCGGGAGCAGGTACTGGAGCTGCGCGAGCTCGACCTGCGCCTTGCCCTCGCGCGTGGAGGCGTGCTGGCTGAAGATGTCGAGGATCACGGCCGTGCGGTCGATCACCTTGACCTTGACGACGTCCTCGAGCGCACGGCGCTGCGACGGTGCGAGTTCGGTGTCCGCGATGACCGTGTCCGCGCCGGTGGCCTTGACCACCATGGCGAGTTCCTGGGCCTTGCCCTTGCCGAGGTAGGTCGCCGGGTCGGGGGTCGGCCGGCGCTGCAGGAGCCCGTCGAGCACCACGGCGCCCGCGGTCTCGGCGAGGGCCGACAGCTCGCGGAGCGAGTTCTCGGCGTCGGAGGCGTCGCCCTGCGCGTACACGCCGATGAGGACGACGCGCTCGAGCCGGAGCTGCCGGTACTCGACCTCAGTGACGTCCTCGAGCTCGGTGGAGAGGCCGACGACGCGGCGCAGCGCCGCACGGTCCTCACGGTCGTACTGGTCGCCGTCGCCATCCCAACCCTGCTCGTCCACCGAGCGGGTCTGGATCGCCTGCGCCGGCGCGAAGATGGAGGATGCCGCGCGCCGGTCGGCGTTGCGCAGCACCCGCTCGACGACACCGTCTGCGCTGTCGTCGTGGATGGTCTGTTCGTCCTGCTGATGGGATTCCGTCATGCTGTGCACAGGCTACCTCCGGAGCCCTCTGGACACACGGGGTTCCCGGTACGGTTCTTCCATGGCGAACGACCACTACTTCTCTGCCACCCCGGAGAGCCAGGCGCGACCGCGGCAGATCCGCGTGACGCTCGCCGGTCGCACGCTCGACTTCACCACTGCAGCGGGCGTCTTCAGCCCGGACGGCATCGACCGCGGCACGAGCGTGCTGTTGCGCAACGTCCCCGCTCCTGCCCCCGACGGGGACCTGCTCGACGTCGGCTGTGGCTGGGGTCCGCTCGCGATCACGATGGCGCTGCAGTCCCCCGACGCGCACGTGTGGGGCGTCGACGTCAACGAGCGCGTCCTCGACCTGGCGCGGACCAACGCCACCGCCGCCGGAGCGGACAACCTGACGGTGGGTCTGCCCACCGAGGTCCCGGCCGACACGACGTTCCGCACGATCTGGTCGAACCCGCCGATCCGTGTCGGCAAGGACGAACTGCACGACATCCTGCGCACGTGGATCCCCCGGCTCGCCGTCGGTGGCGACGCCTGGCTCGTGGTGTCGAAGGACCTGGGCGGGGACTCGCTGCAGCGCTGGTTGCAGCAGACACTGGCGGACGGGTTCACCGTGACGCGGGCGACGACCGACAAGGGCTTCCGCGTCCTCCGGGTGCACCGCGCGTCCTGACGGCGCCGCCAGGACCCGTCACACCGGTCGGAGCGGCACCTGTTCCCCGGTCGGGAGCTCGACCCGCACGGGGTCGCCCAGACGGACGGTCCCACCGACGAGCACGACGCTCATGACGCCTCCCTTGCGCTCGACGGAGCCGTCCTCGGCGCGGCCGAGCACCTGGCGCAACAGTCCCGGCTCGAAGCCGTCGATCTGCCGGCACGGGTTCCGCAGGCCGGTGACCCGGACGCGGGCATCGGCACCGAGGTGCAGCACGGTCCCCTCGGGCAGCCTCAGCAGGTCGACGCCGCGCGTCGTGACGTTCTCACCCATCTGGCCGGGGGCGACCGTGAACCCCGCCGTGGCCACCTCGTCGAACAGCTCGGCGGCGATGAGGTGTACCTGCCGCAGGTTCGGCTGGTGCGGGTCACGGGCGACACGGGAGCGGTGCTGCACCGTCGCCCCGGCGTGCGCGTCCCCTTCGACGCCGAGCCCCGCGACCAGGACGATGTCCGAGACGATCGGCTTGCTGAAGTGGTGGTCGTGGTCGCGGCTCACCGCGACCACGCGCGGCTGGTCGTCCTGCTCCCCCGTCATGTGCCGATCCTGACACGGGGACGATCGTCGGGGAAGGTGTCCGGTCAGACCGTCAGGTCCCCCGAGAACACGAGCTCGGCCGGACCGGCGAGCGAGACGTGCTCGCCGTCCTCCGTCGCGGTCATCCGCACGGTGAGGACACCGCCCGGGACGCGGACGCGCCAGGTGTCCGGCGCCGCCGAGCCCGCCCAGTACCGCGTCGCGAGGGCCGCGGCCACCGCGCCCGTTCCGCACGAGAGCGTCTCGCCGCTCCCCCGCTCGTGCACGCGCATGGTGATCTGGCCGACCCCGTCCGTCACGAGCGGGTCCCCGGGGAGCACGAACTCGACGTTCGCCCCGGAAGCCGGGGCCGGGTCGAGGACCGGCACGTAGGTCAGGTCGATGCCTGCGAGCTCCTCCTCGCTGGCGACCGCGACGACGACGTGGGGGTTGCCGACGTCGATGCCGAGCCCGGGCCGTGCGCGGTCGAGGTCCTTCGCGCGCACGAGGACGTCGTCGGAGCCGCTCCCGTCGATGCCGAGACGCCACCGGCCGAGGTCGGCGGCGAAGCCCGTGGACGACCGCTGGATGTCGACGAGGCCCTTCCGGCTGCCCACGGTGAGGGTCTGCCCCGGTGCGAGGTCGACGAGCCCCGACTCGGTGAGGTACCGGGCGAAGACACGGATGCCGTTGCCGCACATCTCGGCGACCGACCCGTCGGCGTTGTGGTAGTCCATGAACCACGTGGCGGCCGGGTCCTCCGCGAGGACCGCGCGGCCCTCGGGGAGCGCGTCCGAGCGCACGGCACGGATGACACCGTCGGCACCGACGCCGAAGCGCCGGTCCGCGATCGCGCGGATCCGGTCCGGCGTCAGGTCGACCGTGGCGTCGGGGTCGGCGAACAGGACGAAGTCGTTGCCGGTCCCGTGGCCCTTGGTGAAGTGCAGCTCGGTCACGGGACGATCCTACGGGCCAGTCCCGAGAGCTCCGCTGCCCCGGCTCCCGTGACGTCCACCGCGCCCACCCGCGTCGTCCCCGAGTCGGCGTACCGCTTGAACCACGAGACCTGCCGGCGGGCGTACCGCCGCGTCGCGACGCTGGTCGACTCCACCGCCTGCTCGACCGTCGCCTCCCCGCGCAGGACCTGGAGCGCCTGCGCGTACCCGATCGCGGCGCGGGCCGTGCGGCCCTGTTCCAGCCCCCGGTCCCGGAGGGCTGCGACCTCGTCCAGGAGCCCGGTGGCGAACATGCGCTCCGCCCGGGTGTGGAGACCCGCCACGAGCTGCTCGCGGTCGCGCCGCAGGTGCAGGACGTGCGCGGGCCGCCACGGCCGCGGCGCGGACGGGAGGCTCGGGGTGACGCGGTCGGACCGGCTCGCGATCTCGACGGCCCGGATCAACCGCCGCGGGTTCCGCGCGTCGATCACCGCGGCAGCCGCCGGGTCGAGTGTGCGGAGCCGGTCGAGCAGGACGGCCGGACCGAGTTCGCGGTGCTCCCGTTCGAGCTGCTCCCGGAGTACGGGGTCGGTCCCGGGGAAGTCGAGGTCGAAGAGGACGGCGGACACGTAGAGGCCGCTGCCACCGACGAGCACCGCGACCCCGCCGTCCGCCGTGACCTCGGCGATCACCGCTCGGGCGTCGCGCTGGTACGCCGCGACGCTCGCTTCGTCCGTCACCTCGAGCACGTCGAGCTGGTGGTGCGGGATGCCCCGTCGCTCGGACTCCGGGACCTTCGCAGTCCCGACGTCCATCCCGCGGTAGAGCTGCATGGCGTCGGCGTTGACGATCTCGGCACGTCGGCCGTGCGCACAGTGTCGTTCGGCGAGGGCGAGGGCGAGCTCGGACTTGCCGGTACCGGTCGCGCCCACGACGGCGACGACGTCCGCTGTCGCGACCAGGTCGAGCGGAGCCTCCTGACCGGGGCGTGCGTCGGCGTCGGGCGCGGAGTCGGCGTCGACCCCTCGCGCGGGTCGCGGGTCAGCGTCCGACACGGAGCGTGGGGAGGCCGAGCGAGACCGGTCGCGGACCGGCACCCGGAGCGGCCGGGACGGGCACGCCGCAGGACTCCGCCTGCGCCCGGTCCCAGGCGTCGCCGGCGCGGGTGCGTCGGATGCGCAGCGGTGCGTCGGTGTCGGCGACCAGGAAGTGCGGTGCCGCACGGGTCACCTCGACCGAGACGACGTCGCCCGGCCGCGGGACGTCCGATCCGGCCGGGACCGCGAAGTGCACGAGGCGGGCGTCCTCGGCGCGACCGGACAGGCGGTGCGTGGACTCGTCCTTCTTCCCCTCGCCGGTGGCGACGAGGACGTCGACCGTGCGACCGAGCTGCGCGGCGTTCTCCTCCGTCGTGATCCGGTCCTGCAGGGCGATGAGCCGCTCGTACCGCTCCTGCACGACCTCCTTCGGCAGCTGGTCGTCCATGGTGGCCGCAGGGGTACCGGGGCGGATCGAGTACTGGAACGTGAAGGCCGTCGCGAACCGGGCCTGCTCGACGACCCGCAGGGTGTCCGCGAAGTCCGCCTCCGTCTCGCCGGGGAAGCCGACGATGACGTCGGTGGAGATGGCCGCGTGCGGGATCGCGGCGCGGACGCGATCGAGGATGCCGAGGAAGCGTTCGCTCCGGTAGCTGCGCCGCATCGCCTTGAGCACCCGGTCTGACCCGGACTGCAGCGGCATGTGCAGCTGCGGCATGACGTTCGGCGTCTCGGCCATCGCGGCGATGACGTCGTCCGTGAAGGCCGCGGGGTGCGGGCTGGTGAAGCGCACGCGTTCGAGGCCGTCGATCTGGCCGGTGGCGCGGAGGAGTTTCCCGAACGCATGGCGGTCGCCGAACTCGACGCCGTACGAGTTGACGTTCTGTCCGAGGAGCGTGACCTCGATCGCACCGTCGTCGACGAGGGCCTGGATCTCGGCGAGGACGTCACCCGGACGACGGTCGCGCTCCTTGCCGCGGAGGGACGGCACGATGCAGAACGTGCAGGTGTTGTTGCAGCCGACGGAGATCGACACCCAGCCGCTCGAGGTCGACTCCCGCTTGGTCGGCAGCGTCGAAGGGAAGACGTCGAGGGACTCGAGGATCTCGAGCTGCGCCTCGTCGTTGTGGCGGGCACGCTCGAGCAGGGTCGGCAGGGACCCCATGTTGTGCGTGCCGAACACCACGTCCACCCACGGCGCCTTCTCGAGGATGACGTCCTTGTCCTTCTGAGCGAGGCAGCCGCCGACGGCGATCTGCATGCCGGGGCGGTCCCGCTTCACGGACGCCAGGCGACCGAGGTTGCCGTACAGGCGCTTGTCCGCGTTCTCGCGGACGGCACACGTGTTGATGACGACGACGTCTGCCTGCTCGTCGTCCTGTGCGGCGACGTACCCGGCAGCGCGGAGCGACCCGCTGAGCCGCTCGGAGTCGTGCACGTTCATCTGGCACCCGTAGGTACGCACTTCGTAGGTCCGCGGGGTCGCGACGGCGGTGTCCATGATCGTCCAGTGTAGGACCGGGCGGATACCGGACCGGGGCCGAGCACCCGCACCGATCGGCGCTTCTGCTCCGGTCCCGATCCGGTCTCGCCTCGGTTCCGCCACGGTACGGTGCGAACCGGACCGGGGCGAGGCCGTGCGGGTCGGACTACTCGAACCGCACGGTTCCACGACCGCCGGGCGGCGGACGGCGGGGGCCGTCGAGCGCACGCTCGACGGCGATGCGGACGACGCCCCCGTTGTACCCCTTGCGCATCAGGAACCCGGACAGTCGACGTTCGGCCGTCGCGCGGTCGAGGCCGCGCATCTGCCCGGCACGCTTCGTCGCCAGTTCGATCGCCCGGACGAACTCGTCGTCCTCGTCGTCCGCCGCCGCGTCGAGTGCTGCGTCGATCGCGGTCTGGTCGATGCCGCGGCGACGGAGGTCGGCGACGATCGCCTGCCGGCCGAGGCCCTTGCGCGCATGCATCCGGTCCACGAGGTCGGTGGCCAGCGCGACGTCGTCGAGCAGCCCGACGCGGGTGAGCCGGTCGATCTCCTGCTCGATGACGTCCGGGTCGAACGCGTCCTGCTTCCCGAGCATCGCCCGGAGCTCGGACGTGCTCACGCCGCGTCGGCTGAGCGCACGCATGCTGATCCGCTCCGCATCGGCACGTTGCTCGTCGAGTGGCCGCGGAGCGTCTGCCGGATCGAGCTCGCCGCCGGTGATCGAGAACACCGACGCCGTCGGCGCGTCCGCCTCGTCGCCGTCGTAGCCGGTCTGCTCGGCCCGAGCGCTCCGCCCCGACCCGTCCCCGACGACCGGGGACAGCCAGGCGTCCTGCGCACCCCGGACCGACAACGGGACCGGAAACGGGACCGGCGTGTCCGCGTCCGACGGGACCGCCGCCGCGTGCTCCCGCCCGAAACCGTCACCGGTGTCGTCGCTGCCGTCATTAGCCAAACGGTCGGCGTCCGCCCAGCGCTCCGTCTCCGTCCCGCGCTCCGCGTCCGACCAGCGGTCGGCGTCCTGCGAGCGGTCGGCGTCCTGCGAGCGGTCGGCGTCCTCCGAGCGCTCGCTGTCGGGCCGGTGCCCGGCGTCCGCTGCGCTCGTGGTCCGGGCACCGGGACGTGTGCCGTCAGGACGGCGACGGGACCTCGCTCCGAACAGATCGGTCACCGGAGCGAGGTCGTCGCCGTCGTGGTCGGTCGTCACGCGCCCTTGCGCTCCGCGAGCTTCGGCGCGATCGAGTCGACCGGCGCCGCTTCCTTCGCCCCACCGACGCCGAGCTTCGCGAGGATCTTGCCCTCGATCTCAGCGGCGATCTCCGGGTTCTGGATGAGGAAGGACCGCGAGTTCTCCTTGCCCTGCCCGAGCTGGTCGCCGTCGTAGGTGTACCAGGCGCCGGACTTCTTCACGATCCCGTGGTCGACGCCGAAGTCCAACAGCGAGCCTTCGCGCGAGATCCCCACCCCGTAGAGGATGTCGAACTCGGCCTGCTTGAACGGCGGCGCCATCTTGTTCTTCACGACCTTGACGCGGGTGCGGTTGCCGACGGCGTCGGTGCCGCTCTTCAGCGTCTCGATGCGACGGATGTCGAGGCGGACCGACGCGTAGAACTTGAGCGCCTTACCACCGGAAGTCGTCTCGGGCGATCCGAAGAACACGCCGATCTTCTCGCGCAGCTGGTTGATGAAGATCATCGTGGTCTGCGTCTGGTTGAGCCCACCGGCGAGCTTGCGGAGCGCCTGCGACATGAGGCGGGCCTGCAGACCGACATGGGAGTCGCCCATCTCGCCCTCGATCTCGGCGCGGGGCACGAGTGCCGCCACGGAGTCGATGACGATGAGGTCGATGGATCCCGACCGGACGAGCATGTCCGCGATCTCGAGCGCCTGCTCGGCGGTGTCGGGCTGGGAGACGAGGAGCGCGTCGATGTCGACGCCGAGCTTCTTGGCGTACTCCGGGTCGAGCGCGTGCTCGGCGTCGATGAACGCCGCGATGCCGCCGTTGCGCTGCGCGTTCGCGATGGCGTGGATCGTCAGCGTGGTCTTACCGGAGGACTCCGGTCCGTAGATCTCGATGATGCGACCACGCGGGAGTCCACCGATCCCGAGCGCGACGTCGAGCGCGACGGAGCCGGTGGGGATCACGGCGACCGGAGCACGCTCGTCGGTCCCGAGGCGCATCACGGCACCCTTGCCGAACTGACGGTCGATCTGGGCGAGTGCGGTCTCGAGGGCCTTCTCGCGGTCTACTGGTGATGGCATGGGATGCTCCTTCGTGCTCGTGACGGCCGCCTGTAGGCTGTCGCGTCCGGACCGGCCGATGGTGCAAGGCCACTCGTTCTGCGACAAGGCTTCGGACGTGTTCCGATGTCCTCGAACCTACGGCCGCCCACCGACATCCATGCCGTCAGGAGCGGAGGTCGTGGAAGGAGCACCCGGTCGACGTCGCTGTGGAGGAACGTAGCACCGACCGAACACGTGTTCGAGCGACACGCCGAACACACGTTCGCCCACGCGCGGAGCGAGCGCCACCAGCGTCAGCACGCGTCAGTCGCGCGGTTCCTGGAGACCCTTGCCGTGCCGACGCTCGAGCGGGACGTCCTGGGAGTCGCAGAGGGCGTCCCAC
This sequence comes from Curtobacterium sp. MCBD17_032, assembly GCF_003234855.1. Classification (GTDB taxonomy): domain Bacteria; phylum Actinomycetota; class Actinomycetes; order Actinomycetales; family Microbacteriaceae; genus Curtobacterium. The sequence continues at coordinate 44,628 of NZ_QKTO01000011.1, forward strand.
ACGGCACGCGCGTCGATGCCCGCCGCGAGGGCGTCCGCCGCCGATCGGCCGCCGAGCTGTTCGAGCACGACGTCCCGGGCGACGACCGCTCCGTACGCGTCCCCGAACACCTGGTCGACGGCTCGCCAGAACTCACTCACCCGCATCGGACCAGCGTAACAACGGCGAACGCCCCCGCCGGCGGACCGGCGAGGGCGTTGCGAGCGGTACGGGTCAGCGCACCGCGAGGTCGTTGTCGAACTCGGCGACGAGTTCGTCCGGGAGCGTGTCCGGGACACGGGTGAGCCCTTCGACCACTGCGAGGCGGTCGCCCACTTCGCGCATGATCGTCGAGATGGGGGTGTCGAGGGCATCCGCCACAGAAGCGAGGATCTCGGAGCTGGCCTCCTTCTGACCGCGCTCCACCTCACTCAGGTACCCGAGGGCAACACTGGCCTTGGACGCGACCTGACGGAGGGTCCGGCCCTTCTGCAAGCGGAAGTCCCGCAGCACGTCGCCGATCTCCTGACGAACGAGAACCATGAGAACTCCTCCTTCCTGTCATCTCCGCGCCCGCTCGATCCGGATGACCGAGCTCGGGTCCGACCACCCTGCGGTTGCCGGTTGCAGCATGGTAGCCAGTGCGGCTGCCGTCCTGCTGGAGATTGCGTGAGATGTAACCTGACGGTCACGCCCGCTATTCCACGCCCTCGAGTCTGGACCGCAGACGTGTCAGGAGTTCGGAGACGACCGCCGCACGGATCGCCCCGCGGTCCCCGTCCAGGTGCAGTTCGACCGCACCGGCGCCCTGTGCGTCCGCGATCCCGATGAAGACGGTCCCGACCGCCTTGCCGTCCTGCGGTTCCGGCCCGGCGACGCCCGTCGTGCTGATCCCCCACGTGGCGGGGACACCGTCGACGGCCAGCGCGATCCGGACACCCGCGGCCATCTGCCGCGCCACCTCGGGGTCGACAGCGCCACGGTCCGCGAGCAGCTCGGCGTCCACGTCGAGCACGGTCGCCTTCACCGGGGTCGCGTAGGCGACGACGCCACCACGCACGACGGCGGACGCCCCGGCCACCCCGACGAGTTCCGCGACGACGAGCCCGCCCGTCAACGACTCCGCGACCGCCACCGTCTCCCCACGGGCGGTCAGTGCGGCGACCAGGCCCGCGGCGGTACCCCGGGAGCCGGCCTCGGTCACGCCGGCGTCCGGTTGTGTCGCCACGCCTGCACGAGGTAGTCGACACCGCTCGCCACGGTCGCCACGAACGCGGCCGTCATGGAGACACCGTTCACCCAGTGGGCGACGTCCCCGACCAGGTGCCACCACGGGAACAGCGCGAGCGTCAGTGCGACGGCCTGCAGGACGGTCTTGACCTTGCCGCCGCGGCTCGCCGGGATCACCCGGTCGGAGAGCACCGCGAACCGGAAGACGGTGATGCCGATCTCGCGGAGCATGATGAGCACCGTCACGAACCAGGGCAGTTCCCCGAGGATCGACAGCGCCACGAGGGCACCGCCGATGAGGACCTTGTCCGCGATCGGGTCGACGAGCTTCCCGAAGTCGGTGACCAGGTCCTGCCGACGGGCGATGATGCCGTCGGCGCTGTCGGTGACGATCGCCACGACGAAGAGCACGGCGGCCCAGATGCGCACCGGCCCGTCGGCGCCGGCGTCCGCCAGCAGCAGGACGAAGAACAGCGGCGCCATGAGGATGCGCACCACGGTGATGATGTTGGCGACGTTCGCGGTCGACGCGGGGCCGGGACCCTTGCGCAGGATCCGGCCGCGCCACGGGAACCGGTTCGTCGTGCCGTCGGAGGCGGTCATGGTCTCACTCCCTGCCCGTCAGGCCCCAGGCGTCCTCGTCGGTGTCGCCGTCCACCTCATCGTACCCACGTGTCATGCCTGCCACCGGGTCGTCCCCGTACCGGTCGTCGGCCCCGTCCCCGGCCGGTGCCCCTGCTGCCGATGCGGGCGCGGCGGGGGCGGTCGGCGGCTCTTCGCCCCGGAGCTTCGCGAGCACCGCGGGCAGCTGGTCCCCCGTCACGAGGACGTCGCGCGCCTTGGACCCCTCGGACGGCCCGACGATGTCGCGGGACTCCATGAGGTCCATGAGCCGTCCGGCCTTCGCGAAACCGACCCGGAGCTTGCGCTGCAGCATCGACGTCGACCCGAACTGCGTCGAGACGACCTGCTCGACGGCGGCCAGGAGCAGCTCGAGGTCGTCGCCGATGTCGGCGTCGATCTCCTTGCGCTCGACCACCGCGGCGACGTCCTGCCGGTACTCGGGCTGGGCCTGCCGGGTGACGTGCTGGACGACCTCGGCGACCTCGGTCTCCTGCACCCAGGCACCCTGCACGCGGACCGCCTTCGACGACCCCATGGGCAGGAACAGCCCGTCGCCCTGCCCGATGAGCTTGTCGGCTCCGGGCTGGTCGAGGATGACGCGGGAGTCCGTCACGCTCGTGACCGCGAAGGCGATGCGCGACGGCACGTTCGCCTTGATGAGACCCGTGATGACGTCCACCGACGGGCGCTGCGTCGCGAGCACCAGGTGGATGCCGGCAGCGCGGGCCAGCTGGGTGATGCGGACGATCGACTCCTCGACGTCGCGCGGGGCGACGAGCATGAGGTCGGCGAGCTCGTCCACGACGACGAGCAGGTACGGGTACGGCTTGAGCTTCCGCTCACTGCCGGCCGGCAGCACGATCTCCTCGTTCTGCACGGCCTTGTTGAAGTCGTCGACGTGCCGGAAGCCGAACGACGCCAGGTCGTCGTACCGCATGTCCATCTCCTTCACGACCCACTGCAGCGCTTCGGCCGCCTTCTTCGGGTTCGTGATGATGGGGGTGATGAGGTGCGGGACGCCGGCGTAGATCGACAGCTCCACGCGCTTCGGGTCGACGAGGACCATGCGGACCTCGGACGGCTTCGCGCGCATGAGCAGCGACGTGATCATCGAGTTGATGAACACCGACTTGCCGGACCCCGTGGAACCGGCGACGAGCAGGTGGGGCATCTTCGCCAGGTTCGCGACGACGAAGCCGCCCTCGACGTCCTTGCCGACGCCGATCGTCATCGGGTGCTTCGACTTGGTGGCCGCACTCGACCGGAGGACGTCACCGAGGGAGACGATCTCGCGGTCGGTGTTCGGGATCTCGACGCCGATCGCGCTCTTGCCGGGGATCGGCGAGAGGATGCGGACCTCGTTCGAGGCGACCGCGTAGGACAGGTTCTTCGACAGCGCCGTGACGCGCTCGACCTTCACGCCCGGGCCGAGCTCGATCTCGTACCGCGTGACCGTCGGGCCACGGGAGAACCCGGTGACCTTCGCGTCGACCTTGAACTCGGTCAGGACGCCGGTGATGGCGGCGACGATCTCGTCGTTCGCCTGGCTGCGGGCGACCGACGGGGTCCCGGGGCTCAGCGTCGTCGCAGCCGGCAGCCGGTACGGGTGCGCCGGGTCCTCCTCGGTCGCGACCGGCGGCAGGCCCTCGGGCTCGTCGTCCACGCCGACGTCGCCGAGGTCCGACTCCGCCGACACGACGGGGACGCTCGCCGGAGCGACGGGCGCCGGTCCGGTCGCCGGGCCCGTGGCGACGGCAGCGGCCACGTCGCGGTCCGGACGGAACGCCTCCGTCGGGGACGCGGGCGCCGGCGACCCGAAGTCGCGCAGTGCCTGCTCCGCGCGGTCGAGGTCGTCGGCGACGTCCTGCTCGACCGAGTCGTTCAGGTTGACCGAGACCGGCTCGGCGGGCGTCAGGTCACGGAGGCCCGCCGCGGCACCCCGTGCCGGGGCGGCCGCCGGAGCGACACCGGTCGGCGGGATGACGGGACTGTCGTACGCCGGGTCCTCTTCGCGGCCGGACTTGTTGCGGCGCCACCACGGCAGGTGCTCGTCGGCCCCGTCCTCGCCCGGAGCGCCGTCCTCGCCGAACCCGAGGTCCTCGAACAGCGGGAAGTCCTGCGACTGTCCCTTCGGGCTCCGCTTGCGGGTCGGCTTCGTCGCCGACGCGGTGTCGTCCTCGGTGAGGGGCGTCTCGGCGGCGGGACCGGGAGCGCCGAAGAGGTACGCGTACAGCTCGTGCAGCCGCCGACCGAGCTTGTTCGGCGGGGTCTTCGTGATGATGAAGAGCGAGAGCGCGAGCAGGACGACCGCGACCGGTACGGCGACCCACACGGTGGCGACGGCGACGAGCCAGCCGATGACGACCCAGCCGATCACCCCGCCGGCTGCGGCGAGTGCGGGCATGCCGTCCGCGGCGCTCGGCTGGCCGCCGAACACGTGGCAGAGCGAGGCGATCGAGACGAGCATGAGGCCGAGGCCGATCCCGATCCGGGTGTTGTCGTGCACGGACGCCGGGTGCCGGAACAACCAGCCGGCGAAGACGACCATGATGACGGGCAGCGCGAAGGCCAGGCGCCCGAACAGCCCGCCGAACGTGTACGCGTCGAGGCCGATCGACACCGGGTTGGTGGGGTTCAGCCACTCCACGACGGCACCGAGGACCGCGAGGACGAACAGCAGGAACGGGAACCCGTCGCGCCGCTGGTCCTTCTCGAGCGACTCCTTGCCGAGCAGCCGGAAGCCGGCGCCGACGCCGTGCGCCATGCCGAGCCATGCGGTCACGAGCGGGTTCTGCTCGCGGAACACCGGGGTGGGTGCAGCCTGCGGCAGTTTCTTCGTCGTGGCCTGGGTGCGCGACGTCCCGCGCGACCCGCCTCCACGGGTCGACGACGAGGACGCGCGCGAGCGCGTGGTCGACTTGGTGCCTCCGGCCATGGGCAGAACCCTAATCCTTCCCGAGGACAACGACGGGAGGCCCGCCGCAGCGTCCGGTGCGGACGTGCGGCGGGCCTCCAGGACGGGGCAGCGCGCCTCAGGCCTCGATGACCACCGGCACGATCATCGGGCGTCGTCGGTGCTTCGTGTTCACCCAGCGGCCGACCGTCCGGCGGACGACCTGGGTGAAGGCGTGCTGGTCACGCGTGCCGTTGGCGGCGGCCTCGGTCAGCGCCTTGGCGATCTGCGGCCGGACGTCGTCGAAGACGGAGTCGTCCTCGGCGAAGCCGCGCGACTGGATCTCCGGGCCGATGACGCACTGGCCGGTCGTGAAGTCGACGGCGCAGAAGACCGAGATGAAGCCTTCCTCCGCCAGGACCCGACGGTCCTTCAGGTCGGCGTCGGTGATCTCGCCGACGGTGGATCCGTCCACGTAGACGTACCCGATGTCGAGCTGCCCGGCGACGGTCACGACGCCGTCCTTGAGGTCGACGACGGTGCCGTCCTCCCCCAGGACCACGTTGCGCGGCGGCACCCCGGTCTGGATCGCCAGGTCGGCGTTCGCGAACAGGTGGCGGTGCTCGCCGTGCACGGGCATGACGTTGCGCGGGCGCAGGATGTTGTAGCAGTAGAGCAGCTCGCCGGCCGAGGCGTGCCCGGAGACGTGCACCTTCGCGTTGCCCTTGTGCACGACCTTCGCGCCGAGCTTCGTCAACCCGTCGATCACGCGGTACACCGCGTTCTCGTTGCCGGGGATGAGGCTCGACGCGAGGATGACGGTGTCGCCCTCGCCGATCTCGATCTGGTGCTCGAGGTTCGCCATCCGCGCGAGGACGGCCATCGGCTCGCCCTGGGAGCCGGTCGACATGTAGACGATCTGGTCGTCCGGGACGTTCTTCGCCTTCTTCGTGTCGATGAGCACGTTCTCGGGGACCCGCAGGTACCCGAGCTCGGCGGCGATCGTCATGTTGCGGATCATCGATCGGCCCATGAACGCGACCTTGCGGTTGGCGGCGGCGGCGGCGTCGAGGACCTGCTGGACGCGGTGCACGTGCGAGGAGAAGCTCGCGACGACGACCTTCTTGCGGGCGCGCGTGATGATGTTCTCGAGCACCGGGCCGATGTCGCGCTCCGGGGCGGTGAAGCCCGGGACGTCGGCGTTGGTGGAGTCCGGCAGGAACAGGTCGACGCCCTGCTCGCCGAGACGGGCGAACGCACGGAGGTCCGTGATGCGGTCGTCGAGCGGCAGCTGGTCCATCTTGAAGTCGCCCGTGTGCAGCACGCGACCGGCCGGGGTCGTGATGGCGACGGCGAGGGCGTCCGGGATCGAGTGGTTCACGGCGACGAACTCGAGGTGGAACGGACCGAGCTGCTCGGTCTGGTCCTCGGCGACGTTGAGCGTGTACGGCTTGATCCGGTGTTCCTTGAGCTTCGCCTCGACGAGTGCGAGCGTCAGCGTGGAGCCGATGAGCGGGATGTCGCCGCGGAGCTTCAGCAGGTACGGGACGGCGCCGATGTGGTCCTCGTGCCCGTGCGTGAGCACGACACCGAGGACGTCGTCGAGGCGGTCCCGGATCGGCGAGAAGTCCGGCAGGATCAGGTCGACCCCGGGCTGGTGCTCCTCCGGGAAGAGGACGCCGGCGTCGACGATGAGGATCTTGCCCTCGAACTCGTAGACGGTCATGTTGCGACCGATCTCGCCGAGTCCCCCGACGGGGATGACTCGGAGCGTTCCGGGTTCGAGCGGCTGCGGTGTGGAGATCTGTGTGGGCATTCGGTCCTACGGATTCGGGCGACGCACGTCGTGCGCCGCGGTGTTCGTCTAGCGGGTGGTGCCTGGCACCTTCGGTAGTGCGCCGCCGGCCGCTGCGTTGCGGTCGGGGCGGAAGTTGGAGAAGCCGGCGCCGGGGACGTCCCGGACGGCTTCGAGCGAGGTCTCGATGGCGTACGCCTCAGAGTCCTCGGGCCCGACGAGGGGCAGGCGGACACGCGGGCTGCCGATGCGGCCGAGCCCGTGCAGGACGTACTTCGCGGCGACGGTGCCGGGCACGTGGGTCATGACCGCGCGGACGAGGGGTTCGAGGCGCTTGTGCTCGGCCGTCGCGGTGGCCAGGTCGCCGCGGTTCACGGCGTCGACGATCGTGCGGTACGGCGTGCTCGTGATGTTCGCCGTGACACCGATGAGGCCGGTGGCACCGATCGACAGGTGCGGGAGCACGTTCGTGTCGTCGCCGGAGAAGTACATGAGGTCGGTGTTGTTGAGCACCCGCGAAACCTCGGCGAAGTCGCCCTTGGCGTCCTTCACCGCGAGGATGTTCGGGTGCTTCGACGCGCGCAGGATGGTGTCGTACGTGATCGGGATGCCGGTGCGGCCGGGGATGTCGTACAGGATCACCGGCAGGTCGGTCGCGTCGGCGATCATCCGGAAGTGCGTGAGGACACCGGCCTGGGTCGGCTTGTTGTAGTACGGCGTGACGATCATGACCCCGTCGGCACCGGCGCGCTCGCTCTGCTTGTAGAGCTGCATGGCGTGCGCGGTCTCGTTCGAGCCACCGCCGGTGATGATCTTCGCGCGACCAGCGGCCACGGACTTCCCGACCTCGACCAGCCGGAGCTTCTCCGGGTCGGTCAGGGTCGACGTCTCGCCGGTCGTACCGGTCACGACGATGCCGTCGGCACCTGCCGTGATGCAGTCGTCGATGTGCTGCTCGACGCCCGGCCAGTCCACCTCGCCGTCGGCGGTGAACGGGGTCACGAGCGCGACGAGGACCTGGCCGAAGGGATTCTCACGCGTGGACACGGAGTCCAGCGTACCGGGCGCGACGGACCGGGCGTCCGTCCACGCGGACGGTGCCCGGACGGGAGGCCCGGATCACCTCCGACAGGAGGGTTCAGGCGCGGCGGCGCCACTCGAGGAAGCGGTAGCGGACGCCGTCGACGCGGGACACCTGCCAGGGGCCCTCGTCGACGAGGGTCCAGTCCTCGCCGAGCGTCGGTGCCGAGGTGTCCCCGTCGACCTCGACGTCGACGACCGTCTCGGACACGCGGTCGGCGAACGCGACGGCGTCCGCGTAGACCGCTCCGCCGCCGATCACCCACACGTCGTCGTCGGTGTCGAGCGCGCCGGCCAGGTCGTGCACGACGACGGCCCCCTCGGCGGACCAGGCGGCGTCCCGGGTGAGCACGACGTTGCGGCGACCGGGGAGCGGGCGGAACCGGTCCGGCAGGGAGTCCCACGTGCGGCGGCCCATCACGACGGTGGCGCTGCCGGTGACCTCGCGGAAGTGCGCGAGGTCCTCCGGCACGTGCCACGGGATGCCGCCGTCCGCGCCGATGACGCCGTCCGCCGACCGCGCCCAGACGAGCCCGACTCCCCTGACCGGTTCCGTCCAGGACGCCGGCTCCGTCCCGGACGCGGCCCGGTCGTCCGTCATCAGACCGCGACCTTGCCGGAGATCGCCGGGTGGTGCTCGTAGCCGACGACGGTGATGTCCTCGTACTCGTAGGCGTCGATCGAGTCGCGCGCGGCGAGCTCGAGCGTCGGCAGCGGGAACGGCGTCCGGGTCAGCTGCTCCTGCACCTGCTCGACGTGGTTGTCGTAGACGTGGCAGTCGCCACCGGTCCAGATGAAGTCGCCGACCTCGAGCCCGGTCTGCGCCGCGACCATGTGCGTCAGCAGGGCGTACGAGGCGATGTTGAACGGGACGCCGAGGAACATGTCCGCGCTCCGCTGGTACAGCTGGCACGAGAGCTTGCCGTCGTTCACGTGGAACTGGAAGAACGCGTGGCAGGGGGCGAGCGCCATGCTCGGGATGTCCGCGACGTTCCACGCCGACACGATGAGACGACGCGAGTCCGGGTTCGTGCGGATCTGGTCGATGACCTGGGCGATCTGGTCGACGTGCTCGCCGGACGGCGTCGGCCAGGAGCGCCACTGCACGCCGTACACCGGCCCGAGGTCGCCGTCCTCGCCCGCCCACTCGTTCCAGATCCGGACACCGTGCTCCTGCAACCAGCGGACGTTCGAGTCGCCGCGGAGGAACCAGAGCAGCTCGTACGCGATCGACTTCATGTGCACGCGCTTGGTCGTGATGAGCGGGAACCCCTGCGACAGGTCGTAGCGCAGCTGGGCACCGAACAGGCTGCGGGTACCGGTCCCGGTGCGGTCGCCCTTCGGGGAGCCCTCTTCGAGCACTCGGCGCAGCAGGTCTTCGTACGGCGTGGGGATCTCGGTCACGACGTCGAGCCTAGGCGTGCGCCGCGACGGAGGCGAGCCGGGTGACCGACGGGGGACGGGCCTCCCGGCGGCGCCACGGCTGCCCGTCAGCTGCGTGAGTAGCGTGGCGGCATGACGTCACAGCCGCTCTCGATCCTGGTGGCCGGCGCGTCCGGCTTCATCGGCACGCCGCTCGTCCGTGCCCTGCGCGAGGCGGGGCACCACGTCTCGACGCTCGTGCGACGTGAGCCGCGGACGCCGACCGAGTTCCGGTGGGCCCCCGGGGAGCGGCCGCTCGACCCGGCCGTCCTCGACGGCGCCGACGTCGTGGTCAACCTGTCCGGTGCGAACCTCGGCAAGCTGCCGTGGACGGACGCCTACCGCCGGGAGATCCGGACCTCCCGCGTCGACGCCACCACGACCCTGGTCGATGCGATGCGTGCCGCGACGACGCCGCCCCGCGTCTTCCTGTCCGGTTCCGCGTCGGGCGTGTACGGCGACCGACCCGCGGACGTCCTCGACGACGACGCGTCGGCCGGCAGCGGGTTCCTCGCCGACGTCTGCACCGCGTGGGAGGCAGCCGCCCGCCGCGCGCCGGACGGTGTCCGCGTCGTGCTGCTGCGCACCGGCATCGTCATCGGTCAGGGCGGAGGCGCCCTCGCCCCGCTCGTCCCGCTGACGAAGGCCGGCGGTGGCGGACGCCTCGGCACCGGCGGCCAGTGGTGGCCGTGGATCGCGCTCGAGGACGAGGTCGGCGCGATCGTGCACCTCGTCACCGCGGACGACGTGTCCGGTCCGGTCAACCTGTCGGGCCCGGATCCGGCCGTGGCCGACCGGATCACCAAGCGCGTCGCGGAGGACCTGCACCGCCCGTACCTGTTCCGGGTCCCGGCCTTCGCGCTCCGGAAGCTGCTCGGGGACGCGGCGGACGAGATGCTCCTGTCGAACCAGCGGATGGTCCCGGGGAAGCTGCTCGACTCGGGCTACACGTTCCGGTACACGCGGGCCGAGGACGCGGTCGACGCGGCGTTCTGACCCGCCTCGGCCCGGTCAGCGCGCCCGTGCGAGGGCGGTGCGCATCGCGGCACGGGCGCGCTTCCGGTCGCCCGCCGCGTCGTAGACGACCCCGAGGCGGTACCAGGCGCGCCAGTCGTCCGGTGCGGCCTCGACCGCGGCGCGGTACCGCGGGAACAACTCGTCGGCGGCTGCGCGGTCGGGACGTCCGGAGGGGCGCACCGGGACGACGTCGTCGGGTGCACCGCCGTCCCGTTCGAGCCGGGTTCCGAGCCGGGTGATGCGCAGCCCGAAGCGGAGTTCCAGCACGAGGAGCAGTGCCCCGACCAGGGCCACGACGACCAGCGCGACACCGATGCCGATGCCGACCGGGAGGCCGGTCGCGATGAACGCCACCGCCCGCTGCCCGACGAGCACGATGTACACCACGAGCAGGACGGTCATGAGCAGGACGCCCCAGAGCGGTGACCGCAGGCCTCGCACGAGCGTCGCCTACCCGATGCCGAGCACGGAACCGAGGCCGACCGTCAGGCCGCGCATCGCCCCGACCGCCTGCAGCGACGCGCGGATGCCCGGCAGGTAGGCGGTATCGGCCCCGGTGTCGTGCCGGATGGTCAGGGTCTCGCCCGGGCCGCTCAGCACCACGTCCTGCACGGCCGTCACCCCCGGCAGCCGGAGCGAGTGGATCGGCACGCTCGCGACCTGCTGGCCGCGCGCACGCTGGTCGACGTGCGGAGCCTCGACCGGTCCGACGTCACGCCGGGCCTCGGCGATGAGCTCGGCGGTGCGGACCGCCGTGCCCGACGGCGAGTCGATCTTGCCGGCGTGGTGGCTCTCGACGATCTCCACCGAGGGGAACCAGGGGGCGGCGATCGTGGCGAGGTGGGTGCCGATCACCGACCCGATCGAGAAGTTCGGCACGACGAAGGCACCCTGGTCGGGGCGCTGGGTCAGCGAGGCCCGGAGCTTGCCGAGCCGCTCCCCCGACCAGCCGGACGTGCCGACCAGGACGTTCGCCCCGGTGGCCAGGGCGTTCTCGACGATGGCGGGGCTGAGCGCCGGGACGGTGACGTCGACGATGATCCGCGCACCGGCGAAAACGGAACCCGGGGCGTCGTGCGCGCTGTCGCGGGAGGACAACCGGGCGACGAGCTCGAAGTCGGGCAGTTCCTCGACGACGGCGGCCACGAGCGACCCGAGCCGACCGGAGGCGCCGACGACGGCGACGGGAGTGACCATGCCCCCATCCTAGGATCGGAGCATGTCCGACGATCGCAGCCAGGTCACCGTCCGCGTGGTCCCCGCCGACCTGCCGGAGGTCGACGACCTGCTCGACCGGTACCTCGACGAACGTGCGGCGACGTTCCCGAGCGCGCAGGGCCGCTACTCGCGGAAGCGCACGCCGGCCGCCGAGTTCGTGCCGCCGAACGGGGTGTTCGTGGTCGCGTTCGACGACCGGGCCGACGGTGCCACCGCGGTCGGTTGCGGTGGGCTCCGCCGCATCGCGGACGACGGCGACGACGTGCGCTTCGAGGTCAAGCACGTCTTCGTGGCGCCGGAGGCCCGGGGCCGCGGCGTCGCGACCGCGGTGATGGACGTCCTCGAGACCGCCGCCAGGGAGTACGGCGCGACGAGCATCGTCCTCGACACGAACGACTCCCTCGTCGCCGCGGGCGCGATGTACCGCGCTCGCGGCTACGAGCGGGTGCCGGCGTTCAACGACAACCCGAACGCGACCGCCTGGTACCGCAAGCCGGTCCACTGACGCACGACGCGCCTCCGGGCCGGCGCCGCGCGGACGCTAGAGCGGCTGCGGGACGGGCAGCCCGGTGCGGAGCTCGACCGGCAGGTGCGCGAGGTCGTTCAGCGTGACGAGCTCGGCGGGCTTCGCGGAGCGGATCCGGATGATCGTCAGCGAGCTGTGCGCCACGTTCGTGCCCATCCAGCGCCACTCCGGGGCCTGGAAGACCTCGCGGACGAACCAGCCGATGACGGCGTTGTGCGTGATGAGCAGGTCATGGCGGTCCTCCATCGCGGGTGTGAACCACTCCCCGACGGCGTCCTCCATCTGCGCCTGCCCGGCGGCGATCTCCTCCTCCGTGACGCCGCCGTACCACCCCTTGTAGGCGTGCGGCATGTCGGGCGTCGGGCCGGAGGGGATGCAGTCGAACAACAGGGTCGACGGTTCCGGCTGGATGGCCGGGAGACGCTGCTGCAGGAAGGACGCGGTCTCGCTCGGGGCGTCGAGCGGGGAGTGCCACACACCGTCGAACGGCACGCCGCCCAGTCGGTCCGCGATGAGCATCGCCTGGCGCTTGCCGCGTTCCGAGAGCTTGCCGTCCCGCAGACCGTGCTCGGCGTCCTGGTGTTCACCGTGTCGGACGAGGTAGAGGTAGTGCGACATGGTGGAGGTCAACCGTCGATCCCGAGGGCGGCCGCCAGCCGGTCGCGCTGCACGTCCCCGACGACGGCGGTCACCGTCGGTCGGGTCAGGAGGTCGCGGGACAGGTCGAGCACGTCGGCGGCGGTGACGCGGTCGACACGCTCCAGGGCGGTCGCGAGGTCGGTGAACTCGCCGGTGCCGAGCTCCGCACGGCCCAGGCGGGTCATCCGGGCGTCCGAGTCCTCGAGCGAGAGCGTCAGCGCGCCCTCGATCTGGCCCTTGGCCCGGCGGAGCTCGTCCTCGGTGATGCCGTCGTCGACCATGCGGCGGAACTCGCCGTCGATGATGTCGACGACGCCCGGGACGTTGTCGGGAGCGCACCCGGCGTAGACGCCGAAGGCCCCGTTGTCGAGGTACGCGGGCGCGAACGAGGACACGGCGTAGGCGAGTCCTCGACGTTCCCGGACCTCCTGGAAGAGCCGGGAACTCATCCCACCGCCGAGCACGGCGTTGAGCACGCTGAGCACGGGGCGGCGGTCGTCGCGGAGATCGAGTCCCTGCGACCCGCGGAGCATGCTGACCTGCTCGGTCGGCCGGTGCACGACCCGGACGGTGGAGTCGACCGGGTCGGCGACGGGCTGCGCGGTGCGCCGGGCGAGCGGCGTGGCTGCCCCAGCATCGGCGAAGACGGCCTCGACGAGCGCACAGAACTGGTCGTGGTCCACCGCGCCGGCAGCGGTCACGACGATGCCGTTCGGCTCGTAGTGTTCCGCGTAGTGCGCCATGACCTCGTCGCGCTGGACCTCGCGGATCGACTCCGGGGTCCCGCCGATCGGTCGGCCGAGGGCGTGTCCGTCGAAGGTCGCGGCGAAGAACGCCTCCCCCGCCACGTCGGCCGGGTCGTCCGCCGCCATCGCGAGCTCTTCGAGGATGACCCCGCGCTCCACGTCGAACGCGGCCGGTTCGAGCGTCGAGCTCGTCACCATGTCGCCGATCACACCGACCGCCATCGGGACGTCGGTGTCCCGGACACGGGCGTAGTAGCAGGTGTACTCCTTCGCGGTCGCGGCGTTGTGCTCGCCACCGACGGAGTCGAACGCGACCGCGATGTCGAGCGCGGTGCGGTCGGCGGTGCCCTTGAAGAGGAGGTGCTCGAGGAAGTGCGTGGATCCGTACTGCCCCGCACGTTCGTCGCGGGAGCCGACCCCCACCCAGTACCCGATGCTCGTGGAGTGGACGGAGGGCACGGACTCGGTGAGCACACGGACGCCCGAGGCGAGAACGGTGCGCCGGACGAGGGCTCCACCGGACGTCACGAAGGACGTTTCCGGAGCCTCGAGCGGCAGCGGCACTGGGCGGTTCATCGTCATGACTCTACTGAAGGCCGGGCCGTCGTCGCCCAGGCTGGCGCCCTCCGGGACAGGACACCCGAAGAGGGGTACAAAAAAGACGGACAGACGGACTCGTCTGTCTGTCCTCCTCGTGCTACAGTGGTCTCACCGGATCGGGAGCCCCCCTAGATCTCGATCCGGTGGCTCGGGACATCAGTCCTGCGCGGCACGAGTCCCCCCTCTCCGCCGCGGAGCCGATGACCCAAGGAGAGCCACGCTGTGACGGTCGATTCCCCCCAACCGACCGTCCAGCGTCTCCTGGGTCAGCGTCTGCAAGGACGGGCCCCGAGCAACCAGAACCTCGCGTCGCCGGACGGGTCGAGCGTCCCCCCGGCTCCCCGCTCCGGCGGCGCGAAGGTCCGCATCCTCGAGACGGCCACGCGGCTGTTCTACGAAGAGGGCATCCACGGGGTCGGCGTCGACCGTCTCATCTCCGAGGCGAGCGTCACCAAGGCGACGTTCTACAAGCACTACGGCTCGAAGGACAACCTGATCCTCGCCTACGTGCGTGAGCAGCACACCCGCGTGCAGGCCTGGATGGAGTCCGTCGTCGCCGACGCCGAGTCCCCGCAGGCAGCCGTCCGCGCCTGGGTCGACGCCCTCGCCGCCGACGTCGACCGTCCGGACTTCCGCGGGTGCGCGTTCCTCAACGCCGCCGCCGAGTACCACGACCCCCGCGACCCGGTGCGCGAGGTCGTCGCCATGCACCGCGACTGGTACACCGAACGCCTCGCCGACCTGCTGCAGGCCGCCGGCCACCCGCTCGCCGGGGACGGCGCCGACGAACTCATGCTCGCCCGGGACGGGGTGATGTCCGGTGCGTACGCCGGTGACGCCATCGCGGCGACGGCAGCGTTGAACCGGGCCGCCGAGCGGGTCCTCAGGGCCTGAGTTCCGGCACGTCGACTCCCGGGATGCGCCGGGCGCGCGGGTGTTGGCTCGGAGCATGACGAACCACCCGAACTGGAACCTGCCCGACGTCCCGTCCTTCGACCTGACGAGCCCCGACTTCACCGACGGCGGTCAGCTGCCCGGCTGGGCCCGTGGCTCCGACGCCGGTGGCGAGGACCGCTCCCCCGCGCTCGCGTGGTCCGGCGCCCCCGAGGGCACGCAGAGCTACGTGCTCACGGCCTACGACCCGGACGCCCCCACCGGTTCCGGCTTCTGGCACTGGGCCGTGTCCGACATCCCGGGCACGGTGACGTCGCTGCCGCAGGGCGCCGGCACGGACGACGCCCTGCTGCCGGAGGGTGCCATCCGCCGCCGCAACGAGTTCGGATCCGACACCTTCCTCGGGGCCGCCCCGCCCGCGGGCCACGGTCCGCACCGGTACTTCTTCACGCTGAGCGCACTCGACGTGCCGACGCTCGAGGTCCCCGCCGACGCGACGCCGGCTGTCGTCGGCTTCATGCTCCGCGAGCACCTGCTCGGTCGCGCGCAGCTCGTCGGGATCCAGGAGACGCCCGGGTCCTGACGGACCGGCACCCGGGCACGATCGGGTACCCGGCACCCGGCACCGCCGGCGTCCGCCGACGGACGCGGAGACGACGGACGGCCGCCGACCCCAGCGGGGTCGACGGCCGTCGGTACGTCAGGACGCGGGTCGATCAGCCCTCGGCGGGCGTCTCGGTGTGGGTGCCATGGTCGTCGCGACCCTCGGTGTCCACCTCGTCGGCCACGACCGGCGCGAGCGACAGCTTGCCGCGGTCGTCCACCTTGGTGACCTCGACCAGGATCTTCTGACCGACGCCGAGGACGTCCTCGACGTTCTCCACGCGCTTGCCACCGGCGAGCTTGCGCACCTCGGAGACGTGCAGCAGACCGTCACGGCCCGGGAGCAGCGACACGAAGGCGCCGAACGTGGCGATCTTCACGACGGTGCCGAGGAACTGGTCCCCGATCTCCGGGTTCGTCGGGTTCGCGATCGCGTTGACCTGCGCACGCGCGGCCTCGGCGGACGGACCGTCGACGGCTCCGATGTAGACCGTGCCGTCGTCCTCGATCGAGATGTCGGCGCCGGTCTCGTCCTGGATCCCGTTGATCGTCTTGCCCTTCGGGCCGATCAGCTCGCCGATCTTGTCGACCGGGATGTTCACCGAGATCACGCGCGGCGCGGTGTCGGCCATCTCGTCCGGACCGTCGATGGCCTCGTTCAGCACACCGAGGATGGCCGAGCGGGCCTCCTTGGCCTGCTTCAGCGCGGCGTCGAGGACGGACGACGGGATGCCGTCGAGCTTCGTGTCGAGCTGGATGGCCGTGACGAAGTCCGAGGTACCGGCGACCTTGAAGTCCATGTCGCCCAGTGCGTCCTCGGCACCGAGGATGTCCGTCAGCGCCGCGTAGCGGGTCTGGCCGTCGACGGTGTCGGAGACGAGGCCCATCGCGATGCCCGCGACCGGGGCGCGCAGCGGCACACCGGCGTTGAGGAGCGACAGGGTCGACGCGCAGACCGAGCCCATCGAGGTCGAGCCGTTGGAGCTCAGCGCCTCGGAGACCTGGCGGATGGCGTAGGGGAACTCCTCGCGCGACGGCAGCACCGGCACGAGGGCGCGCTCGGCGAGGAAGCCGTGCCCGATCTCGCGACGCTTCGGCGACCCCACGCGGCCGGTCTCACCGGTCGAGTACGGCGGGAAGTTGTAGTGGTGCAGGTAGCGCTTCTTGGTGACGGGCGACAGCGAGTCGATCTGCTGCTCCATCTTGAGCATGTTCAGCGTGGTGACGCCGAGGATCTGCGTCTCGCCGCGCTGGAAGACCGCGGAGCCGTGGACGCGCGGGATCACGGCGACCTCGGCGTCGAGCGGACGGATGTCGGCGAGGCCGCGACCGTCCATGCGGACCTGCTCGGTCAGGATGCGACCGCGGACGACCTTCTTCGTGACCGACTTGTACGCGGCGCTGACCTGGCTGGTGGCGACCTCGGGCAGCGTGCCCGCGGCGACCTGCTCGGCGATGGCCGCCTTGACGCGCGACTTGAGCGCGTCGTCGGCGTCCTGACGCTCCGCCTTGCCGGCGATCTGGTAGACGTCCCCGAGCTCGGAGAGCGCGAGGGACTCGACGGCGGCGTAGACCTCGTCGGCGTACGGCGGGAAGACCGGGTAGTCCTGGATCTCCTTGGCCGACTGCGCGGCGAGCTCCGCCTGCGCCTCGACGAGGGACTTGAGGAACGGCTTGGCCGCCTCGAGGCCCTGCGCGACGATGGCCTCGTCGGGCTTGGTCGCGCCACCCTCGATGAGGTTCCATGCGTGCTCGGTGGCCTCGGCCTCGACCATCATGATCGCGACGTCCTCGTTGCCCGCCTCGTCGGTGACGACGCGGCCGGCGACGGTGAGGTCGAAGACGGCGTCGGCGAGCTGCGACGCCTTCGGGAACGCGACCCACTGGTCGGTGCCGTTCGCGCCGGGGATGAGCGCGAGGCGCACACCCGCGATCGGGCCGGAGAACGGCAGACCGGAGATCTGCGTCGACGCGGACGCGGCGTTGATGGCCAGCGCGTCGTAGAACTCGTCCGGCGCGATGCTCAGGACGGTGATGACGATCTGGACCTCGTTGCGGAGGCCGTCGACGAACGACGGGCGCAGCGGCCGGTCGATGAGGCGGCAGACGAGGATCGCCTCGGTCGAGGGGCGGCCCTCACGACGGAAGAACGAGCCGGGGATCTTGCCCGCGGCGTACGAGCGCTCCTCGACGTCGACCGTCAGGGGGAAGAAGTCGAAGCCCTCGCGCGGGTGCTTCCCGGCGCTGGTGGCCGACAGCAGCATGGTCTCTTCGTCCAGGTACGCGGCGACGGCACCCTGTGCCTGCTGCGCGAGACGACCGGTCTCGAACCGGACCGTCCTGGTGCCGAAGCGACCGTTGTCGATGGTCGCTTCAGCGAACTTGATCTCGGGACCCTCCAAGAGGATGCCTCCTTGCGTGTGTGAGCAGCAGACCCGGCCTCGGGCACACGCGTGCACGTGCGCTCCACGACGCGGAACGCATGTCTGGCCAGCAGTGGGAGCACTCGGGACGGCGTTCGGCCCGGATGCCACCACCGATGACCAGCTTCGTGCCGGTCTGCGTGCGGTGTTGTGTGTCGTCGCGGGGAACGGTCCCCAGACCAGGCGACCTTAGCATTCCGAGGTGGACCGACGGCGGTGCCGGTGGCGAACGGGCGTGTCCTCGGTAGCCTGCTCCCATGCGCGGGGAAGCAGCACGACGGACGGACGGACCACGGGTCGCAGCAGCACCACGGCGGGCACCTCGGCGGGGTCGTGCCCGGGGCACCCTCCTCACCGTCGGGGTGCTGGTCGGCGCCCTCGTGGTCCCCGCGGTGACGGCGGCCCCGTCCTCGGCGGCCCCGTCCTCGGCGGCTGACTACCCGACGTGGCAGGACGTCCAGCGGGCGGAGGGCGACGAACAGGCGAAGCAGGCCGAGGTGGCGGAGGTCCGGGCCGCGCTCCGGTCGGTGCAGGCCGAGGCCGCGGAGAAGTCGCAGGTCGCCCTCGACACCGCCGCCGCGGCAGCCACCGCGGAGGCGGACCTGGCCGAGGCCACCCGGACCGCCACGAGCCTCCAGGCCCACGCCGACGAGGCGTCCGCGACGGCCGAGCGCGCGCGGACCCGGGCCGGGCGCCTCGCGGCCGACCTGTACCGGGACGGTTCGACCGACCAGATGACCACCCGGATCGCGACGGCGGACGACCCCGACCAGCTGCTCTACCAGCTCGGCGCGCTCGACCAGCTGTCGACGACGTGGGACGGCGTCATGGACGAGGCCGCGGTCGCCGCCGGGACGGCTTCGTCGCTGCACGACCAGGCGGAGCGGGCCGAGGACGAGCGGGCCGCGCTGGCGGCGCAGGCCGAAGCGACGGCGTCGACGGCGCGCGCGGCCCAGCGCAGAGCCGAGACGGCGGTCGCGGAGACCGAGTCGCACAGCGACGAGCTCTACGCGCAGCTCGCCGCACTCCGGGACTCCACTGCCGAGACCCAGCGCCGGTACGAGGTCGGCCAGGCCGTCGCGGCACAGGCGGCGGCGCAAGCTGCCGCCGCCCGGGCCGCTGCCGAGGCCGCGCGTGCGGCCAGGGGCACTGCCTCCTCGGCGGACAACGCCTACCCGAGCACCGACGGCGTCACCGTCGACCCGGCGGCCGCGCAGGCCTACGCGCGCAGCGTCCTCGGCGCTCACGGGTGGGGCGACGACCAGTTCGGCTGCCTCGTCTCGCTGTGGACGCAGGAGTCCGGGTGGCGGGCGAACGCGCTCAACGCGTCGAGTGGCGCGTACGGCATCCCGCAGGCCCTGCCGGCGTCGAAGCTCGCCGCCGCGGGCGCGGACTGGCGGACGAACGCCGAGACGCAGATCGACTGGGGTCTGGCGTACATCGCGGGCCGCTACGGATCGCCGTGCGGCGCGTGGGACCACGAGATGAGCGTCGACCCGCACTGGTACTGACCCGGCCGGCGCGACACCGGTGTCACCGGTGCTGCAGACCGCCGAGCAACGACGCGAAGTCGGTGACCGCCGGGAGCGCGTCCGCCTGCTGCGGCTGCCGCCGGGAGGCCCGGACCGCCCAGGCCAGGTCGGCTCCACCCCGGCGGATGCGCTCGTCGAGCACGCCCGCGTCGTCGCTCCCCCAGTCGTCCGTGGCGGCGAAGACCGCGGTGGGGACGACGGCGGCACGGAGGTAGGCGAACACCGGTCGGATGCCGTGCTCGAGGGCGAGCGAGTGCCGTGCGGTCCCGCCCGTCGCGCCGAGCAGCACCGGCATGTCGGTGAGGGCGTCCTTGTCCAGCACGTCGAGGAAGGACTTCGCCAGGCCGCTCATGCCCGCCGTGAAGACCGGCGTGACGAACACGACCGCGTCCGCCTCGACGACCGTTTCCGTCGCGGCCGCGAGTGCCGGAGCGGAGAAGCGGGTCAGCATCGCGTCGGTGATCTCGTGGGCGAGCGGGCGGAGGTCGACGTTCCGGACCTGCACCGGACCTCCCGGCTCCCCCTCGAGCGCGCCGACGGCCGCAGCGGCGAGCCGGTCGGCGAGGAGGCGGGTCGAGCTGGGCTCGGACAGCCCGGCGGAGACGACGGCGATGGTGGTCATGGGAACTCCCGACTTTCGATGCGTTTGCATGAACACTACCGGAACCCCTCGACGCACGCTCCCATTCCCGGCGACACTGCCCCGGGAACGGGGGAAGCCCCGCCCTCCGGAGAGGAGGACGGGGCTTCCGATCGAGCAGGCCTGCCGTCAGGCAGTGCTCGGACGATGACTAGCGGCGCAGGCCGAGGCGCTCGATGAGCGCACGGTAGCGGGCGATGTCGACGTCGGAGAGGTAGCCGAGGAGGCGGCGACGCTGACCGACCATGAGCAGCAGACCACGACGCGAGTGGTGGTCGTGCTTGTGCTCCTTGAGGTGCTCGTTCAGGTCGTTGATACGACGCGTCAGAACGGCGACCTGGACCTCGGGGGATCCGGTGTCGCCCGGGTGGGTCGCGTACTCTTCGATGATCTCCTGCTTGATCTTCGCGTCAAGTGCCATGGAGGATCCCCTTTCCTGCTCTGCGTGAGAGCGTGTCCGTTGCGCGGTGCCCACACCTGCTGCGTGAGCGCTCTTGATCCGCGGCCGTTCGACGGCAACCGAACGAGCATACCAGAGCGCCTCCGCCCCGACGAGCGCCGTCAGACGGTCCGCGCCCGCAGGGGACGCCGCCGCCGTCGCTCGGGCAGCAGGCTCCGGACGAACCCGACGAACGTCGCACCGAGCAGACCGCCCATGCCGTTCGACAGCACGTCGCGGGGGTCGGCGACCCGGTACGGCAGGTACACGGCCTGCGCGAACTCGATGCCGACCGAGAGCCCGACGGCCACCACGGCACCGAGGACCCACCAGCGGCGCGGCAGCCACAGCGCCGCGATCAGCCCGACCGGCACGAACATCGCGACGTTCGCCAGGAACTCGGTCCGGTCGTAGGTGAACCACGCGCCGTGCGGCAGCTGCTGGACCCAGGCGACGGCGCGGAGCACGAACGAGTTCTCGGCCTCGGTGAAGACGTGCGGGGTGAGCGTCATGCGCCAGATCACCCAGGCGTAGCCAGCCGTCACCCCGACCAGGAGCAGTTTCCGCAGCATCGGGCCAGTCTGGGGCACCCCTGCTGGTCGGGCCCTGGGCGGGACCCTGGCATCCGGTGTCGGTCGGATGCGAACATGGCGGACGGAGCGACGTCGATCAGGGGCGGCGCGCGAGCGGGAGGACGGCCGATGCCGGGAGTGCGACGTGCGTCGACCAGCCGACAGTGGCTCTGGATCGGGGTCGTCGCCGTGCTCGTCGCCGCCGTCGTCGTGGCGGTGACCGTGGTGCTCCCCCGGGGCGGCGACCGACCCGTGGCGCACCGGAAGAGCGTCGCCGAGGCGTGGCCGGGCGGCCTCGCGCACCAGCCGTCGAGCGCGAACCAGCCGCGTTGGCACGTCACCGCGGCGCGGGAGGCCGGCCGGACCGCCACGGCCGGACGGCTCGCCGAGATCGCGGACCAGCCGCTCGCGACCTGGCTCACCGACCCGTCCGTCCCCGCGACCGTCGACACCGTGCGGAGCGTCCTCGCCGCCGCCCGGTCGCAGCAGGCGACCCCGGTGTTCGTGCTCTACGCGATCCCGGACCGCGACTGCGGACACTGGTCACGCGGCGGCACCGCCGAGCAGGACTACCTGCCGTGGGTGCGCGCGGTCGTCCGCGCCCTCGCCGGTTCACACGCCGTCGTCCTGGTGGAGCCCGACTCGATCGTGCAGATCGCCGTGTGCGACCGGCTGCGGGACACCCGGCTGCCGCTCCTCCGCGCCGCGGTCCGCGCCCTCACCGGGCACGGCCTGACCGTGTACCTCGACGGCGGCAACGAGAACCGCGTCCCGGTGGACACGATGGCCGGGTGGCTCCGCCGGGCGGGCGTCGACCGGGTGCAGGGCTTCGCCACGAACGTGTCGAACTTCTACCGCGTCGACCAGGAGCGCGCCTACGCGGACGAGCTCGCCGACGCGGTCGGGGGCGACCCGCACTTCGTCATCGACGTCTCGCGGAACGGGCAGGGGTGGCGCGGCGACTGGTGCAACCCCGACGGCGCCGGCCTCGGCCAGGCCCCGCACGTGACGCGCGGGACCACCCGACTCGACGCGCTGCTGTGGGTGAAGACACCCGGACTGAGCGACGGCGCGTGCAACGGCGGACCGGCCGCGGGCGAGTGGTGGGAGTCCTACGCGCTCGCCCTGGTGGCGAACCGCAGGCGCGACTGACCGCGCGACGGACCGTCGGGAGGCGCCACTCCGGACCGGCTGTCGGCCCCCGGTGGTTGCATGTCGCCATGACCAGCCGCCCGCTGCGCTCCGTCGTCCCGCCGTACCTCCTCCGCGCCGTCGCCGACGCCCCGGAGGACCGGTTCCCGCGTGCTGCCTCGGCAGCCCGGACCGCCCTCGCCTCGATGGACCGCGTCCAGGAGCCGAAGCACGTGTCGGGGCTCCGTGCGGCCCGCACCGCCGGGGCGCCGGACACCTCCCCGCAGCGGACGATCACGGACGCCGCCGGCACGACGACGCTGCCGGGCACGGTCGTGCGGCGTGAGGGCGACGGCGACACCGGGGACGCCGCGGTCGACGAGGCGTACGCGGGCCTCGGTGCCACGCACGCGTTCTGGCTCGAGGTGTTCGGACGGGTGTCGATCGACGGCGCCGGACTCCCCCTGGACGCCACGGTGCACTACGGCCGGGAGTACGACAACGCCTACTGGGACGGGCAGCGGATGGTGTTCGGCGACGGGGACGGCGAGGTCTTCCGGCGGTTCACCGTCGCGGTCGACGTCATCGGGCACGAACTCGCCCACGGGGTCACGCAGTACACCGCCGACCTCGTCTACCAGGGGCAGTCGGGCGCGCTCAACGAGTCGATGAGCGACGTCTTCGGCGTGCTCGTCGCCCAGTACGCCGCACGCCAGACCGCGGAGCAGGCCTCGTGGTTGATCGGCGAGGGCTTGTTCACGGACGCCGTGCACGGGGTCGCGCTCCGCTCGATGCGTGCGCCGGGCACCGCCTACGACGACCCGGTGCTCGGGGCCGACCCGCAGCCGGCGACGATGGCCGGGTACGTGGAGACCGCCGAGGACCAGGGCGGCGTGCACCTGAACTCCGGGATCCCGAACCACGCGTTCTTCCTCGCCGCGACCGCGATCGGCGGCCCGGCCTGGGTCGGGGCGGGCCAGGTCTGGTGGGACGCGCTGACCTCGGCCGAGGTGTCGGCGTCCGTCGACTTCGCCGGGTTCGCGGCCGTCACGGTGAGCGCCGCGGCGTCGCGGTTCGGGGCGGGCTCGCGGGAGCACGCCGCCGTCGTCGATGCGTGGCGGACCGTCGGGGTGCCGGCCTGACGCACGGCAGCGCCCGGGCGGGTGCGGAGGGCGTAGGTTCCGGAGCATGCAGATCGTCGTGCGCCGCAGTGGCGGGTTCGCCGGCCTCTCGCGGGCCTGGCGTGTCGACACGGACGCCCGCCCGGACGCCGACCGGTGGGCAGCACTCGTCGGAGCGCTGCCCACCGACGCCGCCGGGACGTCCGCGGACGACCCGGACGGAGGAGCCGGCGTCCGCGACGACTTCGTGTGGACGGTGACCGTCGCCCGGACGACGGTGACGATCCCGGGACGCCGCCTGGACGGCCCGTGGGCGACGCTCGTCGAGCAGGTACGCGACCAGGGCGAACCGGCCTGACCGGGCTACACACGCGCCTCCCGGCCGACCCGTGGCGGGCGCCCTGCCGGAACGGCCGACGACCGACCGGACAGGGCGACGACCGAACGGACAGGCCGACGACCAGGCGGGGCCGGTCAGGCGACGTCGATCACCGTGAGCCGACGGGTGGGGCGCGTCATCGCGACGTAGACCGCCGCGGCGGCACGGGCCGCGTCCGAGCCGACCCGGTCCGGGTCGACGAGCAGCACGCCGTCGAACTCCAGGCCCTTCGCGTCCGCGCCGGTGAGCACCGTGACCGACCCCGGCCGGGGTGACCCGAGCCCGCGGACGTCGGCCTCGGTCCGGGCCAGGCGCTCGCGGACGGCGGCCACGTCGGCCTCCGGCACGATGACGCCGATCGTCCCCGACCCGATCCGGTCCCGCTCGCCGTCGACCCGGCTCGCGACCGTGTCGAGCAGGTCCGCTCGGTCGACGCGCACCCGCTCGACCGGGTCGCCGTCCCGGACCGCCTCGTTCGCGGTCACCGTGAGCCCGGCCGAGGCGGCGAACGCCCCGGCCGCGTCGACGATCGAGCGCGGGGTGCGGTAGTTCACCGTGAGCTCCTCGAGACGGGAGTCCAGCGGCACCTGCGGGGCACGGCCACGGCGGCGTCGGGCGAGCGCACCGCGGACGTCGTCCCACGTGCGGGCAGCCCCGGGGGACGAGCCCTGCGCCATGTCGCCGACGATCGTGAACGACCGCAGCGGGTTGCGCCGGGCGAGGATCCGCCACTGCATCGGCGAGAGCTCCTGCGCCTCGTCGACCACGATGTGCCCGTACGTCCACTCGCGGTCCTCGGCGGCACGCTCGGCCGTGGAGCGGGGGTCGCCGCCCTCGGCGAAGGCGCCGGCGACCTGCTCGGCGCTCACGATGCCCTCGACACCCATGTTCTCGATCGCCTGGCGGGCGTTCTCGATGTCCCGGTTCCGGCTGGCCTTCGCCTGCCGCTTCGCCGCGCCACCGGTCGGGTCGAACACGCCGAGCAGTTCGGCCGCCTCGTCCAGGAGCGGGACGTCCTCCACCGTGAAGCCCGCGCCGCGCTCCCGCCGCAGCAGGGCACGGCGTTCGGGGGTCCAGTTCGGGGTGAGGGACGCGAGCCAGTTCGGCCGGGCGTACAGGTCCTCGACGAGCTTCTCGGCCGGCAGCGGGAGCCACGCCGTGTTGAGCAGCACCCGGGCGTCGTACGAGCTCCGGATGTCCTCGCGCAGCACCTTCTCGTCGGCCTCGTCGACCGTCGTGCCGCGGTGCCGCAACTGGTCGGCGAGGAGCCGCGTCATGGCGTCGAGCGCGTTCTTGTTGAACGTGACACGGGCGACGTTGTGCGGCTTCCCGCGGTCCTGGGCCCGGCGCATCGCGTCGGCCACCAGCTGCGGCGGGACGACGAGCCGTTCGCCCTCGACGTCGAGCGTGACGGCCTCGGTCGGGACGACCTGGCGCGACCGGACGGCGCGGCGGAGCAGGTCGGCCATCTCGCCGGACCCCTTCACCGCGGCGACCTCCCGGCGGTCGTGCACGGTGGTGTGCAGCCCCGGGTAGAGCGACCCGAGGGACGCCATCACGACCCCGGTCTCGCCGAGGGACGGGAGCACCTGCTCGATGTACGTCAGGAACGCCGGCGACGGCCCGACGACGAGCACGCCGGAGCCGCGCAACCGCTCGCGGTACGAGTAGAGGAGGTACGCCGCGCGGTGCAGGGCGACGGCCGTCTTGCCGGTGCCCGGCCCGCCCTGCACGATGAGGACGCCCTCGAGCGGCGAGCGGATGATCCGGTCCTGCTCGCCCTGGATCGTCGCGACGATGTCGGTCATCCGCCCGGTGCGCTCGGCGGTGACCGCCGCGAGCAGCGCGCCCTCGCCCTGCAGGTGCGTCCGCTCGTCGTCGTAGAGCGACGCGTCGAACACCTCGTCCTCGACGCCGACGACCGTGCGGCCCTCGAGCGTCAGGTGCCGGCGGGCACGCATCCCCATCGGGTGGGCCGCCGTCGCCTGGTAGAACGCGCTCGCGCCCGGCACACGCCAGTCGAGGAGCAGCGGACGGTGGTCGGCGTCGCGCAGTCCGACCCGACCGATGTACCGGAAGGCGTCCTCGTCCGCTGGCGGGTCCTGCACTTCGAGCCGGCCGAACACCAGACGGTCGCCGACCCGGCGCAGGGTGGCGACGGTGTCCTCGTAGAGCCGGGCGAACGCGTCGCGCTCCGTCCGGCTCTGGTGGTTGCCGCCGACGGCCTGTCGGCGGGTCTCGACGAGCCGCTGCTCGGCCTCGGCGGTCAGCTCGTCGAGTCGGTGGAACAGACCGTCGACGTAGCCGCGTTCGCGGTCGATCTCGGTCGGTTCGGAAACACGCGGTTCGGACACTCGCAACCCTTCGGGACAGGGGAACCCATGGTATCCCCCTGCCCCGGTCGGGTCGGACGCGAGCGCCCGGTGCTACATCTCCTCGTGCGTGTCCGGGTCACCGTCCCAGAGCCGTCCGCGCTCGAGCGCGGAGATGGCCTGGACCTCGTCGTCGGACAGCGTGAAGCCGAACACGTCGAGGTTCTCGCGCTGGCGGTCCGGGTCGCCCGACTTCGGCACCGGGACCGCGCCGAGCTGGACGTGCCAGCGGAGCACGACCTGGCCGGCCGAGACACCGTGCGCTGCGGCCGCGGCGGTCACGGGCTCCTCGGTGAGGAGCTCGGACTGCTTCGCCAGCGGACTCCAGCTCTCGGTGACGATGCCGAGGCGCTCGTGCACCGCGCGGAGCTCGGCCTGCGGGAAGTACGGGTGCAGCTCGACCTGGTTCACGGCCGGAGCCACCCCGGTGGCGTCGAGGACGCGGTCGAGGTGCTCGGGGGTGAAGTTCGAGACACCGATCGAGCGGACCTTGCCGCTGTCCCGGAGGTCGACGAACGCCTTCCAGGTGTCGACGAACTTGCCGACGGACGGGTTCGGCCAGTGGATGAGGTACAGGTCGAGGTGGTCGAGCCCCAGGTTCGCCAGGGTCTCGTCCACCGAGCGGTGTGCCTCGTCGTAGCCGTGGTGGCGTCCCGGGAGCTTCGACGTCACGACGAACTCGTCCCGCGGCACGTCGGACTCGCGGACCGCACGACCCACCGCGTCCTCGTTGCCGTAGTTCAGCGCGGTGTCGAGCAGGCGGTACCCGCTCGTGATCGCGGCACCGACCGCCGCGACCCCCTCGTCGCCGTCGAGCGAGTACGTGCCGAGACCGAGCGCCGGGATCCGGTGTCCGTCGTTCAGTTCGAGGGTCGGGACCTCCGGGACGCCCGTCATCAGCGGACGCCGAGCAGGTCGATGATGAAGATGAGCGTCTTGCCGGACAAGAAGTGGCCGCCGCCGGCCGGGCCGTAGGCGAGCTCCGGCGGGACGACGAGCTTGCGGCGTCCGCCGACCTTCATGCCGGGGATGCCCTCCTGCCACCCGCGGACGAGCGCCGCGAGCGGGAAGTCGATCGGCTCGCCACGACCCCAGGAGCTGTCGAACTCCTCGCCGGACTCGTACTCGACGCCGGCGTAGTGGACCTTGACGGTCGAGCCGGCCTCGGCGACGTCGCCGTCCCCCACGACGATGTCGGTGACCACGAGGTCGGTGGGGGCGGGCCCCTCGGGGGCGTCGAACTCGGGCTTGCTGTTCAGGTCAGTCATGCCCGACAGTCAACCAGAGGACGTGCACGTGCCCCGCAGGAGCCCTCCAGGCCACAGAATGGTTCCACTGTGACACCAGACGCCCCCGCGAAGCCCCGCCGCTCCCTGCTCGCCGACCTCACACCGCTCCGCCGCTCCCCCGCGTTCGCGCGGCTCTGGATCGGCAGCTCGATCGCGGGCATCGGCACCATGATGACGAGCGTCACGGTCGGGCTCGAGGTGTACGAGATCACGCGCTCGACGTTCATGGTGTCGCTCGTCGGCGTCATCTCGCTCGTGCCGATGATCCTCGCCGGGCTGTACGGCGGCATGCTCGCGGACGCCTTCGACCGCCGAACGGTGGCCCTGGTCTCCGCCGTCATGGCCTGGGTGTCCACGGCGATGATCGCCGCGCACGCCTGGCTCGGGCTCGACAGCGTCGTGCTGCTCTACGTGCTCGTGACCGTCAACGCCGTCGCGGGCACCGTGATCGGCACGTCGCGGGCGGCGATCGTCCCGCGGCTCGTGGGGAACGACCTGCTCCCCGCGGCGAGCGCCCTGAACAGCATCAGCGCGGGGTTCTCGGTGACCGTCGGACCGGCGGTCGGCGGTGTCCTCGTCGCCGCGTTCGGCTTCGCCCCGACCTACACGGTGGACGTCGTGCTGTTCAGCGCCGCGTTCCTCGGGGTGGTGACGCTGCCGCGGATGGCCCCCGAGCACGACGCCCTCCGCCCGGGCCTGTCGTCGCTCGTCGAGGGCGCGCGGTTCCTCCGTCGCTCCCGGAACATCACGATGACCTTCGTGCTCGACATCATCGCGATGACGTTCGGGCAGCCGCGGGTGCTGTTCCCCGCGATCGGCGCGCTGGTGGTCGGCGGTGGGTCGATCACGGTCGGGACCCTCTCGGCCGCATACGCGGTCGGTGCGCTGCTGTCCGGTGTCTTCTCCGGCCCGCTCGGGCACGTGCGCCGACAGGGCGAGGCGGTCGGCTGGGCGATCACGGTCTACGGTGGCGCGATCGCGGCGTTCGGCGTCGTCGTCGCCGGCGCGCACCTCCTCGGCGGACGGGCGTCGGAGACGTTCTCGACGGGGATCCTGCCGGCACTGGCGCTCTGCGCGCTGGCCCTCGCGGTGGCCGGCGGGGCGGACAACGTGAGCAGCGTGTTCCGCGGGACGATCCTCCAGGCCGCCGCGCCCGACGGCATGCGGGGCCGACTGCAGGGCATCTTCATCGTCGTGGTCACCGGTGGGCCGCGCGTGGGTGACCTGTACGCCGGTCTGGTCGTCGCCGCGGGCTTCGCCTGGCCGCCGCTCATCGGCGGCGTCCTCATCATCGCGCTCGTCGCGCTGCTGCTCCGGCTCGTGCCGTCGTTCCGCCGGTACGACGCGCTGCACCCGAACGCGAACTGACGCGCCGCGTCGCGTCCGTCGCGCGCACGGTGCGGACGGGAGGCCGCGCTGGCGGACCCGAGGCGTGCCTCCCGTCCGGCAGGGGTCAGGACCGGCGACCCGCCTCGGCGTCCCGGGCAGCCTCGTCGAGCATCTCCTCGGTGACGACCGGGATCGCCCCGGTCGCGAGCTCGATGCCGGACAACCGGGCGGGGCTGAGCACCCGGTGCACCTGGTCCGCGTCCATGAGACCCGCGGCGATCACCAGGGTCGAGATCGGCGTCGAGGTCGTCAACGCGGTGTGCGCGATGGACGCCGCCGCTGCGTAGCCGATGTACGGCGTCAGCGCGGTGACGACGCCGACGTTCGTGTCCACCTGGGCGGCGAGCCGCATCTCGTTCGCCCGGATGCCGGTCACGCAGTGCTCGCGGAGCGTCGCGCACCCGCGGGTCATCCACTGCAGGGACTGCAGGATCGAGTGCGCGATGATCGGCTCGAACGCGTTGAGCTGGAGCTGACCGCCCTCCGCCGCCATCGTCACCGTGGTGTCCGCGCCGGCGACCGCGAAGGCGATCTGGTTGACGACCTCCGGGATGACCGGGTTCACCTTGCCGGGCATGATCGACGAACCCGCCTGGCGCGGCGGCAGCGTGATCTCGCCGAGGCCCGCCTGCGGACCGGACGCCAGGAGCCGCAGGTCGTTGCAGATCTTCGACAGCTTCATCGCACTGCGCTTCACGGTGCCGGACAGGGTCATGAACGCGCCGGCGTCGCTCGTCGCCTCGATGAGGTCCGGGGCCGTGACGACGTCGATGCCGCTCGCCTCCTGCAGCTGCCGCCGCACCTCGTCGCGGTACAGCGGGTCGGCGGTGATGCCCGTCCCGATCGCGGTCGCGCCGAGGTTCATCTCGCCGAGGAGCGGCACCACCCGCCGGAGCTGGACGACGTCCTCGGCGATGGTGTGCGCGAAGCCGGTGAACTCCTGGCCGAGCGTCATCGGGACCGCGTCCTGCAGCTGCGTGCGGCCGACCTTGAGGACGTCGGCGAACGCCTCCCCGCGCTCCGCGAACGCCGCCGAGAGCTCCTCGAGCTGGTCGGCGAGCCGGCGCACGCCGGTGATCATCGCGATCTTGATGCTCGTCGGGTACGTGTCGTTCGTCGACTGACTGCGGTTCACGTGGTCGATCGGGTGCAGGTACGCGTAGTCGCCGCGCTCCCGGCCGAGCAGTTCGAGGGCCCGGTTCGCCAGGACCTCGTTCGTGTTCATGTTCGTGCTCGTCCCGGCGCCGCCCTGGACCACGTCGACGACGAACTGGTCCCGCAGAGCCCCGTCGCGGACCTCCTGCGCGGCACGGTCAATCGCGTCGGCCCGCTCGGCGTCGAGGACACCGATCGCCTTGTTCGCCCGGGCCGCCGCCTGCTTCACGGTGACGAGGGCCGCGACGAGGTCCGGGTAGACCGCGATCGGCACCGAGGCGATCGGGAAGTTCTCCATCGCCCGGAGGGTGTTGATCCCCCAGTAGGAGTCGACCGGCACCTCCCTCGAGCCCAGGGAATCGGTCTCGGTGCGGGTGGCAGCGCTCGTCACGTCGTGGTCCTCTCCGTCGCGGTCACCTCCTGAGGCTAGCCCGCGACCGTCCAGCCGGTGCGGCCGGCCAGGAGGTCAGTGGAAGGCGGGGACGATGAGGTAGACGCCGTAGAGCACCGCGGCACCGCAGGCGGCGAAGCAGACCACGGCGAGCGCCCGGAACGAGCGGATCGCGGTGGAGGCCGCGGCCGGGTCCGGGAAGCCGGCGGTGGCCGGGCCGATGGTGCCGTCGTCCTTCACCGTGTACTTGCCCGCGCGGGCGTCGGCGGCGCTCCACAGGCGGAGGCCCACGGAGTAGACGGTCACGACGAAGCACGCGGAGACGACGGCCACCACGGCGACGAGCAGGAAGGCTCCCCAGTCGATGCCCATCAGCAGGTCCCTCCGAGCAGGAACGCCCCACAGCGTCCGTCAGTGGCGATGCCCATCAGCAGGTACCTCCGAGCAGGAACGCCCCACAGCGTCCGTCAGTGGCGATGCCCATCAGCGTCGGCCTCCCTTACGTCCGGCCATGCGGCGGAGGGTCCGCTCGCGACTCAGTTCGGCGCGACGCGCGGCGACCGCCTCGGCACGCTTGGCGCGCTGCAGGTCGCGCCGCTCCTTGCGGGTCAGCACGGCGTTCGCGGCGACGTCGACCTCGATGGCCGCGGCGTGCTCGTGCGGCTTGCGCAGCGACCACAGGTACAGGCCGAGGATCACGGCACCACCGATGACCGCGTCGAGCACGAGGCCGATGACGCCGAAGTGGGCGATGCCCGAGGCGATCGCCCCGACCGCCGCGGCGGCAGGCAGCGTGATGAACCACGCGATGACGATCTTGCCGGCCGTCGACCACTGGATCTTCGAACCGCGGCGGCCGAGGCCCGCACCGATGATCGACCCCGAGGACACCTGCGTCGTCGAGAGCGCGAAGCCGAGGTGGCTCGACGCGAGGATCGTGGCGGCCGTGGACGCCTCGGCTGCGAAGCCCTGCGTCGCGCGGATCTCGGTGATGCCCGAGCCGAGCGTCCGGATGATGCGCCACCCGCCCGTGTAGGTGCCGAGGGCGATCGCCAGGGCACACGCCACGACGACCCAGAACTGCACGCCCTGGTCACCCGACTGCGCGCCCGAGGCGATGAGCGTCAGCGTGATGACACCCATCGTCTTCTGCGCGTCGTTCGTGCCGTGGGCGAGCGACACCATCGAGCTCGTGAACACCTGGCCGATGCGGAAACCGCCGCGCTCGTTCGGGAACACCGGCCGACGGGTCACGCGGTACGCGATCCGGGTGGCGAGGAGCGACACGAGCGCGGCGATCACCGGCGACAGGAAGGCCGGGATGATCACGACCGTCAGCAGTGCCGCGTAGTTCACCGAGTCGAAGCCGGCACCGACGATCGCGGCGCCGATGAGGCCACCGAAGAGCGCGTGCGAGGACGACGAGGGCAAGCCGCGCAGCCACGTGATCATGTTCCACACGACCGCGCCGATCAGGCCCGCGAAGATCATCTCCGGGGTGATCGCGACGCCGCCGGGGCCCTCGTTGATCAGCCCGTGCGAGATCGACGTCGCGACGGCGGTGCTGAGGAACGCACCGACGAGGTTGAGCACCGCGGCGACCGTCACGGCCACCTTCGGCTTCATGGCACCGGTGGCGATCGGTGTCGCCATCGCGTTGGCGGTGTCATGGAATCCGTTTGTGAAGTCGAAGAAGAGGGCCAACGCGATGACCAGGACGACTATGAGTGTGATGTCCACCGCGGGCAAGTGTCGCAGCCCGGGGCCTCCGGGGCAAACCCTGTCGTTCACCGTCCGTTCACCGGAGCTGCGGATTCGTTCAGTGTGCGAACCATCCGGATGGGAGGATGAGGGCCATGGACACCGCGGAACTCCTCATCCTGTTGATCGGTTCGCTCGCGGTGACCGGCTTCGCACGCGCGAAGGGGCTGCCCGCCCCGCTGCTCGTCACGGCCGTCGCACTCGCCGTCTCGTTCCTGCCCGGCTTGCCGGAGATCGAGATCGACTCCGAGGTGATCCTCACGGTGATCCTGCCGCCGCTGCTGTACTCGGCCGCACTCGACGTGTCGTGGCAGAGCTTCCGGCAGTCGATCAAGCAGATCCGGCGACTCGGCATCGTCCTCGTCATCGTCACGGCGCTCGCGGTGGGACTCGCCGCGTACCTGATCATCCCGGACATGGACTGGCCGGCGGCGATCCTGCTCGGCGCCGTGGTCGCTCCGCCGGACGCCGTGTCCGCCGCCGCCATCGGCCGGAAGCTCGGCCTCCCCCGACGTGTGATGACGGTGCTGTCCGGCGAGAGCCTCATCAACGACGCGGCGTCGCTGACCCTGGTCCGGGTGTTCACGCTCATCGCCGCCGGCACGTCGCTCACCATCTGGCAGGACCTCGGCATCTTCGGCCTGGCGATCGGCGTCGGCTTCGCGGTCGGCATCGTCCTCGGCGTCGCGGTGCACTGGATCCGGATGCGCATCAACGACCCCGTCGTCGAGACGATCATGAGCATCCTGCTGCCGTTCGTCGCCTACGTCCTCGCCGAGCACCTGTCCGGCTCCGGCGTCATCGCGGTCGTCACCGCGGGGCTGTACATCGGCTACAACTCGCCGAAGGAGGGCTACGCGACCCGCCTGCAGGAGCGCCCGCTGTGGACGAGCATCGACGTCATCCTCGAGGGGTTCGTCTTCGCCCTGATCGGGCTGCAGCTGAAGACGGTCGTGCAGGACCTCGTCGAGAGCGACCGGAGCCTGACGCAGACGCTCACCGCGGCGGCCGTCGTGCTCGTCGTCGTGATCCTCGTGCGACCGCTCTTCGTCTTCGAGTCCTACGCCCGCAACCGGATCAACGGCAGGTGGCTGAGACCGCTGCGCGTCCGGTTGTCCCGCGGGCACCGTTCCCTGCGGTGGCTGCGCGGCAGCGCGGAGCCGAAGCTCGACTGGCGGGAGCTCACCGTCATCTCCTGGACCGGGATGCGCGGGGTGGTCACGCTCGCAGCAGCCGTCGCCGTCGTCTCCGACCCCGTCGAGATCAAGGCGCAGGACACCATCTTCATCATCGCGTTCGTCGTGACGGTGGGCACGCTCCTGCTGCAGGGGCTGACGTTGCCGTTCGTGATCCGCGCGCTGAAGGTGCAGGACCCCGGCGAGAGCGAGGAGGACGTGCGCAGCGAGATGCGCCTCAACCAGCGCACGACCGAGGCCGCCATCACCCTCCTCGAGCGGCGTCGTCCGGTCTGGGCGGAGCAGTACGGGCACGAGGCCGTCGACAGCGTCGTGAACCGGTTGAAGGCCCGGCTCGAGCGACAGGTCGAGACCTTCCGCCGCGACGCCGAGGAAGAGGAGGACGAGGAGCGCAACGCCCCGATGCGCCTCCGCGGTGCGCAGATCCAGGACATCCGACGCGAGCTGCTCGACCGTCGCCGCGAGGTCGTCCTCGAGGAGCGCGAGAAGGGCAACCTCGACGAGGAGGTCATGCGCCGTGTGCTCGTGACGCTCGACGCCGAGGAACTCGCGATGGACTCCGCGCAGGCCTCCCGCAGCCGCTCCTGATCCTGCTCCGCACCCCGGAAGCGCTCCGGCCACCGCGGCGTATCGTGGGGCGCCAGACGACAGGACAGGAGCGCAGCGCCGAGTGAGCACGCCGCGGAACGACCCACCGAGGAAGAACGACCTGCCGGAGCGGGCAGGTGGTGCCCCGACGGCCTCCGGTCCACCCGCTGCTGCCCGGTCAGCGGCACCGCCGAAGCAGCACATCGGCCGGTACCGCCGCTGGTACGCGACCCTGCACCCGTCCCTCCAGCTCATCGGGCTGCAGCTCTGGATGCCGCTGTTCTTCATCGTCGGCTTCTGCCTCTGCTACGTGTTCGCCTTCCACGCGCCGCACCCGCACGACGTCCCGATCGCGCTCGTCGGCAGCGACCCGGCGTTCGTCGCCGCCGTGCAGAAGGCCCTGCCGGGTGAGTTCGTCTTCCACTCCTACGACTCGCTCGTGGCGGCGAAGCGTGACGTCCTCGCCGGGGCGATGGCGGTCGCCTACGACCCGTCCACGAACACCTTCTTCAAGGCCAGCGCGCACCAGTTCCAGGTCGCGAGCCTCGTCCCGGCGACGCTGACGGCCGTGCTGACCGGCATCGGGGTCGCGACGCCGCGGGTCACCGAGCTCGCCGCGCTGCCGGCACGGGACGAGTACGGCACGGTCCCGATGTACGTCATGCTCGCGTGGTGCATCGGCGGCTACATGGTCGCGATGTTCATCGGGATCATGGGCGGGCCCCTCCGGCACCGGACGCGGATGACCGTGATCGTCGTCGGCGGCCTCGTCATCTCGGTCATCACGAACACCCTCGCCGGTCCGGTCGTCGGCGCGATCTCCGGGCACTTCATGCCGCTCGTGCTCATCGCGTGGGGGTGGATCGTGGCCATCGGCCTGGCGGTGAACGGCCTGAGCTACTTCGTCGGGCGCTTCATCGCCGCGCCCGCGATGATCTGCTTCGTGTTCCTGTCGATGCCGTCCTCCGGCGGGGCCTACCCGAAGTGGTTCATGCCGGAGCCGTTCGCGTGGCTCAACCACGTCGTGGTCGGCTCGAGCATGGTCGACATGATCAAGCACGAGGTCTACGGCGTCGGCCCCGGGCCGGCTCGCGGGCTGGTCACCATGGCCTGCTACGCGGTCGCCGGACTCGTGCTCATGTACTTCGGCAAGAAGTGGTGGGAGCGCCGTCGCATCCGGGCGATCGTGACCGGCCGGACCACGATGTTCCAGGACGCGAACACCGCGAACCGCGAGTTCCTCGGCCGCGAGCGCGACGCCGAGCTCGAGCGGCACGGCCTGACCTCGACCGAGACCGGGACGCTCCAGGTGGTGCGCGACGGCGGGTGGGAAGACGACCGCGCCGGCGGGGACGTCTTCACCGGCGGCCGCGACGGGCTCGAGAGCGGACCGCTGGACCGGGGCCGGTAGCGACCACGGGGTCGGTATCCTGGGGCATCATGTCCCGCATCGCCTGGCACCGCCTCCTGGTCACGATCGTCGTCGTCTTCCTCGTGCTCGCGGTGATGTCGTACGTCACCAGCATCGTCCTCGCCCCGAGTGGTGGCCGCAGCGTCGCCGGGCTCTGGGACGGCTGGGCGATGTTCTCGCTCGTGGCCGCGATCGGCTTCGGGGTCGTGGACTTCTTCGTGCGTCCGCTCGGCGGACAGAGCGGCGATGCGGAGGTCATGGCAGCGGCCGAGGAGGCCCGCACCGGCAGCACACGCACGCAGCGGTCACGCTGACGGTCGGTCGACGCGGGCTCGCTCAGACCGCTTCGCCGATGCCCGTCCCGGTGAACCCGGCGACCGAGGCGTTGTCCTCCGCGAACACCACCCGCGCATCGACCCGCCCGCCTGCCAGGACCCCGGGGAGCCAGTACCGGGCGTCGTCCCACATCGCGTCGTACGGGACGGCGTCGACCGCCACCCACCGCGGCTCCAGCTCGTCGCCGCCCGACGGCTCCCCCTGCCAGCGGCGGCAGACGAACACGTCCGAGACCTGGGACCAGGACGGGCGGAACGGGAACCGGTAGTCCAGGGTGCCACGTGCCTCCAGGTCGGCAGCGTCGACGCGGAGACCGACCTCCTCGGCGACCTCGCGGACGGCGGTCTCGACCGCCGTCTCGTCGCCCTCGCGCTTGCCGCCCGGACCGACGACTCGGCCCGTGCCGAGCCCGCGTCGCTTCTCGCCGAGCAGGACCTCCGGCCCGTCCGCACCGTCCCGCAGCAGGTACACGACCACCACGGCCGGGTGCTGGGACTTGCTCTCGTCGCGCGCGGTCATGTGGTCCAGTGTGGCCGATCCGATGACGTACGCTCGTTGCATGGCAGGCGTGCTCTGGGGGCGTCATGGCTGAGTCCCGGAGGGCGGGGCGCAGCCTCGAGGTGCTGCGCGCCGAAGCCGCCGAGGAGATCTCGGTCATCGTCGAACACCGCTGCCGGCAGGGCGACGACCCGTGGGACTTCATGCACACGCTGCCGACCGTGGACGAGCAGGTCGTGCTCATCCTCCGCGCCGAGGCGATGGACGTCGACGTCCGGATCGGCCGCCGGAGCTCGCAGTGGTCGGCGCACCCGGCCTCCGGTCACGGCACCGAACACGGCGAGGAGTACCACCGTCTCCGGCGCATCGCCCTCCAGCACCCCGAGCTGACGCAGGCGGTCTGGAAACTCATGGACGCGCTGCCCGGCGGTCACTGACCTGGGGTTGGATGGGAGGCATGACCGACACCGTCCTCGCCGTCCTCAACCAGCCCTCGCGGTCCGCAGCCCCGCACGACCCGCAGGCCGACGCCTTCACGTGGGAGAAGCCGCTCGAGGAGCACGTCCAGGTGATGGACCTCGGGCTCACCCGCGGGGACGGCGTCTTCGAGACGATCACGGTCATCGACGGCCGACCGCAGGCGCTCGAGGCACACCTGGGTCGTTTCGTCCGCTCCGCCGCCAAGCTCGACCTGCCGGAACCGGACGTCGACGCGTGGCGGCAGGCGATCGAGGCGGTCTGCGCCCGGCTCGACCCGGTGCGCGAGGCGTACGCGAAGACCGTGCTCACCCGGGGTGTCGAGGGCCTCGGGCGTCCGACCGGATGGGTGTACGCGGCGCCGTCGGCCGACCAGACGCGCGACCGCACCGAGGGCATCGGTGTCGTCACGCTCGACCGCGGCTACCGGCACGACGTCGAGCGGACCTCCCCGTGGCTGCTGCAGGGCGCGAAGACGCTGTCCTACGCGGTGAACATGGCGGCACTCCGGGAAGCCGTCCGCCGCGGCGCCGACGACGCGCTGTTCGTCTCGACGGACGGGTACGTGCTCGAGGGCACGCGCGCCAACCTCATCATGTCCGTGGGAGGCCGCTTCGTGACGCCCCGCACCGACATCGGCATCCTCGACGGCACCACGCAGGCCGACGTCTTCCGCTTCGCCGAGCAGGAGGGCATCGAGACCGCGTACGAACTCGTCACGCTCGACGACCTGCGGGCAGCCGACGCGCTGTGGCTCGTCTCCAGCATCCGTCAGGCCGCGCCGATCCACACCGTCAACGGGGTGCGGATCGAGATGGACCTCGGCATGACGGAGCGCATCAACGACTTCCTGCTGGCGCGCGAGCGCTGAGCGGCGCCGGACGGGAGGCACGGGGCGGGGTCGTCCCGCGCCTCCCGTCCGGTGCGGTGCGGCCCGTCGGTGCCGCCGGCCGGCGAGACGCCGCCGAACGCTCGAGACGCCGCGGGGAACGGCGGCGTCTCGCAGCTGACGCGGTGTCGCACCGAGACGGGCGTGTCACCAGCGCGGCGTCGTGACGCCCTGGCCGTCGACGTACGCGAAGACCTGGCGACCCTCGATCCAGACGCGCTGGGCGCGGCTGGTGGCGTCGAGCGGGTCATCGTCCCAGAGGACGAGGTCGGCGTCGAGCCCCACGGCGATGCGGCCGACACGGTCGCCGAAGCCGAGGATGTCCGCGGGGGCGGAGGTGATCGCCTCGAGCGCGACCTGCCGGGGCAGTCCGTCGCGGACGGCCATCGTGGCCTGGGTCACGAGCATGGCGACCGGGACGACCGGGGCGTCCGTCGTGATCGCGACCCGGACCCCGGCCGCCGCGATCCTGGCGAGGTTCGGGATGCCGCGGTCACGGAGCTCCACCTTCGACCGGCTCGTGAACAGCGGACCGTAGACCACCGGGATGTCCTTCTCGGCGAGCAGGTCCGCGATCTTGTGGGCCTCGCTGCCGTGGTTGACGACCAGGCGGTAGCCGAACTCCTCGGCGAGGCGGATCGCCGTCGCGATGTCGTCGTGGCGGTGGGTGTGCTGGTCCCAGGCGAGCTCGCGGTCGAGCACGCGCACCAGCGTCTCCTTGGTGAGGTCCCGCGTGAACGGCTCGTCCTTCCGGGCAGCGGCGTCGCGGGCGGCCCGGTAGTCCTGCGCGGCGACGAAGGCCTCGCGGATGACCTTGGCGACGCCGAGACGGGTCGACGGCGTCTGGCCCTTCTCGCCGTAGACCCGCTTCGGGTTCTCGCCGAGTGCGCTCTTCACGCTGACGCTGTCCGAGATGAGCTGCTCGTCGATCGTGCGTCCGCCCCAGGTCTTGATCGCGACCGTCTGGCCACCGATCGGGTTGCCGGAGCCGGGCTTGACGACGATGCTCGTGATGCCGCCGGACAGGGCGTCGCGGAACCCCTCGTCCTCGATGTCGACCGCGTCGATCGCACGGACCGCCGCCATGTTCGGCCCGGTCATCTCGTTCGTGTCGTTGCCGGCCGGCCCGTTCGCCTCCTCGTGGATGCCGACGTGCCCGTGCGCCTCGACGAAGCCCGGGAGGAGCCAGGCACCCGCGGCGTCGACGACCGGCAGGCCGTCCGGCGGGGTGACGTCCGGGCCGACGGCGGTGATCCGGCCGTCCTGCACGACGACCGCCCCGCCGTCGAACTCGTCACCCTCGACGGGGACGACGTGGGCACCGGTGATCACGAACGCGTTGTCAGTCATTCCACAACGGTACCGATCGATGCCCGGCGCAGCTCGGGTCCCGGTCCTGGAGCGGCGGGCGGGTGGTCGGCCGGGGCCGAGGCAGGA
>NZ_QKTO01000012.1 GCF_003234855.1 Curtobacterium sp. MCBD17_032
GCGGCGGGGGCACCGGCGGGAGGCCCGGCCCGCGCACGGCGCCTGCGGCCGGGGTCTGCTCGGGTGTGGTGTTCGGGTCGGTCATCGGTGCGGTCCTTCCACGACGAGCAGGTGCACGGGCTCCTGGAAGGCGTCCAGGCGCACGTAGTTGGCGGATCCCCAGGTCCAGCGGGCACCGGTGACGACGTCGCGGACGTCGAACAGGGTGCCGGGCTCGAGCCCGAGGGCGGTGAGGTCGAGGTGCACGGTCGTCTCGCGCGAGGAGTGCGGGTCGACGTTCGCCACGACGATCACGGTGTCGTCCCGGCCGGACCGGTTGTACTGCCCGGGCAGGTGCTTCGAGTACACGACGATCGCGTCGTCCTCGGCGGAGTGGATCGTCGTGTTCCGGAGTTGGCGGAGCGCGGGGTGCGCCGACCGGAGCCGGTTGAGCATCGTCACGTACGGGGCCAGGCTCGCGCCCTCGGCCTCGGCGAGCGCGAAGTCACGCGGCTTGTACTCGTACTTCTCGTTGTCGATGTTCTCCTCGGAGCCTGGCCGGGCGACGTCCTCGAAGAGCTCGTACCCGGAGTACATGCCCCAGGTCGGGGCGCCGGTGGCGGCGAGCGCGGCACGGACCTTGTACCCGGCGCGACCGCCGTACTGCAGGAACTCGGTGAGGATGTCCGGCGTGTTCACGAAGAGGTTCGGACGCAGGTACGCGCTCGTCTCGTGGGAGAGCTCGTCGAAGTACGTCTCGATCTCCTCCTTCGTGTTCCGCCACGTGAAGTACGAGTACGACTGCTGGAACCCGGTCTCGGCGAGCGCCCGCATCATCGCCGGGCGGGTGAACGCCTCGGCGAGGAAGACGATGTCGGGGTGCTCGTCGCGGACCTCCCGGATGACGCGCTCCCAGAACCAGAGCGGCTTGGTGTGGGGGTTGTCGACGCGGAAGATCCGGACGCCGAACGCGATCCAGTGGCGCAGCACGCGCAGGACCTCGGCGACCAGGCCCTCGGGGTCGGTGTCGAACTGGATGGGGTAGATGTCCTGGTAGCGCTTCGGCGGGTTCTCGGCCGTCGCGATCGAGCCGTCGGCGCGGACGGTGAACCACTCCGGGTGCTCGGTGACCCAGGGGTGGTCGGGGGAGCACTGCAGCGCGAAGTCGAGCGCGACCTCCATACCGGTGTTCTTCGCCGTCTCGACGAAGTCCCGGAAGTCGTCCTCGGTGCCGAGGTCGGGGTGGATGGCGTCGTGCCCGCCCTCGGGGCCGCCGATGGCCCAGGGGCTGCCGGGGTCGTCCGGGCCCGCGGTGAGGGTGTTGTTCGGTCCCTTGCGGGCCGTCGTGCCGATCGGGTGGATCGGCGGCAGGTAGACGACGTCGAAGCCCATCCGGGCGACGGCCGGGAGGCGGCGGGCCGCGGTGCGGAAGTCTCCGCTCTTCCACGAACCGTCCGGGTTGCGCTTGGCGCCCTCGCTGCGGGGGAAGAACTCGTACCAGGCGCCGACGCCGGCGCGGGTGCGCTCGACGTCGAGCAACTGCGTCGGGGAGAGCGTCCGGAGCGAGGTGAGCGGCGACTCGGCCAGCTCGGCGACGACGCGGGGGTCGTCCACGGCGGCGAGGCGCTCGGCCGGGTCGAGGTCCGTGTCCTGGAGCCGGGCGGCTGCGCGGGCTGCCGTGGTCGAGTCGATCTCGGCGGCGAGACGCTCGAGGAGCGCGGCGCCGTCGAGCAGGGTCGCCTCGGTGTCGACGCCGGCGGCGATCTTCAGCCGTGCGCCGTGCACCCAGCTCGCCCAGTCGTCGGCGTACGACTCGACGTGCCACTCCCAGACGCCGACGCCCTCGACCTGCACGGTCGCTTCGTACCGGTCGGTCCCGGGTGCGACGAGGGTCAGCGGGACGGTGCGCGTCCCGCCGTCGGGCCGGACGAGGACGAGGTCGGCGCCGATGACGCCGTGCCCCTCTCGGAAGACGGTCGCGCCGAACGTGATCACCTCCCCGTCGAAGCCCTTGCCCGGGAAGCCGTTCGGCGTCGTCGGGGCGAGTTCGGTGATCGGGATGCGCCCGATCTTCGGACGCCGGGGTCGGTCTACGGAGGCCACGGAGCAGACGCTACCCGGCCGGGCCGTCCGTGTTCCCCGTTTCGTGTGTCGGACCTCCCGGGGCGGACACGGCGGGACGGACGGTCAGACGACCTCGAAGACGTGGATGCCCGGCCCGTACGCGGTGAAGAGAGTGCCGGTCGGCCGGTGCCGCTCGTGGTCACGGTGCTTCTCGCTCGACCACGCGAGGCGGTAGGCGGCGACGTCCTCGCGGGACGGCAGCGTGAGGTCGCGGGTGCGGCCGCTGCCGTGCACGACGACGAGCACGCGGTCGTACGGCTCGTGCTCGGGGGTGGACTCGACGAAGTACTGCAGCGCGCGGTGGATCGGCTGGTCCCAGCCCTCCACGGTCATCGGCAGGCCGTCCGGGCCGTACCAGGTCATCCGAGACGCCGAGGGCGTCGTCTGCCCGGGGACGCCGAAGCGTGTCGGGCGGAGCGCGGGGTGCGCGGCGCGGAGCCGGGTGAGGGCGGCGACGGCCTCGGTCATCGACTCGGCGTCCTCGTCGTCGGACCAGTCCACCGGGGTGAGGTCGTCCGTGACGACGTAGGCGTTGTTGTTGCCGTGCTGGGTGCGGCTGCGCTCGTCGCCCGCGGTGATCATCGGGACGCCGGCGGACAGCAGCACCGTCGCCATGAGGTTGCGCATCGACCGACCACGAGCGGCTCGGACTCCACGGTCGGTGGTCGGCCCCTCGACGCCGTGGTTGAACGAGCGGTTGTCGTTCGAGCCGTCGCGGCCGTCCTCGCCGTTCGCCGCGTTGTGCTTCGTGTCGTAGGACACGAGGTCGTGCAGCGTGAACCCGTCGTGGGCGGTGACGAAGTTCACGCCGGAGAGCGGCCCGCGGTTGCCGAACAGGTGCTGGGAACCGGTCAGCGCTCCGGCCAGGCCACCGATGCCGGTGGCGGGAGAGCCGTGCCGGCGTTCGTCGGCGACGTCCCCGAGCCAGAACGTCCGCACGGTGTCCCGGAAGCCGTCGTTCCACTCGAGCGTCCCGGCACCGAACGACCCGGTGCGCCAGCCGTCCGGGCCGACGTCCCACGGCTCGGCGATGACGAGGGTGTCCTGCAGGTCGGGGTGGCTGCGGATGCGGCCGAGCAGCGGGTGCTCGGGGTCGAACCGGTGGTCGGCGTCCCGGGCGAGCGCGGCCATCAGGTCGAACCGGAAGCCGTCGACCTGGACCTCGCGAGCCCAGTACCGCAGGCTGTCGACGACCAGGTCCGCGGTCGCCTCGACCGAGGTGTCGAGCGTGTTGCCGCAGCCCGTCGTGTCGTAGTAGGTGTCCGTGTCGGACCAGCGGTACCGGTTCGCGCCGTCGATGCCGCGCAGGGACGTGGTCGGACCGCCGAGGCCCTCCTCCGCCGTGTGGTTGTAGACGACGTCGAGGACGACCTGGATGCCGGCCTCGTGGAGCAGCCGCACCATGCCCTTGAACTCGCGCAGCACCGCGTCCGCTCCCGCTGCCCGGGCGGCGGCGGACGCGTGCCCGGCGTGCGGGGCGAAGAACCCGAGCGTGTTGTAGCCCCACGCGTTCTCGCGCCCGGCCTCGCGGAGCCAGCGTTCCGTGTCGAACGCCTGCACGGGGAGCAGCTCGAGCGTCGTCACGCCGATCCGCCGGAGGTGCGCGATGGTGCTCTCGTGCGCGACACCCGCGTACGTGCCCCGGAGGTCCTCCGGCACGGCGG
Source organism: Curtobacterium sp. MCBD17_032 (assembly GCF_003234855.1). Classification (GTDB taxonomy): domain Bacteria; phylum Actinomycetota; class Actinomycetes; order Actinomycetales; family Microbacteriaceae; genus Curtobacterium. Next base: position 3,768 of record NZ_QKTO01000012.1, read on the forward strand.
GGTTCGCCGCGGTCAGGGTGCGGACGTTCGCCTCGTAGACGACCACGCGGTCGAGGGGGACCGCGGGCTTGCCGACGCCGCCCCAGTCGAACCCGCCGTCCACGACGACGCTCGTCCACCGGGCGCGTCCGTCCGCCGTGGCGGGACCGTCCTGGTGCTGCGCGGTGGCGACGATGCCCCGGGCGTAGGGGTCGAGGAGCGGCAGCGCCGGGTCGAACCCGTGCCGTGGCCCGGTCGGTCCGTCGACGAGCAGGTGGTAGGTGTCGCCGGCGCGGACGCCGGGGGTGATCGCGGTCCACAGGTCGGAGTCGCCCTGCCGGGCCAGGTCGAAGCGTCCGCGGCCGTCGACGACCACCGCCGCTGCCGTCGCCGTCGCCGTCCGGAGCGCGAAGCGCGGGTCGCCGTCGTCGAGCCGGAAGCCCGGGATGGTCTCGATCGCCGTCTCGTACACGCCCCCAAGGGTACGAGGACACGCGGGTAGCCTGGGAACGCTCCAGAAAGGGGTACCCCGTGCCCGTCTACCTCGACCACGCCGCCACGACCCCGATCCTGCCCGAGGCGCTCGCCGCGTTCACCGACGCGCTCCGCACCGTGGGCAACCCGTCGTCGATCCACAGCGCCGGGCAGCACGCCCGCATGCTGCTCGAGGACGGCCGTGCCCGCGTGGCGGCGTCGCTCGGTGCCGACCCGGTGGAGGTCGTCTTCACCTCCGGCGGCACCGAGAGCATCAACCTCGCCGTGAAGGGCCTGTTCTGGGCGCGCCAGCGGGACCGACGGCGACCCCGCATCGTCGTCCCGGCAGGGGAGCACCACGCCACGGTGGACACCGTCGACTGGCTGGAGCGCCACGAGGGCGCCGTCGTCGACGTCGTCCCGCTCGACGCGCAGGGTCGGGTCGACCTGGCCGCACTGGAGGCCCGACTCGCCTCCGCCGACGACGTCGCCCTGGTCACGTTCCTCTGGGCGAACAACGAGGTCGGCACCATCCAGCCGGTCGAGCGCATCGTCGCGCTCGCGCACGGCGCCGGCGTGCCGGTGCACAGCGACGCGGTCGCCGCCTACGGCCAGGTCCCGGTGGACTTCGCCGCGTCCGGGCTCGACGCGCTGAGCGTGTCGGCCCACAAGATCGGCGGACCGGTCGGCGTCGGGGCCCTCGTGCTCGGCCGTCGTGCCGTCGTCGAACCGCTCATCCACGGCGGGGGGCAGCAGCGCCAGGTGCGGAGCGGGACGCAGGACGCGCCGGCCGCCGCCGCCTTCGGGGTCGCCGCCGCCACACCCCACGCCGACGTCCGGCACCTCCGCGACCGGTTGATCGCCGGGGTCCGCCGCGCCGTCCCCACCGCGGTGCTCATGGGGGACCCGGAGGACCGGCTGCCGGGCAACGCACACTTCACCTTCCCGGGCTGCGAGGGGGACTCCCTGCTCTTCCTGCTCGACGCCGCCGGCGTGGCCGTCTCCACCGGGTCCGCGTGTCAGGCCGGGGTCCCGGAGGCCTCACACGTGCTGCTCGCGATGGGGCTCAGCGAGGACGACGCGCGCGGAGCGCTCCGGATCACGCTCGGGCACACCTCCACGGACGCCGACGTCGACGCCTTCCTCGCGGCGCTGCCCGCCGCGGTGGCGCGTGCCGGTGCCGCCGGCATGGCGTCCCGCGAACCCTCGCTCGGGCGCTGACCCGACGCCCCGGCGACGCGAGCGGCGGGGCGGACCGGGCACGGTCCTCCCGGCCGGGAAGCCCCGGTAGGATCGGGGACCATGGTCGAACTGGACATCGCCGAACAGGTCAACGCCCTCCGCGTGACCTTCGGGAACATCCGCTCGGTGGTCGACGTGGACCGCCTCGAGCGTGAGATCGCGGAACTCAGCGAGCAGGCCGGTGCGCCCGACCTGTGGGACGACACCGACCACGCCCAGCAGGTGACGAGCGCGCTCGCGCACCGGCAGGCCGAGCTGAAGAAGCTCACGGTCACCGAGCAGCGCCTCGACGACCTCGAGGTGCTGGTCGAGATGGCGAACGAGGCCGAGGACCAGGAGTCCGCCGACGAGGCGCTCGCCGAACTCGCCGCGATCACGAAGACCATGGGCGAGCTCGAGGTGCAGACCCTCCTCGACGGCGAGTACGACGACCGTCCCGCCGTCATCACGATCCGCGCCGGCGCCGGTGGTGTCGACGCCGCGGACTTCGCCGAGATGCTCATGCGCATGTACCTGCGGTACGCCGAGCAGCACGACCAGAAGGTCACCGTGATGGACACCTCCTACGCGGAGGAAGCGGGCATCAAGTCCGCGACGTTCGAGGTCGACGGGCCGCACGCGTTCGGCACGCTGTCGGTCGAGGCCGGCACGCACCGCCTGGTCCGGATGTCGCCGTTCGGTGCCGCGGGGAAGCGGCAGACGTCCTTCGCCGCGGTCGAGGTCATCCCGCTCATGCCGGAGACCGCCGTCATCGACATCCCGGAGAACGACATCCGCGTCGACGTGTTCCGGTCCTCTGGCCCCGGCGGGCAGTCCGTCAACACGACGGACTCGGCGGTGCGCCTGACCCACATCCCGACCGGGACCGTCGTCTCGATGCAGAACGAGAAGTCGCAGATCCAGAACCGCGCCGCCGCCATGCGCGTGCTGCAGTCGCGCCTCCTGCTCCTGAAGAAGGAAGAGGAGAACGCGAAGAAGAAGGAACTCGCGGGCACGATCACGGCCAGCTGGGGCGACCAGATCCGCAACTACGTGCTGGCCCCGTACCAGATGGTCAAGGACTTGCGGACGGACTACGAGGTCAACAACCCCTCGGCGGTGTTCGACGGCGACCTCGACGGCTTCATCAACGCCGGCATCCGGTGGCGCAAGCGCCCGGACGAGGACTGAGCGGCACGAGCCCGCGGGGTCGTGAGCCGCGCGCCTGGAGCACGATCACCGGATCGCGACCTACCCTGATCCGGTCATGATCAAATTCGACCAGGTCACCAAGGTGTACTCGGGCAACCCGAGTCCCGCTCTCGACAACGTCACCCTCGAGATCCTCAAGGGTGAGTTCGTCTTCCTCGTCGGTGCGTCCGGCTCCGGGAAGTCGAGCTTCCTCCGGCTCGTCCTCAAGGAGGAGAAGCCCTCCCGCGGGCAGATCCACGTCCTCGGACAGCGCCTCGGCGCACTCTCGTCCCGCAAGGTCCCGTACTTCCGCCGCAACCTCGGCGTCGTGTTCCAGGACTTCCGGCTGCTCCCGAACAAGAACGTGTTCGACAACGTCGCGTTCTCGCTGCAGGTCATCGGCAAGAGCAAGGGCTTCATCAGCGAGTCCGTCACCGACGTGCTCAAGCTCGTCGGGCTCTCCGGCAAGGCGACCCGGATGCCGCACGAGCTCTCGGGCGGTGAGCAACAGCGCGTGGCGATCGCCCGCGCCGTCGTCAACAAGCCGGCGGTCCTGCTGGCCGACGAGCCGACCGGCAACCTCGACCCGACGACCTCGGCGGGCATCATGGCGCTCCTCGAACGCATCAACCAGGGAGGCACGACGATCCTGATGGCCACACACGACGCGAGCATCGTGAACCAGATGCAGCGCCGGGTCATCGAGCTGTCCGCCGGCACGGTCCTCCGTGACGAGCAGGCCGGCGGGTACCAGACCCAGGCCCTGCCGATTCAACGCGGCGGCGTCTCGAACACGACCGGCATCCAGACGATCCCGGGGCTCATCCGATGAGGCTCGGACTCGTCATGGCCGAGGTCGGCTCCGGTCTCCGCCGGAACGCCTCGATGGTGGTGTCGGTCGTCCTGGTGACCTTCATCTCGTTGACCTTCGTCGGCACCGCGATCCTGCTCCAGATGCAGATCAACCAGATGAAGGGCTACTGGTACGACCGGGCCCAGGTGGCCGTGTACCTGTGCACCGACACCGACACGACCGGCAACTGCACCGGCGCGAAGGCGACCGCCGACCAGCGGGACCAGATCGAGCAGCAGCTCGGCTCGTCGACCCTGCGGCCGTACATCGAGAAGTCCTACTTCGAGGACCAGCAGGACGCGTACACGCGGTTCAAGCAGCAGTTCAAGGACTCGCCCGCCACCGAGTTCGTGAAGCCCGAGTACCTCAACGAGACCTTCTGGGTGAACCTGAAGAACCCGTCGCAGGCGGACGTGCTCGTCGAGAGCCTGTCGAAGGTCGCGGGCGTGCAGAGCGTCGTCGACCAGCGCGGGTACCTGCAGCCGATCTTCAACCTGCTCAACGCCTCGTCGTACACGGCGATCGGCATCGCGTCCCTGATGCTCGTCGCCGCCGTGCTGCTCATCGCGACCACGATCCGGTTGTCGGCGTTCTCGAGACGTCGTGAGCTCGGCATCATGCGGTTGGTGGGGGCGTCGAACCGCTTCATCCAGACGCCCTTCGTGCTCGAGGGCGTGATCGCCGCTGCGGTGGGGGCGGTCCTGGCCGGCGGCGCGATCCTGGCGGTGGTGTGGTTCTTCGTGCGGAACTACCTGACGAAGCGCTTCTCGGGGACCGCGTTCATCGGCATGGACGACGCCGCGATCGTCGTCCCCGCGGTGATCGTCATCGGGGTCGTCCTGGCGGCGCTGTCGGCGTCGATCGCGATCCGCCGGTACCTCAAGGTCTGACCGGAGCCGTCCTGCGGACCGCGGCGGGCCCGAGCACCGGGAAGGTGCACGGGCCCGTCCGTGTTCGATATGCTGGGCGGCTCGCGCGGGCGAGCACACACCATCGAGAAGGAGCCGGGCATGGCGAAGGAACGCGGGGAGAAGGTCGTCGCGACGAACCGTCGTGCGCGCCACGACTACCTCATCGAGGACACGTACGAGGCCGGCATGGTCCTCAGTGGCACCGAGGTGAAGTCGCTGCGTGAGGGTCGTGCGTCGCTCGTCGACGGGTACGCCTTCGTCGACGCGGGGGAGGCCTGGCTCGATGCCGTGCACATCCCCGAGTACACCGAGGGCACGTGGAACAACCACGCACCGCGGCGGAAGCGCAAGCTGCTCCTGCACAAGCAGGAGATCGTGAAGATCTCCCACAAGACCTCGCAGGGCGGGTACACCCTCGTGCCGATGAAGATCTACTTCTCGGACGGCCGCGCCAAGGTCGAGATCGCGGTCGCGAAGGGCAAGCGCGAGTTCGACAAGCGCCAGGCGCTGCGCGAGAAGACGGACAAGCGCGAGGCCGAGCGGGCCATGCGGTCGCGCAACCGTCTCGGCGAGTGACCAGCTGCGTCGACTAGCGTGGTGGTCGTCCGGTCGGTAGACTGAACAGCTGCTCGTCCCGGACGATGATCCGGGTACGGGCTTGGCAACTCAACAGCGTGACAGTGGTCCGCACGACGGCCTGCATGGGGATGATCGGTTTCGACATCGCCTGTGTGCCGACGGGAAGCGGGCCGAGGACCCACGGTCATCTCGTCAACGATCCGTGGAAAACAACAAGTGCCAATTCCAAGCGCACTGACTTCGCTCTCGCTGCGTAAGCAGCCCAGCACATGAAGTCCGTCGGCCAGGTGATCGTTCCCTAACCTGAGTCCGGCGTCATCAAGGGGACTTGCTGCGCGGTCGCGCCTCAGGGCCGTGCGGGACTTGCACTGAGACTGGGCCCGTCGTCCGAGAAGCCGGTAGCAACGGACGGGGCCGAGCAGAACGAACATCCGGATACGCCCGTAGAAGACGTCGAATTGCAGCGATGGACGGGGGTTCGATTCCCCCCATCTCCACCACCTGCCGATCGTCGGACCGCTGTCACGTGAGTCGCCACAGAACGCCCCGCACCGTCCCCGGACGGTGCGGGGCGTTCTGCATGCCGGGGAGAGCTCCGTCGGCGCGTGTGCAGCCCCGGATCTGCCGGGCGCACGGACTACGCTCCGGGGCACGGTTCCGGACCCGCGGGGCCGACCCCGAGCGAGAGGTACCCCGTGCAGGAGATCGCGATCCGTGTCCGTCTGCGAGAGCCGGACCGTCTGGGTCTGGCCGAGTACGAGCGCATCGTCGGGGCGGTCGCCTCGGTCGCGGCCGTCGTCGCCTGGCTGCCGACGCCTGACGCTCGTCTGGTGCTGCGCGGACGCGGTGCCGAGCCGGTGCGGCTCGAGACGATGTCCTACGGCAGCGTCTTCGAGATGCTCGTCGTGATGGACCAGCGGAGCCCGGCGGTCGAACAGGCGGCGTCGGCGGTCGCGGCGCTCGTCGAGACCGTGCGCCAGGACCACGTCGAGGATCCCGCCGCCGGGACGGCGGCCGCGCTCGATCGTCTCGACCAGGCGGCCCCGCGCGGCCGGAGCCAGCCGGAGCGTGCACTGCGGACGTTCCTCGAGGGCGCGCGGGCGGACGCGCTGGCCCGGCGGTCGACGACGCGGCTCCGTGCGGCCCAGGCGCTGGTGCGCCTCGCCGGGGCCGGTGCCGAGCTCGTCGTCGAGCGGGTCGAGGACGCCCTCGCGACCGAGGTCGAGGGGCAAACCGTCGAGGCTCGCACGGAGACCGGGGCCTCGGTGGTCGTGGCACCCGACGACACGGCCGATCCGGAGCCGTCGAACGGCGCCGAGCAGTTCGGGACGACGGACCCGGACGAGCAGGACTCGACGAAGAAGGACTCGACGAAGAAGGACTCGAAGAAGAAAAAGAAGGACTCGACGAAGAAGAAGGATTCGAAGAAGAAGAAGAAGAAGGACTCGACGAAGAAGAAGGATTCGAAGAAGAAGAAGAAGAAGGACTCGACGAAGAAGAAGGACTCGACGAAGCAGTAGCCCGCGACACGCAACCCGGGCGGTCAGCGGGGATCAGAAGTCGAACAGGTTCGCGCGGAGTCCGCCGTCGCCGTACTCCCGGCGGAGGAGCCCGCGCTGCCGGAGCACGGGCACCAGGTCGCCGAGCATCCGGTAGACCTGGGCCGGGTGCAGGTCGCCGGACAGGATGACCCCGTCGTTGTCCGCGTCCGCGCCGAGCTCCTCGATGAAGTCCGCGAACTCGTCAGCCGTCCCGACGAAGCCGCACCGGTCGGCGACCCGACCGAGCCGGGCCTTGCGGGTGAGCAGCTCCCGGAGGGGCGCGTCCGGGGTGTCCCCGACGAGTCCGCGGACGGTGCCGGCGGACACGTGGTCGGCGAACGTGCCGTCCGGGATCGGGGCGTCGAGGTCGAGCGCGAGCAGATCGGTCTCGGCGTCGCTCGACCATGCGAGGGCCGCGGCGCGGAGGTCGTCGTCCGAGGGGTGCCGGGACGCCTCGACGATGCGGTCGGCCTCCGCCGCCGAGGACACCACGACGGGCTTCAGGACGAACAGCACGCGCAGGTCGTCCGGGCCGCGGCCGGCGAGCGCGGCGGCGTCGTGCACCTTCGCCCGGTAGGCCGAGACCGCTGCGGCGGAGAGGGGCGCGAGGGCGAGCTGGACGTCCGAGTGCGTGCCCGCGAAGTCGAGGCCGCGCCCGGAGCCGCCCGGTGAGACCACCACGGGGTCGGTGTCGAGCGGGAGTGCGTTGAGCGGCCCCGCCGTGCGGAAGTGCTCGCCCTCGTGGTGGAACGCGTCGAGCCGGTCGCCGTCCGCGAAGTGCCAGTCGGCTTCGGACCCGGTGAACCCGTCACCCCAGGAGTGCCAGAGGCGGCGGAGCAGCCCGACCCACTCCTCGGCGCGGTCGTAGGCGACGTCGTGCGGCACCGGGGCGAGGCCGGCGTGTCGGGCGCTGCCGACGTCGGTGACGACGTTCACCCCGAGCCGGTCGGAGGACAGGTGGGCGAGGGTCGCGAGCTGGCGCGCGGCCAGGTACGGGGGCGTCACCCCGGCGTTCACCGTCGGGGCGATGCCGATGTGCCGGGTCGCGGCGAACAGCCACGGCGCGAGGAGCAGCGGGTCGTGCTTCGGGCCGCCGTAGGCCTGGCGGATCCGGAGGTCGAGCGTCGCGGGGTCCCCGAGCGAGATCGCGTCCTCCGCGATGACGAGGTCGAACCCGCCGTCCTCGAGCGCCCGGACGGACTGCTGGTACAGGTCCGGCTTCGTCCAGTCGTGCCCCCAGTGCCAGTCCGGCCGACCCCACGCCTGCGGACCGAACCCGCGGGAGAAGAAGTAGCCGATGTGCTGCATCCGGGCCATCACAGCACCCCTGTCGGAGCCGGCACGGTGACGGCCGCGACCTCTGGGGCGAACCCGAGGCGAGCCTCCCGGCCGTGACCGGCGGCCGTGCCGCGACCGGCGAGGGCGCGGACCGCGCCGAACCCGCGCTCCAGGTCGCCGATCAGGTCCGCGACGTCCTCGATCCCCACCGACAGGCGGACGAGCCCGTCGTGGATGCCCTGCGCCGCGCGCTCCTCCGGGGTCCGTCCGGCGTGCGTCGTCGACGCGGGGTGCAGCACGAGCGACCGGACGTCGCCGAGGTGTGTCATCCGGCTGAACAGGCGGACGGCGTCGATGAGAGCGTGTGCGGCGGCCTCGCCGCCGGCGAGCGTGAAGGCGAACACCGATCCGGCGCCGCGGGGCAGGTAGCGACGGGCGAGGTCGTGGTACGGACTGGAGGCGAGACCGGCGTGGTCCACGCTCGTCACCTCCGGTTGCGCCTCCAACCAGGTCGCCACGGCGAGCGCGTTCGCGACGTGGCGTTCGACGCGCAGGGACAGGGTCTCGATGCCCTGGCGGAGGAGGAACGCGTTGAACGGCGACGGCGTCGGGCCGACCCGGGCCGCGACGACGTCCCGCGCGTAGGCGATGAAGGCGCCGCGTCCGTACCGGTCGGTGTGACTCGCGCCGCCGAGGGCTCGGTCGGCCTGGGTGAGGTGCGGCCAGCGCTGGAGAGTCGCCGTCCAGTCGAAGCGGCCGCCGTCGACGACGACGCCGCCGAGCCCGGCACCATGGCCGGAGAGGAACTTCGACGCCGAGTGGATGACGACGTCGGCGCCGTGTTCGACGGGTTGCACGAGGTACGGGGTCGCGAGGGTGTTGTCGACGACGAGCGGGACGCCCGCGCGGTGGGCGACGGCGGCGACCCCGGCGATGTCGAGGACGTCGTTCTTCGGGTTCGGGATGGTCTCCGCGAAGAAGAGCTTCGTCTCCGGGCGGACCGCGGCGGCCCAGGCGTCGAGGTCGCGTGCGTCGGCGACGAAGTCGACCGCGATGCCGAGCCGTCCGAGGTTCTGCAGCAGCAGTCCGCGGGTGCCCTCGTAGATGCTCGACGCGCTGACGACGTGGTCGCCGGCGCCGAGGAGCCCGAGGAAGGCCACCGTGGCCGCCGCCTGACCGCTGCCGACCAGGATCGCCTCGGTCCCGCGTTCGAGGAGGGCGATGCGGCGCTCGACGTCCGCGTTCGTCGGGTTGCCGAGCCGGGTGTACGTGTAGCCGTCGTCGGTGCCCGCGAAGCGGTCGCGTGCCTGGGCGGCGTCCTCGAACAGGAAGCCCGACGACATGTGGATGGCGGGGACGCGTGCGCCGTGGGCGGTGTCGGGCATGAAGCCGCCGTGCACCTGCTCGGTCGCGAAACCGGGTCGTTCGTCCGTCATGCGTCCACCTCCGTGCTGCCGCTGTGGGCGGTACTCTCGCAGGCCGCGGGAGCGGGGGGAGCGAAGACGACGTCGCGTTACGGCGGTCACGACGCCATCCGGCGGTGCGAGCGGGGTCCGCGACACCCCGTCCGGCGGCCCGGGTCGGGTCCGCTACGCCCCGACCGTCGTCCGGACGCTCACCGCGACCGTGTCCCACACGGCGAGCAGCGGCGCACGGGCGGCCCACACCGCGGTGGCGTTGACGCCGAGGAACAGCACGAACCAGACGACGGCGGGCAGACGCATCTCGGCGGCGGCGATGTGGAAGTCCGTCTGCACGCGCGCCCCGGTCGACAACCACCGCAGCACCTGGAACAGGGACCGGAGCCCGTCGACGAGGAGCGCGGCTCCGAGGGCGGCGACGACGAGCAGGGTGAGGTCGGAGGGGCGCAGTGCCACCCAGAGGGCGAGGGCGTCGAACCCGACGACGACGAGCAGACCGAACCAGTTCCGGACGAAGGCGAGCGCGACGAGCCCGACGACGCCGAGCACGACGACCGGCAGCCAGGGCGAGCCGACGACGGCGCCGGTGACGAGGAGCACGCCGACCCAGAGCGGTGCGCTGTAGCCGGCGAAGAGGTTGAGCACCCGGACGAGCCACCGCACGACCGCGGGCACCCGACCCAGGGACACCCAGGCCTCGCCCGAACCGTCGGCGTGCAGGTCGATGCGCCGGATGCGGCCGCCGAAGGGGACGACGACGACGCAGTGGCCGACTTCGTGGACGATCGTCGCGGCGAGGCGCGCGATGCGTCCGAGGAACGGCACGAGGGGGAGCACGGCGCCGACGAGCAGGGCGCCGGACACGGCGGAGGCGGGGAGCGTGGTCAAGTCGTCATCGTCCCAGAGGACGCGATGAGGTTCTCTGGGAACCGGGGCCGTCGCCCGCCCACGGATCAGGAGGGGGCGGACGACGGCGGTCCTCGGGCGGCCAGAGCCGGGTCGGAGCGGACGCTAGCCCAGCAGCGCCACCAGGTGCGAGCGGGACCGGGCGCCCACCTTCCGGTAGATCTGCGTGAGGCGCAGTTCGACCGTCCGCTGCGACATGAACAGCGACGAGGCGATCTCACGGTTCCGGTAGCCCTCCGTCACCTTCTGCACCACGGCCTGTTCCTCCGCGGTGAGGAGCGGGAGGACCGACGCGCCGTCCGGGGCGCTCCGGGGCGTCATCGGTGACGGTGCCGTCCCGGAGCGTGCCGCTGCGACCGGCGCCGCTCCGGTCAGCGCTGCGCGGGCCGCGGCACCGCTCACGGAGGCGGCGCCGACCGGGGGCATCGCGGCGTCACGCTGGGGCGTGACGAGCGGACGGCGGAGTCCCGCGGCCTCGAAGGCTGCCGCGGCGGTCGCGCCGAGTCGGGCCCGGTCCGGTCCCGTGCTCGTCGCGGCCAGCGCGGCCAGCGTCCGGCCACGCTCGTACTGGGAGTCGGTCGGCGCGAACAGGTCGAGTGCCCGGTGCCGGGCGGCGTCCCTGGTGTCCTCCTCGGCGACGAGCGCGAGGCTCCTCGCCAGCACGAGTGCGCCCCAGCGGGACGGGTGCGCCCGGTGGTCGGCAGCGAGCCGAGCGGTCGCCGAGCGTGCGTCCTCGGTCCGCCCGAGCCGCACGTACGTCTCGACGAGGTCGCCGAGGTGACGGAGGACCGTCGGGTTCCGCAGGGTCCGACCGATCGCGTCCGCGGTCTCGAGCGCGGCGGCAGCCTCGTCCGGTCGGTCCTCGGCCAGCAGGACCCGGCCGCGGAACGCGTGCAGCTTCGCCGTCGCACCCCACAGGCCGCTCGTGGAGCGGACCGTGAGGCACCGGTCGAGGACGTCGAGGGCCGCGGCCGGGTCCCCTTCGAGGAAGTGACGCCAGGCGATCGCGATCGCCCGCGACGGTTCCCGGAGGCGCTCGACGACGCTCGAGCCGGACTCCCAGGCGTCGATGGCCCGGAGCGCGAGCCGGAAGTCGCCAGACCGCACCTCGTTCTCCGCGGCGAGGTACCGCGCAGCCTCCACCCAGACCGGTGCGGTCTGGGTGGAACGGGTGAGGACCAGGGCGAACAGGCGGCGGGCGCTGCCGTGCCGGTCGGACAGGCTCAGGGCGTGCGCGAGCATGAGCAGCGCCGGCTCGGACAGCGCGAGGAGGCTCGGGGCCGCCAGGCCGTCGTGCAGGTCGCGGTCCGCCGGCAGGCACCCGGCGACCGCCGCCACCATCGTCCGGGCGGCGTCGAGGATCTGCGCGGTGGCAGCGGGGAGGTCCCGCTCGTACGGTTCCGCTCGCTCGAGGAGCGCTCGGGCGTGGTCGAGCTCCCAGGCCTCGGCCCGGAAGCTGGCGACCATGGCCACCAGGCCCGTCACGGCCAGGGCCTCGTCGCGGTCGCCGGCCTCCGCCGGGACGATGAGTTCGTCGGCCTCGACCGCCTCGCCGTTCAGGTACTGCACGGAGTAGTGCAACCGGAGGCGGCGGACGTCGTCGACGCGGGACGCGAACGGTTCGATCGCCGCGAGGTACCGCGCCGCGTAGCCGAGGAGACGGCGCGTGAGCAGCACCTCCGCGACGGCCAGGAGCGCCGCGTGCTCCGACTCCGAGTGCGTCCCGACGTGCAGGGCACGCTCGGTGAGGGTGACCGCGGCTCCGGGTTCACCGTCGATCGCGTACTCGCGCGCCGCCTGCAGCAGCGCGACGGCGTCCGGCTCGTCGGCGGTGAAGCTCCGGTGCCAGGCCGCGGCGCGCGGGTCGGCGGTGTCCGCGGACACCGCCAGTCCGGCGTGTGCGGCACGGCGGTCACGGGCGGGCATCTGCCAGTGCAGCCAGGACCGCACGAGCGCCGACCGGACCGCGACCGACTGCCCACGGACCGTGACGAGTCCGAGCGCCGCCAGGTCCTCGACGACGTCTCGGTCCCACTCCGGGCCGACCGCCCGGGTGACGGGTACGAGGGCGAGACGGGTCAGGACCTCGAGGTCTCGGCCCGCGACCCCGGCGACGGCCGCGGCCGCGATCCGGGCCGTGGTGGCGGTCGGGCGCAGCGGCAGCACGAGCGGCTCGGAGCCGAGGAGCTGTTCGCGGCGGAGCGTGCCGAGCTGCTCGCGGAGCACGCCGGGGTTGCCGGCGGTCTGCTCGGCGACGACCGCCAGTACCCCGTCGTTGGCGTCGTCGGCGGCCATGCTGCGGGCGAGCAGCAGCGCCTCGTCCGCGGCCAGGGCCTCCAGGCGCATCGACGGCAGGGCCGCCAGCGGACCGTCGGACGGGAGGCTCGCCACGGTCGCGACGATCCGCAACGACGTGCCTGGCAGGCGTCCGGCGAGGAAGGCGATGAGCGTCTGGCTCGCCGCGTCCATCCGGTCGAGGTCGTCGATGAGGACGAGCGTCGGGGGGAGCTGCAGGGTGCGCAGCGTGGCGAGGAGCTCGTGCGCCACCACGATCGCCCGGGACGGGTCGGCGTCCCGGACGGTGGCGAGGATCCGTGTCACGTGCGCGGCGGCCCGGGGGTCGTCGAGCGCGCCGAAGAGGGTCGTCACGCCGCTGAGCGGCCAACGGGACTCGGTCCCGTTGACCCCGATGCGGATGACGGGAACGGGGACGCGGCCGCTGGCCGCGTCGAGGACGCTCGTGCGTCCGGAGCCGGGGTCGCCGACGACGACCAGCGCTGACTCCCGGGGGAGTACGGCGAGGGTCGTGATCCGGTCGACCTCAGTGCGTCGACCGGTGAGTTCCATGGGGACTCACCGGCCTCCGGCGCCAGGGACGGGGGAGCAGGACGTGTCGACAGCGGAGCCGACGACGAGGGATCCCGCGGCGGGGTGGGTGGCCCTACGGTGGGAGGTGCCGGCGCTGATCGGGTGGGTGGCCCGTTGCGCTGACAGGGTCGATGTGTGGACGGATCGCGGATGACGGGCCTGGGTGGGCTCGGTTCCGCTCGGGAACGATGTATCCATCGTCGTGGTCACCCCTCGGGTTAGGGCAGTCGGACGAGACGACGGAGGGCCTGTCCGGGCCGGGACCAGGGATCCCGGCGAGTATCGACCTGCCGTCACGAGAACGGTAACCCAGCATCGGACGCGCTGGTGGAACCGTCAGTGTCGAGCGCCGATCGACGTACCCCCAGTACGGGGGCCAGCCCGGAGCGGGGCCGTCGGTCAGACCCTTCGGACGACCCCGACGACGGCGTCGTGGACCAGGCCGTTCGAGGCGAGCGCGCTGCCGTGCCACGGGCCCGGGTCGCCGTCGAGGGAGGTCAGGCGGCCACCGGCCTCCTCCACGATGGGCACGAGGGCAGCGATGTCCCACGGCTTGAGGTCCGGCTCGCCCGCGACGTCGAGCACGCCCTCGGCGACCATCATGTACGACCACATGTCGCCGTAGGCCCGGGTGCGCCAGACCGTCCGGGACAACGCGACGAGCGCGTCGAGCCGGTCGTCGTCGTCCCACTGCTGCAGCGAGTTGTAGCTGATGCTGGCGTCCTCGAGGGCGCTGACGCCCGAGACCCGCAGCGGCCCCTCGAACGAGTGCGCGCCGAGGCCCTCCGCCGCCCACCAGCGCTTGCCGAGGGCCGGGGCGCTCACCACGCCGAGGACGGGGCGGCCGTCGACCGCGAGTGCGATGAGCGTCGCCCACACCGGCACGCCGCGCAGGTAGTTCGCGGTGCCGTCGATCGGGTCGACCACCCATTGGCGGTGTCCGGTGCTGACGGCCTCGGCGCCGCTGTCCGCCGTGGTCTCCTCGCCGAGGAACGCGTCGTCGGGACGTTCGGTGGCGAGCCGGTCGCGCAGCGCCCGCTCGACGGCCTGGTCGGCGTCCGTCACCGCGGTGTGGTCGGCCTTCTCCGTGACGTGCAGGTCGGCTGCGCGGAAGCGGTCGAGGCTGATCGCGTCGGCGGTGTCGGCGAGGGAACGGGCGAAGTCCAGGTCGGCGCTGAGGTCCACGATCCCGAGCGTAGCGGCGGGACGACGGACCCGGCACGACCGGGTCACGCCGAGCCGGGGTCCTCCGCGCCCATGCCCGTCAGCAGTGCCCGGAACGAGTCGAGCCGCTCGACGCCGGTCGTCCCGAGTTCGCCGTTCTGCACCCGGTCGACGATCTCCCAGTCGTGCGCCTGGTCGAGCGGGATGCCGTCGGGGGAGTCCTGCACGGTGATCGCGTGCGAGGCGAACGCCCGGAACACGTTCTCCGGCTGCACGTGCCCGAGGCCGAACGACCGGACGCCGGGAGTGTCGATGATCCAACCGCCGTCCCGCACCCGCAGCGCGATCGAGGACGACGACGTGTGCCGCCCCCGACCGGTGACGGAGTTCACGACGCCGATCGCCCGCGTCGACCCGGTCAGGGCGTTCACGAGCGTCGACTTCCCGACACCCGAGTGACCCACGGTGACGGTGACCTTGCCGTCCAGCAGTTCGTGCAGCGCCTCGAACGGCACGTCGTCGGCGCGGCTCGTCACGATCCGCAGGTCCAGGCAGGCGAAGTGTGCCAGGAACGACGTCGGGTCGGCGAGGTCCGTCTTCGTGATGCAGAGGATCGGGTCGAGACCGGCGTCGAACGCCGCCACCAGGTACCGGTCGATGAGTCGGGTCCGGGGCTCCGGGTCCGCAGCGGCGACGACGATGAGCATCTGGTCGGCGTTCGCGACGATGACGCGTTCGACCTCGTCCGAGTCGTCGGCGCTCCGTCGGAGCAGGGTCGTCCGCTCGGCGACCCGGACGATGCGGGCCAACGAGCCCTCGCTGCCGGACACGTCGCCGGTGAGGGAGACGTGGTCGCCCGTGACGACCGACTTGCGGCCCAGCTCACGGGCCTTCGTCGCGGTGACGGCCCGCTCACCGTCGGTGTCGGTGACGAGCACGCCGAAGCGCCCGCGGTCGACGTTCATCACCCATCCCGACGGCGCGTCCTCGTACGTCGGCCGGGTCTTCGTCCGCGGCCGGTTGCCCTTCGGGTTCGGTCGGACCCGCACGCTCGACTCGTCGTACTGGCCGTAGGGCTCGTCCTCGTCCGCGCCGTCCGTGTCGTCCCACCAGCTCATGCCGGCGTCCCCTCTGCTGTGTCGGCCGCGCCTGGTGCGCCGGCGACGTCCCGGTCGGCCGTGGCGACCAGGTCGGCCCACAGCTCCGGGAACTGCGGCAGCGTCTTCGCGGTGGAGCCGATGTCGTCGACCGCCACCCCCGCCGTGACCAGACCGACGACGGCTCCCGCGGTGGCCATCCGGTGGTCGTCGTACGCGCCCCACTCGCCGCCGGCGAGCCGCGCCGGCTCGATGCGGAGGCCCTCCTCGCGTTCGGTCACCGCGCCTCCCAGGCCGGTGAGGTCCGCCGCGAGCGCGGCGAGCCGGTCCGTCTCGTGCCCGCGGAGGTGCCCGATGCCCGAGACCTCGCTCGGCCCGTCGGCCAGGGCCGCCAGCGCGACGAGCGCCGGGGCGAGTTCACCGCCGCGCGTCAGGTCCAGATCGACACCCGGCAGGGAGGCCCCACCACGGACCCCGACCCCGCCGTCGAAGACCAGGTCCGCACCGTCCCGCGTCACGCTCGCGCCCCACAGCGGCAGGAGCGTCTCGAGGTCGGCGCCGACCTGCGTCGTCTCGGTCGGCCAGGTCCGGATCCGGACCGTCCCACCGGCGACGAGCGCGGCGACCGCGAACGGCGCCGCGTTCGAGAGGTCGGGCTCGATCGTCACGTCCCGGGCGCCGATCGGCCCGGGGTGCACGACCCACTCGCCGACGCTCGGCTCGTCGACGCGGACGCCGCGGGCGCGGAGGACGTCGACCGTCATCGCGATGTGCGGCATGCTCGGCAGTCGTTCGCCGACGTGCCGGAGGTGCAGGCCCTCGTCGAAACGGGGTGCCGAGAGCAGCAGGCCGGAGACGAACTGGGACGACGCCGAGGCGTCGATGTCGAGCGTCCCGCCCCGGACCGAACCGCTGCCGACGAAGGTGAAGGGCATCGCGCCGGCGCCGTCGTCGGTGACGTCCACGCCGAGGTCGACGAGCGCGCGGATGATCGCAGCCATCGGTCGCTTGCGGGCGTAGGGGTCGCCGTCGATCGTGACCGGTCCCTCTGCCAGCGCGGCGAGGGGCGGCAGGAAGCGCATCACCGTGCCCGCGAGGCCGCAGTCGACGCGGACACCGCCGCGCATGGGGGCGGGCGTGACGCGGAGGTCGGGACCGTAGGGGTTCCCCGGCTCGCCCGCGGCCGGCTCGAGCTCCTCGATGACGACGCCGAGCTGCCGGAGTGCGGTCGTCATGAGCGCGGAGTCGCGCGAGTGCAGGGGCAGCCGGATCACGGACGGGCCGTCCGCGAGCGCGGCGAGGACGAGCTCGCGGTTCGTCAGGGACTTCGACCCGGGGAGGGCGACGTCCCCGGCGAGGGGACCCGGCGCGACGGGGGCGGTCCAGGGGCGGGAATGCGTCGTGGCTGCCATCGGTTCACAACACTACTGAACCCATCGGGAGGAGCACGGTGATCGCACTCGCACCGTCACGACCGGCCGCCGCGGAGCTGCCGTCGGTCGCCACGACGCTGACCGAGCCGCAGGGCCCGGACATGCTCGTCCGCCTAGACTGGCGGGCGATGACGACCGACGAACCGCAGCACGCACCGGACGACCTGGTCGAGGAGACCGAGGCGCAGCTCGACGCTGTCGAAGACGAGGACGAAGCGCTGTCGGCGTCCGAGGACGGCTCGGCCGCGCCTGCTGCCGAGGTCGAGGCGGTCGACGCCACGACCGTCTCCGAGCACGAGCTGCGCCGACTGTTCGAGGACCAAGCGTTGCCGTTCATGGACCAGCTCTACGGCGCGGCGATGCGGATGACGCGGAACCCGGCCGATGCGTCCGACCTCGTGCAGGAGACGTTCGTCAAGGCCTTCGCCGCGTTCCGGCAGTTCCGGCAGGGCACGAACCTCAAGGCGTGGCTCTACCGGATCCTGACGAACACGTTCATCAACACGTACCGCAAGAACCAGCGGAACCCCTACCAGGGGACCATCGACGAGCTCGAGGACTGGCAGCTCGGCGGCGCGGAGAGCGTGACGCAGTCGATCTCGGCGCGTTCCGCGGAGGCCGACGCCATCGACCACCTGCCGTCCTCCGCCGTGAAGGACGCGCTGCAGGCCATCCCGGAGGACTTCCGGATGGCCGTCTACTTCGCCGATGTCGAAGGGTTCTCGTACCAGGAGATCGCCGACATCATGAAGACCCCCGTGGGGACGGTCATGAGCCGTCTCCACCGTGGACGCCGGCTCCTCCGCGGGCTGTTGGCGGACCACGCACGCGAGACCGGTGTCGTCCCCGACGCAGCGTCGACGGCGACGATGCGCGGACGAGGCCGAGGTGCAGGCACGCGGGCGGCCACGACGGCCGGTCCCCGCACGACCCGGAAGGACGCATGATGAGCGGGTGCGACTGCTCGAAGGCGAAGGCGGAACTCGAGGAGTTCCTCCACGACGAGCTCCGCCACGAGGACGCCGCGGACATCCGCGAGCACATGGACGGCTGCGAGGACTGCCTCACGGAGCACCGGGTCGGCGTGGTGCTCATGGAGACCGTCAAGCGGGCCTGCCAGGAGACCGCTCCCGAGCAGCTCCGCGGCGAGGTGCTCGCCCGACTCCGCGCGGTGCAGTCCACGCACTGACCGCGGCACGATGCTGGCCCCGCACGCTCCTCGTCCACTGCTCGCCGGTCGGCTCAGCGCCCGGCGGCGGCGTGGGCGCGGATCTCGTCCGCGCTGAGCACCCGCTCGTACACCCGCACGTGGTCGACCTCGCCCGCGAAGTCGTACGGGTAGGTGGCGCCCGCCCACGGGTCGAGGGACTGCCTGCCCACCCGCCAGTAGCCGGGCGTGGTCTCGGGGTTCCGGAGGTCGGACCTGCTGCTCTGCGCGATGCCGTCCAGCCAGAGTTCGAGGCGGCCCGGTGTGAAGGTGCCGACCACGTGGTGCCACGTGTCGTCGTGCACCGCTTCCTTGCTGGCCACCTGGAAGCGGAAGCCGTTGCCGGCGCCCTGCACGCCGACGTGCACGAGACCCTTGCCGTCGAGGTAGACCAGGCGTGACTTGATGCTGGAGACGCTCGTCCGGTCCGACCCGAAGCCGAGGACGTGGCCGCGAGCGGTGTCGGTACGGAACCACACCTCGACCGAGAAGGTCGTCGGTGGCGTTCCGGAGGTCGTGCTGACGAGGCGCGATGACTCGCCGGCGAGCACGAGCCTGGGACCGTCGGCGCAGGAGGCATCGACACGGCCGGCACCGTCGGACATGGTCCCGGTGTTGCCGTGCCCGGAGCGGTCGACCACGTCGCCACGTGGTTCGTCGAAGTCCCAGGCCAGGACGGCGTCGTCGTCCGGATGCTGCCTGAAGCAGTCGAACGCGGCGGTGCCGAACGACCCCGTCCCGGAGGTCACGCCGCTGAAGACGGCCCCTGCGAGTGTCGAGCCGGCGAGCGCGAGGCCGATCAGCACGGTCGCGGTCGGGAGCAGGACGCGAGCACCGCCGCGACGGTCGTGCCCACCGAGCGGGACCGTCATGCTGCGCGGGGTGCCGCACCGTGCGCAGGGGATGCCGCTGCGGACCGCACGGTCGAGTCCCGCCACGCGGACGAGTGCGACGACGGCCAGTGCGACGGTCACGATCGTCAGCCAGTCGCCCGAGCGTGACCACACCACGGGCAGCCCGGAGAACGGGAAGCGGAGGACACCGATGCCGTGCACCGCCGCGGGTGCGACCAGGCTCGTGTCCGCATCGGGGTTGGCGTCGCCTCGGAGCCGGAGGCCGTCGGCCTCGACCCGGTGCAGTCGGTGCAACCGGAGCCGGTCCGGCCGGTCCGGGTCGTCCACCAGCAGGACCCGTCCGGGGGTGATGTGCTCGGCGCTCGTGGGGACGGTCGCGACGACGTCGCCGGACCGGATCGCCGGTGCCATCGAGTCGCTCATCACGGTCGTGACCTCGGCGCCGAGGACCGAGGCGACGACCGGCCACAGGACGAGGAGCAGAGCGGTCCAGAGGGCCGTGCGGGCGAGGACGGCGACGAGGACCGGGAGCCGGTCCCCGGGGCAACGGGGTGCAGTCATGGTCGTCCTCCGGGTTCTCGTGGTCCGGCCCCGCGCGTGTGCGTCGCGCGGGGCCGGGTGTCGTGGTCGCCGGACCGAGCGGCGACCAGGCGGGTCACTTGCTGACGGCTTCCCAGACGAACGTCGTCGCGGCGGTGGCGTCCTGCGCCGTGTTGTCGGCGGTCGTCGGGAGCTCCCAGCCGATCTTCACGACGTGGCTGCTGGTCGTCGTGCCGGTGTCCCAGCCGCCGATGCCCGCACCGTGGTCGGTCTTCTGCATCAGCTGCGACAGCGAGCCGGAGAAGTCCGGCGTGAACGAGGTCGCGGCGCAGTCGGTGCCTGCCGCCGCGGTCGACACGGTCATCTGCAGCTGGTCGGAGAGCGGCGAGGCCGTCGAGGAGTCCTTCACGTACATCGTGACGGTGCTGTCGACGGTGCTGGCCGACGTGACGGTGAGGCACTTCGTCTCGGACTGCCCCGGGGCGATGCCGGTGGCGTCGAAGAGCGCCACGCCCGCGTCGTCGTCGGTCAGCTCCACCTTGCCGCTGGCCCACGTGTTCCCGGCGTTCTCGGTCGAGTCCGAGAACGCCGCGTACGAGGCGGTGCCGATGACGGTGCCGCTGAGGACCACCGCGAGCGGGACGGCGATCCAGGCGGCGAGGCGACTGTGCTGGGCAGAGAGGTGCATGGGGTTCCTCCGAGAGGGTGTCGAACGTACCGATGTGCAAGCATGTGAAATACTAACGTCCGAAAGGAGGATGCACAAGCCGCCGATCCGATAGGGTCGCGCCATGGCCCCCTCCGTCGAGTCGATCGCCACCTGGAGCGATGACGACGTCTCCGACGTCGCCGCGCTCGTCCGTCTGCTCGGTCACGTGGTCGACGAGTCCGCGATGCGGGATCGCCTCGACCGGCTCACCGCCGAGGCCGGTCACCGCACCTGGGTGGTCCGCGGGGACGACGATCGACCCGTCGCGGTCGCCGGTGCGCAGCTCACCTGGACCTACGCGAGCGACGCTCCGACCGCGCAGTTGCTCCTGCTCGTCGTCGACCCGTCGGCCAGGAGGCACGGCACCGGTTCCGCGCTCCTCGGCACCTTCGAGACGTGGGCCGTCGAGCAGGGTGCGCGTCAGCTCAGCGCCGTGAGCGCCGCGGCGACCGACAGCGCGCACCGCTTCTACCAGCGCCGCGGCTACCACGAGGCGGGCGTGCGCTACACCCGGCTCGTGTGAGCTGTGCTGGTCCCTCGCGCAAGCCGGAAGCGCCCCGTGCTGGACCCTGTCGGATCCAGGACGAGGCGCTTCCGGTCCTCCGCTCAGTCCGGCGCGCTCAAGCGCTCAACGCGCGGTCGATGACCTCGGCGGCCTCGGCGGCGGATCGCTTCGACGACCCGGTCGCCGGGGCCGCGCTCGCGAACCGCGCCGCGACCGACAGCGGTCGGCCGTCCAGGTGCGGGGACAGGTTCATGCAGACGAACGGCCAGGCGCCCTGGTTCTCCGGCTCCTCCTGGGCGAACACGACCTCGGCATCGGGGTAGCCGGCGAGGACCTCGAGGATGCGGTCGAGCGGGAGCGGGGCGAGCTGCTCCAGCCGGACGAGCGCCACGTCGGTGATGCCCCGCTTCTCCGCCTCGGTGCGCAGGTCGTGGTGGATCTTGCCCGAGTGCAGGACGACCCGGCGAACCGACCCGCGGTCGACGCCGCTCGCCTGCAGGCGGTCGTCGTCCAGGACCTCCTGGAAGGTGCCGGAGGTGAAGTCCGCCACCGCGCTCGTCGCCTGGCGGAGACGGAGCATCGCCTTGGGGGAGAAGACGACGAGCGGCTTCTGCGGCTTCGCCCACGCCTGCCGACGGAGCAGGTGGAAGTACGACGCGGGCGTCGACGGCCGGGCCACGACCATGTTGTCCTGGGCGCAGAGCTGCAGGTAGCGCTCGATCCGGCCGGACGAGTGGTCCGGTCCCTGGCCCTCGTAGCCGTGCGGGAGCAGGAGCACCAGGCCGGAGCGCTGGCCCCACTTCTGCTCGGCGGACGAGATGAACTCGTCGATCACGGTCTGGGCACCGTTCGCGAAGTCGCCGAACTGTGCCTCCCAGAGCACCAGGGCCTCGGGACGCTCGACCGAGTACCCGTACTCGAAGGCCATCGCCGCGTACTCGCTGAGGAGCGAGTCGTAGATGAAGAAGCGCGCCTGGTCCTCGGTGAGGTTCGCGAGCGGCAGCCACTCCTGACCGTTGGTCCGGTCGTGGAAGACCGCCTGCCGCTGGACGAACGTCCCACGACGGGCGTCCTGACCGGCGAGTCGCACCGGCTTGCCTTCGGTCAGGACCGACCCGATCGCCATGAGCTCGGCCATCGCCCAGTCGATGCCGCCCGAACGGGTCATCTCCCGGCGCTTCGTGAGGAGCTGCTGCAGCTTCGGGTGGATCGAGAAGCCCGACGGCGGGTTGCCGTGCGCGTCACCGATGAGCTCGACGAGCTCCTGGGAGACCGCGGTGTCGTGCACCTCGATCTCGGAGTCGTCGCGCTGCGCGGTCGGACGCTCGAGGCCGTTCACGGCACCGGAGTCCTCGACGCCGGACGTCGGTGCCGATCCGGTCTGTGCCTCGTGCGTCTCGGCGAAGGCGCGCTCCAGGCGGTCCTGGAAGTCGCGGTGCGCGTCGTCGTACTCCTGCTGCGTGATGTCGCCGCGGCCGACGAGGGCCTCGGTGTACAGCGTGCGGACGGAGCGCTTCGCCTCGATGAGGTTGTACATGAGCGGCTGCGTCATCGAGGGGTCGTCGCCCTCGTTGTGGCCGCGCCGGCGGTAGCAGACGAGGTCGATGACGACGTCGCGGTGGAACTCCTCGCGGTACGCGTACGCCAGGTCCGCCACCCGGGCCACGGCCTCCGGGTCGTCGCCGTTCACGTGGAAGACCGGGGCCTGGATGGTCTTCGCGACGTCGGTCGAGTACACCGAGGTGCGTGCCGACTCGGGTGGCGTCGTGAAGCCGACCTGGTTGTTGATGACGAGGTGCACGGTGCCACCGGTGCGGTAGCCGCGCAGCTGCGACATCTGCAGGGTCTCGACGACCACGCCCTGACCCGCCATCGCCGCGTCGCCGTGCACGAGCACGGGGAGCGTGCCGAACGTGCCGGCGGGCTTCCGGTCCTGCTTGGCACGGACGATGCCCTCGAGCACGCCGTCGACGGCCTCGAGGTGGGACGGGTTCGCGGCGATCGTCACCGGGATCCGGGACCCGTCGGACGCGCGGAACACGCCCTCGGTGCCGACGTGGTACTTGACGTCGCCGGAACCCTGACCGGAGACCGTGCCCGGGAGCTGGGTGCCCTCGAACTCGCGGAAGATCTGGCCGTAGGTCTTGCCGGCGATGTTCGTCAGCACGTTGAGGCGTCCGCGGTGCGCCATGCCGATCGCGACCTCGTCGAGGCCGTCCACGGCGGCGTGCTGGATGAGCGTGTCGAGGAACGCGATGGTCGACTCGCCGCCCTCGAGCGAGAACCGCTTCTGGCCGACGTACTTCGTCTGCAGGAAGGTCTCGAAGGCCTCGGCCTCGTTGAGCTTGCCGAGGACGCGGAGCTGCTCCTCCTTCGACGGCTTCGAGTAGGGGACCTCGATGCGCTCCTGCACCCAGCGACGCTGCTCCGGGTCCTGGATGTGCATGTACTCGATGCCGACCGTGCGGCAGTAGGCGTCGCGGAGGATCCCGAGGACGTCGCGCAGGGGAGCGGTCGTCGTGCCGGCGAGCCCGCCCGTGACGAACTCGCGGTCGAGGTCCCAGAACGTCAGCCCGTGGCTCTCGATCTCGAGGTCGGGGTGCGTGCGCTGCCGGTACTCGAGCGGGTCGATGTCCGCCATCAGGTGGCCGCGGACGCGGTAGCTGTTGATGAGCTCCTGCACGCGCGCGGTCTTGTTCACCCGGTGCGCCAGGTCGACGTTGATGTCGTTCGCCCACTGGATCGGCTTGTAGGGGATCCGGAGCGCGGCGAAGATGTCGTCGTAGAAGCCGTGCTGGCCGATGAGCCGCTCGTGCACCTTCTTGAGGAACTCGCCCGATCCGGCACCCTGGATGACGCGGTGGTCGTAGGTGCTCGTCAGCGTGATGGTCTTCCCGACGCCGAGCTCGATGAGCGTCTTCGGTGCGGAGCCCTGGAACTGCGCCGGGTACTCGAGGGCGCCGGCGCCGACGATGCAGCCCTGGCCCTTCGTCAGCCGGGGGACGGAGTGCGCGGTGCCGATGCCGCCGGGGTTCGTCAGGGAGATCGTCGTGCCCTGGAAGTCCGCCGGGGTGAGCTTGTTGTCCCGGGCGCGCTTGACGATGTCCTCGTACACCGAGAGGAACTGGCCGAACGTCAGGGCTTCGGCGCGTTTGATGCTCGGGACGAGCAGGGAGCGCGTGCCGTCCTTCTTCGGCACGTCGATCGCGATGCCGAGGTTGACGTGTGCCGGCGTGACGAGGAAGGGCTTGCCGTCGCGCTCCTCGTAGGAGACGTTCTGGCTCGGGAACTCCTTCAGCGTCTGCACCATCGCCCAGCCGATCAGGTGCGTGAAGGAGATCTTGCCCCCGCGGGCACGCCGCAGGTGGTTGTTGATGACGATCCGGTTGTCGATCATCAGCTTCGCCGGGATGGTCCGGACGCTGGTCGCGGTCGGGACGGTGAGCGACGCGTCCATGTTCGACGCGAGGGTCTTCGCCATGCCGCGCAGCGGGGTCGCGACGTCCTCGTGCGTCTCCTCGTGGTCGTCGGCCGCGTCGTTCGCCTCGGCGGGGATCGGCTGTGGGGACGGCTGGCGCGAGGTGGTGCGGGCTTGGAGCGGGGTCTTCGTCTCTCCCGTCGCGGGCTGCTGCGTCGAGGAGGGACCGGAGACGGCGGCGGGCTGACCCGCGGGGGCGTCCTGCGCGGCGGTCGTCTGCGCCGGGGCGGGCGTGCTCGAGTCGGCGTCCGCCGGGGTGCTCGGGGCGGCGTCGGCCGGGGCGGCGGTGTCGGTCGTGGCTGCCTGCGTCCGGTGGTAGCTCTCGAGGACGGGCCACCAGGACTCGTCGACGCTGCTCTTGTCCACGACGAACTGCTCGTAGAGCTCGTCCACCAGCCACTCGTTCGCGCCGAATTCGCCCGCGGTCTCGTCCGTTCCGGTCAGATGGCTCGACACAGCCGATCGCCCACTCTCCGTCGATTGATGCTCGTGTGTGTCGTGCGGGGCAACCCTGTCCCGCACGCCGTCAACCCTAGCCGCTCTCCCGTGGCCGCGAGGTGGGAGACGGCGGGCGAGTCGGGCCTCCCGGCGGGCTCCCGGCCGGGCCTCCGCCGCCCGCCGTACGATCGTCCCCATGAGGTTCTACGAGACGCGGCCGACCCACGACCTGACCTACTCCGACGTCTTCCTCGTCCCGAGCCGGTCGAGCGTGACGAGCCGCTTCGACGTGGACCTCGCGACGGGCGACGGCACCGGCGCGACGATCCCGGTCGTCAGCGCGAACATGAACTCGGTCACCGGCCCGCGCCTCGCCGCGACGCTCGCCCGGCGTGGCGGACTCGGTGTGCTGCCGCAGGACATGCACCTGCAGGACCTCGCCGAGGCGATCCGCTGGGTGAAGGCGCAGCCGGTCGCGTACGACTCCGCACTCGAGCTCGGCGCCGACGCGACCGTGGCCGAGGCACTCGAGCAGCTCCTGCCGGTCGAGGGCCGCGGCATCGTGGTGCGCGACCCGGCGGGGGAGTACCTCGGCTGCGTGCCCGCGACGCGGCTCGCCACCGCCGGCGCGGACGCGGTCCTCGGCGACCTGCTGCACGGCGCGACGGTCGCGATCGACGCCGAGGACGCGGGCACGCCCCGGCACGTGTACGACGTGCTGACCGCGGCCGGTGTCGACTTCGCCCCGGTGATGCGGCACGGCAAGGTGGTCGGCACGACGAGCCCGACGAGCGCCATCCGCTCCGACATCTACCGACCGGCGGTCGACGCCTCCGGACGACTCCGCGTGGCCGCCGCGGTCGGCATCAACGGCGACGTCGCCGCCAAGGCCGCCGCACTGGCCGAAGCGGGCGTCGACGTGCTCGTCCTCGACACCGCGCACGGCCACCAGGAGGGCATGCTCCGCGCCCTCCGCGCCGTCTCGGCCCTGCGGCTCGGCATCCCGCTCGTCGCGGGGAACGTCGTCACCGCCGACGCCGTCGCGCACCTCGTCGCCGCGGGTGCCTCGATCATCAAGGTCGGGGTCGGCCCGGGCGCCATGTGCACGACCCGCATGATGACCGCCGTCGGGCGGCCGCAGTTCTCCGCCGTGCTCGAGACCGCCGCGGCGGCCCGGTCGCTCGGCGCGCACGTCTGGGCCGACGGCGGGGTCCGGTACCCGCGGGACGTCGCCCTCGCGCTCGCCGCCGGCGCCTCGGCCGTGATGATCGGCTCGTGGTTCGCGGGCACGCTCGAGGCACCGGGCGTGCTCCGCCGCGACGCCTCGGGCCGCGCGTACAAGGAGAGCTGGGGGATGGCGTCCGCGAAGGCCGTGCGCGAGCGCTTCGAGCGCCTCGACCCGTACGAGCGTGCCCGCAAGGCGCTCTTCGCCGAGGGCATCTCGTCGTCGACCATCTACCTCGACCCGGAGCGCCCGAGCGTCGAGGACCTGCTCGACATGATCACGACGGGCCTCCGTAGCTCCGCCACGTACGCCGGCGCGACGACCCTGGCCGAGTTCTCGGAGCGCGCGCTCGTCGGCATCCAGTCGGCCGCCGGGTACGAGGAGGGCAAGCCCCTGCCCGTCAGCTCGTAGCGCGACGGACGGGAGGCCCGGTACCAGCTGGTACCGGGCCTCCCGTCCGTCCTGGGCCGCGTCAGCGAACCCGCGTCAGCGGCGTCGGGTCGCGTCCTCGACCGTGCCGATGAGCTCCTCGAGGATGTCCTCGAGGAAGAGCACACCGGTCGTCCGGCCTTCGGCGTCGAACGCCCGGGCCACGTGTCGCCCGGCCCCGCGCATCGTCGCGAGTGCGTCCTCGAGGTCCATCTCGGTGTAGAGCGAGATGAGCTGGCGGATGCGCTTCGGCGGCACGGGGTCGTCGAACTCGTCCGGACGCAGGTCGATGACGTCCTTGACGTGCACGTACCCGGTCGGGTCGCCGGCGTCGTCGACGAGCACGTACCGCGAGAACCCGCGCTGCGACACCATCCGCTCGACGTCGGCCGGGGTGGCGTCCTCGTGCAGCGTGACGAGCCCGGACATCGGCACGGCGACGTCCTTGACCTTCTTCTCGGTGAACTCGAACGCCATCCGGAGCGTGCCGGAGTCGTCAGCGAGGGTGCCCTCGCGTCGGGACTGCTCGACGATCGTCTGCACCTCGTCGACCGTGAATGCGCTGACCGCCTCGTCCTTCGGCTCGACCTTGAACAGCCGCAGGACGCCGTTCGCGACCTCGTTCAGGCCGACGACGACCCAGTGCAGGCCGTGGCCGATGTACCAGAGCGTCGGGACGAGCATGAGCGCGGCCCGGTCCGGCATCGAGAACGAGATGTTCTTCGGGACCATCTCGCCGAACACGACGTGCAGGAACGACACGAGCAGCAGCGTGAACACGAACGCCACGATGCCGATCACCTCGGCGCTCCACCCGGTCAGGTGCAGCGGGACCTCGAGCAGGTGGTGGATCGCCGGCTCGGAGACGTTCAGGATGAGCAGCGAGCAGACCGTGATGCCGAGCTGGGTCGTCGCGAGCATGCGGGTCGCGTGCTCCATCGCCCACAGGGTCATCTGCGCGGCCCGGGAGCCCTGCTCGGCCCGCGGTTCGATCTGCGAGCGGCGTGCGGAGATGACGGCGAACTCGGCGGCGACGAAGAACGCGTTGCCCCCGAGCAGCACGAAGAGCCAGAAGATGCCCCACCAGTCGGAACTCATCGGTCGGCCTCCGCGGTGCTCGTCGTCGTGCTCGTCGTCCGTGGGCTCGTCGTCCGGGGGCTCGTCGTCCCGGGGCGGGTCGCCGTCGGGGTGGCGGTGCTCCCGGCGGGGGAGTCGACCGGGTTCGGTGTGTAGCGGATGCGGTCGATGCGACGACCGTCGAGGCGCTCGACCCGGAACACGCCGGAGTCGATCGTGACCTCGTCGCCCACCACGGGCAGGCGTCCGAGCTCCTGCATGAGGAACCCGCCGACGGTCTCGTACGGACCGTCCTCGGGCACGGTGACGCTCGCGCGGTCCTCGAGCTCGTCCGGACGGAGCAGGCCCGGGAAGGTGAGCCAACCGCGGCTGCGCACGACGTCGATGCGGGCGCGGTCGTGCTCGTCCGACACCTCGCCGACGATCTCCTCGATCAGGTCCTCGAGGGTGACGACACCGGCCGTCCCGCCGTACTCGTCGACGACGATGACCATCTGGTAGCCGCGGCCACGGACCTCGGTGAGCAGCGTGTCGCCGGGCATGGTCTCGGGGACCCGCTCGGCGTCGGTCATGAGTGCGCCGACCGGGACCTCGGCGCGCTTCTCGCGCGGGACCGAGACGGCCTGCTTGACGTGCACGAGCCCGACGACGTCGTCCGCGTCCTCCTCGATGACCGGGAAGCGGCTGAAGCCGGTCCGGCGTGCGAGGGCGATGACCGCGTCCGCGCTGTCGGACACGCGGATGGTCGACAGCCGCGGCCGGGGCGTCATGACGTCGCTGGCGTTGAGTTCGGAGAACGCCAGCGTCCGCTCCAGGAGCGTGGCGGTGTCCTGCTCGAGGGACCCCTCCGACGCCGAGCGACGCAGCAGCGACGTGAGTTCCTCGGCGCTCCGGGCACCGGACAGTTCTTCCTGCGGCTCGATGCCGATCGATCGGAGCACGGCGTTCGCGGTGCCGTTCAGCACGGCGACCGCGGGCTTGAAGACCGTCGTGAACCCCACCTGCAGCGGCACGACGAGCTTCGCGGTCTGCAGGGGCAGCGCGAGGGCGAAGTTCTTCGGCACGAGCTCGCCGAGGATCATCGACAGCAGGGTCGCGATGACGAGGGCGACGATCGACCCCACGGTCTCGACGACGGCCTCGGGCAGGTCCATGGCGAGGAACGGTGCCTCGAGCAGCTTCGCGATGGACGGTTCGAGCAGGTACCCGGTGAGCAGCGTCGTGAGGGTGATGCCGAGCTGGGCACTCGACAGGTGCGTCGAGGTGACCTTCAGCGCACCGATGACGGGGCTCAGGCCGGACTCACCGCGGTCGCGGCGGGCTTCCACGTCGGCACGGTCGAGGTTGACGAGCGAGAACTCGGACGCCACGAAGACGCCGGTGCCGAGCGTCAGCAGGATGCCGCCGACGAGCATGACGATGTCGACGGGGCTCACGAGGCGCACCTCGGAGTCGGGCAGCTCACTGTGTGAGCGGCGGGCATGTGATGGTCAGCGCAACTAGGAGGGTCGTCCACAATGAGGGCATCGTACCGGGCGTGCGCTCGGAAGAGCCGAGGAGCCGTGTCGGACGTGCGCCGGGCCTCCCGTCCGGCCGCGCTGCGCCGTCAGGCGGCAGGTCCGGCGAGCGCCTCGAGCGCCGACCGCAGCGCGGTCACCGAGGTGAAGTGCACACCGACCGCGCCGATCGCGTCCGCCCCGGCCGCGTTCTCCGCCCGGTTGTCGACGAACACCATCGCCGCGGGCTCGATCCCGAGGCGGTCACACGTGTCGCGGTAGATGGACGCATCCGGCTTGAGCACGTGCTCCTCCGCACTCACCACGACGGTCTCGAACAACGAGCCCATCGGCGAGTACCGGTACGGGTCGCCGAAGTCGAAGCCCGCATTCGAGAGCAGCGCCAGGCGGGTGCCGGCGTCGTGGAGTTCCTCGACGAGCGCCAGGACTTCGGGGTCGACCTCGAACCACCCGGTGTAGTCGAGCGCCCAGAACCGGTGGATCTCGGTCACGGACCAGGTCCGGCCGGTGCGCTCGCCGATCGCCCGCCAGTACGCGAGCACGGAGAGGTCGCCGCGGTCCAGGTCGTGCCGGAGCTCCTGGTACACGGGGAACAGCTCGTCCGCGTCGAGCCCGGTCGCCTCGAGCAGTGCGGCGCGGGCGGCGTGCGGGGTGCGGCTGATCACCTCGCCGTAGTCGAAGACGACGACACGGCCGGGCAGGGACAGGCTCATGCCCGTCACCGTACCCTGAGGCATCATCTCTGGTATGCCACTTCCGCAACCCCGCGCAGCCCTCTACGCCCGCATTAGTCAGGCTGTCGAGGACGTTGACAAGACGGCCAACCAGCTTGACCGGCTACGTCTCGCTGCCGCTCAGGCGGGCTACTCCGTGGCTGCCGAGTTCGAGGATGACGACATCAGCGCGTATGGGGGCAAGCGCCAGCGCCCCGGATGGAACGGGCTCCTGGCTGCCATCGATGCGGGCCAGGTCTCGGTGGTCATGGCAACAGCGCCGGACCGCTTCACCCGCGGGTCGGCCGTGGAGCTTGAAGCCTTCAAGGTGCTGTGCGCCCGCAACGGCGTCACACTGCACACCCTCACCATGGGCGTGCAAGACCCGAAGGACCCGGCTAGCGCTGCCGTCATGTCAATCATGGACACGCTTGGCGGGCTTGAGGTAGCCATCAAGACCGCTCGCCAGCATGCACGTATCAGCGATGACGTGCGCAACGGCGTGAGCCCTGCTACCCGACGTGTGTTCGGCTACGAGTCAGTCAAAGGCCGTGCTGGAGACATCCGAGAATCAGAAGCGGCCCTCATCCGGGATGCGGTCAAGTTCATCCTGGCAAGCGGCACTGCCTACGCGGTGGCTCAGCAGTGGAGAGCGGCCGGAGTGAAGACCACTCTCGGCTCGGACTGGAACTCCGGCACCGTGCGCCGGACACTCCTGCGCCCACGGCTTGCCGGGTGGCTGACCCACAAAGGTGCGCTGGTGTCCCAGACCCTTCCGGCGATCATCAGTCAGGAAGACCATGAGGCAGTGGTGTCGCTCCTCACCGACCCGTCACGCCGCCCCAAGCCGGGACCGAAAGAGGCGGCGCTCCTGTCGGGCATCATGCGGTGCCGCTGTGGCGGGACGATGGTTCGCAACTCCTATCGGGGAAAGTACATCTGCACGGTGGACACGTCCCGTACCAAGGGTGACCGCACCGGGCCGCTTCAGAGCATCCGCTTGGAAGTAGCGGATGCGGTAGTAGAGGACGCCTTCCTGGAGATGGCCGCTGACGGGGCGCTAGAAGCCCCTCAGGGTGACGATGACCTCCGTGAGGTCCAGGCGGAGCTTGATGCCAATTCGAGGGCTCAGGACGCCGCACAGGACGTGCTCATGGACCCAGACATTCGGGACAAGTCCCGGGCTAAGCGTCGAGTAGTGGAGCTTGAAGCGGCACGGGTTGCGCTGGAGGAGCGCCGTGACGCGTACATTGCCCGCCGCGCTCAGGGGTCGGCGTTCGACGAGTATTTGACACATTTCCAGGCGGGATGGACGGATGACGCCGCAGCGGATGCAGCAGCTTATGACCGTGCTTCCGCGGCTTGGATGGCGCTACCCATGGACAAGCGTCGGGACATCATCCGCGGTGCATTCGACATCTCACTCGGTGATAGGTGGGGCGTAGAGCGAGTGATTGTGGAGCGCAGGGTGGCATAACCGGGCAGTATGCCTTAGCTTGACTCCATGGCTTCCAACACAACGATCACAGATGACCTTGATGGTTCCACCGAGGGAGTCAAGGGACACACCTTCGCTCTTGACGGCAAGGAGTATGCCATCGACCTGACTGACTACAACTTCGCCAAGTTGGAAGGCGCGCTGGCTTCCTTCATTGACGTGGCGCACGAGCCGGAAGGCAACCTGCCCATGGGTGGAGGGTACGGTATCGCCTGAGTACGTTTCGGTAGCAAGAGAGCCCCTAGCGATTTGCTAGGGGCTTTCTCTATGAGCGCATTAAGCCACGTTCGAATGAATGATGCGCTCTCCTCTAGTCTACGTCATCCCGAGCTTCCTACAGGTGGAACGGCCAGCTTGTCAAGCACTTGCTGTATGAGAAGTTGACGGCTTTGAATGAAGCCAATCAACATTTCAGTAACAGTCGCGTGCCAATACAGAGAAGGCCTGAATTTCGGCATTCGGGCCTTCTATATATCACCTACTTAACGAGGTCCAGTAGGATGAAACCGTCACTGCCATCTTCCGCGGGCTGGAGGATAGCCTCACCGGTCTTAGTCCATGCTCTCCACTTGCGATTCCATCGGACGTAGTTCGTATCGGAATTCGTCGGCTTGCGAATGCCCGCATGCTCACGAGCCTCAGCACGTGTGTGGGGCTTGCCATCGGCGAACAACTCACGGAGGAGTTTGAGGTCTGGGTCCTCCACGGCCTTGCTGTCTCGCGTCACAACGGCAGAGCCCGCGTGGTCGGTCAGCTTCAAACCCTCGATGCGCACCGGTTGCCCGTCCTTTTGCTTGCCGTCCTGGGCAATCTCGGTGCTGAGGTAGAAGCCGTCACCCTTGCTCTTGGCAACGATCACAGTATCCGCGTTAGACCGGATGACGCTGGACCCGCGAACGCCTCCTGCACCCTTGTTGACGTGGTGCACAAGAATGACGGTGCTGCCCTCCTTGTGCTCTCGCAGGCGCTTGGCAACGCGGAACACACGGGCTAGCCCAGCCGCATCGTTTTCGCTCTCCAGGGAGGCAAGCTGGCTCAGGGTGTCCAGCACGATAATGTCAGGTTGGAGCCGGTCAAGCTCGACCTCTAGGCGCTGGACGCTGGTCTCATCGGAGAGGTCCACGCCCTTCTCCACATAGTTGATGGAGCCTTGGGGCGGCTTGGTGTTGTTGGCTGAGTTCCATGCACGGACGCGCTTACCGAACGCGCTCGCCCCCTCGGCGGCTACGTAGAGCACGGTGCCCCGGCCAGTTGGCTGGCCCATGCACGGGACGCCTGTGGCGATGCAGCGCGTCCAATCGATCAAGGTGAAGGTCTTACCGATGCCCGCTTCTCCGGCGAACACGCAGACCGTACCTTTTTGGAGTAGGTCAGGCACCCACCACTCAGGGCTAGGGCGACGCTCAATCTCTTCCTCAGTCACGATGGACAGCGGTTCCACTGGGTTCTCAGCCGCGTGCACGAGCCGGTCAACGTGGTCCTTGGCGACACGGGCCTCCATCATCTTCAAGAAGTTCTTGAAGTAGGCAGGGCTCGGGTTGGTCTCCATGGCTGCGGTGAAGTCGGCCACCATCTGAGGGGTCCATGCCTCAGGAATCAGGTCCTTACTCATCAGTGTCACCGTCCTGCTCCTCGGGTTGTCCCTGAGTCTCGGAGATGAACCAGTCGTAGATGACGCGCTCTAGCGCATGAAAGCCGTGCCCGCTCATCGGGTCATCTCCCAGCGCTCGCTGTCCTCGTTGAAGCGGACGGCTGCACGGCCGGGGGCTAGCAGTGAGTGGTAGAGGTCAGCGTCCTGCACAACGTGCTCGGGGACGTGGGACTCAATGACTCCCTCCCTGTCGTCATGCATGTGGGACTGGAGCGTGTCCATGTCCTCAGCAGTGATCGGAGCAAGGACGTTCTCACTGCCACGGCCCTGAGGGTGCATGTCCCTGTAGACCGCAGTTCCAAGGATCGGGGCAGCTTCGTAGTAGTTGTTGCCATCGCGGATGCCAAGCCGGTAAATAGCAATGAGCGGACGGGTTGTCTCGGTGTACTGCAAGAGTACGTAGCTCATGGGGAGCCCTTCTTGTTAGTACCGGACCTTTGCCGGTACTTCAATGTTCTGACCTCCTATTCGGTTGCTATTCGAGCGTTGATGGCTTAGTCAAGGCAGAGATGCCTGGACTGGTGCGGATCGAGGTTGGTGAAGAAGTGCTCGAGGATCGGTTGGGGAAGAAGTTAGAGCAGTTCCCAGAGCCCCTTCTGTGTGTACATGTACACGCACATTCGGCTCGGGTGTACATAGATAGTGCCCTCCGATCCGCATAAACACGGGGATGTACAGGTGTACAGGCGGTCTATGTTCACACCATCCACACACGTAAGTGTGGGTGGTGCACATGGTGACGTTCATAACATAGCCAATCGTCCGGATGTGGCCGTTACATACTTGTTACATGAGCAACGGAGAAGACCCAGACCTTGAAACAGCACGACAGCGGACACCTCGGCCACAGTGCTGGCGAACGAGATTAGTGGTGTTGTCCCATCTGTCGGGGCGAACCTCAACATCGGGGTCTCTGACTCTGAGTACGTGGCGCTCAACGCGGGCGACGTGCTCCGCGTGTTC
Organism: Curtobacterium sp. MCBD17_032; assembly: GCF_003234855.1. Classification (GTDB taxonomy): domain Bacteria; phylum Actinomycetota; class Actinomycetes; order Actinomycetales; family Microbacteriaceae; genus Curtobacterium. The sequence continues at coordinate 37,488 of NZ_QKTO01000012.1, forward strand.
GTGCTCCAGCGCAACCGTGCCGGTAACACCGTCAACATCGGATCCGGCGGCCGACCGTTCGACCTGACGTTCTCCGCGGTGTGGGTAGACAACCTGTGACGAACGGAACGCCCCCACTCCGGAGAGTGGGGGCGTTCTATCGCTAGTCGAGGATGACCACCACCAAATCGATGACTGAGGCGCAGAGGTGCATCGCCACGGTCACCGCGCCGACGATGATCGGCCAGCGGGGTGTGGTTGAGGTAGTAACGTGTCGATCCAAGCGACCTCCTAGAGGTTGCTGTCCCGGGTCCGGTTGATGCTGTAGGAGGCTGAGCCGGTCCCTGTGTGAGAGCCGTACCGGTTGGTGCGGCTCTCTTACGTTAAGCGGGACGGTGACCGATCCGTGACCTGGCGTCGGAGCTCAGGTCAAGGTTCGCGGGCTCCTGATCCCACACACCGTTTTCGGAATCAGACGGTTGGGGTAGTACGTAGTACCCAGTGGGCACATGGAGCAGGCAGGTGTAGCCGATCCCATGCCACAGCCCGTGTCTAAATCTTGGTCCGCACGCAGCTTGCGTCCCGGGCGTGTCTCTCGCTCCACCCTGGCCACCGATGAGTGGCAGTACCGACCTAGGTGACCTTCTACACTGACGACGTGGGGTCGGCCGGGTAACTCAAGCCTCATCACGTTTGGGGAGTCGGCCGACTTGCCCGGCGCGGAGGAACGCCCCCGACTCATCGAGCGGGGGCGTCCTCTTGTTCAGCGCTACAGCTGGATGCCGTACCGCATTGCGATGTAGGCCCCGATAGTGAACTTCATCAGATCGATGAGCTTCGAGAGGTCGGGAGAGACGGAGATGACCGAACGAGACGGTTTCATCACTTCGTTGACGACACGCCGTCCACGGGTCCAGAAGTTGCCCGTAACAGGCAGTTCAGGCCTAGACTGTGTGTCATGAGGGCCGGGAGTTGACACTTTCGCGTCCTCTCTGGTAAGAGAGCATCGGCCGGGGAGCCTCCTACAGCTTGAACCCGAACCGAAGCCTTGCGACGACCCCCTCCGGAAGCCCCGGCTGGGGGTTTGTTGCTTTGCGCGGTCGAAGCTGTGTTCGGCCACGTCTCGATACTACTTCCAGCGATGCTCGATGGCCGAGCCGACCACTAGAGGAAGTGTTACACCCCTGTAGTTCTCCACAACGCCCTCCACAGACTGTGAGTGGGCGAGTGGCCCGCCATTGCGCCGTTCTCAGGCCTTCCACCGACACTTCCCACACCCCGTTGAGGGGCCCTGTCCACGGGTGTGGAATCTTGCGAACGCACCTCTCCATCGGCGTGTCTGAGAGCGCGCCGGGGACAGATCTTCGCATCGGGCCGGACCTGGGGTTTGTGTGTTTGAGAACCGGGGCTAGACCAAGTTTGGTCGTGTCTACCGGGCGGGATGTGCTAGCTCGGTCCTACCGGTCCGTATAGTCGTCCCGTTGACGCTCGCTCACTTGACATCCCTCTAGTCCAGAGTTTGCGCCGCAGCTACCGTGGGGACGATGAACGACTTCGTGACCGTCCGTCCCGCCGACGCCGCCGCCTGGATCACCGTCCCGACCGGCGACACCTCGAAGTACCGGCGCGGGGTGCTCGGCGTCGCGACGGGGTCGGCCGCGTACCCGGGCGCCGCCGTGATGGGGGTCGACGCCGCGGTGCACACCGGGCTCGGCATGGTCCGGTACGTCGGACCCGACCGCGCCACCGACTTCGTGCTCGCCCGCCGGCCGGAGGTCGTCGCCGGTGTCGGTCGGGTGCAGGCGTGGCTCGTCGGGTCGGGCATCTCCGCGTCCTCGCTCGACGAGCTCGACGCGACGACCCGCGACGGGTTCGCCCACGCGTCCGACGACGGCGTGCCGGTCGTCGTCGACGCCGGGGCGATCCCGCTCGTCGACCTCGGGCCGCTCGCGGTGCTCACCCCGCACGCCGGGGAGGCCGCGTCCCTGCTCGGCGTCGCCCGCGACGAGGTCGAGCGGGACCCGCGGGGATCGTCACTGCGGGCGGCGGAGCGGACCGGGAGCGTCGTGCTGCTCAAGGGCGCGGACACGCACGTCGTCACACCCGACGGCGGGGTCCGGCTCGTCGCGTCCTCGGCGACGCCGTGGCTCGCGGCCGCCGGTGCGGGGGACGTCCTCGGCGGGGTGCTCGGCGCGCTGATCGCCGCGCGGGCCGGCACGAGCGAGGTCGGGCCGGAGGAGCTCGCGCACCTCGCGGCAGCCGCCGCGGTCGTGCACGGGGTCGCGGCCCGGCGGGCGTCGCGGGGCGGGCCGTTCCCGATGACGGGTCTCGTCGAGCAGCTGCCGGGTGTGGTGCGGGACCTCGCGGTGCGGGGGGACGCCGAGAGCGACTGACGGACCGACGGGAGGAGCAGACCGGACCGGTGCGGCGCCTCCGTCCGGCAGGTGGTCGCGACGCGGGCCGGCGGACCGTCGGTGCGTCGGTGCGTCGGTGCGTCGGTCAGTAGGCAGGCGTCGCGTGCACGAGGAACTCGATCGACCCCGCGTCGTCGACCTTGACGAAGCCGAGGTCCGGGGCCTGCACCGAGTGGTCGGAGAACGTGATCGGCACCGTGCCGGAGACGTCGACACCGTCCCCGCTGAGACCGACCTGCAGCGTCGCGGTGACCGGCTTCGTGACGCCGTGCAGGTCGAGCGTGCCGGTGGCCTGCACCTCGGTGGTGGCGTCGCCCGAGGGGACCGCGTCCTCCACCGGCTCGGTGAGCGTGAAGGTGGCGGTCGGGAACGCCTGGGTGTCGAGGGCCGAGTCGCGGAAGTACGAGTCGCGCTGCTCCGAGTCGGTGGTGATGTCGCCGACCTGGACCGTGATCGTGGCTGCGCTGATCGTCGTCCCCTCGACGGTGGCCGAGCCGGTGACGCTCGACGTGCGGCCCGTGACGGTGACGTCCGAACCGTTGAGGACCTCGTGCACGCGATAGCCCGCCTCGGACCCGTCGCCGATCGTCCACTCGCCGGACAGGTCCTGCGTCTCGAGCGTGGACGGGGCACGGGTGGCGGCGACGGTGGGGGTGGCCGAGGCCTTCGCGTTCTCGGTCGTCGTGTACGCCCGGGTGCCGACGACGACGGCGACGACCGCGACGACCACGACGACGACGGCGATGACGAGCCACGTCAGGAGACGGCGGCGCGGGCGGCGGGGCGAGGGACGGTCCGGTGCTGAGGTCACAGGAGGACGGTGACACGTCACTCTCGGGATCGGCTGTGGATCGTGCGGGCTGTGGGCCGCGGCGGCCGGTCCGGCCCGACTCGGTACGCTCGTCCGGTGCGCAGGAACCCGTGGCCGGAGATCGTCGCGTTCGTGGTCGCCTTCGCCGCGGTGCACGCACTGCTCTGGGCCCTGACCCTCGTCGTCCCGAACCAACCGCTCGGCGACGTCACGATCACGTACCGCCGGTGGATCGAGACCGGGCACGCGTCGCACTTCTGGGTGGGGATCGACTCCGCCTGGGTGTACCCGGTCCTGGCGATCGTGCCGATGGCCGCCGCGTCGGTCGGTGGGACCGCTGGGATCGGCACCGGGTGGCTCCTGCTCATGGTGCTCCTGCACGTGATCGTGTGCGCCGTGCTCTGGCGGTACCGGGCGTTCGGCGTGCGGGTCGTCTGGTGGTGGCTGGCGTTCCTGCTCGCGCTCGGGCCGATCGGCCTCGGACGCATCGACACCGTCGCCACGGCCGTCGCGCTCGTCGGCGTCGCGTCCGTCGCCGCCCGACCGGGCATCGCCGCCGCGGTGTTCACCGTCGCCGCGTGGGTCAAGGTCTGGCCCGCGGCGCTCGTCGGCGTCCTGGTCGTCCTCCGGCGCGGGCGTCGGGTCGAGGTGGTCGCGGGAGCGCTCACCGTGACCGCGCTCGTGGTCCTCGTCGACGTGCTGTTCGGCGGCGCCGCACACCTGTTCTCGTTCATCGGCGAACAGACCGGCCGCGGCCTGCAGATCGAGGCACCGCTCGCGACGCCGTACCTCTGGGCGGCAGCCGCTCGGGTGCCGGGCGCCGCCGTGTTCTACGACCAGGAGATCCTGACCTTCGAGGTGTCCGGCGCCGGGACGGAGGTCGTCGCAGCACTCTCGACCCCGCTCATGGCGGTCGTCCTCGCGGTCGGCGTCGTGCTCGCGCTGCTCGCCGTCCGCACCGGCGCGCAGCGGGCACAGGTGGCGCCGGTCCTCGCGCTGCTGTTCGTGGCGGCACTCATCGCGACGAACAAGGTCGGGTCCCCGCAGTACATCGGCTGGTTCGCCGTACCGGTGGTCTGGGGGCTCGTCGCCGGACGGGGCAGCGCGTGGCGGTTCCTCCCGGTCGCCGGGGCGATGCTGCCGATGGCGTTCCTCACGCAGCTCGTCTACCCGGCCTACTACGACCAGGTGCTCGGCGTGCAGCCGTGGATCCTCGTCGTGCTGTCGCTGCGGAACCTGCTCGAGGTCGCGGTGCTCGTCTGGGCGGTCGTCGTCCTGGTCCGGATGTGGCGGGACGGGATCGAGCCACGGGCATCCCGTCCGGCCGCCGGCGCCGCGCGAGTGGAGCCCCTCGCGCCGTGACGCGCGGCGGGGCAGGATGGGCGCATGATCGTCGCCTTCTCCATCGCCCCGTCGGGCGGCCCCGCCGCGACCGAGGACGGTTCCGTGCACGACGCGGTCGCCGCGGCCGTCCGGGTCGTCCGCGCGTCCGGACTGCCGAACCGCACCTCGTCGATGTTCACCGAGCTCGAGGGGGAGTGGGACGAGGTGTTCGACGTCGTCAAGCGGGCGGCCGAGGCCGTCGCGCCGTTCGGCACCCGCGTCTCGCTCGTGCTCAAGGCGGACATCCGGCCGGGGCGCACGGGGGAGATCGACGGGAAGCTCGAGCGGCTCGAGGCGGCGCTCGGCGACTGAGCACGGGTCCGCTGCGCGACACGCCGCCGACCTCGCTGCGATGTCGGCGGTCGGGTGTGTGCTGTCCTCATCAGCCGGTGCACGAGCGCCGGCACCGCGACGGAAGGAGCCCGCTCATGATGCACGACGGTTGGTGCCCGGACTGTGACCTCCGCTCGGTCGTGATCGACGTCGACGACCAGGGCGACCACGCCTGGGCGAGCTGCACCGAGTGCGGTGCCGGCTGGGTGCACCGCGACGACCTGCCGGAGGCGCGCGCTGCCTCCCGCGTGCCGGAGCGCCGCGCAGCCTGAGCCATCTCCTCCGCGGCCCTGTCGATCGGGAATCCCGGTCGACCGGGCCGCGTTCTGCTGTCTCGTCGTCCTCCGTGGTGCGCGCGGGTCGAATCGATCCGACCGGCGTCTTCCGCGGACGAGTTGGAGCGGTCTACACTGATCCAGCCGCGACTCCGGTCGTCCACGCCACCGATCCCACCGTGCCCGGCACGAGAACAGGTCCCATGTCGCAGCTCACACCGGCCCGTCGAACGCTCGCCATCCTCGCCCTCGCGCTGGGTGGCTTCGCCATCGGGACGACCGAGTTCGTCGCGATGGGCCTGTTGCCGAACATCGCCGAGGCGCTCCTGCCCGGGCAGTACGCGGCCGACCCCGAGGGTGGTGTCGCGCACGTAGGGTGGCTCGTCAGCGCGTACGCCCTCGGCGTGGTCGTCGGGGCCCCGACGATCGCCGCGATGTCGGCCAGGTTCCCCCGCAAGGGGCTGCTCATGGTGCTGCTGATCGGGTTCGCGGTCGCGACGGTCGCCAGCGCGGTCCTGCCGTCGTTCGGGCTCGTCGTCGTCGCACGCTTCGTCGCCGGGCTCCCGCACGGTGCCTACTTCGGCATCGCCTCGATCGTCGCCGGCGACATCATGGGCCCGGGCAAGCGCGGCAAGGGCATCGCGCTCGTGCTCCTCGGTCTCTCCGTCGCGAACGTCGTCGGTGTTCCCGCGGTCACGTGGATCGGGCAGGTCGCCAGCTGGCGGGTCGCCTACGGCGTCGTCGCCGCCCTGTTCGCCCTGACCTTCCTCGCGGTCTCCGCGTTCGTGCCCCGCAGCGCGCGGGACGTCCACGCCACCATCGGCCGCGAGCTCCGCGTCTTCCGCCTGCCGCAGGCCTGGATCGTGATGAGCCTCGGCGCGGTCGGGTTCGGCGGGTTCTTCGCGGTGTACTCGTACATCTCGCCGCTCGTGCAGAACGTGACCGGGCTGTCGGAGTCCGCCGTGCCCCTGGTGCTCGTCGTCGTCGGGCTCGGCATGGTCGTCGGTGGACTGCTCGGCGGCTTCCTCGCCGACCACAGCGTGAAGGCCACCACCTTCGTCGGCCTCTTCGCCCTGATCGGTGCGCTGCTCGTGACGGTGCTCACCGCGCAGTGGGTCGTCGGGCTCTTCGTCGGCGCGTTCCTGCTCGGAGCGACCTCGTCCGCGATCCCGCCGGCGGTGCAGTCCCGCTTGATGGACATCGCCGGTGACGCCCGGACCATCGCGGCAGCGCTCAACCACTCGGCGTTCAACCTCGGCAACTCGCTCGGCGCGGCCCTCGGTGGCGCGGTCATCGCGGCCGGCTTCGGGTTCCTCGCGCCGGGGTGGCTCGGCATCGGCCTGGCGCTGCTCGGCGTCGTCGTCGCGGTGATCAGCTACGCGGTCGAGGACCGCTCGAAGCGTCGCGCAGCGGCGCTCCGGACCGCGGGGGCGAGCACCGGACCGATCCGCGAGGTCGTGTCCTCGCACTGACCTCGTCCGGAGTCCCGCACCGTCGGACACGGTCAGCGGGCCGGACGGTCGCCGCACCTCCTGGCCGGACGTCCGTCGGGCGTGACGGAGCGGACCTCCGGTGGCGCGCTTCCCGGCTGCAGTGTGCCGTCGACACGCGCGGCGGGCCTCACCGCGGTCCCACGACGTGCCGCGCGCGCACCCGGCGGGGCGGGACCGGGCCGGGCGGGACGGGGGCCCGGCGACCCGGGCGCGGGACTACAGCCCGTGCGGGGTGCCGTCCTGCACGATGATGCCGTCGGTGATCGCCCGCTTCCGGAGTGCCACCTTCGTGCCCACGTCGAAGCCGGCCACGCGGTACTTCTCGCGGATGCGCTTGAGGTAGCTCTTCGCGGTCTCCTCGGAGATGCCGAGCTGGTACGCCACGCTCTTCACGGGCTCACCGCCACCGTAGAGCGCCATCACGCGCCGCTCCTGCGCGCTGAGCTTCGGGACGCCGCCGACGTCGCCGGAGTTGATCGCGAGGTCGAGTTCGGCGGAGACGTACTGCTCGCCCCGCTGCGCCGACCGGATCGCCTCGACGATCATGGCCGCGTCCTCGCTCTTGACGAGGTAGCCGAGGGCACCGGCGCCGAGGGCTTCGCGCACGACGTTCGGCTCGGAGTAGGTGCTCATCACGACGGTCTTCACCCCGGCGGTCTTCAGCGTCGAGATCTTCAGCGAGACCGGGATGGAGTCCTTGAGGTCGAGGTCGAGGAGCACGACGTCGACCGGGAAGCCCGGGCTGGTGAGCAGTTCCGGCCACGTGGTGACCGCGGTGACCATCTGGATGTCGTCCGCGGCGTTGCGGATCCACTCGGTCAGGGCGCTGAGGAGCATCCGGTGGTCGTCGACGAGTGCGAGTCTGATCGGTTCCGCTGGAGTCGCCATGCTCGGCGTCCTTTCTCGTGGGGTCCGTCCGGGGCCTGCCGATCCTAGGAGGGTCGGTGGCCCGGTCTGGGGAGGCTGGCCCGGTTGTCCGCTTGACGCACGGCGCTGGTGCCGGGAGGGGCGGGGTGCGTCACATCTGCGGGTGCCGGTCGACGACGCAGTGCGCGGTGACGTGGAGCACACCGTCCCGCACGCTGTCGGTGTACGGGCCGATGCGCTGGAGGGCGGCCCACGCGGCGGGACCGAGGCGACGGCGCGGCACGCCGCGGGACTCGATGACGACGGGGACGTCCATCCGGTCGTCGCTGACCGGGTGGCCGTCGGTGCCGACCGGCCCGAGGGTGACCGACACCACGGGGGAGCCGGGCTGCTGGCTGCGGCCGTCGCCGACCATCTGCCAGAGGGCCTGGAGGAGGCCGTCGCGCTGCGCCGGGGAGAGGTGTCCGGCGAGAGCGCTCGGGTCGGCGACGGCGACCGCCCGTCCGAGGCGGTCCGACTCGGTGATGGCGTGGTACAGCCACGTCTCGCGCCGCCCCTCGATCAGGTGCAGGCGGAGCTCGGTGGCGAGGGAGGCGGCGACCGATGCGGACGCGTCGGACAACGGCAACGGGTCGGAGCCGTTCGCGACGGCATCGAGCAGCTTCTCCGCGGCGAGGTCGAGGCGGGCGAGTTCGTCCGACGCGAGCATCCCGACGGCGAACTGCGGCGCCCCGACGTTGCTCTGCACGAGCACCCGGTCGAGCTCGCGCTGCACGAGCTGGCGGAACCGGTGCACGACGAAGAGCGCGATCGAGGGCGGCACCACCGTCACGGACAGGAGGGTGACGAGGCCGGGGAGCGTCTCGGGGCTGATCGGCGTGGACACCACCGCGTACACGATGAACACCAGTCCGAGGCCGACGATCGCGGCGATGACCTCGCGCGCGGGTCGGAGCGTCGTGATCGGCAGGAGCGCGAAGCCGGCCGCCATCGAGGCGGTCGCAGAGTGTCCGACGTCGTGCTGGGACCAGATGCCGATGAAGTCGAGCGCGACGACCGCGGCGAGCACGACGCAGATGAGACCGAACGCGAGCCCGGTCAACCGCTCGCCGTAGGTGAGGACGATGCCGATGACGCAGGTGGCGGCGGCGACGAAGAGGAGCCAGGCGCTGGCGGTGAACCACGGGTCGGCATGGTCCTGCCAGTGCGCGAGGAAGAAGACGATGCCGCCGAGGGCCTCGAGTCCGGTCAGGACCGCCGCGCCGAGTCCGAGGTGACCCGCTCCGAGGGATGCTCCGGGCTGGGCCGCCTGTCGGAGCGAGCGCGCACCGGTCGACGTGGAGGGGAGGCCGCGCGCCTGCCGTCGGTCGGTGCCCCGGTACCGCTCCCGGGCCTCCCGGCGGGTGCGGGGCGCGTCCTGGTCACCGGAGAGCCCCCGGCTGATGGTGTCCTCGGGGATGCGGCTCACCGCGGCGCCTCCAGCACGACGGTCGTGCCGGAGCCCGGCGCGGAGAACAGCCGGGCGTCGCCGCCGACCTCGCGGAGACGGTTCACGACGCTCTCCTTGAAGCCGAGTCGTTCGGAGCTGACGGCGTCGAGTTCGAAACCGACGCCGGAGTCGGTGACCATGGCCCGGACCATCGCCTCGTCGTGCACGATCGTGACGTGTGCCTCGGGGACCCCGGCGTGCCGGCGGACGTTCTCGAGACACTCCCCGAGCGCGAGCAGGAAGGCGTCGAGGACGTGCGTCGGCAGGAGGACCTGTCCGGTGCCGTGCCAGGCGACCTCGAGGCCCATCCGACCGAACCGCTGCTTGACGGACTCCAGGGTCTGCCCGAGCGGCGACTCCTCGGTCCGGGTGAGCGAGTAGTCACCGGACTGCTGCGGTTGCGGGGTCGCACCGAGGCGGAGGTGGCGGAGGAGGCGGGCGTCCTCGGCGGCCTGCTCGCGCATCGCGTGCTCGGAGACGCCGACGCCGGAGTGCGCCAGGAGGGTCAGGGTCGCCAGGACGGTGTCGTGCAGCAGGCGTGCTCCCTGTCGGCGCTGCGCCTCGGTCTCGCTCGCCTGCCGTTCGGCGCGGTGCGCGGTGCCGATCGTGTAGATGCGTCGGGCCACGCGGGGGATGCTCCGGCTGATCCACACCGCGACGACGGCGACGAGCACCCAACCGAGCAGGACACCGCTGACGGGGAGCGAGAGGACGGTGCCGCTCGCCCACGACATCAGGGCGACGGAGACCACACCGGCGGCGGCCGCGATGCCGAGGCCGACGGGGTGTCCGCGCTGCGCCATGAGGAGGGAGGCCAACCCGCCGCCGGCGAGCGGCACGAGTGCGCTCGCGATGACCCCGCGGTCGTCGGGGGCGACGGCGGTGGCGAGGACGGCGACGGCGCCGAGGCCGCTCAGCACCGTGAGCGCGGTCCACCAGGTCGAGCCGTTCCCCCCGAACGCGACGAGCGCGGCGACCATGACGGCGATGCACGTCAACCCGACGACCAGGGGCAGCGCGGGGACGGCGAGCGACGTGGCCACGGCGACGACGCTGATGAGCGCGCACACGATGCCCACGACACGCGTCGTCGACCGGAGGAGGCGGTCGCGTTCCTGCGCGAGGAGTTCCATCGTTGGTCCTGGCTGTTCCTGGTTCGGGAGAGCTGGTTGGTCTTGGGAAACCGAGCACTGGTCGAGACCGTGCACTCTGCATCATTCCACGGGCGACACTCGTTGTGGGGTCTTCGGCGCGCGGGGGTCGACGGATCGGTCTGCCGGTGTCCCGTCTTCCGGGGACACGCGCTGCACCCCGATCAGGCGAGCAGGCGCTGGAGGTGTGCGCCGACGGCCTCGGACTCGATGAGGAAGCCGTCGTGACCGAACTCGCTCGTGATCACCGCGGCACGGTCACCGTCGAGCGTGTCGGGCACCCCCGCGGCGATGCGGTGCTGGTCCTCGACGGGGAACAGTCGGTCGCTGGAGACGCCCACCACGAGGGTGTGCGCGGTGACCCGGGACAGGGCAGCGGCGACACCGCCTCGACCGGCGCCGACGTCGTGCGAGTCCATCGCGTGCGTGAGGGTGACGTAGGAGGCCGCGTCGAACCGCCGGGTGAACTTGTTGCCGTGGAAGTCGAGGTAGCTCTCCACGGAGAACCGGCCGTCGTCGCCGAGCGGGGAGACCTCGCTCTGCCACGTCCGGGCGAACCGGCCGTTGAGTTCGTCCGAGGCGCGGTAGGTCATCATCGCCATCCGTCGCGCGAGCGCCAGCCCCCGGTGCGGCCCCTCCCCGGGTTCGGCGTCGTGGTGGTCGCCGCCGGCGAAGCCCGGGTCCATCTGGATCGCCGCGCGCTGCAGGGAGTTCGCGGCGATCTGGTCCGCGGTGGTCTGCGCGGTCGTCGCGAGGACGGCGAGGCGCGCCACCCGTTCCGGGGCCGTGACCGCGAGTTCCAGCGCGTGCATGCCACCCATCGAGCCGCCGACGACGGCCGCGAACCGGTCGATGCCGAGTCGGTCCGCCAGCCGCAGCTGCGTCGCCACCTGGTCGCGGGCGGTGACGAACGGGAAGCGGGAGCCCCACTCGACGCCGTCCGGCGCCAGCGAGGAGGGGCCGGTCGTGCCCTGGCACCCGCCGAGCATGTTCGGCGCGACGACGAAGAACCGGTCGGTGTCGATCGCACGCCCCGGCCCGACGACGTCACCCCACCAGCCTGCGGTGCGGTGACCGGGGCCGGCGGGGCCGGTGACGTGCGAGTCGCCGGTCAGGGCGTGCAGCACCAGGACGGCGTTGTCCCGCGCGGGGGAGAGCGTCCCCCAGGTCTCGTACGCCACGCGGACGGCGGGGACGAGCCCGCCGCGGACGGTCTGCTCGCCGAGGTCCTCGAACCGGCGTGCCCCGGGCGGGTCACCCGGTCGCCACGCACCCGTCACCGGCGGCTTGCCGAGCGTGCGGAGTTCGGCACCGGGCACCAGGGTGGACGGCACGGAGTCCTCGGGGGTCGTCTGCCAGTCCATCGTGGGGTCCAGTCTGCCGGGACGCCCGCCGCACCGCCGCCGTGTTACGCCGTGACGGGCCGCGGAACGCGACGTGGGTGGTTCCCCGCAGCGGTGGACCGCTGCGGGGAACCACCCACGTTCCGTGCGAGGGGGCTAGGCGCGCAGGCCCGCCTGGGCGACGGCCCGTGCGGCGGCGAGACCGGCCTCCAGGTCGGCCTTGAGGTCCTCGACGTTCTCGATCCCGACCGACAGACGGACGAGCCCCGGCGTCACGCCGGTCGTCAGCTGCTGCTCGGGCGTGAGCTGCGAGTGCGTCGTCGACGCCGGGTGGATGACGAGTGAGCGGACGTCGCCGATGTTCGCCAGGTGCGAGAACAGCTGCAGCTCGTCGACGAGCGCCCGGCCCGCGTCCACGCCGCCCTTGAGCTCGAAGGACAGCACCGCGCCGACGCCGCGTGGCGCGTACTTCGTCGCCGCTGGGTACCAGGGGCTCGTCGGCAGGCCGGCGTACGCCACCGTCGCGACGTCCGGGTGCCGGTCGAGCCACTCCGCGATCTCCTGAGCGTTCGACACGTGGCGCTCGATCCGGAGCGACAGCGTCTCGATGCCCTGCAGGAGCGCGAACGCCGTGTCGGGGGAGTTCGACGCGCCGAGGTCGCGGAGCAGCTGCACCCGCGCCTTGACGATGTACGCGAGCGCGTCCCCGACCGCCTGCGAGAAGACCGCTCCGTGGTACGACGGGTCCGGGGTGCTGAACTCCGGGAACCGCTCGGCGTGCTCCGACCAGGCGAACGTGCCGCCGTCCACGATGACGCCGCCGATGACGGTGCCGTGCCCGCCGAGGAACTTCGTCGCCGAGTGCACGACGACGTCCGCCCCGTGCTCGAACGGCCGGATGAGGTACGGCGTCGCGATCGTGTTGTCGACGATGAGCGGCACGCCGGACTCGTGGGCGACGCCCGCGACGGTCTCGATGTCGAGCACGTTGATGCGCGGGTTGCCGATCGTCTCGGCGAAGAACAGCTTCGTGTTCGGCCGGACCGCACGACGCCATTCCTCGGGGTCGTCCTGGTCCTCGACGAACGTCGTCTCGATGCCGAGCTTGGCGAGCGTGTACTTGAACAGGTTGTACGTGCCGCCGTAGATCGACGACGACGAGACGATGTGGTCACCCGCGCCGGCGATGTTGAGCACCGCGTAGGTCTCCGCAGCCTGGCCGCTCGACACGAGCAACGCGCCGGTGCCGCCCTCGAGCGCCGCGATCCGCTGCTCGACGACGTCGTTCGTCGGGTTCATGATCCGCGAGTAGATGTTGCCCGGCTGCGCCAGCGCGAACAGGTCGCGAGCGTGGTCCGAGTTCTCGAACACGTACGACGTCGTCTTGTAGATCGGCGTCGCCCGGGCCCCCGTCGTCGGGTCCGGAGCGGCACCCGCGTGCACCTGCGTGGTCTCGAACCGCCAGGCGGCTGCGTCGTTCGTGGTCATCGGGGGCTCCTGTCCGTCACCGTGGTCGTCGGGTCGACACGGACGCGGGCCGGGAGGACCACCGCGTCTGTCCGTCGTCGGTCACGCTACGCAGGTGGCCGGGCGGGCACCAGCGTGGCCGTCGTGCGACGTAACGCGCGCGTCGGACGCAGGGCGGGCCTCCCGTCCGGGCGCCGGTGCGGACGACGGCGGGTGACCGTCCTGGTCGAGCACGCGACGACCGTCCGCCGACGGTGACCTCGCTGTCGGGCGACGGATGGCCTACAGTGCTGCCGTCATGACCTCCCCGCCGACACCGACGCCGGACCGCGAGCCGCAGCACGGGCCCGGGCACCCCGCCGTGCGCCGGCACGACGTCGCCGGGCGGGACGTGGACGAAGCGACGGGGTTCTACGAGCGGGTGCACGACGCCCACGAGGTCCGGCTCACGCGGGACGGGTCGCGGCCGTTCGGGTTCCGGTTCCGCGCGGTGGGAGACGACCGCCTCCGACTCCGCAGCTCCGCCCTCAGCGCGGACCGCTGGGGTCGCATCGAACCCGTCGGTCGCGTCCTGGTGGCGTGGGCGCACGACGGACAGCTCGCCTTCGACGCCGGGACGGACGACGAGCTCGTGGTCCGCGCGGGCGTGCCGGCGGTGTACCCGACCGGCCGCCCCTTCACGATCCAGGCACCCGCCGGCGTCACGCTGCACACCATCGACCTGGACGCGCGCGCCCTCGGAGACCTGCACGCCGCCCGCACCGGCACGGCCCCGCGCCCGCTCGCGTTCGCCCGCCGCCCGGACGCCGACGGCCTCGCCGCCCTCCGCGCCGTGCTCGCCGCCTCCGCCCCCGTCCTCCTCGACCCGGCCGCCGACCGCCTCGAGCGCGCCCGACACGTGGACGCCCTGAGCCGTCGCATGCTCGACGCCTTCGTCCCCGCTCCGGCAGCACCACACCACGCCGGACACCCGCGCAACGTCGCCCGAGCGCTCGAGTACATCGAGGAGCACCTCGGTGAGCCGATCACCGCCGCCGACATCGCCGGTGCCGCCGGTCTCAGCCAGCGCGGACTCCAGCAGGCGTTCAACCGCAACGACCTCCCGACACCGCTCGAGGCCCTCCGTGAAGCCAGACTCCGACGGGTCCGCACGGCGCTCGCCGACGGGCGCGTCGGCGAGGTCAGCGTCGCAGCCGTGGCACGGGCGTACGGCTTCGCCCACCTCGGCCGCTTCGCCGGCTACTACGCCGAGCGGTTCGGTGAACGTCCGAACGACACGCTCCGGTCCTGACCGCGCGTCACACCGGGTCGCGGCGGAACAACCAGTCGACCTTCGGCTCGAGCAGCCACCGCATCCCGCGACGCACGAACGGCTGCGCCAGGAACAGGCTCACCGCACACGCGAGCAGCACCATGAGCAGCACGTACGGCCACGCCGAGTGCTCCCCGGCCAGGATCCCGGACTCGCGGATCGGGTAGAGCACGAACGTGTGCAGGAGGTAGACGTACATCGTCGCCGCGCCGAACCGGGTCAGCCAGACCGTCCGGCGAGGTACGAGGAGCAGGAACGCCGCCGTGAGCAGCGCCGCGAACAGCATCAGCCCGAAGCGGACGCCGCCGGCCCACCACGTGTCCTCGCCGAGCCCCGAGTACGAGTCGTCGTAGAAGAACCAGTGGTGCAGGTCGAACTCCTTGAACTGCGGGGTGAACAGCACGCACGCCGCGGCCCACGCGGCGAACAGGAGCGCCGCCGCGACCCGGACCCGGACCACGACCCGGCGGGGTGCCTCGTACCAGCGGTCGAAGACGCCCCACTGCTTCACCTGCCACCCGAGCAGGAAGAACGGCAGCAGGCTGATCGCCCGCGACAGCGAGAGCGTCGAGTCGACGTTGTCGAAGTACCCGACGCCGATGCTCAGCACCACCGCCCAGAGCAGCGGCCACCGCAGCTGCGCCAGGTACGGCAGGATCAGCCGGAAGATCCCGAGCGCGAGCAGGAACCACAGCGTCCACGTCGGCTTCGTCGGGTTGAACTCCTTGCCGCCCTCCACGATCGCCTGCACCACGGTCCAGATCGTCTGCATGACGATGTACGGCACGACGATGTCGGTGAACGTCCGCCGCATGCGCTGCGCCGTCGGGGTGTCCGCCGACGAGAAGTACCCGCTGATCACACCGAACGCCGGCATGTGGAAGGCGTAGATGAACGTGTACAGCGCCAACGCGTGCTCGCTGCCCGTCGTCTGACGCTGGATCGCGTGCCCGATCACCACGAGGGTCACCGCGACGAACCGCGACGTGTCCCACAGCGGGATCCGACGTTTCGCCCGACCCGGGTCGAGCCGTTCCGCGGGGGCCGAGGGCGCGGGAGGGGCGGCGTCCGTCGTCATCTCCCGCACGTTACCGGCCGACGGCCCTCGACGTGTCGGTAGCGTTGGCGACACCCGGCACCACAGACCACCACGAGGAGCACCATGAGCAACCGTCGAGCCGTCGTCACCGGAGCCAGTTCCGGGATCGGGGCGGCCACCGTCCGGCGCTTCCGCCAGCACGGGTGGGACGTCCTGGCCGTCGCCCGCCGGGCCGACCGGCTCGAGGCGCTCGCCGCGGAGACCGGGACGGACACGCTGGTCGTCGACGTCACCTCGAGCACGGACGTGTCGGCGCTCGCCGCCCGCGTGGACGAGCTCGGCGGGGCGGACGTGCTCGTCAACAACGCCGGGGGAGCGTTCGGGTCGGCGTCCGTCGAGGAGTCCGACGTCGAGGACTGGCGTGCGATGTTCGAGGTGAACGTGCTCGGCACCAAGCGCGTCACCGCGGCGTTGCTGCCGGCCCTGCGGCGTCGTGCGGCGCGGACGGGCGGCGCGGACGTCGTCACCGTGACGAGCACGGCCGGATTCGTCACCTACGAGAACGGTGGCGGCTACGTCGCCGCGAAGCACGCCGAGCACGCGCTGGTCGGTGTGCTCCGGCTCGAGCTCAACGGCGAGCCGATCCGCGTCGTCGAGATCGCCCCCGGCATGGTGAAGACCGAGGAGTTCTCCGTCGTGCGGTTCGGCGGCGACACCGCGGCGGCTGCGGCCGTCTACGACGGGGTCGAGGCGCCGCTCGTGGCGGACGACGTCGCCGAGGCGATCGTGCACGCCGTGGAGCTGCCGCCGCACGTCAACCTCGACCTCGTGACGGTCCGTCCGGTGGCGCAGTCGGCGCAGCACAAGCTCGCCCGCGGGCCGCTCACGCCCAAGGGGCAGGCCGCAGCGCCCGGGCGGTGACGACGGGTCGCGGGCGGGACACCCCTGCCGGTACCGTGGGCGGATGCCGATCAGCAGCGAACCCGCGGAGCCGTCCGCCTCGTCGACCGTGACCGTGACGAGCGGACCGGAGGTGCTCGGCTGGCTCGAGTTCGGCGACGCCGCACGCCTGCTCGCCAAGGACGTCCTGTCCGCCGGGTTCGAGCCCGAGGTGGTCGTGGCCGTCGCCCGCGGCGGGCTCATCATCGCCGGTGCCGTGGCCTACGCGCTCGGCACCAAGGAGTGCGGCTCGATCAACGTCGAGTTCTACACCGACGTCGAGCAGCGCCTCGAGGAGCCGGTCGTGCTCGCGCCGGCACTCGACGCCCCGAGCCTGGCCGGCAAGCGGGTCCTGGTCGTCGACGACGTCTCGGACTCCGGTCGCACCCTCGCGCTCGTGGTCGACATCATCCGGAACGCCGGTGCCGACGTCCGCAGCGCCTGCCTCTACTCGAAGCCCGGTACGGTGCTCGAGCCCGACCACGTGTGGCGCCGGGTCGACGGCTGGATCACGTTCCCGTGGAGCGCCCTCGCACCGGTGACGGCCGAGTCGTGAGCATCCACCTGGTCGGCGGCGGCCCCTTCGTCGCCGCGGACGTCGCCGCCGCCTTCACCGCCGAGGCCACCGCGCGGTCCGCCGCCGTCGGGCGCACCGTCCCCCGGATCGGGCTGCTGTCCGTCGCCGGAGCCGACGGCACCTCGCCCGGGTCGACCGCCGACATCGCCGAGGTCCTCGGTGGGTCCCGCGCGGCCGAGGTCCTGGTGACCGAGGTCCCCGCGGGCGGCGTCTTCGACACGACGGTCCTCAGCGACGTCGACGCCCTGGTCGTCAGCGGCGGTCGGACGCCCGACTACCTGCACGCCGTCACACCGCTCGTCGACCAGATCCGCCTGCTCGTGTCGGACGGCCTGCCGTACCTCGGGTACTCCGCCGGTGCGATGATCGCCGCGGACCGCGCCCTGGTCGGCGGTCACCGGATCGGTGGTGTCGAGATCTGCCCGGAGGACGCCTCCGAGGGGCTCGACGAGGTCGAGCTCCGCGAGGGACTCGGACTCGTCGACCTGACGATCGACGTGCACGCCGTGCAGGCCGGCACCCTCGCCCGGCTCGTCGCGAGTGCCGAGGCCGAGTTCGTCACCGCGGGCCTGGCCATCGACGAGGACACCGCGCTCGTCGTCGGCGAAGGCGCGCTCGAGGTCCGCGGCACCGGGAGCGTCTGGCGGGTGATGGCGGGCGAGGAGTCCGTCTCGGTCGCCACCATGGGCGCCTAGCGTGCACCCGAAGCCCCTCGCGGAGCTCGTCGACCCGGGGTGGGCCGAGGCGCTCGCACCGGTCGAGGACGACGTGCACCGGATCGGTGCCTGGCTCCGCGCCGAGCAGGAGGCGGGCCGTCCCTACCTGCCGGCTGGTCCGGCCGTGCTCCGTGCATTCGAGGACCCGTTCGACCGCGTGAAGGTGCTCGTCGTCGGGCAGGACCCGTACCCGACCCCGGGGCACCCGATCGGGCTGTCCTTCGCCGTCGACCCGCACGTCCGGCCGGTCCCGCGCAGCCTGCAGAACGTGTACCGGGAGCTCGCCGACGACCTCGGCGTGACGCCCCCGCCGCACGGCGACCTGCGGGCCTGGTCCCGGCAGGGCGTGCTGTTGCTCAACCGGGTGCTCACCGTCGGGGTCGGGACACCCGCGAGCCACCGCGGCAAGGGCTGGGAGGCGGTCACCGAGCAGGCCGTCCGGGCCCTCGTCGCCCGCGACCGTCCCCTCGTCGCCGTGCTCTGGGGAGCGCAGGCCGCGTCGGTGCGGCCGTTCCTCGGCGACACCCCGGTCGTCGCGTCGGCGCACCCGAGCCCGCTGAGCGCGTCCCGCGGGTTCTTCGGCAGCAGGCCGTTCTCGGCGGTGGACGACCTGCTCGCCGCCCAGGGCGCGGACCCCGTCGACTGGACCCTGCCGACGGAGCCGTGACGGGCCTCCCGTAGGCTCGTGCCGTGCTCGAGGAGGAATACCAGCAGCGGCGGAGCCTGCCGCGACACCTGCGTGTCCCGGCCCCGCCGGAACCGGTCTTCACGTACGCGATCCGCCCGGCGACGACCGCGGACCTGCCCGAGGTGCGCGAGATCCACACGCACTACGTCCGGAACTCCTCGGTGACGTTCGACGTGGCGGCCTTCACCTTCGCCGCGTGGAAGCGCCGGTACGACGAGCTCCAGCGGCGGAAGCTGCCGTTCCTGGTGGCCGAGGCGCCGTCCGGGCAGGTGCTCGGGTACGCGCTCGTCGAGCCCTGGAACCCGCGCGACCGGTCGAACCACGTGGTGGAGGACTCCATCTACCTCGGCGCGGCCTCCGGCGGGAAGGGCCTCGGGCGTGCACTGATGGAGGCGCTGCTCGAGGCGTGCCGCGCGGCCGGCGTGCGGGAGGTCATCGCGGTGATCGCCGACCGGTCCGCCGACGCGTCGATCCGGTTGCACGAGCGGCTCGGCTTCGAGGAGATCGGCCGGATGGGACGGGTCGGCTTCAAGTACGACCGGTGGCTCGGCACGGTGACGATGCGCCTGCGGCTCCGGGGTCTGCGGAGGCGGCCCTCCGGCGGGCGCTGAGCGAGCACCGGTCAGCGGGCCTCGGCGACGAACTCGTCCCGCGTGGTGCGCACCAGGGCGGCGGCCGCGTCCGAGGCGAGCCCGGCCTCCCGGTCGACGACCGCGCGACCGACGGCTTCGTGCCGGGCGGCGGCCTCGGCGGTCCACCCGGTGATCGTGTCGCGGGACTCGCTCGTGCGGGTGCGGAGGAGCGCCTCCACGGTGTGTGCGAAGTGCGCGAAGACGGTGTTGCCGGAGCCGGTGAGCAGCGCGCGGTGGAAGCGCACGTCCGCCTCGAGGTAGGCGCGTCCGTCACCGCGTCCGGCTGCGTCGACCATCTCACGCGCGGCCAGGAGCACGGCGTCGGCGGCCGGACCGCCACGGTCGGCGGTCAGGGCGGCGGCGACCGGTTCGATCCCGAGTCGGAGCTCGAGCAGTTCACGCTGCTGGGTGAAGTACGCGTCGGACGCCCCCCGCCACCGGATCACCGAGGGGGCGAGGAGCTCCCAGTCCGAGGACGGCAGCACCTGCGTCCCGATGCGCTGACGCGGTCGGACCATGCTGAGGGACTGCAGCACGCGGAGTGCCTCGCGGACGACCGACCGTGAGACGCCGAACTCCGCGGCGACGTCCTCCGGTCGGAGCACCGTGCCCGGGGCGACCGTGCCGTCGACGATGCGCTGCCCGAGCGTGTCGAGCACGTGCGCGTGCAGGCCGCGGGGTGTCGGCATCGTTCCTCCTGGTCGGACGGTCGGGTACGGGTGGGTGACGCGGACCCCATTGCAGCGGCAGACTGCGCTGGGGGCGAGATGGCGCGCGGACGTCGACGATGTAGTCTGATTAATCAGATTATTCGGTTCGACGGTGGCGTGGACAGCGCCCGGTCCGGACCGGCCACCAGCAGCAGGACGGCGCAGCGCAGGAGCTGCACCAGGAAGGGGCGCAGATGCCTCACCTCCAGACCTCGGCGGCGGGCACCCTGCTCGCGGCGGGCCCCGAACCCGTCGACCCGTCGGGCACGATCCCACAGCTCGTCATCGCGGCCCTCGTCGGCATCGTGGTGATCATCGCGCTCATCACCTGGCTCAAGGTGCACCCGTTCGTCGCCCTGACGATCGGCGCGCTCGGCGTCGGCCTCGGCGCGGGGCTCGCGCCGGGACAGACGGTCACGAGCTTCGGCAACGGCTTCGGCGCGACCATGACGAGCGTCGGCATCCTCGTCGGGCTCGGGTCCATGTTCGGCAAGCTGCTCGTCGACTCCGGTGCCGCCGACCGGGTCGTCGACACGCTGGTCCGCCGGTCCTCGGCCGCCGCCCTGCCCTGGACGATGGCGCTCATCGGCGCGCTCATCGGGCTGCCGATGTTCTTCGAGGTCGGCCTCGTGCTCCTCATCCCGATCATCGTGCTCGTCGCGAAGCGCAGCGGCGTCCCGATCATGAAGATCGCGATCCCGGCCCTCGCCGGCCTGTCGACGATGCACGCCTTCGTGCCGCCGCACCCCGGTCCGCTCGTCGCCGTCTCGACCGTCGGTGCGGACCTCGGGACGACGCTCGCCTTCGGTATCGTGCTCGCGATCCCGGTCATCGTCGTCGCCGGGCCGGTGTTCGCCCGCTTCGCGGCCCGCTGGGTCGACGTCCCCGCACCGGACATGTTCGGCTCCCGGGACGCGGACCCCGCGCACCCCGGCCGTGAGGCACGGCGCGGCCCCGCCACGCAGGACACCGCGTCCCTGCCGAACGGCAAGAGCGACTTCACCCGGGTCATCAGCGAACCGCGCAGCCCGTCCTTCGCGGTCGCCCTCGTCGGCATCCTGCTGCCCGTCGTGCTCATGCTCGCGCAGGCGGTCCGTGAGGCCACGGTGCCGGACGCCGGCGGAGCCTGGGTCGGGGTGCTCGACTTCCTCGGCACCCCGATGATCGCGATCGGCATCGCGACCGTCTACGCGATGGTGTTCTTCGCGATCGGCGGTGGCATGGACCGCTCGGCGGTCGCGAGGTCCCTCGAGAGCGCCCTGCCGCCCGTGGCAGGCGTCCTGCTCATCGTCGGCGCGGGTGGCGGCTTCAAGCAGGTGCTCATCGACACGGGCATCGGGGGCGTGATCGCCGACGCGGTCCAGGAGTCCGGCGTGTCGGTGCTGCTCGTCGCCTGGGTGGTGTCCGCGCTCGTCCGGGTCGCCACCGGGTCCGCGACCGTCGCGACCGTCACCGCCGCGGGCATCATGGCCCCGATCGCGCAGGACCTCTCGTCCCCGATGACGTCGCTGCTCGTGCTCGCCATCGGTGCCGGCTCGGTGTTCCTGTCGCACGTCAACGACGCCGGGTTCTGGCTCGTCAAGGGGTACCTCGGCACGACCGTCGGGCAGACGTTCAAGACGTGGTCGGTGCTCGAGTGCCTCATCTCGGTCACCGGGCTGGTGGGCGTGCTCGTCGCCGGGGTGTTCGTCCGATGAGCGAGGGGGTGCTCGACGCGCGGGTGCTCGTCGTCACGGGGGTGTCCGGCTCCGGCAAGTCGACCCTCGCCGCGATGGTCGCCGAGGAGCTCGGCTGGGCCTTCGCCGAGGGGGACGACATGCACCCCGCGGCGAACGTCGCCAAGATGGAGGCGGGGACGCCCCTGACGGACGAGGACCGCTGGCCGTGGCTCGACGTCGTCGCCGCGTGGATCCGGGGGCACCTCGACGCCGGCACGAACGGGGTGGTGACCTGCTCGGCACTGAAGCGGTCGTACCGGGACGTGCTCCGGGCCTCCGGCGTGGTGTTCGTCCACGTAGCGGGGGACCGGGCACTGCTCGAGCAGCGGATGGCGTCGCGGTCCGGGCACTTCATGCCGACGTCGTTGCTCGACTCGCAGCTCGCGACGCTCGAGCCGCCGCAGGCGGACGAGGCACACGTCACCGTGACCGCGGACCGCACCCCTGCCGAGGAGTGCGCCGAGGTGCTCCGGCTGCTCGCACTCCGGAGCGCCTGAGCGCGAGGAGCCGCCCGGGAGGACAGCCGGGCGGCGTCCGGCAGCATGGGCGCATGGCGATCGACGACTCCGTGTCCCTGCTCACCCGCGGCTACGGCTTCGGTGCCCACATCTGGCGCCGGGCGTCGGACGGCGCCCGGGCGGTGCCGATGCGCTTCCTGTTCCAGGACGCCCTGCTCGTCCGCGGCAGCGCGGCCGTCGACCTGTTCTACGACGGTGAGCGCATCGCCCGCCACGGCGCGATGCCCGCGATCGTCCAGCAGACCCTGTTCGGCGACGGATCGGTGCACAGCCTCGACGGGGACGAGCACCGGCACCGCAAGGCCACGTTCCTCGACGTCGCGTACGAGGACGAGCAGGTCGCGCGGCTGACCCCGCTGTTCGCCGAGGAGTGGCAGCGCGAGCTCGACGCATGGTTGGCCGGTGGGCGCCGGTCCGCCTACGACGCAGCGGTGGGAGCGTTCGGCCGTGCGTCGATGCGGTGGGCGGGGCTGCCCGGGACCGCCGATGCGAAGACGCGGTGGGCCGCCCGCCTCGCGCAGGTCGTCGACGGGTTCGGTGCGCCGTACTCGCCGGAGTACCTGCTCGCCGCGACGAACCGCTGGTGGTCCGACCGGCACGCCGAGCGACTCATCCGCGCGGTCCGGGCCGGCGAGCTCGAGCCCGCGGAGGGCACCGCGCTGTACGAGTGGGCGTGGCACCGCGACCGGTCAGCGCTGCTCCTGCCCGCGGCGACCGCCGGCGTCGAGCTGCAGAACAGCATCCGTCCGATGATCGCCGTCGCCCGGTTCGTCGCGTTCGCCGCAGCGGAGCTACACGACCGCCCGGAGTGGCGCGACCGCATCGCCGACGAGGCCCGCACCCGCGGCTCGCTGGTGGACGGGCCGGTGGCGATCGCGTTCGCCCAGGAGATCCGACGGACGGCACCCTTCGTCCCGATGCTGCCCGGCTGGGCGACCGAGGACGTCGAGCTCGACGGCGAACGCCTGGCGGCGGGCGGTCGAGTGGTGCTCGACATCCTCGGGACCGACACCGACGAGGCGTCGTGGTCGGAGCCAGAGCGGTTCGACCCGACGCGGTTCCTCGGCGTCGACGACTACGAGGCGATCCGGACCTTCATCCCGCACGGCGGAGCGGACCCGGCGACCGGCCACCGGTGCCCCGGGGAGAAGCTCGCGATCGCGGGGCTCGCGGCTGCCGTGGCGACCCTCAGCGACCCGAGACTGACCGTGCTCGACGAGGGGCTCGGGGTGAACCGACGCCGCCTGCCCACCAAGCCGGCGTCCGGAGGGAAGGTGCGGGCCTCCCGGGCCGGCGGCGCGGTCCGGACCGGCGGCGGCACGGTCCGGTCCGGCTGCCCGTTCCACCGCGCCGGCGCACACTGACGGACGACGTCGCAGCCGCCGCTCAGTCGTCGGTGAGTGCCGCCGCGTACGCCCTGACCGACCGGTTGTAGCGCGGCAGCGACGGCTCGATCGTCTCGAGCGTGAGCCGGAGGGCCTCGGCGCCACGGCCTGCGCTGAACAGGGCGAGCGCGAGGAACAACGCCGGGGCGTCGCCGACGGCCGGGTGCGCCGGCGCCGTGCGGAGCATGGCGATCGCCTCGTCCACCCGACCGAGGTTCCGCAGCGTCGACGCGTGCTGGATCGCCATCCGCGCGGCGCGCGCCGCGTCGACCGTGCGGAGTCCCGCTGCCGCGGCACGGGCGTACTCGACGTCCGCCGCGGCCTCCTGTCCACCGGAGTCGTGGGCACCGCCGAGCTCGAACGCCCCGAGCGCCGGGTGCGGCGCCGACACCGCGAGGGCGCGCATGCGCACGATCCGTTCCGCTTCGCTCACCGTCGGGTCCGCCCACAGCTCGTCGACGCGTTCTTCCCACACTCCGAGGTCCATGTCCTCAGGGTAGGCCGCGGTCCGCCCGTGCCCGGGATGGCGGCCCCCGTCCCACTCCCGGTGCTCAGCCCTCGGTGACCCGACCCGCCTCGACCCGCCACTGCCGGTCGAGCTGCACCGTGTCGAGCATCCGCCGGTCGTGCGTGACGAGCAGCAGCGTGCCCTCGTACGACTCCAGCGCCTGCTCGAGCTGTTCGATCGCGACCAGGTCGAGGTGGTTCGTCGGCTCGTCGAGCACGAGGACGTTCACCCCGCGGGCCTGCAGCAGCGCGAGCCCGGCGCGGGTCCGTTCGCCGGGGGAGAGCTCGCCGGCGGCGCGGCCGACGTGGTCCGCCTTCAGGCCGAACTTCGCGAGCAGGGTGCGGACGTCCGCCGTGGTCATCTCCGGCACGAGGCCCTCGAACACCGCGGCGAGGGGCTCGTCGCCGGTGAAGAGCGACCGGGCCTGGTCGACCTCGCCGATCGCGACGCTCGACCCGGTGGACGCGGTGCCCGTCGTCGGCAGCTGGCGCCCGAGCAGCGCGCGGAGCAGGGTCGACTTGCCGGCGCCGTTCGGCCCGGTGATGCCGATCCGGTCGCCGCCGTTCACCTGCAGCGACACCGGCCCGAGGGTGAAGTCGCCCTGCACGTAGGTGGCGTCCGACAGGGTCGCCACGACGGCGGAGGACCGCGGTGCCTGGCCGATGGTGAACGCGAGCTGCCACTCCTTGCGCGGCTCCTCGACCTCGTCCAGCCGGGCGATGCGCGACTCCATCTGCCGGACCTTCTGCGCCTGCTTCTCGCTCGACTCGCTCGCGGCCTTGCGGCGGATCTTGTCGTTGTCGGGCGCCTTCTTCATCGCGTTGCGCACGCCCTGGCTGGACCACTCGCGCTGCGTCCGCGCACGGGACACCAGGTCGGCCTTCGTCGCGGCGTACTCGTCGTACGCGTCGCGCTTGTGCTGGCGGGCGATCTCGCGTTCCTCGAGGTACGCGTCGTACCCGCCGCCGAACAGCCGGTTCGACGACTGCGCGAGGTCGAGTTCCAGGACGGCCGTCACCGAGCGGGCGAGGAACTCCCGGTCGTGGCTGACGAGCACGACACCGCCGCGGAGGCCGCGGACGAACTCCTCGAGCCGGTCGAGCCCGTCCAGGTCGAGGTCGTTGGTCGGCTCGTCGAGCAGCACGATGTCGAAGCGTGAGAGCAGCAACGCCGCGAGGCCGACCCGTGCCGCCTGCCCGCCGGACAGCGACGTCATGAGCGAGTCCGCCGTGACCGAGCCGTCACGCGCGTCGAGCGTCAGACCGAGGTCGGCGAGCACCACCGGCATCCGCTCGTCGAGGTCGGCGGCACCCGAGGCCAACCAGCGCTCGAGCGCGACCGAGTACCGGTCGGCCGCGGCATCGCCGGCGTCCGGCTCGCCGAGCGCCAGGGCCGTCGCGTCCATCTCCGCCGCCGCCGCCGCACAGCCGGTCCGCCGCGCGACGTAGGCCGCGACCGTCTCGCCGGGCACGCGCTCGTGCTCCTGCGGCAGCCAGCCCACGAAGGCGTCGGTCGGGGACAGCGAGACGGTCCCGGCCAGCGGCTCGTCGACCCCGGCGAGCAGGCGCAGCAGCGTCGACTTCCCGGCTCCGTTCACCCCGACGACGCCGATCACGTCACCGGGTGCGACCGTGAGGTCGAGGGAGTCGAACAGCGTGCGGGCGGCGTAGCCGCCGGCGAGCCCCTTGGCGACGAGCGTGGCGGTCATCCGTCCATCGTCCCACCTGGCGGGACCGGCGACGGACCGGACGGGAGGCGCGCGGTCGGCCGCCCCGTGCCTCCCGTCCGGCGCGCTGCCAGACTGACGCCATGCGACGCGTACTGGTGCTGGGCGGGACCGGGTGGCTCGGGCGCGCGGTCGCCGAGGCCGCCCTGCGGGACGGTGCGGCGGTGACCTGCCTCGCCCGCGGCGAGTCGGGGGAACCGCCGACGGGCGCACGGTTCGTCCGATCGGACCGCTCGGTCGGCGGCGCGTACGAGCGCGTCGTCGGGGACTGGGACGCCGTCGTCGACCTCGCGACCGATCCGGCGCACGTCGAGGGCGCACTCGCGGCGCTCGCGGCGCGGGCTGCGCACTGGACGTCCGTGTCGTCGGTCTCCGTGTACGCGCGCACCGACCGGGCCGGCGACGACGAGGACGCCCCGGTCGTCCGGCCGCTCGACATGACGCAGTACCCCGACGCGAAGGCCGCCGGAGAGCACGCCACCCGCCGCGCACGGGGCGCGGACGCGCTCGTGGTCCGGCCCGGCCTCGTCGTCGGCCCCGGCGACCCCAGCGACCGGTTCGGCTACTGGGCCGCCCGGTTCCTCCGCGGCGGCGACGTGCTGACGCCGGTCCTCGACGACCGGGCGGTGCAGGTGATCGACGTCGCGGACCT
The DNA here is from genome assembly GCF_003234855.1 of Curtobacterium sp. MCBD17_032. Lineage (GTDB taxonomy): Bacteria > Actinomycetota > Actinomycetes > Actinomycetales > Microbacteriaceae > Curtobacterium. The sequence continues at coordinate 63,613 of NZ_QKTO01000012.1, forward strand.
GGCGGAGTGGGTCGTCCGCTCCGGCCGGACGGGCACGGTCGGCACGGTGGACGCCGTGGGGCCGAGCACGTCGATGCGCGCGTTCCTCGCCGAGGTCGCGGACGCGACCGGGTTCGACGGGAGGCTCGTCGCGGCCGACGACGACACCCTCCTGGCGCAGGGTGTCGGCTACTGGGCCGGCCCCACGTCGCTGCCGCTCTGGATCCCGGTCAGCGAGGCCGGCTTCGCGCGGCGGGCCGGTCGGGCGTTCCTCGCCGCCGGCGGGACACCTCGGCCGCTCGTCGACACGGTGCGACGCGTCGTCGACGACGAGCGTGCCCGCGGGGTCGGACGGGTCCGGCGCTCTGGGCTGACGGCGGACGAGGAACTGCGGGTGCTGGAGGCGCTGCGCGCGGACTAGCGCGGGGCAGTGCCGCCGGGTCGGTCGGGTGCGCCGATGCCGGGTCCGACCGCAGCGGTGTCGTCGAGCGGCGTCGCCGAGTCGAAGGCGACGGTGAGCAGGGACAACTCGTCGCGCGGGAGTACCGCGGTCAGGAGGCGGCCGTCGTCGAGCTCCGCGGCCAGGCCGAGCACGAAGGGGTCCGTGTCCAGGAGCAGCCCCGGGCGTCCGCCTCCGTCGACCAGGACGGGGTGCCCGGACTGGACGCTCCGCTCGTCGACCAGGGTGGGCCAGGTGTGCTCGGCGGTCAGGTCGGGGAGGGCGTGTTCGTCGCGGTACTGGTTGACGAGGACGTTCTGCACGTGCTGGACGAGGGTCTCCGCCGCCGTGGGACGGGTCGGACCGGGTGCGGACCAGTGCGTCTGGACCGCCTCCCAGAGCATCGGGTAGCGCAGGCGCTCGACGGTCGCGACGAGCCAGTCCGGGCGCGGCCACGGCGGGACCTCCTCGAGCGACCGCCGCCGCTCGTCGTCCAGCACCGCCAGGTTCGCCGGGTCGTCGTGGTCGTCGGGGTTCCGCCAGAGCGTGTACTGCCGCGACACGGTTGCACGCACGAGCACGCCGTCGGACTCGCTGGTCTGTGCGCCGAGCAAGCCGGAGTCCTCGAGGTGCCGCTGCGCGACGAGACCGGCGACGTCGAACCCGAGCGCGCGGACGGCGGCCCGCCGCTCGAGCTCGGGGTCGGGCGCGTCCGCACCGAGCACGCCGCCGTGGTCCATGCGGCGAGCTTGGCCCCGGACCGCGGCACGGTCAAGGACCGGGTCCGACCGCGTCCGCCTAGGCTCGGTCCGTGTTCGAACTCCACCACCTGTCCGCGCAGGAACTCTGGGACTGGATCCGCCGTGGCGACGCCACCGCCCGCGAGGTCACCGACCACTACCTCGCCCGGATCGACCGGCTCGACGCGGAGCTCGGCGCGTTCGTCACCGTCACCGCCGAGGCCGCGCGTGCCCGGGCCGACCACCTCGGCGACCTGGTGCCGACGTCGCGACCGCTGTGGGGCCTCCCGTCCGGGGACAAGGACCTGACGGACCGTCGCGGCGTCCCCACCCGGTCGGGCACCGCCGCCCTGCCGGGGAACCCGGCGGAGGCCGACCACCCGCTCGTCACCGCGCTCGACGACGCCGGGGCGATCAGCCTCGGCAAGACTGCCACTCCCGAGTTCGGGATGTCGTCCTCGTCGGAGACGCGGTTCGGCACGACGCGGAACCCCTACGACACCACGCGCGCCCCGGGCGGGTCGTCGAGCGGTGCCGCCGTCGCCGTGGCAGCCGGACTGCTGCCGGCTGCCGTCGGGTCGGACGGTGGCGGCTCGGTGCGGATCCCCGCGGCGGCCACCGGCCTGGTGGGGCTCAAGCCGAGTCGCGGCCGGGTGCCGTCGATGTCCGGACGCGCCGGGCTGGGCGGACTGGCCGTCGCCGGACCGCTGACCCGGACCGTCGCCGACGCGGGGATGCTGCTCGACGCACTCGTGGCGCCCACCGGGGTGCCGGAGCGTCAGCCGTACGCACTCGTCACGCCGGACGTCGGGGACGGCCCGTTCACCGCCGCCGCGGTCCGTGGCGAGGGGCGGTTCGTGGTGGGCCTGCTCACGGGCTCGCCGTGGGACGAAACCGTGGACGTGGTCGTCGACCCGGCCGCGCGCGAGGCAGTGGACACCGCCGTCCGCGTGCTCGACGAGCTCGGGCACGGGATCGAGGACGTGGCGATGCCGCGCGTGCCCTACGCCGAGCCGTTCCAGGTCGCCTGGGAGTCCTCGGGCGCCGGGATCGCCCGGATCCCGGGCATCGACCTGCGTGCCCTGACACCCCTCGTCGCCTGGTTGGTGGAGCGCGGACGGGCGCTGACGAGCACCCGGGTGCTCGACGCGATGGCCGGGCTCGACGCGTTCTCGGTCGCGGTGATCCAGGCGTTCGACCGGTTCGACGCCGTCCTCACACCGACGCTCGCGCTGACCCCGAGGCCGCTCGGCTGGTACGGCGAGGACCCGGAGGAGGACTTCCGCCGGCAGTGCGCCTACTCGCCCTGGACGTCGATGGCGAACGTGTCGGGGCTGCCCGCGATCACGCTGCCCGTCGGGGTCACCGCCGAGGGACACCCGGACGGTGCGGGGCTGCCGATGGGCGTGCAGCTCATCGGGCGCCCGGGCGGCGAGCGGGTGCTGCTGGCGATCGGGGCGCAGCTCGAACGGCGGCTGCGCTGGCAGCGGAGGCACCCGACCGGCTGGTAGCGCGGCGCGCGCCTGCGGCGGCGCCGAGTGGTCACGAGTCGTCGCTCTACGGCGTCGCGACCGACGGTTCGTGACCGCTCGGCGGACGTGAGCGGGGTGTCGTGACCCGTCGGCGCCCGCGCGCCGAGCGCCGGGCGCCGCGCGCCGCTACGGCAGCGTCGGTGCCGCCGCGACCAGCGCCCGCGTGACCTCGTGCGCGGGGTCGTCGAGCAGCGAGACCGGCCCGTGCTCGACGATGCGTCCGGCGCTCATCACGGCGACGGTGTCGCACAGCCGCTGGACGACGCCGATGTCGTGCGACACGAGCACGAGCGTCGCGCCGAGGTCGTCGACGAACGAGCGGAACAGGTCGATCACCCGCGCCCGGACCACCACGTCGAGGGCGCTCATCGGCTCGTCCCCGAACAGGATCCGCGGCCGGTGCACCACCGCCCGCGCGATCGCGATCCGCTGCCGCTGTCCGCCGGAGAACTCGTGCGGGTACCGGTCCGCGGCGTCGGCGGGCAGCTCGACCCGCTCGAGCACCGCTGTGACCATCGCCCGGTGATCGCCCGCGATCCGCAGCGCCCGGAGGGGCTCGGCGACGATGGACCCGACGCGCATCCGCGGGTCGAGCGAGGCGACCGGGTCCTGGAACACGATGCCCGTCTCCCGCCGGTACCAGCGGCCGGCGGCGGCCGACGCGCGCGCGGCCACGAGGCGGCCGGCGGCGTGCACGGTGCCGGCGGTCGGCGCCTCCAGTCCGGCCAGCAGACGGACGAGGGTGGACTTGCCGGACCCGGACTCGCCGATGACGCCGAGCCGCGAACCCGCTGCGACGCTGAGGTCGACGCCGTCGACGGCGGTCCGGAGCGCGCCGGGCTCGAACGGTCCTCGGCGGGGGAGCCGGTAGGTGCGGTGCAGGCCGGCGGTGGCGAGTGCCGGTGCGCCCGCGGCGGTCGGGCCGAGGAGGTCGGTCGGGGCGGGGAGGTCGGTCACGGGGTCCTCCTGGCGGTGGCTCGGGCCGCGTCGACGAGGGCCGCGGTGGCGGGGTGCCGGGGTGCGGCGAGCAGGTCGGCGACCCGGCCCTGCTCGACGACCCGCCCGGCCTCCAGCACGACGGCGGTGTCCGCGATCCTCGACAGCACCGCCAGGTCGTGCGTCACGAAGAGCATGCCGGCACCCCGGGAGGCGGTGAGCGACTCGAACAGGTCGAGGATCCGGGCCTGCGTGGTCACGTCCAGTGCGGTGGTCGGCTCGTCGGCGACCAGGAGGTCCGGTTCCCCCGCCATCGCCATCGCGATGCAGACACGCTGGCGCTGGCCACCGGACAGCTGGTGCGGGTACTGCCGGAGGAGCAGCTCGGGGTCGGGCAGGCCGACGTCGCGTGCGAGGCCGACGGCGGCCTCGGCGGCCGCCCTCCGGTCGAGCCCGCGGTGCAGGCGCAGCGGTTCGGCGATCTGCTTCCCGACCCGTCGGAGCGGGTCGAGGGCGGTGCCGGGTTCCTGGAACACCATGCCGATCGCGGCACCACGGGTCCGGGCCCGCTCACGGTCCGGCAGACCGACGAGCTCCCGCCCGTCCAGGCGGATGCTGCCGGTCACCGTCGCGCCGGCCGGTTCCAGCCCCATGAGTGCGAGCGCGGTCATCGACTTGCCGGAACCGGACGCGCCGATGACGCCGACGCGGCGGCCGGGAGGCACGGCGAACGTCACGTCGTCGAGCACCGTCCGACCGGCGATCCGGACCGTCAGGCCGCGGACGTCCAGGCCGCGCGGGGTCGGTGCGCCGTCGGTCATGCGACGCCCTCCGTGCCGGTGACGCCCGGGCCCCGGCCGGTGACGCGCTCCGCGCGGTCGCGGTCACCGGCGTCGTGCGCTGCCCTGTCGTCCGTCGGGCCGTCATCGGTCCGCGCTGTCGGGCCGTCGGCGCCCCGCCGGCCCGTGGTGAGCCGGGGATCGGTCGCGTCACGGACGGCGTCCCCGAGCAGGGAGAGGGCAGCGACGACGACGGCGATCGCGGCACCCGGCCAGGTCGCACTCCACGGGTGCACCCCGATGTACGTCTGCAGGTCGGACAGCAGCCGTCCCCAGGACGCCGTGCCCGCGTCGGCGCCGTACCCCAGGTACGACAGACCGGCCTCGGCGAGGACCGCGGTGGCCATCGCGAGCGAGAGCTGCACGGTGAACAGGGGTGCGGCGTTCGGGACGAGGTGTCGGAAGAGCACGCCCGCCGGTCCGACGCCGGAGGCCCGCGCCGCGATGACGTAGTCGCTCCGGGCGATGCGGCGGATCTCCCCGCGGGCCACGCGGGCGATCGTCACGCCGAACGCGAGTCCGACCGACACGACGACGACCCCGAGCGAGCCGCCGTACACCGCGGTGAGGAGCATCGCCGTGAGCAGCGTGGGGAACGCCACGAGCACGTCGAGCAGCACGGCCGTCGCCTCGCGGACCCAGCGTGCGGTGAGCGACCCGATCGCGGTGAGGACGACGCCGACGACGCTCGCGATGACCCCGGAGCCGACCGCGACGGCGAGCGTGGTGCGGGTGCCGGCGAGGAGGTAGCTGGCGATGTCCCGGCCGACGGCGTCGGTGCCGAACCAGTGCGCGGCGCTCGGGCGGCTCCACTGGGCAGCGGGGTCGGTGCGGAACGGGTCCTGCGGCGTCCAGACGAGCGACACCGCAGCGAGGACGACGAGCAGCCCGAGGACGACCACGGCGAAGAGCCCGGTGGGGGTGCGGAGCAGACGACGGAGCACGGTCACGAGGCGGCCTCCCGCTGCCGGGGGTCGAGCGCACGGTGGAGCACGTCGACCGCGAACCCGACGAGGAGCACGAGCCCGGTGAGGACGAGGAGTTCGGACTGCACCTTCGTGATGTCCCGTCGGCCGACATCGGTGACGAGCATGCGGCCGACACCGGGCAGCGAGAACAGCTGCTCGACGACGACCGCACCGACGAGCAGCCCGGCGATCTGCACCCCGAGGACGGCGAGCACGGTGAGGGCGACGCTCGGCAGGCCGTGCCGGAGCAGCGCCCCGGTCTTCGTGAGCCCGACGGCCGCCGCGGTCCGGACGTGGTCGGCGTCGAGGACGGACAGCGTGGCGGAGCGGGTGAAGCGCAGGACGACGGCGCCCTCGACCGCGCCGATCGTGAGGGCGGGCAGGACGAGCGCGGCGACGGCCCGGTCAGGTGTCCGCCACCCGTCGAGCGGGAAGCCCTGCACGGGCAGCCAGTGCAGGGTCACGGCGAACAGCGCCACGAGGAGCAGCCCGGCCCAGACCACCGGGACCGCCGCGACGGCCTGTGCGGCGAAGGAGATCACCGCCCCACCCGGACGGCGGCGGAGGACCGCGGCGAGCACGCCGAGCGGCACCCCGATGACGAGGGCGGCCACCAGGGACATGCCGGCCAGCGGCAGCGTGACCGCGAGCTTCCCGGCGATCTCGGGAGCGACCGGGCCGCGGGTGACGAGCGAGTCCCCGAGGTCGCCGTGGAACAGCCCGCCGATCCAGTCGAGGTACTGCAGGACGACCGGGCGGTCGAGCCCGAGCTGCTCGCGGAGCGCCGCGACCTGCGCGGGCGTCGCCTCGGCCCCGGCGACGACCTGGGCGACGTCTCCGGGCAGCACGCGGAGCGTCGCGAAGACGATCAGGCTCGCCACGAGCAGGCCGACGGCGAGCAGGAGCACCCGCCCGACGAGGAATCGGGTCACGGTGCGATGCTACGAGACCGCGAGGTCCGCCAGGTCCAGCCGGGTCGTGGTGCTGTCGAAGGGGAAGCCCGTGACACCGTCCCGGACCGCGGTCGTCGTCGTGGCCGTGTAGAGCCACTCGGCGGCGGCGTCCTCGCTGACGATCCGCGCTGCCTGGCGCAGCGCGTCCTCCTTCTCGTCCTGGTCGGTGGTGGCGAGTGCGGCGGCGTACAGCCGTTGCACCTGTGCGTTGTCGTAGCCGAAGTAGTAGTCCGGGTCCGCCCAGTTGCCGAAGTCGCGCGCCTCGGTGTGGTTCACCATGCTGAGGTCGAAGTCCTTCTTCGTGAACACCGTGTCGAGCCAGGTGGCGAAGTCGACGCGCTGCACCTCCAGTGTGATGCCGACGTCGGCGAGCTGCGAGGTCAGCACGTCGCCGATCGCCGTCGGGTACACGTTCGCGTACGTGAGGGTGAGCGTGGGCTTCGTGACGCCGGCCTGCCGCAGGAGCTTCCGCGCCGACGCGGGGTCGTACGCGTCGACGTCGGTGAGGTCCTGGTACCCGGGGTCGAGCGCGGGGATGGGGCCGCCCTGCTCGACGCCGCCGCCGCCGATGGCCGTGATGACCGCCTCCGGGTCGATCGCCTGCCGGATCGCCTTGCGCACGCGGACGTCGTCGAAGGGTGCCTTCCGGTCGTTGAAGGCGAGCGTGTACTTGTCGGTGGTCTTGCCGGTGTGCAGGGTGATGCCGGAGGTGCCCTCCAGCTGCCCCTTCAGCGTGCCGTCCACCGCGGTCTGGACGTCGAGGTCCCCACCGGCCATCGCGTTGACGGCCGTGGACGGGTCGGTGATGTACCGGAAGACGACCGTGCCGACCTTCGCCTTCGGACCCCAGTAGTCCGGGTTCCGCTTGAAGGTGAGCGAGTCGCCCTGCTTCCAGTTCGCGACCTCGAACGGCCCGGTGCCGTTCGCGGTCTTCGTCCGGTCGCCGTCAGCGCCCTGCTCGAGCACGAGCCCGGCGCGTCCGGTCAGGTTCCACAGGAGTTCGGAGTCGGGCCGGGTGAGCCGGAGCTGCACCTGGTCGTCGCCGGTCGCCGTCACGGTGTCGACCGAGGCGAGGTCGTCCGCGTCGACGTAGGAGTCGTTCGCCTTGACGTCCTCGAGCGAGGACACGACGTCGTCCGCCGTGAGCGGCTCGCCGTCCTGGAAGGTGACGCCCTCGCGGAGCGTGAACGTGTACGTCAGGCCGTCGTCCGAGACCTCGTGCGAGGACGCCAGCACGTCGCGGATCCCGCCGTCGGCGGTCCGGCCGACGAGCCCCTGGTAGACGTTGTCGATGAGGACCTGGTCGAGCGCGTTGCCGGACTGGGTGCGGATGTCGAGGCTCGTCGGTTCGAGCACCAGGCCGACCCGGACCGTCGCGTCGGGACCGCCACGGGTCTCGTCGGGGCCGCCGGAGCAGCCGGCCAGGGCGACCGAGGTCGCGACGACGAGTGCCGTCGCGGCGAGTGCGGTGCGGTGGAGCGGACGCATGCTGGGTTCCTTCCCGGAGCCGGGCCACGCAGGGTCCGGAACGAGGGCGGCGCGACGACGGTCGTCAGCGGCGCTCGGACGAGGGTACCGGGCGTCGCCGCACCGGCGGTGTCAGGGCTCGGACGAAGTCGGCGGCCGTTCTTCGACGCCATCCAACAAACGGTTGTCGGTCGCCCAGGCGCGGATCGCTGCGGCGAGGGGCAGCGGTGCCTGCGTCTGCACGGCGTGCCGGGACGCCACCGTGACGATCGTGGCGTCCGGGAGACGTTCGGCGAACGACCGGTGCAGCTTGGGGGAGACGTAGCCGCGGTCGCCGCGCACGAGCAGGAGCGGTACGTCGAGCTGCTCCAGGTCCGGCCAGGCGTCGGCGAAGCGTCCGACCGAGGCCGTCCGTCCGGCGCCGAGGTGCGGGAAGTGGAGACGTCGCACGAGTCGGCCGTCCGCGCCGACCCGGGTGGTGTGCCGCGCCTCGCGGAGCAGCGTCGGTCGGTCGTCGCCGACCCGCGCCGCGATCGCCCGCTCGACGACCTCGTCGAGGTCCGAGAACGGCTCCTCGGTCTCCAGCGCCCGGGCGATCCGGTCGACGGCGCGCTGCGCGAAGTCCGGCGACATGTCGACGAGGACGAGCCCGGTGACCCGCTCCGGTGCGAGGGCGGCGAGGCGGGCGGACAGGATCGCGCCGAGCGAGTGCCCGACGACGATCCCCGGTGGGACGTCCAGGGCGTCCAGCGCGGCGAGGACGGTGGGTGCGGTGGCGGTGGCGGCGTAGTCGGCGTCCGCACGCCAGGCGGACCGCCCGTGCCCGGGCAGGTCGAGCGCGACGGCCGGCTCGTCGACGGCGATCGCGGTCTGGTCGAAGCTGTGCGCGTCGATGCCGAGCCCGTGCAGGTACGTGATCCGGGCCTCCCGTCCGGCAGTCGGCGGGTCCGTGCGCGACCAGCGGATCGCCGAGACGTCGCCTCCGGCGACGGTCCGGACCAGCTGCCGGGAGGCGCGGAGCGGCTCCGCCACGCCGCTCGCGGCGGCCAGGGCGGGGACGTCGGAGAACTCGTCATCGTGCACGGACACCGACCCAGTCTCGCAGCCGCACCGCTCGGAGCGACCAGCCGCCCTCGTCTCCTTAGGTAAGGCATGCCATACTCGGGGTGTGGCTGCCCGGTACCGTGTCTTCTCCGTCCGTGTGGCGGCCGTCACCTCGCTCACCCCGCACTTCGTCCGCGTGACGCTGACCGGTGCCGAGCTCGCGGAGTTCTCCGCCGTCGGGCTGGACCAGCGCATCAAGGTGCTCCTGCCGCTCGACGGCCACGGGTTCTCCGACCTGCCCGAGGGCGAGGACTGGTTCGCGGCGTGGCGCGCACTGCCGGACGCCACCCGGAACCCGATCCGCACGTACACCGTCCGCTCCTTCCGTCCGGACGCGCACGAGCTCGACATCGACTTCGTCGCCCACGGGGACGGCGGGCCGGCCTCGCGCTGGGTGTCCGCGTGCCGTGTCGGCGACGAACTGCGGATCGTCGGCCCCCGCGTGCCGGAGTCGCCCGAGGACCTGCCGTCCGGCGCGGCGGAGTTCGCGCCCGGGTCGGCGAACCGGATCCTCCTCGCGGGCGACGAGACGGCCGCTCCCGCGATCTGCGCGATCCTCGAGGCCCTCGACGTCTCGGCCGTCGGACACGTGTTCATCGAGGTCCCGACCGACGCCGACCGCCTGCCCGTCTCCGCGCCCGCCGGCGTCGAGGTGCGGTGGATCGCCCGCAACGGCGCGTCGCACGGCGTCCGCATGACCGACCACGTGCAGGCCTGGGCATCGACGGTCGCGGTGCCGGCACCCGTCCTCACCGACGGGCGCGCGGCGGTGCCGGTGGAACTCGCGGACGTCGACGTGGACCACCAGGTGCTCTGGGACGTCCCGCGCGAGGACGACGACCTGCCCGTCTACGCCTGGATCGCGGGGGAGGCCGGCTGCGTCAAGGAGCTCCGACGCCACCTCGTGCGCGGCGTCGGCCTGGACCGCAAGCAGGTCGCGTTCATGGGGTACTGGCGCCACGGCAAGGCGGAGTGTTGACCCCTGCCAGCGTCCTCACCCCCGAGGCGCCCGTCACCGCACTCGGCGCCCGCGGGTTGCGGCTCGGCTACGACGACCGCGTGGTCGTCGACGGGCTCGACGTCGACGTGCCGGACGGTGAGCTCACCGTCATCGTGGGTCCGAACGCCTGCGGGAAGTCGACGCTCCTCAAGGCGCTGGCGCGGACGCTCAAGCCCACCGCCGGGACGGTCTACCTGGACGGCCGACCGATCTCGTCGTACCGCCCGAAGGCCGTGGCCCGTCGGGTCGCGATGCTGCCGCAGACGCCGATCGCCCCCGACGGCATCACCGTCCGGGACCTCGTGTCCCGCGGGCGCTTCCCACACCAGGACCTGCTGCACCCCTCGAGCGGCACGGACCGGCAGGTCGTCCAGGCGGCCCTGGCGCAGACGGACGTCGTCGGTCTCGCGGACCGCGGCGTCGACGAGCTGTCCGGCGGGCAGCGGCAGCGCGTCTGGATCGCGATGGTGCTCGCGCAGGAGACCGACATCGTGCTGCTCGACGAGCCGACGACGTTCCTCGACATCGCGCACCAGTACGACGTGCTCGAGCTCGCCTCGACGCTGCACGCCGCCGGACGCACGGTCGTGGCGGTGCTGCACGACCTCAACCAGGCCGCACGGTACGCGACGCACATGATCGCGATGCGGGACGGCGTCATCGTCGCCCAGGGACCGCCGGCGTCGGTCGTGACCGCGGAGCGCGTCGAGGACGTCTTCGGTCTGCCGTGCGTGGTCGTCCCGGACCCGGAGACGGGCACGCCGCTCGTCGTCCCGCGCCGCCCGCGCTGACGGCTGCCGGCGTCGCGCGGCGCGGCGGTGCCGCCCGGCGTCGCCCAACGGGAACCCGTTCGAACCGGGGGATCCCGTGGTCCGAGTCGGCTCCCGTTGTGCGTGGCCGGTCGACACCGCGTCCGTGACCGAGGCCGCCGCGGCCTCGCGTCAGCGGTAGCCGCCGTCCGCCAGTCCCGCCTCGACCTCGAAGCGGTTGTGCAGCGGGTCGCGCCCGGCCGCGGCGTACAGCAGGGGCATGAGCATGCCGTACCGCCGCCACTGGTCGACGTGCACCCGCTCGTGCCGCAGGACCCGGTCGCCGTCGTTGTCCCGGGTGAGGTACACCGAGCCGACGCAGGTCCCGCCACGCCGGAAGACCCAGCGGGGCAGGCCTCGGCAGACGACGAGCCCGTCGACGACCCGCACGGGCCCCGTCGAGAGCGTCAGGCCGATCGCGAGGCCGACGGCCGTCGCGAACGCCCACCCGGCGCGGGACACCGGCGAGTCGACGAGCGGGTTCGGCACCGGCTACTCGGGGCGGCCGTACGTCTCGAGCAGGCGGAGCCAGATCTCGTTCATCGTCGGGTAGGCGGGGACGGCGTGCCAGAGTCGGTGCACGGGGACCTCGCCGACCACGGCGACCGTCGCGGCCTGCAGCATCTCGGCGACGTCCTGCCCGACGAAGGTCACGCCGACGACGACCCCGCGGGACTCGTCGACGACCATCTTGGCGCGCCCGGTGTAGCCGTCGGCCTGCAGTGCCGAGCCGGCGACGGCGCCGAGGTCGTACTCGACCGCACGGACGTCGATGCCCTGCTGCCGGGCCTGCTCCTCGGTGAGGCCGACGCTCGCGACCTCGGGGTCGGTGAAGGTCACCTGGGGGACCGCGGCGTGGTCGGCCGTGGCGACGTGGGCGCCCCATGGTTCCGCGTGCACGGGCTTCCCCTGGAGGCGGGCGGCGATCGCCTCACCGGCGGCGCGGGCCTGGTACTTGCCCTGGTGGGTGAGGAGGGCGCGGTGGTTCACGTCGCCGACGCCGTAGAGCCAGTCGGTGCCGGTGACGAGCATGGTGTCGTCGACCTCGAGCCACTCGCCCGGGGTGATTCCGACGGCCTCGAGCCCGAGGTTGCCGGTGCCCGGGGCGCGGCCCGTCGCGGCGAGGACCTCGCTCGTGACGAGCGTCGTGCCGTCGTCGAAGGTCGTCGTGACGAGGCCGTGCTCGTCGCGGTCCACGCGCGTCGGGTTGACGCCGGTGCGGACGTCGATGCCGGCCTCGCGCATGGCGTCGCCGACGAGTTCACCGGCGAACGGTTCCATCCCGCCGAGCAGGCCGTGGCGGGCGACGAGTGTCACCTTCGCGCCGAGGGCCGCCCACGCGGTGGCGAGCTCGGACCCGGCGACACCGCCGCCGATGACGAGCAGGCTCTCCGGGACCTCCTGTGCACTCGTGCCCTCGCGCGTGCCCCAGGGCTTCGCCGCTTCGAGTCCGGGGACCGGCGGCAGCGTGTGCAGCGAGCCGGTCGCGACGGCGACGGCACCGGCGGTGTACGAGGTCCCGTCGACCTCGATGGTCTTCGCGCCGGTGAACTTCGCGTACCCGCGGATCAGCGCGATGTCGGACGACTCGAGCCACTGCACCTGCGACGCGTCGTCCCAGTTGCTCGTGAACGAGTTGCGACGGGCCAGGACGGCGGCAGCGTCGACGGTGCCGGTGACGGCTTCCTCCGCTCCGCCGAGGCGCTTGGCCGCGGCGACCGCGTGGCTGCTGCGCAGGAGGGCCTTGGACGGCATGCAGGCCCAGTACGAGCACTCACCGCCCACGAGCTCGGCTTCGACGACCGCGACCGACAGGCCGCGCTTGTGGGCGTAGTCCGCCACGTTCTCGCCGACAGCGCCGGCTCCGATCACGATGAGGTCGTAGTCCGTCATGGGGCCGAGCGTAGCCGCCCGGGGTGGGGTCCCGGCCGGGAGCGCTGCGCTGTGTGGAGCGTCCGGTGTGGACGGGCGGGTCAGGAGGCCCGTGCTGCGGTGGAGAGTGCGCCGACGATCCGGAGGATCACGCCGAGGTCGTCGACCGCCCGCTCCGGGTCGACGGGTGCGAAGCCGGTGAGTGCGGCGCCGACGAGCCGTCGGCCGGCGGTGGCCGCCTGGACGAGGGCGACCAGGGCGGCGCCGTCGAGTCCGAACGGCACGGGTTCCAGCAGGCCGTCGACCTCCGAGGGGTCGAGCACGTCGAGGTCGACGTGGACGAAGACCCCGGTGGCCCCGGTCCGCTCGACGGCGGCTGCGAGCGCGTCGGGCGTGGCCGCGTCCACGTCGAGGTGTGCGACCCCGGCGCGCTCGAGGGCGGCCGCCTCGGCCCCCTCGGTCCCGCGGGTGCCCGCGACGACGACGGACGCGGCGGGGACGACCGGGAGCTCCGGGAACAGGTCTGCCGGGCGGTCGACCAGCAGGCGCAGCGCGGCCGTCTCGGCGGCGACCGGCTGCGCGCGGTTCAGCGCTCGGTAGCCGCTCGAGCCGGACAACCGGACGACGGTGGTGTCGGGGCCGACGAGGACCGAGGCACCGAGGACGGTCGAGCCGTCCCCGCCGATGACGAGCACGGGTTCGCTCGCGACGGCGCACTCCTCGGCGACGGACCCGGAGACGGAGAGGACCGAGCTGTAGCGGGCGACCGCGGTGTCGAGCCGGTCGCCCGCACCGGGTGGGACGGCGATCGTGGTCGTCGCGGCTCGGGGGAGGTCCGCGGCGACGGCGGCGGCTCCGTCCGCGAGCCGCATGGCGCGAGACGACGCCGAACCCTGCCACTGACCGACCACGAGGAAGCGCATCCTGTCAGTCTGTCAGCCGGGTCCGACGTCGTCCGGAGCTGCCGGTGGTGCGCGGTGTCAGACCGCGGGCGTCCCGCCGGACTTGAGGGCTGCGAGACGGGCCTCCACCTCGGCGTCGCGGCCGACGTCCTCGAGGCTCTCGAACTGCGCGTCGAGGCTCGACGCCTGCAGCTCCTGCTGGCCGATGACCTTCGCCTCTTCGCGACGGACCTTCTCCTCGAAGCGCGCGAGGTCGCTCGTCGGGTCGGTGATGTCGATCGTGCCGATGGCGTCGTTCACCTTCGACTGCGCCTCCGCGGTCTTGGCGCGGGCGACGAGGCTGTTGCGCTTGGCGCGGAGCTCCTCGAGCTTCTGCTCCATGCCGGCGAGGCCCTGCTTGAGCTTCTCGACCTGCTCGTTCTGCGTGGCGAGCGGTGCGGCGTTGTCCTTGACCTCCTGCTCGGCGGCGATCTGCTTGCCGATGGCGATCTTGGCGAGGTTGTCGAACTTGTCGGCCTCGGCCGTCTTGCCCTCGGCGCGGTACTTGTCCGCTGCGGCGGAGGCGTTGCCCGCCTTCTGGCCCCACTCCTGGGCGGCGCGGACGTCCTCCTCGTTGTCCTGCTCGAGCAGGCGGAGGTTGCCGATCGTCTGCGCGATGGCGCTCTTGGCGTCGGCGATGTTGTTCGAGTAGTCGCGGACGAGCTGGTCGAGCATCAGCTGCGGGTCCTCGGCGTCGTCGATGATCTGGTTGATGTTCGCCCGGACGAGCGAGGAGATCCGGCCGAAGATGGTCTGCTTTGCCATTGCTGTGTCCCTTTCGTGGTTGGTTGTCTAGGTGGGTCTGACCGGTCAGAAGCGGCCGCCGCCGGAGAAGCCGCCGCCACCCCCGCCG
>NZ_QKTO01000013.1 GCF_003234855.1 Curtobacterium sp. MCBD17_032
CCGCCGAAGCCGCCCCCGCCGAAGCTGCCGCCCCCGTAGCTCCCGCCGCGACCGCCGAGCAGTCCGCCGAGGACGAGACCGGTGACGAGTCCGCCGAGCTGCGGGCCGCCGCGACCGCCGCCCATGCCGCCGCCGGGCCACCCGGTGGTGTCGTCGTTCGCCTCGTCGATGGCGGCCGCCGCGTACTGCTCCGCGGCACGGGCGGCCTGCAGTGCCCGCTGCGGGTCGGTGGTGGCGAGGTCGAGCGCGTCGTCGAAGGCCCGCTCGGCCTCGGACAGGCGGGTGCGTGCGGCGGGGCCGACGGCTCCGCGGTGCACGGTGATGAACTCGCGCGCCTGGCCGATCCGGGAGCGGGCGTCCCGGAGGGCGGCGTCGAGGGCCTGGGTCGCGCGACGATGCTGCTCCTCGGCGGTGCGAGCGGTCGCGAGGGCGGCGTCGATGTCCGTGTTCGCCTTCGTGAGCGCGTCGACCGCCCCGACGGGGTCACGCGGGTCGACGTCGGCACGGAGGACCCGCTCCGACCGCGCGACCGCGGCCGCGAGGTCGGGGCCGCCGGTGCGGAGGGTGGCGGCCGCGGCGACGTCGCCCTCGATGTCGGCGCGCATCGCCTCGGCACGCTCGGCGGCGTCGGCGAAGGTGCGCTCCGCTGCCGTGACGGCGCCGGTGAGCTGCTGCACCTGGGCCAGCGCGTGCTGCCCGTCCCGGACCGCGACGACGGCCTCGCCCCGGTCGCCCGCGGCGAGCGCCGTCCGAGCGGCACCGGCACGCTCGTCGGCGTACGCGAGCACCTGCTCGGCCTGGTCGACGTTGTCGGCGACGGTCGCGAGCGTCCGACCGGTGTACGCCGTCCGGACGCGCTCCAGCGCCGCACGGGCCGCGGCCACGGCGGCGGGAGCGGTCCCGAGGGCGGCGGTCAGCTCGGCGGCGGCGGTGTCGACGCCCGCTTCGAGCGAGCGCAGCTGATCGAACGACTCGGTCTGCGACTCGATGGCCGCGTGCGCCTGCTCGCAGATGGCGATGATTTGGTTCGCCCACTCGGCGCGCTCCTGCGGCGTGTCCGGGACCTCGTCGTCGAGCTGCTGCTGGAGGGCGAAGGCCTTGCGGACCTCGCGCTTGGCGATCGACACGGTCTCGGCGAACGGGGCGGCGGCGTCCTCGCCGAACTGCGCCGCCGCGAAGCCGACCTCTTGTTCGGCCGTGCGCAGTTCGTCGTCGATCGTGACGAGGGCCCCACCGGCGCGTCGCTGGAGTTCGGCGAGGGACTGCTCCTGCTCGCGCCGGGCCGCGACGGTGCGCCGCCGGTTGCGGGCCCGGATGACGAGGACGGCGACGACCGCGGCCAGGACGGCGACACCGAGCAGCACCCACAGCCAGGTGAGGTCGGCGGGCTGCTGGCTCTGCTGGAGTCCGCCGGCGAAGGCCGTCGCCGCGGCGGCCCAGTCGCCCTGCTTGAGGCGGGGGAGCAGGTCGCCGTCGACCGCGCGCTCGACGTCGCTCGAGGTGATCGCCGTCTCGTTGGTCTGCTGGACGTCGTAGTTCCGCTCGTCGACCGCGACGGAGAGCAGGATGCTGTCGGTCTCGATCTGGTTCTGCTGCATGGTCGCGGCACCCCAGGCGGTGTGGTCGCTCGGGTCGGTGAAGGACGGCACGAAGACGACGAACAGCTGTGTCTGCGTCTCCTGGTACAGGTCCTGCACGGCCTGCTCGACGTCGGCCTGCTGGGCGTCGGTGAGGGCGTCCGCGTCGTCGAGGACGTACGCGCCCCTGAGGTCGACCGGCTCGGTGGCGTGCGCGGCCGGGACCGGGGCGACGACGAGCAGCGCGGCGACGGTGGCGGCGGCCGCGCCCGCCAGCAGACGCGCGAGCAGGGGACGTGGCGCCGCGTCGTCCCGGGCAGGCACCCCCGTCGACCCGGAGTCCGCCCTGACCTCGACCGTGCGCATCCGTCCTCCGTCCGTGGCCCTCGTCCAGCTGGTCCGTGGCCGTCGTCCGGAGTCTAGCCAGGCACCTCCTGGACGGGCCGGGGCTGTGGAGCGGGAGGGCGGGCCAGCGCCGGTTGTACCCCACCGGGATCGTCCGGGGCCCGCACACAGTGGACAGTGCTGCGGGCATGTCCCCCGAAACGGGGTAGAGTGATGGCGAGCCAATGAAGGAAGGGGAGCAGCAATGGAGCGAGCGACCACCGCAGAAGTCGTCCCACTCGAGGACGGGTACCACCGCGTGTCCACGCCGGCGAGCGGCGTGATCGGGTTCGTGCGTGAGCGTGACGGACGGTACGAGGTCCTCCGCGGACGCGTGCGTCAGGCGACCCGGTCCGAGGGCCGGTACGCGACGATGAACGTCGCACTCATCGCCCTCACCCACGCCTGACCCGCAGGACGACAGCACGGCCCCGGTCGGTCCCGACCGGGGCCGTCGTCCTGCCCGCACCGGCCGTCCCACTGCGGACCGTAGGCTGCTCGCGTGGGTGAGTCGGGCCTCCAGACCGTGTCGGTGCGGGTGGCCGCCGCAGGGGCGTCGCGAACGGCCGACCGGGAGGCCCTGGTCGCGTTCGTCGCCGAGGTCACCCGATCGGACCCGGCCCTGGTCTCCGTGCAGCAGCGCTGTCCACACTGCGGTGCTGCGGACCACGGCCGGCCGGGAGCCCGGGTCGACGGTCGTCCGGTCGGCGTCGGTCTGGCGCGGACCTCGGGGATCGTCGTCCTCGCCGTCGGGCCGGCGTCGCTCGGTGTCGACGTCGAGCGGGCGTCCCGGGTGACGGCGGCCCCGCTCGACGCCTTCACCGCGGGGGAGCGGCACCGCGCGGTCGCGTCCGGACCGGAGTGCGCGGGGGTGCACCTCACCGCGTGCTGGACGGTGAAGGAGGCGGTGCTGAAGCGTGACGGACGGGGGCTCCGGGTCGATCCCGCACGCGTGGAGGCCGTCCTCGGACGAGTCGGCGACGGGCAGGTGGACCGCGCGCGGTTCGACGGGATGGAGCAGCTCGTCACGGTCGTCGTGCTCGACGCGGACCTGGTCGTGGCCGTCGCCGCGGGCGGTGCTCCGGTCCGGGTCGAGGACCTCCGTGGACCGGGACCCCAGGACGGCGGGGACACCGGGACGACGCCGACGCCGCGACGGCACGGGCGCCAGGGCGGCGCCGTGTCAGGGCGGCGCCGGGGCTAGGGCAGCGGGGGGACGCCCGGTTCGTCGATCCAGGGTCCGAGCGCGCGCAGCACGTGCGCGGGGTCGGTACCGGCGGCCGTCGCGAACGCGCCCACGACGTCCGGCGTCGTCACCGTGCCGTGGTGGTGCCGTCCGGTCACCGTGCGGAGGCCGTCGGTGAAGGCGGCGTCGCCGATCGTCCGTCGCAGGGCGTGCAGGGCGAGCGCGCCGCGCTTGTAGACGCGGTCGTCGAACATGTCCCGGGCGCCGGGGTCCGCGACGACGAGGTCCTCCGGCTGGTCGAGCAGCCCGGCACGGTACGTCGCCGCCAGGTCGTCCGCGGTGGGGCCGCCGCGGTGCTCGGACCAGAGCCACTCGGCGTAGCAGGCAAAGCCCTCGTGCAGCCAGATGTCGCGCCACACGCCGAGCGTCACCGAGTTGCCGAACCACTGGTGCGCCAGCTCGTGGGCGATGAGCCGGTCGGTGCCGTGCTCCCCGTCGACGTGGTTCCGCCCGAAGACCGCGAGGCCGTGCGCCTCGAGCGGGATCTCGAGCTCGTCGTCGGTCACCACGACGCCGTACTCGGCGAACGGGTACGGCCCGAACCGGTCGGTGAACAGGGCGATCATGTCGGGCACCTGGCCGAAGTCCGTCCTCACGGCGGCGGTCAGGTCGGACGGGTGGTGCACGGTGACCGGCACGGCACCGCCGCGCAGCTTCGTCGCGCGGTACCGACCGATCTGCACGGTGGCCAGGTAGGTCGCCATCGGCTCGGTGACGGCGTAGGTCCAGCGCGTGCCACGAGCAGTGCGCTCCCGGCCGAGCAGCGCGCCGTTCGCGATGACCTCGTACCCCGCTTCGCACGTCACCTCGATGCGGTAGGTCGCCTTGTCGTCGGGGCGGTCGTTGCAGGGGAACCACGACGGTGCGCCGACGGGCTGGCTCGCGACGATCACGCCGTCGGTCAGTTCCTCCCAGCCGAGCGTGCCCCAGGGGCTCCGGAGTGGTCGGGGTGCGCCGCGGTACCGCACGTGCACGGTGAACTCGTCGCCGGCAGCGATCGGTGCGGCGGGTGTCACGGTCGTCTTGTGGGTCCCGACCGAGACCTTCTTCGCGCGCACGCCGTCGACGTCGACCCGGTCGACGCTCAGCCCGTGCAGGTCGAGCACGACCTTCTCGAGCGGCTCGTCGGCGGTCGCGCTGATCGTCGCGGTCGCGTCGAGCCGGTTCGTGGCGACGCGGTAGTCGAGTCGCAGGTCGTGGTGGCGGGTCGTCCACCGCCGGTCGCCGCTGTGCGGGGTGTACGGGTCGGCGGTGGGGTCGGTCTGCTTCACGGTGCCGGTCAGTCTGCCACGGCGCCGACCGGCCCCGGGTGCTCGGCGCGCTCGCCGGACCCACTGGCGTCGCGTGGTCCGTCGGCGTCGCCGGACCCGCTCGCCCCGTCGTGCCCGGTGGTGGACGCCGCGGTGCGCCACGGCGGGTGCTCCCACGGGCCGATCGGGTTGCCGGCCCAGAGCGTGCCGCCCGGGACCTGCTCGCCGCGCATCACGAGCGAGGCGGGCCCGACGGTCGCTCCCGGGCCGATGCCGGCAGCGGGCAGGACCACACCGTGCGGCCCGAGCGTCGCGCCGGCGTCGAGCGTCACGGTGTCGAGCTGCATGACGCGGTCGTGGAACAGGTGCGTCTGCACCACGGTGCCGCGGGCGACGGTCGCCCCGTCGCCGATCGTGACGAGGTCGGCCTCCGGCAGCCAGTAGGTCTCGCACCAGACGCCGCGGCCGATCGTCGCGCCGAGGCTCCGCAACCACGCCGCCAGGGCCGGGGTGCCGATGGCCTGCTCGGCGAACCAGGGGCGTGCGACGGACTCGACGAAGGTGTCCTGCACCTCGTTGCGCCAGACGAACGACGACCAGAGCGGGTGCTCGGTGGCGGTGATGCGCCCGACGAAGGCCCACTTCGCCACGGTCGAGACGGCCGCCGCGACCGCACCGGCGGCGATGAGGACCGGGCCGGCGAGCAGCACCGTCCAGCCGAGCCCCACCGTGGTCCACAGGGCCAGGAAGGTGGCGGCGACGGCCACCCCGATCGCGGCGGACACCATGGGTGCCACGAGACGCAGCACCTCCCACGCGCCGCGGGCGACCTTCAGCCGGGTCGGCGGCCGGAACGTGCGCTCCTCGTCGAACTGCGCCGCCGCCCGTCGGAGCCGGACCGGGGGACTGCCGAGCCACGAGGACCCGCGCTTGGCCTTCTTCGGCACGGCGGACAGCACCGCGACGAGGGCCTCGCGCGGCACCGACCGACCGGCGCCGGTCATGCCGCTGTTGCCGAGGAACGCCCGGCGGCCCACCTTCGACCGACCGATCCTCACCCGACCGCCGCCGAGCTCGTAGGTGGCGACCATGGTGTCGTCGGCCAGGAACGCCCCGGACGCGATCTGTGTCAGCGCGGGGATGAGCAGCACGGTGGAGATCTCGGTGTCCCGGCCGACCCGCGCGCCGAGCAGGCGGAGCCAGAGCGGGGTGACGAGGCTCGCGTACAGCGGGAACAGCAGCGTGCGGGCAGCGTCGAGGACCCGTTCGGTGCACCACACCTGCCACCCGGTCCGGGACCGCACGGGGTGCCGACCCTCGACGAGCCCGAGCCCGAGCAGCCGGACCGCGGCGACGACGAGGCCCGCGTACACGAGGCCCGCGACGACCGTGGCGAGCGGCACGCTCAGCAGCGTGGGGCCGACCGCGGCCCCGAGCGAGGTCGGGCGCCCGACGACGAGCGCCGCGACGGCCAGTCCGGCAGTGACGCCGACGACGGGGAGCCCGGCGACGGCGACCGACCCGGCCCCGTACGCGAGCAGCCACCGCTTCGGGGACGCGGGGCGGGCCTCCCGGCCGTGGCGTGCCGACCCGATGCGCTCGGCCGGCGAGCCCGCCCAGCGCTCACCCGCCGGGACCGCGCCGGCCACCGCCGAGCCGGCCTCGACCTCGGCGCCGTCGCCCACGTGTGCTCCGGGCATCAGGGTCGAGCGGCTGTGCACGACCGCGTCCGTGCCGACGTGCACGGGACCCAGGCGGAACACGTCGCCGTCCACCCAGTGTCCGGCGAGGTCCACCTCGGGCTCCACTGCGGCCCGCTTCCCGATCGTGAGCATCCCGGTGACCGGCGGCAGCGTGTGCAAATCGACGTCCCGGCCGATCCTCGCACCGAGGGCCCGGGCGTAGTAGCTGATCCACGGGGCACCCGCGGTCGACGGACCGTCCACGGCCTCCGCGATCCGTTCCGCGAGCCAGACCCGGATGTGCACCGAGCCGCCGCGCGGGTGGTCGCCGGGACGGACCCCGGCCAGGAGCAGGCGGGCGGCGACGACCGTGATCGTCATCTTGCCGGCCGGCGTGACGAACAGCACGAGGGCGATCACCAGGAGCGGCCACGGCAGCACGGGCAGGAACGGCATCGTGGTGGCGTGCAGCACCGCCGCGACGAGTGCCGTCCAGCTCAGCAGGCGCAGCCCACGGAGCACCTGGAGCGGCAGGCCGAGCACCGTCAGGAGCAGCCCGGTGCGCGGCGGCACCGGCCGGACGTCCCGTCGTGCCGCCGCCACCGGCCCGGACGCGTCGAGCGCTGCCGCGAGTGCGCCGATCCGCGGGTGGTCGTAGACGTCGGCCACGGTGGTCGTGGGGTAGCGCTCGCGGATCGCCGACACGAGCTGCGCGGCGGTCAGGGAACCGCCGCCGTGCGCGAAGAAGTCGTCGTCGACGTCGGCGACCGGGACACCGAGGATCGCCGACCACCGCTCGGCGATCCACGCGACGGTCGGCGGCAGGTCCGTCCCGATCGCGCCCGCGAGGGGCCACGGCAGCGCCGCCCGGTCGACCTTGCCGGACGTCCGCGTCGGCAGGGAGTCGACGACGGCGAGGAGCGGCACGAGCGCGGCGGGCAGTTCCTCGCGGAGACGGGTGTTCGCCGCGGCCGTGTCGACGACTGCGCCGGCGACCGGGGCGACGTAGCCGACGAGCACCTGGTTGCCCGCCGGGGTGCGCTGCACGACCGCGGCACCCGCGGCGACGTCGTCGAGGGACTGCAGGGCCGCGTCGATCTCGCCGAGTTCGATGCGCCGGCCGCCCAGCTTCACCTGGTCGTCGGCGCGACCCTGGAAGACGAGCCCCTCGGGGTCGTACCGGACCAGGTCGCCGCTCCGGTACGCCCGCTCCCACCCGAGCTGCGGGAAGGGCGCGTACTTCTCGGCGTCCTTCGCCGGGTCGAGGTACCGGCCGAGGCCGACGCCCCCGATGACGAGTTCGCCGACCTGCCCCGGCGCGACGCGCTGCCCCTCGGCGTCGACGACCGCGAGGTCCCACCCGTCGAGCGGCAGGCCGATCCGCACCGGGGTGCTGCCGTCGAGCAGGGCACCACACGCGACGACCGTCGCCTCGGTCGGGCCGTACGTGTTCCACACCTCGCGGTCCCGGGACGCGATGCGGGCGGCGAGCTCCGGCGGGCAGGCCTCACCGCCGAAGATCACCAGCCGCACGGACTCGAGCGCGTCGTCGGGCCACAGTGCCGCGAGCGTGGGGACGGTCGAGACGACGGTGATGCCGTGCGCGATGAGCCACGGGCCGAGGTCGACCCCGCTCTTCACGAGCGACCGGGGCGCCGGCACGAGGCAGGCGCCGTGTCCCCAGGCGAGCCACATCTCCTCGCACGAGGCGTCGAACGCCACGCTGAGGCCCGCGAGCACCCGGTCGTCCGGACCGAGCGGCGCGGCCTGCAGGAACATCCGGGCCTCGGCGTCGACGAAGGCCGCGGCGGAGCGGTGGGTGACGGCCACGCCCTTCGGCACGCCGGTGGACCCTGACGTGAAGATGACCCACGCGTCGTCCTCGGTCGTGGGCGCCTCGGCGCTCGCCGCGGGGTCGGTGACCGGCAGCGGAGCGCCCCGGCGGTCGCGGAGCACACCGCCGGCACCGATGACGCCGACCACCCGTGCTTCGCCGAAGACGAGGGTGGCGCGTTCCTCGGGGTCGTCGGCGTCGACGGGGACGTAGGCGGCGCCGGCGGCGAGGACGGCGAGGATCGACACGGACAGGTCCCGGCCACCGGAGGGGATGCGGATCCCGACCCGGTCGCCGCGTCGGACGCCGTGGCGGGCGAGGTCGGCGGCGCGCTCCTGCACGAGGGCGAGGAGGCCGCGGTAGTCGAGCGCACCCTCCGGCGTCTCGAGGGCGAGGGCGTCGGGGTGTGCCTCGGCGGTGGCGGTGAGGACGTCGAGCAGGGTCCTGGCCGGTGCGGCGCGGTCCCCGCGGTCGAGTTCCTGCTGCGTGGAGGTCGTCACGCCGCGTGATCCTAGGGCCCGGAGGTGTCCTGCTCGGGAACGCACGTGGCCAGCGACCACGGAGGGTCGCCGCGGCGGACGTCGTGCTGGTGCCCACGGGGGAAGGTCGCCGCAGGCGACGTCGCGCGCTGCCGACCGAGCGCAGCGAGGACGACAGCTTGCGCGGGGATGTGACTGTGCCCCCAGGAGGATTCGAACCTCCGCCCCTGCCTCCGGAGGGCAGTGCTCTATCCCCTGAGCTATGGGGGCCCGGGGTGTCACCAACCGTAGCAGGTCCGGACGCGCCTGACGGACGCCGGTGCGGCTCCCCGGGCGTGCCGTGCCGGACGGGAGGCTCGTCACCCGTCCACCCCGGGCCTCCCGTCCGCCGCGGTGCCGGTCAGGGCGTCGGTGACCCGGTCGGGGCGGTGGCGTCGGGTGCGACGGCCCGCCGGACGGCGTCGACGACGGGCTGCGCCGTGCCGGGCTCGGTGAAGAGGGAGGAGCTGGCGTGGATCCAGTAGGGCCCGGCGAAGGCGTCGGCGCGACCGGTGCCGGAGCGGAGCGAGTAGTAGCCCTCCACGGTGTAGGTCGGGACGGAGCCGCCCTGCTCGAACAGGGCGTCCTCGAGTCGGGTGATCTGCGCGCTCGGCAGGTGCGCGACCGCGACGGTCACGGTGGCGTCCTCGTCCACGCTGGACCGCCACGTGCACACGCGCCCGTCCTGCGCGGCGACCTGCGCGACGGGCGAGTCCGCCGGTGGGCGCGGCGTCCGCACCCGCTCGAACTCCTGCCCGTAGACGGAGAACGTCGTCGGCGGCACGAGGGTGTCGCAGTCCTGCGTGACGGGACGGCCGACCGCGGTGGCGCTGGGGGAGGCGGAGGGGCCGCCGCCGCCCGTGCCGGAGCAGGCCGCGAGCACGAGCGAAGCGGGGACGACGAGTGCGGCGAGTCCGGACGCCCGGAGACTGCGGGAGGTCATGACGGACCATGATGCTGCATCGCTCCCCACGTGGTCCGGGCGGTCGCTGGACGTCCCGGTAGACTCGACCGCCGTGACTCCTGCCGAACTCTCCGCCGCGTACCTGTCGATCCTCACGGGCATCGTCGAGCGCCGAGGCGCTGCCGACACCGTGACGGTCCAGGAGTCCCACGTGGCCCTGGAACGGCCGAAGAACCGGGCGCACGGCGACTGGGCGTCGAACGCGGCCATGCAGCTCGCGAAGCGCCTCGGGACCAACCCGCGCGAGCTCGCGACGGAGATCGCCGGCGAGCTGACCGAGCTCGACGGCGTGGACTCGGTCGACATCGCCGGGCCGGGCTTCATCAACATCACGCTCGAGGCCGCCGCGGCCGGCGAGGTCGCACGCACCGTGGTCGACCAGGGCGTGACCTTCGGGCACGGCGACCTCTACGACGGGGTCCGCATCGACCTCGAGTTCGTGTCGGCGAACCCGACCGGACCCATCCACATGGGCGGCGTGCGGTGGGCCGCGGTGGGCGACAGCCTGGCGCGCGTGTTCCAGGCGCAGGGCGGCCTCGTCACCCGCGAGTACTACTTCAACGACCACGGCAACCAGATCGACCGGTTCGCCCGCTCCCTCCTGGCGTCCGCGCTGGGGGAGCCGACGCCCGAGGACGGCTACGGCGGCGCGTACATCGGCGAGATCGCGGCCCGCGTGCTCGCGACGCTCGAGCCGGGTGTCGACGTCACGGGCATGCCGCGCGACGAAGCGCAGGAGCTGTTCCGGCGCGAGGGCGTCGAGTTCATGTTCACGGACATCAAGCGGTCGCTGCACGACTTCGGCGTCGACTTCGACGTCTTCTTCCACGAGAACTCGCTGCACGAGTCGAAGGCGGTCGACCGCGCGATCGCCCGGCTGCAGGAGCAGGGCCGGATGTACGAGGCGGACGGCGCCCTGTGGCTCCGGACGACCGACTTCGGCGACGACCGCGACCGCGTGGTCATCAAGTCGGACGGCGAACCCGCGTACATCGCCGGCGACCTCGCCTACTACCTCGACAAGCGCGAGCGCGGCTTCGAGCGGAACCTCATCATGCTCGGCGCCGACCACCACGGCTACGTCGGCCGGATGATGGCCATGTGTGCGGCGTTCGGTGACGAGCCGGGCGTGAACCTCGAGATCCTCATCGGCCAGCTGGTGAACCTGCTCAAGGACGGCCAGCCGCTCCGGATGTCGAAGCGCAACGGCACCGTCGTGACGATGGAGGACCTCGTCGACGCCGTGGGCGTGGACGCCGGCCGGTACGCGCTCGTGCGGTTCGCGAGCGACACGGCGATCGACATCGACCTCGACCTGCTGACCAAGCGCACGAACGACAACCCGGTCTTCACCGTCCAGTACGCCCACGCCCGGACGCAGTCCGTCGCCCGCAACGCCGCGGCGTCCGGCGTGGACCGCTCGGTGTTCGATGCGTCGCTGCTCACCCACGAGTCCGAGAGCGCCCTCCTCGGCGCCATCGCGGAGTACCCGCGGGTGGTCCGCCAGGCCGCGGAGCTCCGGGAACCGCACCGGATCGCCCGGTACATCGAGCAGCTCGCCGGCCTGTACCACCGCTGGTACGACTCCTGCCGCGTCACGCCGCTCGGTGACGAGCCGGTGTCGGACCTGCACCGCACCCGTCTCTGGGTGAACGACGCCACGGGCCAGGTGGTCCGGAACGGCCTCGGTCTGCTCGGCGTCAGCGCGCCCGAACGGATGTAGCGGTGACGTCCGCACCCGCCACCGGTCGGGGTCGGGAGCGTCGGGGCCGGAAGCGTCGGGGCCAGACGCGTCGGGGCCGGACGCTGGCGATCGTGCTGGTCGTCGTGCTCCTGGTCCTGGCGGTCGTCGTCGTGGTCGCCGAGTTCGTCCTCCGCGGGGTCGTCGACCGGACGATCGCGGACCAGGTCGAGCAGTCGCTGCCCGACGGCACGACCGGGACGGTGGACGCGCACGTGGACGGCGTCGTCATCCCGCAGCTGGTCGGCGGGACCTTCGACCGGGTGCACATCTCCTCGGACCGGTTGACGGTGGCGGGCATCCCGCTCGCGGCGGACGTGACCGCGCGCGACCTGCCGGTGGACGGCCAGGGCGCCGTGCACGACGTCGACGGCACGGTCCGGCTCGCGGCCGGGGCGGTCAAGGACCTGGCGGCCTACTCACCGCTGTTCGAACGACTCAGGCTCATCGACGGCGGCGTCGAGCTGCGGGGCACCACCTCGGTGCTCGGCTTCGACATCGGCTACGCGGCGGACGGCTCGGTCGCGGTGCAGTCCGACGGTCGGGGCGTCACGATCACGCCCGAGACCGTCCGCATCACCAACTCCTCGCTCGGGTTGGACCTCGACGACATCCCGGGCGTCTCGGACGTGCCCGTCCCGGTCTGCACGGCGCAGTTCCTGCCGGAGCAGCTCCGGGTCCGGTCGCTCCGGGTGACGGAGTCGGCGGCGACGGTGCGCGTCACCGCGGACGAACTCCCGCTCAGCGAGGACGGCCTGCGCACCACCGGCCGCTGCTGAGGACCCCGCGGGCGACGAGCGTCACATGCGCCGGGAGGCCCGTCCCGGCCGGATAGGATCGGGTCCCGTGAGCGAGAACCCCCTTGCGCCGCCGCGGCTGCGGTTCCCGACGGACGCGTCCGAACTCGTCGACCGCATCTGGCCCGCGTCCGCGACGCGGACCGACGACGGCATGCTGGCGATCGGCGGTGTCGCCGCGGACGCACTCGTGGCGCAGTACGGCTCACCCCTGTACGTCGTCGACGAGCGTGACGTCCAGTCGCGCGCCGTCCGCGTACGGAACGCCTTCACCGACGCATTCTCGCGGATCGGGACCCGGGCGCACGTCTACTACGCGGCCAAGGCCTTCTGGACGACGCACGTCGCCCGGTGGATGGCCGACGCCGACCTCCGTCTCGACGTCTGCACGATGGGGGAGATCGCCGTCGCGCTGGCCGCGGGCGTCGACCCGGCGCTGATGGGCTTCCACGGCAACGACAAGTCCGACGCAGAACTCGAGCGCGCGGTGTCGATCGGGCTCGGCACGGTCGTGCTCGACAGTCACGAGGAGATCGGCCGCGTCGCCCGCATCGCCGCCGAGGCCGGTGTCGTGCAGCGCGTGCGCATCCGGATCAACAGCGGGGTGCACGCCTCGACCCACGAGTTCCTGGCCACCGCACGCGAGGACCAGAAGTTCGGCATCCCGCTGTCCGAGGCCGTGCAGGCGGCGGCGGCCGTCCGTGCCGAGCCGTCCCTGGCGTTCGTGGGGCTGCACTCGCACATCGGGTCGCAGATCTTCGACGACAGCGGTTTCCGCGAGGCCGCCCGCCGGCTGATGGACGTGCACGCCACGCTCGTCGCCACCGGTCCGGTGCCGGAACTCAACCTCGGCGGCGGTTGGGGCATCGACTACACCGAGGCGGACTCGGCCCTCGCGCCCGAGGACGTCGCGGACGCCCTCGCCGCGATCGTCGCAGAGGAGTGCGCGTCCCGCGGCATCCCGGTGCCGGAGGTCGCGGTGGAGCCCGGCCGCTACATCGTCGGCCCGCCCGGCGTCACGCTGTACCGCGTCGGCACGATCAAGCCCATCACGGTCGAGACGGACGAGGGCACGTCGGCGACGCGCACCTACGTGTCGGTCGACGGCGGCATGAGCGACAACGTGCGGCCGGCGCTGTACGGCGCGGACTACACCGCACGCCTCGCCCGGACGTCGGAGGCCGACCCGGTGCTCACCCGCGTCGTCGGCAAGCACTGCGAGAGCGGGGACGTCGTGGTGCACGACGAGTACCTGCCCGGCGACGTGCAGCGGGACGACCTGCTCGCGGTGGCCGCGACCGGTGCCTACTGCTGGAGCCTCGCGAGCAACTACAACCACGTCGGTCGTCCGCCGGTCGTCGCGGTCGCCGACGGCGCGGCCCGTATCCTCGTGCGTGGCGAGACCGTCGACGACCTCCTCGCCCGTGACACCGGCGTCGCGCCGGTGCCCGACACCGGTGCCGCACGCTGACCACCCGACCCGGAGAGACACCCACCCGATGATCGAATACCGCAACGTCCGCGTCGCGCTGCTGGGAGCCGGCTCGGTCGGTTCGCAGGTCGCCCGACTCCTGCTCGAGCACGGCGAGGAGCTCGCGACCCGGGCCGGCGCCGGTCTGGAGCTGGTCGGGGTCGCGGTCCGCGACGTGGAGGCGCAGCGGGACGTCGACCTGCCGCGCGCGCTCTTCACGACCGACGCCGAGTCGCTCATCCTCGGGGCCGACATCGTCGTCGAGCTCATCGGCGGCATCGAGCCGGCGCGCACCCTCGTGCTGCAGGCGCTCCAGTCCGGAGCGGACGTCGTCACCGGGAACAAGGCGCTGCTCGCGACGCACGGCCCGGAGCTCTTCGCCGCCGCCGAGCAGGTGGGCGCACAGCTCTACTACGAGGCCGCGGTCGCCGGCGCGATCCCGATCATCCGACCGCTGCACGACTCGCTCGCGGGCGACCGCATCGAGCGGATCATGGGCATCGTCAACGGCACGACGAACTTCATCCTCGACCTGATGGACCGCGAGGGCGCGACCTTCGAGGACGCCCTGGCGACCGCGACGGAACTCGGGTACGCCGAGGCCGACCCGACCGCCGACGTCGAGGGCTACGACGCCGCGCAGAAGGCGGCGATCCTGGCCTCGCTCGCGTTCCACACCTCGGTCCCGCTCGCCGCCGTGCACCGTGAGGGCATCACCTCGGTCACGATCGAGCAGGTCCGCGCCGCCCGCAAGGCCGGCTACGTCGTGAAGATCCTCGCCACGTGCGAGCGTCTCACCGACGTCGACGGTCGCGAGGGCGTCAGCGCCCGCGTCTACCCGGCGCTCGTCCCCGAGTCGCACCCGCTCGCGAGCGTGCACGGCGCGAAGAACGCCGTCTTCGTCGAGGCCGAGGCCGCCGGCGACCTCATGTTCTACGGCGCGGGTGCCGGCGGGGTCGAGACGGCCTCCGCGGTGCTCGGCGACCTGGTGTCCGCTGCTCGTCGCCACGTGATCGGCGGTCCGGGTGTCGCGGAGTCGACCCAGTCCGCGCTGCCGGTGTTCCCGATCGGGACGGTGCGGACCCGCTACCAGATCGCGCTGCACGTGTCGGACGCCCCCGGCGTCCTGTCGACCGTCGCCGGGGTGCTCGCCGCGCACGGTGTCAGCGTCGAGACCGTCGAGCAGACCACGACGGGCGCTGCCGAGGGGACGGCGACGCTCGTGATCGGCACGCACCTGGCGCGGGAGGCCGACCTGGCCGACACCGTCGCCGCGCTCCGCGGCGAGGACGTCGTCCTCGACGTGACCAGCGTGCTGCGGGTCGTCGGCGTCTGACGCGACTCCGAGCCTCCCGACCGACCAGCCAGCCAGCCCAGACCAGACCGCCCCACCGGACAGAGAGAGAAGCCTGATGGCCCACCAGTGGCAGGGAGTCCTGCGCGAGTACGCCGACCGACTCGACGTGACCGACGCGACCCCGATCGTGACGCTCGGTGAGGGCGGCACCCCGCTCATCCCGGCGCGACGACTCTCCGAGCGCACCGGCGCCCAGGTGTACGTGAAGTACGAGGGCATGAACCCGACCGGCTCCTTCAAGGACCGCGGCATGACGATGGCGATCTCGAAGGCCGTCGAACACGGGGCCAAGGCTGTGATCTGTGCGTCCACCGGCAACACGAGCGCCTCGGCCGCCGCGTACGCCACGCACGCCGGCATCACCGCCGCGGTGCTCGTGCCCGAGGGCAAGATCGCGATGGGCAAGCTCAGCCAGGCCGTCGCGCACGACGCGCAGCTGCTGCAGGTGCAGGGCAACTTCGACGACTGCCTCGACATCGCGCGGGACCTGTCGGCGAACTACCCCGTGCACCTCGTCAACTCGGTGAACAACGACCGCATCGAGGGGCAGAAGACCGCTGCGTTCGAGGTCGTCGACGTCCTCGGGGACGCGCCGGACTTCCACTTCCTGCCGGTCGGCAACGCGGGCAACTACACCGCGTACTCACGCGGGTACCGCGAGGACGTCGCCTCGGGTCGTTCGTCGAAGATGCCGCGCATGTTCGGGTTCCAGGCGGCGGGGTCCGCTCCGATCGTCTCCGGCGAGGTCGTGCGGCACCCGGAGACCATCGCGTCCGCGATCCGGATCGGGAACCCGGCGTCGTGGCAGTTCGCGCTCGAGGCCCGTGCGGAGACCGACGGCTACTTCGGCGCGATCCCGGACGAGGCGATCCTGGCCGCGCACCACATCCTCTCCGCCGAGGTGGGCGTCTTCGTCGAGCCTGCTTCGGCCATCGGTGTCGCCGGACTCCTCGAGCGGTCCGACGCGGGCGTGGTCCCGAAGGGTTCGACGGTCGTCATCACGGTGACGGGGCACGGTCTGAAGGACCCGCAGTGGGCGCTCCGCACGCAGGACGGTGGCGAGGTCGCGCCGACGAGCGTGCCGGTGGACACCGCCGCGATCGCGGACGTGCTCGGACTGGTCAGCGCGCGGTGAGCGTCGACCGCTCGTCCGGACCGGGGGAGGGCATGATCGCCCGAGCAGCTGTACCGGCCGGACGGGCGGTCCGCGTGCGCGTCCCGGCG
Organism: Curtobacterium sp. MCBD17_032; assembly: GCF_003234855.1. Taxonomy (GTDB): domain Bacteria; phylum Actinomycetota; class Actinomycetes; order Actinomycetales; family Microbacteriaceae; genus Curtobacterium. The sequence continues at coordinate 16,046 of NZ_QKTO01000013.1, forward strand.
ACCTCCGCCAACCTCGGCCCGGGGTTCGACTCCCTGGGGCTCGCGCTGTCGCTCTACGACGAGGTCGACGTCCGCGTCCGTGCCGAACCGGGCGCGATCGTGACGATCGACGGCGTCGGGGCCGGCGAGGTCGCGACGGACGACACGAACCTGGTCGTCCGGGCCGTCCGCCGTGGCTTCGAGCACGCCGGCGTCCCGCAGCCCGGGCTCGAGCTGCACGCGACGAACGCCATCCCCCACGGCCGCGGCATGGGGTCGTCCGCCGCCGCCATCGTCGCCGGGCTGATGGCCGCGCGCGGGCTCCTCGCCGGCGTGGTCGACCTGGACGCGTCCACGCTGCTGAGCCTCGCCACCGAGATGGAGGGGCACCCGGACAACGTCGCCCCCGCGCTCTTCGGTGGTCTGACGATCGCGTGGATGACCGCCGACGGTCCGGCGTACAAGCGGTTGCTCGTGCACCGCGGGGTGTCGCCCGTCGTCTTCGTCCCGACGTCGACGCTCTCGACGAAGCTCGCGCGGTCCCTGCAGCCGATGACGGTGCCGCACGAGGACGCGGCCTTCAACGTCTCGCGGTCTGCGCTGCTCGTGGCGGCGCTCATCCAGAGCCCGGAACTGCTGCTCGCGGCCACCGAGGACCGGCTCCACCAGGCCTACCGCGCCAGCGCGATGCCCGAGACGGACGCCCTGATCGGGCTCCTCCGGCAGCACGGTCTGGCGGCCGTCGTCTCGGGCGCCGGGCCGAGCCTCCTGGTGATGGGGAGCGACCCGGCACAGCGGCTCGCGGCGGCCGGACTGGTCGAGCGACACGCCGAGTCCACCTGGCGGGCGCTCATGCTGGCCGTCGACCTCGGTGGTGCTACAGTGAAGCCGCACCCGACGCTCGAAGCCGAACTCGCGGAGGCGTCGACCATCCCAGGTCGACCGCCACGCTGATCCGGTGCGTGGGGCACTCTCTCCAGATCACCGTTCCCGGTCCGTCGTCTGAACGACGGCCGTTGCACATCCGCAACGGGAACGGTGGAAACTCTCCGCGTTCTGCGGTCGGAAGGAACCATCAGCATCGTGACCGACGTCACCACCTCCACCGGTTCGGTGGAGATCCCCACTGACCTGCGCGCGCTCCGTCTCCCGGAGCTCCAGCGCATCGCCTCCTCCCTCGGGATCACCGGGCTCTCGAAGCTCCGCAAGGGCGACCTCATCGCCTCGATCGAGGACAAGCGTCCGGCCGAGGCACCCGCCACGGTCACGCCGACCCTCGACGGCGCCGGCACCGGCACCCCGGTCGCGGACACCACCGACCAGCCCGCGGCGGAGCCCGCACAGCAGGCGCCGGCGGAGCGCGACGAGCAGCCCGCCGAGCCGGTCGCCGAGGCCCCGGCCCGCGGCCGCCGCAACCGCCGTGCTTCCTCCGGTGGCACCGTCAGCGCCGAGCCGACCGCCGCGGCCGCGCACACGAACGCCGGTCACACCGGCACCGAGGACCTCCTCGCCGGGCTCGACCAGGTCCGCGCCGAGAAGGACGCGCAGGAGGCCGCGCAGACCGGTCAGCGTCGTGGTCGCGGTCGCGACCGCCAGGCGCAGCAGGCCGACGGCCAGGAGGCCCGGGGCGCCACCGCGGAGGTCCAAGTCCCGGCCGCGGACGCCGCCGAGCAGGGCGACCAGGACGTCGCGCAGCAGCACGACGGCCAGCAGGCCGACCAGTCCGACCAGGGCGACCAGGCCGAGGGTGGCTCGCGTCGCGGCCGTCGCAGTCGCGGTCGTGGTCGTGGTCGTGGTCAGAACGGCGACCAGGCCGAGCAGAACGGCCAGCAGCCCGAGGCCGACAAGGCCGAGCCGAAGCAGCAGCAGAACGGCAAGCAGCAGAACCCCGACAAGGGCGAGCAGAAGCAGAACGGCCAGCAGAAGCAGGCCGAGCAGCAGCGCGGCGACCAGCAGCGCGCCGACCAGCAGCGCGCCGCCGAGCAGGAGGCCGAGAACGGTCGCACCCGTCGGCAGCGTGACCGCAAGCGCGGTCGCGGCGGGCAGAACGACGAGTTCGAGCCCGAGGTCACCGAGGACGACGTCCTCATCCCGATCGCCGGCATCCTCGACGTCCTCGACAACTACGCGTTCGTGCGGACCACGGGGTACCTGCCGGGGCCGGAGGACGTCTACGTCTCCCTCGGTCAGGTCAAGAAGTACCACCTGCGCAAGGGCGACGCGGTCGTCGGCGCGATCAAGCAGCCGCAGGGTGGCGAGCAGCAGAGCCGGCAGAAGTACAACGCGCTGGTCAAGATCGACACGATCAACGGTCAGACCGCCGACGAGGCCGCGGCCCGCGTCGAGTTCCAGGACCTCACCCCGCTCTACCCGAACGAGCGTCTGCGCCTCGAGACGGAGCCGGCGAAGATCTCGACCCGCATCATCGACCTCGTGTCGCCGATCGGCAAGGGTCAGCGCGGTCTCATCGTCTCCCCGCCGAAGGCCGGCAAGACCGTCGTGCTGCAGGCCATCGCGAACGCCGTCTCGAAGAACAACCCCGAGGCGCACCTCATGGTCGTCCTCGTCGACGAGCGTCCCGAAGAGGTCACCGACATGCAGCGCACGGTGAAGGGTGAGGTCATCGCCTCGACCTTCGACCGTCCCGCCGAGGACCACACGACGGTCGCCGAACTCGCCATCGAGCGTGCGAAGCGCCTGGTCGAGCTCGGACACGACGTCGTCGTGCTGCTCGACTCGATCACCCGCCTGGGCCGCGCGTACAACCTCGCCACCCCGCCGTCGGGCCGCGTGCTCTCGGGCGGCGTCGACTCAGCCGCGCTCTACCCCGTCAAGCGCTTCTTCGGTGCCGCTCGGAACATCGAGAACGGCGGTTCGCTGACCATCCTCGCCACGGCGCTCGTCGAGACCGGGTCGAAGATGGACGAGGTGATCTTCGAGGAGTTCAAGGGCACCGGCAACATGGAGCTCCGCCTGAACCGGCACCTCGCCGACAAGCGGATCTTCCCGGCCGTCGACATCAACGCGTCCGGCACCCGTCGCGAGGAGCAGCTGCTCTCCGCCGACGAGGTCGCGATCACCTGGCGTCTGCGCCGTGCCCTCGCCGGACTCGACCCGCAGCAGGCGCTCGACGTCGTGCTCCGGAACCTCAAGGAGACGCAGTCCAACGTCGAGTTCCTCGTCCAGATCCAGAAGTCGGTGCCGGCGACCAACGGTCACCACGGCAGCGGCCACCAGGAGTAACGCGTGTTCGAGTCGGTGGCCGGGCTGCTGGCGGAACACGAGGAACTGACGCAGCAGCTGTCGGACCCCGCGCTCCACGCCGACGCAGCCCGGGCGAAGAAGGTCAACCGGCGGTACGCCGAGCTGAGCCAGATCAAGGCCGCGTACGAGGGCTGGCAGGCGGCGGGGGACGACCTGGCCGCCGCCCGCGAGCTCGCGCGCGAGGACGAGGCGTTCGCGGACGAGGTCCCCGGGCTCGAGGAGCAGCTCGCGGAGCGCCAGGAGCGTCTCCGTCGTCTCCTCATCCCGCGCGACCCGGACGACGGTCGTGACGTCATCATGGAGATCAAGGGCGGCGAGGGCGGCGAGGAGTCCGCGCTGTTCGCGGCCGACCTGCTCCGCATGTACTCGCACTACGCCGAGGGCAAGGGCTGGAAGGTCGAGATGCTCGAGCGCACCGAGTCCGACCTCGGTGGCTACAAGGACGTGCAGGTCGCGATCAAGTCGAACGCGACCGACCCGTCGCAGGGCGTGTGGGCACACCTCAAGTACGAGGGTGGTGTGCACCGCGTCCAGCGCGTCCCGGCGACCGAGTCGCAGGGGCGCATCCACACGTCGACGACCGGCGTGCTCGTCTTCCCCGAGGTGGACGAGCCGGAGGAGGTCGAGATCAACCAGAACGACCTGAAGATCGACGTGTACCGCTCCTCCGGTCCCGGCGGGCAGTCGGTGAACACCACCGACTCCGCTGTCCGCATCACGCACCTCCCGACGGGGATCACGGTCGCGATGCAGAACGAGAAGTCGCAGCTGCAGAACCGCGAGGCCGGCATGCGCGTCCTGCGGGCCCGCATCCTCGCGCGCCAGCAGGAGGAGCGCGACGCGATCGCATCCGACGCCCGCAAGTCGCAGATCCGCGGGATGGACCGTTCGGAGCGCATCCGGACGTACAACTTCCCGGAGAACCGGATCGCGGACCACCGAACCGGCTACAAGGCGTACGACCTCGACCGTGTCATGAACGGCGCACTCGAACCGGTCGTGCAGTCCGCCATCCAGGCCGACGAAGAGGCGCGCCTGGCCGCCCTCGGCGACCAGGACGCCTGATCGGCGTGTCCGGCCGGGAGGCCCGCCCCACCTCGGGTCCCCGGCCCGCGTTCACCGCCGACCGGCTCCTGCGCGAAGCGGCAGCAGCCCTGGCCGCGGCCGGCGTCCCGACACCGCAGGTCGACGCGGAACTCCTGCTCGCCTGGGCGACGGACACCTCGCGGGGTGCCGTACAGGCGCGTGCGATGACCGGGGGAGCGATCGCCGAGGGACACGTCGAGCGCTTCCGGCACGCGGTCGCCCGCCGCGTCACCCGTGAACCGCTGCAACACGTCACCGGTGAGGCGCACTTCCGCACGCTCACCCTGTCGGTCGGCCCGGGCGTGTTCGTCCCGCGGCCGGAGACCGAGTCGGTCGTCCAGTTCGGCATCGACGCGCTCCGGTCGACCGCGGTGCCCGAGCCGATCGCCGTCGACCTCGGGGCCGGGAGCGGTGCGATCGCCATCGCGATGGACACCGAGGTGCCGAACGCCGTGGTGTACGCGGTCGAACGCTCGCCCGAGGCCCTGCCGTGGACGCGTCGCAACGTGGACGCCCACGGCGGGACGGTGCACCTCGTCGAGGGCGACCTCGCCGACGCGCTGCCGGAGCTCGACGGCCGGGTGTCGGTCGTCGTGTCGAACCCGCCGTACGTGCCCGACGACGCGGTCCCGATCGACCCCGAGGTCCGCGACCACGACCCGGCGCTCGCGCTGTACGGCGGACCGGACGGGCTCGACGCCGTGCGGGCCCTGACCGAGACCGCGTGGCGCCTGCTCGTGCCCGGCGGACTGCTCGTCGTCGAGCACGCCGAGCAGCAGGGTGCCGGCGTCCGCGCGGTGCTCGCCGCCCGGGGCTTCCGGTCCCCGGAGACGCACGTCGACCTCACCGGACGCGACCGCACGACCACCGCGACGCGCTGACCCGGCCGGGACGGGCCTCCCCACCGGCACGTTCCGTCGCCGCTGACGAATCAGCCGGGAACCGGCGGCGTGGGCGCAGGCCGGACGGCGTGGGCGCAGGCCGGACGGCGTCTACGCGACCGGCGCGGTCTCGTGGGCCGCGACGAACGTCCGCACCGCGCCCCGCAGGTCGGTGTCGTGCTCGACGAGCACGGCGGTGATGCCGACGCTGCGTGCCCCGGCGACGTTCTCGGGCATGTCGTCGGCGAAGAAGGTGCGCTCGGCCGGGACACCGTGGTGGGCGAGCACGCGCCGGAACACCTCCGGGTCGGGCTTCCGCGCCCCGAACGCGCTCGTGGTGTCCAGGTGCTCCTCGAACAGCGGGGGCAGGGAGGGGGCCCATGCGTGCAGCCACCGCCCGGCGAGCGGGCCGTTGTTGGTGAGCAGCGCGACCCGACCGTGCTGCTTCGCGATCCGCACCGCCTCCACCCGGTCCGGTAGCTCGGTCATCGCCGCACCGCGGATGCGAGCCCACTCCGCCTCGGGGACCGGGCACCCCATGGCCTCCTCGAAGGCGGCGAGGTAGGCGTCCGCGTCCGCGTAGTGCCCGGCCTCGGCCCGCTGCTCGTTCCCGGTGTCCCACCAGCGGCGGCGCAGTTCGGTGAAGTCGTGCCCGGTGAGTTCGGTCAGCCCGGCCATCCGGGTCGACCAGTCGTAGCGGACGAGGACGTCGTCCATGTCGAAGAGGAACAGGAGTGGGGGCGCGGGCGTCTCGTTCACGATGCCTCTATCCTCGCGCACTATCATCGTGCAGGTCATGGCTTCCCGATACGACTGTTCCGACCCCGACGGGCTCCTGACCGGCATGCGGCTCGCACGGACCGCCCTCGGTCGGGGCGAACTCGTCGTCGTGCCCACCGACACCGTCTACGGCGTCGCGGCGGACGCGTTCAGCGCCTCGGCCGTGCAGCGCCTGCTCGACGCGAAGGGCCGGACGCGGCAGTCCCCGCCGCCGGTGCTCATCCCGGGCGTCGCGACGCTCGACGCCCTCGCGAGCGAGGTCCCCGAGCCCGTCCGCCAGCTCGTCGACGCGTTCTGGCCCGGTGGTCTCACGGTGATCCTCCGTGCGCAGCCGTCGCTCGACTGGGACCTCGGGGAGACCCGGGGGACCGTCGCGCTCCGGATGCCGGACTCGCGGATCGCGCTCGAGCTGCTGCGTGAGGTCGGTCCGCTCGCGGTGTCCTCGGCGAACTCGACCGGGGACCCGGCCGCGATGGACGTCGACGACGCCGAGCGCATGCTGGGCGACAGCGTCGCGGTGTACCTCGACGGCGGAGCGCTGGCGCCGCACGACGGCGCCGCGGCGTCGACCGGCTCGACCATCGTGGACGCGACCGGCCTGTCCGCGGGGGAGGGCATCCGCATCGTCCGGCACGGTGTGATCCCGGACGACGAGATCAGACGGGTCGTCGGGGACGACCTCGTCCGGTGAAGTTCTACCTGCTCGCGGGGGTCATCTCGGCGGTCGTGAGCTTCCTCGTCAGCTGGCTCGTGTGGAAGCTCGGGATCAAGTACAAGTGGTACCCGAAGGTCCGTGAGCGGGACGTGCACCGGACGCCGACGCCGCGCCTCGGTGGGATCGCGATGTTCCTCGGCGTGATCGTCTCGCTGCTCTGTGCGTGGTTCCTCTTCCCGGTGATCGCGGGACAGGACTACTTCCGGCTCGTCTTCGGCGAGCCGGGCCGGGTGATCGCCGTCCTGGCCGGTGCGACCATCATCGTCGTGCTCGGCGTCGCGGACGACATCTGGGACCTCGACTGGATGACGAAGCTCGCGGGGCAGATCATCGCCGCCGGCATCCTCGCCTGGCAGGGCGTCGCGATCGTCTCGCTGCCGATCGGCAACACCCTCGGGGTCGGCTCGTCGTACATGAGCCTCATCTTCACGGTGCTCGCGGTCGTGCTCGTGATGAACGCCGTGAACTTCATCGACGGACTCGACGGACTGGTGGCCGGCGTCGCGATCATCGCCGGCGGGGTCTTCTTCCTGTACACGTTCTTCATCAACCGCGTCGTCGTCGAGACGGAGTTCTTCTTCAACCTGCCGTCGTTGCTCACCGCGGTGCTGGTCGGGGCCTGTGCCGGGTTCCTCGTGCTCAACTGGCACCCCGCGAAGCTCTTCATGGGAGACGCAGGAGCCCTGCTCGTCGGCTTCCTCATGGCGACGAGCGCGGTGTCGATCACGGGCAACATCGACCCGGCCGCCGTGCGCACCCGGACCGACCTGCTGCCGGCGTTCATCCCGATCCTGCTGCCCTTCGCGATCCTCGTCGTGCCGATCCTCGACTTCGGCCTGGCCGTGATCCGTCGGGTGAGCGCCGGGAAGTCCCCGTTCTCGGCGGACCGGAAGCACCTGCACCACCGGTTGCTCGACATGGGGCACTCGCACTTCCACGCGGTGCTCATCTTCTACGCGTGGACGGCAGTGGTCGCCTTCGGCTGTCTGCTCTTCCTCTTCGTCAACTGGTGGTGGGTCGCCGCCTTCGTCGCGGTCGGCTTCACGGTGTGTGCCATCGTGACGTTCGCCCCACTCGGTCGGAAGCGCGTCGAGATCGCGGCGCAGACCACCGCGTCCGCCGGCGCACCGTTCGACGCCAGCTACGACCCGCTCGACCGCGCCGCCGCGGTCCGTGACACCCGACCCCGCCCCCGCTCGACCTCTGGAGACCCCTCGTGACCGCACCGAACGCGCTCGACCACGTCCGGCCGGTGTTCCGCCGCATCCTCGTGCAGGGTGCCGGCCTCGCCGCCGCGCTCGCCCTCGTCGGCGGTGTCGTCGGGTGGTTCGTCGCCGGCGGCCCGGGGCTCACCGGTGGCCTCATCGGCGCCGTGATGAGCGTCGTCTTCTGCGGGCTGACCGCGGTGAGCGTGCTCCTCGCGATCCGGTTCTCGGGCGGTCAGATGGTCTCCGGCGCGTTCTTCGGCACGATCATGGGCACGTTCCTGGTCAAGTTCGTGCTCTTCATCGTCGTGCTCGTCGCGCTCAAGGACCGGGACTGGGTGGACACCCCGGTGCTCGCCGTCGCCATCATCGTCGGGGTCATCGGGTCGCTCGTGATCGACGTCACGGTCATCGCACGGTCCCGGGTCCCGATCGGGGTGTCCCTCCCCGGAGACCGGACGGACGCTGGGGATCGCGACCCGGCTGCCTGAGAGCCCGAGAAGGCGCACACACCTGATACGCTTCTGGAGCCCGCTGCCGGAGCACGAGCTCGGACGGGCAAGCCTCCACTTCAGTCCACCTCCGCGTGCCATGCGTGCGCGCCCCGACACAGGAGACAGCGCTGCTATCCCACGCTCTTCCCCTGTCCCTCATCGCTGCGGGTAACCCCGTCGCGGCGGGGAGCAGCAAGGCCGCCGAGTTCCATGGTCCGTCGATCAACGAGTTCTTCCCGGACCCGATCTTCTTCGCCGGTACTGCGTTCGAGATGGACCGCATCGTCCTCATCCGCTTCTTCGCGGTGGCCGTGCTCCTCGTCTTCGCGTTCGCCGGAACCCGCGCGCTCAAGCTGGTCCCCAACCGTGGACAGGCCTTCATCGAGTACGCCTTCGACGTCGTCCGTCGCAACACCTTCGACAACCTGGGCGAGAAGGACGGCAAGCGCTTCCTGCCGCTCCTCGCGACGATCTTCTTCGGCGTCCTGTTCATGAACCTCACGGGCCTCGTCCCGTTCATGAACATCGCCGGCACCAGCCGCATCGCGATGCCGATGATCCTGGCGATCGTCGCCTACGTCGCCTTCATCTACGCGGGTCTGCGGAAGCACCCGGGAACGTTCCTCCGGAACTCGCTCTTCCCGCCCGGGGTCCCGTGGCCGCTCTACCTGATCGTCACGCCGATCGAACTCGTCTCGACGTTCGTCCTGCGCCCGATCACGCTGACGCTGCGACTCCTGATGAACATGGTCGTCGGCCACCTCCTCCTGGTGCTGTTCTTCTCGGCGACCTGGTTCTTCTTCTTCGATGCGGAGAGCCTGTTCAAGCTGTTCGGCGTCGGGACGCTCGCGTTCGGCATCGCGTTCAGCTTCTTCGAGATCCTCGTCGCGCTGCTGCAGGCGTACGTCTTCATGCTGCTGACGGCCGTCTACATCCAGCTCGCGCTGGCCGACGAGCACTGACACCCTTCTGACCCCCTACGGGGCCGGCGACCGCCGGACCCGCACCTCGAAAGGAAAACACGTGGACGCAACGACCGTTCTCGCGGAGATCAACGGCAACATCGCGACGGTTGGCTACGGCCTCGCTGCGATCGGCCCGGCCATCGGCGTCGGCATCGTCGTCGGCAAGACGATCGAGTCCGTCGCTCGCCAGCCCGAGCTCCAGGGCCGCCTGACGACCCTCATGTACATCGGTATCGCCTTCACGGAGGCCCTGGCCTTCATCGGCATCGCCACGTACTTCATCTTCACCAACTAAGGTCCCTCGATGCAGAACGCACTCATCATCGCGGCGGAGGAGACCCACAATCCGCTGATCCCACCGGTGTACGACATCGTGTGGTCCGCGGTGGCCTTCGTCATCATCTTCATCGTGATGTGGCGTGTCGTCACGCCGCGCATCACGAAGATGCTCGATGAGCGCACCGAGGCCATCGAGGGCGGCATCAAGAAGGCCGAAGCCGCCCAGCAACAGGCCGCAGCTGCGCTCGACGAGTACAACAAGCAGCTGGCGGACGCACGTGCCGAGGCATCGCGCATCCGTGAGCAGGCCCGTGCCGACGCCACCGCGATCGGCAACGAGGTCCGCGAGCAGGCCACGGCCGATGCCGCACGCATCACCGCGAACGCCCAGGCGCAGATCGAGGCCGAGCGCCAGAGCGCGCTCCAGTCGCTCCGCACCGAGGTCGGCACGCTCGCGCTCGACCTCGCGTCGGGTGTCATCGGCGAGTCCCTCCGGGACGACGCCAAGGCGACCGCCGTCGTCGACCGCTTCCTCGCCGACCTCGAGTCGTCGAAGGGCGCCCAGGCGGCTGCCGGAACGGAGCACTGAGCATGCGTAGCGCCACCCGCGAAGCGATGTCGTCCACCCGGGCGGCACTCGCAGACCTCGGCGGCGCCGTCGACCTGAACGTCGGGACGGAGATCTTCGCCGCAGGGCGGGCGATCGCGCGTGCGCCGCAGCTGCTCAACCTGCTCGCGGACCCGACCGCCGACCCCGCCGGCAAGAAGGTCCTCATCGACCGCGTCTTCGCCGGGCAGAGCGACGCCTCACGCGCCGTGCTGAGCGCGGTCGCGGGATCGCGCTGGTCCTCCCAGGGGGACCTGCTCGCCGGCATCGAGGACGCGGCCGTCCGGGCCGTGGCAGCGACGGCGGACCAGTCGACCTCGATCGAGGCCGAACTGTTCGCCTTCGAGACCGCGGTCCGCTCGGACGCCGGCCTCGAGCTCGCGCTCGGGACCAAGCTCGGCAGCGCCGACCAGAAGGGCTCGCTCGCCGAGCGCCTGCTGGGCGGCAAGGTCTCCGCGCAGACCATCACGATCGTGTCGAACCTCGTGCAGCAGCCCCGTGGCCGTCGCATCGGTGAGATCGTCCGTGACGCCTCGCGGATCGTCGCCGACCAGGCGGACAAGCTCGTCGCCACGGTCATCACGGCGACGCCGCTGTCCGACGAGCAGGCGGCTCGCGTCGCCCGCGGCATCGGTGAGCGGTACGGCCGGGACATCAGCGTCAACCAGGTCGTCGACCCCACCGTCCTCGGCGGGGTCCGGGTGCAGGTCGGCGGCGACGTCATCGACGGCACCGTCGCGTCCCGACTCGCCGACCTCCGTCTCCAGCTCGCACGCTGAGCGTACGGTCGAAGACGCCCCACCCAAGTCCACAACGGGAACTGTCGTCCGCGGCAGCATCACCCTCTCGGAGCCGAAGGGCCCCGGAAAACCACAAGGAAAATCCCATGGCAGACATCACCATCAGCCCCGATGAGATCCGTGATGCCCTGAAGGACTTCGTCTCGAACTACGAGCCGACGAAGGCCTCCACGGCCGAGGTCGGGCACGTCACCGACGCCGGTGACGGAATCGCCCACGTCGAAGGCCTCCCCGGCGTCATGGCCAACGAGCTCATCCGCTTCGCGGACGGCACGCTCGGCCTGGCGCAGAACCTGGACGAGGACGAGATCGGCGCGATCGTGCTCGGCGAGTTCGACGGCGTCGAGGAGGGCATGGAGGTCACCCGCACCGGCGAGGTCCTCTCCGCTCCCGTCGGCGACGCGTTCCTCGGCCGCGTGGTCGACCCGCTCGGCGCCCCGATCGACGGTCTCGGCGAGATCGCCGCGGAAGGCCGCCGTGCCCTCGAGCTCCAGGCCCCGGGCGTCATGTCCCGCAAGTCGGTGCACGAGCCGCTCCAGACCGGCATCAAGGCCATCGACGCGATGATCCCCGTCGGCCGCGGTCAGCGTCAGCTGATCATCGGCGACCGCCAGACCGGCAAGACGGCCATCGCGATCGACACGATCATCAACCAGAAGGCCAACTGGGAGTCGGGCGACGTCGACAAGCAGGTCCGCTGCATCTACGTCGCGATCGGCCAGAAGGGCTCCACGATCGCCTCCGTCAAGGGCGCGCTCGAGGACGCCGGTGCGATGGAGTACACCACCATCGTCGCGGCCCCGGCCTCCGACCCGGCCGGCTTCAAGTACCTCGCCCCGTACACCGGTTCGGCCATCGGCCAGCACTGGATGTACCAGGGCAAGCACGTCCTGATCATCTTCGACGACCTGTCCAAGCAGGCCGAGGCGTACCGAGCCGTGTCCCTCCTCCTCCGTCGTCCGCCGGGACGCGAGGCCTACCCGGGTGACGTCTTCTACCTGCACTCCCGTCTGCTGGAGCGTTGCGCGAAGCTGTCCGACGAGCTCGGCGCCGGTTCGATGACGGGCCTCCCGATCATCGAGACCAAGGCGAACGACGTCTCGGCGTACATCCCGACCAACGTGATCTCGATCACCGACGGCCAGATCTTCCTGCAGTCGGACCTGTTCAACGCGAACCAGCGTCCGGCGGTCGACGTGGGCATCTCGGTGTCCCGCGTCGGTGGTGACGCCCAGGTCAAGTCGATCAAGAAGGTCTCCGGCACGCTGAAGCTCGAGCTGGCCCAGTACCGCTCGCTCGAGGCCTTCGCGATGTTCGCGTCCGACCTCGACCAGGCGTCGCGCCGTCAGCTCGACCGTGGTGCGCGCCTGACCGAGCTGCTCAAGCAGCCGCAGTACTCGCCGTACCCCGTGGAGGAGCAGGTCGTCTCGATCTGGGCCGGCACGAACGGCAAGCTCGACGAGGTCCCTGTCTCCGACGTCCTGCGCTTCGAGGGCGAGCTCCTCGAGCACCTCCGCCGGAACTCGGACGTGCTGACGACCCTGCGCGAGACGAACCAGCTCAGCGACGAGACCGTCGCCGCGATGGAGCGCGAGATCGACGCCTTCACCAAGGGCTTCCAGACCAGCGAGGGCAAGACCCTGGGCTCCGAGCAGGTCGAGTCCGCTTCGGCCGACGACGTCGACCAGGAGCAGATCGTCAAGGGTCGTCGCTAGATGGCGGCACAGGTCCGGGTCTACCGACAGCGCATCAAGTCGGCGAAGACCACCAAGAAGGTCACCCGCGCCATGGAGTTGATCTCGGCGTCGCGGATCCAGAAGGCACAGGCCCGCATGGCCGCGTCCGGCCCGTACTCGCGGGCCGTGACGCGGGCGGTGTCGGCCGTGGCGACGTTCTCGAACGTCGACCACGTGCTGACCACCGAGCCGGCGACCTCGACCCGCGCGGCCGTGGTGCTGTTCACCTCGGACCGGGGCCTGAACGGCGCGTTCAGCACGAACGTCCTCAAGCAGGGTGAGGAGCTCGCCTCCCTGCTCCGCAGCGAGGGCAAGGACGTCGTGTTCTACCTGGTCGGGCGCAAGTCCGTCGGGTACTTCGCGTTCCGGGAGCGTCCGTCCGAGCGCCAGTGGGTCGGCAACACCGACCAGCCGGAGTTCTCGACGGCCAAGGAGATCGGCGACGCGGTCGTGTCGAAGTTCCTCCAGGACACGGCTGAGGGCGGCGTGGACGAGATCCACATCGTGTTCAACCGCTTCCTCAGCCTCGCCACGCAGGAGCCGCAGGTCGTCCGGTTGCTCCCGCTCGAGGTCGTCGAGGGGGTCGAGGCCCCGTCGAACGACGAGCCCCTCCCGCTGTACGAGTTCGAGCCGGACGCGGACGCCGTGCTCGACGCTCTGCTCCCGGTCTACATCGAGAGCCGCATCTTCAACGCCATGCTGCAGTCGGCTGCTTCCGAGCACGCCGCCCGGCAGAAGGCGATGAAGTCGGCGAGCGACAACGCCGACTCGCTGATCCGCGACTTCACCCGTCTCGCCAACAACGCGCGTCAGGCCGAGATCACGCAGCAGATCTCCGAGATCGTCGGCGGCGCCGACGCACTCTCGTCGAAGAAGAAGTAGTGGTCCGCGCAGCTCGCGGACAGAACCCACCCTCAGGAAGGCACCAGCCATGACCGACACCGCCACCACCGCGGTCGAGACGTCGTCGGCGCCCGGTGTCGGCCGGATCGCCCGTGTCACGGGCCCCGTCGTCGACATCGAGTTCCCGCACGACGCCATCCCCGAGATGTACAACCTCCTGTTCACGACGATCACCATCGGTGACTCGTCGCAGGAGATCGGTCTCGAGGTCGCGCAGCACCTCGGCGACGACCTCGTCCGTGCGATCTCGCTGAAGCCGACCGACGGTCTCGTCCGCGGCCAGGAAGTCCGCGACTCCGGCGCACCGATCTCGGTGCCCGTCGGTGACGTGACCAAGGGCAAGGTCTTCGACGTCCTCGGGAACGTGCTCAACACGGACGAGAAGCTCGAGATCACCGAGCGCTGGCCGATCCACCGCAAGGCCCCGGCCTTCGACCAGCTCGAGTCCAAGACCTCGATGTTCGAGACCGGCATCAAGTCGATCGACCTCCTCACCCCGTACGTGCAGGGTGGCAAGATCGGTCTCTTCGGTGGTGCGGGCGTCGGCAAGACCGTCCTCATCCAGGAGATGATCCAGCGCGTCGCGCAGGACCACGGTGGTGTCTCCGTGTTCGCCGGTGTCGGTGAGCGCACCCGTGAGGGCAACGACCTCATCGGCGAGATGGAGGAGGCGGGGGTCTTCGACAAGACGGCCCTCGTGTTCGGCCAGATGGACGAGCCGCCGGGAACGCGCCTCCGCGTGGCCCTGTCGGCGCTGACGATGGCGGAGTACTTCCGCGACGTGCAGAAGCAGGACGTCCTGCTCTTCATCGACAACATCTTCCGCTTCACGCAGGCCGGTTCCGAGGTCTCGACGCTGCTCGGTCGCATGCCGTCCGCGGTGGGGTACCAGCCGAACCTCGCCGACGAGATGGGTGTGCTCCAGGAGCGCATCACCTCGACGCGTGGTCACTCGATCACCTCGCTGCAGGCGATCTACGTGCCGGCCGACGACTACACCGACCCGGCGCCGGCGACGACGTTCGCGCACCTCGACGCCACGACCGAGCTGTCGCGTGAGATCGCGTCGCAGGGTCTGTACCCGGCGATCGACCCGCTGACGTCGACCTCGCGGATCATGGACCCCCGGTACCTGGGTGCCGACCACTACGAGACCGCGACCCGCGTCAAGGCGATCCTGCAGAAGAACAAGGAGCTGCAGGAGATCATCGCGATCCTCGGTGTGGACGAGCTCTCCGAAGAGGACAAGATCACCGTCGAGCGTGCTCGCCGGATCCAGCAGTTCCTCTCGCAGAACACGTACATGGCGAAGAAGTTCACGGGCGTCGAGGGGTCGACCGTGCCGCTGAAGGACACCATCGAGTCCTTCCGCGCCATCGCCGACGGCCAGTTCGACCACGTTGCGACGCAGGCGTTCTTCAACGTCGGCGGCATCAACGACGTCGAAGAGAAGTGGGCGCAGATCCAGAAGGAGAACCGCTGAGATGGCGGGTCTCACCGTGAGTGTCGTCTCGGCTGACCGCGAGGTCTGGTCGGGCGACACCACCATGATCGTCGCACGCACGACGGAGGGCCAGATCGGCATCCTCGCGGGGCACGAGCCGATGCTCGCCACCCTCGCGCAGGGGCAGGTCCGCATCACGCGGGCCGACGGCTCGACCGTCGCGGTCGACGCGGAGGACGGCTTCCTCTCCGTCGAGCACGACACGGTCACGATCGTGGCGCGGCAGGCCGCGCTCGCGTCCTGACCGGACTGACCGTCCTCCTCCCGCCGTCCGAGACGAAGCGGGAGGGCGGGGACCCGGAGCGCACCCTCGACCTGGGGGTGCTCTCCTTCCCGGAACTGGCCACAGAGCGGGCCGCGGTGATCACCGCGGCCCGCTCTGTCAGTTCCGACGAGTCCTCGGCACGGACGGCGTTGAAGCTCGGGCCGAAGTCCGTCTCCGAGCGCCTGCGGAACCTGGTGCTCGACGTGAGCCCGACACTGCCGGCCATCGACCGGTACACGGGTGTGCTGTACGACCCGTTGGCGTCCCTCGCGGCGGACCAGTCGACGCGCCGGTGGTGGGAGCAGCACGTGGTCGTGCAGTCCGCCATGTTCGGTCCGATCGGTGCGGGCGATCCGGTGCCCGCGTACCGGTTGTCCCACGACTCCAGGCTCCCCGGACTCCGTCTGGCCTCGCTCTGGCCCGGCGTGGCCTCAGGGGCGTTGGCGGAGCGGGGGGAGGGGCTGGTGCTCGATCTCCGGTCGGAGGGGTACCGCGCGCTCGGTCCGGTGGCGGGTGCCGTTCCGCTCCGTGTCGTCAGCGTGGGCGGTGACGGTCGACGCAAGGCCTTGAACCACTGGAACAAGACGGCGAAGGGGCGGCTCGTGTCCCTCCTCGGTCGGTCGGGTGCTTCCGTCTCGTCGATGCCGGACCTCGTGGCGTGGGCGCGCGACAACGGCGTGCTCGTCGAACGGGTGGACGACGGCTGGGACCTCGTCGCGGAGAGCCTCGGAGCCGGCGTGGTCTGAGGGGGACCTCCTCTGCACAGGGCGGGTGGCGACGGCGGTCGTCCACGGCATCTCGATCGGCCGTCGGCGTCGCACTCCGGTTGCGTGAGGCTGGGAGGCATGGACTCCACGACAGCGAAGCGACCTGCATCCTCCCCCCGGTACAGCCACGAGATCGCGGCGGCCGTCACCCTTCCCGCAGCGGCCCGTGCGCTCGTCGACACGGCGGCGCTCACCACCGCCGACGCGATCGCGGTGGCGACCGGCTGTGGCGCCCTCGCCACCCGCATCGGACTCCTGCGGTTCCTGGCCGACCCGGACCGGGTGGCATCCGGCACGGTCGCGCCGGTCGACCCGTTCTGCGACGGGATGCCCGCCGCGCTCGTCGGTCGCGGACCGTCGCCCGACCGCGACCGTCTGCGGCACGCGGGGGACCGGTGCGTCGAGTCATGGCGCATCATGACGAGGACGGCCGACGGGGTGCGCGCGACCCACGGGGTACCACCTGTCGTCGCTGTCGCCGGCGTCTCCGGAGCGGTCGGCGTCGCCGGCGCCCTGGCACTCGGCGCCTGGTGTTCCTGGGCACTCGGCTCGGAGCTCCGGGCTGCGACCCGCGCACGCTACGCGCTCGACCTCCGTGCCGACGACCCGCTGGCGATGCTCGTCGACCGGCTGTGTCGGATCCGGCGTCGACCGGCCTGGCGGACGTGAGCCCGAGGTGCACCGCATCGTCTACGGTGGTGGTGCCGACGGAAGGAGCCGCACGTGCACGACGATGACCCGGTCGATGACACCGTGCTCCGCCCCCGTGATCGCCGTGACTCGAGGCACGTCGCACACGGCGGCCCCTCGGGCGCAGTGTCGAGGCCTGCGGTGCGGCCCGCCGACCCGCTCGACCCCCTCGACGCATCAGCCGAGGCCGGGGGCGACACCGTCGTCCGTACGCCCCGTGCGCCGCATCGTGCGACGGACGGCCGGACGCCCGCGGTATCGGTCACGGCTCTGGCTCCCGGTGCCCCCGTGGCGCCCCATGCCCCCGTGGTGCCGCATGCCCCCGCGGCGTCCGGCACGCCCGAGGCACTCGGAGTCCCCGTGGCGCCGGACACCTCCGTGACGGGAGGCCGTCACGCACCGCCAGGACGGACGCCGACGAGTCGTCGCGACGCCAGCGATCGGGGAGCCGGCATCCCGCGTCCGGTCGTGCCCTCCGTCCGGGTCGGCGAACGGGTGTTCCGTCTCGACCGTCCGGTCCTCGTCGGGCGCCGACCTGCGCTGCCCCGGGTCGTGACCGGGCCGGCGCCCGAACTCGTGACGGTCCCGTCGCCGTCGGGACTCGTGTCGTCCTCGCACGTCCTCGTGCACGCCGCCGGCAGCACCGCCGTCGTGGACGACCTGCACTCCACCAACGGCACGGTCGTACGGGCACCCGGTCGACCGCCGCACCGCATGCCGTCCGGTGCCTCGATGGTCGTGCTGACCGGTACGGTTGTCGACATCGGCGACGGCAACACCTTCGAGGTGTTGTCGCCCTTCGTGCGGTCCGTCCCTCCCGGCGGCCGTGACTCGTCCGGACCGTGGCCGTCACCACCCTCTGCCCCCGGTCCGTCCCGAACCCCCAGAGAGCGATCCTGAACCGTGACCGAACTCGGCCGTGCAACCTCTTCCCACGCGATCGCCCTCCCGGACGCCGCGGGCGCGACGCTCACGCTGTCCTGGGGTGCGGCGACCGACGTCGGACGACGTCGTGACCACAACGAGGACAGCTACGTCGTCGACGCCCCCTACTTCGTCGTCGCCGACGGTATGGGTGGCCACCTCGCCGGCGACCGGGCCTCGGACGCGGTGGTCCGACGTCTGGCGGACTCGACCGAGCAGCCGTTCGCGAGCCGGGAGACCATCCAGCGCGCCCTCCTCCTGGCGACGGCCGACATCGAGCGTGCGGCCGGCGGCAACGCGATCGGTGCCGGGACGACCGTCACCGGTGTCGCGCTCGTCGCGGGGCAGGGGAAGCCGGCCGCGCTCGTGTTCAACGTCGGCGATTCCCGGACGTACCGCAGCGAGGCCGGGGGACCGCTGAAGCGTCTCACCGTCGACCACTCGGTCGTGCAGGAGATGGTCGACGCTGGCGTCCTCCGTGCCGAGGACGCCGAGTCCCACCCGGACAGCAACGTGATCACGCGCGCCGTCGGGTTCGGCGAGCCGCCGGAGCCGGACTGGTGGACGATCCCGCTCCGCACGGGTGACCGCTACCTGGTGTGCTCGGACGGACTCACCAAGGAGATCGGCGACGTCGGCATCTCGCGCATCGCCGCGAAGGTCGACGACCCGCAGGAACTCGCCGAGCGGCTGGTGGGCGACGCCGTCATCGCCGGCGGACGCGACAACGTGACCGTCGTCGTCCTGCAGGTCGACGACGCCCCGGCGGCCGACGACGACCTCGAGGACACGCTCCCGCGACGCTGACGCGTCCCGCTGCCGGATGCCCACGTGCATCCGAGCCCGAGCACCGCAGGTCACTGGAATACCACTGCGGTATCCTGACCAAGCCGTCTCGACGGGAAGGAGCGACCATGGCCCGCCGGCTCCCGTCGACCCCTCCGGTCCTGCCCGGCTTCACTCCGGTGCACGTCCTCGGGTCGGGCGGCTTCGCGGACGTCTTCCTCTACGAGCAGGACATGCCGCGCCGCCAGGTCGCCGTCAAGGTCCTGCTCGACGAGGTCGTCGACGACCGCGTCCGACAGATGTTCCAGGCCGAGGCGAACCTGATGGCCCGCCTCAGCACGCATCCGTCGATCCTCACCGTGTTCCAGGCCAGCGTCGCTGCCGACGGTCGTCCCTACCTGGTGATGGAACTCTGCTCCGCCTCGCTCAGCGAACGTCACCGGCGCGAGCACCTGCCCGTGTCGCAGGTGCTGTCGGTCGGCGTGCGGATCGGTTCGGCGCTCGAGACCGCGCACCGCGAGGGCGTCCTGCACCGTGACGTCAAGCCCTCCAACATCCTGCTCACGGCGTACGGCAACCCGGTGTTGTCCGACTTCGGCATCGCCGCCACCCTCGGGGAGGCCGACCCGGACGAACCCGTCGGCATGTCGATCCCGTGGTCCGCGCCGGAGGTCCTCGCCGACGAGTCACGCGGCACGATCCAGTCCGAGGTCTACTCGCTGGCAGCCACCGTCTCGACCCTGCTCGCCGGCCGCAGCCCGTTCGAGGCACCCGGCGGCGACAACTCCGCCGCCGCCCTGATGACGCGGATCGACAAGGGCGGTCCACGCCCCACCGGCCGTGCCGACGTGCCACCGACGCTCGAGCGTGTGCTCGCGACCGCGATGTCCCGGCGTCCGCGGGACCGTCCGGCGACCGTCATGGACCTCGTGCGCGGGTTCCAGCAGGTCGAGGCCGAGCTGGGGCTGCCGCAGACCCCGGCGGAGGTCGCGGTCCAGGCGTGGGCGGTGACGAGCCCGTCGCGCGCCGACGACCAGACCGTCGTCGGCGGACTCGGCAGCCCCGCCCGGCCCGGTCGCCGTCGACGCACGCGCTCCGCGCTCCGCGGTGGTGCCGCCGCGACCGACTCCCGCGGTGTCGGGACCGTGCACCGGAGCGCGTCGGCCGTCCGTCGGCGCGGAGCGTCGCGTGCGACCGCCGTCTGGGTCGCCGTCACCTCGGTCGCGGTCGTCGCCGCGCTGGCCGTCACCACGCTGGTCGTCGTGACCCGGGGCGGTCCGGACGGCGTGCCGGTCGTCTCGGACCTCCGTGCCACGCCCGGTGCATCGTCCGTCACGTTCCGGTGGACCGACCCGGGCCTCCGCCCCGGTGACACGTTCGTCGTGACCTCGGACGGAACGACCAGCCAGCAGTCCGGGACGACCTTCGTCGTCGCCGGCCGGCCCGGCTCGGAACAGTGCGTCCAGGTCGCGGTCAACCACGACGGCCGGACCGGTGCGAGCAGCGGCGAGCGGTGCGCGACGATCGGTGGGGCGTCGTGATCCGCCGGTTCCTGGCAGCGCGGCGCTCGGCGACCCTGACGACGACCGTCGCGGTCGTGGTGGGGGCGGTCGTCGCCGGGACCGCCCTCGTCTCGAGCGGCTACCACGCGCAACGGGTCGACCTGGGCGACGGCACCGTCTGGGTCCCGTCGGCCGAGTTCGGTGCCGTGGGCCGCGCCAACCCCGGCGTCCTCGAGCTGAACACGGCGGTCGACACGTCCTCGGACGCCGTGTCGGTCCTGCAACGGGGCTCGACGGTGTACAGCATCGACGAGACGAAGGGCACCGTCTCCCGGGTCGACGTCGCCGACGCCACCCTCGGGGACGCGGTCACGCTGCCGAGCGGGAGTCCGCGCGTCCTGCTCGCCGGGGCCACCGCCGTGGTCGCGGACGGCGACACCGGGCGACTCTGGACCACGCCCGCGTCCGACCTCGACGAGTTCGACGCGTCGACCGAGCCGGACCTGACCCTCGGAGCGGACGCGGTCGTCGACGCCTCGGACGACCACGTCGCCGTGTACTCGCCCCGGACGGCGACGGCCTCGCTCGTCGCACTCGGCGCGACGCCCACGGTCGAGCAGCGGTGGACGGTCCGGCTGGACCGCGACCACGAGTTCCAGGTCGCCGCGGTCGGCGACCACGTGGCCGTCCTCGACCGGACCGACCGTGTGCTCACGATCGACGGGCGGGAGGTCGAGCTCGGTGACCGTGCGGGCTCCGCTCCGGCGCTCCAGCAGTCCGGGACGGACGGCGACGCCGTGGTGCTCGCCGGGTCCGCGGGCCTCCTCCGCGTCACCCCCTCGGGGACGGTGTCGCGCACGGCCCTCGCCGTCTCGGGGCGCGCCGCGCGGCCGCTCACCGACGGACGGTGCGTGCACGCCGCCTGGAACGGCGGGCAGGCCGTCGACACCTGTGCCGGTCGAGCCCTCCAGCAGCTCGACGGCATGCCGGGAGGCGCGGCGTTGCAGGTCGTCCACAACGGCCGGACGGTCGTTGCGAACGACCCGGACACCGGCCGGACGTGGGCCGTGGACCGCAGTGGCCAGCTGATCGACAACTGGGCGGACCTGGTCGACCGGGAGGCCGACCGGCAGCAGGAGCGGGCCTCCGAGCAGGACGCCGAGGTCGAGGAGGACCAGGCACCGCCCGTCGCCGTCGACGACGACCTCGGGGCCCGTCCCGGGCGCACCACCACCCTCCCGGTGCTCCTCAACGACCACGACCCGAACGGCGACCCGCTCGTGGTCGACGAGGTCGGTCCCGTCGACGACCCGGTCGCGCGCGTCGCGGTGGTCGCGGACGGCCAGCAGCTGCAGATCACGCTGCCGGGGTCGGCGGCCGGCGTCGTCACGTTCCCGTACACGATCAGCGACGGGAACGGCGGCTCGGACACCGCGACCGTCCGCGTGACGGTCCGACCCGACTCCGTGAACGAGGCTCCGCGCCAGGTCCGCGACAGCACGGCGGACGTCGTCCAGGGCGGGCACGTCTCGACGAACGTGCTCGGCGACTGGGTCGACCCGGACGGTGACCCCGTCTACCTGGCGTCCGCCGACCCGTCCGACGGGGACCACACGTCGACGACGCCGGACGGCCTGCTCGACTACCGCAACGACAGCGGGAAGACGGGCGACCGCGTCCAGCAGGTGACGGTCAGCGACGGCCGCGCGCCGGGCCGCGGATCGGTGACCGTCGTCGTCTCCGCCCAGGGGGACGTGCCGCTGCGGGCCGAGTCGTTCCCCGTCAGCGGCTACGCCGACGAAGCCTTCACGGTGGAGCCGCTCGACCACGTCCGCGGCGGGAACGGCACGGTCTCGCTGACGAGCGTCTCGTCGGCACCGGGCCTCACGGTCACCCCGAGCTACGACGTCGGGACGGTCCGGCTGCAGGCGCGCACGGCGGGGACCTGGCAGCTCGAGTACACCGTGACCGACGGCACGCGCACCGCCAGCGGGGTCCTCCGCGTGACCGTGCAGGCACCGCCCGACGCGTCCGCGGCGCCGGTCACGACGCCGAAGACGGTCTTCGTGACGACGCTGTCCTCGAAGGACACCGACGTGACCGCGACCGACTCCGACCCCGCCGGCGGCGTCCTCCTCGTCACCGGCGTCGACGCCCCGCCCGTGGGCTCCGGCGTCCGTGCGAGCGTGCTCGACCAGCACGTCGTCCGGGTGTCCCTGACCGCTCCGCTCGACGGGCCGGTGTCCTTCGGCTACACGGTGACGAACGGGCTCGCGACGGCGACGGGCACGGTGACGGTCGTCGAGGTCCCGAAGCCGGACCGCATCCAACCCCCGGTCGCCCAGCCGGACACCGCGACGGTGCGCGCGGGTGCCGTGACCGACATCGACGTCCTCGACAACGACACGCAACCCGAGGGCGAGGCGATCTCGCTGCTGCCGGACCTGGTGCAGGGTCTCCCGCGGGGCAGCGGTCTGCTCTTCGTCTCGGGGGACCGTCTGCGGTACCTCGCCCCGGCCACCCCGGGCACCTACACGGCGGTCTACCGCATCGCCGGCCCGGACGGGCAGACCGCGGACGCGACGGTGACCGTCTCGGTGCGGGACCGGGACCGCGCCACGAACGCCGCACCGGTGCCGCCGACGGTGACCGCCCGGGTCGTCGCCGGCCAGACGGTCCGGGTGTCCGTCCCGCTCACCGGGACCGACCCGGACGGCGACGCGGTGCAGGTCGTCGGTGTCGCCTCCAACCCGGAGAAGGGGGCGGTCGCGGAGGTGACGAGCGACTCGCTCGACTACGAGGCGGGGGACTACGCAGCGGGGACGGACGAGTTCACGTACACGGTCGTGGACGCGCTCGGCGCCCGGGCGACCGGGACCGTCCGGGTCGGCATCGCGCCGCGGGCCGACCGGGCGGGCAGCCCGGTCGCCGAGCCCGACGCGGTCACCATCCGTCCGGGCGGCAGCGTCACGGTGCGGGTGCTGCAGAACGACTCGGACCCCGAGGGCGGGCGGCTCACGGTCACGTCCGCCGAGCCGACGTCGGCTGACGTGCGCGCACGCGTCATCGGTGGTGAGACCGTCCGGGTCACCCCGCCGGCCTCCGCCACCGAGGGCGACTTCGCCGTCGCGTACACCGTCACGGACGAGCAGGGGGCGACGAGCACCGCCTTCGTCACGGTGACCGTGGACCGGGACGCCCTGCCCCTGCGACCCGAGGTCGACGACACGGTGCTCGACCTCCAGGACGTGCTCGGGCGGCAGACGGTCACGGTCGACGTGCTCCGCAACGTGTTCCTCGCGGAGGGCGGCGACGCGGACCTCCGCGTCGGGCTCGTGCGCGGGTACGGCGACGGCGCGTCCGTGACCGACGACGACCGCATCGTCGTCCGGGTCACCGCCGCCTCGCAGGTCGTCCCCTTCTCCGTCACCCGTCGCGACCACCCGGACGTCGTCGCGTACGGCTTCGTGCACGTGCCGGGGACGGACGACGCGCTGCCGCAGATCGACCGGAGCGCCCCGGCCGTCACGGTGCGGAGCGAGTCGACGGTGCGGATCCCGCTGTCGCGCTACGTGGTGACGGCGAGCGGGAAGACCGCCACCGTCACCGACCGGGGAGCAGTGAAGGCGACGCACGCGGACGGGCGGCCGCTCGTGGTCGACGACTCGACGCTCGAGTTCACCTCGTCGACGCTCTTCTTCGGCAAGGCCTCGATCTCCTTCGAGGTGACGGACGGGTCCGACGCGAACGGCGGTGCCGGACGCGTGGCGACGCTCGTGTTGCCGATCACCGTGACCCCGCGCTCGAACCAGCCGCCCGCCCTGACCGGCACGACGATCGAGATGGAGCCGGGCAGCCGGCGTGTCCTCGACCTCACGAAGCTCACGGACTACCCGTACCCGACGGACCTGGCCGAGCTCCGCTGGTCGGTCGTCGAGCAGCCGGACGGCGGCACCCGTGCGTCCGTCTCCGGTCGGCGCCTGACGATCGACGTCGGTGACACCGCCAGGACGGGCAGTCGTACCGTCATCGGTGTCGGCGTCGCGGACTCGACGGCGCAGGGGCGGTCCGGGCGCATCACGGTCGACGTCGTCGGGTCCACCCGGCCGCTCGTCCAGCCGGCCGCGGACACCGCCGTCGTCCGCCGCGGGGAGTCCACGACGGTCGACGTGCTCGCGAACGACCGTCGGACGAACCCCTTCCCGGGGCGACCCCTCCGCGTCACCGACATCCGGGGACTCGCGGGTGGTCTCCCGGCCGGCGTCTCCGTGAGCCCGAGCGCCGACAAGAGCAGGCTGCGCGTCTCCGTCGCGGCCCGGGCGTCCACCGCGGACACGCACCTGCAGTACCGCGTCACGGACGCCACGGGTGAGGACGCCCGCGCCGTCTGGGGAGACGTCACGATCTCAGTGCAGGACGTCCCGGACGCTCCCGGCACCCCGACCCGGACCGGTTCCGAGACCGGCGGGCAGGTCACGCTGACGTGGGCGACGCCACGGTCGAACAACGCTCCGATCACGGGGTACCGGGTCACCGGGACGAACGGGGTCGCCCAGGACTGCGGGACCGCGACGGTCTGCACCGTCACCGGTCTCGACGCGACGGCCTCGTACCGGTTCCGGGTCGTGGCCGAGAACGCGGTCGGCTCGTCCGACCCGTCCCCGCAGTCCGTCGCGATGAGCGCCGACTTCGTCCCCGCCGCACCGGTCGGCCTCACGGTCGTCGCGGACCCGACCAACCCGGACCAGCTCGACGTCTCGTGGCGCGCGGTCCCGCGCCCGTCGCGCGGCAGCGCCGTCGACGACCACGTCGTGACCGTCACGGGGCCCGGCTTGACCACGACGACCCGGACGGGCACGGCGACCTCGACGTCGTTCTCCGGTGCGACGAGCGGCGCGTCCTACCTGGTCACCGTCTCGGCGCGGAACGACGCCGGCCGCGACGGCACCGTGGTGCAGTGGAACAGTGCGACGGCGACGGGGACCGCCGTCGGTCGTCCCGGCGCCCCGCAGGACGTCCGTGCCGTCACGGGGGACGCTCCCGACAGCCGGGGGAAGTCCGTCGTCACCGTCTCCTGGGGCGCGGCGGACGCCGCCGGCGGGTCCGGCCCGGCCTACCGTGTGTACCGCGTCGCCGTCGGCGCGACGCCGAGCTGCGCCGCCCTCTCCGGTCAGACACCGGTCGGGACGCAGTCCGGCATGACGGACGGCGGTGTCGGCGCCGGAGGCGCCCGCTACGCCGTGGTGTCCGACAACGGACTGTTCTGCGACGTCGCGTACGCCGATGCCGTCACCTACGAGACGCCGGCCGGTACGGCGGACCCGACACTCGAGGTCGTCGCCGGGAGCAGCGCGACGCAGTCGGACCTCCGGGTCACCGCGCCCGGCGGCGACGTCGACCACTACCGCCTGCAGACCGGCGGGAGCGACGTCGACCTCCGCCCGGGACAGCGGTGGACCGGCGTCCCGGGTACGGGGGCCCGCAACACCCCGGCTACGCTCACCCTCCAGGCCTGTGGTGCGCCGGGTGACGCCTTCTGCACCGCGGACGCCTGGAGGGGCACGGGGGTCGCGTTCGACACGTCGAGCACCGTCACCGGGGCGCAGGAGGGCCACCCGCTCGCCGTCGACGGGCCCGCGGTCTCGGACGGGGTGCGCGTCGCCTCCTACACGGCCCGGTGGTTCGCCGACGAGGCCGGCACCACGCCCCTCGAGGGGAACACGGCGAGCACCTGGCAGGCGGGGGACGGGCCGCCGAGCGCGCCCGTCGGAGCCCGGTCCGTCCGGGTCGCGGTCACCCTCGCCACCACGGACGCGACACCGCTCACCGCGACGACGGGGGCCGCTTCGCCGGTGTGGCCCGTCGCCCCGCTGGCGCCGCCGCCCGCCACCGGTACGATGCCGAGCCCGGTCCCCGCCGAGCCGGCACCGTGATCGACGCGCCGACCGGCCCGGGGAGTCCGGACCGCACGCCCGTCCCCGCCGTCCCCACCACCGAAGGAACGACACCCGCATGAGCATGACCCCGGAGCAGGCTGCCTGGTTCGCCGACGTCGCCGGCCGCATCGTGACCAACGTCGAGCAGGTGCTCCTCGGCAAGACGTTCGTGATCCGCCTGGCGGTGACGGCGATGCTGAGCGAGGGGCACCTGCTCCTCGAGGACGTCCCGGGGACCGGCAAGACCAGCCTGGCCCGGGCACTCGCGCAGAGCGTGCAGGGCACGACGAACCGGATCCAGTTCACGCCCGACCTGCTGCCCGGCGACATCACCGGGATCAGCGTGTACGACCAGCGAGCGCAGGAGTTCGAGTTCCACCGGGGGCCGGTCTTCGCGAACATCGTCCTCGCCGACGAGATCAACCGGGCGAGCCCGAAGACGCAGTCCGCGTTGCTCGAGGCGATGGAGGAGGCCGCTGTGACGGTGGACGGCGTCACGCACCGCCTCGCCCAGCCGTTCATGGTCGTCGCCACGCAGAACCCGATCGAACAGGCGGGGACCTACCGCCTGCCGGAGGCGCAGCTCGACCGCTTCCTCATGCGGACGTCGATCGGCTACCCGGACCACGCGGCGACGGTCCGGATCCTCGAAGCCGCCTCGGCTCCGTCGGTGTCCGTACCGCTCGCGAGCGTCGTCCCCGCCGCGACGGTCACCGAGATGGCCGCGCTCGCACGGACCGTCCACGTGGACGCGGTGATCGCCGACTACGTCGCCCGGCTGGTCGACGGCACCCGCGCGGCGTCAGAGGTGCGGCTCGGCGTGAGCGTGCGGGGCGCCATGGGACTCATCCGGGCAAGCCGCGTGCACGCGGCCGTGGACGGCCGCCACTACGTCACGCCCGACGACGTGAAGGCCCTCGCGCAGCCGGTCCTCGCGCACCGTCTGGTCCTCGACGCGGAGGCCGAGTTCGACGGCGTGGACGCGTCGAGCGTCGTCGCCCAGCTCCTCGTCGACACGCCCCCACCGGCCGACCGGGTCCCGCGGTGACCGACCGCCGGCCCGTCGACACGCGCTCCCGCCCCGTCCCGACGCGGTCGCGTCGTGCCGCGCAGGACCGCACCGGGACGGTCGCCGGCCTGACGAACGTCCGCACCCGACTCGTCGGCGACCGGGACGACGTCGCGGCCGACGCCGTGGTGGGTGTGGTCCGCCTGTGGCGCTCCGCCGGGAGGCTGGTCCGCCGTGGCCGGGACGAGGTCGCCTCCGTGGTCACCGGCCTGGGCTGGACCGTGCTGGCGACGACGCTCGTCGCGTTCGTCACCGGCTACCGGTTCGGGCTCCGCGAGGTCGTCGTGGTCGGGTGGGCGGGCGCCGTCCTCGTGGTCATCGCCGCGGTCGCCCTGTTCGGCCGGTCGCGACTCGTCATCCGGATGTCCGCCCCCCAGCACCGGGTGGTCGTCGGTGACGACGCCGGGGTGACGGTCACCGCGGCGAACCCGACGCGTCTGCCCTCGGTCCCGACCACGGTGGAACTGCCGGTCGGCTCCGGACTCGTCGACGTCCCGATCCCCGCCGTCGCGCCGCACGGCTCGCACGAGCAGCTCGTCCCGGTACCGACCGCTCGCCGCGGCGTCCTGGACGTGGGACCGGTGACCGGTGTGCGGGCGGACCCGGTGGGACTCGTCCGCCGCGAGGTCGTCTGGACCGCGCGCGAGCAGGTGGTGGTGCACCCCCGCACCATCGCGATCCCGTCGACGAGCACCGGACTGGTCCGTGACCTCGAAGGGCAGGCCACCACCGACCTGTCGCCGGCCGACATCGCGTTCCACGCCATCCGCGAGTACGCACCCGGTGACGACCCGCGGACCATCCACTGGAAGTCGACCGCGAAGACGGGTGCCTTCATGGTGCGGCAGTTCGAGGACACCCGGCGCTCCCACCTGGTCGTCGGACTCGGGGTCTCCCGCAGCGAGTACCGCGACGACGACGAGTTCGAGCTGGGCGTCAGCGTCGCCGCGTCGCTCGGTGCACGTGCGGTGCGCGACGGTCGGCAGGTCATCGTCGTCGTCTCCGAGCGCACGCCGGAGTTCGCGAAGCGTCCCGTCCGCGCCGTGCACGCCCTCCCGACGGTCACGCCGACGCGGCTCCTGGACGCCTTCGCCCGGGTGGACCTGGCCGACGCGTGTCTGCCGGTGGCCGAGGTCGCCGGCCTCGTCGGACGGGACGTCGCCGGCGTCTCGGTCGCGTTCCTCGTCGTGGGGTCGACCGTGGGGATCGCCGCCCTCCGTCTCGCGGCATCCCGCTTCCCGGTCGGCGTCGAGGTCGTCGCCGTCGTCTGCGAGCCGGAGGCCGTGCCGCGGTCGGTGCGGGTCTCCGGGCTGACCCTCATGACGATCGGGTACCTCGAGGACCTCCGCCACGCCCTGTACCGGTCGGTGGACGCGTGACCGCCCAGCAGACGCGGCTCCGGCCCCGTGGAGCAGCTCGGCGCGCACGCTCCTCGCGCGTGCGTCTCGTCGGCGGGGTGCTCGTGGTCTGGCTGTCCCTCGCCGTCGCGAGCGTCGCGTGGTGGCCGGTGCACCGCGACGTCGCCATGGTCGTCGCCGGCGTCACCGCACTCGTCGTGGGGTCGCTGGTCGGCGTCCTCGGGGCCGTGCTGCGCCTCCCGGCGGCCGTCGTCGCGCTCGCGACCGTCGTCGGGTTCGCCGCCACGGGCGTCCCGGCCGCGGTGCCCGGCGGCGCCGCCGGTCCGCTCCCCACCGGACCCGCGCTCGTCGACCTCTTCGCGGGCGTCGCCCTCGGGTGGCGGCGCCTCCTGACCATCAGCCTGCCGGTCGGGTCCTACGAGGCCCTCCTCGTGCCCTACTTCGTCACGGTGCTGCTCGCCACCGTGACCGGCGTGAGCATCGCCACCAGGGCCTCCCGTCCGGAGTGCGCCGGCCTGCCCGCCCTGGCGCTGCTCGTCGCCGGCGTCGTGGTCGGGCCGGACCGGCTCGAGACAACCGTCGTGCTCGCCGTGGTCCTGGCGGGCATCGCACTCGTGTGGGCGGTGGCGGTGCGGCACGTCCGGCGGGCCGTCGCCGTCGCCGACACCACCGGCGCGCGTGTCCCGGTGGGGCGGGCGATCGTGCGGCCGGCGCTCCTCGGCACGGCCACGATCGCGGTGGCCGCGGTCGTCGCCAGCGGGCTCGGCCTGCTCGTGTCGCCCTCAGCGGCGCGCACGGTCGCCCGCACCGACGTCGTGAAGCCGTTCGACCCGACGGAGCAGGTCAGCCCGCTCAGCGGGTTCCGCGCCTACCAGCAGCAGGACGAGGTCGACCGGCCCCAGGTCACCGTGACCGGACTGCCGGACGGCGCGTTCGTCCGCATCGCCACCCTCGACACGTACGACGGCGTGGTCTACCGGGTCGGCGGACCCGACGGGACGGCCGACTCCGGGTCCTTCGAACGGGTCCCGACGGCCGTCGACACGAGCGACGTCCGCGGCACGCGGGTCGACGTCGACGTGACGGTCGACGGGTACCGCGGCGTGTGGCTTCCGACGGTCGGCGCCCTCGAGTCGGTCGCCTTCCACGGTGCCGATGCGGACGCGCAGCGCTCCGCGTTCTTCTACGACCGCGCCACCGGGACGGCCGCGGTCGTGGACGGTGTGACCGCGGGGACCCGGTACTCGTTGACCGCCGTGCTGCCCGACCAGCCCACGGAGGAGGAGCTCGCCGATGCGAGACCGGGGTCCGCTGCCGTGCCGACACCCCGGTCCGTGCCCGACGCCGTCCGTGACGCCGCCCGGGCCGGTGCCGACGACGGTGCCCCCGACGGGACGCGGCTCCTCGCGGCCCTGCGGACCCTGGCGCGCGACGGCTACGTGAGCCACGGCGTCGGGGACGACCGTCCGAGCCGGAGCGGTCACGGTGCCGACCGGATCGAACAGCTGCTCACCGCGCAGCCGATGGTGGGGGACCAGGAACAGTACGCGGTCGCCGCCGCGCTCATCGCCCGGGAGATCGGCTTCCCGGCGCGGGTCGTCCTCGGCTTCACCCCGGGCGGGGACTCCGGCGCGCCCGTCGCAGCCCCGGCCGGCGACACCACGACGTTCCGCGGTTCGGACGTGACGGCCCGCATCGAAGTGGACACCGCGCAGTGGGGCTGGGTCGTGCTCGACCCGAACCCCGACGTCCGGGAGATCCCGGACGAGACGGACCAGACGCCGGAACCCGTCACCCGACCCGAGACCGTCGTGCCACCACCACCCGCCGAACCGCAACGCCTCGACCAGCAGACGCCGCCCGACGCCGACCGCGAGACGCCGCCCACCCAGCCGGCGTGGCTGCGGATCCTGCTCGCGGTGTTGCCGTGGGCGCTCGGCGTGCTGGGCCTCATGGTGGTCCTGCTGCTGCCCGTCGCTGCCGTCGTCCTCGCGAAGCGAGTCCGGCGGAGGCGACGGCGGCGTGCGCTCGTGCCGAGGACCAGGGTCGTCGGTGCCTGGGACGAGTACCGGGACGCGCTGCTCGACAGCGGGCACGACGTCCCGCCGACGGCCACCCGCAGGGAGGTCGCCGCGAGCGCGCCGGGCGCCGACGGGGTCCCGCTCGCCACCGACGCGGACGCCGCTGTCTTCGGCCCGGTCGACGTCGACGACCGGCTCGCCGACCGGTCGTGGGCCGCAGCCGAGTCGGCGATCGCCGCGCTCGGGGCCGGCCGAGGCCGACGAGACCGCCTCCGGGCCGCCACGTCGCTCCGCTCACTCCGGTGGGGTCGGTCGGGACGGGCGTCGCCGCGGCCGTCCTCGCGGCAGCCGGAGCCACCCCTGCCGGAGCCGGAGCCGCTCCGGAGGTCCGCGGCGGTCGGAGGGCGCTCCGAGCGGCGGTGACTACGATGTCCGGAGGCCGGAAGCACCTGGCGGACGGTCGGACGAGGACAGAGGCACCCTGTGATCAGATGCGAACACTGCGGATCGACGCTCCCGGACGGAGCGATCTTCTGCGGTGAGTGCGGACGAGCCGTCACGACCTCGGCAGCGCGTCGCACGGCACCCGTCGAAGCCGTCGACCGCGGCACCCCGCCCCCGTTGCAGCAGCCCGGTGAGCCCGGTCACGGGGTCGACACCGCCGCCGACGCCTGGTTGCCCGAGTCCACCCTCGACCCGGCGACGCGGGCCTGGTTGACCGGTGCCGACCGTGTCTCGTCGCCGACCGCCCAGACCCCGCCGGAGCACCACCAGGACGGATCGACCGGGGTGGACCGGTCGGCCGAGGCGGACCAGCCGCGTCCGGGCGACCGCCGGACGGGTCTCGCGGACACCTCGTCGGGGACGGAGGACACCAGCGGTGACGACCTCGCCCCCCGGAGTGCCCCGTCGCACGTGCACCGCTCCGGCTCCGGTCTCGGTGACTGGACGGGGCGGTCGACCGCCGACGAGCCCCCCGTCGAACCGACGCTCGACCCCGACGCGTTCCCCGCCGAGACGCTCGCACCGCAGGACGACCCCGAGGTCCAGCGGGCGGACGCCTGGGACGAGCGTGCAGTGGCCGATCAGGACGACCCGACGCCGCACGCGTCCACCGGCGTGGAGTCGACCTGGGCACCGCAGTCGACCCCGACCGCACCGCCGTCCGGCCCGTCGTGGTGGATCGGACGCGCGCCGTCCACCGAGGCGACGAGCGCGCCCGCGGCTCTCGAGCAGACCGACGGCGACGACCCGCAGCTCCAGCGGGCCGACGACGCGCCTCGACCCGGCGACACGGCGGTCTTCCGACTGCCCCCGGAGCGCCGAGCACCGCGTCCGGCGCCGCTCGTCCCGCCGGGCAGCCAGAGCACCGCCTGCCACGTGTGCGGCCACACGCTCGAGCCCGACGACATCTTCTGCGAGGAGTGCGGTTCGGTCCGTCCGGCCGTGACCGCGGCCTTCACCGGACCGGTGATGCCCCTGCCCCTCACCCGTCCGGACTGGGCCGCCGACGAGGACGCCCTCCGTAGTGCCGTGTCGGACGCCCACGACCTCACCGAGGAGTCGGACGGTCTGCCGGACACCGCGTCCGCCGGATCCGGAGAGGGCTCCGACGACGCGGGCTCGTCCGGCGACGGAGCGACCGCTCACGACGATGCCACCGTCCGCGACCGGGGTGACGACGCCGACGTCGTGGTCGACGGCCTCGACCCGCGCGGTGTCGATGGCCCTCCGGCCCGCACGACCGTCCCCGACGACGACGACGCCCGCCAGGGGGCTGCGGTCGACGATCCCGCAGACGCCCCCGAGCTCGGTGTCGACCCCGCCACGGGCGATGCGGACGGTCCGGGGACGGCCGAGGCCGCCCCGGACGACACCGCCGACGACAGCCGGGCGGACACGGTCGCCGAGCAGGCGGACGAACCAGCCCGTGGACCGTCCATGGGCCCGTCGACCGGCCCCACCGGAGAGTCCCGGGCAGGGACGAGCGCACAGCTCTCGCCGGTCGCCGCCCCGCTCCCGCCGGTCGCCGCCCCGCTGCCGCCGGTCGCCGCCCCGTTGCCGCCGGTCGCCCCGCCCCGGTCGGGCGACGGCGCCCCGGCCGCGGTCGCCACGCCGGCGGCCGAGCACACGGGCCCCGTCGGCGAGGACGCGGGCGGTGCGAGCCCGGACGCGGACGTCGAGGCGACCCGGATCGTGTCCCGCGCGCCGGCACAGGTCCCGTTCCTGCTGCACTTCAGCACGGGCGAGCGCCTCGGGGTCCACGGGTCGGCGCTGCTCGGCCGACTCCCGCGCCCCGAGGCGGACGAGCAGTTCGACGGCCTGCTGACGATCCGCGACCCCGGCAAGTCCGTGTCGAAGACCCACCTGGAACTCGGTCGGGACGGCGACGACCTGTGGGTGTCCGACCGCTTTTCGGGCAACGGGACGATTATCCGGCACATCGACGGGTCGATCCGCCGGTGCGAGCCCGGCCGCCGGTACCGGGTCGAGCGGGGCGCGCGCGTCGACATCGGGGAGCAGTTCTTCCTCGTGCAGTGACGCGGAACGGTGCGCGGGTACGAGCTCGTCCCGTGCACTCATGACCGTCGTCCACGACCCGTGTGGCAACGGCGGTCCTCCACAGCCTGCCGTCGGACGCTCCGTCCGAGGGCGGGCAGCGGTGTGATCGGTGCATGGACACACGGACCGCACGGAGCGTCATCTCGGTCGTCGCGGTCCTCGTGGCGGCCCGGGCGCTCGTCGCCACCGGTGGCGACCGCGTCGTGCTGGTCGCGGCAGCGGTGGTCGTCGCGGTGATCGGTCTCGTGCTGCAGTCGAGTGGAGCGGACCGGGGGAGTCCGCCAGTGGTCGTCCCGCCGCCGCCGGAGACCGACAACGAGGGTGCCCCGTGCGCGGAGGAGGCGGAGCCGGAGGCAGAGGCGGAGGCGGAAGTCGAGCCCTGGCCCGAGGCCGGGGATCCGCCGCCCCGGACGGGGACGGCACGGAGACTCGTCGCCGGACGGGACCCGGCGGGACGGATCGTGACGGTCGACGCGAGCGCGGGGGTCGTCGTCCGCGGTCGGGGAGCCCTGGCCAGCGCGGTCTTCGCGGCCCTCGTCGACCAACTCGACCGATGTCGGCAGAGGACGGGTCCCGCCGCGCTCCGTGCCGAGCTCCGGGTGGCGGCGGAGACGGCGGTGCTCGGTGGGCGGACCGTCCGCGCGGGCATGCCGGACGGGACCGCGGCGGCGTCGCTCGTCGCCGACGACGGCGTGCTGCTCGGGACCGTCGTGCTCGTCCCCGGCCTCGCGGCGTCACCGCGTCGGAGGGGTGCGGTGGTGGACGTCACCCGCTACGGGTGCCGGCTCTCGGAGGGACGCCGTGCCCGGGGCGCTGCGGACGCCGACACGGACGACGAGGCCGGGACGGTGATCTCGCCGACGCTGCCCCTCCTCGTCTGTCCCACGGGCGACCACCTGCCCCGCACCGCGGAGGAGCAGCGTCGAGGCCGGACGCCGTCAGGTCAGCGGAGCCCTGCTCCGACACGGACCGCGCCGACGGGCAGACCGCCACCGAGGACGCGCTCGCCGGTCGCCTGCAGCACCTCGTCCGCGGCGGCGGCGTCGACCAGGCCGTTCCGCACGAGCAGCGTCAGGGCCGCGAGCGTCCCCGCGCGGAGGGCTCCGTCGAGCACCTTCACGGCGACGGCCGGCCCGCCGGGCACCCCCATCACCATCACGCCCTCGGCACCGAGCTTCGCCAGCAGACCGAGTCGTTCCACGGTGACGGTGTTCGCCCGTCCGACGCCGTCGATCGCCCACGGGTCCGCCAGGACCGCGTCGGTCAGGGCCGCGGACTCCTCGTCGGCGCGCGCCACGACCCCGGCGATGCCCCGCGCCAGCCCGGTCAGGGTGAGCGGGAAGACCGGAGCGCCACAACCGTCGGTCCCGACGACGTCGACGACCTCGCCGGTGGCGTCCTCGACCGTGCTCCGGACCGCCTGCTGCAGCGGGTGCTCGATGTCGAGGTACGTCGCCTCGTCCCACCCGTGCACCCGGCAGGCGGCGAGCATGCCCGCGTGTTTCCCCGAGCAGTTCATCGCCAGCCGTCGAGGACCGGGCATGCTCCGCGCGGTGTCCCGGTCGAACGGCAGGTCGGGCGGGCAGCCGAGGTCCTCCTCGACGTGGTCGAACCGCTCGAGCATCCGCAGTGCGAGGGACTGGTGGGACGGGGTCCCGGCGTGACTCGCGGTCGTCATCACCAGCTCGGCGCCCGAGAAGACCGCACCGGAACGACGGATCGCCAGCGCCTGCAGGGGCTTCATCGTCGATCGGGGGTAGATGCTCGCACCGACGTCACCGACCGCGTCGAGCACCCTGCCGTCGGTCCCCACGACCACGCCCGCGCCGACGTGTCGGCTCTCGTCGAAGCCGGACCGGTCGAGGACGGCCAGCTCGACCGAGCCGTCGGCGGTGAGAGGATGACGGTCGGTGCTGGTGGCCGTGCGCATGGCGCGATCCTACCGACGACCCACACGACGCCGACGACCCGCACGACGCCGACGACCCACACGACGCCGACGACCCACAGGACGAGAGGACCGCGATGAACGACCACTCCTACGAGGTCTCCCTGCACTGGACTGGGGACCGGGGCAGCGGTACGAGCGGGTACCGCGACTACGGACGCGACCACGTCGTCAGTGCCGCGGGCAAGCCGGACGTCGCCGGCAGCGCGGACCCGACCTTCCGCGGCGACCGCGACCGGTGGAACCCCGAGGAGCTCGTCCTCGCCGCACTGAGCCAGTGCCACATGCTCAGCTACCTGCACGTCGCCGTGACGCGGGGCTTCACCGTGGTCGCGTACGACGACCGCGCCACGGCCACCCTCGACCTGCACCGCGACGGCTCGGGTGAGCTCACCGGCGCCGTCCTCCGTCCCGTGGTGACCATCCGCGAGGCCGACCGGCTGGAGGACGCACGGGCCGCGCACGCCGACGCGAACCGGCTGTGCTTCATCGCACGGTCGGTGGCGTTCCCCGTCCACCACGAGCCGGAGATCGTCGTCCTCGGAGCCGACGCAACGGGAGGTACGGCAGGATGACCCGTGTGAAGCGTCTCCGCCTGCTCCCGATCGCCCTCGTGCCCGCCGTGGTCCTCGGCCTCGCCGCCTGCTCGGGGTCGGGCTCCTCGGACGCCTCGGCCTCCGCCACGTCCACCCCCGGCGCCAGCGCCACGCCGATCACCTCCTGCCCGGAGCCGGGCAAGGCGTCCGACTCGATCGAGGTCACGGGCGAGGTCGGCGGGTCAACGGCACCGAAGGTGACCTTCGACGACGGCCTCACCGCCGACCCCGCACAGGCGACCCGCGCCGTCAAGGGGAAGGGCGCGGCCCTGGCGGACGGCGACTTCGTCCAGGTCGCGTACTCGGCGTACAACGCGGAGGACGCGGAGAACCTCGTCACCGTCGGCTTCGACCAGGGGAACCCGCAGGTCCTCTCCGTGGGCGGCACCGGCTTCGGCGCCCTCCTCGCCTGCGCGCACGTCGGTGACCGCGTCGCCGTCGTCGGTCAGGCCGCCGCCCTCGGCTTCAACACGAGCGGGTCGATCGTCGTCGTCGCGGACGTCGTCCAGCAGACCCCGACCAAGTCGACCGGCACGCCGCAGGACCAGGACCCGGCGCTCCCCACGGTCGAGGACAAGGCGGACGGCGAGCCCGAGATCACCATCCCGGACACCGACGCACCCACGAAGACCACGGCCGAGGTCATCAAGCAGGGCGACGGTGACGTCGTGGAGGACGGCGACACCGCGCTCGTGCAGTACAAGGGCGTCGCGTACGAGGGCGGCAAGGAGTTCGACTCCTCGTGGTCGAAGGGCTCGCCGACGACCTTCACGATCTCGAACAGCGGGCTCATCCCCGGGTTCGTCAAGGGACTCGTCGGGCAGAAGATCGGCTCGCAGGTCATGATCGTCGTCACGCCGGAGGACGGCTACGGCGCCAACCCGCCGGAGGGCTCGGGCATCCCCGCGAACGCGACCCTCGTGTTCGTCGTCGACCTGCTGGCCAAGGGCTGAGCCCGGTGTCGGGCCGCCGCCGCGTCGTCCTCCTCGGCAGCACGGGGTCGATCGGCACGCAGGCGCTCGACGTCATCGAGCGGAACCCCGACCGCTTCGAGCTCGTCGGCCTGACCGCGGGCACGGACGCCGACGGCCTCGCCGAGCAGGCCGATCGGTACGGCGTCCGTGACACCGCGCTCGGGGCCGCGGACGCCGAGCGACTCGTCCGAGGCGTCGCGGCCGACGTCGTGCTGAACGGCATCACCGGGTCGGTGGGGCTCGGCCCGACCCTCGCGGTCCTCGAGACCGGAGCCACCCTGGCGCTGGCGAACAAGGAGAGCCTCATCGTCGGTGGTCCCCTCGTGCAGGCGGCCGCGGCACCCGGGCAGATCGTCCCGGTCGACAGCGAGCACTCCGCGATCGCCCAGGCGCTCCGGTCGGGCAGCGACGCCGAGGTCCGTCGGCTCGTGCTCACCGCGAGCGGTGGACCCTTCCGTGGGCGCTCCCGGAAAGAACTCGTGGACGTCACGCCGGCGCAGGCGCTCGCCCACCCCACGTGGGACATGGGCCTCGTGGTGACCACCAACTCGGCGACCCTGGTGAACAAGGGCCTCGAGGTCATCGAGGCCCACCTGCTGTTCGACGTGCCGTACGACCGCATCGACGTCACGGTGCACGCCCAGTCGGTCGTGCACTCGATGGTGGAGTTCGTCGACGGGTCGACGATCGCGCAGGCATCGCCGCCGGACATGCGGCTCCCGATCGCGCTCGGGCTCGCCTGGCCGGACCGGGTGCCGCACGTCGGGGTGCCACTGGACTGGACGACCGCGAGCACCTGGACCTTCGAGCCCCTCGACGCCGAGGCGTTCGGCGCGGTCGACCTCGCCAAGCGGGTGGGCACGCTCGGCGGCACGTTCCCGGCGGTGTTCAACGCCGCGAACGAGCAGGCCGTCGCCGCCTTCCACGCCGGCGCGATCGGGTTCCTCGACATCGTCGACACGGTCGCTCGGGTCGTCGACGCCCACACCGCGGGGGAGCCGTCGCTCGACGGCGTCCTCGCTGCCGAGCGCGAGGCCCGGCAGCAGGCCGACCGCATCCTGGCCCGCTGACGCGAGCCGGGCCTCCCGTCCGGTCGGTCGGACGCGCGGTCTGCTCGTCCGGGGGTCCCACCCGGGAGGCGGGCCCTCCCACCCAGGTCGCGCACGGCTCCGTCATGGCGAGCGTCCCGTACCCTTTCCCGGTGACCGTCGGAACCGTCCTGCTCTTCGTCCTCGGCGTCGTCGTCTTCGTCATCGGCCTGCTGGTGTCGATCGGCCTCCACGAGCTCGGCCACCTGGCCTTCGCGAAGCTCTTCGGCGTCAAGGTGACCCAGTACTCGCTCGGCTTCGGCAAGGCCATCTGGTCCTTCCGTCGCGGCGAGACCGAGTACGGCATCCGGCCGATCCTGCTCGGCGGCTACATCTCCATGGTCGGGATGCTCAAGCCGCGCGCCTCCGGACGGGAGATCACGAACACGGGCATGTACTCGGCGTTCGTGCAGGACGCCCGGGCCGCGAGCGCCGAGCAGATCGCGGAGTCCGGTGGCGACGACTCCCGGGCCTTCTACCGGCTCACGCCCTGGAAGCGGATCATCGTGATGGTCGCGGGGCCCGCGATGAACCTGGTGATCGGGATCCTGCTGTTCGGGGTGCTGCTGGTCGGCTTCGGGGCGCCGACGACGACGTTCACCTCGCGCGTCGACTGTGTCCTGCCGACCAGTGCGCGGACGACGTGCACCGAGGGCGACGCGGTCTCGCCCGCGAAGGAGGCGGGGCTCCGGTCGGGTGACGTCGTCCTGTCCGTCGACGGGGTCCGCAACCCCACGATCGCGCAGGTCTCGGAGACGTTCCAGCGCTCCGCCGGCGAGACCGTCGAGGTCGTCGTCGAGCGCGACGGCGCGGAACGCACCCTGCAGGTGACCCCGCAGCTCGCCACCCGCGACGTCTACACCGAGGACGGTACGGTCGCGAAGGACCGCGACGGGACGACGAAGACCGAGCGCGTCGGTGTCGTCGGGGTGAGCATCGGGCAGACGCTCGTCCGGCAGTCGCCCGCCGCGGTGCTGCCGGCCACCGCTGCGCAGATCGCCGCGTCGGCACATCTCGTGATCGACCTGCCACAGCGGCTCGTCGCCGTGTGGAACGCGGCCTTCGGCGCACAGGAGCGGGCGCAGGACAGCCCGGTGTCGGTCGTCGGCGTCGGCCGGGCGATCGGCACCGTGTCCTCGATGAGCGGCGTGCCCGTCGTCGACAAGGTGTACACGATCCTGGGACTGCTGGCATCGCTCAACATCGGGCTGTTCGTGCTGAACATGGTGCCGCTCCTGCCGCTGGACGGCGGGCACATCGCGGGGGCGGTCTGGGAAGCGGTGAAGCGTCGTGCCTTCCGGCTGTTCGGGAAGGCGGACCCGGGGCCGATCGACCTGGCGAAGACGATGCCCCTCACGATGGTCGTGGTCGTCCTCCTCGCCGGCATGAGCGCGCTCCTCATCTACGCCGACCTCGTCCGACCGGTCGACCTGTTCGGCTAGCGCGAGCGGAGCCGTCGGCGCACTACGCTGGCGCGCATGAGCGCAGAACCCGTGGCCCGTCCCGAGCCGTCGAAGGGGTCGACCACCGGGCGGACCCGGACCGTCGAACAGCAGGGCACCGACGTCATCGGCGAAGCCGACCGGAAGGGCCGGCCCCGCGGGTTGTTCTGGCCGTGGTTCGCGGCGAACATCTCGGTGCTCGGTCTCGCCTACGGGTCGTTCGTGCTCGGCTTCGGGATCTCACTCGCACAGGCGCTGGTGGTCTCCGTGGTCGGCGTCGTGTTCTCGTTCCTGCTGTGCGGCATCGTCGCGATCGCCGGCAAGCGCGGCTCCGCACCGACGATGGTGCTCAGCCGCGCGGCGTTCGGCGTGCGGGGGAACCGCCTGCCGTCCTTCCTCAGCTGGGTGCTCACCGTCGGTTGGGAGACCGCGCTCGCCGCGCTCGCGGTGCTCGCGACGTCGACCGTGTTCCGCGAACTCGGCTGGGACGACGGCGTCGTGACGAAGACCGTCGCGCTCGTGGTGGTCGCGGCCCTCGTCGTCGGCGCCGGGATCGCCGGCTTCGACGTCATCATGCGGCTGCAGACCTGGATCACGGTCGTCACGGCGGTGCTCACGGTCGTCTACGTGGTGCTGGCGCTGCCGTCGATCGACCTCGGCACGCTCACCGCCCTCCCGTCCGGCAGCGCGCAGAACGTCATCGGCGCCCTCGTGCTCGTGATGACGGGCTTCGGGCTCGGCTGGGTGAACGCGGCGGCCGACTACTCCCGGTACCTGCCGCGGTCCGCCTCGACCCGGGGGGTCGTCGGCTGGACGACCTTCGGCGGCGCCCTCGCCCCCGCGGTCCTCGTCGTCATCGGCATCCTGCTGGCCGGTTCCTCGCCCGACCTCAGCGCTGCGGTCGGTGCCGACCCGATCGGCGCGCTGACGACCCTGCTGCCGGTGTGGTTCCTCGTGCCCTTCGCGCTCGTCGCGATCCTCGGGCTCGTCGGCGGTGCCGTCCTGGACATCTACTCGTCCGGCCTCGCCCTGTTGAGCGCCGGTGTGCGGATCCCGCGGCCGGTCGCGGCAGCTGTCGACGGGGTGTTCATGGTCGCGGGCGCGGTCTACGTCGTGTTCTTCGCGACGAGCTTCATCCAGCCGTTCCAGGCCTTCCTCGTGACGCTCGGCGTGCCGGTGGCCGCCTGGTGTGGCGTGTTCGTCGCCGACGTGCTGCTCCGGCGGCGGGCCTACGCGGAGGGCGAGCTCGACAGCCCGCGCGGTCGGTACGGCGACGTGCGCTGGACCGCGATCGCGCTGGTCGCCGCAGGGACGGTGCTCGGGTGGGGGCTCGTCACGAACACCTACGGGGTGCCCGCCTGGTTGAACTGGCAGGGCTTCCTGCTCGGACCCGTCGGTCTCGGCGGACGGGACGGCGCCTGGGCGTACGCGAACCTCGGGGTCCTCGTCGCGCTGCTCGTCGGGTTCCTCGGGACCGTGCTGCTCGGCCGGGGAACGGTCCGTCGGCAGGAGGCGCTGCCCGTCACGGAACCGGTGTCCCGCGTGCCAGCAGAGGAACTGCGCCCGTGACGGACGACGCACCGAGCGGCCCCGGCGCACCGGGCGGCCCCGACGCACCGGGCAGGGCTGATGCACCGGACACATCCGATGCGTGGCTCGTCGTGATCGACATGCAGCGGGTCTTCACCGGCGACAGCCCCTGGGCGGCACCGCGGTACGCCGAGGCGTCGCTGGCCGTCGAGCGGCTCCTGCCACACTTCGCGGGCCGCACCGTCCTCACCCGGTTCGTCGCCCCGGAACACCCCGCGGGAGCGTGGCAGCCGTACTACCGCGAGTGGCCGTTCGCGCTCGTGCCCGACGCCGACCCGCTGTACGCACTGACCGAGCCGTTCACCGCGCTGGCAACGGACGGCGCGCCGGTCGTCACGGAACCGACCTTCGGCAAGTGGGGGACGGGCCTCCGACGGGTCACCGGGGACCGTCCGCACCTCGTCCTCACGGGGGTGTCGACCGACTGCTGCGTCCTGTCGACGGCGCTGGCCGCGGCCGACGCGGGCGCCCGTGTGACCGTCGTCGCCGAGGCGTGCGCGGGTGCGAGCGACGACGACCACGCCCGCGCACTCGCCGCGATGCGGCTGTACGCGCCGCTCGTCACGGTCGTCGACTCCCTGTGAGCCGGCCGCACCGCGTTCCGTGGACGAGCGCGTAGAGTTCCCACCGTGCCCGCAGTGAACCTCGGAATGCCGAAGGCCCCCGAAACCCTGGCCCCGCGTCGCAAGTCCCGGCAGATCCGGGTCGGCAAGGTCCTGGTCGGTGGCGACGCCCCCGTGTCCGTGCAGTCGATGACCACGACGCCGACCACGAACATCAACGCGACGCTGCAGCAGATCGCCGAACTCACCGCGTCCGGGTGCGACATCGTCCGCGTGGCGGTCCCGAGCCAGGACGACGCCGACGCACTGCCGATCATCGCGAAGAAGTCGCAGATCCCGGTGATCGCGGACATCCACTTCCAGCCGAAGTACGTCTTCCAGGCCATCGACGCCGGGTGCGCCGCGGTCCGCGTGAACCCGGGCAACATCCGGAAGTTCGACGACCAGGTCGGCGCGATCGCGAAGGCCGCGAAGGACGCCGGCGTGAGCCTGCGCATCGGCGTCAACGCCGGATCGCTCGAGCCGAGCCTGCTGCAGAAGTACGGCAAGGCGACGCCGGAGGCGCTCGTCGAGTCCGCGGTGTGGGAGGCGTCGCTCTTCGAGGAGCACGACTTCCACGACTTCAAGATCTCGGTCAAGCACAACGACCCGATCGTCATGGTCAAGGCGTACCGGCAGCTCGCCGAGCGCGGCGACTGGCCCCTGCACCTCGGTGTCACCGAGGCGGGCCCCGAGTTCCAGGGCACGATCAAGAGCGCGACCGCGTTCGGCATCCTGCTCGGTGAGGGCATCGGCGACACCATCCGCGTGTCGCTCTCCGCGCCGCCCGCGCAGGAGGTCAAGGTCGGGCTGCAGATCCTGCAGTCGCTCAACCTCCGCGAACGCAAACTGGAGATCGTCTCCTGCCCGAGCTGCGGC
Source organism: Curtobacterium sp. MCBD17_032 (assembly GCF_003234855.1). Classification (GTDB taxonomy): domain Bacteria; phylum Actinomycetota; class Actinomycetes; order Actinomycetales; family Microbacteriaceae; genus Curtobacterium. The sequence continues at coordinate 58,243 of NZ_QKTO01000013.1, forward strand.
CGCGCCCAGGTGGACGTCTACCAGCTCGCGAACGACGTCACGTCCGGGCTCGAGGGCATGACCGTCCCGCTGCGCGTCGCCGTCATGGGGTGCGTCGTGAACGGTCCGGGCGAGGCCCGAGAGGCAGACCTCGGCGTGGCGTCCGGCAACGGCAAGGGCCAGATCTTCGTGAAGGGCCAGGTCATCAAGACCGTGCCCGAGGCCGAGATCGTCAAGACCCTCATCGACGAGGCGAACCGCCTGGCCGACGAGATGGGCCCGGCCGCCGGCACCGGCAAGCCGCTCGTCGTCACCTCGTAGGTCCTCACCTCCCGTCCACAGGCGCGGCGGACCGCGACCGCGCGCCGCTAGGCTTGCGGCGTGGTCACACGGCTCTCCCATCTCTTCCTCCGCACGCTCCGCGACGACCCCTCCGACGCCGAGGTGACGAGCCACAAGCTGCTCGTCCGCGCCGGGTACGTCCGTCGCCAGTCGCCGGGCATCTTCGCCTGGCTCCCGCTGGGCCTGAAGGTCCGCGCGAAGATCGAGGGCATCATCCGCGACGAGATGGTGGCCGCCGGGGCGCAGGAGGTCCTGCTGCCGGCGCTGCTGCCGCGCGAGCCGTACGAGGCGACGAACCGCTGGACCGAGTACGGCGACGGCATGTTCCGCCTGCAGGACCGCAAGGGCTCCGACTACCTCCTCGCGCCCACGCACGAGGAGATGTTCGCGCTCCTGGTGAAGGACCTGTACTCCTCCTACAAGGACCTGCCGGTCACGCTGTTCCAGATCCAGGACAAGTACCGCGACGAGGCCCGTCCCCGCGCCGGGCTGCTGCGCGGGCGCGAGTTCACGATGAAGGACGCCTACTCGTTCGACCTCGACGACGCCGGCCTGGAGCGCAGCTACCAGGTGATGCGCGACGCCTACGAGCGGATCTTCGCGCGCCTCGGTCTGGAGTACGTCATCGTCAAGGCGGACGCCGGCGCGATGGGTGGATCGAAGTCGGAGGAGTTCCTGCACCCGATCGCCGTCGGCGAGGACACCTTCGTCCGGAGTGCCGGCGGGTACGCCGCGAACGTCGAGGCATACGTGACGCCGGTGCCCGAGGCGCGGTCGACCGAGGGGCTCCCCGAGCCGGTGCTCCTGCCCGCGGCGGACACCCCGACGATCGAGTCGCTCGTCGCGCACGCCAACGAGGTCGCCCCGCGTGCCGGTGCGCCCTGGACGGCGGCGGACACGCTCAAGAACGTCGTCCTCGCACTGACACACCTGGACGGCACGCGCGAGGTCGTGGTCGTCGGACTCCCCGGGGACCGCGACGTCGACCTCAAGCGCGCCGAGGTCGCGTTCGCCCCGGCCGAGGTCGAGGCCGCCGGTGACGACGACTTCCGGAAGCACCGCGGCCTGGTGAAGGGCTACATCGGACCGCAGGTGCTCGGTACCGACAGCGCGACCGGGCTCCGCTACTTCGTCGACCCGCGGGTGGTCGACGGCACGAGCTGGGTCACGGGCGCCAACGAGCGTGGCGTGCACGTCTCCGGCCTGGTCGCCGGGCGTGACTTCGTCGCCGACGGCGTCGCAGAGGTGTCCGACGTCCGCGCCGGCGACCCGGCACCGGACGGCTCCGGCCCGCTCGAGACCGCCCGCGGCATGGAGATCGGCCACGTCTTCCAGCTCGGACGCAAGTACGCCGAGGCGCTCGGCCTGAAGGTGCAGGACGAGAACGGCAAGCTCGCCACCGTCACCATGGGCTCGTACGGCATCGGGGTGACGCGCATCCTCGCGATCCTGGCCGAGGCGCACAACGACGAGAAGGGCCTCGCCTGGCCGAAGCACGTGGCGCCGTTCGACGTGCACGTCGTCGCGACCGGCAAGGACGCGACCGCGTTCGACCTGGCGGAGTCGATCGTCGCGCAGCTCGAGGCCGAGCGGTACGAGGTCGTCTACGACGACCGCCCGAAGGTCTCGCCCGGTGTGAAGCTCCGGGACGCCGAACTGCTCGGCATGCCGGTCGTCGTCGTCGCGGGCCGGGGTGCCGCCGACGGCGTCGTCGAGCTCTGGGACCGTGCGACCGGCGACCGCCAGGACGTCCCCGTCGCGGACCTGCTCGAGGCGGTCCGCGCGATCTGAGCGGGTGGCGTCCGGAGTGACGCCGACGGGAGGCCCGTGGTGGATCCGCCACGGGCCTCCCGTCTTCCTGCGGTACGATCGACGACGGCTTCCGCGCGGTCCCATCCGCGGGAGCGACTCATCTGAATACGGAGGCACCTCGGTGAAGATCGACCTCGCAGTCCTGCGACTCATGGAGCGTGAACGGGAGATCCCGTTCGACGAGCTCGTCCAGATCATCGAATCTGCCATCCTGACCGCCTACCAGAAGCACCGCGCCGAGAACGACGAGCCCGTCGACGCCCAGGCCCGTGTCGAGCTCGACCGGAAGTCCGGCGAGGTCTCGGTCTTCGTCCCCGAGCGTGACGAGGACGACAACGTCATCGGCGAGTCCGTGGACCAGCCGAGCGACTTCGGCCGGATCGCGGCCTTCGCGGCCAAGCAGGTCATCAACCAGCGTCTCCGCGACATCGGCGACGACAAGATCCTCGGCGAGTTCCGCGGCAAGGAGGGCGACATCGTCGCCGGCATCGTGCAGCAGGGGCCGAACCCGAAGATGATCATGGTCGACCTCGGCACCGTCGAGGCGATCCTGCCCCCCGAGGAGCAGGTCCCGGGCGAGGCGTACCCGCACGGCATGCGTCTCCGGGTGTACGTGACGAGCGTCGGCCGCGGCAACAAGGGCCCGCAGATCACGGTGTCCCGCACCCACCCGGGTCTCGTGCGCAAGCTCTTCGCGCTCGAGGTCCCGGAGATCGCGTCGGGTGTCGTCGAGATCACCTCGCTCGCCCGCGAGGCCGGGCACCGCACGAAGATGGCGGTGAAGGCGAACGAGCCCGGGGTGAACGCCAAGGGCGCCTGCATCGGCGAACTCGGTGCCCGTGTCCGGTCGGTCACGAACGAGCTCGGCGCCGAGAAGATCGACATCGTGGACTGGTCCTCGGACCTCTCGACGTTCGTCGCGAGCGCCCTGTCGCCGGCGAAGGTGACGAGCGCGTTCGTGCTCGACGCCTCGACCAAGGCGGTCCGTGCTCTCGTGCCGGACTACCAGCTGTCGCTCGCGATCGGCAAGGAGGGGCAGAACGCCCGCCTCGCCGCGAAGCTGACGGGCGCCCGGATCGACATCCAGCCGGACTCGATCCTCGACGGCGACGACTGACGGACACCACCACCGGCGCGGTCCGGTTCGCTCGTGGCGAGAGGCCTCGGGCGCGCCGGATCGCGGTCGTCGGAGTCAAGGAGTAGAGTGGACGCCGTCAGAACGTGCATCGGCAGTCGTCGTCGTGCAACCCGATCCTCCCTCCTCCGAGTCGTCGCCCTGAGCGACGGTTCCGTCGTGGCGGATCCGAAGGCAGTCATGCCGGGCCGGGGGGCGTGGCTCACACCGACCGTCGAAGCGTACGAACTGGCCGTCAAGCGCAGGGCATTCCGCCGTGCGCTCCGGCTGGAGCGTGATCCCGACACGTCCGCGGTGCGTGAGTACCTCGCAGGGCTGCAGAGCCCGGAGCGCACGGAACCCGAGCACCCGGACATGACAGAACAGGCTGAACGGCTTATGGACAACTGATGAGCGGCTCGAAATGAGACCCGTCATCCAGTGAGTCCTGCCCCTTGACGGGGTGGGACCCGTGAAGGAGAACAGTGGCTAAACCACGCGTACACGAGATCGCAAGCGAGCTCGGCGTCGACAGCAAGACCGCACTCGAGAAGCTCAAGGAGCTCGGCGAGTTCGTGAAGGGCCCGAGCTCGAGCATCGAGCCCCCCGTCGCACGGAAGCTCCGTGCAGCCCTGCAGGCAGAGGGCGCGTCCGCGTCGTCGACGCCCGCAGCCCCCGCCGCCAAGGCCCCCGCGGCACCGCGTTCCGGTGCCCCGAAGCCCGGTGGCCCCAAGCCCGGTCCGAAGCGCCCGGCGCCCGCCCCCGAGCCCGTCGTCGAGGCGGCTCCCGCTGCCCCGGCCGCCGACGCGGCACCGGTCCCCGCAGCACCGAAGTCGGTCGCGCAGCGCCAGGCCGAGGCCGAGGCCGCTCGCAAGGCCGCCGCGGAGCAGAAGGCCGCCGAGCAGAAGGCCCAGCAGGACGGCGACGCGCCGAAGGACTCGGGTCCGAGCGACGCCGTGAAGCCCGGAGCCGCGAAGCCGTCCGGTGCCGCCCCGAAGCCGGGCGGCCCGAAGCCCGGCGCACGTCCCGGCAACAACCCCTATGCGTCGAGCCAGGGCATGGGCGCACGTCCGCCGCGCCCCGGCAACAACCCGTTCGCCTCGAACCAGGGCATGGGCCAGCGCCCGGCCGCCGGTGCGGGTGGCGGCAACGGCATCCCCCGTCCCCAGCCGCCGCGTCCCGGTGCCCCGCGTCCGGGTGCCCCGCGTCCCGGTGGTCCCGGTCAGAACAACCGTCCCAACGGCTTCGGGCAGCGCCCGGGCCAGGGTGGCGGCGGCCGTGGTGGTGCCGGTGGCGGCTTCAACCGTCCCGGTGGAGCCGGTGGCGGCGCAGGTGGCGGCTTCGCCCGTCCCGCGTTCACGGGTCCGCGCCCCGCAGGTGGTGGCGGCCGTGGCCGCGGCCCCGGTGGTGGCACCGCCGGTGCGTTCGGTCGTGGCGGCGGCAAGAGCCGTGCCCGCAAGTCGAAGCGGACGAAGCGCGCCGAGTACGAGATGCGGCAGGCGCCGTCGCTCGGCGGCGTGCAGGTCCCGCGCGGTGACGGCAACACGGTCATCCGCCTCCGTCGTGGTGCGAGCATCTCGGACTTCGCGGACAAGATCGACGCGAGCCCCGGCAACCTGGTGACGGTGCTGTTCCACCTCGGTGAGATGGCGACCGCGACCGAGTCCCTCGACGAGGCCACGTTCGAGGTCCTCGGTGAGGAGCTCGGCTACAAGATCCAGGTCGTCTCGCCCGAGGACGAGGACAAGGAGCTCCTCGAGGGCTTCGACATCGACATCGACGCCGAGTACGCGGACGAGGACGACTCCGTCCTGCAGCAGCGTCCCCCGGTCGTCACCGTCATGGGTCACGTCGACCACGGTAAGACCCGACTGCTCGACGCGATCCGGAACTCGAAGGTCGTCGAAGGCGAAGCCGGCGGCATCACGCAGCACATCGGTGCGTACCAGATCGTCACCGAGCACGAGGGCATCGAGCGCCCGATCACCTTCATCGACACCCCGGGTCACGAGGCCTTCACGGCCATGCGTGCCCGTGGTGCCCAGGTGACGGACATCGCGATCCTCGTCGTCGCGGCGGACGACGGCATCATGCCGCAGACGATCGAGGCGCTGAACCACGCCCAGTCGGCCGGTGTGCCGATCGTGGTCGCGGTGAACAAGATCGACAAGGACGGTGCGAACCCGGCCAAGGTCCGCCAGCAGCTCACCGAGTACAACCTGGTGGCCGAGGAGTACGGCGGCGACGTCATGTTCGTCGACGTGTCGGCGCGGAACAACATCGGCATCCAGGACCTCCTGGACGCGGTGCTGCTGACCGCCGACGCCGGTCTCGACCTGCGTGCGAACCCCGACAAGGACGCCCGAGGCGTCGCGATCGAAGCCCGGCTCGACAAGGGCCGCGGTGCGGTCGCGACCGTCCTCATCCAGTCCGGCACGCTGCACGTCGGTGACGCGATCGTCGCCGGCACGGCGTACGGCCGCGTCCGGGCGATGGCGGACGAGAACGGCAACGCGGTCGAGGCCGCGACGCCGGCCCGTCCGGTCCAGGTGCAGGGTCTGTCGTCCGTGCCGCGCGCCGGTGACACGTTCCTCGTCACCGAGGACGACCGCACCGCTCGTCAGATCGCCGAGAAGCGTGAAGCCGCGCAGCGCAACGCCCAGCTGGCCAAGGCCCGCAAGCGCATCTCGCTCGAGGACTTCACCCGCGCGCTCGAAGAGGGCAAGGTCGACTCGCTCAACCTCATCATCAAGGGTGACGTCTCCGGTGCCGTCGAGGCGCTCGAGCAGTCGCTCCTCGACATCGAGGTGGACGACAGCGTCCAGCTGCGCATCCTGCACCGCGGTGTGGGTGCGATCACCGAGTCGGACATCGACCTCGCCACCATCGACAACGCGATCGTCGTCGGCTTCAACGTCCGCCCGGACGTCAAGGCCCGCGAGCGCGCTGCCCGTGAAGGCATCGACGTGCGCTTCTACTCGGTCATCTACAACGCACTCGAGGACATCGAGAACTCGCTCAAGGGCATGCTCAAGCCCGAGTACGAAGAGGTCCAGTCGGGTGTCGCGGAGATCCGCGAGGTGTTCCGTTCCTCGAAGTTCGGCAACATCGCCGGTGTCATCGTCCGGTCCGGTACGATCACGCGCAACGCCAAGGCGCGCGTCATCCGTGACGGCGTGGTGGTCGCGGACGGGCTCGCCATCGAGTCGCTGCGCCGCTTCAAGGACGACGTCACCGAGGTCCGCACGGACTTCGAAGCCGGTATCGGTCTGGGCAAGTTCAACGACATCCAGATCGGCGACGAGATCGAGACCACCGAACTCGTCGAGAAGCCGCGCGACTGATCGCACTGATCGCACTGAGTACCCTGGGCCCCGCCTCTCCGACCGGAGGGGCGGGGCCTCACCCCGTTCCGCAAGGAGGAACCCATGGCTGATCCGCAGCGCGCACGCAAGATGGCCGACCGCATCAAGGAGGTCGTCGCCCGTCGGCTCGACAAGGGCCTCCGGGACCCGCGACTCGGCTTCGTCACCATCACCGACGTCCGGGTGACGGGTGACCTGCAGCACGCGTCCGTCTTCTACACCGTGTACGGGACCGACGAGGAGCGCGGCGATTCCGCCGCCGCGCTCAAGGCCGCGACCGGCATGCTCCGCACCGAGGTCGGCAAGAACATCACCGCGCGGCTGACGCCGTCGCTCGAGTTCATCGCGGACGCCCTGCCGGACACCTCGGCGCACCTCGAGGACCTGCTCGCCCAGGCCCAGATGCGCGACCAGCAGGTCAAGGCGGCGGCGGTCGGCGCGACCTACGCCGGAGAGGCCGACCCGTACAAGCACGACGAGGACGAGGACGACGACGCGTCGGACGCGGCTCGCAGCTGACCGCACGCCCGTCCACGGAGCGCTCGTCACCGGTCGGTGACGGGCGCTCCGTGTGTCCCGCCAGGTGGAGGGAGGGGGTGTCGCAGTGGCGCCTCAGCCGCGTGGCAGGCGGTAGCCCTCGGCGTCGTCGCCCTCCGCCAGGCCGTCCCGCAGCAGGGACGCGAGTGCCCGGTCCCGCTGCTCCGCGTCCGGCCAGACGAGCGCGATCTCGTCGGACGTGACCGGGACGTCGCTGGCGCGCAGTTCGGCCATGAGCAGGCCCCGCACCTGCCGGTCGCTGCCGGCGAACCGCGCCTGCTTCGGTGCGCGTGGCCCGTCGTGGTCCGGGTACCCGGCGGCTCGCCAGGCGCAGCGGTCGGCGATCGGGCACGCGTCGCAGGCCGGTGCCCGCGCGACGCAGACGAGCGCACCGAGTTCCATGACGGCCGCGTTCGTGGCGGCCGCGGCGTCGCGCTCGACCGGCAGCACGGACTCCATGAGCGGCAGGTCCTGCTTCGCCTTGGCCGGTCCGGGCTCGCCCTGCCCGAGCACGGCCCGGGCGAGCACCCGCCGCACGTTCACGTCCACGACCGGGTGCCGGTCGCCGTACGCGAACACCGCGACCGCGCGGGCCGTGTAGTCGCCGATGCCGGGCAGGGCCAGGAGGTCGTCGACGTCCCGCGGGACGACGTTCCCGTGGCGCTCCGCGATGGCGGTGGCCGCGGCGTGCAGCGCCAGGGCGCGACGCGGGTACCCGAGGCGGTCCCAAGCCCGCACCGCCTCCGCCGGTGGCGACGCAGCCAGGTCGGCCGGCGTCGGCCAGCGCGTGAGCCACGCTTCGAGCCGGGGGACGACACGGGCGACCTGCGTCTGCTGCAGCATGACCTCGCTCACCAGCGTGCCCCAGGCCGGGAACCCGGGACGTCGCCAGGGCAGGTCACGGGCCTCCCGACGGAACCAGTCGAACACGGGGGACAGGAAGTCCGATCGCGTGTGGACGCCGGTGTCGTCCACCGACGGACTGGAGGCTCGGCCCGCGTTCACCACGACAGCCTACGGTGGTGGGATGGCACGCTGGGCACCGCAGGAGACCGACACCATGGCCGCGATCGCGAGCGAGGTGATCGCACAGGTCGGGACGAACCGCACGGTGGTCGCCGTCGACGGCCAGGACGGTACCGACCTCGAACGCGTCGCGGCAGCGCTCGTCGCCGGTTTCGAACGTCACGGCGTGCACGCGATGGCCGCCGCTGCTCCCTCGACCGACGCCGACGTCCTCCGCGCCGACCTGGTCACGCCGTTCCGCACCACCGGCGCCGGCGACGGTGTGCTCGTCGTCCACGGCGCCGGACTCCTCGCACCGGGGACGCGCTCGTTGTGGCGGTGGTCCCTGTGGGTCGAGCAGGAGGCCGGGCGACTCGAGCGCCGCGCAGACGTCAAGATCGCCGCCTCGGCCGTGCTCGACGTCACCGACCCGGAGCACCCGCGTCGCGAGTGGAACGACGCCTGCTGACGGCGCCGCAGCCGCGCCCGCGGACCGAGGCGGATGCATGGACGGGAGCCGACGGGACGGACGGCGGCCGCGCTGCTACGCTGCTGCGGTGCTCGTGACCCAGCCCGACGGCATCATCCTGGTCGACAAGCCGCAGGGCATCTCGAGTCACCGTGTGGTGTCGATCGCCCGTCGTCGCCTCGGCCTCAAGAAGATCGGCCACGCCGGCACGCTCGACCCGATGGCCACCGGGCTGCTCCTGCTCGGCGTCGGCCCGTCCACCCGGCTCCTCACCCACCTGGTGGGGCTCGGCAAGACGTACACGGCGACCATCCGGCTCGGCGTCGGGACCGACTCGGACGATGCCGACGGCGACCCGGTCTCCGCGCTCGGCGCCGCCGCCGACGCGGTCTCCGACCAGGCGATCGAGGCGGCCGTCGCGGCCCTCCGTGGCCCGATCGACCAGGTGCCCTCGACCGTCAGCGCCATCAAGGTCGACGGCCGCCGCGCGTACGACCTCGCGCGCAAGGGCGAAACGGTCACGCTCCGGGCGCGGCGCGTGACGGTGGACCGGTTCGAGGTCCGCGGGCGCGTCGACCGGGTGGTGTCGGTCGACGGCGCCGACGTCCCGGTCATCGACCTCGACGTGGTCGTGTCCTGCTCGTCCGGCACGTACATCCGGGCGCTCGCACGCGACGTCGGAGCCGCCCTGGGTACCGGCGCGCACCTCACCGCGCTCCGCCGGACCGTCGTCGGTCCGTTCGCCGTCGACGACGCCGTCGACCTCGAGGACGAGGCCGTCGACGTCCACAGCAGGCTCGCCCGACCGGCCGACGTCGCGCGACGGCTCTTCCCGGTCGTGCAGCTCGACGGTCACCAGGCGAAGGACCTCGGCGACGGCAAGCGGATCAGCGTCGACCACCCCGACTCGGAGGGTCCCGTGGCCGCGATCGCCGCCGGTGGCGACCGGCTCGTCGGGCTCGTCGCCGTCCGACGCGGACAGCTCCGTGTCATCACGAACTTCCCCACAGCGGCAGGAGCGAACGCGTGATCGAGTGGTTCATGTGGGTGCAGTTCGCGATCGCCTGCCTGATCGGGGTCGTCGCCGTCGTCCTCGGGCTCGTCGGGCGCAAGCCGGACGACGCCACCGTGGGGGCACTGGCACTCGTCGAGCTCCTGCTCCTGGTCCAGCTCGTGGTGGCGCTCGTCGCCCCGGCAGTGGGCAACCCGCCGCGGGGCAACGTGCTCGAGTTCTGGGTGTACGCGGTCTCGGTCGTCCTTGTGCCGCCGGCCACGATCGTCTGGGCGCTCATCGACCGCACGCGGTGGAGCACGGTCGTGCTCGGTGCCGGCGCGTTCACCGCCGCGGTCATGGTCTACCGGATGTACCAGATCTGGTTCGCCCTCAACTGAGGTCCGGGGCCACCGCGGGGAGTCGACCCTCGTTCCGTCGTCGTGTCCGGGCACTCCCGGTGATCGGTAGGATCGGTGCAATGGCGACCAAGTCCTCTGCAGGTGGATCCTCCTCGGCGAGCACCGCGGCCGAGCGTGCCTCGGCGCCGAAGGTGTCCCCGCTGGCCACCGGTGTCGGGCGGGTGCTGATCGCGGTCTACGGCATCCTCGCCCTGGCGGCGACCGGGCGGAGCGTCGTGCAGATCGCGGAGGACTTCGCGTTCGCGCCGTTCTCCTACACGCTGAGCGCCGTCGCGGCGATCGTGTACATCCTCGCCATGGTCGCCCTCATCGTCCCCGGACGGACCTGGTACCGCGTTGCCTGCGTCACCATCGTCTTCGAGATGACCGGTGTGCTCGTCATCGGCACGCTCTCGCTGCTCGACCGCCAGCTGTTCCCGGACCTGACCATCTGGTCCTACTACGGCATGGGGTACGCGTTCGCGCCGCTCGTGCTGCCGATCGCGGGGTTGTGGTGGCTGCGGAAGCACCACCGCGTCGCCGCCGGCCAGGTACCGCCGCGCAACGCGGCCGTCGTGGACCAGCACCTCGGGTCCGCCGAATGACGGGGAGGGACGCCACCATGCAGTTCTACGACGACCCGGCCGACGTACCGACCGACTTCGGTCCGAGTGCCGTCACGATCGGCAAGTTCGACGGCGTCCACGTCGGCCACCGGGCCGTGATCGCCCACCTCCAGGAAGCCGCGCGTGCGCGTGGCCTCACGTCGACCGTGGTGACGTTCGACCAGCACCCGCTCAACGTGATCGACCCGCAGCGCGTGCCGCCGGCGTTGACGAGCACCGCGCAGCGGCGCGAACTCCTCGAGGACGTCGGCGTCGATGCCACCCTCCTGCTCCGCTTCGACCCGGAGCTGCAGGCCAAGTCCGCCGAGGCCTTCGTGTCGGAGATCCTGGTGGGGACCCTGCACGCGCGTCTGGTGTTCGTCGGGAGTGACTTCCGGTTCGGCGCACGCGGTGCCGGGGACGTCGCCCTGCTCCGGGAACTCGGCGCCCAGCACGGGTTCCTCGTCGAGCTGATCGACGACGTGGGCCTCGTCGACGACGTCCGGCCAGCGGGGGAGCGACGCGTGTCCTCCACCTGGATCCGTGAGCTCCTCGACGAGGGCCGCGTCGCCGAGGCCGCGCGGTTGCTCGGACGTGATCACGCCGTCCGGAGCACGGTCGTGCGGGGCAACCAGCGCGGGCGCGAGATGGGGTACCCCACCGCGAACCTCGACCCGCACTGCGAGGGATTCGTCCCGGCAGACGGCGTGTACGCCGCCCGGGTCGTGCACGACGGCGTGACGTACCCGGCGGCCGTGTCGGTCGGCAACAACCCGACCTTCGAGGGCGTCCCGGAGAAGCAGATCGAGGCGCACCTGCTCGACGTGGACATCGACCTGTACGACGAGACGATCTCGGTGCTCTTCGTCGCCTACGTCCGGGGCATGGTCGCGTTCGGCGGGATGGACGAGCTCGCGGCGCAGATGCGGCAGGACGACCGCGACATCCGGCTGCTGCTCGGGATGCCCGTCTCCGCCTGATCGATGCACCACCGCGCGTCCGGCGGTACCCGAACGCACGGGAGCCCCGTGGCCGGTCGGCCTCGGGGCTCCCGTGCGTCGTCGGTCGCGCGCTCAGCCGCCCAGGGCGTCGAGCCAGATGCGGCGCGCGTCCAACGCCTCGCGGGCGTCCTTGATCCGACGGGCGTCGCCGCTCGCCTCGGCCTCGGCGAGCTCGCCCTCGAGCTTCGCGATGGCGCCTTCGAGCTGACTCGCGAGCCCGGTCTGGCGTGCCTTGCGCTCCGGGTCGGACTGCTTCCAGTGCTGGTCCTCGAGACCACGGACGTGGTCCTCCACCGCGCGGATGCGGTCCTCGACGCGGCGGACGTCGGCGCGCGGGACGCGGCCGATCTCGTCCCAGCGACGCTGGACGTCCGTCAGGGCCTTGCGCGCGGCGGCTCGGTCCCGCATCTGCAGGATCGGCTCGGCCTCGGCGAGCAGCGCCAGCTTCGCCTCGAGGTTCGCCGAGTACTCCTCGTTCTCGGCGGACGCCTCGGCGTGACGCTGCTCGAAGAGGACGTCACCGGCGGCTTTGAAGCGGGCCCAGAGCGCGTCGTCGTGCCGCTTGCCGGCACGCCCCGCGCCCTTCCACTCGTCGAGCAGCTGACGGTAGGCGGGGATCGCGTCCGAACCGCGCGGAGCGAGCGCCTCGGCCTGCTGCACGAGCTGCTGCTTGCGGGCGCGGGCATCACGGTGCTGCGAGTCCAGCTCGGAGTAGAAGGCCCGGCGGTGCTGGTCGACCGTGGAGCGGGCCGTCCGGAACCGCTTCCACAGGTCGTTCGCGTCGTTCTTCGGGATGCGCGGGCCGTCGTGCTGGTGCTGCTGCCACCGCGCGAAGACGTCGTCGAGCTGTGCGGTCACCTGCTTCCACTGCGCCCGGGCGGGGTCGACCGCGGCGAGTGCCTCGGCCTCCTCGACCAGTGCGGTGCGGTACGCGAGCGCTTCGGTGAGGGCCTGCTGCGCCTGTGCGGCCTGCTCCTTGGTGAGGGAGCCGACCTGGTCGGTCAGAGCGCCGATGCGGTCCTCGAGCGCCTTGATGTCGCCGACGACCCGTGCATCGGCCACCAGGCTCCGCAGGTGCTCGACGGTACGGGCGACGTCACCGGCCGACGCGCCGCCCTTGACACGCTGCTCGGCGATCTTCACCTGGCCCTCGAGATCGGCGTACTTCCGGGCGAAGTAGGCGAGGGCTTCGTCTGCGGACGCGTCCGGGTACTCGCCGACGACCCGTTCCGAGTCCTCGTACCGGACGTAGACCGTCCCGCTCTCGTCGACCCTGCCCCAGGTCGTTGCTTCGTCAGATGCCACAGGTCTCGCCTCGATCGTGGTCGTGCATCACCGACGTCGCCGTCGGCACGGTCAGGTCGTCAGCCTATTGCACGGTCGGCCCGTGCGACGGGCGTGCGCGCTTCCGCTGTGGACTACTTCTCCTGGCGGATGGTGGCGCCGGTGATCTCCGTCGCCACCTCGGGCTTCCCGGACCCGTCCGCACCGGCGTCGGCGATGCCCTGGGAGGTCACCTGGGACACGAGGTCGGACAGCCCGCTCGTGACCTTCCCGACGACGGTGTACCCGCCCGTGGAGGGGTCGAGCGTGGTGTCGTCCGTCACGATGAAGAACTGTGTCGTCTGGGACGAGGGCGACGCCCCACGTGCGATGGCGATCGTGCCCGCCGCGTACCGACCGTCGCTCGGCACGTTCTCGAGCGGGCCGTACTGGAACCCGGCGTCCCCCGTGCCGTCCCCGTTCGCCGACCCGCACTGCAGGAAGTGGAAGTCCGCGCTGTCCGCCAGTCGGTGGCACGTCGTGCCGTCGTAGAACCGCTTGCGGATGAGGTCGATCTCGACGCTCGTGGCCTGCGGTGCCGCAGCACCGTCGAGCTCGATGCCGAGGTCGATGTCGTCGTTCAGCGTGAGCGTCCCCGTCCAGGTCGCACCGTCCGCGATGTCCTTGCTCGGCACGTCGCCGGTGTTCCCCGCGGTCGCGCTGGCCGACGGCGTCGGACCGGAGGTCGCGGTGGCGCTGGCCGACGCCTGGGCGCCGTCGGCACCCTCGTTCGACGCGTGCACGAGCTGCGACCCCGTCGCCAGGGCGGCCACGAGGACGAGCGCGCCCGCCCAGACGACGTCGTCGCGCACCCGACGTCGACGCTGACGCTCGTGGAGGCCCTGCCTGGCCTGGTAGAGACGGAGTCGCTCGCGGGCTTCACGGCTCTGGTTCTTCGGTGCCACGGTGCTCTTCTGACCTCTCGTCGCGGTGTCGCCTGCGAGCGTACCGGGTCGTCCGTCGAGGCCGGGGCGGTGCCGTCGGGTGCTGGCCGCGTCGGTGCTGACGCCTACCATCGAGGCATGGCACCAGACCGCTCGGGGATGAACGCGCCGACGACCGGTGGGCGGGCCGGTCTCGCGCAGGGCTCCGTGCCGCTGGCCGTCCGGATGCGTCCGACGAGCCTCGACGAGGTCGCCGGACAACAGCACCTGCTCGGCCGGGGATCGCCGCTCGTGCAGTTGGCGACGGGCACCCGGGAGCACCCGGGCGGGGTGTCGGTGATCCTCTGGGGCCCGCCGGGGACCGGCAAGACAACCCTCGCGCAGGCGATCGCCCGGCAGTCCGGCCGCGAGTTCGTCGAGCTCTCCGCCGTCACCGCCGGCGTCAAGGACGTGCGCGAGGTCATGGAGAAGGCCCTCGCGCACCGTGACCTGTACGGCTCGACGACGGTGCTGTTCCTCGACGAGATCCACCGGTTCAGCAAGGCGCAGCAGGACGCCCTGTTGCCCGGGGTCGAGAACGGCTGGGTCATCCTCATCGCCGCGACGACCGAGAACCCGTCCTTCTCCGTCATCTCGCCGCTCCTGTCCCGCTCGCTCCTGCTCACCCTGAAGCCGCTGACCGACGCCGACCTCGGCATGCTCGTCGACCGCGCGGTGGAGGACGCCCGCGGGCTCGGCGGTGCCGTGGTGCTCGGCGACGAAGCCCGTGCCGCCATCGTCCGGCTCGCCTCGGGGGACGCCCGCCGGGCCCTCACGGCGCTCGAGGCCGCCGCCGCCTCGGCCGTCGCCGCTCAGGACGACGACGAACGCGAGGACGGCACGGCGCCGGTCGTCGACGCCGAGACGGTCGCGGCCGCGGTCGACCGCGCGCTGCTCCGCTACGACCGGGCGGGCGACGAGCACTACGACGTCATCAGCGCCTTCATCAAGTCGGTGCGGGGGAGCGACGTCGACGCCGCGCTGCACTACCTGGCCCGGATGATCGAGGCGGGCGAGGACCCGCGGTTCATCGCCCGCCGGATCATCATCTCGGCGTCGGAGGACATCGGCATGGCCGACCCGCAGGCCCTCCCGATCGCGGTCGCCGCGGCGCAGGCCGTGCAGCTGATCGGGATGCCGGAGGGGCGGATCCCGCTCGCCGAGGCCGTCGTGTACCTCGCGACCGCACCGAAGTCGAACGCGGCGTACACCGCGGTCGACCGGGCGATCGCGGACGTCAGGGCCGGCCGGATGGGCGTCGTGCCGAACCACCTCCGCGACGCGCACTACGCCGGGGCGAAGCGGCTCGGGCACGGCAAGGGCTACGTGTACTCACACGACGCCGAGCACGGGGTCGCGACGCAGCAGTACCTCCCGGACGCCATCGACGGCACGGAGTACTACACGCCGACGGCGAACGGCTTCGAGCGGGAGATCGGTCCGCGGCTGGACCGGCTGCGCGGCATCATCCGGGGCGACTGACCGCCGACGCGCCGACCCGGGGAGGCTGCGCGACCGGCCGTCGTGCTGCTATCGTGGACGGGCCTACGTCCTGGTCCTCGCGTGCGGCTGCGTCGAGGACACAGTGTCGGAGCGACCGGACCATTCGCGTGGACCGGCAGCCCGGCACGGGGGCAGAGGTTCGGACTGTAGCCGTCCGATCCCACAGGCTCATCCCTCTGGATCCCGTCACGGGGTCCGTCGGTGCGTGCGCGCTCCGAGACCCGTGACACCTTCAGTTCAGTACAGAGAAAAGGACCCTGTGTCTACCAAGTCACGCACCCGCAGCAAGACCCGCCTCTCGCGCGCGCTCGGCATCCCGCTGACGCCGAAGGCGGCCCGCTACCTCGAGAAGCGCCCCTACGGGCCCGGTGAGCACGGC
This sequence comes from Curtobacterium sp. MCBD17_032, assembly GCF_003234855.1. Classification (GTDB taxonomy): domain Bacteria; phylum Actinomycetota; class Actinomycetes; order Actinomycetales; family Microbacteriaceae; genus Curtobacterium. Next base: position 73,992 of record NZ_QKTO01000013.1, read on the forward strand.
CGGACGCGCCGTCGTGCGGACAGCGACTACGCCGTCCGTCTCCGTGAGAAGCAGCGTCTGCGCGCCCAGTACGGCATCCGCGAGAAGCAGCTCCGCATCGTCTTCGAAGAGGCCCGCAAGTCGGCCGGTCTGACCGGTGAGAACCTCGTCGAGCTCCTCGAGACCCGCCTGGACGCCCTCGTGCTCCGCGCCGGTTTCGCCCGGACGACCGCGCAGGCCCGCCAGCTGATCGTGCACCGTCACATCCTCGTCGACGGCAAGCTCGTCGACCGTCCCTCCTTCCGCGTCAAGGAGGGCCAGCTGATCCACGTCAAGCAGCGCTCCGAGTCGCTCGAGCCCTTCCAGGTCGCCGCTGCCGGTGGCCACCAGGAAGTCCTCCCGAAGGTCCCGGGCTACCTGGACGTCGAGATCGACAAGCTCCAGGCCCGCCTGGTCCGTCGCCCGAAGCGCGCCGAGGTCCCCGTGACCTGTGAAGTGCAGCTCGTCGTCGAGTACTACGCAGCCCGCTGACCTCAGCGCCTGTGTGAACGGCGGGTCGTCCTCCTCGGAGGGCGGCCCGCCGTTCTGCGTCCCCGCGCTACGCTTGTCCGACGTGCGCTCCGGCGTACGCGAGAGGGAGGCATCGTGAAGCAGCTGTTCTTCGTCGCCGTCGGCGTGGTCATCGGGTTCCTCGCCGCGCAGCGCGTCAGCCGGACGCCGTCCGCCGCGCACCTCCTCGCACAGGTCGACGCCCGGGCGAAGGCCTTCACGGGGGCGGTGGCCGATGGGTACCGCTCGCGTGAAGCCGAGTTGCGCCCGACCGGCGACACCGCCGCCGACTGACGCAGCACCGGCGACGCGCGCAGGGACCGCCTGCCGCACCCGCCTTCCCGCACCCGCCTTCCCGACCCGACCCGCCCCGCCCCGAGC
>NZ_QKTO01000014.1 GCF_003234855.1 Curtobacterium sp. MCBD17_032
GACGAGCCGGGCATGGTCCGGGCTGCCGAAGCACACCTCGACTCGATCGGTGGGTACCTGTTCGACCGGTTCGCGGTGTCGTCCGGCGGGGAGGCGTGCACCGGCACGCTCGACGACGCGGTGCGCGTGGAGATGCGCGACGAGGTGCCGTACGCCCTGGTGACGGCGGACTTCGCCTGCCCTCGACCCGGACACACCGCGCCCGGGCACGTGGTCCGCTCGGAGCTGTTCCCGGACAGCGAGACGTTCGTGCGGGACACGAAGACGATCGTCACCTACGACGTCGACGACCAGGAGGGCACGGCCACGCTCGACGCCGACGAGCCGTCGTTCTCCACCGAGCAGTCCGCGGGCGCACGGTTCTGGGAGTTCTTCACCCTCGGGGCCGAGCACCTGCTGACCGGGATCGACCACATCCTGTTCCTCATCGCGCTCATCGCCGGTTCCCGACGCCTGCGCGAGGTCGTGTACACGGCGTCGGCGTTCACGATCGCGCACTCGATCACGTTCATCCTCGCCGCGCTCGGCGTCGTGAGCCCGCCGTCGATCGTCGTCGAGCCGCTCATCGCGCTGTCGATCGCGGCGGTCGCGGGGTGGTACCTCTGGCGGCTGTTCCAGCGCCGGTCCCGCGCCGACGAACTCGTCGTGACCGACCACGGCCGGTTCGCCCTGGACCGGTCGGGGTGGTCGCGTCTGGCCGTGGTCTTCGCGTTCGGCCTCATCCACGGACTCGGGTTCGCCGGCGCCCTCGGCATCCAGGAGGCGTTCTCGTGGCAGCTGCTCGTGTCACTCCTCGTCTTCAACGTCGGCATCGAGGCGGTGCAGCTCGCGATCATCGTCGTCGTGTTCCCGCCGCTGTCCCTGCTGCGACGGAAGGGCCACATCGCGTCGCTCTGGGTGACCGGCGCGGTGACGGCCGGCGTCTTCGTGATGGGGATGATCTGGTTCGTCCAACGGCTCGTCGAGGACTGACGGCTCCTCGAGGGCTGAGCCCCTACCGCTTCATCCCTGTGAGACGGATGGTCACACAGCGTTTACTCACGATCTACCAGGGGGATGCAGAGTCGCTCTGCTGCACCATCCCTTGCCTTGAGAACGGACCCACATGAGTCTCCTGTCCGGCGCCCCTTCCCGGCGCAGAACCACCACCCTCCGCTTCGGCGGGGCCGTCATCGGCGCGGCCCTCATCGCCGGCGCCTGCCTGGTCGGCACCTCCCCCGCGACCGCGGCACCGACCACCCCGACGAGCAACATCTCGGCCGGCGGCCCGCTCCACATCCTGCTGGGCGTCGGCGCCACCGAGAGCCAGCGCATCGCCTCGTGGTACTTCCCGGCGGACGTCGACCAGTCGCTCGAGATCCAGAAGACCGACAGCATGACCGGCGGCGTCTTCACCGACGCGAAGACGACCATCGCCGCGTCGAAGGCCGCGAACACCGCAGCCGACACGAGCACCACCGACCGGTCGACCCGCTCGATCCCCGGCATCACCGCCGAGGCCGGCTACGTCAACGCCCACGCGACGATCAAGGACCTCGAGCCGAACACCACGTACACCTATCACGTCGGTGCCGCGGACGGCTCGGCCTGGTCCGCCCCGTACACGTTCACGACGAAGAGCTTCAGCGGCGACTTCGACTTCCTGTTCTTCGGTGACCCGCAGATCGGTTCGTCGGGCTTCGTGGACGACGACGGCGCCGGCTGGGCCGACACGCTCGAGTACGCGACCACGAAGGAGAAGGACGCCGAGCTCCTCGTCTCCGGTGGTGACCAGGTCGAGAACGCCAACAACGAGTACCAGTGGGGCGCGTTCGCCGACAGCAGTGACGTCCTCAAGCGCTACCCGTGGGCCTCGACCATCGGCAACCACGACGTCGGCGGCAAGGCGTACGAGCAGCACAACCAGCTGCCGAACTCCCTCCGCGTGCCGGACTTCTACCCGGGCGGCAACTCGACCGCGAACTCCGGTGGCGACTACTGGTACATGTACAAGGGCGTCCTGTTCATCGACATCAACTCGAACGCCTACTCCGGCGGTTCCGACGCGGCGCACGTGAACTACATCCGCGACGTCATCACGCGCCACGGCGACGACGCGAAGTGGACCGCGCTGGTCTACCACCACTCGATCTACTCGCCGGCCGACCACGCGAACGACCGTGACAACCAGCAGCGCCGCTTCGACTTCACCCGCGCCTTCTCCGACATGGGTGTCGACGTCGTCCTGCAGGGCCACGACCACTCCTACTCGCGCAGCTACGCGATCAAGAACGGCAAGAAGGCCAACCCGGACGAGCAGCCGGGTGCCGAGGACGTCTTCGCCGGTCCCGGCGGTGTCATCTACCTCACCGCCAACTCCGCGTCGGGCTCGAAGTACTACGACCTGACCGAGCCCGACCCGACCCAGGGTGGCTACGGCGCCGACCCGCTCGACCCGACCGGTCAGCGCCACTTCGCCAACTCGGTGGAGAACCAGGAGCACGTCCGCACGTACGTCAAGGTCTCGGTCACGGACGACGACCTCGCGGTCACGAACGTCCGAGCGGGCGACTGCACGACGCTCAACGCGGCGGTCCAGCACGGGAACGTCGACAGCTGCGGCGTGACCCTCAAGCCGACCGCGTCGGCCGACCCGGCTCCGATCGGCTCGACCGTCGACGACTTCACGCTGCACGCGGAGCTGCCGGCGACCACGACCACGCTGACGGCGACCGCCGCCAAGCAGGTCTACGGCACCACCAAGCCGGTCACCGTCACCGCCACCATCGGCGGCGGCCTCGGCACCAAGACCGGCACGGTCACGTTCTCCGAGGGCCGCACGAAGCTCGGCTCCGCGACGGTGGCGAACGGCAAGGCGACCTTCACGCTGCCGAAGACCTTCCCGGTCGGCAAGCACAGCATCACCGCGTCCTTCGTCACCGGCTCGGCGTACACCGCGACGGACGCGACCGCGACCCGTGCGCTCACGGTCGTCGTCGACAAGGCCCCGTCGAAGACGGTCATAGCCTACTCCGGCACCAAAGCGGGCTTCCACGTGAACGCGCCCGGCGTGAACGTGAAGGGCCAGGTGCGGATCTACGACGGCTCGAAGTTCGTCAAGACGATCAACATCACGAACAACGGCGGCGCCACGCGGTTCACCCTGAAGAAGGGCACGCACAAGCTGAAGGCCGTCTTCACCGGCTCCAGCACCGTCGCGGCCAGCACGAGCCCGACCATCACGGTCCGGGTGCGCTGACCTCCGGAGCTGACGAGTGCGGGCCCCGCGGCTTCGGCTGCGGGGCCCGCACCCGTTCCCGGGTCGACGTCTCGGCGACGTCGGCGTCCCGATGACGGTCAGGCGTTCTGCCAGACCCGGATCCAGTCGACGAGCATCTGCTGCGGGAACGCGGTGGTCGCGTCCGGCGAGCCCGGCCACCCGCCGCCGACCGCGACGTTCAGGATGACGAAGAACGGCTTGTCGAACGCCCACGGGTCCCCGTTCGTGTCGGCCGGCGTGATCGTCCGGTACGTCGCTCCGTCGACGGACCAGCTGATCGAACCCGGCCGCCAGTCCACGGCGTAGACGTGGAAGGCGTCCGCGAAGGCACCGGTCGGGAGTGTCGCCGCCGCGCTGATGCCCTCGGCCCCGGAGTACCCGGGCCCGTGCACGGTGCCGTGGATCGTGCCGGGTTCGCGGCCGATGTTCTCCATGACGTCGATCTCGCCGCACGCCGGCCACCCGACCTGCGGCAGGTCGGCACCGAGCATCCAGAACGCGGGCCAGATGCCCTGCCCCCGCGGGATCCTGATGCGGGCCTCGACCCGGCCGTACTGCACCGAGTACGTGCCCTGGGACGTCAGGCGGGCCGAGGTGTACGAGCCGTCGGCCTCCCGTCGGGCGGTGATCGCGAGGCTGCCGTTCCCGTCGAGCGCCGCGTTCCGCCGCGAGTCGGTGTAGACCTGCAGCTCGCCGTTGCCCCACCCGCCACCGCCCAGGTCGTACCGCCAGATCCCCGGGTTCGGGGCGCTGCCCGCCGCGCCGTCGAACTCGTCGGCGGCGAGGAGCGTGGGCGCGGTGGCCGCTCGGGCGACCTCGGGGCGGAGTGCGGCGACGCCGGTCATCCCGACCGCGGCGGCGGCGCCCAGGCCGAGTGTGAGCAGGCGGCGGCGGTCGATCGCGCCGCCGGCGCGGGACTGGTCGTCCTTCGTCATGGTTCCTCCGGCACGGTGTGCTGTCATGGGGTGGACGAACAGTAGACGACACGTTCCGCCCGGAGCGCCATGCCCCCGTCCGGGTCGGCCGCGCTGAGCGGCCAGAAGGCGTGGCCGGCCGGACCGGACGGGAGGCCCGTGGCGGCACCGCCACGGGCCTCCCGTCCGATCTGCGTCGCGCCGCTCAGGCGTGGCCGGCCGCGGCCTCGGCCGTCTCCTCGAGCACCTCCGCCGGCGCGTGCGCGCCGGCGGAGCGGACGAAGACCGCCGCGAGGACCGCCACGACGACCGCGACCACCCCGGCGACCACGAAGGCGGTGTGCATGCCGCCGAGGAACGCGTCCCGGGCTGCCACGGACGCCGCCGATCCGAGCCCCGCGGGGACGATGCCCTGGGCGAGGCCCTGCCGGGCGGCACTCGTCAGCCCGAGCCCGGCCGTGCCCGCGAGCACGCCGGCGCTCACCACGGCGGACAGCACCGAGGTGCCGAGCGCGCCGCCGAGCTGCAGCGCGGTCGCCTGGAACCCGCCGGCGACGCCCGCCAGCTGCACCGGGGCGCTGCCGACGACGGCCTCGGCACCGGCGGTCATCGTGAAGCCGGCACCGAGGGCGAAGACGACGAACGGGACCGCCATCCCGATGTACGCGGAGTCCTGCGTGGTGCCGGTCAGGGCGAACAGCGCCACCCCGACCATGAGCAGGCCGATGGTGAGCGTCCGGCGGATGCCGAGCCGGGCCACCAGGGCCGCGCCGATCGGCGACGCGATGACCGAGACGCCGCTCAGCGGGAGCTGCATGAGCCCCGCTTCCAGACCGGTCGCCCCGCGCAGGTTGAGCATGTACAGGGACAGGAAGAACGTGACGCCGAGCATCGCGAAGAAGTTCGCGCCGACCGCGAGTCCGCCGATCGAGAGCGACGACGAGCGGAACAGCGACATCGGCAGCAGCGGGTCGGTCACGCGCAGCTCGACCAGCACGAAGACGACGAGCAGCGCGAGACCGCCGAGCAGCACCCCGAGCGTGAGGGGGCTCCCCCACCCCCACGACTCGGACTGCACCACGGCCAGCACGATGCCGAACAGGCCGAGCGCGAGCAGCACCACCCCGGGCACGTCGAAGCGTCCGCGGTGGGGTGCGGTGGACTCGCGGAGGACGAGCCCGCCGAACACGACGCCGACCACGGCGATCGGGGCGTTCACGAAGAAGACGGACTCCCAGCCGAGGGCGGCGACGAGCACGCCGGCGACGATCGGACCGGCCGCGATGGCCACCGAGGACGCCCCACCCCAGACGCCGACCGCGACGCCGAACCGTTCCTTCGGGAAGGTCGCCCGCAGCAGCGCCAGGGTCTGCGGCATGAGCAGTGCGGCGCTGAGGCCCTGGACGGCGCGGAAGACGATCACGCCGGTGGCGGTCCCGACCAGGCCGATGGCGACCGAGGCGAGTGCGAACGCGACGACCCCGATCAGGTACATGCGGCGGCGACCGAACCGGTCCCCGAGCTTGCCGCCGAGGATGAGGAACACCGCCAGGGCGAGCAGGTAGGCGTTCGTGATCCACTGCAGCTGGGTGAAGGTGGTGCCGAGGTCGGCGGCGATCGCGGGGTTCGCGATCGAGACGACGGTGGCGTCGAGGCCGACCATGAACAGGCCGAAACAGACGGCGACGAGGGTGGCGATCGGGTTGCCGCGCAGGGTGCGGCGGGATCCGGGCATGGCTGTGCCCATGAGGGCTCCTTCGGACGACACGGACCGTGCTCCGGCGGTGGGACCGCGCGGCGAGAGGCACGAGGGGTGCGAACCGAAGGACGCGGGGTGGCACCGACTGGGAGCGGTACACGAGCCGACCGTCGTTCTCGCGTGACGGGCGGCCCCCTTGGTTCTGGCCCGACGACGGTAGCAGACGACCGGGCCGGGTGACGAACGGCCCGGGCTGACGCCTCAGGGAGCGACGGCGACTTCCACGGCCGGCCGTACCGACCCGCTCGCCGCGCCCACGTCGGCCCACAGGGCGTCGAGGGACAGGCCGAGCACGGCGGCGAGCGCCGCCACGGTCGGGAAGGAGGGCGTCGCGATCCGCCCGGTCTCGATCTTCCGCAGGGTCTCCGGAGAGACACCGGCATCGAGCGCGACCTCGAGCATCGAGCGGGAGCCCCGAGCGGAGCGGAGCAGGGCACCGAGACGCCGCCCGCGTTCGAGGTCGACCGGGGAGAGCGGCAGACGGACCATGACCATACGATAATACCGGTATGACAATCGGAACAGGAGCGGCAGCCGCATGATCGAGATCCTCACCCCGGCCGAGCTCCCCCGGGCACGCGCCGCCGGCGCCCTCGTGGCGGACATCCTGCAGACGCTGCGGAGCCGCACCACGGTCGGCACGAACCTGCTCGACCTCGACCGGTGGGCGGCCGAGATGATCACCGCCGCCGGGGCCACGTCGTGCTACGTCGACTACGCACCCTCGTTCGGGCGCGGCCCCTTCGGTCACCACATCTGCACCGCCGTGAACGACGCCGTCCTGCACGGGCTGCCGCACGACCGCGCCCTGGCCGACGGGGACCTGCTGACGCTCGACCTCGCCGTCGTGCACCACGGTTACGCGGCCGACTCCGCGGTCAGCTTCGTCGTCGGCACGAGCCGCCCCGCGGAGAGCGTCGCGCTCATCGAGACCACCGAGCGGGCCCTCGCCGCCGGGATCGCGGCCGCCCGCCCGGGAGCGCGGCTCGGGGACCTGTCGCACGCGATCGGGTCGGTCCTCACCGAGGCCGGGTACCCGATCAACCTCGACTTCGGCGGGCACGGCATCGGCTCGACCATGCACCAGGACCCGCACGTGGCCAACGACGGGCGCCCGGGCCGCGGGTACACGCTGCGTCCGGGCCTCCTCCTCGCCCTCGAGCCGTGGGTGATGGTCGACACCGACGAGCTCGTCACCGACGCCGACGGGTGGACGCTCCGCAGCGCCACCGGGTGCCGGACCGCCCACAGCGAGCACACCATCGCCATCACCGAGGACGGGGCGGAGGTCCTCACCCTGCCCTCGCACACCTGACGATGACAGCCGGCACCGGGCGCGCTAGGTTGTTGAACAATCTCGACAGGAGGTCCGGATGCCCACGATCGACCTGAACAGCGACCTCGGCGAGGGCTTCGGTGCTTGGACCGCGGGCGACGACGACGCGATGCTCGACGTCGTCTCCAGCGCGAACATCGCCTGCGGCGCGCATGCGGGCGACCCGACGATCATGCTCGACACCTGCCGGGCCGCCGCCGAGCGCGGGGTGGCCGTCGGCGCACACGTCGCGTACCGAGACCTCGTCGGCTTCGGCCGCCGCCCCGTCGCCGTCACCCCGGACGAGCTGTACGCCGAGGTCGTGCACCAGCTCGGCGCGCTCAGCGCCGCAGCCCGTGTCGCCGGCACCGTCGTCACCTACGTCAAGCCGCACGGCGCGCTGTACAACACCGCCTGCGCCGACCCGGTGCAGGCCGAGGCGGTCGTCCGCGCGGTCGCCGACGTCGACCCGTCCCTGTCGGTCCTCGCCCTCCCCGGGTCGGAGCTGGTGCTCGCCGCGGAACGCCACGGGCTCCGCGCGGTGAGCGAGGCCTTCGCTGACCGCGCCTACGAGCCGGACGGGTCACTCGTGTCCCGCAGCCGACCGGGCTCCGTGCTGCACGACCCGGACGAGGTCGCGGCCCGCGTGCTCCGCATGGTCACCGAGGGGGTCGCGACCGCGGTCGACGGTTCCGAGATCCGCGTGGCGGCGGACTCGGTCTGCGTGCACGGCGACTCCCCCGACGCCGTCGCGATGGCACGGGCGATCCGCACGCTGCTGACCGAGCACGGCGTCGACATCGCGGCGTTCTCGACGGCCGCCGCGGCATGACGCCCGACGTCCGGGTCGCCGGGGCGACGGCGCTGCTGGCGACGTTCGACACCCTCACCGACGTCGTGGCGTTCCGCGCCGGCCTCGCTGCGGCCCCGCTGGCCGGGATCACCGAGGTGGTCTCCGGCGCCAGGACCCTCCTCCTCCGCTTCGACCCGACGGTCACCGACGCCGGTCGGCTCCGTGCCCTCGTGTCGGACGTCGAGTCGGTACACGCCTCCGACGACCACGCGGACCGGGACCCGGTCGTCGTCCCGGTCACCTACGACGGCGCCGACCTCGACGCCGTCGGTGCGCTCACCGGCATGACCCGCGGCGACCTCGTGGCGTGGCACACCGGGCAGGTCTGGACGAGTGCCTTCTGCGGCTTCGCCCCCGGCTTCAGCTACCTGACCGGCACCGCACCGTCGCTCGACCTGCCCCGCCGCGACACCTCGCGCACCGCCGTCCCGAGCGGCGCCGTCGCCCTGGCCGGCGAGTTCAGCGCCGTCTACCCGCGGACCTCCCCCGGCGGCTGGCAGCTCATCGGCCGGACCGACGTGCCGATGTGGTCGCTCGACCGCACCCCGCCGGCGCTCGCACCGGCCGGCGTCCGGTTGCGGTTCGTCGACGCGGCGGCACGGTCGTGAGTGCCCTGACCGTCGTGCAGGTCGGTTACGGCGTGACGACACAGGACCTCGGCCGCCCCGGACTGAGCGACATGGGGCTGGGTGCGGCCGGCCCCGCGGACCGGGGGTCGGCCGCACTGGCGAACCGGATGGTCGGCAACCGTCCGCACGCTGCCGTCCTGGAGGCCCTCCTCGGCTCCGTCGCGCTCCGCACCGACGCGCACGTGGTCGCCGCCGTCACCGGGGCACCGTGTCCGGTGTCGATCGAACGCGCGGACGGACGAGTGCGCGGTGCGGCCGCCTACGAGGTGCTCCTCCTCGAGCCCGGCGACACCCTGCGGGTCGGGCTGCCGGAGGGCCGACTCCGCGCGTACGTCGCCGTCCGCGGAGGCATCGCGGTCGAGCCGGTGCTCGGCAGTCGGTCGTGGGACTCGCTCGCGCAGCTCGGTCCCGCACCGCTGTCGGCCGGGGACGTCCTGCCGGTCGGGCCCGCCGTGCGCGGTGCCGCGTCGACCACGGACGGTACGGCGACGGCCGGGGACGGGCTCGGCGTCGGCTCCTGGCCGGTGGTCGACGCGGTGCCGCCGCCGCTCCTGCCCCGGCCCGGCGACCCCGTGGTGCTCGACGTCGTGCCCGGTCCCCGTGACGACTGGTTCACGCCGGACTGGCGAGCCACCCTGACCGGACAGGACTTCCACGTCACCCCGGACAGCGACCGGGTCGGGGTCCGCACCACCGCAGACGCCCCCCTCGTCCGTGCGGTCACCCGCGAGCTCCCCAGCGAGGGCGTCGAGACCGGCTCGCTGCAGGTCCCGCCGGCCGGCTTCGCCGTGCTGTTCCTCGCCGACCACCCGGTCACCGGCGGTTACCCGGTCGTGGCGGTCCTGACGCCGGAGTCCGTCGACCGTGCGGCGCAGCTCCGTCCGGGCGACGCGCTGCGCTTCCGGCTCGTCCACTGAGCAGCGACGCCCGTGCGGTCCGGCGCCGGTGGGTGTCAAGTGCTCCGGACCGAGAACACCTCACCGGGCTGGCAGTCGAGCACGTGGCAGATCCGCGTGAGCGTCGAGAACCGGATCGCCCGCGCACGGTTGTTCTTCAGGACGGAGAGGTTCACGACCGTCACCCCGACACGGTCCGCGAGTTCGGTCAGGGTCATGCCCCGTGCGGCCAGGAGGTCGTCGAGGTGACACACGACCGCGTGGCCGTCGTCGGCTTCCGGCGCCATCAGACCAGTCCGGACTGGTCGCGGACCATCCGCTGTGCGGCGGTGAGGGCGAACCGGAAGCAGATCACGAGGAGCAGTCCCAGGTACACCGCCACGTACGGCGGGTCGACCACGGGCTCGGGCAGGCGACCGTCCCATCCGAGCCCGGACACGACCCAGTTCCACCCCATCCGTCGGACGAACGACGGGACGAAGCCGGCGACCACGACCATCCCCGCCAGGACGCCGAGGACCACGGTCGCGGACCGGTCGAAGAGTGCCCCGCGCGTGATCGTCCACGCCACGGCGGCGACGAGGCCGATGAGGGCGGCGACCAGCACGACCTCGAGGGCGTCGCCGGTGCGGATGAGTCCGATCGCGCCACCGGGCACGTCATCGGTCCGGACCTGCAGCACCAGCTGGTCGGCGCGGACCGTCGCGCCGCCGGGTGGCTGCGGGACCTCGGCCGTAGGTGCCGTGCGCACGGGGACGGACACGAGCCCGGACCGGACGGACGCGGCCAGGTCGAGCGCGTACCGCGCCGCCACCACCACGATGCCGACGGCACAGGCGATCACGTAGGCGAGGTAGGAGTTCCTCCCGCGAGGTGGGTCGTAGACGGGTGCGGTCATCGGTTCATCCCCTGTCGATCGTCGATGGTATCGAATTTCGATGCAACGATAGTCGATGGGGTGCCCCCGGACAACCCCCGGTCTCGGAACACCCGCGCCGCCGACGGGGTTGCACCCCCCGGGTCCTGCCGTCCGACGGGACCCGATCGACGAAAGGTGCACTCCATGACGCAGACCGTCTTCCTCGAGGTCCAGCTCCGCAGCGACGTCTCCGCGGAGGACGTGGCCGCAGCGGTCCGCGAGACGCTCGCGCAGACCGCCGTCCAGCCGGGCAACGAGTCCCTCGAGGTCCTGGTCGACGACGCCGACCCCACGCGCCTCGTGGTGCTGGAGCGCTGGGCCACCGTCGCGGACCACGACGCCTACGTCGCGTGGCGCGCCACCCCCGAGGGTGCTGCAGAGGCGCTCGGCACCGTGCTCGCCGCCCCGCCCGTCACCCGGACCTTCGGGCAGACCATCTCGCTGGACTGACGCTCCCCCGCAGAACGCAACGTCGGCGGCGGCACGTGACCGAGTTCCGGTGCGTGCCGCCGCCGACGTTGCGCGTTGCGTTTCAGCGAGCGGCGTGCTCCCGGGCCTCCATGGCGTCCCAGGCGAAGCTCGCGAGCCAGTGGGTGGAGTAGTACTCTTCGCCGACGCTCGCCGCGAGACCGGACGCGAGCAACGTGTCGGCGGCCGCGTCGAGCAGGTCCGCCAGGGCGGTGTCGTCGCCGCCCGCGGCCAGGAGCACGTCCGCGATCCGACGTGCCGATCCGGCCCGGGACAGGTCGAGCCCGAAGAGGTGCACCTGCTGCGGGTCGTTCTCGTCGCGGACCGTCGTCGGGGTGAGGATCGCGTCTCCGGCCGACACCTGCGCGAAGAACGTCCGCGCCCACGGCACGAACTCCGCCGGGGGCAGCACCGCGCGCATGAGGTCCGCCTCGGCCGATCCGGCGGACAGGAAGTCGTGCCCGCTCCGCTCCCACGCGAACGGCCACCCGGCGTCGGCGCCGAACCACTCGCGGGCGGTGCGCTCGACCGTGGCGACGAGCTCGGTCCGGCCGAGCGACCGGGCACCCTCGAGCACGAGCAGCAGCCCGAACGCGGAGTTCGAGTGGACGCCGTGTCGGACCGGGTGCGCGGCACCCTCGACCCAGCGGGTGACCAGGTCCTCGAGCACCTCGACCACGGGCGCGAAACCCGGCGCGAGGGCGCGGATCGCCGGCACCTCGGAGGCAGAGACCTCGGCGGCGAGCCGCATCAGCCACGCCCAGCCGTAGGGCCGCTCGTAGTGCGGCGTGGCCCGGAGGTACGCGGCCTCGGTCGCGAGGTGCTCCGCGGAGAGGTGGGCCTGCAGGACCGAGGTGATCCGGGCCTCCAGGTCGGCGGGAACGCCGAACGCGACCAGGCGGGTCGCGAGCCAGTGCATGTGGACCGACGAGTGCCAGTCGTACGACGTGGCGAAGGCGGGGTGCAGCTCGACGGGGAGCGCGCGGTCCTCCGGACCGGACGTCGTGTGGTGCGCGGCGTACGGGTACTCGCGCGTGGTGTTGTCGAGGGCGACGGCGGCGAAGCCGGCGGCCCAGGCGGCGCGGGTCAGCTCCGGCGCCGGCGAGGACGCGGATCCGACGGCCCCGGGGTCAGAATGCGACAAGGTACATCACTCCCATGTTGACGACGAGCAGGATCCCGGCGGTCGGGAGCTGCGCCTTGATCGGCCCGTACTTGTCCCGCATCTCGAGCAGGGCGGCGGGCACGAGGTTGAAGTTCGCGGCCATCGGGGTGACGAGGGTCCCGCAGAAGCCGGCGAGCATGCCGATCGCGAAGATCGCGGCGGGGTTGCCATCGAAGCCCTGCACGAGGACCGGCCAGCCGATCGCAGCGGTCATGATCGGGAACGCCGCGAAGGCGTTGCCCATGATGACGGTGAACAGGGCCATGCCGAGGCAGTAGACGACGACCGCGGCGAACAGGGACCCGTCCGGCAGGACCGCCTCGATGATCGTGCCGACCGCCGTGCCGACGCCGGCCTGGGTGAACACGATGCCGAGTGTCGAGAGCATCTGCGGCAGGAGCGCCGCCCAGCCGATCGCCTGCAGCAGCCGTGCGCCCTCGCGGACCGGGGTGTCGAGCCGCGGCGGACGGAGCACGAACACCGCGACGACCACGGCGAGCACCGAGCCGATGCCGAGCCCGGTCAGGGTCGCGCTCCCCTCGGCCAGGAGCTGCTCCCCGCCGACCGACACGAGCGGGCCGAGGGTCGCGACAAGCACGGCGACGACCGGGATCACGAGGGCGGGGATGAACAGCTTGTTGCCGAACCGCTGCGCGAACGCGGCGCGCTCGTCCGGGCTCGTCGTCGCGAGGACGCTCGTGCTCGAGCTCGGGCGGGTGGTGACGGCGGTCGGTTCGGCCGGGCCGGTCGCGGAGCCGACCCCGGCGCCGGGGACGCTCGCGACGCGGGTGCGGCTCGTCGTGCCGGTGAAGCCGAGGCCGGCGAGCGCCACCATCACGAGGACGGCGATCCCGAGCACCCAGGCGGGGACCGCCCCGGACACGACGAAGGTGCCGGCGAAGAACGACAGCCCGAGGATGCCCCAGAAGGCGGCGTTCCCGAGGCGCTTGGCGTGGGAGCGGTCCGTGACGATGAACACGGAGACGGCGATGAAGAACGCGCCGATGAGCCAGTAGAGCCATTCGCTGGTGATCATGCCGCGACCCCCTCGGTCTGACGGACGTCGGCCGCCATCCTGTCGAGCTTCCGGTCGAGCAGGAGCAGGCGGATGCCGTGCACGACGAGCGCCGCGATGCCGGTGGGGATCGCCCACAGCGCCAGGTCGATCGGTTCGAGCGCGAGACCGTACGTGGTGTCGACGAAGGTCGTGATGAGCAGGATCGACCCGACGGCGACGAACACGTCCTCGCCGAAGAACACCCCGACGGTGTCGGACGACGCCGAGAAGCCCTTGATCTTCTCGCGCATCCGCTCGTCGATGCGGCCGTACTTCTTCGTCGCCGCACCCTCCGCCATCGGGTGCACGAGCGGGCGGACGGTCTGCGCCGGCCCGCCGATGCTCGTCAGGCCGACCGCAGCGGTGACCTGCCGGACCGCCAGGTACCCGGCGAGGATGCGGCCCGTCGTGAGCTTGTCGAGCTTCGCGATGAGCCGCTTCGCCTGGTCCTGGAGCCCGTAGCGCTCGATGAGACCGATGACGGGCAGCACGAGCGCGAACGTCGTGACGCTCCGGCTCGACGCGAACCCGTTGCCGAACGCGGTGAGGATGCCGACGGGGTCGATCCCGCCGATGGCTGCCGTGACGATGCCCGCCACGGTGACCACGAGCAGCGCGTTGATGCGCAACGCGAAGCCGATGATCACGACGGCGACGCCGATGAGGACGAACATGCGGGCCAGTCTGGCGTGCATTGTTGAACAATCTCAAGGCCCCGCTGGCATCTGTAACACGCCGGTCACACGAGTGCTCTGCGAGGATCGGGGCATGGCACGGACGGTCAGCGGCGCAGAGTCCACCGCGGCACGGCTGCGGTCCTCGATCGCGGACGGCGCGTTCATGCCGGGCACGCAGCTGTCCGAGGAGCGCCTGAGCGACCAGTTCGGCGTCTCGCGGAACACCCTGCGCGAGGCGTTCCGGCTGCTCGCGCGCGACCGGCTCGTCGAGCACGTCTTCAACCGCGGGGTCTTCGTGCGCCGCCTGTCCGTGGCGGACGTCACGGACCTCTACGCCGCCCGACGCGTCCTCGAGGAGGCGGGCATCCGCGCCTGCATCCCGGAGTCCCCCGCCCTGGCCGCGGCTGCGTCCGCGGTGTCCGACGCGCGGTCGGCGGCCGCCACCGGTGACTGGCGCGCGGTCGGCACGGCGGACATCCGGTTCCACTCCGAGCTCGTGCGGGCCGTGCCGAGCGAGCGGCTGCACGTGCTCATGGACGCACTGCTCGCCGAGATGCGCCTGGCGTTCCTCACCACCGACGACCCGGCGGCGTTCCACGCGGACTTCGTCGACCGGAACGAGGCGATCGTCGCGGCGCTGCGGGCCGGCGACCGGGACGGCGCGGCAGCGCTCCTGGCGGACTACCTCGACGACGCCGAGGCGACGCTGCGGGCCGCCGCCAGCGCGGGCTGACGGCCGGGAGGCCCGACCCGCCTCGTGCGCGCGCCCGCGGCCGAGCAGGGCGCCGGAAACGGCCGGGTCCGGCGCTGCACGCCGACGGCGTCCCGGCCACCGTCCGCGTGCCCGCTCAGGGCTTCGCCGCCTCCGCCGGGGCTCCGGGTTCGTCGTCGCCCGCCGTCAGGTCCGACCGGGTGTCCGCGTGGATGACGGTGTCGTGTCCGAACGTGCGGGCAGCGGCGCGCAGCCGTGCCACGAACTCGTCGTTCTCGAGCTCGAGTTCGTCCTCCTCCGCGTCGGCGACGACGACCTCGCTCGACGGGCCGATGAGGATCTTCGTCGTCGTCATGGTGCCGTCCTCGGCGACCGACGGCACCGCCACGGTGTCGGCCCGGTCACCGCCGGAGAGCGCCGCGGCGTACTCGATCACGGCGTCGGCGACGTCGTCGCTCGTGAGGATCACGGTGTTGTCGTAGTGGATGGTCTTCATCGGGAGCCCCTTTCGCTGGACCAGCAAAGCCCCGCTCGACGGGAACCCACTGGGCAGGCCGGGCGGGCGCGCGTCCTGCGGACACTGCGGCGTCGCCGGTCGCCCACCCGACCACCGCAGACATGCGTGGCCCCGGCCCTGCCTAGGCTGACCGGGTGACCACACCGTGCACGTCGCCCGTCCGCACCGCTCCGAGGACTCCGTGAGCGCGCGCGACCGACTCGCGACGGCCGTCGCCCCCGGCGCGGCGCCGCTCGTCACCGGGATGCCCGCGGCAGCGTCACCGCGCCGTGCCGCCGTGCTCATGCTGTTCGGCGTGCTCGACGAGGTGCCGAGTGAGCGCCCGGCCCGGGCTGGGGACGTCGCACGGGACCTGGACGTGCTCCTGCTCGCCCGTGCCGCGACCCTGCGGTCCCACGCGGGCGAGGTGGCCTTCCCGGGCGGCCGTGTCGACCCCGGTGACACCGACGCGGTGGCTGCAGCGCTCCGGGAGGCCCGGGAGGAGACCGGCCTGGACGTCACGGGCGTGGACGTGCTCGGGACCGCGGCTCCGGTGCCGCTGGCGTTCTCACGGCACCTGGTGACGCCGGTGCTCGGGTGGTGGCGAGCGCCGTCACCGGTGCGGGTGGTGGACGAGGCGGAGTCGGCCGCGGTGTTCCGCGCACCGGTCGCCGACCTCCTCGACCCCGCGAACCGCGGGGTCACGGTCTCCCACCGCGACGGCCGGGAGTGGCGCAGCCCGGCCTTCACGGTCCACACCGCGTCCGGCCCACACGTCGTGTGGGGCTTCACCGCGACGTTGCTCGACGGTCTGTTCGACCGGGCCGGGTGGACCGAGCCGTGGGACCACGACCGGGTGGTGGCGCTGCCGGGACGGTGAGTGCGTCGGGCCGTCGACCGCACGACGGACGGGAGGCGCGGTGCCAGCCGGCACCGCGCCTCCCGTCCGTCAGCGGACCGAGCCGGTCAGCGACGCCACTTGTCGAGGATGCCGGCCTTCGACCGCTGCTGCTCCCCCTGCTGCGCACCCATGACGAGGAGCACGCCGGTGAGGGCCGGGGTGGCCCACTGGAGGATCTTCTGCTGGCGCTGCGCGGCCTTCAGGGTGTCCGACGCGTCGCCGCTCGGCTCGGTGGTGCCCTCGGCACCCTCGCGGGCGTGCTCGGCCATCTTCTTGCCGACCGAAGCGGACCAGAACGTCGTGACGAGGGCAGCGCCGGTCAGCACGAGCTTGACACTCGTGTTCGTGCGGGCGCCCTGCTGCACGCCGAGGCGGTCGCGGTTCGCGATGATCAGGCCGATGCCGCCGATGCCGTGCACCGCGAGCGCGGCGAGCTGCACCGGTGCCCACTTGCCCCAGCCGACGCTCGACAGGGTGAGGCGCTCGACGGGGTCCTTCGCGCCGGCGGCGGCACCGTTCAGGCCGGTGGCACCCATGAGGTTGCCACCGAACCAGGCGGCGAGGCCGAGGTCGTGCATGCTGCGGATGACGGTGTTGTTCTGGGACATGGGGGTCGCTTCCTGGTCGGTGGCGCTGGCGCGGCGGTCGGCCGCACGGGGCGGACAGCAGCCCAGGGCCGAGTCCGCGGCGGGGTCCGGGTGCAGATCGCGTACCGGTTCGCCCCGTCGTGTGAACCCGGACGCTACGCGTCGGCGGTCCGGTGTCGGCTCAGGTCGGCGGCCTGCGTGGCCGGGTCCTGACGGACGGGAGGCACGGTGCCAGCTGGCACCGTGCCTCCCGTCCGGACCGGGGCCGGTCAGGCGCCGTGCGCCTCCTCGGCGACGGGCTGCCACTCGCGCCACGTCGCCAGACGCGACTCGTAGTCCCGCTCCGCGATGCCGAGCGGGGCCTTGCCGAAGAACACCCGGAGCGGGGGCTGCTCGGCGTCGACGACCTTGAGGATCGCGGCCCGCGTGGCCTCCGGCTTGCCCGGGTCGGCCGCCGAGGGGCGCTTCGACGCGGCCTCGCGGACCTCGGCGTACGCCGGGTTCTCCTCGCTGTGCTTCGAGGACGGGCCGGACCAGTCGGTGGAGAAGCCGCCGGGCTCGATGAGGGTGACGGAGATGCCGAAGCCCGCGACCTCCTGGGCCAGCGACTGCGACAGGCCCTCGAGTGCCCACTTCGACGCGTGGTAGGCGCCGACCGTCGGGAACGCGCTGATGCCGCCGATGCTCGACACCTGGATGATGTGCCCCGAGCCCTGCTCGCGCATGATCGGCAGTGCCGCCTGGGTGACCCACACGGCGCCGAACAGGTTGGTCTCGAGCTGGGCCCGGAGCTCGTCCTCGCTGAGCTCCTCGACCATGCCGAAGTGGCCGAAGCCGGCGTTGTTGACGACGACGTCGAGCGACCCGAAGTGCTCCGCGGCACGGGCGACGGCGTCGCGGTCGGCGGTCCGGTCGGTCACGTCGAGCCGCAGCCCGAGGAACGTGTCCGGGTACCGGTCGACGAGGTCCTGCACGTCGTCGAGGTCGCGGGCCGTTCCGGTGACGGAGTCGCCGCGTTCGAGTGCTGCTTCCGCCCACTCGCGGCCGAAGCCCTTGGATGCTCCGGTGATGAACCAGGTCTTGCTCATGTGTCCTCCAGTCGTGTGACCGGGCCAGTCAACGCCGTGGTCGGTCGGTGCGCGTCGATGTCCGGATCCGGGTGCAGTGCGGGCGGCGTCAGACCGACGCCTCGGTGCCGTGCTTCTTCCCGACGACCACGTCGACGATCCCGGCGACCAACGCCGCCGCGACGAACCCGAGTGACACCACGAGCCCGAGCGGCAGACCCTGCGCGTAGTCACCCCGCGAACTCGCGAGCGTGGAGTAGAACACGCTGCCGACCGCCGCGATGCCGATCGCGGAGCCGACGCGGGCGCCGACCTGGATGAGCCCGCCCGCCGAGCCGCCCTGCTCGACCGGGACCTCGGAGAGCGTGAGGGTCTGGTTCGGCGAGATGGTGAGCCCGGACCCGATACCGGCCACGAGCAGCGGCAGGACGAGCCACCACCCCAGGTCGGACTCGAAGTGGTTCCCGACGACCCAGACGACCGCGCCGAGCCCGATGAGGACGAGGACCGTGCCGATGACGATGAGCTGCCGGCCGAAGCGGTGCACGACACGGCCGCCGACGGTCGAGGCGATGCCCGAACCGATGGCGAACGGGATGGACGCCAGCCCGGCCATCAGCGCCGAGTAGTGCAGGCCCGACTGGAGCGCGAGCGTCAGGACGAAGAACAGCGGGGTGAAGCCGGCGAAGTAGACCGTCGCCAGACCGACGCCGAGCGAGAACGACCGGCGGCGGAACAGCCGGAGGTCGACCACGGGCTCCTTCGTCCGCTGGTAGTGCCGCTCCCACAGGACGAACAACACGCCGAACACGACGGCGACGACGATGAGCCACCACTTCGCGTTCCCCTTCCACTCCTGTGACTGCACGAACGGCAGCAGCAGGGCGACCACGGCGGCGCCGAGGAGCAGGATGCCGACCGGGTCGAAGTCGTGCTTCTTCCCCCGCTCGTCGCCGCTCGGCGCGGGCAGGTACCGGAAGGCCAGGAGGATCGTGACGAGTCCGACGGGCAGGTTCACGAAGAAGACGAACCGCCAGCCGTTCTCGGTGCCGAAGGCCGTGATGAGCAGGCCGCCGATGAGCGGGCCGATGGCGGTCGCGATGCCCACGGTGGCACCGAAGAGGCCGAACGCCGTGCCGCGTTCCTTGCCGCGGAACAGCTGCTGGATGAGCGCGGTGACCTGCGGGGTGAGCAGACCGCCGGCCAGGCCCTGCAGCAGACGGGCGATCACCAGGACGAGGCCGTTCGGCGCGAAGCCGCAGAGGGCGCTCGCCAGGGTGAACAGGCCGACCCCGATGACGAACATCCGCCGCCGGCCGGTCGCGTCACCGAGCCGTCCACCGGGCACGAGCAGCAGGCCGAAGGACAGTGCGTAGCCGGACAGGATCCACTGGACCGCCTCGGGTGTGGTCCCGGGCAGCCCCGTCGAGATGGACTGCAGCGCGACGTTGACGATCGAGACGTCGAGCAGGACGATGCCGCCACCGAGCAGGCAGATGACGAGCGCCTTCCAGCGGTTCGGGTCCGGCTGGTCGCCGGAGCTGCGGTCGTCGGTCTGCGCGGGCTTCGAGGCATCGGCGGGCGCAGCGTGGTGCGCCGTGTGGTGGGCGACGGACGGAGCCGCATCGGGCTCGGCGGGTCTGCGGTGTTCGGCTGTCATGACGCCCTCACGGTAGGCGCGTCACGGTGCGGGGTCCGCAGGGAGGACGTTTCCTGTCCACACCCCGGCGCTGTTCACAGCACTCCGTGAACAGGCGCTCAGCCCCGCCGATGTGACGACGGGTGGGAAACGCCCCCCAATGGCCGCTTCCCACCCGTCGTCGGTCTCGTGTCGGTCGACGTCGCCGGACCGCTACCCCCAGATCTGCTGCTCGACGGCGTCGAGCAGGCCGTTCGTGGGGAAGTTCGTCTGGCTGACCTCGAACCACGTCGTGCCCCGGAAGTACCACGTGTCCGTGGTGTCGACGGGGTACGGCGCTGCCTGTCGGGTCTGCGTGCAGACGCGCGCCGGCCCGCGGTCGGAGCAGACGTGCCCCCGCTCGACGAGGGTGGTCTCGAAGGCGCTGATCTGCTCGGCCGTCCCTGTCCCGACGTCGATCGACAGCCCCGACACGTCAGCGCTCGGGTCCATCCACAGGCACGACAGCGCCGTCGTGAGCGGGGCAGCGGCGGTCCGCAGATGAGCGGTACCCGACGGGTCCTGGAGCGGGGTCCCGTCGAAGAGCCGGTCCCGCTCCGACGCCGGGACGAGCCCGGTGCAGTCCGACGGCAGCGTCGCAGCCGCCGGTGTCGGTGTCGGCGTCGGTGTCGGTGTCGGCGAGTGGACGGGGTCTGGGATCTCCTGGACCGGTGCCGCCGCAGGTGTGCTGGGCGCCGCTGGTCCGGTGGGGCTGGGCGCCGGGGCCGACGCCGTGAAGGGCTGTGGGATCATCCCGAGGGCGACACCGCCGCTGGTGGCACCGAGGCCGAGCAGCGCGATCACGCCGATCGCGATACCGGCACGGCGACCGCGACGCCGGGGTGCCGGTCGACGGTCCTCGGCGCGGTCGAGGACGGTCTGCTTCATCGAGACGAGCATCCGCTGCAGGTCGTCTCCAGTGGGGGGCTCAGTGTTCATCGTGCATCACCGCCTTCTTCAGTCGTGCGCGTGAGCGGGAGACCCGCTGGGTGACCGCCCCGACGCTGAGGCCGAGGACCTGCGCGGCCTCGGCGTAGGAGTGGCCCTCGAGCAGGCACAGTTCGCAGATGCGTCGGTCGGTGGGTGCCAGGGCCGCGATCTCGTCGCGGACCCAGCGGAGGCGTTCGCGGGCCTCGTCGGCACCCGGATGCGCTGCGAGGTCCTCGGGGAGCTCGTCCCCGCGGTTCTTCGCGATGCGTCGTGCTTGGTTGCGGGCGTGGTTGCGGCACACCACGAGCAGCCACGGCAGCAGCGCGCTCGTGGCGAGGTCGAGTCCGGCAGCTTTCTGCCAGAGCGTGAGGAAGGTGTCCTGCACGAGTTCCTCGACGTCCTGCCGGCTGTCGGCCAGGGCCCACGCGTAACGGGTCAGGGTCGGCGCGAACCGGTCGAACGCGTCGGCCAGCGCCGTGCGGTCCCCGTCCGCGAGCCGACGAGCCAGTGCTGCGTCGGCTTCGGTGTCGTCATCCACTGATGCCCCCTCTCACCTGGAAGTGTCGAGGACGAGTCGATCCTGACGAGGACCCCGGCCATCGGCGTGTCGGCGGCCCCGTCGTGTCGCCGAGGTTGCTGTTCGGTCTCGTTCGTCCGTACCGCGGCCCGTCCGGCGGCGCGACACCGCAGAGTGAGGGCCATGGACACGTGGCACCTCGGCGACACACTCGGCATCATCGGCCGGAGCTTCCTCTGGATGGCCGGCGTGACCGTCCCCGTCGGCGCGGCCGTCGTCTGTGCCGCCATCTCGATCAGCAGTGGCAGCGCGCCCGACGTCCTCTCCTGGGTCTGGTGGTTCCTCGTGTTCGTCGTCGTCGCCGACGCGCTGACCCTGCTCGGCGCCGTCCTGTCCATGCCGTTCACGCACCTGCTCGGTCGGGCACTGCAGCGGGTGCCCTCCCGCACGGTCCACACGTCTGCGCACGCGGCCATGGCCGGTGTACTCGGCGCGGGGTCGTCGGCGCTCGCGATGGCGTGGTGGATGGCGGGCGTCGTCCCGCAGCTCTCCCTCGGCATCGCGATCGCTGCCGGAGCCGCCGCAGCGATCGCCACCTGGCGCCGGGCCGGATCGCCACGAGGACGCGCGTTGGTCGTCGACGGCGATGTTCCTGCCGGCGAGGACACCGCCGCCATCGACTCCTCGGACGCGGTGATCGCGCGATGACGGAACGGACAGCGACCCGTCGCGAGCAGGTCAACGGCCGAGCGCTGATCGCGATCCTCCTGGTCGTCGCATGGTGTGCCGTCCTCGTCGTCACGGGCGCGCTCGGCCCCCAGGACGGTCCGCCGTCCCAGTTCGACTACGACTCCGGTCAGCTGCCGCCGACAGCGGCTGACCGCGCGAGCGCGACCCTGCAAGCGTCCGTGCTGATCAGTGCACTCCCCGTCTCCGTCGTCGCGCTGTGCATCTCGGCGAGTTCGCTGCGCGTGTGGCGGGAGCAGGTGACCGCTGTCATCGCGACGAGCATCTCGAGCCTGGCGACCCTGGTGAGCATCGGTCTCGTGTGGATCGGGTTCGGGACGTTCGTCTTCTTCTCCTGACGCCATGCCAGGAGCACCGGCTACTCCAGGGCGGACGCCGAGCGACTGGTCGCGGGTCAGTCGGACGGGCAGCTCCCCACTCCGGGTTGCTGGCTGCAGCTCGCCGTCCGCGAGCGCGTGTCCGGGCAGCTCCTCGGCGACCTCGCGGCGCACCGCCTCGACGACCAGCCTGACACGTTCGAGATCGGCGTCACGCTGGCGCGGTCGTCGCAGGGCCGTGGCATCGCCACCGAGGCGCTGAGCGTGTTGCTCAATCACCGCTTCGACCACGCGAGCGCTCGCCGGGTCGTCGCGTTCTGTGACGCACGCAACATCGCCGTCGGGCGGCTCCTGACGCGCGCCGGGTTCCGGCAGGAGTCCAGGCAGGTCGACGCCGACTGGTTCGAGGGCGAGTGGACCACGTTGAACGGCCACGCGCTCCTCGCACGGGAGCGAGGTGGAGCTCGCTCCCGAGCGGAACCGCCCGCCGACCACGGAGGCCGTCTCGTCCTGCGGTTCCTGAGTCCAGGCCGGGCTCGGCGGGGCAGGATCGGCACCGGCGTGGCAGCAGCTGCGCCGCGATCGCCATCCGACAGGAGCAGCACCATGGACGACGGATCCCCCGCTTCCCGGACACCGGCGGACAGCAGCGAGGCGGTCCTCGTCGTCGGGGCCGGCGGCGTCGTCGGGCGCAGCGTCGTGGAGCACTTCGCCCGCAGTGGTGTCCGCACCCGCGGTGCCAGTCGCCGCGCTCCGCAGGACCCCGTGTCCGGCTGGGACCACCTGCCCGTCGACCTGTCCGACGCGGACGCAGCGGTCGACGGACTCCGGCCGGCCGCCGACACCACGCGCCTCGCGTTCGCCGCCTACGTGGAGCACGCCGACCTCGCCGAGCAGATCGCCCCGAACGTCGCGCTCCTCGAGAACACGCTCGACGCCCTGGATCGGCTCGACGCACCGCTCCGCCACGTCACCCTCTACCAGGGCATGAAGTACTACGGCGCACACCTCGGCCGGTTCAGGACACCGGCGAAGGAGGACGACCCGCGACTCATGGTCCCGAACTTCTACTACGACCAGGAGGACCTGCTCCGGGAGCGTGCGGCATCCCGGGGGTTCGCGATGACCGTGCTCCGCCCCGAGGCCGTGATCGGGTACGCGCAGGGCACGCCCATGAACCTGCTCATGGCGATCGGGACGTACGTCAGCATGACGAAGGAGCTCGGGCTGCCGCTGCGGTTCCCCGGTGCCCGCACCACGTACGACGGCATCTTCTACCAGATGACCGACGCCGAGCTCCTCGCTCGTGCCACCGACTGGGCGGGGACGTCCCCCGTCGCGGCCGGGGAGGCGTTCAACGTCACGAACGGCGACGTGGTGCGGTGGAGCCACCTGTTCGAGCGCCTAGCCGAGCACCACGGCCTCGACCTCGCCGAACCCCAGTCGATGGAGCTCGCGCAGGTGATGCCCTCCCGCGAGGACCTGTGGCAGCGCATGGTGGAGCGCCACGGACTCGTCGCCACCCCGTACGCCGACCTCGTCGACTGGCGGTTCGCGGACATGATCCTGAACTCGGCCTGGGACAACGTCTCGTCCCTGATCAAGATCCGGCAGGCAGGGTTCACGGAGTGCCACGACTCGGCGGACCGGCTGGTGGAGCTGCTGGACGACCTCGGACGGCGGCGGATCCTGCCCGTCCCCGAGTGAGGCCGGACCGAGCTCACCGGCCCTCGGGGCCTCGACGACGAGGCCCGGCGAGAGCACCAGCGTCATCGACCGCCCCACCGGAACTCGACACGCTTGCCCTGCAGCTACGTCCTGACCCGTCCGTCGGAGAGCGACCGGCTTCACACGGCAGAGGTCAGCGCCGCAGCGATGCGCTCGGCCATCGTGCTCTGCACGATGATCGTGCCACGGGTCGTCTCGACCCGGACCCCTCGACCCGCGGACATCGCGAGCACGCGTGCACCTCGGGAACGTCGGATCCCCACACCGCCGAGGCGTACGGGATCGATCCTCACGACGGTCGCACGCCGTACCTGCGCGAGGTCGTACGCGACCCTGAGGAACGGGAAGAACGAGAACCGGATCGTGCCGCCGGTCAGAGTGATCGTGATCCGCGCGAACACCGCAGACAGCCCGGCCAGGAGACCGACCAGCGTGGCAACGAAGGTTTCGGCGTCGAAGCCGGTGACCGCATTGGTGATGATGATCGCCCCAGCAAGAGCGCCAACCGCACTCCCAAGTGCGCGCACAGCCAGCGGTGCTGGGACTTGATCACGTAACTCGGTAGGCGTGCTTTCGAGTGACAAACCAGTCTCGCTTTCTCGGGAAGATCTCGTCGTAGGTGGCGTTCACAGGAGTCAGATGCAGGAGGAGCGCGGCCGCCATCACCAGTGAGAACGAGGTGATGCCCATGAAGATCGCGATGGCACCGTGGAGGATCAGCCCGAGCACGAGAAGGAAGCGCCGCACTCGGGGAGTCAAGAGCGGTCCTATGGCGAGAGCGAACTCGAGTGCGATGGTCGAGAACGTCGCGAGCGCTGTGATGAGTGGTGCGGTGGTCATTGTCTGGACCATCGGAGCGAGCAGCGGTCCCGGCCCGAAGGTCGGACTGCGGAGCCAGTAGTAGAGGGCAGTTCCGTTCGCCCACTCCGGTACCGCGAGCTTCCCGACGGACGCCTCGAGATAGACGACGAAGATCTGCACCCGAACGAGCGCCCAACCAACGAACGCCAAGCTGCCGCGTACTGAAGCGCACCGATCAGAGGTCTGGTCCGACCACGAGCTTCGGCGCCAATCGGTGCAGCTGAGCGGGATCAGCAGAAGACCGAGGATCCCGTACAGCTGGTCACCACCATCACCCAACGTCATCGTCACGCTGGCGCTGAGGATGAGGTAGGCGGCGGGTAGGGCCGTGAGCCAGGGAAGGGCTCCGCTGGCGAAGACCAGCAGGACTGACCCGGCCAGTATGCGCGCGGTATCGAGGTGTTGACCGAGGAGGCAGAAGAACGCCCAGCCGTTGTACGCGTCGCAGAGCGGTGCCTCCTGCTGAACAGCGCTGGTCGTGAACAGAACCCATGCAGGATTCGTCAGCAGAGTCAGAGCCATGCCGGCGTAGAGCACACTCCGGGCAACACCGAGCCCCGCTCCCCACGGGTACGCGATCATCGACCCGCCGCGATCAGCCATTCCGGCAACTCACCTCGAGCGCGATCGCCTCACCGACGTAGGTGCGGTCGCGAGACAGATGCCGCCACTCCCAGGGAGTCGGCTTCGTCGCTGCCAGAAGAACGTCGCCGCAGAGCGTGGGATGCGGAAGCGGGTTCACGACGAAGCGCCGTCGCTGATCGCTCACACAACGCGCAACGTCCCCGCCGTGGCACCTCCGCCACGCTCCCCTCGGGATCCCGGCGAGGACGGACGCCATCTCCACCCCTTGCCGACGCCCCTCCCGGCTCAGGCCGCCGAGGAAGCGGAATTGCGCGTTCGAGAGTCCCGCGACCTGGATCCACCGGCCGCCATGCTGGACGTACGCGGTCGGGGTCGCGGAGCGAGCGGGTTTCGTGAAGAAGGCCCATCCCTGCGGAGCGACCCGGGAGAGCACCGCTCCGACGTCCCCCTGTCCGGGCAACTGCACCGCAGCGGTCCCGCCAAGCCGATCGGCCAGTGAGTAGCTCACGAACACAACCGCGAGCAAGAGACCACAGACCGTTACAGCCGGAGAAGCTTTCCAACTACGGCCTCGTTCACCGGCCACGGAACGCTTCGATCGCCTTGGCGGTCAGCAGAGCTTCGAGAGCCCGCCCGGTCGATCCTGTGGCTCGTCGGATCGCGTTCTCGCCGGCGATCTTCGTCGACCCCACGGCCACAGTCGACGCGAGTGCCAGGACGCCGACGCCCACAGCCGCGACCGTGACCACGAGCACCGCGCCAGCGACCACCCAGACCAGCACGCCGCAATCTGTTCCGATCTCACCGGGTACGTACGTCGACGCGGAGGGTGAGGCATGCGCCCGCAGCCGCTGCAACGTCGGCGTGCGTGGCACTTCCGCTCCGAGCTCCGACATCGCCGCCTGAACAGCGATCGGATCACTCGCTTGCAAGTTTCTCATCAGGGCCGCCGTCTGCCCTGGCACCCGTTGCTCCAACTCCGAGACGACAGAATGAGCGACCGCGGCGGCATCGGGGTCGGCCAAGGCTTCCCGAAGGGCAGAGGACTGCTCAGTCGAGAGCGGCCCGAGCGCCCCAGCGCGAAGCAAGTCCTCGCCGAAGTCGCCCTGCATGAAGAGCAGCCCCTCGAGCACTTCTGTTTCCGACCAGGCCGGAGCAGTCTTCGAAGCAACAGCGGGAGCATCGTGAACGGAAGGCGCTACAAGTGCCGTCACACCCGTGCTGAGAGCCCCGACGACCACAGCAGCGGTTCCCAGGTGAGCAAGTCCGGAATACGTCTCATGCCGCTAACATATTAGTATCTGGTCACTTGTCAAGGTCACGATGCATGCCTGCGTCAGCGGAGACGTCTCCGACCCACTCGGCCGTGTACCGCTGACTCCAACCTCGCAGACGGTCATTTCTTCGTCCGACAACCGGTACCAGCACCGGCGACTGCCGATCAGCGACCGCGTCGAGAGGTTCCTGTGCCGGCGAGACCGACGCTGCAGGGGCTGCCTCAGCCGCTTCCATCGCGCTACGCTCCGCACGTGGGGAGTCGGGGCATCTACGTCGAGACAGTCATCGACGCGCCACTCGAGCGGGTCTGGGACGCCACGCAGGACCCGGAGCAGCACGTCCGGTGGGACGTCCGCTTCTCGGAGATCCTGCCCGAGCCCGCCGACCACGAGGGCGTGACGCGGTTCACCTACGTCCGCGAGTCCGCTCTGCATGATGTGCACGGCACCGGCGTCAGCCTCGGCGAGCGCCGCCGACCCGACGGCTCGCGCACGTCCGCCCTCCGTTTCGCGACCGTCGACCGCCTCTCCCCGATCCGCTCCGGCCGGGGCTACTGGCGGTACGTCCCCACCGCGGACGGCCGGACGCGCTTCCTCACCGGGTACGACTACGACTCCGGGTGGGGCGTCCTCGACGTCCTCGTGCGGCCCCTCCTCGGTTGGGCGACCGCCTGGAGCTTCGACCGCCTCCGCATCTGGCTCGAGGGCGGCCCCGAACCGGAGGCCTGGCCGCTCACGAGCGTCCTGCAGGTCTGGCGACCAGACCGGCCACGGGCCTCCAGGACGCTCCGCGCGCCCGTCGGCGGCAGCCGACGCGACGACCACCTGCAGGATGCGCCGCCCACCGTGGCGGCACTGCCCGAGCCGGGAGGCCCGTGATGACGTCCGTCTTCGAGGAAGCGTTGGGCGCGGACTTCCGTCGCCTGCACCCGATGATGCAGCGCCGCTTCGGCGTCGGCCTCGACGCTGCGGAGGCGTGCGTGGGCCGCGGCAGGATGACCATCCGCCGCGGGCCGTGGTGGACGGTGCCGTTCCTCCAGATCGGGCGGCTGCGGAACATCCTCGTACCCGACCTCGGCACGGACGTGCCGTTCACGATCGAGAACTACCCGTACCGGGACGCCCTCGGCCGCGAGACGGTGACGTTCGTCCGCACCTACGCGACCCGTCCCGGACGACCGGCGCGGTTCGACGCGACGATGGTGCTGTCGGAGGGCCGGGTCCTCGACTACCTCGGGACGCACCAGCACCTCGCGGTGGACCTCGATCTGCGGGTGGACGATCGCGGCGGGCTCGTGTTGACGTCCGACGCGCAGCGGTTCCACGAGGGGCCCGTCTCGTTCCGCTTCCCGATGCTGTTCAGCGGTCGTGCGACCCTGCACGAGTGGTGGTCGGAGGACGACGAGGCCTTCCACGTCGACCTCGAGGTACACAACCGGGTCTTCGGCTTCCTCTTCGGCTACCGCGGCACGTTCACGTGCGAGTGGGTGCCGGCGACCGATGCTCCGGAGCGGTTGAAGCCGCGGCGGACGGAAGCGCGAGTCTGACGCCTCGGCCGCTCTGGCGGGCGACCCGGTGGCTCCGGCCTACCCGAGCGGCTCGACACCGTAGCCGACGACCACGGCCCGCAACTCGTCCAGGTACGCCTGCGCCTGCACCGTGAGCGGCACCGAGGCGTGCGCGATCCACCCGATCTCGATGCGTTCGTCGACGTCCAGGGGGATGGCGACGATCTCGGGGTCGAGGTCGTCGCTGATGAGCCCCGTCGAGATCGTGTACCCGCCGAGGCCGATCATGAGGTTGAAGATCGTCGCCCGGTCCGACACCCGGATCTCCCGCTTGCTCGACATCGTCGACAGGATCTCCTCCGCCAGGTAGAAGGAGTTGTTCGCGCCCTGGTCGAACGTCAGCCGCGGCAGGTCCTCGAGGTCGGCGAGGGTCGCCCGGGCCTTCGAGGCGATCGGGTTCCGCTTCGCCACGAAGATGTGCGGCTGGGCGACGAACAGCGGTGTGAACACGACTCCGGCGTCCCGCATGAGCTTCCCGAGCACCTGGCGGTTGAAATCGTTCCGGTAGAGGATGCCCACCTCGCTCCGGAGCGTGCGGACGTCCTCGATGATGTCCCACGTGCGGGTCTCGCGGAGGGAGAACTCGTACTCGTCGGCTGCGGCCCCTTCGACCATGCGGACGAAGGCCTCCACCGCGAACGAGTAGTGCTGCGCCGAGACCCCGAGCAGGCGGCGCGACGCTTGTCGGCCGACGTAGCGCTGTTCGAGCAGGGAGACCTGCTCGACGACCTGTCGGGCGTAGCCGAGGAACTCGACGCCGTCGACGGTGAGGACGACCCCGCGGGCGGAGCGGGTGAAGAGCGGGCGGCCGATCCGTGTCTCGAGGTCCTTCATCGCAGCCGACAGGGTCGGCTGGGAGATGTAGAGCAGGTCGGCGGCGGCGCTGATCGCCCCCTCGGACGCGACCTCGATGAAGTACCGCAGCTGCTGCAGGGTGATGTCGTTCGGGACCCGTGCCATAGGCGCAGGCTATACCGCCGCATAGCGTCTCGGTATTACCTGATGGCCCGCGCCTCCCGTCATGATCGAGGGACCCCTTCCCCAGTGCCCCCGGGCCCCACAGCGTACGGATGGCAGAACATGGCGAACGAGCCCACCTTCAGCATCACGAGGACCCGGTTCGACGAGGACTACAAGCCGTCGGACAGCTCACGGCTGACCACGAACTTCGCCAACCTGGCCCGCGGCGAGCACCGTCAGCAGAACCTCCGCAACGTGCTCGCCCTCATCGACGCGCGGTGCAACGACCTCGCCGGTTCTCCGGAGACCGACCGCTACCGCGTCGAACTCGACATCGTCTCGGTCACCCTGCACTTCGAGGACGCGGGCGTCGCCGAGCAGTTCCCCCTGATCGAGGTGCTCGACGTCACGATCGTCGACCAGCACACCGGCGAGCGCCACCAGGGCATCCTCGGCAACAACTTCTCGTCGTACCTGCGCGACTACGACTTCGCGGTGCTGCTGCCGTCGGCGCCCTCGCTGCCCGATGACTTCGGGCAGCTACACGGGCAGCTCTTCCAGCGCTTCCTGGCGTCTTCCGCGTTCGAGGACCACTTCAGCGCAGAGCCCGTCGTCTGCATCAGCGTCTCCACGAGCCAGACGTACCGGCAGACGTCGACCGTCCACCCGGTCCTCGGTGCCGAGTACGAGCACGAGCACTCCTCGCTCACCGACGACTACTTCGGGAAGATGGGCATGCAGGTCCGGTACTTCATGCCTCCGGGCGCGAAGGCCCCGCTCGCGTTCTACACGCGCGGCGACCTCACCGGCGACTACTCGGACCTCCAGCTCGTCGGCACGATCGCCACCATGGAGACGTTCCAGAAGATCTACCGGCCGGAGATCTACAACGCGGACACCGTCGCCCCGAGCACGTTCCGGCCGAGCCTCGAGCAGACGGACTGGACCTCGACCGGCATCGCCTACGACCGCGAGGAGCGCAGCCGCCTCGGCGTCACGCAGGGCCGCTACACCGAGGAGCACCTCGTGCAGCCGCACCGCGCGCTCCTCGAGCGCTGGGCCGCCGGCCGTTCCGCCGTTTCCACCCTCTCCCACTGACCGACTGGACCTCCACGCGCATGAGCACCCTCCTCCCCACCTCGATCGTCGGCAGCCTGCCGAAGCCCTCCTGGCTCGCCGAGCCCGAGCGCCTCTGGTCCCCATGGCTGCTCGAGGGAGACACGCTGGTCGAGGGCAAGCAGGACGCCCTCCGCTCCGCCGTCCACGAGCAGGAGCGCAACGGCATCGACATCGTCAGCGACGGCGAGCAGACCCGGCAGCACTTCGTCACGACGTTCATCGAGCACCTCGACGGCATCGACCAGGAGCGCAAGGAGACCGTGCGCATCCGCGACCGCTACGACGCCGCCGTGCCCACGGTCGTCGGTGCGGTGAGCCGCCCGGAGTCGGTGTTCGTCGAGGACGCAAGGTTCCTCCGTGCCCAGACCGACCGGCCGATCAAGTGGGCGCTCCCCGGCCCGATGACCATGATCGACACCCTCTCCGACCAGCACTACAAGAGCCGCGAGAAGCTGGCGTGGGAGTTCGCCACGATCCTCAACCAGGAGGCACTCGAGCTGCAGGACGCCGGCGTCGACGTCATCCAGTTCGACGAGCCCGCGTTCACCGTGTTCCACGACGAGGTGCAGGACTGGGGCGTCGCCGCGCTCGAGCGCGCTGCCGAGGGCCTTCGCGCGGAGACTGCCGTGCACATCTGTTACGGCTACGGCATCGAGGCGAACAACAAGTGGAAGGAGACCCTCGGCGCCGAGTGGCGGCAGTACGAACAGTCCTTACCGCTCCTGCAGCAGTCCTCGATCGACATCGTCTCCCTCGAGTGCATCCACTCCCACGTCCCGCTCGAGCTCGTCGAGCTCATCCGCGGCAAGAAGGTCATGCTCGGCGCGATCGACGTCGCGACCGAGACCGTCGAGACGCCGGAGGAGGTCGCGGAGGTCCTGCGCCGGGCGCTCGAGCACGTCGACGCCGACAAGCTCATCCCGAGCACGAACTGCGGCATGGCACCGCTGGCGCGGGGGGCGGCGCTCGGGAAGCTCAGCGCGCTGTCCGCTGGTGCGGACATCGTGCGGGCCGAGTTGGCGAACGTCGCGGTACCAGCTGCGCGGTAGCGGCGCGGCTCCTCCGGACGGCTCGCTTCAGCAACTGAGCGGGCCGTTCGTCGTGCCGCGTCTGGCAGGTGGCCGGGCCTCAGCCCGGACTGGAGGCGCGGCTCGGTTACGGCAGGCGAGTCACGTCTGTCAGTTCTGGCCGTCGAGGCTCATCTTGTCGAAGTCTCCCGCGACGCACAGCGAGCTGCCGTCGATCGTGTAGCCACGGGAATCAGCGCGGAAGTCGGACGACTCCACCGGCCCGCCCCGACCCCGCACGCCGAGGATCGGGTCCTCGCCGCCGGTCTGGTACCGCTCGGTCGCGACCCCGAGTTCCTTCCAGTGCTGCTCCACCGCCTCGACGTCGGCCTTCGGGTCGGCGCTTGCAGAGCGGACTTTCGCGTAGACGTACTGCACGCCCCCCTGCCCCAGGCCGAAACCGCATTTCCCGAGCCCGGGGCCCTCACCGACCTCCCAGCCGTCTCCCACGACGTCAGTCGATCCCTCGACGAACTCGACGACGGATCCCCTTGCCTGCTCTGGGCTCTTCCCGACCCCGGCGCTGCAGCCGGCGAGGACGGTGGCGGTGAGCAGTGCGGCTGCGGTCGCTCGAACGGTGATGGCGGGCCGTAAGCGAGTGTGTTGCACGCCGGAGCGCCTCGCAGACCGGTCGGCGTCTGCGAGGCGCACCCTCGTCCGGAGATCAGCGCTGCCGGACAGGGTCGCTCCACTTCGGCAACGGCTCCGAGACACCCGGCTCGGATTCATCGGGGAAGTCGGCGGGGTCGCGCAGTGCAATCGCCTTGATGAACTCCGGAGCATCGTGCGCCCAGAACGCCTCGCTGTACACCCCGAGCGAGTACTGCCCGTTCGGCCGCACGTTCCAGGTCACCCACCATCCGTCGCCGGTGTCGGCCAGAACCTCGTGATCCGTACCGACCTTCGCGCTGCTCCAGCGCCACCCTTCTTCGTCGAAGTAGCGCTGCATCGGCTCGAGGTCCTCCGCCGCGCCGGTCGCACCCTCCGGTTCGATGGTCCGTACGGCTCGGAACGCGTAGGAGTTCTCTCCGGTTGCACCCTCCGGCGCCTTGCCGAACGCGTCGTCGGCTGCGGGCAGAGGACGGACGTCCCCGCCGTTCCAGTACCACGTGCCGTCCGAGATCTGTCGTTGTGCAGCTGCGAGCACGGCCTGCCCGTGTTC
Source organism: Curtobacterium sp. MCBD17_032 (assembly GCF_003234855.1). Taxonomy (GTDB): domain Bacteria; phylum Actinomycetota; class Actinomycetes; order Actinomycetales; family Microbacteriaceae; genus Curtobacterium. The sequence goes on from NZ_QKTO01000014.1 coordinate 32,191, forward strand.
GTAGCGCTCGCCAGCCAGCTCGAACTCGTCCTGCAGCGAGAGATCAGCTCCCTGCGCCCGTGTCGTGCCTGCCGCGTCTCGCGCGTCCGGTCCGGGCACGTCGCCTCCTCCGCCTGCGCCGCCCGAGGCGCATCCGGTCGTCGCGAGCACCACGGCCGCGAGCACGGTCACGATCGCGCCGCGCGGTCGCAGTCGGGAGGTATGCATTCGCAGGTCCCCGGAAGCCCCGTCTGCAGCAGCGATGGGGGCATCGCTTGCCCCGTCATCGAACACCATCGTCACGCACACCCCCGTGTGGCTCGCAAGCTGGTTCCCGACACTACTCATTGACCGACGGTCCCGTCCGTCCAGCTGCCTCGACTTCTGTGGGTCGGTCGCGTTGATCGGGGTCATGCGTCTCGGGCGCGGAGCGTCTCCCGCTGGACGAGCGCCGCCGCGATCGCATCGGCCGCGTACGGAGCCTTCGCCAGCGCATGGACCACGGCGGTCACACCCGCTGCCCGGGCGATCACCGCCCCTGCGGCTCGGACTTCGCCGTTGATCCAGCGGGAGCCCTCGTCGCGCTGCCAGCTGATCGTGCGGGAGGGCGGTGCACCCGGTTCCAGCGCCCAGTCGGCGTAGCGGCAGAGGTCGTCGAAGGTCGACCAGACCCCACCGGCCGCCGCGAACGAGGACGCACCTAGAGCCCACGGTCGGATCGCGCGACCGAGGAAGCTCGGCATGATGCGCTTCGATGCAGCCGGCACCAGTGTCGCGGAACCGATGCCCGCCGGCCGCAGGACCTGCTCCTCCACGGCGTCGAACCAGTTCCCGTGCACCGCGTCGAGGACCGCCCCGAGGAGCGCGTACCCGAGGTTCGAGTACACGTACTGCCCCCTGGGCGTCACCGGCACCGCGGTCGCCAGGTCCAGCGGCACCCCGACGGCCGGTCGGTACGGGTCACGGAAGAGGCTGTCACGGATCGTCGGCGGTACGCGGGACAGCCCGGAGGTGTGGTGGATGAGGTCACCGACCGTCATCTCACCGTCGGGCACGCCGGGTAGGTACGACGCGACCGGCCGTCCGAGCTCGAGCGTGACCGCAGCCGTCGTCCCGACGAGGCCCTTCGTGATGCTCCCCCACTCGAGCAACGACGCCTCGGCGTACCGTCCGGCGGGCTCGCGACCGGTTCGCCAATCGCCGCCGGTCCGGAGGCTCGCTCGCCACTGACCACCTGGAACATTGCCGTTCATGTCCCCGACGATAGGGTCGTCGCCATCCCGGAGCAATGGTGTGCACGCTCGCCCTCGAGATCGGCAGAGCGGTCCTCGTGATTCGGGTGACGTGGCGAGCCACGAACGGGCAGCTGGACCGGAACGACCTCATCCGGACGCGGGTCACGATGTCCAGCGACGAAGCCTGGCGCACCGGGCACCGAGCGGCGCTGCCGCCGACGCTGATCTCGGGCGTGATCACCGCCCTCTGGTGCGCAGTGTGCATCGTCGTGCCCGCGCTCCGCACCCCCGCGTCGGTGATCGTCGTGTCGGTCATCCTCGTGGGCAGCGCACTCCTCTCCATTCCTGTTGCCCACGGCGCGGTACGCCGAGCGGCGCTCGAGGGACGGGCCGGTCACGAGGACGCGCAGACTGATGCACCCGCATCGGGCCGAGGGCGTTGACTACAGGCATGATCACCAAGGCCAAGATCCACGAAGTGGAGAACGCGACCGTCCGAGACCGCGACGGCGCATCAGTCGGCAAGGTCGCACAGGTGTTCCCCTCCGACGAGGACGGCAGCGCTGCGTTCGTCAGCGTCGCGACGGGGATCCTCGGGGGCCACACCGTGCTCGTCCCGGTCGAGGACGCCACGTTCGACGGTGAGGACCTGCACGTCGGCTACACGAAGAGCGCGATCAAGGACGCACCCTCCCCCGGGGCCGGCAACACTCTTTCCAGCACCGAGGCGAACGCCGTCCGCAAGCACTTCGGGCTCCCTCCCGCTGGCAAGGCCGTCGGTGACATGGGCGACCCGCACGAGAACCTCGACCAGGCCGGTACCGGTCCGGCGGGCGCCGACGACACCGAGGGCGCTGGCACCACGCCCCCGGTGTGATCAGCGCCGGCATGAGGACATCCTCCACTCATGCTCCCGGACGCCCTACTGAAACATTGCCGTTCTTCTCCTGAGACACTACCGTCGTCGGCATGGACGGAGCGATGGTGTTCGCGATGGCACTCGAGGTCGGCGCAGCCGCCCTCGTCACCTGGTTGACCTGGAGGGCTGCCACCGGATCGTTGCCGCGGAACAGCATCGCCGGCGTCCGGACGTCAGTCACGCTGTCCAGCGACGAGGCGTGGCAGGTCGGCCATCGCGCAGCCCTGCGTCCGACCATCATCTCGGGGATCGCCACGGCGACGTGGTGCACGGTCAGCATCGCTGCCGCACCACTCGACACTCCGGTCGCCGTACTGGTGGCCGCGGGTCTCCTCGTCGCCGGTGCACTCCTGTCCGTCCCGGCCGCCCACCGCGCCGTGCGCCGAGCCTTGCCCGAGTCATGAACAGACCGACGCGCACAGCGGCTCCCGTGACGGGCCTGGCCTCCTCGTGACACCGCGGACGCGTGCCCTCGTCGGGCTCGGAGGCCTTGCAGCCACAGCGGGCGCCTTGGCACTGTTCGGTGTCATGCCTGCAGGCATGCTCGCACTCGCCACCCTCCGGTTCACGGCCTCCGGCCCTGGCGTCTTCGGAACGCCCCCTCCGGCGTCGGGAACGGCCGCCGACGTCGACCCGAGGGCAGTCCGCCGGTACCGCGAAGACCATCCGGGGACCACCATCAGCGACGCCGTCACAGCCGTACTCCGCCGGTGAGTGCGGGTGAGGACGCGCCCAGGGGGACGGCCGTGCCCACCGGCGACGCCGGTACGGTCGATCGATGCTGTGCGCGTGGGTGTCCCATCCCGAGGTGATCGTCGACCCGGCCGTCCGGATCCAGGACTGGGGTCTGTCGTCGGTCGGACGAGCCCGTGCCGCACGCATCCCCTCACTCCTCCCCCAGCCCCTCCGCATCGTCAGCAGCAGCGAGCGGAAGGCCCTGGACACCGCGGCGATCATCGCCGGACGATGGGGTACGGAGGTCGAGGTCGACGAGGACCTCGGCGAGTTGGATCGGAGCGCGACCGGCTACCTCGAGCCGAGCGACTTCGAGCCCACGGTCGACGCGTTCTTCGCAGAGCCGCAGCGATCCGTCCGTGGCTGGGAACGGGCCGCGGACGCACAGGACCGTGTCGAGCGCGCAGTCCGACGGATCGCGGCGCAGACGCCAGAGCGCGGCATCGCGTTCATCGCCCACGGCGGGGTCGGCGCGCTCCTGCTGGCGAGCCTCCGACGCGAGCGCATCAGCCGCGCGCTGGACCAGCCCGCGATGGGGAGTTCCTTCACCTTCGACCCGCAGGACTGGACGGCGTTGTCGTCGTGGGAGCGCAGCCGCTGACGCGGGCGAGAGTGCGGCCAACTGACAAGATACGGGCGCCCGTCCCGCTGACGGCGGTACCGTGACTCCAGGGGACACGAAGGGGGAACAGATGATCGCTGACATCCAGGCGCGATCCACGACTCGGCAGCCCGCGGGGCTCGCGGTGTTCGGACCACCCACGATCAACGTCAGCGTGGTGCTGTCCATCGCGTTGCACACCGCCCTCACGAGCGTCGTCACGGCCTTGGTGCGACTCCGGGTCCTCGCCCGCGCCTCCGTCGTCGGTGTGGTCGGCGCGGTCCGCTGCGCCGGAGAGCTCCTCGCCTCCGGCGCCTTCGTCGCCCTCTCCAGCCGACAGTGCCGACCGAGGCCGCCACAGTGAACGACCAGAACACGCGCGCAGGCCTCCCGTTCGGCTCCTGGCCCGAACCGGAGGTGGACGACCAACGCACCATCGCCGAGATCAACAGCCGCCGGAAGGCCTTCCGCATCGTGGCGCGGATCGGGTTCATCGTCGCACCGGCGATGTTCTTCCTCCCGCTCGCCTACCCCTTGCTCGGCCGCGGGTGGCACTCCATTGCGATCGTCTGCATGACGGCAGCGTGGGCGGTGCTCGTGTCCGCGTCCTCGTTCGCCGCGATGACGTACACGAAGCCGGGCGGTCACCCGTGGGTCCATCAGGTGTGGGCAGTACCCGTGGCCATCATCGCGATGTTCCCGGGCGGGATCGCCGCCTTCGCGCTGTACGGTTCGATCGTCGCAGCGGTCCACCACGCAACGGCGTGACGGGCGGGTGCCGTCGCGCCCGCGGGGTGCGCGCCTTCAGACCCGGACTGGAGGCACGGCTGGGACCCGCCTCGTCGCTCGCGTCGTCACCCTGGTACCCGGCGACGTTCAGTCCCAGGGACCGTCCGCGGTCCCGAGGTGCTCTGCACCCAGCGGCGCGATCGGCAGGGCCGCGAGGCTCGCGATCCCCACCTGCAGGAGCGCCGCTCGTGAGAGACCGACGCGTCCCATCGCCTTCATTCCTTCGATGACGGCGCAGAGGTAGGGGCCGAGTGCCTCGGCGTCGGACTCAACCTCGCCGGCCGCCTTCGCGAGGGCCAGCGGACTCGTCTCGTTACGCTGGCGTCGTGATCACCGGGGACCGTCTGACCCACTGTGGGGTGTGTGACCAGGACGTGCGGCGCTCGGAGCACTTCGGTGCCCACGCACCCAAGCGGTGCCGGGACTGCGAGCGGGTGCTGCCGCTCTCGGAGTTCGACGAGCACACCTCTGCAGCAGACGGCTACCGACGCATGTGTAGGCGGTGCGTCTCGGCAGCTGCAACATCCGCCCAAGCAGCGCGCGAGCCGTGCGCGATCGAGTCGGGCGAGTTTGCCCACCGACCAGCTTCCGCCGTGGCTGATGAACGACACGGAGCGGTCGACCGTCGCCATGCTCGTCGGCACGATCGTGCACCGGGCGGTGCTCTGGCCCATGCTGCGCCCGGTCACCGCCGATCGGTTGGCCGCCTTCGAGGGCGCCGAGTTCCTGGCCGAACGGGCCACCGCCGCGCTCGGCGTGCTGAAGCGCCGGATCGAACCACTGATCGCGAAGGCCTCCGACGAACACCGCGACGACGCCCTGGCCGCCGTCAACTTGGAGGGACCATGGGACACGGGCTCCTTCGAGCCATCGTGGGAATCGCTCCGCGTGCCCGCTCGACGTGAGCTCCTTCGGCGGCTCGACCCGCTGGTCGCGAACGCCGCGCGGGCCGTGTCGAACGTCGTGCGGAGCAGGAGCATCCGCGGCGACGGCGTGGTGTGTGCATAGTCGGAGGTGCCGCTCTTCGCGGTGGACGGGTTCTTCCGACCGACCGGCGACGAGCTCACGCGGATGAGAGCCGACCTCGTGGTGTGGCGCGAGCGCGGGGACGTCGAGGTCGTGGACCTCAAGATGCGTTCGACCCGAGAGACGGAGGACGTCCGACACGAGGACCGAGCCCAGATCGGCCGGTACGTCGAAGAGGTCCGTCGTCGCGTCCCGGCCGACAGGCGGGTTCGCGGCACACGGCTCTCAGTCGGTCCGGTGCGTAGCGACACCAGGATCATCCCATTCTGATCGGCGGCCACCGCCGCGGCGAGACACGGGGACGCCCCGCCGGCCGAAGCCAGCAGGGCGTCCCCATGAGTCACACCGGGATCAGAAGTCCCAGTCCTCGTCCTCCGTCACGACCGCCTTGCCGATGACGTACGACGAACCCGACCCCGAGAAGAAGTCGTGGTTCTCGTCCGCGTTCGGCGACAGCGCCGACAGGATCGCCGGGTTCACGTCCGTCGTCTCCTTGGGGAACATCGGCTCGTAGCCCAGGTTCATCAGCGCCTTGTTGGCGTTGTAGTGCAGGAACTTCTTGACGTCCTCGGTCAGCCCGACACCGTCGTAGAGGTCCTGCGTGTACTGCACCTCGTTCTCGTAGAGCTCGAACAGCAGGTTGAACGTGTAGTCCTTGATCTCCTGCTTGCGCTCCTCGGAAGCGCCCTCGAGACCCTTCTGGAACTTGTACCCGATGTAGTACCCGTGGACGGCTTCGTCGCGGATGATCAGGCGGATCAGGTCAGCGGTGTTGGTGAGCTTCGCGCGCGAGGACCAGTACATCGGCAGGTAGAAGCCGGAGTAGAACAGGAACGACTCGAGCAGCGTCGAGGCGACCTTGCGCTTCAGGGGGTCGTCGCCGGTGTAGTAGTCGAGGACGATCTGGGCCTTCTTCTGCAGGTTCACGTTCTCGGTGGACCAGCGGAAGGCGTCGTCGATCTCGGGCGTCGAGGCGAGCGTCGAGAAGATCGACGAGTAGCTCTTCGCGTGCACCGATTCCATGAACGCGATGTTCGTGTAGACGGCCTCTTCGTGCGGGGTGATCGCGTCGGGGATCAGACTGATCGCGCCGACGGTGCCCTGGATGGTGTCGAGCAGCGTCAGGCCGGTGAAGACCCGCATGGTGAGCTGCTGCTCCTCCGGCGTGAGCGTGTTCCACGACTGCACGTCGTTCGACAGCGGCACCTTCTCGGGCAGCCAGAAGTTGTTGACCAGCCGGTTCCAGACCTCGACGTCCTTGTCGTCCTGGATGCGGTTCCAGTTGATGGCACTGACCGCGCTGATCAGCGGGATGGACTTGCCCGTGGCGTGGACCGGGTCGGTGAGGGTCATGGCTTTCTTCCGGGTGGTGGTGGACGGAACGATCAGATGGACTGGAGGCGCGGGGCGGGGTCCGCCCCGCGCCTCCAGGAAGAGAGCAACAGTGCTACAGCATGCAGCTGACGCAGCCCTCGACCTCGGTGCCCTCGAGGGCGAGCTGGCGCAGACGGATGTAGTAGATCGTCTTGATGCCCTTGCGCCATGCGTAGATCTGGGCCTTGTTGATGTCGCGCGTGGTCGCGGTGTCCTTGAAGAACAGCGTGAGCGAGAGGCCCTGGTCGACGTGCTGCGTCGCAGCGGCGTAGGTGTCGATGATCTTCTCGGGGCCGATCTCGTACGCGTCCTGGTAGTAGTCCAGGTTGTCGTTCGTCATGAACGGCGCCGGGTAGTAGACGCGGCCGAGCTTGCCTTCCTTGCGGATCTCGATCTTCGACGCGATCGGGTGGATCGACGACGTCGAGTGGTTGATGTACGAGATCGAACCGGTCGGCGGGACGGCCTGCAGGTTCTGGTTGTAGATGCCGTGCTCCTGGATGGACGCCTTCAGCGCCTTCCAGTCGTCCTGCGTCGGGATGGTGATGTTCGCGTTGTCGAACAGCGACGCGACGCGCGGGGTGGCCGGCGTCCAGACCTGGTCGGTGTACTTGTCGAAGAACTCACCCGACGCGTACTTCGAGTCGCGGAAACCGTCGAAGGTCTCCCCCGTCTCGATCGCGATGTTGTTCGAGGCGCGCAGGGCGTGGAACAGCACCGTGTAGAAGTAGATGTTCGTGAAGTCGATGCCCTCTTCGGAGCCGTAGTAGACGCGCTCACGGGCGAGGTAGCCGTGCAGGTTCATCTGGCCGAGGCCGATGGCGTGCGACTTGTCGTTGCCGTCCTCGACCGAGCGGACCGACGTGATGTGCGACATCTGCGACACCGAGGTCAGGCCGCGGATCGCCGTCTCGATGGTCTTGCCGAAGTCCGGCGAGTCCATCGTCAGCGCGATGTTCAGCGAGCCGAGGTTGCAGGAGATGTCCTTGCCGATCTCCTTGTAGGACAGGTCCTCGTTGAAGGTCGTCGGGGTGTTGACCTGCAGGATCTCCGAGCACAGGTTGGACATGTTGATCCGACCCTTGATCGGGTTGGCCTTGTTCACCGTGTCCTCGAACACGATGTACGGGTAGCCCGACTCGAACTGGATCTCGGCGATGGTCGTGAAGAAGTCACGCGCCTTGATCTTCGTCTTCTTGATGCGCGAGTCGTCGACCATCGCGCGGTAGTTCTCGGAGATCGGCACGTCGCCGAACGGGACGCCGTAGACCTTCTCGACGTCGTACGGCGAGAACAGGTACATGTCCTCGTTGTTCTTGGCGAGCTCGAACGTGATGTCCGGCACGACGACACCGAGCGACAGCGTCTTGATGCGGATCTTCTCGTCGGCGTTCTCGCGCTTGGTGTCGAGGAACTTCATGATGTCGGGGTGGTGGGCCGACAGGTAGACGGCACCGGCACCCTGACGCGCACCGAGCTGGTTCGCGTAGGAGAACGAGTCTTCCAGCAGCTTCATCACGGGGATGATGCCCGAGGACTGGTTCTCGATCTGCTTGATCGGGGCGCCGGCCTCGCGGATGTTCGACAGCAGCAGGGCCACGCCGCCGCCGCGCTTCGAGAGCTGCAGCGAGGAGTTGATGCCGCGCGAGATCGACTCCATGTTGTCCTCGATGCGGAGGAGGAAGCAGGAGACGAGCTCGCCGCGCTGGGCCTTCGCGGTGTTGAGGAACGTCGGGGTCGCGGGCTGGAAGCGGCCGGCGATGATCTCCTCGACGAGGTCGATCGCGAGCTGCTCGTTGCCCTGCGCCAGGCCGAGGGCGGTCATCACGACGCGGTCCTCGAAGCGCTCGAGGTAGCGCTTGCCGTCGAACGTCTTGAGCGTGTAGCTCGTGTAGTACTTGAACGCGCCGAGGAACGTCTGGAACCGGAACTTCTTCGAGTACGCCAGGTCGTTGAGCTGCTGGATGAACTCGAGCGAGTACTGGTCGATCGTCGCCTTCTCGTAGTACTCGTTCTCGACCAGGTAGTCCAGCCGCTCCTTCAGGTTGTGGAAGAAAACGGTGTTCTGGTTGACGTGCTGCAGGAAGAACTGCTTGGCCGCCTCACGATCCTTGTCGAACTGGATGTTCCCGTTCGCGTCGTAGAGGTTGAGCATCGCGTTGAGGGAGTGGTAGTCCATCCCCGTCTGCGGCGACGTCAGATCGACGTCTGCAACTGCTGCGTCCAAAATGCATCCAATCCTGAGTTGACCGCCGACACGTCGTCAGGGGTCCCGAAGAGTTCGAATCGATAGAGCACGGGCACGTGGCACTTCTGTGCGATCACGTCACCCGCGAGACCGTAGGCCTCGCCGAAGTTCGTGTTGCCGCCGACGATCACGCCCCGGATGAGTGCCCGGTTGTGTTCGTCGTTGAGGAACTTGATGACCTGCTTGGGCACCGCTCCGTGGCCGTTGCCGCCGCCGTAGGTGGGGAGCACGAGCACGTACGGGCCGTCCGCGTGGAGGAACGGCTCACTCGGCAGGAGCGGGATCCGGTCTGCGTCACGGCCGAGCTTCTCCACGAACCGGGCGGTGTTGCCCGAGACACTCGAGAAGTAGACGAGGCGGCTCATGGTGCGCTCCCTGGTGAGGTGCGGACTGCGGACCGGAGGAGTGTGGCGGGGGCGGGACGAGCCTCCAGGCCGTCTGCCCACCACCGTGCGACGCGGGCCGAGCGGCCCGCAAGGCGTCAGGCCAGTTCGGCGCTGAGGGTCGCGATCTTGTCGGGACGGAAGCCCGACCAGTGGTCGTCGTCGGTCACGACGACGGGGGCCTGCATGTAGCCGAGGCTCTTGACGTGCTCGAGCGCGGCTTCGTCCGTGGAGACGTCGTGCACCTCGTACTGGATGCCCTTGTTGTCGAGCGCGCGGTACGTCGCAGTGCACTGGACGCAGGACGGCTTGGTGTACACGGTGACGGCCATGATCTCCCCTGGTTCTGGACCCCGAGGGGGCCCGACGTTCTGGTGCTGTGGTGAGGACGACGCTACTACATGTAGTGCCCGATGGCCCGATGGACCACTAGAGGAAGTGTTACACCCCTGTAGTTCTCCACAACGCCCTCCACAGTCTGTGGATTCCCGTGAGGCCCGGTTTTCCGCCACTCTCGCACCCACCACCGACACTTCCCACACCCCGTTGAGGGGGCCTGTCCACGGGTGTGGAAACCGTCTCGAGCACGTGCTGCCCGGCGTGTCTGAGAACGCTGCGCGGACAACCACCGATCGTCCTTCCCCCGGACAGGGGACACGGTCGTCCACAGCCCCTGCGGGCCGGTCCGTCCGGTCCGTACACTCGGAACGTGAGTGCGTACGGGTCCCTGTTGAAGACGCCCGGTGTCGGCCGGGTCATCGCCGCACAGCTGACCGCTCGCTTCCCGTTCGGCATGCTGTCGCTGGCCTACCTGCTGCACGTCGAGCACATCTTCCACTCGTACGGCGCCGCCGGACTCGTGCTCGCGACCACGAGCATCGGTCAGGCCCTCGCCGGGCCGTTGACGAGCCGGTGGATGGGCAGCTGGGGCATGCGTCCGGTCCTGGTCCTCACGAGCATCGTCGCGTTCACCACCATGGGCGTGATCGCCTTCTTCGTGATGCCGCTCTGGGCCTACGTCGTCATCGGGTTCGTCGGCGGCCTGGCCGTCCCGCCCGTCCAGCCCGCGGTGCGCACAATCTACCCGAAGATGGTGACGTCGAAGCAGCTCACCCCGCTCTTCTCGCTCGACGCCAGTGCCCAGGAGCTCATCTGGGTCGCCGGCCCGGTCATCACGACGTTCGTCGCGACGCAGATCGGCACGGTCGAGGCGATCGTCGTCGCGATGGTGTTCCTGCTCGTCGGCGGAGCGTGGTTCATCGCCTCCCCCGAACTCGGCCGCGTCCGCATCCCCCGCTCGAAGCGCGCCTTCGGTGTCGTCATGAAGCGCCCGGCGGTCGTCGTCGCGACCCTGACCGGTCTGCTCCTCATCGGGGCGTGCGCCGCGGTCGAGGCCAGCGTCACGAGTGTCTTCGGCGAGGGCAGCCCGAACGCCGGCATCGTCCTCGCGGTGTTCGCGGTCGGGTCGCTCGTCGGCGGCCTCGCCCTCGGCCACCGCCCGATCTCGAAGAACACGCTCTGGCTCCGGATGACGATCGTCTTCGTCGGCCTGGTCCTCGCCGTCGGCAACCCGACGTTCTGGTGGCTCTGCATCGCCCTGGTCATCGCCGGTGCGGGCATCGCACCGGCCCTCGCCGTGATGTTCGGCTCGGTGTCCGCGACGGTCAAGTTCTCGGACACTGCCGAGGCGTACGGCTGGATGGGCACCGGTCAGCTCATCGGAGCCGCCGGCGGCTCCGCGGTCGCGGGCTTCCTCATCGACAGCAACGGTCCGAGCGGTGGACTCATGGTCGGTGCGGTGATGGCCGCGGCCGGCGTCGTGCTGCCACTCGCGATGCGGAGCTGGCTGCCCGACCTCCGCGGCCGTGACGTGAGCCCCATCCCGGACACCGAGCCGGTCACGATCCCGAGCTGACGGCCCCCGGCGCACGAGGGGCGGGAGCGGTCCGTGCCGCTCCCGCCCCTGCCCCGCACGGGACACCCGACGTCAGACCCGCTCCGCGTACCAGTACGTGTCGAGCTCCCGGAACGGCGCGAACGTCGAGGCGAACGGCTTGCCGAACTGCAGCACGTAGTCCTGCTGGGGCTGGTCGTGCAGCGGGATGCGGATCGTGAACGAACCGTCCTCCGCCACCGGTGCAGACGTCTCGTACCCACTGCCGGCAGCGCCGCGGACGGTCGTCGGTCGGACCGGGTACGTGACGACGCCACGGACGACGATCTCGTCGCCGTCGAGGACGCTCGTCGTGATGGTCACGTTCCGACTCGTGTAGGCCGGTCCGGACGCCTCGGACACCTCGGTGGCCAAGGTCGCAACGGGCGGTGCCGGCGGGTGCGCGAGCGGGGCGGCACCAGCCGGGGTCGCGGCGAGCAGGGAGGCCCCGAGCGCCACGGCGACGCCCGTGGACGCGATGAGGCGGCTGGTCTTCGGCTTGGTCATGCGTTCTCCTTCGTCATGTGCTCCCGTCGGTCGACGGGGTGCGTCGATGCTGTCGGACCGCGCCTGTTGGTATCTCGTATGACTGCACATCACCGGTCGATGTGCCCGTCCCGGGAGGCCCGGCGCGGCAGGATGGGGACATGGTCACCTCCATCCCCCTCCGCGACGGCCGGAGCATCCCCGCCATCGGCTTCGGCGTCTACAAGGTCGACGACCTCGAGGCCGAGACCGCCGTCGGCCTGGCGCTCGACGCCGGGTACCGCCACGTGGACACCGCCGAGATGTACGGGAACGAGCGCGGCGTCGGGAAGGCGATCCGGGCCTCCCGGCTGGACCGCGACGACGTCTTCGTCACCACCAAGGTCTGGAACGACCACCAGGGTCGCGACGCGACCCTGCGCGCCTTCGACGCCAGCCTGGAGCGGCTCGGGCTCGACGCCGTCGACCTGTACCTCATCCACTGGCCGGCAGCCGCGAACGACCGCTACGTCGAGACCTGGCGCACGCTCGTCGAGCTGCGGGAGTCCGGCCGGGCGCGCAGCGTGGGGGTCTCGAACTTCCAGGTGCCGCACCTCGAACGGGTCATCGCCGAGACGGGCGAGGTGCCCGCGCTCAACCAGGTCGAGCGGCACCCGTGGTTGCCACAGCGCGAACTCATCGCCTTCCACGAGCAGCACGGCATCGCCACCGGGGCGTGGTCACCCCTCGGTCGCGGACGCCTCATCGAGGACCCGGTGCTCACCGGGATCGCCACCGCGCACGGGGTGAGCGTCGCCCAGGTGCTGGTCCGGTGGAACGTGCAGCAGGGCGTCGTCGTCCTGCCGAAGTCGGTCACGCCGACGCGCATCCGGTCCAACCTCGACGTGGACGGGTTCGTGCTGGGTAAGGACGAGCTCGCCGCCATCGCGGGCCTCGAGTCCGGGCAGCGCACGGGTTCCCACCCGGACGCGGTGTCCTGACGGAGGCACCCGGGCGATGACGGACGAGCCGGTCCGGCCGGGTGCGCGTCCGCGCCCGGACGGCCTGGCGCTCAGCCCTTGCGGTCCTCCTCGGACTGCCACGGCAGGTTGAGGTCACCGGGCTCCGGCTCCACGTCACCGGCGTCGTCGGCACCTCCGGTGCCCGGGGCAGCGACGATCTTCGACGGGTCGATGCCGTCCTCGCGCAGGTCGTCGTCGTCGCGCTGCTTCGTCTGGGACGCGTCCATCTCCCGCTCGCTCGAGGGGCTGTAGGACGTGTCGGCGGCCCGCTGCTCGCTGCCGCTGACACCGTCGACGTCGTCGCTGTGCGCCGCCGAGGCCAGGGCGTCGGACCGGTCGCGGTCGTCGGAGTGCTCGGGGCCTGCGATGTCGTTGCTCATGGTGGTTCCTCCCGTTTCCCCGAACGGTAGGCGGCGGAGGGTGGCCGGTTCCCAGGGCGTCGGGTTCGACCGGGGCACAACGGCGCCAGCCATCGTCACGAACGGCCGCCGGACCCGCGGGACCGACGCCCGACGACTCCGGAGGCACTGATGCTGTCCGGCAGTACGCGAACCCGGGCCTCGACCGGCTCCCGCGCGCGCGAGGACGTCGCGCTCCACGACGTTGCCGACAGAGACGCCCTCCTCGCCGCACTCCGCCAGCGAGCGGCCGCTGCCCCTCGGTCCGATCGCGCCGCGCAGCGGACGACGCGCCCGGTCACAGGGAGGCGCGACGAGCACAAGGGGGCACGAGGAGCGCAGCGGGACGCGATCCCGCACCGTCCCCGTCGACGCCCCGGAGGCACGCCCCGCCCCCGCAGGTCCGTTACGCTCGTCGGGCATTCGCCACCACCAGGAGGTCCCACCGTGACGATCGTCGCCGCCGCAGACGGCTCAGCCCTCGGCAACCCCGGCCCGGCCGGCTGGGCCTGGTACGTGGACGACGACCGATGGGCGGCCGGTGGGTGGCCCCGCGGCACGAACAACCAGGGCGAGTTGACCGCGGTCCTGCAGCTGCTCCGTGCGACCAAGGACACCGGCGAACCCCTGCACATCCTGTGCGACAGCCAGTACGCCATCAAGGCCTGCACCGAGTGGCTCGCCGGATGGAAGCGGAAGGGCTGGCGGAAGGCCGACGGCAAGCCCGTGCTGAACGTCGAGATCATCAAGGAGCTCGACGCCGAACTCCAGGGCCGCAAGGTCACCTTCGAGTGGGTCCGCGGGCACATGGGCCACGAGATGAACGAGGCCGCCGACGTCCGGGCCCGGGGTGCCGCGACCGCGTACCAGAACCGCACCGAGGTGCCGACGGGGCCGGGGTGGCCGGGCGTCCACGTCCCGGAGCCGGACGCGCTGCCCGAGGCCGTCCCGCCCGCGACGCTCTTCTGAGCCGAGCACGCAGCCGCACACACCACCCGGGCACACGACGAGGGCGGGACCGATCGGTCCCGCCCTCGCCGTTGTTCGTCCTGCCGGCGTCAGTAGGTGCCGTCGCGGCGGTCCTGCCGCGTGATCTGCTCACCGGACGCCGGGTCGACCCCGGAGCGGGTCGTGGTCGTGGTCCGACGTCCGCCGAAGCCGACCGCCAGACTGATGACGAACAGGATGACCCCGGCTGCGATGAGGATGTAGCCGATGAGCTTCAGGTCGATGCCCGCGAGTTGGTAGTCGACGGCGAACGCGACGATCGCGCCGATGACGATGAGGGCGATGCTGGAGCCGATACGCATGGGCGTTCCTTCCGTCGGGACCCCGACGGTACCGGACCGTGCACGCTCGTGTTCCGCCCTCGGTCGATCCGCCCTCAGTCCACGTCGACCTCGGCCCACCCGTCGAACCGGCCGATCTCGGTGACCCGGACGACGGCCTCCCCCGCCTCGTCGGAGGCGTCGAGGTCGATGGTGGCGGAGAACCCGAAGTCCTTGTCGCCCTCCGGGTCGGCGAAGATCTGCCGTGCCCGCCAGGTCCGGCCCTCCTCGGTGAGGACGAGGTACTGCATCGACCGGGCCTCGGCGTCGATGCCGACGGTGTCGTGCTCGTCGTAGTACTCCTCGAGCACGGCGTCCCAGGCGGAGCGGTCGAAGCCCTGCTGCGCGTCGAGTTCCCCGAGCGCGTCGATGTCGTCGCGGGCTGCGAGCAGCACCCGCTGGAACAGCGCGTTCCGCACGAGGACCCGGAACGCCCGGACGTTGCCGGTGAGGCGGGCGGGCTGCGGCGGGGCGATCTCCTCGTGTTCGGCCTCGGCGAGCGCGATGTCCCCGTTCATCAGGGCCTCCCACTCGTCGACGAGCGAGGAGTCGACCTGGCGCACGAGTTCGCCGAGCCACTCGGTGATGTCGTCGAGCTCCTGCGTGCGGTGCTCGTCGGCGATGGTCTGCCGCATGGTCCGGTACGCGTCCGACAGGTACCGCAGGACGAGCCCTTCGGACCGGGTGAGCTGGTAGTAGCGGACGTAGTCGCCGAAGGTCATCGCCCGCTCGTACATGTCGCGGACGACCGACTTCGGGGAGAGCCGGAAGTCGAGGACCCACGGCTGCTCGTCCGCGTAGCTCTCGTACGCGGCCGTGAGGAGTTCGTCGAGCGGCTTCGGCCAGGTGACCTCCTCGAGCAGCTCCATCCGCTCCTCGTACTCGATGCCCTCCTGCTTCATCCGGGCGACCGCTTCCCCGCGCTCCTTGAACTGCTGCTGCGACAGGATCGCACGCGGGTCGTCGAGGGTCGCCTCGACGATGGAGACCATGTCGAGCGCGAAGGTCGGTGACTCGGGGTCGAGCAGCTCGAAGGCCGCGAGCGCGAAGGGCGACAGTGGCTGGTTCAGCGCGAAGTTCGCCTGCAGGTCGACGGTGAGCCGGTAGCGCCCGTCCACCTTCTCGATCACCCGGGCGTTGATGAGCGTCCGCGCGATGGTGAGCGCCCGTCGGGCCATCGCGAGCTGCCGTGCGCGTGGTTCGTGGTTGTCGAACACCAGGGAACGGACGTCCTGGAACGCGTCTCCTCCGCGGGCGACGACGGAGAGCACCATCGCGTGCGTGATGCGCATCCGCGACACCATCGGCTCGGGCTCGGCGGCGATGAGGCGCTCGAACGACGCCTGCCCCCAGGACACGAAGCCCTCGGGGGCCTTCTTCCGCTTGATCTTGTTCTTCTTCTTCGGGTCGTCCCCCGCCTTGGCGACGGCGCGGGCGTTCTCGATGTCGTGCTCTGGCGCCTCGGCGACGACGTCGCCCTCGGTGTCGTACCCGGCGCGACCAGCGCGACCGGCGATCTGGTGGAACTCGCGTGCGGAGAGCTGCCGCATCTTCGTGCCGTCGAACTTCGTCAGCCCGGTGAACAGCACCGCGCGGATGGGGACGTTGATCCCGACGCCGAGGGTGTCCGTGCCGCAGATCACGGGCAGGAGTCCGCGCTGGGCGAGTTGCTCGACGAGCCGCCGGTACTTCGGCAGCATGCCCGCGTGGTGCACCCCGATGCCGGCCCGAATCAGACGAGACAGGGTCTGCCCGAAGCCGGCGCTGAAGCGGAAGCCGGCGATGGCCTCCGCGATCTCGTCCCGGCGCTCCCGACTGGCGACCTTGGCGGACATGAGCGACTGCGCGCGTTCGAGGGCCGCCGCCTGGGCGAAGTGCACGATGTAGACCGGCGCCTTGCGCTCCTCGAGCAGGCGCTCGACGGTCTCCTGCACGGGTGTCATCACGTACTCGTAGGCGAGCGGCACGGGCCGTGAGACGCCGGTCACCCGCGCGGTGGGGCGACCGGTCCGTCGGGAGAGGTCGTCCGCGATCGTGGTGACGTCCCCGAGGGTGGCCGACATGAGCAGGAACTGCGCGCGTTCGAGCACGAGCAGCGGCACCTGCCACGCCCACCCGCGGTCGGCGTCGCCGTAGAAGTGGAACTCGTCCATCACGACGACGTCCACGTCGGCGTCCGGACCCTGACGCAGCGCGAGGTTGGCGAGGATCTCGGCCGTGCAGCAGACGATCGGGGCGTCCGCGTTGACCGCCGAGTCGCCCGTGACCATGCCGACGTTCTGCGCGCCGAACAGGTCGACGAGCTGGAAGAACTTCTCGGACACGAGGGCCTTGATCGGTGCGGTGTAGTAGCTCCGCTTGCCCTCGGCGAGCGCGGCGAAGTGTGCGCCCGCCGCGACGAGGGACTTGCCGGTGCCGGTCGGGGTGCTCAGGACGACGTTGGCGCCCGACACGAGTTCGATGAGCGCTTCGTCCTGCGCAGGGTAGAGCGGTCGACCGCCGGAGGCGGCCCACTCGGCGAAGGCCAGGTAGACGGCGTCGGGATCGACGACACCGCCCTCTGCCGCCGGCAGTGCGGCGACGAGCGGAGGGACGGTGGTGACGTCGGTCATGTCCCCATCCTCCCAGCACCACGCGTCGCCGGTCCCGGGAGGCCCGCATCCCGTGGACAGGTCCCGCACCTTCCGCAGATCCATACGCCCGCATAGACTGCTTCCGTGCGCGAACTCGGCTTCCTCTCCTTCGTCCCGAACCACGGCGGCGCCCCCGGTGCTGCGAGCGCACTCGAGGACGGCCTCCGGCTGTTCCAGGCCGCCGAGGCGCTCGGCTACGGCACCGGCTGGGTGCGCGGTCGCCACTTCGAGCCCTTCCTGACGAGCCCGATGACCTTCTTCGCCGCCGCCGCCCAACGGACGAGCACGATCGGCTTCGGCACCGCCGTCCTCGGGATGCGGTACGAGGACCCGGTCCGGCTCGCCGAGGACGCCAGCACGGTCGACCTGCTCAGCGGCGGGCGCGTGCAACTCGGCATCAGCACCGGGATCGCCGGCTACGGCCCGATCCTCGACCCGGTGTTCGGCGCGTCCGAGCGGTCGTTCCGCGACGAGGCCGAGGCCCGCGCCGCCCGACTGGTCGAGGTCCTGCGCGGCGACGCCCTGGGGTCCGCCGGGCAGGGCTACGAGTCCATCCCCGCCGGCGCCGAGCTCACCCTGCAGCCGCAGAGCCCGGGCCTGCTCGACCGCGTGTGGTGGGGCGGCGGGAGCATGGGCACCGCGGTGAAGACGGCCGAGAAGGGCCTGCTGCTGCACTGCTCGACGCTGAACACCGAGGACACCGGCGCCCCGTTCGCCGAGGCACAGGCCGACCAGATCGCCGCGTACCGCGCCCGGTTCGCCGAGCTGCACCCGGAGCGCACTCCGAAGGTCGCCGTCGGGCGCATCATCGTCCCGCTCCTCGACGACGCCGACCGTGCCGCGCACGAGGAGTTCCTCACCGGGTACGCGTCCGGCATGGACGACGAGGGCCGACCGCTCTCCGGCCCGCCCTTCCGCTTCAGCCGTGTGCTCTCCGGCGAGCCGGCGGCGATCGTCGACGCGCTGCTGGCCGACCCGGCGGTGGCGGCGACCGACGAACTCGTCGTGACCCTCCCGGCCAACGGGGACCGGGCCTCCCACGAGCGGATCCTGCGGATCGTCGCCGAGGAGATCGCGCCGTCGGTGCGCACGGCCTGAGGGGCGAGGGCGCCGCGGAGACGGTGCCGCTGCGCGGCGCGACCGACGCAGACGTCCGGCGGGGCCGTCGGGGTGGTGGGTCCCGAGGCCCTCCCGCCGGACGACCATCCCGTCCCTGATCCACACGGGATGGTGGAGCCATCGTTCCACCGTGCGCGCGGTTTGTCACACAGACCGCGCAGATCGAGGATGCGCCCCCGCACGAGGTGCGGGGGCGCATCGGGACGCATCAAGCCCGGCGGGGCGCCGTCGACCGGATCAGGAGGCCGAGGCGCACGCACGACGAGCCGTGGGTGATGCGCGCGTCGCCGGTAACCAGCCGACTGACGCACCTCCGATCGTACCCGGCGGGTCCGTCCGTGCGCGGAAAACGGACCTGTCTACGGGGCGACGCCCCTCACTCCAGTTCGAGGGACGCCCGACCGGCCTCGTCGACGACGGACGCCCCGACGTGGAGGGTGAACGTCCCGGGCTCGTACGCCCAGCGCCCGTCCCGACCGCCGTCCCAGTGGGCGAACGCACGCGCGGGGACCTCGATCGACACCTCGGTGGACCCGCCCGCCTCGAGCCGGACCGGAGCGAAGCCGACGAGCCACCGCACCGGCCGGTCCACCGACGACTCCGCCCGCGACGCGTACACCTGCACGACGTGCTTGCCCGCACGATGCCCGGTGTTCGCGACGGTCGCGGTCACGATGACGGCGTCGCCCTCGGTGACGGTCGGGGTCGCCGCGACGCCGTCGATCGTCCACGTGGTGTAGCCGAGGCCGTGCCCGAACGGGTACGCCGGCTCGGTCCCGGCACGGAGCCACGCCCGGTACCCGATGTGCACGCCCTCGTCGTACGACACCGCCCCGTCGACCGGCGTGACGTCGAGCACCGGGACGTCCGCCATGGTCGCCGGCCAGGTGGTCGGCAGGCGTCCGCCCGGCTCGCGTGCTCCGGTGAGCACGTCGGCGAGCGCGTTGCCGTACTCCTGCCCGCCGAACCAGGTGAGCAGGACCGCGGCGACCTCGTCCCGCCACGGCATCTCGACGGGCGAGCCGGCGTTCACCACGACGACGGTCGCCGGGTTGGCCGCGGCGACCGCGCGGACCAGGTCGTCCTGGTGGCCGGGCAGCGCGAGGGAGGTCCGGTCGTAGCCCTCGGACTCGACCCTGCTGTTCGTGCCGACGACCACGACCGCGACGTCGGCCCGCGACGCGGCGGACACGGCTGCGGCGACGAGGTCGGCGGGGTCGTCGTCGGAGGGCTCGGTCCCGAACTGGTAGGCGAGGACCCCACCGAGCGTCTCGTCCTGCACGACGTCGTGTTCGATGCGGATCACGACCCGCTGTCCGGCCGCCACCGCGACGGGGACCGAGCGCGCCGGCGGGTTGAGGAACGCGGCACCGAGCTGGTCACCCTTGAACGGCACGTCCTCGTCGAGCAGGAGCTCCCCGTCGATCCACATCCGCGAGCGTCCGGCAGCGCCGATCCCGATCCGCACGGTGCCGTCCTGCTGCGCCGTGTACGTGGTCGTGATGTCCAACCGGTCGGCCTCGCGGGTGGGGGCGTCCCCGCCGAACCAGAACAGGGCGGTCGCGCGACGGTCCTCGGCGTACAGCTCCGACCCGTCGCGCATGAAGGCCACCCGGGCGCCGGGCTCGCCGGTCACCGGGTTCGTGATGGTGTCGAGCGGGAACTCGGCGATGCCCTCCTGCACGACGGCCCCGATCGCGTACTCGACCGTCGCCGCCGGGAACGCGGCCCGGATCCCGTCGAGCGGGGAGACGACCGACTCCGGGACGACGGTTGCGGACCCGCCGCCCTGCGTGCGCGCCTGATCGGCGTTGTGCCCGATGACCGCGATGCGGGACACCGCGGCGGGGTCGAGGGGCAGGACACCGGTGTTGCGCGCGAGGACGGTGCCCTCCGCCTCGGCCTCCCGCACGAACGCGATGCCGTCCTCGACCGCGGGAGCCGATGCCGAAGCCGAGCCAGCGGCCCCGGCACCGGCACCGGCACCGGCACCGGCACCGGCACCGGCACCGGCACCGGCACCGGCACCGGCACCGGCAGGCTCCGCGTCGCCGAGCCCGGACAGGGCCCCGACCCGGGCGGCGAGCAGCAGGATGCGGCGCACCTTCCGGTCGATCGCCGCCATCGGGACCTTCCCCGACGCGACCGCGGCCAGCAGGGGCCCCTCGCTCCACCACGGGTTCGGTCCGGGCATCGCGAGGTCCTGCGACGCCCTCGCCGCCTCGACCGACCGCACCCCGGTCCAGTCGGACACGACGACCCCGTCGAAGCCCCACTCGCTGTTGAGGGGCGTCTCGAGCAGGTCGTTCTCCGACGCGGTCACGCCGTTGACGGCGTTGTACGACGACATGACGGCCCACGCGTGCGCCTCGGTCACGGCCTTCTCGAACGCCAGCAGGTACAGCTCGCGCAGGGCACGCTCGGACACCTCGGTGGACGCGGTGAAGCGGTCGGTCTCGTAGTCGTTCGCGATGTAGTGCTTCGGGGTCGCCGCGACGCCGCGCTCCTGCACGCCGGCGACGTAGGAGGCCGCCAGGTCGCCGGTGAGCACCGGGTCCTCGCTGAACGCCTCGAAGTGGCGACCGCCGAGCGGTGAGCGGTGCAGGTTGATCGTCGGACCGAGGACGACGTCGACGCCCTTGCGTCGGGCCTCCAGGGCGGCCGCCCCGCCGTACCGCTTCGCGATCGCGCGGTCCCACGACGCGCTCAGCGCGGTCGCGGACGGCAGGTTGAGCGACGGCTCCCGCTCGTCCCACACCTCACCGCGCACACCGGACGGTCCGTCCGACATGAGGACCCGGCGGAGCCCGATCTCCTCGATCGGCCACGTGGTCCAGAAGTCCCGGCCGGTGAGCAGCTGCACCTTCTGCTCGGTGGAGAGCCGGCCGAGGAGCGCGTCGATGTGCTCACCGAGCGGGTCGGAGGCTGCTGGGGTCGATGCTGCGGGGGTCGCGGTCACGGTGGTCGGTCCTTCCGTCGGGGACGTACCGCCGAGCGCCGTCGTCGGCAGTGTCCTCACGCTAGCACCAATCCCTACTGCTATTCGGTTTCTGGTCGCGCCGCCGGGCGGTACTCTCTCGCCATGGCACGACGGGGTTCGTACGCGAAGGGCATCGCCAAGCGCGAGGAGATCCTGTCCGTCGCGCTCGACCTCGTCGCCACGCAGGGGTTCCGGCGCACGAGCATCAAGGACATCGCGGACGCGGTCGGCCTCACGCAGGCAGGGCTCCTGCACTACTTCGACTCGAAGGACGAGCTCTGGGTCGCGATCCTCCGCCGCCGCGACGAGCTCGACGACGCCGCACAGTGGGACGCGCCGGACTTCGCAGCACTCCTCGCCGCGGTCGTCCGACACAACGCCGAGGTTCCGGGTCTCGTGCAGATGTTCGTCAACCTGTCCGCTGCGGCGGCGACCGACCCGGACCACCCCGCGCACGCCTACTTCCGCGAGCGCTACGAGACCACGCGCAGCCGGATGACCGACGACTTCCGCCGGATGCAGCAGGACGGTCGGCTCCGCGCCGACCTCGACCCGGAGGAACTGGCCAGCGTCCTGCTCGCCACCTCCGACGGCATGCAGATCCAGTGGCTGTACGACCCGACGCGGGACATGGCCGAACACGTCGAACTCGTCAGCCGCCTCGCGATGGCCCAGGTCACCGCCGGCTCCTGACGGCCGCCCGGGAGGCCCGACCCCCGTCCCGACACGGGTACCGCCCGTGCCTGGTTGCGTCCACCGCCCGCGGTGCAGGATGGGAGCGACCCGACCCGGGTCTCGACGAGGACGTGGAGGAACGCGATGACGCGTGTAGTGGTGACCGGTGGCAGCGGCAAGCTCGGACGGGCGGTCGTCCGCGACCTCGACGAACACGGCTACGACGTCGTGCTGATCGACCGGGTGCCCTCGCCGGACAAGCCCGAGCGCGTGCAGTTCGTCCGCACCGACCTGACCGACTACGGCCAGGTCCTCAACACCCTGATCGGCGTCGACGACCGCTACGACTCGGTCGACGCCGTCGTACACCTCGGCGCCGTCCCCGCGCCGGGCCAGGTGCCGGACGTCGCCCTCATCACGAACAACGTGACCGCGTCCATCAACGTGTTCCACGCTGCCCGCGCGGCCCCGATCCGGAACGTGGTGTGGGCCTCCAGCGAGACGCTCCTGGGCATCCCGATGGGTGAGCACCACCCGCCCTACCTGCCCGTCGACGAGGAGTTCGCGGTCCGCCCGCAGTCCTCGTACTCGCTCGGGAAGGCCGTCGAGGAGGAGATGGCCCGCCACTTCACCCGCTGGGACCCGCAGCTGAAGATGATCGGCCTGCGCTTCTCGAACGTGATGGACGAGACGGACTACCCGGCGTTCCCGTGGGACGCGACCCCCGAGGCGAAGACCTTCAACCTGTGGTCGTACATCGACTCCCGCGACGGCGCCCAGGCGGTGCGCAAGGCCGTGGAGAGCGAGCTGACCGGCTTCGAGGCGTTCATCATCGCCAGCCCGGACACCGTCATGGACACCCCGACGCTCGAGCTCGTCGAGCAGTACCTGCCGGACATCGAGCGCCGTGCGGACATCGACGGCGTCAGCTCACTGCTGTCCTCCGACAAGGCCCGCGAGCTCCTCGGCTACGCCCCCGAGCACACCTGGCGCCGCTGAACTCCCGCGGGACGCCACGTCGGCGACGTCGCGCACCGCGATCGCGCTGCGGACGGTCGCCGACGTTGCGTGTCGCGGACGTTGCGTGTCGCGGACGTCAGGCGGGGAGGAGCAGGCCGTCGAGCACGAGGTCGCGGAGGCGCGGCACCAGGTCCGCGCTGAGCGCCGCCTCGTCCACGCCGGTGAGCTGGGCGATCGCCCCGACGATCCGGCCGACGGCCAGCTCCCCGTCGGCCGCCCCGACGAACGCGGCGAGCGCGGTGTCGGCGTCGACCCGGCGGCCGAACCCCCCGCCCTGCACGAGCGTCATCACCGTGGGGTCGTCGTTGCCCGGCCAGTAGTGCCGCTCCTCGGTGACGTCCCCGGCGACGCGGAGGTGGGCGTCCACGAAGGCCCGGTCGTCGTGGGCGGCGAGCCAGCTCACGGCGTCGAGGGCCCGGGCGACGGTCGCGCCGAGGCCGGCGGGGTTCGACCCGAGCACCTGTGGGAGGCGCTCGAAGCGCCGGAGCGGGGTCGGGCCTCCGGGGCGGGCGGACGGCGCACGCACCACGACGTAGCCGAAGCCGACGCCGGTGACGTGCCGGTCGCGGAAGTCGTCGAGCCAGGCGTCCACCAGGGCGTCGAACTCCGGCGAACCGGGCTTCGTGCCGCCGTCGCGGATCCAGGTCTCGGCGTAGGCGGGCGGGTCCTCGCGCTCCCGCTCGACGACCCAGACGTCCAGGTCGGTGTCCGCGAACCAGGACCGCACCCGGTCGAGGCCGTCCGTCCCCCAGCGGTGTTCCCAGTTCCCGAGCAGCTGCGCCGTCCCGCCCGGCGCGAGGTGCTCGGCGAGGCCCCGGAGCACGGTCTCGACCAGGGCGTCGCCGACCATCCCGCCGTCGCGGTACTCGTAGGCGGGGACGCCCTCGCGGCGGGGCGTGATGACGAACGGCGGGTTCGACACGATCCGGTCGAACCGCTCCCCCGCGACGGGCTCGAAGAGGGAGCCGCGGCGGAAGTCGATGCCGTCGACGCCGTTGAGCTGCGCGTTGAACCGGGCGACGTCGAGCGCCCGGACCGAGATGTCGGTGGCGACGACCTCGTCGGCGAAGCGGCGGGCGTGCATGGCCTGGATGCCGCACCCGGTGCCGAGGTCGAGCACCCGGCGGACCGGCACGGGCAGCTGCAGGCCGCTGAGCGTCGTGGTGGCCCCGCCGATGCCGAGCACGTGCTCCTCGCTGATGGCGTGGCCGAGGGCGACTTCGCCGAGGTCGGACGCGATCCACCAACTGCCGGCGCCGAGGTCGTCGACGAAGGCGTAGGGGCGGAGGTCCAGTGCGGGCACGACCTGGTCGGCCTCGGCCCGGAGCACCCCGGCGGCGACGAGCGGGTCGACGTGCGTCGTCAGGAAGGCCGTCTCGGCGTCGGACCGCGACACCGGCAGCCCGAGCACGAACAGCGTCGCGATGGTCGACAGCGGCGTGGTCGGACGGTCGGCGAGGGCTCGGAGGGCTGCGACCCGGGTGCCGCGGTGCAGCGCCGCCGCGGCCTCGGTCCCCCAGAGCGCGTCGACGCCCTCGACCGTGTAGCCGGCGGCGGTGAGGTCCGCGGCGAGCGCCGACGTCACGACGGGGTCGGCGACGACGGCGGGGAGGCGGGACGGCGCGCTCACGCCGCGGCCTCGGCGCGCACGAGCCCGACGGGGACCTGCCAGTCGAGGACGAGGCCGAGGAGGCCGGGGAAGCGCTGCTCGACGTCCTCGGTCCGCACCCGGCTCACGCGGGTCAGCCCGTCCAGGTGCTGCTCGAGGAGCCCGGCTTCGCGGAGGACGCGGAAGTGGTGCGTCAGCGTCGACTTCGGCCGGTCGATGCCGACCCACCCGCAGGAGCGCTCCCCGCCGGCGGCGTCGACGAGGTAGCGGTGCAGGATCGACAGCCGGATCGGGTCGGACAGGGCGTCCATCACCACGGGCAGGTCCATCTCGGCCGGCGACGGCTGGGGCAGCCGTTCGGGGGCATCGTCGCGCTCGGGCATGGACGGGACGCTACCACCGTTCCCCCACCTGTACGACTTGCGTCGTACAGCCACGATGCGGTACCAATGCGGTACCACCCGGTACGACTCCGCTCGTACTGGACCATCACGACGGAAGGGACCCCATGCAGTCCACGCGCTCGGTCGCCGGGTTCTGGATCATCGCCGCCATGCTGCTCGTGTCGCTGGCGTCCTCGGCCGTCCCCTCCCCGATCTACCCCGTCTACGCGGCCGAATGGCACCTGACGCCGCTCATGCTCACCGCCGTGTTCGCCGTCTACGTCGCCGGGCTCCTGGTGAGCCTGCTCGTCGCGGGACGCCTGTCCGACCACGTCGGCCGGAAGCCGGTGCTCGTCGCCGGTGGCGTCGGCCTCACCGTCTCGCTCGGGCTCTTCGCGGTCGCCGACGGGTTCGGTGCGCTCGTGCTCGACCGCGTCGTGCAGGGCGTGTCCGTCGGGTTGCTCATCGGCGCCCTCGGTGCCGCACTCATCGACAACTCGCTCGAGCGACACCCCGCTCTCGCCGGCGTGCTGAACGGGGCGGTCCCGCCGATCGCCCTCGCCACCGGCGCCCTGTCGAGCGGTGCCCTGGTCGAGTGGGGTCCCGCGCCCGAGCAGTTCGTCTACCTGCTCTTCGGTGCGCTCCTCGTGCTCATGCTCGTCGCGCTCGTCGTCGTCCCCGAGCGCGTCACCCGCCGCCCCGGGGCCCTCCGGTCCCTCCGCCCGACCATCGCCGTGCCGCGGTCCTCGCGCCGGCTGTTCCGCGGTGTCGCCGGGTCGCTCATCGCGAGCTGGGCCTTGGGCGGGCTGTTCCTGTCGCTCGTGCCCTCGGCCCTCGGCGCGGTCTTCGGCATCGACGACCACTTCGCCGCCGGTGCCCTCATCGCCGTCGTCACCGGGGTCGGCGCGGCGACCGGCATCGCCACGCAGCGGCTGGACGCCCGCATCGGCGTGCTCATCGGTCTCGTCGCGCTCGTCCTCGGGCCCGTCGTCACGATCGGGTTCGTGTTCGCCCAGTCCCTGCCGGGCCTCGTCGTCGGCAGCGCGATCGCCGGCGTCGGCTTCGGGGCCGGCTTCCAGGCGCCGCTGCGGATGCTGCTCGCGACCGCCGCGCCGACCCACCGTGCGGGACTGCTCTCCACGATCTACGTCGTCAGCTACCTGGCGTTCGGCGTGCCCGCGGTCATCGGCGGTCTGCTCGAACCGACGGTCGGCCTCGTGCCGGTGCTCGCCGGCTACGGCGCATTCATCGTCGTCGCGGCCGGCATCGCCCTCGTGCTGCAGCTCACCTCGACGGGCACCGTGGCGGTCGAGGAAGCGGCAGCCGACGCCGTCGAGCGCACGGCGACGGGATCGGTCCGCACGGTCTGAAGCGGCTGCGGGCGGCGCGTCGCGACGGGCTCGCTAGAGACCGGGTCGCGCGGTCCGACCGCGGGGGCGCGGGACGCCGACGTTCCGGTGTGCCTCGGCGTGGGCCGCGTCGACGTCCGCCTTGCCCTTGTCGGCCGCGTCCCGCATCCGCTTCGACGGGGCGTGGTGCTTCGCCCAGTCCCAGAACCGGTGCAGCTTCGCCCGCAGCCAGGTGATGATCCGGTGGAAGAAGTGGAACTCGCTCGCCAGGACCGTCAGGCCGATGAACACGACCAGCCACCCGGGCCCGGGCAGCGGCACCAGGGCGAGCCCGACCACGACGATGAGCCCGCCGACGATCCCGACCAGGACCTTGTAGAAGAGGTGCACGTGCGGCCGGGCGTGGATCCAGGTCCGCAGGTCACGGAACCACTGGAAGCGCTGACGCCCGCCGTCGGCCTGCTCGCTGCGGCCGGACGTGTCGGATCCGTCCGCGGCTGCTCCGTCCGCGGCAGGACCGGCACTCCGGGGAGGCTCAGTCGGGTCGCCGTGCATGTCCGCACGCTAGGGCGCGCGGCTGGGAA
Source organism: Curtobacterium sp. MCBD17_032 (assembly GCF_003234855.1). Classification (GTDB taxonomy): domain Bacteria; phylum Actinomycetota; class Actinomycetes; order Actinomycetales; family Microbacteriaceae; genus Curtobacterium. The sequence goes on from NZ_QKTO01000014.1 coordinate 58,978, forward strand.
ACCGCGGCGCATCGGGTCCGCACCAGGTGGGTGTCGCGAGCCGACGCTGCAGCGGTGAGCCGGGCCTCCAGACCGGCCGGGAGGCCCGTCACGCGTGCGCGACGCAGGTCGCGGCCCACGGGACCGCGGCCAGGCGCGCCTCCGGGATCGGTTCCCCGCCCACCGCGCAGCGTCCGTAGGTGCCGTCGTCGAGGCGGCGGAGGGCCGCGTCCACCTGGTCGATCCGTCGGCGTGCGTCGTCACGCACGGCACCGAGGGAGCCGCGCTCCCAGGCCAGGGTCGCCCCCTCCGGGTCGTGCTCGTCGTCGGTGTTCGCCCCGTCCCGGGCGTCGCTGACGTCCCGCATGCTGCGCTCGACGTCGGCCAGGAGCTTCGTCGCCCGGACGCGTTCACCGTCGAGGGCGGCGCGCGGGTCGAGGTCCATGGGGACGACCGTAGTCGGACGGAATGGTCCCCGACCCGTCGACGTTCGCCTGAACATGACGAAGATCGGGTTCCTCTCCTTCGGACACTGGCGCGACGTCCCCGGGTCGAAGGTCCGCAGCGGCCGGGAGGCCCTCGTGCAGGCGATCGACCTCGCCGTGGCCGCCGAGGAGGCCGGTGTCGACGGCGCGTACTTCCGGGTGCACCACTTCGCACCACAGCAGGCCGCGCCCTTCCCGCTGCTGTCCGCGATCGCCGCCCGGACCGACCGCATCGAGATCGGCACCGGCGTGATCGACATGCGCTACGAGAACCCGCTGTACATGGCGGAGGAGGCCGCTGCGACCGATCTCATCTCCGGCGGCCGACTCCAGCTCGGCGTGAGCCGGGGGTCACCCGAGACCGCCCTCGCCGGCTACCGGTCGTTCGGGTACGTCCCCGAGGCCGGCGACGACAACGGCGCGGACCTCGCCCGCGACCACACCGCGGTGTTCCGGCGTGCGATCGCCGGCGAACCGATGGCGAACGCGAACCCGCACATGACCGGCGCCGTCGGGTCCCTCGCGGTGACGCCGCTGTCCGACACGCTGGCCGAGCGGATCTGGTGGGGAGCCGGCACCCGCGCGACCGCGGAGTGGACGGCCGAGCAGGGCATGAACCTCATGTCGTCGACCCTGCTCACCGAGGACACCGGCGTGCCGTTCGACGAGCTGCAGGCGGAGCAGATCGCGCGCTTCCGGTCGACCTGGGCCGACATGGGCTGGGAGCGCCGGCCCCGGGTCAGCGTGAGCCGCAGCATCATCCCGATCATCGATGACGAGTCGCGCCACTACTTCGGCGTCCGCGCCCAGGTGGAGGGTCAGGACCAGGTCGGACACCTCGACGGCGGCCTCGCCCGGTTCGGCCGCTCGTACATCGGGGAGCCCGAGCATCTCGTCGCGGAGCTCGCGGCGGACCGCGCCGTCCGGGAGGCCGACACCGTCCTCGTGACCGTGCCGAACCAGTTGGGTGTGGACTTCAACGCCCGACTGCTCGCCGCCGTGAAGGACGTCTTCACCGAGGTGGACGCGGCACCGGCAGCGGTCTGAGGAGCGGGTCCCCCGTTCTGCCGACACCCGGTCTGGGGCTGCGGCGCGGGATCGTGACGGGTAGCGTCGAACCGCACTGACGACCCCGTACAGACCAGGAGTTCCCCGTGACGTTGCCGGCCGCCGGCTGGTTCCCGGACCCCCGTGACACCGCTCGACTGCGGTGGTGGGACGGGCACGCCTGGGGCGAGACCACCCGGGTGCTCCCGCGCGTCGTCCCCGAGCCCGCGCTGCAGGCCCTCGCGGTGTCGAGCGGTCCGGCCTTCTCGGTCGAGGCGGTCGGTCGGCCGACCGAGGTGCAGTCGTGGGCGTACGGCAGCACCGAGCGGCGGTTCTGCGTCTTCGCGGTCGTCGCGGTGCTGTTCGCCGTCGTGTCCCTCGTGCTGAACCCGTGGGGCGCGAGCAGCCTCCTCGCCGTGGTGGCGGGCGTCGTCGCACTCCTGCGCCCCGGCGCGACCGGAGCGTGGCGGGTCGTCGGGCAGAGCGTCGGCACCTCGGCGCTCGTGCTCGCCGTCGCGACGGGCGTGGTCGTGCTCAACACCCACCTGCATCTGTTCTGACGAACCGGCGCATCGCCGCGGTCGCCACTCGTCAGTCGTCGGACGGACGCCGTCGCTGCTGCTTCGTCGCGGACCGCTGCTGCTTGGTCGCGAGACGCCGACGCTGGGAGCCGCGCGTCGGCCGGGTCGCGCGTCGCGCCGGGCCGGGCGGGGCGAGGGCGTCCCGCAGGATCTCGCGGAGGACGTGGAGCGCGGCCTCACGGTTGCGGAGCTGTGACCGCCGTTCCGACACCGTGACCGTGACGGCGCCCGCGACCGCTCGGCGGCCGACCCGCTCGAGGATGCGCATCCGCTGCTCCTCGGTGGGCGCCGAGGACGACGCGACGTCCCACGTCAGCTGGACGCGGCTGTCGGAGGTGTTGACGTGCTGACCCCCGGGGCCGGACGACCGCGAGAACCGCCAGCGCAGCTCGGCCTCGGGGATCGTCAGCCCCGGCCCCACCTCGAGGTCCATGCGCCAAGAGTCGCACGTTCCGCAGGGGCCCGTCACGACACGCCCGAGGTTGTGGTGTTCGGGACATGCACCTGCGCTGGTCCATCGTCGTCCCACCCGGCAACACCGCCGGGTCCGATGAGGGACGACGAAGATGGTGGAGAACGGCCACGATCCCGAGATGCGAGGAGAACCGATGTCAGTGGTGATCGGACTCGCGGTCGGCCTCGCGTTCAGCCTCGCCGCCATCCCGGCTGGACGACGCCTCGCGACGCTCCTCATGGTCGTGCCGATGGTCGGCTGGTTCGTCCTGCTCACGATCGGCATCGACGCCGGACTGACCAGCGGCAGGACGACGCGACTGGGGCTCGGCCTGCTCGGGATCCTGCTCGGGCTGACGATCGGGCAGGTCTTCGACCGGCGTGACCACCCGAGGCGGCCCCGACGCTGACGACCGCCCAGCGCGGCCTCCCCCTACCGCCGCGCCCGCGGGTGCGCCGTCTGGTACACGTCCCGCAGCATGTCCGCCGTGACGAGCGTGTAGATCTGCGTGGTCGCGACGCTCGCGTGCCCGAGGAGCTCCTGCACGACACGGACATCCGCCCCGCCCTCGAGCAGGTGGGTCGCGAACGAGTGCCGGAAGGTGTGCGGGGAGACGTGGGCGGCGAGCCCGGCCCGTTCGGCCGCCGCCTGGATGACGAGCCAGGCGCTCTGCCGGGACAGCCGGGCGCCGCGGGAGCCGAGGAACAGCGCCGGGGTGCCGGTCCCCCGCGCGGCGAACACCGGTCGGGCCCGCACCAGGTAGGCGTCGACCGCCGCGCGGGCGTAGCTGCCGAGCGGCACGATCCGCTGTTTGTTCCCCTTGCCGGTGACCCGCACGACCGAGACGTCGGTGTCCTCGTCCGGGGCTCCGTCGACGTCCGAGAGCGTCGTCACGTCGTCGACGGAGAGCCCGACCGCTTCCGAGACGCGCGCCCCGGTCGCGTACAGCAGTTCGAGGAGGGCTCGGTCACGGAGCTGCGCCGGTTCGTCGCCGACCACCGCGCCGAGCAGCCGCTCCATGTCGTGCACCGAGATCGCCTTCGGCAGCCGCATGGGTGCCTTCGGCGGACGGACCGAGGCGCCGGGGTCGAGCGGCAGCCAGCCCTCCGCGGCCGCGAACGCACTGAACGACCGCACCGAGCTGAGCATCCGCGCGATCGACCGTGGTGCGAGCGGCCCCTCCGGCCTCGTCGCGAGGTGCTGCACGAACCCGGCGAGGTCGGCCCGCGCCAGGCGGCCGACGTCCTCGAGGACCGCGGCTCCGCCGGCTCGGTCCGCGCCGGCGGAGTCGACGACCGGCTGCGTCCCCACCCAGTCGCCGAAGGCGGCCAGGTCGCGCCGGTAGGCGGACAGGGTGTGCTGCGACAGGCCCCGCTCGATCGCGATGTGCCGCAGGTAGTCCTGCACGGCACGCTCGAACGGGATCACCCGACGAGGCTACCGGGGCGCGGGGGCCGACCCCGGGCTGGCCCCGCCGACCGACCCCGGCCCGGCTTCGCTACTCGGCCGAGGACGCACCGTCGCCGGACGCCGCCGTGGCCGGCGCCTCCGTCGGGGCCGGCGCCTCCGCCGGGTCCGCCGCGTCCGCCGCGAGGGCCTTCCGCCGCTGCACGACCTGGACCGCGATCGCGACCGGCACCGCGGCGAGGGCCGCCACGCGGAGCCAGGGCCGGTCGAGGGCGTGGCCGGTCGCGTGGTCGAGCGACACCGGACCCGGACCGCCGAGGGCGAACATCGCCGCCGAGAAGCCGAGGAACGCCGGCAGTTCCAGGCCGCCGTCCGCGTTGAAGAAGCCGTTCGGCGTGTGCACGCTGGAGGCCACTCCCATCGTGGTGGCGGCGCCGGCGCCGGCGATCGGGGTGGCGAGGCCGAGCGCGAGGGCGGTACCGGAACCGGCCTCACCGATGCCGGCGAGGACGGCGTTGCGGCGACCGGGCCGGAAGCCCATCGCGTGCATGCCCTGCGCGGTGCCGTCGATGCCACCGCCGCCGAACGCGCCGAAGAGCTTCTGTGCGCCGTGCGAGACGAGCACCGCTCCGAGTGCGATGCGGAGCAGGGTCGTCGCAGTGACGGCTGCGGTGGTGGTACGCGAGCTCATGGGGTCCTCCCGGTCATCCGTGATCCGGCCACCCGTCCGATGCAGGTGAACACGGTGACGCCGACGGTACGCCGTGTCAGCCCTGCGAGCGGCGCTCGACGGCCTCGACCGCGAGCGTCGCGACGATGAGCGCCGAGTTGTGCAGCCGCCCCGCGAGGATGCCCTCCAGGAGCTCGGCGCGCGGCACCCAGCGGACGACGATGTCGGCTTCCTCGGCCTCACGCTCGAAGGCGGACTCGGTCGCCCGCACGCCGGTCGCGCGGTACACCTCGATGAACTCGTTGCTGCCGCCCGACGACGTGTTGTACCGCACGAGGTGCTGCCACTCGTCGGCCTGGATGTCGGCCTCCTCCGCGAGCTCACGCTTCGCCGCGGTCAGGTGGTCCTCGCCCTCCTGGTCGAGCAGTCCGGCCGGCAACTCCCAGTCGCGCAGCTGGACCGGGTGCCGGTACTGCTGGATGACGAGGACCCGGCCCTCGTCGTCCTCCGCGTACACGGCGACGGCGCCGGTGTGGTCGACGTACTCGCGGACCATGTCGGATCCGTCGTAGTCGATGTGGTCGCGGGTGATGTCCCAGACGGCCCCCTCGAACACGCGCTCGGAGGCGGTGACGTCGTAGGAGGCGGTCTCGTCGGCGATCGGTGCGTCAGTCACGCCGCCATCCTGCCCCACGTCGGTCGGGGCCGACCACAGACGGGAGGCCCCGCACCAGCTGGTGCGGGGCCTCCCGTCCGTGACGTGGTCGCGATGGCGACCTCCCGTCCGTCAGGCGACCGCTTCCGCCTCCGGGTCGAACAGGCGCGTCGACTCGTTGCGCTCGATCGCCGCACCGACGAGCCCCGCGAAGAGCGGGTGCGCGCGGTTCGGGCGCGAGCGGAGCTCGGGGTGCGCCTGCGTGCCGATGTAGAACGGGTGCTCCGCGCGGTCCAACTCGACGTACTCGACGAGCGTGCCGTCCGGCGAGGTACCCGAGAAGCGCAGGCCCGCGTCCGCGATCTGCTCGCGGTAGTGGTTGTTCACCTCGTAGCGGTGCCGGTGCCGCTCCGAGGCTTCGGTCGCGCCGTACAGCTCGGCCGCCAGGCTGCCGTCGGTGAAGTGCGCCGGGTACATGCCGAGCCGCATCGTGCCGCCCATGTCGCCGCCCGCGATGATGTCCACCTGCTCGGCCATCGTCGCGATGACCGGCGTCGAGGTCTCCGGGTCGAACTCGGTGCTCGACGCATCGAGCAGGCCGGCCTCGTGGCGGGCGTACTCGATGACCATGCACTGCAGACCGAGGCACAGGCCGAGCGTCGGGATGTTCTGCTCACGCGCGAACTGCAGCGCGCCGAGCTTGCCCTCGATGCCGCGGATGCCGAAGCCACCCGGGATGCAGATGCCGTCGACGTCGCCGAGGTTCTTCGCAGCACCCTCCGGCGTGATGCACTCGTCGGACGCGACCCACTTCAGCGTGACCTTCGCCGTGTGCGCGAAGCCACCCGCGCGGAGCGCCTCGGTCACGGACAGGTAGGCGTCCGGCAGGTCGATGTACTTGCCGACCAGGGCGATCGTGACGGCCTTCTTCGGCTCGTGCACCGCGGTGAGCACACCGTTCCAGCGCGACCAGTCGACGTCGTGCGCCTCGAGGCGGAGGGCGTCGATGATGACCTGGTCGAGCCCCTGGTCGTGCAGCATCGTCGGGATGTCGTAGATCGAGGGCACGTCGACGGCGTTCACCACGGCGTCCTCGTCGACGTCGCACATCAGGGCGATCTTGCGCTTGTTCGCGTCCGACACGGGACGGTCCGAGCGGAGCACCAGGGCGTCGGGCTGGATGCCGATCGAGCGCAGCTGCGCGACGGAGTGCTGCGTCGGCTTCGTCTTCTGCTCGCCCGAGGCGTTCATGAACGGCACGAGCGAGACGTGCACGAAGAAGACGTTGTTCCGGCCGAGCTCGTGCCGCACCTGGCGGGCGGACTCGATGAACGGCTGCGACTCGATGTCGCCGACCGTGCCACCGACCTCGGTGATGATGACGTCGGGCTGCGGGTCGTTCTCCGCCTGCTCGCGCATCCGCCGCTTGATCTCGTCGGTGATGTGCGGGATGACCTGCACGGTGTCCCCGAGGTACTCGCCGCGGCGCTCCTTGGCGATGACCGTCGAGTAGACCTGCCCGGTCGTGACGTTCGCCGACTGCGCGAGGTCGATGTCGAGGAAGCGCTCGTAGTGGCCGATGTCCAGGTCCGTTTCGGCGCCGTCGTCGGTCACGAAGACCTCGCCGTGCTGGAACGGGTTCATGGTGCCCGGGTCCACGTTGAGGTACGGGTCGAGCTTCTGCATGACGACCTTGAGGCCGCGCGCCGTGAGGAGGTTGCCGAGGCTCGCCGCCGTCAGGCCCTTGCCGAGAGACGAGACGACCCCGCCGGTCACGAAGATCTGCTTCGTCACCTTCGGGGTCGCGCTCGAAGAATTGGTTCCGCCGCTGAGAGTGTCCGCCACGGGATTCCATCGTACGTCAGAAGTGCCGGGAGGCGCGACCCGCGTTCGCCGGGCGCGTTGCGACCGGAGGGTGGTCGCCGTCGCACGGCGGGCCTCCCGGCCCTCAGGCGGAGCGACCAGCGACCTCGAGGAGTTCGCGTGCGTGCTCCATGCCGCTGGCGCTGTCGCCCAGGCCGGAGAGCAGCCGCGCCATCTCCTGCAGGCGGTCGTCGCCCTCGAGCCGCCGCACGCTCGACGACGTGACCGCACCGCTGGCGTCCTTGACGACGTTGAGGTGGTTGTTCGCGAACGCCGCGACCTGCGCGAGGTGCGTGACCACGATGACCTGCGTGCGCTCGGCGAGCGCCGCCAGGCGCCGGCCGATCTCGATCGCCGCGGCACCGCCCACGCCCGCGTCGACCTCGTCGAACACGAACGTCGGGACCGTGGTGCTCCCGGCCATGACGACCTCGATCGCGAGCATCACACGCGAGAGCTCACCGCCGGAGGCGCCCTTGCCGATCGGCCGCGGGTCGGTGCCCGAGTGCGGCTGCAGGAGGATCGCCACCTGGTCGCGCCCGTGTCGTCGGAACTCGCCCGCGTCCGTGACCTCGACGACCAGGGTCGCGCCGGCCATCGCGAGGCTCTTCAACTCGGCCGTGACGCGCTTGGCGAGGTCCGTGGCCGCCTTGGTCCGCACCTTCGTGAGCGACGCGGCGGCGGCCTCGAGGGCGACCAGGTCCGCTTCCACGGCCTGCTGGAGTGCGACGATCCGGTCGTCGTCGCCGTCCAGTTCGAGCAGCCGGTCGGACGCGCGCTGGCCGTAGGCGATGACGTCCTCGACGGTGTCCCCGTACTTCCGGGTCAGTCCGGCGAGCAGGGCCCGACGTTCGTTGACGAGCTCGAGGTCGTGCCCTGCTTCGGGTTCGAGCGAGCCGATGTAGCTCGACAGGGCCGCCGAGGCCTCGCTGGCCTGGATCCCGAGTTCGGTGAGCTGCTCCAGCACGGGCTGCAGCGCCTGGTCGACGGTCGCCACCCGCTCGATCGCACGTCGGGCGGACTCGACGAGACCGATGACGTCCGGCCCGTCGAGCGACTCGCTCGAGACGGCCTCGTGCGCGAGGCCGGCGGACAGGCGGAGTTCCTCGAGGTTCCCCAACCGTTCCGCGCGCTCGGCGAGCTCGGTGTCCTCGCCCGGCTGCGGGTCGGCCGCCTCGATCTCCTCGGACGCCTCGCGCAGGCGGGCGGCCTCGGCGAGCCGTTCGTCCCGGTCCCGCGTGAGCGTCTCGAGGTCACCGGCGTGCTGCTGCCAGGCGTCGTACACGGCGACGTACTTCGCGAGGGCCTTCTCGACCGCCGCGGCGCCGAACCCGTCGAGTGCGGCACGTTGCGCCGACGCCGAGGTCAGGCGGATCTGGTCGGACTGCCCGTGCACGGTGACGAGCTGGTCGGCGAGTTCCCCGAGCACGGCGACCGGGGCGCTGCGACCGCCGACCGTCGCCCGGCTGCGGCCCTCCGCGGAGACCGTGCGGGTGAGGATGAGCTCGCCGTCCTCGACCGTCCCGCCGGCGTCCTCGACCCGTTCGGTCACGGCGGCGTGGTCGGGCAGGTCCCAGCGGCCCTCGACGACCGCGCTCGACGCTCCCCGGCGGACCGAGCCGGCGTCCGCCCGGGCGCCGAGGAGCAGGCCGAGCGCGGTGACGATCATCGTCTTGCCGGCTCCGGTCTCACCCGTCACGACGGTGAAGCCCGGGCCGAGTTCGAGTGTGGCGTCGCCGATCACGCCGAGGTCGGAGATGCGGATTTCCTCGATCACTGGATGTGCTCCTGCTGCTGGTTCACGTCGTGGTGCCGGTGGTCGTGCTCGTGCTCGTCGTCCGGGCGGCCGGCTGGGTCGCTGGGCGCGTCAGGCCGGACGCGCGCGGTGCTCCCGCGACGGCGTCACTCCACGTCCTCGTCGTCGCGCTGCGGGCCACGCCATCCCGCGACCGGCAGGCGGAACTTGGCGACCAGACGGTCCGCGAACGGAGCGTCCTTGAGCCGCGCCACCCGCACCGGGTCCGGCGACCGGCGCACCTCGACCCGCGCTCCGGGAGGCAGGTCGTGCGTCCGGCGTCCGTCGCACCACAGCACGCCCACACCGCTCGTGCGCCGCAGGACCTCGACCGCGAGGACACGGTCCGGGCCGACCACGATCGGCCGCGAGAACAGGGCGTGCGCGCTCAGCGGGACCATGAGGATGGCGTCGACGTCGGGCCACACCACCGGACCGCCGCCGGAGAAGGAGTACGCGGTGGAGCCGGTCGGGGTGGAGAACACCACGCCGTCGCACCCGAACGAGGACAGGGGACGGCCGTCCACCTCGGTGACGACCTCGAGCATGCGCTCCCGCGACGCCTTCTCGACGGTCGCCTCGTTGAGGGCCCAGCTCGAGTAGACGATCTCGTTGCCGACGACGACGTCGACCTGCAGGGCGACGCGCTCCTCGACCTTGTACTCGCCGGTCAGGGCGCGTTCGACCGTCTCGGCCAGACCGTCCCGCTCACTCTCGGCGAGGAAGCCCACGTGCCCGAGGTTGACGCCGACGATGGGTGCGGAGGTGCCCCGGGCCAGTTCGGCCGCGCGCAGGATCGTGCCGTCCCCGCCGAGGACGATCACGATCTCGATCTCGTCCGGGCGCACGTCGACGCCGAGGATGTCGACCTGCCCCACCGACGCTTCGGCTCGGCGGACGTCCGCGTACTCGTCGAAGGGCATCACCGGGGTGAGGCCGGCAGCGTGCAGGATGTCGCAGACCTCGACGGCGGCGTCGATCGAGTCGCGCCGCCCGGTGTGCGAGACGAGCAGGATGTGTCGTTCGTCGCTCATGGAGCTCCTTCCGCCAGTTCCGTCGCCCGGACGATCCATTCTGTCGGGTTCTGTCCGCGACCCCGCTGGAGACGCGCGAGGTACTCCTGGTTGCCGTGCGTGCCGACGATCGGCGACGGCGCCAACCCCGCTGTCCCGAAGCCCAGGTCCCACGCCGCCCAGAGGACGTTCATGAGGGCGTCCTGTCGTAGGGACGCATCACGGACGATGCCCTCACGGATGCCCGTGCGGCCCACCTCGAACTGCGGCTTCACGAGGAGCACGAATTCGTCGGCGGGCACGGCCTCGACCAGTGCCGGCAGGACCATGCGGAGGCTGATGAACGACAGGTCCCCGACCACCAGGCTGGTGTCCGCGGCGGCCGGGTCGAGGGCGAGGTAGTCGCTGCTCGTGAGGTTCCGGGCGTTCACCCCCTCCACCACCGCCACGCGGTCGTCGAGGGCGATCTCCGGTGCGAGCTGACGGTGTCCCACGTCGAGTGCGACCACGCGGGCCGCGCCACGCGACAACAACACCTGCGTGAACCCACCGGTGGAGGCGCCGACGTCCAGGACGGTCCGCCCACGCGGGTCGACGTCGAACGCGTCGAGTGCGGCGACGAGCTTGAGCGCAGCGCGGGAGACCCACTCGTCCTCAGCGTCGACCGTGATGTCGGACGCGCCGGTCACCGGGGTCGAGGCCTTCACCACCGGCACACCGCCGACGGAGACACGACCGGCCTGGATCAGCGCGGCAGCTGCCGTGCGGGAGCGTGCGAGGCCCCGGGCAGCGACGGCCGCGTCGAGGCGCTGGGTGATCGTCGAGTCGCCCGCTCCCGTCGTGTCGTCGACCCCGGTGTCACTGGCCCCCGCCGTGCCGAGCGCGGCCGGGACGGAGGCGGACGAGGTGTGCGAGGCGGCGGCATCGCGGCGCGCCTCGCGGTCAGGCACGCGTGGCCCCACCGTGCTCGAGCCGGGTGCGCAGGTCGTCGTGCAGCGCGGCGAAGGCGTCTGCGCGCTCGGCGAGTGGCAGGGTCTCGGCAGCTTCGACGCGACGGCCGAAGTCGTCCGCGCCGGCATCGTCCTCCGCCTCGGGCACGGGGCCCGTCACGCCGCCCGGTGCTGCGTCCTCTGACGTCCCCGCGCCTGGCGTCCCCGCGCCTGGCGTTCCCACGCCTGACACCTCCGCGATCGGCGGCGCAGCGACGGGACGAGGTGGACCGGGTACACCACGTGGAGGCCCGGGAACGGCCCGCAGACCCGACGGGAGGGCCGGCTCGGCAGCGTCGTCCGTCCGGGCCTGTTCCACGCCCGTCACGCTACTCGCCGCCGTACAGCTTCGGGTCCACGTCCAGCCCGTAGATGGCCAGTCCGGAGTCCCAGATCGCCGTCGCACCGGCGCGCAGCAGGTCCATGTCGTCAGGCCCGACCCGCTCGGCGCGGACGACGTGTCCCCGCATGCTCACGGTCGACTCGCCCACCGTCACCCGACGCGTACCGTCCCGGTCCTCGGAGCGCACGGTCACCGGGTACGGCTCGTGCAGCCCGCGGAGGTCGCGGAGCACGTACGTCGGTCGCGACCGCTGGTCTGCCGCGAGCACCTGCTTGGGCTGATCGATCCCGGTGAGTACGAGCACGCTCGGGATGCCGGCGTCGTTCGCGCCCTTGATGTCGGTGTCCAGCCGGTCGCCGATGAAGAGCGGGCTCGAAGCGGCGAAACGGGCGAGGGCAGCGTCGAAGATCGGGCGCTCGGGCTTGCCCGCCACGACCGGCATCCTCCCGACCGCCTGGTGCACGGCCGCCACCAGCGTGCCGTTCCCGGGCGCGATCCCGCGCTCGACCGGGATCGACCAGTCCATGTTCGTCGCAACCCACGGCACGGACGCGTTTGCCAGCGCGAAGGACGCCTCGGCGAGCTGCTCCCAGCCGAGCTCCGGGGCGAAGCCCTGGATCACGGCCGCCGGGTGGTCGTCGGCACTGTCGGTCACGACGAAGCCGGCTTCTTCGACGATCGTCGTCAGGCCCAACCCACCGATGACGAGGACGGTGGAACCCGCCGGGACCAGCGTCGCGAGGAGTCGCGCCCCGGCCTGGGAGGACGTCACCACGTCATCGGCGGTGACCTGCAGGCCGTACTGCTCGAGGTGCTCCGCGACGTCCACCGGGCGCCGCGAGGCGTTGTTCGTGATGTAGCCGACGCGCGCCGTCGAGGTGGCGCGGGTCAGGGCCTCCACGGCGTACGGCACCGCGTTCCGGCCGCGGTAGACGACGCCGTCGAGGTCCGTGAGGACCACGTCGACGCCGTCCACCGGCGGACGCGGGGTGTCAGCCGGCTGCGGAGCCGTCGATGTCCCGCGGGTTGTCCTCGTCGACTTCGCCGAGGTCATCCCCGGCGACGTCGTCGGACTCGTCGTTCCCGAGGCTGCTGACGTACCCGTTGCCGGGCTCGGCGTCCCCGAGCTCCGCGTCGTCGAGCTCGGAGTCGTCGGACTCGCTGTCGTCGCGTCCGGTGACGTCGTCTTCGAGCGCTTCCTCGACCACATCCACTGTCTCCCAAGCATCGTCTTCAGCAGCCTCGGCGAGAGCCTCCGCTGCACGGTCGACACGGGCCCACCATTCGTCGGCCTCGTCCTGGCGGCCGAGCTCCTCGAGCGTGGCCGCGTAAGCACTGTAGAGCGCCGGCGACCAGCTGTACGCCGTCGACGGGTCGAGCTGTGGAATCTCGAGTTCGCCCAGCGCAGCTGTGGGATTCCCGAGGTCGAGCCGCGCGCCGGACATCGCGATCGCGAGCTCCACCTGCACGGGCGTCTCGAGAGCTGCCCGATCGACCGACCGTCCCAGTTCGAGTGCGCGCTCGGGTCGTCCGAGCCCACGCTCGCAGTCGACCATCATCGGGAGCTGGTCGTTGCGGCCGGAGATCCGGCGGTACGTCCGGAGTTCCCGGAGCGCGGTCGCGAAGTCACCCAGCCGGTACGCCGTGATCGCAGCCGTCTCGCGGACGACGGCGACGCGGCCGGCCCGGCGAGCCGCGCTGAGCGCGTGCTGGTTCGCGAGCTCCGGGTCGGTGTCCACGAGCATCGCAGCGGTCACCAGGTGCCGCGCGACCCAGTCGGCGTTGTCCTTGCTCAGCGTCTTCAGCTCGGCCCGCGCAGCCGGGTGCAGGTCACGTGCCTGGATCTCCTCGGGGATCTCCGGGTCATCGTGACGCGGACGGATCGACCGGGTGCCGTACGGGTCGCGGTCTTCCCAGTCGTCACGGGCAGCCTCGCCGAAGCGTGCCCCTGCGGAGCGCGAGCCGTCACCGAACCGCTTGCGATCAGCGCCGTCGCGACCCTGACGGTCATCGTCACGTCGCGGTCGTCCGCCATCACGGAACGGACGATCTCCTTCGCGACGCGGTCGGTCGTCGCCACCACGGAACGGACGGTCCCCATCGCGACGCGGACGGTCGTCCCCGCCACGGAAGGGACGATCGGAGCCACCGGAACGAGCCGGACGGTCTCCGTCACGACGCGAGCGCTCATCGCCGCCGCGGAACGGACGGTCACCATCGCGACGCGGACGGTCATCGCCACCACGGAACGGACGGTCCCCGTCCCGGCGAGGGCGGTCGTCACCGCTCCGGAACGGACGGTCGGAACCGGATCGGGCCGGACGGTCCCCGTCGCGACGCGGGCGGTCATCGCCACCACGGAAGGGACGGTCGGAGCCCCCGGAACGGTACGGACGGTCACCATCACGACGCGGACGGTCATCGCCACCACGGAACGGACGGTCCCCGTCCCGGCGAGGGCGGTCATCGCCGGTCCGGAACGGCCGGTCGGAACCGGATCGAGCCGGACGGTCACCGTCGCGACGCGGACGGTCATCGCCACCACGGAAGGGACGATCGGAGCCACCGGAACGGTACGGACGGTCAGCGCCACCGGCACGGTACGGACGGTCACCATCACGACCCGGACGATCCGAAGACGGCCGGTCTGACGACGGCCGATCTGACCGCCAGGACGGACGATCTGATCGCATTCCACCCTCGCGGAAGTCGCGCCCCCCCGAGCGACGGTCGGACGCATCGTTGTACGGACGCCCGTCCCGACGGTCGTTGCCGCGTTGTCCTTCGCGCCGCTCGAAGTCACGGGGCCCCGACGACCATCCACCACGATCACTGCCGCCCCGCGGGGCGCCGTCGCGTCGAGGCCGGTCCTGACGGCCGCCGTCGCGCCCGTCTCGTCGCTGTTCGTCGTCGTTCGCCACCGTAGCTCCTCGTTGCGTGCCGGGCTCAGGAGGCCCGGCAGTCGTCCGCTGTGTCGTTGTAGGGGGGGCAGTACTGCGCGCCCAGCACCAAGTCCATCACGAACGCGGCGCAGAGTCGACCCGCAGGACGCCCCGAGAAAGAGAAATGGCCACCAGCCCTCCCGAGAGCTCTCGCTCTCGATGGAGGGCCGGTGGCCACATCTGTGAAAAGGAGTCCGGCGGCGTCCTACTCTCCCACAAGGTCCCCCTTGCAGTACCATCGGCGCTGAGAGGCTTAGCTTCCGGGTTCGGAATGTGACCGGGCGTTTCCCTCTC
>NZ_QKTO01000015.1 GCF_003234855.1 Curtobacterium sp. MCBD17_032
GTCGTTGCCCGCGCTCCCCCGCCGCACGCAGACCGACGCCGCGGGCAACGACGGTGCCGGCGAGGACGGCGACCGCGTCGCGCCGCGGACTTCCGCACCCGGTGAGGACCTGCCCGGCGCACCCGACCCCCGCACCGAGACCCCCTCACGGGACGTCCCGGAGTCGGCGACCCTCGCCGGCGGCCTCGACCCGGCCTCCGTCCCCGCAGCGGCCGCCGTGCCCGCAGCGGACTCCGCTCCGGCCGCACCCGTCGAGCTGACGGCCGACCTGGCGGAGCCGACCCGCGCCTCCCGGCCGACCGACACCGAGACGACCGGTTCGTCCGACGTGGCGACCACGGCCGTCACCGAGCCGGTCCCCGCGCCCGTCGACGAGTGGATCCGCCAGCAGGTCGCCGAAGGCCGTTGGTCGCAGCCGCACGACGTCCTCGGCCCGCACCCGGTCGAGGGCGGGACGAGCGTCCGCGTCGTCCGCCACCTGGCCACGGCGGTCCGGATCGTCCGTCCGGACGGCGACGACGTCGAACTCCGCCACGAGGGCGAGGGCGTCTGGGCCGGTGCCACCGCCGGCGAGCTCGGCCGCTACCGCGTCGAGGCGGACTACGAGGACGACGCGACCTGGACCACCGACGACGCGTACCGGTTCGCCCCGACGCTCGGCGAACTCGACCTGCACCTGTTCGGCGAGGGCCGCGACGAGCAGCTCTGGCACCACCTCGGCGCCCACGTGCAGACCGTGGACGACGTCGAGGGCGTGGCCTTCGCCGTCTGGGCACCGCGCGCCACCGCCGTCCGTGTGATCGGCGACTTCGAGGGGTGGGAGGGCCGCACGACCGCGATGCGCCGCCTCAACGACCTCGGCGTCTGGGAGCTGTTCTGGCCCGGCGCCCTCGAGGGCCAGCGGTACAAGTTCCAGATCCTCACCGACAGCGGCTGGGTGGAACGGGCGGACCCGTTCGCCCGGCGCACCGAGGTCCCGCCGCTCACCGCCTCCGTCATCACGAGCGCCCACCACACCTGGTCGGAGGGCGACGACCGCTGGATGGCCGAACGCGCCGCGTCCACCACACACGACCGGCCGATGAGCATCTACGAGGTGCACCTCGGCTCGTGGCGCCCCGGTCTCAGCTACCGCGAGGTCGCGGACGACCTCATCGGACACGTCCAGTACACCGGCTTCACCCACGTGGAGTTCCTGCCGCTCGCCGAGCACCCGTTCGGTGGCTCGTGGGGCTACCAGGTCACCGGGTACTACTCGCCGACCGCGCGCTTCGGTTCCCCCGACGACCTGCGGTACCTGATCGACCGGCTGCACTCGGCCGGCATCGGCGTCATCATGGACTGGGTCCCCGGGCACTTCCCGAAGGACGAGTGGGCGCTGGCGAAGTTCGACGGCTACGCACTGTTCGAGCACCCGGACCCCCGTCGCGGCGAGCAGCTCGACTGGGGCACCTACGTGTTCGACTTCGGGCAGCCGCAGGTGCGGAACTTCCTCGTCGCGAACGCGCTGTACTGGCTCGAGGAGTTCCACATCGACGGCCTCCGCGTCGACGCCGTGGCTTCGATGCTGTACCTCGACTACTCCCGCACCGAGTGGCTGCCGAACATCCACGGCGGCCGCGAGAACCTCGAGGCGATCACGCTCCTGCAGGAGACGAACGCCACGGCGTACAAGCGCTACCCCGGCATCGTGATGATCGCCGAGGAGAGCACCTCGTGGCCGGGCGTCACGCAGCCGACGAGCGCGGGCGGGCTCGGGTTCGGGCAGAAGTGGAACATGGGCTGGATGCACGACACGCTCCAGTACATCGAGCGCGACCCGGCGTACCGCAGCTACCACCACGACGAGATCACGTTCTCGTTCGTGTACGCGTTCAGCGAGCAGTTCACCCTGCCGATCAGCCACGACGAGGTCGTGCACGGCAAGGGCTCCCTGTACGGCAAGATGCCCGGCGACGAGTGGCAGAAGCTCGCCAACGTCCGCGCCTACCTGGCGTTCATGTGGGCACACCCGGGCAAGCAGCTGCTCTTCATGGGCCAGGAGTTCGCCCAACCCAGCGAGTGGAGCGAGGCGAACGGACTCGACTGGTGGCTCCTCGACGACCCGGGCCACCGCGGCGTGCAGGACCTGGTCGCCGAGCTGAACCGTGTCTACAAGGAGAACCCGGCGCTCTGGACGCACGACGCCACGCCGGACGGCTTCGAGTGGCTCGAGGGCGGGGACGCTCCGCACTCGACGCTCGGCTTCCTGCGCAAGGCCGGGGACGAGCGCATGGCGGTGTTCGTCAACTTCTCCGGCGTCCCAGTCGAGCACCGCTTCGGGCTGCCGACCGCGGGGACGTGGAACGAGGTGCTCAACACCGACGCGTCGGCCTACGGCGGCTCCGGCGTCGGCAACCTCGGCGCGGTGCAGGCTGAGGACGTCCCGTGGGCGGGCCGACCCGCCTCCGCGAACCTCGTGGTGCCGCCGCTCGGCGCGGTCTGGCTGCGGCTCGCGGAGTAGCGCGACGACGGACGGGGAGGCCCGGTACCAGCTGGTACCGGGCCTCCCGTCCGTCATGGCGCACGCCGCCGGTCCTGCGGAACGCCGCCGGTTGCGCAGAACGCCGCCGGATCCGGCGGCGTTCTGTCGGTCCGGCGGCGTTTCAGCGTGACGGTGGCGTCTCGACGTGGCTCAGTACAGGGCGTTGGCGAGCCGCCGACGTGCCGCCACGACGCGCAGGTCGTCCGAGCCGATGAGCTCGAAGTACTCGACGAGACGGACCCGGAGCGCTTCGCGGTCCGCACCGAAGACGGTCGGGACGAGGTCGAGCAGCCGGCCGAACGCGTCCTCGACGTGGCCGCCGCTGACGTCGAGGTCGGCGACGGCGAGCTGCGCGGCGACGTCGCGCTGGTCGGCACCCGCTGCCGCACGGATCTCGTCCGCGGTCCGGCCGGACAGCCGGTCGAGGAGCGACACCTGCGCCAGCCCGGCGACGGCCATCTGGTCGTGCGGGTCCTGCAGGATCGCGGTCCGGTACTCGGCGATCGCGGCGGCGTAGTCCCCGCGCTCGATCGCGTCGTAGGCGGCCTGGTGGTGCGGGGGCAACGGCTCCGGCTCCGGCTCACCCTGCTCGGCACCGTCGGGCAGGCCATCGGCACCGTCGACCTGCACGCGACCGGCGACGCCGTTCTGCTCGGCGGCCTGGAGGACCTGCTCGAAGACGTCGCGGACCTCGGCCTCCGGCAGCGCCCCGACGAACAGCCCGAGCGGACGACCGCCGATCACGGCGGCGACCGTCGGGATCGACTGCGCCTGGAAGGCCTGGACCAGCTGGGGGTTGGTGTCCGCGTCGACCTTGGTGAGCACGATCCGGCCGGCGTACTCCTCGGTCAGCCGCTCGAGCACCGGGGAGAGCTGCTTGCACGGCCCGCACCACTCGGCCCAGATGTCCACGATGACCGGGACCACCGTGGACAGCTGCACGACGTCCTGGAAGCCCTGGTCCGTGACGTCGATCACGAGCGACGGGACGCTGACGGCGCTGTCCGCCTGACCGGCACCGGCGGGCGCGGGCGATCCCGCACCGGCTGCGGCACCGGCGGTCGGTGCGGCCGACTGCGGTCGCTGCGCCCGGTCGACCAGGGACGAGAGATCGACCGCTCCGCGCAGGCTGGACGGGGTCGGGGGGACGTTGGTCATTGCACCTCACTAGCTGCGATCAGGCCCTGAGTGAACCCGAGGAGTTCTATCTTGTCGTCCGAACCCACCGGGGGCACGGAGAAGAGCAGCTGGACGCCGTACGTCGCAGTCACGCCCTTCGTGCTCGAGTCGACGCCGGACAGGGCCTTCACGGCGCCCTCGGTGTTGACCTTCGCCCCGGCGGCCGTCGGCGTCACCGTCTCGACCTCGTTGAGGTCGACCGAGACGAGCGCGCCCGCGGTGTTCGTCGCGAGGGCCAGTGCGGTGTCGTCCGGGATCTCGGAGGAGTACTCGATGTCGGCCGTGTCGGGCAGTGCCTTCGCCTTCTCGTCCTTGTACGACTTGCCGATCCGCGTGCGGAGGTCGTCGCCGTCGCCCGCGAACAGGTCGGCGGAGGGGCTCTCGGCGTCCTTCGACAGGATGTCGGCGTAGGCCGCGGCCACCTCGTCCGGAGCGAGCGCGAGGAGCTTCGAGTCCGGGGCGAGCTGCGCGGCGCCGACCGCGGTCGGGGCGAGCGACGGCAGCTGTGCGTCCGCCTCGAGCGAAACGGCGTACTCCACCTTGTAGTCGGAACGGGCGTCCTGCTGCACGAGCGTCAGTGCCTGCGGAGCGGTCTGCTCGTCGGTGCAGTCCGCTGCGACGACCGCGAAGACGGTCCGCGGCCACGTGTCCGTCTGCTGCGGCAGCGCGACGCAGACGTCGTCGGCCGCGATCGCCGGCAACGCCTTGGCGTCCGCGTCGGCGTCACGGATGGCGTAGTTCGCCTTGCGGAGTTCCAGGGCCGGGCCGGCGAAGCGCGTCTCCGCGAGCTCGGCGTCCGTGTCGGCGTCCGCCTTCTCCGCCACCGTCGCGACGCGGGACACGATCCGTGCGATCTGCTGCTTCGTGGCGGCCGTGGTCGGGGTGACGGCCGCGCCACCGGTCGCCGTCGCGGTCGGCGTGGGGGTCGCGCCCGCGTCGCCGCCGCCCTGCGGCCAGTACTCCGATGAGCAACCACTCAGCACGAGCGCACCGGCGACGAGCACCGGCACGGCGACGAACGACCGACGGCCGCGACGGCTCCGCGCCGGCACCTGGGCGCCGGCGGCCGCGGCACGACGGGAGGCCCGGACACGCGGCGGCCGCCCGCCCCCGCTCCGACGACGCGGACCGCGGGACCGACGCTGGTGCAGGAACGCCCAGACGAGGAGGACGACACCACCGAGCACGAACAGCCCGCCGACGGTCAGGAGCGGCCCGACCGACGGCGTCGCGGTGTCCCGCGGCCACGTGACGGAGATGTCCGACGGCGCAGGGTCCGACCCGTCCGATGCGACCACGAGGGACACGTCCGCCGGCAGCCGCACGGTGAACTGGCGGGCGTCGTCGTACTCCTGGTACCAGAGGTCGCTGCCGCGCGGGTCCGGCACCTCGGTGGCCGTCCCGGTCGTCCGGGCGCGGAGCGTGCCCGCTTCGGCGTCGTAGCGCAGGGTCGCGTGAGCGGCGTCACCCACCCAGGCGTCGACGTCGGAGGTCTTGCCGTACGCGGCGAAGACCTCGCCGGTGCCGGAGACGTTGATGCGTTGGTACCCGGGGTTCGCGTTGAGCACGCTGCCGGGGATCACGGTCACCGGGGCGGAGGCCGTCCCGCTGGTCGCGGCGACGATCGAGGACGGGGGCGCGAACACCGTCCGCTGCCCGACGCCGAGACCGACGAGGAGCACCCCGATGACGAAGCTGACGATCGCCAGGACGAACCGCACGGACTCTCTCCCTCCGCGCCGGGGTGGGGTGGACGGCGCGCGAAACAACGGTCCAGGGTACCCAGGACAGCTGTGAGGCGCATCCCTCGGGCGCGGTCCGGACCAGGTCGCTGTCTCCAGGGGCAGACCTGGACACACCACTACACTCGGGGTCCGGACCGCACGGGGTGGTCCGGGACGACCACAGGGAGCGACGCGTGGCGAACGACGAGGCAGAGTTCGGGACCGAACTGCGGGGCTACCGCAAGGACGAGGTCGACCGTGCTCTGAACGACCTCCGCCGTGAGCTCATCAAGTCGAACACCGACCGGGCCGAGGCGGCGAAGGAGATCCGCCTGCTGCAGTCCCGCGTCTCCGACCTGCAGGGCGAACTGGACGAAGCCGGCACGCCGACGTACAGCGGTCTCGGCACCCGCCTCGAGTCGACCCTGCGGGTGGCCGAGGAGCAGTCGACCCGCCTCATCAGCCAGGCCGACATCGACGCCCAGCGACTCCGCGCGACCAGCCGGACCGAGGCCGAGCGGCTGCTGCGTGAGGCCCGGGACGAGGCGCACGACACGCTCGAGGACGCCCGCACCCGCGCCACGAACGAGCTCTCCCGCGCCCGGGCCGAGTCGGCCGACACGGTGGAGCGGGCACGGGCCGAGGCCGGCATCCTCGTGCAGGACGCCCGGAACGAGGCAGCCGCCGTCCGCGGGGCCGCCGTCACCGAGGCGGCCGAGGTCCGGTCGGTCGCGATCCGCGAGACGAACGCCCTCCGCGCCCAGGTGGAGCGCGAGGTCGCAGAACTCCGCGAACTCGCGCAGCGGGAGTCGGCAGCAGCCCGCCGTGCCGCCGCCGACCTCGACCGTGAGACCGAGCACCGCCGGAGTGTCTTCGAAGCCGACCAGACCCGTCGGCTCGAGGACCTCGAACGCGAGGAGACCACACGGCGCGAGGCCCTCGACCGCACCCTCGCCGAAGCGCGCACCGCCTGGGAGCGCGAACACGACGGAGCCCGGCAGGCCCTCGAACTCGAAGTCGAGACCGTACGCGCCGAACTCGCCGCCGAGGTCGACCGTCGCCGCGCTGAGCTCGCCGCGGAGGTCGACGACCGCCGACGCCAACTCGAGGAGGACCTCGCCGCCGTCCGTGCCGCATGGGACCGTGAGCTCGCCGGGGCCCGGACCGCGCTCGAGCAGGAGATGGAGGCTGCGCACGCACAGCTCCGTGTCGACACCGAGCAGACCGCGGCCGAGAACGCCCGCCGGGTGCAGGAGACGACGGACCGGATCGAGCGGGAGACCGCCGAACACCTCGACCGCATCCAGCGGGAGCGCGCCGAGGCCGAGGCAGCAGCGGAGCGTGCCGCCCGCGAGCACGAGAACGAGCTCGCCGCGCGCCGCGAGCGTGAGCACGCCGAGGTCG
The DNA here is from genome assembly GCF_003234855.1 of Curtobacterium sp. MCBD17_032. Classification (GTDB taxonomy): domain Bacteria; phylum Actinomycetota; class Actinomycetes; order Actinomycetales; family Microbacteriaceae; genus Curtobacterium. The sequence goes on from NZ_QKTO01000015.1 coordinate 6,832, forward strand.
ACACCGAGATCGCCGACCGACGCAGCGCCGAACTCGACGCGCTGTTCGCCGAGCGGACCGCCCTGCGGCAGGAGATCGACACGGCTCGCGCCGCGCTGGCACAGGAGGTCGACGAGGCCCGGGCGACCGTGGAGCGCGAGCGCGAGGACGCCCGCGTCGCGCTCGAGACGGAGCTGGCCGCGCGACGTGACGACGCCGAGCAGGAGTACCTCGAACGACACCGCGCGACGGTGACCGAGACGCAGAAGTACCTCGATGAGGCGAACCTGCAGCTCGCCGAGGCAACCCGTCGCGCTGCGGCTGCACGCGAGACCGCCGACCGGCTCGAGCGGGAGGCCGCCGACGTCGCACGGCAGCAGGAGTCCGACGCGCAGGAACGCGCCGCCGACCTCGTCCGGGACGCCCAGGAGCGAGCACACCGCCTGGTGGCCGAGGCAGAAGAGCGGACGGCGCTGCTGTTGGCGGAGGCCGAGGACCGTCTCGCCGCCATCCGGACCGAACGGGAGGCCGTGGCCGGCTACCTCGAGAACCTGCGCGGCGTGCTCACGCACGCGGCCGGGGTCATCGACGGGCAGGGAGCCGCTCGTCCGGCAGCAGACGGCGACACGCGAGCTCAGCTCGACACCGACGGCGACGCAGACCGCTGAACCGGTGGACACGTCCCGGCTGGGGCGTGTCCACCGGGCCGGGCCTACGCCGGATGGTGCGTGGGGAGGGGTGCGCTGCCCGGCACGACGAGGTCCGCGACGGCGTCGAGGACGATCCGCACGTACTTCTCCCCGACCCACAGGTGCTTGGCGCCTGCCACCGGGACGACCCGGACGTCCGGAGCGATCGAGAACCGGCGGACAGCGTCGTCGGGCACGAGGAAGTCGTCGTGCTCCGGGACGAGTGCGACCACCGGCACGCCGACTCCCGACCACCGGGCGAGCTCGTCGTCGGTCGTCCGGTGCAACGGCGGGGACAGCAGGACGACACCGGCGACGTTCCCGGCTGCGACGTGCTCGAGCGCGTGCTTCAGGATGACCTCCGTGCCGAAGGACCACCCGACGAGCCACGGGGTCGGCAGGCCGCGCGACACGACCTGATCGACGGCGGCCCGGAGGTCGAACCCCTCGGAAACGCCGTCGCCGAAGACGCCCTCGGACGTCCCGCGCGGGGAGGTCACCGAACGGAAGTTGAACCGGAGGACGGCGATGTCGGCCAGGGCCGGCAGCCGGGCAGCGGCCTTCTTCAACACGTGCGAGTCCATGAACCCGTGCGCGGTGGGCAGCGGGTGCAGCGTCACGAGCGTGCCGCGGGCGGCCCGGTCGAGTGGCTCGACCAACTCCCCCACCAGGGTGAGGTGGTCGTCCGTGACGAGTTCCACGTCCGTGCGACGCGCCGGCAGGACGCTCCCGGAGCGGATCTCCTCGCCGGCGGCCTGCGTGTCGGGGATCTGGGTGTCGGGGGTCCGCGTGTCGGGTTGGCCGTCCCGGTCGTCGATCGTCATGCGATGCTCCAGCAGTGGTGGTGCCAATGTCGACGGGCAGCGAGGTCAGCGGCGTCACCGAGCACCCCGTCCGCGCGCCACACGACGACGTGTGCGGTCCCGGGTTCGATCGTCGAGCCGCACCCCGGGCAGAGGTACTCCTTCTGCGCCGACGCCGCCGAGATCGGCTGCACGGACCATTCACGGCCGCGTCGGAACTCGGTCCGGCGCCAACCGCCGAGCAGTCGGTCGAGCGCGGGTGCCTCGGACTCGTCGTCGTGACCACGGCCGCGCGGGCGCCGCGGCCGGTTGCTCCGCGGCACCGCGATCGCCGATCAGTACCAGTTGTACGAGACGCTGTGCGCCCAGGCGCCACAGGGCGTGCCGTAGACACCGGTGATGTAGTTGAGACCCCACGTGATCTGCGTGGCCGGGTTCGTCTGCCAGTCAGCACCGGCGGAGGCCATCTTGCTGCCCGGGAGCGACTGCGGGATGCCGTACGCACCGCTCGGGTTGTAGGCGTTCACCCGCCAGCCGGACTCCTTGTTCCACAGCGAGACCAGGCAGCTGTACTGGTCGTTGCCCCAGCCGCGGGCGGCGACCATCTGCTGGGCGATGGCCTGGGCGCTGCCCGGGTCCGGCGTGGCCGCGGTCGCAGCCAGGGGCGTGCTCGCAGCCGGCTGCGCGGCATCCTCGGCGTCATCGGTCGACGCGGTCTCGGTCGCACCCGGCGTCGCGCTCGCGGAGGGGGTGGGAACCGGCTTCGGCTTCGGCGCGGGCTTGACGATGGCGAAGCCGTCGCGGGCGGCGTCGAAGTCACCGTAGGTGCCGTGCGCGGAGAACTGCTGCGGCGTCGTGATCGGCGCCGGGGCGAGCACCGGCGCTGCCGTGGCCGCGTCGGTCTGCATCGGGTTGAACAGCGAGCCGCCGACGAAGGCCGACACGGCGAGGAACGACATCGCCGGGATCGTCGAGCGCTGGCGCACGAAGCCGTTGAACGACCGCGGGGCCGACGGCTTCGTCGGCGCGAGTGAGCGAGCGCGGGACCGGCGGACGATCCGGGCGGCGGGCGCCGGCGCAGCGGCCGCATGCACGGCCCGGGCGTCGGACACGCGGTTCGCGGCGACGGACACCGGGGCGATGGCCGACGTGGAGCGCGGCTGGGACTGCTGATCCGGGGTGGGACGGACGACCGGGGTCTCCGCCGTGCGGGTTCGGTTCTTCGCCGCTCGTCGCTCGCTGACGATCACGTGATCGTGCAGTTCGCGGTTCGCGCGGTCGGATCGAGTGTCTGCCGTGTGCCTGCCCATGAGTTCGTCCAGGATAACGGAACGATCACGGAAAGCGAAGCACCACGCGCGGGAGATTCCGCGAAGCGTCGGTCGCACTCCCCGCGACCCGGTGCGGTGGTCAGCGCACGGCGAGCATGACCTCGACGACCGCGTCGAGCAGGGCGTCCACCTGGGCCTCGCGGTAGCCGCCGTGTTTCGGGCGGAAGACGACGGACCGGACCTCGGTGAGGCTCAACGGCTTGCCGTCCTTGAAGTAGCCGTGCAGTCGGTGGGAGAACGCGTCGACGTCCTTCGGGTGGTAGCCGGTCGTCAGGAAGCTCACGCGGTGGAACCGCTGCCCGTCGGGGCGTCCGAGTCGGGCGACGACATCGGATGCCTTGCCACGGGCCTCCGCGTACCAGGCCTTCTGGCCGATGTCGGCGATCTCACGCTCCCGCTCTCGTGCTGCGAAGGCGTCCTCGAGCCGTTCCAGCGCGGCGTCGACGTGCTGGGTCGAGTAGCCGCCCTTCTTCATCGAGAAGGCGGTGGCGCGGATCTTGGCGGCCTCGATCCCCGGGGCGCTGTCGTTGGCGGTGTAGGCCCGCCGAGCGTCCTCGAGGAAACGCTCGACCTCGTCGGCGTCGTAGCCGAGGACCGATCGGGGGGCAGTCGGGAACGTCGAAGGCACGGCGCCATTGTGCCAGTTGCGTGTCGGTGCACTCCCTGGACGCGCGGTGGCGCAGGTCAGCGCACGATGACGAGGTACATCAGGTACGCGATCGCGGCCGACGGCAGGATGCTGTCGATGCGGTCGAGCAGGCCGCCGTGCCCGGGCAGGAACGAGGAGATGTCCTTGATCCCGAGGTCCCGCTTGATCATCGACTCGGTCAGGTCGCCGAGCGTCGCCGACCCCGAGATGAGCACGCCGAGGACGATCCCGGTCCACCACGGCAGACCGAGCATGAGCCACGTGACGAGGATGCCGACGACGATGCTCGCCGCGACCGATCCCCCGAAGCCCTCCCACGTCTTCTTCGGGCTGATGCGGGGCGCCATCGGGTGCTTGCCGAGGTTGATCCCGGTCGCGTACGCACCGGTGTCCACGGCGACCACCACGAGGATGAACGCGATCACCCAGCGTTCACCGCGGTCCTGCGCCGACAGGAGCACCACGCACGCGCCGAGCAGGGTCACGTAGGCCTGGACGAACAGGCCGTTCGTCAGGTCACGGACGACGTTCTGCACCGACGGCTTCGTGCGGGCGACGGCGACCTCCACGAGGCGCCACACCGAGATGAGCACGATGCCGCCGAGCAGCGTGGACAGCGCCCAGTCCTGACCGCCGAGGAAGGCGGCCGGGACCGTCCCGACCGCGACCGCCACGCTCGGGATCCTCGGGACGTCGCGGCCCGCGAAGCGCATCGCGCTCGCCAGTTCGTAGACACCGACACCGAGCAGGAACGCGGCGACGAGCATGAAGACCGGCTTGAACACGAGGAGCGACGCGAGCATGACCACCGCGAACGCGAGTGCGATCGCGATGGCCGCAGGCAGGTTCCGCCCGGTGCGTGCCGTCAACGCCTCGTTGCGGACACCGAACTCGGCGCGCCGCTGCCGGATCTGCGCCTCGAAGTCACTCCGGGCCGCCCTCGCACGGGCGTCGAAGTCCTGTCGGAACCCCGTCGTCCGGCGGTCATCTGATGTGGGGCGGTCGCCGCCCTGGTCCGGGCGGCGCATCAGACCTCGAGGAGTTCGGCTTCCTTCTTCTTCAGCGCCTCGTCGATCTGGTCCACGTGCTTCTTCGTCAGCGCGTCGAGCTCCTTGTCGCTGCGGGCGATGTCGTCGTCGGACACCTCGCCCTTCAGCGCGTCGAGGTCGTCCTTCGCCTTGCGCCGGATGTTGCGGAGGACGACCTTGTGGTCCTCACCCTTCCCCTTGACGATCTTCACGAACTCCTTGCGGCGCTCGGCCGACAGCTCGGGGATCGTCACGCGGACGATCTCGCCGTCGTTGGTCGGGCTTGCACCGAGGTTCGGGAACGTCGCGATCGCACGCTCGATCTCCTTGAGCGCGGACTTGTCGTACGGCGTCACGATGAGCGTCCGGGCCTCCGGCGTCTGGAGCGAGGCGAGCTGCGCGAGCGGGGTCGGCGAACCGTAGTACTCCACCGGGATCTTCTGGAAGAGCGCGGCGTTGATGCGGCCGGTGCGGACGGTGGCGAAGTCGTCCTTCGCGACGTCGACGGCCTTCGCCATCTTCTCGGTCGCCTCGGTCATGACGTCACTGATCACGGTGGTTCTCCTTCGGTACGGGTCGAGTCTAGTCAGTCGGCGGTCGCGCGCCGGTCAGTTGCTCACGACGGTGCCGATGCGCTCGCCCTGGATGGCGGCGCTGACGTTCCCGGCGCCCTCCATGCCGAAGACGTGCATCGGCATGCCGTTGTCCATGCAGAGCGAGAACGCGGTGGCGTCGACGACCTTGAGGCCCTTGAGCAGCGCGTCCTGGTACGTGACGTGGTGCAGCTTCTCGGCGGTCGGGTCCTTCTTCGGGTCGGCGGAGTACACGCCGTCCACGCCGTTCTTCGCGACGAGGACCTCGTCGGCGCCGATCTCCAGCGCACGCTGGGCGGCGACGGTGTCGGTCGAGAAGTAGGGCAGGCCGGCGCCCGCTCCGAAGATGACGACCCGTCCCTTCTCCAGGTGCCGCTCGGCGCGACGCGGGATGTACTGCTCCGCGACCTGGGTCATGCTGATCGCCGACTGCACGCGGGTGGCGGCACCGGCCTGCTCGAGGAAGTCCTGGAGAGCGAGGGCGTTCATGACGGTGCCGAGCATGCCCATGTAGTCCGCCCGGCCGCGGTCCATGCCCCGCTGCGACAGTTCGGCACCGCGGAAGAAGTTCCCGCCACCGACGACCACCGCGACCTCGACCTCGCGGGCGGCGCTCGCGATCTCCTTCGCGATGGTGCTGATGACATCGGGGTTCACGCCCAGGGAACCGGCGCCGAACGCCTCTCCGGAGAGCTTCAGCAGGACCCGTCGGCGTCCGGTCTTCTCGTCGGTCATGTGTCAGGCACCCTTCGTCGTGGTCTCGTGGAAATGTACTCGGTGCGCCGGGGCGCACGACAACGGGGCCAGGAACCGGTTGGTTCCTGGCCCCGTCATGGGTTCGTTACGCGCCGACCTTGACGCGGGCGAAGCCCTGGATCGTGATGCCGGCGTTCTCGGCGGCCTTCGCGACGGAGATCTTGTTGTCCTTCGCGTAGTCCTGGTCGAGGAGCGAGATGCCCTTGATGAAGGCGTTGACGCGACCCTCGACGATCTTCGGGAGGGCGGCCTCCGGCTTGCCCTCCTCGCGCGTGATCGCCTCGACCGTGGCGCGCTCCTTCTCGATCGCGTCGGCCGGGACCTCGTCGCGCGTGAGGTACGACGGGTTCGCGAACGCGACGTGCTGCGCGATCGAACGAGCCTCGGCGGCGTTGTCACCCTCGTAGGCGACGACGACGGCGATCTGCGGCGGCAGGTCCTGGCTCGTCTTGTGCAGGTAGATCTCGAAGGCCGAGCCCTCGACACGGCGGACCGTGCGGACCTCGAGCTTTTCGCCGAGCGCGGCGGCGCTCTCGTTGACGACCTCGAGGACGGTCTTGCCGTCGAGCGGGGCCGCGTTCGCCGACGCGACGTCGGTGGCGCCGGCGGCGGCGACCGCACCGAGCACCTTGTCGGCGAGGGTCGTGAACTTCTCGTTCTTCGCGACGAAGTCGGTCTCGCTGGCGAGCTCGACGACGGTGGCGGCACCGTTGTCGGACGACGCCACGACGACACCCTCGGAGGTGGCGCGGTCGTCGCGCTTGGCGACGGCCTTCGCGCCCTTGATGCGGAGCAGTTCGACGGCCTTGTCGTAGTCGCCGTCAGCCTCGACGAGGGCGTTCTTGGCGTCCATCATGCCGGCGCCGAGGTCCTCGCGGAGCTTCTTCACGTCCTGTGCGGTGAAGTTTGCCATTGACAGGCGTCCTTTCTGGGCTATGCGTGTGTGGAGAATGTGGGGTGAGACAGGGGCGCCGGACCGGTGTCGGTCCGGCGCCCCTGGGAATCACTCGGCGGGAGTCGTCTCCGCGGCCTTCTCGGCCTCGGCCGTCGGCTCGGCGTTCTTGTCGGCGTCGGCGATCGGCTCGCCGATCTCCTTCGCGGCGACCTGGGCGTCAGCGTCGTTCTCGGCGACCGTCGCACCCTCGGGGGCGGCGTCGGCGGCCGGCGTCGCGCTGTCGCCACCGAGGAGCTCCTGCTCCCACTCGGCGAGCGGCTCGGCGGCCGCGTCGTCGTCGCCACCGTTGTGACGGGTCTTCAGACCCTCGGCCGCGGCGTCGGCGACGATGCGGGTGAGGAGACCGACGGAGCGGATCGCGTCGTCGTTGCCCGGGATCGGGTAGGTGATCTCGTCCGGGTCGCAGTTGGTGTCGAGGATGCCGATGATCGGGATCCCGAGCTTCTGCGCCTCGTCGACGGCGAGGTGCTCCTTCTTGGTGTCGACGATCCAGAGCGCGCTCGGGGTCCGCGTCAGGTTGCGGATACCACCGAGGGTCTTGTGGAGCTTGTCCAGCTCGCGCTTCTTGATGAGGAGCTCCTTCTTGGTGAAGCCCTTCGTCGTGTCGTCGAAGTCGATCTCCTCGAGCTCCTTCATGCGCGCGAGGCGCTTGGAGACCGTCTGGAAGTTCGTGAGCAGACCGCCGAGCCAACGCTGGTTGACGTACGGCTGGCCGACACGGGTCGCCTGCTCGGCGATCGAGCCCTGCGCCTGCTTCTTCGTGCCCACGAAGAGGATCGTGCCGCCGTGCGCGACCGTCTCCTTGACGAAGTCGTACGCACGGTCGATGAACGCCAGCGACTGCTGCAGGTCGATGATGTGGATGCCCGAGCGCTCGGCGAGGATGAAGCGCTTCACCTTCGGGTTCCACCGACGGGTCTGGTGTCCGAAGTGGACGCCGCTGTCGAGCAGCTGGCGGATGGTGACGACGGCCATGCCGTCCCTCCTTGTTCTCGGCGCACAGCGGTTCGGCCGTGCGCACGGTTGCGGTTGTGTCGGTCACGACCGGTGGTCGTGGCCCCTGGTGCCCAGCCCCGTGACCGCCCGCTCGTGAGGGCGGGACCGATGGCCGCGGGACGTGCCGGAGGCCGGCACTGGTGGACACGCGAAGTCAGCGCGACCAGCGCGCTGCTGCGGCAATGCTAACAGAACGGAGGCCCGGACCACGTGACCGGTGCGGGTCACGTGGTCCGGGCCTCCAGGCCGGCGTCGGCTACGCCTTGACGGTGTCGTCCTCGGCCGAGATGCCCATCTCCTCGAGGGAGCGGCCCTTGGTCTCCGGGATCTTCGCGATGACGAAGAACAGCGACAGCAGCGCGAAGAGCGCGTAGATGCCGTACGTGACCGTCAGGTTGAAGCCGGACAGCACCGGGAACGAGATCGTGACGATGAAGTTCGCGATCCAGTTCGCCGCCGAGCCGACACCGAGCGCGGTCGCGCGGATGCGGTTCGGGAACATCTCGCCGAGCAGCACCCACATGAGCGGGCCCCAGGTCGCGCCGAAGGAGACGACGAACAGGTTGGCGAAGACGAGGGCGATGATGCCCCATGCCCCCGGCAGCGAGGGCTCACCGTCGACGATGCGCGCCTGCGAGAACGCGATGGCGACCATCGTCAGCGAGACGAACATGCCCGCGGAGCCGGCGACCAGCAGGGGCTTCCGGCCGACCTTGTCGACGAGGAAGATCGCGATGAACGTGACCGCGACGTTGACGACCGAGGTGATGGTGGAGATGAGGAACGAGTCCTCCTCCTTGAAGCCGACGGCCTGCCAGAGGGTCGTCGAGTAGTAGAAGATGACGTTGATGCCGACGAACTGCTGCAGCACGGCGAGGATGATGCCGACCCAGACGATGGGCTGCAGGCCGAAGCGGTTGCCCCGGATCGAGCCCTTCTTCTCGTTGGCTTCCTTCTTGATGCCGTCCTGGATCTCCTCCAGGCTCGTGTTCACGGTGTCACGGGGCACGATCTTGCCCATGACCTCGCGCGCGTCGTCCGCCCGGCCCTTGGTGAGCAGGTAGCGGGGCGACTCCGGCAGCGTGATCGCGAGGACGCCGTAGACGACCGACGGGACCACACCGACCAGGAACATCCAGCGCCATGCCGGCAGGCCGAGGACGACCTCGGACGCGCCGCCCGCCGTGACCGCGAAGAACTGGTCGGAGAGCAGGGCGGCGAAGATGCCGAGCGTGATGGCGAGCTGCTGGAAGGACGCGAGGCGCCCACGGATCGCCTTCGGGGACACCTCGGAGATGTAGGCGGGTGCGATCACCGACGCGGTGCCGATGCCGAGACCGCCGACGAGGCGCCAGATGACGAAGTCCCACGTGGCGAAGGCGAACCCGGAGCCGATCGAGGAGACGAAGAAGAGCACGGCGGCCCAGAACATGATCCGCGTGCGGCCGAACCGGTCAGCGAGCCGTCCGGCGAAGTAGGCACCGAAGGCGCAGCCGATGAGGGCGGACGCGACGGCGAAGCCGCTGGCTCCGTCGGAGAGGTCGAACTCGCCCTTGATCGCGTCGACGGCGCCGTTGATCACGGACGAGTCGAAGCCGAAGAGGAAGCCACCGACCGCCGCCGCGACGGCGAACAGCGTGACCTTCCCCTTGAACGCACGGTCCTCGCCGTGCTCGGTGGTCCTGGTCGACACGATGCTCCTGGGTTCCCGCCGCCGTGCCGGGTGGTGCACGGTGCCCCGGTGGTCGGCTGGATCGCCGTCCGAGCGGCGTTGCGGTGTCCGGAGCGGGCCCGACAGTACCCCTTCGCGAGCGGCTGGGCACATCGGCGGCCGCGCGGAGACCGCTCGTCCACCGGCCGGGAGGCCCCGGGATCCGTCCACAGGAGCGCTGCAGACCGCCTCGCGGCCGGTCGCGCCCCGGCGACCCTGGGTGGCATGACGAGTGCGACGAGTGGCGGACGCGGGCGGGAGGTGCCGGGCGTGGCGGGGCGGCCTGCCGGGTGGGGGCAGGCGCACGGTGCGGAGCAGGGTCGGGCGCACGGTGTGGCGTGGGTACGGGCTCGGGCTCGGGCTCGGGCGTGGGGTGTGGCGCAGGCTCGGGCATGTGGTGCGGCGCAGCGCTGGCCGCGCGCCGTGGCGCAGGGTCGGGCGCGCGCTGCGGCGCTGGGTGTGCGGGCGGGGCTGGTGGCTTCGTTGGCCGCGGTCGGCATGGTCGGACCGCTCGGATCGGTCGACTCCGCCGCCCCGGGTCCCGCCGCCGGGACGAGCACCCGGTTCGAGGACCGGAGGTGGGCGGCCGCGTCCCGCCTCGGCGGCACACCCCGCCGGGCCGGCACGTCGACCGGGAGCGACACGCGCGGACGACTCGGCGTGCCCGGCCCGGGTGGTGTGGTCGGCCTGGCGTCTGCGTCCGGCCGGGCCGGCAAGCCCCGGTCGACGAAGGGGCGGTCTCGGTGGTCCTGGCCGACTCCCCGTCACGTCGTCCAGCGGCCATGGGAACGCCCGGCGACCGAGTACGGCCCCGGGCACCGGGGCCTCGACGTCGCCGCGGGCCCGGGCACCCCCGTGACGGCTCCCGACGCGGGGACCGTCACGTTCGCCGGTCCGGTCGGAGGTCGACCGGTCGTCACCATCGACCACGGTGACGGACTCGTGAGCACGCTCGACCCGGTGCGACCGTCGGTCCGGGAGGGCGACCATGTCGACCGCGGGAGATCGATCGGAGTCGTCACGTCGGGGCACTGCCCGGCCGCGACGCCGTGTCTGCACCTCGGCGCGCGGGTGGACGGCAGCTACGTCGATCCGCTCCCGTTGCTGCCGCCCCCGGCATGGCCGGTCCTGCTGCCGGAGGACGCGCTGACCGTCGGCGTCGGGGCGGGTACCGGTCAGGCGCGGGGATGCGCCGTCCGGTACACCTCGCGCAACCGCGCGGACGAGACGTGTGTGTAGATCTGCGTTGTACCGAGGCTGGCGTGCCCGAGCATCTCCTGGACGGCCCGGAGGTCTGCTCCCCCGTCCAACAGGTGCGTCGCCGCCGTGTGCCGGAAGGTGTGCGGGCCGCTCGGGCCGTCCCCGGGTAGCGCCTCGAGCAACCGCGCCACGATGCGGTACGCGCTGCGGGTGCCGAGTCGCGCTCCCCGGTCGCCGAGGAACAGGGCTGGACCTGCCCCGGTCGGCACCGGCCGGGTCGACGGGGCGCGGGTCGACGTTGCGCCGGCCGACGGTGCGACCCCGGCGGCGAGCGCCGGCCGCCCACGCTCCAGCCAGTCATCGAGCGCGTCCCGAGCCGGCACACCGAACGGCACCACGCGCTCCTTCCCGCCCTTGCCGAGCACGCGGACCGTCAGGCGCTCCCGGTCGAGGTCCGTCAGGTCCAGGCCGACGAGTTCGCTCACCCGGATGCCGGCAGCGTAGAGCAGCTCCACCACGGCCAGGTCGCGGAGAGCCCCGGGATCGTCGCCGGCGGCTAGGGTGGCGAGTCCGTCGAGCATCGCCCGTACCTGGTCCTGTGGGACGACGCGAGGCAGGTGCGCGGCACCCTTCGGCGCGCGGAGGCGCACACCGGGGTCGACCGGCAGCACGCCGGCCTCACTCGCCCAGCGGGTGAACGCGCGCGCCGAAGCACTCCGCCGGGCGATCGTCGAGCGGGCGAGACCGCGCTCGTTCGCGGCCCACAACCAGTCGCGCAGGATCTCGAGCGAGACGTCGTCGACCCGGACGACCTGCCGGCCGGCCGCGTACGCCGTGAGGTCCTCGAGGTCGGCGCGGTAGGCCCGGACCGTCTGCTCGCTGAGGCCGCGCGCGTGCCGTTCGTGCTCGAGGAACGCCGACACGACCCGCTCGAGCCGGTCGCCCCCGCGGTGGTGTCCCTCGTCGTCGCGCACCTCGTCAGGGTACGGCCGCATCGAGCGCGCTTCCGTCACCTCGCCGCGCGGGCGACTGGCGGCCCTGCCCACGAGGCCGAGCACGGGCATCCGTCCGGTGCCGTCCCCACGGCTCCTCAAGCAGCCGTCCACCCGGCCGCACCCCGCGTCACCAACCCCTGCAACTCGGCGAGTGCGAGAGCGTCCGTCGCGTCGGCCGGGGACAGACCGGACCGGACGACGACCTCGTCGAGCGGGAGCGGTCGTCGACGGCCCAGGGCGTCGACCACACGGAGCACGTCGGGATCGACCCGTGCCGCGGCGATCGGCACCGCCGGATCGACCGTCACGGCCCCGGACCGGGTGCGGAGGGCCGCGTCCACGGGGTCGCGTGGGTGCACGACGATCTCGGCTCGATGGTCAGCGATCAGCCGGTGGCACCCGACCGACGCCGATGACGAGTACGGCCCCGGCACGGCGAACACCGGGCGTCCCAGCTGCGCCGCGTGGTGCGCGGTGTTGAGCGCGCCCGACCGTGCACCCGCCTCGACGATGACCGACACGGCCCCCAGTGCAGCGATGAGACGGTTGCGGGCGAGGAACCGCCACCGGGACGGTCTGGTGCCGGGCGGGCACTCCGCGAGCAGTGCTCCGTGGTCGGCGACGCTCCGGAGCATCGTGCTGTTCCCCGCCGGGTAGAGCTGGTCGACACCGCCGGCGAGCACCGCGACCGTGGGTGCACCTGCCGCGAGGGCCACCCGGTGCGCGACCGCGTCGATGCCGTATGCGCCTCCGGAGACGACGAGGCACCCCGCGTCCGCCGCGGTCGAGGTGATCTCCGCCGCGGCCTCCGCGCCGAGGACGGTGTTCGCTCGTGCCCCCACGACCGAGATGCCCGGGAGGTCACCGACCGCTCGCGTCCCTCGACGCCACAGCACGAGGGGAGCATGGACACCGAGGTCGTCGATCCCGGCCGGCCAGTCCTCGTCGCCGGGGGCGAGGAGCGTGCACCCCACCGCGGAAGCTGCTCCCAGGACGGCGTCGACGTCGAGACGGAGCAGCCGTGGGCGCCACCGTTCGAGTGCCGGCACGAGCGCATCCGAGGCCGCCCGGGCGAGCTCGACGCGGACGTCGTCGGCCGGATCGCACCCGGTGTCGACGAGCATCTCGCCGAGTGCCACCGGCCCGTCGTCGAGCGCCTGGAGGACGGCGCGGATCGCGCGTCCCGCACCCAACCGTCCGACGAGCTCACCGGCCGTGCTGTCCCCCGGCTCGACGACCGTCGACCAGGCGACCCGGGCGAGGAGTTCGTCGGTGCCCAGCTCGCCGGGTCGCACGACGTCGGCACGGAGGCGCGCGAGCAGATCCGTGCGGTCGACGGTCCTGCCCCCGGTGCTCACAGCGCCATCCGCAGCGCGAGCGCGCGCTCGACGTGTCGTCGGTCGGGTCGGTCGTCGCCGTCGAGGTCCGCGATCGTCCATGCGAGTCGCATCACCCGGTCCCAGCCGCGCATCGTCAGGGTCCCGAGGTCGAGCGCGCGGTCGAGGAGGTCGGACGCGCCCGGTGCTGCACGGCCGTCGCTCCGCAGCCACGCCCCGGTGACGTCGGCGTTCGTGGTCCACCCGGTCCCGCGCAACCGGCTCCGCATGCGTTCCCGGGCGTCGCCGATGGACCGCCTCGCCGCATCGGTGGTCGGGGCGGTCCCGTCGCTCGCACGGAGCGTCCCGGTCGTCACCCTGGCGACCGCGACGCGGATGTCGATGCGGTCGAGCAACGGACCGGACAGGCGACCGAGGTAGCGCCGCACAGCACTCGGAGGACACGTGCACGCGGGGCCACCGACCGTCCCGGCGTTCCCGCACGGGCACGGGTTCGCGGCGAGCACGAGCTGGCACCGGGCGGGGAACTCGGCTGAGCCTCCGGCGCGGTGGACCGTGATCCGGCCCGCTTCGAGGGGTTGCCGCAGCGCGTCGAGGACGACTCGGGGGAACTCGGTCGCCTCGTCGAGGAACAGCACGCCTCGTGTCGCCCGCGACACCGCTCCGGGGCGGAGCTGCGCGCTCCCCCCGCCGATGAGTGCGGCCGCAGACGCCGAATGGTGCGGCGCCTCCCACGGTGGTCGGTGTGTCCAGGAGCGCACGCCGTGACCCGCCACCGAGCGCACTGCGGCGACCTCGAGCGCTGCGTCGGTGTCGAGGTCGGGCAGCAGTGCCGGCAGCCGTTCGGCGAGCATGGTCTTGCCCGCGCCGGGTGGCCCGAGCAGCAGGACGTGGTGTCCGCCTGCGGCCGCCGTGATGACCGCACGGACGCCGGTGGCGTTGCCGACCACGTCGGCGAGTTCGAGCGGCGGTGGGGTGTCGTCGCTCGGCACGGGCAGCAGGACCGGCTCGACGAACCCGGCCGGGAGGTCGGCACCGGCGTCGATCGCGGCGGACCGGAGCGAGTCCACCCCGGTGAGCGTCACGCCGGGGACGGCCTGCGCCTCGGCCAGGTTCCCGACCGGCAGGACGACCCGGTCCACGCCGGCGTCGCGCGCGGCGAGCACGACCGGGATGATGCCGAGGACCGGGCGCACGCGTCCGTCGAGACCGAGCTCCCCGACGTAGACGGTCCGTCGGTCCGCGCCGGGTGCTGTCCCTGCCGCAGCGAGGACGGCCATCGCGATGGCCAGGTCGAAGCCGGAGCCGCGCTTCGGGACGCTCGCCGGCGTGAGGTTCACGGTGATGCGACGCGAGGGCAACGGGCAGTCCGCGACGGTGGCCGCCGACCGGACGCGCTCACGGGCTTCTCCGAGCGACGTGTCCGGCAGCCCGATGATGCTGAACGTCGGCAGCTGGCTGGTGAGATGTGCTTCGACCTCGACGAGGGTGCCCCGCACCCCGACGAGCGCCACCGCCGACGTCCGTCCGATGTCGCTCATCCGATCGCCTCGATGTGCTCGATCGCCACGTGGTCCCCCACGATCGTGACCGCGATGCAGTCGATGCGGATCACACGCGCCGTCTCGTCGCGGTTGGCGTGGAACCAGGCGGGGACGAGTCGACGGATGCGGGCGAGCTTCTGCGGCGTCACCGCCTCGAACGGATGACCGGCCGACTGTCCGGTCCGGGTCTTCACCTCGACGAAGACGATGGTGTCGCCGGTCCGCGCGACGACGTCGATCTCCCCGCGAGCACACCGCCAGTTCCGGTCGATGATCTGGAACCCCCGCCGCTCGAGCCATTCGACGGCATGACGTTCTCCGGTCATACCGGTCGACCTCCGCTGGTCGGCGGGAATTCGTGGCGCTGCGCGATTCGTCATGGAGCCAGGATGACGAGCGTCGAGTTCGCGCGGAGGACGAACCCGATTGTCTGTGGACGGCAGAACAGAAAGACCGTCCTGTGGAGGAGTGTCGAACTGGTCACGCGGGAACGACAAAGGCCGGACAATTCCTCATGGAATGTCCGGCCTTCGCGGTGACCGGCGACGACGGCCGGTCGAGATGCTCAGTGTGCGGCTGCGTACGCTTCCTGCACCTGCGTCGAGATACGGCCGCGAGAAGAGACCTCGTAGCCGTTCTCCTTCGCCCATTCACGGATCTTGCCGAGTTCCTCGGAGTTGCCGCGCTTCGGCGCGGACGAGGGCTTGCCCGACGACCCGGTGCGACGACCGGTGGTCTTCCGCGCTGCGGCGATGTAGTCCGAGATCGCGTCGCGGAACTTGTCGACGTTGTCGTTGGACAGGTCGATCTCGTAGGACGAACCGTCGAATGCGAACTCGACCGTACGGCCATCGCCAGCGGCGATCGGCGAATCGTCGAGATCGTCGACGAGCTGGACAGTGACCTTCTGCGCCATTTCTCACTCCTTCAGAGTCGTATTGCTCACCAGAGTATCGCAGGAATTGCGGAATGACCGGACGCGTCGGCGATCCCTACTCGTCGAGTGCGAGTTCCTTCGGGAGTTCGAGTTCGCGCGCCGTGAGTTCTTCGACGTTCACGTCCTTGAACGTGAGGACGCGAACGGACTTCACGAACCGGTCGGATCGGTACACGTCCCAGACCCAGACGTCGTTCATCGTCAATTCGAAGTAGAAGTCGTGCTCGGTGTCCCGACGGACCAGCTCGACCTCGTTCGCCAGGTAGAAGCGCCGCTCGGTCTCGACCACGTACCGGAACTGCCCGACGACGTCGCGGTACTCGCGGTACAGGGCAAGTTCGACCTCGCGGTCGTAGTCGTCGAATTCTTCGTCATCCATCGCGCGCTCAGTCTACGGCGACGCGGTCGAGTTCCTCGAACCCGTCCAGGGCGACCGCGGACGCCGCGTGCAACCAGGTCTTCCGGTGCAGCGCATGCGGTCCGACCGCCCGGATGGCGTCGTAGTGCGCGGTCGAGCCGTAGCCCTTGTTCGACGCCCAGGCGTAGTGCGGGGCGTCGTCGTGCGCGGCGATCATCAGGTCGTCGCGGGCGACCTTGGCGACGACGGACGCCGCGGCGACGGAGGCGCAGTCCCGGTCCGCCTTCACCCGGACCTGGACGTCGAGCGGCCGGTGGTGTGGCGGCAGGGCGCGCGAGAGCCAGTCGAACGACCCGTCGAGCACGACCACGGCACCCTCGAGTGACACGCCCTCGTCGACGAGGGTGGAGATGGCACGCGACCCGGCCAACCCGAGCGCGGCCACGATGCCCTGCTCGTCCACGACCTCTGCCGGAGCCATCCCGACGGCCGTGCGGGCCCACCGGGTGACCGTCGGCACGAGTTCGGTCCGCCGCGCCGGTGACAGGAGTTTCGAGTCGGCCAGCCCCTGCGGGACGCGTCGGACGTCGACCGTCACCGCGGCGACGCCGACACCGACCGGCCCGGCGATCGCACCGCGTCCGACCTCGTCGACGCCGATCACGGTCACGTGGCCCGCTGCGAAGAGCGACTTCTCCAAGCGCAGGGACGGACGGACCGGCGTCACTCGTCCCGCTCCTCCACGCCGGCGAAGACCTCGGGGTGGTCGTCGAGCCAGGTCCACCGGCTCATCGGCCAGGAGATGACGAACGCCCGGCCCGTGACGTCCGACAGGGGCACGAAGCCCTTCGACGGGGTGTCCCCGTTGTACCGGGAGTCCCGCGAGTTGTTCCGGTTGTCGCCCATCACCCAGATGGTGCCCTTCGGCACGGTCACGGAGAAGTCGGTCGACGAGGCGCGGGTGTCCCCTGCCGGCAGCTTGAGGTACGGCTCGGTGATCGGCACACCGTTCACCGTCATCTGGCCGAGGTCGTTGCAGCACGCCACGGTGTCGCCGGGTAGCCCGATGACCCGCTTGATCAGGTGGTCGTCGCTGTCGCCGGTGCCGAGGCCGACCTGCGTGAGGAGCCAGTCCGCGGCCTGTCCGACGGGCGACGTCGGGGTCACGTTCGGCAGCTGCTCGCCGTCGAGCCACCCGCCCGGGTCCTTGAAGACGACGACGTCCCCGCGCTTCAGGGCGACGGTGTCCGGCACGAGTTCGTTGACGATCACGCGGTCGTTGATCTGCAGGGTGTTCTGCATGGACGCCGAGGGGATGTAGAACGAGCGGATCAGGAAGGTCTTCACCAGGAAGGACACCAGGAGCGCCGCGATGAAGATGATGACGAGGTCCCGTAGGAAGGTCAGCACCCCGTTCCGCGGCTTCTTCGCGGTCCGCGGCCGACGGGCCTCACCCTCTGTCGTGTCCGTCATTTCCACTCTCGTCGACCTGTCCCCCGGGACCCCCCGGGACGCATGACCTCCGGGGCGCGAGCGGCTCCGGGAACGGGCGAGCCCCCCGCCGATGCACAACCGTACATGGACGAGGGGCTCGCAGCGGGCCCGGCGATGCGGGCTTCGCTGTGAAGGCGATCAGTTGTCGCGCTTCTCCTTGATCTTGCGGCGGGCTGCCTTGCCGCGCAGCTCGCGGAGGTAGTAGAGCTTCGCGCGGCGCACGTCACCGCGGGTGACGACCTCGACGTGGTCGATGATCGGGGAGTGCACCGGGAACATACGCTCGACGCCGACCTGGAAGCTCACCTTGCGGACCGTGAAGGTCTCGCCGATGCCGTGGCCCTGGCGGCCGATGACGACGCCCTGGAAGACCTGGATACGCGAACGCGTGCCTTCGACGATGTTGACGTGGACCTTGACGGTGTCACCGGGACGGAAGTCCGGGTGGTCGGTGCGCAGGGCACCGGCGGTCACGTGGTCGAGCAGCTGCATGATGATGTCACTTCCTGCGGACGCACACGGGTCGCCGCGGATCGAATTCGGAAAGATCGAGATGCGTGCCCGGTGTCGGCGACTCCCCCGTGGCAGAGTCCAGCCAGGGCACGATCGATCATCCTGCCACAACCGGGCCACTGCGGCCAACCGGCAGGATGGTCACATGATCGAACTCCGCACCCCCGGCGAACTCGACGGCCTGCGCGTCGCCGGCCGCTTCGTCGCCGACGTCCTCGATGCCCTGCTCGAGACGGTGGACGTCGGGGTGGACCTGCTCGACCTCGACGCCCTCGCAGCCCGGATGATCGCCGAACGCGGCGCCGAGAGCTGCTACGTCGACTACCACCCGTCGTTCGGGAATTCGCCGTTCGGCAAGAACCTCTGCACCTCGGTGAACGACGCGGCCCTGCACGGACTCCCGTACGCCCGCGTGCTGCAGGACGGTGACCTGGTCAGCCTCGACTTCGCCGCGAGCGTCGACGGCTGGGTCGCCGACTCCGCCGTCACCGTGCAGGTGGGCACGCCCCGCGACGAGGACCAGCGTCTCATCGCCACGGTCGAGCAGTGCCTGGCGGCCGGGATCGCACAGGCGGCGCCGGGCAACAAGCTCGGCGACGTGTCGGCAGCCATCGGCTCGGTCGCCCGCGGTGCCGGCTACGGCGTGAACCTGCAGTTCGGCGGGCACGGCGTCGGCCACACCATGCACGGTGACCCGCACGTCCCGAACGACGGCCGCCCCGGCCGCGGGCTGAAGCTCCGGCCGGGCCTCGTCGTCGCGATCGAGCCGTGGCTGATGCAGGGCACGGACGAGCTGGTCCAGGACGAGGACGGCTGGACCCTCCGCAGCGCCGACGGCTCACGAGCCGCGCACGTCGAGCACACGATCGCCGTGACCGAGCAGGGCCCGGAGGTCCTGACCCTGCGGCGCGCGCAGCGCGACGCCTGACCCGCCGGGCCCGACCGGTCGCGAGGAGCGACCAGCAGCACCGACCCGACGGACGGGAGGCCCGCCACCGGCTGGTGGCGGGCCTCCCGTCCGGCAGCGGGTCGCGTGGACGCCGGTCAGTCCGGCAGCAGGTCCGGACGGACGCGGCGGGTCCGCTCCACCTGCTGCTCGTGCCGCCAGGCGGCCACGCGCGCGTGGTGTCCGCTGAGCAGGACGTCGGGGACGTCGAAACCACGCCAGGACGCCGGCTTCGTGTACGAGGGGTACTCGAGCAGGCCGTCCTCGTGGGACTCCTCGACGAGTGACTCGGGGTTGCCGACGACGCCGGGGACGAGCCGTCCGACGGCCTCGATCATGGCCATGGCCGCGACCTCGCCGCCGTTCAACACGTAGTCGCCGAGCGACAGTTCGACGACCGTGCTGCGCGTCGCCGCCCACTCGAACACGCGGGCGTCGATGCCCTCGTACCGGCCGCAGGCGAACACGAGGTGCTCGTGCTCGGCGAGCGAGCGGGCGGTGGCCTGCCGGAACGGGGCTCCGGCAGGCGTCGGCACGACGAGCGTGGACGAACCGTCGGGACGGAGCAGGGCGTCGAGGGCCTGAGCCCACGGCTCCGGCTTCATGACCATGCCGGCACCGCCGCCGTACGGGGTGTCGTCGACGGTGCGGTGCCGGTCGGTCGTCCACGAGCGGAGGTCGTGGACGTGCAGGTCGAGCAGGCCGCCCTGCCGGGCCTTGCCGAGCAGCGAGACGTCGAGCACCCCGAAGAACTCCGGGAAGATCGTGACGATGTCGATCCGCACGGTCAGTCCTCGTCGGGAGCGGGCGCGGGGGGCGTGACCGTCTCGGCACGGCTGGTGTCCTCCGGTTCCTCGAACAGACCGGTCGGCGGGGTGACCGTGACGGTCCCGGCGTCCAGGTCGACCGAGGGGACGATCGCGGCGACGAACGGCACGAGGACCTCACCACGGTCCGCGGTGTCGACCGCGAGCAGGTCCTGCGCCGGCAGGTGGTCCACCCGCGCGACGGTGCCGACCTCGGCGCCGTCGCGGAGGACCGTCAGGCCGACGAGCTGGTGGTCGTACCAGGCGTCGTCCTCACCGGTCTCTTCCTCGGTGTCCTGCTCGACCCAGAGGATCGCCCGTGCGAGGGTCTCCGCGGCGGTCCGGTCCGCGACGCCCTCGAAGAAGGCGACGGGGTGGCCGTTGTACCAGCGCAACTCGTCGAGCGCGATGGTCTTGCCCGACCACGGGGAGTCGTCGGGGACCTGGAGCGTGAAGACCGCTCCCGGCGTGAACCGACGATCCGGGTCGTCGGTGTAGAGCTCGAGCTTGATGCCGCCCTTGAGCCCGTGCGCCTTCGTGATGCGACCCACCCGGAGCTGGGTCGTCTCCCTAGGAATCGCTGTCCACCACGTCGACCCGCACGCGCTTGCCGTCGGCCAGGGCCGTGACGAGCGTGCGGAGCGCCTTCGCGGTGCGTCCGGCGCGACCGATCACGCGGCCGAGGTCCTCGGGGTGCACACGCACCTCGAGGACCTCGCCCCGCGCGGAGGTGGAGCTGGCGACGCGCACGTCGTCAGGGTGATCGACGATCCCCTTGACGAGGTGCGTCAGCGCGGATTCGAGCAAGGACTACGCCTCGGTCGTCTCGTCGGAGGACTCGTCCGCTGCCGGCGCGGCCGGGGCCGTCTTCTCCGACTTGGGCTTGAGGACGGCCTTCTTCGAGCTGTCGACCGTGAAGGCCGGCTTCGGCTCGCGGACCTTGACCTTGGACTCGGTGTCCTTCTCGCCCTTGAACTTGGCCCAGTCACCGGTCAGCTTGAGGAGCGCGGCGACCTGCTCGGTCGGCTGCGCGCCGACGCTGAGCCAGTACTGCGCACGCTCGGACTGGACCTCGATGAACGAGGGCTCCTCGGTGGGGTGGTACTTGCCGATCTCCTCGATCACACGACCGTCGCGCTTGGTGCGCGAGTCGGCGACGACGATGCGGTAGTACGGCGCTCGGATCTTGCCGAGGCGCTTGAGACGGATCTTGACAGCCACAATGACTCCTGTTGCGTACGTGTTGTGGTTGAACCGGAACCGCGGGCGTGGGGGCACACACGGTGGAAGCTCTGAGAGACTCGTGATCCGCTGGATAGAGGGTCGAGCGGACACGATTCGACCGTTCATTCTTGCAGATTCCCGACCGGGAAGCGAGCCGTGACGCGCGGCGCGCCCCGGATCGCGGAGCCGACGGTCACGGAGCCAGCGCGCGCACCGCCTCCAGGGCCTCGCTCGTGGCGCGGACGGCGTCGACGGCACGGGCGTCGCGGGCGCCGCCGACCACGGCGAACGGCACGTCGGCCGCCTGGAGGCCCGCGACCAGGTCGTCCCGCGCCTCTTGTCCGGCGCAGAGCACGACCACGTCCGCCGGGACGGCGACCTCGGTGCCGGTCTCGTCGCGGATCCAGAGCGCACCGGGCTCGATGCGGAGGTACTCCTGCACGCCGCCGACCATCCGGACACCGGCGTCCCGCAGCCGGCCGAGCGCGACCCACCGCGAGGTGAGGCCGACGCCCTGGCCGAACTTGCCGTTCCGCCGCAGCACCGTGACCAGGTGGCCCGGGCGGACCGTCCGGTGCGCGGTCGGCTGCCGCTGCGGCAGGTCGCCGACCAGCTCCGTCGACACCGGGACGTCCCAGCGGGCGGCGAACTCGACGGCCCGGACGGCCTCGTCGGGCGATTCGGTCAGGAACGCGGCGGTGTCGACGCCGATGCCCCCGCCGCCGATGACGGCGACGCTCCCGTCGGGGACGCCGTCGCGGAGCGCCTGCTCGTAGGTCAGGACGTGCGGCATGTCGGCGCCGGGCAGGGCCACCTCGCGGGGCAGGACACCGGTCGCGAGCACCACCGCGTCGCTCCCCGCCAGGTCCTCGGTCGTCGCCGCCCGCCCGAGGTGCACGGTGGCGCCGCGTTCCGCGAGTTCCGCCCGCGCCGCCTGCACCGGTCCGGCGTAGTCCTCCTTGCCCGGGACCACCGCGGCGAGTCCGAACTGACCGCCGAGGACGGGCGACGCCTCCCAGAGCCGGACGTCGTGCCCGCGTCGGGCGGCGTCGACCGCCGCGACGAGGCCCGCCGGTCCGCCGCCGACGACGTCCACGCGCATGCGCCGTGAGGTGGGACGGAGGGGGAACTGCAGCTCACGGGCCGCGCGCGGGTTCACCAGGCACGACACCGGGGCGCCGACGACGGAGCGGTCGAGGCACGCCTGGTTGCAGCCGATGCAGGTGTTCACGAGGTCGGGACGGCCGGCCAGCGAGCGGTCCACGAGCTGCGCGTCCGCCAGGAAGGGCCGGGCGAGCGCCACCGCGTCGATCCGCCGGTCCGCCAGCACGGCCTCGGCGTCGCGGAGGTCCGTCATCCGGTTCGAGGCGATCACCCGGACGTGCGGGTGGTCGGAGGCACGGACGACGTCGGCGATCCGGGCGGCCTGCTCGATCCACGCCCCGTGCGGCACCGCGGCCTGGATCGTCGGGGTCCGGGACTCGTGCCACCCGATGCCGACCGAGATCGCGTCGAGCCCGAGCGGCAGCAGCTCGAGCACGAGTGCGTCGACGTCCTCGTCGGTCGACGACCCGGGCATGAGGTCGGCGCCCGACAGCCGGATCGTGACGGCCAGGTCGGGGACCGCGGCACGGACCGCACGGACGACCTCCACCGCGAACCGGCGGCGCTTCGCGGGGGTCCCGCCCCACTCGTCGTCGCGCAGGTTCGTCAGCGGCGACTGGAACTGGTTGACCAGGTACCCCTCGGACGCCATGATCTCGACGCCGTCGAAGCCGATCGCGGCTGCGGTCCGCGCTGCGGTGGCGAAGTCGTCGACCGTGCGCAGGACCTCGTCTGCGGTCAGTTCCTCGGGCACCACGCCGCGCGCGGCGGCCCAGGGCAGCGCGGACGGCGCCACCGCACGCTGGGGTCGGCCGTGCCGGTCCCGCAGCCCGCCGACCAGGGCGTAGCGACCGGCGTGGAACAGCTGCGCGAGGACCGTCCCGCCGGCGTCGTGCACGGCGTCGACCGCGGTGCGGAAGCGCTCGTCGGCCCCGCCGACGCCGAAGACCGCGAAGTCCGGACCGCCGCGCGCCTCGTCGCTCACGGCGATGCCACCGGTGATGATGCAGCCGGCTCCCCCGGCGGCCCGCTCCCGGTAGAACGCCGCCATCGCGACCCCGCCGTCGTCGAGCACCTCGAGCCCGGTGTGCATCGACCCCATCACGACGCGGTTCGGCAGGCGCAGAGGCCCGAGCGTCCAGGGCGAGCCGACCGTGCGGAGGTCGGCAGGCACGGCGGCGACGGGCGGAACGACAGCGGTCACGCAACGAAGACTAGGCGACCCGGCCGGGTGCTCGTCATGGCGGACACGCCGCGCTCTCCGTCCATCCGGCAGGTCGACGGGCAGGATGGCCGCATGGACATCCGGTTCACCGAATCCGCTCCGTCGACGATCGGTGTCGAGTGGGAGCTGCCCCTCGTCGACCGCGCGACGGGTGACCTCGCTCCCCGTGCCCCCGCCGTGCTCGCCGCCGTGCGGGAGCGCCTCGGCGACGCGGACCGGGTGACGGAGGAACTCCTGACGAACACCGTCGAGGTCGTCACCGGCGTCCACCGTTCGGTCGGCGGGGCGACCCGCGAGCTCTCCGGCATCATCGGCGAGGTCATCGACGCCGCGGCTCCCCTCGACGCCGACGTGATGTGCTCCGGCACGCACCCCTTCGCCCAGTGGGACCAGCAGGAGATCACCCCGGACAGCGAGCACTACGCGGAACTCATCGACCGGACCCGATGGTGGGGACGGCAGATGCTCATCTGGGGCGTCCACGTGCACGTCGGCATCGACGACCGGGACAAGGCCGTGCCCATCATGAACGCGATGCTCGGGTACGTCCCGCACCTGCAGGCCTTCACCGCGTCGAGCCCGTTCTGGGCCGGCACCGACACCGGCTACGCCTCGAACCGGGCCCTGATGTTCCAGCAGCTCCCCACCGGTGGGCTCCCACCGCAGCTCGGTGCCTGGGCCAACTTCGAGGAGGTCGTCGGGGACCTCGTGCACACCGGGGTCATCGACGGCGTCAAGGACCTGCGCTGGGACATCCGTCCGTCGCCGGGCTGGGGGACGCTGGAGAACCGCGTGTCCGACGGCATCTCCACGCTCGACGAGGTCGGCGCCGTCACCGCCCTCGTGCAGTGCCTGGTGACCGAGAGCTCCGACCGGCTCGACGCCGGCGAGACCCTGCAGGCGATGCAGCCGTGGTTCGTCCGCGAGAACAAGTGGCGCGCAGCCCGGTACGGCATGGACGCCGAGATCATCACGAACGTCGCGGGCGACGAGCGGCTCGTGACGGACGAGGTGCACGACCTCGTCACCCGGCTCGACCCGGTCGCGGAGCGGCTCGGCTGCCAGCAGGAGCTGCACCACCTCGACACGATCATCGACCGCGGTGCGTCGTACCAGCGGCAGCTCGCGGTGGCGCAGGAGAACGACGGCGACCTCCGGGCCGTGGTCCGGCACCTGGTCGCCGAGCTCCGGGCATCGCTCTGACCGCGACCGCTCCGGCGCGCACACCTGCCGCTACAGTTCCCCTGTGACGGGGGTGGACGCGGGACGAGGGACCGGATCGTCGGTCGAGCGTGCCGCCGCGCTCGTCGACGCGGGACGCCCCGACGACGGGCTGTCGGAACTCGCGGCGGCGGAGCGCGAGCACGGCGAGACCGCTGCCGGGCACCGAGTCCGGGCACTGGCCCTCCTGACCGCTGACCGGATCCCGCAGCAGGTCGGTCTCCCCGCAGCGGTCCGGGCCGCGCGGCGCGCCGTCGAACTCGCGCCGGGCGATCCTGCCGGTCCGTTGGTCCTCTCGATCGTCCTCCGTCAGGCGGGTGACCGCCAGGAGGCCGTGGTGGCGGCCCGGCGCGCCGTCGCCGCCGACCCCGGGTCCTGGCAGGCGCACCTGGCGGTGGCCGACGCGCTGTCCACCGACGGGCGCAGCTCCCGCGAAGCACGACGCGCCGCAGCCGAGGCGGTGCGGCTCGCACCGACGGAACCGCTCGCACACCGGCGACTCGGCGACCTCCTGCAGGCCGCAGGTCGGAGCCGTGCAGCGCGCGCGTCCTGGCACCGTGCGCTCGGACTCTCCCCCGAGGACCGCGACACCCGTCTCAACGTGGCCGCCGACCGCCTCCGGCGTGGGCACGACGGTGCGGCCGCCGTCGTGTTCGCGGGGCTGCTCGCCACCGACCCCGGCAACGCCCTCGTCCGGCGCAACCTCGTCGTGAGCCTCGTCGACCCGGTCAACCGCATCCGGAGCGCGCACGTCACCCTGGCCGCGCTCGCCGTCCTCCTGTTCATCGGGGCGCTCGACCGCCCAGCGGGTCCGAGCCGCTGGACGACGGGGTTCCCGGCAGCGCTGGAGCTCGCCCTGACGGCCGCCTTCGTCCTGCGGTTCGCCCTCGGCGCCGGCTCGCGGATCCGCTGGCTCCTCGCGTCGGCAGGCCGGGCGGTGCCCGGGTGGAACGGGCTCGTGGCGGTCCTCGCCGCATCCGTCCTGGCAGCGGTGGTCGGGCTCTGTCTCCCGCCCGTCGGGGGCCTGGTCTGCCAGTGCCTGGTGCTCGTCGGCGCCGCCGTCGGGACGGTCCTGCACGTGCGCGTCCTCCGCGCGCACCCGCGACGACGCGTGCACGACGAGGACGACGAGGACGACGAGGACGCCAGTGTCCTCGACGGCCGCCGAGAGGGGACGACCACGGGATGAACGACCCACAGCCGCACGACGACGGACCTGCTCAGCACGATGACGATCCGGACCCGGTGATCGCCGCGCTGCTCCGCGCCGTCGCCGCCGCGCCCGACGACGTCGCCCTCCGGGTGCACCTCGGTCGGCTGCTCCTCGACGCCGGCCGTGCTGCCGAGGCGACCGCCCAGGCCGCGGCCGCCCTGGCGGCCGCGCCGACCGACCGCGACGCGTCCGCTCTCATGCTCGCCGCCCTCGGGGCGTCAGCCGACGGATCCGCGCCGCCAGCGGTGGCCCCCGCTGCCCCCGACGTGACGTCGGTCGCCCTCGACGCGGCGTCGGACGCCTCCGACGGGGCGCCCCAGGTCGCTCGCGACGTGCCTCCGACCACCGAGGGGTCCTTCGACTGGGACGCCGCCGAGGAGCAGGTCGACCACATCGCCGAGCCCGCCTTCGTCGACGGGTCGGGCCCGGACGGCGTCGACCCGGACCCGGACCCGTCGTCGGCGTTCTCCGCCGAACGCGCCGGGATCGGCTTCGCGGACGTCGGCGGAATGGACGCCGTCAAGCAGCGACTCACCGCCGCGTTCCTCGCGCCGCTCGCGAACCCGGAACTCCGCGCGCTCTACGGCAAGAGCCTCCGTGGCGGCCTGCTGCTGTACGGTCCGCCGGGCTGCGGCAAGACCTTCATCGCACGGGCGGTCGCCGGGGAGCTCGGCGCCCGCTTCATGAGCATCGCGATCACCGACGTGCTCGATCCGTACGTCGGCGTGAGCGAGCGCAACGTCGCCGCCGTCTTCGCCGCCGCGCGGGCGGCTGCGCCGTGCGTGGTGTTCTTCGACGAGATCGACGCGCTCGGTCAGCGCCGGAGCCAGACGCGGAGCGCCCACGTCCGCGGCATGGTCAACCAGCTGCTCACCGAGATGGACGGGATCGACGACGGCAACGAGGGCGTCTTCGTGCTCGCGGCGACGAACCAGCCGTGGGACGTGGACCCGGCGCTCCGCCGTCCAGGTCGGCTCGACCGCACGGTCCTCGTGCTGCCGCCGGACGCCCCCGCTCGCGAGGCCGTGTTCCGCGGGCACCTCCGCGACCGTCCGGTCGAGGGCATCGACGTGGCGGCCCTCGCGAAGCGCACCGCGGGGTTCTCCGGCGCCGACATCGCCTACGTGTGCGAGGTCGCGGCGGAACGGGCGCTCATGGACAGCGTCGCGAGCGGCACGGTCCGCCTCATCGGGATGCCCGACCTGCTCGCCGCGCTGGCCGACGTCCGGCCGTCGACCGGGGCGTGGCTCGACACCGCCCGCAACGTGGTGTTGTTCGGCGAGGACGACGGCACCTACGCCGACCTCCGCGCCTACCTCAAGCAGTCGAAGCGGTGACGTGACGGACGGGAGGCACGGTGCCAGCCGGCACCGCGCCTCCCGTCCGGCCTCGGGTCAGCGCCCGAGGAACTTCTGGAGCGAGGCGAGCTCCTCCTCGGAGGGAGCCTTCCCGCCCTTGCCCATGCCGAGCCCGAGGCCGGCTCCGCTCGGCGCCTGCTGGGGAGCGGCCGGAGCGCCCGCGGCGAGCGCCGCGCGCTTGGCCGGGTTGCCGACCTTCTTCTTCTTGGTCTGCGGCTGCTGCTTCTTGCCGCCGTGCATGCCCGGGATCGGTCCCATGCCCGGCATCTGCGGGACACCGCCGCGCGCGACCGTCTTCATCATCTTCGCGGCCTGCTCGAACCGGTTGACGAGGGCGTTCACCTCGGTGACGGTGGAGCCGGCGCCACGCGCGATGCGGAGACGACGGGAGCCGTTCAGGAGCTTCGGCAGTTCGCGTTCCTGGGGCGTCATCGACTGGATGATCGCCTCGGTGCGGACGATCTCGCGCTCGTCGAAGTTGTCGAGCGCCTCACGCATGCCCTTGGCGCCGGGGAGCATGCCGAGCATGCCCTTGATCGAGCCGGCCTTGCGGAGCTGCTGCATCTGCTGCAGGAAGTCGTTCAACGTGAACGTGTCGGACGCGATCTTCTCCGCGACCTTCATCGCCTCTTCCTCGTCGAAGGCGCTCTGCGCCTGCTCGATGAGGGAGAGGATGTCGCCGAGGTCGAGGATGCGGCTCGCCATGCGGTCCGGGTGGAACGGCTCGAAGTCGTCGAGGCCCTCACCGGTCGAGGCGAACATGATCGGGCGACCGGTGACGGACGCGACCGACAGGGCCGCACCACCGCGGGCATCGCCGTCGAGCTTGGACAGGACGACGCCGGTGAAGTCGACGCCCTCCTGGAAGGCGCGCGCGGTGTTCACGGCGTCCTGACCGATCATCGCGTCGATGACGAACAGGACCTCGTCCGGGTCGACGGCCTTGCGGATGTTCGCGGCCTGCTTCATCAGCTCGGCGTCGACACCGAGACGACCGGCGGTGTCGACGATGACGGTGTCGTACTGCTGGTCGACCGCGGCCTTGATCGCGTTCTTGGCGACCTTGACCGGGTCGCCGACGCCGTTGCCGGGCTCCGGGGCGAAGACGTGCACGCCGGCCTGTTCACCGACGACCTGGAGCTGCTGCACGGCGTTCGGGCGCTGGAGGTCCGCCGCGACGAGCATCGGGGTGTGGCCGTCCTTCTTGAGCCACTTGCCGAGCTTGCCGGCGAGGGTCGTCTTGCCCGCGCCCTGGAGGCCCGCGAGCATGATGACCGTCGGCGGCCGCTTGGCGAACTCGAGCCGCCGCTGCTGCCCGCCGAGGATGCCGACGAGTTCCTCGTTGACGATCTGGACGACCTGCTGCGCGGGGTTGAGCGCCTTGTTGACCTCGTCGGAGAGCGCGCGCTCCCGGACGGAGGCGGTGAAGGACTTGACGACCTCGAGCGCGACGTCCGCGTCGAGCAGGGCCCGGCGGATCTCGCGGACGGTGCCGTCGACGTCGGACGGAGTCAGCCGGCCCTTGCTCCGCAGGTTGCGGAAGGTCTCGGTCAGCCGATCGGAGAGTGAGCCGAATTGCGCCATGATCCGATCATCCTACCGTCCGCCGTCACCGGCGAGGAGGCCCGGGGCACGCCCGTCCCGCCCGCTGCCGCCCCGGGCGAGGGCGGTTCGCCGACACCGCGCCGACCAGCAGGGCGAGGGTGCCCGCCGCGACGATGACGGTGTCGGCCGGGTCCTCGGGGGAGACGCCGAGGGTGACGGTCGTGACGACACCCCACGGGAACCAGGCGATCGCGACGGCCGCGGCGGTGACGCGGCGGCGCCCGGCCAGCAGTGCGACGACCCCCACCGCGACCGCGAGCCCGGCCGTCGCGGTCGCCCACGGCGAGGCGATGAACGACCAGAACGCCGGATCGGGCAGCGTCCGGACCTGGAGTCCGTGCCCGCTCGCTGGTTGCACGAGCGCGAGCACCGCGAGAGCACCGCCGACGAGCAGGAACGCGCCGAGGA
Source organism: Curtobacterium sp. MCBD17_032 (assembly GCF_003234855.1). GTDB lineage: Bacteria > Actinomycetota > Actinomycetes > Actinomycetales > Microbacteriaceae > Curtobacterium. The sequence goes on from NZ_QKTO01000015.1 coordinate 35,810, forward strand.
GGGAGCGCCGCTCGCGAGGGTCGCCGAGCAGCGACACGAGCCCGAGGAGGAGGGCGCAGCCGAGCGTCGTCGAGCGTGGCCCGGTCAGGCTCCCGTCCGAGCGGACCAGCAGGAACAGCACCGGGAGCGCCATCAGGCCCACGAGCACGAACAGGTGCGCGGCGGCCCGCGACGGCAGCGAGCGCAGCGAGCAGGAGCGGGAGGGTGGACAGCACGGCCGGGTCGTGGAACGGTCCGACGGTGCCGTACCCGTCGAGCGGCGCGAGCGGTCGCGCGTCCCAGGGGCCCCAGGAGACCCAGAGCAGGTGGACGAGCGCGAAACCGGCCATCGAGCCGGTGCCGATCGACGCGGCGCGGCCACGGACGTCAGCAGGGACGACCTCGTTCACCCGCTCGCGGACGCCCCGCCACCGGAGGTCGACGAGTTCGCCGGGTGCCGGTCGGTCGCGACCCTCCCCCTCGGCGACGTCGAGCAGGGTGCCGAGCATCGCCGGACCGTGCGTTCGCCGCCACCGGGACGGGTACCAGCCGAGCGCCCGTCCGTATTCGCGTTCCAGGCTCGCGCCCTGTCCCGGCCTCGTGTTCGTCACGACACTCCCCCCAGTCGGATGTGCATGGTGCGTGTCGCCGGGCCCGGCCGCCAGGCGGTGAGCCGCGCACGTGCGGCGGCCGCGTTGGCCTCGATGCGACGGACCTCGGTGTCGAGAGCGTCGGCCCCGGCCTCGGTGAGTTCGAAGTAGCGGCGCAGCCGACCGTCGACGACCTCCTCGCCCGCCTCGGCGACGAGTCCCTGGTCGAGGAGTCGGTCGAGGACGGCGTAGAGCGTGCCGACCTTCAGACGCACGCGCCCCTCGGACAACTCGGCGGTGTCGCCGATGAGCCCGTACCCGTGCTTGCGCCCCCCGGCGAGGGAGGTCAGCACGAGCAGGGTCGGTTCGCGCATCTCGGCGTTGCTCATGTGGCGAAGATACTCTGTCGGTCAGAGCATGCGCAAGCACCGGGGGTTGTTGTACTGCGTCCAACTACTCGGTACGCTCACCCCATGCCGGAGATCGACGTCGTCCGCTGGCCAGGACTGCTGCCCTACGGCGAGGGACTCGCGCTGCAGCGGTCCCTGCACACCGACGTCGTCTCCGGGCGCTCCCCTGGTGTCCTCGTCCTCTGCGAGCACCCGCCCGTGTACACGGCAGGACGCCGCACCGAGCCCGCCGACCTGCCGACCGACGGCTCCCCCGTCGTCGAGGTCGACCGCGGTGGCCGGATCACCTGGCACGGGCCGGGCCAGCTCGTCGCCTACCCGATCGTCCGGCTCGCCGAGCCGCTCGACGTCGTCGCGTGGGTCCGGTCGCTCGAGCAGGTGCTCATCGCCGCGGCGGCGACGGTCGGTGTCACCGCCGAACGCGTGCCCGGGCGGAGCGGCGCCTGGGTCGGGACCGGGCCGACCGCGGCGAAGGTCGGCGCGGTCGGACTGCACGTGGCCCAGGGGGTCTCGAGCCACGGCATCGCCCTGAACTGCTCGAACCCGGTCGAGCCCTTCGCCGCGATCGTGCCGTGCGGCATCGCGGATGCCGGCGTGACGACGCTGAGCGTCGCCGCCGGACGACCGGTCGCGGTGGACGACGTCGTCGACGTGGTGTCCGACGGCGTCCTCGCCGCCGTGGCCGCGATGCACGAGGCCACGGCGGACCGACTCCGGGACGACGTGACGCCGCTCGCCGGAGCCGCGCCGGGCCTCCCGCCCGCTGCCGACCGCTCCGTCGGCAGCCGGGCCGCCACTGCCACTGCCACTGCCACTGCCACGCGACAGGAGACCGCAGCATGACCCTCGCCCCGGAAGGCCGCCGGATGCTCCGCGTCGAGGCGCGCAACGCCGAGACCCCCATCGAGACGAAGCCCGCGTGGATCACGACCCGGGCCACGCAGGGGCCGGCGTACCGGGAGCTGACCGACCTCGTCCGCGACCAGCGCCTGCACACGGTCTGCCAGGAGGCCGGCTGCCCGAACGTGTTCGAGTGCTGGGAGGACCGCGAGGCCACGTTCCTCATCGGCGGTGCGCAGTGCACCCGCCGCTGCGACTTCTGCCAGATCGACACCGGCAGGCCGGAGCCCCTCGACCGCGACGAGCCGCGGCGCGTCGCGGACTCGGTCGCCGCCATGCAGCTGCGGTACGCGACGGTCACCGGCGTCGCGCGGGACGACCTCGAGGACGGCGGGTCCTGGCTGTACGCCGAGACGATCCGGGCGATCCACGAGCACTCCCCCGGCACCGGCGTCGAGATCCTCGTGCCGGACTTCTCCGGCCGACCCGACCAGCTCGGTGCGGTGTTCGACGCCCGGCCCGAGGTGTTCGCCCACAACGTCGAGACCGTCCCGCGCATCTTCAAGCGCATCCGCCCGGCGTTCCGCTACGACCGCTCCCTCGACGTCATCACGCAGGGGCGCAACGCCGGTCTCGTGACGAAGTCGAACCTGATCCTCGGGATGGGCGAGGAGCGGCACGAGGTCGAGGACGCCCTCCGGCAGCTCCGTGACGCCGGGACGGACATCGTCACGCTGACGCAGTACCTCCGCCCGTCGCCGCGACACCTCCCGGTGGCCCGGTGGGTCCGACCCGAGGAGTTCGTCGCACTCCGCGAGCTCGCCGAGGGCATGGGCTTCGCCGGCGTGCTCGCCGGACCGCTCGTCCGGTCGTCGTACCGGGCCGGGCGCCTGTGGGCGCGGGCCACGGTCGCCCGCGGCGGCACGGTGCCCGAGCACCTCGCGCACCTCCTCGAGGCGTCGGCGGGCCGGCAGGCGGTCTGAGCGCCGGCGCAGGCCGTGGTCGGGACGACGGACGGGAGGCCCGCCCACCGGGTGGTGGACGGGCCTCCCGTCGTCGTGGTGCTGCGTCGTCAGACGCGCGAGCCACCGCCGCGGACACGGCGGAGCACCCAGCCGACCACCGCCAGGACGATGAGCACGATGCCGATGAACAGCAGCGCCTTGAGCGCCGCGCTGACGATGCCGGTGACGAGCAGGACGATCCCGACGATGATCGCGATGATGAGCAGTGCGGGCATGGGGTGTTCCTCTTCCGTACGGGGGCAGGTCGTCCCGGACGGTACACGCCGGCGGACGGCAGCGTGCCCGTCCCGCCCGGTGCGCGCGGGTCGGGCGACGGTCAGCCGACCAGGTTCTGCACGAAGACGTGCGGCGTGAAGCCGGTCAGGTCGTTGATGCCCTCGCCCTGCCCGATGAGCTTGATCGGGATGCCGGTCTTCTCCTGCACGCTGAGCACGAAGCCGGCCTTGGCCGATCCGTCGAGCTTCGTGATGACGAGCCCGGTGACCCCGGCGCCCTCGATGAACGCCTGCGCCTGCGCGAGCCCGTTCTGGCCCGTGGTGGCGTCGAGCACGAGCAGGACCTCGGCGATCTCGGTCTGCTTCTCAACGACACGCTTGATCTTGCCGAGCTCGTCCATCAGCCCGGCCTTCGTGTGGAGTCGCCCGGCGGTGTCGATGACGACGATCTCAGTGCCCTCGCGGATGGCACGCTCGACGGTCTGGTACGCCACCGATGCCGGGTCCTGCCCGGGTTGGGCGGGACGGACCACGTCGACGCCGGCCCGCTGTGCCCAGGTGGCGACCTGCTCGACGGCCGCCGCGCGGAAGGTGTCCGCCGCGCCGACCAGGACGGTGCGGTCGTACGTGCGGAGGAACTTCGCGAACTTCCCGATGGTCGTGGTCTTGCCGACGCCGTTCACACCGACGACGAGGACGACGGCGGGACGGTTGCTGAGCTTGAGCGTCGTGTCGAGCTTCGACAGCCGCTCCTCGAGCACTTCGCGCAGCATCCGGTTGAGGTCGGCGGGGTCCGTCGTGTCGTACCGCGCGACGCGGGCGCGCAGGTCCTCGATCACCTCCTCGGAGATGTCGGGTCCGAAGTCCGCGCCGATCAGCGCCGTCTCCAGGTCCTCCCAGGTCGTCTCGTCGATGGTCTTCCGCTGGAAGAGACCACGGAGCCGGGAGGACAGGGACCAACTACTCGCCATGTTCCCAGCTTACGGGTGCCCGCTCGGTCCCGACCTTCGGTAGTGTCGGAGTCGCGAAGGGGAGTATTCCCTCTCGGCGACCCCGTCAGTACGGCCCGGAACGACCCGGACCCGGGGCGTCGGTCGCGGCCCCACCAGATCATGCGATCGGGACCGCGGCGGAAGAGACCTTCAGGCTCCGGCGTACCCATTTTCCTTGTGTGGCACGCCCCTGACCTGGAGGGTTCTCCATGGACGTCCCCCTGTACGTGTGGCTCTTCACGATCGCAGGCATCCTCGGCCTGCTCGTGTTCGACTTCTTCTCGCACGTGCGCACGCCGCACGTGCCGCACATCCGCGAATCGGCCTTCTGGTCGGTCGTCTACATCGCGCTCGCGATCCTGTTCGGCGTCGGCGTGTGGGTGTTCGGCGGCGGACAGGCCGGCGGTGAGTACTTCGCCGGGTGGTTGACCGAGAAGGCGCTGTCGGTCGACAACCTCTTCGTCTTCCTCATCATCATGACGACCTTCGCGGTGCCGAAGGAGTTCCAGCAGAAGGTCCTGCTCGTCGGCGTCGCGATCGCCCTCGTCGCCCGCGGTGTCTTCATCGCTCTCGGCGTCACGATCATCGAGAACTTCTCGTGGGTGTTCTACCTGTTCGGTCTCCTGCTGTTCTGGCTCGCGTGGTCGCAGGCCAAGGGCGGCGACGAGCACGGCGCCGAAGAGGGCGACTCGAAGCTCATCCGTCTGCTCCGCCGCATCATCCCGACCTCCGAGCACTACGACGGTGACCGCCTGACCACGAAGGTCGACGGCAAGCGCCTCTTCACCCCGATGCTGCTCGTCATGGTCTCGATCGGCCTGACGGACGTGCTCTTCGCGCTCGACTCCATCCCCGCGATCTTCGGTCTGACCCAGGACGCCTTCATCGTGTTCACCGCGAACGCGTTCTCGCTCCTCGGTCTCCGCCAGCTCTACTTCCTCATCGCCGGTCTGCTCGAGCGCCTCATCTACCTCGGTCAGGGCCTGGCCGTCATCCTCGCCTTCATCGGCGTCAAGCTCGTCTTCCACGCGCTGCACGTCAACGAGGTGCCGTTCATCAACGGCGGTGAGCACGTCGAGTGGGCGCCCGAGATCCCGATCTGGTTCTCGCTCGGCTTCATCCTCGCGACGATCACCGTCGCGACCGTCGCGAGCCTCGTCGTGTCGAAGAAGCGCCAGGAGCGCGGCCTCACCCCGACCGGCGAGGAGCCGGCCGAGGTCGAGGCGAAGTAGCCGCGACCACCCACGCGACGGGAGGCCCGGTACCAGCTGGTACCGGGCCTCCCGTCCGTCCGTGCCGACCTGGCGGACGCCACCGAGCCTCGGTCCGGCGGACAGACTGCGCTGTCGGGACGCCGCGTGACGTCCGCCGAGCCGAGGCTCGGCCCGCGGCGCGGCCGCTACGCGACGGCCGGCTCCGGCTTCTGCACCCGCTGGCCGACGACCGCCGAGACGCCGTCCTGGCGCATCGAGACCCCGTACAGCGCGTCCGCGATCTCCATCGTGCGCTTCTGGTGCGTGATGACGATGAGCTGCGACGACTCCTGCAACCGGCCGAACACGGTGAGCAGTCGACCGAGGTTCGCGTCGTCGAGGGCCGCCTCGACCTCGTCCATGATGTAGAACGGGCTCGGCCGGGCCGTGAAGATCGCCACGAGCAGCGCCACGGCCGCCAGGGACCGCTCTCCGCCGGACAGCAGCGTCAGCCGGTCGATCTTCTTGCCCGCGGGCTTGACCTGCACGTCGATGCCGGTGGTCAGCAGGTCGTCCGGGTTCGTCAACGTGATCGAGCCGGAGCCACCCGGGAACAGGATCGGGAACACGACGTCGAACGCCTCGCGGGTGTCCTCGAACGCGGACGCGAAGATCGTCTGCATCTTCCCGTCGAGCTCCTCGATGATCGTCAGCAGGTCCGCGCGGGTCTTCTGCAGGTCGTCGAGCTGCTCGGACAGGAACGCGTGCCGCTGCTCGAGTGCCTGGAACTCCTCGAGCGCGAGCGGGTTCACCTTGCCGAGTCGGCCGAGGTCGCGCTCGGCTGCGGCCAGGCGACGCTCCTGCTCGGCGCGCACGTACGGCGTGGTGGGGACGTCGGCGGGGTCGACGTCCGGTGCCTCGTACTCCGGCAACGCGGGGCCACCCGGCAGGGTCGACTCGACATCGACGAGCGGGGGCTCCTCGGTCCCGCCCGCCTCGACGGAGGCAACGGCGGAGCTGGGGTCGACAGTGCCGACAGGACGGGCCTCCACCTGATCGGTGTCGCTCGGTCCGGCGTCGCTGTGCGCACCGCGCCCTGCCGGCGGTGCTGCCGACCCGCCGTCGTCCCCGGTCGTCGACGCGGCCACCGCCGCCCGTGCCGCCTCGCGGTGGCGCCGTGCCAGTACCCGCGGGTCGACGAGCACGTCGACCGGCACCGGGACGTCGGGGCCGTACTCGGCGACGAGCACGGTCTCGCCGAGTCCGAGTTCGCTCTGCGCCCGGTCGAGGACCCCGGAGACGTGCAACCGCTTCTCGTAGATCTCCATCTCGAGCGAGTGCACCCCGTCCGTGATGGTCTGCAGACGGTCCCGGAGGTCGCGCTCCTCGTTCCGGATGCCCTGCAGTTCGGCGTTGCGCTTCGTCCGCTCGGACTCCTCGGTCGCGAGCTGCACACGGGCCCCGGCGAGCGAGCGGTCGACGGCGGCGAGGACCACCGGCAGGTCGGCGAGCACCCCTTCGGCCGAGGCGATCTGCGCCCGGCGGATGACGGCCAGGCGTGCGGCTTCCTCGGCTGCAGCACGCTCCGCCTCGAGCTGTCGCTCGAGCTGGTCCGCCCGACGCCGTTCCGCACGGGCACGCTCGTGGGCTGTCTCGACCTGGAGCCGGTGTTCGATCTCGGCGGCACGGGCGGCGTCGACGGCGTCCTGCGCCGCCGGCCGGGCAGACGCGTCGACGACCGGTCGTGGCTGTTCCACGAACGTCCGGAGGTCTGCCTCGGCATCGGTGAGGGCCGCCTCGGCGGCCGTGGTGGCCCCGTCCGTCTCCGCGAGGGCGGCGCGCAGTCGCTCGACCTCGGCAGCGGTGTTCTCCGCTCGTGCTCGCGCCGAGGCGCTCGTCCGGTCGTACTCCGCGGTCGCGCGGGCGTGGGCCCGCGCCGCGCGGTCCGCCTCGTCGACCGCCCGTCGTGCGGCCTCCACCGCGGTCCGTGCCGCCTGGAGGCCCGTGGCCGCGTCCGCCGCCTCGGTCGCCACGACGTCCCGGCGCGTCGCCGCCGCGTCGCGGTCGGCGGTCAACTCGATGCGCGACGTGGACCGCTGTCCGCCGCCGGTCACCCGCGCCGCGCGGACGAGGTCGCCGGACCGCGTGACGACCGTCGCCTCCGGTGCGGACGCGAGCACCGCCTCCAGGTCGACGTCGTCCGAGTCGGCGACCAGCGTGTCGGCGAGGACCGCGGTGAGCGCGGGTGGCCCGGTGACGAGGTCGAGCACGACCCGGACGCCGGCGGGCAGCGCTGCGGGCAGCCGGGACCCGCTGCCGCCGACGTCGGCGACGACCACGTCGATGCGTCCGAGGTCGGCGGACCGGGCGTGGTCCACGGCGTCGAGCGCCGAGCGCCGGTCCTCGGCGAGCACGGCGTCCGCGAGCCCGTCGAGCGCGGTCGCGACGGCGGCCTCGTACCCGGGGGCGACCGTGAGACGGTCGGCGAGTCGTCCGACGATCCCGCGACGACCCGCGTCGATGAGTGCCTGCGACCCGTCGCGCACGTCGATCGACAGCGCGAGCGCGGCGATCCGGGCGTCCAGGGCGTCCCGTTCCCGTTCGAGGGCGTGCGACCGGTCCCGGTGTGCGTCCCGGTCCGCCTGTGCCCGGTCGAGCCGCTCGCGGGCGGCCGTGAGCGTCGCGGCGAGGGTGTCCTCGTCGGTGTCGAGCGCCGGGTCGCGACCGAGGTCCTCGAGGGCGGCTGCGGCCTGCTCGGCACGGACGACCGCCTCGGTCAGCGCACGGTCCCGCCGCTCCCGGTCGGCGACGGCAGACGCCCGCCTCGACCGCGCCACCTCGACGGCGCCGGCGAGCCGCTGGCCGTCCAGGTCGTGCTGCGCCACGAGGGCTGCCTGCGCGGCGATCTGCTCGTCGAGGGCATCGAGCGCCGCACGCGCTGCCCGCACCCGCTCGCCGACGACGGTCGTGCCGCCCTGCATCTCCTGCGCGCGCACGTCGAGCCGCTCCGCCTCGGCGCGGACGCCGGCGACGCGCTCGGGCGTGATCGTCGGGCCCTGTTGCGGCGCCTCGGCCTGCTGGGCGAGGAACATCAGGCGTTGGTTCGCGAGCATCGACAGGCTGCGGAGCCGTTCCTGCACGCTCTCCAGCCGGTGCACGACGGTCCGGGCGCGGTCGACGTCGTCGCCGACCATGCTCTGTTCGACCTGCTGCTGCCGCTGCCGGACCTGCTCGAGCCGCTCCTGCAGGACGATCCGCTCGGACTTCCGACCGGCCTCCACCTCGATGTGGTCCCGCAGTTCGCGCCGCAACCGCACGACGTCGTCGGCGAGCAGTCGCGCCTTGGCGTCACGGGCGACGGCCGCGACCGACTGCGCCTTGCGGGCCACCTCGGCCTGGCGTCCGAGCGGCTTCAACTGGCGGCGGATCTCCCCCGCCAGGTCCGACAACCGTGTCAGGTTCGTCTGCATCGCGTCGAGCTTGCGGAGCGTCTTCTCCTTCCGGCGGCGGTGCTTGAGGATGCCGGCAGCCTCCTCGATGAACCCGCGGCGGTCCTCGGGGGTGGCGTGCAGCACCTTGTCGAGCTGGCCCTGCCCGACGATGACGTGCATCTCCCGGCCCAGCCCGGTGTCGCTCAGCAGCTCCTGCACGTCGAGCAACCGACAGTTCTCGCCGTTGATGGCGTACTCGCTGCCGCCGTTCCGGAACAGCGTCCGCGAGATCGTCACCTCGGCGTACTCGATCGGCAGCAGACCGTCGGCGTTGTCGATCGTCAGGGTCACCTGTGCGCGACCGAGCGGACCGCGGGTGGCGGTGCCGGCGAAGATGACGTCCTCCATCTTGCCGCCGCGGAGGGTCTTCGCCCCCTGCTCCCCCATCACCCAGGCAAGTGCGTCGACGACGTTCGACTTGCCGGAGCCGTTCGGGCCGACGATGCACGTGACGCCCGGTTCGAACGCGAAGGTCGTGGGCTGCGCGAAGGACTTGAACCCCTTGAGGGTCAGGCTCTTCAGGTACATGCGGTCTCCGGGGTGCTCGGCTGGCGTCAGGCTAACGCCTGCGCTGCCGCGGAGCGGGCTGGCACACGGGGCAGCGGTGGCTCGACCGGTTCATGAAGGCCTCGCGCACGATCGCGGTGCCGCACCGCGGGCAGGGCTCGCCCTGCTGTCCGTACACCGCGAGGCGCTGCGAGAAGTAGCCGGACTGCCCGTTCACGTTGACGTACTGCGCGTCGAAGCTCGTCCCGCCGTCCTCGAGCGCGCGGCGGAGCACCGCCCGGACCTCGTCGAGGAGCAGGGTGAGCGTCGCCCGGGGCAGCCGGTCCGTCGGGCGGTCGAAGTGCAGGCGCGCCGCCCACAGCGACTCGTCGGCGTAGATGTTCCCGATGCCGCTGACGACCCCCTGGTCGAGCAGCACCCGCTTGATCCCGCTCGAGCGCTTCCGCGCTGCGGCGATGAAGCGGTCGTCGTCGAACGCGAGGTCGAGCGGGTCCCGCGCGATGTGGGACACCTGGAACGGGATCCGCCGACGCCAGTCGGCGTCCGGGTCGGTGCCGTCGATCCGTCCGGCGTGCCCGGCGGGCGCGCCGTCGATCGTCGGCAGCATCCGGTCGATCGCCATCGACCCGAAGGTGCGCTGGTCGACGAACTCGAGCTGCACCGGCGCCTCCGGGGCGCCGTCCCGGTCCGTGCCGGGCGGCTGCACGTCGAGGACGATCCGGCGGTGGCGGGCGGCGGGACGGTCGCGGCCGAGCAGGATCTGGCCGCTCATGCCGAGGTGCGCGACCAGTGCTTCGGGACGGTCGACGTCGGGCCGGTCAGCATCGGCGCGCAGCGGGAACCACATGAACTTCCCGCGACGGACGGCCGCGGCGATCGTCCGCCCGGTCAGGCGGTGCACGAAGTCCTCGGCGGGACCGTCGTGTCGGGTCAGCGCACGCTCGTCGTGCACCTGCACGCCGAGTACCACGGCGCCGGTGACGGCGGGTTCGAGGCCGGCGCGGACGACCTCGACCTCGGGGAGTTCGGGCACCCGGTCAGCCCTCGACGGGACGTCCGGACAGTCGCGTCCAGGCGTCGAGCGCGGCGGACATCTCCGCGGTCTTCTTGCTCGATCCGGTGCCGGTGGCGACGTCCTCGCCCTGCAGCACCACGGTCGCATGGAACGTCTTGTCGTGGTCCGGGCCCTCTTCGGTGATCCGGTAGGCCGGGTTGCCGAGGGTGAGCGCGGAGGCGAGCTCCTGCAGGCTCGTCTTCGGGTCCATCGCGGCGCCGAACCGCGCGGGGTCGACGAGCAGCGGTGCGACCAGCCGGAGGACGAGGTCGGTGGCGGCGTCCGCACCCGCGGACAGGTACGTGGCCCCGATCACGGCCTCGACGGTGTCGGCCAGGATCGAGGACTTGTCGCGGCCGCCGGTCTGCTCCTCGCCCTTGCCGAGCCGGAGGTACGCCCCGAGTCCGATGTGCCGGGCGATCTCCGCGAGGGCGACCGTCGAGACGAGGCTCGCGCGCCGCTTGGCGAGCTCGCCCTCGTCGAGCTCCGGGTAGTCGCGGAACAGCTTGACCGTCACGGCCTGTCCGAGGATGGAGTCACCGAGGAACTCGAGTCGCTCGTTGTGCCCGATCCCGCCGTGCTCGTACGCGTACGAGCGGTGGGTGAGGGCGAGCCGGAGGAGTTCCGGGTCCACCGGGACGTCGAGGAGGTCGCGCAGACGAACGACGTCCGGCCCCACGGGGCGGGACCCCGCGGCGCCGGACGTCGCAGTCATGGGAGGAGTCCGATCAGACGTCGGCGACCTTGCGGCCCTTGTACTCCATGTACAGGGGCGTGCCGGCGGAGTCCTCGACGACCTTCGCGCGGTGCGGGAGGCTGTAGGTGACCTTGCCGTTCTCGATCGTCTTCACGAGCTGGACCGGTGCGGCCTTCCACTGCGATCGACGGGCGTGCGTGTTTGCACGGGACTGCTTGCGCTTGGGGACGGCCATGGTGGTTCTCTTTCGCTTGGTCGGTGGTCAGTCGTGGACGGTGGCGGTCACTCGGCCTGGTCGGCCGGCGTCCGCTCCTCGTCCGCGGTGGTCTGGTCTGTGGTGCTGTCGAACTGGAGCCCGCTGAGCGCAGCCCACCGGGGGTCGGTGGGCGACGGGGTCGGGCGTTCGCCGACGTCCGCCAGGCGCTCACCCGTCTCCGGGTCGAGTCCTGGGCAGTCCGGCCGGCAGACCGGCTGGAACGGCAGTGACAGCACCACCGCGTCTCGGACGACCGGTTCACAATCCACGTGGTCATCGTGAACCTGGTAGTCGAATTCCTCCGAGGCATCATACGCGAACAGTTCCGCGAATTCGACCTCGACGAGCTCGCTGACGTCGATGAGGCAGCGCGAGCACTCCCCCGTCGCCTCGGCCCGGGCGGTGCCGGACACGAGCACGCCCTCGTGGAGGCCCTCGAGCTTCACGTCGAGGTGCATCGGGTCGCCCTCGCGCACGGCGATCAGTCCGGCTCCGAGCGTGCCCGGGACGGTGATGTCGAGCGACACCTCGCGCATGTCGCCCGGCCGGTGCGCGAGGTCACGCACACGCAGGGCGTAGGGGCTGTTCACGGAGGAAGACACGATCAACCAGCCTACCCCGATCCCGCCCACGAGTCGAGCACCCGACGCGTGTCGGGGAGCGCGTGCTCCGGGCGCGACGGTCAGACCCGTCCGGCGAGCGCGCGGGCGACGACCTCGGGCACGTACGGCGTGACGTCGCCGCCGAGGGACGACACCTGCCGGATGAGCGAGCTCGAGACGTGGGCCCGAGCGGCGTCCGGCAGCAGGAAGACGGTCTCCACGCCGGCCAGGTGCCGGTTCATGATCGCCATCGGGGTCTCGTACGCGACGTCCTCGCCGGACCGCACGCCCTTCACCAGGATCGTCGAGCCGACCTGCCGGCAGTAGTCGACCAGGAGCCCCGCCGTCCACTCCCCGACGACGACCCGTCCGGGGATCCCGAGCTCCGTCACCGACTCGCGGATCAGCCGGACCCGGTCCCCGGCGTCGAACAGTGCCGTCTTCTTGTCCGGGTTGTGCACGACGAGCACGTGGACCTCGTCGAACAGGTCGACCGCTCGCGCGATGACGTCGAGGTGGCCGAGCGTCACGGGGTCGAACGATCCGGGCACCACGGCGATCTTCGTCATGCGGGCGACGATACCTGCCGGTGCCCCTCAGTTCTTCCCGAGGAAGGCCGCGTCGGACTCGTCGAGCCGGCGTGCGAGGGCGTCCCGGAGCGCGGGACTGCCGCTGAGGTCCGGGTCGTGCTCCAGGAGCCGTTCGGCCTCCTCGCGCGCGTCCACGATGAGGTCCGCGTGCTGCACCACGCGCAGGAGGGTCAGCGACGACCGTCCGCCCGACTGCCGTTCGCCGAGCACGTCGCCCTCCCGGCGGAGTTCGAGGTCGACCCGCGCCAACTCGAACCCGTCGTCGGACGCGGCGACGGCGTCCACGCGCTCCCGCGACACGGTGTCGGCCTCGGCGTGCGTGACGAGCAGGCAGACACCCGCGTACTGCCCGCGCCCGATCCGTCCGCGCAGCTGGTGCAGCTGCGACACGCCGAACCGGTCCGCGTCGAGCACCGCCATCATCGAGGCGTTCGGCACGTCCACACCGACCTCGATCACCGTCGTCGCCACGAGCACGTCGACGGCTCCGTCGGCGAAGGACGTCATCACGCGGTCCTTCTCCTCGGCCGACATCCGGCCGTGCAGGACCTCGATCCGACGTCCCGCGAGGACGGGCATGCCGCGCATCCGCTCCGCGGTCGCGAGCACCGTCGCGGGCTTCCGGGCCGGCGTCCCGTCGGCGTCCGCGCTGCCCGTCGCGTCCCCGTCGGCCGCGCCGCCGACCGGGGCCGACGCCCCGTCGTCCTCGCCGTGCGCGTCGTCGATGGCGGGACAGACGACGAACGCCTGCCGCCCCTCGGCCAGCTCCTCCGCCATCCGCGTCCAGATGCGTGACTCCCATCCGGGGTGCTCGGCGAGGCCGACGGTGAACGTCTCGACCCCGGCCCGACCCGACGGCAGCCCGGTGATCGTCGAGACGTCGAGGTCGCCGAACACGGTCATCGCGACGGTCCGCGGGATCGGCGTCGCGGTGAGGACCAGCACGTGCGCCGGCGTCGAGCCCTTCGTCCGGAGGGCCTCCCGCTGCTCCACACCGAACCGGTGCTGCTCGTCGACGACCACCAGCCCGAGCTCGGCGAAGTCGACCCGGTCACCGAGCAGCGCGTGCGTGCCGACCACGAGGCGGGACCCGCCGGACGCGGCGGCGAGCAGCGCCCGTCGTCGCTCGTCGGTGGACTGCGACCCGGTCAGGATCACCGGCCGGAGCTCGGCCGCCAGGTCCGGCCCGAGGAACTTCACGATCGACCGGAGGTGCTGCGCGGCCAGCACCTCGGTCGGGGCGATGAGCGCGGACTGTCCGCCGGACTCCGCCACGGTGAGCATCGCCCGGATCGCGACCAGGGTCTTGCCGGAACCGACCTCGCCCTGCACGAGCCGGTGCATCGGCCACGTCCCGGCCAGGTCCCGCGCGATCTCGGCCCCGACCGCCCGCTGGTCGTCCGTCAGGGTGAACGGCAGGCTGGCGTCGAAGCGCTCGAGGACACCGCCCGGTGCTGCGGTCCGGGTGACGGACGCCGTCGCACGCGCCGCGATCCGGCGCTGCACGAGCGCCGTCTGCAGCACGAACGCCTCGCGGTAGCGCAGCGCGTCCTGCGCGCGCTTGAAGTCGGACACCTTCTCCGGCCGGTGCAGCAGTTCGAGTGCACGGCGGAACGGCACGAGGTCGAGGCGCGTCCGGACGGAGGCCGGGATCGGGTCGGCGACGTCCGGCAGCGTGTCGAGGACGACCCCCATGGCCTTCGCGATCTGCCAGGACGACAGGGAGGCCGTGGCCGGGTAGATCGGGATCGGTTGGCGCGACCAGCGGATCGCCTCCTCCGACCCCGGGTCCGCCGTCGCGCGGGGGTCGTCGCGGTCGAAGAGCTCGTAGTCCGGGTGCGCGAGCTGCCGGGCCCCCCGGTAGTCGCCGACCTTGCCGGCGAAGATGCCGCGGGCACCGGGCACGAGGTCCTTCGTCCGCCACCCCTGGTTGAAGAACGTCAGGGTGAGCAGGCCCGTGCCGTCACCGATCTTGGCTTCGAGGATCGATCCGCGCCGCGCCCGCATGGTGCGCTCGCGGACCTCGACCACCTCGGCCACGATCGTGACCGGCTCTCCGATCGCGAGCGAGTCGAGCGCGGTGAGTGCCCCGCGCTCCGCGTACCGCCGCGGCGCGTGCTCGAGGAACTCCCCCACGGTGCGGTGGCCGAACGCCTTCTCGATCGCCTTCGCCGTCCGGCCGCCCAGGACGTTCGCCAACCGCACGTCGAGCGGAGCCGTGCCCCACTGCACGGGCTCACCCTCGGTCGGGGTCGTCGGAGCGGCGTCGGTGCTGGAGGTGGCCACACGGCAACGGTACCCGCGACGACCGACCTGCCACGGGCCTCCCGGCAAGACCGTGGAGGACACCGGGGCTGCTGCCGGGGCCCGCTACGGTGGCAGCATGACCCGCATCATCGCCGGCGCCGCCGGTTCCACGACGCTCCGGGTGCCGAAGTCCGGCACCCGGCCGACGAGCGACCGGGTGCGCGAGGCGCTCTTCTCGTCGCTCGAGTCGCGCGGGCTCATCGACGACACCTCGGTCGCCGACCTGTACGCCGGGACCGGTGCGCTCGGGCTCGAAGCCGCGTCCCGCGGTGCGGTCGAGGTGTCGCTCGTGGACCGCGCCGCTCCCGCCGCCGCCGCCTGCCGGGAGAACGCGCGCGCGGTGCAGAAGCGCGCACCGGGCGTCCGCATCGACGTCCACGCGCAGCCCGCGCTCGGGTACCTGCGCGGGACGGCGAAGACGTTCGACCTCGTCTTCATCGACCCGCCGTACGAGGTGGCCGAGGCCGAGGTCACCGACGTGCTCGAGGCCCTCGTGTCCCGGTTGACGCCCGACGCGGTCGTCGTCGTCGAGCGCGGCAGCCGCAACCCCGAGCCGACCTGGCCGGCAGGGCTGACCCGTTTCAGCAAGCGTTCGTGGGGCGACACCGTGGCGTGGGAGGCCGTCGCCGACTGAGGCGCGCTGCCGCCGGTCGGGCGGCCCGGCACACTGCGGGGTCCGGTCCCGCTTCAGCCCGCCACGCCGTCCCAGTCCGCGTACGGGTCCCACCCGGTGGTCGGCACGGGCCGCCCGTCCCGCACCAGGTCGGCGGACGCCGCCACGGGCTCCGCCCCGTCAGAGGTCGTCCGCGCACGCACGACGCCGATCCGGCGGAAGCCGCCCGGGAGGCGCGTCCCGGCCGGGAAGGTGGCGAGCAGTCCGTGGTCCTCACCGCCGTGCAGCGCGATCTCGTCGACCACCCCGTCGGGAGCGGACGCCTCGAGCGGGTCGAGTTCCAGTGTCACCCCGCTCGCCCGGGCGAGGCGCCCCGCGTCGATGGCGAGTCCGTCGGACAGGTCGAGCATCGCCGTCGCACCGGCGGCGGCGGCGAGCGGGCCGTCCGCGATCGGCGGCACCGGGCGCCGCTGCCGCGCGACGTCGGGGTCCGTGTCGGCGCCGCTCGCCCGGACCCGCGCGACGTCCGGCTCGCCCGCCGCATCGACGCCGTCGCGGAACAACCGTGCCAGACCGCGGGCCGCGGCACCGAGTTCCCCGGACACCGCGAGCACGTCGCCGACCCGTGCCCCGGACCGGACGACGGGGGCCCGTCCGCCGAGGTCGCCGAACGCGGTGACGGTCAACGAGAACGTCGCCGAGGTGGAGAGGTCACCGCCGACGACCCCGCACCCCGGGGCGAGTGCGTCGATCGCGCGTCGGAACCCGTCCGCGACGCCCTCCAGCACGGAGACGGGCGTGTCCGGCGGAGCGGCGATCGCGACGACGAGACCGGAGGGCACGGCACCCATCGCGGCGACGTCGGAGAGGTTCGTCGCAGCGGCCTTCCAGCCGACGTCCTCGGGCGAGGACCAGGCCCACCGGAAGTCCGGCCCGTGCACCATCATGTCCGTGGTGACGACGAAGCGGCCGTCGGGAGCGGCGACGACGGCACAGTCGTCCCCGGGCCCGAGGAGCGGGGAGCCGGCAGGGAGCCGTCGGGTGACGCGGTCGAGCACCGCGAGTTCGCCGAGCGCGCCGACGGTGGTGCGCTCGGCGTCGTCACCGAGTCGGACGTCGCACGCCTCCGGTCCGTCGGTGCGGTGCTCGGGCTGGTGCTCGTCGTGCGTCGCGTCCACACGAGAACGGTAGCCTGGACGCCGATGGACACCGCGCGCCGAGGACCCCGCATCATCGCGACCGTGCTCGCCGCGGCCGCCGTCGTCGCCGGTCTGTCCGGCTGCACGAACGCGGTCCGGATGGAGGCCGCTCCCTCCGCGAACGCGGCGGCGTGCGCGAGCGCGCAGGTCCGCCTGCCCGCGGTGGTCAACGACACGCTGGCCCTCCGCGACACCTCGGCGCAGGCCACGGCTGCGTGGGGATCGCCGTCCGCGGTGCTGTACCACTGCGGTGTCGCCGTGCCGACGGTCTCCGACCTGCCGTGCTTCTCGCAGGGCTCCGTGGACTGGATCCGCGACGACCATGGGAAGGAGGTCGTCTACACGACGTTCGGCCGCTCCCCCGCGGTGCAGGTCGTCATCGACACCTCCCGGGCGACGAGCGACGCCCTGCAAGACCTCGGGGACGCCGTGTCACGGTTGCCGGAGGACGGGCACCGCTGCCTCGACCCGCAGGACGTCGACTGACCGGGGCGGTCGTCAGCGGACGGCGACGCGCCCCAGCTCGATGAGCTCCGCGACGAGTTCCGGGTAGGGCATCCCCGACGCCGCCCAGCAGCGCGGGTACATCGAGAACGGGGTGAACCCGGGCATGGTGTTGACCTCGTTCACGACGAAGCCGTCGTCGGTCAGGAAGCAGTCGACGCGGGCCAGACCGGCGCCCCCGATCGCCTCGAAGGCGCGTGCACCGACGGAACGGATCGCGTCGGTCTCCGCCTCCGTGAGCGGGGCCGGACAGAGCAGCTGCTCGTCGCCGCCCAGGTACTTGGCGGCGAAGTCGTAGAAGCCGTCCTCGGCGACGACGATCTCGCCGGGCAGGCTCGTCCGCGGGACCCCGTCGCGGCCTTCCAGGACGGCGACCTCGACCTCGCGGCCGATGACCCGCGGTTCCACGATGACCTTGCTGTCGTGCTCGAACGCCAGGTCCATCGCGGCGCCGAGCTGCGCGGGGTCGTCCACGCGCGAGACGCCCATGCTCGAGCCGGCGCGCGCGGGCTTCACGAACAGCGGGAAGCCGTGTGCGGCCACGGTCTCGGCGACGTCGACGGGGTCGGCCTGCCACTGCCGGCGGAGCACCGTCGTCCAGGGCGCCACCCGCAGTCCGGCGTGTTCGAGGACGGCCTTCGCGACGTGCTTGTCCATGGCCAGGGCACTCGCGAGGACGCCGTCGCCGACGTACGGCAGGCCGGCGGTCTCGAGCAGGCCCTGGACGGTGCCGTCCTCGCCGAACGGTCCGTGCAGGATCGGGAACACGACGTCGACGTCGCCGAGGGACTCCACCGAGCCGTCGGGGCGCTCGACGACGAACTCGCGGGAGTCGCCGGAGAGCGGGAACCGCACCCGGGTGCCGTTGTCGGAGACGGTCGGCAGCTCGTGACCGCGCAGCGCCCACGCCGACGGGTCGTCGTCCTGGAGGGTGAACGCGCCGTCCTTCGTGATGCCGATCGGGAGCAGGTCGTACCGGTCACGGTCGACGACGTCCATGATGCCGCCCGCGGTCACACAGCTGATCTCGTGCTCGCTGGACCGGCCGCCGAAGAGCACGGCGACCCTCGTCCGTGCCGACGCCGGGCCGGCGGTGGGGGCGGATGCGGGCGCGGTGCTGCTCATGGACGCTCCAAAGCGGTGGGTGCCGGGACCGGTCACTCGCCCTGGGGCTCGTCGGTCTCGGTGAGGTGCGGCGCGATGTTGCGCGGATCGAGCCTACCGGCGAGGACCTCGCCCACCTGTCCGACGATGGGCATGTCGACGCCGTTCGCGCGGGCCAGCTCGAGGATCGGCGCGACCGAGGCGAGGCCCTCCGCGGTCTGGTTCATCTGCCGGACGACCTCGTCGAAGCGGTACCCCTGCCCGAGGAGGCGCCCGGCGGTGTTGTTGCGTGACAGCGGTGACTGGCACGTGGCGATGAGGTCCCCCAGGCCGGCCAACCCGGACAGCGTGGACGGCTGCGCTCCGAGCGACACCGCGAACTCGGTCATCTCGGCGAGGCCGCGGGTGATGATCGACGCCTTGGTGTTCTCGCCGTAGCCGACACCGTCGACGATTCCGATCGCCACCGCGATGAGGTTCTTGAGGACCCCGCCGAACTCGGTGCCGATGACGTCGGTGTTGATGAAGGAGCGGAAGTACGGGTTCGTCGCCACGGCTGCCACGGCGGTCGCGGTGTCCGCACTGGACGACGACACGACGGCTGCGGTGGGCTGCCGGCGGGCGATCTCGAGCGCCAGGTTCGGTCCGCTCGCGACGGCGATGCGGTCCTGGTCGATGCCGAGGCCGTCGAGGAGCACCTCGCTCATCCGCAGGCCGGTCGCCTTCTCCACGCCCTTCATGAGGCTCACGACGGGCACGTCCGCGGGCAGGAGTTCGCGGATGGCGGCGAGGTTCGAACGCAGCGTCTGCGACGGCACCGACACGTAGACCTGCTCGGCACCGGACAGCACCGCTGCCAGCGACGTCGACGCGGTGAGGGTCCGCGGCAGGTTGATGCCCGGCAGGTACTCCGAGTTCCGCTTCGTCTCGGTGATCTCCCGCGCGACCTCGGGGCGCCGGGCCCAGAGCACGGTCTCGGCCCCGCCCTCGGCGAGCACCTTGGCGAACGTGGTCCCCCAGCTGCCGGCACCGATCACGGCGACCCGCGGCTTGTCGGTCGACTGCATGACGACCCGGATCGCGGCGGTGTCCACGGCGCCGCGGGCTGCGACGGAGGGGTCCGGGTGGTCGTCGTGCGGGCGGAGGCCGGGCGCGCTGGTCCGGTCGGCTGCGTCACTCAAACTTGCCGGTCTCCTTCTGCTTGTTCGCGGTCGGGTCCCAGCGCTCGGCGGGCGCCTGCTCACCACGGAGGCCCTCGAGCAGCGCGGTGATGCGCTCCATGAGCAGCGCGGTCACCTCGGTGAGGGCCTGCTGGTCGACCGGCTTCCCACGCCACCGCGACAGGTCGAGCGGCTCGCCGTAGACGATGTCGACCTTCGCCGGCGGGAACAGGCGGAGCTTCTTGCCGTACCGCGCCATGATCCGCTGCGTGCCCCAGTGGGCCATCGGGATGAGCGGGACGTCGTTCTCGAGGGCGA
This sequence comes from Curtobacterium sp. MCBD17_032, assembly GCF_003234855.1. GTDB lineage: Bacteria > Actinomycetota > Actinomycetes > Actinomycetales > Microbacteriaceae > Curtobacterium. Next base: position 55,456 of record NZ_QKTO01000015.1, read on the forward strand.
TCCGCGCCGCCCCGGTCTTGCCGCGCATCGGCCACAGGTCCGGGTCACGGGTGAGCGTGCCCTCGGGGTAGACGATGACCGCGCCGCCGTTCGACACGAGTCCCTTGCCGCCCTTCAGCGGGTCGTTCAGGCGGGTCCGGCCGTTGCGCTCGACGGGGATCTGCCCCATGCCGCTCATGAGCTTGCCGAACACCGGCACGCGGAACAGCGACGCCTTGGCGAGGAACCGCGGCGATCGACGGTGCAACCACACGGTCGTCCCGACGACGAGCGGGTCGATGTTCGTGTAGTGGTTCGGCGCGAGGACGAACGCGCCCTCCTCCGGCAGCCGGTTCGGGCCGTGCCAGCGGTACCCGGAGGCGAACCGGATGGTGGGGATGACGACGGACCCGGTGATCCGGAAGGCCCGGTTCAGCTCACCGCGTCGCCACCGTCGGCCGGGGACCGGGAGGCCCGTGTGGACCTCGCCGGGTCGTCCCACCTGGGGCAGGTCCAGCGCGTCGGGCCCGGTCGTTGGTCGCGCCACGGCGGCACCGTCACCGGTGCCGCCGTGGTCGTGCTGCTCCGCCACGTCAGCCGGCGAAGTCGAAGTCCGCGCCGAGCTTGCGGAGCTTCGGGATGAAGTGCTCGTACCCGCGGCTGATGATGCCGACGTTCGTGATGTGCGACTCGCCCTCCGCGGTCAGTGCCGCGATGAGGTGGCTGAAGCCGCCGCGGAGGTCCGGGACGCGGACGTTCGCACCGTGCAGCTTCGTCGGGCCGGTGATGACCGCGGCCTGCTCGAAGGGACGACGGGCGACGCGACGGTCGTGGCCGGGCAGGCCCTCCTTGTGCACGACGATGTCGGCACCCATCTCGTTGAGCGCGTCGGTGAAGCCGAAGCGGTTCTCGTAGACGGTCTCGTGCACGACGCTCTGACCCTCGGCCTGCGTGAGCGCGACGACGAGGGGCTGCTGCCAGTCGGTCATGAAGCCGGGGTGCACGTCGGTCTCGATGACGACGGGCTTGAGGACGTCCAGCTCGCGGTAGAACCGGATGCCGTCCTCCTGGATGTCGAACCCGCCGCCGACCTTGCGGAAGACGTTGAGGAACGTCATGAGCTCCTGCTGCTTGGCGCCCTCGACGAAGATGTCGCCGTTGGTCGCCAGCGCGGCGGAGGCCCAGCTCGCGGCCTCGTTGCGGTCGTTGATCGCACGGTGCGTGTACCCGCGGAGCGACTTGACGCCCTCGATGAAGATCGTGCGGCTCGGTTCGACCGTGACGATCGCGCCCATCTTCTGCAGGATCGCGATGAGGTCCATGATCTCGGGCTCGATCGCGGCGTTCCGCAGCTCGGTGGTGCCCTCGGCGAGGACGGACGAGAGCAGGACCTGCTCGGTCGCGCCGACGCTCGGGTAGGGGAGCTCGATGTTCGCGCCCTTGAGGCCGTTCGGAGCCGTGATGTGGATGCCCGAGACCTGCTTGTCGACGACGGCACCCATGGCGCGCAACGCGTCGAGGTGGAAGTCGATCGGGCGGTCGCCGATGCGGCAGCCGCCGAGGTCGGGGATGAACGCTTCGCCGAGCTTGTGCAGCAGCGGACCGCAGAACAGGATCGGGATCCGGCTCGAGCCGGCGTGCGCGTCGATCTCGGCGAAGTGCGCCGACTCGACGCGCGAGGGGTCGAGGATGAGCTCGCCACGGGCGGGGTCCGTCACGCGGACACCGTGCACCTCGAGCAGGCCGCGCACGACCTTGACGTCGGAGATGTCCGGGACGTCCTTGAGGATCGACGGGGTGTCGCCGAGGAGCGCAGCGACCATGGCCTTGGTCGCCAGGTTCTTCGCACCGCGGACCTCGATGCGTCCCACGAGCGGCTTGCCGCCCCGGATGACGATCTCGTCCGACTTCAACCCGACGCGCGCCCCTGCAGCTGCTGCGTCCTGTACGAGAGAGTTCACTACTTCACCGGCAATGTCTTCGGCCGCCAACGGGAGCGGCGGGATTCGAACTCCGTGATCGAGGTCTCGTCACGGAGGGTGAGCCCGATGTCGTCGAGCCCTTCCATCAACCGCCAACGAGTGTAAGCGTCGATCTCGAAAGCCACGTCCATGTCGCCGATCGACACGCGCTGTGTCGCCAGGTCGACGGTCGCCTCGATCCCGGGCTGCGCCTCGATCGCCGCCCACATCCGCTCGATCTCGGGCTCGGTGACCATCGCGGTGACGAGGCCCTGCTTGCCGGCGTTGCCCTTGAAGATGTCCGCGAAACGGGGTGAGACCACCACGCGGAACCCGAAGTCGCGCAGCGCCCACACCGCGTGCTCGCGGGACGACCCCGTGCCGAAGTCCGGGCCGGCGACGAGGACCTTCGCGCCCTGGTACGCGGGCTGGTTGAGCACGAAGTCGGGGTCCTGCCGCCAGCCGGAGAACAGCGCGTCCTCGAACCCGGTCTTCGTGACCCGCTTGAGGTAGACCGCGGGGATGATCTGGTCGGTGTCGACGTTCGACCGCTTCAGCGGCGCGGCGATCCCGGTGACGGTGTCGATCTTCTCCATCAGTGGTTCCCTCCTGCGGTCACCGGCTGCGCCAGGCGAGCGTCGTCCTCTTCCAGGTCCCACGGGCTCGACAGCGTCCCCCGGACAGCGGTCGCGGCGGCGACGAGCGGCGAGACCAGGTGGGTCCGGCCGCCCTTGCCCTGCCGACCCTCGAAGTTGCGGTTCGAGGTGGAGGCACAGCGCTCCCCCGGCGCGAGCTGGTCGGGGTTCATGCCGAGGCACATCGAGCAGCCGGCGAACCGCCACTCGGCGCCGAAGTCGACGAACACCTTGTCGAGCCCCTCGGCCTCGGCCTCCAGGCGCACCCGGGCGGACCCCGGCACGACCATCACCCGCACGCCGGGTGCCTTCTCGCGTCCCGCGATCACGGACGCGAAGGCACGGAGGTCCTCGATGCGGGAGTTCGTGCACGACCCCATGAAGACCGCGTCGACCGCGATGTCCTTCATCGGGGTGCCGGCCTCGATGTCCATGTACTCGAGCGCGCGGGAGGCCGCGGCCTGGTCGTTCGGGTCGCTGAAGTCGGACGGCGAGGGCACCGAGTCGGACAGCGAGACACCCTGGCCGGGGTTCGTCCCCCAGGTCACGAAGGGCTCGAGCGCGTCGGCGTCGATGAAGACCTCGGCGTCGAAGACGGCATCGTCGTCCGTGGCGAGGGTGTCCCAGTACGCGACGGCCTCGTCCCAGTCCGCCCCGGTCGGCGCGTGGTCGCGACCCTGCACGTAGTCGTAGGTGGTCTGGTCGGGGGCGACCATGCCCGCGCGGGCACCGGCCTCGATCGACATGTTGCAGATCGTCATCCGGCCCTCCATGGAGAGCGCCCGGATCGCCGAGCCGCGGTACTCGAGCACGTAGCCCTGCCCACCGCCGGTGCCGATCTGCGCGATGACCGCCAGGATGATGTCCTTCGCCGTCACGCCGGGGCGCAGGGTGCCCTCGACGGTGACCGCCATCGTCTTGAAGGGCTTCAGCGGCAGGGTCTGCGTGGCCAGGACGTGCTCGACCTCGCTCGTGCCGATGCCGAACGCCATCGCACCGAAGGCGCCGTGCGTCGAGGTGTGCGAGTCGCCGCAGACGACGGTGATGCCGGGCATGGTGAGCCCGAGCTGCGGACCGACCACGTGCACGATCCCCTGCTCCTTGTCGCCGAGCGAGTGCAGGCGGACGCCGAACTCCTCGCAGTTGCGGCGGAGCGTCTCGATCTGGGTGCGACTCGTCGGGTCGGCGATCGGTCGGTCGATGGCGAGCGTCGGCGTGTTGTGGTCCTCGGTCGCGATGGTCAGATCGAGACGGCGCACCGGGCGACCCGCCTGTCGCAGCCCGTCGAAGGCCTGCGGGCTCGTCACCTCGTGCACGAGGTGGAGGTCGATGTACAGGAGGTCGGGGTTGCCGTCCTCACCCTTGACGACGACGTGGTCGTCCCACACCTTCTCGGCGAGCGTCCTGCCCATGCCCGTGCCTCCTCATCCGCGTCCCGACACCGCTGTCGCGGTGTCGTCCGAGCATGCTAGCAGCTTGGTATACCAATCGCGACGGCGGCCGGGAGGCCCGCTCCGCGATCCCGGGACCGGTCGCGGTGGGAAGATGGTGCGGACATGACGACGCCCGCGCACTCGACCCGCACCACCAACCTCGAGGGCGCGGCCCGCGCCGCGGTCGCCGGCGGCGTGCCGCTGGCACTCCTCATCGCCCTCGATGTGCCGCAGTACGCGGCCTTCGCGGTGTTCGCCGGGTTCACCGCGATCTTCGGCGCCACCGAGCCCTACCGGCAGCGCGCCGTGACGACCGGCGTGGCCGGGGCGATGCAGGTCGCGTGCATGGCGGCCGGCATCGCCGTCGCCCTCCTCGGCGCGCCGCTCTGGATGCAGGCGGTCGGGCTCGTCGTCGTCATCGTCGTCGCGGTCGGCACCCTGACGGCCCTCCGGGCGATCCCGGCGCAGCCGATCTTCCCGGTCTTCGCCTTCGTCGTCTCCGCCCTCGTGCCCGTGCGCCCGTCCGACCTGCCGCTCGCGGCGACGGTCATCCTCTGCGCGGTCGCCTGGGCATGGCTCGTCGCGATGTCGGGCGCCGCCTTCCGGCTGGTCCTGCACCCGCACGCGCCGCACCGCTTCCGCCCGCTCGCGGACAGCAAGCACCGTTCCCTCGCGGTCCTCCGGACGTCCGCCCTCTGGGAGACGGTCGCCCTCAACGTCGTCGGTGCACTCGTCGCCGGGGCCCTCGCCGAGGCGCTGCCCGGCCTCGGGCATCCGTACTGGGCGGTCATCGCCGTCGTGTCGACGCTGCCCGCGCTCCGGCAACGGCACACCGTCTCGCGGGCGGTCCAGCGCGTCGTGGGCACGGTCGGCGGCACGGTGATCGCGGTCGGCATCCTGCTCCTCGAGCCCTCGGCCTGGTGGATCGTCGTGATCGCGGTCGTCGGGCAGTTCGGAGCCGAGGTCTTCGTCGCCCGGAACTACGCCGTCTGCCTGCTGTTCCTCACCCCGCTCGCCCTCGCGGTCTCCTGGCTCAGCGTGCCCGAGTCGCCGACGCTCCTCGCACTCGACCGGATCGGTCAGACGCTCCTCGGGGCGCTGGTCAGCGTCGCGCTCCTCGTCGTCGGCCGCGCGGTCGAGCGGCGGCGCGGCCGCCCGCTCGGTGCGACCAGCAGCATCCGGACCGTCTGACGGGCGGCGGCCGTCCGTCGGCCCGGCACCGCGCCTCCCGTGCGGTCGCGCCGATCACGGCGGAGCCGTGCGGCACGATGGGCGCATGGACGAGACCTACACGCTGCTGCCCAGCGCCCCGCCGCTCGACGACTACCTGCGCCTCCGGCGGAGCTCGGGTCTGACCCCGGTGACCGCTGAGCAGGGCGCGCCAGCGATCGTCGGGGCGTGGTCGTCGTGTCACGTCGTCGACGCGGAGGGGACGCCGGTCGCGATGGGGCGGGTCATCGGCGACGGCGGGTGGTACTTCCACGTCGTCGACATCGCCACCGACCCCGCGCACCAGCGTCGCGGGCTCGGTCGGGCAGTCGTCGAGTGGCTCGTCGCGGACGTCCGCGAACGGGCACCGGAGGGCGCGTACGTGTCGCTCATCGGCGACCCACCGGGGCAGCGGCTCTACCGTTCACTCGGCTTCGAGGACGTGGCGCCGAGCCTGGGCATGGGCATGGTGCTCGGCGCCGACGACTGATCCGTGCCGGTCAGGACGGAGTGATGTTCCAGGCGTCGATGACGGGTCGTCCGTGCTCGTAGCCGAGCGAGCTGACCGTCGCCGTGCCGAGCTTCAGCACCGCCCCGTCCTGGGGGGCGAGGCGGATCCACGCTGCGCCGAGTGCGCGCAGGACGTGCCCGTGCGCGACGAAGATCGCGTCGTGCCCCTCGGCCAGGACGGGCCGCGCACGGTTGATGACGCGCTCCACACGGACCCGCACCTCGGCAGCGCTCTCACCGGGGGTGGCGCCGGCCGGGACGCCGTCGGTCCACAGGTCCCAGGGTCCGTGGCGCTGGACCTTGATCTGGGGCGTCGTGAGGCCCTCGTAGGCGCCGTAGTCCCACTCGTACAGGTCCTCGTCGAGCTCCGGGTCGACGCCGATGATGCGGGCGGTCTCCCGCGCACGGGTCAGCGGGCTGGACAGCGCCAGCGCGAACTCGCGGTCGGCGAGGTAGCGGGCGGCGCGCTCCGCCTGCACCACGCCGTTCTCCGTGAGCGGGATGTCGGTGCGGCCGGTGTGCTGCCCGCTCTTCGACCACTCCGTCTCTCCGTGACGGACGAGGACGAGTTCGCCGGGGCGTTCCGAGGTCATGAGTTCCTTCCGAGCCAGAGGCCGAGCGCGGCTGCGCCGACCGAGACGACGAGCATGCCGAGGCCGTTGAGGACGGCGAGCCGGGTCTTGCCGGATCGGAGGAGCTGCACGGTCTCGACGCTCGCCGTCGAGAACGTCGTGTACCCACCCATCATGCCCGTCCCGAGCACGGCGACCATCGGGACGGCCAGCGCCCCGGTCTCCCCGAGCCCCGTGACGAGACCGAGGACGAACGACCCGGTGACGTTGATGAGCAGCGTGCCGAGCGGGAACCGTGTCACGCGCTCCTTCACGAGCCCGTCCAGCACGAACCGCAGCACTGCCCCGACGCCGCCGCCCGTCGCGACGAGCAGGACTGCCAGAGCGGTCACCGCTCCGACCCCGTCCCCGGTGCTGCCGACGCCGCGGCCCGTCGTCGGAGCGTCGTGGCGAGGGTGATCCCGGCGACGGCCGCGGCGAGGCCGAGCACGACGGTCAGCAGCGCGTACCCGCTCCCGGCGCCCCATCGTCCGGCGTCGAGCAGTCGTGCGGTGTCGTCCGCGAGCGTGCTGTACGTCGTGAAGCCCCCGAGCACACCGGTGCCCACGAACAGCCGCGCGGTCCGCCGGCGTCCGAGGTCGGGTCCGCGCATGGCGAGGTGCTCGAGCAGCAGTCCGAGGCAGAACGCACCGACGACGTTGATCCCGAGGACCGTCCAGCTGATGCCGTCGACCGGCGGCAACGCGGCGGCGAGGACGGCGCGGATCGCGGTCCCGACCGCGCCACCGAGTGCGACCAGTGCGACGGGACCGGCACGCAGGAACGACGGGCGTCCCGCCGGTCGGTCGTCCATCCGTCGCCTCCTGCCCGCTCGCCGCCCGACGGCACGTGCTGACGGGTGGGACGACGAAGGCCCCCACCCGGCAGGGTGGAGGCCTTCGTGCTGGTGACCCCAGCGGGATTCGAACCCGCGTTACCGCCGTGAGAGGGCAGCGTACTAGGCCGCTATACGATGGGGCCGCGGCGATGTGTCGGTTCGGAGTGTGTCACTCGTGGTGACCCCAGCGGGATTCGAACCCGCGTTACCGCCGTGAGAGGGCGGCGTACTAGGCCACTGTACGATGGGGCCGTTCCGACAACTCGACAAGTATGGCACACGGTGTGAGTGAGCACCAAAACGAGGCTGTCCGTCCCGGTGTGTCGCCATGCCGGCCGGAGCATACGGTGGGGCGATGACGGTGCGCATCGGCCTGTCCGGCTGGCAGTACGACTCGTGGCGCGGTGACTTCTACCCGGAGGGCCTCGCGAGACGACGATGGCTCGAGTACGTCGGCGAGCAGTTCCCGACCGTCGAGGTCAACGGCTCCTTCTACTCGTTGCAGCGTCCGTCCCGGTACCGCGCCTGGCGGGCGGCCGTCCCGGAGGGCTTCCGCTTCGCACTGAAGGGCGGTCGCTACCTCACGCACATGCTGCGGCTCCGGAACGTCGACACCGCGCTGGCGAACTTCTTCGCCTCCGGTCCGCTCGAACTCGGGCCGACCCTCGGTCCGGTCCTCTGGCAGTTCCCTGAGCACGTCGCGCCCACGCCGGACGTCCTCGACGCGTTCCTGACGCTGCTGCCCCGCACGCACGGGGCGGCCGCCGTGCTCGCGGCCGGGCACGACGGGAAGGTCGTCGAGCCGGCCACGACGACGGAGCACACCGCGCTGCCGATCGAGCACGTCGTCGAGGTCCGGTCACCCGACGCCGTGACGCCCGAGCACCTCGCGGTGCTCCGCCGGCACCGTGTGGCGCTCGTCGACTCGCACGCCGGCGACTTCCCCCGGTTCGTCCGCGACACCGGGGCGCCGCTGGCGTACCTCCGCCTGCACGGGGCCCCGCACACGTACCACGACGGCTACTCGACCGGAGCACTCGCAGCGTGGGCGGACGTCGTCCGGGAGCACGTGGACGCAGGCCGGGACGTCTGGGTCTACTTCGACAACGACGCAGAGCGGCACGCTCCGTGGGACGCGCTCGGACTCAGCCGCCTCGTCGGGTGAGCGCTGACCCTGCTGGCGCCCGGCGGTCGGGCGACCGAGGTCAGGCCGTGAGCGACTCCCCCGGTGCGAGCACGACGACCTCACCCGCAGGCTCGACGACCTGTCGGATGCGGTCGGTGTGGCCCGCGAAGCCGATGTCGGAGAGCGTCGCTTCGTGGATCGGGAACGCGCGCCGGGGCGTGACGGACGCGAGGTGGTCCATGAGTTCACCGATCTTGAGCCACGGTGCACCGACGGGTGTCGCGAAGACCTCCACCGGAACACCCGGGTCGATGTAGGCGTCGCCGGGGTGGAACAGCACCCCGTTGACGAACACGCCGGTGTTGTCGACCACCGGGACCGACGAGTGGATGAGCTGGTGCCGCGTCCCGTGGAAGGTGAGGGCGAACGGCCCGACGGTCCGCGCTTCCCCGTCGGTCACGACGTCCACCGCGACCACCTCGTCCAGAGCCGCGGCGACACCGGCCGGACCGAAGACCGGGATGCCCGGGTTCCGCTCCAGGATGCCTGCCACCTGGTCGACGGTGCCGTGGTCCGGGTGCTCATGGGTGACGACGACGGCGACCACGTCCGTCGCCTCGACGGGACGGGTGAACGCGCCGGGATCGATGACCAGGCGGGCACCCTCCTCCTCGAGGACGAGGCAGGCGTGCTCGAGCTTCGTGATCAGCATGGCGACGAGCGTACGCCGTCGCGGCGCGGAGGCCTGAGGCCGCGCGAGCTCGCCGTGGTCCCCCACGGCGGGCGACTTCCGGGCCTCCGGCGACTACCGGACGTCCGGCGGCAGGGTCTCCTGCGCGTGGTGCGCGGCCTGGGCACGTTCAGCGTCCGCGATGAACCGTTCCGCACCGTCCCGGGTCAACGAGGACTGTCCCCCGCAGTACGAGCACTGCAGCACGTACCGGCCGTGCCCGAAGGGGAACACCGGCACGAAGAAGAGGGTGAACCACGTGCGGAGGCGGTGCAGACGCTGCGCTGCCGTCGAGCCGCAGAGCGCGCAGGCGAAGAAGAGGACCCCCGCGAGGGCTGTCCTGGTGCGGCTGCCGAAGATGATCATGACGTCCCCTGGTCGGTGGTCGGGCTGCCGGACACCGGCGAACTCGTCGCGGTGTCCGGGCGTGGCGCGTGCTGTCGCGCCCACGCTAGGCCTCCTGCGATGTGGACGAGCGCCGTCGAGGACCGGGAACGACGAAGGCCCTCGGTTTCCCGAGGGCCTTCGATCACGTTGCTGGCTGGGGTACCTGGACTCGAACCAAGAACGACGGTACCAGAAACCGCTGTGTTGCCAATTACACCATACCCCAAAGGACCTTGCGGTCCTGCGCCCCGTTCTCCGGGGCACGATCAACTACTGTACAGCATCCCGGAGGTCCTCGAGACCACCGACGAGGTCCCGGTGCACCGCGGCGGCCGTCGACGCCCCGTGACCGGCCGCGACGATGAGCTGTTCCGGCCCGGGCGGGGTGATGTCGCCGACCGCGTACAACCCGGGCGCGCCGGTCCGTCCGAGCCGGTCCACGCGCACCAGGCCCTGCTCGTCCCGGTCGAGCTCGGCGTCGACCCAGTCGAGGTCGGCGTGCCAGACCGGACGGACGAAGGCACCGGAACGCGCCTCGACGTGCCCGTCGGCGAGGCGGACGCCGGTCATCCCGTTCCGGTCACCCTCGAGGTCGGCGAGCGGGCGGTCGTCCAAGCGGATGCCCGCGTCGTCGAGACGAGCCCGGCCGGCGTCGGACACCGCCGCCACCCCGTTCGTGTACACGACCAGGTCGTCGGTCCAGGCGCGGATGAGCAGCGCGCGGTCGACGACGTCGTCGGTCTCACAGATGAGGGCGAGGGGTTGCCCGGCCTTGTCGTACGCGTCGCACTCCACACAGCTGTGCACGTCGGTGCCGTAGAACGCGCGGAGCGACGGGAGCGCGGGGAACGCCTCGCGGAGGCCCGTGGCCAGCACGACCGCGCGCGCATCGGCCTCCACCGGGGTCCCCCGCCAGCTCCCGTGGAGTTGCCAGACGTCACCGTCTCGCCAGAGCCGGTCGACCACCGCCGTCGTCACGGTCGCCTCGGGGTACGCGGCGACCTCGTCGCGCCCGAGCCGACGGAGTTCGAGCGGCGAGATGCCGTCCCGCGTGATGAACCCGTGCGACCGGAGGGTGGCTGCGTTCCGCGGCCGGTTGGCGTCGAGGAGGAGGACCGTCCGCTTGGCCCGCACGAGGTTCAGCGCAGCACTGAGCCCCGCGGGACCCGCACCCACCACGACGACGTCGTACACGGCCGTCAGCGCGCCGCGAGGGAACGCAGTCGCGCGAGCGTCGACTCCTTGCCGAGGATCTCCATCGACTCGAAGAGCGGCGGGCTGATCCGTCGACCGGACACCGCGACCCGGAGGGGACCGAAGGCGACACGGGGCTTCAGCTCGAGACCGTCGATGAGCGCGACACGGAGCGCCTGCTCGATGGCTGCGGTCTCCCAGTCCCGGAGCGCCTCCAGCGCCTGGATCCCGGCCTGCAGGACCGGCACCGGGTCGCCCTTGAGCGACGCGAGCGCGTCGTCCTCGACCACGAGGTCCGCGTCCGCGGTGAGCAGGAAACCGAGCATGGCGGGCGCCTCGCTGAGCAACTGCATGCGCTCCTGCACGAGCGGTGCCGCGAGCGCGAGCACGTGCTCCTGCGCCGACGTCGCCGGCTCGTCGAGGTACTCGGACAGGTAGGGCTTGAGACGCTCGCGGAAGTCGGCCCCGTCGAGCAGACGGATGTGGTCGCCGTTGATCGACTCGGCCTTCTTGTGGTCGAACCGAGCGGGGTTGGGGTTCACGTCCGTGACCTCGAACGCGGCGATCATCTCGTCGATCGAGAACACGTCCCGGTCGGGCCCGATCGACCACCCGAGCAGCGCGAGGTAGTTGACGAGCCCTTCCGGCACCATGCCGTTCGAGCGGTGGTGGAAGAGGTTCGACTCCGGGTCTCGCTTCGAGAGCTTCTTGTTGCCCTCTCCCATGACGTAGGGCAGGTGACCGAACTGCGGGATGAACTCCGCCATCCCGATCTCGTGGAGCGCCTCGTACAGCGCGATCTGCCGCGGGGTCGACGACAGCAGGTCCTCACCACGGAGGACGTGCGTGATGCCCATCAGCGCGTCGTCGAGCGGGTTCGTGAACGTGTACAACGGCTTGCCGTTCGGGCGCACCACGACGAAGTCGGGGAACGACCCCTGCGGGAAGGTGATCTCGCCGCGCACCAGGTCCTGGAAGCTCAGGTCGCGGTCGGGCACTCGCAGGCGCAGGGCCGGTTCGCGGCCCTCGTCGCGGAAGGCCTGACGCTCGGCGTCCGTCAGGTCGCGCTCGTGGTTGTCGTAGCCCTGCTTCGGGTCGCGCCCGTTCGCCCGGTTCCGCGCTTCCATCTCCTCCGGCGTGACGAACGACTCGTACACGTGACCGGCGTCCTTGAGCCGCGCGATCGCGTCCTCGTAGACGTCCGTCCGCTCCGACTGCCGGTACGGCCCGTGCGGACCGCCGACCTCGACGCCCTCGTCCCAGTCGAGCCGCAGCCACCGCAGCGCCTCGATGATCTGGCCGTAGGACTCTTCACTGTCGCGCGCGGCATCGGTGTCCTCGATCCGGAACACGAGCTTGCCGCCCGTGTGTCGCGCGTACGCCCAGTTGAAGAGGGCAGTGCGGACGAGGCCGACGTGCGGCGTCCCGGTGGGTGACGGGCAGAACCGGACGCGGACGTCGGAACCAGAGGCAGAGGAGAATGGCGCTGTCATGACGCCACCGATCCTACCGTGGCACATCCTGCCGATCGGTGCCGCTCTCCGAGCTGTGGGGACGCGAAAGAGCCCCTGACCGGGGTGAGCGTTGCTGCTCACCCCGGTCAGGGGCTCGATCGTTCTTGAAAAGGAGTCCGGCGGCGTCCTACTCTCCCACAAGGTCCCCCTTGCAGTACCATCGGCGCTGAGAGGCTTAGCTTCCGGGTTCGGAATGTGACCGGGCGTTTCCCTCTC
>NZ_QKTO01000016.1 GCF_003234855.1 Curtobacterium sp. MCBD17_032
GGGTCGAGCCGGCGGGGATCGCCACGGGGAAGTTCCACGGCGGCGTGACGAGCGTCAGCGCGGCCGGAGTGAACGACGCGCCGTCGACGGTGTCGAGCGATGCGGCCAGTTCGCCGTAGAAGTGCGCGAAGTCGATGGCCTCGGAGACCTCGGGGTCGGCCTGGTCGATCGTCTTGCCGGTCTCCGACGCCATGACCTCGATGAGGGCGGCGCGGTTCGCCTCGAGGGCGTCGCCGACGGCGTGCAGGACGGCGCCGCGGGCGGCACCCGACCACGAACCCCAGGTCGTGCCCGCGGCGCGGACGCGCTGCAGGGCGGACTCGAGGGTCGTGGCGGAGGTGATCCGGGCCTCCCGGACGGCGGCGACGCCGAGCGTCGAGGTGGCGATCCGTTCGGTGATGGCGGCACCCCATGCGCGGACGGCACCGACGGACGGGTCGCTGTCCGGCGTGTTCTCGAAGTGGCCGGGGACGGGACGGTCGACGGCCGCGTACCGGTCGGCGACACGGTGCGGCGCCGGGGCGTCCAGTCCCCCGGGCAGCGCGAGCGGGGCGAGGGAGTCGCGGAACCGGGCTTCCTCGCGGGCGAACAGCGTCGGGGACGAGGCGAGGGAGAACACCGCGGACATGAAGTTGTCCTGCGACGCGCCCTCCTCGAGCCGGCGGATGAGGTAGGCGATGGCGACGTCGAACTCGCCCGGGTGCACGACCGGCGTGTAGAGGAGCAGCGAGCCGACGGTCTTCTTCACCGCGGCGGCCTGGCCCTGCGCCATGCCGAGGAGCATCTCGAACTCGATGCCGTTCCGCACACCGCGCTCACCGGCGAGGAGCCACGCGTGTGCCACGTCGAACAGGTTGTGCCCCGCGACGCCGACCCGCACGTTGGCGATGCGCTCGGGCGTGAGCGCCCAGTCGAGCACGCGCTTGTAGTTGGTGTCCGAGTCCTGCTTGGTGTGCCAGGTCGCGAGCGGCCAGCCGTGCACCGAGGCCTCGACCTGCTCCATCGGCAGGTTCGCGCCCTTCACCAGACGCACCTTGATGTCGGCGCCTCCGCGGGCACGGCGGGCGGCGGACCACTCCTGCAGGTGCTGCATCGCAGCGAGCGCGTCGGGCAGGTACGCCTGCAGCACGATCCCCGCCTCGAGGTCGGTGAACTGCGGCTCGTCGAGGAGCTTCGTGAAGACCGCGATCGTCAGGTCGAGGTCCTTGTACTCCTCCATGTCGAGGTTGATGAACTTCTTCGGCGTCGACGCTGCCGCGCGCTCGAACAGCGGCCGGAGCTGCCCGACGATGTCGTCGACGGCGTGGTCGAAGGCCCACGGGGAGTGCGGGTGCACGGTCGAGGACACCTTGATCGACACGTAGTCGACGTCAGCGCGGCTCAGCAGCGCGTGGGTGCCCGCGAGCCGGCGCGCGGCCTCGCGCTCACCGAGCACGGCTTCGCCGAGCAGGTTCACGTTGAGGCGGATGCCGTCCTGCTTGATCTTCGCGATCGCCGGACCGAGCTTCGCGTCGGTGGCGTCGACGATGAGGTGGCCGACCATGTTCCGGAGGACACGTCGGGCGATCGGGACGACGACGCCCGGGAGGCCCGGTGCCATCCCGCCACCGAGGCGCACCAGACCGCGGAGCGCGGCCGGCAGGAACCCGGGCGCGTCCGGCGCGATCGCGCGGAGCTTCCGGGCGGCGACGCCGAGGTCCTCGGGGCGGACGACGCCGTCGACGAACCCGACGGCGAAGGCGAGCCCCTTCGGGTCGGCGAGGACGCCGGCGAGCTGCTTCGCGGAGCCGTCGACCGGGTACGTCTCGGCCTCGGCGAGCCACTGCCGGACGAGGGCGACGGACGCGCCGGCGAGGGCGTCGGGAGCGGTCGGTGCGGCGGCGTCGGTGCGCGGCTGGACGTCGGTCATGGGGACAGTGTGACGGCCGGGCTTCCGGTAGCGGAAGCAACTCTTCGTGATGCGTACCGTTCAGCTCAGCTACGCTTTCCGGCATGCTCGACGTCCGTCGCCTGGTGCTCCTGCGCGAGCTGTCGATCCGCGGCACCGTGGCCGCCGTCGCCGAGGCGATGAACTTCACGCCGTCGGCGGTGTCGCAGCAGCTCGCGGTGCTCGAGCGGGAGGCCGGGGTGCAGCTCCTCCGCCGGGCTGGCCGTCGCCTCCAGCTGACGCCGCAGGCCGAGGTGCTGGTGGCCGCTGCGGGTGAGGTGCTCGACACCCTCGAGCGGGCACAGGCGACGGTGGAGTCGACACTGACGACCGTGCAGGGGCGCATCCGTGTCGCCGTGTTCCAGTCGGCGGCGCTGGCCCTCATGCCGTCCGCGCTCCGGACCATGGCGGTCGAGCACCCGGACGTCCGGGTGGAGATGGTGCAGCGCGAACCGGAGACCGCGCTCAACGAGACGTGGGCCCGGGACTTCGACATGGTGGTCGCCGAGCAGTACCCGGCGCACGCCGCGCCGCGCTTCCCCGGCCTGGACCGGCGCGACCTGACGACCGACCCGGTGCGTCTCGCGCTGCCACCGGAGGCCACCGCGCTGTGGCCGGTGACCTCCCTGGCCGAGGCGGCGACGCTGCCCTGGGTGATGGAGCCGCGGGGCGCCGCATCCCGGCACTTCGCCGAGCAGACCTGTCGTCGCGCCGGGTTCGAGCCCGACGTCCGGTACGAGACCGCGGACCTGCAGGCGCAGATCCGGCTCATCGAGTCGGGCAACGCTGTGGCGCTCATGCCGGACCTCGTCTGGGCCGGCCGGTCGACGAGCTGCCGACTCCTGGACCTGCCCGAACCGGGTCGCCGGACGATCTTCACGGCGCAGCGGATCGCGAGCGCGGAGTCCCCCGCGGTGTCGGCGTTCCGCGCGGCGCTCGAACTGGCAGCGGACGCCCGACGGGTCTGAGGGCAGTGTGACGAGCGTCCTGAGTCGTGATGCACCTGTGACCTGACGCAGTGTCAGGCCTCGGGATCCGCGGACATCTCCGAGTGAGGGCGCCCGACCGGGGCCCGACCGGCATCCGAGGGGGATCCCATGAAGCAGTCCTGCACATCCACGTTCCGGCGCAGCGCCGCGGTCGGCGCCGCGCTGGCCGTCGTCACCGCGTCGTCCGCGTTCGGCATCGGCGCCACGGCCGCGACGGCCGCGACGGGCGCCGAGGGCGCGCCGTCGACCACGACCGTCACGACCGGTACGACCGGTACGACCGGTACGACCGAGACCGGACCGGGAGGCACGTCCGCCGGTCCGACGACGACGCCCGTCGACCACGCTGTGGCTGTACCGACCGTCGCGCCGGCAGCCCCGGCGGAAGCCACACCCGGTGCCGCTCCCACGGCTCCCGCTGCTCCCGCGGCTCCCACGGACGGGACCGACGCCGCGCAACCGGCGGCCCCCGCAGTCACGCCGGCTCCGGCTCCCGAGGCCGCGCCGGCCGCGCCCGCGGCTGCAGCTCCCGAGGACGGCAGCGACCTCGCCTTCACCGAGCCGTCCACCGAGGACGAGCCGCTCGCCCTCACCGCCACGGCCGGGACGCCGTTCTCCCACACCTTCCGCACCACGGGCGGCAACGGCACGGTCGGCTACGCCATCCGGAAGGCACCGTCCGCCGACTGGACGGTCAACGTCGAGACCGGCGTGCTGAGCGCCACGCCGACCGTCGTCGGGACGTACGAGTTCCAGGTGGTCGCGCTCAGCGGTTCGACCCAGATCACCGAGTACGTCGAGGTGACGGTCTCCCCGGGAGCCCCGGTGGGCGTGACCTACGCGGTCTCCACCGCCGACCACTCCGGCATGTGGCAGGTCGAGACGGACGGCACGATCTGGGAGCACGCGATCGGTCAGGGCCGGGTCCGGATCGTGGACAGCATCCCCGTGGCGGACGGTGCGACGCTCCAGCTCGCCGGACTCGCCGTGGACACCTGGGGCAACCGCACCACGCTCGGTGACGACTACCCGCGCTCGACGGCGACCAGCTCCGCGGCGTCCGACCGGGTGGTCTGGGACGACCGTTGGTCGGTGAACACCGTGACGTTCTCCGGCCCGGGGGCGCGCACCGTGACCGTGGCCGAGGGCGGCGTCGCCACCTCGTTCACGGCCGTGGTGCCCTCTGCGTCGTTCGGCTTCACCGAGCAGTCGTCAGCGAAGGCACCGATCGCGCTCGCCGCCACCGCGGGCGAGCGGTTCTCCCACACCTTCAGCGTGACCGACGCCCCCGTTCCCGAGGCCGTGCGCTACGAGCTGCGCGGTGTCCGAGACGGGGGGTCCGACCACACGTCCGCTCCGGACGGCCTCGACGTCACGATCGACCCGGAGTCGGGTGTCCTCAGCGGCACCGCGACCGCGGCGCGGTCCTTCCCGTTCCAGGTCGTCGCCGTGAGCGGCGGCCAGGAGTCGGTCGCGCACGTCGAGCTGACGGTGGCGCCGGGAGCGGTGGCACGGATCGCTTCCTCGGTGACGTTCGAGGACGACCTGGTGGTCGGAGGCCGTCAGGACCGCTGGACCGTCGACGGGGACGTGATCACCTACCACCCGATCGAGGGCGAACCGCGTCGTGTCGAGGCGATCCCCGCCCGCCAGGGCGAGAGCGCGATGATGAGGCACGAGCCGTTCGACGCCTACGGGAACCTGGCCTGGACGGACACCGAGTTCCGCTTCGCGAGCGACGTGGCGAGTGACCGGATCGACTACGACGCGGAGAGCGTCAGCACGTGGGTGACCTTCGTGCACGCCTCCCCGCACACCGTCACGGTCACGTACGGCGACGTCACCAGCGACATCCGCTTCGAGGTGGCCCCCGCTGCCGCATCGACCGCCGGGCTCACGACCCCGACCGCTCCGTCCGGCAGCCTCGCGTACACGGGTACGGACCAGTCCGGTCCGCTCACGTGGGCGCTCGGGCTGCTCACCGCCGGCGCCGGTCTGCTCGTGCACCGGCTGCGTCGACGTCGCGCCTGACGCTGGCTCCGCGGGAGGGGCGTGGCCGGTCGGTCACGCCCCTCCCGTCATCGGGCGTCGTCCCGTCCCCAGATCGGGTCACGAATCGGGAACGACGCCCCGCCGAACCCGCGCGTACCAGTACGCTCCGATCACCCCGTGACATTCACGGCGGATTCTCACGATCCGGCGCCCGACCGGACCTGAACCTGGGGGAACCCGTGCACCGCAGCACTGCCTTCGTCCGACGCGCCTGCGCCGTCGGCACCGCCACCGCGCTCGTCGGCCTGACGACCGGACTCGGCGTCATGACCGCCACCACCGCGTACGCCGCGGACGAGACGGGCGTCAGCGCGCCGACCGTCGTCGTCGGCGACACGACGAGCCCGGCCGCTCCGAGCCTCCCGACCGACGCGGTTGCCGGAACCGGGACCGGGACCGGGACCGGGACCGGGACCGGGACCGGGACGATCGTCCCGACCGCGGGCGCCACCGGCTCCCCGGACACGCTCCCGTCGAACCCGGCGACGGACGCACCGAGCGCTCCCGCCGGCCCTGCGCCCGCTCCGGACGCGTCGTCCGATGCCCCCGTGACGACCGCCGCAGCTCCCAGGGTCACGATCAGCGGTGACGCGAAGCTCGGCTCGAAGCTCACGGCCGAGTCCGACGGTGGCCTCCGGTACGCCTGGAGCATCGACGACACGGTCGTCGAGACCCGGAACGTCTTCACCCCGACCGACACCGCGCTCATCGGCAAGGTCGTGGTGCTGACGGTCACCGACGCGATCACCGGCGCGAGCAACCGGGTCGAGAGTGCGCCGATCCTGCCGAACCCGACGTTCGCCGCCGCGACGACCGACGAGGAGCCCCTCGCCCTGTCGACGACCTCCGGTCAGGCGTTCTCGCACGACTTCACCGTCGCCGGCGTCCAGCCCGACGATGTCTCCTACACAGTGACCTGGTACGACCCCGATGCCGTCGACCCGGACGAGCCGGTGTACACGCCCGCTTCCCAGCTCCCCGACGGCATCGCGCTCGACCAGGCGACCGGTGTGCTCTCCGGAACCACCGAGTACGCCGACTTCTTCGACTTCGCGGTCACCGCCACGAGCCGAGGCGTCTCCGCGACCCAGTACGTCGAGCTGACCGTCGATGCTGCTGCGCCGCTCGGCGTCCAGGTCTACGCGATCGACAAGGCCGACTTCAAGGACTTCGTCGGCAACGGCGACGACCTGCCGCAGGGATCGCTCACGAGCTGGATCGTCGACCCGGAAGGTGCCGTGTCGACGTTGGTCGAGACGTTCGAGGAGACCGAGGAGGGTGTCGCGTTCGTCCCGGTCATCACTCCCGGCGGTAACCCGACGGCACAGCAGGGCGGCACCCTCCTGGTCAACGGTGGCGTCGTCGACCGCTTCGGCAACGAGATCCAGGACGAGGACGGCGACTCCGCTGCCGTCACGGTGCGGTCCGACGTGGCCAGTGACGTGGTCGCCGTGGCCGCCGACCTCGGTGACTACTTCGACGGGATCATCGGCGTCACCTTCCCGCATGCCTCGACCCACCGTCTGACGGTCGCCGCTGGTGACTTCACGACTGCGTTCGACGTCGAGGTCGTGCCGACAGCGGCCGTCATCCCGCCCGCGGCCGTGCCGCCGGTCGCACAGCCGATCGGCAGCGTGCCGGTGGACACCGCTCCTCGCGCGCACCGCCTCGCCTACACGGGCACCGACACCACCGGGGCGCTCCCGTGGGCGCTCGGCATGCTCGCCGCCGGTGCTGCACTGGTCGGGGCACGCGTCCTGCGTCGCCGCACAGCGCTGACGTCGGACGAGCGCTGACCCCAGCGCGATCGGTACGGCCTCGTCGGTCCCAGCAGGGACCGGCGGGGCCGTACCGCTGTCCGGGGACGGCGACACCGGGGGCCGTCAGACCCGGCGGACCTCGTCCGCTCGCCCGAGGAGCTCCGTGTGGAACGCAGTCTGGCTCAGGGCGCTCGCGAGCAGGAACCCCGACATGGACGCGATGCCGCCGCTGAACGGCACGCGGGACGCGACCTCGAACAGCGTCGGCCGGCGCAGGGCGTCGAGGGCCTCCGCCACGTGCCGGTCGCGCTCCTCCCGGTGGGCGACGAGTTCCCGGGCCCGGGACACCACGTCGCGGAACCGGTACTCGTGGCCCGGGCAGACCTCGAGGTCGTCGAACCCGTCGAGCTTCGCGAGCGACTCGAGCGCGTCGCGCAGCGGGTTCGTCGCGGTCCGCCCGCCGAGGCCCACCCCGGGGTTGATCCGCGGGAGGACGTGGTCGCCGGTGAACAGGAGGCCGTCCGCCTCGTCCACGAAGCAGACGTGCCCGCCCGTGTGGCCCGGCGTCCAGAGCGTCCGGATCGTGCGACCCGGGACCGGCAGGAGATCGCCGTCGGCGAGCAGCAGGTCGGCGAACGGGCGCTGCGCGGCCCCGAGACCGATCCGACGGCCGGTCCCCCATGCGGCCAGCACGCCGTCGAGCCGGTCGGCCGGCACGCCCCACGTCCGGACGTCCCGGTCGTTCTGTTCGGCGTCGGCCCGTTCGTGCTCGAGCGCGTGCACCTCGGCGACGTGCATGGCGACGGGAGCGCCGGACCGGCGTCGCACCTCGGACGCCGCGCCGAGGTGGTCGGCGTGCAGGTGAGTGACCGCGACGAGGGTGACGTCCTCGACCCGGCGGCCGACGACGCGCAACCCGTCGGTGAGGGCATCGAGCGAGCCACCGTCGGACCACCCCGGGTCGATGACCGCGAGGGCGCCGTCACTCCCCTCGACCACGTAGGCGAGCGTCGCGTCGGGGACACCACCGCGGAAGGGGACGGCGATGGTCCAGATGCCGGGCCGGACCTCCTCGACGGGCGGGAGGGCGCCGGCGGCGAGTGCCTCGGCCTGCGCGGGGCTGACGGGTGGCGGGATCGGCACGCGACCACCTTAGCCAGCGGGTGCCGACGGACCAGGGTGGGGCGGGCCTCCAGGCCGGTCCCGCGACCGGCGGGTAGACAGGCGGCATGGAGACCATCGCGCCCATGCTCGCCAAGGCCGTCGCCACCGTGCCCGACCCCGACAGCGTCGCGGGTGGCCTGCGGTACGAGCCGAAGTGGGACGGCTTCCGCGGCATCGTGACGATCGACGGCGACGACGTCGAGATCGGCAGCCGCGGCGCCAAGCCGCTGACCCGGTACTTCCCGGAGCTCGTCGAGGCGTTCCGCGCCCGGTTCGGCGGCCGGGAGCACCCCGTCGTCCTCGACGGTGAGGTGGTCGTCCGCTCGGGGGTACCGGGGAACGAACGGCTCGACTGGGAGGCCCTGTCGCAGCGGATCCACCCCGCGGCCTCGCGGATCGCGAAGCTCTCGGTCGAGACGCCGGCGCAGTTCGTCGCCTTCGACCTGCTGCACCTCGACGGCGAGGACCTGACCGGCCGGCCGTTCGACGAGCGGCGGGCGGCGCTCGAGGAGCTCGGAGCCGACCTCACCGCGCCCCTCTTCGTCACCCGCACGACACTCGACGTCGACCTCGCCCGGGAATGGCTCACGACCTTCGAGGGCGCAGGGCTCGACGGCGTCGTCGCCAAGCCGCGCACGAAGCCGTACGAGCCGAACAAGCGCACGATGCTGAAGGTGAAGCACCACCGCGAAGCGGACGTCGTGGCCGTCGGGTACCGGGTCCACAAGAGCGGGACCGGCGTCGGGTCGCTGCTGCTCGGCCTGTACGACGAGGACGGCGAGTTGCACATGGTGGGTGGGGTCTCCGCCTTCACCGACAAGCGGCGCCGCGAACTCGTCGACGAGCTGGAGCCGCTCGTGGAACGGGACACGGACGGGAGGCCCGTCACCGGTGACGGGGAGCGGTCGCGGTTCTCGTCCGGTCGTGACACGTCGTTCGTGCGGCTCGCGCCGGAACGCGTCCTGGAGGTCCGGTACGACCAGATGGAAGGCGACCGGTTCCGGCACACGGTGCAGTTCGCGCGGTGGCGTCCGGACCGGGAGGCACGCTCATGCGGGTTCGACCAGCTGGAGGTCCCGACGGCGTACGACCTGAGCGCGGTCCTGTCCTGACGTCCGCGGTCCCGTCCCGATGTCCGCGGTCCTGTCCCGATGTCCGATGTGCGCTCCGGAGGTATCAGTAGTTAGCCGAACTAGTGAAACTGTGGAAGCATCTGAGGCACCAGGGGAACGGTGGTCCGACACCGTCTCGACACCACGGATCGGAGTGGACATGAGCAACGAGATCCTCATTCGCCGGGCGCAGCGCAGCCCCTTCAGCGAGGTCCGCGAAGCACGTCACCTGCGTGCACTCCAGACCAGCGCGATCGTCAGCGGCATCGCCGGTGTGACCGCCGCCGCGCTCGCCTTCGTCACGATCGGCCTCGGCGCATGATCGTCCTCGACGGCGTCACGCAGGGCAACCGCCGCACGTGGTCCCGCCTCACCCGCCTGCACACCGCCACGGTCGGCCTGCCGCTGCAGACCTCGCGGGTCGAGGACGACGGACTCCGGAACGAGGACACCTCCTCGCTCGTCTGATCCCGGGCCGGGCCCGTCACCAGGGCCGGGCCGTCAACCCTTCTTCGCCCGGGACGGCTGGACGCGGGGCGGCTCGCCCGGCATCTTCGGGAAGTCAGGCGGGAACGGCAGTTCACCCTCGCCCCGTTCCAGGTCCCGTTCCCACCACGCGAGGAGCGGGTCGATGCTCCGCGGCGCAGCGGACATCGTCTCCCACGGGTCGCCGGTCGCGGCGAGGCGACCGGGCACGGTCCGGATCGTGAACGTGGTCGGGTCCGCGCCGTCGAGCTCCTCCCACGCCAGCGGGGTCGAGACCGCCGCGTGCGGGAGGGCGCGGGGGCTGTAGGCACCGGCCATCGTCCGGTCACGGTTCGCCTGGTTGAAGTCGACGAAGACGCGCTGCCCACGCTCCTCCTTCCACCACGCGGTCGTCACCTGCTCGGGCATCCGTCGCTCGAGTTCGCGGGCCGCGGCGATCACGGCGTGCCGGACGTCGAGGAACTCGTACACCGGCTCGATCGGCGCGAACACGTGCAGGCCGCGGTTGCCGCTCGTCTTCACCCACGCCTCGAGTCCGACCTCGGCGAGCACCTTCCGCAACGCGTGCGCGGCGGGGACCGCGTCGTGGAAGTCGGTACCGGGCTGCGGGTCGAGGTCGATGCGGAGCTGGTCCGGGTGGTCGCTGTCCTCGGCCCGGGACGCCCACGGGTGGAAGACGACGGTGTTCATCTGCGCCGCCCAGACCGCGACGGCCGGCTCGTCGACCACGAGCTGGGGGTGGCTCCGGGCACTCGGGTAGGTCACAGTCACCGCACGGACGTAGTCGGGCGCACCCTTCGGCGGGTTCTTCGAGAAGAACTGCTCACCGTCGACGCCGTCGGGGAACCGCTGCAGCGAGATCGGTCGATCGCCGTTCGCCCGGACGAAGGGCTCCCCGACGTCGACCAGGTACTGCGCGAGGTCGAGTTTCGTGATGCCGAGGTCCGGCCAGAGCACGCGTGCCGGACTCGAGATCCGCACCTCCCGGTCGCCCTCGGGTCCGGGTACGGTCAGCGTCGTCGCCGGTGTCGCCATGCTGCGGAACCTACTCCCCCGCACCCGCGGAGCGCGTGTCCCCGGTGTGCGGGCAGGATGACACCGTGAACGCGTACCTCGGGGTCGACCTGGCGTGGGGACTCGGCACCGAGCACCGGGCACCGAACGAGACCGGCCTCGCCGCCCTCGACGACGCGGGACGGGTCGTGGACGCCGGATGGGCCCGCGGGGTCGACGCGGTCACGACGTGGATCGCCGACCGGCTCGGTCCGCGCACGCTCGTCGCCGTGGACGCCTCACTCGTCGTGACGAACCCGACCGGCATGCGCCAGGTCGAGCGGCAGGTCGGGCAGCGCTACGGCCGCTGGAAGGTCGCCGCGAACCCGACGAACCTGGCCTCCGCCGCGAGTGCCGGAGCACGTCTGCTCGACCGCCTGACCGCGCTCGGCGCCACCTACGTCGGCGACACCGCGGGCATGCGGGACCGCAGCGGCCCCGCGGTGTTCGAGTGCTACCCGTACACGACCCTCGTCGGCGTCGAGGAGTTCGGCTACGACGACGAACGACCGCGGTACAAGCGGCTCGACCCGTCGGTCCCGCCCGCGGTCGCCCGGCAGCGCCGTGCCGAGGCGTTCGACGAGCTGGTCCGCCGTCTCCGCACGACCCCGCTCGACCCGCCGCTCGACCTCGACGGCGACCCGCGCACCCGGGCACTCGCGGAGCCGTCGGTCCTGCACGGCCCGACGCACAAGCACCGCGAGGACCTGCTCGACGGCGTCCTCTGCGCCTGGACGGCGGCGTTCTGGGAGCGGCACGGCGACCGACGGGTGCAGGTGCTCGGCGGCGATGACCGCTCCCCGTCCGACCCGCGCGATGCGGCCGGTCGGTTGCCGGCCCTCGTCGCACCGGCGCGGGAGGCCCAACGGCCTGCTCGCTAGGCTGGCCCGGTGAGCACGACGACCGAACCGCTGCGCATCGGGCTGGTCTCGCTGCACACCTCCCCCGGCGACGAACCCGGTTCCGGTGAGGTCGGCGGCATGAACGTCGTCGTCCGGCACCAGGCCGAGGCCCTCGCCGACCGCGGCCACCAGGTCGACATCGTCACGCGGCGCTCGTCGCCGACCCAGCCGGACTCGGTCGCGCTCGTCCCCGGCGTGTGTCTGCGCTTCCTGTCCGCGGGTCCGGCACAACCCGTGCCGAAGGGTGAGCACGACGCCTTCATCGAACCGTTCCGGCACGGGCTCGCCGCGCTCGGGCCGTTCGACGTGCTCCACTCGCACCACTGGTTCTCCGGCGCCGCCGCGCTGCCCGTCGCGCGGGACCGCGGCATCCCGCACGTCCAGTCGTTCCACTCGATCGCGGCCGACGCCGAGACGCCGCTGTCCGAGGGCGAACGCCCCGAGTCCGCCGGCCGGATGGCGGGTGAGCAGCGGCTCGCCCGCGAGTCCGACGCCGTCGTCGTCGTGAGCGAGGCCGAGGCCGAGACCGTCCGCACCCGGCTCGGCGGTGACCCGTCGCGCGTCTGGATCGTCCTGCCGGGCGTCGACGGGTCGGTGTTCCGCCCTGCCGGCAGCGGTGCCCGCCGCGCCGTCGCCCCGTACGTGGTGGCCGCCGCGCGCGTGCAACCGCTCAAGGGCCTGGACCTGGCGATCGAGGCCGTCGCCGGGATCGACCGGGAGGCCCGCCCCACCCTCGTCATCGCCGGGGACGCCTCGAGCGAGGCGGGCGACCACGTGGCCGAACTGCGTCGGCTCGCCGAGTCGCGGGGCATCGCCGACCGGGTCACCTTCATCGGGCCGCAGTCCCGCGCCGACCTCGCCTTCCTGTTCCGCGGCGCGGCGGCCGTGCTCGTCCCGTCGCACTCGGAGACGTACGGACTCGTCGCGCTCGAAGGCTCGGCGTCCGGGGTGCCGGTCGTGGCGGCCGCTGCCGGGGGCCTGCGCGAAGCCGTGGTCGACGGTGAGACCGGGGTCGTGCTCGAGTCCCGCGACCCGATGGTGTGGGCGGCGGAGATCCAGCGCGTCCTGACGGAGCCGGACTACGCGGCCGCACTGTCCGCCGCGGGACGCGAGCACGCCGAGCGCTTGAGCTGGGACCGTTCCGCGGCCGGTCTCGAGCGCGTGTACCTGCGGGTACTCGGGCGCTGAGGGCACCGTGACGGCCGTTCCCGCATCGATCGACCTGAGCGCGTTCTGGGCGGCGCTCGACGCCGTGCCGGCAGCGGCGGACGCCGAGCGGTTGTTCGACACCGGCACCGACGACATCGTCGGCGGCGGTGCCGGGGCGCTGCGTCGGGCGAACCTCGACCGGTACCTCCGGCGGTTCGGCCCGGCGGCCGAGACGATCCTGGTGGCCGAGGCACCCGGGTGGCGCGGGATGACGAACACCGGCGTGCCCTTCACGAGCATGCGCGAGCTGCAGGACCCAGACGGGCTCTTCGCCGACGTCCCCCTGACGGTCCCGGGGACCCCGACCGCTCCGTGGGAGGCGTCCTCCCGCGTGGTGCACGCCGCCCTCCGCGGATGGCACGGCCCACTGCCGGTGCTCTGGGCGGTGTTCCCGCACCACCCGTTCGTCGCGCCGGACCGGCTGACCAACCGCACGCCGCGCCCCTCCGAGGTGCGGGACGGCGCTCCGGTCGCGCTGGCCCTCGCCGAGGCCGTCGGGGCCCGCCGCTTCGTGGCGGTCGGCCGGAAGGCGCAGGGAGCGTTGGCGGCCGCGGGCATCGACGCGATCGCGGTGCGGCACCCCGCCCAGGGCGGCGCGGCACAGTTCACCGCGCAGCTCGCCGAGCTCCGCTGAGGAACGACGCCGGATCGTGCTGCGGACTACGCCGAGCGGACCTCGACGCCCTTGGCCGTGAGTGCCTCGGACACGTGTGCCGGCAGCGGGGCGGCGGCGTACACGATCCGGAGCGCCGGCAGGTCGACCAGGTCGTCCCAGTTCTGCGGGTCGTAACGGTCGTCGGAGCCGTCCCACCCCGGGTGCACGTCCTGCAGGACCTCGAGGTCGGAGTCGACCGTCAGCTCGGTCACGAGGTCGAGGTGCGACGGGAGTAGGTCGAGGTCGTCGTAGTACTCACGCGCCCGGTCGTCCTGTCCCGTGACCTCGTCGTCGTCGACCGTGTCCTCGTCGTCGTCGCCGTCGTAGGGCTCGAGGACGTCCAGGTCGTAGCACAGCACGTCGAGCACGAGCAGCTTCGCGTTGAAGTCCGCGAACTCGATCGGTTCCTCGGTGGTCGTCGACTCCTCGTCCATGCAGGGAGCGTACCGAGGGGCGGCTCCACGTGCCCGGCACGGCGGATTTGCCTGTGGGACTGGACAGGAAGCCGTCAGCAGGAACATGGTGGGGCATGGCGACCACCACGAAGACCGAGCACGACGCGGGGCATCAGACCGAGCTCCGCCGTGTCATCGGTCCGAAACTCCTCCTGCTGTTCATCGTCGGCGACATCCTCGGCACCGGCGTGTACGCGCTCACCGGGCAGGTGGCCGCAGAGGTCGGCGGGGCCGCGTGGCTCCCGTTCCTCATCGCCTTCTCGGTGGCGTTGCTCACGGTGTTCTCGTACCTGGAACTCGTGACGAAGTACCCGCAGACCGCCGGGGCCGCGCTGTACGTGCACAAGGCGTTCGGCATCCACTTCGTCACGTTCATCGTCACCTTCATCGTGATGTGCTCGGGGATCACGTCGGCGTCGACGGCGTCCCGCGCGTTCGCGGCGAACCTCGGCGTCGGGTTCGGGCTCGAGCTGCCGAACGTCGTGGTGATGCTCATCGCGATGGGCTTCATGCTCGCCGTCATGGCGGTGAACTTCCGCGGTGTCAGCGAGTCCGTGAAGACGAACGTCGTGCTCACGCTCGTCGAGCTCTCGGGCCTCGTGCTCGTCATCCTCGTCGGCTTCTGGGCCATCGCCGGCGGCAACGCGGACTTCTCACGCGTGGTGATGTTCGAGACGCCGGAGGACAAGAGCCTGCTGCTCAGCGTCTCGACGGCGACCTCGCTGGCGTTCTTCGCGATGGTCGGGTTCGAGGACTCGGTGAACATGGCCGAGGAGACGAAGGACCCGTCGCGGATCTTCCCCCGCGTGATGCTGACCGGTCTCGGCATCACGGCCGTCATCTACGTCCTCGTGTCGATCTGC
The DNA here is from genome assembly GCF_003234855.1 of Curtobacterium sp. MCBD17_032. Classification (GTDB taxonomy): domain Bacteria; phylum Actinomycetota; class Actinomycetes; order Actinomycetales; family Microbacteriaceae; genus Curtobacterium. Next base: position 14,628 of record NZ_QKTO01000016.1, read on the forward strand.
GCCGTGGCCGTCGTGCCGATCGGCGAGCTGGCCGGCAACGAGACGCCGCTGGTGACCGTCGTGCAGACCGCGGCCCCGGACTTCCCGATCGGGTCGATCCTGCCGTTCATCTCGATGTTCGCGGTCGCGAACACCGCGCTCATCAACATGATGATGGCGTCCCGGCTGCTGTACGGCATGAGCAAGCAGGGCGTGCTGCCGCGGTTCCTCGGTCGGGTCTCCCCCACCCGCCGGACCCCGTCGACCGCGATCGTCTTCACCACGCTCATCTCCCTGCTGCTCATCGGCTGGGTGTCGCTCGACCCGGAGTCGCCGATCGTCGTGATCCTGGGCGGGACGACCTCGCTGCTGTTGCTCGCGGTGTTCGCGGTCGTGAACACCTCGGTGCTCGTGCTGCGTCGGGACAGGGTCGGGCACAAGCACTTCAAGGCGGGCGTCGTCCTCCCGGTGATCGGCGTCGTGGCCTGCCTGTGGCTCGTGCTGCCGTTCTCGTCCGGACGCGCCGCGGAGCAGTACCAGATCGCCGGCGCCCTGCTCGCGCTCGGTGTCGTGCTCTGGCTCGTGACCTGGTTCACGCACGGGCGGAAGGTCGCGGACAAGGCGCCGACCGGGCTCGTCACCGAGCCGACCGCGGTGCAGCGCGACCCCCGCGACGACCACCGCTGACCGGCAGCGCTGGTCAGCTGCGTCGCCGGGCTCCTGCCGGACCGCCGCTGCGCGTGCGGCGTCAGCCCCGGCGGGCGGGGAGGCCGAGCGGCCCCGGGGTCCGGTCGATCGCCCGGACGGCGAGCGACCGGACCCAGTCGAGCCGTTTGCCCGGCCACCCGTGCACGATGCCGGTCCACTGCTCCGGCAGCGCCGAAGCCCCGGCGAGGGCGCCGGCCAGACCGCCGGTGATCGCGGCGACGGTGTCGGTGTCCCCGCCGCCGCGGACGGCACGTTCGAGCGTGTCGACCAGGCCGTCCCCCGAGGTGATCGCAGCCACCGCCGCCTGCAGCGAGGCCACGACCCATCCGTTGCGCTCGGTGTGGTCCTCTGGCGTCGAGCCCTCGGCCGCGGCGATGCGGTCGAGCCACAGGGTCCGCCGTTCCCGCGGCAGCAGCGGAACCCCGCGGCGGACATCGAGTCGACCACGACGGACCGCGTGCCGGATCGCCACCGTCCAGAGCACGCAGGCGTCGCCGGCGTCCTCCTCGTGGTGCGTGAGGTCGCTCACACGGCGGGCCGCGACGGCGAGGGGCCGCTTCGCCCCGTCGCCGAGGAACCCGAGGACGAGCGGCGTCGTCCGCATGAGCGACCCGTTGCCCGCGGACTGTCCGCGTTGCTCGTGCACGGCGCGGGCTGCGGCCTTCGCGGCCTCCTCGGTGTTCGCGGTCATCCGGCCCAGGACGGCGCGGGTCTGCGCACCGACGTCGGGAGCGTCCTGCGCCCAGTCCGACCAGGCTGCGAGGAGGCGCCCGTGGGTGCGGGGCTCGTTCCAGCGCGCACCGTTGGCGACCGCCTCGAGCACCGGGATCGCCATGCTCGTGTCGTCGGTCCACTCCCCCGGCTCCCAGCCGAAGGGTCCACCGCCGCGCATCCCGACGGGGTGGTCGGCGGCCAGCGCGGGGCCGAACTCGTAGGGGGCTCCGAGCGCGTCCCCGCACGCACTCGCCAGCACGGCGCCGAGCGCCCGGTCCTGCATCGCTGTGTCCATCGTTCCCTCCGCCGACCACGGTAGTGCCGCGAACCGGGGGCATGTCGGCACTCCCCACGTCCAGCAGGAACGCTTAGCCTCGTGTGTGGTGCAGCGGCTCGTCCGCCGCTCCCGACCCCGACCACCAGACGGAGGACCCGCCCCATGCGCCGTGCCGGCATCGCGCTCGCGTCGGTCTTCGGCGTCGGTGTGGTCGCGGCCGTCATCGGGGTGATCGTCCTGGTCGTCGTCGCGGTGAACTCGTTGACCGGGATGGCATCGTCCTCGGCGACGCCCCGCGCGCTCACCTGCCCGGCCGCGCCGGCGAAGACCGTCGGCGGCGTCGTCGTGCCGGCCGGCCCGATCGGTGGCTTCTGCCAGGACCGGCTCGTGAACGCCGCCGAGGTCATCCGCGCCGCTCGTGCCCTCGGCATCGGGCCGCACACGCAGGCCGTCGGTGTGATGACCGCGATCGGCGAGTCGGGGCTCGTCAACATCGACCACGGCGACGCGGTCGGGCCGGACAGCCGGGGACTGTTCCAGCAGCGGGACAACGGCGCCTGGGGCACGTACGAGCAGCGGATGGACCCGTACACGGCCGCGTCGATGTTCTACGCGAAGCTCGTCAAGGTGCCCGGGTGGAAGACCATGACGCCGACGCAGATGGCCCACGCCGTGCAGGTGAACGCCGACCCCGACCACTACGCCAAGTACTGGCCGACGGCGAAGCGCGTGGTCGAGGGGCTGACCGGCGAGACCGTGCCGGACGTCGCGCCCCAGGGCTAGTCACGTGGCCGGCTCGACGGGCTCGTCGTCGTCGAGCTCGATCATCGACGCCCCCTCCTCGTGCACCACGACCTGCCCGCGGAGCCGGACGCCGTGCTCGTCGAGGGCGCACGCCATCGCGTCGACCCACGCCCAGTCGACGGGGAACAGTCCGGTCGCGCCCGGTCGTTCCCACGCGAGCACGACCTGCGCGGCGCCGACCTGGGCGGCCACGTCCTCGACGAGCGCCGCGACGTCCGTCACCTGGTCGTCGGGTTCGTAGGGCAGGTCCGCGATCGGCATCACCAGGTGCACGGGCACCCCTCGTTCACCGAGGAACAACACCCAGCACTGTCGCCGGACGGGGGCGTCGAGGAGGGCGACGACGAGGTCGACCACGTCGGCGTCGGTTCGGACTGCGGTTCGCTCGAGTCGGTCGAGCACGTCGGTGTCTGGCATGCCCTCAGCGTCGCCGTCCGCCCCCTGACCGGACCCGGCTCGACCCTGATCTGTGGACGACCACGACCGCCGGCCGCCCTGTGCAGGAGAGCGCTCAGATGCCGATCGTCACCGAGCCGTCCACGAGGAGCCGCGCCACGAGGAACACCACGACGACCAGCCCGAGGCCGAGCAGCGCGACCGGCCACGCCGTCCGGCGTCTGACGAGCCGGAGCACGCAGACGACGGCCGCCGCCAGGAACACCAGCGCGACGAGCACCGGCCCGAGCGTGACGACCGCTGCGCCGAGCCCCTCGTCACAGCGGTTGCCCGGGGCGTCACACGACCCGAACCCGAGCGCCAGCAGCATGATCCCCCATCCGGCGGTCACCGCGGCGAGCGCCCCGACCACCAGCAGGACGACCGACGTGACCACGTCCGCGACGCGACGACCGCGGTGTCTGCCGGTCCGGGCCTCCCGGTCGGCAGCGCCGTCCCGGTCCACCGACGTCATCGGCGGCGGCGATCGCGGGCCGACCGCAGGGCGGCCGCGAGCACGAGGACGGGGCGCAGGAGCACGCGGGCGGAGGAACGCATGCCCCCCATGGTGCCCCGTGATCGCGACGGCCGTTGCCGCTACGGTCGGGGCATGGCCCGAGCCCGCGACCACGAACCCCCTGCCGCTCCCGCCACCGCAGCCGTGCTGCTCTGCGGGTTCGCGTTCCTGCAGGGTCTGATCCTGCCGGCGGAGGGCGTCGGCCGGCACCTCGCGATCGGCTTCCTGTTCGGTGGGCTCGGCCTGCTGTCGGCATGGCGGGCGATCCGGATCGGTCGGCGCCGACGCGCGGTCCGACGCTGGGCCTGGACCGCGGCCCTCCTCGGCATGCTCGGCGTGGGCATGCTGGCCTACCAGGGGCTCGTCATCCTGACCGGCGGCGCACTGCCCCCGCCGTTCTGGTGGCCGTACGCGCAGCGCTGACGGGAGGCACGACCGCCCGTGCCGATCCGCCGCGGCGGGTGCAGGATGGCGGCATGGCACCGACGCCGCGATCCTCCACCCTGTTCCGCCGGAAGCCGATCGACACGATCGACGACGACGCCGGAGGCGAGGGCGGCCTGAAACGTCACCTCGGCCTGTGGCAGCTCACCGCGATCGGCATCGGCGGCATCATCGGCGCCGGCATCTTCACCCTCGCCGGGGCGGTCGCGAACGGCGTCGCCGGGCCCGCCGTCCTCATCAGCTTCCTCGTCGCCGGGGTCGCCAGCGCGGCAGCGGCACTGTCGTACGCGGAGTTCGCCGGCCTCATCCCGAAGGCGGGCAGCGCCTACACGTACGGCTACGCGGTGCTCGGCGAGATCGTCGGGTGGTTCATCGGCTGGGACCTGCTGCTCGAGTACACGGCGATCGTGGCGGTGGTCGCGATCGGCATCTCGGGCTACGTCGGCTTCCTGGTCGGCCAGTTCGGCATCGACCTACCCGCCTGGATGCTCGGCGCCCCGGGTACGGGCGACGGCCACGTCGTCGACGTCTTCGCGATCCTGCTCTGCCTGCTCACCGCGTTCGTCCTCACCCGCGGCATCCGGAGCGCGGCCCGGTTCGAGTTCGTCGCGGTCGGCATCAAGGTCGCGCTCGTCGTGCTCATCGTCGTGCTCGGGGTGTTCCACATCGACAGCGCGAACTACTCGCCGTACTTCCCGTTCGGGTTCGGCGGCGTCATGACCGGTGCGGCGACGGTGTTCTTCGCCGTGTTCGGCTACGACGCGATGTCCACGGCGGCCGAGGAGTCCACCGACGCCCGGAAGCACATGCCGAAGGCGATCCTGCTCTCCCTCGGCATCTCGATGGTCCTCTACGTGCTCGCCACGCTCGTCCTGACGGGGATGCAGGAGTACACGGACATCGATCCGGCGTCCGGGTTCTCGTCGGCGTTCGCGGCGGTCGGCCTCGGTGGGATCGCGAACGTCATCGCGATCGGTGCCATCGTCGGCATCGTCACCGTGCTCGTCACCTTCATGCTCGGCGCCTCGCGCGTCTGGTTCTCGATGAGCCGTGACGGCCTCATGCCGAAGTGGTTCGCCAAGACCGACCCGAAGCGCCACGTCCCGACCCGGGTGACCTGGATCCTCGGCATCGCGTCGGCGGTCCTGGCGGGTGTGCTGCCGATCGGCGTGGTGGCCGAGCTGACGAACATCGGCATCCTGCTCGCGTTCGTGGTCGTCTGCACCGCGGTGATCGTGCTCCGCTACCGGCAGCCCGACCTCGACCGGCAGTTCCGCCTGCCGTTCATGCCCGTCGTCCCCGCGATCGGGGTCCTGGCGTCGCTGTGGCTCGTCTCGTTCCTGCAGTGGGAGACGTGGGTGCGGTTCGGGATCTGGTTCGCGATCGGGCTCGGCGTGTACTTCGGCTACTCGCGCAAGCACAGCGCGCTGGAGCCACCGCGAGAGCCGTGATCCTGGCGGTCTCCGAGCCGCCGGACACAGCGGACGGGGAGCCCGGCGATCGCCGGGCTCCCCGTCCGGTCGGGTCAGGGTCGGGAGCTAGCTGATGCGGCGGTAGCCGGCGATGAACTGGCGTCCCTGCTTGTCCTTGATCTCCTTGATGCCCTGGGCACGGAGGAACCCGAGCATCTGGGTGTCCGGCACGCCCCAGTAGGTGTGCTGGCCGTGGTCGATGACGATGTACTCGTCGGGGCCGCCGGGGGTCGAGTTCGGAACGTGGGTGAGCCGGATCATGGTGCCTTCTTCGTCGTCGTCGTTGTCGTTGTCGTCACCCACGGGCGAACCGGGGTTGAGTGCTGCGTTCTCGAACGCGGGCGCAGGGTCGATCGGGGTGCCGTTCTGGCGGAGTTCGAGGTGCAGGTGTGGACCCGTCGAGTTCCCCGTGCTCCCGACCTTCCCGATGAACGTGCCGAGCGAGACACGCTGCCCCACTGCGGCGTTCATCGTGCCGTCGGCCATGTGGCCGTAGCGCGTCCGCCAACCGTCCCCGTGGTCGATCTCGACGAGGTTGCCGTACCCCCCGGAGAAGCTCGCGACGGTGACCGTCCCCGAGGCGACCGCGAAGATCGGCGTCAGGTTCGGTGCCGCGATGTCGAGCCCTTGGTGGTTCGTCGATCCGCCGTGGCCCGGCGACGGTCTCGATCCGAAGCGGGACGAGATGCCGTGGCGAGCCGTGAACGGGTACCGCCACGCTGGTGCGGCGAACGCCGCTGTCGATCTCCAGAACGGCCCCATGGCGAGCAAGGCTGCCCCTGCTCCACCCGCCGCGAGGAGTGAGCGCCTTCGGAGCAGTGGCTGCTCGTCGGCGCGTTGTTGAATTTTCCCCATGACTTCAACCTGGCAGAGCATTCAGGCTGCGTCAAGCGCGGATCGGCGCCCCTCCGTGTGGTCCGCCTGCGGCCCAGGACTACGCCTCGCGGCGGTGCTTCCCGAGCGAGGCCGTCGGCGCCGCCATCGGGTGGTTGCGGAACCACCGGAGCAACTCGCGCGCCTTGCTCGCGTCCGCACTGGTGTCGCCGGTGAGGAAGTCGCTGAACCCTTCGGGCGGGTCGACCTCCGCGTCCCGGCTGAAGGCCATCGACCAGTCGGGGAACCGACGGGTGTGGATCGTCTCCTCCACCAGCAGCCGCACCTCGTCGTGGCGCGGGTCCCCCACGATCCGACCGTAGGTCGCGATCACCGCGTCGTGCGGCCCTTCGATGAGCTGCATGAACCGACCCTCGCGGTGCACGAGGAGACCGGTCAGCCCGTCCTGTGTGTTCCGGACTCGCGAGTACTCGAGGACCTCGTCGAGTGCGGCGCCGTCGAAGTGCTCGGTGGCCGAGCTCATGTAAACGAGTGACTGCAGCATGGTGATCCCGATGATGGCTCAGGAGCGCCGGGATGAGCCAGTCCCCCGAACGGGCGTGACCTTCCGCGGACGGTCGGTCACCTTGGGGAACGTGCCGCGGACGACGTCGCCGTCCTCCTCGGGTTCGCCGTCGACCTCCACCTCGTCGGCGGCGGGTTCGTCCGTCGTTCCGTAGTTCATCAGACGGTCGCGGTCCCAGCTCATGAGCATGCCGGCGTACGCCTGACGGTCGTCGTCGTCCACCTGCACGCTGTACGAGGTGCGGTCGTCCGCGGCGTCACGCGGGACACCCCGGAACTCGACCGTGTAGGAGTCCGCGGTCTCGGTCATCGAGACGGTGCCCCCGTCGGTCCCGAGCAGTTCGCAGGTCGCCGTGCCCGGTGTGGCCGCCGCACGGCTCGGCGTGGGTGTCGGGCCCGATGCCGCGTCGTCCCCGCCCGCGGAACAGCCGCTCACTGCCACGGCGGTGAACAGCGCCGCCACGATCACCGTCGCTCCGTCCCGGATGGTCTGCACGGTCATGTCGTCCCCCTCGTCCCGGCGCCGACCCGACGCCCGGTCCACCGTACCGAGGTCCGTCGTCGAGAGCGTCGGCGGGGCCTGGCACGATGTCCCTGTGCCCGCTGCTCCGATGATCGACGCCGTCGACGTCATCCGCTTCGTGGGGCCGCAGACCTTCGGGCGGGCCCGTGACGTCGTGCGCGCCGGGCTGGTCGAGGACGCCACGTGGCACGACGAGGACGGCTCGATCACCGCCACGGTGAGCGGCAGCGCCGACGCTCCGTACGACGTCCAGGTCGACACCACGGTGGCCCGCGGCGCGTTCGTCCGCCCCGTCCGCAGCCGCTGCTCGTGCCCCCTCGGCGGCGAGTGCAAGCACGTCGCCGCCGCGCTCCTCACCGTCAACGCCCGGGCCCTGGCCGCGCAGGCCGGACCGCGCACGCAGGCGCCCACCCCGCCGACACCGGACTGGAGGCGCGACCTCGCCCGCCTCGCCGGGGACGACGACGAGTCGGCCGGGTCCGGCACCGTGCCTCCGGCGGGTGGGATGGGCCTCCAGTTCGAACTCCGCGACGCGGTGCCGGCGCGGCTCGCCGGCCGCGCCGGCGCGGCCGGCCGCCCGCTGCCGGTGGCGTCCCGGGCGGTGCGCCTCGGCGTCCGCCCGGTGAGCCGGAGCGCGGCGGGCAACTGGGTGCGCGGACAACTGACCTGGGGCGCGCTGCCCTACTCGATGAACCGCCTCGGCCTCGAGCCGGAGCAGCACGCCTGGTTCATGCAGTTCGCGGCGCTGCACCGCGCCGGACAACTCGCCGGTCTGCCCGGGGAGAGCGACTGGATCCACCTCGACGACTTCCGCAGTCCGCTGCTCTGGCCGTTGCTCCGGCAGGCCGGGCCCCTCGGGATCGCGTTCGTGACCGGCAAGCGCGCGGCCGGGGTCGAGCTGGGCGCCGACGCCCGCGTGCTGCTCGACGCCACGCGGACTGCGGACGGACTCGTGATCGGAGCGAGCGCCGTGATCGACGGGCGGCCGGTCGCCGTAGGTGCCGCTCGCGTCGTCGGCGACCACGGTGTCTACGCCTTCCGGGAGTCGCCGGAGTTCTCCGTCGCCCTCGCACCGACGCCGACGCCGGTCCCCGAGGACCAACGGCGGATGCTCGTCGAGGGCGCGCGGATCACGGTGCCCGCGGACGAGGTCGACGAGTTCCTGGCGGACTGGTCACCGCGCCTCCGCGGCTCGCTCGGCCTCGTCAGCTCGGACGGGTCCCTCGAGCTGCCCGAACGGACCCCGCCGGAGCTCGTGCTCACCGTGACGTTCGAGCCGGCCCGGGCTCCGCGGACGGACGACCGTGCCCACCTGCAGTGGCGGTGGAGCGTCGACGGGCGGAAGGACCCGGTGTCGCTGCACGGACCGCTGCCCGACCTCGGCAGCGTGCTCGCCGCCGACGACGCTCCGGCCACGGCGGCTGCTGCCGACGAGTCGGACCCGGCCACGTCGGGGACGTCCGATGACACGGCGGAGCGCTCCGGACCTCCCGTCCCGGACGCCGACCACGCCGATGTACCCGAGCACCTGTCCGGGCCCGGTGGCGGACTCGGCTGGTTCGAGGACGGGACGATCGACGGCGCCGACGTCGCCGTGCTCGCCACCGAGCTGCTGCCCGCGCTGCCGGCCCGCGGCGTCCGCGTCGTCCTGCAGGGCGAGCGGGTCGACTACGAACGGCTGAGCGGCCGACCGCACATCCGCGTGACGACGATGCCGTCCGACAAGCACGACTGGTTCGACCTCGGGATCATCGTCAGCGTCAACGGCAAGGAGATCCCGTTCACGCCGCTGCTCCGGGCGCTCGCGAAACGGGACCGGCGGCTCAAGCTCGTGGACAACTCGTACCTCTCACTCGCGGACCCGGCGTTCGACCGGCTCAAGGAGGTCATCGAGGAAGCCCGCGAGCTCGAGGAGTGGGAGCCCGACCAGCCGCTCACCGTCACGCCGTACCGGGCCGCGCTGTGGGCGGAGTTCGACCAGCTCGCCGACGAGACCGAGCACGACGAGCGCTGGAAGGAGATCGCCGGCCGGCTGCTCGACGCGACCGCACCGGCCGACCTCACCGTGCCCGAGACCGTCCACGCCGACCTCCGGCCGTACCAGCGTGACGGGTACGCGTGGCTGTCGTTCCTCGTCGAGCACGGGGTCGGCGGGGTGCTCGCCGACGACATGGGTCTCGGCAAGACGTTGCAGGCACTCGCGATGATCGCCGAGCGTCGGGCCGCCGAGCCGGACGCTCCCCCGTTCCTCGTCGTCGCCCCCACGTCCGTCGTCGGCAACTGGGCGGACGAGGCGGCGAAGTTCGTCCCCTCGCTGCGTGTCACGACGATCGCTTCGACCTCGCTGAAGGACCCCGCCCGGGTCGCCCGGGCGGCGGCCGCCTCGGACGTCGTCGTGACCTCGTACGCCCTGCTCCGACTCGACGCGGCCGCGTACCTCGACCTGCACTGGTCTGCGCTGCTGCTCGACGAGGCACAGTTCGTGAAGAACCCGCAGTCGCAGACGCACCGCGTCGCCGCCGAACTCCGTGCCCCGGTCAAGATCGCCGTGACGGGGACGCCGCTCGAGAACGGCCTGCCCGACCTCTGGGCGCTGTTCTCGATCGTCGCCCCCGGGCTGCTGTCGTCGTGGACGCGGTTCGGCGACGACTACGTGAAACCCCTCGCCTCGCCCGAGCTGCGCGGCACCGCCCGGAAGGAGCTCACGGACCGGCTCCGGCGGCGCATCCGGCCGCTCATGCTCCGCCGGACGAAGGAGAGCGTCGCCCGGGACCTGCCCGAGAAGGTGGAGCAGGTCGTCCGCGTCACCCTCGACCCCGCGCACCGCGCCCTGTACGAGACGACGCTCAACCGCGAGCGGCTCAAGGTGCTCGACCTCGTCGACGACCTCGACCGCAACCGGATGATCGTCTTCCGGTCCCTCACCCTGCTCCGGATGCTCGCGCTCTCCCCCGCGCTCGTGTCCGACGACCACGACGACGTGCCGAGCGCCAAGCTCGACCTGCTGCTCGACGAGCTCGAACAACTCGCTGCGGAAGGGCGGCGGGCGCTCGTGTTCAGCCAGTTCACCTCGTTCCTGAAGATCGTCGCGCGAGCCCTCGATGAGCGCGGGGTCGCGTACGAGTACCTCGACGGGTCGACCCGCCGCCGCGGAGCCGTCATCGACCGGTTCCGGGACGGCACCGCACCCGCGTTCCTCATCTCGCTCAAGGCCGGTGGTTTCGGGCTCACCCTGACCGAGGCGGACACCGTGTTCGTGCTCGACCCGTGGTGGAACCCGGCTGCGGAGAACCAGGCCGTCGACCGGACGCACCGGATCGGGCAGACCCGGTCGGTGACCGTCGAACGCCTGATCGCCGAGGACACCATTGAGGAGAAGGTCCTCGCGCTCGCGCAGCGGAAGGCGCAGCTGTTCGCGACGATGATCGACGACGACGCGCTGTTCGCCGAGGGGTTGAGCGCGGAGGACATCCGGTCGTTGTTGGCGTGAGTCCGAGACCGGGGTGCAGCGACATACGAAGTACCGATTCCTTGGCCCTGGCCGAACCTGCTCGTTACCGTCTCGCCATGCTCCTCGCCAGCCCTGCTCCGCACTCCGCCACCCGCTACCCCACTGCAACTCCCGCTGTCCGGACACCTCCGGATGACGACGGGAGCACCACCGGCGCCCGCCTCCGGCACACCGGACCGGGGCGATCTGAGCTCCACCTCGCCAACGGAGCTGTCGTCACGCTCCTCGGGCCGTCCGGCGCCTTCACGGGCGAGTTCGCTCCCGACCATCTGGAGCGCGTGCGGACCGCGGGCGGATGCTGACGCTCGACGCCAACGTCATCATCGCCGTCACCGACGCGGAGGACGCAGCGCACGGGCGAGCGCTGGACGTCGTCGAGTCGTACGAGTGGGAGGGCTTCGCCACGAACAACGCGCGGGCTCGGGTTCCCCGTGATCGACGGTCCGGAAGACGTCACGGCGAACCCGTACGCCTGCTGCAGCGAGACCGATCCCCACAGAGAACCGACCTGGCAGGAGTGAGTCCCACCAGGCCGGTGACGGTGCAGCGATCGGTCAGTTGCCGAGGCCGTCGATCCGCGCGATCTCGTCCGCGTTCAGTTCGAGCGTGGCACCGGCCGCGTTCGACCGGATGCGGTCTGGGTTCGACGACTTCGGGATGACGACGAACTGGTGCGCGACGTGCCACGCGACGATGACCTGCGCGGCGTCGGCGTCGTGCGCCTCGGCAATCTCGACCAGCGTCGGGTCCTGCAGGTTGCTCGCCTTGAAGGGGCTGTAGCCCTCGAGGACGATCCCCCGGTCGCGCAAGCCGTCGGCCACGGCACGGTCGAACTCCACCGGGCTCCAGCGGATCTGGTTCACGGCCGGGGTCGCGCCGGTCGCGTCGATGAGCTCGTCGATCTGGTCGAGCGAGTAGTTGCTCACGCCGATCGCCTTCGTCAGGCCAGCCTGCTGCGCCTCGACGAGCTGCTGCCAGACGTCGGGACGGGCCTCCCCGTTCGGCGGCCAGTGCACGAGCCACAGGTCGAGGTGGTCGAGGCCGAGCTGGTCGAGGCTCTCCTCAATCGTCTCCCGGACGCGGTCGGCGTTGTCCGGCGGGAGCTTCGTCGTGATGAACAGGTCCTCGCGGGCGAGGCCGGACTCGGCGATCGCCTTCCCGACACCGCGCTGGTTGCGGTAGCCGGTCGCGGTGTCGATGTGGCGGTAGCCGGCCTGGAGTGCAGCGGCGACCGCGGCGGGAGCGTCGGGCTCCTCGATCTGCCAAGTGCCGAAGCCGAGGAGCGGCATCGACCCTCCGGTGACGGGTACGGACGGTTGTGCGTAGTCGGTCATGGTCCCTTGCTACGCCCGCGGCCCACGACCGGACCCAGGCGCGCGGAGCGGCGCGCCTGGAGGAGTCGGCGGCTTCCGCCAAGATCGACGAGTCCCACGAGCACCACCAGGAGCACCACGCACATGACGTCCCGCCGACGCCGCACCCGCACCACCGTCCAGTCCACGATCATCACCCTCGCGGTCGCCCTCGGCGTCTGGGCGCTCTTCTCGTCGGGAGTCCTCGCGAGTGACACCGACGCCACCACCAGCGGGCCGTCGAGCACCGGCACCGAACCGACCATCGCGACGACGACGCGATCCACCGCGCCCGGACCGACGACCTCGGCACCGACGGCCAGTCCGACGGGGACGAGCCGACCCTCCAGTCCGGCCAGCGGTGACACCGGGAGCACCGAGGCCGCCGCTGCCGCCCGTTCGATGCTCGCCACCCTCGTCGTGAAGGGGAAGGCACCCGCGACGGGCTACGACCGCGAGACGGACTTCGGCACAGCCTGGCTCGACGTCGACCACAACGGCTGCGACACCCGCAACGACGTCCTGGCCCGCGACCTGACGGACATCGTCCGGCAGGGGCCGTGCAAGGTCATGTCCGGGAACCTCGTCTCCCCCTACACCGGCAGCGAGGTCGCGTTCGTGCGGGGCAACACGACCTCCACCCTCGTGCAGATCGACCACGTCGTCGCCCTCGAGAACGCATGGCGGACCGGCGCACAGCGGCTCACGCAGGACGAGCGCGAGGCGCTGGCGAACGACCCGGAGAACCTGTTCGCCGTCGACGGGTACTCCAACTCGCAGAAGCGCTCGTCGGACGCCGCGACCTGGCTGCCCGCGGCGAAGGGGTTCCGCTGCGAGTACGTCGAGCACCAGATCGCGGTGAAGGCGGAGTACCGGCTCTGGGTCGTGCCGGCCGAGCGTGACGCGATGGAGCGGGTGCTCTCGAGCTGCTGAGGTGCCTCGTCGCACCGCCCCCGGTCAGACAACACCTGTAGCGTAAGTCGTGTCCGGCGGACGCCCGTCGGACCGGACTCGCCGCCCGGTGCCGCGACCCAGCGCACCGCTTCCGGACCCCGAGCCCTTCATCGTCGAAGACCGCAGGAGGCCCTCATGACCAGCACCAGCACCACGCGCTTCACCGATCGCGTCGTCCTCATCACCGGCGGTGGCTCCGGCCTCGGCCGCGCTACCGCCGTCCGTCTCGCCGCAGAGGGTGCGAAGCTCGCCCTCGTCGACGTCTCTGAACAGGGCCTCGAAGCGACGAAGGCCGCGGTCCTCGAAGCCGCACCCGACGCCGAGGTCCTCACCACCATCGCCGACGTCGCTGACGAGGCGCAGGTCGACGCGTACGTCGCCGCCACCCGACAGCACTTCGGCCGCATCGACGGCTTCTTCAACAACGCCGGCATCGAGGGCAAGCAGAACCCCACCGAGTCCTTCACCGCCGCCGAGTTCGACAAGGTCGTGGCGATCAACCTGCGCGGGGTGTTCCTCGGCCTCGAGAAGGTCCTCGCCGTGATGCGCGAGCAGGGCTCCGGCATGGTCGTCAACACCGCCAGCGTCGGTGGCATCCGTGGCGTCGGCAACCAGTCCGGCTACGCGGCCGCCAAGCACGGCGTCGTCGGTCTGACCCGTAACTCCGCAGTGGAGTACGGCCAGTACGGCATCCGCATCAACGCCATCGCCCCCGGTGCGATCTGGACGCCGATGGTCGAGAACTCGATGAAGCAGATCGACCCGGAGAACCCGCGGAAGGCCGCCGAGGAGTTCATCCAGGTCAACCCCACCAAGCGCTACGGCGAGGCCCCCGAGATCGCCGCGGTCGTCGCCTTCCTGCTGTCGGACGACGCGTCCTACGTCAACGCTGCGGTCGTCCCGATCGACGGCGGGCAGTCCGCCAAGTACTGACCCCGGTGGTCGACGTCGTGGGGCGCGCCTTCCGGCCGGGAGGCGCGCCCCACCCGGTCCACCACTCCTGCGTGGCAGCATGGCCGGTGACACGACCCTGGAGGGGGAACGCGATGAGCGCGAACGGAACGACCGGGTCGAGCTTCGGCCGGGGTGCCGAGGACGCGGTGCCGAACGACGCCGGCGAGCTGCGACGGCGGATGAGCGCCTCCGCCGCCGGCTTCCTCGCGAGCGCCGCCTGGGTGCCGTGGAAGACCGGTGGCGTGGACGGCGACCCGGAGGACGGCAGTGTCGCGCACGTCGTCATCCGTGAACGCCAGTTCGTCCCGGTCTTCACCGACCCGTCGGAGCTGCGGACGAGCCTCCCGGGCCTGGAGGCACGCGCCATGCCGATGGCCGAACTGGTGACCGCGCTGCCCGAGGAGTTCGGCATCGTCGTCGACCCGACGAGTGCGCAGGCGGCGAACTTCCTGCAGGCCGACGTGCTCGCCGGCCTGCGCGAGGGGATGCGAGGCAGCGCGCCGCTCCCGGGTGCCGACCCCGCCTGATGCCCGGGCCGCTCACGCTGCCGGAGGCATTCGCGCTCCTGCTCGTCACGCCGGACGGGCGACTGGTCACCCCCGGTCAGACGTTCGACGCCGGGCTCGCCGGTGCCGCGCTCGGTGAGCTCGCCCTCCGGGGCAGGGTCTCCCTCGACCGCAACCGGGTGCTCGTCGCCAAGGCACCGCCGCCGGGCGACCCCGTCCTCGACGGGTTCACGGCTCTGCTCGAGGCGGCGCCGTCCCCGCGGCGGCCGAGCAGCTGGGTCTCCCGGCTCGGGAACCGTGAGCTCCGCGGTGCCGTGCTGAACGGGCTCGTCGCCCGCGGCGTCCTGGGCCGGGAGGAGAAGCGGTTCCTCGCCGTGTTCCCCGTCGTGCGGTGGCCGGAACGGGACGGCGGCCCCGCGAACGCGCTCCGCGCCGAGGTTCTCGCCGTCCTGCGGGGACATGCCGCGCCGACGCCGTTCACGACCGCGCTCATCGGGCTGCTGCAGGCGACCCGGACGCTGCGGGCGCTGTTCGGGATGCACGACCGGGCGCGGGTGCGGTGGCTCACCGAGGACGACTGGGTCGCAGCGGCGGTCCGGACGATCGTGCAGCGGGCGCAGTCGGCGGGCGGCGGGATGGACGGTGGCGGCGACGGTGGCGGGGACGGTGGAGGTGGTGGCGGGGGCGACTGACCTCCCCCCTGCCGGATCCGCTCTCGCCTGCAGCACCAGAACGGGGGGCTCCCTCGCCAGCCGTCCCGCCAAGAGACTGGTTCGGTTCTGACGGCGAACAAGGGGGAGACGATGCCGCTGGGTGGACCTGGACCACGAGACTGGAGTCCGACGCCGCCACCCCGGGGTCGAGGAGGGAGCATCCCGCCGATCGCCGCGGCCACGATGTCCGACACACGGCCACGGCGGCGGACGCGCCCCGCTGCGCACGCCTTGGCGGCGATGCTGCTCGGGGCCGTCAGCGTGGTCCTCGCGCTCCTGGCGCCGCAGCACGACCACGTCCAGACGGGCTTCGTCGCGTCGACCATCGGGATCACCGCCATCGTCGTCGGCTGCCACGCGGTCCGGCTCGCTCGCTGGGGCTCGGCGGCGGTACGCGCGTTCGGTCGCGGCGGTGCCGTCCTCGGAGGAGTCGGCACAGCGCTCATGGCCTACGCGGTCCTCGCCGTGACCCTCGTCCCGGCCGGGATCGCACTACCTGCCGTGTCGTTGCCCATCACCGGGAACGACTCCTGGATGCAGTCGTCGACCGCGGTCGTCGAGCAGGCCGCACCGTCGATCGAGGACGACGTAGCGGCGCCGGACGCAGCACGAGCCGACGAGGCTGGAGCGGCGCAGGCCGCTGCTCCAGCCCCTGGTGCTCTGCCCGCGATCGCCTCGACCGAGACGGAGCGGGATGCCCTGACGCAGAGTGTCGGAACCTTGGCGTTCATCATGCGGCAGCGCTACGGGACGGGCCCGTTCCCGGCCACGCTCGTCGTCGACACGAGCAGCACCGCTTCGATCCGGCTGGTCGACGGCAGCGTGCTGACGAGCATCCCCTCCGGCGCTCAGGTCGCCTACTCGGTCACTCCGGACGCGACAGCGTGGTCCGTGACAGTCCTCGGCGGCGAGTTCGGGACGACCGCGCACTTCGACTCGACGGTCGGCACGGTGGAAGTCGGCTGAGAGCGATCGACAACCCCGGACCCGACCTGATGTCACTCGCGTCAGTTCCCGAGGAACATCGACGACGCCGCCGAGAGCAGCGTGACCGCCAGGCCGACCGGCACCCCGACCACGCCGAGTGCCACGACGGCAGCGACTTGCAGGCGTCGACGCCGCGCATCGGCGACCTCACGTGCGAGGCGGTCGAACCGCTGCTCCATCCGCAGCGTGTCGTCGAGTACGACTGCGTCAGAGTGCCAGGTGGCTCGCTCCTCGGCTGCGGCGACGACAGACCGGACAGCGCCCTCGGCGAGGACGACCGGCTGCGTTCCGATCCAGCGCCGGACCTGCCCGACGCGGAGGACCGGCACCGCTGGCTGACTCTTGATCGTCAGCTCCTCAGCGCTGACGACGATGAGGGACCGCACCGGGACGTCGAACCCGGCCGCGGCTCGGAGGAGCCGTGTTGCTCGTTCCTCCTCGGCGCGAGCAGCATGAGTGTTGCTCGTTCCTCCTCGGCGCGAGCAGCATGAGTGTTGCGCGTCTTCCGTCCGGCGACCATGAAGGTGGTGCCGGCCACCCACACCCGTTGTCCGCTGTGGTTCTTCGTGTTGATCGTGAAGACGCCGGTCGGACCGATGACGACGTGGTCGATGTCCGTCGTGCCCTTCCCGACCGGCACCGCGTGCAGCACGGTGAACGCGGATCCGAGCCGCGCGAGTTCGGCAGCCACACGACGTTCACCGAGCACGCCCTTGAACCAGGAACGGGCCTCCTGGCGGAGCGGATCGCGCCCCCAGAACCGCTGCCATCCGGATCGAGGCGGGGCCTGCGACTGTTCACGCAGGCACTCCTGCATCACGGCGTACCCGGGGCGCCGAGCGCGTAGCGTCAGTTGCTGCAGTGCTCCCGTGTCAGCGGCATCCGTCGCGATGCTGTGAGCGGTTGCCCGCGCGGTCACCTGTTCGTTCCCCACGGCCTGAGCTTGGCAGCGCGGCGACCGGGCGCGGCAGCCCGCGTTCGGGCGACACCCCGGCATCGGTCGCGCTCCCCCGGTGTGGCAGCATGCGGGACGTGACTGCGCACCGGCGGCGTTGCACGCTCGCCGCGCGATGGCTTCGCCGCTCAGCCCCGCGGCGCCACCAATTCGATGAACCGCGACAGCAGCGCCAGCCCCGGGATCGACGGCGGCAGCGCGGTCGTCAGCGCCGGCGAGTGCACGAGGTACGCCGCCCACTTGGCCCGCGACAGCGCCACGTTCAAGCGGTTCGGCATGAGCAGGAAATCGAGCCCGCGTGGGATGTCGGCTGCGCTCGACGCGGCCAGCGAGGTGATGGACACCACGGCCTCCCGGCCCTGGAACAGGTCGACGGTCCCGACCTGCGTGCCGCGGAAGCCGGCGGTGTCCAGTGCCGCACGGATGACCGCACCCTGCGCGTTGTAGGGCGCGACGACGATGACGTCCTCGTCGGTGAGCGTGCGTGTGCCGTGCTCGTCCGTCCAGGTCCGCCCGACGACGTCCGCGACGAGCGCGACGACTTGCGCCGCTTCCTCCGGCGACGAGGTCGTGTTGCCCGCGTGCACGACGGGCACCGGGTGCACGCCGGGGTCGATCCCGTCGAGGTGCCGCCCCGACACCATCGACGCGAGCTGCCCGTCGTAGGACAGCCCGGAGACGGCCGCGGTCAGCGCCGGCTCCATCCGCCGGGTCTTGGCGAGGAAGTAGCCGAACTCCGGCGGCAGCACGTGCTCGCCGTCCGCCAGCCATCCGAGCGCAGACTCGTCGACCGGCTCGGGGTGCGACCCCTGCGACACCTGGGGCAGCTGCTGCGGGTCCCCGAGCAGCAGCAGACGGGAGGCGGCGATCGCGGAGGCGATGGTCGGCGCGAGGGAGAACTGCCCGGCCTCGTCGACGACGAGCAGGTCGAGGGAACGCCGGCCGATCGTCGCATCGTTCGCGAACGTCCACGCCGTCCCGCCGACGACCCCGCCGGTGCCGGTGTCTTCGCACGACTGCAGGAACGCGGCGATCGCGGCACCGTTCTTCACGGGGGTCCACCGTGCGGCCTCGATCTCCTCGGCGTCGGCACCGCTCTTCGGCTGCTTCACGACACGATCGGCAGGCACCCCGGCGGCGATGACGGCGTCGAGGAAGTTCTCGCTCGTCGCATGGGATTGCCCGACAACGCCGACCCGCCACCCGTGCTCGCGCACGAGCTTCGCCACGACGTTCGACCCGACGTACGTCTTGCCGGTGCCGGGAGGCCCCTGGATCGCGAGGTACGACCGGTCCAGTCCGAGCAGGGTCGCCACCACGGCGCCCACCGTGTCGTCGCCCGTGACCTCCGCGAGGGCCCCGCGCGGCGGCACCCTGCGGAGGAGGTCGAGCGCCGGGTCGGGCAGCATCTCGGGCAGGGCGTCGAGCACCTCGGCGCCCCACTCGGCGATGGCCTCGGGCTGCGGCTTCGCCCGTGGGGGCGACGAGGGCGCGAGCGCGACCGGGAAGTCCGCGTGCGGTTCTCCCCCGCCGACCGGCATGCGTTCGAGGAGCAGCACCTCGGTGGCGTCGCCGTTGTCCCACACCTCCAGGATCACCGCTCGGTCCGTGGCGGCCTTTGAGCCCGGGCCGGGCGCGGTGAGCGACGCTGGGAGTGGGTCGTCGTACACGAGGTGGGGCGAGCCTCCCGGCCGGAGCCGCGAGCCCGGCGCGAGCGTCCCCGACACCCGGATCTCCCGGGAGAGCGAGCGGGCGCGCGGCAGCGTCGCCCAGTCGCGCTCGACGGACGCGCGTTGGACGACCAGGACGTCCCGCGTGTCGGCCCACTCGTCGACCGGGTTGCGGAGGCGGTCGAAGTGGTCCTGCCAGAACGTCTTCGCCTCGCGGCGGTGGTAGTCGATCGCGGCTGCGGCGAGCGCGAGCGCGGTCTGGTCGGGCGTGCGGTCGAGGGCGTCGACGTCGCCGAGGTACTCGGTCAGCGCGACCGTGACCGGGTTCGGCTCGCGCTCGACCGGGATGGGCGGGAGGCCCTCGAGCTCGGTCGTCAGCGTGGCGTCGGGCGCGTGCTCGGCGCGCAGCCCGAGCAACCAATCCCGCAGGCGCAGCGTCGACCGGCAGTCGTAGGCGTTGTAGTCGGCGACCTGGTCGAGCTGCCGCTGCCCCTCGGCGGGGTCGCCGGTGCGGAGCTCCTCGATCGCGTCGACGTAGGCGGTGATGCTGTCGGCCGCGTTCGTCACGTCGCTCAGGCGCAGGTCGTCGCCCATGTAGAGCGGCTCGAGCTTCTTGATCGAGTAGCTGCGGCTGCCGACGACCAGGGCCTTCCGCACGATCGGGTACAGGTCCACCAGGACGCCGGCGCGCAGCAGGTCGTCGACCGCGTCCTCCCCCACCCCGTGCCGGGCGGCGAGGGACAGCAGGTGCGTCCGCTCGTACGCGGCGTAGTGGTAGATGTGCATGTCCGGAAACTGCTCGCGGCGATCGGCGATGAACGCGAGGAAGTCCAGGAGCGCCTGTCGCTCGTCGCGGATCGTGTGCGCCCAGAACGCGCGGAACTCGGCCTGGTCGTCGACGAGGCCGAACAGGTAGTCGAGGCCCCAGTGCACGCCGTCCTCGGTGTGGAGGGGGTCGCCCTCGAAGTCGAAGAAGACGTCCCCCGGGTCGGGTGCCGGGATGGCGTCGAGGGCACGCGGGTCGAGCACCTCGAAGGCCGGTCTCGCTTGTTCGGCTTGTCCGGCCGCGCGCTCCGTCTGGATCTGGAGGCTCGCCTGCCGCACCAGACGGTCCAGCGTCGTCTTCGACATGGTCGCCACCGGCGCGGTCCGGACCGCCAGGTCGTCGATCGACCGCACACCCTGCCGGATCAGCTTCGTCCGCTGGTCGAGGCGCATGCCGGCGACGATGACCAGGTCGCGGTGTCGCTGCACCTCCTGCTGGCAGGCGGAACACCGGCCGCAGCTGGACCAGCGCGGGTCACCCCACTGCAGGGCGTCCTGTGCGTGGAGTCGCTCGTCGATCACCCGGATCAACTCGGCCCGCTGCGTGCGGTACACCGGGACGATGTCGGCCAGGTTATGCGTGGTCGTCGTCCGGTCACCGAGGACCAGGTGCACCTGCTGCCCGGTCGGGATGTCGTTCGCCCGCATCTGCTCGGCGTAGGCAGCGAGCTGCAACAGGGCGCTGATCTTGGCGTGGCGGGCGAGCTTGGTGTCGTAGACCTCGTACTCGCCGCGGTCGTTGCGGATGATGAAGTCGGCGAAGCCGATGAAGCCCGTGCCGTCTGCGGACGCCGGGACGTGGAACGTCGGTTGGAAGAGGACATCCGCGCCGTCCCGCATCGCTCTCAGGGCTTGCTCCGCCGCTTCGGCGTACTGCGGCGGCGCCGGGCGGTCGAACTCCACGACGTCGTGGGTGTGCTTCAGGATCTCGAGGTGGTCGAGCTCGTGCTGGTCCCCCAGGCGGGCCGTCCGGTCGAGCATGTCGTCGTGCTCGTCCGGCAGGGGTTCGCCGAGGCCGAGCCTGACGCCGAGGCGGCGGAGGAACGCCCACTCGCAGGTCGCCCACGTGGTGAGGTCGCTCGGGCTGAGCAGGGCTCGGCCGTCCTCGGTGATCTGCATGCGGTCCTCCTTCCGGTCACAGCCAAGCCTAGGAGCGGGCGCCGACACCATCGGCCGGAGCCCGGGAGCCTCGGTCGGTCGGGCATCACATCGCAGCTGCGCGACATACCACTGTTGCGCTCGCTGGCTGGAATGTGGAATGTTGCGGGGTGTCGGGCGCTCGCCCGCATGAGGGTGAGGAGACACCATGACCACGCTGACCACGATCCCGCTGGCTGCCGCCGCGCGAGCGTCCGCACTCGACGGCGACCTGATGCAACGGGTGACGGCGAGTCGGAACCCCGTGCTCATCATCGTCATCGCTGCCGCGATCATCGTCGGTCTCGGCTTCGTCGCCTACCTGCAGGTCCAGTGCATGTCGCACGGCTACCGGGCCTTCAACGCGGTCGTCTCCGTCCAGTGGCACGGCGCGGTCAACGCGACGGTGAAGTTCAGCTGCGTCAAGTGACGGCCGTGCCGGTCCCCGATCCACTCCTCGCGGAGAACTGCCGCAAGGAGTACCGCACCGGCACCCGCGCGCTGGCCGGGGTCGACCTCTGCGTCGAGCCCGGCCGCCTCGTGGCGCTGCTCGGCCCGAACGGCTCCGGCAAGTCGACCCTGATCCACGGCATCGTGGGCCTGCACGAGGTCGACGCCGACGTGCTGGCGCTCGCCGGTCACGACGTCGACACCGTCGCAGCCAAGCGCTCCCTCGGCTTCGTACCGGACGAGTTGCCCATCCCGCTGTCCCTGACCGGCGGCGAGTACCTCGACCACCTCGAACGACTGCGGCTGAGCGCGGGCAAGCAGGGACGCGACCGGGGCAGGGCGCGACCGGACGGATGCACGACCGCAGCGTGGCGGGACGCCCTGGTCGAGGAACTCGCCCTCGGCCCGCACCTCGGCAAGTTCATCGGCGACATGTCGCACGGCACGAAGAAGAAACTGCAGCTCGTCGCCGCGGTGGAGCACGTGCCCGACCTCCTCGTGCTCGACGAACCGTTCCGTGGCCTCGACCCACGATCCGTCGTCGTGATCCGCGCCGTGCTCGACGCACTGCGGTCGCGCGGCACGGGGATCCTCGTCGCGACGCACGACGTCCTCGCTGCCGAGCACTGGTTCGACCGGGTCGTGATCCTGCACGACGGCGTGGTGCTCGCAGACGGCCCTCCCGCCGACCTTGTCGCCGAGCACGGCGTCGACTCCCTCGAGGCCGTGCTCCTCCGCACCGTCGGCGCTCCGCCCACCGACACCGTCCGCGCCCGCCTGCACGACCACCTCTCCGAAGGAGCCCGTCCATGACCCCGGTGCGCATCGGCA
Source organism: Curtobacterium sp. MCBD17_032 (assembly GCF_003234855.1). Classification (GTDB taxonomy): domain Bacteria; phylum Actinomycetota; class Actinomycetes; order Actinomycetales; family Microbacteriaceae; genus Curtobacterium. The sequence goes on from NZ_QKTO01000016.1 coordinate 36,744, forward strand.
TCACCGTCCTCGCCGCCGCGTTCGGCGCCGGCCTCGTCATCGCGCTGATCGCCGCCGGCAGCGTCGCACTCGCCGTCGGCACCGCCGCCGACGTCCACGTCCCCGGTCTCATCGACGTCACCGCCGGCGCGGGCGACGACCTGGCCAGCGCGTCCTTCGGCAGCGGCGTGCTCCTGTGGTTCGGGGGCATCGCAGCAGGCCTCACCGGGGCCGGGCTCGTCCGTCCGTGGCTCGCTCGCCGGTCGACCGCCTCCTGGCCGCGCCGTGACGCGTGAGCTCGTCGCGATGGTCCGCCTGGTCCACGCGGCCTGGCGTGGCGACCTCACGCGCAGCGTGACCGGATCACGCGTCCTGACCACCGGCCTGGAGGCGCTCCTCGCCCTGGTCGTGACGGGCTGGCTGGCGCTGTCGGTCACCATGGTGAGCCCGGGACCGGTCGCCGTGCCGGCGGCTGCGCAGTTCCAGCTGCTCGACGACGCGATCCAGGGAGCCGTACTGGTCAGCGCCTGCATCGCCTGTGTCTGCACGGTCCTGATGCCCACGTCACGCGCCCTCAGCACGATGCTCGCTGCGGTTCCGGTCGCACCCGCGGCCCGGGCGATCGGCACAACCGTGCCCGTGCTGGCGATCAGTACGATCGGCGGACCGGTGGTCGTCGCACCGTTGCTCGCGGGCGCGGTCCGTCTGTCCAGGCTGCCCATCGCCGTCAGTGCGGTGGCCCTCGTCCCGTGTGCGGCACTCGCGGCGGCCCTGGCAGCGAGCGCCGTCATCCGGGTGCTCGCTGCGGCGGCGAGCAGCTGGGGACTCGCCGAGGCCGTCGGGACGACGGTTGCCACCGCGGTGACCCTCGTGCTCGCAGGGTTCGCCGTGGTCGGTGTCCGGACGGTGAGCATGCCGTCCGACGCGGCGGGCGGCTCCTGGCCGCTCGCACTCCGGGTCGCCTCGGTGGCACTCGCCCTCGCCGCAGCGACGGTCGTGTTCCTCGCCAGCAGTCTGCTGCATGAGCCCGTCGCGCCGGGGGTGGTCCGGTTCCTCGCGCGTCACGGTCGCACCGTGGCACGGCGGTCCCCGGCAGCGGTCGACCTCCTGCTCTGGGTCCGCGATCCCGCAGCCCTCTCGACCCTGCTGCTCATGACCCTGCTGGTCGTCGGCACATGGATCGCCACGGAGCGCGGCATCGCGTGGTCGGAGGCACTGGCGGGTCCGGTGCTGCTCGGTGTGCCGTGTGCCATCGGCCTCGTGCACTACGGCACTGACCGGACGACGTCGTGGCGACGGAGCGCGGTGCGCCCGATCGAGCGCGACGGGTGGGCGGCGATGAGGGTCGCGCAGGGCATCGCGGTCGCACTCGCCGGAGCGGTCCCGACCGCGATGCTGCTCCTCCCGCCGGACCTCGGCCCGGACGGCCAGCAGGTGCGGTCGGTCGTCGTGCTCGCGGCGAGCGCCGGGGTGATGGCCGGCGTGCTGCTCCCGAGCGACCTGGAGTTGCCCGGCGCCGCCGTGCTCGCAGCGCTCGTCGCAGCACTGCTCGTTGCAGTCCCGATGTGGGTCATGACGCACGCGTTCCCCCTCCAGCACCGACCGATCGCGGTCCTCGGGATCGCTGTCGTCCTGATGCTGCTCACGCCGCTCGTCATCCAGGCTCGACGTCGACGAGCGGTGTCCGCGTGACGACGTTCGCGCTCCACGACGGGGTCACCCTCGAACCCGCCGCGAGCGAGGCGACGTCCTCTCGTCCGGGAACGGGCACCGTCCGCGTCACCGACACCGCGACCGGGATCGACGCCCTGGTGGCTGCGCCGGATCTCCCCCGCTTCCTGCTCGACAACGCGCTCGCCCGGCCGCCGAGGCGCAGCGCGACCCCATGCCCGTGGGGACGTGCACGCCGGACGCGAGCCGAGCCTCCCGGCTGCCGCAGTGCCTGCGAGGCGACCGTCCTCGCGCTCGTGCGTGCTGGTGGGCCCCTCGTGCTCGTCAGCGGGCTCGCCCTCAGCGGTGGGTTCGTCTTGCTGCATGCACCGCCGCGGTGGGTCGCGGCGGCGGCGTTCGCGCCGGTCCTGGTGCTGCTCGTGACGATCGCGCACGAGGCGGGCCACTGGGTGGCGCTCCGGGTGCTCGTCGATGGTCGGGCGGGGGCGATCCTCGTCGACTGGCGGACGTGTGCGGTCCTGCACGGCGACCTGGCGCATCCCCAGGACCGCTGGGTCGCGGCGGCCGGTCCAGCGGCCGGGCTGGTCGCCGGGATCGGGAGCATCGCGGTGACGCATTTCGATCCGATCGGTGCGTGGACGAGCGCGGTGCTCGTGGCGGTGAACCTCCTCGGGTTGCTGCCGGTGACGGCGGACGGGCAGCGGGTGTTCAGGTCACGGCCGTGAGAGTGAAGCGGCGGGACCCGGCGTCCGTCGTCCCCTACGGTGACCGGATGGAATCCTCTGATCGGAACCGCGAGCTGCTCCGGAAGAACGCGAACCTGCTCATCGACCACGGCGCGAAGGGCCCGTCGGTGGCGGCCGAACTCGGCCTGCTCGTCGCCGCCAGGAAGGGCACCGAGGGCGTCGGCGGCAGGCTCGCCCTCACGCCGAGCGCACTCTTCTTCCACGCTCACGCGGGAAACCGCGTGCGACCCGACTTCGGCATCCCCCTCGACGAGATCGCTGCGCTCCGCGATGTCTCGCGGGGACTGTCCCGGCAGCTCGAGGTCGAACTACTGAGCGGCACCCGCGCCCGCTTCGTGGTGTGGGGCGTTCCTCGACTCATCGCCGCGATCGACGAGGCTCGCGCCGCGCTCTGACAGAGACGGGCATCCCTTCAGCCCGCCGCACACCGGCTCACGATGCCAGCCGTACGAACCTCGGGCCGTCGGACCCGTCGCGCGACACATGGGCGGTGAACTCAGCGAGCCCACGTACCCAGTGCCCGTGTTCGCCGTACAACGCCTGGTACACGACCACCGGCTTCTCGGTCTCGACGTCCTTCGCCACGAGCACGACCTCGTACTCCCCGCCCGTGAAGTGCCGGTACCCCCCAGGAGTCACGTCGTCGCTCACCCTCCGGATGGTACGGAGACGACCGTCTGCGGGCCGAACTCGAAGCCTCCGGCCGACGCACTCGGTACGATCGCCGTCGGAGGGGGAACGATGAGCGACAGCATCAACACGTGGGGCGGCAGCGCGACCAAGGCGGAGGTGGCGCCGATGATCGTCGTGCGACGACCGCTGTTCCCCGGGGTGATCTTCTTCGTCCTCGGCGTGGCCCGCCTGCCTGTTGTTCGCGTCGGCGCTCGCTGCTGGTCGCATCAACGTGTACGACCGGCACTACGACGTGAAGTCCGGCTTCGGGAAGTTCCGCCGGCGCGAGGTCGACGACATCCACACGCTCAGTCTCGGGAAGCAGTCGAACGGCAGTGTGACGTTCATCAGCCTCACCGCCTGGAACGAGCAGCGGAAGAAGCAGTTCATGGTGTTCACGAACTACCGCGGGTTCAGCGAGTTCACTGCATGGCTCGGCGAGCGACGGCCCGAGCAGTGGGCGGAGTGCGAGCGGCTGGGCGTTGCGGACTGACCGCCGGATGCTGGAGCGTCGAAGCGGTCGGTCCGCGTCTTCTCCTGGTGTTGCGGGGATGGACGAGTACGGGCGGATCACCCGGCGGACGTGGCGCCGGACGGTGGTCATCGCCGTCGTCGGTCTGATCGTCGGCGGGGTCGCTGGATGGCTCGTCGGACACGATGCTCCGGCCTCGCCGACCGTGCTCGCGACGCTGGGTCCCGCGTTCGCGCTCGGCGGCCTTGCCGGGGGCATCTCCATCATCGTGACGAGCCTCGGCATCTCGATGAGGATGCGTGCGCGGATGCAGGGGCTCCCCGCTTCCGCCCGACGGACGGTCACGCAAGCGATCAAGACGGGCACCCCGATCGAACCGGCGGGATCTGAGCTCGGCTGGCGCGCATTCGACCAAGCCCGGTTGATGGCGGCGTACCATCCGCTGGCGTTCGGACAATTCCTGCTGCTCTCCCTCGGGATCGTCGGGCCGCAGTTGTCACTGTTGGTCCGCGAGGAGGTGTTCTCCGCCTGGCTCAGCCGCATCACGTGCTCGGTGCTCGTCGTGGCGGCAGTGGTGCTGACTCCATTGCTCGTTCGGAGTTCTCGGAGGGCCCGGCGCTACGTCCTGCTCGCATCGGCGTGAGACAGTCCTGCCGCTTCCTCGAGGCATGGCTCGGCGAGGTGTGAACGCGTCCGGTGCCCGTCGGGGCACTCCAAGACCACACCGCTGTCGGACGGTTGCCAGGGCTACCGACCCTTGGATCGGCACCCCGCCGATAGCACCCGCGTCACAGGAGTCAACACCCTCGCGTTCCACTCCTGCACGACGTATGGTCCTCGCATGACCGTCGCCCTCTCGCTCGCGGTCGTCGCTGGTGTCCTCGCCCTCGCGACGGTCCTCGGCCTGCTGCTCCGCAGCCGGACCGGCCGAGCCCATCCGGTCGCGGCTGACGCTGGTGACGGATCGACGTCGGTGGCCGACCTCGCTAGCCGGGAGGCGTTCGGCACCGCCGCCACGCTACTCCAGTTCTCCACGCCAACCTGCGCACGCTGCCCCGCCACAGCGAGACAGCTCGACGCGGTCGCCGCATCGAAGTCGACGGCACATGGCCTAGACCGCGTCCGACGGCTCGAGATCAACCTCGCCGAACGACCGGAACTCGCGCGTCGCTTCGACGTGATGCAGACGCCGACCGTGCTACTCGTGGACGGGTCACACACCGTCCGAGCCCGCTTCGGCGGACCGCCCCGCCAACCCGAACTCGTCGCCGCGCTCGACGCCGTCCTCACCGAGGAGCACTCGTGACCACCTCCCCCGCACCGCCCCGCGAGGTCGACCCGCGTTCGCCCCGCTTCGGCGCCGCGATCACGACGGTCCTGCTCGCGATCGACATCGTCCTCACCCTCAACGACGGCACACGGGCGATCGGCATCGTGCTCCTCGCCGTCATCGCCGCGCTGTTCGCCTGGGGCGGCTTCGCCGGCATCGCGCGGCACCCGTACGGCGCGCTGTTTCGCCGACTCGTGCGCCCGCGACTCGGCCCGCCCGCCGAGCTCGAGGCTGCTGAGCCCCCGACGTTCGCGCAGCGGGTCGGGCTCGTGGTGACCGGGGTCGCACTCGTCCTGGCGCTCATCGGCGTCCCCTACGCAGCTCCGGTCGGTGCTGCCATCGCGCTGGTCGCAGCGTTCCTCAACGCAGCGTTCGACGTCTGCATCGGGTGCATGATGTACGTCTGGCTGGTGCGGGTAGGGGTGTTCCGCAGCCGCAGCAGCGTGGCGTGACACGAGCTGAGTTCGTGCAGAACCCTCCTCTGCCGGCGCCCGTCAGCTGACCGAAGATCGGTACGCTCGCGGCATGTTCCTCGACGCACCGCGCGGCTTCTGTGTTCCTGCAGTGCTCGCCACTCGGAACGACATGCTGGCGACGGCAGAAGGCACCCTCCCGCTCGAGGCATGGGCGCGCAGTGTCGAGGAAAAGCGTCGCTCTCAGAAGCCGGACATCGTCCTGCCGCAGTTCGACCCGGCGGAGTCCGGCATCGAGGCGCGAGTACTGCTGCTCCTTGAAGCACCGGGCCCGAGGACCGTGCCCGGATGGGGCGGGTCCGGGTTCATCTCAGTCGACGACGACGACCCGACAGCCCAGAACGTCTGGACGACTCGCAACGCTGTGGGTCTCCACGAGCACGTACTCGCTTGGAACATCGTGCCGTGGGTACTCGGCCGCGCGTCGGTGAAGCCGACCGGTCAGGAGATCGAGCAAGGGGCGAGCGAGTTGCGGGGCTTGCTGGACCTACTGCCCGAGCTCCGCGTCATCGTCCTCGCTGGGCGGAAGGCGCAAGACGGTTGGGACGCCCACCTCGAAGTCGAGCTCGGCCGCCGGTATCGGGCGCTCCGCACCGTGCATCCCGCCGGACAGTCGTTCGCGCAGGTCGGTGCTCGGGAGAGGTTCACCGCGACCCTGGCAAAGGTCGTTGAACTCGCGCGCTGAGCCCGGCGCCGGATGCCCCCCATGGCAGCTTCCGACGCTAGCACCGGCAGCTCGTGCTCAGCGGGCTTCGACCGCCTGCTCGGACCTCGTGACGACGTCGTCCGCTCGAGTCTCCGGCCACCCCATGCAAGATCGCCCGCCACTCATCGGGCAGCGCCGCCGCCCAATACAGCGCTACCGCCCCAGACTGGTGAGCATGGGCTGGACGCCTCAGACATGGATGGCCCGCGTCTCACGCAGTCCAGGGGCCGCAAAACTCAGTTCCCAACAAAAGATTCAGCCATAGCTCGCCGAGGCAGCACTATCGCTCCCCCGGAGCTGACCCGTGCCACAGGCGACGAGCATAAGCACCGCGAGGACTCGAATTCGTGTCTACTGCAACCAGACGCAGGGCGCCGACACTTGATATAAGATCACAAGGCAGGCATGATGCGAAGAAGCAACACGACCACCGAATCAGGAAGCCCAATAGTGCGCATCACACCGCTACTACAACCGTACATGCCGACCGACACAGCCTTGGCCGTTTTGCAGCGGTGGCTCTCCGAACGTCCCGCGGGCGAAGTCACAATGGTAAGCGCCTGGGGAAAAGCGTCCGCGTTGTCCCTGCTCGAGGAATCCATCGCTTCCTTCAAGGCCGATGGCGGGAGACTGGAATTGTTCCTCGGACTCAGCCAAGGCGGCGCTACCGAGCAAGGCCTAGAGATGGCCCTGGACCTCGCAAACAAAACTTATGTCATTTTTGACCCCTCCGGTCGCACATTCCATCCAAAGCTCTATCTTCATCGGGACGCGCGGAGTTTTAGTGCCCTGATCGGATCGCAGAACCTCACAGCCGGTGGGCTACAAACAAACTACGAAGCCGGACTATTGATAGAGGGGACTTTTTTCAATCGGGACGATATGGAGGTCCTGGGGAAACTAGAGGACTACGTCGAAACCCTGAGAGTAGACGTTGATATCTGCAAGCCGCTCGACGAGCGCCTCCTCAAAGCACTGATTGCTGACCCGGCGATTCCAATCGGTAGCGAGGCAACTTCAGAGAACGAGGCCCCCTCCGCCGAACGGTCGGGCGCAGAGACGAGCCTATTTGCTCCCTCCGCAATGCAACTAGTATATGGACACCGGCGGAGGCGGCCAACGTCTAGGTCGATCCGCGCGCCACAACCTCAGGGAGAGGTCAATGCGTTACGTCAGTACGATGTCAACGAGAACACCGGGGCCTTCTGGTCGAAGAGGTTGCCACGATCCGATGCAATGCGGCTTCCAAACGCCCATCCAACCGCTCACCTCGCTCTCACGCAAGCAGGTTATCCGATAGACCCGGCAGTCTACTTTCGAAACGACTTCTTTGCGGGTTGTGAGTGGATTCCGACGCTTGACCGCGACCGGCTTCGGGAAGAAGCACTTGTGCCTTTCACCGTGAGAGGACTATTCAGATCCGTTCGGACCGTACAACTTCAGATCGACCACACACCAAGCTGGCAATCCTCGCAAGGCAACAGAGCTACATCTATCCGCTGGGGAGATCTATTTCCCGTGTTACGAGAAGAGGTCGACGTGACCGGGCTCGAGCTGGTTATCGAACGATCAGTTCACCAGACATTTCAGATGACATTCACTCACAATTTCAATTAGGCCTGACTCGCCAATGGTGAAGCCGTTCGGTGGCCTCGATAATCATTTGCACGTTTTCGGCTCCGGCCCGGTTCTCGAGCGCAGCACGGCCGGAGAGGTACGCCTCCTCGACATTTCCCGACGCAAGCGCGCCAGCAATACTGAGAAGGTCCGATTCGGGCCTTCTCAGATCAGACATTAGGACGGAGTTGGCTTCGTTCGGCACCAGAACCATGACTCCACCCCCGAGTGAATGCACTTCAGAGGCAATCGACAGTTGCGTCAAGGGCGAATACCAATTTAGTACGAACTGCTCGACGGCCCCGCTTATAAGGTAGCCACATAACAAGCTGTTCGACGCCGTGAGCTCGGCGTCGTTTATCAGGACAAGAGGACTTTCACTGAAGACCGTCATGATGAGGTCGGGAATCTCAACCGTGGGGACGCGAAACCATGGGTCCCGTCGGCTCGCCTTGTACCCACTCGAAACGCCAAGCTGCTCGCCATACCTGACGTAGCGAAGTTCACCATCGGACAACTCACCGCCGGTGGGAAGCCAAAGCTCATCCACCGCACTTTCAGGAAGCTTCGAGGTCGATAATCCGTGACCCTTCAGTCGCCGCCCGTTTGTAATCGACTTCCGCAGCGATGCCGCCGGTAAATCATATGCTTCCGCAACTTCGCTCGGCGGATGGAAGAAGTCCTTATCCCCGGCGACATAGCCTATACGAAAGCGCATGAGATCACTTGCTGGCGTCAGAGAGCCAGCAAACTCTTCTTGCAGCATTGACCAAACATCTGAGCCCGCGAGGGCGCGCTGGAAGCTTCGCTCCCCCGAAACAATCTTTGAAATCTGAATATCCGACTGCACATTCGGACGTGACTCGATTAGATCCGGAACAGATTCGTAAGCCTCAAACTTCACACTTTGAGTTGCACCGCCGTGCCCACTGGCAAGCAAGAGTATGACATCTTGATTTAAATCGGGGAACAAGCGCTGACGAACTCGCACCACCCGAAGTTCCTCGAACTGCGTGGAGAGCCACCCCCAATATTTCCGAGCGTACCTCACATAAGTAAAATCTGATGGGAGCACCATTGCTAGCATTCCACCGCGGTTCAGGAATGAGATAGAATGTATGAGAAACGGTAGCCAAAGACTCGCTGATGGAGACAACAGCTCCCCAGTCGATTGGAAAACGACCTTCCGCGATTGACGCTTAGTTTCCTCATCTAAGTGACGAAGCCGCACATAAGGCGGATTCGCCATGACGGCGTCAACTGGCTCGGCTTCCAGTGCAAGGAAATTTCCAGAGCGAATCTCCGAGGGGAGTAGATCGGACGCAAGCCGTGCCCGTTTGACGGCCTGCACATCTAGTTCCGCGCCGATCCACGTGACACGCTCTAACCCGAGTTTCTCGGCCTGCTCATTCACCGCGACGATGAACGCAGCATCACCGAAGCTCGGTTCAAGAAAGCTTCTAGCTCCTGCCCTGAGCAGCCAGTCTGCGAGAAAATGAGCAGTATCAGAGGGGGTGTAGAAGCGGCCTGCAGCACGATCGCGAGCCAGAGAGACGGTCCGATTATTAGAATACCCCTCATGGTGGTACCGCGCAGCTTCGCGACTGACTTCCGATCGCAACCACACAGCGCCCCCGTTCAGCTGAGCGACTGGAGCGGGCAGCCACGACACTTGTCGTCGGCGCCAGCTCCTGATGGTCGAAGCGGACACCTGGAAGATGCTCGCGGTCTGCGCCACGTCGACTAGCTGCTCGGTCGGGTTTGACGTTGACTCGTGCACCGCTCGATCCTACTGCAACGCAGGCGTTGCCTGGGCTGGCTCACCGCGAAGGTGATCAGGCTAGGAGATTGTTGAAGGTCAACGGCGGGGCGACGAACCCCCACTATGCGGGCCATCGGTCCTGCGTCACCAGAACCTGTGTTTTACTCACTGAGTGACTACAGCTTGGGATGCCCTCAATGAAGACTTCGCTCCCCACAAGATCGGCAACAGAACAGACAGTACAGCCATGCTCGCTTGGTACCTACGCAATGTCGAGCGCCTAGACGACGAGTATATTTCGGACTACATTTGCGACGGGAACGGCGACAAAGGCATCGACGCACTCGTGGTGAATGACAGCGAATCTGAAATAACCATCTATCAAGCTAAGCGCATGGATTCTCCTTCAAAGACGCAAGGAGACAAGGATCTAAAGCATTTTGTGGGAGCTGCTCAATATTTTGCGTCGGAGGAGACCGTTCGAGGGCTTTTGGAAAGCAAGCCTCGCGACGAGCTCCGCCGCCTTCTACTTCGAAACGACGTCCAATCCAAGGTGGCTCAAGGGTATCGAGTCAAACGCCTCGTTTATGTGACCAATTCGCTCCTTGACAGCTCCGGGGACGGCTACGTCGATGCGATGGTCACTCAGGAGCCAAGTCTCGATGTGTGGGATCAGACTCGACTTGCAGCTGTGGCGGAACGGGTACGGCGGGAAGGTATGCGGCCCGAGCGAGTAACGCTCCGCGCGACCACTGCCCCAATAATCGACGATCTCGGAGGCAAAGCGAAACTCGCTGTCGCTCTGATTCCAGCCAAGGAGCTACTAAACCTTCCAGGAATCGCCGACATGACGCTGTTCAGTCGTAACGTTCGCCTCTCCGCTGGCAACACCAGGATCAATCGTGAACTTGCAGAGACAGTGGATAACGCTGCTGAGCACGATATATTTCCCGCAGCGCACAATGGCATAACGATGCTCACATTGGGGCTTGCCGCGCGCGGGAGAACCATAAAGCTGAATTCCGTGAGTGTAGTCAACGGCTGCCAGTCTATGCTCGCCCTGCATAAGGCCGAAAAGTCGCTCTCCGATTCATTGAAGTTGTTGGTCAAAATTGTCGAACTCCCGAGTGCGGGTAGCAACCTGAGCGACACGATCACCTACCGCGCGAATAATCAAAATGCGGTCAATATGCGGGATCAGCGGTCAACAGACACAACGCAACTCGATCTGAAGCGCCAAGTCACCAAAACCTTCTCCGGAACATTTGCGTACGTCATCAAGACTGGGGAACTGACGACTAATCTCGAAGTTCTGGACAACACCTTGGCAGCGCAGCTCATTGTTGCAGTCCTCCGCCAACGTCCATGGGCCGCCGTACGAAAGGTTCGCTTGTTTGACGAGGACTATCATGAGGTTTTCAAGCAGGACATCACGGCATACTCTCTACGTTTCCTCTTTCTGCTCAATGCCGCTGTTGAGGCGGCTCGAGACGACCTGAAGGGCGAATTGCGCTCCTCCTTCGCCTCTGTAAAGTTCACTCTTGCCTCGCTAACTACCGACCTTCTTCGGTTGTCGGCTCATGGCATAGGATTGATAAACGACCCTGCGAGGTGGATCCCGGGACGAGAAGATGCCGTACGGGACAAGCTGATTTCCTTGACGCGCGAAGTAGTGACTCATTTGAACGCGTACGTTGACGATCAACAAAAGTTGGCCGGCGAGCAAGGTCTCGATTTCGACGCGAAGACGGTTTTCAAAAGCCAGCAGGGCGTGAGCCCTCTCCAAACAAGGGTCACGATGTTGGGCCGTTGGATGGGTGACCGCGATGAGGAATATCTGTTCAACATTGCGCCGGTCTGATTCGCATCTTTCGCCATAGTTCTGGATGCGGCGGGCAAACGCTTACCGTGAGCGAGAGGAGGCGCGGCACCACCCGGCCCCGCGCCTCCTTCTCCTCCATTCCAGCATCAACTCACCGAGTGAGCACGAACCGCCCCGCGTCCCCCAGCTTCCAACCGCTCGTGCGCCGCCGAAGCCCGCACGGCCGGCAGCACCTCCGCCACCCGCGGCGTAGACGTCCGGCCCTCCAGCGCGTGCCGCAGCTGCTTCAGCTCGTCGAACGACTGGTACTCCGAGAACACCGTCACCTGCACGAACTCGATCCCCGAGCCTCGTTGCCCTGCCACCCCCGTACGTCGTTGAAGACTCGCCCGTCGCGAACGACGTCGACCACCTCGTCCGGCGGCACAGCAGCATCGGCGAGCGCATAGGTCCCGTCCGGCACGAGCTCACGGACGGCCGAAGCGCATGAAGCATCTCGCGGCACCACATGGTCCGGCCCGAGCTACCGACCGAGCGCTTCGTCCGCCGGAGCAGCGCCCGCGACCACGGTTCACCAGCGGCACCACGCAGTTCCGAGCAGCCCCGCGGCCCCGGTCACGGCGAGCGCCTGTCCCGGTGAGAGTGAGGCGTGCCACATGATCTGCGACGCGGGCAGCCGTTTATGGGCACGGTCGCCGCAGCCTCGATCGAGGTCCCACGAGGGTTTCGCGTGAACGACCTCACCGGCGCGACGAGCTCCTGCACGAAGGCGCCATCGTGGGCCCTGAGCAGCAGCGCCATTGCCACGACCTCGTCGCCGACTTGCCATCGGGTGACGTCGGGCCCGATCTCGTCGATCACGCCGGGCACGTCCATGCACGTCCATGCACGTCCATGCACGGACGACCGTGTCGGTCGGGATCACGGCGAACGCCTGCACCGGATCCGCTCGGCGCGCGGCTCCGATACCTCGTGGACGGCGAGGGCCTCGGTCCGTTCGGACATCTCGGCTCCGAGGACCTGCGTCCTGCCGATATGAGCACGTTGCTCGATGTAAGGCGCGACCTACCGGCCCGCCGTTCGCTACAGTCCTGCCGTGTCGCGTCGGAGGTGCGTTCTCTACGTGCTGCCGCCTGATGACATAACAGGCAAGATGTAAGAGTGCCCCTCACTTCCCACGCCACGCTTCGAGACCGGCTCCTGACGTACCTAGCTGGTGTGGGAGGCTCCTCGAAGCGGGCCCAGGCACTGGACGCACTCGAAACGCTCTACGCCGGCCAATGGACGGAAGAGGACCGCTCGCCTCAAAACACCAGACAGTTTGAAACTAAGTGGCGGAATCGCGTCAGCTTCGAACGGCAACGGCTGGTGGAGCGTGGGTTGTTGCAGGCTCGTTCCGACGGCATCTGGGCGTTAACCGATGGCTTCGATCTCTCTCGGGTGGATCTACCGCGACTCGCAGCTCGGAACGCAGAGATTCAACGTCGGGAGGAGATGTGGGTTGCCGCGAAGGCTGCGGGAGCTCCGGGCGATGTTCTCTCGAGGGAACTCGGATCGTTACACCTGCGATCGGGCGGCCGTGGCATCTATGTTGACGTGCCCATGACTAAGAGTGCAATCGCCCCCGCCGGCATCGCTGTCTCTTTCCTCGATCTCGGCGAAGTCTACGCCAACGAACGCAACCCCCACGGGGTCAGTTACCGGCTGCCACGGACGACCCGCGAAGGTCGGGATCAGGCGGAGATCGCAGCAACCGTCCGTGCCTACGAACTGGCAATGCCGGTGTTCGCGATCCTCCCGGCTGCGCGACCGGCGTCCCGGTCGGTTCGTCGTGCGGTCGTCGAGAGTGTCGACCTTATACGTGGCTCCGCACTAATCACGTTCCTAGATGACGATCCGCTGCCGCCGGAGCCCAAGACCAATGAGGACAACGAGTTCGAACTTGTCGTAGATGACGTCGAGACTCGATGGCAGCGACGCAAGGCAAGGCCGAATCAAGCGCGATTCGCGTTCGCGGTCCTGCAGCGCTACGGCGCTCGTTGCGCCGTGTGCGACCTCGACGCAGAGCCGGTCATCGAAGCAGCCCACATCCGCGCAAAGGCGCTGCAGGGCTCCGACGATGCCCGAAACGGCCTGCCGCTCTGCAGTAATCACCACCGCATGTACGACGCGGGATGGTTCGCCTTCGAGCCCCTAACGACCAAAGTCGTATTTGGCGCTACGCGGGACTCGGGCCAGTTGCAGGTGGTCAGGAGCGATCTCACTCACCTCCCGCTCCAACCCAGCACGGAGGCTCTCGGGGACGCCTGGAGGCGATGGTCCGCGATGTCGTACGGAAACATCCTCCGATCGGAGGACCCGTCTCCACCCGCTCCCCCGATCCCCCAGCCCTGCCCTCCCGCGAGGCTGGACCCATGCCCGACACCCCCGCCATCGAGGTCCGCAACCTCACCAAGCGCTACCCCACCGGCCACACCGCCGTCTCCGACCTCTCCCTCACGATCGCCCGCGGCGAGACCGTCGCCCTCCTCGGCCCGAACGGCGCCGGCAAGTCGACGACGGTAGAGATCCTCGAGGGCTTCCGCTCCCGCACCTCCGGCCAGGTCCGCGTCCTCGGCACCGACCCAGGCCGCCCGACGCGCGAGCACAAGGCCCGCATCGGCATCGTCCTGCAGACCAGTTCCGAGTCCCCGAACGTCACCGTCGCCGAGCAGCTCACCCACTTCGGCTCGCTCTACCCCCGCAGCCGCAGCACCGAGGAGCTCCTCACCGCGACCGACCTGGAGGCCCAGCGCAACACCCGGGTCAGCCGCCTGTCCGGTGGGCAGCGCCGTCGCGTCGACGTCGCTCTCGGCGTGATCGGCCGGCCAGAGGTCCTGTTCCTCGACGAACCGACGACGGGCTTCGACCCGGAGGCCCGTCGCCGGTTCTGGGACCTCGTCAACGGCATCAAGCGCGAGGGCACCACGGTCCTCCTGACGACGCACTACCTCGACGAGGCCGCGCACCTCGCCGACCGAGCCGCCGTCATCGCGAACGGTGAACTCCGAGCACTGGCACCGATCGACGAGCTCGGCGGGCCGGACGCCCGACGTCCCCGCATCCGCTGGCGCGACGCCGACGGCACCCAGCACGAGGAACGCACCGACCACCCGCAGGACCGCATCCGGAGCACGGCCACTCCGATGCACGACCTGGAAGTCATCCGTCCGTCCCTCGAGGACGTCTACCTCGAGATGGTGGCCTGAACCATGACGACGATCCCGAACACCCTGACCCTCGGTACCGCCCGCATCACCTACGAGATTCGCTCCTACTTCCGCGCCCCAGACTCCGTCTTCTTCACGTTCCTGTTCCCCGTCGTCATGCTCGCGCTGTTCTCGGTCGCGTTCGCCAGCTCGAGCGACATCCAGGCCGGGACGGCGAGCGTCGACTACGCCACGTACTACCTTCCCGGCCTCGTCGCGACGGGCATCCTCCTCTCCGGCACGCAAGCGCTCGGCGTCGACATCGCCGGCGAGCGCAGCGACGGCACTCTGAAGCGCCTCGGCGGGACACCCCTCCCCGTCCTGTCCTACTTCATCGGCAAGATCGGCATGGTCCTGGTGACCACGCTGGTGCAGACGGCGATCCTGCTGGCCGTGTCGAGCCTCCTGTTCGGGGTGACACTCCCGACGGACGCGAGCCGCTGGGGCACCTTCGCCGGCGTGTTCCTCCTCGGCATCGCGACCAGCAGCGTCCTCGGGATCGCGATCTCCGCGCTCCCCCGCGAGGGTCGACGCGCCACCGCCACGATCGTCCCCATCGTCCTGGTGCTGCAGTTCATCTCGGGCGTCTACCTGCCCTTCATGCAGCTGCCCGACTGGTTGCAGGGCATCGCGAGCGCGTTCCCGCTCCGGTGGATGGCCTCCGGCATGCGGTCCGTCTTCCTGCCGGACGCGTTCGCGTCCGCCGAGCCGGGAGGCTCGTGGCAACTCGGCCTCGGAGCCCTCGTCCTGGCAGCGTGGCTGGTCCTCGGCCTGGTCGTCTGCGCGCTGACGTTCCGGTGGAACCGGAAGGACGGCTGACGATGGCGGCCAGCAGGGCTGTGGACAACCCGCTTCGACAGCCGGAGGCATGGGAGGCTGTCGCCATGACCGACACGCAGCCCCGGACGCGCAACAGCGTCTGGCTGCATGCGTTCTTCTCGGGCACGGTCGTGCTGACCGGTGTCATCGCGGTCGCCGCGCGGTCGCCGTGGCCGGCCCGCTGGCCGGCGTTCGCTGCGCTGGCGGTCCTCACCGTGGCGTACGTCGTGTACGGCCGGCGCGGGTATGACCGTCCGCGGGCAGCAGCTGCGTTCCTGCCGATCGCGATCGCGGCCGCGTTCGTGCTCCCTGCCGTCGTACCGACCACGGCCTTCGTGCAGTGCATCGTGTTCCCGCTCGTGTGGACGCAGGTCGAACGCGTGCGGATCGCCGTCGCCCTCACGGCGGTGGTCGGTCTCGCGAGCGGGATCGGCCTGCAGGTCTCCGGCGGCCCCGATTCCCTGGCCGGCACGCTCCTCATCGAGGTCGTCAGCGTCGTCGGCTCCTGCGCGATCGGCATCTGGATGACCCGGGTCGCCACCCTCGCTGAAGAACGCCGCCAACTGCTCGTCGAGCTCCATGCCACGCAGGACTCCCTCGCCGATGCGAACCGTGCCGCGGGCATCGCGAGCGAACGCTAGCGCCTGGCCCGCGAGATCCACGACACCGTCGCGCAGAACCTCGCCGGCATCGTCATGCTCACCGAGCGGGCACGGAACGACCTCGCCGACGACCGCCCCGACGCCCTCGAGGAACAGCTCACGATCCTCGAGGAGTCCGCCCGTGCCGCCCTTGAAGAGTCCCGCGTCCTCGTCGCTGCCGGCGCTGCCGGCGCCACCCACGACAGCCTCGCTGGAGCGCTGCACCGCCTCGGCGAGCGCCACACCCGCGAGACCGGCACGCCCGTCGCCGTCGTCGCAGCAGAGATCGCGCTCGACCGCGACGCGCAGGTCGTGCTGTTGCGCGTCGCCCAGGAGACCCTCGCCAACGTCCGCGCGCACGCGGCCTCCGCCTCGGTGCGGGTCGAGCTGCTCCACGAGCCCGAGCAGACCGTTCTGCGGGTGATCGACGACGGCGTCGGCTTCGATCCCGCCGTCCCGTCCGCCGGTCACGGCCTGCGTGGTCTGCGCGACCGGCTTGCCCTCGCCGGCGGCACCTGCACGATCGACAGCGCACCCGGGCGTGGCACGGTCGTGACGGCGACCCTCCCGACCGCCGCACCCGTGCAGGGCGGATCGAGCGAGCCCGCGACCGAACCGGACATGCGAAGCGGAGCGGCGCGAGACCTCGGCTCTGCAACGGCGGTCACCCAGTGATCCGCGTCGTCGTCGCGGACGACCACCCCATCGTCCGGTCAGGGATTGTCGCGCTCCTGCAGGCCGCCGACGACATCGACGTCGTCGGTCAGGTCGCGGACGGCGCAGCAGCGGTGTCCCTCGTGCTGGCCGAGCGTCCCGACGTGGTCCTCATGGACCTCCGGATGCCGGTACTCGACGGCGACGCGGCGACCGCCGAGATCCTCGCCGCGGCACCCGACGTCCGCGTCCTCATCCTCACCACGTACGAGTCCGACGACCAGATCCTGGCCGCGATCGAGGCCGGCGCGACGGGCTACCTGCTGAAGGCAGCCCCAGAGTCCGAGATCCTCGCCGGCGTCCGCGCCACCGCCCGGGGTGAGACCGCCCTCGCCCCGTCAGCGGCTGCCGCCCTGGTCCGCCGTGCTGTCGGCGCCGCACCGACGGGCCCGTCCTTGACACCGCGCGAACTCGACGTCCTGCGCCTCGTCGCGCAGGGCAACAGCAACCCGGCGATCGGCCGCGTCCTGTTCCTCAGCGAGACCACGGTGAAGACCCACCTCGGCCACGTCTTCGAGAAGCTCGGCGTCAACGACCGCACTCGTGCCGTGACCCGCGCGATGGAGCTGGGCCTCCTCCCCTGACCCTGCGGCCACGGCGTCGTCCTGGCCGTGATCAAGGCTCCAGTCCACGATCGGCACGGAGCGTCGCCCCTCGACCTGCAACGCCTTCGCTCTCCCCGCGGCGGACCGAGCACATCCAGCGCACGTTGCACGAGCGAACACGATCAACCGCGGGCTGAGCGGCTCACTCCTCGTCGACCGCGTTCGGGTCGACCAGACATCCGCTCTCCAGCAAGACGTCCTCGGCGCGCTGCCCGATCATCGCCCCGCCGTGCCAGTCGTCCGGCACGAAGAGGTAGCCGCCACCACCGTCGTACCGCTGGTACAGCTCGTAGCCCTCGTCCTGCAGCAGACGGAGTGCGGGCTCGCTCATCCGGGTACCTTCGGCGTCGGACGCCGCTCCAGACGGGGACGGGGACGCCGAGGCTGATCCGCCGTCGTACCACCACGAGTAGCGGACCATCGTGCCCGTGTCGTGGTTGTCCAATCGGCAGGAGTCTGTCTCGACGTCCGCCGCCGGAGCCGAGCTGTCCCGGCCCATCGACGCGACGACACGGTCGCCGAGCACGCGCAACTCCTCCTGCGCCTCCGGGATCGTCCGGGCCGTCTCCCCGTCGGTCGGGGGCTGCGCACGCTCAGCAGCGTCGGACGCCATGGACACCCCCTGGCTGAAGGGCAGCGGCAGGAGCGTGACGCCTCCGAGCGCCATGAGGAGCAGACACCCGGTCGGACCGACGAGGCTGACCGAACGGCCGGCACGCGCCTCTCGACGAAGACTCACGAAGCCGCAGAGCGGTACCCCGAACCCGAGCGCTGCAGCGATCGCGTAGGCGAGCATCATGCCCCCGTCCGACCAGCGGCTCGACCACGGTCCTGCGGTCGACAGGATCGACGCCAGTGCCAACCACCAGCCGACGAACAGCGCGACGATGCCACCCGCGATCCAGCCGCCGCCGTGCGTGCGGTGCCGGTGTTGCGGCGCACCGCCGCCCGCGGTCTCGTCGTCCTCCGCCATGCTTCCCCCTCGACTCAGTTCCACGTCCTGATCGCCACGATCACCGCGATCGGCAGCGACACCGCGAGCACGATCCCCACGGCGATCGCCAGTGTCCTCGCCGCCCGGACACCCTGCTGCCCGACCCACACGAGCAGCAGGATCGCCACGAGGTACAGCGGCACGACCAACAGCAGCGGCACGAACCCGAGCCCCGTTGACTCCACGAGCGCGCCGGCGAGCAGTTCGTACACGGTGCACGCTGCCGCCACCGCGAGCGCGACCCACACGCTGGTCGACCCCCGACCCGGGAGCGCGGTCACGTCCGGCTCACTCATCGTCGTACCCGTCGCCGGGCCCTCCCGCCAGACAGGTCGTCTCCACCATCACGTCGCCCGACTCCTTGGTCACGCTCGCGTTCGCTTCCGCGAGCCAATCGTCTCCGAGCGCGCGGATGTGCCAGCCGTGCGGGTCGGTGTCCCGGAGCCCCGCATCGCGGAACACCTGGCGGACCGGAGCCAGCCGCCGGTCGACCTCGTCGTCCGGCAGCTGATCGGCCTCCCGCTCCGCGTCGGTCTGCTGCTCGTCCTCCGGGTCCGAGGGCACCTGCCACCGCCACGTGTACTCCGTGCCCCGCTGCAGGTTCGACAGCGGGCATCCGCGCGTGAACTGTTCGACGTCCCCGGGGCGGACGTCCTCCCCCAGCGCGCGCACCGCGCGCTCCCCGACCGCCGCGAGGTCCTGCTCCGCCTCCGCCTGCGTCCTGCTCGTCTCGAGCGCGGTGAGCGGCTGCGCACGGCGCTCCGCATCCGCAGCGGAGGTCTCGGCCACCCCCACCGTCGGGTACCCGAGCGTCCCCGCCGCGAGGACGGCAAACACCGCGCACGCCACCGGCCCGACGAGCGTGACCGACCGGTTCCGCCGACGCTGCACCAGCAGCACGACCACGCCCGTCAGCGGCACACCCGCACACACGACCGTGACGAAGATGCTCCCCGTCGTCTGCGCCGCGAGCGAGTGCGTCGAGTTCCCGGCACCGCTGTACCCGTCGAGCGCGACGAGCAGCCACGCGATCCACCCGGCGGGCAGCAGCACCCCACTCGCCACGATCCACCGGATGCCGTTCCGCCGCCTCGGCGGCGACCACACGTTGTCGTCGACCATCCATCCCCCGTTCCCCGCACCCACCGTACCGACCGACCGGGAGGCGCGCCGCCAGCCCGCCACCTGCCTCCCGTCCGCAGGCATTGGACGGGAGGCACAGCACCCGCCCGCACCGCGCCTCCCGTCCGTCCGTCCGTCCGTCCCATCTCGTCCCGGCGAACTCGGTCGCCCGGTCACCTCTCGCCGTCAGCACGCTCCTCGCGCGCCCACCGGTCGAGGAGCGGTTCCGCGCACTTGTAGAGGACGACACCGATGCTGGCGGCCAGCAACGCAGACCATCCGCTGGCCAGGATCGGCAGGAGCAGCAACCACAGGAAGGCGAGCGACGTGGCCTCCGCTGCGATGGCCCCTGCCCAGTGGCAGCTGCCGAACGGCCGCCTCGAGACCCGTTCGAGCGGACCTCCGAACCAGATCGCCAGCACCACCGTGACCATCAACCATCCCGCGACGGTGACCGGCGACACTCCCGCTCGGAGACCGCCGAGGACGGGGATGAGCGCCACCGAAGCCACACCGATCACCAACGGAGCGGTGACGACGAAGACCGAGGCCCCGAGGAACGCGATGAGGACCAGTTTCCCGCCGGAGCCGAGCGGCGGAAGGGATGACTTCGGGCCCATCGGTTCAGAGCCCGAGGAATACGACGATCCAATGCGCTGTGGCCGCGGCTACGTCTGCGGGGACACCGGCGTGGACGAGCGCGGTGACGACCGCCGCTTGCTGGAACTGCTCGAGGTCCTCGACGACCCCGATGATCTTGCTCACGTACGGACGGATCGCTGCGGGCACCTTGTTGATGCCGTAACGGAGCACCTGCAGGAGCGCCTTCTTGGCCAGAGTCGACCAGATGTTGCGCTCACCGCCGCTGGCAGTGGCGGTGGAGGTGCTCCGTGCAGCCATCGCTCGTGAGGCTGACGCTCCTGCCGTGTCTCCGACGGCTTCCGCCTGCCGAGCAAGGGCACCCCACTCCACCGAGCTCAAGCCGTGGGATCGTGCAGCGCGGTCGGACGAGCTCGGCACGGCGTACGTGGGCGTGCTGGCCGCCGTCGCCGCGATGGGCTGGCAGACAAGGCACGTGACGAGTCCGACGCCGACGGCTGTGAGCGTGATCTGCTTCTTCATGAGGTCCTTTCCGGCGGGCCCTTCCCGCTGGAACTGATACTCCACATGACAGCCGGTGCTTGCTAGTCCCCATTTCTGCGGACCCTCGTCGGGTACGCTCCGCGGGTCGCGTCTCCGATCGCTCTACCCGATCGGCACGAACCGCGGCCCCTCGTACCCGTCACGCGAGACGTGCGCCGTGAAGTCCGTCAGGGACCGCACCCAGTGCCCCCGCTCCCCGTACAGCGCCTGGTACACGACCACCGGATCCTCGGTCTCGACGTCCTTCGCGACGAGCACGACCTCGTACTCCCCGCCCTTGAAGTGGCGGTACCGGCCGGGCTTCACGTCGCTGGTCATGTCTCCGATGCTAGAGCGACCCGACAGGGCCGGGCCCGCCCCATCACCGCCCCGCATCAACCCGCCTAGGCTCGAACGGATGCCCGCTCCCCGCACGACCCGCACCTCGACCACCGCTCCTGACGAGATCGCGGTCCTCGACGCCGCTGCCGGCCGCGAAGTCACCGCCCGTCCCGGCGCCACCGCCGGTCCCGGCACCGCTGCCGGCGCGGACGACACCACGCGCGACGACTTCATCCGCGTCCGCGGCGCCCGCGAGAACAACCTCCGCGACGTCGACGTCGACATTCCCCGCGACCGCATCGTCGCCTTCACCGGCATCTCCGGCTCCGGCAAGTCGAGCCTCGCCTTCGGCACGGTCTTCGCCGAGGCCCAGCGCCGCTTCCTCGAGTCCGTCGCCCCGTACGCCCGCCGGCTCATCGCGCAGGGCTCGACCCCGCACGTCGACTCGATCACGGGCCTCCCGCCGGCCGTCGCCCTGCAGCAGCGCCGCGGTGCCCCGAGCTCCCGGTCGACCGTCGGCACGCTGACGACGCTGAGCAACTCGACCCGGATGCTCTACTCCCGCGCCGGCACCTACCCGGAGGGCGCCGAGCAGCTGTACTCGGACTCGTTCTCCCCGAACACGGTCGCCGGGGCCTGCCCACGCTGCCACGGCTTCGGCATCGCACACGAGGTGACCGAGGCCTCCGCCGTCCGCGACCCGTCGCTGAGCATCGCGACGGGGCGATCACGGCCTGGCCGGGCGCGTGGCAAGGGAAGAACCTCCGCGACGTGACGGCCGGCCTCGGCTACGACATCGAGCGGCCGTGGCGCGAGCTGCCGCAGGAGGACCGCGACTGGCTCCTCTTCACCGAGGAGCAGCCGGTCGTCGAGGTGCACCCGAAACGGGACCGCGTCGCGAAGCCCTACAAGGGGAAGTTCTGGAGCGCCCGCCAGTTCGTGCTGCACACCCTCGCCGATTCGCAGAGCGAGACGCAGCGCAACAAGGTCCTGCAGTTCGTCGAGTCCGGTCCGTGTTCGCTCTGCGGCGGCACCGGGCTGACCCGAGCGGCCCTCGCGGTCACGTTCGGCGGCCGGACGATCGCCGAACTCAACGCCCTGCCGCTGTCCGGCGTCGCCGAGCTGCTCCGGCCGACCGCGGAGCTGACCGACGCCACGGCGGCCATGTCCCGCACGTCGTCGGGTGAGCGCACCGAGGTCGCCGTGACCATCGCGCGTGACCTCCTCGGCCGGGTGGAGGTGCTCACCGGACTCGGCCTCGGCTACCTCAGCCTCGATCGCGCCACCCCGACGCTCTCCCCAGGGGAGATGCAGCGCCTCCGCATCGCGACGCAGCTGCGGAGCGGCCTGTTCGGCGTCGTCTACGTCCTCGACGAGCCGAGCGCGGGCCTCCACCCGGCCGACGCCGAGCCGCTCGTCCAGGTGCTCGAGGACCTCCGCGCGAGCGGCAACAGCGTCTTCGTCGTCGAGCACGACATGCGCATCGTCCGACAGGCGGACTGGATCGTCGACGTCGGCCCCGGTGCCGGCTCCGCCGGCGGCACCGTCCTCTACAGCGGCCCGGTCGACGGCCTCGCCGACGTCGAGGCGTCGGTCACCCGCCGCTTCCTGCAGCCACGTGCCTCCGGCCTGGAGGCCCGCCCTCCTCGGCAACGGATCGGCACCCTGGAACTGCGGGGCGTCATACAGCACAACCTCCGCGGTCTCGACGTCGACGTGCCGCTCGGCGTGCTCACCGCGGTCACCGGGGTGTCCGGCTCCGGCAAGTCGTCGCTGGTCGGCGGCGTCCTCGCGGAGCAGGCCGCCGACCATCCGCTGGTCAGCCGCGTGGTCGAGGTCGACCAGAAGCCCATCGGCCGCACACCCCGCTCGAACCTCGCCACCTACACGGGCCTGTTCGACGCGGTGCGCGCGGCATTCGCGGCGACCGACGACGCGAAGGCCCGCGGGTGGACGGCCGGACGGTTCTCGTTCAACGTCGTCGGCGGACGGTGCGAGGTGTGCCAGGGCGAGGGCTCGGTGTCCGTCGAGCTGCTGTTCCTGCCGGGCAGTTGGGCGCCGTGCCCGGAGTGCCACGGCTCCCGCTACAACGACGAGACGCTCGAGGTCCGCCTCGACGGCGCGACGATCGCCGACGTCCTCGGCATGACCGTGGACTCGGCCACACCGTTCCTCGCCGACCTCCCCGCCGCCGCACGTGCTTTGGACGCCCTGCAGCAGGTCGGCCTCGGCTACCTCCGACTCGGACAGCCCGCACCGGAGTTGTCCGGCGGCGAGGCACAGCGCATCAAGCTCGCGACCGAACTCCAACGCGCCCGTGCCGGCCACACGCTGTACCTGCTGGACGAGCCGACCACGGGCCTCCACCCGGCCGACGTCGAGCGCCTCACCGAGCAGCTGTCCCGCTTGACCGACGCGGGCAACACGGTCGTCGTGGTCGAGCACGCGATGTCCGTCGTCGCGGCCGCCGACCACGTCATCGACATGGGCCCGGGCGGCGGCGACGCCGGCGGCCGAGTCGTGGCGGCGGGCACCCCGGCCGAGGTCGCTGCCTCGACGGAGAGCCGCACCGCCCCGTACCTCCGCGCCGAACTCGAGGGGTGAGCCCCATCACGGACCGGACGTGACCGCTGCCGACGTCCCGCTCGACCTCGTCGGAGCGACCCTCGACGCGATCACGATCAGTCACCAGCTCGACCTGCGCTTCTCGACCGGCACATCGGTGTCGATCGAGACCCCGTTCACCCTGACGCTCGCCGACGGCTCCGTGACCGTCCACGACCCGGAGGACCACGACTCCCTCGGAGGCGCCCTCCGCCTGCTGCACGACACCGTGGACCGCGCCCGGGTCGACTCCGACGTCCTGGTGATCGGGTTCGTCGGCGGCACGTTCCTCACCGTCGGCACCGACCCCGAGTACGAGTCGTGGCACGTCCACACCGCGGCAGGGTCACGGCTGATCGGGCTCCCTGGCGGCGGTGTCGCCATCTGGCTCCCCAGCCGCTGACGGCTCTGGGTTCTCCACAGGTCCCTCGGTCCGGTCTCGTCCGGCGGGGCCCCCTCGCTACCGTCATCGCATGCAGCACTGGGACGCCGACGAGGAGCGCAGCCGGCACATGGCCCGTTTCGGCCGCCGGGACACCGCGCCGGAGCTCGCCCTGCGCCGCACGCTCCACGCCCGCGGCCGACGGTTCTTCGTCGACCGCCGGATCAGCATCCGGACCCGGGCGCGGGCCGACCTCGTCTTCCCTCGCGCGCGCGTCGCGGTGTTCGTCGACGGCTGCTTCTGGCACTGGTGCGAGGAGCACGCTCACCTACCCAAGGCCAACGCCGAGCTGTGGCGGCGCAAGCTGCTCGCGAACCGGCAACGCGATGCCTGGCACGACGCCGTCCTCCGCAGCGAGGGTTGGAAGGTCATCCGCGTCTGGGAGCACGACGACGTCCAGGCCGCTGCCGACTCGATCGAGGCAGCACTCGACCGCTGGCACCGCATCGCACGTGGCCCGTCGTGGCCGGACCGGCACGGGCCAGATCGCAGCACGCTGCGGCAAACGCCTCGCGCGTGTCAACCGCGTCCGCCGCCGGCGGTCTCCCGTCGCGCTGGCGCGCACGCGACGGACGGGAGGCCCGACACCAGATGGTGCCGAGCCTCCCGTCCGTCATGTGGTCACCTCAGTTGCGTCACCAGGTGAGGACGAAGCGTCCGCGCGTCCCACCGGCCTCGAGCCGTTCGTGCGCCTCCGGCGCCCGCTCTGCCGGCAGGACCTCGGCCACCCGGGGCACGATCGTGCCGCCCTCGACACCGTGGCGGAGTCGTTCGAGCTTGTCGAAGGACCGGTACTCGCTGAACACGAACACGCGCTCGAAGCGGATGCCGGGAGCACCGTTCCCCTCCCACCCGCGCACGTCCACGAACGCGCCACCATCGCGGAGCGCCGGGACGACCCCCTCACGCTGCAGGGCGCAGTCGAACAGCGCGTCGACGCCCTCGGGCGCGATCGCCCGGACGGACGCGGCGAACTCGTCTCCGCGAGGCACGACGTGGTCGGGGCCGAGCGACCGGACGAGTGGCTGGTCCTTCTCGGAGCTGTCCGCGATCACGGTGATGCCCGCAGCCTCGGCGAGTTGGACGACGTAGTTGCCGAGCAGACCGGCGGCGCCGGTGACGGCGAGGGTCTGACCGCGCTCGAGCCCGGCGAGCTCGAGCATCTGCATGGCGGTGAGCCCGTTCATCGGGACGGTCGACGCTTCCTCGATCGTGGTGCCGCGCGGGATCCGCGTGAACGACCCGACCGGGGCGACGAGGTACTCGACGTACGCGCCGCCGTGCCCGCTGAGCGGCAGCGCGATCGCCATCACCTCGTCACCGACCGACCACCCCTCGACGTCCGGGCCGACCTCGTCGATCACACCAGCGGCGTCCATGCCCGGCGCGTACGGGGCGGAAGCCTTCGAGCTGTCCCGCTCCCCCGACCGCACACCGGTGTCCGTGGGGTTGACCGCGAACGCCCGGACGGCGATGCGGACCGAACCAGCGCCGGCGTGCACCTCCGGGACCTCGTGGACCGCGAGGGCGCGGGGCCCCCCGAACGTTTCTATTCCGACGACCTTCATGTCTCCCGTCTACCCGGAGTCCGGTGCCGGGCGTTCAGCCGCCTGTACCGCGGCCACGAACGAGCTAAACCGCGTCTGAGTACGCGAAAGAGCCCCTGACCGGGATGAGCATTGCTACTCACCCCGGTCAGGGGCTCGATCATTGAAAAGGAGTCCGGCGGCGTCCTACTCTCCCACAAGGTCCCCCTTGCAGTACCATCGGCGCTGAGAGGCTTAGCTTCCGGGTTCGGAATGTGACCGGGCGTTTCCCTCTC
>NZ_QKTO01000017.1 GCF_003234855.1 Curtobacterium sp. MCBD17_032
CTCGGAGATGTGTATAAGAGACAGGCCCGAGGCTCGCACGTCCGGCTCCGGCGCAGCCCCGGCTGGACCCGCACCGTCACGTCCGCCGCCGCCGGGCGCGGCCACCGTCGGCGCGCCCGACACCACCGTCACGCCCGTCCCGACGCTGCCTGCGCCATCGGAGCCCCCGCCCGACCACACCACGCCGATCGCGACCAGCACCACGACGCCGACGAGCACCAGGGCGGCACGGGGCGAGAGCGCGAAGCGGGACATACCGGAACGCTACGGAGCGCGGTCCGCGGATCAGGCCGCGCAGGGCGACCTGTGGACGAGCGCCGCCTCTGATCAGAAGTGGAGGGAGGTGCTCGGCGGGACGCCCACGCCGGGAACGCTCAGACGGACCTGCGGCCCGAGCGCCCGTCCTGGTCCCCCGGGCACACACGGTCCTACGCCGGGTCAGGGCCGGCGTCCACGCGGGTCGACGGAGCGACGGAACGACGGAACGACGGAACGACGGAACGACGGAACGACGGAACGACGGAACGACGGAACGACGGAGCGACGGAGCGACGGAGCGACGGAGCGACGGACGCAGCATCGTCGTCCCATCGCGATCGTGTCGAGCGTCGTGCTGAGGGCGGCGCGTGGCGGGGCAACCCGACCGAGCGTGCGGACAGGACCAGTACCGCGGGCGTCAGCAGAACCGGTCGAGGGCCGAGGTGAGCGCTGCGCTCCCGGCAGGCCCGGCGTGCCCTTCGTCCTCGATGACCGTGAGGGTGCTGTCGGGGAGCGCCTGGTGGACGCGCCAGGCCGTCACGACCGGCCCGCTGATGTCCCGCCGCCCGTGGACCAGGGCCGCCGGGATGTGACGGATCAGGTGGAGTCGCGCGAGGACCGCACGGTCGCCCGGGAGGAACGCGTCCTGGCTCCAGTAGTGCGTGACGAGCATGGCGAACCCCTCGCGGTGCGCTGGCTCCGTGTGGCCGTGACTCCGCATGGTCGGGTCATCGAGCGAGACGTGCACGCTCTCCCACCGGTCCCACGCCAGCGCCGCAGCGGCTCGGTCCTCGGCATCGTCCCCGGCCAGGCGGCGTGCGTAGGCGTCCACGACGCGCTCGGTCGGACGACGGCGACTGGCCCGCTCGAACTCGTCCCACTCCGCGGGGAAGACGCGACCGACGCCCTCGGTGATCCACTCGACCTCGTCGCGGCTCGTCGTGGTGACGGCCAGGAGCGCGAGTGCTCGGACGCGGTCCGGGTGCGCTTCGGCGTAGGCGAGTGCGAGCGTCGTGCCCCAGGAGATCCCGCTCACGACCCACGTCTCGACGCCGAGGTGCTGTCGTACGGCCTCGATGTCGGCGATGAGGCGTGGCGTGGTGTGCTCGTGCAACAGGTGCCGCGCGTCGGCGACGAGGGGCCGGCTCTTCCCGCTGCCGCGCTGGTCGATGCCGATGATCCGGTACTTCGCCGGGTCGAAGTGCGTCCGGTACCACCCACTGCCGAGCGACCCTCCGGGGCCGCCGTGCAACCAGAGGGCCGGGACGCCGTCCGGGTTGCCGGACTCCTCCCACGCGATCGCGGTGCCGTCACCGACGGCGACGACACCGGACGCGGTGGGGGCACTCCTGGCGTACGGCATGCCCCGACCGCTACCCCTTGATGGCGATGTTCACGAGCTTCGGCGCCCGCACGATGACCTTCACGATCTCCCGGTCCCCGATGTACCGCTGCACCGCATGCGACGAGCGGGCGAGCTGCTCGAGCTCGTCCGCCTCGATCGACTTCGACACCTCGAACGAGTCGCGCACCTTGCCGTTGACCTGCACGACCGCGGTCAGGGTCTCCTGCACGAGCAGCGTCGGGTCGGCCTTCCGCCAGCCGAACGTCGCGACCGGGGAGTCGTAACCCAGCGTCTGCCACATCTCCTCACCCGTGTACGGCGCGAAGACGCTGAGCCCGAGGGCGATCGTCTCCGCAGCTTCACGCACGGCGGGGTCCGCGGCACCGGGTCCGCTGTCGATCGCCTTGCGGGTCACGTTCACCAGGTCCATGAGTCGTGCGATCACGACGTTGAACTTGAACGACTCCATCAGCCCCGGAGCGTCCGCCAGGAAGCGGTGCGTCGCCTGTCGGACGCTCCGGTCGCCCGTGGACCAGACCGCGTCGGGCGTCGAGGTGACGTCGACGGCGATGCGGTAGGCGCGCGCCAGGAAGCGTGCGGAGGCCGCCGGCGAGACGTCCTCCCAGTTGATGTCGTCCTCCGGCGGTCCGGCGAAGCCCATCACCAGGCGGATCGCGTCGACGCCGTGCGCATCGAGCTCGTCGCCGAGCGAGACGCCGCCCTTCGACTTCGACATCTTCGAGCCGCCGGAGAGCACCATGCCCTGGTTGAGCAGCGCCGAGAACGGCTCGGTGAAGTCGAGGTACCCGAGGTCGAACAGGACCTTCGTGACGAAGCGTGCGTAGAGCAGGTGCAGGATCGCGTGCTCGACACCGCCGATGTACTGGTCCACCGGCGCCCACTTGTTGACGAGTGCCGGGTCGAACGCCTGCGTCTCGTCCTGCGGGGACAGGAAGCGCAGGAAGTACCACGACGAGTCGACGAACGTGTCCATCGTGTCGGGGTCGCGCTTGGCGGGCGTTCCGTCGACCGGGTTCGGCACGTTCACCCAGTCGGTCGCGCCGCCGAGGGGCGAGGTGCCCTTCGGCTTGAGGTCGAGGCCCTCGGTGTCCGGCAGGACGACCGGCAGCTGGTCCTCGGGTACCGGGTACTGGGTGCCGTCCTCGCCGTGGATGATCGGGATCGGGGTGCCCCAGAACCGCTGGCGGGAGATGAGCCAGTCGCGCAGCCGGTAGGTCTTCGCGGCGCGTCCGGTGCCGCGCTCCTCGAGCAGGCTGATGGCCGCGGTGATGGCGTGCTGCTTGCTCATGCCGTCGAGCGGCCCGGAGTTGACCATCCGACCGGCGCCCGTCAGGGCTTCCCCGGTGGCGACCGGGTCGAGCGTGGGGACGTCGAAGTCGTCGAGCGTCGCTCCCTCCGGGATGACGGGGACCGCTCCGGTCACGGCGGCGTTCGTGTCGACGACCACCTTGACGGGCAGGTCGAAGGCGCGGGCGAAGTCGAGGTCGCGCTGGTCGTGCGCGGGGACGGCCATGACGGCTCCGTGCCCGTAGTCGGCGAGGACGTAGTCGGCAGCCCAGAGCGGCAGGCGCTCCCCGGTGAGCGGGTGGATCGCCGACCGGCCGAGCGGCACGCCGGTCTTCGGACGGTCGGCGTTCTGCCGGTCGATGTCCGAGGCCTTCTGCGTGGCGACGAGGTACTCCTGGAACGCAGCTCGGGTGGCGTCGTCGACGGACGGGTCGGCGACGAGCTCAGCGGCGAGGTCGGAGTCCGGCGCGACGACCAGGAAGGTCACGCCGTGGATGGTGTCCGGACGGGTGGTGAAGACCGTGACGGGCTCGTCGCGTCCCTCGATCACGAAGTCGACGTCGGCGCCGACCGAGCGACCGATCCAGTTCCGCTGCATCGCGATGACCTTCGACGGCCAGCGACCCTCGAGCTGGTTGAGGTCGTCGAGCAGCCGGTCCGCGTAGTCCGTGATCTTGAAGTACCACTGCGTCAGCTTCTTCTTGACGACGACGGCGCCGGAGCGGTCCGAGGTGCCGTCGGGCAGGACCTGCTCGTTCGCCAGGACGGTCTGGTCCACCGGGTCCCAGTTGACCCAGCTGTCCTTCCGGTACGCCAGGCCCTTCTCGTACATCTTGAGGAACAGCCACTGGTTCCACTTGTAGTACTCGGGGTCCGAGGTGTGGATCTCGGTCGACCAGTCGAAGGACGGCGCGTACCGCTTGAAGGAGGCCTTCTGCTGCGCGATGTTCGCGTACGTCCACTCCTTCGGGTCGACGCCGCGCTTGATCGCCGCGTTCTCGGCGGGCAGGCCGAAGGAGTCCCAGCCGATCGGGTGCAGCACGTTGAACCCCTGCTGCCGCCAGTACCGCGCCACGAAGTCGCCGAGCGCCCAGTTCTCGGCGTGCCCCATGTGCAGGTCACCGGACGGGTACGGGAACATCTCGAGGATGTACTTGCGCGGGCGCTTGTCGTCGGGGTCGGCGGTGAAGAGGCCGAGCTCGTCCCACCGTGCCTGCCACTTCTCCTGGATGCGCCGGAAGTCGTAGGTGTGCGGGTCCTCGACGTGCTGCTCGATGGTCACGGTCCACAACGATACAAGCCGGGAGGCGCCTCCTGCGTCCGCCGTCGATCTCACGCCGCGAGCAGGCGTCCGTCCGCCATCCGGAGGGTCCGGTCGACGAGGTCGGCCGGCACCGGCACGTGCGAGACGACGAGGAGCGTGCGCCCCGCTGCGCGGGCCGTGCCCACCAGGTCACGCAGGACGGCGTCACCGAGGTCGGGGTCGACGTCGGCGGTCGGTTCGTCGAGCACGAGGACCGGGAAGGCGTGCAGGAGCGCCCGCGCGAGCGCCAGCCGGTGCGCCTGCCCGCCGGACACGAGCGTCCCGCGCTCCCCCACCCCTGCGTCGAGTCCCCCGCGACGGGCCACCCAGTCGCCGAGGCCGACCCGGTCGAGCACCGCGAGCAACTCGTCGTCGGTGGCGGTCTCGCGCGCGAACAGCAGGTTCTGGCGGACCGACTGGTCGAACACGAAGGGGTCCTGCTCGATGAGCCCCACCCGGGCGCGGACGGCGTCGGGGTGCAGCGCCCGCGCCTCCACCCCGTCCAGCGTGTAGCTGCCCGTGTGGTCGACGAACCGGACGAGCGCGTCGACGAGGGTCGACTTGCCCGAGCCGCTCGGTCCGCGCAGCACGACGACCTCGCCGGGTTCCAGGTCGAACGACACCCCGTCCACCGCCGGTGCCGCGGCACCGGGCCAGCGGACCGAGAGGTCGCGGACACGGACGGTCACGGTCGCGGGCACGGCGAGCTCCTCGGCGGGGGCCGCAGCGTCCGGCTCCGGCACCAGGCCGGCGGGCAGCTCGGCGGGCACGACCTGCTCGACACGCTGCGCGGCGGCGCGCACCCGGCGCAGGGTCAGGACCGCCAGCGGCACGACACCGACGACCTCGAACAGGGCGAGCGGGACGAACACCGCGAGCGCCCAGAGCGGCCCGTCGAGGGCGCCTGAGACCACCGCGGGCGCACCGACGGCGAGGACGCCGAGGACGGCTGCACCCCCGACGAGCCCGACGAGCGCACCGACGAGCGACTCCACGGCCCCGCGGCGACGGACGGCACGCGTGACGCGGTCGTCCAGGCGTGCGATGTGCTCGAGCCGTTGCTCGAGGGTGCCGTACGCCGCGAAGACGTCGAGCGTCCGCACGGTGTCGAGGACGAGGTCGGCGACGTGCCCGCGGTCCGCAGCGGTCTCCCGGTCCGACCGGGTCGCGACGACGCTCGTGACGACCGTGCCGACGAGCGCGGCGACGCCGAGCGCCAGCAGGAGCACGAGGGCGGCCGGCGGGGACACGAACGCGACCGCCGCCACGGAGAGCAGGGCCGTGACCCCGGCCGAGACGAGGGGGCCGACGACCCGGATGGGCAGGTCCTGCAGGCGATCGGTGTCCGTGACCAGCCGGGTCAGGAGGTCACCTCGACCGGACGACCCGAGTCCGGCCGGCGCGATGGATGCGAGTCGCCGGTACATCTCGGTGCGCACGACGGCGAGTTGCCGGAACGAGGCGTCGTGGCCGGACAGGCGGTCGACGTACCGGAGGACGGCGCGACCGAGCGCGAAGGCACGGACGCCGACCATGACGAGTGTGAGGTACAGGATCGGCGGGTGCTCGGCGGCCCGGGTGATGAGGTAGCCGCTCGCGGCGAGGAGCGCGACCGCGCACAGCGCGCTGAGCGTGCCGGCGGCGACCGCCTTCGCCCAGCCGCGACCACGGGGCATCGCGAGCCGGAGGACCGACGCCGGACGGGCCTCCCGGGCGGTCCCGGGCACGCTCACGCGGACACCGCCGTCGCGGACCGGACCGGGGCGGCACCGGAGGACGTGACGGTCACGACGACGTCGGCCGCGGCGACGACCGCCGGACGGTGGCTCGCGACCACCACGACCGCGCCGTCGTCCGCCAGTCGGCGCACGGCGGCGACCACCAGCGCCTCGGCCTCGGCGTCGAGCGCGGACGTCGGTTCGTCGAGCAGCACCAGGGGCGTCGCGGACGCCGCTGCCCGGTACAGCCCGCGAGCCACGGCGACGCGCTGCGCCTGGCCGCCGGACAGTCCGGCACCGCCGGAGCCGACCGGGAGGCCCGGGCCCACTCCCAGCCCCACCGCACGGAGCGCGGTCCGCACCTGTGCGTCGTCCCCGGTGGCGGAGAGGGTCACGTTCTCCGCGACGGAGCCGCGGACGAGCCGCGGGCGCTGGTCGACCCAGGTGGTCCGGTCCGGCACGGGCACGTCGGCCGGGCCGGGGACGACGACCGTGCCCTCGTGCGGGAGGACCCCGCGGAGTGCGGCGAGGAGGCTCGACTTGCCGGAACCGCTCGGTCCGGTCAGGGCGACGACGGTGCCGGCAGTGGCGGTCAGGTCGACGGGGCCGATGACGACGTCCGGCCGGTGCACGGTCACGCCGCGGAGGACGAGCGCGTCGGAGTCGGCCGGCCGTGTCACGGGTGCCGCGGTGTCCGCCGCGTCCCGCACGTCGTGCTCGGCGTCGTCGAGCACGTCGAGGACCGCCTGCGAGGCCTCGACGCCGTCCTGCGCCGCGTGGAAGTCGGCGCCGACCTGCCGGATCGGGGCGAACGCCTCGGGCGCGAGGACGAGCACGAACATCGCCGCCCCGAGGCCGAGCGAGCCGTCGACGAGCCGGATGCCGATCGACACCGCGACGAGCGCGATGGACAGGCTGGCGGCGAGTTCGAGCGCGAACCCGCTGACGAACGACAGCCGGAGCACGCCCAGGGTCCCGCGACGGTACTCGTCGGTGACCCGGCCGATCCGTGCGGTCTGTCGGCGGGCACGGCCGAACACCTTGAGGGTCGCCAGGCCCTCGACCGCCTCGGTGAAGGCCCCACCGAGCCGGGCGAGCGCGTCCGCCTGCCGGCGCTGCAGCGTCTGGGTGGCGAGACCGATGAGCACCATGAAGACCGGGATGACCGGCATGGCGCACACGATGACGACGGCGCTCGTCAGGTCGCCGAGGGCGATCGCGACCAGGAGGACCGGGGTCGCGACCGCCGTGAGCGCGAGCTGCGGCAGGTACCGGCCGAAGTACGCGTCGAGGGCGTCGAGACCGGGACCGAGTGTCGTGGCGAACCCGGCGCTCGAGCGACCGGCGAGCCACCCGGGGCCCCGGTCGGCCGCGCGCCGGAGCACGGCGGTGCGGAGTTCGCTCTTGACGCGCGCTCCCGCCCGCGCGGCCAGGTCGTCGGTGGCCCACGCCGCGGCGGCCCGGAGCAGGAACGCCGCGCCGAGGAGCGCGAGTGTGGCCGGGAACGTGCCCGGCACCTGCCCGACCCGCACCGCGTCGACGACCTGGGTGACCGCCGCGGCGATGCCCCACGCGATCCCGATGGTGGCGACGGTGCGCACCGCACCGGTCCCGGCGGCGGCGAGCACGAAGCCGCGCGCCGTGCGGGACAGCCGGAGCAGGCGTGGGTCGAGTGGCTTCATCCGGGCCTCCTGGTCAGTGCGCGGCCTGCGCGACGGTGGCGCGTGAGACCCGCTTGCGGAAGACCCAGTACGTCCACGCCTGGTAGGCGAGCACGAGCGGGAGGAACACCACCGCGACCCAGCTCATCACGGTCAACGTGTAGTCGCCGGAGGAGGCGTTCGCGACGGTGAGGCTGTTCGCCGGGTCGTTCGACGCCGGCATGACGTCGGGGAACACCGCGGTGAACATGGCCAGGACGACCGCGGCGATCGTGACGGCCATGAGCGTGAAGGCGCGCCCCTCCCTTCCGCGTGCGGCGCACAGCACCGCGACGACCAGCGCGACCGCGGCGACGACGGACAGCACGAGCGACGCCGGCGTGGCGCGGACGAACGCCATCGTGACGAGGAACGCGGCGGCCACGGCGATCGTGAGGACCCCGGACCGCTTCGCCAGCCGGATCGCCCGCTCGCGCATCTCCCCCTCGGTCTTCAGCGCGACGAAGACGACGCCGTGCGTGAAGAACACCAGGAGCGTGGCCGCACCGGTGAGCAGGGCGAACGGGTTGAGCAGGTCGAACAGCGTGCCGGTGTAGTTGTGTCCCGCGTCCATCGGGATCCCCCGGACGACGTTGCCGAACGCGACGCCCCACAGGAACGACGGCACCGCGCTGCCCACGATGATCATGAGGTCGAAGCGGCGCTTCCACGCGACGTGCTTGTCCTGGTGCCGGTACTCGAACGAGACCCCGCGGGCGATGAGCGCGGCCAGGATGAGCAGCAGCGCCAGGTAGAAGCCGGAGAACATCGTCGCGTACCACTCGGGGAACGCGGCGAACAGGCAGGCACCGGCGACGATGACCCAGGTCTCGTTGAGGTCCCAGACGGGGCCGATGGTGTTGATGAGCACGCGGCGGTCGGTGTCGTCCTTACCGAGGAACGGCAGGGACATCCCGACGCCGAAGTCGAACCCGTCGAGCACGAAGTACCCGACGAAGAACAGTCCGACGATCGCGAACCAGATGACAGGCAGGTCCATCTCAGGCAGCTTCCATTCCTAGTACACCGTCACTTCGTGCGTGACCTCGCCCGTCTCCTCGTCGACCTCGGCCGGAGCGGCCGGGCCCTCCTGGGCGACCTTCTTGATGAGGCGGAACTCGACGACCGCGAGGGACCCGTAGATGAGTGTGAAGACGACGAGCGAGATGAGGACCTCGAGACCGGTCACGTTCGGGGAGACGCCGTCCGCAGTCCGCAGCAGCCCGAACACGAGCCACGGCTGGCGGCCCATCTCGGTGAAGACCCAGCCGACGATCATCGCGGCCATCGGCAGCGGGACCGCCCAGATCGCGATGCGCCACATCCAGCGCTGCTGCGGGAAGCGCCCCTTCCGGGTGAGCCAGAGCCCGGCCAGCGAGACCAGCACGGCACCGACGCCGAGGGCGATCATCCAGCGGAAGGACCAGTAGGTCACCCAGATGACCGGCTTGTAGTCGCCGGGGCCGTACACCTGCGTGTACTGCGCCTGCAGGTCGTTGATGCCCTCGACGGTGCCGCTGAACGTGTGCGTCGACAGGAAGGACAGCAGGTACGGGATCCGGATCGAGAACAGCTCGCGGACGCCGTCGGGGGTCCCGAGGGTGAAGACCGAGAACGAGGCGTCCTTGCCGGTCGCGGTGTCGTACAGCGCCTCGGCCGCGGCCATCTTCATCGGCTGCGTCTCGACCATCGTCAGGCCGAGCTGGTCCCCGGTGAGCACCGTGAGCGCGCCGGCCGCGACCATCGTCCAGAGTCCGAACTTGAGCGCCGGCATCATCGTCTCGAGGTTCTGGTTGCGCGACAGGTGGTACGCGGCGACCGAGATGATCACGCCGGCGGCGACCATGAAGCACGCGAAGACCGTGTGCGGGAAGGCCGCGAGGGCGACCTTGTTGCCGAGGACGGCCCAGATGTCGGTGAGCTCCGCGCGGCCCTTCGCCTCGTTGAGCGCGTAGCCGACCGGGTGCTGCATGAACGCGTTCGCGGCGATGATGAAGTAGGCCGACATGATCGTGCCCGCACTGACGCACCAGATGCTCGCGAGGTGGAGCTTCTTCGGCAGACGGTCCCAGCCGAAGATCCAGATGCCGATGAAGGCCGCCTCGAAGAAGAAGGCCAGGATGCCCTCGAGCGCGAGCGGCGCGCCGAAGACGTCGCCGACGAACCGCGAGTAGTCCGACCAGTTCATGCCGAACTGGAACTCCTGCACGATGCCGGTGACGACACCCATCGCGAAGTTGATGAGGAAGATCCGCCCGAAGAAGCGGGTGAGCTGCAGGTAGTGCGCGCGACCGGTCCGGACCCAGGCGGTCTGGAACACCGCGACGACGACCGCCATGCCGATCGTCAGCGGGACGAAGAGGAAGTGGTAGATCGTCGTCAGACCGAACTGCCACCGCGACAGGAGGAGCGGGTCGAGGAGGTCGTTCATGCGGCCGGGCCCGTCGGGATCGCCGCGCGCTGTTCGTGCACGTTGAGATGCTTCCTGTGGAAGGGGTTCTGCTCGTTGCCGTCACGTCGTCGGGACCCTTCGACGGTACTGCTGGACGCCCCACTTCGACAAGTTGTAGAGGCTCCGCCTGCACGTATGTGCACGGCTCCTGCACGGCACAACCGTGCGGAACACATGTCCTCGCGGGGGCACATCCGTGCGGAACAGCTGTGCCCGTCGTCACCCCTCCCGGGAACGCCGACAGGCGCCGGGCTGGAGGCCCGACGCCTGTCTTCGAGAACGAGGATGCGCCTCCTAGAGGAGACCCTTCTCCGTCAGGAACTCCTTGGCGATGTCCGAGGACTTCTCCTTGTCGACCGTGCTCTTCGTGTTCAGGTCGATGAGCGCTTCGGTCGTCAGGACCTCGCTCACCTCGTCGATCGCGTCGGCCGCCTTCTCGTCGACCTTGTCGGACACGACCGGGGTGACGTTCTGCGGCACGATGAGGTTCTCCGGGTCCTCGAGCGTGACGAAGTCGTTCGCCTTGATGCTCGGGTCCGCGGTGTAGATGTCGGCGAGCTGGACGGTGCCGTCCTTGAGCGCCTTCACCGTCAGCGCTCCGCCCGAGTCCTCGATCGCCTTCGACGCGACGTCGACGCCGTACACGGACTTGAGCCCCTTCGGACCGTACGGCCGCGTCTGGTTCTCCGAGTTCGCGCCGACGGTCAGCTTCTCCTCGACGTTCTTCAGGTCGGCCAGGCTCGTCACGTCGTTCTCCTCGGAGAACTCCTTCGTGACGGTGTAGCTGTCCTGGTCGGTGGCCTCGGCGGCGTCGAGCGCGCGGATGCCGTCCGGCAGGGCCGACTCGAGCTCGTCGGCGATGTCCGACTCGCTCTTCGCGGTCGAGTCCTTGTCGTAGTACTGCAGCAGGTTGCCGCTGTACTCCGGCATGACGTCGATCGCGCCCTTCTGCAGCTGCGGCAGGTAGACCTCGCGCTGACCGATCTGGTAGTTCCGCTCGACCGTGTAGCCGTCCTTCTCGAGGACCTGCGCGTAGAGCTCGGCGATGATCTCGTTCGAGTAGTAGGCCTGCGACCCGATGACGATGGTCTTCGAGTCGGACGGGGCGCTGGAGCCGCTGTCGAGCGGGCTGCTGGACGAGCAGCCGGCGAGTGCCGCTGCCACGCCGAGCGCGACCGCGGCGGCGACGCCGGCGCGGAGCTTGGGTGCTGTGATCACGAGGGGGTTCCTTCCGGGATGGGTTTGCGGGGCCGCTCACGCGATCCCGAGCGCCGCCGTGCCGCACGCTCGGCGACGCCCGCGGGCACCACCGCCCGCTGCAGCACGGCGAAGACGACTTCGAACGCGATCGCCAGGACGATCACGAGGACGGAGGCGCCGAGCATCATGGCGTAGTCCTGGGTCTTGAGCCCGAGGAAGACGTAGCCACCGAGGCCACCGGCACCGACGTAGGCGGCGAGGGTGGCCGTCGCGACGACCTGCAGCACGGCCGCACGGATGCCGCCGATGAGCAGTGGGAGACCGAGGGGGATCTCGACCTTCGTCAGGACCTGCCACCCGGTCATCCCCTGCGCCCGTGCGGCGTCGACGGTGACCGGGTCGACCGACTCGATGCCCGCGTACGCCCCGGCGAGCACCGACGGGACGGCGAGGATGACGAGCGCGAGCAGCGGCGCCTGCAGGTTCACGCCGAGCAGCAGACCGAACAGCGTCAGCACACCGAGGGTGGGCAGCGCGCGGATCCCGCCGGAGAGCGCGATCGCGAACCCGCGGGCCCTGCCGGTGTGCCCGATCAGGTACCCCACCGGCACGGCGATCACCGAGGCGACGACCACGGCGACGAGCGAGATCCACACGTGTTCCCAGAGCCGGACGGGGATGCCGTTCGGGCCGGGGTGGTTGGCGGGGTCGAGGACCCAGGCGAAGGCCTGTCCGATGATCACGACGAGACCTCCGCGGTCTGCAGCACGCGCCGGACGGCCCGCTTCGACGGCACCGACGCGCGTGTCCACGGCATCACGATCCGTCCGAGCAGCACGAGCAGCCCGTCGATCGCGAATGCGAGGACGAGGACCATGACGATGCCCGCCAGGATCTCCTCCGGGATGTTCCGCCCGATGCCGTCGGTGAACAGCGACCCCAGGCTCGGGATGCCGAGGACCGCGCCGACGGTCGTGAGCGAGATGGTGGACACCGACACGACCCGGAGGCCGGCGAGCAGGACCGGACCGGCCAGCGGCAGGTCGACGCGGAAGAAGCGCTGCACGCCCGAGTAGCCCATCGCCGTCGCCGCCGACGCCGTGTCCGGGTCGACCGAGCCGAGGCCGTCCACGGTCGACCGCACCATGAGCGCGAGGCCGTACAGCGTCAGCCCGACCACGACGTTGACCGGGTCCTGCAGTCCGGTGCCGATGATGCCGGGCAGCGCGATGAACAGCGGGAGCGACGGCACGGCGTAGAGCAGGCCGGCGACGGTGACGATGCCACCGCCGAGCCCGCTGCTCAGCCGACGTGCGCCGGGACGACGGAGTCGGACGACCAGCCAGCCGATCGGGATCGACAGCAGGAACGCGATGACGATCGGCGGCAGGGCGATGGCCAGGTGCGCCAGCGTGGCGTCCCCGATCGTGTCGAGGTTCGCCAGCACCCACTTCACCGGGTGCTCCCACCCTGCGCCGCAGCACCCGGGACGCTGGCGGGCGTCCCGGCCTCGGAGCGGACAGCGGCAGCGGCGTCGACGACGCCCGTGGGACCGGTCAGGACGCCCGCGGCACGGCCGTCCCCGTCCACGACGATCGGACCGGTCGGGGTCTGTTCGACCCGGAGCGAGCGGCGTCCCCGCCCGGCACCGATGAAGCCGGCGACGAAGTCGTCGGCCGGTGCGGACAGGATCTCCGCCGGGGTACCGAGCTGGGCGATCTCGCCGCCCTTCTTCAGGATGACGACCTGGTCGCCGAGCTTGAACGCCTCGTCGATGTCGTGGGTCACGAAGACGACCGTCTTGCCGAGCTCCCGCTGGAGTCGGATCAGCTCGTCCTGCAGGTCGGTCCGGACGAGCGGGTCGACGGCTCCGAACGGCTCGTCCATGAGGAGGATGTTCGGGTCGACGGCCAGTCCGCGCGCCACACCGACACGCTGCTGCTGGCCGCCGGAGAGCTGCGACGGGTAGCGGTCCGCGAGGGAGCGGTCGAGGCCGACGGTGTCCATGAGCTCCAGGGCGCGCGCCCGGGCGTCCGACTTCGACACCCCGGTCAGGAGCGGCACGGTCGCGATGTTGTCCGCGACCTTACGGTGCGGCAGCAGTCCGGCGTTCTGCATGACGTAGCCGATCCGCCGCCGGAGCTGCACGGGGTCGACGCCGGCGATGTCCTCGCCGTCGATCTCGACGGAGCCCGCCGTGGGGTCGATCATCCGGTTGATCATCCGGAGCAGCGTGGTCTTGCCGCATCCGCTCGATCCGACGAACACCGTCGTGGTCCGCGAGGGGATCACGAGGTCGAACGACTCGACGGCGTTCGTACCGTCCGGGTAGGTCTTGCGCACCGAGCGGAACTCGATCATGGGTGCCCTTCTTGGTGGAGGTAGCCCGACTCCGGAGACAGTACAGGTCGGAGCCCATACCGGTCCGCTCGTGTCGGCGCATGACGCCTGATGGACATCGGGGGTGTTCCCGCGCAGTCCGGACAGGGTCCGCACGCACCGACGCCCGCCCCTCCTGTTCGGAGGGACGGGCGTCGCGGTTCGGTCCGGCATGCGACCGGCGGGCGTGACCGGTCAGGAGGCTCGGATCACCGACTCCAGGTACGGCCGGCTCATCGCGCGGTACGCGTCGATGAGGGCGGTGTCCGGGTTGTCACGGTCGACGTGCGCGCGCGCCAGGACGGCGTGCGCCGACTCGGCGAGCACGATCCAGGCCCGGCTGAGGGCCTCGGACTGCGGCAGGTCGAAGCGTTCGCGCATGACGACACCGACGGCCCCGCCGAGGGCGGCCAGCCGGTCGGCGTCCTCGTCCCCGGAGGTGGTGTCGATGTCCGCGAAGCGGATGGCCCGGAAGCCCGGCTCGGTGCGGTACATCTCGGCGGTCATCTCGATGAGCGCGTCGCAGCCCTCCTGCCAGGTCGTGGCACCGGACGCGTCGAGCGTGTCGACGAACCGGGCGGCGAGGCGCTGCGTGCAGCGGATCGCGAGCGCCTCGACCACGGCGATCCGGTCCGGGAAGTACCGGTAGACCGTCCCGATGGACGCGCCGGCACGCTCGGCGACCATCGCGGTCGTCAGGCGCTCGAACCCGATCTCGTCGATCACCGCCGCTGCGGCGTCGAGCAGACCTGCGAGGCGGGCCGAGCTGCGTGCCTGGACCGGCTCGTTCCTGAGCAGTGATGATCCCCCTGGCAGAGCGTTCGGAACCTCGGTGACGAGCACGTGTTCTCCTTCTCGCGATGACCGCGGCTGTTGACTGAGACGGCAACTCTGACAGAGACCGCCTTGGTCTTGGCTGCGATTCCCGGGGTGTCGGGCGCTGGCGGGGCTCCTGGACACCCCTGCATGGGATGATGACGCCATGCCCGAGACGACTCCTCCGGACCCCTCTGCGCCCCGGGACACCAGCACTTCCCCACAGCGGGACGCCCGGTCCGTGGAACGGGAGCACGACCGTCGCGAGCAGGCTCCGTGGGGCATCCAGCAGTGGGAGACGGCGATCCCCGAGCCGATCCTGCACCGGGCCGCGCGGATCGAGGACGCCGTGCAGGAGTTCCGTGAGCAGCACGCCCGGAAGCGCGGTCAGGTGCCGACGGTGATCCCGTACACGGGGTACGGAGCGCCGGGGTGGGTCCGCGTACTCTGCCGGGTGCTCCTCACCCGCCGGGGTCTGGCGTCGGACGTGTCGTACTCCGGGGTCCGCGGGTGGCGCAGCTTCACGAGCGTCGCCGTCGACCACGCCGAGGTCACCATCACGGCTGGTGGCTCGACGCACACCGTGACGAGCGACCGCGGCGGCGTGGTCGACACGATCGTGCCGATCGACCTCGAGCCGGGCTGGCAGAAGATCCGCCTGTCCGCCGGCGGCATGCGCGACGTCGACGCCGACGTCTTCGTGGTGCACCCGGACACCCGCTTCGGCCTGCTCTCGGACATCGACGACACCGTCATGGTGACGAGCCTCCCCCGCCCGATGCTCGCGGCCTGGAACTCCTTCGTGCTGACCGAGCACGCCCGTCGCCCGGTCCCCGGGATGTCGGTCCTGTACGAACGCGTCCTCGCACAGCACCCGGGCGCGCCGACGGTGTACCTGTCCACCGGTGCCTGGAACGTCGCGCCGACCCTCGGGCGGTTCCTCTCCCGGAACATGTACCCGTCCGGGACGCTCCTGCTCACCGACTGGGGGCCGACCCACGACCGCTTCTTCCGCAGCGGGCAGCAGCACAAGCAGGACAACCTCCGGCGTCTCGCCCGGGACTTCCCGGACGTGCAGTGGCTGCTGATCGGCGACGACGGCCAGCACGACGAGCAGCTGTACGGCGAGTTCGTCCGCGAGCACCCGGACAACGTCGCCGCGGTCGCTATCCGGCAGCTCTCCACGAGCGAGGCCGTCCTCGCCGGCGGTCGTTCCCGAGCGCAGGAGCGGATGCGCGACTCGACGAAGCCCTGGGTGTACGCACCGGACGGGGCCGGCCTGTGGACCGAACTCGGTCGCGTCGGGATCGCCGACGTCGACTGACCGCGTCCGTCGTCCGGCCGATCGGACGGTCGACCGTCGCCCGAGTTCCTGCCGGTCGTCATCTGAACGCACCTTCAGCGCAGCTCCGCTCGGGGGTCGGGTGGTTCGATCGACCACATGGCTCAGCGCATCGAGGACCACGCCCTCATCGGGGACTGCCACACCGCTGCTCTCGTGACGCGGGACGGGGACGTCGACTGGGCGTGCCTCCCCCGGTTCGACAGCGCGTCCACCTTCGCCGCACTGCTCGGCGACGAGCACGACGGGCAGTGGTCGCTCCGCCCCACCGACGGCACCGCCACGCCGGTCCGACGACACGACGGCGACTCCCTCGTGCTCTCGACGGTGTGGACGACCCCGACCGGCGTCGTCGAGGTGACGGACTTCATGCCGGTCGACGAGCACCGTGCCTCGATCGTGCGCCGGGTACGCGGGCTCACCGGCACCGTCGAGGTCCAGCAGGTGCTCCGCATCCGGTTCGGCTACGGGGACGTCCTCCCCTGGATCCGCCAGGTCGGCGACGACGAGGAGCCCGTCCTCGTCGCCACGGCCGGTCCGGACGCGGTCGTGGTCCGTGGGCCCCGGTTCCGCGCGGACGACCACCGGCACGTCGTCACGACCACGGTCCACGACGGCGACGTCCTCGACACGACCCTGACCTGGTTCCCGTCGCACCGCGAACCCCCGGAGCCGTTCGACGTCGACGACGCGCTGCACCGGACGCGCGCCTGGTGGCACGACTGGACCTCCCGGACGCGCGCCGAGGGGCCGTACGCGTCCGCGGTCCGGAAGTCGCTCATGTACCTGCGCGCGATGACCCACGCCGAGACCGGCGGCGTCGTGGCGGCCGCGACCACGAGCCTCCCGGAGGACCCCGGCGGCGAACGCAACTGGGACTACCGGTTCGTCTGGCTCCGCGACGCGTCGATGGCGCTCGCGTCCCTCATCGCGCACGGCTACCGGGACGAAGCCGCGGACTGGCGCGGCTGGTTGCTCCGCGCGATCGCCGGCGACCCGGACGACGTCCAGATCATGTACGGCATCGCCGGTGAGCGCGAGCTGCCGGAACGGACCCTCGAGCACCTGGCGGGCTACGCCGGATCGACCCCGGTGCGCGTCGGCAACGGCGCGTACACGCAGTACCAGGGCGACGTGTTCGGCGAGGTGCTGTCCGCGCTCCATGACGCGCGCGAGCTCGGCGTCGAGGAGAGCGGTGCCTCGTGGTCGCTGCAACGGGCCCTCCTCGCACACGTCGAGGAGCACTGGCAGGACGCGGACAACGGCATCTGGGAGATGCGCGGACCCCGCCGGCACTTCACGCACTCCCGCGCGATGATCTGGGCGGCCTTCGACCGCGGGGTCGCCGCCTGCGAGGAGTTCGGGCTCGAGGGACCGGTCGAACGCTGGCGGTCCCTGCGCGACCAGGTCCGTGCCGAGATCGAGGAGCACGCCTGGAACGCCGACCGCGGGTCCTACCGGCAGCACTACGATACCGACGAGGTGGACGCGAGCCTGCTCGTCCTGCCGCAGATCGGGTACTGCCGCCCGGACGACCCGCGGATGCTCGGCACCGTCGCGGCGATCGAGGAGGACCTGCGCGTCGGCGAGGACGGCCTCGTCCTGCGGTACCGGACCTCCTCGGGCTTCGACGGACTGAGCGGGGCGGAACACCCGTTCCTGGCGTGCTCGTTCTGGCTCGTCGAGCAGTACGCCGGGTCGGGACGGCTGGCCGACGCCGAACGGCTCATGGACGTGCTCGTCGGGTACGCGAACGACGTCGGCATGCTCTCCGAGGAGGT
Source organism: Curtobacterium sp. MCBD17_032 (assembly GCF_003234855.1). GTDB lineage: Bacteria > Actinomycetota > Actinomycetes > Actinomycetales > Microbacteriaceae > Curtobacterium. The sequence continues at coordinate 17,603 of NZ_QKTO01000017.1, forward strand.
CGACGTGGCCACCGGACACCACATCGGCAACACCCCGCAGGCGCTGTCGCACCTGACGCTCGTGACGGCGGCGGACGCGATCGCGCGTGCGCAGGGTGCGGACGCCGGGCACCGGACGCGCAGAGCCCGGCGCAGCGGCGGCACGGCGAGCGTCACCGGCGCCGGCGAGCGAGCCGGTCGCCCCGCCTGAGGCGGTGGGGCGGGCGTGCCGGCGGTGCCGACATGGCCGCCTGTCGGCTCACGCGGGTCCCGCGACCACGGAACCTCGGCGGCCGGGATCGCGGAGTTCCGGAACCGGAACGGCAGCGCGCGGCGTGACGTGGAACCGCGACGACGCACGATCGGAGACCGCCTTCCGCTCCCCTGCCCGGCGATCGGGGCCCGGTCCGGCTCGGCACGGCTGGCGCGGAACAGACGGGAGGCCCGGTACCGATCGGTACCGGGCCTCCCGTCATGCCGTGGTGCTGGCCGTCAGGACGAGCTCACCCACTCGGCCGGGCCGCGCGAACCCGCCCGGTACTCCTCGAGCGGGACCGCGCCCGACTTCCACGCCGAGACGACCGGCTCGACGATCTCCCAGCAGCGCTCGGCCACGTCGCCGCGGATCGAGAGCAGCGGGTCGTCGTGGAAGATGCCGTTGAGCACCTCGCCGTAGGGCGTGAGCTCACCGTCGTCGAAGGACGAGGACAGGGTGACCTGGCCCATCTCGAACGGGTTGCCGCCACCGTTCGCCGACACCGACAGCTCGATCTCGTCCGGGTTGAGGACGATGCGCAGCGTGTCGGCCTTCGGGCGCCCGGACAGGCCGGAGGGGAGGCGGGTGACCGGCTTGAAGGTGATGAGCACCTCCTTGCGGCTGGCTCCGAGGGCCTTGCCGGACCGCAGGGTGAAGGGGACGCCTGCCCAGCGGGCGGTGTCGACCTCGACCTCGATCTCGGCGAGCGTCTCGGTCTCGCGGGACGCGTCCACGCCGTCCTCGTCCTGGTAGGAGGGGAGGTCCTTGCCGTCGATCGTGCCGGCGGTGTAGACGGCACGGCGCGAGGCGGTGGTGGCGTCGTCGCCCTTCAGACGGGTCGAGCGGAGCACGCGGGCCAGCGAGGACCGGAACTCCACCGAGTCGATCGCGGCGGGGGCGTCCATCGTCACGAGGGCGAGGATCTGCAGCAGGTGCGACTGGATCATGTCGACGAGCGCGCCGGCCTCGTCGTAGTACTGCGCGCGGTTCTCGAGACCCAGCGTCTCGTCGTAGAAGACGTCGACCTTCTCGATGTTGTCGGCGTTCCAGATGGGCTCGAACAGGCGGTTCGCGAAGCGCAGGCCGATGATGTTGAGGACCGTCGTGCGACCGAGGAAGTGGTCGGTGCGGTGGACCCGCTCCTCCGGCACGAGCTCGAGCACGGTCTTGTTGAGTGCCTCCGCCGACGCGACGTCGGTGCCGAACGGCTTCTCGAACGCGAGGGTGGTGCCCTCGGGGAGCTCGACGTGCTGCAGCGCCTCGCAGATGTCCGAAGCGATCTGCGGCGGGAGGGCGAAGTAGAGGATCGGCTCGGCGTCGGCCGCGGCGAGCAGCGCCTTCAGGTGCTCCGGGTCGGTCGGGTCGCCCTGGATGAACTGCGTCGACTCGATGGTCGCGTCGACCTCGGGGCCCGTCACGTCCTGCGACGCGAACGACTTCGTGACGACGTCCTTCCACTGCTCCGCGCTGCGGGCACTGCGACCCGTACCGATGAGCTGCACCGGGACGGACCGGCCGCTCTGGAGGAACGTGCCGAGACCGGGCAGGAGGAGACGGGAGGCGAGGTCGCCCGTCGCGCCGAAGATGATGAGGGTGCGCTTGTCGGTCACCTGAGGTGACTCCTTTCGCTTGTGGACGGTCCTCTGGACCTCAGGCCGCGAGCATGCGGTCCTCAGTGCCCAAGACCCATCGTGCCCGGGTGATTCCCGGACCGTTGTCGAAGAGGGGGTGATGTGGATGAGCGGGGTGTCGGCCGGTCGTGGGGAGGCCCGGCTCACCCCGGACGCAGTTCGGGCGGCACCGAGATGGTGCCGCCCGAAGCGCGTGAGGTGGGGTCAGTGCCCGAAGTTTCCGCGGTAGTACTCGTAGACCCAGCCGACGAGGGTGATCGCGACGAGCGCGAGCCCGATCGGCACGATCCAGAGACCGGCCGCGACACCGAGGAAGCAGACCGCGATGGCGGCGGCGAGGAAGATCGGCCACCACGACCACGGGCTGAAGTGCCCGAGCTCGGCGTCGCCGTCTTCGATGTTCGCGTCCTGACGGTCTTCCGGCAGCACCCCGCCCTGCGCCGACATGACGCGGCCCAGGTAGAAGGCGATGAACGCCGACATGATCCCGGTCAGGCCGATCGACAGGGTGCCGACCCACTCGATGTTGCCGTAGTAGATGATCGACCAGATCGTGTACGCGGCGTCCGCGATCACGAAGAAGACGAACAGGATCCAGAACAGATTGGTGTTGGCGCGCATGGCGTGTTACTTCACCTCGCCCTTCGCGGCGTCGTAGGTCGGAGCGTCGGGAGCGTCCTTCGCGGGTCCCACACCGACCGGCACGCCGGCTTCCGGGTGGTTCAGGTCGAACGCCGGGGATTCGGATCGGATGCGCGGGATCGACGTGAAGTTGTGCCGAGGCGGCGGGCAGGAGGTCGCCCACTCGAGCGAGCGGCCGTAGCCCCACGGGTCGTTGACGGCGACCTTCGGCGCGTTCCGCGCCGTGACGTAGACGTTGAAGATGAACGGCAGGAAGGAGATGCCGAGGATCATCGAGCCGACCGTCGAGACCTGGTTCATCCAGGTGAAGTTGTCGTCCGGCAGGTAGGTGGCGTAGCGACGGGGCATGCCCACGACACCGAGCCAGTGCTGGATGAGGAACGTCGTGTGGAACCCGACGAAGAGCAGCCAGAAGTGGATCTTGCCGAGACGCTCGTTGAGCATCTGCCCGGTGAACTTCGGCCACCAGAAGTAGAAGCCGGAGAACATCGCGAAGACGACGGTGCCGAAGACGACGTAGTGGAAGTGGGCGACGACGAAGTACGAGTCGGACACGTGGAAGTCGAGCGGCGGCGAGGCCAGGATCACACCGGTGAGGCCACCGAAGGTGAAGGTGACGAGGAAGCCGATCGCCCAGAGGATCGGCGTCTCGAACGTCACCGAACCGCGCCACATGGTGCCGACCCAGTTGAAGATCTTCACGCCGGTGGGGACCGCGATGAGCATCGTCATGAGCGAGAACCACGGCAGCAGGACGCCACCGGTGACGTACATGTGGTGCGCCCACACCGTGATCGACAGGGCCGCGATCGTGATGGTCGCGTACACGAGGGTCTTGTACCCGAAGATCGGCTTGCGGCTGAAGACCGGGAAGACCTCGGAGACGATGCCGAAGAACGGCAGCGCGATGATGTACACCTCGGGGTGCCCGAAGAACCAGAACAGGTGCTGCCAGAGCAGTGCTCCACCGTTCGCCGGGTTGAAGATCTGCGCGTCGAACACGCGGTCGAGACCGAGGCCGAACAGCGCGGCGGCGAGGACCGGGAAGGCCATCAGCACGAGGAGGCTCGTCACGAGGACGTTCCAGGTGAAGATCGACATGCGGAACATCGTCATGCCCGGCGCACGCATCGTGATGATCGTGGTGATGAAGTTCACCGCACCGAGGATCGTCGAGAAGCCGGTCATGCCGAGACCGAAGACCCACAACGTCCCGCCCAACCCTGGGGTGAACGTCGTGTCACTCAACGGCGCGTACGCGAACCACCCGAACGACGCCGCTCCCTGCGGCGTGAGGAAGCCACCGACGGCGATCGCGCTGCCGAAGAAGTACATCCAGAAGGCCAGGCCGTTCAGACGCGGGAACGCCACGTCCGGTGCACCGATCTGCAGCGGCATGATCGCGTTCGCGAAGCCCGAGAACAGCGGCGTCGCGAACATCAGCAGCATGATCGTGCCGTGCATCGTGAAGAGCTGGTTGTACTGCTCCTTCGTCGGCACGACCTGGAGCCCCGGCTCGAACAGCTGCGCACGGATGACGAGCGCCATGATGCCGGCGAGCAGGAAGTAGAGGAACGAGGTGATCAGGTACATGTACCCGATCGTCTTGTGGTCGGTGGACGTGGCCCACCGGACGATGATGTTGCCCTTGCGGCCGACCTTCGATGCCTGGAAGTCCGGCGTCGAAGGCCTGGTGGTCGCCTGGCCGACGAATGACGTTGTCATTGAGACGCGCCCTTACTTCTTGTCGCTCGACGCCTCGGCAGGCGCCTCGTTGTTCGGCTGGTTCGTGTTGGTGTCGTACTCGTTGCCGAGCAGGCCGACGTTGCCCTCGTCCGCGAGGGACTGGAGGTAGTCGTCGTACTCCGCCTGGGACACGACCTTCACCTGGAAGAGCATGAGCGAGTGGTACTCACCGCACAGCTCGGCGCACTTGCCCTGGAAGGTGCCTTCCTTCTCCGGGATGAAGTACTCGTAGTTCGTCTTGCCCGGGAGCATGTCCTTCTTGTAGAGGAAGTCGATGACCCAGAACGAGTGGTTGACGTCGCGCGAGCTGAGCTCGATCTCGACCTTCTTGCCGACCGGCAGGTACAGCGTCGGGAGCAGCGACTCGTCGATCGCCCCGCCGCCGTTCTCTTCTTCCTGGGCCTGGATGCCCTGGTAGTAGACGCTGTCGTTCGGGTTCTTCTGGTCGATGTAGTTGAAGTCCCAGCCCCAGCGCTTGCCGTAGACGTGCACCGTGGCGTCCGGCTGCGCGAACGGCTTCTCGATCGCTTCCTGGTCCTTCGCGGTGAAGGCGAAGAAGCCGAGCACGAGGATGAGCGGCACGAGCGTGTAGAAGATCTCGAGCGGCATGTTGTACCGCATCTGCACGGGCAGGCCGGTCTGGCCCTTCCGACGGCGGTAGACGATCGCGGCCCAGATGACGAGGCCCCACACGATCAGACCGACGGCCAGGAGGACGATCCAGCTCGTCGTCCACAGGCCGACGATGCGGCTCGTGTGGTTCGTGACGTCCTTCGTCTCCTCCGTGCCGGGGAGCCATCCGTTCAGCTGCTGCTGCGAGCAGCCAGCCAGTGCGATGACCAGACCGACGGCCACCGGGACGGCCGCCCAACGTATACGGCGATTCGAACGCACTGTTACCTCTCGGAAAGACGTGGGCCGGATCCGGTCGGTGGACGACCGGTGACGACGAGGATCCCGTCGACGAGCACCGCGGTCGGCACGAGGCCGGCACATGGGTGGCTCCCAGCTTGGTTGGAACACTCCTAGCCTACTCGCAGCCGTCGACACCGAGCGCACACCCGACACGCGTTGTGGACGGAACGAGGACCGGAGCGCGCGGTTTCCCCTGGTCACCGAGGTCCGGGGATCCGCGGGGGAACGCGAACGGGGAGTGACCGTGTCGGTCACTCCCCGTTCGCGTGTCGGATCGTCGGGCGATCAGTGGAAGCTGTCACCGCACGCGCAGCTGCCCTGCGCGTTCGGGTTGTCGATGGTGAAGCCCTGCTTCTGGATCGTGTCCTCGAAGTCGATCGTCGCACCGTCGAGGTAGGGCACGCTCATCTTGTCGACGACGACCTCGACCCCGTCGAACTCCGCCGTGGCGTCACCGTCGAGGAGCCGCTCGTCGAAGTACAGCTGGTAGATCAGGCCCGAGCAGCCGCCTGGCTGGACGGCGAGGCGCAGGCGCAGGTCGTCGCGGCCCTCCTGCTCGAGCAGGCTGGCGACCTTCGCCGAAGCCGCGTCGCTCAGCAGCACACCGTGCGACGTGGCGTCGGTCGCTGCTTCGGTCGTGATGGTGTCGCTCATCGGCGTCTCCCTCGTCGGCGGTGACCTTCACCGGCCGTCGCGTCGATTCTACGCGCCCCGACCGACGGGACCCGGATCCAGGACCTGTGGAGGACCCGTGTCACGCGCGACCCTGCAGGCGGGCGAGCAGCACGGCCTCGGACAGGACGGCGCGGTGCAGCACGCCGAGGTGCTGCGACTCGTTCGGGCTGTGGGCACGGGTGTCCGGGTCCTCGACGCCGGTGACCAGGATCTGGGCGTCCGGGAACTCGGCGGCCAGGTCCGACACGAACGGGATGGAGCCGCCGATGCCCTGCTCCACCGGCTCGGCACCCCAGCCCTCGGACATGGCGGTGCGGGCCTCCCGGACCGCCCAGCCGGACGTGTCGACGAGGAAGCCGTCGCCGGTGTCGACCTCGGTGATGTCCATCCGCGCACCGAAGGGGACACGGCTGCGCAGGTGGGCCTCCACGGCGGCGAACGCATCGGCGGCCGCCTGACCCGGCGCGACCCGCACGGACACGCGGGCGGAGACGGTGGGCAGCAGCGTGTTGGACGCGTTGGCCACGCTCGGGACGTCGAGGCCCGTCACGGTGATCGACGGCTGGAACCACATCCGGGACAGCACGGGCCCGCTGCCGACCGGCCGTGCGCCCTCGACGAGGGCGGCCTCGGCCGCGAAGTCATCCTCGGAGCGCTCGGGCACCGGCGCGTCGTGAGCACGGAGACCCGCGACCCCGACCGCCCCGTCGTCGTCGTGCAACGAGGCGAGGAGCCGCACCATCGGCATCATCGCGTCCGGCGCCGCTCCCCCGTACATGCCGCTGTGGCTCGCGTGTTCGAGGGTCGTGACCGTCAACCTGAACGTCGTGTTGCCGCGCAGCGAGACGGTGATCGCCGGCACCTCGGTCGACCAGTTGTCGCTGTCCGCCACGACGATGACGTCGGCGGCGAGGTGGTCGCGCTGCTCGCGCAGGAAGGTGCGGAACGAGCGTGAGCCGAACTCCTCCTCGCCCTCGACGAAGAGCACGATCCCGACGTCCAGGTCGTCCCCGAACTGCGCGTGCACGGCGCGGAGGGCGGCGACGTGGGTCATCACGCCGGCCTTGTCGTCCGAAGCGCCGCGCCCGTACAGGCGGTCCCCGCGGAGCGTCGGTTCGAACGGCGGCGTGTCCCAGAGCGCGTCGTCGCCCTGCGGCTGCACGTCGTGGTGCGCGTAGAGCATGACGGTCGGCGCGCCGTTCCGGGCCGGCCGCACCGCGAGCACCGCCGGCTGCCCGAGCTCGGTGTCTGCGTCGGTGGTGTCGGTCGGGGTGTCGCCCTCGACGGCGGAGCGGACGATGCGGACCTCGTCGAACACCCCCGTGGAGCGCACGAGGTCGGCCACCGCTTCGGCGCTCCGCTGCACGTGGGCTGCGTCGAACGCGGACCAGGACACCGAGGGGATCCGCACCAGGGCCGACAGGTCGGCGATCGTCGTGGGCAGCGCGCCGTGCACGTGCTCGCGCAGCGCCTCCAGCAGTGCGGGGTCGGTCGCGGGTGCCGGCGACCCGGCGTCGGGGCTGTGCTTCTCGGTGTCGGTCATGGCCGGTAATCTAGAGGACGACCAGCCCGCAGACCGCCGTTAGGAACCACCGTGGCGAAGGCAGCCCCCAAGACCAACGTGACCGTGAACCCCGGTGACGACGACCTCGTCGCGCACGGCAAGGGTCGGCCCACGCCGTCACGGCGGGAGCGGGAGGCCGCGAACCGCCGCCCGATCGTGGGCAACTCCCCGGCCGACAAGAAGGCCGCCCGGGCGCGCCTGAACAGCGAGCGCGAGCGTGCGCGGGTCGGCATGGCGAACGGCGAGGAGCGCTACCTCCCGGCGAAGGACCGCGGCGAGCAGCGGCGCTTCATCCGCGACTTCATCGACGCCCGCTGGAACGTCGGCGAGGTCATGATGCCGGTCCTCGTGCTGTTCCTGATCGTCGGCTTCGTCGCGGCGCAGACGCCCGCGGCGTCGTACTCACTGTTGTTCATCTGGGCGTTCGTGCTGCTGTTCGTCCTCGACTGCACCGTGATCTGGTTCATGCTGCGTCGCCGGTTCACCGCCGCCGGCCAGACCTTCCAGCGCGGCAACTTCCTCTACATCCTGACGCGGGGATGGCAGCTGCGGTTCCTCCGTCTGCCGAAGCCGCAGGTGAAGCGCGGGCAGTACCCGACGCTCTGATCGAGGCCGTGCCACCGGCGTCCGCCGGGCGAGCGCCGTCGACCTCCGGGTCGGCGGCGCTTTCGTCGTCGAGGGGACGCAGCGGCACGCTCGTCGACCGACGGCAGCGCACGCCACGCCGGACGGGAGGCGCGGTGCCAGCCCGGCGGGCGCCTCCCGGCCGGTGCTGCGGAGCGGGACGCCACGCCGGCCGCACGAGGCACCGCGACGCCGTGTCAGCCGTGAGACGCCCCGCAGCCGGCGGAACGCCGCCGGAAGCGACGGCGCCCTGATGAGATCCAGGCGTCTCGCCAGCGACGCGGCGTCACGCTCCGGACGGCGTCCCCCGTCGCCTCGGCCGCGGTCAGGCCCGGCGCAACCGCCGTCGGCGGAGCCGGTTGATCCGCATCGCCCAGGTCGGCCCCTCGTACAGGAACGCCGTGTAGCCCTGCACGAGCGTCGCACCCGCTTCGATCCGGGCCTGGACGTCGGCCTCGGTCGTGACCCCACCGACCGCGATCACGCAGAACCCCGCGGGCACGGCAGCACGGACGCGGCGCAGGACCGCCAACGAGCGCTCCCCGAGCGGCGCACCGGACAGCCCGCCGGCGCCCATCGCCTGGACGTCGGCCTCCGGGGTGGTCAGCCCGCCACGCTCGACGGTGGTGTTCGTCGCGATCACCCCGGCCAGACCGAGCTCGACCGCGAGACCGGCGATGGTGTCGATCTGCTCGTCCGTCAGGTCCGGCGCGATCTTGACGAGCACCGGTGTCCGGTCGGCCGCCTCGTGCACGGCGGCGAGCAGCGGGCGGAGGTGGTCGATCTCCTGCAGGCCGCGGAGCCCCGGCGTGTTCGGCGAGCTCACGTTGACGGCCAGGTAGTCGGCGAACGGAGCGAGCAGACGCGTCGACTCGAGGTAGTCGTCGACGGCGTCCTCCACGGACACCACCCGGCTCTTGCCGATGTTGACGCCGATGACCGGACGGCCCGGGTTGCGGCGCGCCCGCTCGAGACGCCCGGCTGCCTTCACGGCGCCGTGGTTGTTGAAGCCCATCCGGTTGACGAGCGCGCGGTCGGCGATGAGCCGGAAGAGCCGCGGGCGGTCGTTGCCCGGCTGCGGCCGCGCGGTGACGGTGCCGACCTCGACGTGCCCGAACCCGAGCACGCCGAGGCCGGAGATCGCGCGAGCGTCCTTGTCGAACCCGGCGGCCATGCCGAACCGTGACGGGAAGTGGATGCCCATCGTGGTGATGCCGTCCCCGGCGGACGGCCGGGCGTACCGCTCGACGGCGCCCGCGACGAAGGGCACCTTCGGCAGCAGCCGGATGACGGCGAACGCCAGGTGGTGCGCCCGTTCGGGGTCCATCTTCGCGAACACGGTCCGGAACACGACGCCGTACCCGGCGCGGACGAGCGCCTCGACGCCGCTCACGCGCTGGCGCCGTCCGTGGTGCGGTCGGATCCGCGGGGCTCGCGGGGGCCACCGTGGTGGTCGATCCGGAGCTGGCCGATCGCGTCCTCGAAGTCCTCGAGCGAGTCGAACGCCTGGTAGACGCTCGCGTAGCGGAGGTAGGCGACCTCGTCGAGTTCCCGGAGCGGACTGAGGATCGCGAGGCCGATGTCGTTCGCCTCGATCTGGCTGGCACCGGAGGAGCGCACGATCTCCTCGACCCGCTGCGCCAGCACCGCGAGGTCGGAGTCGGTCACCGGTCGTCCCTGGCAGGCCTTCCGCACGCCGGAGATGATCTTCTCGCGGCTGAACGGTTCGAGGACGCCGTTGCGCTTGACGACGCTGAGCGACGCGGTCTCGGTCGTCGAGAAGCGCCGCCCGCAGTTCGGACACTGACGGCGTCGTCGGATGGAGGTTCCGTCGTCGCTCGTCCGGGAGTCGACGACGCGGGAGTCCGGGTGGCGGCAGAAGGGGCAGAACATGGCGCCCCCAGGCTACCGGTTCGTCCGTTCCGCCACGGCCGCACCGTGCGCCGGCAGCTGTTCCTCGGTCGAGAGCGCGACGATGTGCGGCGCCACCTCGGCGAGGGCCTGCGCGGTGTAGCGCACCACCTGCTGTGGTCGGAGGAACGTCGAGGCGGCGAGCCCGGAGCCGAACCGCGCCTGTCCGCCGGTCGGCAGGACGTGGTTCGACCCGGCCAGGTAGTCGCCGAGGCTGACGGGGGCGTGCGGCCCGACGAACACCGCACCGGCCGCGTCGATGTCGGCGAGCACGGCGTCGTCGTCCGCGGTCTGGATCTCGAGGTGCTCCGGCCCGTAGGCGTTGCTGACGGTCGCGGCGTCGGCCAGGGAGTCCACCAGGACGATCGCCGACTGCGGGCCGTCCAGGGCGGCCTGGAGGCGCGTGGCCGTCCCGAGTACCGCCGTGCGTTCCGGGATGGCAGCCTCCACGGCGTCGGCGAACGCGGCCGACGTGGTCACGAGCACGCTGCCGGCCTGCTCGTCGTGCTCGGCCTGGCTGATGAGGTCGGCTGCCACGTACCCGGGGTCGGCCGTGTCGTCGGCGATCACGAGGATCTCGGACGCGCCGGCTTCCGAGTCGATGCCGACGACGCCCCGGACCAGGCGCTTCGCCGCGGCGACGTAGTTGTTGCCCGGGCCGGTGACCAGGTCGACCGGGTCGAGACCGATCTCCGGCACGCCGTACGCCAGCGCGCCGACGGCGCCTGCGCCGCCCATCGCGTAGACCTCGTCCACGCCGAGCAGTCCGGCCGCGGCGAGGATCGTCGGGTGCACGCGTCCCCCGTGGTCGCGCTGCGGCGGGGAGACGAGGGCGATGGACCCGACGCCGGCGACCTGCGCGGGGACGACGTTCATCACGACGCTCGACGGGTAGACGGCCTTGCCGCCGGGCACGTAGAGACCGACGCGACGCATGGGCTGCCAGCGCTGGTGCACCTCGGCTCCGTCGGCGAGCGTGGTGACGGAGCCGACCGGCACCTGTGCGGCGCTCGCTGCCCGGACCCGACGGATCGCCTCGTCCAGGGCCACCCGGAGCTCGGGGGCCAGGCCCGCGACGGCCGCGGCGATCTCGGCGGCCGGGACCCGGACGTGCTCCGGCGCTCCCCCGTCGAAGCGCTCGGCCTGCTCGTGCAGCGCGGCCGCTCCGTGCTCGCGGACGGCGTCCACCAGGTCCTTCGCGGCCGCCGTGGCGCTGCTGACGTCACCGGCGGCGCGCGGCATGAGACGGAGGAGTTCGGCGCGGGGCGGCAGCCCGCCGCGGAGGTCGATTCGCTGCATCATGAGGCACCCAGCGTACCGAGCACCGCTGGCAGTCGGAGACCGTCGGCGGTGCTCGGTCACCGCGTGGTGACGGCTCCGGTCAGACCAGGCAGCGCGGTCCGAGCAGGCTCTTCAGCTCGCCGAACAGGTCCGGCGTCAGGTTGACCGGGAAGGGCAGCTCGAACGTGCGGGCGACGTCGTCCTTGAGGAGCTTCAGCCGCACCTCGGTCTCGCCCTGGTGCCGTCCGAGCACGGCGGCCAGCTCGGTCACCGTCTGCGTCGTCGCCTGCCGCTCGGGCAGGGACAGCGTCAACGGCCCCGATCCCATCGCGTCGCCGACGTTCGGCTGGAACATGCTCACCGCGTGCAGGGCCTTGCCGTCGTCGCGGACGTTCACGCGGCCGCGCAGGACGACGATCGAATCGGGGACGAGCGACGGGCCGAACTCCTGGTACGTCTTGCCGAGGAACATGACGCCGATCTGCCCGCCGAAGTCCTCGATGTCGACGATCCCGTACGGGTTGCCGCTCGTCTTCGCCACGCGGTGCTGCACGCTCGTCAGGAGCCCGGCGACCGTGACGGTCTCGCCCTCCACCGAGTCGTCCGCTCCGAGCAGGTCGGCGATGGTGATCGACTGGTGCTTGGCGAGTTCGATCTCGAGGCCGGCGAGCGGGTGGTCCGACACGTAGAGCCCGAGCATGTCCCGCTCGAACGCCAGCTTGTCGCGCTTGGACCACTCCGGCCGCTCGGGCACCTGCGACACCGTGAGCGAGGCCGGCTGTTCCTCCGCGACCTCGGCGAAGAGCGAGTCGAAGTCGAACCCGACGTTGCCGTGGGCCTCGTCACGCTTCACCTTCACCGCGGCCTCGACCGCACCCTCGTGGATCTCGACGAGGGCACGGCGGCTGTCGCCGAACCCGTCGAACGCGCCCGCCTTGATGAGCGACTCGACCGTGCGCTTGTTCGCCGACGAGATCGGGATCTTGCGGAGGAAGTCGTGGAAGGACTCGAAGGCGCCCTTCTCGGTGCGCGCCTGGACGATGTCGTCGACGACGTTGAACCCGACGTTGCGGATGGCGCCCATGCCGAAACGGATGTCGTCCCCGACGGCGGCGAAGAACCCGATGGATTCGTTCACGTCCGGCGGCATCACCCGGATGCCCATCCGGCGGCACTCGTTCAGGTAGAGCGCGAGCTTGTCCCGCGCGTCCCCGACGCTCGTCAGCAGCGCGGCCATGTACTCGGCCGGGTAGTGGGCCTTGAGGTAGGCGGTCCAGAACGACACCACGCCGTACGCCGCCGAGTGCGCCTTGTTGAACGCGTAGTCGGAGAAGGGCAGCAGGATGTCCCACAGCGTCCCGATCGCCGCGTCGGAGTACCCGTTGTCCTTCATGCCCTGCTGGAACCCGGCGTACTGCTTGTCCAGCTCGGACTTCTTCTTCTTGCCCATCGCGCGGCGGAGGATGTCCGCCTGGCCGAGGGAGAACCCGGCGACCTTCTGCGCGATGGCCATGACCTGCTCCTGGTAGATGATCAGGCCGTAGGTCCCGCCGAGGATCTCCGCCAGGGGCTCCTCGAGCTCGGGGTGGATCGGGGTGATGGCCTGCTCACCGTTCTTGCGCAGCGCGTAGTTCGTGTGCGAGTTCGCGCCCATGGGCCCCGGTCGGTACAGGGCGATGAGCGCGGAGATGTCCTCGAAGTTGTCCGGCTTCATGAGGCGGAGCAGTCCGCGCATGGGTCCGCCGTCGAGCTGGAACACGCCGAGGGTGTCGCCCCGTTGCAGGAGTGCGTACGCCTCGGGGTCCTCGAGCCCCATGGTCTCGAGGTCGAGGTCGATCCCGCGGTTCGTCTTGATGTTGTCGAGGGCGTCGCTGATGATCGTGAGGTTGCGGAGCCCCAGGAAGTCCATCTTGATCAGGCCGAGCGACTCCGCTGCCGGGTAGTCGAACTGCGTGACGATCTGGCCGTCCTGCTCCCGCTTCATGATCGGGATGATGTCGATCAGCGGGTCGCTCGACATGATGACGCCGGCGGCGTGCACGCCCCACTGCCGCTTCAGCCCCTCGAGCCCGAGCGCGGTGTCGAACACCGTCTTGGCCTCGGGGTCGGTCTCGACGACGGTGCGGACGTCGACGGCCTCCTTGTACCGCGGGTGGTCCTTGTCGAAGATCCCGGTGAGCGGGATGTCCTTGCCCATCACGGGCGGCGGCATCGCCTTCGTGAGCTTCTCGCCCATGCCGAACGGGAAACCGAGCACCCGCGACGAGTCCTTGAGCGCCTGCTTCGCCTTGATGGTGCCGTACGTGACGATCTGCGCGACGCGCTCCGACCCGTACTTCTCGGTGACGTACTTGATCGCCTCACCGCGGCGCCGGTCGTCGAAGTCGACGTCGAAGTCGGGCATCGAGACGCGGTCGGGGTTGAGGAACCGCTCGAAGATGAGCCCGTGCCGGATGGGGTCGAGGTCGGTGATCCGCATGGCGTACGCGACCATCGACCCGGCGCCGGATCCACGACCTGGGCCGACGCGGATGCCGTTGTTCTTCGACCAGTTGATGAAGTCGGCGACCACCAGGAAGTAGCCCGGGAATCCCATCTGGTTGATGATGCCGACCTCGTAGTCGGCGCGCTCCTGCACCTCGGCCGGGATCCCGCCCGGGTACCGGTACTCGAGCCCCTTCGCCACCTCCTTCTCGAACCAGGAGTGCTCGGTCTCGCCCTCCGGTACGGGGAACTTCGGCATGTAGTTCGCCGAGGTGTCGAACTCGACGTTGCAGCGCTCCGCGATGAGCAGGGTGTTGTCGCAGGCCTCGAGGTTGTCGCGGAAGACGTGCCGCATCTGCGCCGGCGTCTTCAGGTAGAACTCGTCCGCGTCGAACTTGAAGCGGTTCGGGTCGTTCAGGGTCGAGCCGGACTGCACGCACAGCAGCGCCGCGTGGGAGGTCGCGTCGTGGGCGTGCGTGTAGTGCAGGTCGTTCGTGCCGACCAGCGGGATGTCGAGGTCCTTCGCCAGGCGGATGAGGTCGCTCATGATCCGCCGCTCGATCTCGAGCCCGTGGTCCATGACCTCGGCGAAGTAGTTCTCCTTGCCGAAGATGTCGCGGTAGTCCGCGGCGGCCTGGACGGCTTCGTCGTACTGCCCGAGCCGCAGGCGCGTCTGGATCTCCCCCGACGGGCACCCCGTCGTCGCGATGATACCCTCGTGGTGTTCCTGCAGGAGCTCGATGTCCATGCGGGGTTTGAAGTAGTACCCCTCGAGTGACGCCTTCGAGGACAACCGGAACAGGTTGTGCATGCCCGTGGTGTTCTCGGCGAACATCGTCATGTGCGTGTACGAGCCGGCACCCGACACGTCGTCGCCGCCACCGTCGCCCCATCGCACACGGGTCTTGTCCGACCGGTGGGTGCGGGGCGTGATGTACGCCTCGGTCCCGATGATCGGCTTGACGCCGCCGGCCTTCGCGGTCTTCCAGAACTCGAACGCTCCGAACATGTTGCCGTGGTCGGTCACCGCCACGGCCGGCATGCCCTGCGCGGCGGTCTCCGCCACGAGGTCGGAGAGCCTGGCGGCACCGTCGAGCATCGAGTACTCGCTGTGCACGTGCAGGTGGACGAAGGAGTCGGAATCCGACACGGAACCTCCGGTTCGTACGGTCTGCTGCGGGGTGGGAACAGCCTAACCGCGACCGGTGACGATCCCGAGCGTGTCGCTCCGGACGCCGACGCAGCCGGATCGGTTCTCCCGCCTCAGGCCGCGCGGATCCGGTCGAGCGCCTGCTGCAGGTCGTCCGGGTAGGACGCCCGGAACTCCACCCACTCCCCCGTGCGCGGGTGCGCGAACCCGAGCCGGACCGCGTCGAGCCACTGCCGCGTGAGGCCGAGCTCGGCCGCCAGCACGGGGTCGGCGCCGTACATGGTGTCCCCGACGAGCGGGTGCCGGGTCGCGGCCATGTGCACGCGGATCTGGTGCGTGCGACCGGTCTCGAGGTGCACCTCGAGCAGGGTCGCCGCCCGGAACGCCTCGAGCGTCTCGTAGTGCGTCACGCTCGGCTTGCCGTCGGCGGTCACCGCGAACTTCCAGTCGCTCGACGGGTGCCGGCCGATCGGGGCGTCGATCGTGCCGGACGTCGGGTCGGGGTGCCCCTGCGCGAGCGCGTGGTAGACCTTCTCGACGGTCCGGTCCTTGAACGCCCGCTTCAGGTGCGTGTACGCGAGTTCGGTCTTCGCGACCACCATGAGGCCCGACGTGCCGACGTCGAGCCGGTGCACGATGCCCGCCCGTTCGGCGGCACCGGAGGTCGCGATGGTGAAGCCGGCGGCGGCGAGGCCGCCGGGCACCGTCGGCCCGTCCCAACCGGGCGACGGGTGGGCGGCGACCCCGATCGGCTTGTCGACGACGACGATGTCCTCGTCGTCGTGCACGACGGTCATGTCCGGCACGACCGCGGGGACGATGCGCGGCGGCTCCTTCGGCTGCCACTCCACCTCGAGCCAGGTGTCGGCGTGCAGCCGGTCGGACTTGTCGACGACGACGCCGTCGACCCGGACACCACCGGCAGCGACGACGTCCGCGGCGAAGGAGCGGCTGAACCCGAGGAGCTTCGCGATGGCGGTGTCGACACGCTCACCGGCGAGCCCGTCGGGGACGGGCAGACTGCGGGACTCGCTCATGCTGACCGCGTCACGTCGCGTCGTGCCCGAGGGCGTCGTGCGGTCGAGGGTCGTGCCGCGTGCCGTCGTGGTCCGTCCGGGAGGCCCGCCCAGCGTCCGACGCGTCGGCATCCTCGGCCTGCGCCGCGGCTGCACGGCGCGCTTGCTGCTTCTCGGACACGGAGCGGGTCCCGTCGAGGTTGACCCCGAACACCACGAGCAGCACGAACACCACCATGCTGATGCAGATGAACGAGTCCGCCACGTTGTAGATCGCGGGCATCATCCACGGCGTCGAGATGAAGTCGACGACGTGCCCACGACCGAAGCCCGGCTCACGGAACAGCCGGTCCGTCAGGTTGCCGAGGGCGCCCCCGAGGAGCATGCCGAGCACGAGCGCCCACCACATCGACCGGATCCGGCGTGCGTACACGACGATCGCGACCACCACCGCAGCCGAGATGAGGGAGAACACCCACGTCATGTTGACCGCGAACGAGAACGCGGCACCCGGGTTCCGGACCGACAGGAACTGCAAGGCGTCCCCGACCACCGGGACGACGACACCCTCGGGCAGGTTCGCGACGACGAGCGCCTTCGTGACCTGGTCGAACGCCAGCACCACGACAGCGGCGAAGGCCAGTGCCGCGATCGCGCGTGCACTGGCCTTCGCTCGTGGGACGGTTCGGTCCAACGTCAGTTGCCGAAGCCCTGCGCCGAGGCCGGGGCCGGCGAGAAGCCGGACTGCTCGGTGCTGGCCGACGAGTCGAGCTCGGCGAGCTGGCTCTGGATGTAGCTCTTGAGCTGCGAACGGTAGTCGCGCTCGAACGTGCGGAGCTCGTCGATCTTGCCCTCGAGCTGCGTGCGCTCCTGGTCGAGCACCGCGACGCGCTGACGGTTCTGGTTCTCGGTGTCGGCGATGATCTGGCGCTGCTTCGCCTCGGCCTCGGAGACGAGGCGGGCGGCCTGCGCCTGCCCCTCGGCGATGAGGGCGTCGCGCTTCTCGACACCTTCGCGCACGTGCTCTTCGTGCAGGCGACGAGCGAGGGTGAGGAGGTTCGTGGTGCCCTCGGTGTCCTCGTCCGGGTTGACCGTGGTGGTCGGCGCGGCGGCGGGCACCGGTGCGGGCTCCGGAGCGGCAGCGACCGGCGCGGGCTCGGGCGTCGGTGCCGGCGCGGGCTCGTCGTCCTTGGCGAGCGACGGCGCGGAGTCGGCCGACTGGAGGCGCTGGCGCAGCTCCTCGTTCTCCTGGTTCAGGCGACGCAGCTCGGCCACGATCTCGTCGAGGAAGTCGTCGACCTCGTCCTGGTCGTAGCCCTCGCGGAACTTGGTCGGCTGGAACCGCTTGTTGACTACGTCTTCCGGCGTCAAAGCCATTGCCGTCACCTCAATAGAACTGCTGAACGTGTGGAACCGGGGCCCTGCTGGCCGTCCGAGCTGAACCTACCAGCGGGAGTCCCGGTGCGGATGTCCCGCCAGAGCGGGGCATCGATCCCGACCACCGTACACCGAGGGCGGCTCCGAACCGTTCCGGATCGCCGCGTGGCGCGTGTCGGGTCGATCGGGATCAGACGAATCGGTAGGCCAGGGACTGGACCACGACACGCAGGATGATCACGACGAGCATCACGATCGTCCAGCCGAAGTCGAGCATCACCGGGCCGAGTCGGAGCGGCGGGAGCACGCGGCGGACGGCCTTGATGGGCGGGTCGGTGACCGTGTAGACGAACTCCGCGATGACGAGCAGCACGCGCTGCGGGCGCCAGGAGCGGTTGAACGACTGGACCAGGTCCAGGATGAAACGCCCCCACATGACGAAGAAGTAGAGCGTGAGGACCAAGGAGAGGATCGTGAAGATGAACACGGTTCGGCTCGCTCGTCTCGTGTGACCGGTACCGGTACGTCCCGGTCACTGGGCGGGTGGGCCTGGGTGCCGGGCGGGTCCGGGGCCCGTCGGACCCCGGACCCGCACAGGCGGCTCAGGACTGGGCGAAGAAGTTCGCCTCGATGTCGGACTCTACCTCAGCCGGCTCACCGCTCACTGCGATGTGCGCGGGGGACAGCAGGAAGACCTTGTTCGTGACGCGCTCGATCTTGCCGTACAGGCCGAGCGACAGCCCGCTCGCGAAGTCGATCATGCGACGAGCGTCCGTCTCGGTCATCTGCGAGAGGTTGATGATCACGGGGATGCCGTCGCGGAAGCTCTCGGCGATGGACTGGGCGTCCTTGTACTCGCGCGGGTGGACGGTGAGGATCTCGTTCATTTCCTGGACCGGGGTCGCCTTCTGTGCGGTCGTGTGCGAGCGGCGGAGCGGGGTGACCTGCGCGCCGCGCTGGGAGGTGTGCGGGGGCTTCACGGCGACGGCGGCCGGAGCCGACGTGGCGGGTGCGGCGGCCGTCGCGGCCACCGCGGGAGCAGCGGCTGCGGGCGTGTCCTGCTGCGCCGCCGGGGCGGCGACCGACTGACGCGCCTGCGTCGGCGCGGTCTGCTGCTCGTCCTCGTACTCGAGTTCCTCGTCGGCGAGGCCGAGGTAGACCATCGTCTTCTTCAGGGGGTTGGCCATGGTTCCTCCGGGGGTCCGTGCTCGTTGGTGCCCTGTGTCGAGGCTAGGGCGCGTCCGGTCGTTTCCCGGTGATTGCGGTCCCGATCCGCAGGTGTGTCGCGCCCTCGGCGACCGCCTCGGCGTGGTCGCCGCTCATGCCGGCCGAGATGTCGGTCGCGCCGGGCTCGATGCTGCGGACGCGGTCCGAGATCGCGCGCAGGCGTGCGAAGGCGGCGCGGGGCTCTCCGTCGAGCGGCGCCACCGCCATCACCCCGCGCAGCCGGAGCGTCCCGGTCGCCAACACGCGTTCCACCAGGGCGTCGACGCCCTCGGGAGCGACACCGCCGCGACCGGGGTCGTCGGTGAGGTTCACCTGGACGAAGCCGTCGAGCACGCGGGGGTCGGGCTCCGCCTCGGTGGGCGCGAAGGCGTCCACGACACTCGCTCGGTCGAGCGACTGCACGACGTCGGCGTACCGTCGCGCCTGTCGGGCCTTCTTCGACTGCAACTGCCCGATGAAGTGCCAGGTGAGACCGAGGTCGGCGAGCTCCGCCGCCTTGGCCTGCGCCTCCTGGTGCCGGTTCTCCCCCACGTCGGTGACGCCGAGCGCGGCGAGCTCGCGGACCAGGGACGCGGGGTGGTACTTGGTGACCACGACGAGCGTCAGCTCGTCGACCGAGCGCCCGGCGGCGCGCGCCGCGTCCGCGACCGACCCGCGGACGGACGCGAGACGCGCCTCCAGTCCGTCGCTCTGGTCGACGGACGGGAGGCGCGGATCACCTGCCACGGGGTCGGTTACTTCAGGAAGTCGGGGACGTCGAGTTCGTCGTCGTCGTCGAAGGCCGGGTCGGCGGCGCGCTGCGCCGGCGGCTCGTGCTCCTGCGACGCCCAGGACGGGGTCGAGTGGCCCGAGTCCTCGATGCGGTTCGACGAGCCCGTGGCGACGGGCACGGTGGCGCCGGCGTCGGGGTCGACGTAGCTCGAACGGCGCTCCTGGTGCTGCTGCTGCGAGGGCTCGCCACCGTCGAAGCCGGCCGCGATGACCGTGACGCGCACCTCGTCGCCGAGGGTGTCGTCGATCACCGCACCGAAGATGATGTTCGCCTCGGGGTGGACTGCCTCCTGCACCAGGCGGGCGGCGTCGTTGATCTCGAAGATGCCGAGGTTCGAGCCACCCTGGATCGAGAGCAGCACGCCGTGTGCACCGTCGATCGAGGCCTCGAGCAGCGGGGATGCGACGGCGAGTTCGGCCGCCTTGATCGCCCGGTCGGCTCCCCGCGAGGAGCCGATGCCCATGAGCGCCGAGCCGGCGCCCTGCATGACGCTCTTCACGTCGGCGAAGTCGAGGTTGATCAGACCCGGGGTCGTGATGAGGTCCGTGATGCCCTGGACGCCGGCGAGGAGGACCTGGTCGGCGGTGGCGAACGCCTCGACCATGGAGATGCCGCGGTCGCTGATCTCGAGCAGACGGTCGTTCGGCACGACGATGAGCGTGTCGACCTCGTCCTTGAGGCTCGCGACGCCGTTCTCGGCCTGCGACTGGCGACGCTTGCCCTCGAAGCCGAACGGCTTCGTGACGACACCGATGGTGAGCGCGCCGATCGACTTCGCGATGCGCGCGACGACGGGAGCGCCACCGGTGCCGGTGCCACCACCCTCACCGGCGGTGACGAAGACCATGTCGGCACCCGCGAGGGCCTCCTCGATCTCCTCGGCGTGGTCCTCGGCGGCACGGCGGCCGACCTCGGGGTCGGCACCGGCGCCGAGACCGCGCGTGATCTCGCGACCCACGTCGAGCTTCACGTCGGCGTCGCTCAGGAGCAGCGCCTGCGCGTCGGTGTTGATGGCGATGAACTCGACGCCGCGGAGGCCGAGTTCGATCATGCGGTTGACGGCGTTGACACCGCCGCCGCCGACACCGACCACCTTGATGACGGCGAGGTAGTTGTGGTTCGTGGTCACGTCTGTCCGGCCTCCGGTCAAAACCCTCAACCTGTGCTTGAAGTTCAGAGTTCTAGCTGCTACGAATGGTGCTGGCCCCGACGCTACGGGTGCCGTCGGGTCGGTGACGACCCGCCACGCCGCGTGTCGTCGATGACGCTCCGCATTTGTGCGCCAGCGTCAGGAACGCGGTCGGATGATCCCGTTGTCCGGGGCCGACACGTCGAACTCGACCTTCGCGTCGGGCGACCGCTCCGCGTGGTCCGCCACGAGGGCGGCGAGCAACTCGGCCTTCGCCGCCGACTCGTCCGGGCTCCCCCAGACCACGCTCGACCCGTCGCGCATGGCCAGGGTGACGTCGTCCGACGTCGACGCGGCGATGCCCGACACCTGCTTGCGGACGTCCGCCGGCATCGCGAGGACGACCTCGGTCATCGTCCGGAACACCGCTGACCCGAGCTTCGTGCGGCCGATGTCCGCCAGCGGCAGGTCGGCGGGCCGCTTCGTCGTCGACTGCACGACGATGCCAGCCGGGTCGACGAGGTCGAAGGACTTCCCGGACTGCACGGCCACGACCGGGGTGCGCTCGGTGACCGTCACCACCAGGGTGTGCGGCGGCTCCTCCTCGGTCACGTAGCTCTCGATGAGCGGGAAGCCCGCGATCCGCTCCTGCACCTCGTCGAGGTCGATCCGGGCCAGCGGCGTGCCGATCTGCCCGGACAGCGCCACCCGGACCTGCGCGGCGTCGACGCGGTCCGTGCCCTTCACCTCGATTATGCGGAGGGCCATGAGCGGCGAGTACACCGCGACGAGCACGGACACGACGAGCACGGCGACGACACCGCCGGCCGCGATCCACGCGGCGCGTCGGTGCCTGCTCCGCCGCGTGAAGCGCCGGACCTCGGCACGCTCGAGCATGCGGCGGCGCTTGCGGGCGACGCGAGCCTCGCGCGCGGTCTCCGCAGCACGGATGCGCGCACCGATCGGGGTGGTCGACGGCAGGTGCGTCGCGACGTCCGGGACACCCGGTCCGTCCGTCGCCGTGCCGGGGCCGTCCGTCGGCTGCTCGTCCTCGGTGAGGTCGACCTCCGGCAGGTCCGGCAGGCCGGTCAGGTGCGCGTCGACTCCGTCACCGGTGGGACCGCTGTCACGCGCGAGGCGGTCGTCCGCAGCCGGTGCGCGCGAGGTGCGGCGGGCCTCCCGGGCGCCGTCCAGCGCCGCGCGGAGCCCGGCCCCGCGGGACGGACGCGGCGCCTTCCGCGCGCCGTCCGCAGGAGCGGCGGGCACGGTGCGGCGGTCGTCGGGCCCGGCGTGCTCGTCGAAGCCCTCGGGGCGCTTCACCGGCCCGCGGCCCCGGGTCCGGTCTGCAGCGCGGTGAGCACCTGCGGGATGATCCGGTACACGTCGCCGCAGCTCAGCGTCATCACGATGTCGCCGTCCTGCGCCACCGCGGCAGCACGCGCCGAGGCCTCCGCCCAGTCGGGCAGGTAGTCCACGCGGCTCTGGTCCGCGAAACGCTCCTGCACCAGCGCACCGGTCACCCCGGGCTCCGGGTCCTCGCGGGCGCCGTAGACGTCGAGGACGACGGTGTGGTCGGCGAGCTCCTCGTACACGCTCGCGAACTCGCCGGCCATCATCCGGGTGCGCGAGTACAAGTGCGGCTGGTGGATCGCGATGATCCGGCCGGTACCGACGACGTCGCGCGCGGCACGGAGCGCCGCGGCGACCTCCGTCGGGTGGTGCGCGTAGTCGTCGTACACGGACACGCCGCGCTCGACGCCGTGCAGCTCGAAGCGACGCTCGGTGCCGCCGAACGCCTCGATGCCCCGGACCGCGTCAGCCGGATCGACGCCGAGGCCGACGAGCACGGCGAACGCACCGACCGCGTTCACCGCGTTGTGGCGACCGGGGACCCGGAGTGCCAGGTGGTACGAGGCGCCACCCCAGCGGAGGTCCACACCGACACCGGCACCCTCGTCGACGCGCTCGATCCGGACGTCCGCGTCCTCGGCCTCGCCGAAGGTGACGACCTCGGGGGCGTCCTCGCGCGCCCGGAGGCCCGCAGTCACCCGCACCGCTCCGGCGTCATCGCTCGACACGACGACCCGCTCGCGGGCCTTCGCCGCGAACTCGACGAAGGCGTCGATGAACGCCTGCTCGCTGCCGTAGTGGTCCAGGTGGTCGGGGTCGACGTTCGTGATGAGCGCGATCGCGACGTCGTAGAGGAGGAAGGACCCGTCGGACTCGTCCGCCTCGACGACGAACAGGTCGCTGCTGCCCGGCGCCGAACTCGTGCCGAGGGACTGGATGACACCGCCGTTCACGAAGCTCGGGTCGAGCCCGAGCTCGACGAGCGCCGTGACGACCATCCCGGTCGAGGTCGTCTTGCCGTGCGCGCCGGCGACCGCGACCAGCCGGTGCGACGAGATCAGCGCGGCGAGGGCCTGCGAGCGGTGCAGGACCGGCAGCCCGCGGCGCTTCGCCTCGAGCAGCTCCGGGTTGTCGGGCCAGAGGGCGCTGGTGACGACCACGGTGTCGGCGTCGCCGAGGTTGGCGGCGTCGTGCCCGATGCGGACGTCGGCACCGAGCTCCCGCATCCGGCCGGTCGTCGCGGTCTCGCGGGAGTCGCTCCCGGAGACCCGGTGACCGGCGGCGAGGAACATCCGGGCGATGCCGCTCATGCCGGACCCGCCGATGCCGACGAAGTGCACCGAGCCGAGGTCGTCCGGGATCGGCTGGGTGAGGTCCGGCTTGATGGTCATGGTTCCTCCGTGCTGCTGGTGGTGCTGGTGTCGCTCGGGCGGCCGGTGCTGCTCCCCCTGCGTCCCGCTGCGGCGGCGAGCACGAGCCCGGTCATGCGGTCCGCGCCGTCGCGGTGCCCGACGCTCCCGGCCCGGACCGCCATCGCCGCGATGCCCGCACGGTCCTCCAGGACGGTCAGGAGCTGCAACGTCACCCAGTCCGGGGTGAATTCCGCGTCGTCGACGAGCAGGGCTCCCCCGGCTGCGACGACGTCCCGGGCGTTGTGGCGCTGTTCGCCGTTTCCGACGGGGTACGGCACGAGGACGCTCGGCAGGCCGACGGCGGTGAGTTCGCAGACCATGCCGGCACCGGAACGCGAGACCACGAAGTCGGCAGCGGCGTACGCCAGGTCCATCCGGTCGCAGTACGGCAGCACGTGGTACCCGTCCAGGTCGCTCGGACCGATGTCGGACGCGCCGCCGACGACGTGCAGGATCTGCCACCCGGCGCCGAGGATCGTGGCCGCGGCCTGGTGCACCGTCCGGTTGATGCTCCGCGCTCCCGAGGACCCGCCGGTCACGAGCAGCACGGGGCGGTCCGGGTCGAGCCCGAACTCCGCGAAGCCGGCGGCGCGCTCGGCCCGACGGTCGAGGCGCTCGATCTCCCGGCGGAGCGGCATGCCGACGACCCGCGAGTGCGGCAGCCGGGTGTTCGAGAACGTCACGCCGACGTGTTCGGTCAGCACCGCCGCCATCCGGTTCGCGAGCCCGGGCTTCGCGTTCTGCTCGTGCACGACGATCGGTGTCCCGGTGCGCTTCGCCGCGACGTAGGCCGGCGCGGCCGCGTACCCGCCGACGCCGAGGACGACGGCGATCTCGCGTTCCCGGATGATGCGCTCCGTGCGGCGGACGGCGGACCAGAACGCGCCGGGGAAGCGGAGTGCGGCGGCGTTCGGCCTGCGCGGGAACGGCAGGCGCGGGATCGTGACGAGCTCGTACCCGCGCATCGGCACGAGTCGGGACTCGAGGCCCTCCGCGGTGCCGAGCACCAGGACCTCGTCCTCCGGGGACCGCTGCGTCAACCGGTCGGCCACCGCGAGCAGGGGGTTGACGTGGCCGGCGGTCCCGCCGCCGGCGAAGAGGAAGCGGCTCACCGCAGGGCTCCGTTCTGCGTCCCGGGTGCCGGGACGGTGGTGCGACCGGCGGTACTGCCCCGACCGCCGCCGCCGCCGGATCCGGTCCGGCCGGGGAGGTCGCGGGCGAAGGACAGCACGACGCCGATCGCGACGAGGGTCATGATGAGGGCCGATCCGCCGGCCGAGATGAGCGGGAGCGGGACGCCGAGCACCGGGAGCAGCCCGAGGACGACCGCGATGTTGACGAGCGCCTGCCCGATCACCCAGGCCAGGACACCGCCGGTGACGGTCCGGACGAAGGGGTCGGGCGAGAGCCGGACGACCCGGATCATGCCGATCGCGAGGACAACGAACAGCGCGAGCACGACGACGGCGCCGATCAGGCCGAGCTCCTCGCCGACGATGGCGAAGATGTAGTCGTTGTCCGCCTCGGGCAACCACGACCACTTCAGCTTCGAGTTGCCGAGCCCCACGCCGAACACCCCGCCGGAGGCGAGCGCCCACATCCCGTGCACGGGCTGCCAGCACAGGTCCTGGGCCTGGTTCGAGTCGGTGCATCCCGACAGCCACGCGCTGATGCGCGTCTGCCGGGAGCTCGAGGCCATGGTGACGACCGGCAGCATCACGGCGATCGCGACGACGCCGACCGCGAGGTGTCGCAACCGCGCCCCGCCGACGAAGAGACTGCCGAAGACCAGGATCATCATGATCATCGCGGTCCCCTGGTCGCCACCGAGGAGCACCAGGCCGATGGACACCGCGGTCGCGAGCCCGACCGGGATGAAGACCTCGCGCCAGTCGTGCAGCTTCTCCCGCTTGCGGAAGAGCACGGCGCCGATGCCGAGCACGAGCGCGAGCTTGAGGAGTTCGGACGGCTGCGCGGTGAACGCACCGAGGCCGATCCAGTTCCGGTTGCCCTGGATGTCGATGCCCATGGGGGTGAACACGAGCAGCTGCAGGACGAGCCCGGCACCGAGGATGCGCATCGCCCACCGCCGCCAGAACTCCGCCGGGAACCGGCTCACGACGAGCATGAGGGGGACGCCGATGAGGGCGTACAGGCCCTGCTTCGCGAAGGCGCCGAAGAAGCCGTGCTTGTAGCGGTACTCCTCGACGCTCGACGACGACAGGACCATCACCACACCGAACACCACGAGGAAGAGGGTGACGCCGAGGATCGTGTAGAACGTCGTGGACTCGGCCACGAACACGTTCTTCACCGCGACCACGGCCCCGTTCGAGCGGCGACGTGCGTCGTCCACGCCGGAGCCGACGCGGGCCGAGGCAGCGGCGCCCGCGGCACCGGCGCGGGCGCGCGCGCTACGGCCGTTCGTCGGCAGATCCGTCGGTGTCGCCATCGGCGTCGCCTCCCAGGTGCTCGTGGACCGCAGCCGCGAAACGCTCGCCCCGGTCTGCGTAGGAACCGAACTGGTCGAACGACGCGGCCGCCGGGGCGAGGAGGACCGTGTCGCCCGGTCGCGCGACCGAAGCGGCATGCCGGACCGCCTCGGGCATGACCTGCTCAGTGTCCGTCGCTTCCACCTGCAGCACGGGGACCGCGGGCGCGTGTCGTGCGAATGCCTCGAGCACCGGTGACCGGTCCGTCCCGATGACGACCACGGCGCGCACCGCGGGGCCGAACCGCTCGACGAGCCCGTCGATGTCCACGCCCTTGAACAGGCCGCCCACGATCCAGACGACCGGGTCGAAGGCGGAGAGGGACGCCGTCGCTGCGTGCGGGTTCGTCGCCTTCGAGTCGTCGACCCAGGCGATGCCGTCGGTGGTCGCGACGGCTTCCGTGCGGTGGTGGTCGGCGCGGAAGCCCTGCACGGCGGTGCGGACGGCGCTCGGCTGCACGGCCGCGGCACGCGCGAGGGCGGCAGCGGCGAGCACGTTCGCGGTCATGTGCGGGCTGTCCAGGCCGGCGAGCTCGAGGTCCGCGGCCGTCGCGAGCTCGAGCGCGCTGTTGCGGCGGTCCTCGGTGAAGGCCCGGTCGCAGAGCACGTCGTCCACGACACCGACGTCGCCGGGTGCCGGCACGCCGAGCGAGAACCCGACCGCGCGGCAGCCCTCGACGACGTCGGCCTCCTCGACCATGTGCCGGGTGACCTCGTCCGCCGTGTTGTAGACGCACGCCACCACGGTGCGCTCGTAGACCTTCGCCTTCGCCGCTCGGTAGGCCGCCGCGGAGCCGTGCCACTCGAGGTGGTCGTCGGCGATGTTGAGGCAAGCCGACGCGAGCGGTACCACGGCGCCGGGTCCGGTCGTCGGCATGTAGTGGAGCTGGTGGCTGGAGAGCTCGACGACGAGCACGTCGAAGCCCTCCGGGTCGCGCACGACGTCGAGCACCGGCACCCCGATGTTCCCGCAGGCGACGGCCCGGAGCCCGCCGGCGGCGAACATCGCCGTCGTCAGCTGGGTCGTCGTGGTCTTGCCGTTCGTGCCGGTGATCGTCACCCACGGTGCGGCGACCGGACCCGTCACGACCTTGTCGCGCACGCGCCAGGCGAGCTCGATGTCTCCCCACACGGTGCTGTTCGCGACGGACCACGCGACGGTCGGGTTGTGCGGCGGGAGACCGGGCGACACGACGACCAGGTCCGGGGCGTGGTCGGCCAGCGCCGCGGGGACGGTGTCGAGGGGCGTCTGCACGAACCGCACACCGATCACGTCGAGCAGCTCGACGCTGTCGGTGGGTGCGTCGGTCGAGTAGACGACGACCTCGCTGCCGAGTTCCGCGAGGGTGTCAGCGACCGAGAACCCGGTCGAACCGAGGCCGAGCACCGCGACCCGCAGGCCCTTCCAACCCTCGGAGTACCAGCTGTCGAGACCGTTCAGGCGTTCGCTCATATTTGGACTCGTGCGATCCATTCCAGGTAGAACAGTCCGACCCCGGCCGCGACGCAGAGCCCCGCGATGATCCAGAACCGGACGACGACGGTCACCTCGGCCCAGCCCTTGAGCTCGAAGTGGTGGTGCAGGGGGCTCATCCGGAAGATGCGCTTGCCGTGCGTGATCTTGAAGTAGGCCCGCTGCAGGATGACGGAGCCGGTGACGATGAAGAACAGGCCGCCGATGAGGATGAGCAGGAGCTCGGTGCGGCTGAGGACGGCGAGCCCGGCGAGGGCCCCGCCGAGGCCGAGCGACCCGGTGTCGCCGAGGAAGATCTGGGCCGGCGAGGTGTTGTACCAGAGGAAGCCGATGAGGCCACCGCAGACCGCGGCCGCGACCACGGCGAGGTCGAGCGGGTCCGTCACGGTGTAGCAGGCGTGCCGGGTGCTCTCGTCGATCCGGGCACCGCCACAGATCTGGTTCGACTGCCAGAAGCCGATGATGACGTACGAGCCGATCGCGAGGATGCTCGACCCGGTCGCGAGGCCGTCGAGGCCGTCGGCGACGTTGACGCCGTTCGAGGTCGACACCGTGAGCAGCACGATCCATGCCAGGAACAGGATCGTCCCGATGACCGTGCCGAGCGCCATGAAGTCGAGCCACGGCACGTCACGGATCGCGGAGATCATGGTGGACGCCGGCGGCTTGCCGCTGCCGGTCGGGACCACCAGGGCGATCGTCGCGAAGACGACACCGACGATGACCTGCCCGAGGACCTTCGCCCAACCACCGAGACCGAGGCTGCGTTGACGGCGGACCTTGAGGAAGTCGTCGACGAAGCCGACCACGCCGAGCCCCACCATGAGGAAGAGCACGAGCAGGCCGGACAGCGTCACGGGGTCGCGCCCGGCCAGGTGCCCGACGAAGTACCCGATGACCGCACCGAGGATGAGGACGATGCCGCCCATGGTCGCGGTGCCGCGCTTGGTGTGGTGCGACTGCGGTCCGTCGTCACGGATGAACTGGCCCCAGCCGAGGCGGTGGAACAGCTTGATGAACAGCGGCGTGAGCAGCAGTGTGAACACCAGCGACACGGCGCCGGCGACGAGGAGCGCGATCATTCGGGGACACCTCCGAGGCGGTCGCCGACGAACCGCAGCCCGGCCGACTTCGAGGACTTGACCAGGACGACGTCACCGGGACGCACGATCTCCTGGAGGGCACGGACGGCGTCGTCGACGTCCTCGATGAACACGGACTCGCCGTCCCACGACCCCTCGAGGGTGGCGGCCTGGTGGAGGGGCATCGCGCCGCGGCCGACGACCACGAGCTGTCCGATCCCGAGCCGCACGACGAGTCGCCCGATCCGGTCGTGCTCCTCCACGGAGTACTCGCCGAGCTCGGCCATCTCGCCGAGGACGGCGACCGTGCGCTCCCCCGGGCGCGCGACCTGTGCGAGCGTCCGCAGAGCGGCCGCCGTCGAGTCGGGCGACGCGTTGTACGCGTCGTTGATCACGGTGACGCCGTCCGGCCCCTGCAGGAGCTCCATCCGCCAGCGCTCGGCACGCGTCATCGACGCGAGCGCCGCGGCGCCCTCGGACAGCGGGACGCCCCAGAGGTGCGCGACCGACAGCGCGGCCGCGGCGTTCATGGCGTGGTGCTCGCCGAGGATGGCGAGGCGGACGTCGACGGTCTCGGGGTCGCTGGACGGGCCTCCCGGCCGGGCGTCCGCACGATCGACGGGAGGCGCGGTCAGCGTGAAGCGGGTGCCGTCGCGGTCCGTCGTGACGCCGCCGATCCGGTAGTCGGCACCGGCGGAGGTGCCGAAGCCCACGACCCGGGCGGCGGTGCGTCCGCGCATCCGCGCGACGCGGTCGTCGTCGACGTTGAGGAGGGCCGTGGCGGTGGTCGGCAGGTCGGTGACCATCTCCGACTTCGCGCGCTCGGTCGCCTCGATGCCGCCGAACTCCCCGGCGTGCGCGAGGCCGACCTTGAGGACGACCCCGACGTCCGGCTCCGCGATGCGGACGAGCTTCGCGATGTGACCGATGCCGCTCGCACCCATCTCCACCACGAGGAACCGGGTGTCGGCGGTGATCCGGAGCATCGAGACCGGTGCGCCGACGTGGTTGTTGAACGAGCCCTCGGGCGCGACCGTCTCGCCGACG
The DNA here is from genome assembly GCF_003234855.1 of Curtobacterium sp. MCBD17_032. GTDB lineage: Bacteria > Actinomycetota > Actinomycetes > Actinomycetales > Microbacteriaceae > Curtobacterium. The sequence goes on from NZ_QKTO01000017.1 coordinate 46,838, forward strand.
CGGGACAGGATCGTGCGGAGCATGTTCTTCGTGCTCGTCTTGCCGTTCGAGCCGGTGATGCCGACGACGCGCAGGGCACCGGCGGCACGGACGCGGGCGACGACCTCGTGGGCGAGGGCGGCCAGCGCGGCGTAGCCGTCGGCGACGACGATCTGTGCGGTCGCGGCGCCCGCGGGCAGGTCGACGGCCCGTTCGGTGACGACGAGGGCCGCTCCGGCGTCGGCCGCGGCCGGGACGAACCGGTGCCCGTCGGTCTCCTCGCCGAGCAGGGCGAAGAAGACGCTGCCCGCCGTGACGAGGCGCGAGTCCGTCTCGACCGATCCGTCGACGGTCGTGTCGGCGGCACCGTGGACGAGCTCACCGTCGACCGCGGCGGCGATCTCGGCGAGGGTGAGCGCGATCATCGAGCGTCCTCCGTCGGACCGGCGTTCGGTTCCCAGCCGGCTTCGCGGAGCGCGGCACGGGCTTCGTCCCGGGCCGAGTACGGCGTCCGGACGCCCTGGATGTCGCGGTAGTCCTGGTGACCGGGGCCGGCCCAGAGGATCGAGTCCCCGTCGCCGACGAGGGCGACCGCGGCGCGGATCGCGGCCTCGGGCGGGCTCACCTCGTGGATCTCGTGGTCGGGGTAGGCGGCGCGGGCGGCGTCGACCAGGGTCTTCCGGATCGAGGCGGCGTCCTCGAAGCGCGGGTGGTGGTCGGTCACGACGAGGATGTCGGACCCCTCCGCGGCGACGCGGGCCATGTCGGCGCGCTTCGTGGTGTCGCGGTCCCCGTCGGCACCGAACAGCATGACGACCTTGCCGGGCGTGAACTGCCGGACGGCCGCCAGCGTGTTGAGGAACGCGTCGGGGCTGTGCCCGAAGTCGACGTAGACGCTCGGACCGGTGTCGCCCGAGACCCGCTCGGTCCGGCCGGGCAGGTAACACTCGATGGCGCTCACCACGGCGCCGTCGGTCTCGTCCGGGTACCGGCGGTGGTTCGCCTCGAGCGCGTGCGCGATGGCACCGAGCTCGAAGCCGCCCTCGACGAGCATGACGATCGCCAGAGCGGCGTTCGCGGCCATGTGCCAGCCGATGAGCGGCACGCGCGTGGTGAGCTCGCGACCCTCCGGTCCGGTCAGGCGGAACTCGGTGTAGGCCGCGTGCGCCTCGACGATGTCGACGTGCCACTCGGCCTCGACGTCCGGGTGCACGGTGATGGTCGTCACCGGGATGCGGGAGTCCTGCACGACCCGGTGGCCCCAGTCGGTGTCGAGCGAGACGACCCCGCGTCGGCCGTGCTCCGGCTGGAACAGCGGCAGCTTCGCCTGGAAGTACTCCTCCATGTCGGCGTAGTCGTCGAGGTGGTCGTGGCTGAGGTTCGTGAAGGCGACGACGTCGAACACGATGCCGTCGACCCGGTGGCGGCTGAGGGCCTGGGCGCTGACCTCGACGGCCACCGCGCGCACCTCGCTCTCGCGCATCCGGGCGAGCAGCGCGTGCATCTCGCTCGCCTCGGGCGTGGTGAGCCTGCTCGTCACGCTGAGCGACCCGATGTGCCGTTCGGCGGTCGAGCTCAGGCCGGTGACGAGGCCGAGCTGCTTGAGGACGCCCTCGAGGATGTACGAGGTGCTCGTCTTGCCGTTCGTCCCGGTGACGGCGAAGAGCTGCGGCAGCTCGGCCTCGTCGGGGTCGGTGCGGTAGACCCACGCCGAGACGTCGCCGAGCGCGGCCCGGGGGTCCTCGACCTCGAGCACCGGCAGCCCGGAGGCCTCGGCGGTCGCGACGCCGGCGGCGTCGGTGAGCACGGCCACGGCGCCGCGCGCGGCGGCGTCCGTGGCGAACTCGGCACCGTGGCGGTTCGCCCCGTGCACGCCGACGAACAGGTCACCCGGCTGCACCTCGGCGGCGCTCAGGGTGACGCCGGTCGTCTCGACGCCGTCGAGCGACCCGACGACGCGGAGCCCGAAGGCGTTCGCGAGTTCGGCGACCGGCCGCGGGGTCGGGTGTTCGGGCCGGAGGACCGGGGGGATCCGTGCTGACAAGTGCTCCTTCTTCCTCACCACGTGGACAGTGCGCTACCAGGTGGACGGGTAGGTCCGCGCCTCGGTCGTGGAGGGGGCGACTCGGTACTTCTCGAGCACCTGGGACATGAGTGTGCGGAACGCCGGAGCCGCTCCGCTGGACCACTTGGTGGCCTGCGGCTTCGTGAACGTCACCGTGACAACATACTGGGGGTCCTCGGCGGGTGCCATTCCGGCCACCGAGATCACGCGCTCCGCGCCGTAGCCCTTCGCGCCGTCCGCGACCTCGGCCGTGCCGGTCTTCGCCGCGATGTTGTAGCCGGAGATCGGCTTCATGCCGACGAGCGTGCCGCCGGTGACGACGCTCTGCAGCATGTCGACCGTCTGGGACGCCGCCTGCTCGGAGACCACCCGCTTGCTCTGCACGTCGGGCGCGTCGATCGTCTTCCCGTCGGCGGTCTCGCAGCCCTTCACCATGTGCAGCGGGATCCGGACGCCGTCGTTCGCGAGCGTCTGGTAGACGCTCGACACCTGCATCGCGGTCGTGACGATGCCCTGGCCGAACATCGAGTTGATGTCGGTCTGCTGGTCCCACTGCGGGCTCGCGCCGTAGTCCATCGTCGGCTGACCCGGGTAGTCGATGGCCGGCTCCGGCTCGAAGAGCCCGAAGTCACGCATCACGTCGTACCGCTGCTGGGTCGACATCTTCGCGCCGAGGTCCGTGATCCCGACGTTCGAGGAGTCGCGCAGGATCCCGGTGAGGGTGAGGTTCTCGGTCGGGTGGAACTCCGAGTCGTGGATGGTGCCGCCCCAGGGGAACGTCCTCGAGTACGGCACCACGACCTGCGTGGTCGGGCTGGCGAGCCCCTTGTCGATGAGCGCGGCGGCGATCGCGGCCTTGATCGTCGACCCGGGCTCGTACGACGCGGTCAGCGCCCGGGAACCGTAGGCGCCGGGGTCGGTCGTCGCGTCGACGTCGTTCGGGTCGACCGTCGGGTAGTCCGCGACGGCGAGCACCTCGCCCGTCTTCGCGTTGACCACCGTCGCGGTCGCGGACTCCGCGCGGAGCTGCTGTGCGGCGTCGGCGATGTCCTGCGACGCCATGTACTGCAGGTCGCTGTCGATGGTGGTGACGAGCGTGCCGCCGTCCTGCGCCGGCTTCTTCGTGACGGTGCTGCCCGGGAGCTGCACGCCGTCCTCGCCGCGCTCGTACGTCTCGGAGCCGTTCGTCCCGGCGAGGCACTGCTGGTAGGCGAGTTCGAGCCCGGCCTGGGCGCCGTCCGTCCCCATGAAGCCGGTGACGTTCCCCGTGGCAGCGCCGGTCGGGTACGACCTCGCTGCCTGCTGCTCGGGGTAGAGCCAGGGGATCTGCAGAGCCCGGACTGCCTCGTAGTGCTTCACGTCGATGCCCTTGACCAGGTACGCGAAGTCCGACCCCGGATCGGCGGCGATGGCCTTCTGCATCGTCGCGACGTCGCCCCCCGACGCCCGTGCGACCGCGGTGAGCGCTTGCTCGACCGTGACGTCCTTGACGCGGCTCCCGCCGAGCTTGCCCTCGAACCCCTTCACCAGTCGGGGCGACGTCGTGATGTTGTACCGGACGACGCTCTCGGCCAGTGCGGTGCCGTTCCGGTCCACGATGGACCCGCGCGTGCCGTACAGGGTCACCGGGATGCTGCGCTTCGACTCGGCGGCCTTCGTCAGTTCCGCGGCCTGGACGACCTGGATGTCGACCAGGCGGACGACGAACACCGCCACGAGCGCGATGACGGCGATCATGACGACGCTGTAGCGGAGCCGACGGTAGCGGAGGGTCTTCGTCACGAGCGGCCTTTCCGGGATGGAGCTGAGCCGTGGGTCACCGGGTCGTCGGTGCCTGGAGCTGGTTCGGGTCGGACTCTACGGACGACGCCGCGGAACCCTGGTCCGACGCGCTGGCCCCGCCGGTGTTCGCAGCGTCGGTGTTCGCAGCGTCCGTCGCGGGCGCGGGTGCTGCCGGGGCACCGGCTGCCGGTGCCGCGTCCGACGCGCCGGTCTCCTTGCTCGTCGTGGTGTCCCCGGGCCGGGCCACGACCGGGACGTCACCGAGCAGGGAGTTCGGGACCTGGTTCGCGGTGTTCCCCGTCGCTTCCTCCGGGGTCGCGGGCTTCGGCGTGCCGTACACCGTGCCGGTCTTCGGGTCGAGGTACACGGGCGTCGAGTTGGCGATCATCCCGAGGGCCTGCGCGTTCCGGGCCAGGTTCTGTGGCGACTCGAGCACCTTGAGCTCCTCGGACAGCGACGCCTGCGTCCGCGTCAGCCCGGTCTGCTCGCTCTTCAGGGAGCTGAGCGTGTAGGCGCCCTGGCTGAGCGCCATGCTGATGCCCAGCTGGGCGAGGAGCAGGACGCCGAGCGCCGCGATCGCCACGACGGCGTACGCGACCCGCGGGCGGGCTCGCCGCTGCGCCCTGGTCGGGGCGACCTCGACGAGCTCCGGGCGACGGTCACGGTCGGGGCGCGGGGCACGCGACGGGGCGACGGCAGGGTCGACGAGTGCGAGGTTCGTGCTCATGTCACTTCCGGATCCGCTCGGCCGCACGCAGACGTACGGGGGTAGCTCGGGGGTTGGCGGCGCGCTCGGCCTCGTCGGCCTGTTCCGCGCCCTTCACGACGAGGGTGAAGGTCGGCGCGTGCTCGGGGAGTTCCACCGGCAGGTCGGCCGGTGCACTCGACGTCGTGCGCTCGACGAGGGCCCGCTTGACGATGCGGTCCTCGAGCGACTGGTAGGACTCGACGACCAGACGGCCGCCGACCCGGATGCGGTCGAGCGCTGCGGGGATCGCGCGCTCGAGGACGCTCAACTCGGCGTTGACCTCGATCCGCAGCGCCTGGAACACCCGCTTCGCAGGGTGTCCCTGGCGCTGGATCGCGACCGGAGTCGCGTCGTGGAGCACCTGGACGAGGTCACCGGACATCGTGAAGGGCGTGGTCGCCCGCCGTTCGACGATCGCCTTCGCGTAGCGGGCGGCGAGCTTCTCCTCGCCGTAACGCTGGAAGATCCGGCGGAGTTCGCGCTCGTCGTACTCGGCGAGGACCTCGGCCGCGGTGATGCCCTGCGTCCGGTCCATCCGCATGTCGAGCGGGGCGTCCTGGCTGTAGGCGAAGCCGCGCTCGGCGCGGTCGAGCTGGAGCGACGAGACGCCGAGGTCGAACAGGACGCCGTCGACCTCGGCGATGCCGAGGCCGTCGAGCGCCGCGGGCAGGTCGTCGTACACCGTGTGCACGAGGTGCACCCGGTCGCCGAAGCGCGCAAGCCGGTCCCCTGCGATGCCGAGCGCGTCGGTGTCGCGGTCGAGGCCGACCAGGGTCAGCTCGGGGAAGCGCTCGAGGAGCCCCGCCGAGTGCCCGCCCATGCCGAGCGTCGCGTCGACGACGACCTTGCCCGGCCCCTCGAGCGTCGGGGTGAAGAGGTCGACGATGCGCTCGAGCATGACGGGGGTGTGCGGGAAGTGTGCGGGTGTGCTCATGTGCGCCCCTGCTCTCCTGGGCCGCGGGTCCGGATCCCCATCCATGCGACCTGACACCGGGGAAGGTGTGTCAGGGCTTCACGGCTGGGAGTCCCGATCCGCGGATCAGAAGATGCCCGGGATCACCTCCTCGTCGTTCTCGGCGAAGGCCTCCTCGGCCTCGGCGTAGTAGGCCTCCCATGCGCTGGTCGACCAGATCTCGGCACGGTCACCGCTGCCGATGACCGTCAGGTCCCGCTCGAGCCCCGCGTACTCGCGGAGGTTCTGCGGGATCGTGACGCGGTTTTGCTTGTCGGGCTGCTCCGCGCTCGCTCCGGAGAGGAACAGGCGCATGTAGTCACGGGTGCGCTTGGACGTCATCGGGGCCTGCCGGATGCGCTCGTGGATCTCCTCGAACGTCCGGCTGCTGAAGACGACCACGCACCGCTCCTGGCCACGGGTCATGACGAGTCCCCCGGACAGCTCGTCCCGGAACTTGGCGGGGAGGATCACGCGACCCTTCTCGTCGAGCTTCGGGGCATGGGTACCGAGCAGCACGTCGGGGCCTCCCCTCAGCTCCACTCGTCGTCGTCATCCTCCACGGTACTCCACTTCCCTCCACTTCGCTGTGCAAACGTCCCACTCGGGCGTCCCGGCACCCCCTACTGGGGGTGTCCGGCGCGCGCCGCCCCACGCCTCGCCCCCGGATCCGCGCGGATCCGGTGGTGACGGCCTCCGGTGGAGCGGAGTGGAGGGGAATCCACGGGACGAGTGCCCGGACGCCGCTCGGGGGGCACGAAAAACGGGGCCGGCCTGAGAAGGCCGACCCCGTGGAGGGATGTGGAGGAGCTAGTCCTGCTGGTTGCGCTTGTCCCAGCGCTCGTTCATCCGGTCGATGAACGACCCGCCGGAGGATCCGCGTGCGGCACGGGACGACCCGCGGGCCGCCGGACCGGAGGTCGCGCTCCGGGTGGGGCGTGCGGTCGGGGTACGACCGCCGGGGCGCAGGGCGAAGAGGACCCCGCCGAGCATGACCACGAACCCCAGCACGCCGATCAGGGGCTGCTTGATGACCAGGCCCAGCACGATCACCCCGACGCCGGCGAGGCCGATGAGGACGCCGATCGTGATGGCGGTGTACGTCGGACGTCCCTGGCGGCGGCTGACGCGCGCCACGAAGTCGGAGTCGTTCTGGTAGAGGCTCCGCTCCATCTCTTCGAGGAGGCGCTGCTCTTGCTCCGAGAGTGGCATCTTGGTTCCCTCTTGTTCTTGGGATCGACGCGGTGGAAGGGGTGGATCGATCTTACGACCGGGCCACCCACTAAGGTAAGGACCGTGGCTGAGAGTACGCGATTAGTGGACCTCGTCTCGGCGCGGATCGATCGGGCTCTCGACGAGCAGCGCGACCGCCTCGCGGCGATCAGTCCGGATCTGCTCCCCTTCGACACGTTCGCGCGTGACCTGCTCGCCGGCGGCAAGCGGTTCCGCGCCCTGTTCTGCTACTGGGGCTGGCAGTCCGTGGCCGGGCGGAGTGGGTCGTTCGACCCGCTGTCCGAGGGGTCCCGCCAGACCACCGCCGAAGCCGTCGTCACCGCCGCTGCCGCGCTCGAGGTCTTCCACGCCGCCGCCCTCGTGCACGACGACATCATGGACCGATCGGACACCCGCCGCGGACGTCCGGCAGCGCACCGTCGGTACGAGTCACTGCACGCCGAGTCCGGCTGGGTCGGCGACCGGGCGCTCTACGGCACGAACGCCGCGCTCCTGCTCGGGGACCTGCTGCTCTCGCTCAGCGACGCCGTCTTCGACGAGGCCCTCGCCCTCCTCGACCCGGTCCGGGCACGCATCGTCCGCCAGGAGTTCCACGCCATGCGGCTCGAGGTCACCGCCGGGCAGTACCTCGACATCCACGAGGAGACGGCCTGGCCGACCGTGGACGACGCCGAACAGCTCGTGCGCGCGCAACGGGTCATCGTCTTCAAGTCCGCGAAGTACTCGGTGGAGGCCCCCCTGCTCATCGGTGCGCTCATCGCCGGCGCGAGCGCGAACCAGCTCGACGGCCTGCGGTCGTTCGGCCTCCCCCTCGGCGTCGCCTACCAGCTGCGGGACGACATGCTCGGTGTCTTCGGGGACCCCGAGGTGACCGGCAAGCCCGCCGGCGACGACCTCCGCGAGGGCAAGCGCACCGTCCTCGTCGCCACCGCCCGGAAGGCCCTGCCGGTCGGTGCACGGCAACTGCTCGACGAGCTGCTCGGCGACCCGGACCTCGACGACGACCAGGTGCAGATGCTCCGCGCCACGCTCACCGAGTCGGGCGCGGTCGGTGCAGTGGAACGGTCGATCGACCGGCACGTCCAGCGCGCCAAGGCCGCCCTCGACGCCGCACCGCTCAGCCCCTCGGCACGCGACCAGCTCGCGGCCCTCGCCGACACGGTCAGCAACCGCTCGGCCTGAGCGCCCCACGCGGAGCGCGGTGGACCGACGGGAGGCCCGGCACCGGACGGTCCGCGGGCGCACGCCGGCAGGTCCGGGGCGACGCACCGGCGACTCCGGGTGTGACGCGCTGACGGAACGGGCAGCGGGCCGCGCCGACAGGTCGCGTCGGTCCGCCGGCCGGGTCGGTCGGACCGGCCGTGTCGGTCGGATCGTCCTGGCGGTCGGACGATCACCTCGGTCGGACGGTCCCGTCTAGAGGAGCGCCTGCGCGGCGCGACGCACTTCCGCCTTGCGGTTCGCCCGGAGGGCTGCGACTGGTGTCGTCCCCATCGCGTCGTCGGGCGTCAGCATCCAGCGCACCGCCTCGTCGTCGGTCAGTCCGTTGTCGCCGAGGACGATGAGCGTGCCGCGCAGTGCGGGGAGCGGCTCGGTCCCGTCCAGGAACTCGACGGGCACCCGGAGCACGCCGTCGACGCGGGCGGGCAGGAGCGTGCGCTCCTCGAACAGACGGTGGACTCGGCCGGGGCTCACGCCCAGCAGGTCGACCAGGTCGGGCACGGTCAACCAGCGTTCGGACAGGACGTCGTCTCCGGGAAGGATGGCACTCACGGGGACCATCGTGCCAGAGCCGGACGGGCTCGGACAGCACCTGACGCCAGCTGACGTCGTCCCGGCGAACCGCGCGCTCCGGTCCGGGCACACCAGTCACATCCGCAACACCCGACTCTCTGGTTGACTTGGCATCCACAGCATGTCAGCGTGTGGTCACCTGTGCGTGCCGTGCGCGCACGGCCGCCAGAGCCACCCCGTGCCGACGACGTGCGGAGACAGGAGAACGACCGTGGACAGGGACACGACCGCAGACGAGGCAGCGCGCCGCATCCGCTCCGCGCGCTTCGCGACGATGCCGATCGTCCTGGCCGGCACGATCGCCGTGACCGCCGGGCTCACCGGGCCGATCGCGCACGCCGAGCAGCGCCACGACGACGACACCGGCAAGCGCCACGTCGACGCGGACCGCGACGTCCGGGTCGACCGGAACCTCGGCGCCCGCCCGGTGTTCGGCACCGCGGTGGCCCGCCCCGCGACGCCGGTCGCGACCACCGTCGCCGCCACCCGCAGCGCGACCCCCACGACGTACACGGTGCAGCAGGGCGACACCGTCTCGGGCATCGCGGCCCGGTACGGGCTGTCGGCGCAGGAGATCCTCGTCCGCAACGGCCTCGGCTGGAACACCATCATCCACGCCGGACAGACCCTCCGCCTCGCTTCGACCCCGGTCGGCGCCACGACCTCGCAGGCGTCCGCCACGGCGAGCTACCACGTCAAGCAGGGTGACACCGTCTCCGGCATCGCCGCCAAGGTCGGCGTCTCGACCGCCGCGCTCCTCACCGCGAACGAGCTGTCGCAGCGCAGTGTGATCTACCCCGGCCAGACCCTCCGCGTCCCCGCGGGCACCGCCGGTGCGACGAAGACCGCGACCACCGCCGGCCCCGCCGCCCCGTCCGCCCCCGCCGCGTCCCCCTCGGCCG
>NZ_QKTO01000018.1 GCF_003234855.1 Curtobacterium sp. MCBD17_032
ATCTCCCAGGACGCCGCGGACCTGCTGAACCAGACCTTCAAGACGGACGCCGTCAAGCGCGGCCTCCTCGTCGGCACCGCCACCATCACCGCCCAGATCAAGTAACACCCGCGTCTCCCGGACGCACAGCACCACCACCAGAACGCCGTCCCGCACCCGCGGGACGGCGTTCCCGCGTCCCGGAACCCCACGAAGACACCCCCGTCACCCCCGGGACGCCGCCGAACCCGCGAGACGGCACAGTTCCCAGCGGCGCCTCGGGCACAACGCGGCGCCTCGGGCGCGACGCGGTGCCTCGCGCGTGACGCGGCGCCTCCGGCGCAGGCCTGAAGGCGCGCGCCTCGTCAGCCGCGCCGCCGGCGCCACCAACGGGACGGTCGGCTCTCCGCGGCGCGCGCGGCCGCAGCGACCGCGTCGGCCGCGAACCGGGCCTCCCGGCGGTCCTTCCAGGCCTGGACCTCGGCCTCGACGTCGCGCATCGGGGTCACCACGGGCGGTCCGCCGAGCAACTGGCGGCGCGCCTCCTTCACCCTGGCATTGAAGTCCACCAGGACGTCCCGCACGTCGGACTCTGCCGACAGTGCGTCGAGGTGGTCGTCGAGCTCGGCGTCCTCGGTGCGCAGCGACAGGGCGGGTGGGGCGATGCCGCGGATGTCCTCGCGCTCGATCTTCGCCTTGATCCACCAGTTCGGGTCGTGCTGGTCGCCGAGCCCGGGCAGCGGCTTGCCGTGGTACGGGTTGCCCTCGAACACGCCGCGCCGTTCGGCCTCCGCGATCTGGGCCCGCGCGTGCGCGGCGACGTCGGCGGCCTTGAGCAGCCGCCGCTCCTCGCGCTCGGCACGGACCTCGTCCGGGTCGAGCGTGCCCCGCTCGACCTCGGCGTCCACGAGCTGCTGGTAGCGGTACCGCGCGGCCTTCCGCAGGCGGTCCATCCGGGCATCGACGTCGTTCATCGTCGGACCATGATGCGCCCCACCACCGACCGCGACCCTCAGCCGCCGCCCGTGGACCACGACGACGCGCGGCACCGGGGGAGCCGATGGGCGCGGGAGACGGACAAGACGGGCACCGCGGTCCAAGGTCGCAGAGGTGGAATCCCTGCCCCTCTGGTTGCTCGTGGTCGTCTTCGTCGCCGGTGCGGCCGTCATCTGGGTCGCCGGCATCCAACTGTCGAAGACCACCGACGTGCTCGACGCGCGGCTGCACCTCGGCAGCGCGCTCGGCGGACTCATCGTCCTGGCCGTCGCGACGAACCTGCCCGAGATCGCCATCACCGTCAGCGCCGGGCTCTCCGGGTCGCTCGAGGTGGCCGCCGGCAACATCCTCGGTGGCATCGCGATCCAGACGGTCGTCATCGCCGTGCTCGACGCGTTCGGCAAGCGCGGGAGGGGCGTCAAGCCGATCACCTACCGCGCGGCGTCACTGACCCTCGTGCTCGAGGCGCTCGTCGTCGTGGCCGTCCTCGCCGTCGTGATCGCCGGGAGCCAGCTGCCGCCGGACCTCGTCGTCGCACGGCTCACCCCCGACGTCGTGCTCATCGCCCTCATCTGGGTCGCCGGGCTCTTCCTCGTGCAGCGCGCCGGCAAGGGGCTCCCGTGGCACGAGAGCGGTCACGCCCCGGACGCCAGCCCGCACGCGTCCGGCCACCGGACCCGCAAGCCGGACACCCCGCCGATGAGCACCCGGAAGGCCGTGGTCGTGTTCACGGTCTCGGCGCTCGCGACCCTCGTCGCCGGTGTCGTGCTCGAGCGGGCCGGCGACGCGGCCTCGAGCCAGATCGGGCTGTCCGGCGTGCTGTTCGGCGCGACCGTCCTGGCCCTGGCGACGAGCCTGCCGGAGATCTCCACGGGCCTCCAAGCGGTCAGGCAGGGCGACGACAACCTGGCGGTCTCCGACATCTTCGGCGGGAACGCGTTCCTGCCCGTGCTCTTCCTCGTGGCCACCGTGCTCTCCGGCAAGGCGGTGCTCCCGCAGGCGAACGCCAGCGACGTGTACCTCACGGCACTCGCGGCACTGCTGACGCTCGTCTACGCGGTCGGGCTCGTGTTCCGCCCGCAGCGCAGGGTGATCGGGATGGGCGTGGACTCGTTCCTCGTCGTCGTGCTCTACGTGCTCGGGATCGGCGGGCTCGTCGCGATCACGCTCGGCTGAGCGCCGGCGCAGCCGGCGCACCCGGCGCACCCGGTCCGATCGGAGCAGCGGGTCCGGCCGGCCTGTTGGCGCAGCCGGCACCACCGGCCGCCGGTCAGGCCTGCTCCGCCGCCATCTCCTCGATCGTCAGCGCCGCCTGGATGAGCGCCAGGTGGGACAGCCCCTGCGGGAGGTTGCCCATGAACGCCCCGTCCTCGCTGATCATCTCGCTGAACAGCCCGACGTCGTTCGCCTGGTCGACGACGTCCTCCATGAGCGCCCGGGCGTCGTCGAACCGCCCCGTGCAGGCGAGCGCCGCCACGAGCCAGAACGAGCAGGCGACGAACGGCGACTCCTCGTCCTCCATGCCGGAGTAGCGGTACACGAGCGGGCCGCGCTGCAGCTGCTCCTCGATCGCGCGGACCGTCGCCTGCATGCGCGGGCCCCGGTCGAAGCCCGACATCGCGTGGATGAGGATCGACGTGTCGAGTGCGTCGCTGCCCGGGTACATCACGTAGTGGCCGCGCTCCTCGTCCCACCCGTGCTCGGCCACCCAGGACTCGATGAGCTCGCGGTTCTCGATCCACTTGTCACGCGGGCCGTCGATCATGCCGGCGTCGTGCAGGTCGACCGCGGCGTCGAGCGCCTGCCACGCGCCGATCTTGCTCGTCACGTAGTGCTGCGTGTCCTCGAGCTCCCACATGCCCGAGTCCGGTTCGACCCAGCGGTGGCACGCGTCGTCGGCCAGGTCCTGCAGCACCGACGCGGTCTTCCGGTCGAGGACGTTCCCGGCCCGCACGTACTGCTGCAGGATCGCGAAGACGTCACCCCACACGCCGAGCTGCAGCTGGTTCCCGGCCCGGTTGCCGACCGTGACCGGCCCGATGCCGTTCCACCCGGGGACGTCGCGCTCCTCGACCTCGTCGGTCTTCGACCCGTCCAGGCCGTAGAAGATCGGCATCGTCTCGTCGTGCTCGGCGATCGTGCGCATCACCCACGACACCGCGGCATGGGTCTCCTCGCGCAGGCCGAAGCGGGTGAGCGCGTGCACCGTGTAGGCCAGGTCGCGCACCCAGGCGAAGCGGTAGTCCCAGTTCTTGTCGCCCGTGCGGTCTTCCGGGAGGCTCGTGGTCGGTGCCGCCGCGATCGCACCGGTGGGCGAGTAGATGAGCAGCTTCAACGCGAGGGCGCTCCGGTGCACCGCGTCGGCCCACGGGCCGTCGTAGTCGAACTCCTCGGACCACGCCGACCAGTTCGCGATCGTGCGGTCGACGCCCTCGAGGCTCCGTTCCGCCTCGGGCAGGAAGACCGGTTCGTCGTACGTCCCGACGACGGCGAGGATCGACTTCGACCCCTCGGACGTGTGGAAACGGCCGGAGAACCGCGGTCCGTCGTCGTGCACCGGCTCGAAGCCCTGCTCGACGATCGCGATGGTGACCCCGTCGACACCGACGACGGTACCGTTCGCGGTGTCCAGACGCCTCGGTTCCGCCTGGTTCAACAGCGTGCCGGGGACGACCGCCCACTCCATCTCGACCGACCCCGCGACGCCCTGCACGCAGCGTCCGATCTCGGCCCAGGGCAGCCGACCGGCGACCCCGGTCACCATGGCGTCGGTCACCGTGGCCGTCCCGTCGCGGGTCGTCCAGGTCGTCTCGAGGACGTTCGTGCCCGGGAGGTACCGGCGGGTGACCGACGCGGTGTCGTCCACCGGGCGGAGGGCGACGTGCCCGCCGTGCTCGGCGTCGACGATGCTCGCGAAGACCGGCGGCGAGTCCATCGCGGGGATCGGCAGCCAGTCGATCCGCCCGTCGCGCGCGATCAACGCGACGGTCCGCCCGTCACCGATGGCCGCGTAGGACCGGAGCGGGACGTACCCGTCGGTCCGTTCCTCGTTGTCGGTGGCGTCGGGTGTGTCTCGTGTCCGTTCCGGCATGGTCCCATCGTGCCCCGACCGGCTCCGCGCATCGAGGACCGGGCGTACCCCGGTCCGGACCCAGGTCGCGGCCGTGTGCGCACCGCACGCCCGCGTCCCGCGCGCAGAGCGCCGGACGGGAGGCCCGTGACGGGCCGACAACGGGCCTCCCGTCCGGCTCCGGACCGGCCCGGCGACCGCGGAGGGCCGGACAGGGCGGCCTCGCCGGGGCAGACTCGCAGGGTGACCGACGCAGCCCAGGACGCCGCCCGCGAGACCGGACGACAGGCGCGCCGCGCCGCCGACAGCAGGTGGTTCGAGGTGACTGCCCGTACCGGCTTCGTCGGCAGCGGGGTCGTGCACCTGCTCATCGGGTACCTCGCGGTGCTGCTCGGCATCGGGAACGCCGCGGCCGGCAGCGGCGCGCAGGGCTCCGAGTCCGGTGACACCGACCAGTCCGGCGCCCTCGCGCAGCTGGCCTCGGTCCCGGGTGGCGTCGTGCTCCTCTGGCTCGTCGCGATCGGCACCGCGGCGCTGACCGTCCGACTGCTCATCGAGGCCGTCGTCGGCGGTCGCACGGACGACGCGCGGGCCTGGGCGAACCGGGCGAAGGACGTCGGCAAGGCCGTCGTGTACGGCGTGGTCGCGTACTCGGCCACTTCCTACGCAGTCGGCGCCGGGAAGAGCTCCTCCGGGTCGACGACGAGCGCCGCCGCCACCGCGCTCGCGACGCCGGGCGGCGTCGTGCTCCTGTTCGTCGTCGCCGCGGTCGCGGTCGCCATCGGGGTCGGGCTCGTCGTGATCGGCGTGCGGGGGTCCTGGAAGAAGCACCTGCGCCCGCAACCGCAGTCCGTCCGTCGGCCGGTGGCCGTGCTCGCGACCCTCGGCTACGTCGCGAAGGGGATCGCGGTCGTCATCGTCGGCGTGCTCGTCGCCGTGGCCGCGGTCCGCAGCGACCCCGAGCAGGCGAGCGGGCTCGACGGGGCGTTCGACGCGCTGCGGTCGATGCCCGGCGGCTCCGTCGTCCTCGTCGTGGTCGGGCTCGGGTTCGCGGCGTTCGGCGTCTACAGCTTCTTCCGTGCCCGGTACGCGCGGATCTGACCGCGCGCACGGGATGGTCGCGGACACCGCGGCCCGCGCGATGCGATGATGCATCGCGGTGACGTCGCGCGTCGCCGGTGCCCGTGACCCGAGGTCGCGGCTCGCCCACATCGAAGACGAGGAAGCATGGTTCCGACGGAGGGACACCAGGAGGCCGCCCCGCTCCTGGCAGGCCGGTACCGCCTGGAGCAGGTGATCGGCCGCGGCGGCATGTCGGTCGTGCACCGGGCGTGGGACGAGGGTCTCGACCGACCGGTCGCCGTCAAGCTCTTCCATCCGGGCATCGTCGACATCGCACGCCAGGAGGCCGAGCAGGGCGTCCTGGCGTCGCTCGACCACCACAACCTCGTCAGCCTCCTCGACGCCGGTGTCGTGGAGGACCAGAACGGGTCGCTGCAGCGGTTCATCGTGATGGCGCTCGTGCACGGCCAGGACCTCGAGGAGCGGCTGTCGCTCGGGCCGCTCGCCTCGCGGCACATCGCCGAGATCGGCTACGACATGGCCGAGGCGCTCGACTACATCCACGCGCAGGGCGTCGTCCACCGGGACATCAAGCCGTCGAACATCCTGCTCGTCGACTACGGCAACGGCTCCGACCGGGCACGGGCACGGCTCACCGACTTCGGGATCGCGCTCGCGGCCGGTGTCGAGCGGCTCACCGCGGACGGCGTCACGACGGGCACGGCCGCCTACCTCAGCCCGGAGCAGGCCCGCGGTGGCGACGTCGGGCCGGCCAGCGACGTGTACTCGCTCGGGCTGGTGCTCCTGCAGTGCTTCACCCGGCGGCGCGAGTTCCCCGGCTCGCTCGTCGAGTCCGCGCTCGCACGACTCTCGCGCGACCCGGTGGTCCCAGAACCGCTGCCGGAGCACTGGAAGCAGGCGCTCGCGGCGATGACCGCGCAGGACCCGTCCGAGCGCCCGGTCGGCGGCGAGCTCGTCGCGCTGCTCCGCCACGTCGTGCTCACGGACACCGCGAGCGACGAACCGGCCGACGTCGCCGGGGACCCCGCGGCCGGTCGCGGTTCCGCCGGCGCAGCGCCGTCATCCGGCGCAGCGCCGTCGTCCGGCGCAGCGTCGGCCGGCTCGGTGTCGTCGTCCGGCTCGGTGACGGGTGGCTCGGGGTCGGGCGCCTCGGGGTCGGGCGGGGACGACGGGCGGCCGACGACGCTCGACGTCCTGCCCGAGGAGGCGCTCCAGCGCACGACCGCGATGGCGGCGCGCCTGTTCGACGCACCGATCGCGCTCATCGAGGTGCTCGACGAGGACCGGGAGTGGTCGCAGTCGTACGTCGCCGACGGCGTGGACAAGTCGGCGCGGAGCATCACCTTCCGCAACGGGTTCGCCCCGGTGCCGGTGCCCGTCGTTATCCCGGACGGATCGACCCACCCGGAGATGCGGAACAGTCCGCTCGTCACCGGGCCGCTCGGCATCCGGTTCTACGTCAGCGTGCCGCTCGTCCGGCACGACGGCGCGACCGTGGGCACGCTCGCGGTGCTCGACTCCCGTCCCCGCACGGCCGACGAGGCCGACATGGCGAACCTCCGGGACCTGGCGGCCCTCGCGGTCACGCAGCTCGAGCTCCGCCAGGAGTCCCTGCGGACCGGCACCAGCGACGCGCTCCCGACCGCGCGGACCGGCGGGACGCACACGGGCGGGGCAACGCACACGGGCGGTGGGCACGTCGCGGGCCGGCACAGCGGGGACGTCCCCGCGGCGCCGCAGCCGGACCGGGCCGGCTGACCCGCCCAACCGGCGACCGCCATCGGGCAGGCATGACTAGCGTGGGAGACGTGGACATGGACGACGAGGCACCCCGGATCGACGAGCAGGTCGCCGACGAGCACATCACCGGCGCACGGCTCCCGGTCGACCGGGCCGCGGGCGGCTCGGGCACGGCCGACACGGTCCCCGAGGGGGTGACCGACGAGGACGTGCCCGACGAGGACACGACCCCCGCGACCCCCGAGATCACGTACGACGAGCAGCTGTACCCGGCCCGACCCCGCCGCCTCCGACCGCGCGCCAACCTGCGCGGTGGCAGCCTGCAGCGCCGGTTCTCGGACCCGCGGGCGGCCAACGGCGAGAACCCGGCCTACATCGAGTGGCTCGTCCGCCAGTCGATGCTCAAGGACGCCGACGTCCTGAGTCGTCAGCTGTCCGGCTCCCCGAGCATGTGGCGCAACCCGTACGCCCGGCCCGACGCCCGGCGCGCCGTGTCGACCTCGGACGTCTGGTTCACCGCGTACCCGATCTCGCTCATCACGCGTCCGGGGGAGTCGTTCCTGACGGCGCTCGCCGACCCCGAGCTCTGGACGGCGTTCGAGCGCATCGGCATCAACGGTGTGCACACCGGTCCGGTGAAGCGCGCGGGCGGCATCCGCGGATGGCAGGAGACCCCGAGTGTCGACGGCCACTTCGACCGGATCGGGACGCAGATCGACCCGACCTTCGGGGACGAGGAGACGTTCCAGCGGATGACCGACGTCGCCGAGGAACACGGTGGCAGCATCATCGACGACATCGTCCCGGGACACACCGGCAAGGGCGCGGACTTCCGCCTGGCCGAGATGGCGTTCAAGGACTACCCGGGCATCTACCACATGGTCGAGATCCCGCCGGAGGAGTGGCACCTGCTCCCGACCGTGCCGGAGCACCGTGACTCGGTGAACCTCGACTCCGCCACCGAGTCCGCCCTCGCCGAGCGCGGCTACATCATCGGCGAGCTGCAGCGCGTGATCTTCCACCAGCCGGGCGTCAAGGAGACGAACTGGAGCGTCACCGCGCCGGTCGTCGGCGTCGACGGCGTCACCCGCCGCTGGGTGTACCTGCACTACTTCAAGGAGGGGCAGCCGTCGGTCAACTGGCTCGACCCCACCTTCGCCGGCATGCGGCTCGTGATCGGTGACGCCCTGCACTCCCTGGGCGACCTCGGGACGAGCGCGCTCCGTCTCGACGCGAACGGGTTCCTCGGCGTCGAGAAGAGCGCGGAGGGCGCCCCGGGCTGGTCCGAGGGCCACCCGCTGTCGCATGCGGCCAACCACGTCATCGCGGGCATGGTGCGGAAGGTCGGCGGCTTCACGTTCCAGGAGCTCAACCTGACGATCGAGGACATCCGCGACACCGGGGCCGTCGGCGCCGACCTGTCGTACGACTTCATCAACCGGCCGGCGTACCACCACGCCCTCGCGACCGGGGACACCGAGTTCCTCCGCCTGACCCTCCGCACCTCGCTCGAGCTGGGCGTGGAGCCGGTCAGCCTGGTGCACGGCATGCAGAACCACGACGAGCTCACGTACGAGCTCGTGCACTGGGCGACGCTGCACAAGGACGACGTCTACACGTTCCACGGCGAGGAGACGACCGGCGGCGCGCTCGCCGAGCGGATCCGGGCCGACCTGACGGACGCGCTGACGGGCGAGGCCGCCGACTACAACCTCGTGTTCACCACGAACGGCATCGCCTGCACGACGGCGTCGCTCATCGCGGCGACCCAGGGGCACCCCTCCCTCGACGCGATCACCGACGAGCACGTCCCGCAGATCCGCGACGCCCACCTGCTGCTGGCGGCGTTCAACGCCTGGCAGCCGGGCGTCTTCGCGCTGTCCGGGTGGGACCTGCTCGGGTCGCTGACGCTCCCGCAGGGGCTCGTCACGGACCTGATCGCCGAGGGCGACACCCGGTGGATCGAGCGCGGCGCACACGACCTGCTCGGCGTCGCCCCGGACACCGAGCGCTCCGCCTCCGGCATGCCCCTGGCCCGGTCGCTGTACGGTCCGCTGCCGGAGCAGCTCGAGCACCCGGACTCGTTCGCGTCCCGGCTCGGGGAACTCCTCCGGGTCCGCACCGAGTACGGCATCGCCTCGGCCCGCCAGGTCGACGTCCCCGAGGTGGCGCACCGCGGGATGCTCGTGATGGTCCACGAGCTCGAGTCGACCGACGAGCAGGGCGAACCGATCGTGCAGATCACGGTGCTCAACATGACCGACACGGCGCTCGACGGCACGATCCGGTCGGAGTCGCTCCCGCACGGCGCGACGGTCGTCGACGCGACGGACCACAGCGAGCTCGGCACCGTCGACGACCTGTGCAGCTTCCCGCTGCGCATCGACGCGTACGGCTCGCGCTTCCTCGTCCTGCGCCGGACCGCCCCCGAACAGTGACCGCCGCCGCCGTCCGTCCCGCGTGATCGGGACGGACGGTCGGCGGGCTGAGCGGCCGGGCACCGCGCGACCGGTAGACCGGACGGCATGACGACGAGCGCCACCACCGGACCGGCCCGCGTGTTCTCCGACGTGCAGGCGACCCTCGCCGAGAGCATCGTGTGGGACCCCGGCCAGCAGGTGGCCCGCTGGGTGGACATCCCGCACGGCACCCTGACGACCGCCGACGCCGACGGTCGGGTCCTGCGGACGGTGTCGCTCGACCCGCCGCTGCCCTCGTTCCAACCCCGGGCGACGGGTGGGTTCGTCGCCGCGCAGGACGACACCGTGGTGCTGACGGACGGGGACGGGCACGTGGAGCGCGAACTCGCCGGCGTGCGGCACGCGAACGACGAGATGCGCTTCAACGAGGGCAAGTGCGACCCGTTCGGGCGGTTCCTCGTCGGCAGCATGGACCCGACGGACGGACCGCCGGCCGGAGCGCTGTACGCGTTCTCGCCGGACGGCACGGTCCGGGTGCTGCGGGACGGATTCGGCACCACGAACGGCATGGAGTGGAACGACGACGGCTCCGAGATGTACGTGACCGACACCGACACGGACACGGTGTACCGCGGCACGTACGGCCCCGACGGGGAGCTCGGCGACCTCACGCCGTTCATCGACGGGGCGGCGCACGACGGCCTGGTCCGCGACGACGAGGGCTGCTTCTGGGGTGCGATCTACGGCGAGTCCCGGGTGGAGCGGTACGGCCCGGACGGCACGCACCTGGAGACGGTCGAGATCCCGGCTCCGAACGTGACCTCCGTCGCCTTCGGCGGGACCGACATGTCCCTCCTGCTCGTGGGGACCGCGCGCGAGGGCCTGACCGACGAGCAGCTCGCGGAGGCGCCGCACTCGGGCTCCGTCTTCGCGGTGCCGACGCGGGTGCACGGTCGCCCCGCCTTCCCGTTCGGGGGCTGACCCGACGGGATCGCCGCAGCGGACGCGAGCACCGGCGCGGAGCGCCCGCCGGGACGCTCGCGCGCGGTAGCCTGGGCGACCGCCAGCGACCGCGAGGAGCCCCTGTGAACGACGAGCACCACCAGGGGACGCCCGTGCCGCCGGGCGCCCCGGACCCGGCCGGCGAACTCGCCCGGGCCGACGACGCCGACGTCGAGGTGCGCGTCGACCGGATCGCGGTCGACGGCACGTACGTGCGCGTCAGCTCGATCGGCGAACCCGGTGAGCGCGCCTTCGTCCTGGTGGCCGGCCTCGGCATCGCCTCCACCTACTACGAGCGCCTCGCGCCGCACCTCAACGAGAACGGTCCGGTGCACGCGCTGGACCTGCCCGGCTTCGCCGGTGTCCCGCGCTTCCGGGGGCGCGTCTCGATCGAGCGGTACGCGGACGCGGTGGGAGCGGTCATCGACGACCTCCGCCTGCACGACCCGGTGCTGATCGGGCACTCGATGGGGACGCAGGTCGTCACCGAGCTCGCCGCCCGGCGCCCGGACATCTCCGACGTGGTGCTCATCAGCCCGGTCCTCGACCCGGCGGCACGGTCGCTGCGGAAGGCCGCGCTGCGGTTCCTCCGGTCCTCCGTGCACGAGCCGTCCGCGGTCCGCTGGCACGCGGTCACCGCCTACGCGCTCTGCGGGTGGCACTGGTTCCGGAAGGTCCTGCCCGAGATGATCGCGTACCCGATCGAGGAGCGCGCCGCCGAGGTCCGGGCCCACACCCTGATCGTGCGCGGCGAGCACGACGCCCTCGTGCCACGCGCCTGGGTCCGGCGGCTGGCGCGGGCCCTGCCGTACGCCGTCCTCCGCGAGGTCGTCGGCGGTGCCCACTCGGTGATGCACGCCCAGGCCGACGCCGTCGCCCGGCTCGCCGTCGCGCACGTCGACGGTCGGCTGCCGGACCGCGGGGTGTCCTCGCTGCAGCGGGTCCGCGACGACTCCACGGCCTCGGACCTCGACCGCCTCAGCCTCACCGACCGGTGGCTCGTCGTGAAGTCGCGCTTCATGGAACTCGGCGGCATGGCGAAGGGCGACGACGAGCAGCTCGAGGAGGCCAAGTCGGCGCACGCGGTGGCGATGGCCGACAGCGACGGCGTCCCGGTCGATCCCGGACAGCGGGAAGCGGTCGTCGAGACCGTCGCACCGGAACGGCGCGGCGACCGCCGCCCCTTCTGACCGCGTCCGCACGGGAGGCCCGTCACCGGCCCGCAGGACCGGTGACGGGCCTCCCGTCCGACGCTGGTGCCGGCGGGCCGGTCAGTCGGCGCTGATCGTGCCCGGCAGCAGGTCGGGCGTCAGCGTGTGCGCCTCGGCGAGGACCTTGCGCGCCTCGTCGGTCTTCCCGGGCACGTTCCACAGCAGCACGCCGGTGACCAGGTCGTCGTCGTCCAGGTGGTACACGACGCCCCGCTCGTGCGGTTCCGCCCAGTCCTCGACGGTGCGGAGGGACGAGGACACGGTGCCCACGGCCTCGTACCGGACGTCGAAGACGCTGGAGTACGACATCGGCGTGTGCTCGTACGGCTCGTCCGCACCGGCCATGTTGCGACCGGCCTGCCGGCCCTGCTGTTGCGCGTTGTCGACGTGCTCGACACGACGCGTGCCGAGCAGCCGGTCCGGGTAGGACGCGACGTCCCCGGCGGCGAACACCGCGGGGTCGTCCGTGCCGAGCGTCCGGGACACGCGCACGCCGTCGTCGACGGTGAGGCCGGCGTCCTCGGCGAGGCGCGTCGCCGGGTCGATGCCCAGGCCGACGACGGCGACGTCGGCCGTGACCGTCGACCCGTCGACGAGCGTCAGGACGACGCCGTCCGCCGTCTCCTCGCCCGACTCGACCCGGCGGCCGGTGCGGACTTCGACGCCGGCGTCGACGAAGCGCTGCTGGAAGACGGCCGCCAGGCCGGCGGGGAACACGTGCCCGCCGAGCACGTCGTCCGGGGTGACGAGCGTCACGCGGACGCCGTTCTGTACCAGCCCCGCGGCGATCTCGGTCCCGATGTAGCTGCCGCCCACGACGACCACCGAGGCACCCGCGTCGGCGTGGCGACGGAGTGCGCGGTAGTCGGCGGCGCTGCGGTAGCCGAGCACCCGGTCGGACGGCTCGAGCCCGGGCAGGTCCCGCGGGTGGCCACCGGTGGCCAGGAGCAACCGGTCGTACCCGACGACCTGGCCGTCGGCGGTCGACACGGTCTTCGCCGCGCGGTCGATCGACTCGACCCTGGTGCCGAGCACGAACTCGGCGCCGGTCTCCTCGGTGTGCAGGTCGACCTTCTCGTCCCAGCTGAAGTCCGGATCCGTCCAGAGCTTCTTGGACAGGGCCGGACGGGCGTACGGGCGGTCGACGTCCTCGCTGATGATCCCGATCGTGCCGTCGGGGTCGAGCTCGCGGATGCCGCGGGCAGCGGAGTCGGCGACCATCCCGCCGCCGACGATGAGGTGGCGGTGGTGGGGCATGGGTCCTCCGTCAGATGGCGGCGACCGAGCCGGAGTCGACGCGGTAGTCCGCCCCGTTCACGAAGCTGGCGAGCTCGGAGCAGAGGAACGCCACGACGTTGGCGACCTCCTCGGGCTCACCGCGTCGCTTGAGCTCCATGTACGGACGCTCCTCGTCGAGGAAGCTCGAGATCGCCTCGTCGAACGAGGTGCCGAGCTGCTTCGACCGCTTGTCCATCATGGCGTCGGTCATCGGCGTGTGGATGAACGCGGGCGAGACCGTGTTCACGAGCAGCCCCTCCTGCGCGTAGGACCGGGACAAGCCCTTCGCGAACGAGAGCACCCCGGCCTTCGCGGCGCAGTAGGGGAGCTCGTCGTCGTACGGCTGCCGGGCGTCCTCGGACACCAGGTACACGATCCGGCCCCAGCCGCCCTTCCGCAGGTCGCCGATGAACTCGCGGGTGATCCGGACCGGCCCCATCAGGTCGATGTCCAGCGTCTCCTGCCAGCCGGCCTCGTCGATCTCGTGGAACATGCCCTGCGCACCCGTGACGCCCGAGGACTGCACGAGGATGTCGATCTCGCCGACGGCGTCCCGCACCTTGTCGTGCAGGGCCGCGAGGCTGTCGGCGCTCCGGACGTCCGCCGCGAACGCGTGCAGCGTGCCGTGCGGCGCCTCGAGCTGGTCGGCGCTCGTGTCGAGGCGGCCCTGGTCGATGTCGGTGACGACCACGGTCGCACCCTCCGCCAGGAGGATGCGCGCCGTGTTCCAGCCGATGCCGGAGTCACCACCGAAGACGAGGGCGGTCTTGCCCTGGATCCCGAGGTCCACGTGTGGTCCGGGCCTACTCGTGCTCGGACGCTTCGGCGACCGCGGCGGTCGTCGCGCTCGCCAGGGGCGTCCGGGGGGCGCGGTTCTCCGCGCTGACCATCCAGGCGAGCTGCTCGAGCCGCTCGATGAAGCCGTGCAGCAGGTCGGCGGTCGTGGGGTCCTCCTCGTCGACCTCGTCGTGCACGTCGCGCATCGTCGCGGTGGTCTGGTAGAGGCGCAGCGTGATGAGGTCGATCGCGTCGTGCGTGAGGACCTCGCCGTCCGGGAACGCGTCGAGGTGGGTGCCGGCGGCGACGGTCGCGGACCGGCCGTCCGGCACGGCGTAGAGCGCGCGCATGCGCTCCGCCATGTCGTCGGCGAACTCACGGGCGGCCTCGACGATCTCGTCGAGCTGCAGGTGGAGGTCGCGGAAGTTGGTGCCGAGGATGTTCCAGTGGGCCTGCTTGCCCTGCAGGTGCAGGTCGATCAGGTCGACGAGGACCTTCTGGAGGTTGGCGGCGAGCGTTTCCGACGCGTGCATGTGACGACTCCTTCTTCGCGGTACTGACGCATCCGGTCTACCCGCTCGGTCCCCCGTCGCTCCCAGTGGGTGTCGAGGTGGCGTCCCCCGCGGTGCCGGCCGGGGTGCCGCCGGAGGTCAGTGTGCGACGAGGGGCGGGTCGACCCGGTCGACCGCGCTGCGCATCTGCTCGAGGAACACGGCGACGACGCGGGCGTCCTCTGCGCTGAGTCCCTCGGCGATCCCCATCATGCGCCGGTGCATGACGCCGAGCGTCGCGCGCACCTCGGCGTCGGTCTCGACCGTCGGCACGATGATGAGGCCGCGGCGGTCGGTGGGGTGCGGCTCACGCCGGACGTGCCCGCTCTTCACGAGACGGTCGACCAGGATCGTCGTCGACGCCGACGAGATCTTCAGGTACGCGGAGAGGTCCTTCGGGCTGACCGAGTGTCCGGAGCGCTGCGCCTGCAGCAGGTGCCGGATGGCGAGCAGGTCGGTCTCGCCCATCCCCATCGAGTCACGCGTGCGGCGGCGCATGGCGGTCTCGGCAGCACGGTAGCGACGGAGTGCGTTCAGCACGGCGACGCCACGCTGGGTCGCATCGTCGTCCGGGAACCAGTAACCGGACGCCTCCGTGATCTCCTGCGTGGTCATCCCGAAAGGATAATCCGTCTGGTAGCGAGGCTGTCTAGCGATGCAGCGGACGCCCAGCAGACGGACGGGAGGCGCGGTGCTCGTCGGCACCGCGCCTCCCGTCCGGCCCCGGTCGCGGTGACGCGACCGGGAGCGCTACGCCGCGACCGGCTCGCCGGCCGCGTCGGCGAGCGCGGTCAGGGCGCCGCGCACGAGCCCGACGACCTCCTCGTCCTCACGCGGGTGGGTCTCGGCGAAGCGGACGACGGACTGCGGGATCGCGACCTTGACGTCGTCCAGCACCTTCGCGCCGGCGATGCCGGCGGCCTTGCGTGCCTCGTCGTGGGCCCAGACGCCGCCGTACTGGCCGAAGGCGGAACCGATGACGGCCAGGGGCTTGCCGGAGATGGGCGACGAGCCGAACGGCCGCGACGCCCAGTCGAGTGCGTTCTTCAGCACGGCCGGCATCGTGCCGTTGTACTCCGGGGTGACGAGGAGCAGGCCGTCGGCCTCGGCGACCGCCCGGCGGAACGCGACGGCCGCGGCGGGCGGGGTGTCGCCGTCGAGGTCCTCGTTGTAGAACGGCAGGTCGACGATGCCGTCGAAGACCGTGAGCTCGATGCCCTCCGGTGCGTGCTGGACGGCGGCCTCGGTGAGCTGACGGTTGGTGGAGCCGGCGCGGAGGCTGCCGACGAGGGCGACGATCTTGGTCATGACGGTCCTTCTGGTCGTGGTGGTTGCACCGACAACCGATCCGCGGCGCGCGGGATTCCCGGCGGTGCCGAGCGGCGTGTCCGCCCGACCGCGCCACGCGGAGGGGCCGTCGGTACTGTCGGCGAGGTGAAGAAGACGCCGCGTGACACACCCCGCACCACCGACCCGGACTGGTGGCGGCAGGCCGTCGTCTACCAGGTGTACCCGCGGAGCTTCGCCGACTCGGACGGGGACGGCATCGGTGACGTCGCCGGTGTGGCGAGCCGGGTGCCGTACCTCGCGGAACTCGGCGTCGACGCCGTCTGGTTGTCGCCCTTCTACCCGTCGCCGCTCGCCGACGGTGGCTACGACGTCGCCGACCACCGGGACGTCGACCCGACGCTCGGGTCCCTCGACGGGCTCGACGAACTGGTCCACACCGCGCACGAGCACGACCTCCGGGTGATCGTCGACCTGGTGCCGAACCACACGTCGGACCAGCACGCGTGGTTCCGGGCGGCGCTCGCGGCTGATCCCGGGTCCGTCGAGCGGGCACGGTACGTCTTCCGGGACGGCTCCGGCCCGGACGGCGACCAGCCGCCGAACGACTGGGTGTCGAACTTCGGTGGCAGCGCGTGGACACGGGTGCCGGACGGCCAGTGGTACCTGCACCTCTTCGCGCCCGAGCAGCCGGACCTCGACTGGTCGAACGCCGAGGTGCGCGCGGACTTCGAGCACACCCTGCGGTTCTGGTCCGACCGCGGGGTCGACGGCTTCCGCGTGGACGTCGCGCACGGGCTCGCGAAGGACCTGTCCGAGCCGTACCGGCCGTCGAACGGGGAGGCGCTGCCCCTCGACGGCTCCGACCCGCTGTACGACCGCGACGAGGTGCACGAGATCTACGCCGACTGGCGGAAGGTCCTCGACCAGTACGACCCGCCCCGCGCGGCGATCGCCGAGGCGTGGGCGCCGGCGCCGCGCCGCGTGCTCTACGCCCGGCCGACCGAGCTCGGCCAGGCGTTCAACTTCGACCTCCTCGAGGCGCCCTTCGACCCGGTGGCGTTCCGGACCCTCATCGACCAGAACCTCGAGGCGGCTGCGACCTCCGGCGCCTCGAGCACGTGGGTGCTGTCGAACCACGACGTGGTCCGGCACGCGACGCGCTACGGACTGCCCGACGGCACCGACACCGACGCCTGGCTCCTGTCGGACGGGACCACCCCGCCGCTCGACCGCGAGGCCGGCCTCCGCCGTGCCCGGGCGGCGACGCTGCTCGTCCTCGCGCTGCCCGGTTCGTCGTACCTGTACCAGGGCGAGGAACTCGGGTTGCACGAGGCGCCGGCCATCCCGCACGACCGCTTGCAGGACCCGAAGTGGATCCGGACCGGCCACACCGTGAAGGGCCGCGACGGCTGCCGCGTCCCGATCCCGTGGACGAGGTCGGGGCCGTCGTTCGGCTTCGGGGACGCGGCCCCGCACCTGCCGCAGCCGGAGGACTTCGGCGCGGTGAGCGTCGAGGCGCAGGACCGGGTGCCCGGGTCGACGCTGTCCTTCCACCGCGAGGCCCTGGCCGCCCGTCGGCGACTGCAGCAGGGCGAGGAGCTCACCTGGATCGAGACGTCCTCGCCCGACGTGGTCGCCTTCGCGCGGCACGACGGCTGGCGGTCGTACACGAACTTCGGGGACGCGCCGGTGCCGATGCCGGAGGGGGCGGTCGTCGTGACGTCGGGTCCGCTCGGGGACGGTGGACTGCCCGGGGGCACCACGGTCTGGGTCGCGTAGCGGTCCGGGCTTCCCCTCCACAGCCGGGAGGCCCGTGGTGGCGGTCCACAGGTCGGGTCCGGTCCTCCGGGTGGAAGCCCCGAGCCGGCGACGATCGGTGGCATGACACATGACACCACTTGGTCACCTCCAGCACCACCACTGATCCGCGGCTCCCGTGACCCGGCGGCGGCCGGGCTCCGGCCCGTCCGCGCCCGGCCTGCCCGACCTGCCCGGAGCCGGCCGGCTCTGGGCCGCGCCCCCCGACGCGGGGCGTTCGCGCGGGTGTGTTCGCTCGCAGTGGCGGCGATCGCCCTCGGGGCCGTCACCGTGCCGACCCTGCCGCCGCCGACGGCCACCGCCGACGAACTCGCCTTCCCCTGGTCGACGGGGTTCGACGACGCCGCCGGGGGGAGCCTCAGCGGGTCCGCGACGACCACCGGCGGACGACTCCGCCTGACGGAGGCCGTCCGTGACCAGGCCGGGGCGTGGGCGATGGGCGACACCTTCCCGTCCTCGCTCGGGCTCGACATCGAGTTCGACTACGCGATGTGGACGCCGGGCGCGATCGGTGCCGACGGGCTCCTGCTGTACCTGGCCGACGGCTCCGTGCCGGCCGGTGTCGGGGCCTACGGGTCGGCCCTCGGGTACTCCTGCCGCTCCGGCACGACCCAGGGTGGCGGGCCGTGCACCCTGCCGGGCCTGCCGGGCGCCTTCGCGGCGGTCGCCCTCGACCAGTACGGCAACTTCTCCCTGCCGTTCAACGACAGCGGCCCGGGCCAGACGCCGGACACCGTGACGATCCGTGGTTCCGGGGACGGGCTCTCGGGGTACCGGTTCGTGCAGCACGCCGGCGTGGCGGGCGGCGTCGCGACGGGGAGCCCGGCGACCCGGAAGGTGCGGGTGACGCTCGTGCCCGACGGCGACGGGCTGGCCCTGACCGTGCAGCTGCAGATGCCCGACGGCATGCGCACCGTGCTCGACCGCGTCCCGCTCGAGGGGAACGGTCAGGCGGCGCTGCCGGACACCCTGCGCATCGGGTTCGCCGGCGCGACCGGGTCGTTCGCGAGTGTCCACGAGGTCGACGACCTGCGCGTCAGCCAGCCGGCCGACCTCCGGGTCGAGCACGACGTGCCGCCGCTCGTGGCGGGTGAGCAGGTGCGGTACACCGTGACCGCGTCGAACGTCGGTCCCAACGCGTCCTCGCCGAGTCCGCTCGACGTCGACGTGCCCGACCAGGTGCACGACGTCCACTGGACCTGCGCGGCCGCGTCGTCCTCGACGTGCACCGCACCGTCCGGCACAGGGGACGTCCACACCGCGGTCGGCCTCGAGCGGGGTGGATCGGCCACCGTGACGGTCGAGGGCGCGATCGACCCGGACACGACCGGCTCGCTGACGAGCACGGCGACCGTGCAGACGGCACCGGGACTGGCGGACACGAACGAGGCCGACAACACTTCGATCGCCTCGACTCCAGTGGAGACGGTCGCGCAGCTCACCACGGGCAAGTCGGTGACCACGGCCGACCCGGTCGCTCCCGGTGACGAGGTCGAGTACGCCGTGACCGCACGGAACGACGGACCGTCGACCGCGCGGTCCGTCGGAGCGGTCGACGACCTGCCCGCGCACCTGACGTTCGCGGGCTCGGACGACGGCTGCTCCGCCGAGGGGCAGCACGTCACCTGTTCCTCCGCGGTCGACCTCGCCCCGGGGCAGGAGCACGTGTTCCGGCTCCGGGCCCGACTGGATCCGGAGTACCGCGGCGACGGGTCCGACGTGGTGAACGTGGCCACGGCGACCTCGCCCACGGACCCGGACGGCGGCGAGGAGTCCCCGGAGGTCCCGATCCGGGTGGTCGTGCCGGGCGGTCCGGGCACGGGAGGCCCTGAGGGGCCGGAGGGTCCGGAGGGTCCGGAAGGGCCGGAGGGTCCGGAAGGTCCGGAGGGGCCGGAGGGGCCGGAAGGTCCGGAGGGGCCGACCGGTCCGACCGGCCCGGCAGGCCCCGCTGGGCCGACGGGCCCTGCTCCGCACGCCGGAACCGGCGGTCCGAGCAGCCCGGCAGGCCCGGACGGTGGCCGGGGGGCAGTGTCATCCGGACCGGGCCGCAGCGTGACCCGGGCGTCCGGTCCGCAGGCGCTGGCCTACACCGGTGCGGACGGCCTCGCCGCGGCCGGCGCCACCGCGGCGGTGCTCGCCGCCGCCGGGGGTGGCACCTGGGTCCTCCTGCGGCGCAGGCGCCGGACCGTCGGCCCGGTTGCGGACCCGGTCGAGGACACCGGACAGCTGTGACACCCCGACGGTGGCGGGAGACGCGAGCTGCCTCCCGCCACCGTCGAGCGGCCCGGGCAGACGACCGGGACGGCGGCGGTAGGATCGATCGTACGAACCGCCAGCCCGAGAGAGGTCCTGTGTCCGACTCCGTGGACGACGCCCACCAGCGCGCGCGGTACTGGCCGGTCCCCGTCCTCCGGGCCGTCCCGGCCGCCGTCATCGCGATGGTGATCACCTTCTCCCCGAACCACGCCGCCGCGTTCGGCCTCGTGTCGTTCGGGGTCTTCGCCCTGGTCGACGGCGCCGCCCTCGCCTGGGGGAGCGCCACTCGCCTGCCGGACGACGCCCGTTCGCGCCGGTCCGGCCTCCTGCAGGCGGTGCTCTCGTTCGTCGCCGGCGGGGTCGCACTCGCGTGCAACGGCCTCGGACTCCCGGCGTTCATCGCGATCGTGGTCGCCTACGCCGTCCTGACCGGTGCGCTCGAACTCGCGCAGGGCCTCCGCGCCCGAGGCCGGTCACCGTTCTCCCGTGACTGGACGACCGTCGGCGGCCTCACCCTGCTGCTCGCCGTCGCCTTCCTCGTGACGCCCCCGGACTACTCGCAGCAGCTCGGCGGCGTCGAGCGGGTCACCGGCACCCTGGACGCGTCGATCGTCCTCGTCGGACTCCTCGGCGCGTACCTCGCCATCGCGGCGGTCTTCCACCTGATCGCCGGCCTCTCGCACAAGTGGGGGACGGCTGCGCCCGCGGCCACCCCGGACGGAGCACCACACGCATGACCACCCCCAGCCGTCGTGACCGTCTGCGTCCGGCAGAACTCCTCGGGATCTCCGCGATCATCGCGGTCGTCGTCGGGCTCGTCGTGCTGATGTCGACCCGGGAGCCGACCCTCGCGCTCGTCTTCTTCGGGGTCGGGTTCATCGTGGTCGTCGTCGTGATGGCGATGCTCCAGCTCACCTCCACCTCGGACCAGGACGACAACGACATGCTCGGCGGGCACAAGACGCCCGGCGACGGCGAGGGCGACGGCTTCCACTGAGCCTGCCCGCGATGCGAACGGGCATCAGACGGTCCCCCGGGCCAGGCAGTCGCCGGGTCTCCAGGGCGTGCTCGTGGCCCGTGCTCGCGACCCGTCCTCGTGACCCGTCCTCGTACCGGAGTCCGACCGCAGGCAGCGGTCCTCGCGGCCGACGGGTCAGAGCGTGGCCGCGACGATGTCCCGCGCCAGCGCCCGGGTCGCGCGGTTCGGCTCCGGGGTGCTCCGCATGGCGAGCCCGATCCGCAGGGGCTCGACAGCGTCCTCGAGCTCCAGCACGGCGCCGTCGAACCGGACTCCCGAGTCCGGCACGACTCCGACGCCGATGCCCGCCGAGGCGAAGCGCACGACCGCCGGCATGTCGTTCATCTCGGCGACCACCCGCCGCCGGATCCCGAGCCGGTCCAGCGCCGCGTCGAGGATCAGCCGGTTGCCGAACCCCGAGGCGGTGTCGACGAAGGACTCGTCCGCCAGCTCCGCGAGCGACACCGAGGACCGACCAGCGAACCGGTGGTCGGTCGCGAGGAACACCCGGAACGGCATCTCGCGGAGCGGCTCGACGACCACGCCGGCCGGTGTCGCGGGCAGCCCCGTGTAGGCGAGGTCGAGCCGACCCGCCACCAGGTCCTGCACGAGCCCGGTCGTCCCGGTCGGGGACGTCATGAGTTCCACCGCGACGAGCGGGTGTCGCTCGCGGAACCCACGCAGGACCCCGGTCAGGTCGACGATGTCCATGCTCGTGAAGATCCCGAGCCGCACCCGGCCGCGCAGTTCCGCGTCGGAAGCGGCGGCCAGGTCCCGCATCCGGTCGAGCGACTCGAGCACGGCACGAGCATGCGGGAGCAGGTCCTCACCCGCCGCGGTGAGGACGAGACGCCGTCCGCCGCGCTCGAACAGCTGGACGCCCAGGGAGCGCTCGAGGCTCGCGATGCCCGCGGAGACGGTCGACTGCGCCGCCCACAGGCGTTCCGCAGCCCGGGTGACACCGCCCTCGGTCGCCACCGCGACGAACTGCTCGAGCAACCGCGTTTCCATGCCCTCATCATCGACCAGGTCGATGGTCGTCATCAAGACGATCCGTTTGACCCGATGGTGCAGTGGCGGGACCATCGGAGCATGTCATCAGTGACCGAGACCACCGCGGCGAGCACGCGACCCACCGCTCCGGCTCCACGAGGCCGCCGGGCCCACTCGCGTCGTCGCCACGGTCTCGGCTTCTGGGCCGTCGCGTTCGCGTTCACCGCGGTGATGGCCTTCGCGACGGTCCCCGCACCGCTCTACGTCATCTACCAGGCACGAGACGGCTTCCCGACCTTCACGACGACGGTCGTCTTCGCTGCGTACGGCCTCGGCGTCGTCGCCTCGCTCTGGCTCGCCGGGCACCTGAGCGACGTCCACGGGCGTCGGCCGCTCATCCTCGTGTCCGTGGCACTCGAACTCGTCGCCGCGGTGCTGTTCCTCCTCTGGAACGACGTCACCGGGCTGATCGTGGCGCGGCTCGTCACCGGCCTGGGAGTCGGCACGCTCACCGCCACCGCGACCGCGCACCTCGGGGAACTCAAGGTCCGGGCGACCGGCGACGAGTCCTCGGCGAAGGGCGCGAGCGTCGCCGCGGGCGTCGTCAACCTCGGTGGCCTGTCACTCGGCGCCCTGATCGGCGGAGCGCTCGCCGAGTTCGTCGGACAGCCGCTCATGGTGCCCTACGTGGTGTTCGTGATCGCGCTCGCGGTCGCCTTCGTCGTGGTGCTCGCCGCGCCCGAGACCGTCGACCGCCCGGCCACCCCGGTGCCGTACCACCCGCAGCGCATCCAGGCCCCGGACGGACAGGGGCCCGCCTTCTGGGCCGCCGGCACGGGTGCGTTCGCCGCGCTGGCGGTGCAGGGGCTCTTCACCTCGGTCGCGCCGACCTTCCTCGGGACGACCTTCCACGTCACCGACCGCCTGGCTGCCGGGGCCACCACCTTCGGGGTCTTCGCCGCGAGCGCGCTCTCGCAGGTCGTCTTCGCGAAGCTGCCCCAGCGAACGCAGATCCGGCTCGGCGTCGGGCTGTTGGTCGGCGGCCTCGCGGTCCTCGCGGTCTCGGCGGTGGTGCTCCAGGTCGCCGGGTTCATCGGCGGCGGGGTCGTCGCCGGTGCCGGGGTCGGACTGCTCTTCCGCGCCTCGATCGGCAGCGCGGGCGCCCTGGTCGGACCCGAGCAGCGTGGCGGCGTCCTGGCAGCCACGTTCCTCATCGCCTACGCCGGGCTCACCGTCCCGGTCGTCGCGGTCGGCGCCGCACTGCTCGTCCTGCCGACCCTGCCCGTCCTCATCGGGTACGTGGTGCTCGTCGCGGTGCTCGCGATCGTCGCCGGGTCGCGGCTGGCCGCCCGCGCCTGAGCGACCGCCGAGCCGCCCGCCCGCCCGCCGGGACGCCGCCCGCGCCTGAGCGACTGCCGAGCCGCCCGCCCGCCCGCCGGGACGCCGCCCGATGCCGCGGCGTCTCGGCGCCTCCGCGGCGTCGCCAGCGCGCCGAGACCCCGCCCGCCGGGATGCCGCCAGCACGTCGGGACGCCGCAGGCGCGTCGAGACGCCGCCGGCGCGTCGAGACGCCGCCGGCGCGCCGAGACGCCACCCGATACCGCGGCGTCTCGACGCCTCCGCGGCGCCGTCCGGGGAAGGCGGCGTCCGGCCGGCCCGGCATCGTCCCGCCGGCCCGCCAGCCGACGGCGCATCCCGGGCTCCCCCCCCGTCCGACGAGCAGGGCGGGGGGAGGTACGCCCCCTCCGGCATACTGGCCGGATGGCCTCGAAGCGCTCGCGATCCACCCTCACCGGTCTCGCGGCGGTCCTCGCCGCCGGCCTCGTGATCGGTGGTTTCGTCGTGACGGACGTGCGGGAGGGTGACGACGCCGTGCTCTCCGCGGCACCGTCGGCGACCGCGGGCGACCCGGCCGACGGCGGGGACGCAGCCCGTCGCACGGGGAGCGACGGCGGTGTCGCGGTGATCGACCGGGTCGGCCCCGACCTCCCCGGCCGACGCGCACTGACGGCGTGCGAGACCGACAGCCGTGCGCGCGTCGCCTCGTACGACACCGCAGCGCTCGGCAGGGTCGTGATGGAGTGCGGGACGTCAGCGCAGGGCTACGAGCACATCCGCGTCCGGCACACCGCCGATTGGGAGGACGTCCTCCGCGGCCACACCACGAGCCGCGACTGGGACGACGCGATGTTCACCGCGGTGCACACGGCCCTCACCGAACCGCAGAAGGGCCTGCCGGTCGACGCCGGCGACGGCAAGGTCTGCTACGCCGCTCCGGTGCGGTTCGACGACGGCAGCGCGCCGAGCCCGGACGGCTTCGTCAAGGTGATCGTGTCCGCCACGACGGAGCGCGTCATCACGGCCTACCCGACGGACGAGTCGGACTGCTGACCCGCTCGCACGATGCCCGCTGGTCGCGCCGGGGGAGGATCAGGCGTGCACCTCGTGCTCGTGCCGCTGGTGCGACGCCGGTTCGAGCTGGAAGGTCGAGTGCTCGACCGGCACGTCGAAGTGCTCCGCCACGCACTGCTGCAGCTCGTCGAGGATCGCGGGGGCGTGGGCCGTCGTGAAGCAGTGGTCGTCCACCACCACGTGCGCGGTGAGGTTCGGGACGCCGGTCGACACGAGGGTGGCGTGCAGGTCGTGCACCGCGATGACGTGGTCGAGTTCGAGGATGTGCCCGCGCACCGCGTCGAGGTCGAGTCCGCGCGGCGTGGCCTCGAGCAGGACGTCGGCGGTCTCGTGCAGGAGTTTCACCGCCCGCGGCAGGATGAGCGCCCCGATGAGCAGCGCCGCGACCGAGTCGGCCCGTTGCCAGCCGGTCAGGAACAGCACGACGGCGGCCGCGATGACGGCGACGGACCCCAGCGTGTCGTTGAGGACCTCGAGCCGTGCTGCACGCGAGGTGAACCCTTCGCCCGACGCCCGGACGAGGACCGCGAACGCCACGAGGTTGCCGACGAGCCCGATGATCCCGAAGGCGAGCAGCGGTCCCGCCTCGATCTCCTCGGGGACGAACAGCCGCTGCACCGCCGAGATCACCACGTAGACGCCGACCGCGAGCAGGATCGCGGCCTGCGCGGTCGCCCCGAGGACCTCGGCCCGCTGGTACCCCCACGTGCGCCGCGCCGTCGGGATCCGCCGCGCCAGACGCGTGGCGACGAGTCCGATGCCCAGCCCGCCGGTGTCGACGACCATGTGCCCGGCGTCGACGAGCAGGGCGAGCGACCCCGTCACGACCGCACCGACGACCTCGGCGAGCAGGATGCCGGCCGAGATGCAGAACGCGATCAGCAGGGCGCGCTCGGACGCGTGTCCGTGCGCGTGGCCGTGGTCGTGTCCCATGTCCGCCATCGTAGGAGCCCCGTCCGACGACGTGCCAGGATCGGGGACGTGCCCCGGTCGCCGTACGAGCTGAGTGCCTCCGCCGACGTCCTCGGCCGCCTGCATCCCCGCCTCCGGACCTACTTCGGTCCGGTCCCGGCCGGTTCGGTCGGCCGCGGTGCGGGCGTCTTCACGGTCGTCGGGACCCCGCGGCGGTGGCTCTGGCCCGTCCTGGCGCTCTTCGCCCGCGACGCGGTGATGTTCCCGGTCTGGGAGCACGACGTCCCGTTCACGGTCGAGAACCGCCCGGTGCGCGTCGGTCGCGGGGCCGGTCCCGGACGGGAGGCCCGGCACACCTCCGACGATGCCGCCACGTCGCCGCACGTCGGCTCCGGCGGCGCGACCCAGGGCGCCACCGAGCGCGCAGCCCGTCCCGTCGCCGCCCGGGACGCGGGGCACGTGGCCGTCCGCGCTCGCCGCACCTTCCACTTCCGCGGCGGGGACCGGACGATGGTCGACGCGATCACCGCCGAGCCGGAGGGGCTCGTCGACCACCTCGGCCACCGCGGCCGGGTGAGCGCCCTGCTCGCGGTGGACGTCCCGGCGACCGGACCGGACGCCGGCGCCCTCCGCTTGGTCTCCACGCGCGTGACGGTCCGCGCGCTGGGACGCGGGTGGGGCCTCCCGGCCGTCGTCGCCCCGCGGGTCGTGCTGACGGAACGATTCGATGACGAAGCCGACGTGCAGCGCGTGTCCCTGGTGCTCTCGGCACCGGTGCTCGGCACGCTGTACCGGTACGAGGGGGCGTTCCGGTACGCGGTCGTGTCCGACGACGCGTGACACGGGACCAGGAGGACAGCATGGGCGAGCAGCAGCAGCGGCGTGTGGTGGTGGCGGGGGCGAGCGGGTTCGTCGGCCGGTACCTGCAGGACGCGTTCCGCGACGAGGGGTACGAGGTCGTGACCGTCGGCCGCACCGGCGACGCGGTATGGGGCAACACCCTGCGGATCCGCGAGCTCGTGGACGGCGCCGACCTCGTCGTGAACATGGCGGGCAAGAGCGTCGACTGCCGGTACGGGCGCCGCAACCGCGCGGAGATCCTGCGCTCCCGGGTCGACACGACGCTCGAACTGGCCGAGGCGATCCGGACCGCCGAGCACCCGCCGCCGCTGTGGGTGAACGCGTCGACCGCGACCATCTACCGGCACGCCGACGACCGCCCGCAGGACGAGGAGACGGGGGAGCTCGGCGAGGGCTTCTCGGTCGGCGTCGCCCGCGCGTGGGAGGACGCCCTGTTCAGCGCGGACCTGCCGGAGACCCGCCGCGTGGCGCTCCGGATGGCGATCGTGCTCGGGGACGGCAGCGCGCTCGTCCCCCTGCTCCGCCTCGCGCAGGCCGGGCTCGGCGGACCGCAGATCGACGGCCCGTGGTTCCCGACGAAGGCCCGCCTGGCCGCGGGGACGTACCACCACGACCGGCACACGCACGGTCGGCAGCGGTTCAGCTGGGTGCACATCGAGGACGTGCTCGGCGCGATCCGGTTCGTCCGCGATGCCGAGGACATCGACGGCCCGGTGAACGTCACGAGCCCGAACCCGTCCGACAACCGCACCGTGATGGCCACGATCCGAGACGCCGTCGGGCGCCGCTTCGGGCTGCCGACGTGGCGCTGGATGCTCGAGGTCGGGTCGTTCGCGATCCGTACCGAGACCGAGCTCGTGCTGAAGAGCCGGTGGGTGGTGCCGACCCGGCTCGTGCAGGCTGGCTACGAGTTCCGGTACCCGCACCTCCGCGGGGCGCTCGCGGACATCGTCACCCAGCGGCGCCAGCACCGGGGCTGACCGGAGCGGCGGGCCCGGAGCCGGAGTCGGGCTGGGACACCCCCGTCTGCGCAGGACGCCCGGATGCCCTCGAGACGCCGCCGGATCCCGCGGCGTCCTGCGCACTCGGCGGCGTCTCGACGGCCAGGTCGGCGCGCGGCGGGCGGGAGGACCACAGCACCGCCGCGACCACGACCGCCCCGGCCACCGCCTCGACCAGGTCGGGCACCTCGCCGAAGGCCGCCCAGGACGCCAGCACCCCGACGACCGGCACGAGCATCGAGAACGGTGCGACCGTGCTCGACGGGTACTTCCCCATCAGCCGCGACCAGATCCCGTAGCCGACCAGGCTCGCCGCGACGACGATGTACAGGACACCGAGGTCGGCCGGCAGCGCCTCGAGGGTGAACGCGGTGCCGAGCGCGTGCCCGATCCGCTCCGGCCCCTCGACGACGAACGACAGCACGGCCATCGGGATCGGCGGGACGACCGCCCACCAGAGCGTCAGGTGCAGCGGGTTCACCGGTCCCGTCCGGCGCGTCGCGACGTTGCCCGTCGCCCAGCCGATCGCCCCGCAGAGCACGAGGACGACGGGGAGCAGCGCCGCCGTCTGCGCGCGGTGCACCGCGATGACGCCGAGGGCGGCCACGGCGATGCTCACCCCGACGACCTGCCGGGTGGTCAGCCGTTCGCGGAGCAGGACCCCGGCGAGCACGACGGTGAACGGCGCCGCGGCCTGGATGACGAGCGACGCCAGCCCCGAGGGCATCCCGGCCGACATCCCGAGGTAGAGGAACGCGAACTGCAGGACGCCGAGGGTCGAGCCGACGAGGAGGATCCACCGGAACGGCACCTGCGGGCGCGGCACGAAGAGCAGGGTCGGCACGGCGAGGAGTGTGAAGCGCACCGCCGCGAGCAGGAACGGCGGGAAGTGCTCGAGCGCGATCGCGGTCGCGGGGAAGTTCAGCCCCCACGCGACGGCGACGACGAGAGCGAGGACGCGATCGCGGAACAGCACCCGATGATCGTCCCGCACCCGAAGCGGTAGCACCAGCGCACGTTCCGACAGGGTCGTTGTAGGGTCCCTGCATGGTCGGGTTCGACATCGCCCTGCTGCCGGTCCTCCGCGAGCTCGCCGAGCGCGGGAGCGTGACCGCGGTGGCCGCCGCCACGCACCGGACACCGAGCGCGGTGTCGCAGCAGCTCCGGACGCTGCAGCGGCAAGCCGGGGTGCCGCTCGTCGAACGGGTCGGACGTGGTGTGCGGCTCACCGAGCACGGCCGCCTCCTGGCCGGGATGGCCACCGGTGTCGCGACCGCGCTCGCCACCGTCGAGTCCGCGTGGGCCGAGCACCTCGCCGGTGCCACCGGGACGGTCGACCTCGCGGTGTTCCCCTCGGCCGCGGAACTGCTGCTCCCCGGCCTCCTCACCCGGATGCGCGCGCACCCGGGCATCGCGCTCGAGCTCTCCGACGTCGACGTCAGCGAGGGGGAGTTCGCCCCGCTCGCCGCCGACCACGACGTCGTCATCGGGCACCGTCCCGACGGTGCTCGCCGGGCCGACCGCGCCGCGGTGGAGACCGTCGCCCTGCTCCGCGAGCCGCTCGACGTCGCTCTGCCGCTCGACCACCCGCTCGCCGGACGGGAGCGGGTCGGGATCGAGGACGTCGTCGGCGAGACCTGGATCGGGGTGCCGGAGGACTACCCGATCGACCGGGTGCTCACCGCGATCGCCGCGGCCTCGGACACGCCGCCGTCTGTGGCGTTCCGCACGATCCACCTGCCGGTG
Source organism: Curtobacterium sp. MCBD17_032 (assembly GCF_003234855.1). Lineage (GTDB taxonomy): Bacteria > Actinomycetota > Actinomycetes > Actinomycetales > Microbacteriaceae > Curtobacterium. The sequence goes on from NZ_QKTO01000018.1 coordinate 28,415, forward strand.
ATCGAGAACCTGGTCGCCGCGGGACACGGCATCGCGCTCGTGCCGCGCTACACCTCGCGGACGCGCGCACCCGGGCGGTTCCACCTCGCCACCCTCGCCGACGTCCGGGCGGGCCGACGGATCGAGGCGCTCGTCCGCCCGGACCGCGCGGTCCGTCCCGCGGTCCGGGTCGTCCTGGAGGCCCTGGTCGCCGAGGCGACGGACGTCACCACCTGAGGGGGGTGACGCGGGGTCGGCCTCCCGTCCGGTCGCGACACGCGACGTCGGCGGCGGCGCGCAACGCGATCGCGCTGTGCACCGCCGCCGTCGGGTCGTGCGGAGGGGTCAGACGTCCAGGTGGTCGACCAGCTCGTCCGCCAGGCCGGTGTAGCCGGCGGGCGTCAGGTTCGTCAGTCGGGCCTTCGCGCCGTCCGAGACGTCGAGCCCGTTCACGAAGGCGACGAGGTCGTCGCGTCCGATGCGCTTGCCGCGGGTGAGCTCCTTGAGCATCGCGTACGGGTCCTCGATGTCGGACTGCCCGGCGGTGACCTCGGCGCGGATCACGGTCTGGATCGCCTCGGCGAGCACCTCCCAGTTGCCGTCGAGGTCCTCGGCCAGGCGCGTCTCGTTCACCGCGATCTCGCCGAGGCCGCGGCGCAGGTTGTCGAGCGCGAGCAGCGAGTGCCCGAACGCGACGCCGATGTTCCGCTGCGTGGTCGAGTCGGTCAGGTCACGCTGCAGGCGGCTCGTGACGAGGGTCTCGGACAGTGTCGAGAACAGCGCCGACGAGATCTCGAGGTTCGCCTCGGCGTTCTCGAACCGGATCGGGTTGATCTTGTGCGGCATCGTCGACGACCCCGTGGCGCCGGCCACCGGGATCTGCGTGAAGTACCCCATCGAGATGTAGGTCCACACGTCGGTCGCCAGGTTGTGCAGGATGCGGTTCGCGTGGCGGACCCGGTCGTACAGCTCGGCCTGCCAGTCGTGCGACTCGATCTGCGTGGTCAACGGGTTCCACGTCAGGCCCAGGCCCTCGACGAACTCCCGGGACAGCGCGGGCCAGTCGGCCTCGGGGTCCGCGGCCAGGTGCGCGGAGAACGTGCCGGTCGCGCCGGAGAACTTGCCGAGGTACTCGCCGCGCTCGACCTGGGACAGGACACGCTCCAGTCGGTAGACCACGACCGCGATCTCCTTGCCGAGCGTCGTCGGCGTCGCGGGCTGGCCGTGCGTGTGCGAGAGCATCGGGACGGCGCGGAGGCTCGTGGCCATCTCCCGCAGGCGCTCCACGACCGCGCGGGCGGACGGCAGCCAGACGTGCTCGACGGCGTCCCGCACGGTGAGGGCGTACGACAGGTTGTTGACGTCCTCGCTCGTCGCCGCGAAGTGGGTGAGCTCGGCGACGGCGTCGAGGCCGAGCTCGCTGAGCCGACGGCGGACGAAGTACTCGACGGCCTTGACGTCGTGCCGCGTCGTCGCCTCGATCTCGGCGAGCTCCGCGATCTGGGCCTGCCCGAAGTCGTCGACGAGCGCGCGGAGGGCGGCCTTGTCGTCGACGGAGAGCGGCGACGTGGTGAACATCGCGTGGTCGGTGAGGAAGACGAGCCACTCGACCTCGACCCGGATCCGGGCACGGTTCAGACCGGCCTCGGACAGGTGCTCGCCCACCGTGTGCACGATCGGGTAGTAGCGCCCGTCGAGCGGGCTGATCGGCTGCGGGGGAAGGGGGGTCATGGGGCTCCCTGGCGGACTGCCGGCTCGAGCTGGTGGAAGAGCGCCCGGCAGGCCCGCTCGACCGTGCTGAGCACCCGGTCGAACTCGTGTCGGTCCGCGTAGTACGGGTCCGGCACGTCGGCCTGCTGAGGCCAGGCGTCGTCGTACCGCAACAGGAGCGTCACCTTGGCGGCGTCGTCCATGGTCGGGGCCCACGAGCGCAGGATGCGTTCGTGGGAGCGGTCGAGTGCGACCACCAGGTCGAGGTCCGGGAACCGGTCCGGGTCGAACTGACGGGCGCGATGCCTGCTGCCATCGTATCCGCGTGCCGCGAGCGCTGCGATCGTGCGCTCGTCCGCGGGTTCGCCGACGTGCCAGTCCCCGGTGCCGGCGGATGCGACCACGAACCGGTCGGCCATGCCGGCGTCGGCGGCGATCTGCGCGAAGACGATCTCGGCCATCGGGGACCGGCAGATGTTGCCGCTGCAGACGAAGGAGACACGGAAGGGCGACGGGGCGCCGGCGTCCATGGTCATGTGCACATCATGGCGCAGCGGGGTCGTGGGCGCGACGCCCGTCCGTCAGGCGCGACCGCGACCGCCGAGCACCGGCCGGGCGACGAGTCCGACCAGCCAGGAGCACACCGCGAGCACGAACGCGCCGACGACGCCCCAGCCGAAGGACTCCACCGACAGGCCGAAGCCCAGCGCGGTGGACACCCCGGCGACGATGAGCAGCAGGACGCCGTTCACGACGAACGAGATCAGCCCGAGCGTCAGCAGGTAGAGGGGGAACGCCACGATCCGGATGAGCGTCCCGACCACGGCGTTCACGACGCCGAAGACGAACGCGACGAGCAGGTACGTCAGGACGGTCTCGACCGGCCCGCCGTCCCCGAAGGCGTCGACCGACACCCCGGTGACGACGAGGGTGGTGAGCCACAGGGCGACGGCGTTGACGATGAGCCGGACGAGGAACCGCATGCCCCCATGATGCCGGGCGCGCCCGTGGAACGGCCGCCGGTACGCTGACCCGGTGACCGACCAGCCAGTCCACATCCGACCCGAGATCGCGGTCCTCCCGCCCTACAAGCAGGGACGGCAGGCCGCGCCGGACGCCCTGAAGCTCTCGAGCAACGAGAACCCCTTCCCGCCGCTGCCGGGCGTGGTCGAGGCCGTGCAGGCCCAGACGTCGTACAACCGCTACCCGGATGCCACCGCGCTCGCGGTCCGCGCGGTGCTCGCCAACCGCTTCGGTGTCACGGTCGACGAGGTGCACGTCGCCCCCGGCAGCGTCGCGATCCTGCACGAACTGGCGAAGGCCACCTCGGGCCCCGGCGACGAGGTCGTGTACGCCTGGCGCTCGTTCGAGGCGTACCCGGGCGTCGTCACGGTCGCCGGTGCCACGAGCGTGCAGGTGCCGAACCGGCCCGACGGCGGGCACGACCTCGACGCGATGGCGGCCGCGGTCACCGAGCGGACCCGCATGGTGCTCGTCTGCACCCCGAACAACCCCACGGGCCCGGTCGTCACCGGCGCCGAGTTCGAGTCGTTCATGGCACAGGTGCCGACCTCGGTGCTCGTGGTCCTCGACGAGGCGTACGCCGAGTTCGTCACCGACGTGGACGCCGTCCGCGGTCCGGCCCTGCTCGAGCGGTACCCGAACCTGGTGGTGCTCCGGACCTTCTCGAAGGCGTACGGTCTCGCGGGCCTCCGGGTCGGGTACGCACTCGGACCGGCATACGTCCTCGACGCCGTCCGTGCGTGCGCGATCCCGCTGTCCGTCACCGCGCAGGGTCAGGCCGCCGCACTGGCCAGCCTCGAGCGCGAGGGCGAGCTGCTCGAACGGGTCGCCGAGCTCGCCGACCGCAGGGACCGGATCCGCGCGGGGCTGCTCGCGCAGGGGTGGGACGTCCCCGAGGCGCAGGGCAACTTCGTGTGGCTGCCGACGGGCGAGCACACCGCGGTCGTGGCCGAGGCGCTCGAGCACGCCGGGCTCATCGTGCGCGCCTTCGCCCCCGAGGGCATCCGCATCTCGATCGGCGAGCACGAGGCTGTCGCAAAGCTCCTCGAAACCACGGGTGCCGTTGTGGGACGTCTCACAACGGCGGCTTCCGACCGGCCGGTACGCTGACCGACATGTTGTTCCGCGCCGCGGCTCCTGCGACGACCCCCGTCCAGCTCCTCGATCCCGAGGGCCGGTTCGTGGAGACCGACGAGAACGCCGAACTCGCCGCCGTCGCACAGGCCCTCCCCGACGAGACCCTCCTCGCCATGCACCGCCAGATGGTGCTCACCCGACGCTTCGACCACGCCGCCGCGAACCTGCAGCGCACCGGTCAGCTCGGGCTCTGGGCGCCGAGCCACGGGCAGGAGGCGGCGCAGGTCGGTTCCGCGTTCGCGCTCCGCCCGCAGGACCACGTCTTCCCGTCGTACCGCGAGCACGCCGTCGTCCTGCAGCGCGGGGTCGACCCGATGGAGATCATCTCGCTGTTCCGCGGGCAGGCCCACGGCAACTGGGACCCGGACGAGCGCGGCAACACGCACATCTACACGCTCGTCATCGGCGCGCAGACGCTGCACGCCACCGGCTACGCGATGGGCCAGGCGCTCGACGGCGTCGTCGGCACGGGCGACCCGACGGTCGACGAGTGCTCGATCGTGTACTTCGGCGACGGCGCGACCAGCCAGGGCGACGTGAACGAGGCGTACGTGTTCGCCGCATCGCACACCGCCCCGGTCGTCTTCTTCCTGCAGAACAACCACTGGGCCATCTCGGTGCCGGTGTCGGTGCAGTCGCCGACCCCGCTCGTCGACCGGCCGCGCGGGTTCGGCATCCCGAGCATCCGGGTGGACGGCAACGACGTGCTCGCCTCGTACGCGGCCAGCGTCATCGCGACAGAGCACGCCCGGACCGGGCAGGGCCCGGCGTTCGTCGAGGCGGACACCTACCGCATCGGCGCGCACACGAGCTCGGACGACCCGACCCGGTACCGCGCCGACGACGAGCTCGCCGGCTGGGTCGCCCGCGACCCGATCACCCGGTCCGAGGCGTACCTCCGCAGCCGGGGCGCCACCGACGCCCAGTTCGCGGAGTTCGACGCCGAGGGCGAGCAGGTCGCCGTCGACGTGCGTACCCGCACGAACGCCCTCCAGGACCCGCCGATGGAAGCGATGTTCGACAACGTGTACCGGGAGCCGCACCCGCGCATCGACGAGCAGCGCGCATGGCTCCGGGACTACGAGGCCGGCCAGGACGCAGGAGCCCACGCATGAGCACCACCGAGCAGCTCTTCGACTACACGCTGCGGTCGCACCCGGGCGCCGGCGAGGTCCCCGCGGACCCGACGCCGACCCTCCCGATGGCCAAGGCGCTGAACGCCGGCCTGGCGAAGGCGATGGAGGCGGACGACAAGGTCCTGCTGATGGGCGAGGACATCGGCCGTCTCGGCGGCGTCTTCCGCATCACCGAGGGCCTGCAGGACCGTTTCGGCGCCGACCGTGTGCGGGACACCCCGCTCGCCGAGTCCGGGATCGTCGGCACGGCGATCGGCCTCGCCCTGCGCGGGTACCGTCCGGTGATCGAGATCCAGTTCGACGGCTTCGTCTGGCCGGCGTTCAACCAGATCACCTCGCAGCTCGCGAAGATGGCGAACCGCCTGCCGGCGCACATGTCGCTGCCGATCGTCATCCGCATCCCCTACGGCGGTCACATCGGCGCGATCGAGCACCACCAGGAGAGCCCGGAGGCGTACTTCGCGCACACCCCGGGCTTGCGCGTCGTGAGCCCGAGCACCCCGAACGACGCCTACTGGATGATCCAGGAGGCCATCGCGTCGAAGGACCCGGTGGTGTTCTTCGAGCCGAAGTCGCGCTACTGGCCGAAGGGGCAGGTCGACCTCGTCGACGGCCACGTGCCGATGCACACGACCCGCGTCGCCCGCACCGGCACCGAGGTCACGCTCGTCGGTCACGGTGCGATGGTCGCGACGCTCATGCAGGCCGCCGACATCGCCGAGGCCGAGGGCACGAGCTGCGAGGTCGTCGACCTCCGCTCGATCTCGCCGATCGACTGGGAGCCGCTGCTCGCATCGGTGCGCAAGACCGGTCGCCTGGTCATCGCGCAGGAGGACTCGGGCTTCATCAGCGTCGGCAGCGAGATCGCCGCCACCGTGGCCGAGCGGGCGTTCTACACGCTGCAGGCACCGCCGCTGCGGGTGTCCGGGTTCGACGTCCCGTTCCCGCAGTCCAAGCTCGAGCACTTCCACCTGCCGGACGCCGACCGCGTCCTCGAGGCCGTCGACCGCGCCCTCGCCTACTGACCCGCACCGCACCCGTACGAACGAACCCTGCTGAAGGAGCCGACGTGGCCGTCGCCGAATTCCCCCTGCCCGACGTGGGGGAGGGCCTGACCGAGGCCGAGATCGTCCAGTGGCGCGTCGCCCCCGGCGACGAGATCGCCGTGGACCAGGTGCTCGTCGAGATCGAGACCGCGAAGTCGCTCGTCGAGCTCCCGTCGCCGTTCGCCGGCACCGTGACCGGGCTGCTCGTCGCCGAGGGTGACACGGTCGAGGTCGGCAAGCCGATCATCCGCGTCGAGTCCGACGCGGCTGCCGCCGGCAACTCGGGAGGCTCGGCACCCGTCGCCGACGCCGCCCCCGTCGCGCAGACCCCCATCTCGGTGC
>NZ_QKTO01000019.1 GCF_003234855.1 Curtobacterium sp. MCBD17_032
GCCCCGTCCGCCCCCACCGCGTCCCCGTCGGCCGTGGTCCGCGGCGGTTCGGTGACGATCGGCAACGGTGACACGATCGCCTCGGTCGCGACGACGCACGGTGTCTCCGTCGCGTCGCTGCTCGCCGCCAACGGCCTGACCTACACGAGCACGATCTACGCCGGCGGCACCCTCGTCCTCCCGACGAGCGGCCCGTCCCTGACCAGCGAACAGCGCGCGAACGCCGCGACCGTCGTCCGCGTCGGTCGCTCGCTCGGGGTGTCCGACCGCGGGCTCGTCATCGCGCTGGCCACGGCGATGCAGGAGTCGGGTCTCCGCAACCTCGCGCACGGCGACCGCGACTCGGTGGGTCTGTTCCAACAGCGGCCGAGCCAGGGCTGGGGCACGCCCGCCCAGCTCCAGGACACCGTGTACGCCGCCGAGCTGTTCTTCGGCGGTTCACGCAACCCGAACCCGGGCGTCACCCGCGGACTCCTCGACATCCCGGGGTGGTCGTCGATGAGCGTCACCGAGGCCGCCCAGGCCGTGCAGCTGTCCGCGTACCCGAAGGCCTACGCCCAGTGGGAACAGTCGGCCGCCGCATGGCTCCGCTCGCTCTGAGCCGACCGTCCCCGGGTCGACCCTGAGCGCCGGGTCGTCCCTCCGGTCGAGATCGTGTAACGACCGGTGCGCCTGTGCGCTCGTCCGGCGCACGGCTTCGTAGAATGCCGCAGATGACCACGAACGCCGCCACGGACCCGATGATCGGTCGCATGATCGATCAGCGGTACCGCGTCCGCTCCCGCATCGCGCGGGGCGGCATGGCGACCGTGTACCTCGCCACCGACGTCCGACTCGAGCGACGCGTCGCCGTGAAGATCATGCACGGCCACCTCGCCGACGACCAGGCGTTCCGCGAGCGGTTCATCCAGGAGGCCCGGTCGGCCGCCCGACTCTCGCACCCCAACCTCGTCGGTGTGTACGACCAGGGCGCCGAGGACGACTGCGTCTACATCGTCATGGAGTACATCCCGGGCATCACGCTCCGCGACCTCCTGCACGAGCACCGGGCCCTCACCCCGGAGCAGGCGACCGACATCCTCCGGGCCGTCCTGGCCGGCCTGGCGTCCGCCCACCGCGCCGGCATCGTGCACCGCGACCTCAAGCCCGAGAACGTGCTGCTCGCCGACGACGGCCGGATCAAGCTCGGGGACTTCGGGCTCGCCCGTGCCACGACCGCGAACACGGCCACGGGCGCCGCCCTGCTCGGCACCATCGCGTACCTCTCCCCCGAACTCGTCACCCGCGGCGCCGCCGACTCCCGCAGCGACATCTACGCGCTCGGGATCATGCTCTACGAGATGCTCACCGGCGAACAGCCGTACAAGGGCGAGCAGCCGATGCAGATCGCGTACCAGCACGCGAACGACACCGTGCCGGCTCCGAGCGCCGCGCTGCCCGGCGTCCCGGCCGAGCTCGACGACCTCGTCGCCTGGGCCACCGCCCGGGACCCCCGCGACCGACCGCGCGACGCACGCGAGATGCTCGACCACATGGCCGGCGGGCAGCAGCGCGCCACCGGCCAGTACCGCACCGCCGTGCTCCGACCCGAGAACGCGACCGCGATCCTCCCCTCCGGCGGCAGTGCCGGTGCGGCGACGGCCGGTGACGACGTCGAGGACGCGAGCGAGCACGACACCACGGTGCTCGACCGCCGTGGGACGCAGGAGACGCCGCCGCGGCGCCCCGGCGGCCGCTCGGCGCCCGGCCCGCGACGAACCGGGGCCGTCACCGCCACCCTCTCGCCGGCCGGGCAGCGGCTCGCCGACAAGTCCGCCAAGCGGCGGAAGCGCGGGTGGACGGCCCTCGTCGTCGTGGTCGTCCTGGCCCTCGTCGGTGCCGGCATCGCGGCGTGGTACGGCCCCGGTCCCGGTGGCAACATCAGGATCCCCGCCGTCGCCGGCAAGACCGTCTCGCAGGTGCGGCAGACCCTCACGTCGAACGGCCTGCGTGCCGCCGAGGCCACGACGAGCCGCCCCGACGCGGAGGTCGCCGCCGGCCTCGTCACGGCGACCCAGCCCCCGACGGACCGGGTCGTCCGGAAGGGCACGGCGATCCGCATCGTGGTCTCGAGCGGCCCGCGCATGATCGCGCTGCCGGCGATCGTCGGGCAGTCCGTCTCGACCGCGCAGGCCGCCCTCGACGACGACTTCCAGCTCCAGGACCCGCAGTACCAGTTCTCCCCCGACGTGCCCGCGGACACCGTCATGGCCGCGGCCGGTCGGGACGACTCCGGCGCCGTGGACCTGACCACCGTCGACCGGTACCCCGAACGCGGACCGGTGACCCTGACGGTCTCCCTCGGTGCCGTGCCGGACGTCACGGGGAAGACCGTCGACGACGCCCGGGCGACCCTCGCCGGGATCGGTCTCGAGCTCGGCGCCCAGACGCAGCAGTACAGCGAGGACGTTCCCGCCGGCCAGGTCGTGTCCGCGACGGTCGCCGACGACCCCGCGGTGAAGGGCACCGCCGTGGACGTCGTCGTCTCACAGGGGCCCGCGCCGATCACGATGCCGCCCGTCGCGGGCAAGACCATCGACGAGGCCGCATCGGCCCTCCGAGCGCTCGGCCTGGACGTCAGCTACCCGCCCTGCACGAACATCCTCTGCCGGTTCTACGACTGGGAGGACACGCTGCCGGTCCGGTCCACGGACCCCGCCGCCGGCGCCACGGTCCACAAGGGTGACACGGTCAGGTTGACGTACGACCAGTAGCCGTCCCCGTCAGCGCGCGACGGACGGGTGCGCCCGCAGTTCCTCTGCCACCAGGAAGGCGAGCTCGAGCGACTGCATGTGGTTGAGACGCGGGTCGCAGAGCGACTCGTACCGGGTCGCGAGGGTCGCCTCGTCGATGTGCTCGGAACCACCGAGGCACTCGGTGACGTCGTCACCCGTGAGCTCGACGTGCATGCCGCCCGGGTACGTGCCGACCGCGCGGTGCACCTCGAAGAACCCGAGGACCTCGTCCACCACGTCGTCGAACCGCCGGGTCTTGTACCCGTTCGGGGTCGTCAGCCCGTTGCCGTGCATCGGGTCCGTCACCCAGAGCGGGTTCGCGTCCATGCGCTTGACCGCTTCGAGCAGCTTCGGGAGCTCGTCGCGGATCTTGCCGGCGCCCATCCGGGTGATGAAGGTCAGGCGGCCCGGCTCGCGCTCCGGGTCGAGCTTCTCGATGAGGGCCTGCATGTCGTCGACGCTCGTGGTCGGACCGAGCTTCACGCCGATCGGATTCCGCACGCGGGACAGGAAGTCGACGTGCGCGCCGTCGAGGTCGCGGGTGCGCTCCCCGATCCAGATGAAGTGCCCCGACGTGTCGTACGCCTGCCCGGAGCGGGAGTCGATCCGGGTCATCGGACGCTCGTAGTCCATGAGCAGCCCCTCGTGCGAGGCGTAGAACTCGACGTGCTTGAGCGCCTCGAAGTCGGCGCCGCACGCGGCCATGAACTGGATCGCGCGGTCGATCTCGGCCGCGAGGTTCTCGTACCGGGCGTTCGCCGGGTTCGCCGCGAAGCCCTTGTTCCACGAGTGCACCTGACGCAGGTCCGCGAACCCGCCCTGCGTGAAGGCGCGGACGAGGTTCAGCGTCGACGCCGCCGTGTGGTAGCCCTGCACGAGTCGGCGCGGATCGGCCTGGCGGGACTCCGGCGTGAAGTCGTACCCGTTCACGATGTCGCCGCGGTAGGCCGGCAGGGTGACGTCGCCGCGCGTCTCGAGGTCGCTCGACCGGGGCTTGGCGAACTGCCCCGCCATCCGGCCCATCTTGATGACCGGCGTCGACGCGCCGTACGTGAGCACGACGGCCATCTGCAGGATCGTCTTGACGCGGTCGCGGATCGAGTCCGCGGTGGCACCGGCGAAGGTCTCGGCGCAGTCGCCGCCCTGCAGCAGGAACGCCTTCCCCTGGGCGGCGGCGGCGAGGCGGTCACGCAGCTGGTCGACCTCGCCCGCGAAGACGAGCGGCGGCAGCGTCGCGATCTCGGCGGAGGCGGCCTCGGCCGCAGCCGGGTCCGGCCAGGTGGGCTGCTGCTTGATCGGGAGCGTGCGCCAGTGGTCGAGCCCCGCGATCACGTCAGGGTCCTGCAGGGTGAGGGAGTCGATCGACTCGGACAAGGCTGCACCTCGGTGTTCTGGTCGCACGCGGCCGTCGCCGGGACGGCGTCCCGACGGTTGCGGGACTGTCCGAGCCTACCGTCCGGGGGTGACCCGACGCTCCCGCATGACGGTCTCGCGGGCGGTCGTCGCACGCTCCTTGACGCTCGTCGCGTAGACGTCCTCGTACTCCTGCCGGCTCAGCCCGCGGAGCTCGTGCATGATCTCGTCCGTGACGCTCCGGAGGATGAAGCGGTCGGTCTCGAGCCCCTCGAACCGGGAGAAGTCCAAGGGCTTCCCGAAGACGACACCGACCCGCTTGAACTTGGGGAACTTCTGGCCGATCTGCTGGACCTCGCGGGTGCCGATCATCGCGACGGGCACGACGACGACGCGGCCCTCGAGGACCATGCGTGCGATGCCGGTCCGACCGCGGTAGAGCTTGCCGTCCGGGCTGCGGGTGCCCTCCGGGTAGATGCCGAGCTGCTCACCGCGGGCCAGGACCTGCAGGCCGGTGCGGAGCGAGGCCTCCGACGCCTTGCCGCCGGAGCGGTCGATGGGGAGCTGCCCGATCGCGTTGAAGAACGTCTTCGTCGCCCATCCCTTCAGACCGCGCCCGGTGAAGTAGTCGCTCTTCGCGAGGAACGACATCCGCCGGTCGAGCACGGCGGGCAGGATCACCGAGTCGATGAACGACACGTGGTTCGACGCGAAGATGACCGGCCCGGAGCGCGGGACGTTCTCGCGGCCGATCACCCACGGCCGGAACAGCGACAGGATGAGCGGGCCGAGCACGAAGTTCTTCAGCAGCCAGTAGAGCATCGTCGACTCCGTCGGGTGGGGTGTGGGTCAGGCCGTGCGGGCGTGGATCCGGGCGAGGTCGGCAGCACCGACCACCCCGGCGTCGTTGACGAGCTCGGCGATCACGAAGTCCGGCTCCGGGTGGTAACCGCGCGCCGGCAGGTTGTTCAGGTACGCCTGCCGGATCGGTTCGAGCAACCGGTCACCCGCGCTGGCGACACCGCCGCCGAAGACGAACAGCTGCGGGTCGAGCACCGCGGACAGCGAGGCGCACGCCTCACCCAGGTGCCGCCCGAGTCGGCGCAGTGCGGCGAGGGCTCCGGGGTCGTCGGCCAGGATGAGGTCCCCGACGATCGCGCCGTCGAGGTGACCGCCGTTCGCGTCGCGGGCCTCGGCCAGGGCCACGCCGATGCCGCCGGCGTCCGCGACGTCGTTGGCCATGCGCTGGAGCGCGCGGCCCGAGCCGTACTGCTCGATGCAGCCTCGGGCGCCGCAGCCGCAGGGCAGGCCGTTGGGCACGATGCGGAGGTGCCCGATCTCGCCGCCGGTGCCGAACCCCCCGCGGAACAGGCGGTCCTCGGTGACGATCGCGCCACCGACACCGGTACCGATGGTCAGCATGGTCATGTCCGACACCAGGCGACCGGCACCGAAGCGGAACTCGGCCCACCCGGCGGCGTTCGCGTCGTTGTCGACGGTGATGTGCAGGTCACCGAGGCGCTCCTGCAGCTTCTGTCGCAGTGGCTCGTTGCGCCAGCGGATGTTCGGCGTGTAGTAGACGATCGACTGCGAGGCGTCGATGAAGCCCGGCGCCGCGACCCCCACCGCACCGACCTGGTGCTGGAGGCTGAGGCGCTCGACCATCGACACGACGTCGTCGAGCATGGCGATCGGGTCCGCAGCGTTCGTGGCGACGCGGTCCTCGGCGAGGATCTCGCCGAGCTCCGTGACGACCGCTCCCGCGATCTTGGTGCCCCCGATGTCGATTCCGATGGCATGCACGAACACCGACCCTACCGGTTCGGCGACGGCGCACCGAACGACGGGACGCTCACCGAACTCGGGAAGAGGCGTCCTATGCTGAGTGCGAGCCGTCTCGAGGATGAGCGGACTCACATCGAACCGGCCGACGAGGGAGTTGCCGTGACCGATCAGCGTGCCGACCGCACCACGTCCACCAGCAGGGGCGGGTCCCCCGCCGAGCACGGCGCCGGCCCGGTCGCGCCCGACCACGGCTCGGCAGCCCGCCTGCTCTCCGACCGGGCACGGCTCACCCCCGACCGCCCGATCCTCGCCGAACGCACCGGCGACACCTGGACCGGCATCAGCGCAGCGGACGTCCTGGCCCGTGTCCGCGGCATCGCGAAGGGCTTCGTCGCCGCCGGGTTGCAGCCCGGCGCCCATGTCGCGATCCTCTCGCGCACCCGCATGGAGTGGACGCTCGTCGACTTCGCGGTGTGGACCGCGGGCCTCGTGTCCGTCCCGGTGTACGAGACCAGTGCACCGGACCAGATCCGGCACGTCCTCGCCGACTCCGAGTCCGTCGCGATCGTCGTCGAGCAGGAGGAGCACGCGCGACGGGTCGCCGGCATCGCCGCGGACCTTCCGCACCTCGGGCAGCACTGGACGATCGACGGCGGCGGGCTCGACGACCTGACCCGGCTCGGCGAGGACGTCAGCGACGAGGAGCTCGACGGCCGGACGGCCACGGTCTCCGGGCGCGACGACGCCACGGTCATCTACACCTCGGGGACGACCGGGCGACCGAAGGGCTGCGTGCTCCGGCACGACAACTTCACCGCCACCGTGGAGAACGCCACCGAGGCGATGTCCGAGGTCGTCGCCGGGGACGCCTCCACCCTGCTCTTCATCCCGATGGCCCACGTGTTCGCCCGGTTCATCGCCGCGATGTCGGTCTCCGCCGGCGTGCTCGTCGGCCACGAACCGGACACGAAGGACCTGCTCCGGGCGGTGTCGACCTTCAAGCCGACCTTCCTGCTCGCGGTCCCCCGGGTGTTCGAGAAGATCTACAACTCGTCCGAGCAGAAGGCCGACCTCGGCGGCAAGGGCAGGGTCTTCCGCGCGGCAGCCGCGACCGCCGTGGCGCACTCCGAGGCCGTCGCGGCCGGTCGGGTGCCGCTCGGCCTCACGCTGCGCTTCCGGCTCCTCGACAAGCTCGTGTACGCGAAGCTCCGGGACGCACTCGGCGGTCGGGTCCGCTACGCGATCAGCGGGTCCGCACCGCTCTCACCCCGCCTGTCCCACTTCTTCCGCTCGATCGGCGTCGTCATCCTCGAGGGGTACGGCCTCACCGAGACGACCGCGCCCGCGACCGTGAACCGCGCGACCGAGCTCCGGATCGGCACCGTCGGCCGCGCGCTCCCCGGCGTCGAGGTGCGGATCGCCGAGGACCACGAGATCCTCATCCGCGGGGTCGACGTCTTCGACCGCTACTGGCGGAACCCGGAGGCGACCGCGGCCGCCTTCCGCGACGGGTGGTTCCGCACCGGCGACCTCGGTCGACTGGACGCCGACGGGGTCCTCACCGTCACCGGTCGCGCCAAGGAGCTCATCGTCACCGCGAGCGGCAAGAACGTCGCGCCGGCACCACTCGAGGACGCCGTCCGCGAGCACCCGGTGGTCGGCCAGGTCGTCGTCGTGGGCGAGGGCAAGCCGTTCGTCGCGGCACTCGTGACGCTCGACCGCGAGATGCTACCCGGCTGGTGCGCGGCCCGGGGCATCGAACCGGCGCTGACGCCCCGCCAGGCGGCACACGACGAGCGGGTGCTCGAGGCCGTGCAGGAGGCGGTGGACGCCGCGAACGGTCGGGTCTCGCGTGCGGAGTCGATCCGGTCGTTCTCCGTCGTCGACGCCGACCTGAGCGAGGCGTCCGGGCACCTCACGCCGAAGCTCACCGTGAAGCGCTCGGTCGTGCTCCGCGACTTCGCCGCCGAGGTCGACCACATCTACTCGGGATCGGCCGTGCAGACGACGTCGACACCGGTCGTGCCGTCACGTCGACGTCACTGACGGCGCGCCCTTCGGCACCGCACGCGAGACGCCCCCGTCTCGGTCGAGACGCCCCCGTCTCGGTCGAGACGCCCCCGTCTCGGTCGAGACGCCCCCGTCTCGGTCGAGACGCCCCCGTCTCGGTCGAGACACCTCCCCGTGGTCGTGACGCCGCGTCATCCGGCGGCGTCACGAGCACGGGGTGGCGCTTCGACGTCACGGGGGCGTGTCGACACGAGACGGGGGCGTTTCGTGCCGGACACGACGGTCCGTCGACCGGACCGTCCGTGTCCGCCTCAGGCCTGCGGGCCCTCCGGGGCGTCGATCGGGTCGAGGACCGCGGTCGCCGCGGTGTTCGTCGAGACCTGCTCCGGTCGGCGGTTGGTGCGGGTGCGGTGCGAGCTGAGCTCGTCGTTCTGGGGTGCCATCGTGCTCGTCCTGGGTGAGGGGGGACCGCCGGCGGGTGACCGACTGCGGACACGGTACCTCGCGATCCGGACGATGCGACAATCCCGCGTCCGGGTGTCACGTCCCGTCCCCCGGCGGCGTCCCCCGGGCCCGCACGAGCGCCCGCGCCGGACCCCGCCAGGTGACCGTCGGGTCTAGTGGAACCAGTCCTGCGCGCGGATGTCCCGGAGCGCCCCGCGGCGGGTCTCCGGGTCGAGCGTCATCACGTACACCGTGCCGTCCAGGTGGTCGCACTCGTGCTGCAGTGCCTCCGCCATCAGACCGGTGCCCTCGAGCACGACCTCGGTACCGTCGACGTCGACGCCGCGCACCTTGGCGTAGGGGTGGCGCCGCGTCGGGTACGCCAGACCCGGCACCGACAAGCACCCCTCGTCCATGAGCTCGGGCTCCCCCGCGGTCTCGACCAGCTCCGGGTTGAGGACGTACCCGACCTCGCCGTCGACGTTGTAGGAGAACGCGCGGAGGCCGACACCGATCTGCGGCGCCGCGACGCCGGCGCGACCGGGCTCCCGGACGGTGTCGACGAGGTCCTGCACGAGGTCCCGGACACCCGGGGACCCCAGGGCCTCCGGTGCGATCGGGTCCGCGGGCGAACGGAGGACGGGGTCGCCGAACAGGCGGATGGGACGGACGGTCACGTTACTGCAGCACCACCAAGAGGTCGCCGGCGTCCACCTGCTGGGTCACCGGGATCGCGAGCCGGCCGACGGTCCCCGCGACGGGAGCCGTGATGGCCGCTTCCATCTTCATCGCCTCGATGCTCGCCACGGCCTGACCGGCCTCGACGACGTCACCGACGGCGACCTTGAGCGTCACGACCCCGGAGAACGGGGCCCCGACGTGCTTCGGGTCGGACCGGTCCGCCTGTTCGGCGGCCTTGGTCTCGACGACGACCGACCGGTCGCGCACGGCCACCGGCCGCAGCTGTCCGTTCATGGTCGCCATGACGGTGCGGATGCCCTGCGCGTCGACCTCGCCGATCGCCTCGAGCCCGACGAGCAGGTTGACGCCCTTCCCGAGCGGCACCACGTGCTCCTCCCCCTGGCGCAGGCCGTAGAGGTAGTCCACCGTGGGCACGACCGAGAGGTCGCCGTACTCGTCCCGCACCTGCTGGAACCGGCGGGTCGGCTCCTCGAACAGGAGGCGGTTCAGGGCCTGCTGCCGGACCGCGCCCGGGGTGTCCAACGCCGCACGCTCGTGCTCCGGCACCGGCGTGACCGCGATCCGGACGTCCCGCCCGGCCAGGACCTTCGACCGGAACGGCTCCGGCCACCCGCCCGGCAGGTCGCCGAGCTCGCCCGCCATGAAGCCGATCACCGAATCCGGCACGTCGTACTTCTCCGGGTGCTGCTCGAAGTCCGCGGGGTCGGCGTCGACCGCGGCGAGCTGCAGCGCGAGGTCGCCGACCACCTTGGAGGACGGCGTGACCTTGGTCGGGCGTCCGAGGATCCGGTTCGCCTCGGCGTACCAGTCCTCGACCTGCTCGAAGCGGTCGCCGAGCCCGAGGGCGATGGCCTGCTGGCGGAGGTTCGAGAGCTGCCCGCCCGGGATCTCGTGCTTGTACACGCGGCCCGTCGGTCCGGCGAGCCCGGACTCGAAGGGCGCGTACACCCGGCGGACCGCCTCCCAGTACGGCTCCAGGTCGCCGACGGCACCGAGGTCGATGCCCGTGTCACGGTCGGTGTGCGCGAGTGCCGCGACCAGGGCCGACATGCTCGGCTGACTCGTGGTGCCGGCCATCGGCGCCGCCGCCACGTCGACCGCGTCGGCGCCGGCGCGGGACGCGGCCATCAGGGTCGCGAGCTGCCCGCCCGCGGTGTCGTGGGTGTGCACGTGCACGGGCTGGTCGAAGCGCTCGCGCAGGGCGGTGACCAGGCGCTCGGCCGCGCCGGCGCGCAGCAGCCCGGCCATGTCCTTGATGCCGATGACGTGCGCTCCGGCCTCGACCATCTGCTCGGCCAGTCGCAGGTAGTAGTCGAGGGTGTACAGGTCCTCCGCCGGGTCGAGGAGGTCGCCGGTGTAGCAGAGTGCTGCCTCGGCGACGGCCGTGCCGGTGGCGAGCACGGCCTCCAGGGCGGGCCGCAGCTGACTGACGTCGTTGAGCGCGTCGAACACCCGGAAGACGTCGACGCCGCTCGCGGCGGCCTCGGCGACGAACGCGTCCGTGACCTCCGTCGGGTACGGCGTGTAGCCGACGGTGTTGCGTCCGCGCAGCAGCATCTGGACCGGGATGTTCGGCATCGCCGCGCGGAGCGCCGCCAGGCGCTCCCACGGGTCCTCGCCGAGGAAGCGGAGCGCGACGTCGTAGGTGGCGCCTCCCCATGCCTCGACGCTGAGCAGCTGCGGAGTGAGTCGCGCGACGTGCGGGGCGACGGCGACCAGGTCCTTCGTGCGGACACGGGTCGCGAGGAGCGACTGGTGCGCGTCCCGCATCGTCGTCTCGGTCACCGCGAGGGGCGTCTGCGCACGCAGCGCCTGGGCCCACGCGGCCGGGCCGACCCGGAGCAGCAGGTCGCGCTGCCCCTCGGGCACCGGGGCGGTGAGGTCGGTGGCCGGGAGCTTCGTCGCCGGGTCCACCACCTGCGCGGTCGGCGCGCCGTTCGGACGGTTGACGGTGACGTCGGCGAGCCAGTTGAGCACCTTCGTGCCGCGGTCCTTCGACACGTGGCCGGCCAACAGCTGCGGACGTTCCTCGATGAACGCGGTCGAGACGTCGCCGCGGGCGAAGTCCGGGTCCTCGAGGACGGCCTGCAGGAACGGGATGTTCGTGCTGACGCCGCGGATGCGGAACTCGGCGAGGGCACGACGCGCACGGGCGACCGCGGCCGGGAAGTCCCGACCGCGGCACGTCATCTTCGCGAGCATCGAGTCGAAGTGTGGACTGATCTGGGCGCCGGTGGCCACCGTGCCGCCGTCGAGCCGGACGCCGGCACCGCCCGGGCTGCGGTAGGTGGTGATCCGGCCGGTGTCCGGACGGAAGCCCTGCGTCGGGTCCTCGGTGGTGATGCGGGTCTGCAGCGCGGCCCCGTGGACCGCGACGGTGTCCTGCGACAGGCCGAGGTCGGTGAGGGTGGCGCCGGCGGCGATGCGCATCTGCGACTGCACGAGGTCGACGTCGGTGACCTCCTCGGTCACGGTGTGCTCCACTTGAATGCGGGGGTTCATCTCGATGAAGACGTGCTGCCCCGCACGCTCCCCCACCGTGTCGAGGAGGAACTCCACCGTGCCCGCGTTGACGTAGCCGATCGACCGCGCGAAGGCCACGGCGTCCCGGTGCAGTGCCGCGGCGACGCCTGCGTCGAGGTCCGGCGCCGGGGCGATCTCGACGACCTTCTGGTTGCGGCGCTGCACGGAGCAGTCCCGCTCGAACAGGTGGATCGTGCCGGTCTCGCTGCCCGTTGCGTCGGCCAGGATCTGCACCTCGATGTGCCGCGGACGCAGGACCGCCTGCTCGAGGAACATCGTCGGGTCACCGAAGGCGCTGTCGGCCTCGCGCATGGCCGCCTCGAGCGCCGGGCGCAGCTCCGCCGGGGTCTCGACGCGGCGCATCCCGCGACCGCCACCACCGGCGACGGCCTTCGCGAACACCGGGAACCCGATCGCCTCGGCCCCGGCGACGAGTTCGTCGACGTCGCGGCTGGCCGGCGTGCTCGCGAGGACCGGTACCCCGGCGGCGATCGCGTGCTCCTTGGCGGTGACCTTGTTGCCGGCCATCTCGAGCACGTGCTCGCCCGGACCGATGAAGGTGATGCCGGCGGCGGCGGCGGCCGCGGCGAGCTCCGGGTTCTCGGACAGGAAGCCGTAGCCCGGGTAGATCGCGTCGGCGCCGGACTCGCGGGCGACGCGGATGATCTCGGAGACGTCCAGGTAGGCACGCACCGGGTGCCCGCGCTCCCCGATGAGGTACGCCTCGTCGGCCTTCAGGCGGTGCAGGGAGTTGCGGTCCTCGTACGGGTAGACCGCCACGGTGCGCGCACCGAGCTCGTACGCCGCACGGAAGGCCCGGATGGCGATCTCGCCACGGTTCGCGACCAGGATCTTGTCGAACACGAGGTCCCTTTCAGCCCGGGTTGAGGTGTCACAACCCTACTGGCGGTAACGTTGCTCATCGTGCATGTACTCAGCGTGAGCTCGCTCAAGGGCGGTGTCGGCAAGACGACCGTGACACTCGGCCTGACCTCGGCAGCGTTCGCCAAGGGTCTGCGCACCCTGGTGGTGGACCTCGATCCCCAGTCGGACGTCTCGACCGGGCTCGACATCGACCTGACGGGCCACCTCAACGTGGCCGACGTCCTCGAGAACCCGAAGGAGAAGATCGTCCGGCAGGCGATCGCCCCCTCCGGCTGGACGAAGGGGTCCCAGGGCAAGATCGACGTCATGGTCGGATCACCCTCGGCCATCAACTTCGACGGTCCACACCCGTCCATCCGTGACATCTGGAAGCTCGAAGAGGCACTGGCGAACGTCGAGGCCGACTACGACCTCGTCCTCATCGACTGCGCGCCGTCGCTCAACGCCCTGACCCGCACCGCGTGGGCCGCTTCGGACCGGGTCTCCGTCGTCACCGAGCCCGGCCTCTTCTCCGTCGCCGCTGCCGACCGTGCCCTCCGTGCGATCGAGGAGATCCGCCGCGGACTCTCGCCGCGCCTCCAGCCCCTCGGCATCATCGTGAACCGTGCCCGCGTGCAGTCACTCGAGCACCAGTTCCGCATCAAGGAGCTCCGCGACATGTTCGGGCCGCTCGTGCTCTCGCCGCAGCTGCCGGAGCGCACCTCGCTCCAGCAGGCGCAGGGAGCCGCGAAGCCCCTGCACGTGTGGCCGGGCGAGTCGGCGCAGGAGATGGCCCGGAACTTCGACCAGCTGCTCGAGCGGATCATGCGCACCGGGAAGATCGGGCCGTACGCCGATGGTGCAGGTGCTGCAGGTGCGGCGGGCACGGGAACCGCGGGCGCGATCGCCTGAGTCCTGCTCGGGGTTTCGTCACGACGGGTCGCCTGCGGGCGGCCCGTCGTCGTCCCCGGACCCGGCACTTCCGCCGCACCCGCGCGCGCCGAGGTTCCACGACGTGCCGCATGCCCGTCGTTGCGGTTCCACGACTGCGGGGTCCAGGACCCCGAGATGCCGCGATCCCGGAGCTGGAGGGCACCGGGAAGGGGCGCGGCGCTCGGGCGGGCGCCCTCGTGTCAGGAAGCGCGGGTCGCCCGGCGGGCGGCGAGCTCGTCGCTCGGGTCCTCGGCCGGGGTGGCGTCGAGCTCGACCAGCGACGACTCGACCTCGCGCAGGACCTTGCCGACGGCGATGCCGAACACACCCTGGCCGCGCGAGACCAGGTCGATGACCTCGTCGTCGGAGGTGCACAGGTAGACCGAGGCGCCGTCGGACATGAGCGTCGTCTGCGCCAGGTCGCTGACCCCGGCTTCGCGGAGCTGGTTCACGGCGGTGCGGATCTGCTGCAGGGAGATCCCGGTGTCGAGGAGGCGCTTCACGAGCTTGAGCACGAGGATGTCGCGGAAGCCGTAGAGGCGCTGCGACCCGGACCCGGCGGCGCCGCGGATCGTGGGCTGGACGAGCTCGGTGCGCGCCCAGTAGTCGAGCTGCCGGTAGCTGATGCCGGCTGCCTTCGCGGCGACGGTGCCGCGGTAGCCGTTCTGCTCGTCGTGCTCGGGCAGACCGTCGGTGAAGAGCAGCCCGAGGTCGTACCGCGTCATGTCAGACGGGGTACCGGGGACATCGTTCCCACTCATCAGCTTGCCTTCCACGACGATCGAGCTCCCACCCGAAGCTTCAACAGCGGGTTGAGAGTTGTTCCGAGGTCCACGGTAGCGAGTCGGGCGGCGAGGAGGCGGGACATCCGCTCCGGCGCGTCCGGCGTGTCGAGGATATGCCCCGGCACCGACGGACGTCGAGGGTCGACGCCCCTTCGGGGACTCACGAGTCGAGCCGACCGATCGCCGCTCGGATGAGTGACGACCGGATGACCTCGAGGTGTCCGGCGATCTCACGGGCGAGTTCCAGCGCCTTGGCCCGGGAGGTGGCGTCGCCCCGACGGGACACCGGCATGAGCGCGGACTCGATGAGCCCGACCTCCCGCTCGGCGGTGGCACGGAAGGTGCGCAGATGTCGCGGCTCGATGCCCGATCGCTGGAGCTCGACGAGGGCCTTGAGGACGCCCACGGACTCCTCGCCGTAGGTGTCCGCCGCGGGGAGGAGCGACGACGACACCGCGTCTCCCACGAGCATGGGCGACGCCCCGGCGACCCGCTGGAGTTCGTCGCGCGAGTACCGCCGCTCCCGCCCGAGCATCGACGGGCGCGGTACGTCCCCACCGCCCGGCAGCGTCGGCTCACGTCCCGCGTCGAGGTCGGCGAGGTACTCCTTGATGACCTTGAGCGGCAGGTAGTGGTCCCGCTGCAGGCCGAGCACGATCCGGAGGCGGTCGACGTCCGCCGGCGAGAACTTCCGGTACCCGCTCTGCGTCCGGACCGGGGTGACGAGCTCGCGCTCCTCGAGGAACCGCAGCTTCGAACTCGACAGGTCCGGGAAGTCCGGCTTCAGCCGCGCCAGGACCTGACCGATCGTGAGCAGGTCCGGCGCCGGCGACACCGCCCGCGCCGCAGCGGAGCGGGGTGCCACTACGCGTTCGCCAGGCGCGCCAGGTCGACCCGGGAAGCGTAGAACGTGAGGCGGAACTTGCCGACCTGCACCTCTGCCCCGTCGACGAGGAGCGCTTCGTCGATGCGCACACCGTCGAAGTAGGTCCCGTTGAGGGAGCCGAGGTCCTGGACGCTGAAGGACGTCCCACGGCGGATGAAGTCCGCGTGCTTGCGGGACACGGTCACGTCGTCGAGGAAGATGTCGGCGTCGGGGTGTCGACCGGCCGTCGTGACGTCCGAGTCGAGGAGGAACCGTGCTCCGACGTTCGGACCGCGTCGGACGACGAGCAGCGCCGAGCCCGACGGCAGCGCCGAGATCGCGTCGCGTTCTTCCGCGGAGACTCCGGCTTCGGGCGTGAGCGCCGAGGCGTTCTCCATGCTGAAGGTCAGCGTGGTGTCGACCAGCCGCTGCTCCGGGGTTCGTCGTCCCGGCTGCGGGACCACTGGATCTGGCATCGTGGACCTCCTCCTCTTGGTCGCCCAGCGTATCGGAAACCAGCCGGTCGGCGAGAGCCCCGTCCACAGGGGACACGGGAGGCTCCCCGCCGACCAGCGGCGAGCCTCCTGTCCGGTGCCCGCCGGTCCGGTCGGCGGGCCCACCCACCTCCGTGCGTCGAGCGCTCCGGGGCGGTCCCGCCCGCGCGGAGGTCCTGCAGGATCCGCTCCACCTCGGCGTCCTCGAGCCCCTCCTGTGGGAAGCCGCGAGCATGCGCGCAGACCCGCTCGAGGACGACCGCGCGGCGAGTCCCCACCGCGGGCTGTACCCGGTCTGGAGGCCCGGCGCACGTCCGCCGGGAGCGCTGCGGTCGTCAGCCGGGAGCGCCGCGGCCGGCCCCGGGTCGCGATCGCGTCGGGTCCGGTCCCGACGCCGGCGCTCAGCGCCCGCGGGCGAGCAGCCAGAGCAGGTACGGCGCCCCGACGACCCCGGTGACGACGCCGACCGGGAGCGTGACCCCGGGCAGGGCGAACTGCGCGACGAGGTCGGAGCCGAGCGTCACGACCGCCCCGACGGCGGCTGCCGGGCCGAGGGCGGTCCGCCCACCGCCGACGAGCCTCCTGGCGATCGGTGCAGCCATGAGCGCGACGAACGACACCGGACCGGCGGTGGCGACCGCCGCCGCCGTGAGGAGGACCGCGGTGAGCAGCAGGAGCACCTTGGCCCGGTCGGGGCGGAGGCCGAGCGAGGCCGCGACCTCGTCGCCGAGGGTGAGGACGGCGAGACGGGGCGACTGCAGGAGCGCGAGCGCCATGAGGACGACGAAGCCGACGAGCAGCGCCCCGACGACGGTGCGGTCGACGGCGTTGAGGCTGCCGGAGAGCCAGAGCAGCGCCGTCCCGGCCTGCTGCACGCTCCCGCTCGTCAGGAGCCACCCGGTGATGCTCAGCGCGACCGCCCCGACCCCGACCCCGACGAGGACGACCCGGTTCCCGGTGATCCCCCGACGCCAGGCGAGCGCGGCGATGAGCACCGCGACGCCGACCGCGCCGACGAGCACGACACCGAACAGGGCCACCCCCGACGCGCCGAACAGCACGATCGCGACGAGACCCGAAGCGCTCGCGCCCGCCGTGATGCCGATGATGTCCGGGGACGCGATCGGGTTGCGGACGACGCTCTGCACGACCGCACCGGCCGTGCCGAGGCTCGCGCCGACGAGCAGCGCCGCGAGGACCCGGGGACCGCGCAGCTGCCCGAGCACGAAGTCCGAGACCGCGTCACCCTGCCCGAGCAGACCACCGATGACCTGCACGGGAGACAGCGGTATCTCGCCCACCCCGAGCCCGACGAGCACGAGACCGAGCAGCACGACGAGGGCACCGGCGAGCACGACGAGCTCGCGTCGCACGGTCCCGGTGCGACGGCGGCGGTCGTCCCCGGCATCGGGTCCGGTGCGGGTGCCGGTGGCGCTCACAGGCCCTGCACCGTCCGCGACCGGACCAGCGCGATGAACACCGGAGCACCGATGAGCGCCGTGACGATGCCGACCTGCAGCTCCCCGGGGTACGCGACGACCCGGCCGATGACGTCGGCGACGAGCAGGAGCGCCGGCGCCACGACGGCGGACAGCAGGATCGTCCACCGGTGGTCGGGTCCGGACAGTCGGCGGACGGCGTGTGGCACGGCGAGCCCGACGAACGCGATCGGTCCGGCCGCGGCGACCGCCGACCCGGCGAGCAGCACCGTGACGAGGGCGCCGACCGCGCGCACGAGCACGACGCGCTGCCCGAGCGACGCCGCGAGCTCGTCGCCGAGCGCGAGCGTGTTGAGCGAGCGACCGAGCCCGACGGCGACGACGAGTCCGAGGAGGACCGGTACGACCACGACGCCCGCCGTGCCGAGGTCCCCGCCCGCGAGCGCCCCGACCTGCCAGAAGCGGAGCTGGTCGAGCAGGGCGGCGTTCGTCACGAGCACCGCGGTGGTGACCGAGGAGAGGGCGGCGGCGGTGACGGCCCCGGACAGCGCGAGGCCGACCGGGGTCAGCCCTCCGCGGGCGACCGCGGCGATGCCGTAGACGAGCAGGGCGGCGAGCGCGGCCCCGGCGAAGGCGAACGGCAGGTAGGTCGCGGTCCCGCTGACACCGAACACGGCGATCCCCACGACGACGGCCAGGGCTGCTCCGGCGTTGATGCCGAGGATGCTCGGGTCGGCGAGCGGGTTCCGTGTGATCCCCTGCATGACCGCACCGGCAACGCCGAGTGCGGCGCCGGCGAGGAGTCCGACGACGGTGCGCGGCAGCCGGTTGCCGAGGACGATGAGCGCGGTCTCGTCGTCGCGGCCCGGGTGCGCGAGGGTGTCGAGGACGACGCCGAGCGGGATCGGTCGGCTGCCGACTGCGATGCTCAGGGCGCAGGCGACGGCCAGCGCGACGACCGCGAGGACGGCGGCCAGCACGAGCCGGGACGCGGGCGCGGGCGCGGGAGGCACGACGGATCGAGGACGCATGGGAGGTGCGGCGAGCCTAACCGATCCCCCGCGGCCGTGCGGGTGCCCGGCGTCCGGCGGCCGGCGTCCGGCGATCGCAGGAGGAGTGCTCGGGCGACCCTCAGGTCGTTCATCGGCTCGTCATCGGGAGCGCACCTGTACTGGTCCCCATCGACGGCCGACCGAGCCGTGGAGAGGACCGGAGCACACCATGGACGAGACCACGAACCCCGCCGCGGACGACGGCGCACAGCAGGCACGGCAGCAGGCACCGACGGTGGAGTCGCCGCACGCGGACCCGGCGACGCTCCGTCCGGCGCACGCGTTCGACGGCTCCGGCCCGTACCTCTTCGCGCCGGACGGCTCCGGCCCGTACGCGTACTCCCCCGACGGCCGCGGCCCCTACCGCCTCGGCAGTGCCGCGCTCGGCACCGCGCCGCAGGGCTGGTCGGGCGCGTCCGGGGCGGCACCCGGGACCACGGGCCGTCGGCGCCGACGGCTCGGGCTCGCGATCGGATCGGGCGTCGCCGCGCTCGCGATCGTCGGGGCGGCCGGCGGGACGGCGCTCGGACTGTCGTCGCACGGGACCACGACGACCTCGAGCCGGTCGCAGGGCAGCGCGACCGCCCCCGGGACCGGATCGGGCCCGTCGGGCAGCGGCATCGACGGCTTCACCGTCCCCGGACAGGGCGGGACGAGCGGCGGGACCGGCACCGGCGGCACCGGGACGGCGCAGGCGGCGGCCACGCCGGCGACCGCGGCGCAGACGGAGGGCGTCGTGACGATCGACACGGTGATCGGCTACGACGACGCGCAGCGGGCCGCGGGGACCGGCATGGTCCTCACCGCGGACGGGACGGTCCTGACGAACAACCACGTCGTCCAGGGCGCGACCGCGATCACGGTCACCGACGAGACGACCGGCGAGCAGTACACCGCCGACGTCGTGGGCACCGACGCGACGGACGACGTCGCGGTGCTGCAGCTGCGGGACGCGTCCGGTCTGTCCACCGTCACGCTCGACGACGACGGCGGGGCACGCACCGGCGACACCGTGACCGACGTCGGCAACGCCGAGGGCACCGGTGACCTCGTCGCCGCGGCGGGCACCGTGACCGCGACCGACCAGGACATCCAGGTGCAGAGCGAGTCCGGCACCGGGACCGAGTCCCTCACCGGGCTGTTCGAGGTCGCGGCGCAGATCGTGTCCGGCGACTCCGGCGGACCGGTCCTGGACAGCGAGGGCGAGGTGGTCGGCATGGCGACCGCCGCCTCCTCGGGTTCGGCGGACGTCACCGGCTACGCGATCCCGATCAGCACGGCGGAGTCGATCGCCGCGCGCATCCTCGCGGGTGAGGCTTCGGACACCATCACGATCGGCCTGCCGGCGTTCCTCGGCGTCCAGGTCGGCACGGCCGGCACCGACACGACCGCCGGGGTCCCGATCGCCGGCACGGTCGAGGGGTCGGGTGCCGCGGCCGCCGGGCTCACCGCGGGTGACACCGTCACGAGCATCGACGGCACCGCGGTCACGAGCGCGACGCAGCTGACGGCGGCGATCGGCCAGCACGAGGTCGGAGACCGGGTGACGGTCGGCTACACGACGGCCGACGGGACCGCGACCACGGCGACCGTCACCCTGACCGCCGGCCCGGCCGCATGACCCGGTGCGGAACCGGGGTCAGCCGAGTACGGCCCGCACGACCGACCGGTACACGTTCGCGGACGCCTCGGCGGTGAACGCCGTCACTCCGCCCTCGGCACGGCCGACCCGCGCGAAGCCGACGCCGGCGGCGGACACGACCACGACGGGCCGCGTCCGGCCCGGTCGGAGGAGCGACGACACCGTCCACGGCGCCGCCCAGAACGTCGCGAGGGTCGGGTCTGCGTCCGCCAGGGCGGCGGGCAGCTCCGGCGCAGCCGCGCCACCGGCCAGCCGACGGTCCAGCAGGTCGCTCGCCAGGACCGGCGTCCGGAACGGCCAGGTCCACGTCGGGCGCACCCCGAGCCTCCCGGCCACCAGTCCGACCACCCGGTCCGGACGGACGGACGCGACGACCGACCGACCGTCAGCGCCCGTGTCGACCACGGTGCCGGCCCAGGCCCGGAGGCGCGTGACGCGCCCGTCGTCGTCGTGCTGGTCGAGCGTCGTCGGCGCCACCCCCTCGGCCCACGGACCGAGGACCGCGGCCGTGTCCGGGGGGACCGTGCCGAAGCGACCGACCAGGTCGGCGGCGACGAGCTCCCGACCACCCTCGGTGCGGAGGAGCGCGGGGTTCCAGCGCTTGCCGGCGAGGTCCTGGAGGGTGGCGACGGCCTCGGCCCCGAGGGACCGTCCGGTGAGCGTCGGACCGGCGAGCAGGACCGGGAGCGCCTCGAGGGTCCGGGACTCGGTTGCGGTCACACGGTCGAGCGACCGCACGGAGTCGAGCACGGCGAACACCACGTCGTCGGTGGCGGTCATCCGGGCGAGCGGACGCTCCACGGTGACGTCGACCCGGTGCCGGCCGGTGACGAGCAGCAGGTGCGCGCCGACGACGTCGCCGTCCTCGTCCGGCCGGACGTACTCGACCAGGCGCGCGGGGGCGGCAGCCGTCGTCCACACGTCGCAGCCGAGCAGGAGCAGGCCGTCGACGGAGCCCGGCAGGCGCTCCAGCAGCGAGGCGTTCTCGTCCCCGATCGCCCGGTCGCTCGGTCGGGACCGGACGGTGAGCACGACGTCGTCCCCGCGGACCCGCAGGTCGGCGCCGGGGGCCTCCTCGACGCGCCAGCGGGTCGGACGGGAGAACCGGACGCGTGCGGTGCGGTCCTCGGTGGTCCCGGCTGCGGCGGCGGGTGGGTCGGGGACGGCCATGCTGGGAGGCTACGTGCGCGCTCCGGAAGTCCGGTCGGCGGCTCGCCGGGGCCGGGCGGATCGCCGGTCAGGCGGTCGGGTCGCCGGTGCCGGGCAACCGACGGGACGTCCGGGCATGCGGGGCCGTCGGGGCGTGCGGCGCCGTCCGGGACGGCGGGGGCGGCGGCACCGGCTTCGCGGCGACGACGTCGGACCGGAGCACCGTGAGCGGTCCGCGACGGGTGGCGATCGTCACCGTGTCCGCGGTCCGGCCGGTCAGCTCGCCGAGCGCGTCCCGGGCGCCGGTGCCGTCGTGCGCCCGGACGACGAGCCGGTCCCCGAGCGCCGCACCGGCGAGCACGGCGAGGGCGCGTGCCCGGGCGATCGCCGCCTGGGACGACCCCGGCGACGGCAGGTCCGGCTCGGTCATGGCTCCGAGCGTACGACCCCGGCCCACGACCGGGCACCGGCTG
The DNA here is from genome assembly GCF_003234855.1 of Curtobacterium sp. MCBD17_032. Taxonomy (GTDB): domain Bacteria; phylum Actinomycetota; class Actinomycetes; order Actinomycetales; family Microbacteriaceae; genus Curtobacterium. Next base: position 21,288 of record NZ_QKTO01000019.1, read on the forward strand.
CACGGACGTCGAGGGGACGCCGGACCGGCGCGGCTAGGGTGACGGGATGGACAAGGCCCGGGTGGACAGCTGGATCTGGGCGGTCCGGATCACCAAGACCCGGTCCGCTGCGACGACCGCGTGCAAGGCCGGCCACGTGCGGGTGAACGGCGAGCGGGCGAAGCCGTCGCAGCCGGTCGGTCCGGGGGACGAGGTCCGCGTGCGCCAGGCCGGCTTCGACCGGATCGTGGTCGTGAAGAGCATCATCCTCAAGCGGGTCGGCGCGACCGAGGCCGCGAAGCACCTCGAGGACCGGACGCCGCCGCGCCTCCCCCGTGAAGAGGCGGGGTTCGTGCCGATCCGGGAGCGCGGGGCCGGACGGCCGAGCAAGCGGGAGCGCCGCGACCTCGAGAAGCTCCGCGGGTACTGACCCGCACACGGTCCGTACGCAGCGCACCGTTCCTACGATGAGCCGGTGAGCACACGCGGGGGCGGGGACGGACGGCTGCGTCGCGGGGTCACCGCTGCGTCCGTGCTGCTGGGCGTGCTCCTGCTGGTGGCGGGCTGTTTCGCGACCGTGCCACCACCGCGGGGTTCGGCGGCTGACCTGAGGGCGCTGCTCGCCGGGGTCGAACGCGTGCCGGGGGTCCGCTCGGTCACGGGCGAGGTGCGCCAGGTCGACGCGAAGGACCGTCCGCAGGACTGGATCGCCGTCGTCTCCGTGCGCGCCGCCGGCGACGACCTCAGCACCGCCGCGCGCGTGCGGGAGCGCGCCCGTGCGGGTGTCCGCGGCACCGAGCTCGTGCTCGACGTCGCGTTCCCCGCTGGCGACGGCACTGCGGCCGTGACCGTCGACCCGATGGACGACGCCCTCGTCGACGTCGCGGACCGCCTCCGACGGGAGCCCTTCGTCCGGTCCGCGGTGATCGACGACGACCAGAGCCGGGTCGAGGTGCGGGACGGCCCGACGCTGACGGACGCCGTCGAGCGGGTGCGGTCGGACGCCGCAGGCCGCACCGTGGTCCTCTCCTCCGACACAGGCGAGGTCGAGGTCACCGCGACGGCACCGAGCGCGGCGCTGCTGCGGGTCCTCGACGCGGCGCACGCCGAGGACGTGTCCTCCACCGCCGGCCGGACGTACGCGGCGGCGGCCTCCGGGTGGGCCGCCGTCCCGGCGGTCACCGCCGCCGTCCGTGACCCCGAAGCCGTGGCGCGGCTCCTCGCCGCGACACCCGACGAGCAGGCGGACGCCCGGCTGGCGCCCCGGACGCGGTTCAGCCTGCGGCACGGCGACGGCCCGCGGGACGCCGATCCGTCGAGTGGTCCGACCGAGGGGTACCTCGGCCTGCCCCTCGGGTCACCCGACCCCGACGACGCGTCCGCGCCGAGGACTCCGACGCCGACCGACGGGGCAGCGGGGACCGCGGCACCGTGGACGCCGGCGGACGTCCCGGACCAGACCGCGGCGGTCCGGTCCTTCCTGCAGGAAGCCGTCCGGCGCACCGGTGTCGCGGCAGCGGTGACGACCACGACGGAGCAGTGTGCTCCCGACGGATCGTCGTCGGCGTCCGGGCCGCAGGAGGGCACGCGCGCGGTCGCTCGGGTCGAGATCCCGGTGTTCACGCGCTACGACGACGCACAGGAGCCGTTCGACCGGGTCACCGCGGGGTGGACCGCGGCGGGGTTCCGGAAGACGGGGCGTGCCCTGGGTCTGGACTCCTGGGCTCCTCCGCGCCCGGGACAGGACGGCGTCGCGAGTGCGACGATCCGCGGCGGGACCGGAGGACTGCGCCTCTCCGCGGAGTCCGCCTGCGTCGGGTGACCGGCGCGGGCGAGGTCAGACGAAGCGGACCGTCTGCTGGAGCCGGTCGCGGACGGCGAACACGTCGACCGAGCCCTCGGGCGACCAGGCGCCGGCGAGCACCTGCCCGAGCGCACTCCGGCGGACGACGAACGCGGTGGGCTTCCGAGGAGTGCCGACGAGCTCGACGTCCTCGTCGACCGCAGCGTCCGGCACCACGAGGACGCGGCCGGTGAACCGCACCCTCGTCTGCTTCTGCACCGCGCGGGCCGCGCGGACGAGCTCCTTGACCGGCCGCTCCCCCGGGCCGAGCGTCTCGCCGACGACCTCGCCGTGCTCCACCGCGACCGGACCGCCCCAGTCGATCGACTCGACGGCCCACAGCCCGGTCGGCGTGAGCACCACGTGGTCGAGCTTGCCCTCGGCGCCCGCGTCGAGGTCGTGCCACACCGTGACGCCGATGCCCATCTCCGCGATGATCGCGGCCGTGGCTTCCTCCGCCAACGCCTCGCCCAGGAGTCGCCGGACGTGCCGGGGAGCCGAGCGGACGAGCGCCGGGTCGTACGGGTCCTCGATCGGGTCCCCGAGGCCGACCCACTCGCGTTCGGCGGCGAGGAAGACCTCGCGGGAGCGGCCGCCGGGGTGGCCGTACGACCGGGCCCGCGGGCGGGAGTCCCGTCGGGCCGACGGCGGCGCGTAGGCGTCGCGTCCGGCGTCCGACCGCCACGCTGCCGACCCGGACGGCGTGGTCGGGGACCCCGGGCGGACGGTGCCGGCGTCGTACGCTCGGCGGGCCGCGGGCGTGCCGACATGCTCCCAGGCGACCTGTACGCGGCGGAAGCGCTGGGCGTCCCCACCCAGGTCGGGGTGGCTCTCGCGCGCGGCTCGCCGGTAGGCGCGTCGGAGGGTCTCGTCGTCGGCGGTCGCGGGGACCCCGAGGACCTCGTACGGGGTGGCGTCCGCCGGGCTGTCGGTCATGGCCCTGGAACGCTACCGGACGCAGGATCGCGGTCCGCCGCGAGCACGCTGCACAGGCGCTGAGCGCCCTGGTGGCCTCGCACCCGAGCGGGCCCGCGGGTCCGACGGGCGGGCCGGTCAGCGCAACGCGGCGGTGATCCGGTCCGCGTGCTCCTCGAGCCAGGCGACGTCCGCCCGGTACAGGTCGGCGTGCCCGTGCGCCAGGTCGCTGACGAACTTCGGGTTCCCGGCGGCGGCTTCGGTCTCGAGCGTCGTCACCAGGGCCACCAGGCTGCCGGTGATCGTCTCGACGAGCACGGCACGGGACCGGTCGTCGAGGCCGTAGGCGCGGCAGAACTCCGCGGCCCGGGTGATGCGGTCCTCGAGCGCCGGGACGGGTCGGCCCTCGACGGTACCGGTCGTGAACGGCGCGAACCGGTAGACGGCACTGGCGACGTCCCAGACCCGTGGCCCGGGGTGCGCGGTGTCGAAGTCGATGACGCCGACCGCCGCGATGCCGTCGTAGACGACGTTGTACGGAGCGAAGTCGCCGTGCACGACCGTCTCGACCGGCAGGCGTGCGGCCTGCGACCAGACGTCGACGGAGTCGTCCAGGGGGAAGCCGGCCGCGGCGTCGTGCAACTGCCGGAGGAGTCGGGCACTCGTCACGAGGGCGGCCTCGCTGCCGATCTCCTCGGTCCAGGGGTACTCGCCCGCGACACCGGGCACGAACGTCACCGTCTCGAGGGTGTCGCCGAGCGCGATCGGTTCCGGGGCCGCCACGAATCCCTGCTCGTGCAGGTACGCGAGCAACCGGTGGACCGTCGGTGTCCACGGCCCGGCGGGGCGGTGCACCCGGTCGTCGGCTTTGGTGATCCGTTCCATCGGGAGCCTCCTGTACGTCGTCGTCGACGTGTGCGCCACTGTAGTGGCACCGTCCCGCCGACGCCCGGGACCCGGCGCCACCATCCAGAGGGCGCGCTGCACGGACCCGACGGACGCCTGTCCGCCGCGACCGCGGGGTCCCGGAGCCTCCGCGGGGTCCGTGAGCCTCAGTCGGGCAGGAGCTCCCACAGCCACGACGGCCCGCGCACGCCCGCGCCGACCGCGGTCACGCGCTCCCGGAGGCCGCGGTCGGCGGTCACGACGACCACCGGACCGTCCCCGGCGGCGACGGCGCCCGCCGCCGTGGTGACGATCGCGTCGTCCCCGGCAGCGGGCGCGTGCTCGACGGTCACGGCGGGGACGCCGGGACGGGAGTCGGCGACGACCGGGGCCGCACCGCGGGCCTCCCCCTCGAGCACCACGGTCCACCGCGGCCACCAGGTCGCGGACGGCAGTCCCAGCGCGGCGGCGGCGACACCGGACGCGGCGAGCGCCGTGATCCGCGTGACGAGTCGGGAGGCGGCACCCGCACGGTCCGCCCACCAGCCGTCTGGGACGCTCCCGACGACGTTCGCCGCGTCGACGACGACGTGGGGTGTCCGGTCGAGCGTGGCGCGGAGCGCCGGCCACGAGGTGCCGAACCCGGGGTGGAGCGGCAGGTCCGGGACGTCGGCGACGGGGACCCAGGCCAGGGCGAGGCTCTCGCGGTCGGCGACGACCGGGTCGAACGGGCGGGAGGCGCGTCCGACGACCGTCGTGTAGGTCCAGAACCCGAGGTCGAGCACGGCGGTGTGGCGGAGGTCGATGCCGTCCTCCGGGACGCTGGCTTCCTCGGCGGACTCGCGGAGGGCCGCGGTCACCGGGTCCTCGTCCTGGTGGCGTGCGCCGCCGGGGATGCCCCAGGTGCCGCCGTGGTGGCTCCACTCGACGCGGTGCTGCAGGAGGACGCGCCCGTGTCCGTCGTCGACGAGCAGGCCGGCGGCACCGAAGCGGCCCCATGCCTTCGTGCCGTCGGGGCCCACCGCCCAGGCGTCGCCGGGGTCGCGCGGCCCGGCCGGGGGCCCGGGGAGCGGTCCCGCCGGCGTCGCGGTCGGTCGTTCGTCGTCCACGGGTCCACCCTTCCACACCGGTCCCGGACGCGCCGCTGGACGACGGCGGAGAAGCGTGTACGGTGTCGTCCGAGACACGGGGTGCCGCATCCGAGCGGCTGAGATCACACCCGTCGAACCTGCTCGAGCTCGTACTCGCGAAGGGATCGTCCATGGAGAACGCTGCGCCCACGACCGACTGGGCCGACCGCACCGCCGACCTGCTGGAGGCCGTCCGGACCCGGGCGCCCCTGGTGCAGTGCATCACGAACACGGTGGTGCAGAACGTCACCGCGAACGTGCTGCTCGCGCTGGGGGCGTCTGCGGCGATGGTCGACGTGCCGATCGAGGCGGGGCCGTTCGCCGGCGTCGCGGACGGGTTGCTCGTCAACACCGGCACCCCGCACGCGGAGCCGTCGACCGCGTCCCGCGAGGCCGCGGCCGCAGCGGCGGAAGCCGGGACACCGTGGGTGCTCGACCCGGTCGCGGTCGGGTCGCTGCCGGTCCGGACGGCCCTGGCGCGGGACCTGCTGGCGATGCGGCCGACGGTGCTGCGCGGGAACGCGTCCGAGGTGCTCGCGGTCCTCGGCGCCTCGGCCGGCGGTCGCGGTGTGGACAGCACGGTCGGGACGGAGGACGCGCGCGACGCCGCGGTGGCCGCCGTGAACGCCGACACCGTCCAGGCGGTGGCGGTCTCGGGCCCGGTGGACCTGCTCGTGGCCCCGGCGGGGCTCGTCCGGGTCGCGAACGGGACGGAGCTGCTCACCCGGATCACGGGCGGCGGGTGCGCGCTCGGTGCGGTCGTGGCCGCCTTCGCGGCGGTGGCGCCGGGTCGTCCGCTCGACGCGGCGGTCGCCGCGACCGCGGTCCACACGATCGCGGCGGAGCTCGCCGCCCGGGACGCCGGTGGTCCCGGCACGTTCCAGCCGCTGTTCCTCGACCGGCTCGCGTCCCTGACACCGGAGGACGTGGTCCGGGAGGCCCGGATCACCGCCGCCGCACCGGCCGCGGGTGCCGTGGCCGGTCCGCGCGGAGCCGCGTCGTGACCGCGGACCGTGCGGCTGCGCCGGCCGTCACCGCCGGACGGGCTCCGGCGGGCGAGGACTTCGGCGTCTACCTGGTGACCGACACCGAGCTGGCCGAGCGGCACGGGCACGGGGTGCTCGGTGTGGCCCGGGCCGCGGTGGCCGCCGGGGTCCGGATCGTGCAGGTCCGGGACAAGACGGCGTCGGCGCGAGACCTCCTCGCGCTGACCGCCGCGGTCGCGGAGGCGGTGGGCGACCGGGCCCTCGTCGTCGTGGACGACCGGCTCGACGTGGTGCTGGCTGCCCGGCACGCGGGGCACCGGGTGGCCGGCGTGCACCTCGGGCAGTCGGACGTCCCGGCGGGCGTCGCGCGGGCCGTGCTCGGACCGGACGCGCACGTCGGCTTGACCGCGAACACCACGCGGCACCTGGTCGAGGTCGCGGCGATGCCGTCCGGCACGGTCGACCTGCTCGGTGTCGGGGTCGTGCACCCGACGAGCACGAAGCCGGACCACCCGCCGGCGCTCGGCGTCGCGGGGTTCGCCCGGATCGCGGCGACGACCCCGGTGCCGTGTGTGGGCATCGGCGGTGTCGAGCTGGCGGACGTCGGACCGTTGCGGGACGCCGGAGCGGCGGGGATCGCCGTGGTGTCGGGCATCTGCGCGGCGCCGGACCCCGGCGCCGCGGCCGCCGCGTTCGTGGCGGCGTGGGACGGAGCGGGCCGGTGACCGCGGGGATGGGACCGACCGTGGGCGGGCGGGTGCCGCAGGTGCCCCGGGTGCTCAGCATCGCGGGGACCGACCCGACCGGCGGGGCGGGGATCCAGGCCGACCTGAAGGCGATCGCCGCCCAGGACGGGTACGGCATGGCGGTCGTCACCGCCCTGGTCGCGCAGAACACCCGCGGCGTGCGCTCGGTGCACGTGCCCGACGTGGCCTTCCTCCGCGAGCAGCTCGACGCGGTGTGGGACGACGTCACGGTCGACGCGGTGAAGACCGGCATGCTCGGCACGGCCGAGGTCGTCCGGGTCGTCGTTGAGTCGCTGCGGGCGCACCGGCCACGGTGGCTGGTCGTCGACCCGGTGATGGTCGCGACGAGCGGGGACCGGCTGCTCGACCCGGACGCCGAGGCGGCGATGACGGACCTGTTCGCCCTCGCCGACCTCGTGACCCCGAACCGCGACGAACTGCGGGTGCTCGCCGACCTCGCCGGCTCCGATGCCACGGACCCCCTCGACGCGGCCCGGGCGGTGGCACGACGCTTCGACGTCCGCGTGCTCGCGAAGGGCGGCCACGACGCCGGTCCCACCTCGGACGACGCCCTCGTGACGCCGGACGGCTCGGTGCGGGTGTTCCCCGGCCCGCGGGTCGCGACGACGAACACGCACGGGACGGGCTGCTCGCTCTCGAGCGCGATCGCCACGCTCGTGGCCCGACACGGCGACTGGGAGCTCGCCGTCGGTGCCGCGAAGCAGTGGCTCACCGCGGCCCTCCGCGGGGCCGATGCGCTCGAGGTCGGGCAGGGACACGGGCCGGTCGACCACAACGCCGCCGTCCGCGCCGCCCTGCCGGTCCCCCGGACGACCGACCTGTGGTGGACGGACGCGGCAGCGGTGCTCGACGAGACCCTCGCGTGCTCGTTCCTCCGGGGCCTCGCCGACGGCACGCTCGACGCAGAGGTCTTCGCGGGGTACCTCGCGCAGGACGTGCACTACCTCCGCGCGTACGAGCAGCACCTCCGCACGGTCGCGGCCGGGTCGACCGGCGACGCCGCGACGTTCTGGACGACCGCGAGCGAAGGCTGCGCCGCCGAGGCCCGCGACCTGCACCACCGCAGACTCGCCGGGTCGCACGCCGACGACCCCCTGCACCCGGCCTGCGCCGCGTACCTCGCGCACCTGGGGGCTGCGGCCGACGACGCTGCCACGACCGGGGACGTGGCGGTGCTCGCCGCCGCCGTCCTGCCCTGCTTCCGGGTGTACGCCTGGGTCGGCGAACGGCTCGGCACGGCACCGGTCGGGCACCCGTTCGCGGACTGGATCACGGCGTACGGGGACCCGGACTTCGCCGCGTCGAGCGCGCGGGCGACCGACCTCGTCGAGGAACTCGCCGGCCGTGCCGACCCGGAACTGCGCGGCCGGATGGCCCGGGCGTTCCGCGAGTCGGTCGCACAGGAGCTCGCCTTCTTCCGGATGCCGGAGCAGTTCGCCGGCGCCGCACCCGACCGGACGGAAGGACAGGACGGAGCAGGGGGACGGGGCGGAGCCGGGACGGGCCTCCCGGCAGGCACCCTCGGGACGATCGCACCGACCGGAGCCGGACCGACCGCGGACGCGGTGTCAGACCGGGTGTGAAGGGGCGGTGCGGACACCGTCCGCACCGGGCGAGCGCCGGACCAGGGTGACCTGCACGTCGGCGCCGTCGACCGTGCAGCGCATCCACGTGTGGTCCGGCTGCCGACGACGGTCCGTCGGCGAACCGGGGTTGAGCAGGCGCATGCCGTTCGGCGCCAGCGAGTCCCACGGGATGTGCGAGTGCCCGAACACGAGCACGTCGACGTCGGGGTGGTCGACCACGGCACGGCGCTCCCGTCCGGCCGCCGCGCCGGTCTCGTGCACCACGGCGAAGCGCAGCCCCTCGACGCGACGGGCGACGACGAGCGGCAACCGGTCCTCGAACCCGAGGTCGTTGTTCCCGCGCACGGCGAGGAGGTCGCGGGACCGGGCTTCGAGCAGGTCGACGGTCGCCAGGTCGACCCAGTCCCCCGCGTGCACGACCAGGTCGGCGGCGTCGATGTCCGCCCACAGCTCCGGCGGCAGGTCCTTCGCCCGCTTCGGCAGGTGCGTGTCCGACAGCAGGACGAGCGAGGTCGTCACGGCGCGGTCGGTCCGTTCGGCATCGGCAGCTCGGCCTCGTCGGCGGCACCGAGCCGTTCCAGCAGCCCGGCGAGCAGCGCGACGTCGTCGTCGGTCCAGTCGGCCAACCGCTCCACCAGTGCGTCCCGGTGCAGCTGCACCGAGCGGTCGAGTGCCCGACGGCCGGCGTCCGTCGCCTCGAGCGGCTTCGCGTTGCCGGTGCCGCCGTCGACCGTGCGGACCAGTCCCGCGGCGAGGAGCCCGGACAGCTGGCGCGAGATGGTCGACCGGTTCAGCCGGAGGTACCGGGCGATGTCGATCGCCATGCACCCCGGGTGCTGGACCACGAAGTCCACCAGGGACTGGTCGACGACGCTCAACACGTCGGCGGTCCCGCGCGCCCGGACGCTCGCGCGGCGGGTGATGCGGGAGAGCTCGGTGTACGCCCGTCCGATGTCCGCCTCGCGGATCCCGGGGCCCCTCGGGTCGGCCATGCTGTTCCAGTCTGTCGTCCGGCGTGGCGCCGGTGGTCGGTCGCCCCTGGTCGGGACGTCGGGTCCGGCGGCCGCCCACGTCCGTGGTCCCCTGCGCCGCTCGGTGTGGCCCCACGATAACCGCGGGTCCCCCGGAACGGGGACCGGCGGTTCCCGGGGTCGGGACCGGTGCGACCGTCCGGCGACGTGGCCAGACGGGCCCGGTGTCGGTGATCAGTCGGAGGCCGCCGCGCGGAGGGCCCCGATGTCGAGCTTGACCATGTCCCGCATCGCCCGGAACACCCGAGCGCCCGCTGCCGGGTCACCACCGGCGGCCATGAGCTCGCCCATCATCGACGGGGTCACCTGCCACGACAGACCCCAGCGGTCGACGAGCCACCCACACGCCACCGGGTGACCGCCGTCGGCGAGGAGCCCGTCCCAGATCCGGTCGAGCTCCTCCTGCGTGTCGACGTCCACCTGCAGCGAGACGGCGTCGGTGAAGGGATGACCGGGACCGCCGTTCATGGCACGGTACGGCTGGCCCATCAGGGTGAACTCGACCACGAGCACGGACCCGTCCGGGGCACGGCCGACCCCGTCGACACGTGCGTCCGGGAAGAGCCCGACGTAGTACTCAGCCGCGGACTGGGCCTGGTCGTCGAACCAGAGGAAGGGGACGATGCGGGGCACGGTGGCGCCTCTCGGTGGTGCTCAGTCCGCGACGCCGCGGCTGAGCAGGTCTGCCTTGTCGGGGTGTTCGTCGAACCACTGGCTGACGAACCAGCACATCGGGACGATGCGCTTCGTCGACGTCGTCTCGACGTCGGCCACGGCGTGCTCCACGAGTTCCCCGGCGTACCCGTGCCCGCGGTGCGCCGGGACCGTGTACGTGTGCGGGAAGGCGATCGCGTCTCCGTTGACGCGGTAGTCGAGCACGCTCACGAGGGCTCCGTCGACGTACATCGCGTACCGGTCGCGGTCGGTCTCGTTGCGGAACTCGCGTGTCATGGCGCCATCCTGCACCGCGCCGCGGCTCCCGGTCACCCGTCCTCCGGCGAACGCGCGGACCCGTCCACGACGAGCGGTCTGTCCGTCCCGGTCGTCGGGCCGGAATGACCACCGGTCACGGTTGTTGCACCCCACATGACGACCATCGGGATCATCGGAGCAGGCAACATCGGATCACAGCTCGCACGCCTCGCGGTGCAGCACGGCCACCAGGTCGTGATCGCGAACTCGCGCGGGCCGGAGACGCTGACTGACCTCGTCGCGGAGCTCGGCGAACACGCCACCGCCGGCACCCGCGAGGACGCGGCCACACAGGGCGACATCGTCGTCGTGACCGTGCCGCTCGGCGCCGTCGAGACGATCCCCGTCGAGCCGCTCGTCGGCAAGGTCGTCATCGACACGGACAACTACTACCCGGAGCGCGACGGGCACATCGCGGCCCTCGACGACGAGACGACGACCACGGCCGAGATGCTGCAGGACCACCTGGTCGGCGCGCACGTGGTCAAGGCCTTCAACCACATCGGCGCCGCGGACCTGACCGGACACGCCACCCCCAGCGGCACCGAGGGACGCCGCGCCCTGGTCGTCGCGGGCGACGACGAGACGGCGAAGCGCACCGTCGCCGACCTCATCGACGAGTTCGGCTTCGACGTCGTCGACGCCGGACCGCTCGCCGAGGGATGGCGCATCCAGCGCGACACCCCGGGCTACGGCCCGCGCATGACCGCGGACGAACTGCGCGACGCCCTCGCCGCCGCGAAGCGGTACCGCGACATGTGACGGTCCTGCACCGACCGTTCCACCCCCTCTGACTGGGGCGTTCGGCCGCTGTTCCCTCCCGGTAGAACAGACTCTGGATCAATCCAGGGAGAGGAACAGCGGCCGTGGCGTCTCATCGCATGCCCGAGTCCGAGCGACCCCGTCGGGCGGTGCCCGCATGGGTGACCGCGCCTCCGGAGGACGCCGGTTCCCCTGCCCCGAGCAGCGTCGTCCCCGCGGGCGCCGTCGCTGACCGCGCCCGACCCGGCGTCGACGCCGATCGGACGTCGAGCGCGCGTGGCGGACGCACCGGTTCCGGC
>NZ_QKTO01000002.1 GCF_003234855.1 Curtobacterium sp. MCBD17_032
CCGGCCCTGCGCGGCGACGGCGTCGGCGGTGGTGGCCTCGCCGTCGTCGGTCACCAGGTCGAGGTCGGCCTCCCGACTGGAGGCCCGGCTCGCCTGCGCCGCGCCCGCTGCTGCCCCGGCCCCTCCCGCCGCACCGACGGCCCCCGCCGCGTTCGCACAGGTCGCCGTCGACGCCGGCGTGGTCGGCACGGACGAGGGCTCCGGCGCCGTCCTCGTCGGCTACGGGTCCGCGACTTCCGCACCGTCCCGCCGCAAGCCGGGCGCCCGCCGGGCCGCAGCGGCCGCGGCGCAGGCGAGCCGGGCCTCCAGTCGGGAGGCCGACCTCGACCTGGTGACCGACGACGGCGAGGCCACCACCGCCGACGCCGTCGCCGCGCAGGGCCGGCGCCCCGCCCGCCCGACGATGCCGAGCGGCTCGGCGCTGCAGGTCATGGCGAAGCCGCCGATCCGGAAGCTCGCGAAGGACCTGGACGTCGACCTGACGACGGTCGTCCCCACCGGGCTCGCCGGCGAGGTCACGCGGGACGACGTGATCCGGCACGCGAAGCAGGCCAGCGTGTTCCGCAACATCGAGACGCCCGAGTGGGGTGGGGTCCGCCAGGAGACCATCCCGGTGAAGGGCGTGCGGAAGGCCATCGCGACCGCGATGACGACCTCGGCGTTCACCGCGCCGCACGTGTCGCTCTTCGTGGACGTCGACGCGACCCGCACGATGGAGTTCGTCAAGCGCCTCAAGGAATCGCCGACGTTCGCCGGGGTGAAGGTGTCGCCGCTGCTCATCATGGCGAAGGCCGTGATCTGGGCCGTCCGCCGCAACCGTTCGGTGAACTCCTCGTGGACCGACCGCGAGATCATCGTCCACCACTTCGTGAACCTCGGGTTCGCCGCGGCCACCCCGCGCGGCCTCCTCGTGCCGAACATCAAGGACGCCCAGGACATGTCGCTCCTCGAGCTCGCCAAGGCGATCGAGGAGATGACCCTGACCGCGCGCGACGGCAAGACGAGCCCCGCGCAGATGGCCGACGGCACGATCACGATCACGAACATCGGTGTCTTCGGCATGGACACGGGGACGCCGATCCTCAACCCGGGCGAGGTCGCCATCGTCGCGATGGGCACGATCAAGCCGAAGCCCTGGGTCGTCGACGGGGACGTCCGGTCCCGGATGGTGACCACGATCGGCGCCTCGTTCGACCACCGTGTCGTCGACGGCGACGTGGCCTCGCGCTTCGTGCACGACGTCGCCTCGGTGCTCGAGGAGCCGGCGCTCCTGCTGGACTGACTTCGCGAGCACGCCGTCCCGCCCGGGCGCCGGTCCCGCTCGGTCCGGGTCACGCGGTCGTGGTGTGCCGTTCACGTCGTTGTCGGCGGCGCGGGGGAAGATCGTCCAATGGTCCACCAGCTGCTCCTCCCGCAGCAGGAGATCCGGACGGGTCGCCTGGTGCTCACCCCCGTGACGCCCGCGGACATCGACGCGGTGCACGGCCTCTTCTCGGACGCCCGCACCTGGACCCACCTCCCCTCCGGGCGGCACACCTCCCGGGCCGACACCGAGGACCTCGTGCAGCGGAAGATCGGCGGTCGGGTGCGGTACGGACTCGGTTCGTGGGTCGCGCGTGCTGCCGACTCCCGGGCCTTCATCGGGCTCGGCGGGGTCGACCGCACCGCCGGCGGCGTGTGGAACCTCGGGTACCGGCTCCTCCCGGAGCACCACGGGCACGGCTACGCGACCGAGCTGGCGCGGGCCGCGGTCGACGCCGCACAGCACGTCCACCCCGAGCTGCCGGTGACGGCCCGGGTCCTCACGAACAACCCCGCCTCCGCACGGGTGCTCGCCCGCGTCGGCCTGACGCAGGTGTGGCAGGGCCCGTCGGCCGCTACGGGGCCGGGCGGCACCGAGTGCCAGGCCTGGAGCGACCGCGAACTGACGCGGATGCAGCTCGACTGGCTCATCGCCAACGCGTAGCCCGGGCCGCGGCCGCGCGCCGCGTCGCCGTGGGACCGTGCCCCGTTGGACCGCGCAGCGTCGGACGGTACTGTGAGGGCACTGGTCATGTCCGCACAGGACCACCGCCGCAGCCCGAGGAGTCCGCTTGTCCCGCCGCATCACCGAGGGTGCTGAACCGAAGCACCAGCAGTTGCGGCGGATCCTGCTCGACCTCATCACGAACCGCCTCGCGCCCGGCGCGGCGATCCCCTCCGAGCGCCAGCTCATCGCCGAGTACGGCGTCTCCCGCATCACGGTACGGGAGGCCCTCGGGCAGCTCGTGAACGAGGGGCACCTCGAGCGCGTCCGTGGCAAGGGCACGTTCGTCGCGCACCGCCCGATGCAGTCGACGCTGCACCTGGCGTCGTTCACCGAGGAGATGCGGGCGATGGGGCACGTGCCGACGACGGTGGTGCTCGTCCGTGAGGAGCGGGTGCCTCCGGCCGCGACGATCGCCGCGCTCCGGCTGGCCGAGGGTGAGGCCGCGTACCACCTCAAGCGGCTGCGGATGGCGGACGGCGCACCGGTGTCCGTCGACGACGCCTGGCTCGCCGCGGCGGTGTTCCCCGGGCTGCTCGAACACGACCTGTCAGGGTCGGTCTACTCGATCGCGGCCGACGTGTACGGGCACCCGATCGACCGGGCGCAGCAGACGGTCGCGGCGAACCCCGCTGCGGACGAGGTGGCGACGCTCCTCGGGACGCGGACGGGGGCGCCCTTGCTCGAGTTCGACCGGGTGTCCTACTCGGGCACGCGGCCGGTCGAGCACGCGCGCAGCTGGTACCGGTCGGACCGGTACCGGGTGCAGATGGAGGTCACGGCCGCGCGGGCGATCGCCTGACCGGACGCGTCCCCGGGGGGTGACGACGATCGTCGGAGAACCCCGGCCTGCCCGACGGCCGTCAGACCTCGAACAGGCCGTCGCCGGCCGCGACGTCGGTGCCGACCGCGCCCTGGGGGACCGAGTCCGGCGTGGACCCGAGCACGACGACCGGCACGACGGGGGAGTAGCCCGCGGCGATGATCGCCGACGGGTCGAAGCGCACGACGGGGTCACCGGCCGCGACGGTGTCCCCCTCGGTGGCGAGCAGCTCGAAGCCCTCGCCCTTGAGCTTGACCGTGTCGATGCCGACGTGCACGAGGACGTCGGTCCCCGCCGCACCCTGCAGGGCGAACGCGTGCGGGTGCAGCTTGACGATGGTCCCGTCGACCGGGGCCACCGCGGTCACCGTGCCCGTCACGGCGGACGGGTCGACCGCGACCCCCGCGCCGACGAGCTGCTCGGCGAACACCGGGTCCGGCACGTCGGCGAGTGCGACGACCGGTCCGGCGAACGGCGTGCGGACGACCGTCACAGTTCGTCCTGGATGTCCTGGGCGAGGTTGTCCGCGATCGGGCCGACGATGACCTGCCAGCCGGTGCCGCCGCCGACGACGGCCTGGGCGCCGGCAGCCTTGAGGGCGTCCTTGTCGACGAGGTCGCCGTCCTCGACCTCGACGCGCAGGCGCGTGATGCAGCCCTCGACCTCGTCGATGTTGTCGGTTCCGCCGAGTGCGGCGATGATGTCGGCTGCCTTGATGTCGGCCATCTGTTTCCTCCTCGTTACGGGTTCGCCCACAGGTTGACACGGCCGTCGTGGTCATCGACACTACGAACTGGTCATGACCGGACAGGACCGGGCCTGGCGACACTGCCGAGGGTACCTGCGCCGACCACACGACTCAACTCACCCCGACCAGCTCCACCCGATGACGAGAGGACCGCCGATGAGCACCGCTGCCCCCACGGACGTGCCGGAGAAGAAGACGCCGAAGAAGCAGAGCAAGCTCTTCGCCAACGCCCAGCGGCTCGGCCGCAGTCTGCTCCTCCCGATCGCGGTCATGCCCGCGGCCGGCATCCTCCTCCGCCTCGGTCAGTCCGACATGCTCGGCGCGATCCCGGGCTTCGAGCAGGGCGCGACGATCATCGCCGCGGCGGGCAACGGTGTCTTCACCTGGCTCCCGTTGCTCTTCGCGGTCGGCATCGCGATCGGTTGGGCGAAGAAGTCGGACGGCACGACGGCACTCGCCGCGGTCGTCGGCTACATGGTCATGTACCAGGTGTTCGCGGCCATGTCGCCGATCGTGCTCGCCGGTGTCGAGGACGCGAACGGCGACCAGGCCACCATCAACTTCGGTGTCCTCGGCGGCATCGTGATGGGCCTCGTCTCCGCGGTCCTGTGGCAGCGCTTCCACCGGACGAAGATGCCCGACTTCCTCGGGTTCTTCTCGGGCCGTCGTCTCGTGCCGATCATGACCGCCGCCGCCGCGCTGGTCATCGCCGTGGTCATGTCGTTCTTCTACCGGTACTTCGACATCGCGCTCACCTGGGCCGGGCAGACCGTCGCGGACAACGCCGTCCTCGGTGGTGGCGTGTTCGGGTTCGTCAACCGCATGCTCATCCCGGTCGGCCTGCACCAGCTGCTCAACTTCTTCCCGTGGTTCCAGCTCGGCAGCTTCACCGGCGCCGACGGCACGATCGTCCACGGTGACATCCCGCGCTTCCTCGCGGGCGACCCGACGGCGGGCATCTTCCAGACCGGCTTCTTCCCGATCATGATGTTCGCGCTCCCGGCCGGTGCCCTGGCGATCTGGCGGAACGCCAAGCCGCAGAACCGCAAGCTCGTCGGCGGCATCATGCTCTCGGCCGCGCTGACGTCGTTCGTCACCGGCATCACCGAGCCGCTCGAGTACTCGTTCATGTTCGTGGCGTTCCCGCTCTACGTCATCCACGCGGTGCTCACCGGGACATCGCTCGCGCTGGTGAACGCCCTCGGCATCAACGACGGGTTCTCGTTCTCGGCGGGGGCGATCGACTACGTGCTCAACTTCGGCAAGGCGGACGGGGCGATCTGGCTCATCCCGATCGGCCTGGCGTACGCGGTCGTCTACTACTTCCTCTTCAGTTTCGTGATCAAGAAGTGGAACCTCCGCACCCCGGGGCGCGAGGAGGACACGATCGCCGAGAACTCGATCGACGCGGCGACCAAGCCGTAGCCGCCGGGACCGCCCACCGGGAGGCCCGTCACCAGCTGGTGACGGGCCTCCCGTCGGTCCGTGGACCGCCCGGCACTCACGCTTTTGACAATCGTTATCACCTGGCGCTAGCGTCCTTCCCATGCACTCCCGCCGCCTCCTCGCCCTGCCGCTCGTCGCCGGCGCCGCCGCGCTCGCCCTGACCGGCTGCGCCACCTCCTCCACGCCGTCCGACGACAGCAGCGACGGCACGATCCGCGTCGTCACCTCGACGAACGTCTACGGCTCGATCGTCGAGACCATCGGCGGCGACCACGTCGACGTGACGAGCATCCTCGAGGACCCGTCCCAGGACCCGCACTCGTTCGAGTCGAGCGCGAAGACGCAGCTCGCCGTGTCCAAGGCCGACCTGCTCATCGAGAACGGCGGCGGCTACGACGACTTCATGACGACGCTCGCGAAGTCGTCGAACACGGAGGCCGACCTGATCAACGCCGTCGACGTGTCCGGGCTCGACTCGGGCGGCTCCGACGAGTTCAACGAGCACGTCTTCTACAGCTACCCGGCCATGGTGAAGCTCGTCGACGAGGTCGCGAAGCGCCTCAGCGACCTCGACGGAGCGGACAAGAGCACGTTCGCGACGAACGCCGACGCACTCACCGAGAAGCTGCAGGACCTCGAGTCGCAGACCGCCGACATCGCGAAGACCGTCGACGGGGACAAGGTGGCGTACACCGAGCCGGTGCCGGGCTACCTGTTCGACGCGATGGGCCTCGACAACGTCACGCCCGACGACTTCTCCGAGGCGATCGAGGAGGGTGACGACGTCCCGCCGGCAGCGCTCAACGACACGCTCAAGCTCTTCACGGACGGCGGTGCGGAGCTCCTCGCCGTCAACGAGCAGACCTCCAGCCCGGAGACCGAACAGGTCCAGAAGGCCGCCGAGGACGCCGGTGTCCCGGTGGTCGGTGTGACGGAGACGCTCCCGAAGGGGGAGGATTACGTCTCGTGGCAGCAGGCGAACATCGACGCGGTGCAGGCGGCACTGACGAAGTGACGACGGTCCAGGAGCCGAACCGGACCGCCACTGCCGCGCGCAGTGGCGGTCCCGCTGTGCTCGCGCTCCGCCAGGCCGGGCTGTCGTACGGGAGCCGCGCGCTCTGGGACGGCCTCGACCTGGACGTGGCACCGGGTGAGTTCGTCGCGGTCCTCGGGCCGAACGGTGCGGGCAAGACCTCGCTGCTCCGGACCGTGCTCGGCCAGCAGCGTCTGACGAGCGGTTCGATGTCGTTCCTCGGACGACCGGTCCGCCGGGGGCACCGGAAGATCGGGTACATCCCGCAGCAGCGGCTCATGGAGTCCGGCACCCCCCTGCGTGCCCGCGACATGATCGCGCAGGGCGTGACCGGGCACCGCTGGGGCCTCCGACCCGAGCGGAAGGCCGAACGCGAGCGCATCGACCGGATCGTCGACGAGGTCGGCGCCACCGAGTTCGCCGACGCACCCGTCGCCGAGCTGTCGGGCGGCGAGCAGCAGCGCACCCGCGTCGGGCAGGCGATCGCCGCCGACCCCGCGCTCCTGCTGTGCGACGAACCCCTCATCTCGCTCGACCTCCGGCACCAGCGCGGTGTCACCGAGCTCATCGACCGGCAGCGCCGTCAGCAGGGCGCCGCGGTGCTGTTCGTCACCCACGACGTCAACCCGATCCTCGACGTCGTCGACCGGGTGCTCTACATCGCCGGCGGACGCTTCCGGATCGGCGCCCCTGACGAGGTCCTCCGCGCCGACGTACTCAGCGACCTGTACGGCACCCCCGTCGACGTCGTCCGCACGATGGGCCGGATCGTCATCGTCGGTGCGAGCGACGCGCACGACACCGCGGGCGTCGGCCACCACCACTGTGAACCAGCCCCGCACGGGGTCGGCCCGGACGAAGGGCGGTTCTGATGGACGTCTGGTCGACCGTCTTCTCGTTCCAGGACTACGGCGAGCTGCTCGTGCTCGTGCGGAACTCGATCCTCGCGGGCGCCGTGCTCGGTGTCGTCGGCGGGCTCATCGGGCCGTTCGTCGTCGCCCGGAACATGCCCTTCGCCGTGCACGGGATCAGCGAGCTGTCCTTCGCCGGTGCCAGTGCGTCCCTCCTGCTCGGCGTCAACGTCGTCAGCGGCTCGGTGGTGGGGTCGCTCGTCGCCGCGCTGCTCATCGGGCTGCTCGGCAGTCGGGCACGCGACCGCAACTCGATCATCGCGGTGCTCATGCCGTTCGGCCTCGGCCTCGGGATCCTCTGCCTGGCGCTGTACAAGGGCCGGGCGGCGAACAAGTTCGGCCTGCTCACCGGCCAGATCGTGTCCGTCGACAACCCGCAGCTCGGGTTCCTCGTGCTCATCTCGGCCGTCGTGGTCGTCACCCTCGTCGTGATCTGGCGCCCGCTGATGTTCTCGTCCGTCGACCCGGACGTCGCAGCCGCCGCCGGGATCCCGGTCCGCACGCTCGGGCTCGTGTTCATGCTCGTGCTCGGCCTGGCCACGGCGGTGTCCGTGCAGATCGTCGGGGCGCTCCTCGTGCTCTCGCTCCTCGTCACCCCGGCGGCCGCGGCCCTGCGGGTCACGGTCAACCCGGTGCTGGTCCCGCTGCTCTCCGTCGTGTTCGCGGTGACGTCGGTGGTCGGCGGCATCCTGCTGGCACTGGGCGGCGGCCTGCCGATCAGCCCGTACGTGACGACCATCTCGTTCCTCATCTGGGTCGTCTGTCGGGTCATCGGCGCCCGGCGGGAACGCCGGGGACGCGACCGGGTGACGGACCGCGAGCAGCAGACCGGTGGCGGGACGAGCCTCCCGGCCACCACGAAGGAAGGGGTCACAGCATGAACGCCGTGCAGAAGCCACGACGCAACACCTGGCAGCGCGAAGCGGTCCGCGGCGCCCTCTCCGAGACCGAGGGGTTCGTCAGCGCGCAGGCGCTGCACGCGCACCTGCGCGACAGCGGGTCGACGATCGGCCTCGCGACCGTGTACCGGGCGCTCTCCGACCTCGCGAACGACGGCGACGCGGACTCGCTGCAGCAGGACGGCGAATCGCTGTACCGGGCGTGCACGACGGACAAGCACCACCACCACCTCATCTGCCGGGTGTGCGGCCGGACGGTCGAGATCCAGGCGGACCCGGTGGAGGAGTGGGCGCGTGCGACGGCCGCGGCGAACGGCTTCTCGAACGCCAGCCACGTGGTCGACGTCTTCGGCGAGTGCGACGCGTGCACGGCCCGTGCCGCTGACCGCGGTGGCGCGTAGTCTCCGCGACATGCACGTCATCCTGGTGCCCGGGTTCTGGCTCGACGCGAGCGCGTGGGACGACGTCGTCCCGGTCCTCCGCGCCGCCGGCCACAGCGTCGACGCGGTGACCCGCTCCGGGGAGACGCTCGACGAGCAGGTGACCGACCTCGTCCGCCGCCTCGACGCCGCTCCGGAACCCGTGGTGCTCGTCGGCCACTCCGGCGCGGGTCCGCTCGCCTTCACGGCCGCCGACCGCCGCCCGGACCGCGTGCGGCACCTGGTGTACGTCGACACGTTCCCGGGTCCCGAGGGCGGCTGCGTCAACGACGAGCTGCCGGTCGTCGACGGACGCCTCCCGCTGCCGTCCTGGGACGTCTGGGAACCGGCGACCGTGCGGGACATGACGCCGGCGGTCCGGGCGGACCTCGAGCGCCGGGCGGTCCCCGAGCCCGCGCGGGTCGCCTCCGACCGCTTCCACTACACGGACCCCGCCCGGCACCGGATCCCGGCGACGGTGATCACGTGCGAGATCGCGGTGGACGAGCTGGCCGGCATGGTCGCCGACCACCAGGCCTGGGCCGCGGAACTCGTCGCGACCGAGGAGCTCGAGATCGTCGGGCTGCACGCCGGGCACTGGCCGATGCTCACGGTGCCGCGGGAGCTCGGTGCGCTCATCCTGCAGGCGCTCGCGCCGCGTCCGACGGACGGCGTCTAGCCGGTCGTCCGCCGGGCGCCTACCGTCCCGTCGCGGTCACGCCGTCCGCCGCCGCCCGGACGGCCGCCGAGCGTTCGTGTGACCCGGGTCGAGCGCGGGTGGTGTCCCGCGTCGGGCGAGTGACGCGTCCGGCTGCCGTGCCACCTGGCCGCACCGCCGTGGTGCACGCGGCGGTCGGCAGGAAGTGCTCGGTCATGGCGATCACACGTCGGATTCCCGGCCTCGCGCTGGCGTCCTCCGACAGGTTGCGTCGCAGCTCTGGTGGGGGCGCGGACGGTGGGCGTCCACCCTCACGCACCGGTCCTGAGTCGACGAACGATGCGCAGCAGCCGGGAGTCGCCGATCGGGTGGCCTTGCTCACGGGCATCCCGCTCGCCCTGACCGGGATCGTCGTGCTCGTGTCCGCTGGATGTCCGCCACCAGCCGTCCTCGGTGCGACTTCGCTGGTTCTCCGGGAGCGATGCTGGTGTGCTGCGCGTTGCTCATCCGTGGGGCGCGCCGCCCGAGGAACGGTCGCTACCCGACCGGCTGTCGAGACTCGTCGCGACCACGCAGTCGAAGCCGTGATGCCGTCGACTCCGGCTCGTACTTGACATTGTTCAACCATCTGGCATAGTTGACCGTCGTCAATCATCCGGATGCAGCGTGGCATCCCTCGCCTGCCCTGGAGTCCCGTTGTCCCGTCCTGGAACCGCAGCCGCATCGCTGCCCCCGACCGAGCCCGGTGCCATGTCGCACCGGCAGGTCCTCGAAGCGCTGTCCGGGCTCCTGCTCGGCATGTTCGTCGCGATCCTCGCGTCGACCGTCGTCAGCACGTCGCTGCCGAAGATCATCGGTGACCTCGGCGGCGGCGAGAGCGCCTACACGTGGGTCGTCACCTCGACGCTCCTCGCCACGACCGTCTCGACGCCGGTCTGGGGCAAGCTCGCCGACCTCTTCAACCGCAAGCTGCTCATCCAGCTCTCGCTCGTGATCTTCGTCCTCGGCTCTGCGCTCGCGGGGTTCTCGGAGAACCCCGGCACGCTCATCACGTTCCGAGTCGTGCAGGGCCTCGGTGCCGGTGGTCTCACCGCACTGAGCCAGATCATCCTGGCCGACATCATCAGCCCGCGAGAGCGCGGCCGCTACGGCGGTTACTTCGGCGCGGTGATGGCCGTCGGCACCGTCGGTGGCCCGCTGTTCGGCGGTCTCCTCACCGACACGCTCGGGTGGCGCTGGAACTTCTTCGTGGGGGTGCCCTTCGCGGTCGCGGCGATCATCCTGCTGCAGGTCACCCTGAAGCTGCGCACGCTCCCGGAGCGCAAGGTCTCCATCGACTACCTCGGCATCACGACCATCGCGGGCGGCGTCTCGCTCCTGCTCATCTGGGTCACGCTCGCCGGGAAGAACTTCGACTGGGTCTCTCCCACCTCGTTCGTGATGGTCATCGGTTCGGCCGTCCTGCTCGCGGCCACCGTCGTCGTCGAGCTCCGGGCGGCGGAGCCGATCATCCCGATGACGCTCTTCCGGAACCGCACCTTCACGATGGCCGTCATCGGTTCCATCGCCGTCGGCATCGCGATGTTCGGCGCGACCGTCTACCTGGCGCAGTACATGCAGCTCGCTCGTGGCGCGACCCCGACGCAGTCGGGTCTGCTGACGATCCCGATGATCGCCGGGCTGCTCATCGCCTCCACCGTCGGTGGCAGCCTGGTCACGAAGACGGGCAGGTGGAAGTCGATCATGCTCATCGGATCGATCGCGCTCGTCGTCGGTCTCGGCCTCATGGGGACGATCGCGTACGACACGCCCTACGTCATCGTCGCGGTCTACATGTTCGTGATGGGGAGCGGCGTCGGACTCGTGATGCAGAACCTCGTCCTGGTCGTGCAGAACACGACCGAACCGAGGAACATCGGCGCTGCGTCCTCCGGTGTCGCCTTCTTCCGCTCCCTGGGTGGTGCGATCGGCGTCTCGGTCCTCGGAACGGTCCTCGGGACCCGCGTGGCCGACGCGATCAGCGACAAGCAGGAAGCACTGACCAAGGCGATCACTGCGCTGGGCGCGAAGGGCGCCGCAGTCGCGGAGGAGCTGTCGTCCGGCAGCATCCCCGCCGTCAGCTCGCTCCCGAAGGGGGTACGCCAGATCATCGAGTCGGCGTACGGCCAGGGCGTGGCGGAGATCTTCCTCATCGCCGCCCCGATCGCGGTCCTGCTCGTCCTCGCGATCGTCTTCATGCCGAACGTGCCGCTCACCACGAAGACCGTCGCCGAGCGCTCGACCGACGCCGGACCGGCCGCCGGCGCGGCCGAGGACTTCGCCGGCATCGGCACCGTGACCGGGTCCAACCCGACGGTGGGGAACGGCGAGTCCCCTGCGCGGAGCGTGCGTCGTGCCCGACGCTGACCTGGTGGCGGAGGACACTCGGTCGGCCGAGGCCGCGGCGGCAGCCGCGGCCGACCCGACGACCACGGACGCCGACGACGCGTTCATCCGCATCGAACGACAGTTCATGGCGATCTTCGCGCTGTCCCGCCAGGGCATGCGCGAGCAGGCGGCGCAGATGAACCTGCAGCCGGCCGGGTACCGCGTCCTGGTCGAGCTCGTGGTCGTCGGCAGCAGCGGCGCCGGCGACCTCGCGGACGCGCTCGGCGTCGACAAGGCGGCGCTCAGCCGGCAACTGAGCCACCTGGAGTCGTCGGGGCTGATCACACGAGAACGTCACGTCGACGATCGACGAGCGGTCGTCATCCGTGCGACCCCGACCGCGACCGACCGCATCCAGAGCATCCGCGACAGTGCACGCAGTGCGTTCCGGGAGCGACTCGGATCGTGGCCGCACCACGATCTCGAGGAGCTCGCGCGGCTCCTCGCCGGTCTGCTGTGACCTCCCCGGTCGGCCTGCGCGAGCGGAAGCGGGCCGCGACCCGACAGCGGATCATCCGCGCCGCGCAGGTCGGCAGTCTCGAGCACGGTCTCGAGGGAGTGACCGTCGAGGGGATCGCGCGCGCAGCCGACATCTCTCCACGCTCGTTCTTCAACTACTTCTCCAGCAAGGAAGCAGCCATCGTGGGCCTCCAGCCGGCCCAGGAGCGCATGCTCACCGACGACGAGGTGGACGACCTTCCTGCTGACGTCGCTGCGGCGGTCTCGGCCGTGGTCCTCGCCGCCTTCGGGAACCAGGTAGCCGACCCCGAAGACGAGCTCCGCCATGAGGTGTTCCGCCGTTACCCGCAGCTCCTCGACGAGTACCGGTCCTTGTGGAAGGCGTCGAAGCAGAACGCCACGGCGTCCGTCGCGCGGCTGCTGCAACGGCGCGGCATCGCAACACACGAGCGCGACGCGACCGCGTTCACGCTCGTCTCGATGTGCGTGGCGACCATCCGGACGATGCTCGTCGGTGGGGCGACCTGCGACGTGGGCGATGCGGCCAGCGTCGTCACGGTCGACGCCGTTGCTCGCGCGATGCGCGCCGTGTCGGCCGTGCTGCGCAGCGGCCCCTGATCGACCTCGCTCCGGCCGGACTGCGCGGTCCCGGACCTCCCCGCGGCACCGCCCGCGTAGCCTCCGGCCCGTGGACCTGCAGACGTGGACGAGTTGGGCTGGCGCGGAGGACTACGACGTCGCCCGCTTCGTGCTCCAGCGCGGCGTGGCGGCGATCGCGTGCCTGGCGTTCCTGTCCGCCGTCGCGCAGTTCCCGGCGCTCCTCGGTGAACGGGGAATGCTCCCCGTCCCGCGGTTCATGGAGCGGCGGTACGCGCGGACCCTGCCCGTCGTCTGGCGGTGGTGGCGGTACACCGACCGGCGCCTGCGGATCCTCGCCGGGGGCGGCGCCGTCCTGTCGGCCGGCATCGTCGTCGGGCTGCCGCAACGGGGGCCGGCGTGGGTGCCGGTCCTCTGCTTCCTGCTGCTCTGGCTCGCCTACATGTCCATCTCCGACGTCGGACAGACCTTCTACGGGTTCGGGTGGGAGTCGCTCCTGCTCGAGTCGTTGTTCGTCGTCGCGTTCCTCGGCTCGGACGAGGTCGCGCCGCCGATCGTCGTCCTCGTCGCGATCCGGTGGCTGGTGTTCCGGCTCGAGTTCGGCGCCGGGATGATCAAGATGCGCGGCGACCGGTCATGGCGGGACCTGACGGCGCTGTACTACCACCACGAGACGCAGCCGATGCCGAACCCGATGTCCCGGACGGCGCACCTGCTGCCCCGGCCCGTGCACCGACTGGAGACCCTCGGCAGCCACGTCGTCCAGCTCGGCGTCCCGTTCCTGCTCTTCGCCCCGCAGCCGGTCGCCTCGATCGCCGCGGCGCTCGTCCTGCTCACCCAGGTGTGGCTCGTCGTCACGGGCAACTTCGCCTGGCTCAACTGGATCACCCTGGTGCTGACGTTCGCCGCGATCGACGACCGTTCCGTCGCGACGGTGCTGCCGTTCCTCCGGGACGTCGCGGAGGCCGGTCCGTCCGCGACCCCGGCGTGGTTCGTGGGGCTGACGGTCGTGGTCGGCCTGCTCCTGCTCGTGCTGTCCTGGCCCTCGGCGAAGAACCTGGTGTCGCGGCGGCAGCTCATGAACGCGTCCTTCAACCGGTGGCACCTCGCCAACGCCTACGGTGCCTTCGGCAGCGTGACGCAGGAGCGGGACGAGGTCATCGTCGAGGGGACCCTTGCAGAGGACCCGGACGAGGGCGACTGGCTGCCCTACGAGTTCAAGGGGAAGCCCGGTGACCCACGGCGCCGTCCGGCCCAGTTCGCGCCCTACCACCTCCGGCTCGACTGGCTCATGTGGTTCCTGGCACTCGGAGCGGACGACGGGTGGTTCCGGGTGTTCGTGCTGCGGTTGCTCGAGGCCGACCGGCAGACGCTCCGACTGCTCCGCCACGACCCGTTCGACGGGCGGCGGCCGCGGTGGGTGCGGGCGCGGGTCTTCCGGTACCGCTTCGCGACCAGGGCCGAGCGGCGGGCGACCGGGCTCTACTGGGTCCGGCAGGAACGCGGGCTGCTCCTGCCGCCGTCCGGTCTGCGGCGCTGAGCACGGCTGGCCGGGACCGGTGCTCGCCGACGGGTGCGGACGGGAGGCCCGGCTTGCGACGCGCCCGGCGGTCGCGTAACGTGGGCGGCTGGTTCTCCGCGCCTGCGCGGAGCGCCCGTTGTTCTGCCCTCCGACCGTCGCGAACGCCGCGGTCGCGTGGTGCCGGATCCGAGCCTCCCGGCCCGGTCGGACCGAACGGTCCGATCAGGTCGTCGACGGTCGGCACGCCGGTCTGGGCGGTGCGCACACCCCCTCGCTCAACCACCTCCGGTGGCGCAGCGCGTGCGCGCCAGGCAAGTGACCTTGGGTGCAGCCGACCGGCTGCACGGTATTCATCAGGAGGAAACCATGGCTGCAGTGTGCCAGGTGACCGGCGCCGTTCCCGGCTTCGGACACGCCATCTCGCACTCGCACCGTCGGACGAAGCGTCGCTTCGACCCGAACGTGCAGAAGAAGACCTACTACGTGCCGTCGCTGCGTCGTAACGTGACGCTCAACGTCAGCGCCAAGGGCATCAAGGTGATCGACGCTCGTGGCATCGAGTCCGTCGTGGCGAGCATCCTCGCCCGTGGGGAGAAGATCTGATGGCCAAGAAGGGTCAGGACATCCGTCCGATCATCAAGCTCCGTTCCACCGCGGGTACCGGGTTCACGTACGTGACCAAGAAGAACCGCCGGAACAACCCCGACCGTCTCGTGCTGAAGAAGTACGACCCGGTCATCCGCAAGCACGTCGACTTCCGTGAGGAGCGCTGAGTCATGGCGAAGAAGAGCAAGATCGCGAAGAACAACCAGCGCGCCGTCGTCATCGAGCGGTACGCCGAGCGTCGCCTCGAGCTGAAGAAGGCCCTCGTGGACCCGAACGGCACCGACGAGTCCCGCGAGGCCGCCCGCGTCGGCCTGCAGAAGCTGCCGCGCGACGCCTCGCCGGTCCGCTACCGCAACCGCGACGCCATCGACGGCCGCCCCCGTGGCCACCTCGGTGAGTTCGGCATCAGCCGTGTCCGCTTCCGCGACATGGCGCACCGTGGCGAGCTGCCGGGCATCACGAAGAGCTCCTGGTAAGCACCAGCACCCCCGACGCCCCCGCGACCTCCCGAGGTCGTGGGGGCGTCGTCGTCCGGGAGGTGCCCGGGAGGGGCATCCGTGCGTGCATCGATCGTCACACCGGCCCCTCCAGCCCCTCCCGCTGCTCCACAGGCCCGGAAATCGGGGCGAGTCGACGGGAAACCCCGGTACCGGCTGGTAGGTTCATCACCGGTTCCACGGGCCCTCGGCCTGCCGGATCCGCAGCACGGGACAACCGTCCCGGGCATCCGGACGTCCGCGTCCGACCCATACGCAAGAAGTCCGAGGAGGACATCCAATGGCTGACAAGTCACTGAACCGCACCGAGCTCGTCGCTGCCGTCGCCGCCGAGTCCGGCCAGAGCCAGGCCACCGTCAACGGCGTCGTCGACGCGCTCTTCGCCGTCGTCGGCAAGTCCGTCGCGGACGACACCAAGGTCACGATCCCCGGCTGGATCGCCTTCGAGAAGACCCACCGCGCCGCACGCACCGGCCGCAACCCGCAGACGGGTGAGGCCATCGAGATCGCCGCGAGCGACTCGGTCAAGGTCAGCGCCGGCAGCAAGCTCAAGGCTGCGGTCAAGTAAGACCCCACAACTCCACGGAAGGGACGGCGTCCGCGCCGTCCCTTCCGTCGTTCCCACAGCGTGCCGACGGTGGTCGTCGGTGCAGGTGGGGCAGCGCCTAGGCTTGACGGGTGAACCGCATCGCGCGCATCGCCGGCCCCGGCGTCCTGCTGCTCGCGGCGTTCGTGTCCCTGCTCGTGGCGCTCGTCGTCGGTGGTGGAGCCGATGCCGCGCTCATCGCCGACCCCGGAGCGGTGGTCCGCTTCGGGCTGCCGCTCGCGCGCATGCTCGTCGACCTGTCGGCGGCCGTGACCATCGGCGGACTCGCCCTCGCCACCATCGGCCTGTCCCGGACCGCGCCGGAGTGGGACCGCGCGATCGACGTGGCCGCCGGTGCCGCGGGCGTCTGGACCGTGACCGCCGCCGTCACCACGTTCTTCACCTACCTCAGCGTCGCGGGCGGTGCCGTCAGTCTCGACGCCGGCTTCGGGCAGTCGATGGGGGTGTTCCTCACCGGGACCGACCTCGGGCTCGCCTGGCTGACCACCGTGCTCGTCGCGGCCGTCGTCACGGTGCTGTGCTTCGCGGTGCGTTCCCGGGGGATGGTCGCGCTCACCACCGCCGTGTCGCTCATCGGCCTCGTCCCGCTCACGCAGCAGGGGCACGCGGCCGGCACCGCCAGCCACGACGCCGCGGTCACCGCACTCGGACTGCACCTCGTCGGCGCCGCGCTCTGGGTCGGCGGCCTCGTCATGCTCGTGCTCGTCCGGGACCGCCTGCCGGGTGCACGTCTCGCCGCCGTGGTCGGCCGGTACTCGAGCGTCGCCCTCGGCTGCTTCGTGCTCGTGGCGGTCTCCGGTGTCGTCTCCGCGCAGATCCGGATCGGGGCGTTCGACGAGCTCGGCAGCCCGTACGGCGTGCTCGTGCTCGTCAAGGTGGGTGCCATCGTCGCGATGGGGGTCATCGGCGCCGTGCACCGCCGTCGCGTCATCGCGTCGCTCACCACCAGCCCCACCCGTGTCCGACCGTTCTGGACCCTCGTGGTCGTCGAGCTCGCCGTGATGGGGGTCGCCTCCGGTTTCGCCGCCGCACTCGGCCGGACCGCGACCCCGGCGGGACAGCTCGCACTGAGCAAGACCAGCGACCCGACCCCGGCCGAGATCCTGACCGACGACCGGCTCCCCGCCGCGCCCGGCGCCTGGGGGTGGCTGACGAACTGGAACGTCGACCTGTTCTGGCTCATGGCGGCGGTGCTGCTCGTCGCGGCGTACGCCGCCGGGATCGTCCGGCTGCGCCGACGGGGTCGGGCCTGGCCGGTCCGATGCTCCGTCGCCGCCGGCCTCGCGGTCCTTGCGCTCGTCGTCGCGACCTCGGGCTCGTTGCACACCTACGACCGGTACCTGTTGTCGGCGAACGTCGGTGCGCACGTGCTGCTCGGCCTCGTCGTGCCCGCACTCGTCTGGGCGGCGGCGCCCGTCCAGCTCATCCGCGCGGCCGTCCTGCCGCGGGACGACGACAGCGCCGGCGTCCGCGAGTGGACAGCGGTCCTCGTCGACAACGCCGTCGTCCGGTACCTCGTCCAGCCGTTCCCGGCGTTCCTGCTGCTCGCCGGCATCTGGTGGGCGTACGCGGCGACCGACGTGCTCCGGTGGTCGGTCAGCGACGCGATGGGCCGTACCGTCGTGGACCTCGTCTTCCTCGTCGTCGGCCTCCTGGCGGTCCCCACGCTCCTCACGCCGGTCGCGATCGGTGCCAGCCGGCCGTCGACCGCGGCGTTCCTGGTGCGCACCGCCGGAGCGGTCGTGGTCGCCGCGGGCGCGGTGTCGCTCGGGATCGCGATGCGGGGGCCGCTCGGGCTGCTGCAGGCCTCGTGGTTCGGGGCGATGGGCCGCACGTGGGGGCCGGACCCGCTCGTCGACCAGGCGCGGGCCGGTGCCGTGCTGATCGTCGCCGGGGTGCTCGTGGTCGTGACGGTGGTGGCGGTCGGGATCGTGCGCCTGCGTCAGGGGGAGCGGACCGGTGGGGACGACCCGGCGGGACCGCGCGCGGTCCGCCCGTCCGAGGCCTCGGCGCGTCCTGCGACCACCGACGTCGTCAGTGGCGTCCCGAGCGGGTCGAGCACGCCGTGAGCGTCGAGCTCTCCGCCGAACAGCGGGCCGTGTTCGAGTACATCGAGTCGACCCGCGACCACGTCTTCATCACCGGCCGCGCCGGCACCGGCAAGTCGACGCTGCTGAACCACCTGTCGTGGCACACCGGGAAGCAGGTGGTCATCTGCGCGCCGACCGGGGTCGCCGCCCTGAACGTCGGCGGACAGACCATCCATTCACTCTTCCGTCTGCCGATCGGTCTCATCGCCGACGCCGAACTGCGGCAGGGACCGGACACCCGGAAGCTCCTCAACACCATCGACACCCTGGTCATCGACGAGGTCTCCATGGTGAACGCCGACCTGCTCGACGCGATGGACCGGTCGTTGCGCAAGGCCCGGGGCCGGCAGTCCGAGGCGTTCGGCGGCGTGCAGGTCGTGATGTTCGGCGACCCCTACCAGCTGCCGCCGGTACCCGGTGACGGCGACGAGCGTGCCTACTTCACCGACCACTACCGGTCGATGTGGTTCTTCGACGCGAAGGTGTGGCTCGAGGCCGAGCTGCACATCATCGAGCTCGCGACGGTGCACCGCCAGCGCGACGACGCCTTCGCCGCCATGCTCACGGCCGTCCGCCACGGGCGCGTCACCGCTGACGTCGCCGGGCAGCTCAACGCCGCCGGTGCCCGCCCCGCCCCGGACGACGCCATCACCCTCGCCACGCGGAACGACACCGTGGCGCGGATCAACAAGGCCGCCCTCGCCCGGCTGCCCGGCAAGACGAAGACCGCCAGAGCCGACGTCAACGGCGACTTCGGCGGGCGGAACTTCCCGGCCGACGAGGCGCTCGAGCTCAAGCCGGGCGCGCACGTCATGTTCCTCCGCAACGACCCGGACCAGCGCTGGGTGAACGGCACGCTCGGCATCGTGCGGAGCATCCGGGACACGGTGTGGGTCAGCGTCGACGGCGAGGACTTCGAAGTGCAGCCCTCGGTGTGGGAGAAGTTCAAGTACTCCTACGACCCGGACAAGAAGGAACTCAAGAAGGACACCGTCGGGGAGTTCCAGCAGTTCCCCCTCCGCCTGGCCTGGGCGGTCACGATCCACAAGTCGCAGGGCAGCACGTACGACCGCGCCGTGGTGGACCTCGGCAACCGGGTGTTCAGCGCGGGTCAGACGTACGTGGCGCTGTCCCGCTTGACGTCGCTGGACGGGCTGTACCTGACGCGGCCGCTCCGACCGGCCGACATCATCGTCGACCTGGACGTGCGCCGGTTCATGTCCGAGTCACCCCGCGTCGTCGCGACCCAGCTCGAGGCCCCGGAGCCCGCCGACTCCTGACGTTCCCGAGCATCTCGGTCGCGCAGACGACGACGCCCGCCTGCCGGATCGGCAGACGGGCGTCGTGACGGAGCTGTGGGTCAGGCGCGGGCCGCTCGCAGCGCGCGGAGGTTCTCCTTGTCGGCACCCAGTGCGGTGAGCACGAGGACGACGCCGACGATCGCGTGGAAGACGTTGTCCGTCGTGTTCAGTGCGAGGACGTTCGCCGAGGTGGCCGAGAACACGAAGCCGTAGACGGCGAGCACGAGCAGCAGGACACCGATGACCAGGTTGACCGAGCGGGACCCGACCGTGTTGCCGAGGCCGACGATGAAGAACGCGGCGGCGAAGAGCGCCCAGATCGTGCACAGCGCCGGGTTGAGCATGAAGGCGTTCCAGAGGAACCCGCCCTCACGGCCGAAGAACTGCCCACCGTTGTCCTGGGCGAAGAAGAAGCCCAGGAAGCCCCAGATCGCGAACAGCGTCCCGGCGGTCATCGCCAGGGCGCGGTTCGGCGAGGCGGTGATGCCCGGTTCCTTGATGGCCACTTCGGTCTCCTCTTCCTGCGCGACGATCGCGCTGTACGACTGCCCGCCGCCACGACCTGTGTCACGCTGTCCGGAGGCGTGCTGTCCGGACACGCGCTGCAGGACGGCTGCGGCCCCGCTCCGGAGACCGGCGTTCCCAGCTCCGGACGGGCGCTGCAACGGTATCGTGTCGGACCCCGACCGACCGAATCGCTTTCCGCCCAGCAGGCGGACGACGAGGCCGACGACGATCACTCCGAGGAGGACGATGCCCGTGATCCGGACCCCCGAGCGCACCGCGCCGGTGTCCCGCGACGAGGGACGTGGACCGAGCGTGTCCCGGCGGTTCCGGTGGGCGCTGCTCGCGGCTCTGGGGTTCGTGATCGTGCCTTCCGTCTACGCGGTCGCGGTGCTGACGCCGACGGGGCAGCGGATCGAGGACGCCGCACTCGGCGGTGTCCGCGAGTCCGACCTGTTCGGGTCGGACACCGCCCTCAACGTCATCTCGGTCCCGGTGATCCTGCTGTTGGTCGTCGTGATCGCCGCCGTCGCGTTCGCACGCAGACGGCTCGCCGTGGGGCTCGGAGCGGGCTTCGTGGTGCTCGCGTCCGCGGCGACCTCGACGTTGCTCAAGCGTATCGCCGAGCGCCCGGAGATCGCTCAGTCGACGACGCCGAACTCCTTCCCGTCCGGGCACGCCACCATCGCACTGGCCGCGCTCTTCGCCGTGCTCATGGTCACGCCGCGGCGTCTCCGCCCGGTGGTCCTGGTGGTCGGCGCCGTGTACGCCGTCTTCGTGGCGAACCAGACGGTGGTCTACGGCTGGCACCGGGTGAGCGACATCATCGGCGCGTGTGCGGTCGCCCTGTTCTGGCTCGGGCTCGTCCGGGCGGTGGGACCGGCCGTCGACCGGGGCACGCGCGGGGACCGTGACGGTCGTCGCGGCCCGCGCCGGGTCGTCACGGTCGTGCTGCTGCTCGCGGCAGCGGCGACGGTCCTCGTCGGCGTGGTCGCCCTGGCGGTGGGGACGACCGGCGGCGACCACGAGGCGATGCTCCTCGCCGGTCGGATGGCCTCGTCAGCCAGCGTCCTCGCCGTCATCACCGTGGTCTGGCTCGCGGACGGCATGCACACCGTGCCGCGCACGACCGCTCCGGACGGTCCGGCCGTCCGCGTCTGAGGCCCCCCGAGCCTCCCGGTCGGCACGTCCGACCTGGCGGGAATGCCCCGCCGTGCGCTACGTTGTACCCGTCAATTCGATGCAAACGCATAGAACAAGGCGGAAGCCAGCAGACGACGGAGGCGGCCCATTATGCAGTTCGGGATCTTCACGGTCAGTGACGTCACGACCGACCCCACCACGGGGACCACGCCGGACGACACCCAGCGCGTCCGGGACATCCTCACGATCGCGCAGCACGCGGACCAGGCCGGTCTCGACGTCTTCGCGACCGGTGAACACCACAACCCGCCGTTCGTCGCCTCGAGCCCGACGACGATGCTCGGGTACCTCGCCGGCGTGACGAAGGACATCACCCTCTCGACGTCGACGACCCTCGTCACGACGAACGACCCGGTGCGCATCGCCGAGGAGTACGCGATGCTCCAGGTCATCTCTGACGGCCGCATGGACCTCATGACGGGCCGTGGCAACACCGGCCCCGTCTACCCCTGGTTCGGCAAGGACATCCGACAGGGCCTGAACCTGGCGGTGGAGAACTACGCGCTCATCCGCCAGCTGTGGGAGAACGAGGTCGTCAACTGGCAGGGGCAGTTCCGGACGCCCCTGCAGGGCTTCACCTCGACTCCGCGTCCGCTCGACGGCGTCGCGCCGTTCGTCTGGCACGGGTCGATCCGAACCCCGGAGATCGCCGAGCAGGCCGCGTACTACGGTGACGGCTTCTTCCACAACAACATCTTCTGGCCGATCCAGCACACCGAGCAGATGGTCGGCCTCTACCGGCAGCGCTACGAGCACCACGGCCACGGTCGCGCGGACCAGGCGATCGTCGGGCTCGGCGGGCAGTTCTTCGCACGCAAGAACTCGCAGGACGCGTGGAACGAGTTCCGCCCGTACTTCGACAACGCCCCGGTGTACGGCCACGGCCCGTCGATGGAGGACTTCACCGCGCAGACGCCGCTCACGGTCGGTTCGCCGCAGCAGGTCATCGACCGGTACGCCGCGATGAAGGACCACGTCGGGCACTACCAGCGCCAGCTGTTCCTCATCGACCACGCCGGGCTGCCGCTCAAGACCGTGCTCGAGCAGATCGACATCCTGGCCGAGGACATCGTGCCGGAGCTCCGCCGCATCAACGAGGCCGACCGCCCCGAACACGTGCCGGCGAACCCGCCGACGCACCTCGAGCGCGTGGCGGCCGCGCGGGCGACCGGCACCGCCGGTGCCGACCATGTGGCCGCGCTCGACGAGTGGACGGGCGCGTCGGTCTGACCCCGCTGCGTGGGTGTCCGCCGGGCCGAGCCTCGGCTCAGCGGGCTGTGTCCGCCTCCTGGACCGGCGTGGGTGTCCGCCGGGCCGAGCCTCCGCGCGGCCCGCGCGGCGTGGCCGGGCGGGCGGGGACGAGCTTGAGGCCCACGACACAGCCGACGATGCCCGCGATGAACACCACGCGCAGGACGGTGACGGGCTCGGCGCCCGTCGCCATGCCCCACAGCACGGTGAGGGCCGCGCCGGTACCGGTCCACACGGCGTAGGCGGTGCTGATCGGGATGTGCCGGAGCACGTACCCGAACGCTCCGAGGCTCAGGACGATCGTGACGGCGAAGACGAGCGTCGGGCCGAGACGGGTGAACCCGTCACTCTCGCCGAGGGCGGTCGCCCAGACGGTCTCGAACGCCGCGCTGACGAACAGGACGACCCAGGCCATCAGCTCACCACCTTGAGGCCGACGACGCAGGCGACCAGGCCGAGGACGAGGGCGATGCGGGCGGTCGACGCGGCCTCCTGTCGCCGGGCGATCGCGACGAGGACGGTCAGTGACGCCCCGATGCCGACCCACACGGCGTAGGCGGTGCCGACCGGGATCGTCTTCATGGCGATCGCCAGCCCGACCATGCTCAGGGCCATGCCGGCGACGAAGACGATCGTCGGCACCACCTTCTTGAACCCGTTCGACGCGCCGAGTGCGGTGGCCCAGACGGCCTCGAGCACGCCGGACAGCACCAGGACGACCCATGCCATGTGTTCCTCCGATCCGAAGTCGTACGAGCGTACGACTTCACGACCCCCAGTTCTAGCACGAAGTCGCACGACTGTGCGAACATTGCTGGATGGCGCGCAGCATCGACCTCGAGGAACGCCGTCGGACCGTCTCCGAGGCCGCGCACCGGGTCCTCGCCCGCGACGGGCTCGGCGCGCTGTCCGTCCGCAACGTCGCCGCCGAGGCCGGACTGCCCCCGAGCACCGTCCGCTACGTGTTCCCGACCCAGGCGAGTCTCCGCGAACACGCCATCGCGCTCGTCTTCGACCGCACGCGCGAGCGCATCGCCGCCATCCCGGACGACCTGCCGGTCCGCGAGCGCGTCCGGGCCGTGCTCGTCGAACTGCTGCCGCTCGACGCCGAGCGCGTGGTCGAGCTCGACGTCTACCTGGCGCTCGGGAACGCCGCGCTGACCGACCGGGAGCTCCGACCGACGCTCGACCGGGTCGTCGCCGACATGCGCGAGTGGTGCGAGCGCGTCCTCGTGATGCTCGGGGTGCCCGAGGGGGACCGCGCGTACGAGGCCCACCGGCTGCACGCCCTCATCGACGGCCTCGCGATGCACGCCGCCCGACTCGAGCCCGGCGCGGAGGGGGACCGGGCGGTGGGCGTGCTCGAACGGCACGTCGACGGGCTCTCGGCTCCGCGCTGACCGGTTCGCCTATCCTGTCCGGGTGACGAGCACCCGCGCCCGCCCCGTCACGACGCGCTCCCGCAGCCTCACCGGTCCCGGTCTGGTGCTCGCCGCCGTCGTGGCGCTGCTCGCCGTCCGCATCGTCTCCCCGGCGGTCGGCACCGCGGGGCTGCCCGACGTCCTGCAGGACTTCCTGACGCTCGCCATCAGCGTCGTCGTCGAGTCCCTGCCGTTCGTGGTGCTCGGCATCGTCCTGTCGATCGTCGTCGAGGTGTGGGTCCCGCACGGCGTCCTCGAGCGGATCCTGCCGACACGCCCGATCCCGCGCCGAGCCGTGATCTCCCTGATCGGCATGCTCTTCCCGGTGTGTGAGTGCGGCAACGTCCCGCTCGCCCGCGGCCTCATGCTCCGCGGGTTCACCCCGGCCGAGGCGGTCACGTTCCTCGTCGCGGCGCCCATCCTCAACCCGCTCGTCATCATCAGCACCGCGCAGGCGTTCGGGTGGTCCGGGTGGATCCTCCCCGCCCGCATCGTCGGCGGCTTCGTCGTCGCGAACCTCGTCGGCTGGATCGTCGCCGCGCACCGCCGGCCCGCAGACCTGCTGCTCCCCGCCTTCGAGGCCCGGTGCCGCGCAGCCGTCGGCGCCCCGCCGGTCCGGGACAAATGGCGGGAGAGCGCGTCGCACTTCGGCGGTGAGACCGCGACGATGATGCCGGCACTGTTCGTCGGCGCCGGTCTCGCCGCCGCGATCCAGGTCGCCGTCCCGCGGAGCGCCCTCGTCGCGGTCGGGGCGAACCCGGTGCTGTCCGTGCTCGCCATGATCCTGCTGGCGATGACCGTGTCGCTGTGCTCCAACGTCGACGCCTTCTTCGCGCTGTCCTTCGCGTCGACGTTCCTGCCGGGCTCGATCACGGCGTTCCTCATCATCGGGCCGATCATCGACGTCAAGATGATCGCGCTCCTCCGCACGACGTTCCGGGCACGCTTCCTGGTGCTGCTCGCCGTCGTCTGCGTCCTGTTCGCCGCGACCGTCGGGTTGGTGATGAATGTCCTCGTCTGAGCGCACCGTGTTGCGTCGCACCCTGCTCGGCCTCGGTTCGGTGCTGGCCGTCGCGGTCGGCACCCTCTGGCTCGGCATCGCCGACCACCTCGACCTGTACATCAACCCCCGCTACGCCACGTTCACCCTCGTGCTCGCCGCCGTCGCCGTGCCCGCGTCGATCGCAGGGCTCGTCGTGGTCGCCCGACACGGCGCGCACGCCCACGACGGGGACCCGGAGCCGCGACCGGCCGGCGGTGGACGCCTCCTGCACGTGGTGCTCGGGTCCGTCGCGGCCCTCGTCACGGTCGGCACCGTCGTCGCGATGCTCGTCCTGCCACCCACGACGCTGTCCGCCCGGACCGCCCAGCAGCGGAGCGTCGGGTCGGCGTCGCTGTCCGACGCGACGGGAGCCGGTGCCCCGGTGACGCTCCTCGGCAGCGAGTCCGTCGACACGTCCGAGTACGGCGTGAAGGACTGGGCGGCGCTCATCCGGCAGACGACCGACACCACCGCGCTCGTCGGTCGCAAGCTCACCCTGACCGGGTTCGTCGTCCCGGGCGACGACGGATCGTTCACCCTCACGCGCTTCGTCGTCAGCTGCTGCGCGGTCGACGCCCAACCGGTCGGCATCGGCGTGACGACCGACGACGACGTGCCGGACGAGGGCGCGTGGGTCCGGGTCGAGGGCGCGCTCGCCGCGAACCCGGACACCGCCTCGGACGCCCGTCTCGTCATCCGGGCGGCGGACGTCACCCCGGTCGACCAGCCCTCGGACCCGTATGAGTACTGAGTCCCGTCCCCGGCGCCCGGTCACCCACCGCTTCCGCCGCCGGTTCGTCGCCACCGTCCTGGTGCTCGCCGTCATCGCCGCGCTCGCAGCCGTGGTGGGGTCACAGCAGGGCCCACGGCTGCGGTCGGTGTCGTACGACGCCGGTGACCTCGTCACCCGGCCGGCGCAGCGCGTCATCCTCACCGCGAACCAGGCCGTGCAGCAGGTGCCGGCGTCCGCCGTGCGCGTCCGCCCCGCGGCACCGTTCTCGGTCACGTCGAGCGGCAACACCGTCGCCGTCGAGTTCGCCGGCCCGCTCGCCTACGACCGCGAGTACACGCTCACGGTCCGCGGGGTACGGGCGCCCGGCCAGGCGGCCACGTCGGAACTGCGCACCACGATCCGCACCGGCAGCACGGACGTCCTGGCCGTCGTGCCGGGGACGGACGGCGGGCCGGACAGCATCGTGCGCCGGGGCCTCGACGCAGCCGGGGCGGAGACCGTGTACCGCGCGCGGGGCATCCGGGAGTACGCCGTCCTCGCCCGCTCCCTCGTCGTGCTCCGCGACGACCGCGACGGCGGCTCGGCGATCGACGTCGTGCCGCTCGCCGGCGGAGTGCAGGACGACGCCGTCCCCGTCGAGCGCCTGTCGATGCCGAGCTCCCGCGGCTCCGCGAAGGCCCTGCACGCGGCCGACGACGGCTCCTCGTTCGGGTTCGTGTACGCCGACACGTCATCCGGTCGCTCCGAGGACGTCGGTCTGTACGTCGTCGACCTCACCGGCACCCACCAGCCCGAACCGGTCGCGGCCGACGGCACCCCGACCGCCGGCGCGACGCCGATCTCGGTCGCGCAGTGGGCGTACGTGCCCCGGACCGCGAGCGCCCTCGTCCGGACGGGCACCGACGACCTGGTGCTCGTCGACATGAGCGGCCGGAACGACGCCGTCCGGCTGGGCTCGGCCACCTACCTGCACGGTTTCGTCGGCTCCGGCACGACCGCCGTCGTCGAGACCGGCAACGGCATCGTCCAACTCGACCTGACGGACGGCGACCGCACCGACCTGCCGGCACCGGCGGCCAGCACCGACTCGACCTACCTCGGTCGGATCGCGCCGATCGCGGAGGGCGTCTACCTGCGGGTGGTGGGGTCGGTCCGCGCGGACGGGACCCTCGACGCGCGCATCGTCCGGGTGGACGGAGCACGGGCCTCCCGGCTCGGGGTGACCGTGCCGGACGACGCGAGCATCACCGCGGTCTGTCCGTCGCCGAACGGGCAGTTCGTCGCCGTGGCGACGCAGTCGTCCGGCGGGGCGCTCGTCAGCGTGGTCGACGCGACCTCGGGGGCGCTCGAGGCGTCCCTCGCCGGGACCGCGATCGACTGGTGCAGTGCGCTGCCGACCGGCGACGAGGTCGGCTGACCCACGCGCCGGGTCAGTGCCGCAGCGTCTGCCGTGGGTACTCGCCGAACCGGTTCAGGTACTCCCCGGAGAACCGTCCCATGTGGCTGAAGCCCCACCGCGAG
Source organism: Curtobacterium sp. MCBD17_032 (assembly GCF_003234855.1). Classification (GTDB taxonomy): domain Bacteria; phylum Actinomycetota; class Actinomycetes; order Actinomycetales; family Microbacteriaceae; genus Curtobacterium. The sequence continues at coordinate 26,745 of NZ_QKTO01000002.1, forward strand.
GCGATCTCCGCGACCGAGGCCGACCCCGGCTCCGCCGCGAGCAGGTCCGCCCGGACGTGCCGCAGGCGGACCTCGCGCAGGTAGTTCATCGGGGTGCGGTCGAGCGTCCGCTGGAACGACTCCTGCAGCGCCCGGACGCTCAGGTCGGCGGCGCGGGCGATGTCCGACACGCTCAGGGGCTCGCCGGCGTGCTCGTGCAGGAACTCGACCGCGGCGCGCAGCCGGGCGTTGCGGCGCTCACCGTAGCCGTCCGGCTGGGCCTCGCCCTGGAACCGGTACAGCCCGAACAGGGAACGCGCGACGTCACGCTGGGCCTCGTGCCACGCGAGCGACGAGGAGCCCTCGGTCCGCAGGGCGCGGACGGCGGCGGCGACGGAGCCGCGCCAGAACTCGACGGCCGCTGCCGTCGGCGGCGTGCTGCGATCGAACGCGAGGGTCCCGTCGACCAGGAACTGCTCGGCCGCGACGTCGAGCACGAGGTCGCGGCGCAGGTGGACGAGGCGCTGGTCCCAGTCCTCGTACTCCATCTCGAAGCGTTGCTCGATCGGGAACAGGGTCGGGACGCCCGGCTGCATCCGGACCTCGTCCCGGCCGACGTCCACGCGGGCACGACCGGCGTCGATCCACTGCACGACGACCTCGCCCTCGACGGCGACGTCGCCGCGGAGGTGGCCGTGCATCTGCGAGCGTCGGATGCTCATCCGGTCGTCACCGACGCCGACGTACTTGTACCAGTACGTCCGGTCGATCGGCGAGGAGTACCAGGACCGTCCGGCGTACATGCCGGCGAGGTCCTGGATCGCGCCACCGGTGTCGGTGCCCGACACGGCGACGATCGCGCCGGTGGGCGCCGGGGACTCCGGTGTCGTCATGGTCCCACCCTCTCTCGGTGCAGCGCTCGGATGCGAGCCGCTCGGCGCGGTGTGCCCCGATCGACGGCGTTCCGTGGACCTTCGGGGCGTCTTACGGAGGTCCCGGTCAGGATCGCCACGGGACGGGGGACGGACGGGAGGCCCGTCACCAGCTGGTGGCGGGCCTCCCGTCCGGCGCGCCCCGGCTGGCGACCGCCGGACGGGAGGGGCGGCGGCGTCAGGCGAGCGTCGCGGCGTCGATGACGAAGCGGTAGCGGACGTCCGAGCTGAGGACGCGCTCGTATGCCTCGTTCACCTGGTCGGCGCTGATGAGCTCGGTCTCCGGCAGGATGCCGTGCTCGGCGCAGAAGTCGAGCATCTCCTGGGTCTCGCGGATGCCGCCGATCGACGAGCCCGCCCAGCTGCGGCGGCCCGGGAGCAGCGCGAACGCGGGGACCTCGAGCGGCTCGGACGGCGCACCGACGTTGACCATCGTGCCGTCGACCTTGAGCAGGCCCAGGTGTGCGGCCATGTCGATCTTCGCCGAGACGGTGTTGATGATGAGGTCGAACGAGCCGCGGAGCTCCTCGAACGTCTGCGGGTCCTTCGTCGCGTGGTGGGCCTTCGCGCCGAACTTCAGCGAGTCCTCCTTCTTGGAGGTGGTCTGCGACAGGACGGTGACCTCGGCGCCGAGGGCGGCGGCGATCTTCACGCCCATGTGGCCGAGTCCGCCGAGGCCGACGATCGCGACCTGCATGCCCGGTCCGGCGTTCCAGTGCCGGAGCGGCGAGTACAGGGTGATGCCGGCGCAGAGCAGCGGCGCGACCCGCTCGATGTCGAGCGACTCGGGGACGCGGAGGACGAAGTCCTGGTCGACGACGACGGCCTGCGAGTAGCCGCCCTGCGTGATGGTGCCGTCGGCGCGGTCGACCGAGGCGTAGGTGCCGGTGTTGCCCTTCAGGCAGTACTGCTCCTGGCCGGCGAGGCACTGCTCGCACTCGCGGCAGGAGTTCACCATGCAGCCGACACCGACGAGGTCGCCGACGGCGTACTTCGTGACCTCCGAACCGACCTCGGTGACGTGACCGACGATCTCATGGCCGACGACCTGCGGGTACTCGATGCCGCCCCACTCGCCGCGGACGGTGTGGATGTCGGAGTGGCAGATGCCGGCGTAGGCGATGTCGATCATGACGTCGCCGGGCAGGAGGTCGCGGCGCTCGATGGTGGTCTTGACGAGCGGCTCGGTCGCGGACGGTGCCGCGTACGCGTTGACGGTGCGCAAGGGTCTCCTCGTGGGGTGGGATGGGGTGGGGATGGCGGGCCGGGTGCGGCCCACCGTCGATCCTGCCCCCGTCGCCCGACCTGAGACAGGTACGGACGGAGCACCCCTCGTGCCCGGGGTCAGCGGGCCGGAGCCGTCCCGGTGGGCTGGAGCGGCCCTCGGGTCGGAGTCGTCCCGGAGCCGTGCCGTCAGCGGGCCGGAGCCGTCAGGGAGCCGGGGCCGTCAGCGGGCCGTGCTGCTGGACGCGCGGACGACCAGCCGCACCGGCTGCACGTGGTGGCGCGGGGGACCGTCGTCGCCGGCGATGCGGGCGAGGAGCTCCTCGGCGCCGACCCGCCCCATCGCATCCGGCTCGTGTGCGATGACCGTGATGCCGAGGACGTCCGCGAGGTCGAAGTCGTCGAACCCGACGAGGGCCGGTCGATCGGTCCGGTCGACGAGCGCGCGGAGTGCCCCGGTCGTGATGCGGTTGTTCGTGGTGACGATCGCGGTCGGTGCCTCCTGGCCGTCCACCAGGTCGCGGACGGCGCGGGAAGCCTCGTCGAGGTCGTGCGAGTCGCTGCGGACCCATCGTTGCCAGTCCGGCACACCGACGGCCCGCATGGCGTCGCCGAAGGCGTGCACGCGCTCGCGGTGGGTCGACAGGCGGCTGAGGTCACCGACCAGGCCGATGCGGCGGTGTCCACGCTCGAGCAGGTGCTCGACCGCGGTCCGGATGCCGCCGGCGTTGTCGAGGACGACCGTGTCGGCGTCGACGTCCGCCGGTGCGCGGTCGAGGAACACCACGGGCGTGCCGAGTGTCCGTTCACGAGCGATCAGGGAGTGGTCGTCGTCGGCGGACACGACGAGCAGGCCGCTGACGCGGCGTTCGACGAGCTGCGCCACGAGGGTGCGCTCCCGGTCGGCGTCCTCGTCGTTCGAGGTGGAGAGCAGGCTCAGCCCCGGTTCTCGGAGCGCGCGCTCGGCGCCCCGCGCGATGCGTGAGTAGAAGGGGTTCGCGACGTCGCCGGTGACGAGTCCGACGGTGGCGGACCGCGCGCCGGCACGGAACTCGCGGGCGAGCGTGTTCGGCCGGAACCCGAGCTCGGCGGCAACGGTCAGGACCCGGGCCGCGGTGTCGGCGGCCACGTACCGCTCGCCGTTCACCACGCGCGACACGGTCTTCATGCTGACGCCCGAGCGCTCGGCGACGGCGCGCAGCGTCGGTCGCTCGGTGCTCACCTCGTCATCGTACGGTCGTCCGGTTTCCTGGGTGTTCCTTGACACGACTCACACCGAACCGTTAGAAACGTCCGGTGTGACAACGCTGTCATGGTCGACGCGGCGTCACTCCTCCCCAACCACGGAAGGTGACGATGTCGTCATTCGGTTCCCGGCGCAGCCGGACCATGCAGCAGATCAGCGGCCGGAGCGGGTTCGGGACCCGCGCCACGGCCGTCGTGCTCGGGGCGGCGCTCGCCGCGTCCGGCGCACTCCTCGGGGCGGTCCCGGCGCAGGCCGCGTCCGGGCCCTTCACCACCTCGTTCGAGGCGGGTGACCCGGCACCGCTCGCGAACACCCCGCTCACGCCGTCGACGACCGTCACCGGGTCGACGCTGCCGCCCGGGAGCCTCCTCGGGCACGTCACGAGCGTCACCGCCGACGCCGAGAACCCGCCGAACGAGGTCGCCGCCGCCCTGGCCGACGGGAACGCGGACTCGAAGTGGCTCGCCTTCCGGAACACCGGCGTCATCACGTACCGGCTCGACCAGCCGGAGACGCTCCGGGCGTACTCGCTCACCAGCGCCAACGACGCCCCCGGCCGCGACCCGGCGGCGTGGACGCTCGAGGGCTCCACCGACGGCACGACGTGGACCACGGTGGACACGCAGGCCGGGCAGACCTTCGCCGGTCGCGGGGAGACGAACGAGTACACCGCGGCCACGCCCGGCTCGTACGACCGGTACCGTCTCCGCATCACGCAGAACAGCGGTGACGGCATCACGCAGCTCGCCGACTGGAGCATCTCCGACGGGTCCACCACCCCGCCCCCGCCCAGCCCGATGGTCACGCAGGTCGGCGGCGGTCCGGTGTCCGGGCTGAACATCCGCTCGACCGTCGGCTTCAGCGGGACCAAGGCACTCCGGTACGCGGGCGCCCACGTCGGCACCGGTGGGGCCAGTGCCACGAACGTCCTCTACGACGACGTCGCGATGCCGATCACCGCGGACAGCGAGCTCAGCTACAAGCTCTTCCCCGAGCTGAACGGGGACACCGCCTACCCGGCGACCTACGCCGCGGTCGACCTGCAGCTCAGCGACGGCTCGCTCGTGTCCGCGGACCCGCAGGTCACCGATGAGAACGGCAACCGCGTCTCGGCGGAGGCCCTCGGTGCCGGCAAGGTCTTCTTCGTCGACCAGTGGAACTCGATCCGGATCCCGCTCGGCGCACTCGCCGGCAAGACCGTCGACAAGGTGCTGTTCACGTACGACGACGACGCCGCGGGCACCAGCGCGTCGACGAAGTTCCAGGGCTGGGTGGACGACATCCGCATCGACCCGGCGGCCGAGCGCATCGACGGCTCGAGCCTGACGGACTACGTCGACACCCGCCGCGGCACGAACTCCTCCGGCGGCTTCTCGCGGGGCAACAACATCCCCGCCGCGGCCGTCCCGAACGGCTTCAACTTCTGGACGCCGATGACGGACGCGTCGAGCCAGTCGTGGGAGTACTCGTGGCAGTCCGACAACGACGCCGACAACCTGCCGCGCCTCCAGGGCATCGGCATCTCCCACGAGCCGAGCCCGTGGATGGGTGACCGCAACCAGCTCGCGATCATGCCGTCGACGTCGGGCACGACGCCGAACGCCTCCCTCGATTCCCGTGGACTCGCGTTCGACCACGCCGACGAGGTCGCCCGACCGGACCTGTACTCCGTGAAGACCACGTCCGGGACGGTGGCCGAGGTCACCCCGAGCGACCACGGCGCCGTGCTCCGGTTCGCCTTCCCGGCGAGCAGCGGCAGCGTCGTCCTCGACAACGTCGGCTCCGACGAGCGCACCTCGATCACGATGGGCGACGACGGCACCGTGACCGGGTGGACCGAGGGCGGCTCCGGCCTGTCCGTCGGAGCCACGCGGATGTTCTTCGCCGGTCGGTTCGACACGGACCCGTCCGGCACCGGCACCGCCGCGGGCGACCGCAGCAGCGCCCGCTACGCCTCGTTCTCCGGGCTGACCGGCGACCACGTCGTAGAGCTCCGCCTCGCCACCTCGTTCATCTCCCTCGACCAGGCGCGGCACAACGCCGACCTCGAGCTCTCCGGCAAGTCGTTCGAGCAGGTCCAGCAGGCCGCCGCCGCCCAGTGGAACGAGCGGCTCGGTGTCGTCACCGTGCCGCAGTCCGCCGCGAGCGACACGCAGCTCCAGGCGCTCTACGGCTCGCTCTACCGGATGAACCTCTACCCGAACTCGCAGCACGAGAACACCGGCACCGCCGGGGCACCCGTCTGGGAGCACGCCAGCCCGAACGTCGCCCCGAAGGGTGCGGCGACCGCCACCACGACGAACGCCGTCGTGAAGGCCGGCAAGGTCTACGTGAACAACGGCTTCTGGGACACCTACCGCACGGTCTGGCCGCTCTACTCGATGCTCTACCCGGACGTCGCGCAGGAGCTCGTCGACGGGTTCGTCCAGCAGTACCGCGACGGCGGATGGACGCCGCGCTGGTCCTCGCCGGGCTACGCCGACCTGATGACCGGCACGAGCTCCGACGTCGCCTTCGCGACCGCGTACCTCGACGGTGCGGTGGACACGAAGACCGCGCTCGAGGCCTTCGACGCCGGGTACAAGAACGCAACGACCGTCTCGACCGACGTCTCCGGCGCCGGACGCAAGGCGCTCGACCAGTCCGCCTTCCTCGGCTACGTGCCGGACTCGTTCCACGAGAGCGTCTCGTGGGGTCTCGAGGGCACCATCAACGACTTCGGCCTGGCGAAGATGGCCGCGGCGTTGGCGGAGGACCCGGCCACGCCGGCCGACCGCGTCGAGGAACTCGAAGCCGCGGCCGCCTACCTCGACGACCGGGCGGAGGACTACGTCAACCTGTTCGACGCGGAGGCCCAGTTCTTCCAGGGTCGGAACGCCGACGGGTCCTTCGAGGTCCCGGCGGACGAGTTCGACCCGGCCGAGTGGGGCGGCGCCTTCACCGAGACCGACGGCTGGAACTTCGCGTTCCACGCCCCGTTCGACGTGCAGGGCCTCGCCGGCCTGTACGGCGGGGACGAGCAGCTCATCGCGAAGCTCAAGGAGTTCTACGCCACCCCGGAGACGGCCGAGAACGTCGGCTCCTACGGCGGACAGATCCACGAGATGCTCGAGGCGCGCTCGGTCCGGATGGGCCAGCTCGGCATGAGCAACCAGGTCTCGCACCACATCCCCTACATCGCGGCAGCCGCGGGTGACCCCTCGCTCACGCAGCAGGTCGTCCGCGAGAGCATGCGCCGGCTGTTCGTCGGCAGCGACATCGGGCAGGGCTACACCGGTGACGAGGACAACGGCGAGATGTCGTCGTGGTTCGTGTTCTCCGCGCTCGGCCTGTACCCGCTCGCCCAGGGCTCCGGCCAGTACACGATCGGGTCGCCGCTCTTCTCGCAGGCGACCGTGCACCTGCCCGGTGGTGACCTGCGCGTGAACGCGGCGGGCAACAGCGCGCAGGACGTCTACGTGCAGTCGGCCTCGTTCGACGGGAAGCCCCTGGACCGTGCGGTCATCGCGCAGTCCGCCATCGCGAAGGGCGGCACGCTCGACTTCCGCATGGGGTCGACGCCGTCGAACTGGGGCGCCGGCAAGACGCAGGGTGCCGAGGGGCTCGACGCCCCGGCCGTCGCACCGAAGCCGCTCGTCGACGCCACCACCCCCGGGTTCGGCGTCACGACGAGTGACGACGACACCGTCGTCGGTGCCCTCACCGACGACGAGTCCCTCACCGCGACGACCTTCTCGAGCGCCACCCCGGCGATCACGTGGAAGTCCTCGCAGGGTCCGGTGACCGTCGACCAGTACACGGTCACCACCGCGGCGAGCGGCGCACAGCCGACCTCGTGGAAGCTCGAGGGATCGAGTGACGGCACCACCTGGGTACCGCTGTCGACGGTCGCGAAGAGCACCTTCGACGCACCGCTCCAGACCCGCCCGACCACGATCGCCCAGCCGGCGGCGCTGACCTGGTACCGCCTGTCGGTCACCGGGACGAGCACGGGGAAGGCGCCGTCGATCGGGGAGGTCGAACTCCTCGCCGACAGCAGCAAGACCACCAGTGCGTTCGCCGTCGAACCGACGCCCGGGCTCACCGCGGAGGTCGGGCAGTCGTTCACGGGCGACCTCGCCGCGATCACCGGGCCGGGCACGGAGGCGTCCGACTACACGGTGACGGTCGACTGGCAGGACGGGTCGGAACCCCAGCAGGTGACGCCGACGAAGTCGGCGCTCGGTGCCTGGGAAGTGCCCGGCGAGCACACGTTCACGACGGCCGGCGAGCACACCGTCCACGTCGTCGTCCGCTCCGGCACGGAGATGGCGAGCACCGACGTCCCGGTGACGGTCTCGCGGACCGCACCGAGCCTCCAGGGCGCGTTCGACAACGTCTGCATCGGTGACCCGGGCCAGGCCGCGAACTGCGACTTCGGCGGCCGCGGGTTCTCCCGCTCGGCGCTCGCCGCCGACGGGTTCGTCCAGGGCGCGACGAACACCGTGCCGGGGACCGACCTGACGTTCGACCTGCCCGCCGTGGACCCCGGCGAGCCGGACAACGCGACCGGGAACGGCCAGACCATCCCGGTCCCGACGGGCACGGACATCACCGAGCTCGCCGTCATCGGCACCGCCAACGAGCGGGCGCAGCAGACCGTCGGCACGATCCGGTACTCGGACGGCACCACCGCCGACCTGCCGATCGAGTTCGGCGACTGGACGGCCTCGCTCGCGGCGCCGCGCTTCGGGAACACGGTCGTCGCGACGAGCGACCACCGCACCGTCGGGCTGAACGGCAGCGACGGAGTGGCGGCGGGTGTCTTCGCGACCCCGGTCACCACCGTGCCCGCCGGCAAGCAGGCCGTGTCGATCACCCTGCCGACCCAGACCGGCTCGCCGTCGAGCGCAGGACGGATCCACGTCTTCGCGATCGCGACGAACGGCACCCGGGTGCCCACCACGGCGCTCGCGGCCACGGCCGGCGCACGCCTGAGCGGGACCGCCGGCGAGGAGGTCTCGGGCACGCTCGCGACCGCCACCGGCGGCACGATCGGGACCGGGACGACGACCGCGACCGTGAACTGGGGTGACGGGTCACCGCTCGAGACCGCGACGGTGACGGTCGCCGACGGCATCGCGACCGTGACCGGTGCGCACACCTACGCGACGGCGGGCAGCCGAGACGCCGTGGTCACGGTCGACGACGGCACCGGCAGCGCGAGCGTGCGGACCCCGGTCGAGATCGCGGCGGCGCCGGTGTGGACGCCGACGCTCACCACCTCGGCCGGGTCGGGGGTCCGTCCGCGGGCCGCCGTGCACGTCACGGGTGCCGGGTTCGCCGCGGGGGAGACGGTCACGGTCAGCGTCGACGGGGAGTCCGTCGGCACCACCGCGGTCGTCGCAGCCGATGGATCGGTCGCCTTCGACGTCACGGCTCCGGGCCGTCCGGGCAGCCACAGCGTCTCGGCGATCGGTGACCGGTCGGAGACCCTGGCGACCGTGGCCTTCCAGGTGGTCGTCCCCGGCAACGGCGGGGGCAACGGCGGCGGGAACGGCGGCGGCTCCGGGAACGGGGGCGGCAACGGCGGCGGCTCCGGCAACGGCGGCGGCTCCGGCAACGGCAGTCCGGGGCACGGCGGCGGCCACGGTTCGTGGGCGCCGGAGTTCCGGCTCCTCGCCGAGGCCGGCACCGAGGGCACCGTCGTCGGCTACTCCGGCAGCGGCTTCGCACCGAACGAGCGCGTCACCCTCACCCTGCACAGCACGCCCCTCGCGCTCGGCACGGTGACCGCGAACGCCGACGGCGTGCTCAGCGGCACCTTCACGGTCCCGTCGGCAGCACGGCCCGGTGCCCACGAGGTGCAGGCGCGCGGTGCGACGTCGGCGGTCACGGTGAGCGCCGCGTTCCGGGTCCTCGCCCGGCCCGCAGCGGACGCCGGACGCGCACCCGCCGAGCCCGGCCGCTGGGGTGGCCTGGCCTCCACCGGGTCCGACGTCGACCCGGCCCGCTGGGGCCTCGTCGCCGGAGCGCTCGTGCTGCTCGGCGCCGGGATCACCGCGACCGTCGCGGTCGTGCGGCGCCGTCGGAGCCGGCTCGGGTAGCGGCGGATGACGGACGGGAGGCCCGGTGCCAGCTGGTACCGGGCCTCCCGTCCGTCTGTGCGCGCGTCGCGCGCGTCGTGGCCGTCGCTCGCTGTCGCGCTCGGGGTCAGCTCCTGACCCGTGGTCCCTCCGCTCGTGCTGCGGCTGCTCGCTCACCCGGACGTGAGCGCGGGCGCGGGCGAGCGCGGGCGTCGGCCGGGCGCCGGCATGTCCGACTGCGTCGTGGTCAGCCCTGGGCGCGCGCCATCCGCTCGCCGGCGATGCGCGCGAAGCGCAGCGGGTCGCGGAGTGCATCGTCGGGCTCGCCCGTGGTCTGCGTGGCGATGACCGTGAGCGAGGCCGCGATCGAGAACCCGTCCAGGCGGGCAGCGACGTCACCCGCGACGAGCGCGACCGGCGTCCCGGCAGCGGCCGCGATCGCCGTGACCACCGTCGGGGTCTTGCCGGCCGCGGTCTGCCCGTCGAAACGCCCCTCGCCGGTCACCACGAGGTCGGCGGCAGCCACGGCGTCCGCGAGGCCGAGCGCCTCCGCGACCGCTCCCGCGCCGCTCCCGACACGTGCGCCCCACGCGAGGAGACCGAATCCCGTCCCACCGGCGGACCCGGCACCCGGTGTCGCCGGGTCGACCTCGGGGAAGTGCGCTGCCCAGCGGGCGAGACGTGTCTCGTGCACGGGAACGCGGTCGGGGGTCACGCCCTTCTGCGGGCCGAACACGGCGGCTGCGCCTGCAGGACCGAGCAACGGTGACGTCACGTCGCTGAGGACGGTGACGCCGAGCGGGGGGAGCGGTCGCAGCGACGTGCGGTCGACCGCGGCCACGTGGTCGAGCAGGGTGCCGCCGGTGGCGTTCGTGGCGTCGGCGTCGGCGCTGTCGTCCAGCGCGATCCCGAGTCCGAGCGCCCGGAGCCCCCCGACCCCGCCGTCCGTCGAGGCGCTGCCTCCGATGCCGAGCAGGAGGCCGGTCGCCCCGGCGTCGAGCGCGGCCGCCACCGCCTGCCCGAAGCCGGTCGTGTGCGCGGAGTCGGGCTCCGGCTCGTCGAGCAGACCGAGCCCGCTCGTCGCCGCGAGTTCGACGACCGCGCGGCCGTCCGGCAGCCGGAGCCAGGAGGACTCGACGGGACGGTCGTCCGGCCCGGTCACCCGCACCGGCACGCGCTCACTCCCGGGAACGGCGGCGGCGAAGGCGTCGATCGTGCCCTCCCCGCCGTCGGCCATCGGCAGGAGGACGAGTTCGTCGTCGGGACGTTCGGTCCGCCAGCCCGCCGCGACGGCCTCGGCGATGTCAGCCGCGGACGCGGTGCCCTTGAAGGAGTCCGGTGCGATGACGACGCGCATGGCGACACGCTACCGGCGCCGAGGGGCCCGATCTCGCGCTGGGGCGCACGGTGGAGAAAAGGAAGACCCGGCGCCAGAGGCGCCGGGTGGGTGGCTCCAGTATGACACACATCACGAGTGTCACCAACCGGTAGGGCGCCAAAGCCGCCCGACCTCTTCTGGCAGTTGGACATCCCTGAAGTCCTCCGGCCGCAAGGTGTACCACCAGTGCCCACCGACACCGGCGGCGGAGTCCCCACGCAGCCGTCCGGCCGTCGGGCCCGGGGTCGGGTTGACCATGCCGACCTGAACGAGGGTCCGGGCATGCGCCACCGGGAAGGCCAGATCGCTGTCGTTGCTGACGACGATGGCGGCGTCGACGCGCCCGTCGAGCACGTCGATGAGGAGGTGGGAGGCAACGTTGACGTCCGACCCCTTCTCCTCACGCCGGGCGACCGACACGATGAACGATGCGCCTGGGACGTCCGCCCCGTCTGCGTCCTTCACTTGTACGGGCCAGTCCGAGCGGGCGAGTGTCGGGCGGCCACGGCGGTCCGGAACGGCGAGTGGCGCTGCTGTCACGCGGGTCACGAAGTTCCCGAAAGCAAGCTCGTCGACGCTCCGCGCCGCAGCAAGGGCCCTGAGGTAGGTGTCTTGATCACGCTGCCCGCTGACGTTCCCGACACCGCTGATACGCGCTGTGCAGAAGACCACGCGCTCCAGAACCGCACCGCGCCATCCAGATCGGGCCACGAGCCGTTCACCGAAGGAGCGGAGGTCGAGCCACCTCCACCCGGTTGAAGCGCGTCCGCAGAGGCCCCTACCGCCGTAGTAGAGGTTGAAGCCGTCGACGTAGAGTCCCACCCGCATCCCCGAACGGTAGTTGCCCACACGAGCTCGCCAGGGGACTTGTGGAGAACCGTGCATGTGATGATCCGCGTACCCCTCGGCACCGCGCACATCACCCTCCGCCTACCGTTGCCGTCATGACCGACGACCGACGCCGCGAACTCGGCTCCACCGACGCCCCCGTGGAGGACGAACTCGCCGAGTCCTTCGACGCGACCATCGAGGAGGGCGCCGAACGGCTCCAGCGGACGACCCGCGCCGTCCTCATCACGGGCTTCTTCGGCGGCCTCGAGGTCGGCCTCGGCGTCATGGCGTACCTGGCGGTCCTCACCGAGACCGACAGTCACCTGCTCGCCGGACTCGCGTTCGGCATCGGCTTCATCGCCCTGCACCTGGCACACAGCGAGCTCTTCACCGAGAACTTCCTCATGCCGGTCGCCGCCGTGGTCGCCCGTGAGGGGACCGTGATGCAGCTCGTGAGGCTCTGGGGCGGCACCCTCCTGGCGAACCTGGCGGGCGGCTGGGTCTTCATGTGGCTCGTCGTGCAGGCGTTCCCGCAGTGGCACGTCACCCTGGCGGAGTCGGCCCGACACTTCATCGACGCGCCGTTCGGCCTGCAGAGCATCGTGCTCGCCGTCCTCGGCGGCAGCACCATCACCCTGATGACGCGCATGCAGCAGGGCACGGACTCGGTCCCGGCGAAGCTCGTGGCCGCCGTCGCGGGCGGGTTCCTGCTCGCCGGCCTCCAGCTCTTCCACTCGATCCTGGACTCGTTGATGGTGTTCGGGGCGATCCAGGCCGGGGAGGACATCACCTACGGGCAATGGCTCGGGTGGTTCGGCTACACGCTGCTGTTCAACGTCCTCGGCGGCCTGGTGCTCGTGACGGCGCTCCGGCTGCTCCGCACGAAGGAGCTCATGCAGGACCGGCGCCACGACTCCCAGGACGACCCGGAGCGCGCGGACCACGAGCAGAGCTGACGCACGGCGGTACCCGAGCAGACGGCTCAGAGCGCGAACCGCGGGTGCGGCACCCCACCGGTCGCCAGGTCCGCGAGCATCTCCCCGAGCACCGGCGCGAACTTGAACCCATGCCCGGAGAACCCGGTCGCGACGGTCAGCGGTCCGCGGCGGTCCATCACGAAGTCGTCGCTCGGCGAGTTGTCGTACAGGCAGCTGATCAGCGCGGGAGCCGAGGCATCGACGCCCGGGACGAACCGGGCCACGTACGCCTGCAGCCGCTCGACCTCGGCGGCGACCGGTGTCCGGTCGCGAGCGTCCGGGTCGACCACCGGTCCGATGCCGTGGAACCCGACCTTCACGCCCTCGCCCGGCGTCAGCAGGCCGTACACGTCCCCGCCGTCGAGCGGGTAGTGGACGAAGGACGGCCACGCCTCGTCCGGCAGGTGGCTGGGGAAGTGGGCGGGCTGCTCCTGCGTCACGCGGATGGCCGGGAGGCCCGCCCCACGTCCGGCGAACAACTCGCCGACCAGCGTGGGCGCCCAGGAACCGACGGCCGCCACGACGCTCGGTGTCGTCACCGCAGTGCCGTCGTCGAGGTGGACGGTCACGGTGTCGCCGTGGTCGTCCAGCCCCGTCACCCGGACCCCGAAGCGGAGGGCCGCTCCGTCGGACGCGGCCAGGTCGAGCAACGCCTCGACCGTCTCGGCAGACCGGATCCGGCCGGCGGTGCCGTGCGCGAGCACATGACCCTCGAACGCCAGTCCCGGCCAGCGAGCCGCGGCCTCGTCGAGGTCGAGCCGTTCGAACGGAACGCCAGCACGCTCGAGTGCGTGCGCGATCGCGTCGATGACCTCGGGCCGACCGTGGTCGACGGCCCCGGTGCGGTCGAGCAGGGTCCGACCGGACGCTGCTTCGAGCGCTGCCCAGGCGTCCCAGGCGCGCTGCGTGAGGGTGACGTAGTCCGGCTCGGTGTAGCCCATCCGGAAGATCCGCGTCGCTCCGTGTGAGGAGCCGTGCTCGTGCCCGCGGTCGTGTTGTTCCACGAGCAGGACGCGCTCGCCGCGGGAGGCGAGCGTCCGGGCTGTGGCCGCACCGACGACACCGCCGCCGATGACGACGTGGTCCGGGGAGCCAGGTACGTGGACGGCCATGCGATCAGGCTAGGGCTCACATCGCCCCGAGACCTTCCGGAGCGCCCGCCGTCCGATCGGGAGTCTGTCCGCATCGCCGGTGTCCCCGGGCGGCGTGACCGGACCCGGGTCGGAGACCACCGGTCGATCGGAGCTGGTCCGGGACAGCCCGCGACGTCGGCTTCGAGCAGCCTGGCACTGCGTCCTCGCAGCGCCTGAGCGCCCTTCGGCGATCACTCGTCGACGATGCCGTCCACGTACACGAGCTGCGAATGCCCGGTCGTCCCGCGCAGGACGACCAGGTGGTCGCGGTTGCGCATCGTCTCGATGTGGGTCGCCCCGAGCCGCTTCAGCGTGGCCACTCCGTCCGCAGGACTCCGTGCGGGCTCGTCGTGTGCTGGCCATGACGAGCCCTCACCGAGACTCACGCCCTCGCTGCCGCCCTGGAACTCGATGACGCCCGTGACGCGCTCGACCGTGTTGAACGCGTCGCGGAGGTTCGCGGAGGACTCGACCACGTCGGTGGACGACGCCGTCCAGCGGTAGCCGGCGACGAGCTCGAGCGTGTCCAACGGGACGTCCCTGCAGCTCGAGGTGATCAGGTTGCACGTGCCGTACACCGACTCGTTCGCGAACACCTGCTGCACCCCGAACGATCCGAGGAAGACCGCGGCGGTGACCACCGCGGTGATGACGATCGTCCGTCGTTGTTCCTGCACGCGCACCCTCCGAGCCCCCCTGACCGTGCCACAGACGCGGTACTCATGCGACCGCATGACAGCGATCACGGGGCGGGCACCCGGCCGACTCGCAGGAGGATCGGGGCCAGGGAGACCGTGAGGGAGAACTGGAGCGAGTGACGGGAATCGAACCCGCGCTACCAGCTTGGGAAGCTGGAGTTCTACCATTGAACTACACTCGCGCATCCCGTCGAACGGGACCGCACCAGCCTAGCGGATGATCCGCTGGATGCCAGCCGAGCGCTCCCGCGAGCCGCGGGGCGGGCGCGATCCGGGCCTCCCGTCTGCCCCTGTCTCTCCGCTGTGAGCCGCCGTTCCCGACGGACACTCCGGGACGCCGTGTGTACCGTCCAGGGAGATCGAACGCGTCCAGCACGACCGACCCGAGGAGGAACCGGATGGTCAGGCATCCCCTCATCGACGATGTCGTCGGACCGGCCATCGTCGTGGATTCGAGCGCCCCGGTGGTGTGGCTCACCGAGTCCTTCGACTCGCTGCTGCGTCGTGCGTCCGCCTCCGGGCGCACGGTGGTCCTGCGGACCGGCCCGGAGGCTGCGCTCACCCCCGCCCTCCGGCACGCGCTCGGCACCCACGGTGCCGCATGGGCGGTCCGGGGGTCCGACGGCGAACTCCGCGACGCGCGGACCGGCGTGCGCGCCGCCGGCATCGAGGACTTCGCGGAGCACGGACCGGAACTGCTCGGCGACCCGTCACCGGAGCACCGGGATGCCCTGGGCTCGGTCCGGCAGATCAGCATCGACCTCACCCTCCGCCACCACGACGAGCGGTCGGTGGACATCGGTTCCGCGATCGAGGCACTCTGCGCCGCCGTCGACACCTGCCCGACACGGTGGGGTACCTCCGAGCCGCTCACCTCTGCCTGGGACCGTTGGGTCGTCACGCAGTACGCGAAGCACGAGTCGCCGGGCATCAGCACGTCCTACGCCGTCGGCGACGGCATCTCCGCCACGATGACGGCGCACCTGACCGACGGGGTCGTCGTCGAGACGATGTCCGCGGTGCTCACGGTGCCCGAGGGTGGCACCGACCCCGGTCTCGCCGGCCGCCTGCTGGACGCCGTGCGCCGGGTCGCGAGCGACGTCGAGCCGGTGTTCGGCGTCGTCATGCAGCGCCGCGGGGACGCCGACCACCTGGTCCGCGCGGTCTCGTACGGCGAGCCGGAGCCGCTCGCGGTGATCGTCGGCCCCGAGGCCACCCGATTCCTCGACCGCCGCGGCGAATGGCCGCCGGTCCGCACCACGACCGAGACCTTCGCCGGCGAGGTCGGCGAAGGCCTCGTCGTCCGCTTCGAGGACGGCTGGACCGCACTCGAGTCGTTCCTCGACCGCATCGACGAGGACCGCTTCCTGCAGCTCGTCGGCGGGGCTCCGCTGGACCCGGCCCACGACGACGGTGCACTCGGGGCGCACGCCATGCAGCACGGCGGGCAGGGGTCGCAGGGTGCCGCGTGAGGTGACCCTGCTGTGTCGCGGCCCGGTCGAGGTCCGCGACGTGGCCGAAGCCCTGCTCCTGCACGACGACTCCTGGGGCGTCCGTGCACTCGACGACGGCCCGATGACGCAGGTCTGCCGTGACGCGACGCACCCGGTGATCACGGTGCTCGGGGTCCGTCGGGTGGATTCCCTGGACGAGGTCACCCGACTCCTGCCGGACGCCCCGGCGATGTCCGTCCCGCTGTGGTGGGTCGACACCGTCACACCGCTCGGCGCAGACGGTGAGGCCGGGGTCACCGCGGCCCTCGAGGCGTCGCTCGACCTCGATGCGGTGTGCATCGTGCACGGGGACTGACGACCCGAATACCAGCAACTCACCGATAGAGGGGCCGAAACTCTCCCGGCGGCGGCTATCCAAACAAACGGATTTGACCCGAGCGACGGTCGGCCGAGTGCCTGCCGTTCCTCGTTCCGCAGAGCCCGCCCTTGTCCGGGACTAGCACGCCCCTCATGATGTACGAGACGCTGCCTGAGCGTTTCCACTCAACGATCTCCCGTTCAAGCGAAGTGAAGAGGAAGCACGGTCACCCTCCCCACCCTCCGACATGAAAGGATCAGCGTATGACTAGGCAGAGCGCTGACGCTTTAAGCCAAAGGGAACGACTTGGCGCACTATTCGACGTGAACGAGCAAAAACTGCGTCTTGCCTTGGACGAAGCGCGTGCAAGTTTCGACCATCGTGGAATCAAAGGGGATGTGGTTGAAGGGGCTGTTAGAACATTCCTACGTGGGCACCTCCAGCGGGTCTTCGACGTAGGGACTGGGGAGGTCATCGATCAATTCGGTCACCGCAGTCCACAACTCGATGTCGTCGTGTCAAATAGCGACCAGCCATTTGCGTACCCGATCGACGCCTCTGGTCTTTATTTAGCTGAGGGGGTATCGGCGGTAGGGGAAGTTAAGTCCAAACTGAACAGCGCTTCGCTGCAAGACATTCTTACGAAAGGCCAACAGATACGTCAGATACGGCCCCGGCCGCTGCAGGGTGACGAGGTATACGGTAATCCAGTAGATATCGATAGATACGTGATGTCACTACCGTACTTCGCTATCGCAATCGAAAGCGACATCAGTACCGAGTCAATCCTAAAGCGACTTGCGGATGCTCCCCTCCTGCCAGCTGGTGCAACAGATTCAGGGAGAAGGCTGCCTTCATTAGATATGCTCGTGGTCCTCGACAGGCGCATGACGGCTATGTTCGTAATGGACGGTGGCAGTATCCATTTGCTCGAATCGGATGGCAGCGACGTCGAAGGGTGGGGGCTCGTTCATCCTGGTAGACCGCTCACGGACCTCTTTCTTTGGTTGAACACAAATGTTACTCGTGTTCGGCGACATACATCCATTGCTATTCCATACCTGGTTCCGACGTCTCGTGAAGAATTAGACTGGATTCGAGAAGCACGCAACTAGGTTATCTCGGATATTGCCAGATAGTGTGAGGCACACCGGACATGGAAAGGCTCCTTGGGTCCAGCGGCACGATCGGCGTTTCGAGATCGCGTAGGCTGAGCTAACGTCGCGGGTGATGCGTGTAGAAAACACGATCAACATATTGCTCTACCGCTTCGGGCAGCAGAATAAATCCACAGTTGAGGCAAACTAAATGATCGCCGTGTGCGTCCATGCGCTCAAGGCAAAAACAGTTGACGTCACCAAAATCCCACGAACGTTCCATGATCAGATGGTCTCATGGGTGCCAAAGCCTTACGAGTGGGACCAGTCACCCTGTGGAGAACCTGCTGTGGTGGTCCCCCTGTTGAGGCCAAGCACCATCGCCGCGTCTGGCTTGAGCGCTTCCGAGTAGGTTCGGCGTTGTGGACAGGCCCGCCATGCCGCACGTTGCTGGACTTAGAGTGAGTCGGGCACGAAGGAGGGGGTGCCTGCGGGGCGAACGAAAATGACTTGCCGCTTCGCCCGTGTAATTGCCACTCGAAGCAGGCGACGATCTGCGCTCTCGTCCTTATCCCCGATCTTGACGAGGGGCCTGGAATACCTGCCCTCCACGATGATAGTGGCGTCGAACTCCTTTCCCTTCGACTTGTGCATTGTCATGACACTAACGGCAGATTGATTGGGGTCCGAGTCGGAAACGACATCATCGGCGAAAGTCTCCGCTAGCGTTTCTGCTGCACGGCGATAGCCCCGCTCTCCATCCCAGACTTCAGCAAGAATCCAAGAGAGCGCGTCGGTGGCTTTGAGTAATTTCACTAAGCGGGCCTGTCGCTGAACCTCCAACAACTCTGCCGCGCCGATCAACTGAGCAAGCGCTACTTGCCAGTCGACTGTTGCGACACCACCATACGCCGTGACGAATGAGTAGTTTTCCCAGAGGCGGGATCCCAGCCCGGAGCGAGGACGTCTCCCACTCGCGATCGCGTCCCGAGCTCTTTCAACCTTGGGAACAGTTTTTGCCGCCCCCAAATTGCCACCGGCTGCTTTGATGCGGAAATAGTCACCCACCAGCCGCAATGTAGCGTCGATTCCCGTGGCACGCTCAAGGAGTGGCCACTCTAATATCGAAGCCACCACCAGTCCTGCAGCTGCGGCGAGGGCTGGATCCCAGTACAGCTGGTGCTCGATTGGCGGCAGGGTTAGCGTGTTGCTTACAGTACGCAAACTTGCAATGGCGTCTGAGGCAGAAACTGCACCAGAGTTCGTTCTTGTAAGCACCGCCACTGTTTCATTTCCGGAGTTCAACAGTTGTTGAACTTGGAGGTGAATCGACGCGTCCGGCGTACCGCTGTAGTAAAGCACTTCCTTGACGTCGTCCGAATACGCACAAGGAAGATTCTTCAAAACGGAGTTTGCAAAGTGCAGGATTTGGCTGTTAGGGCTTCGGTGGTTGTCGCCACCTAAGTCGAAGACTTCGGCTCCTAGTGCATCGATGGCGAGGGGAAGACGGCTTTCATCCACGCCGGGAATATAGTCAAATATCCGCTGGTCGGGATCAGCTAAACAAACGACGGTACTCGCCTTACTGAGAGCCAGGATCACGCGCCACTGCCCCTCATCTGTGTCTTGAAACTCGTCAACGAACACGAAGGGGTATCTGGCGCTGTATAACGCGGCGATGCCGGGAAACCGTTCGAATATGGTTGCGACAGTGGCGGCAAGATCTGAGAAAAAAAGCGTTCCGTCCTGCCGTAGTAGTCCTATCCGCGACGGCCAATCTTTGCCCCATATAGATTGCTCGCGCTTTTCCTCGTCCGGCCAGACAATGCGAGGCTCCTTACCGTTGATCAGGCGCGCATGAGCTAGGACGATTTCGATGAAGATCGAGTGGAATGTTCGGATCTCGAGATGGGCGGCAACGTCGTCAATCACGAGATCCTTCATCCGATCCTGCACTTGTCGGACCGCCGCGCGAGAGAAGCTGAGGAACAAAACATACGATTCTAGGGGCAGGAGCGAAGCGCTATTGCTAGCCTTGAGTAGCGCAATGGTGGTCTTGCCGCATCCAGGCCCACCTTGAATTACGATGTGGCCGTCGGAGGCAAGGATTCGCTCGCGGCTTTCATCAAGGTCAAGCATCGGCATCGGCATCGGCATCGGCATCAGGTGCGCCACTATCAGGGCGCTCTACGGAACTGCGCGACGCAACATCCGGCGTCCGAGAGATTTGTTGTTCTCGGTCATCGACGGTGGGGTCATCAACGTTCCGGTTATCAGAACTGGCGTCACGTGCGAATTCAATCTGCGCTCCGTTGCCTGCCTGAGTGAGGTCCTGGTGAATGAGACGCAGCAACTCAACATACGACTGAGGCAACTCACTGACTTTCGTAGCTTCACTCACCAGTCGAGCCGCGTACCCATAGTTCGCCCCCTTGCGGCTCTTCAAGACCTTTCGCAGGGTCTTGTCTACCGTTGAAGCTGTGCTGTCGGCGTCCAAAGCTGAGCCCGACGGGTAGTCGGCGAATTCCTGCGCTTTCAACAGGAACCTCAGCTTTACCTCGGTCGGAAGCTCTGCGATGAGGAGATCCTCGACTCCTGATTGGTCGATTTCCTGGTATTCGTCGAATTGTTCGGTCTTCGTCATCAGGTCTTCGCTCAGCGGCTCTGTCGGCCTATCGTGGATTCCGTAAACGCGCTTACCCATGCCCTTGAAGACGGGTGCATAGAGCGGTACGGAGACGTCGTTGTTGGCATCGAGTATCGAAAGGCCGAGTAGGTCCGGATGTACAAAATCCTCAGATGGATCAGCGTCCATCACATCTGCAACAACTGGAAAGACCGAGGCTTCGGTGGAACCTTCGACTACGAGGACGCCTGCGGCTAGGATCGCTTCGGCGAACTGTCGACGATTCTCGCGATAACGTTTCTCTTTGAAATCGGGGGGTAGGGCGATTGAACTGCCCAGTAGGTGTCCGCCGGTATCACGAGTCAGTACGAGAATCTGATCAGGGTCGAAGCGCTCGATCACGTACGGAGAGTGGGAAGTGATAATAGCTTGCCCCATGCGGCGTTTCACAAAATCGACGAGACGTCTCTGAGAGTGCGGGGGAATAGCTATCTCGGGCTCTTCAAGTGCGAAGATAACGGATTCATTGCCGCGCAGTTCGGCGATGTAAGTCAGTAGTCCAAAGACGATCAGGTTCAACGTGCCAGTGCTGAGTCGATCGAATGGCACTGGAATGTCCCCGGGTGCGGTGGCCATGAAGAGTCGCATGGTCTCTCTAATGTTCGCACGAGTTAAATCTGAGGCGCGGGCAGTAACGGCGGCGTTGCCGGGCGTTAAAGCGACAAAATTTGCTAGACGCTCGTGCACCGATTTTACTATTCCTCCGAGTTTAGATTCGTCTGCGACCTCGATCGCGGAGAGTGAAGCTCGTAGGGTTTCCCAGAGGGAAAGCTGACTACTGTCTTCGAGCCGGAATATCGTGTCGAGGAGCGAGCCGCGCTCGAAGCTCAGGGCTTTCCGGCCGGTGCGATTGGGTCGAAGATACAGAAATCCACAATAGCGTTTGTCTTCGCGCGTGAACGACCGACGGCCACCGCCCAATTCATCCTCACGCCCGGGGCGGATGGGATGTGAGAAGAACGTTGCTCCTTCGAAGTCGTCCTCGTCCAGGTTGTAGCGACCGACAAAGAGGACGGGAAGTGCCCACGGGAGGCTTGTTAGTTGCTCGTCTGTTAGTCCTCCGTCGGCGTCTGCGGTCTCGTCGGCGAATTCTGAGGTTTCCGGATTCCACTTACGCAAATGGTTCGCGAACCTACGCTCCGCTTCCGGGCTGAGATTCGTCAGAACTACATGTACCTCGATCTCGGTTGGTACCCCGTCGTCATCCAAGTATGCGGAGGCGTAGAAATCGTGTTCGTCGATTGGCGGTCGGCGCATGAGTCTCTCCGCGCCCAGAGCGAGGTCCAGAGCTTCGCAGATCGTCGACTTGCCTGCCGCATTCCCGCCAACTAATAGCGCATCGCCGGAAAAGTCAACATGGCCCTGTCGGGCGCCTCGAAAGTTTCTTACACGCAGCGTGCGGACTTGCATTGCCGGGCCCTCCCCAAGTCGACTCGGCTGTTCCGAATCTTGCTCAGCATATGGCTGTCAGAGCGCAGCCGGAAGGAAGATCCCGCGGAGAGTTGTGTAGTGCGAACTAAGGGCGCGCCGAGACGTCCGCGCGGTGGAAGTTCAGAGCCGACCGGGACGGAGTCGGCCCGCGCTGTCCCTGGTACCGCGACTGGTACTCGGCGGATCCGTACGGCTTCTCGGCCGGGCTCGACAGCTGGAAGAAGCAGAGCTGCCCGATCTTCATGCCGGGCCACAGCTTGATGGGCAGCGTCGCCACGTTCGAGAGCTCGAGGGTCACGTGTCCGGAGAACCCCGGGTCGATGAAGCCCGCCGTCGAGTGCGTGAGGAGCCCCAGACGGCCGAGCGAGCTCTTGCCCTCGAGTCGTGCGGCGATGTCGTCCGGCAGCGAGACCACCTCGAAGGTCGACCCGAGCACGAACTCACCCGGGTGCAGGACGAACGCCTCGTCCGGGTCGGTCTCGACCAGGCGGGTGAGCTCGGGCTGGTCCTCGGCAGGGTCGATGTGGGGGTACTTGTGGTTGTCGAACAGCCGGAAGTACTTGTCGAGCCGCACGTCGATGCTCGACGGCTGCACGAGCGAGGCGTCGTACGGGTCGAGGCCGATCCGGCCCTGGTCGAGCTGGGCGGCGATGTCGCGGTCGGAGAGCAGCACGCTGGAAGCCTAGTGGTCGGCCCGTGCCCCGTCAGGACTCGAAGGCGTCGAGGACCCAGTCGTCGGTGGGCAGGGTGCGGTCGTGCCAGCGCATCCGGATCGAGCCGTCGTCGACCGCGTGGAAGTCGGGGTGGCCCTCACGGAGCTGGCAGCGGTGCCCGTGCAGCATCCGCGGGCAGCGGTCCTGGTCCGATGCGGTCCCACGACGGCCGACGACCGACCCGACCAGGCGGACGGCGACGCGGCGCAGGCGAGCACGGCCGGTGCGACGGAGGCTCGCGCGCCGGACGACGGGACGCGCGGCGGACGGGGGACGACGTGATGTGCGCACAGGATGCTCCAGCTGTTCGCCATGGATCTGGTGGATCGAGCGGCCGGGGTCTGGGGCTACCGGAACGCTAACCGAGCGCACCTCGGAGTGGGTGGAGTCCGCGCGACTAGGCTGAAGGTGTCCGCTTCAGCACCCAGCCCCCGCGCTGCAGCCACTTCTCGCAGGAGCGCTGATACCCATGACCACCACCACCACACCCACGGGCTCCCTCGCCCGGGGCCGACGATGAGTTCCTTCACCGACGCGGCCCGTCGCCTCCAGGGCGGCGACGACGACGCCCTGGCGGGTGCGTTCGTCGACGTCCTCCCGGTGGCCGGCGCCGCGCTCTCCACGCTCGGTCGGCCCTTCGGCAGCGCCGTGATCGCCGCCTCTGATCCGCGAGCCGCGGAGTCGGACGAACAGCAGGTGCTCCTCGGAGAGGGCCCGGGCTGGTCGGCGCTGCGGAGTGGGGCTCCCGTCCTCGCCTACGACCTGAGCGAGACGACCGACGACGAATGGCCGTCCACCCGTGCGGCCCTGCGGGCGACGGGATGGGCCGGGTTGCTCTCGTTCCCGCTCTCCGTCGGCACCTTCGACATCGGCGCCGTGACGCTGTACCGACTCGAGACCCAGCCGCTCGCACCCGCCGAGCTCTCCGAGGCGAAGCTGCTCGCCGGGCTGGCCGCGCTCCGTGTCCTGTACACGACGACGCGTGACCTCGAAGGCGGAATCGCTACCTCTGCCGTCTCCGTCACACATTCGTCCGGGCGTCACGTGCACCAGGCGACCGGCATGGTGGTCGCCCAGCTGGGCCTCACTCCGGAGAACGCGCTGCTGGTCCTCCGTGCACGCGCGTTCGCGGACGGGCAGCACCTCCGCGCCATCGCCGAAGCTGTCATCGAGCGGCGCATCGACTTCCGAGACCCACGCACAACCGACCCCGCACGGAAAGAAGACCGCTGATGACGCAGAGCAGAGAGCAACGCCTCGTCGACACGTTCGTCACCCTCGCCGACACCCTCGTCGACGACTACGACGTCATCGAACTGCTCCAGATGCTGGTGGGGAAGGCAGCGGAACTCTTCGACGTCACCGCGGCCGGCATCATGCTCGCGACCCGGACCGACGAACTCGAGTTGGTCGCGTCGACCAGCGAGCGGAGCAACCTCGTCGGCGTCATGCAGCTCGACGCCGGCGAAGGTCCCTGCGTCGAGGCCTACCGCACCCGGCGGGTCGTCACCGTGGGCAGTTCCGCCGAGTTGCGCAGACGGTGGCCCACGTTCGCAGCGGCGTCGGAGCGGTTCGGGTACGCGTCGGTGCACGCCATCCCGCTCCGCCTGCGGGACGAGACGCTCGGCTCGATGAACCTCTACCGCGAGCGGCCGGGTGCGCTGGGCGACGACGACATCGTCGCCGCGCAGGCGCTGACGGACGTCGCGACCATCAGCATCCTGCAGCAGCGCGGACTCGAGCGGGCCACCATCGCGCGCGACCAGCTCCAGCGGGCGCTCGACAGCCGGGTGGTCATCGAGCAGGCGAAGGGGTTCCTCGCGCAGACGCACGAGGTCGACATGGACCAGGCGTTCGGGCTGCTCCGGTCCTACGCGCGGTCCCACCAGGTGCCGCTCGCGGAGACCGCGCGGCAGGTCGTCGAGCGGACCGTCTCGATCTGAGGGGGACCGGGGCTGACCGTCAGGCGAGCTCGCGCAGGTCGGCCCCGTGCTGGATGACGTCCGCGGCGACGTCGCGCAGACCGCGGCCGGTGCGTCCGGCACCGTCCCGGAGGACGCGGAAGGCCTCGTCGATCTGGACGTCCCGTCGGTACGCCAACGCGCCCTTGGCCTGTTCGAGCAGCACCCGGGCCTCCAGGGCGTCCGCGATCTGCTCGTCGAGCGTCCGTTGCGTCCCCTGCGCGCGGTGGCGTGCCAGAGCCGCGGAGGCCGCGTCGGCGAGCAACTGGATCATCACGACGTCCTGGTCGTCGTGTCCCCGGTCGTGGTCCGCGAAGACGCACAGGCACCCGATGGTCGCGGTCCGCAGCCGGATGGGCTCGGCGAAGGTGCCGATCAGTCCGCGGTCGCTCATGGTCTGCACGAAGGTCGGCCATTCCGCGGCCTTCGTGGAGACGTCCGGGACGTCGATCGTCCCGCCAGTCCGGTAGCAGTCCAGACACGACCCCTCGGTCGTGCCGAGCTGGGCTTCCTCGGCGTCGATGCCCCGCTCGCTCGTCGAGGCGATCACGTGCAGGACGCCGGACCGGTCGGCCAGGACGATCCCCGCCTCGGCGGACCCGGTCCACCGCACGCATGCGTCGACCGCCCGGGTCATGGCGTCGAGGACGTCGAGCGACGGGTCCAGCACGGCGGCGACCGCGCCGAGCACGTGGTCGAACCGGTCCTGGTCGTCGAACTCTGTCGTCGTCGTCACCCGCCCGAGCGTACGGGGGTGGCCCCGGGACGCCGCGCAGCATCCTGCCCTCGCGCGTCCAGACCCGCGCGCCTACGATGGAGGGTCCGCGGACCGCGGACGGAACCGACCCGAGACAGGTATGGCCGTCACGTCACCCCAGCCCCACCCCGACGCCGCAGGTCGTCCGGACACCGCCTCCCGACCGGGAGGCCCGGCACCGGACGCCGCGCCCGTCACCACCCGCACGTCCACCGTCGCGACCGTCCTCGTGATCGCCGTTCCACTCATCGTGGCGTGCGCGCTCCTCGGGATGACGATCACCGGTGCGTTCACCGCGAACCAGCAGCTCGTCTCCGCCGGCGACGTCGTGCAGTTCGGTCTCGTCGCCGCCCGCGGTGTGCACGACGGGGTCGCGGCGCTGACCGTCGGGCTCCTCATCGTCGCCGCGTTCGCGCTGCCCGCGCAGAAGGCCGACCACGGGGCGATGTCCTCCGTGCAGCACCGGGCCGCTCGGTGGGCGGCGATCTCCGGGTCGGTCTGGTTCCTCGCCGCCGTCGCCGGGATCGTCCTGACCGGGGCGAACACCCTCGGCGTCCCGCTGACGAGCCCCGTCTTCGCCCGTAACTTCCTGCTCTTCGCGTTCCAGGTCGAGATCGGGCAGTCGCTCGTGGTGTCCGCCGC
This sequence comes from Curtobacterium sp. MCBD17_032, assembly GCF_003234855.1. Classification (GTDB taxonomy): domain Bacteria; phylum Actinomycetota; class Actinomycetes; order Actinomycetales; family Microbacteriaceae; genus Curtobacterium. The sequence continues at coordinate 52,307 of NZ_QKTO01000002.1, forward strand.
GGCCGTGCTCATCGCCACGCTCGTCGCCGCGTTCGCCACCCGGGCCACGACCCTCGCCGTCGCCACGGTCGCGTCGTTGTTCGCCCTGCTGCCGCTCGCGCTGTCCGGCCACGCCGCCGGGTCGCTCGAGCACGCCAACGCCGTCAACTCGCTCGCCGTGCACCTGCTCGGCGTGTGCGTCTGGGCCGGTGGACTCGTCGCCGTCGTGCTCCTGCGCGTCCGGACGAAGGGCGCCACCGGACGGGTCGTCGCCCGGTACTCCACGCTCGCCGGGTGGGCGTTCGCCGCCGTGGCGTTCTCCGGCATCGTCAACGCGCAGCTCCGGCTGACCGGGCCGCTCGACCTCGTCACGACGCCCTACGGCTGGCTCATCACGACGAAGGCCGCGATCCTCGTGCTCCTCGGGATCGCCGGGGTCGTGCAGCGCCGCAAGCTCGTGCCCGGGCTGCTCCGCGCCCCGACCGACCGCCGGCTGTTCGTCCGCTTCGCCCTGGCCGAGATCGTGTTCATGGCCGTCGCGATCGGCGTCTCGGTCGCCGTCGCCCGCAGCCAGCCGCCGATCCCGCAGACGCCGGAGACCGGGGCCGACACCCGCTCCGGGCTCATCGGGTACCCGTACCCGCCCGAGCAGACGATGCAGACCTACCTGTCGCACTGGCACATCGACTGGATGTGGCTCGCGCTCGCCCTGGTCGGCGCCGGCTGGTACCTGTGGAGCGTCCGCAAGCTCAAGCAGCGCGGTGACTCCTGGCCGGTCGGCCGGACCATCGCCTGGCTCGTCGGCTGCGCCGTGTTCATCTGGACGACCTCCGGGGGACCGGCCGTCTACGGCATGATCCACTTCTCGTCGCACATGGTGCAGCACATGCTGCTCATGATGTTCGTCCCGCTGCCGCTCGTGCTCGGCGGTCCGGTGCTCCTCGCGCTGCGGACCCTGCCGGTACGGAACGACGGGTCCCGCGGCGCACGCGAGTGGCTCATGCTGTTCGTGCACTCGCGGTGGATGCAGTTCCTCGCGAAGCCCGCCGTGGCCGGTGTGGTCTTCGCCGGGTCCCTCGTGGTGTTCTACTTCACGCCGGCGTTCGAGTACGCCATGCAGTCCCACGAGTGGCACATCGTGATGATCGTGCACTTCGTCCTGAGCGGCTACCTGTTCTTCTGGGTGTTCGTCGGCATCGACCCGGGCCCGCAGCGCCCGCAGTACCCGATCCTCATCATCGCCCTGCTCGCGACCCTGGCCTTCCACGCGTTCTTCGGCGTCGCGGTGATGACCTCGCAGTCGGTGTACGCGATCGACTGGTTCCACGCCCTCGGGCAGACGGACGACGCAGCACTGCTCGACGACCAGCACACCGGCGGCGGCATCGCGTGGGGTGCCTCCGAGCTGCCGATGGTGTTCGTCGTGCTCATCGTCGTACGCAACTGGGTGCGGTCGGACGAGCGCACCGCGAAGCGGAAGGACCGCCAGGCCGAACGGGACGGCGACGCCGAGCTCGACGCGTACAACGAGCGCCTGTCGGCGATGCAGCGGCGCGACTGAGCATGGCCAACGGCTCGGAGGCCGACACCGGCTCCGTCCGGGACGCGTACGGCCGTCGCGCGGCTGAGTACACCGAGCAGCTCGGCACGATGGCATCGGTGCACCCCGCCGACGTCCACCTCGTCACCACGTGGGCGGCGGGACTCGGTGGCCCGGTCCTCGACGCCGGGTGCGGCCCCGGCCACTGGACCGTCCACCTCGCCGGCCGCGGAGTCGACGTCGTCGGCCTGGACCAGGTGCCGGCGTTCGTCGAGCACGCACGACGGACCTACCCGAGCGCTCGCTACGACCGGGGGAGCATCGACGAGCTGCCGTACGAGGACGAGCACTTCGCCGGCGTGCTCGCCTGGTACTCGCTCGTCCACCACGGCCCGGCGGGCATCGGTCGGCCGTTGGCGGAGGCGGCGCGGGTCCTCCGGCCGGGTGGCGGGTTGCTCGTGGGCTTCTTCACCGGGGACCGCGTGGAGCCGTTCGACCACGCGGTGACGACCGCGTACCGCTGGCCGCCGGACACGCTGGCCGACGAGGTGCGCGCCGCCGGGTTCACGGTCGTCGAGCTCCACACCCGGACAGCCGGGACGGCCCGCCCGCGCCCGCATGGGGCGCTGCTCGCCGTCCGCTGACCGACGCGCCGAGCGTCGGACCGGGGCCCTGTCCTGGAGGCGCGGGGCGGGCCTCCAGGGCTATGCGGGCGAGCATTCAGGGGAGGTCGCGCGGCCCGCGGAACTCGCCGCAGCCGAAGCGGCTCTCGGCGATGAAGTCCTGCAGGTCACTCTGCACGCAGCGGGCCGTCATCTCGGGTCCGTCGTCGAGCCGGAGCCCACCGGACGCTCCGCGCTCGCCGACGATCCGCCACCACACCACCGCGCTGTTCGTCTCGACCAGGTCGTCGGGCTGGAGGGCGTGCCCCCACGGATCGTCGATGGGGGCGAGGTGGAAGCGGGTCGAGCGCAGCTCGTCCGCACGGAGCATCTCGCGGAACACCGGTTCGAGGAGCGCGAGGACCGCCCGCACCTCCATCACCTCACGCTCGGCCACGGGGACACGCTACCGGCGCACGGGCACACCGAGCCGGACCGGCCTGGAGGCGCGGGGCGGACCTCCAGGCCGGCGCACGGGAACGCGGTGGCGCGGGCGGGAACGAGGAAGGGCCCCGTCGCTGACGCGACGGGGCCCTTCTGCTGGAACCGGGGAGGCTCAGCCCTTCTTGGCGAGCTCGGAGAGCGTCGCGTCGTTCTTGTAGGCCTCGACGGCGTTGTCCTTGGTGACGAGGACCGGGGTCAGCTCGACGGTGGGGACGATCTTCTTGCCGTTGTCGTTGTTCTTGTCCTTCACGGTCTCCGGCTTCTTGCCGTCGGCCAGGTCGGACACCAGATCGATCGCGGCCTGGGCCTCGTCGGTGGTGTTCTTGTAGATGGTCGAGTACTGCGTGCCCTGCATGATGAGCGGGATCGACGCGGTCTCGGAGTCCTGACCGGTCACGACGGGGTTGTCCTTGCCGGCGGCCTTCGTCGCGGTGAGGATGGCGCGGGCCAGGGTGTCGTTCGGGGAGAGGACGCCGTCGAGCTCCGTGTCACCGGTGTAGTACTGCGCCAGGAGGTCCGTCATGCGCGACTGGGCCTTCTGCGCGAGCCAGCCCTGCGTGTTCACCTTGGCGAACGTGGTCTGACCCGACGTGACCTTGAGCGTGCCGTCGTCGATCTTCGGCTGCAGGACGTCCATCGCGCCGTTGAAGAACACGGTGGCGTTGGCGTCGTCCGCGGAGCCGGCGAAGAGCTCGACGTTGTACGGCTTGTCGCCCTTCTTCTCCTCGAGGCCCTTGAGGAGCGCCTGCGCCTGGAGCTGGCCGACCTTGAAGTTGTTGAACGCGACGTAGTAGTCGACGTTCTCGGTGTTCAGGATGTTGCGGTCCCAGGCGATGACGGTCGCACCGGCGGCCTTGGCGGCCTTGACCTGCGAGCCGAGCTGCGAACCGTCCGCGGCGCCGATGATGACGGCCTTGGCACCCTTGGTGACCATGCCCGAGATCTGCGACTGCTGGTCCGGGACCGGGCTGCCGGCGTTCGCGTACTGGATGTCGGCCTTGAAGCCGGCTTCCTCGATCGACTTCTTGAACGCGGCGCCCGCGAGGACCCAGTTCTGCGAGGTCTTCGCCGGGAGGGCGACGCCGATGAGGTCGCCCTTCTTGATGGTCGAGCTCGAGCCGGAGCCGGAGCCCGAGTCGCCCGAGTCGGAACCGCCACGGGCCGAGCAGCCGCTGAGGGCGAGGCCTGCGATGAGCGCCAGGCTGACGCCGGCGACGATCTTGTTGCGCATGTGATTGCTTTCTCTTCGTTGAGGAGGTGGGGCCGGGGCCCCGCTGTGGTGGATGGGTCGTACCGGGGGCCCGGCGGTCGGTCACCCGACCGCCGGGCGTCCCGAGCTAGGGGAGGGTGACCTTGTCAGGCTGGTCCTCGATCGAGCGCGGCTGCTGCGCACCGACCGTGTTCTCTTCGGTGTCCTTGCGCTGGAACTGCCGCATCATGCCGCCGATCAGCGACGGGCGGCCCTGCGACTTCGAGTAGACGTCGAAGGCGACGGCGACGAGCAGGACGAGACCGCGGATGATCTGGACCTTGTTCGACTCGAGGCCCATGAGCTGCAGGCCGTTGGACAGCAGCGCCATCACGAGACCACCGATGATCGAGCCGGAGATCGTGCCGACACCACCGGCGACGGCGGCACCACCGACGAACACGGCCGCGATCGCGTCGAGCTCCCAGCCGGTGCCGTCCGCGGGGCCCGAGGCGCCCGAGTAGCCGACGAAGACCATGCCGGCGATCGCGGCGAGGACCGACATGTTCATCATGACGAAGAAGTTGACCTTCTTCGCGGAGACACCGGACAGGACGGCGGCGTTGGCGTTGCCACCGACGGCGTAGACCTGGCGGCCGAAGATCGTGTTCTTCGTGACGAAGCCGTAGACGATCGTCAGGACACCGAGGATGATCGCGACGATCGGGACCGAGGTGCCGACCGGGCCGGCGGCGAACAGGTAGGTCGCGAAGAGCGTGACGGCGACGAGGATGCCCGTGCGGGTGATCGAGACCCACAGCGGCGGGACGTCGGCGTGCATCTTCTTGCGGCGGGCACGGCCGCGGGCCTCGATGACGATGAGCGCGATGATCGTGGCGAGCCCGATCAGGAGCGTGCCGTTGCTGAAGCCGAAGTCGGGACCGAAGTCACCGAGGAAGCCGGCACCGATCGGCGTGTACGCGTCCGGGACGGGGACCGAGGTGGACGAGCCGATGATCTGGTTCGCACCGCGGAAGATGAGCTGGCCCGCGAGGGTCACGATGAAGGCCGGGACCTTCACGAACGCCACCCAGAAGCCCTGCCAGGCACCGATGAGTGCACCGACGGCGAGGCCGAGGATGATCGCCGCCCAGACCGGGAAGTTCCAGACCGCCATGGACTGCGCCACGACGATGCCGACGACCGCCGCGACCGAACCGACCGACAGGTCGATGTGGCCGGCGATGATCACCATGACCATCCCCAGCGCCAGGATGAGGATGTAGGAGTACTGCAGGAACAGGTTGATCACGTTCGTCGGCTCGAGGATGAGCCCGTTCGTCGTGACCGAGAAGAAGACCAGGATCGCGATGAGCGCGATGACCATGCCGTACTGGCCGATGCTGTTGCCCTTGCCGAAGAGCAGCTTCAGGTTGTTCATGAGACGGTGGCGCCCTTCCGCGCGGACGTCATGCTGCGCATGAGCGTTTCTGGATCGGCCTGTTCGGCCGGGAGGTCAGCGGTGATCTGGCCCTCGAAGATGGTGTAGATCCGGTCGGAGAGACCGAGGAGTTCGGGGAGCTCGGACGAGATGAGGATGATGCCCTTCCCCTCGGCCGCGAGCTGCTGGATGATCCCGTAGATCTCGAACTTCGCACCGACGTCGATGCCGCGGGTGGGCTCGTCGAGGATGAGCAGGTCGGGGTCGGTGAACATCCACTTCGACAGGACGACCTTCTGCTGGTTGCCGCCGGAGAGCTTGCCGACGTTGTCCTCGACCGAGGGCACCTTCGTGCGGAGCATCTTCCGGTACTTCTCGGCGACCGAGTACTCCTCGAGGGAGTCGACGACCCCGCCCTTGGAGATCTTCTTCAGGTCGGCGGCCACCGTCGAGCGCTTCACGGTGTCGAGCAGGTTCAGGCCGAGGGCCTTGCGGTCCTCCGACACGTAGCCGAGGCCGTTGTCGATCGCCTGCTGGACGTTCGTGACCTTGATCTCGCGGCCGTCCTTGATGATCTGGCCGTCGAGCCAGGTGCCGTACGAGCGACCGAACAGGCTCATCGCGAGCTCGGTGCGACCGGCGCCCATCAGGCCCGCGAAGCCGACGATCTCGCCCCGGCGGACGTGGAAGTTCGAGCCCTTGCAGACCAGGCGCGACGAGTCGAGCGGGTGCTGCACGGTCCAGTTGCGGACCTCGAAGAACGTCTCGCCGATCTTCGGGGTGCGGTCCGGGAAGCGGGACTCGAGCGACCGGCCGACCATGCCGCGGATGATGCGGTCCTCGTTGACGCCGTCCGCCTTGACGTTGAGCGTCTCGATGGTCTTGCCGTCACGGATGATCGTGATCTCGTCGGCGATCTGCTCGATCTCGTTGAGCTTGTGGCTGATGATGATGCTCGAGATGCCCTTGGCCTTCAACCCGACGATGAGGTCGAGGAGGTGCTGGGAGTCGTTCTCGTTCAGCGCGGCGGTCGGCTCGTCGAGGATGAGGAGCTTGACGTCCTTGTGCAGGGCCTTGGCGATCTCGACGAGCTGCTGCTTGCCGACACCGATGTTCTTGATCTGCGTGTCCGGGTCGTCCGCCAGGCCGACGCGAGCGAGCAGGTCCTGCGCGCGGAGCTGCGCGGCGGTCCAGTCGATCCGACCGAAGCGGCCCGGCTCGTTGCCGAGGAACAGGTTCTCCGTGATGGAGAGCTCCGGGATGAGCGCCAGCTCCTGGTGGATGATGACGATGCCGGCCTGCTCGGACTGCTTGATGTTCGAGAAGCGGACTTCCTCGCCCTCGTAGACGATCTCGCCCTCGTACGTGCCGTACGGGTAGACGCCCGACAGCACCTTCATCAGCGTGGACTTGCCAGCGCCGTTCTCGCCGCAGATCGCGTGGATCTCGCCGGCGCGGACGCTCAGCGAGACGTCGGACAGCGCCTTCACACCAGGGAACTCCTTGGTGATGGAACGCATCTCGAGGATCGTCTCGGGAGCGGTGATCGAACGGGTCTCGAACCCGCTCGCGATCGGGTCGTGACCCTGTGGGGTTGACGCCACGGTGCATCTCCTTCTGCCGCTGCGATGCGGCAGTCCTTCGGTGGAACAGCTGCGGCATCCGAAGGGCACGAGGGTGCGTGCGGACTTCGTTGTCGCGTCCGGGTGTCCCCCGTGTGACGGGCCATGTGAACGGTCACATCGAGGAACGGAGGTAATCCTACGCACAGGCGCGCCCGGGCTGTCAATTCGGACCGGTCGCGATTCGGTAACGCTGCGGGCACTTCCGCGCGCAGCGGCTCGGACGCCCCTCGGGCTGGGGACAGACCGATCGGTTCAGCGGTGCCGTGGTGCCCCAGTCGAGCCGCGGACGACGAGCTGCGGGACGATGTCGATCGGGCGGAGCAGGTCGTCCGCGCTCGGCAGCAGGATGTCCACGCTCCGGCGTCCGAGCTCGGCGAAGTCGACCTGCACGGTGGTCAGCGGCGGCCAGAAGTGCTTCGCCTCCGGGATGTCGTCGTAGCCGACCACGGACAGGTCGCCGGGGACGTCGAGCCCGTACGAACGAGCGGCGTGCATCACGCCGAGCGCCATCGCGTCGTTCGAGCAGAACACCGCGGTGCAGTCCCGGTACCGGAGCAGTTCGCGGCCCGCGTGGTAGCCGAAGTCCGCCGTCCAGTCGCCGAGGACCGGGGGCTGGACGGGCTTGTCGCGATCGGACATCTCGCGCAGGAAGCCCTGCATCCGCGCGTCCGCCTCGATCCAGTCCTGGGGTCCCGCGATGTGCCGGACGTACTCATGGCCCAGGTCGAGGAGGTGGGCGGTGGCGAGTCGGGCGCCCTCCATCTGGTCGACCCAGAGCGCCGTCGGGTCCTCGCCGACGCTCGAGCGCATCGTCACGTACGGGGTGCGGACGCCGAGTTCCTCGATGAGGTCGAACACCCGCTGCTGCGGGGCGATGACGACGATGCCCTCGACGTCCTGGTCGAGGAGGTGCCCGAGCCCGTCGCGGACGGCCGCGTCGGTCGGTTCGGCGATGTTCGCGGTCGTCACGGAGTACCCGCGGAGCACCGCCGCGTCCTCGATGGCCTGCAGGGTCACGGTCGGGCCGTAGTGCGACCGCTGCGCGGTGAGGACGCCGATCGTCCGCGTCCGGCTCGTGACGAGGGCGCGGGCGGCACGGTTCGGCCGGTACTGCAGCTCCTCCATGGCGGCCACGACCCGGTCACGGGTCTCGGCCCGGATCGCGTCAGAGTTGTTCAGCACCCGCGAGACGGTCTGGTGCGAGACGCCAGCCACCCGCGCGACGTCACGGATGCTGGGGGACCGCGGCTGCTCTGCCCGCGTGGTCGCCATCGTTGCTCTCTCCCGCTCGGGCCCGCAGCACGCCCATGTGCACGTTCACATCCCGAGCCAGATCATTATGCACGGCTCCCGGGTGCGTGCCAGCTGAGGGGTGCGGCGGCCCTGGCCGGGAGGCGCGTGGCGGTGCCGACCCGCGCCTCCCGGCCGGCTCGGCGTCGGTCCGCGGGTCAGGCGCGCTCATGGTGGGTCGTCGGCACGGGGTGTCACCGCGCCGCTGCGCCGTCGCGGGGCGCGCGGCGACGCGGTGTCCGTGCCGGTGGGGCCGACGACACCGCCGTGCGGGCCGGACGGGTCGTCCGGGTCGGACCGGTCGTCCGGGTCTGGGCTACCGCCGGGCGAGTGCGTCGAGCGGCAGTTCGGCGAGCTGCCACCCGAGCCACGGGCTGAACGCGAAGGGCGCGGCGGTGACGGCCTGGCGGAGCTTCTCCTCCGACAGCCACACCCACTCGGACACCTCGTCGTCCGCTGGCTGCGGATCGGCGTCGGCCACGGCACGGAACACCGGGCAGACCTCGTTCTCGACGATCCCGGAGGCGTCGACCGCGCGGTAGCGGAAGTCCGGCAGCACCAGCTCGACGCTGTGCACCGCGAGCCCGAGTTCCCGGTCGGCGCGCCGGGCGATGGCGTCCTCGAAGGACTCGTCCGGGCCGGGGTGCCCGCAGAACGAGTTCGTCCACACGCCCGGCCACGTCTTCTTGACGAGGGCGCGACGCGTGACGAGCACGTCACCGGCCGCGTTCTGCACGTGGCAGCTGAACGCGAGGTGGAGGGGCGTGTGGTCTGTGTGCACCGTGAACTTGTCGGCAGTACCGATCGGGGTACGGTCTTCGTCGAGCAGGACAACGGTTTCCGGGAAAAGGCTCATCTGCCTCGATAGATTAGGCCAATGACCGAGGAAGCGGCCACCGTGGCGCACATCGACCTCGCGCTGGTGGACGAGTGCCTGGAGCACTTCTTCACGGCGTCGAGCGCCCGGGCCGCCGCGTTCGGCCGTCCGTCCGAGGAACTGTGGCGCGTCCTCCGCAAGGCGAGCATGGGCGGCAAGCGCTTCCGGCCGCGCATGGTGCTCACCTCGTACACGGCCCTCGGGGGTGATGACATCCGCGCTGCCGCGCAGGTCGCCGCCGCGTACGAGTTGCTGCACACCGCGCTCGTCGTGCACGACGACGTCATCGACCGCGACTGGTCCCGCCGCGGTCGGCCGAACGTGGCCGGGTCGTTCCGCGACACCGCGACGACCGGCGGGCTCCCGCTGCCGACCGCCGAGCACCGCGGGACGAGCGCTGCCGTCATCGCCGGTGACCTCGCGCTCGCGGCCGCCCCGCGCTTCATCGAGGCGAGCGGCGTCACCGGTGCCCGACGCTCCCGGCTGCTCGACCTGTTCGACGACGCCGTGTTCGCCAGCGCCGCGGGGGAGATGGCCGACGTCGACCTCGCGCTCGGCGTCATGCCGACCGTTGCCGAGGTGCTCCAGATGGAACGCGCGAAGACGAGTGTGTACAGCTTCGAGGCGCCGCTGCAGTCCGGCGCCGTGCTCGCCGGGGCGCCCGAGATCGTCGTCGCCTCGCTCGGGGCGTTCGGCCGCGAGATCGGCATCGCGTACCAGATCGTCGACGACCTGCTCGGGGTCTTCGGCAACGAGGGCTCGACCGGCAAGACCGCGATCGGGGACCTCCGCGAGGGCAAGCGCACCATGCTCATCGCCTACGCGGCGACGACCGACTGCTGGCCGGAGCTGGCGCCCTACCTCGGCGACCCCGACCTCACCGAGGAGCGGGCCGCGGGGCTCCGCGCCCTCCTCGTCGAGTGCGGCGCGCGCGACGCGGCCCTCGACCACATCCGCGAGCACACCGCACTGGCCCGCGCCGAGCTGGCCGCACTGCCGGACGAGCTCGGCGCGCGACTCGCGGGGCTCGTCACCGAGCTCGTGGAGCGCGTCCGGTGACGTCGAGCACCACCCCGGACCGCCTCCCGCTCTACGACGCCACCGCCGAGGCCGCCTCGAGCGTCGTCATCAGCCGGTACTCGACGTCGTTCGGCCTCGCCAGCCGACTGCTCACGAAGGACACCCGCGAGCACATCCGGAACGTCTACGCCCTCGTCCGGGTCGCCGACGAGGTCGTGGACGGCCCCGCGACCGAGGCCGGACTCGCACCTGCGCTCGCGCGGACGGTCCTCGACGAACTCGAGCAGGACACCGAGCGGGCGATGGACCTCGGCTTCTCGGTCAACCCCGTCGTCCACGCCTTCGCGCGGACCGCCCGGACGACCGGCTTCGGGCCGGAACTCACCCGGCCGTTCTTCGCGTCGATGCGGATGGACCTCGAGCAGACCGAGCACGACCAGGCGTCCTTGGACACCTACGTGTACGGCTCGGCCGAGGTCGTCGGGCTGATGTGCCTCCGCGCCTTCGTGTACCGGGCCGGACGACCGACCTTCGACGACGCCGTGCTCGTCGACGGGGCCCGCGCCCTCGGGGCCGCGTTCCAGAAGGTCAACTTCCTCCGCGACCTGCACGCCGACTTCGAGGTGCTCGGCCGCTCGTACTTCCCCGGCGTCGACGTCCGCAGCTTCGACGAGGCCACGAAGGACCGGCTCGTCGCCGACGTCCAGGCCGACCTCGACCGCGCCGCCCGCACCGTGCCGCTCCTGCCGAAGGACGCCCGCCCCGCGGTCGCCCTCGCCCACGCCCTGTTCCAGGAACTCAACGACCGCATCGCCGCCACCCCGGCGGACCGGCTCGTCACCTCGCGCGTCCGCGTCCCGAACCCCGTCAAGGCCCGCCTCGCCGCGCGCGTCCTCGCCCGGCGGGGCACGCTGTCCGCCCGGACCGCACCGCCCGTCACCGCATCACCCGCCCCGCAGACTGGAGGCTCGTCATGAGCCCGACCACCGCCTCCCGTCCGACGACCGGACCGACTCCGGGACGGGCCGTGCCCGTCCGCCGGGCCGTCGTCATCGGCGGCGGGATCAGCGGCCTCGCCGCCGCCGCCCTGCTCGCCCGGGACGGTTTCGCCGTGACCGTCCTCGAGCAGCGCACCCAGCTCGGCGGTCGTGCCGGCTCGTGGGAGCAGGACGGCTTCCGGTTCGACACCGGCCCGAGCTGGTACCTCATGCCCGAGGTCTTCGACCACTTCTTCCGGCTGCTCGACACGAGTGCCGACGAGCAGCTCGACCTCCAGGTGCTGGACCCCGGGTACCGCGTCTACACCGAGGGGCACGACGAGCCGATCGACCTGCGGGCCTCGCGCGAGGAGAACATCGCGCTGTTCGAGTCGATCGAGCCCGGTGCCGGCGCCAGGATGGCGAAGTACCTCGACTCCGCGGCCGACACGTACGAGATGGCCGTCCGCCGGTTCCTGTACGGCACGTTCCAGGACCTCACGAAGCTCGCGGCCCCCGACGTCCTGAAGCGGGTGGGCAAGCTCGCCCGCCTGCTCGTCCAGCCGCTGTCCTCGTTCGCCGCGTCCGCCGTACGGGACCGACGGCTGTGGCAGATCCTCGGGTACCCGGCGGTGTTCCTCGGCACGAGCCCCTACGCGGCGCCGAGCATGTACCACCTGATGAGCCACCTCGACCTCGCCGACGGTGTGCTCTACCCGAAGGGCGGCATCAGCGCGCTCATCTCCGCCGTCGAGCGGGTCGCACGCGCCGAGGGCGCGACGATCACCACCGGCGCCACCGTGTCCCGCATCGTGGTCGACGACGGCCAGGCCACCGGCGTCGCATGGCACGACCAGGACGGCGCGGAGCACGTCGAGCACGCCGACCTCGTCGTCAGCGCGGCGGACCTCCGGCACACCGAGATGGAGCTCCTCGAGCAGGAGCACCGGACGCACGACGCGGAGCACTGGCAGAAGCGCGACCCCGGTCCCTCGGCCGTCCTCGTCTACCTCGGCGTCGAGGGCGAGGTCCCCGGGCTGCTGCACCACACGCTGGTGTTCACCGCGGACTGGAAGGCGAACTTCGGCGCGATCTTCGGGGCGGACCGGCACGTCCCGGACCCGGCCTCGATCTACGTCTGTGCGCCCTCGCTCACCGACGACTCGGTCGCGCCCGAGGGGCAGAGCAACCTGTTCGTCCTCGTGCCGCTGCCCGCCGACGTCTCCATCGGCAAGGGCGGGATCGACGGCGCGGGGGACGCCGAGGTCGAGGCCATCGCAGACCGCGCGATCGACGTCATCGCCGAACGGTCCGGTGTCGCGGACCTGCGCGACCGGATCCTCGTCCGCCGGACGATCGGGCCGCAGGACTTCGCCGACGACCTCAACGCCTGGAACGGCTCGATGCTCGGCCCGGCCCACACCCTGACGCAGAGTGCGTTCTTCCGCGAGAAGAACGCGTCCACGAAGGTCGGCGGGCTCTACTACGTCGGCGCCTCGACGATCCCGGGCATCGGCCTGCCGATGTGCCTCATCAGCGCCGAGGTCCTGCTCAAGCGGATCCACGGGGACACCTCGACCGAGCCGTTGCCGACCCCGCTCCCGCGGTCCGCCGACGCACCGCCGCTCCGGACGACGGGCTGATGCCGGGGCTGTACCTGGCCGGCCTGCTCGTCTCGATCGCCGGGGTCGCGGTGCTCGACGCCCGCCACCGGCTGTTCTTCTGGCATGCCCCGCTGCGCGCCGCCGTGGTCATGGCGATCGGGCTCGTGTTCTTCATGGTGTGGGACGTCGCCGGCGTGCACCTCGGGATCTTCTTCATCGGCACGACGCCGGTGCTGACGGGCGTGCTCCTCGCCCCGGAGGTCCCGCTCGAGGAGTTCTTCTTCCTGGTCCTGCTGTGCTGGACGACGATGGACCTGTTCGGTGCCGTGCGGCCCGTCGTCGACCGGCTCGCGACGCGACGCGCCGGGCCGGGCGACCCGGACGAGCGTCGCGGTGCCGCCGGTCGCGAGGCCGTCGGCCCGGAGGACACCGGGCGCGGGGCCACCACCGGCCGCCGCCGGACGGGGGATCCGGCGTGACCGGGGCCGGCACGTACGCGCTCCTCGCGGTGCCGTTCCTCGGGACCGCGGTGCTCGTCGCGGTCGTCGCGGGAGTGGTGACCGCACGCCGGACCCGGGGCGGCACCCGGTCGGTGCGGGCGGCCGCCGGTGACGGCACGGGCGCACCGTCCGGGTCGCGCGGTCGTCGCGCCGCGGTGGTCAGCGCCGTCGTGGCCGGTGTCGCGCTGATCGTCATGACCTGCGTCTTCAACAACGTGATCGTCGGGCTGGGCATCGTCGCCTACGACCCGGCGCTCGTCCTCGGTGCACGGGTGGGGCTGTTCCCCGTCGAGGACCTCGCCTACGCGATCGGGGCGGTCCTGCTGCTGCCGAGCTGCTGGGTCCTGCTCGACCGACCGGTACGGTCGGAACGCCCGTCCCAGCCGTCCCGCTCCCCGGAGGACACCCCATGACCGCGAGCAGCGCCTCCAGGCCGTCCACCCTCCGCGCCCTGTTCGTCTCGTCGCGCCCGATCAGCTGGGTGAACACCGCGTACCCGTTCGGGGCCGCCTACCTGCTCGGCAGCGGCGTCGGCATCGCGGGCGGGGGCGGGTTCTCGCTCGTCGCGTTCCTCGTCGGGGTCGTGTACTTCCTCGTGCCGTACAACCTGGCGATGTACGGCATCAACGACGTGTTCGACTACGAGTCCGACCTGCGCAACCCGCGCAAGGGCGGGGTCGAGGGCGCGCTGCTCGACCGGAGCGTGCACCGAGCCACGCTGTGGGCCGTCGTGGTCACGAACGTGCCGTTCCTCGTCGCGCTCGCGCTGCTCGGGGCCGCCAGTGGGAACGGACCGTGGTCGTGGCTCGTCCTCGCGGTGAGCGTGTTCGCGGTCGTCGCCTACTCGGCACCGGGGCTGCGGTTCAAGGAGAAGCCGTTCCTCGACTCGCTCACCTCGTCCACACACTTCGTCTCACCCGCCGTGTTCGGACTCGCGCTCGCCGGGCCGCACTGGACCGGGCAGCTCGTCGCCGTGTGCGTCGCGTTCTTCCTGTGGGGCGTGGCCTCGCACGCGTTCGGAGCGGTGCAGGACGTGCTCGCCGACCGGGCCGCGGGGATCGGGTCCGTGGCGACCGTCATCGGGGCCCGGGCGACCGTGCGGCTGGCCTTCGTGGCGTACCTCGTCGCCGGCGTCGCGCTGCTGTTCTCGGCGTTCCCGGGGCCGATCGCGGCGGTCGTCGTCGTGCCGTACGCGCTCAACGTGCTGCCGTGGTGGAACGTCACCGATGCCGGGGCCGAGGCAGCGAACGCGGGGTGGAAGCGGTTCCTCTGGATCAACTACGTCGCGGGTGCCGTCGTGACGATGGCCCTGATCGGGTTCGCCTTCACGCACTGACCCGCGCGCGTCAGGCCGCGCCGGCCACCCGGCGCGCCTGCTCGACGGCCGCGCGGACACCGCGGGACCACGACGGCCCGTGCCCGGGCAGGACGTGCCGCGCCTCGGTGTCGACGAGCAGGTCGAGCGACGCCACCGCGGTGTCGACGTCCGCCGTGGCCGCCGGCGCGACGATCCGCGGACCGATGCCGCCGGTGTAGGGGTCGAGCGTGACGAGGGCATCCCCGACGATGACGGCGTCCCGGTCGGCGAAGTGCAGCGCGACGTGTCCGTCCGTGTGACCGGGCGTCTCGATGATCCAGGGGTTCCCCGGGGTCTCGGCGCGGGACTCCATGAGCTCGACCTCGTCGATGCCGTCGACCGTCGCGGCACCCGCCAGCAGCATCCGTCCGAGGGGCCGCAGTCCGCCCGGGTGCGTCAGGACGAAGCCGAACCGGTTCACCGCCGGCCGGTACGAGTACGGGTGCGCGGCGAGGTCCCGGTCGCCCGGGTGGACGTACACGGGGGTGCCCCAGTCGCGGTGCATCCGGGCGGCCGTGCCGACGTGGTCGAAGTGCCCGTGCGTGAGCAGCAGGGCCTCCACCCGGTCGGGGGCGTACCCGAGGTCGTGCACGGCGAGCTGCAGGTGCGGCCAGACCGCGGGCAGCCCGGCGTCGACGACGAGCAGTCGGTCCCCGGTCTCGACCAGGTAGGTGTTGGTGTGTGCGAGCTCGAGGCGGTGGATGCCCTCTGCGACGTCCCGGAACAGCATGACGGGGACGGTAGGCCGGTTCTGCTGGACGCGTTGCCGGACGTGCTGGCGGGCGGGCGGCGGCTGCGATCGACGGATCGACGGATCGACGACTCCACCGGAGCGCGTTCCGCGAGTGCGCTCGGTCCGGAGCGTGTACTCAGGATGCATGCCCAACGACTCCCTCCCCGAGCTCGAGCTCGCGAACGTGCGCACCCGGGAGCGGATCACCGAGACGGTGGACCGCATCCGGCAGAAGGCGGACGTGCCCGCGCGCACGCGCCTGGCCGTCGCGAAGACCAAGCAGCGCTGGCACCACGACCCGACGCCCCTCGTCGCGGTCGCGATGACGGCCGCGGCCGGTGTCGCGGCGATCGTCGTGGGCGTCCGGATCGGGAACACCCCCGCCGGTCGCCTCGCGGCGCTCCGCGAGCCCGCCCCCGTGCCGGTGTTCAAGCCGGTGAAGGTCGGCAAGGACGGCAAGTCGAAGGGCGTCCCCGTCTTCGCACGCAAGGACCCGACGGGCAACCCGGTGTACCAGGAGCGCGAAGCCGCGGAGAAGCGTCGGAAGAAGGACGCGAAGTGGGCGGGGAAGTCGATCAAGCGGATGAAGAAGGCGGCGAAGGGCTGACCATGGCGAAGGAAGCAGAGAAGCCGGCGGCGGACGACCCGCGCAAGCCGGACTCACCCACCGACCTGACGAAGCCGACGTTCGTCTACACGCTGAAGAAGACCCTCCGGGAGTTCACCAGCGACCAGTGCACGGACCTCGCGGCCGGCCTGACGTACTACTCCGTGCTCGCGCTCTTCCCGGGACTGCTGGCGGTCGTGTCCATCCTCGGTCTGTTCGGCGACCCGCAGGCGACCATCAAGACCCTCCTGCAGGTCATCGGCAACATCGGCTCCCAGGACGTCGCGAACCTCCTGCAGGGCCCCGTCGAGGGCCTGGTCCGTTCGCCCGCGGCGCCGGTCACGTTCATCGTCGGTCTCCTCGGCGCCCTGTGGTCGGCCTCCGGCTACGTCGGCGCGTTCGGCCGCGCGATGAACCGCATCTACAACGTGCGTGAGGGCCGCCCGATCTGGAAGCTCCGTCCGACCATGCTCGGCGTCACGCTGACAACCGTGGTCCTGCTCGTCATCGGTCTGCTGGCCCTCGTGTCCGGGCCGCTCGCCCGCAGCTTCGGCGACCTCATCGGACTCGGCGACGCCGCAGCGCTGGTGCTGTCCATCGTGCAGTGGCCGATCCTGCTCGTCATCGCGATCGTCATCGTCGCGGTGCTCTACTACTGGTCGCCGAACGTCAAGCAGCCGAAGTTCACGTGGGTCAGCGGCGGGTCGGTCCTCGCGCTGCTCATCTGGATCATCGCGAGCGTCGGCTTCGGGTTCTACGTCGGGAACTTCTCGAACTACAACGCCACGTACGGCTCGCTCGGTGGTGTGATCGTCTTCCTCCTCTGGATCTGGATCACGAACAACGCACTGCTCTTCGGAGCCGAGTTCGACGCCGAGATCGAGCGCGGCCGCGAGCTGCAGGCCGGCATCAAGGCGGAGGAGGACATCCAGCTCCCCGAGCGCGACACCCGACAGACCGAGAAGCAGGACGAGAAGCGCGCCGAGGACGTCCTCCAGGGCATCCGCATCCGGCAGAGCGCCGGCGAGACCAAGGACGAGTGAGCACAGCGCGCGAGCGCGTCCTGTCCGGGAGGCTCGGTGACGGTTCCGTAGGCTTGCCTGCGTGACCGACACCGAGCCTCCCGTCTCCGTCCCCACCGCCGCGAACGACCGTCCGGTCGCGCTCGTCACCGGAGCGACCCGCGGCATCGGCCGTGCGATCGCGGCCGACCTGGGCCGGACGCACCACGTGCTCGTCGGCGGGCGCGACGCCGACGCGGTCGCCGCCGTCGTCGCCGAGCTGCCGAGCGCGGAGCCCTTCGTCGGCGACTTGGGCGCCGGGGACCTGCCGGCCGTGCCGAGCTGGATCGACGTGCTCGTGCACTCCGCCGGCGTCGAGCAGGGCACCCGCATCGCGGACACCCCGCGGGACACCTGGGAGGCCGTCTTCGCCACGAACGTCTTCGCGGTCGCGGAACTGACCCGCGTGGCGATGCCCGGCCTCCGTGCCGCCCGCGGTCTCGTCGTGACGATCAACAGCGGCGCCGGCTTCACGGCCGGTCCGGGCGGCGGGGTCTACGCGGCGTCGAAGTTCGCGCTCCGGGCCTTCACGGACGCCCTGCGCGAGGAGGAACGCGCGAACGGCGTGCGGGTGTCGAGCGTGCACCCGGGCCGCACCGACTCGGACATGCAGCGGGCCCTCACCGAGAAGCTCGGTGAGGAGTACGACACGGACTACTACCTCGCGCCGGAGGACGTCGCCGACGCGGTCCGCACCGTGGTCGAGCTGCCGGAGCGTGGCACGGTCGAGATGCTGTCGATCCGGCCGTCGCGGCGACGCTGACGGCGCTGCCACGACGAGCCTCGGCCACGCGAGCGTCCCGCGACGCCGCGTGGCCGAGGCCGGCCCGCCCGGTCCGCCGGTCGAGCCTCAGCCGAGTTCGATCCGCGACGTCAGCCCGAGTCCCCCGAGGAACCGCTCGTCGTGACTCACCACGACGAGCGCACCGCGGAACGACCGGAGGGCCGCGACGAGCTGGTCGACGCTCGACAGGTCGAGGTCGTTCGTCGGCTCGTCGAGCACGAGCAGGTGCGGCGGCGGATCCGCGAGGACGAGACCGGCCAGTGCGACCCGGAAGCGCTCCCCGCCGGACAACGATCCCGCCGGCCGGTCGACGGTGTCCCCGCGGACGAGCAGCCTCGCGAGCCGGTTCCGCAGCTCTGGCACCGGGACGGCCGGCGCTGCGCGTTGCACGTTCTCGAGGACCGTCGCGTCGTCGTCGAGGGTGTCCTTCTGCTGCGGGAGGTACCCGACCCGGTCGGTGTGGGCGACCGCGCCGGTGTCGGGGAGCGGGTGTTCCCGTGCCGTCGTGAGCCCGACGAGCTGTTCCAACAGGGTCGTCTTGCCGACGCCGTTGTCGCCGACGAGGGCGAGGCGCTCGGGTCCCTGCACGACCGCGTCCCGACCGCGCACGGTGATCGTCGCGATCCGCCGCGACGCGGCCACGCCGGGGTCGGGCAACTCGACGTGCAGTGTCTCGTCCTGTCGGACCCGGCGGCCGGCCTCCCGTACCGTCGCGGACGCCACCGCCTCGGCCGACGCATGTCCGGACCGGAGCCGCCCGGCGGTCGCCTCAGCCTGCTTCCGCCGCTCGTTCGCCAGGATCTTCGGCATGGACGTGGCGGACGCGGCCCCTGCCTTCGCACGTCGCGCGATGGAGGTCTCGGCCTCGATCCGCTGCCGCTTCTCGGCACGGTACCGCTGCTCGGCGACCCGGACCTCCCGTTCGACGGCGGCCTGCTGCACGGCGAGGTGCTCCTCGTACGCCGAGAACGTGCCGCCGAACACGGTCAGAGCGCCGTCGCGGAGCTCGACGACCTCGTCGACGTGCTCCAGGAGTTCCCGGTCGTGGCTCACGACGACGAGTGTGCCGCGCCAGTCGTCGATCAGCGCGAGCAGGGCCGCCCGCGCTCGGCGGTCGAGGTTGTTCGTCGGCTCGTCGAGGAACGCGATCGGACGCGCGCGGAGACGGATCCCCGCGACCGCGACGAGCACCGCCTGACCGCCCGACAGCGTCCCGACGGGGCGGTCGAGGTCGGCAGCGCCGAGAGTCGCTCGCGGACCGAGGTCGAGGGCGGCCAAGGCCGCTCCGGCCCGGTCCTCGACGTCCCAGTCCTCGCCGACCACCTCGAAGTCGTCCGGCGTCGCGTTCCCGGCGAGGACGGCACGGAGCGCCGTGACCTGCGCACCGACCCCGAGCAGGTCCGCGACGGTCCGCGGAGGGCCGGGACGGGCCTCCAGACCGGACGGCACGGCGGTGCCTGCTCCGGACGGGAGGTGCGGTGCGGCTCCGACGAGCCGCTGCGGCAGGTGGTCCACGGCCCCCGTCGTCTCGACGGAACCGGCGGTGGGGACGAGCTGACCGGTGACGAGGCGGACGAGGGTCGACTTGCCGGCTCCGTTCCGGCCGACCAGACCGGTGCGGCCGCGACCGAACGCGGCGGTGATGCGGTCGAGCGCGACGGTGCCGTCGGGCCACGCGAAGGAGACGTCGTGCAGGACGACGGACGGACTGATGGGCATGCGGATGCCTCCGGAGATCGTGCGGGCGCACGACACCGTCAGCCGCTCGGGCGGCGGTCCCACCGGTGGGCGGGCGAGGTCACGGTGTCAGCGCAGGGACAGCTGCTGCTGCGGCGCAGTGCCGGTGATCTCGCGCAATGCCGCACCGTTTCCGTCGGGGATCCCCGTGGCCGTCGCCCGTGCCGTCGGCCGGTCGTCCCGCACCGCGACCCCGGAGCGATGACGGGGTACGCCTCACCGTACGGCCGTGCAGTCGGCGCGCGCAAGATGTCCGGCATGGCTGACGACGAGAAGCAGACGCGGGACGACTTCCACGACGCGGTGAACATGACCGCGTCCCAGCTCGAGAAGTGGCTGGACACCGACGAGTCGAAGTCCGTCGGGCAGAAGAAGGACGGCGCGACCGAGTCCACCGGGCACGAGTCCGGCCGGCACATCGTGGCGATCCTGCAGAAGAAGCAGGGCGACCTCACCGACGAGGACTACGCACACATGCGCAAGGTCGTCGGGTACGTCGCCCGGCACTCGGAGCAGCGGCCCTCGGGCGACGCGACCGACACCAAGTGGCGCTACTCGCTCATGAACTGGGGCAACGACCCGCTGAAGTAGGCGACGGCTCAAGTAGCGTGGCGGGCATGCCGGACAACCTGCTCCCGAACCCCTCGACGAACCCCGAGACCCTGCTGCCCGCCGAACCCGAGGTGGACGCGCTCCTCCGGTCGAACGCGCCCGTCTCCTCGGTGGTGGTGTCGCACCCGTCGTCGAGCCTGGCGTGGGCGCTGCTCGCCGACGAGGCGTGGGAGCGCGGCGCCACGCTCGAGTCCTACGCGTACGCCCGGGTCGGCTACCACCGCGGCCTCGACGCGCTCCGGAAGGCCGGCTGGCGTGGTGCCGGGCCGGTGCCGTGGTCGCACGAGCCGAACCGGGGCGTCCTGCGGTCCCTGTTCGCCCTGCGCCGCGCGGCCGAGGCGATCGACGAACCCGGCGAGCCCGAGCGCCTGACGCAGTTCCTCGACGGCGCGGACCCCGCGGCCGCCGAGGCGCTCGCGCGCGGCTGAGCCGCGGCGCGCAGCGGCTGCGCCGTGGCGCGGCGGCCCCGCACGCGCGGCGGCTGCGCGGTGCCGTTCGGCTGCGCACAACAGGAACCCGTCCGAACCAGGGGATCCCCTGGTTCGGACGGGTTCCTGTTGGGCTGGTACGGCCGGCGCCGCGGGGCGCCGGGCCGGCCCGGCCCGGCCGGCCGGCCGGCCTACGCCAGCAGCACGCTCCAGCTCCGGGCGCTCGGCCACAGCTGGTGCTCCGGCAGCACGTCGAGCCCGCACGCGCGGCTGCCGAGGCCGTGCTGCGCGTCGTCGAGGTACAGGTACAGCGCGTCCGGCGTCGGCAACTCGTGCGGGTGCCCGGCACGCCCGACCTGCTGCGCGGTCCACGGCGTCAGGGTGAACCCGGCGCGGTGCCCCGTCGCCGGGTCCGGCACGGTCGACACCGTGAACGGACCGACCGTCAGCGTCCGCAGTTCCGGCCGGTGCCCGGTCTCCTGCGGCATCGAGTACCGCGTCGTCATCGCGGACACGGGCGCCTCGAAGCGTCCGACGCGCGCGGCGTGCGAGGAGTCCGCGTACGACTCGTCCGGCCCGGTGCCGAACCACGTCGCGGTCTCGGACAGCAGCTCCACCGGCAGGTCGATGCGGACCCCGACCCGCGGCCAGGTGACGTCCCACCCGCCGAACGGCACCGCATCGGTCCGCAGGAGCAGTCCGGCGTCGGTCAGGGTCCACCGGTGCGTCACCTCGACGCCGGCCCCGCTGTTCGCCGCCGCGACGCGGACCCGCTGCACGAGGCCGTCGTCGGTCCGTGCCACGGACACGAGTCGGTGCGTCAGACGGTCGAGCCCGCGGGCCTCCCACCGGGACGCAGAGGAGGGCGCATCGGGATCGCCGACCCCGCCGGTGAGCACCGGGTCCGCCGTCTCGTACCCACCCTGGGAGGCGCCGCGGTCGTTGTCCGTGGGTGCGCGCCACAGTTCGAGGCGCGGGCCGGCGACGGCGTGCCCCTTGAGGGAGGCGAGGTCGCCACGAGCGGTGAAGGTCGCGTCCCCGAGACGGTCGCCCTCCCAGCCCGTGCGGGAGGGTCGGACCACCCGGTCGGGACCGGTCGCCACGAGCGTCTGGGTGCGTGCGACGATGTGGCCGGTGTCCGCCCAGGCCGTCGGCCCGGCGAGCTCCGCCACCACCTCGAACCACAGCTCGTCCCCGGCGGCGAGCGAGGCCACTTCCGACGCGCCCGCGTCGGGTGCGTGCGTCGGCGTCGCGCCCGCGGCAGCCGCGGCGAGCACCTCCGCCGGGACCGGCACCGTGGCGGACCCCCGCGCGGCGACGACACCGGGGGCGAGCCTCCCGGACGCCTCGACGACGCCGTTCCGCGACAGCGTCCAGGTGAACCGGAGACCCGCGGTGGACGCGGAGTGGTACCGGTTCTCGACGAGCACGGTGCCGCCGCCCGCGGCCGTCCCACCGCCGAGCGGGGAGACGGACAGCCGCACCGGCGCGACCACGGCCGCGAACTCGGCGAGGCCTGGCGTGGGGGTGTCGTCCGGCAGCACGAGGCCGTCCATCACGAAGTTGCCGTCGTGCACGACCTCGTGGTGGTCGCCGCCGTAGGCGTAGTAGGGGGTGCCGTCGGCGGTGTGCGCGAGGAGCCCGTGGTCACGCCACTCCCACACGAAGCCGCCGTGCAGGCGTGGGTACCGGTCGACCAGGGCCTCGTACTCGGCGATCTGGCCCGGGCCGTTGCCCATCGCGTGCACGTACTCGCAGTGGATGAAGGGCTTCGACCGCTGGCGTGCCGCCTCGGCGGGTCCGCAGCCGAGCAGGGGCGTGGCCGGGCCGCCGCCGATCGACTCGGTCTCCTGCAGCGTCGGGTACATCCGCGAGTACACGTCGGTGTACGCGCCCGTGTAGTCGCCCTCGTAGTGCACGGGGCGTTCGGCGTCGCGGGCGTGCACCCATCGCGACATGGCGGCGAGGTTGCGGCCCGTGCCGGACTCGTTGCCGAGCGACCACATCACGATCGACGGGTGGTTCTTGTCCCGCTCGACGGTCCGGGCGATGCGGTCGAGGTACGCGTCCTCCCACGCGGGGTCGTCCGACGGGTTGCCCTGCCAGCCGAGGAACTCGAAGCCGTGCGTCTCGAGGTCGCACTCCAGGACGACCCAGAACCCGAGCTCGTCGGCGAGGTCGAGCACACGCGGGTGCGGCGGGTAGTGCGAGGTGCGGATCGCGTTGACGTTGCTGCGCTTCATGAGCGCCAAGTCCGCGCGGGCGTGGGCCTCGTCGAACACCCGCCCGCGCTCGGGGTGCGTCTCGTGCCGGTTCACACCGTGGAAGACGACCCGCTCGCCGTTGACGAGGAAGCGGTCGCCGACGATCTGCACGGTGCGGAAGCCGAGCCGGAGCGCGATCGTCTCACCCGCGGTCGACATCGTGGCGTCGTACAGGCGGGGGACCTCGGCGCTCCACGGCTCGACGCCCTCGACGGTCACCGGTGCGACGTCCTCGGCGGAGGCCCAGGTGACGTCGACGTCGAGCTCGGGCACCCGGAAGCGCACCGGGAACGTCGCCTCGATGCTCGGCACCGTGATCGTCCCGGTGCCCGTCGCGGGGCGGCCGGACCCGGTGGTCCCGGCGCTCGCCCGGTCACCGAGGACGGCGGACCAGTCGGCGCGCACGAACACGTCGTCGATCGGTGCCACCGGGCGCGCGAGCAGGGTGACGTCACGGAAGATCCCGGGGAGCCACCACTGGTCCTGGTCCTCCAGGTACGACGCCGCCGACCACTGGTGCACGCGGACCCGGAGCTCGTTGTCCCCGGGCACGAGCAGCTCGGTGACGTCGAACTCCGTCGCGAGCCGGGAGCCCGTCGACCACCCGACCTCCTGCCCGTTGAGCCACACCCGGAAGTGCGACTCGACACCGTCGAAACGGAGGAGCACCCGCGCGGCGCCGTCGAAGGAGCCCGGCACGGTGAAGGTCCGGCGGTGGTCACCGGTCGGGTTCTCGTCCGGCGGGTGCGGGGCATCGATGGGGAAGGGGTACTGCACGTTCGTGTAGCTCGGCGACCCGTGGCCGTGCAGGACCCAGTGCGACGGCACCGGGAGGGTGCCCCACCCGTCCGGGTCGTCGAAGGCGGGGGCGTCGGCGACGGGCGACCAGCGGAAGTCCCACTCCCCGGCGAGCGACAGGGACGGCGCGTCCGTGTGCAGCCAGGCGCGCGGCGCCAGTCGTGTCGCCGAACCCGGCGTCGTCGCGTGCAGGTCGTCGAGTGCGGCGTCGGTCAACCTCGACCAGTCCTTCCGTGGTGCCCCGCGCTCGGGGCGCTCGGGACGGGTGTGGCGAGCGGCGGCGGCCGGGACGGCATCGATGCCGTCGTCCCGGTGCGTCGTCGATCGGGTGCAGCGACAAGCCAACCACAGGACGCGGCACGCACCTGGGACCGGGGTCAGGTGCGGTCGCGGAGCGTGGGACGCCCACGAGAGGAGCAACGATGAGCGAACGCGGGAACACCACCCACAACCCGGAGCTCGACGACCAGCTCGCGCACGAGGCGCAGAGCATCGTCCAGGGACACGGCAGCAACGCCCACGTCGAGGAGTTCCGCCAGTCCGAGCCGGTCCCGGACGACACCGACGACGCCGAGACCGTCCGGGCATCGGGCTACGACGGCGACCTGGAGGGCGCGCTCGTCGACGACTCGACCGACGTCGACGCCGCCGACGACCCGGACGGCGTCGCCGCCGAGCAGCCGGACGGCGGCGGAGACGGCGCCGATGCGACGGTGTACACGACGTCCTCGGAGGCCGACCCCGGCGCGTCGGCCGACGTCACGTCGTCGAACGCCTCGGCGGCCGACGGCGGGAGCGACACCGCGGACCTGCCGAACACGGACGAGGAGGCCTGACCGTGCCCGTCACCGCGAACGAGGCCACCGACGAGGGACGTTCGCTCGGCACGCGGCTCGCCACCGGCGGCACGTGGACCTGGGCGTACGTCGACGCCTCCGGGGACCGCGAGGACCCGCAGCACCTCGCCGCCCTGCAGCGCCGGAAGGCCGAGGACGCCCTCCGCGCCGCGGGTGCCGACGCCGACGTCATCGACACCGTGATGGCCGAGCTCGAGGAGACGCCCGGGGTGCCTGCGCCGGTCAGCCGCTACGTCCTGGTGCACGACGGCGAGCTCGTGCTCAGTGACCTGCTGCCCGGGCACATGCACGGACCCGAGTCCGTCGGCCACGGCGCCGTGCCCGACCTCGTGCCGCTCCTGGCGCACCGCCCGCTCGACGTCCCGTTCCTCGTCGTCGAGGTCGGCCGTGGTGGCGGCGGCTACCGCGCCTACCGGCTCGGGCACGTCGACCACCCCGACCAGCGCGAGGAGCAGGAGGTCGAGGGCCGCACCGACACGCTCCACAAGTTCCAGGGCGGCGGCTGGTCGCACCTGCGCTGGCAGCACCACACCGAGGAACTCTGGCGACAGAACGAGTCCGAGGTGGCCGCCGCCGTGCAGGACGCCGTCGACCGGCTGGCACCACGCCTGATCGTCGTCGCCGGGGACATCCGGGCGCGCCAGCTGCTCATCGCCGAGCTGTCGAAGACCAAGGCGACCGCGCCGCTGCTCTCCGAGGTGCCGATCGACCCGCGGGCGTCGGACGCGTCGGAGGACGGCGTCCGCGAGCACGTCGACATCGCGCTCGCCCGGGTCGTCGCCCAGCGCCGACACGACGTCGAGGACCTCCTCCGCACCCACGAGGGACGCGGTGACGGCGAGGTCGCCGCGGGGCTCGGCCCGGTCGTCGAGGCGCTCCAGCAGGCGCAGCCGTCCGTCGTCGTCCTCGACCCCGCCGGGTTCGCCGACCGCACGGTCCTGGCCCTCGACGCCGCGCCCTGGATCGCGACCGCCCCGGAGCAGGCGCTCGGTGCAGCGGTGCTCGGACCCGTCCCGGCGGCGGTCGGGCTCGTCCGCGCCGCACTGCTCACCGACGCCGAGGTCGTGTACGCCAACGCCGCGGCGCTGCCCGGCGGTGGCCCGACCGCCGCGCTGCTGCGTTGGCGCACCGGACCGGAGGTCCCCGGGGCCTGACCGGCCGCGGCGACGGACGGGAGGCTCGTGGCGGCGCCGCCACGAGCCTCCCGTCCGTCCGCCACCCCGTCACACGACCGGCGCGGGACGTCAGTCGTGCGAGCGGTCCACCCGCGGCACGAGCGGGAGGGCCAACACCGGCAGCGCCGCGACCAGCAGGAACGACCCCGCGAACCCGACCAGTCCGACCAGGGCGCCGATGCCCGGGCCGACGGCGCTCGCCGCGATGAACTGCCCGGTGTTCTGCGCGCCGAGGGCCCGGCCAGACCACCGGGGACCGGCGGCCTCGGCGACCGACGTGTACGCGAGCCCGTTGTCGGCCACCGTGACGCTCGTCGCCACGACGAGGACGACCGCGGCGGCCGGCAGGTGCGCCACGTCGACGAGCGCGAGGACCGCCATCACCGCCGCCGCCGAGACGGCCACGACGCGCAACGGGCCGACACGGGAGCCGACGCGGTCGCTCCACACCCCGACCAGGATCCGACCGACCGCCCCGACGAACTGGGACGCGCCGACCAGGAGGCCCGCAGCAGCCGTCGACCACCCGAGCGTCACGAGCCACACCAGGCCGTACGTGGACAGCGTGAACTGCGGCACCACGAGCAGGACCGACACCGCGTGGATGCGCCAGAGGAACCCCGTCGACCGGTAGGGGTTCTCGGCGGCCGGGCCGGCGGCTGCCGCAGGCGGGCGAGGTGGATCGACGATCCCGAGCGTGCAGGCCACCGCGAGCACCGCGCACAGCACGACCGGCAGGACGAGCGCGGCCCGGACGCCGGACGCCTCGGCGAGCGTCGGCACCGTGACCGCGGCCAGCGTCACGCCGAGCGGCTGCGACATCTGCCGGATCCCCATCGCGAGGCCGCGCCGGTCCTTCGGGAACCAGCCGACCACCACCCGGCCGCTCGCCGCGTTGGTCGAGGCGCTCGTCATGCCGGCGAGCAGGAACGCGACCCCGAGCAGTGCCGGGTCGTCCCCGGCGACCCATGCCCCGGCGACCGCGAGGGTGGTGAGGACGAGGCCGCCCGCGATGACGACGCGCTCGCCGGTGCGGTCGGTGACCGCTCCCCAGGCGATGAGCGTGAGGACCATGCCCGCGGTGGGAGCGGCGGCCAGCAGACCGGCCTGGGTCAGGGACAGCCCCTGCGCGTGCAGGTGCGGGATGAGGAGGGCGGGTGCGGTCACGACGAGCGTGCCGGCGGCCTGCGCGGCGACGCCGAGCCCGAGCATCGTCCACGCTCGGGCGGGGGTGCGGGTCACGTGGCCTCCGTCTCGGCTGGTGTACCGGAACGGTATACCAACGCGCACGAGGCCACTACGCTGGGTGCCCGTGACCGAACCGACCGACGCAGCGCCCGTGTCGCAGACGGCCCAGCTCTACGACAACCTCCGCGCC
This sequence comes from Curtobacterium sp. MCBD17_032, assembly GCF_003234855.1. Classification (GTDB taxonomy): domain Bacteria; phylum Actinomycetota; class Actinomycetes; order Actinomycetales; family Microbacteriaceae; genus Curtobacterium. Next base: position 79,246 of record NZ_QKTO01000002.1, read on the forward strand.
GCGATCCTGACGCTCGACATCGCGCCGGGGGAGCGGATCTCGGAGCGCGGCCTCGAAGCGCGCTTCCACGCCTCGCGCACCCCGGTGCGGGCAGCGCTGTCGCGGCTCGAGCGGGAGGGGCTCATCCTGCACGAGGGCCGCTCGTGGACGGTCACGCCGATCGACCTCGGCGAGATCGCCTCGCTCGCCGAACTCCGCGGGGTGCTCGAGCCCGCCGCGGCGCGCCTCGCGGTCGCCCGCGCCCAGCCGGACGCCCTCGACGCCGTCCGCGCACACCTCGACGCCCTCCGCCCGACGCCGGACCAGCAGGCCGGCATCCGGATGGGCTCGACGTTCCACCTCGACCTCGCGGCCCTCGGCGGCAACCGGTTCATCACGGACGCCGTCGCGGACGCCCTCACCCGGCTCGAACGCACCCGGTGGATCGAGGTCCGGACCCCGGAGGCGCGCGACGCCGCCTGGCAGGAGCACAGCGACATCCTCGACGCGGTGCAGCGGGGCGACGCCGACCGCGCGGCGGACCTCGTCGCAGCGCACGTGGCCGGCACGAACGACCGCCTGCTGGGCTTCATCGCCCAGGAGGGACGACGCCTCCGTGGTGCCGGCATGGCGATCGTCGGCGCGCCGGAGCGGCTCGACGCGGGAGCGGGACGGGCCTGACGCGGCCCGTCCCGACGGCAGCCGTCACTCGACGAGCGGGCGCTCCTCCGTCCCGTCGAGCTGCGCGGTCACCCACGACAGGTGCGGGTCGGCGTCGTGCTCGAGGAGGGCTTCCCGCACCTCGGCCTCGTCGCTGGAGAGCCGGTGCGCGTCCCTGCGCCCGGACGGTGTCGACTGTGACATCTGCTCGTCCCTTCTCCGGATGGTCGGGCCAGTGTCGTCCTGCCCGCCTCCGTCCGCAAGACCCTTCCGGCACGTCCGGAGGAAGCCGGGCTGCCTAGGATGGTCGGCGTCGTCGGGCGGCTCGCCCACGGCTCCGATCGCGAGGGAGGACCGGCGTGGGCCCGCAGCGCACCGCACCTCCCACGGTCTACGACGTCGCCTCCGCGGCCGGTGTCTCGATCGCGACCGTCTCCCGGGTCCTCCGCACCCCGGACGCCGTCCGCGAGGGCACGCGCGACCGGGTGCAGGCGGCGATCCGGTCGCTCGGGTACGTGCCGTCGGGGAACGCCCGCGCGCTGGCCGGTCGCCGGACCGGGGTGGTGGGCCTGCTGTTGCCCGGCTTCGACGTCGTCCCCGACGAGCGGCCGGACGTCGTCACCGACGGTGGCGTGCGGGTGGTCGACGACCGGCGGCACGTGACCCAGCCGACGTCCTCGAACCTGTACTTCGACGAGGTGCTCCGCGGTGCCGAGACCGAGGCGTGGCAGCGTGGTCTGGCGCTCATGGTCGCGGCCGGTCGTGGGCCGTCCCGGGACGTCATCGTCAACGACGTCGCCGGGCGTGTGGACGGCCTGGCGGTCCTCGCGCAGACGGTGCCCGACGAACTGCTCGAGCACGTCGCCCGCCGCATCCCCGTCGTGGTGCTGGCGGACGACCGGCGTTCACGGGGGTTCGACTCGATCAGCGTCGACAACGCCGCCGGCATGCGGACCCTCGGCGCCCACGTGATCGGGCGCCTCGGCATCCGGTCGATCGCCTACGTGGCCGGGCCGGTCGACTCCCCGGACGACCAGGAGCGGACGGCCGGGTTCCGCCGCGCGCTCGAGGACCACGGACTCGACCCGACCGCGGTCCGCACCGTGCACGGGGACTTCGGACGGGTCCGGGCCCGCGAACTCGCCCGGACCCTGCTCGACGAGCGGGTGCCGCGGGCGATCGTGTGCTCGAACGACCAGTCGGCGCTCGGCGTGCTCGACGCCGTGCTCGCGCGTGGGCTGCGGGTGCCGGACGACGTGGTCGTGACCGGGTTCGACGGGATCGACGCCGGTCGGTTCTCCTCACCGCGCCTGACGACGGTGCACCAGCCGATGGGCGACCTCGGGCGGGCCGCCGTCCGGGCGATCGTCGACCGGTTGGACTCGCGTGAGGGGCCGCCGCGGGCCGTCCGGCTGCCGGTCGAGGTGCTCCTCCGTGAGAGCTGCCCGCCGTCGCTCTGACCGGCCAGATCGGTGTGGATGTGGCACCCCGAGTGGGAACGGCGTACTTGCGCGGCGTGATGTAAGCGCATACATTGAGCGCAGCACACACTCGACACGGAGGTCGACCGAGCAATGACGCTTCCCCCACAGCGCACGCGCGGGCCCCGCGACCCGCGCCCGGACGGACCGCGCAGCCAGCGCACACCGACCCGCCGCCGCGGCCGCATCGCCGCCGCCATCGCCGGCCTCGCCGTCGTGGCCCTCGTGGCCACCGGCTGCAGCATCCAGGTCCGCTCCCAGCCGGATCCGAGCATCGGCAAGGACACGATGCTCATCAACGCGGACCGCGGCAACCCGCTGTTCGACCGCAACTTCAACCCGTACATCCCGAACGCCCGCACCGCGAGCAAGTGGATGTACGAGCCGCTCATCGAGATCAACCCCCTCGACGGCACGGGCACCCCGTGGCTCGCGAGCTCGTGGGAGCTGCCGGACGCGCGGACGATCGACATGACGATCCGTAAGGGCGTCGAGTGGTCCGACGGAACGCCCTTCACCCCCGAGGACGTCGTCTTCACGTTCGACCTGCTCAAGAAGTTCCCCGCGATGGACGTCAAGGGTGCCTGGCAGCACATCGACCGCATCGAGCGGGACGGCGACCATCTCGTCTTCCACCTCAAGGGCGAGGACGTGCCGAGCCTCAACATCATCGGCGCGACCTACATCCTCCCCGAGCACCACTACGGCGGGGTGAAGGACCCGGTCACGTGGCGCGACCCGAACCCGGTCGGCACCGGCCCGTTCGTGCTCGGCAACTACTCCGACCAGCAGTACTCGATGGACAAGAACCCCACGTACTGGCAGGCCGACGAGATCGCGATCAAGCACCTCGTGCTCCCCGCGACGAACACGCAGCTCGACACCGTCACGCGCGGCTACGACTGGGCGTACTCGTTCATCTCGGACGTCAAGGGCACCTGGGGTGCCGCGTCGCCCGACAACACGTGGTGGTTCCCGGCCGGTGGCGTGATCGGGCTCATCCCCAACCTGACGAAGGCGCCGTACGACGACGTCAACGTGCGCAAGGGCATCTCGTACGCGCTCGACCGGGACGGCATCGCCGAGACCGCCTCCGAGGGCAACCTCAGCGCCGCCGGCCAGACCGGCCTGATCCTGCCGAACCAGGAGCGGTACCTCGACCCGTCAATCCCGGACAAGGGCATGATCACGCAGGACGCCGATCGCGCCCTCGCCGAGTTCGCGAAGTCCGGGTACGAGCAGCAGGGCGGCAAGCTCGTCAAGGACGGCAAGCAGCTCGAGATCAACCTGATGACCGCGAACGGGTACTCGGACTGGCTCCGCGCCGCGCAGCAGGTGCAGCGCGACCTCGGGAAGATCGGCGTGAAGGTGCAGATCCAAGCGCCGCAGCCCGCCGGGTACCAGCAGAACATCAACAACGGCACGTTCGACATGGCGATGGGCGGCATGGGGAACGGCGACGTCTTCCAGGCCTACAACTCGCTGCTGTCGAGCGACTTCTACCAGCCGGTCGGCAAGTCGACGGTGAACAACTTCGAGCGGTACAAGAACGCGGACACCCAGAAGCTGCTCGACGAGTACCGCGGCACGACCGACCGCGCCGAGCAGCAGCAGATCCTGAACCAGCTGCAGGCGATCGTGTACGACGACCTGCCCGTGATCGGCATGTACCACGGCGGGCTCTGGGGCCTGTTCAACACCGGCAAGTTCGTCGGCTGGCCGAGCGCGGAGGACCCGTACATGGCACCACAGAACTACGACTCCGCACCGCTGCTCATCTTCACGAAGCTCCGGCTCCGTGACAGTGCAGCAGGCAAGGCGATCCTGGAGGAGCAGGCCAAGTGAAGTACGTCCTCCAGAAACTCGTCCTCTTCGTCCTGACCCTCTGGGCCGCGGTCACGCTGAACTTCCTGCTCCCGCGTCTCATGCCGGGCAGCCCGTCCGACGCGGCGCTCGCCAAGCTCAGCCAGAACGGCCCGGTCACCGACGCCACGAAGAAGGCCATCGAGGCCCAGCTCGGCGTCCCCAGCGGCAACCTCTGGGACCAGTACGTCAGTTACCTGCACCAGGTCGTCACCCTCGACTTCGGGACGAGCTACACGTTCTACCCGCAGCCCGTCGGCGAGCTGGTCGGCCGCGCCCTGCCCTACACGCTCGTGCTCGTCGGCACCGTCACGATCCTGGCGTTCGTGATCGGCACGCTGATCGGCGTCGCCGCGGCCTGGAAGCGCGGCACCTGGCTCGACTCGCTCCCGACCCTGTCCGGCTCCTTCATGTCGACGTTCCCGTACTTCTGGACGGCGCTCCTGCTGCTGTTCTTCCTCGGCTACGTGCTGCACTGGTTCCCGACCACCGGGGCCTCGTCCGCGACGAGCGTCCCGGGCTGGAACGGCGAGTACATCGGCGACGTCCTGCGGCACGCGGTCCTGCCGGCGGTGACGATCCTCGTGACGAGCCTGGGCGGCTGGATCATCGGCATGCGCAACGCGATGATCAACACCCTCGGCGACGACTACGTCACCTTCGCCGAGGCGAACGGCCTCCGTGGTCGCACGGTCGCCGTCCGGTATGCCGCACGCAACGCGATCCTGCCGAACCTGACCGGCTTCGGCCTGGCGCTCGGTGGCGTGGTCGGCGGCTCGGTGCTGGTCGAGCAGGTGTTCGGCTACCCGGGCATCGGCTACCTGCTGTTCAACGCCGTGATCGGGCAGGACTACCCGCTCATGCAGGCCCTCTTCCTGATGATCACCGTGTCGGTGCTCATCGCCAACTTCATCGTGGACGTCCTGTACGGCGTCCTGGACCCGAGGACGCGCCGATGACCACTGTCGCAGTTCGAACACGAGAAGCATCCACGGCACCGTCCAAGTGGCGCGCCGCCGCCCGCCAGTTCGGCGTCGTCTGGAGCAACACCAAGGCCCGCATCGGCCTGTGCATCCTCGGCTTCTTCGTCCTCGTGGCGATCGCCGCCCCGCTCCTCGCCCCGTACGGCGCGAGCCAGAACGGCTTCGAGCGCAACGCCGACGCCACGTGGGCGCACTGGATGGGCACCACCGCCGCCGGCGAGGACGTCCTCTCCCAGCTCATCTACGGCGCCCGGGTCTCCGTGCTCGTCGGCGCGGTCGCGGGCTTCCTGTCCACGCTCGTCGCCGTCGCGATCGGCCTGAGCTGGGGCTACATCCGCGGCTGGGTCGCCGAGGTCATCGGGTTCATCGTGAACCTCTTCCTCGTCATCCCCGGCCTGCCGCTCATGATCGTCATCGCGGCGTACCTGCAGAACGGCGGCATCGCGGTGATCATCGCCGTGATCGTCGTCACCGGCTGGGCGTGGGGCGCCCGCGTCCTGCGCAGTCAGACGCAGTCCCTGCGGAGCCGCGACTTCGTCACCGCCGCGCAGTTCTCCGGCGACGGTGCGACGCGCATCGTCTTCCGCGAGATCCTGCCGAACATGACGAGCTTGATCGTCGGCAGCTTCTTCGGTGCCGCGACGAGCGCGATCCTCGCCGAGGCCGGGCTCGAGTTCCTCGGACTCGGGGACTCGTCGATCGTCAGCTGGGGCACGATCCTCTACTGGGCGCAGAACTCGAACGCGCTCCTGACGGGCCAGTGGATCCTGCTGTTCGCCCCGGGTCTCTGCATCGCCCTCCTGGCGATGAGCCTCACCCTCATCAACTTCGGCGTCGACGCCGTGTCCAACCCGCGGCTGCGCGAGGGCGCGCGCCGCAAGCGCAAGGAGGTCACCGCATGAGCGGCGCAACCACCGACGGACTGGAGGCGCGGGGCGGCGCCGCCACGCGCCTCCCGTCCGACACCACCCAGCAGGACGTCCTGCTCGACGTCCGCGACCTGTCCGTCGTCTACGAGTCGGCCGGCCAGACGGCCGTCCAGGCCGTCGACCACGTCTCCTTCTCGCTGCGCAAGGGCGAGTTCGTGGGTCTGGTCGGCGAGTCCGGATCCGGCAAGTCGACGCTCGGCTACGCGCTCACCCGGCTGCAGAAGCCGCCGGCGCGCACCAACGGGGGCAGCATCGTCTTCGGTGGAGCGGACATCCGCGACCTCGACGACGAAGCACTCCGCCAGCAGCGCCAGGGCGGCTTCGCGATGGTGCTGCAGTCCGGGATGAACGCGCTCAACCCGGTGCGCACCATCCGCAACCACTTCATCGACGTCTTCAAAGCGCACGGGCACGTGCCGCGCGAGCGGTGGGACGGCCGGATGCGCGAGCTGATCGGCAAGGTGAAGCTGCCCGAGACGATGCTCGCGCGCTACCCGGGGGAGCTCTCCGGCGGCATGCGGCAGCGCGTGTCGATCGCGCTGGCGCTGTCGCTCGAACCGCAGCTCATGGTCTTCGACGAGCCGACGACGGCCCTCGACGTGCTCGTGCAGCACGCCGTGATGGACACGATCATCGCGCTGCAGCGCTCTGAGGGCTTCACGGCGATCCTCATCAGCCACGACCTCGGCATCGTGCTCGAGGCGACCGAGCGCGTCCTCGTCATGCACGAGGGGCGGATCGTCGAGGACGGCCGGTCGCTCGAGGTCCTCCGCGACCCCCAGGACGACTACACGAAGATGCTGCTGTCGCACTACGCTGACCCGCGCGCGGAGGTCGTCTCGCTGCCGGGGTTCCCGGACCGCTCGCAGCGCTCGGTCTCCCGTCAGGAGACGACGTCGTCGTTCGCCACCGTCGGCTCCCGCGAGCGCTCCGCCGCGAAGAACCCGATCGTCGTCGACCACCTCGTCAAGACCTATCCCGCACCCCGCCGCGGCGAGCAGCCCGTGCAGGCCGTCCGCGACGTCTCGTTCACCCTCGAGCCCGGACAGTCGCTCGCCCTCGTCGGGCAGTCCGGCTCGGGCAAGTCGACCATCGCGAAGATGCTGACCGGCGTCGAGCCGCCGACGAGCGGCACGGTGTGCTTCGGCGACACCGACGTGGCGAAGCTCGGGCGACGGGGCCTGAAGGACCTGCGCTCCGAGGTGCAGATGGTGTTCCAGGACCCGTACGCGGCGCTCAACCCGCTGCACACCGTCGAGTACATCCTGTCCCGGCCGATCGCGAACTACACCGGACTCCGCGGGCGTGATGCTCGTCGCCGGATGCTCGAGATCCTCGAGACCGTTGGTCTGACGCCGGTCGAGCAGTTCGCGCAGAAGCTCCCGCACCAGCTCTCCGGCGGGCAGCGGCAGCGCGTGGTCATCGCCCGGGCGCTCGCGAGCGACCCGCAGGTGATCATCGCCGACGAGCCCGTCTCGATGCTCGACGTGACGCTGCGTGCCGGCGTGCTCGCGCTGCTCGAGGACCTGCGCGAGCAGTGGGGCGTCTCGCTCCTCTACATCACGCACGACCTGCTGAGCGCGCGGCTCATCACCGACGACATCATGGTGCTGCACGACGGCGCTGTGGTCGAGCGGGGCCGGACGGCCGAGGTGCTGCAGCACCCGCAGGACGACTACACCGTGGCGCTGCTGGACGCGGTGCCGAACCCGCGGCGGACACTGCTCGCATGACCACGTTGCTCGACTTCCCGTCCGTCCCGCCGTTCGGCCACCTGCCCACGCCCGAGGGCGTCGACGTCGTCGGCATCGACCTGCCCGTCGGCCGGCTGACCGCCTACCGCGTCGTCCCCTCCGGGCCGTCGAAGGGCGTCGTGCTCGTCGTCCCCGGGTACACCGGCTCGAAGGAGGACTGGCGCACCTTCATGCCGCTCCTGCGTGACGCCGGCTGGACCGCTGTCGCGATCAGCCGCCGCGGCCAGGCGGACTCGGTGGCACCGACCGCACCGTCCGACTACTCGTTGGACGAGGAAGCGGCCGACGTCGTCCGGGTCGCGGCACTGCTCGACGACGGCGCACCCGTCCACCTGATCGGACACTCGCTCGGTGGGGTGATCGCCCGCGAGGCCGCGATCGCGTCGCCGCAGTCGTTCCGGTCGGTGGTGCAGTTCTGCTCCGGTCCGTACGGCTGGCCGTACCGGAAGGTCACCGAGCTGACGATCCTGCACGACACCGGCGGCAACCTCCGCACGCTGTTCGACGCGACGAACCCGCTCTGGGCGTACCGCCCCGACGAGGAGCTGCCCGACGACGTCCGCATGGTCCGCGACCGCTTCGACGCGACGAGCCCGCTGAGCGTCGTCGCCGGCGGGCACGTCCTCGAGGACCACACCGACTCGTCCGGCGAGCTCCGCGCCACGGGGCTCCCGGTCCTCGTGGCGCACGGCGAGTGGGACGGCGCATGGCCGATCCCGTGGCAGCGGCAGATGGCGGAGGACACCGGCGCCTCCTACGAGGTCATCCCGACCAGCTACCACGGCCCCCACGTCGAGAACCCCGCCGCGACCATCGCCGCCTTCGACGACTTCCTCGGCCGGCACGCGCCGGCTCGCACCTGAAAGGACCCATCATCACCACGCTGCAGTTCCCCGACGGCTTCCTCTGGGGTGCCGCCACCGCCGCCCACCAGATCGAGGGCAACAACGTCAACAGCAACTGGTGGATGCACGAGCACGAGCCCGACACCACCATCGTCGAACCCTCCGGCGACGCCGCGGACAGCTACCACCGCTACCGCGAGGACATCCGCATCGCCGCCGACCTCGGCCTGAACTCCTACCGGTTCAGCATCGAGTGGGCACGCATCGAGCCCGAACGCGGCCACGTGTCCCGCGCCGAGATCGACCACTACCGCCGCATGGTCGAGGCCTGTCACGAGGCCGGCATCGAACCGATCGTCACGCTCATGCACTTCACCGTGCCGCGCTGGTTCGAGCGCGACGGCTTCTGGCGCGCGGACGACGCCGCCGACCTGTTCGCCCGCTACACCGAGGCCGCGCTCCCCGTCGTGCAGGACGGCGTGCGCTACGTCTGCACGATCAACGAGCCGAACATCGCCGCGATGCTCGCCGGGGGAGAGGACGCCTCGAACCTCGTCGCGTACGGCCTGCCGAACCCCGACCTCGGGGTCGCCGACGCACTGCTCGCGTCGCACAAGCGCTCCCGCGAGGTCCTGTCCCAGGTGCCCGGCATCCAGTCCGGCTGGACCATCGCGACCCAGGCGTTCCGCGCGAACGGCGAGCCCGGCTCCGAGGAGATGCTCCGCGAGTACGGGTACCCGCGCGACGACTGGTACCTCGAGCAGGCCGCCGGCGACGACTTCCTCGGCGTGCAGGCGTACACCCGCACCTTCATCGGCCCCTCGGGTCCGCTGCCCGTCGCCGACGACGTCGAGACGACCCTGACCGGGTGGGAATTCTACCCCGAGGCGTCCGCCGACGGCCTGCGCAGCGCGTGGGAGCTCTCCGGCCACGTCCCGCTGATGATCACCGAGAACGGCATCGCCACCGCGGACGACACCCGCCGGGTCGCCTACACACAGGGCGCACTCGAGGGCATCCACCGCTGCATCGAGGACGGCATCGAGGTCCTCGGCTACCAGCACTGGTCCCTGCTCGACAACTACGAGTGGGCCTCCGGCTACCGCCCGACCTTCGGGCTCGTCGCCTGGGACCGCAAGACGTTCGCGCGGACGCCGAAGCCGTCGGCGCACTGGTACGGGGCAGTGGCTCGCGCGAACGCGCTCTGACCACGGGACGGGTGGGTCCCGGCCGGGAGGCCCGCCTGCGGTTCAGGGGCCCTCGTCCGTGGTCCCGTCGTCGCGGTCGTGCGACGGCCCGTCGGCCGCATCCGCGAGGAGCGCCGCCACCTGGCGCGCACCGCGCTCCTCCGCGAGCACCAGAGGTGTCCGGCCCTCGGCGTCGGCCAGGTCGGGCCGCGCGCCCCGGGTGAGGAGGACCGCTGCGGCGTCGGCGCGGTCGAACCAGGCCGCCGCGTGCAGCGGGGCGAACCCCCACCGCTGGTCGACCTCGTCGACGTCGGCCGGCTCGCATGCGAACCCGTCGAGCGCCATCGCCAGCCCGCCGACGTCACCGTGTCCCGCGGCGCGCACCGCGGGTGTCGCCCACTCGAGCCAGCCGTCGGCCAACGGGCCGTGCCAGCCGTGGGCGGGTCGGGCCTCCAGGTCGGTGCGGACGGACTCGTCGACGCTCCGCACCTCGACGGCGACGTCGACGAATACGATCACCACCTCGCCGGTGGGGGAGACGAGGAGTCGGAGCTCCCACCCGGCGTCGCCGACGTGTGCGAGTTCGCCGCGGAGGACGTGCACGTCGCCGGCCAGCAGGTCAAGCGGCTCCGTGTCCGGCGGGTCGAGCGCGACACCGCCGAAGCGGAGCGTCACCCGAGCGTGGTTCCACCGGCGCCAGAGGCCCTCCGGGGTGTCGAGGACCTCGTCGTTGCGGGTCACGAGCACGGCGCGGAGCGTGTCCCCCTCCGGCTCCCAGGCGACGAACTCCGCCTCACGCCACTGCACCGAGGCGAGGGCAGCGACCGTGGGCGGGGCGTCCAGCACGAGACGGGCGAGGTGGTCGCGGTAGCCGTCGACGTCCTCGAGGGACACGTAGCCGACGCTCGGCCAGTTGACGTGACTCCATCGCACGAGCCGACGATACCCACCCGCCGTCGACCGGTTGGTGGCATGTGGTACATCACGGCGTATCCTGCTCGGGTGTCGAACGCCACCACGGACCACCGAACGCCCGACCTCGACGTGGTCGTCGTCCTCTTCCACGCCGATCCCGAGCTGTTCCGGCGGTGCGTCGGCTCAGTCGTGACGGCCGCGTCCCGTGCCGCGGTCGTCGTCCGCCTCGTGCTCGTCGACAACGGCGGTCCGGTGCCGTCGGTCCCGCCGCTCGGGCCGTCCGGCCCGGGGGTCGTGCGGACCGGCACCGGGCGGAACGTCGGTTTCGGGCGCGCGGTGAACGCCGCGATGGAGGTCGTCCGGGCCGGCCGGGTCCTCCTGCTCAACCCCGATGCCGAACTCACGCCGGATGCGCTGCGCGCGTTCCTCCGTGCCGCGGAGCGTCACCCGCGTGCGCTGCTCGCCGGCACCGTGCTGACGGACGGCCGACTCGACCCGGACGCCGTGATCGACTGGGACTCCAGCGTCGAGCGACTGGTGCGGCGCTGGGTCTCCCGACACCGTGTGCGGGAGTCGGTGTCCGGTGCGGCGCAGGGTGCCGCCGTGGTCCCGGTCGCCAAGGCCAGTGGCGGCGCGCTCGCAGCCGACGCCGGACTGCTCCGCAGACTCGGACCGTTCGACGAGCGGTTCTTCCTGTACGCGGAGGACGCCGACCTCTCCCGCCGCGCCCGCCGGGCCGGCATCGAGGTGCTCCGGGTGGTCTGCGCCGAGGTCCACCACGTCGGCAGTGCGAGCGCGCGCTCGCATGCCGCGCTCGTCGAGTTCGCCCGGGCCGACGCCGCGGTCCGGGTCACGGCCGTGCACCGCGGGCACCTCGTCAGCCTGGTCCAGCGGGTGGAACTCCTCGTCGTCACGACGCTGGGGATGGCGCTCGAACGCGATCGGGCCGCGCGGAGCGCTCGGGGTGCGCGACTGCGAGCGCTCCGCAGGTGGGGCGTCCGGCGGGAGGCGCCACCCGTCGGTCCTGCCGACCTGCACCGCGGGTGAACCACCCGGTGCGGCAGTGGGTCCGCTCGGGCCGTCGATGCAGCCCGAGCGTCGCGTCAGGACGACGGGCCCCCGCCACTGCCGGAGCGGGCCGAGCGTCGTCCCGGCGGCGCGGGAGCCCGCAGCCGCCGCAGGGCGCGCAAGACCGGACGGTCGACGGTCCACCACACGAGGACGGAGGCGACGGTCGCGGCCGTCACCGCGACGACCGCGACGAGCGCGACGACCGCGATGCGCGGCCACTCGAGGGCCCGGTCACCGAGCACCCTCCCCACGGCGGCGACCGCGACCGGGACGACGAGCGGATGGGTCAGGTACAGCGCGTAGGACGCGTCCCCCAGTGTCAGGACGCCGCGGCCGACCACCGCCGCGGTCCGGCGTTCCGAGGCGGCGACCCCGGCGACGACGACTGCGGCCGCGGGCAGGAGCAGGACCGTGCCGAGCGACGACCCGTGTCCCCACTCCGTCAGGACCCACGACACCATGAGCCCGGCGACGACGCCGGCGTCCGAGCGCTGCGCCCGACCCGTCGCCCACCGGCCGACGACCATCCCGATCGGGAAGCACAGGACGATCGGGTCCGCGTGGAACTGCCACGCCGGCCAGTCCGTGGGTGACCGGAGCGCGCCCGCCACCGCCAGGGCGACGCACACCGGGGTGACGACCCGGAGGGGCGCCGTGCGCCAGGCGAGCGCGACGGCGACGAGCAGGTAGAAGAGGAGCTCGAACGAGAGCGTCCACGCCACGGTCCACAGCGGCTGGACGATGCCGTCCGAGCCCCGGGCGGGCAGGAACGCGTACGACAGCACGACGTAGGCCGGTGTGAGCGTCGCCCGCTGGAGCTGGTCGGGGTCGAGCACCGCGACCGCGAGCTTGACTGTCGTCATCGTCCACGCGAGGGGCACGATGCGGACCACCCGCCGCCAGAGGAACGCGCGCCAGTCGACCGGCGGCCGGCGACTCGTGACGACCGTGGCGACGAAGCCGCTGATGACGAAGAACACGGTCACGCCGACGGCGCCGAGTGGGACGTCCGGGACCGCGACGCCGAGCTGGTGGCGTAGGTAGGAGGGCACGTGCGCGAGGACGACCAGGAGCGCGGCCACGAACCGCAGGGCCTGGATGCCGTGGAACACCGGAGCGGTCGCCACCCGTCCGCGTTCCGGTGTCCCGGTCGCGGGGGCGTCCGCCGACTTCTCCGTGCTCATCCCGACACCGTGCCGATCGGGCGCTCCGGTGTCACGGAATCCGTATGTCGTATCCCGTGCTCCGCTCCGTGTGGTCGGCCGACGCCGAGGCACCCCGCGATCAGCAGCCACAGGAGCGGGGTCGACAGGTCCGGCGTCGAGACCGCCTTCGCCGCGAGCAGGGCGAGCAGACCGGCGACCACCGGGCCGGGCGTCGGGGGACGCGACCAGGGTGACCGGGCCGGTGGGACGCACGGCGTGTCTCCACAGCCGGCCCGCAGGGCGCTCCGGAGCAGGACCGTGACCGCGCTGGCGAAGAGCCCGAGGCCGACGACCCCGGTCGTCGCCAGGAGCGTCACCACGAAGGACGACGAGCGGTCCGAACCGAGCCCGACGCCGAACCCGAGGCTGTCCACCGCGACCCGCAGGCCGATCGCGTCGGCGGCGGACCGCGCATCGAAGGACTGGCTGCCGACCTTGTCGACGACGAGCGACCGCACCGGACCGAGGAGCCGGTCCCCTGCCGCCACGGCGACGCCGACGACCACGAGGGTCCCGAGCGCGATCGCCGGCGCTCCACGGCCCCCGGAGGCGAGGAAGCGTGCGACGACGACCACGACGGCCGCGAGCCCGACGATCGCGCTCGCGGCGACCGCGGTGCCGGAGGCCGACGCGAGCAGGTCGCAGAGCCCGACGCCGGACAGCGCCACCGCGGCGACGCGCTCGGTGCCGCGGGTACGTGCGGCAGTGACGATCGCGAACGCGCTGACACCCATCGAGAACGCCGCGAGTTCGCTCGGCTCGGCGAACACCCCGCGCCACCGGGTGTCACCGGCCGGGCTGTAGTCCACCGCGAGGGTGTCGAGGACGGGCGCGAGCGGGTCGATCCCGACCGCCTCGAATGTGCTGCGGACCGCGCTGCCACCCGCGCCGGTCCACGCCGCCGTGCGGAGGGCGGTGGTGGCCGTGCCCGTCCGCGCGAGGAAGGTGCTCGCGACGAGGGCGGTCAGCAGGTACACCGTCTGTGCGAGGTTGCTCGTCGTGTAGGTGAGTGGCGACGGTGCGCGGACCTGCTCGTCGACCCCGCCGCGCGGCAACAGGACCGGGGTGCCGTGGAACGCCCACGGACCCACGACCGTCATCACCGTCGACCAGGCGGCGAACGCCACGAGGACCCACAGCGCCGCCGGGACCGGACGGACGGCCGGCCGTCGCCAGGCGGCGACCACCGCCACGAGGGTGACGCAGGTGAAGAGCGGGACGGGGAGCCCGGCGAGGACCGCTCCGGCGGTGGCCGGGAGGCCCGCACCGACGCCGAGGGCCGTCGCGACCGCCCGCGGATGGTCACGCACCGCCCCGACGGCGGCGAGCAGGACGACCGGCAGTCCGATTACGAATGTCACATGTACACCTGTGGAGTGTGATGGTGGGTATGTTGGCGTCACATCCTACGGAGGGCGGGTCCATGACGCTTGCGCAGTTCATCGACGTCGTGCGTCGGTACGTCTGGTGGGTCGTCCTGCTCGTGGTGCTCGGCGCCGCCTGCGGCGTGGCCGCCGCGGTGCTGCAACCGCCGCAGTACCGGGCGCAGGCGAAGGTCTTCGTGTCGGTCGGCGGGGCGACCGTCAGTGACCTCAACCAGGGCGGCACCTTCTCGGAGGCCCGGGTCACCTCGTACGCACAGCTCGCGACCTCGCCGCGTGTGCTCCGCGCGGCCGCTCGTCGTGCCGGCCTCACGTCCTCCGTCCGCGACCTCGCCGGGTCCGTCTCCGCGGTCGCGGACGCCGACACCGTCATCCTCACCATCACGGCGACGCGGAACCGCCCGCGCGCGGCCGCCTTGCTCGCGAACGCCGTCGCGCAGGAGACCATCGACGCGGTCACGGAGGTCGAGCGCGCCGGTCGTGGTGCCTCGCCGCTCGTGCACCTCGCGCTCTTCCAGCGCGCCGAACCGCCGAACGACCCGAGTTCCCCACGGTTGGCGGTGGCCGTCGTCCTCGGGGTCCTCGCCGGGCTCGTGGCCGGCATCGGCACCGCGCTCCTGCGGGGGTCCGTGGACACGAAGATCCGGTCGGTGGACGCCCTCCGCCGCGCTGCACCGACGACCGTCCTCGCCGAGATCCCCGTCGACGACGACATGACCCGGTCGCCGCTCATCGACCTCGGCAACCGGTACTCCGAACGGGCCGAGGCGTTCCGGCAGCTGCGGACGCACCTGACCTTCACGAACGTCGACGGCGGGCAGCAGAGCATCGTCGTCACGAGTGCCGTCCCGGGGGAGGGCAAGTCGTCCACCGCGGTGAACCTGGCGCTGGTGATGGCGCAGAACGGGCTCGACGTGCTCCTCGTCGACGCCGACCTGCGACGCCCGACGACGGCCGACCAGCTCGGGATCGAGAGCCGGGTCGGGCTCTCGACGGTGCTCGCCCACCAGGTCGAGCTCGAGGACGCCGTGCAGACGGTCGGCGAGCACGGACTGCGCGTGCTCGCGTCCGGACGGGTCCCACCGAACCCGAGTGAACTCCTCGCATCACGGCAGATGGAACTGCTCATGGCCACCGTGCGGGAGCAGTACGAGCACGTCGTCATCGACGCGCCACCCCTCCTGCCGGTCACCGACCCGGCCGTCCTCGCCGCGATGGCGACGGGGGTCGTCCTGGTCGGGTCGGTCGACGGGCGGGTGACGAACGGGCAGATGGCGCAGGCGGTCGCGACCCTCGACACGGTCGGCGCACGCGTGCTCGGGGTCGTCGCGAACCGCGTCCCGGTACGAGGCCGTCCGGCGAGCTACGGCGGCTACCGACCGAGCGTCCCGATGAGCGAGAGCCCGCGGCGGTCCCGACGCTCGCGCCCGGACGACGACCGGGGGGCGGGGTCGTGACGACGTGGCGCATCACCTTCGTCTGCGAGGGGAACGTCTGCCGGTCGCCGTACGCGGCGCTCACCCTCCGGTCGCGGTGCCACGGGTCCCGACACCCCGGGGTGGAGGTCTCGAGTGCCGGGACCCATGCGTCACCGGGTGCACCGGCGGACCCGATGCTCCGCGCACTCGTGCGCCCGGACGACCTCGCCGCGCTCGAACGACACCGGGCGCACCCGATCGCCGCGGACGCGCTCCGACGACAGCACCTTGTGGTGACGATGACACGAGCACAGCGGTCCGCGGTCCTCGACGTCGCGCCCGCCGTGCTCCAGCGCGTCTTCACCGTCGCCGAGGTCATCCGCATGACCGCCCGGCTCCGCGACGACGCATCACGGATCGATCCCGCGCTCGCCGTCCACGAACTCCTGGCGCGTGGCCGACCGGAGTCGCCTGCGCGATCCGACGACGACGTACCGGACCCGGTCGGCGGCGACGCCGAGACCTTCCGGCGCATGGCGCGCACCCTTGACACCGCGGTCGACGGCCTCGTCCTGCTCCTGCGCTCCGTCCCGGCCGGGCCGACGGGAGCAGCAGGATGAGCGGGCGCGGCCTGATCGTGCACGAGTGGATCGAGCGGACCGGTGGTGCCGAGCGGGTACTCGACGCGTTCGCCGCCACCCACCCGAGCGCCGACATCCTCGCGCTCTGGAACGACCACCCGGACCGGTACGAACCCGGACGTGTGCGGGAGAGCGCTGTCGCCCGGACCCCGCTCCGCGGGCGGAAGGCCGCCGCGCTGCCGCTCATGCCGGCGCTCTGGCGGTACGAGGGCCGCCGGCACGGTGCGTACGACTGGGCGCTCATCAGTTCCCACCTGTTCGCCCACCACGTCCGCGTGCGTGGTGTCCCGCCGGAACGGCACTTCGCCTACGTCCACACGCCGGCGCGCTACCTGTGGGCACCGGAGCTCGACGCCCGTGGGGCTTCCCCGGCGGTCCGGGCCGTGGCGCCGCTGTTCCGCGCCGTCGACCGGCGCCGCGGTGCGGACCTGATCGAGGTGGCCGTGAACAGCGCCTTCGTGCGGGAACGGGTCCGACGTGCCTGGGGTGTGGACGCGCGGGTGCTCCATCCGCCGGTCGACCTGCAGCGGATCCGCGCCGCAGCTGCCGCTCGATCGTCCCTCACCGAGGACGAGCAGGCGCTGCTCGACTCGGTGCCGACCGACGCGCTCCTCGGAGCGTCCCGGTTCGTGCCCTACAAGCGACTCGACGTCGTGATCGCGGCCGGCGCAGCGACGGGACGACCGGTCGTCGTGGCCGGCTGCGGCCCGGACGAGGACCGACTCCGCGCCCTCGCCACTGCGGCTCCGGTCGAGGTCCACTTCGTCATCGCGCCGTCCGACCGTCTGCTCGCCTGCTTGTTCGACCGTGCTGCGGTCCTCGTGTTCCCGGGGATCGAGGACTTCGGCATCGTGCCGGTCGAGGCGCTGGCCCTGGGGACCCCGGTCGTGGTGGCCGCACGGGGTGGAGCGCGCGAGTCGACGTCCGAGCGGAGCGGGGCGTGCCTGCCCGGACATGACCCGGACTCCCTCGCGGACGCGGTCGAGCGGGCGGTGCGCCTGGACCCTTCGGACTGTCGACGCGACGCCGAACGGTTCGACGTGGCCCACTTCCGGTCCGAGGTCGCCTCGTGGACGGCAACGTGACCGGCGGTCCCTCCCGGCTGGTCCGCAGGGAGCGGGTCTGTCATGACGACCGTGACGTGCGGCCGGTCGTCGCGTTCGTGACGCACTCGGCGCAACCGTCCGGCGCCGAGCTGTTCGTGCTCCGGGTCGTCCGTGCGGTCGAACGTGTCCGTCCACTGGTCGTGCTCGGCGAGCACGGCCCCCTCGAACGCGACCTCCGGGCCGCCGGGGTCGACACGGTCGTCGTGCCCCTGACGAGCGGCGTCCGGGCGCACACCGGCAGGAGCCGCCCCGGTGTGCTCACCCTCGCCCGGCACGTGGTCGACGTGATCGCCGTCGCGGTCCGGGTCGCCATGCTCTTGCGTCGACGTGGTGTCGGACTCGTCACGACGCACTCGGCGAAGGCCCACGTCTACGGTGCGCTCGCGGCCCGTCTCGCCCGGACGCCGGTGCTCGCGCACGTGCACAGCGTGGTGGGCACACGCCGGGACGCGGGACGGAACGCGCGCCTGCTGCGGGCTGCACTCCGTGTCCTCCCGCACGGCCTCGTGGCGAACTCCGCGGCCACCGCCCGGTCCGTCCGCCCTCCGGCGTCCCGGCCCGTGTCGATCGTGCCGTGCCCCGTCGCCCTGCCGCGCCCCGTGGACGACGCTCCTCGCCGGTCTGCGCCGCACCGGCCGGTGTTCGTCCTCGTCGGGCGCATCGCGCGCGGGAAGGGCCAGGACGTCGTCCTGCGAGCCCTCGCGCGGGGCCGGGCGACAGGCGGTCTGGACGGCGCGTGCGTGCGTCTGGTCGGCTCGGCGCTCTTCCCCGACGACGTCGCCCACGAGGGCGAGCTCCGCGACCTCGTCACGCGACTCGACCTGGAGGACGTCGTCGAGTTCGTCGGTCAGGTCGACGACGTCGCCGCGGAGCTCGCGAGGGCGACCGCAGCGTTGCACGCGAGTGTCGAGCCCGAGGGTTTCGCCCAGGTCGTCGTCGAGGCGATGGCGTCGTCGTGCCCCGTCATCGCGACCGCTGCCGGGGGACCCGCCGAGCTGGTGTCGGACGGCGTCGACGGTCTCCTGGTCGTTCCCGGCGACCCCGACACCCTCGCCGCCGCGATGACCCGCGTCGCGTCCGATCCGGGCCTCCGAGCGCGACTCGCTGCCGCTGGCCGGGAGACCGCGCAGCGGTACGACATCGACCGGGTCGTGGACGCGCTCGAGACCGTGCTGCTCGGGGCCCTCCCACCGAGAGCTGCATCCGAACGGCCGGACGTCCGCAACTGCCGCTGACCGAGCCCCGCCGCGCGTGAGACCGAGCGACCTCCTGCCCGCCGGGACTCGGGCGCCGTGCCGCGGCGAGACCGAGCGACCTCCTGCCCGCCGGGACTCGGGCGCCGTGCCGCGGCGAGACGCCGGGCGACTACCGGTCTCGAACCGTGTGCCCGGACCACGCCGTTCCCGGCGTCAAGCGGCCCGGTCGTCCAGGCCGCAAGGGTCACGCGACCGCGGAGCGCGCACCACGCTCCCGACGTCCCGGAGCAGACCCCGCGTCCGGGGCAGGGCCGCGACGCACACGACCCAGGTGCACGCCGCCGTCACCGCCCCGACGGCGAGCGCAGCCCGGTCGTCGTGCACGAGGCACCGCACTGCGACCGCCGCCACACCGCACACCAGCGCCGTGGTCGTCGGCTCGAGGAGCGGGCGGACCAGGTCCGCCAGGCGGAGCCCCGTCGTCCGGGTGACGACGAGGAACCCGGGGGTGACGAGTACCAGCCCGGCGATCGACGCCGCGACCGCGACCCCGTGCACGCCCCACCGCGCCCCGAGAAGGTACGCGACGACGGTCGTCGGTCGGCTGACGGCGCACTCCCACACGGTCAGTCGTGCGGCGGAGCCCCCGGCGAGGACCGCGAACGTGGTGACGCTGGTCACGGTGAGTGCCATCGCCATCGGCACCATCAGGCGGAAGGCCGCGGCCGATGCCCGCCATCCGTCGCCGAACACCGTCACGACCAGCGGTTCCGCGAGCACCGCGAGGACGCCGACCACCGGCCAGATCGTCACGCACGCAGCGGTGAGGACCGTGCGGAACCCGGTGCGGAAACGGGCCGGGTCGTGCAGGAGTCGCGCGAGGGCGGGGATCGCTGCCCGCCGCAGGGGACCGTTGACCTGCTCGACCGGGAGCAGGACGAGCTGCGTCGCTTGCGCGTACACACCGGCGGCGACCGGACCGAAGGCCGCGGCGACGAGCACGCGGTCCACGCTCCGCGCCAGCCACTCCATCGCCTGCACGGCCGTGGCGTTGGCGGCGAACCCGAGTTCGTCCCGCAGGTCGCGGAGCGGCACGCGCGGCGCCGCCGGGATCGGCGCACGGAGGAGGATCGCCACGCACAGGACGACGGCGTAGACCGCGGCTTGGAGCAGCGGGGCCGACGCACCACCGCCGCGGAGGGCCACGGTGACCGCGACACCGCAGGAGAGCACCGCTGCGCCGACCTCGGCACCCCCGATCGTCCCGAACCGTTGCCCACGGGCGAGCAGGGCGGTGGGGACGGCGCTCGAGCCCGCGCAGAGGAACACGACGGCCAGGAGCGGCAGCGTCACGGCCCCGGCGGGCAGCGCGGACGCCGGGACGACGACTGCGAGGCCGAGCGTGACGCCTGCGGCCACGACACCGAGGACGACGGACAGACGATGGAACGTCCGCGTCGTGCCGGCCGTCAGCTGTGGCGTGCGACCGATGAGCCACGTCACGCCGCCGGATCGGATCAACTCGGCTCCGGTGACCGCGACGAGAGCGGTCACCGCCGAACCGTAGGCGCTGGGCCCGATGAGACGGGCGACCACCGCGAGCGAGACGAACTGCACGGCGAACCGTGTCCAGGTCGTGGCTGCGCCGACGACCGCTCCGCGGCTCGCCGCCCGTCCCGCCACTCCCGGCCCGGGCGGCCCGTCGGCGTCGTCGGCCCCTCCAGCAGCGTCCCAGGAGCGGGAGCGGTCCTCGGCCGACACCCCCGGCGTCCCGCGGCGAGGATCCCGGCCGCCTGGGCCGTTGACGGTCACCGCTCGACTGAGTTGTGCGCGCCGGAGTCGTCGACACGGGGCCGTGAACCCGTCCGGACGGCGTTGCCGTCGCCGGTGATCGTGACCCGGGCCACCCGCTCGACGTCGACGCCGTTGATCGCGCCGGTGATCGTCAGGTGCTCGACCCTGCCGAGGTGCACGAGGGTGTTGCTGCTCGTGATGACCACGTCCGCGCAGTCGCCGACCGTCAGCTCGGTGTTGTTCCGGTCCGCGATGACTGCGCGGCCGTCCGTGCAGGGCACCTCTGCGCGCTCGACCTCCGGCCGGGGGAGCGGCGTCGTGGCGCGATCGGAGGGGGCGCTGGCGGGTGCGCTGCTCGGCCCGGTGGACGCCGTGGACGACGGCGTGTGCGGTGGCGACGAGCGCGCCGGGGGCGACGAGGTGCCGGACGGAGCGGGTGCATCGTGGCCGCCCGCCGAGCATCCGGCGAGGAGGAGCGCGACGCCCGTGGCGACGACGGCCGCGCGGGCGCGATGGATGCTGGTCATGAGGGTCCTTCCGGTCCGAGGGAGCAGGAGAGCGGGCGGGGCGGTGACGACGCCCCGCCCGCTCCGGTCAGCGGGTGACTGTGACGTTCACCGCGGTCAACGTCGCTCGCCCGCCCTTCGTCCGCTGGCTGGCCCAGAACTGGTACGGGCCGGCGGGGAGGTCGATCGACGACTGCACCTGCCACGTCCCTCCGGTCGCGACCGTGCTCCCGAACAGCGCGTCGTTCGACTGGTCGGTGCCCGTGACGACGACCGTCGAGCCGGGCAGCGCCGTGCCACGGATCACGAGACCTTTCGCGCCGGACACGGTCGCACCGTCCGCGGGACTCGTGATGGTCGGCGCCACGAGGTCGCCGTAGTCGAGCGAGACGTCGATGCCGTCCGACTCGACGGAGCCGACCTCCTGGGTGACGGTGAGCACGACGGTGCCGTGACCGACCTCGGACGGGTCGATGCCGAGCGTGTAGTAGCCGGACGGCCCGACGGGTGTCCGACCGACCTCCCGGCCGGCGGCGTCGCGCACGATGACGGTCGCGCCGGGCTCGGCACGGCCGGTGATGAACGCCCATCGAGCGATGTCGTCCGGGAACTGCCCGACGGCGGTCGGTGCCGCCGGTCGCCCCTGCTCCACCTTCACGTTGATGCCGACGAGCTCGACCTTGCCGCCCCTCGTCCGCTGGTTCGCCCAGAACTGGTAGTCGCCGGCGGGCAACCGCAGGTCGCTCTCGATGGTCCAGGCGCCGTCGACGACGGCGGCGGAGCCGATCGCGGTGTCGTCGGTGAAGTCCGTGCCGACGACCTGCACGCGTCCACCGGCGTTGCCCGTGCCGGTGAAGCGGAGTCGGCCGGCCGGCACCGTGCCGTGGTCGAGCGGGGAGGTGAAGGTCGGCGTGTTCTGGCCGTAGTCGAGCGTGACCGGAGTCGCTGCCGACTCCGCACCGTCGACGACCTGGGTCACGCTCAGCCCGACCGCTCCGTACCCGACCCGCGCCGGGTCGATGGCGACGGTGAAGGCCCCGGTCCCGGCTGCGGCGGTCGTCCTGGCGATCTCCTCGGTGCCCCGGCGCACGATGACGGCGGCGCCGGGGGTCGCCGTGCCGTCCAGGTAGGCCCAGGCGGAGAGGTCCGCCGGGAAGTGGCCCTGCACCGTCGGGCCGGCCACCACCTCCGGACCGACGACCCGCACGGGGGACGACGACCGGATGTCGGTGGTGCCGCGGTCGGTCGTCCCGTCGAGCGCGTACGCGAGTGCCCCGTCGCCGAGCGGGGCGTCACGGTCCGCCGTCACCGCGGCGAGCCACCGCTGCTGGTTGCCCTCGGTGCGCCGGTACCCGCGGACGGCGCTGCTGTCGAAGCGGCCGGTGAGTGTCCGGCCGCTGTTCGTCACCCGCACGTCGACGAGGGCGAGATCGGGGTCGGTGTCCCAGGCTGCACCGGTGCCCGATCGCGCCTGTCCGGTGACCGCCTGGCCGGCTTCGAAGTGGGTGCCCTCGGGCGCGGTGAGTGTGACGTCGGTGCGGTACTGCGTGATCGTCCCGGTCGCGCGGACGGCGAACGGCACCCGTTCGGTGGTCCCGCGGGCGATCTCGGTCACGGCCGAGGACGTCGCGGCCACCCCGCCGTCGGGGAGCTGCGGCTGACCGATGTGGACCGTCACGGTCGTCTGGTCACGGCGGGAACCGCCGACGTACTGCTCGTACGTGAACGTGCTGTCGCCGACGGGGAGACCGTCGACGGTCTCCTCCCAGTTCCCGTCGGCGTCCGCCGTCGCGACCCGCTGTCCGCCGCGACGGATCTCGGCGAGGGGCGTCGCGGTGCCCGTGATCCGGGCTCGCCGTGCACTGTCGTCCGTGCTCGCCACGCGAGCGGTGATGTCCTTCTCCGGGTACGGCCGCGTGATGTCCCCGAGGGACGTCGTCCCGGTGCTGTAGTAGCCGAACCCGAGGATGGAGACCCCGTACGACCTGATGGAGCCGGTGAGGGTCGTGCCCGGCGCCCAGTCGGACGGCCAGGGGACGAAGTACCCGTTCTTCGTCGCGACGTTCCGCTTGTCGACGCCTGCTGCGAGCACCTGGAACCACGTGCGGCAGGAGGCGAAGTCGAACGAACAGATGCCGTCTGCGTACACGGTGAAGCCGGCCTGCGACGTGGTCACCTGGACGGACGTCGGCGGCGCGAGGCTGAGCAACGACCGGGTCTCCGGCACCCTGGTGCCGGGCGGGACGTCCGGCACGGCTCCGGGCGCGTCCTCTGCAGCGCTCGCCGCGCTCATGCCGGTGGTGAGCGGACCCACGGCGACGAGCGCGGCGAGCACGGCGGCGCACAGCGTGCGACTGGGACGGGTGGTGGTCTTCGGCAACGTTGCCCCCTCCTTCGGCAGCCGGTCCACGGCACGGACCGGTCGTTTCACAGCACTGTAGCGCTATCTCACATGTCAGACATCAATTCCACAGGTCGAAGGTTGAGTCTTCTTGGCGCAACTCCGGTGCGGACGACTTGACGTCCAGGCACGTCGGAGTAAAGTTGAGCGCAGCGGACGCAAGTCCGGACAGGCTTCAGTGAGACCACACCCGATCGAAGGAGCACCAACACATGGGACGTGCAGTAGGCATCGACCTCGGAACCACCAACTCCGTCGTCTCCGTTCTCGAGGGCGGCGAGCCCACCGTCATCGCCAACGCCGAGGGGCTCCGCACGACGCCCTCGATCGTGGCGTTCACGAAGGACGGCGAGGTGCTCGTCGGCGAGACCGCGAAGCGCCAGGCCGTCACGAACGTCGACCGCACCATCGCGAGCGTGAAGCGCCACATCGGTACCGACTGGAAGGTCGACATCGACGGCAAGAGCTACACGCCGCAGGAGATCTCGGCCCGTACCCTCGGCAAGCTCAAGCGCGACGCCGAGCAGTACCTCGGCGAGGACGTGACCGACGCGGTCATCACCGTCCCGGCGTACTTCAACGACGCCGAGCGCCAGGCCACGAAGGACGCCGGTGAGATCGCCGGCCTCAACGTCCTCCGCATCATCAACGAGCCGACCGCCGCGGCACTCGCGTACGGCCTCGACAAGGGCAAGGAAGACGAGCTCATCCTGGTCTTCGACCTCGGCGGTGGCACGTTCGACGTCTCCCTGCTCGAGGTGGGCAAGGACGAGGACTTCTCCACCATCCAGGTCCGCGCGACCTCCGGTGACAACCGCCTCGGCGGCGACGACTGGGACCAGCGGATCGTCGACCACCTCGTCAAGAAGTTCAAGGACGAGCACGGCGTCGACCTGTCGACCGACAAGATCGCGAAGCAGCGCCTCAAGGAGGCCGCCGAGCAGGCGAAGAAGGAGCTGTCGAGCCAGCTCAGCGCGAGCATCCAGCTCCCGTACCTGACGCTCACCGCCGACGGCCCGCTCAACCTCGACGAGACCATCTCGCGCGCACAGTTCGAGCAGATGACCTCCGACCTGCTCGACCGCACGAAGAAGCCGTTCAACGACGTCATCAAGGAGGCGGGTGTCAGCGTCAACGACATCGCGCACGTCGTCCTCGTCGGTGGTTCGACCCGCATGCCCGCCGTGGCCGAGGTCGTCAAGTCGCTGACCGGCGGCAAGTCGCCGAACCAGGGTGTGAACCCGGACGAGGTCGTCGCCGTCGGTGCGGCGCTGCAGGCCGGCGTGCTGAAGGGCGAGCGCAAGGACGTCCTGCTCATCGACGTCACCCCGCTCTCGCTCGGCATCGAGACCAAGGGTGGCCTGATGACGAAGCTCATCGACCGCAACACCGCGATCCCGACCAAGCGCAGCGAGACCTTCACCACCGCCGACTCGAACCAGCCGTCGGTCGCGATCCAGGTCTTCCAGGGCGAGCGTGAGTTCACCCGCGACAACAAGCCGCTCGGCACCTTCGAGCTCACCGGCATCGCGCCGGCACCCGCGGGCATCCCGCAGATCGAGGTCACGTTCGACATCGACGCCAACGGCATCGTGCACGTGTCCGCGAAGGACAAGGGCACCGGCAAGGAGCAGTCGATGGTCATCTCCGGCGGCTCGTCGCTGCCGAAGGAAGACATCGAGCGCATGGTCCGCGAGGCCGAGGAGCACGCCGCCGAGGACAAGGCCCGCCGTGAGGCGAGCGAGCGTCGTAACCAGGCCGAGCAGCTCGTCTACTCGATCGAGAAGCTCATCAAGGAGAACGACGACAAGCTCCCCGCGGACGTCAAGTCCGAGGTCCAGGGCGACGTCGACGGTCTCAAGTCCGCGCTCGCGGGTGAGGACGACGAGGCCGTGAAGACCGCGTTCGACAAGCTCAACGAGTCGCAGGGCAAGCTCGGACAGGCGATCTACGCGCAGAGCCAGGCAGCTGACGCCGCCGGTGATGCGGGTGCGGGCGCCGGTGCCGAGGGCCAGACCACCGGTGACGACGAGGACATCGTCGACGCCGAGGTCGTGGACGACGACGACAACGACAAGAAGTAGGACACATGACCACCAGCAACGAGAACCCGCAGGACCCGCAGCACGACGGCGCCGACCTGCCTGGAGGCTCGGCTGACGGTGGGCAGACCGGTTCCGGCCCGGCGGATGGTTCCGCCGGGCCCGCCGGGTCCGCCCCCCAGGGTGGGCAGGCACAGGGCGGCCAGGCGCAGGGCAACCCGGCCGAGGGCTCCGAGGACGGCGCGACGGCTGACGTCGACGGCGCCGAGGACCTCATCGAGGCCGAGGGTCCGGACGTCGAGGTGTCGACGGACGCCCCGCCGGTGAACGACCTCAGCCCCGAGGACGAGGCGCTCCTGGCCGACGCAGCGACCGGCATCGCCGAGGACCGGCTCTCGCCGTCCGACCGCGACCTCGTCGGCGAGATGCGGACGGACATGCTCCGCGCCCAGGCCGAGCTCGTGAACTTCCGGAAGCGCGTCGAGCGTGACCGGGACGCCAACCGCGAAGCCGTCATCGCCGAGGTCGTGCGTGCACTGCTCCCGGCCCTCGACGACCTGAACCGCGCCGAGTCCCACGGCGACCTCGCCGAGGGACCGATGCAGGTCATCGCCCAGAAGCTCCGCAGCGGGTTCGACAAGTTCGGGCTCGTGCGGATCGGCGAGAAGGGCGAGACCTTCGACCCCAACGTGCACGAGGCGATCGTCCAGCTGCCCACGCCGGGAGCGACCGGCCAGACCGTGGCGGACGTCGTGGAGCCGGGCTACAAGCTCGGTGACCGCGTGCTCCGTGC
The DNA here is from genome assembly GCF_003234855.1 of Curtobacterium sp. MCBD17_032. Classification (GTDB taxonomy): domain Bacteria; phylum Actinomycetota; class Actinomycetes; order Actinomycetales; family Microbacteriaceae; genus Curtobacterium. The sequence continues at coordinate 105,397 of NZ_QKTO01000002.1, forward strand.
GGCCAAGGTCGCCGTGGCGGTGCCGGCCTGAGGGTCGGCGACGGTGGAAGGGAGGTGAGCCGTGGCCAGTCAGGACTGGTTCGACAAGGACTTCTACGCAGTGCTCGGGGTGTCCAAGGACGCTTCCGAGGCTGACCTGAAGAAGACGTACCGGAAGCTCGCGCGGCAGTACCACCCGGACTCCAACCCGGGTGACGCTGCTGCCGAGTCGAAGTTCAAGGAGATCAGCGAGGCGTACTCGGTGCTCTCCGACAAGGAGCAGCGCAAGGAGTACGACCAGGTCCGTGCGATGGGCTCCGGAGCTCGGTTCACATCGGGTGGGCCGGGCGGTCAGGGCGGCTTCGAGGACGTCTTCGGCGGCATGTTCGGCGGAGGCGGTGGCGGACAGCGCGTCCGTTTCGGGCAGGGCGGCTCCGGCGGTGCCGGCGGCTTCGAGGACATCCTCGGCGGCATGTTCGGCGGCGGTGGCTTCGGCCAGAACACCGGCGGCTTCCGGGGCTTCGGCGGACCGACGAAGGGGCGCGACGTCACCGCGACGACCACGCTCGACTTCGCCACCGCGATCGCCGGCGACACCGTCAAGCTCGCCCAGGGCAACGGCCGACCGGTGAACGTCCGCATCCCCGCGGGCGTCGCCGACGGGCAGAAGATCCGGTTGCGCGGTCGGGGGGAACAGAGCCCCGACGGCGGCGAGGCCGGCGACCTGGTGGTCACCGTCTCCGTCCGCAAGCACCCGGTGTTCGAACGCGACGGGCAGAACCTCCGCGTGGACGTCCCCGTGACGTTCATCGAGGCAGCGCTCGGTGCGACGATCCAGGTGCCCACCCTCGGCGGCGAGCCCGTCAAGCTGCGGGTCGCACCGGGGACGCCCTCGGGTCGGGTCCTCCGGGTCAAGGGTCGTGGGGTCCCGGGCAAGAACGGCACCGGTGACCTCCTCGCCACCGTGCAGGTCGCCGTCCCGTCCCACCTGTCCGACAAGGCACGCGCGGCGCTCGACGCCCTCGCGGACGCCCTGCCGGACGAGGACCCCCGCGAGGACCTCCTCGCCAGGGCGCGCGGCTAGCCGCGCACCGCAGCGCACGATCGGCCAGGAGGCTCGGTCCGGCTCCGTCAGGGACCCGCACCGAGCCTCCAGACCGGCAGGGTGATCCCGTGTCGCCGCCCGAACCGGCGGCGCGGGCACGCACCCGGTCCCACACGACAGGCACGACGGAAGGAGCGCTCGATGACCGACATGGACGAGAACTCGCCCGTCTTCGCGATCGCGGTCGCGGCGGAACTCGCCGAGATGCACCCGCAGACCCTGCGGCAGTACGACCGGCTCGGGCTTGTCGTGCCGGGGCGCACCCGCGGCGGGTCCCGCCGGTACTCGATGCGCGACATCACGCAGCTCCGCGAGATCGCGCGGCTCGGGTCCGAGGGCGTGTCCCTCGAGGGCATCCGCCGGGTGCTCGACCTCGAGAACGAGAACGCGCAGCTGCGGACCCGGGTGCGGGAGCTCGAGCGTGCCCTCGCCGACCAGCTCATCAGTCGACCCGGTGCCCGGGTGTTCGCTGCGACGACCACCGGTGCCGCTGTGCCCCTGCGAGCCGGCATGCGTCCGCAGCGCAACACGGCGGTCGTGCTCTACCGCCCGCAGCGTTGACCGGGACCGACTGCCTCGCGCGGGAGCGCCGCCGCAGGCCGGCGCTCGACCTCGCACGGCGGTGACGGACCCGTCCCCTGTCGGTCGTCATGCGCGACCACCCGAGCCGGGGCAGCGCTCGTCCTGACGTCCTCGAGTCGCCGCCGCGAACCCTCTCCACACATCGACACGTTCCCGGCGACCCGCGTCAGCAGTCAAGGGTGGTGTCGCGGAGCGATCGGACAGCGCTGTGCGCCGCACTGCACTGACCGGAGCCGGTGGGGTGCTCGTCCCGGGGCATGCACCGGTCGGCAACTCGACGCCGTGAGCGGATCGTGCGGATGACCTGACGGATGCACTCCTGGCACATGCTCAGCGCTCCGCGGGTCCGCGGACGGATCCGTCCTCGGCATCGGCAGGCTCCACACGGTCCGGATCCGGCAGCAGGTGCACCGCCCAGGTCGCACGCTCCGCGAGTCGCCCGTCCCGCCCGTCCACGGCGATGCGCAGGGCGACCACGCCGTTGCGGATGTGCTCCCAGGGCAGTGCCTCGTGCAACCGGTCGTTCCGCAGCCGGAAGGTCAGACCGTCGAGTGAGCCGAGCAGCGCCGCCGACAGCATCGGGTTGTGGCATTCGCTGATGAAGGTCCGGTAGACCGGCGTCGCAGCGTCCGCCGTCGGCATCCAGCCCGGCTCCTGCATGCAGTCGAGGAGGACCCCGAGCCGGTCGAAGAGCGTGGAGCGTGACCGTTCGCTCAGGGTCGGGACCGCGAGGCGCACGACCCCGCCGAGCAGCAGACCGAGTGCCTGCAGTGCAGGGAGCACGTCCTCGTCCCGCGGGACGGCCACCCGGGTGTACCGGTTCGCCCGCAGTTCGACGAGGCCGAGTCGGTCCAGGTCCGCGAGGGCCTCGCGCACCGGGGTCCGCGAGCAGCCGAGCTGTACCGCGAGTTCGTCGTCGTCGAGTCGCTCGCCGGGACGGAGCCGCCCGCTGATGATCTCCGCACGGAGACGCTCGCGTGCCACGTCACGGAGCAGGGTCTTCGTCCCGGGGGTGGGTCGCGCTACGAACATCGGCCCCTCTCGCGCTGCTGCGGAGCCCGGGCGGTCCGGGCGTGTTCCGAGCGTACGACTCCGGCCCCGCGCTGTCGCGTGTGGTATATCGGCGGATGACACGTTCGGCGCTGGTCGTGGAACGGGACTGCCAGTGCATCGCAGCTACTCTCGGTCCGTGCCGTCCTTCGACTTCGCCGACCACTTCCGGCGCCATGCCCGCGAGCAGGGCCCGGACCTCATCGCGATCGACGGGACCGACCGGTTCCTCCTCGACGAGGCCCCGCACGTGCACGGCGATGCGCTCCGGCACCCGGGCGCCGTCACGGTGGTGGACGACCGGTACGGGGTGTTGACCCTCGGGGTGCTCGCCCTGCACGGCGCTTCCGACGTCCGTGTCGTCCAGGACTCGCTCGTCGGCGAGCGTGCCCTCGAGGCCAGCGCCGGCACCTTCGGCCGCCGCGGGTTCCACCACCCGGAGGACTTCGAGGAGGCGTTCCGCGACGCCCGACTCGTCGTCCTCCGGCTCAGCAAGTCGCACGACCGTCTCGACGAGGTCGCCCGTGCGGTCGCGCGCTTCGCGGCCCCGGACGTCGTCCTGCTCTGCGGCGGACGCACCAAGTACATGACGCTGACGCAGAACGACGTGCTCCGGCGGTCGTTCGGCGAGGTCGTCGCCAGCCGCGGGCGCGGCAAGTCCCGCCTGCTCATCGCGTCCGACCCGCTGCGGGCGGCCGCCGAACGCGCTGCGGTCACGGACCCGTGGCCGCGTCAGGTGCGCCAGGACGAGCTCGACATCACGATCGCCGCCCACGGCGGCGTCTTCGCGGGCACGTCCCTCGACATCGGGACGCGGGTCCTGCTGGAGGCCGCGGAAGCGGCGATGCCGGAGGCCCGGGTCGTCGTCGACCTCGGGTGCGGCAACGGGGTGGTCGCGACCGTCGTCGCGCGCGCCCGCCCTCGGGTGCGCGTCGTGGCCACGGACGTGTCTGCGGCGGCGATCGCCTCGACCCGCCTGACCGCTGCGGTCAACGGGGTCGGGGACCGCGTCCGGACCGTGCGGAGCGACGCTGGCGACGAGCTCGACGAGGACAGCGCCGACCTGGTGCTGTGCAATCCACCCTTCCACGCGGACACGACCGTCTCGACGGACGCAGCCGAGGCGATGTTCCGGAACGCGGCCTCGGTGTTGCGCCCGGGCGGCGAACTCTGGACCGTGTGGAACTCGCACCTGCGGTACCGCCCGGTGCTCGAACGCATGGTGGGTCCCACTCGTCAGGTGACGCGGACGGCGAAGTTCACCGTGACGGCATCGGTCGCCCCGCGCTGAGCAGTCACCCGGCCTCGTCATGCCGGGACGCGGACGACCCCGCTCCCACCAGGTGGAGCGGGGTCGTCCGGTCAGAACGCCGTGACGAGGCGTCGGACCGCGTCGATCAGATCGTGACCGTGACCTTCGTGGAGCGGTCGCCCGCGGCGATGGTGACCACGTGGGCGCCGGTCGTCAGCCCGGTGACCGTGAGGTGGCCGGTGCCGTCCTCGTGGATCGCGCTGTAGGCGAGGACCGAGCCGTCCGCGTCCCTCGCCTGCAGGCCGCCGATGCCCGTGGGGAGTCCCCAGACGTCGATCTCGGCGCTGCCGACGAGGGCCGACGTGTTCCCGACCGTGGCCGCGAGCTGGTCGGACGGGTGGCCGCCGTTGCCGACGACGACGTCCTGTTCTGCCGTGCGGTCGCCGTTCGTCGAGGTCACGTACACCGTCGTCGTCAGCGCCCGGGGTGCCGGCAGGACGACGCTCGCCGTACCGTCGTCACCGATCGAGGCGTGCTTCGTGACGCCGTTCGCGGTGGCCGTCACCTCGGTGCCGGCGGCGCCGGAGACGTGGGCCACGATCTCACCCGCGCTGAGTCGGCTGGTGCTGACGGCGACCTCGGCCGGAGCGGGGGTCTCCTCGCCGGAGCCGGAGCCGGAGCCGGAGCCGGAGCCGGAGCCGTCGCCGGGGCCCGGGTCCTCCGATCCGTCACCCTCGCCGGGACCGGGTGCGCCCGGGCTTTCGCCCGGTTCGGTGGTCCCGCTGCCGTCGCCCTCGCCGGGGTCCGGCGTCTCGCCTCCGCCGGAGTCGTAGCGGAGGGAGTACGGGGTGGACGTCCAGTGTCCGGACTCGTCCTGGTACCGCACGGTGAACTCGTTCAGCCCTTCGGTCAGGTCTTCGGAGAACGGGATGCGGAAGTGACCGTCAGCGTCCGTCGCGCCGGAAGCGACGCTCGAGTTGGTCTCGTCCGTGACGAGGATCTGCCGGTACGAGCCGACGGTCGACCCCTCGATGGTCGGACGCGACCGGGAGACGGTGGCGCCGTCGGCGGGTGCGGTGATGCTGAACCCGGTGGCCTCGGGAGCCCAGGTGACGCTCTGGAAGACCCGCTTCTGCCAGGTGCCGTCCGGCTGCTCGAACGCCACGACGATGCCGTTGTCACCGAGGTGCAGCGCCCCTCCGATCTTCACCGACCAGTTGCCGTCGGCGTCCGCGGTGGTGCTGCCGAGAGGCTCGACGCCCATGGCGAGGACGCTGACCCGACCGTGCGGACGGCCGTGCCCGGTGAAGGTCGGCTGCGCGGTGTCGACCGTCGCGCCGTCCGACGGGCTCGTCACGTCGTAGACCGGCTCGGTCGCCTCGCCCGGGTCCGGCTTCCCCGAGCCCGAGCCCGAGCCCGTGCCTCCACCGGAGCCGGAGTCGTCGCCGGTCTGCGCCAGCGCCCAGCCGCTCACCGCGAAGTGGTCGTGGTCGGGCGTGCTCGCCGGGATCGCGTCGTTCACCGTGCGGAAGAAGGCGCGCTCCGTGCTCGCCCCGCCGGGGACCCGGATCCGGAAGCCGCCGTCCGACCCGGTCTCGGTGGTGGCAGGACCGACGAGCGGTCGGTGGACGCCTGGACCGCGGCGCGGCGGTTCGTGGTGCCCGCGACCACGAGGTCGTCACCGTCGCGCTCGACCGCGTCGATGGTCGGGGTGGCGGCGTGGGCATCGAGCTCGGCCTGGGCCGGGGTGCTGAACGTGCCGTTCTCCTCGACGACGGCGGCCGTGATCGTCTGCGGGCCGGAGACCAGCGGCTCGAACGCGCAGGAGTACAGGTTCGGGCGCGCAGTCGTCGCGGTGCCGGTGCACAGGACGTGGCCCTCCGCGTCGACGATCTCCAGGGTGCCGCCGGTGACGGAGCTCGTGACCTCGGCCTCCGGGGTCGCCTGGCCGGTGACGAACAGGCGGTTGCCGCCCCGTTCACCGGCAGCTGTGGCGCCCTGGACCCTGAAGACGTTCGTGCGGCTGTCGACGATGGGGCGCGCAGCGGTGGCACCCGGGATCGACGGGACGTCCGGCGCTGCCGTCGTGGCTGACGCGGCCGCCGGGACGAAGCCGGTTGCCAGCACGAGGCCGAAGGCGGCCCCTGCTGTGGCTCGGTTGATCGTTGGCATGGTTCCCTTCCTGCCCGTGCGGGACGCACGAGCAGATGGGAATATCGCATGCGGAGTACGAAATCATCATGGGTGCGAGCCTGATCTCGGAGCCGGGACGGGCCTCCAGTCCGGTGTCACCCCGGACGGGGCGCCCGTGCCGGCGCCCGGACGCGGAACAGCCCCGGCCGACGGGCCGGGGCTGTTCCGCGGTGCGATCGATCAGGCGGGGACGTAGTCGAACGTGTCCGGGTCCGGACCGGTGCGGTGGCCCTTGTCGAGGGTCGTGATGTCCGTCATGTCCTCGTCGGACAGCTCGAAGTCGAAGATCTGGAAGTTCTCCTCGACACGGGAGCGGGTGACCGACTTCGGGAAGACGATGTCACCCCGCTGGATGTGCCAGCGCAGCACGACCTGCGCCGGGGTCTTGCCGGTGGTGCGGGCGATGCGCGTGATGGTCTCGTCGTCGAGCACGAGGCCCTGTGCGATGGGGGACCAGGCCTCGGTGGCGATGCCGTGCTCCTGCCCGTACGCGCGGAGGTCCTCCTGCACGAGGTACGGGTGCACCTCGATCTGGTTGACGGCCGGGGTGATCGTGGTCTCCGCCGCGAGACGGTTCAGGTGGTGCGCCTGGAAGTTGCTGACCCCGATCGACCGCGCGGTTCCCGCGTGGTAGAGCTCCTCGAGCGCCTTCCACGTCGGGACGAAGTCGCTCACGGTCGGGAGCGGCCAGTGGATGAGGAACAGGTCCGTGTAGCCACCGAGCAGGTCGGCCGACTTCTTGCCGTTCTCGGCCGCGGCCTGCGGGGCGTGGAAGCCGTTGTTGAGCTTCGAGGTGACGAAGACCTCCTCGCGGGGGATGCCCGACTCGGCGATCGCCTCACCGACCTCCTTCTCGTTGCCGTACATCTCTGCGGTGTCGATGTGGCGGTAGCCGACCTCGAGTGCCGTGAGCGTGGCGGCCTTCGTCTCGGAGGGGTCGATCTGGAAGACGCCGAAGCCGAGCTGGGGGATCGTGCGTCCGTCGTTGAGCGTGATGTTCGGAACGGTCATGGGACCAACCAACACCGCGCCCTCCGCTGCTGATTCAGGCACGGTGATGGAACATGCATGTGTGATGTAGAATACTGATGTTTTGTTGTCGATCCGTCGGAGGTCCCGCATGCGCCGCACGCGCAGACGCACCCTGTTGTCCACCACCGGAGCCGCGGTCCTCGCGGGTCTGCTCGTCGTCGGCGATGCGGCGGTCGCAGCCCCCCAGTCGAACCCGGTCCGACCTGCTGAGGACGGCTTCGTCACCGGTCCATTGCAGAACTCCACCAAGAAGACCTTCGTCGGCATCAAGAGTGGCTACTGGTCGGAGGAGTCTGATGCCCCAGGAGCTGTGACGTATCCGACGCCGGGGAGGACGGGCATCGTCTCGATCGACGGTACGTGCGTTCCCATCGCCCAGTCGACGACGAGCAGCACGATCACAGGCATCTCGATGGGCGACGGGTCAGCATGTCTCCGGTTCCGCTCCGTGGTTACGTCCGAGGGGTTCTTCACTTTCCAAGTGGAACATCCGACCGCCGCCACGAACGGTCGATACCTGGGGAACGGCGACGGCACGATCCTCGATCTGCTTTCAACGTCTCCGAAGACCCTGTTCTCCATTCCAGAGGAGCCGGCAGGGGCAGCAGAGTTGATCGCGCGCTTCGCCGATGACGACGGCAATGGCGACAAGTCGGCTGGAGACACCGTGACATGGTCGACGACCGTCGAGAACTCGGGCAACGTCCGCCTACGCAACCTTCAACTCACGCTCGGCAACGGCTTGGAGACGACCTGTGATCACGATGTGATCGAGTCCGCGGCTCGCATCACCTGTGAGTCGGGTCCTCAGACCCTCAGTCAGGAGGACATCGACCGCGGAGAGGTGTCCACGACGGTCACTGCGACGGCGACAACGCCGAAAGGGAAGTCCTTCACGTTCCCCGAAGCGTCGGCGACGCTCGAGATCAGCGCTGCCCCCGCCGGCAGCACCACGACCGCCATCGCCGGCGACGTCGACTCCGCCGACGACGTCCTCCACGTGAAGGCCACCGTCCGCAACGACGGCAACGTCACGCTGACGGACCCGTCGGTGACGATCGGCGGCGAGGCCGTCGAGTGCGACGTCGACACCCTCGCCCCCGGTGAGACGACCGGCTGCTCGATCGACCACATTGTGACCCAGGCGCAGTTCGACGCCGGCCGGCTCGACTTCCACACCACGGGCACCGCCACGACCCCGGCAGGCGAGAGCACCACCCTCACCGCCTCTGACGCCTCGGTCGAGTTCGAGCGCACCGGCGCGATCTCGGCAGCGCTCACGCCGAAGGTGAAGGACGACGTCCTCCCGGGCGTCGGCGACCCGATCGGCCTCGCCCTGTCCGTGCACAACGACGGCAACGTCTCGGTCCACGACGTCGCCGCCGCCGTCGAGGACGAGGAGGGCATCGAGGTGTCCTGCCCGCAGGCCCCCCTCGCTCCCGGAGCGACCGTCGCGTGTGACGTCCACGGCCAGCACGAGGTCACCCAGGCGGACGTCGACCGCGGTTCGGTCGCGTTCTCGGCCCCGGTCACCGCGGCGGACACGACGGACACCGCGCTCAGCACCACCGCCACCGCGACGCAGGCCACCGAGGCCGCTGCTCCGGCGCTGTCGAGCACGCTCGAGCCGACCCTCGCCGCGGGCAGCCGTCCGGATGCCGGTGACGAGATCGCACTCGTCCTCCACGTCACGAACGATGGGAACGTCACCCTCTCGGACGTCGCCGGCTCGCTGTCGGACCCCGAGGGGCTGACCGCGGACTGCTCCGAGGCGCCCCTCGCTCCCGGCGCTTCCACGGACTGCGCCGTCACGGGGTACGTCGTGACACAGGACGACGTCGACGCCGGCGAGCGTGCGTTCACCGCGGACGTCGAGGCACAGGACCCGCACGGGAAGGCCGTACGTGCGCACGACGACGCATCGGTGGTGCTCGACCGGCACGCCGGCGTCACCGCGACGGCGACGGCCGAGCGCGACGGACAGGAGGCTCCGCGCGCCGGTGATCCGGTCCGGGTCACCGTGACCGTGCGCAACGGCGGCAACGTCACCCTGCGGGACGTCGCCGGCACGGTGGGCCGCGACGACGTCACCTGCCCGCACGAGGCACTCGCCCCCGGCGACGAGGTCACGTGCACGATCGCGGACCACGAGTTGACGCAGGCCGAAGTCGACCACGGCGAGGCCGTGTTCGAGGCCGAGGTCACCGCGAAGGGCCCCGGCGGCTCCACCGCCGAGGGCTCCGACACCGCTGCGCTCGCCCTCGCCCGCGTCCCGGCGATCACCGCCGAGTCGGCGGCCGTGCTCGACGCCGACGAGCACGAGGTGCCGCTGGCCGGGGACACGGTCAGTCTGTCGATGACCGTCACGAACACCGGCAACACCACGGTCGACCACGTGGACGGAGTCGTCACGGACCGCCGCGGCGTCGACGTGACGTGCCCGACGGACGCCCTCGCCCCGGGCGACTCGACGGCGTGCGAGGTCTCCCGGTACACGCTGCGCCAGAAGGACGTGGACGCCGGCTCGGTCGCGTTCGACCTGACCGGCGCTGCGCGGGGGACGAACGGTGCCCGCGTGGAGGCCGCCGCACCGCAGACGGTCGTCTCGATCGTCCGTGCGCCGGCCATCACCGCACAGGTGACCGCCGCCCTCGACGGTGACGAGGACGAGCCGACCGCCGGCGACGGCGTCACGCTGCACCTCACCGTCCGCAACACGGGCAACGTGACCGTCCGGGACGTCTCCGGCGCCGTCGCACACCACGACGGCCTCGCCGCCCGGTGCTCGGCGGAGCCGCTCGCTCCGGGGAAGACCGTCGACTGCACGTTCGCCCCGTACCGCGTGACGCAGCACGACATCGACGCCGGCAAGGTCGCGTTCGACGTCACCGCGGCCGCCGTGGGAGCCGACGGGCGGCACGTGGAGGCGGGTGGCCGCGCGGGGATCGTCCTCGCGCAGCACGCCAGGATCGACGCGACGCTCAGTGCGCACCTCGGTGACACCGAGCACGAGGTCCCGGCCGCAGGCGACCACATCCGGTCGGTGCTGACGCTGACGAACACCGGGAACGTCACCCTGACCGAGCCCACGGCCGAGGTCGTGGAGCTCGCGGACGCCACGGTGTCCTGCCCCCAGGGCGGCATCGCACCCGGGGACTCCGTCGAGTGCGCCGTCCCTGACCACGTGCTCACCCAGTCCGAGGTCGACCACGGCGTCGTCGAGATCGTCGTGACGGCCGAGGCGACCGGTGCCGACGGGACCCGTCCGGCCGACCGTGACAGCGTCCGCGTCGGCCTCGACGCCGCGAGCGGGCTGGACATGACGGCGGCCGCACTGGTCTCCGTCGCCGGTGGTGCCGAACGACCGGCGCGCGGGACGGACGTCCTGCACCCCGGCGACCGGGTCCGCATTCGCTACACGGTGGTGAACACCGGCAACCTGCAGGTCCGGGACCTGCAGCACGCCGCGGACCTGCCCGCGGTGACGTGCGACGACGGTGACCTCGACCCCGGTCAGCGCACCACCTGCACGACCGAGGAGGCCCACACCGTCACCGACGCGGAGGCCGCGGACGGCGAGGTGGTCCTGCAGGGCCGCGTGATGGGTCAGGTGCGCCGGGAGAACGGCGCCTCCGTGGAGACGCCGGGTGCCGCCTCCACCGGCCAGAGCGGAGACGCCGGCCGGGCAGAGGGCGCCGCGGTGACCACCGCGACCACCGCGGCCCGGACCGCGCCGACCGTCACCATCGGCGACCCGGCCGAGCGTCCGGTCGCATCGGCCGCGGCTCCGAGCCGCCCGGTCTGGGTGTTCTCGGAGAAGGTCCGGACGGTGCTGCCGACGGCTCCCGCACCGGCCGAACTCGCCTTCACCGGGACGGACGTCCTGGCGACCGCGGTCCCGGCTGCGGTGGTCCTGCTGCTCGGCGGCCTGGTCCTGCTCCTGACGGTGCGCCGCCGCCGGGAGGAGAGCCGCCACCGGGCCTGAGCCGACGCCCGGGTCGGCCCGACGCCCGGGTCGACCCGCCGCCCGGGTCGGCCCGTGGCGGCCGAGCCGACCGGCGACGCCCACCCGCAGCACGACCGGACGCCCTGTTCCCCGGAGCAGGGCGTCCGGTCGTGCTGCGGCTCAGTCGAGGGCCGCCGTGATGTACGCGGCCAGTGCCTCGCCGTACGCGACGGCCGGGTCCGCAGCCGCGAAGGTCCGCTCCTCCTCGGTGATGCGTGCGGTCACGGTCCAGACGGTCCGGCCGTCCGTCCCGACGTGCCGGGTCAGCCCGACGAACGACGGTCCGAGCAGGTCACGGAGCTGGTCCTCGCGCGGCAGCCAGAGCGACTCCGTCACCGACACGGAGTCGAGCGCCCACTCGGTGGTCCCGTTGAACCCCAGCACGGTGCCGGTCGGGTGGTCGTGCCGCTCGACCGTCATCTCGGACACGGTGTAGACGTCCTCGTCGACGCCGGGCTTGTCGATCAGGAAGCGGTCGCCGGTGTCCGGGTGCCACCGGAGGCCGGCGGCGCGGAGGGACCGGGCGAGTTCGACGCTGATCATGGGCCCAGCCTGGCACTCGGCGCCCCTGCTCGCACCGGTCCGCCTCGCGCGCTCAGGACGACGAGGGCGGTTCCCGACCCCGTCGCCGGACAGCCGTACTACCATCACCGAGCATCCCCACGTGAGGCCGCCCGTCGGTCCCGCGTGCGCGACGCGACGACCGCCGGGCGACCGGTGCCGAGCCTCCCGGCCGTTGCCGGTGGTGCGGCGGACCGGCGGACGACGTGCCGGACCGCGGTCGACGCGGACCGATCCGCCAGCAGACAAGGACCCGCATGACCCTCGACCGCGAGGAACTCCGCGACCACTGGACCGTCACCCCGGTGGAGGACGGACCGCGCACCGTGCCCGACGCCGTTCGCGGCGCGGTCGTCGCCGCCACGGTGCCGGGGCAGGTGCACACCGACCTCGAGCGCGAGGGGCTGCTGCCCGACCCGACGTTCGACCGCAACGAGACGGCGACGGCGTGGGTCGGGCAGACGGACTGGGCGTACCGCCGCACCGTCGACGTCGGTCCACGCGGGTTCGAACGCGTGGACCTGGTGTGCGACGGCCTCGACACGGTCGCGACCCTGACGCTCGACGGCGTGCAGATCGGCACCACGCGGAACATGCACCGGCGGTACCGCTTCGACGTCCGGGACGTGACCGACGGGACGAACGCGAGCACGGAGCGGGAGCTCGAGATCCTCTTCGAGTCCCCGTACCGCGAGACCGAGCGGGTCGCCGCGCGTGCCGGGGCGATGCCGGGCCCGTACGACGAGCCGTTCCCGTACATCCGCAAGTCGGCGTCGAACTTCGGCTGGGACTGGGGGCTCACGGCCGTGACGAGCGGGCCGTGGCGTCCCGTGGCGATCGAGCGCTGGTCGACGGCACGCTTGCGCGACGTCCGTCCGCTCGTCGACGTGGAAGCGGGCGAGGGCGTCCTCGACGCGCACATCGCCTTCGAGCGGTCCGGGATGAACGACCTCGACCAGGACGGCGAGGACGACGACCTCGTGCTCGTCGTCACGGTGTCCGGGCACGGCACGAAACAGCGTTCGCGCGTCAACGTGACGCCCCAGGAGGACGAGGCCGTCGTCACGGTGCGGATCCCGGACGCCGAGCTGTGGTGGCCGCGGGGCTACGGGGCGCAACCCCTGTACGACGTCGAGGTGCACCTGCAGACGGTCGACGGCGACGTCCTCGACCGGACGACGTTCCGGACCGGGTTCCGCTCCGTGGTCGTCGACACCGCGGAGGACACGGTCGGCCGGCCGTTCGCCATCCGGGTCAACAGCACGCTCGTGGACGTCCGCGGCGTCAACTGGATCCCCGACGACGTCATCGTCTCGCGGGTCACGCGTGAGCGGTACGCCGACCGGCTCGACGAGGCCGTCGCGATGCACGCCAACCTCGTCCGGGTCTGGGGCGGCGGGGTCTACGAGTCCCACGACTTCTACGAACTGTGCGACGAGCGGGGTCTGCTGGTCTGGCAGGACTTCCTCTTCGCCTGCGCCTCGTACCCGGAGGTCGAACCGATCCGCAGCGAGGTGATTGCCGAGGCCCGGGACAACGTCGCTCGGCTCGCCCGGCACCCCTCCCTCGTGGTCTGGAACGGCAACAACGAGAACATCTGGCTGCACGACGTCGACGACTGGGCGGCCGGGCTCGACGACCGCGGGTGGGGGCTCGACTACTACCTCGACCTGCTGCCGACGATCGTGGACGCGGTGGACCCGTCGCGCTTCTACACGGTGGCCTCGCCGTGGTCGGGCTCCGAGGCGCTGGCACCCAACGACGTGGACCACGAGACGCACCACTCGTGGGACGTCTGGAACCGCGTGTCGGACGAGCACTACCGGGACTCGGTGCCCCGGTTCGTCTCGGAGTTCGGTTGGCAGGCGCCGCCCGCGTGGCGCACCCTCCGGGATGCGGTCACCGACGACCCGATGACCCCGACGTCCCTCGGTGTGGTGCACCACCAGAAGGCCGACGACGGCATGGGCAAGCTCGCCCGGGGGCTGGCACCCCGGTTCGGGACGGGCTGGGAGGACGACTTCGACCGCTGGCACTGGTTGACCCAGCTGCAGCAGAGCCGTGCGATCGCGACGGGCGTCGAGCACTGGCGGACGCACTGGCCGCGCAACACCGGCGTCGTCGTCTGGCAGCTCAACGACCTCTGGGCGGTGTCGTCGTGGTCGGCGGTCGACTCCGCTGGTCGCCGGAAGCCGCTGGCGCACGAGCTCCGCCGTCTGTACGACGACGTCCTGCTGACGCTGCGCCCGGTCTCGCAGGTGCTGACGACGATCGCGCCGCTCCCGTCCGGCTCGGACCGCGACGACCGGACAGGAGGCCCGCACCCGCGGACCGCGTCCCTCCCCGTCCCGGAGGTGGCCGGGTCTCCGGTCGAGGTCGCGGTCCGGTCGTCCCGCGGCGGGCTCGACACGGTGGTGCGGGTCCGTCGCGTCGACCTCGGTGGTCGGATCCTGGCCGAGGAGTTCCTCCCCGTGCGTCTGGACGGCCCCGGGGTGGCGGTCGTGCGTCTGCCGGCATCGATCGGCGTCGTCGGCGACGCCCACGACGAGCTGGTGGTGGCGGACATGGACTGGCGGCGGGCCGTCTGGACACCGTCGTCCGACCAGGACATGCACTGGCGGCCGGCCCACTACCGCGTCACGATCTCGGACGTCCCCGGAGTGCACGCCGTCCGGATGGTCGTCGAGGCCGAGTCGCTCGTGCGGGACCTGCTCGTCCAGCCGGACCGGGTCTCGCCGACGGGGACCGTGGACCGCGGGTTCATGACACTCCTGCCGGGCGAACGGGTCGAGTACCGTCTCGACGGTGTGTCCGAGGCCGATGCGGAGGCGCTCACCTCGGCTCCCGTGCTGTGGACGCTCGACCGGGTGCTCGGCACGGAGCGCGGGTGACATCTCACATGTCAGGCTGGTAGGGTCGGTCCTCCACGCAGACCGTCGCCCGCGGTCCGGTGCGTCCGGGCCGCGGCGCCGGTCCCGACCGCCATGGAGGCCCGATGTCCGTCCTGACCGCCGGCGCGGTGACCGGGCCCACCTGCCGCGGCCCCGCACCACTGCGGCTGATCCGGTTCGGCATGGCGGTCACCGACGTCCTGGTGCTCGTCGTCGCGTTCGCCGTCGCACACGCCGTGCGGTTCCCGGGGACGTCGTTCCCCCTGCGGTCCGGGGCGCCGGGGTGGGTGGTCGCACCGCTCACCGTCGCCCTGTGGGCGACCCTGCTCACGACGATGCGGACGCGGGACCCGCGCGTGCTCGGGCTCGGCGGTGACGAGTACCGGCGGCTCTGCACGGCCGGGTTGACGACGGGTGGGGTGTTGGCGGTCGTCGCGTTCCTGTTCGACCTGCAGATCGCGCGCGGGTACGTCGCGGTGGCGTTCCCGCTCGCGATCGTGCTGCTCGTGCTCGCCCGGACGGTGTGGCGCGCAGCGTTGGTCCGGTGCCGTGCCGCCGGACGCCACCTCGTCGACGTGCTGGTGGTCGGCGAACTCGAGGACGTCGCGTACGTCGGCGGACGGGTCGTGTCGACGCCTGCGGCCGGGTACCGGGTCCGCGGGGTGCTGACCGACTGCGCATCGGCCACCCGGTCGGTCACCGTCGGGCCGACGACTTCGGAGGTGCTCGGCGGGGTCGACGACGTCGTGGCGGTCGCGAGCCGGACCGGCGTCGGCGCGGTGGTCTTCGCGGGGGAGGTGCACGGCGGGCACGAGCGGCTGCGCCGCCTGGGCTGGGAGCTCGAGGGTCAGGGGGTCGAACTCGTCGTGTCGTCACCGCTCGTCGACGTGGCGGCCGCGCGGGTGCACCACCGCGCGGTCGACGGCCTGCCGCTGCTGCACGTCGAGACGCCCGACTACCGGCGTCGCACCGGCAAACGGCTGTTCGACGTCGTCGGGGCGGTGTCCGGGTTGCTCGTCCTCGCCCCGGTGGCCGCGGTCATCGCGCTCGCGATCCTCGTCGACGACGGCGGTCCGGTGCTGTTCCGGCAGCAGCGTGTCGGCCGAGGCGGGCGTCCGTTCACGATCGTGAAGTTCCGGACGATGTGCGTCGACGCCGAGCGCCGCATGGCGGACCTCGCGGCGCTGAACGAGGGCGCCGGGCCGCTGTTCAAGATGCGGGCCGACCCCCGGGTGACGCGGGTGGGAGCCGTGCTCCGGCGCACATCGCTGGACGAACTCCCGCAACTCTGGAACGTGCTGACGGGCTCGATGAGCATGGTCGGTCCGCGTCCGGCGCTGCCGAGCGAGGTCGCGACCTACGCCGACTTCGCGGAACGACGACTGCTCGTCGCCCCGGGCATCACCGGGCTCTGGCAGGTGAGCGGCCGGTCCGACCTGGACTGGGCGGAGGGCGTCCGACTCGACCTGCACTACGTCGAGAACTGGTCGTTCCTGCACGACGTCGTCATCCTGGCCCGGACCGTCCCGTCGGTGCTGCGCTCGCGCGGCGCGTACTGACGCTCGTGGCCCCGGCGGAGGCGCGGACCCTGGGCGAACGGTGATCATCGGACCGCTCGCCTGTGCTTCTCACGCCGTGCGGGTTAGCATGGTGGGACAAGCGGGACACCGCCGGCCCGGTCGACGACGACCGGACGGGACGACCGGGGCACTGGTCGGACGGCGGTCAGTCCCAGTACCGAAGGAGTCGACATGTTGCAAGGCCTCACCGGAATCCACCTGGTGATCATCCTCGGCATCGTGCTGCTGTTGTTCGGTGCGACCAAGCTCCCGGCGCTCGCGAAGGGGGTCGGCCAGTCCATCAACATCTTCAAGAAGGAGATGGACAACGACGACCGCAAGAAGGACGGCACCGCCTCGTCCGATGCCGCCGCGAACGCCTCGGCCGCACCGGTCCAGCAGCCGACGACGCAGTACCCGAGCAGCAACGGCGTCCAGCAGCCGATCGTGAACCCCGGTCCGTCGGGGCAGCCGAACGGGGACTCCCGCTCCCTCTAGACCGCCGACCCATCGGCATCCCGGCCCCGGGACCGACGACAGCCCTCGTGCGCCAGCACGGGGGCTGTCCTCGTCTTCCGGCGTCGTCGGGCGCATGATGGCCTCATGACGACCAGCGCCCCAGCCGCAGCCGCCGACCTGCCGGGAGGCACGGCGCCACTGCACGACGACCGCCGCCTGGTCCTCGTGGTCGCGGTCCTGGCGTCCTTCGTCGTGGGGCTCGACTCCAGCGTCGTGAACGTCGCCCTGCCAGCGATCCGGACCGAGCTCGGCGGTGGCCTCGTCGTCCAGCAGTGGACGGTGGACGCGTACCTCGTCACACTCGGGTCGCTGGTCCTGGTCGCCGGTTCGCTCTCCGACCTCTTCGGCCGGGTGCGCATCATCACGTGGGGCCTCGTCGTGTTCGGCGTCGCCTCGGTCCTGTGCGCTGCTGCGCCGAGCGGCGAGGTGCTCGTCGTCGCGCGGGCGGTCCAGGGCGTCGGTGGTGCACTGATCACCCCGAGTGCGCTGGCGCTGATCGTCGCCGCCTACCGCGGCGCCGCCCAGGCGAAGGCGATCGGGTCGTGGACGGCCTGGTCGAGCGCCGCGATGATCCTCGGTCCCGTCGTCGGCGGGCTCGTCGTGGACGGCATCGGGTGGCGCTGGATCTTCGTGCTGACCGCGGTGCCGATCGTCGTCACGATCCCGCTCGTCCGTCGGATCAGCTCCGAGGTGCGCGGTGGCCCGCACGCTCGGGTGGACGTCGTCGGCGCGGTGCTGGCGGTCGTCGGGGTCGGCGGGGTCGTCCTCGGCCTCATCGAGCAGGAGCGGCTCGGGTGGGGCTCACCCGTCGTCGTCGGGGCGCTCGTCCTCGGCGGTGTCGCGCTCGGCGCGTTCGTGCCGTGGGAGTTGCGCGTCACCAGGACGTCGGGGGCGCCGCTCGTGCCGCTCGGGCTGTTCCGGGCGCGGGACTTCGCGGTCGGCAACCTGGCGACGCTCTCGATCTACGGCGCACTCGGGATGGTGTTCTTCGTCGTG
The DNA here is from genome assembly GCF_003234855.1 of Curtobacterium sp. MCBD17_032. Taxonomy (GTDB): domain Bacteria; phylum Actinomycetota; class Actinomycetes; order Actinomycetales; family Microbacteriaceae; genus Curtobacterium. Next base: position 123,122 of record NZ_QKTO01000002.1, read on the forward strand.
ACGCTGTTCCTGCAGGAGGTCTGGGGGTTCCCGGCCTGGGTGGCCGGGCTCGCGACACTGCCTCCGACGCTGATGCTCCTGGCGCTCTCCACGACCATCGGTGCGCTCGCCGGGCGCTTCGGACCGCGGTGGTTCATGGCGGCCGGACCGACGATCGCCGCGGTCGGTGCGCTGCTCATGCTCCTGGCCGGTGACGACCCCGCGGGGTACTGGTGGTCGGTCCTGCCGGGGTTGGTGTTGGTCGGCGCCGGCATCGCGACGATGGTGACCCCGCTGACGAGTGCCGTCCTCGGATCCGTCCCGCAGAGCCAGGCGGGTGCAGGGTCTGCCGTGAACAACGCCGTCGCACGCATCGCGGGACTGGTGACCGTCGCGCTCGCGGGCGTCGTGCTGGACGGCGAGATCGGGGTCACCGGTCTGCACCGCGCGATGGTCGTGATGGCGGTCCTGCTGCTCGCCGGAGCGGTCGTCAGTGCGGTCGGCATCGTGGACCCGGACCGTCGAGACTCCGACTCGCCCGCCTGACCACGCGCTCGAGCGGCCCGGTCCCGAGCCACCGACGCCACGGGGTCGCCACCAGGCCGGCGCCGACGACGACCAGGACGGTCGCCGTCCACCCGGTGTGCCACTCGTCGCGGCCGACCGCGTCGAGCACGGCGTACACGAGGATGTGGGCGGCGTAGACGGTCAGGGCGAGCGCCCCGACGGCGCGGAGCGGGGCCAGGACGACGCCGGTGCGACGGGTGACGAGCAGGCTGAGCGCGAGGACCGCGAGCGCGACGCCGAGGGCACCGAGCACCTCGGGCGTCGACCCGGCGTGCGGCTGCACCGAGGTCAGCCCGGCCCAGTCGATGCCGGGGTGCTCGATGGTGCCGCCGCCCTGCGGGACGAGGTGCGGGCCCGCGTCCGGAAGGGGACCGGCACCCGCGCCGCCCGTCACCCCGGTCGACCCCGCGGCGTCGCCGGCTGCACCCCCGTCGGCGGGACCGGTGGCGGCCGACCCAGCAGCCACCGACCCGGTCACGCCCGTGTCATCGGCCGGGAGCCCCAGAGCCGCCCGGGCGAGGACCCCGCCGCCGTAGCCGGCCACCGCGGCGGTCACGCCCCCGGCGAGCAGCAGCAGGCGTACCCGGGTGTCCCGGAGCGGGAGCCGCCCGACCGCGAGCCCGACCAGGACCACGCCCCACCAGGTGGTGCCCGGGTAGGCGCCGAGCAGGACGCCGTGCACGAGCGGGTCGCTGGCGTCGTGCAGCACCGAGCGACCGACCGCGGTGCAGACCGGTCCGATCAGCAGCGCCGTCGCGGCGACCCCGGCGACGGTGCGGGTGCGGGCACGGAGGAGCGGGATCGTGGCCACGAAGCACACCGCGTACGTGGGCAGGATGACCTGGACCGGGGTGTCGAGGGCGGTCAGGGGGGCACCGAGGACGAACAGGGCGACGGCCCGGACGAGTACCCGCCGGCGGTGCACGACGAGGTCGTCCGGAGCGGTCCCGTCCACGTCCTCGCGCGGGCGGGTCATCAGGGTGAGCGAGATGCCGGCGCAGAGGGCGAAGAGGACCGCCGAGCGCCCGTCCACCACGGCCGCCCAACTGTCCGGACGTGCCCAGTCGAAGCCCGGATGCGGTGGGCCGAGGTGTGCGACGACCATGCCGAGCACGGCCAGCCCACGGGCGAGGTCGAGGCCGTCGAGGCGCGACGGTCGTGTCCCCGCCATCAGGGCGTCGACGTCGGACGGTCCGTCGGCGGACCGGCCAGGGGAGCGGTGCGGGGAACGGCGGAGGGACGTGACCGGGCCCGGGGTCCGGCGAGCTGTCGATGTGGTCATCTCCCCAGCACAGCGCGGAGGGTGTTTCGTCGGAGTTGCCCACCGGTGGCGGGAATGTCGTCACCCGCCGTAAACTTGAGTCAGGTGGACTCAGGAAGGTGCGGGAGAGTGCGGCTCCGCGCCTGACGGTCCGAGGACTCCGGTCCGGTCGGTGGGATGCCGGTCGGCCACACGGCAACGCAACGGAAGGACGGAACGCATGGCGAACCTCCAGGGCGCTCCTGACTCGCAGGAGAAGCAGAAGACCGCCCTCCAGCAGTACGGCGTCGACCTCACGGCGATCGCGCGGAGCGGCAAGCTCGACCCGGTGATCGGTCGCGACGCCGAGATCCGGCGGGTGTCGCAGGTGCTCACCCGCCGCACGAAGAACAACCCGGTGCTCATCGGTGAGCCCGGGGTGGGCAAGACCGCCGTCGTCGAGGGGCTCGCGCAGCGCATCGTCGCCGGTGACGTCGCCGACTCGCTCAAGGACAAGCGGCTCGTCTCGCTCGACATGTCCGCCCTCATCGCCGGTGCGAAGTACCGCGGCGAGTTCGAGGAGCGGCTCAAGGCCGTGCTCAAGGAGATCGACGACTCCGACGGGCAGGTCATCACGTTCATCGACGAGCTGCACACGCTGATGGGTGCGGGCGGCGGCGAGGGGTCGGTCGCGGCGTCGAACATGCTCAAGCCGATGCTGGCGCGCGGTGAGCTCCGGCTCATCGGCGCGACGACGCTCGACGAGTACCGCGAGTACATCGAGAAGGACGCCGCCCTCGAACGACGCTTCCAGCAGGTGTACGTCGGCGAGCCGAGCGTCGAGGACACCGTCGCGATCCTCCGCGGGCTCAAGGAGCGCTACGAGGCGCACCACAAGGTGACGATCAACGACTCCGCCCTCGTGGCGGCATCGGCGCTGTCCGACCGGTACATCGCCGGTCGCCAGCTGCCGGACAAGGCGATCGACCTCATCGACGAGGCGGCGAGCCGACTCCGGATGGAGATCGACTCGAGCCCGGTCGAGATCGACGAGCTGAAGCGCACCGTCGACCGGCTGCGCGTCGAGGAGTTCGCGCTCAAGCAGGAGAAGGACGACGCCTCGAAGGCCCGCCTCGAGACCCTGCGGGACGAACTGCGCTCCCGCGGTGAACTGCTCGACGGGCTGGAAGCGCGGTGGCAGGCCGAGCGCACGACCCTGAACCGGATCGGTGAGCTCAAGCAGCAGCTCGACGACCTCAACATGCGGTCGCAGCGCGCCCAGCGGGAGGCCGACTACGAGACCGTGTCGCGGCTGGAGTACGGCGAGAAGCCCCGTATCGAGGCCGAACTCGCCGCCGCCGAGCAGGCCGGGTCGACCGACCGGATGGTGAACGACAGCGTCACCGACGAGGACATCGCCGCCGTCATCGCACAGTGGACCGGGATCCCCGTCGGCCGCCTCCTGCAGGGCGAGACCGAGAAGCTCCTGCACCTGGAGCGCGAACTCGGCCGCCGGATCATCGGGCAGCGCACCGCAGTCGCTGCCGTGTCGGAAGCGGTCCGTCGGACCCGCGCGGGCATCTCCGACCCGGACCGGCCCACGGGTTCGTTCCTGTTCCTCGGCCCCACCGGCGTCGGCAAGACCGAGCTCGCGAAGGCGCTCGCCGAGTTCCTGTTCGACGACGAGAAGGCCCTCGTCCGCATCGACATGAGCGAGTACGGCGAGAAGCACTCGGTCGCGCGGCTGATCGGCGCCCCGCCCGGGTACGTCGGCTACGAGGCCGGCGGGCAGCTGACCGAGGCCGTCCGTCGTCGTCCGTACTCCGTGATCCTGCTCGACGAGATCGAGAAGGCGCACCCCGAGGTCTTCGACGTGCTCCTGCAGGTGCTCGACGACGGGCGTCTGACCGACGGTCAGGGCCGAACGGTCGACTTCCGGAACACGATCCTCGTGCTGACGTCGAACCTCGGGTCCCAGTTCCTCACCGATCCGGCGCTGTCGAACGAGCAGCGTGAGGCGGCGGTCCGCGAGATGGTCCAGCAGGCGTTCCGGCCGGAGTTCCTCAACCGGCTCGACGACATGGTCGTGTTCCAGGCGCTCACCCCGGACGACCTGGCGCAGATCGTCTCGCTGTACGTCGACCGGCTCGCACGGCGTCTGTCCGGACGTCGTCTCGAGCTCGCCGTCACGCCGGACGCCCGCGCCTGGCTGGCGGAGCGCGGGTACGAGCCCGCGTACGGCGCCCGCCCGCTCCGCCGGCTCATGCAGCGACAGATCGACGACCAGCTCGCGCGGGCGATCCTCGCCGGGGACGTGCGCGACGGCGACGCGGTGCGCGTCGACGTGGCACCGGGCGGAGAACAGCTCACCGTCGAACCGTTCGAGGTCGCCGAGATCGTCGAGGAGTGACGCATCGGGCCAGCGTCGCCGGTCCCTGACCGGCGCGGGCGCGGTGACGGGAGGCCCGGTGCCGGTCCCTGGGACCGGCACCGGGCCTCCCGTCCGCGTCGGCGCCACGCGCCATGCAGCAGTGATGGTGTGGAGCTCCGGTGCTGGCCCCGTCGCAGTGCGATGGTGACGCCTGGCGGACAGCGTCGCCCTGCTGAGAACCCCTTGCCCGTCACCGGTCTAGCGTCAGCAGCATGCCGGAGATTGCAGCACTGCGACGCGTGACCGATTCGATCGAGCAGGCGAGCGTGCTCGACAAGGCCGTCGACCTCGACCGCAAGGTCGTCAACGCCCTCATCCGCCCGCGTGCGCTCCGGCAGATCCTGCACGGGGTGCCGTTCGGGCACCCGATCCACCCGCTCATGGTGCAGGTGCCGCTCGGTGCCTGGATCTCCGCGGCGGTCCTGGACCTCGTCGGCGGGAAGGGCAACGAGAAGGCCGCGAAGACCCTCGTCGGGCTCGGGGTCGCCTCGGCCGGGAGCGCGAGCGTCGCCGGCTACACGGACTGGTCGGAGATGAACCGCGAGCAGCTGCGCACGGGGTGGGTCCACCAGGCGGTGAACTGGGTCGGCATCACGTTCTACGGGCTGTCCTGGCTGCAGCGGAAGCGCGGCAACCACGCGGCGGGCCGGATGCTCGGGTACGTCGGCCTCGCGACCGTGTCGGTCGGCGGGTACCTCGGCGGACACCTGTCGTACCGGCAGCGCGGCGGCGTCAGCCGTTCGGGCGAGGTCCCCTTCGACAAGGAGTAGGACTCCCAGCCGCCACATACCGCACTGGTACATCATGTTCCGGTGCGTGTGCTGGTGGTGGACGACGAGGTGGCGCTGGCCGACCTCGTCGCGAAGGGGTTGCAGCGGCAGGACATGGCCGTGGACGTCGCGTACCGCGGCGACACCGCCGACGAACTCCTCGCCGTGAACGACTACGACGTCGTCGTGCTCGACCGGGACGTCCCGGGTCTGCACGGGGATGCGGTCGCCCGCCGGCTGGCAGCCCGCGGGTCGCTCACCCGGATCCTCATGCTCACGGCAGCGACGTCGCTGGCGGACCGCGTCCAGGGCCTGGAGATCGGCGCCGACGACTACCTGACGAAGCCGTTCGAGTACCCGGAGCTCGTCGCTCGGGTCCGCGCCCTCGGACGGCGCTGCCTCGCACCCGTGGCTCCCGTGCTCGAACGGGACGGCATCGTGGTCGACACGAACCGTCGGATGGCCACGCGCGACGGCCGACCGCTCGACCTGACGAGCAAGGAACTCGGCGTCCTCGAGGAACTCCTGCGCGCGGACGGACGGGTGGTCTCCGCCGAGGAGCTGCTCGAGAAGGTCTGGGACATGAACGTCGACCCGTTCACCACGGCGGTGCGGGTGACGATCTCGAAGCTGCGGCGGAAGCTCGGCGTCCCCGATCCCATCACGACCGTGCCCGGGCAGGGCTACGTGCTGTGACGCGCACCTGGAGCATCCGGGCGCGGACGGCCCTCGCGTTCGCCCTGACCGCGATGGCACTCGCCGCCGGCACCGTGGCCGTCGTCAACCTCGGCTCGCAGGCGTCGCTGCAACGTGCCGTGGTGGACCGGCAGCCGGGTGCGGAGCACGTCAGCGGCGTCCCGGCGGTCGGGCCGGAGCGGGCTCCGGCGACGGCGGTCACCCTCGACGGCAGTGGTGGCGTCCAGGTGGTCGCGGTGGTGGCCGGGTTGCAGTGGCAGTGGTCGTTGCTGGGTGTGACGGGCGCCGGCGTCCTCGCGGGCGGGATCGGCTGGCTGGTGAGTCGCCGGATGCTCGCGCCGGTGGACCGCATCACCGCGACCGCCCGGCGGATCTCGGCGTCCACCCTGCACGAGCGCATCGCGCTCGACGGGCCGGACGACGAACTCCGGCGGCTCGCACGGACGATCGACGACCTGCTGGACCGGCTGGAGGGCGCCTTCGCGAGTCAGCGGCGCTTCGTCGCGCAGGCGTCGCACGAGCTCCGGACCCCGCTCGCGGTGCAGCGGGCGGCGCTCCAGATCGGGCTCGCGGACGACGCCGGTCCGGACGACCTCGCGCGCACGCGGGCGGAGCTGCTCGAGCAGAACCGGCGCACCGAGCACCTCGTGGAGTCGTTGCTCGTCCTCGCCGAGGCGGAACGGGGGTTGGACGGGCGGCTCGAGGAGGTCGACCTCGGCGCGCTCGTGGACGAGGTGGTCGCGGACCACCGCGCGAGGGCGGGGACCGCCGGGGTGACACTGACCTGTCGGACGGAGGGTGGGCCTCCCGTCCGGATGCCGACCGCGCGGGGTGAGCCGGTGTTGCTGCGGCAGGCGCTGCGGAACCTCGTCGACAACGCCCTGGAGTACAACGTGCCGGGCGGGACCGTCCGGGTGACGGTCGACGCTGCCGGGGTGCTCGTCGAGAACGACGGGCCGGAGGTCCGCGCGGCGGACGTCGCCCGCTTGACCGAGCCGTTCCGGCGGGGTGGGACGGGCGCTGAGCCTCCTGCGACGAGGTCGGGTCGGCGACACAGCGGGCTCGGCCTGTCCATCGTCGCAGCCGTGGTGCGGGCACACGGGTGGACCCTGACGATCGAGCCACGGGACGGCGGCGGGATCGCGGTCCGGATCGGTGTTTCGTCGGTGTGACCTCGGCTGTGGTGCTGCCGCAACGTGCTCCTCGTTGTGCTGGGCCCATGAGAACGACGACGAGACCATGCCCTCGACCACTCCTCGCCAGCCTGCTCGCCCTCGGGCTGGCCGTCAGCCTCTCCGCGTGCTCGGGGTCGTCCGACTCTGCCGCCGGGTCGTCCGACACCGCAGCGGGCCTCGGTGCCCAGTGGGGCGACTGCATGCGCTCCGCCGGCTTCGAGGTCCAGGACCCCAGCGACGACCAGGTCAGCTCAGGGACGGTGACGTTGCCCGCCGATGCCGACCAGGAGCACGCCCGGGCTGCGGCCGACGAGTGCGCGGAGCACCTCGGCGTGCACGGAGCCGACTCCGCGATGAAGCAGAAGTGGATCCGCGAGTACGACCAGGTCGCGTCCTGCATCCGTGACGCCTACCCGGACTTCCCGGAGCAGCCGCCCGGTCAGGTCGGGTGGGACGACGAGGAGTACCCGCCTGCCGCCGATCCGGCGTTCCAGCAGCGGGCCGACGAGTGCACGAGGAAGTACTCGCCCGACACGAAGACGCAGAGCGTCGGATGAGGCGCGTCGACTCGCGACGACGGCCGGTCGACGGGGCAGATCGGTGTTGCGTCCCTGTGACCTCGGCGGTACCGCTGCCGCAACGCCTGGGCCGCTGTGCTGGAGGCATGACGACGACCACGAGACCACGGACACGACTCTTCCTCGCCGGTCTGCTCGCCCTCGGGCTGACGACCGGCGTCGCAGCATGCTCGGGCGCGACGGAGCCCTCCGCCGGATCGACCCACGCGAGCACGGGGATCGGGGCGAAGTGGGGTGACTGCATGCGCTCCGCCGGGTTCGACGTGGAGGACCCGAGCGACGACCAGGTCAGCTCCGGGACAGTCCTCTCGCCGACGGGTGTCGACCAGGAACGCTTCCACAGCGCGGCGGGCAAGTGTGCGGAGGACCTGGGTGTGCGCCGCGCCGACTCGGCGGAGCAGGACAAGTGGGCGCGCCAGTACCAGCAGGTCGCCTCGTGCATCCGCGAGGAGTACCCGGACTTCCCCGAGGACGGGTCGGACGGCGGCATCTCGTTCCTCCCGGACGAGTACCCACCGGCCGCTGAGCCCGCGTTCCAGGAGCTGGCCCAGAAGTGCATGCAGCAGTACGCGCCCGACTCGAAGACGCAGGAGGTCGGCTGATGCGGATCGACGCCCGAGTCGTGCTCGCCCTGTTGCTCGTGCCGACGCTGCTCACCGGGTGCTCGTCGGCACCGCATGACGACACCCGCCCGCCCATCTCGGACTCGCCTTCCCCGTCCGCGGCGTCGGCAGCAGAAGTGGGCGCGTGCATGCGTGACCGCGGTCACGACGTGGACGACTCGCAGTTCGCGGAGAGTGGCGGGTCCCGCGCGCAGGTCAGCGTCCCGGAGGGCGTCGACCCGGACCGCTGGGTCGCCGATCTCGACGCCTGCTCCGGCGGTGCTGCCGACGCGCCTGCTGCCGAGCCGGTGCCCGGCTGGGACGCGCTCACGAGGAAGGCGGCGGCCTGCATCCGGGACGGCGGGTTCCCGGACTACCCGGACGGCATGGAGGACCAGCGCCGGTGGAAGCCGTCGGACACCGACGCGTTCGACCGCGTCGCGCAGGAGTGCGACGCGAAGGTGTTCGGCGCCGTGGGGACGGAGGCCGGGCGATGACCATGACACGCAGGGCCAGGACCGTGACCGTGGCCGTCTGCCTGGTGGCCGCCCTCGGAGCGGGGACCGCCACGTGGGCACTCGTCACCGCGCCCTCGACCGAGGCCGCCGAGCACGTCGGGCAGTACCACGGACCGACATCGGAGGTGACGCGCGGCGACCTCGTCGAGTCGCGGACGGCGGCCGGCACCCTCGGCTACGGTTCGCCGACCCCGGTGGAGGGCTCCGGCACCGGGACGCTCACGTGGCTGCCGCGGCCCGGACAGGTGGTGCACCGCGACGAACCGCTGTACGCGGTCGACGAGCGGCCCGTCCGTGCCTTCACGGGCACCACGCCGCTCTGGCGTCCCCTCTCGCGAGGGCTGCGCGGCGCCGACGTGCGCCAGCTCAACGAGAACCTCGCCGCGCTCGGCCTCGACGTCGCCGAGGACGACGTGTTCGGCCCGAGGACCGCCGCCGCCGTCCGGCAGTGGCAACGAGACCGCGGACTCCCGGTCACCGGCACGATCGACGGCGGACAGATCGCGTTCGTCGACGGGACGGTCCGCGTGGCTTCCGTACCCGGACGGCTCGGACAGCCGGCGGGCGGTGCCGTCCTGCAGGTGACGAGCACGAAGCGGGTCGTCACGGCGACGGTCGCACAACGTGACGCCGGGCCGTTCGCGGTCGGGACCGCGGTCCGGGTGCTCGTCAACGGCGGCGGGGCGGCGATGGCCGGCGAGGTCGTGGACGCGGTCCCGGCCGAGTCGGACGACGGGAAGGAGAACGTCACCGTCACGGTGTCGTTCGACGCCGGCGACCGACGGCTGCCCGACGCAGCGTCGGCCCAGGTGGTCGCCGCGGGACACACCGAGCGTGACGTCCTGTCGGTCCCGGTGTCGGCGCTCGTCGCGCACGGCTCCTCCGGGTACGCGGTCGACGTCGTGGGGAAGGACGGACAGACGCGGCGCGTCCCCGTCGACGTGGGGTTCGTGGCCGACGGCCGCGCTGCGGTGACGGGCGACGTCGCCGAGGGCGCCCGGGTGGTGGTGCCGGCATGACCGCCGCCGCGACGACGGGGGCCGTGACGGGGGCTGACCGGCCCCGGACGGCGGCCCGGACCGCGGAGGGGGAGACCGTCCTCGTCCTCACCGAGGTCACCCGGTCGTACGGCGAGGTGCAGGCCCTCCGCGGGGTCTCGCTCGAGGTCCGCCGCGGGGAACTCGTCGCCGTCGTCGGACCCTCCGGGTCGGGCAAGTCGACGATGCTCAACACGATCGGGACGCTCGACCGTCCCACGTCCGGCACGGTGACGATCGCGGGGGCGGACGTCGGGTCGCTCTCCGACGACGCGCTCTCCGCCTTGCGAGCCGAGCACATCGGGTTCGTGTTCCAGCACTTCCACCTGCAGGCCGGGGCCACGGCGACCGAGAACGTCGCGGACGGCCTGCTCTACACCGGGACGCCCCGGCAGGAGCGTCTCGAGCGGGCGGTGGCGGCGCTCGAGCGTGTCGGACTCGGGCACCGGGTCGACCACCGGCCGCACCAGCTCTCCGGCGGCGAGAAGCAACGCGTCGCCATCGCCCGTGCGATCGTCGGCGACCCGACCGTGCTGCTCGCCGATGAACCGACCGGCGCGCTCGACACCGTGGCGGGAGCCGCGATCCTCGGCGTGCTCCGCGAACTGCACGCCGCCGGCACCACGGTGCTCGTCATCACCCACGACCTCGAACTCGCCGCGTCGCTGCCCCGTCAGGTGCGGATGCGGGACGGGCGGATCGAGGAGGACAGCGCGAGCGACGCCGCCGGTCTCGCGGCGGCGATGGGTCGGCACCCGGGAGCGGCACGGTGAGCGCCCGACGCACCCTCGGCGCGGGCGACCTGCTCCGGCTCGGCGTGTTCGGCCTGCGGACCCGACCGACCCGGGTCGTGCTGTCCGCCCTCGGCATCGCGATCGGGATCGCCGCCATGATCGCGGTCGTCGGCATCTCGTCCTCGAGCAAGGCCGCGCTCGACCGGGTCCTCGACGCCCTCGGGACGAACGTCCTGACCGTCACGCAGGCGGAGTCGTTCGCGGAGCAGGTGCCGCTGCCCACGACTGCCGTCGGGTCCGTCCAGCGGCAGGACGACGTGCTCGAGGCCGCCGGGGTCGGCAAGGTCGAGGACGGCCGGGTGTACCGGAACCCGTACGTCCCGCCGGCGGAGACGAAGGGCATCGGGGTCCTCGAGGCGGAGGGCGACGTCCCGGAGGTCCTCGGCGGCTCCGTCACGGCCGGGCGCTGGCTCGACCCGGGGGTGGCAGCACCGGCACAGGTCGTCCTCGGGGCGACGGCGGCACGCTCCCTCGGCATCGACCGCGTGTCGGCGGACACCCGCGTGTGGCTCGGCGGACGGTGGGTGCAGGTCGTCGGTGTCCTCGGACCGCTGCAGCTCGCCGAGGACCTCGACAACCAGGTCTTCGTGCCCCGTGGCCTCGCCACCGACCTGGGGTGGGACGGGCATCCGTCCGCGGTCTACACCAGAGCCGACCCCGACCGGGTCGCCGCCGTCCGGGACCAGCTCCCACGGGCGATCAGCCCGGCGTCCCCGGCGGACGTCGCGGTGACCCGTCCGTCCGACGCACTCGCGGCGAAGAACGCGACCGACGAGTCGTTCACCGGGCTGCTCGTCGGGATCGGAGGCGTGGCGCTCCTCGTCGGCGGGATCGGGGTCGCGAACACGATGGTGATCACGGTCCTCGAGCGGCGGGCCGAGGTCGGTGTCCGCCGTGCGCTCGGTGCCCGTCGGCGGGACGTGCGGGACCAGTTCCTCGTCGAGTCCTTGCTGCTGTCGTTCCTCGGTGGTGTCGCCGGCGTGGTGATCGGCGTGGTCGTCACGCTCGTGTTCGCCCTGGGGCAGGGCTGGCCGGTGGCCGTCCCACCCTGGGCGGTCGGCGGAGGACTCGCCGCGACCGTGCTCATCGGCGGCCTCTCGGGGCTGTCACCCGCGGCCAAGGCGGCTCGGATCCCGCCGACCTCGGCGCTCGCCGCCGCCTGAGGCGCGGGGCGGGCAGGAGCGGGCCGGGAGGCACGGGGCCGGGCCGGGCGGACCGGTTCCGTGCCTCCCTCCCGCGCAGTCGATGTTGGTTCTCCTGTGGAACGGTTGCGTTCGTGTTGGACCTGCACGTACAGTGCACAGAACCAACGGGAACGAAGGAGTCCGGGCATGTACGCAACGGAGCGGCACGAGGCCATCGCCGCGGCCCTGCAGTCCGCGGGTCGGGTGTCCGTCGCCGGGCTCGCCGAACACTTCGCCGTCACCACCGAAACCGTGCGCCGCGACCTCGACGCCCTCGAGACCGCCGGGGTGCTGCGCCGCGTGCACGGCGGAGCGGTGCCGGTCGAGCGGTCGAGCCTCGTCGAACTCAGCGTCGCCGAGCGTGAAGGGCAGCACGGCCCGGAGAAGACCGCGATCGCCCGCGCCGCCATGCGCCTGGTCCCGTCGACGTTCACCGGGTCGATCGCGCTCGACGCCGGCACGACGAGCGGTGCCGTCGCCGCCGAGCTCGCCCGCTGGGAGCCCGCCACCCCCGGCGCGACGATCACGGTCATCACGAACTCCGTCCCGATCGCGGGCGTCCTCCAGCACAGCGCACACGTCGAGCTCCACCTGCTCGGCGGCCGGGTCCGCGGGGTGACGAGCGCGGCCGTCGGCACCGCGACCGTCGAGCAGATCGGCGCACTCCGCCCCGACGTCGCCTTCGTCGGGACGAACGGCCTCTCTGCCGGCTTCGGCCTGAGCACCCCCGACGAGCACGAGGCCGCGGTGAAGGCCGCCTACGTCCTCGCCGCCCGACGGAGCGTGGTCCTCGCGGACGCGGCGAAGCACGGGGTCGAGGCCCTCATGCGCTTCGCCCGACTCGACGAGATCGACACGCTCGTCACCGACCAGGAGCCGCCAGCCGACCTCGCCGGGGCCCTCGCCGACGCCGACGTCGAGGTGGTCGTCGCATGAGCGCCCGCATCGTCACCGTGACGCCGAACCCCTCGCTCGACCGCACGATCGAACTGTCCGGGGAACTCCAGCGCGGCGCCGTGCAACGAGCCGTCCGGTCCACGGCGGAGCCCGGCGGCAAGGGCGTCAACGTCTCGCGGGTCGTCGTCGCGAGCGGCGGGGACACCGTCGCGGTCCTGCCCGGCGACGAGACCGACCCCGTGCTGCTCGGCCTCGCCACCCGCGGCATCCCGACGGCCGCCCTGCCGATCGGTGCCGCGCTCCGCTCGAACGTCACCGTCACGGAGCCGACCGGCACGACGACGAAGCTCAACGAGCCGGGACCGTCGCTCGCCGGTCGACTCGCGGACCTCGCGGAGCTCGTCGCCACGACCGCGGGGCCCACCGCGACCGGACCCGCCGCACGCTGGGTCGTGCTCGCCGGGTCGCTCCCGCCGGGACTGCCCGACGACGCCCTCGCCGTGCTCGTCCGCGCGGTCCGGCAGCGCCACGGCGACGACGTCAAGGTCGCGGTGGACTCGTCCGGCGTCCCGTTCACGGCGCTCCTGCAGTCGGGCGAGCGGATCGACCTGGTCAAGCCGAACGCCGAGGAGCTCGCCGAGGTCGTCGGCGGCGACCCCGACGCGTACGAGCGCGACCCGGGCCTCGCCGCCGCGGCAGCCGCACGGCTCCGGGACCGCGGCGTCGACACCGTCCTGCTGACCCTCGGCAGCGCCGGTGCCGTCCTGGTCGACGGCACCGGGTCCTGGTCGGCCGCAGCACCTCGGATCACGGCGCGGTCCACGGTCGGCGCGGGTGACTCCTCGCTCGCCGGGTACCTGCTGGCCGAGGTCGCCGGCGCGGCGCAGGAGCGTCGCCTCGCCCAGGCCGTGGCGACGGGTGCCGCTGCCGCGGGCCTCCCCGGCAGCGACGTCCCCGCGCTCGACGCCACCGACCCGGACGCGGTCGTCGTCCGTCGTCTCGACCCGTCGGTAGCGGTCGCCCCACCGGAGCACACCGACCACCCCGTCCCGCACGTCGTCTGACCTCCCCGGTCCGTCGTCCGCCTCCCGACCCGGTCACCCGTCGTCGGAGCACCACCAGCACTCCCCGTCCCACCAGCACAGCCCCGGCGCACCGCGCCACTGCGAAGGAGCAACCATGTCCGCTGCGCACAGCACCGGCGCCGGCGACGGCGTCGACCTGATCGGGGTCGACCTCGTCGGCCTCGACGAGGACCTCGGCGCCACCTCGTCCGACGTCATCCGCGTCCTGGCCGACCGCATCGCCGCGACCGGCCGGGCCGCGTCCGGCGACACCCTCGCCGCCGACGCCATCGCCCGTGAGGCGAGCGTCGGCACCGGCGTCCCCGGCGGCATCGCCATCCCGCACGCCCGGTCGACGTCGGTCACGTCCCCGACGCTCGCCTTCACCCGTCTCGCGCGGACGGTGCCGTTCGGTGCGCCGGACGGCGACGCCGACGTCGTCTTCATGATCGCGGTGCCGGACGGCGCGGACAAGGACCACCTCACCGTCCTCTCCACCCTCGCGCGTGCGCTCATCCGCGAGGACTTCACCGCGGCGCTCCGCGCCGCCACGAGCCGCCAGGAGATCGTCGACCTGGTCGACCGCGAGGTGAGCGGCGAGGTCGCCGCAGCCGGCGTCGGGAACGTGGGCGGAGCCGCCGCGCCGTCCGGCCGGGAGGCCCGCCCCGCGTCCGCCACGGACACGCACGTCGTCGACAGCGACACCTCCGCCGCCGGAGCGCGCCGCAAGGTCATCGTCGGCGTCACCGCCTGCCCGACCGGCATCGCGCACACCTACATGGCCGCCGACGCCCTCGTCGCCGCTGCCCAGCGGGCCGGCGCCGAGATGCACGTCGAGACGCAGGGGTCCTCGCAGGTCGAGCCGCTCGACCCGGCCCTCATCGCCCGCGCCGACGCCGTCGTCTTCGCCGTCGACGTCGACGTCCGTGACCGCTCGCGGTTCGCCGGCAAGCCGCTCGTGTCCGGGCCGGTCAAGCGCGGCGTCGACGAGCCCGACGCGATGATCGCCGAGGCGCTCCGCGCGGCCGACGACCCCGCGGCCGCCCGGGTCTCCGGCTCCGCGGCCGAGGCGGGCACGAGCACCGCGAAGGACGAGCACTTCGGACAGGCGCTCAAGCGCTGGCTGCTCACGGGTGTGTCGTACATGATCCCGTTCGTCGCGGGCGGCGGGCTCCTCATCGCCCTCGGCTTCCTGCTGTCGGGGTACGGCATCGCGCTGGCGCACGGTGACGACGGCGTCAACAACGCGGTCTGGACGCTGCAGCACTCCACCCTGCTCGACCTGCCGTCGCAGGGGCTCGGGTACTACCTCGGTGCCGCGGCCTTCCAGATCGGCTCCGTGTCGCTCGGGTTCCTCGTGGCAGCGCTCGCCGGGTACATCGCCTACGCCATCGCCGACCGGCCCGGCATCGCGCCGGGCTTCGTCGCCGGGTCGATCGCCGTCTTCATGAACGCCGGCTTCCTCGGCGGGCTCGTGGGCGGTCTCATCGCCGGTGCCGCCGCCTACTGGATCGGGCGGATCCCGACCTGGCGCTGGCTCCGCGGACTCATGCCGGTCGTGATCATCCCGCTGTTCGCGTCGATCATCGCCTCGGGCCTCATGCTCCTCGTGCTCGGCGGGCCGATCGCCTGGCTCATGACGCAGCTCACCGGGTTCCTCAACTCGCTCACCGGTGCCTCGGCGGTCCTGCTCGGCATCATCCTCGGGCTCATGATGGCGTTCGACCTCGGCGGGCCGGTGAACAAGGTGGCGTACGCCTTCGCCGTCGCCGGGCTCGGTGCCGGCAGCGCCTCGAACGTCGTCCCGTTCGAGATCATGGCCGCCGTCATGGCAGCGGGCATGGTGCCGCCGCTGGCCCTCGCGCTCGCCTCGACCGTCCTGTACCGCAAGGGGTTCACGAAGCCCGAGCGCGAGAACGGCAAGGCCGCGTGGCTGCTCGGTGCCTCGTTCATCTCCGAGGGCGCGATCCCGTTCGCCGCGGCCGACCCGCTGCGGGTCATCCCGGCGTCGATGGTCGGAGCGGCCGTCACGGGTGCGATCTCGATGGCGGCGGACGTCACCTCGCGGGCGCCGCACGGCGGGATCTTCGTGTTCTTCGCCATCGGCAACGTGCTCATGTTCGTCGTCGCGATCCTCGCCGGCACGGTCGTGTCCGCGCTCGTGCTCGTCGCGCTGAAGAAGTGGGTGCGCCGGTCGCCGGCCGAGACCGACGCCGCCGCCGACGAGGCAGCGTCCGCCGGCGACACGGTCGGGCAGCGCGCGCCGGTCGCAGCATAGGCACGTCCGTGCCCCGCGGAACGCCGCCGGGCTGCTGAGCCGCCGCCGGACCGGGCGAGACGCCGCCAGGTCCGGCGGCGTCTCGTGCGTCCGGCGGCGTCTCGTGCAGACGGGCCCGCACCCCGGACTCTGTCAGCCCGCTCAGGCATGGTGGCGGCATGACGACCGCCGTTCCCTCGACCGTCGCCCACGCCGGCGCCGCCACCGCGTCCTCCGGATCGGGAGGTGGCCCGGACCCCGACATCGGCGGGCTGACCGGCCTCGTCCTGCAGGTGATCGACACGATGGGCGAGTGGGGCGTCGCCCTCATGCTCTTCATCGAGACGGTGTTCCCGCCGATCCCGTCCGAGGTGATCCTGCCGCTCGCCGGGTTCCTCGGCGGTGCGGGGCGGATGGACCTCACGCTCGTGCTCGTCCTCGCGACGGCCGGGTCCTACGTCGGGGCGCTCGTGCTCTACTGGCTCGGCGCGGTGATCGGCTTCGAGCGGACCGTCCGGTGGTTCGGGAAGCTCCCGCTCGTCGACGAGGACGACTTCCGCAAGGCGGCGTCGTGGTTCCACCGGCACGGCAAGAGCGCCGTGTTCTTCGGCCGCCTCGTCCCCGTCGTCCGCAGTCTCATCTCGCTGCCCGCGGGTGCCGACAGGATGCACCTCGCCACGTTCTCGCTGTTCACGATCCTCGGAAGCGGGCTGTGGAACTCGATCCTGGTGCTCGGTGGCGCAGCGCTCGGCACGCAGTACGAGCGGGTCGAGGCGTACACGGAGTGGATCGACCGTGCGGTGTACCTGGCCGTGGTCGTGGTCGTCGTCGCGTTCGTCGTCCGGCGCATCCGCCGGGGTCGCGCCGCTGCACGCAGCTGATCCCGGCGGTCCGCTCCGCGGGCGGACGGATCACTTCGCGGTGAGCGCCGACTCCTTGTGCGCGGCCTGCTTGCCGGACTTCTCCGACTCGATGATCCAGTACGGGTCGTCGTCCGTCGGCTTGAAGGTCTGCCCGTCGAACTCGAAGTCCTCGGTCTTCTTCTCGACGAGCTTGCCCGTCGTCTTCCCCTGCGAGGTGTTCCACTGGACCTCGTCACCCTTGCGCATGTCGGCCTCCCGCCGTCCTCCGGAGGACACTCCGTCCGGGACGTGGACGGTACGCGCGGCCGCTGGATCATCCCTGGTGCGCAGTTCCGGGCCCTGTCGCCGGTCACATTCGGGTAACCGCGGCTCGGATCGGCGGGGCCCCGGGTACCGTGGCCGGGGAGTCACACCGCGAACACCCGACGCGGATCCGGACTCCCGAGGGATCGACGTGCACCATGAGCTTGGCCACCGACAGCGCACGGGCGGAGACCGTCCTGGCAGGACGGTACCGCCTCGTCAAACTGATCGGTACCGGGGGCATGGGTTCCGTGTACGAGGCGCGCGACGAACACACCTACCGCGCCGTCGCCGTGAAGATGTTCGCCACACCCGAGCGCATGACCACCGCGGACCGGGTGCGCCAGGAGCGTGAGATCCGCCTGCTCAGCATGCTCTCGCACCCCGGGCTCATCCCGCTCTACGACGCCGGGACGCACGACTTCGAGGACGGGCCGCACCGCTACATCGTGATGGAGCTCATCGCCGACGCGACGCTGCTCCGCCGCCTGGCCGAGGGGCCGCTGCACAACTACGAGGTCGCGGACCTCGGTGCCCAGCTCGCGGACGCCCTCGCGTACGTGCACTCGCGCGGGATCGTGCACCGGGACGTCAAGCCGGCGAACATCCTGCTGAGCGACGAGGGCGCCTCCGGGTTCGTCCGCACCGTCAAGCTCACCGACTTCGGCGTCGCGCACTTCGTCGACGGCTCCCGACTGACGAACGACGGCACGATCATCGGCACCGCGGCCTACCTGTCGCCGGAGCAGGTCGCCGGGGAACCGATCAGCTACGCCACCGACGTCTACTCGCTCGGGCTCGTGCTGCTCGAGGCGCTGACCGGCGTGCAGGAGTACTCCGGCACCGTGATCGAGGCGGCGCTCGCCCGGCTCCGTCGCGACCCGACCGTGCCCGACTCGGTCGCTGCGGAGTGGCGCGACCTGCTCACCAAGATGACCGCGCGCGACCCCGCGAAACGCCCGACCGCGGTCGCGGTCGCCCGGGCACTCCGCGGCGGTTCGACCCAGGTCACCGGGCCGGTGCCGCTCGGACCGGGCCGGGAGGTGCACCGGCGGGAGCACCGCATGCACCGCGCCGCGCACCGGCACGCGCGCCGCGGGACGTTCGACGTGGTGCGACGCTGGCGCCGGCGGAACGTGATCGCGGCGTCGGTCACCGCCCTGGCGGTCGCGGCCGCCTGCGTCGGGTCCTACGTGGTCGGCGCACTGCACTGACCTGCGCTCGCCGCCACCGCGTTCGCTGAGCGCGCCGCTCCGGACGGTCCCGCGAGCGGGGCGATCGGGCAGGATGGGTGCATGAGCGACCAGCGCTGGATCAAGATCTGTGGCCTCTCGACGCCGGAGACCCTGGACGCCGCCGTCGACGCCGGTGCGGACGCCGTCGGCTTCGTGTTCGCCGCGGGCAGCCCCCGCACGGTGACCGCGGACGCCGCCAAGGCCCTCGTCGAACGACTGCCGGACGGCATCGACGCCGTCGGGGTCTTCCGCGACCAGGCGATCGACGAGGTCGTCGGCATCGCGTCCGAGGTCGGCCTCACCACCCTCCAGCTGCACGGCCGGGAGTCCGCGTCGGACTTCGCCCGCGCCCGGGACGCCGGGTTCTTCACGATCCGCGCCGTCGCCGCCGCCGACTACCTGCGCGAGACCCCCGAGCAGCGCGCCTCCTTCGACCACGACCTCCTCCTGCTCGACGCGGCGGAGCCCGGGAGCGGACACCTCGTCGACCCCGCCACGCTCACCGGTTCGGTGGACGAGGCATGGATCCTCGCCGGCGGGCTCACCCCGGCGAACGTCGCCGACCTCGTGCAGCGGCTCGACCCGGACGGCGTGGACGTCTCGAGCGGTGTCGAGTCCTCCCGGGGCGTCAAGGACGTGGCGCGGATCCGCGCCTTCGTCGAGGCGGTCCGCAGCATCCCCTGAGCCGGTCGCGCGCGGACGACGGACGGGAGGCTCCCCACCCGCCCGGTGGGGAGCCTCCCGTCCGTCGCAGGCCCGCCGTCAGGCGGTGCGGAGCGTCGGCACCAGCTCGCGGAGGAACGCGTCGGTGTCCTCCCAGCCCTCGACCGCGTGGCTCGGGACGCCGAGCGCCTTGACCGGGTAGTCGTTGCCCTCGGGGTCGAGCCGGTCACCGACGAAGAGCATGTCGTCGAGCGCGATGCCGGTCAGCTCGGCGAGCCGCTGCATGCCGTACGCCTTGTCGATGCCCTTGCGGGTGATGTCGATGCTCGTGGAGCCGCCGGAGCGGACCTCGAGGTCGGGGAGCTCGGCCTGCACGCGGCGACGGAGGTCGTCCTTCTTCGCACCGGTCGGGTCCCACAGCTTCTTGACGTCCACCGGAGCCGTCTGGCCCAGCGCGGAGAACGTGATCTGCGAACCGCGGTCCTCGAGGATGGCGCCCCAGGTCTCGGACTCCCAGTAGCCGGCGGCCTTCGCCTGGGCCTCGACCGCGGCGAGGGCACGGGTCTTCTCGTCGTCGGTGAGGTCCTCGGCGTACTGCAGGGCCCACTGCCCGGCGTCCCAGCGGTAGTACCGCGTGCCACAGGTCGGCATGAGGTGCAGCGCGTCGAGCTCCAGGCCGTCCCGGTTCCGGAGCGGCGTGACGAGCTGCTGCTCGAACTGCTGGAAGTTGCCGCCGCTGATCACGGCGACGGGGACGACCTCGAGCAGGGACGCGAAGGTGTCGAGCATGCGGGGGTCGAGCGGCGACTTCGACGGGGCGAGCGTGTCGTCGAGGTCGAACGCGACGAGGCGGGGTGTGGACATGCCCTCGATCATGCCAGGACCCGGTGTCCGGACCGAGTGGGGCGGGCCCGGAGGCGTGCCGGGCCCGCCCGTCGGGTCACTCCTTGACGAGCACGACCTCGTCGAGCGGGAGGCGCGTGCGCTCCGCCGTCTCGCGTGCCGCGGCCTTCTCGTCGAGCTGCGACGGGTCGGCGACGTGCCCGATCGCGGTGACCGTCACCGGGACGAGGTGCTCCGGGAGGTCGAAGGCGGCACGGAGCGCGTCCACCTCGAAGCCGCCCATCTGGTGCAGGTGCAGGCCCTCGGCGTGCGCCTGGACGGCGAGGGCGGCGACCGACTGACCGAGGTCGTACTCGGCCCAGCGGCGCTCCTCACCGTCGGCGGTCACCGGCTCGGCGATCGCCACGAGCAGTGCTCCCGCACGGTGGGCCCAGGCCCCGTTGAAGCCCATGAGCGTGGCGTGGATGCGGTCGAACGTCGGCGTGCCGCGACGGCCGACGACGAAGCGGCGGGGCTGCGTGTTCGCGGCGGAGGGCGCCCATCGAGCGGCCTCGAGGAGCGCGTCGAGCTGGTCGTCCGAGATGGTGGCGGACTCGTCGAACGAGCGGGGGCTCCAGCGCTCCTCGAGGAGCGGCACGAGGGGCTGGCTGGAGTCGGTGGTGCGGGAGAGCGTCGTCGTCATGCTCGCCGGAACAACCGGCGGCGCGCACACATTTCCCGATCCGCCTGCGAGGATGGGCAGGATGAGTGGCGTCCTGGTCGGTTTCGCGATCATCGGCGTCGTCATCGCGACCGGGTACGGAGTCGGGCGTGCGGGGTTGCTCGGGCCGCACGCGCAGTTCGTGATGAGCCGTCTGGCGTTCTTCGTGCTCATGCCGTGCCTGCTGTTCCACACGATCGCCACGGCCGACGTCGCGACGCTGTTCTCCCCGATGCTCGCCGTGTCGGCGCTCGCCGCGCTGTCGGTCGCCGTCGTCACCGCGACCGTGTTCGCGCTCGTGCTGCGGCGCCCGCTCACCACGACCACGGTCGGTGCGTTGGCGGCGTCGTACTCGAACGCGAACAACATCGGCCTGCCCGTCGCGGTCTACGTCCTCGGGCAGGCAACCGCGGTCGTGCCGGTGATCATGCTGCAGCTCGTGGTGATGGCGCCGATCGCCCTGACCGTCCTCGACGCGGCCACGGCGTCCGGGGGCGGCTGGCGGCGGCGCGTGCTCGGCCCGGTGTCGAACCCGCTCATCATCGCCTCGGTGCTCGGACTCGTCTGCTCGGTGACCGGGCTGACCCTGCCGGAGCCTGTGCTCGAGCCGTTCGTGCTCGTCGGCGGGGCCGCCGTGCCGGTGGTGCTGCTCTCGTTCGGGATGAGCCTGCACGGGTCGGCCCCGCTGCGGGACCCGGCCATCCGGGCCGACGTGCTGCTCGCGACCGTGGGGAAGCTCCTCGTGATGCCGGTGGTGGCGTTCCTGCTCGCGCGGTACGCGTTCGGTCTGGACGCCGCACACGTCTTCGTGCTGACGGTCCTCGCCGGGCTGCCGTCGGCGCAGAACGTGTTCAACTACGCCCAGCGGTACGACGCGGCCGTCCCGGTCGCCCGGGACGTGGTGCTGCTGACGACGGTCGGCTCGGTGCCGGTCCTCGTCGCGATCGCGGCGCTGCTGCACCCGTAGGCGGGTGCTCGGAGCGTCAGAAGATCATCGGGCGGTCGTCGTCCAGGACCGTGTCGAGGTCCAGGTCGACCGACACCGGGACGTGGTCGCTCGGGGCGTCGCCCTTGCGCTCGTCCCGGTGGATCGTCGCACCGACCGTGACGTCCGCGAACGCCTGCGAGCCCATCACGAAGTCGATGCGCATGCCCTCGTTGCGGGGGAACCGGAGCTGCTTGTAGTCCCAGTAGGTGTAGCCGGTGGGGACGAGTGGCCGGACGACGTCCTGCAGGCCGCGCTCCTCGAACGTGCGGAAGGCGGCGCGCTCCGGCTCGCTGACGTGCGTGGACCCCTCGAAGACACGCATGTCCCAGACGTCCTGGTCGAGCGGTGCCACGTTCCAGTCGCCCATCAGCGCGAGCGGCAGGTCGGGCTCGGCGTCCAACCACTCGCTGGTGCGGTCGGCCAGCTGCGCGAGCCAATCGAGCTTGTACGTGTAGTGCGGGTCACCGAGCTCGCGCCCGTTCGGGACGTAGAGGCTCCAGAGCCGGACACCCTCGACCGTGACGCCGATCGCCCGGGCCTCGACGGGCAGGTCCGGCCCCTCCTGGCCCTTCAGGAAGCCGGGCTGGCCGGGGAAGTCGCGGGTGACGTCCTCCATCGGCAGACGGCTGGCGAAGGCGACGCCGTTCCACTGGTTGAGGCCGTGCGCCTCCACGGTGTAGCCGGCCGCCTCGAACGCCTCGACCGGGAACTGCTCGGGCTTGCACTTGATCTCCTGCATGCCGAGGACGTCGACGTCCTCCCGCACGAGCCAGTCGACGACCCGACCGACTCGGGTCCGGACGGAGTTGACGTTCCAGGTCGCGACACGCATGCACCGAACCTACCGGGACGGACCGACCGGGCGGACGAGCCCCGGTGCGAGGGTGTTCCCTGGACGCACACATCCCCAGCAGGACCGATGGAGGCACTCATGGCGACGACGACCGACCCGGACCGCGTGGACGGCGCGACCACCGGCAGCACCACCACCCAGGTCACCTCGACCGGACGCACGGTCATCGACGACGCGGTCGTCGCGAAGGTCGCGGGCATCGCCGCCCGCGACGTCCCCGGCGTCCACGCGCTCGGCGGGAACACCGCGCGGGCGTTCGGTGCCATCCGGGACGCCATCGGGTCGAGCGACCTCGGACAGGGCGTCCGGGTCGAGGTGGGCGAGACCCAGGCCGCTGTCGACCTGACGATCGTCGTCGAGTACCCGACGCCGATGCAGCAGGTCGCCGCCGCCGTCCGGCAGGCCGTCACGGACGCGATCACCGACCTCGTCGGGCTGCAGGTCACCGAGGTGAACATCGCGATCGTCGACGTGGACATCCCCGCACTCGACGCTCCCGTCGTCCCCGAGACGCGCGTCCGGTGAACGCCACCGTCGTCGGCATGGCCGTCGGAGCGGTCCTGGCGGTGGTCGCCCTGACGCTCGGGTTCTGGGCGTTCGTCGTGGTGGCCGTCGCGATCGCGGTCGGCGGACTGGTCGGCCGCATCGTCAGCGGCGACGTCGACGTGCGTCGACTGCTCGACGTGCTCCGCGGTCGACGGAGCTCCTCGTGAGCCACGTGCCGGTGCCCGGTACCGACCGGATCGCGTCCCCGGCCCTGGTGCACACCGCGCAGGCGGTCGCGGCCGAGGTGCTCCGGACACCGTTCCGGGAGGTCCGTGCCCGGGTCGTCGACGACGGTCGCGGCGCCCTGGCGGTCGAGGTGACGAGCCCGCTGGCCCTGCCGGTCCTCGGGACGCACGCCGTCCCGCACGAGCCCGTCCTCGCGACCGCGCACCGCGCGCGCACCTCGATCGCGGAACGGCTCCGGACGATCACCGGGCGGAAGGTCGCGCGCGTCTCGCTGACGTTCTCGTCCGCCGTCCTCGCCCGGCCGCGGAGGGTCCGGTGAGCACGAGTCCCGCCAAGGGGACCCCGGCCGCCGACGACGACCGCTCCGTGCGCCGTCTCGTCCGTCGGGAGACGTCCGCGTCCCGGTCGGTGTCCGTCGTCGTCGCGATGACGCTCCTCGTCCTCGTCGCCGTGACGGTGGCCGTCGCCGCCGTGGTCGTCCTGCTCGGACAGCGCATCGCCGGTGTCGACCCGCGCACCCTGGTGGACGCCGCGCTCCGGGCACCCGCGGGGCTCGTCGACGCGGCGGTCGTCGCCGTCGGGGCCGTCGTCGCGGTGCTCGGTCTCTGGTCCCTGCTGCACGGCCTCCTGCCGGCGCGACGACCCCGGCACGCGGTCCGCTCCGACCGCCTCGGCGTGGTCGTCGACGACGAGGTGCTCGCGTCCGCCGCCGCGCGCGCCGCCCGGTCCGCGACCCGGCTGGGACCGGACGCCGCGGTCGGGTCCGTCGGCCGCCGCGCCCTGGACGTCGTGCTCCTGCCCGCCTCCGGAGTGGACGTCGACGAGGCGTCTGCCGCAGCGGCCGTGGACCGTGAGCTCGCCGCCGTGGACGTCGTGCCGCCCCTCACCGCCCGCGTCCGGGTACGCACCACCGGCAGGATCGACGGATGAACGGCACGAACCGCACGGTCGGTCGGATCGTCCTCGTGGTGGTCGGCCTCGTGCTCCTCGCCCTCGGGGTCGCCGTCGTCCTCGTGCAGACCCTGCCCGCCGCGGCCGACCGCTGGCACACCGCTGCCGACACCGCCCTCGGCGGCCTCGGGTCCAGAGCACCACGGGACGCCGCCGTGCCCGCGTGGTCCTGGGTCCTCGGCGGCGCGATCGCCCTCGGTGTCCTGGCGCTCCTCGTCCTCACCTCCATCCGGGGCGGCAGGACCAGCACCGTCCTGGAGGACGACGGCCCCGCGGACGGCCTGCCCGGACGGGTCCGCATCGAGGCGGCGGCGATCGAGCACGCGCTCTCGTCCGCGATCGCCCCGCTGCCGCAGGTCGCGTCCCTCGCGGTCGACGTCCGCCGGGTCCGTCGCCGTACCGCGGTCCGCATCGTGGTCCGGACCCGACGCGGAGCGCCACCGCGCGAACTCGTCGACCGGGTCGAGGCCGTCGTGACCGACCTCGACGCGTTGCTCGGAGAGCGCCTGCCGGTGCTGCTGCGCATCGCCCGCGGCGGGTCCTCCCGCCCGGACCGGGTGCGCTGACCGTGCCCGGCCGCGGCGGCCCCGGCGGTCCCGGTGGCCCAGGCGGCCCCGGCGGGCCCGGCGGCCCAGGCAGCCCCGGCGTCTCCGGTGACCCGGAGGGCGAGGTCGCGGCGGTCGGCGCGGTGTCGGACGACCTCGCCGGACGCGGCGGGCTCCCGACCGGGCCCGTCGACGTCCCGGCGGTGGTGGGCGACCTGGCCGGCGGGCGGGCGCTCGAGCCGGTGTGGGTGAACTCGGTCGGTGGCATGACCTTCCGGCTCGGACCGGCGCCGGACCGGGCCGCGGGCTACGTGAAGTGGGTGCCGCCGCGGTACGCGCCGTGGATCGACGCCGAGGTCTCGCGACTGCGATGGGCGGGCCGCTGGCTGACCGTGCCCGAGGTGCTCGAACACGGCGCCGACGCATCCGGTGCCTGGATGACGACCCGACCGGTGCCGGGATGGAGCGCCGTCGACCCGCGGTGGCGGGACGACCCGCGTGCGGCGGTGATCGGCGTGGGGGAGGGCCTCCGGGCGCTGCACGACAACCTGCCGGTCCCGACGTGTCCCTTCGCGTGGTCGACGGACGAGCGCCTCGACCGGGCCCGCGCGGCCGGCCGGGACGTCGACCGGATCGGTCCGGAGCCCGCGACGGACCAGCTCGTGGTCTGCCACGGGGACGCCTGCACGCCGAACACGCTCCTCGGCGCCGACGGCCGGTGGATCGGGCACGTGGACCTGGGCTCGCTCGGTGTCGCGGACCGGTGGGCCGACCTGGCGGTGGCGTCGATGAGCCTCGGGTGGAACCACGGCCCGGGCTGGGACGACCTGTTCCACGAGGCCTACGGACTGCCGCAGGACCCGGAACGGACGGCCTGGTACCGGGCGCTGTGGGAACTCGACGTGGACGACGTGGACGATCCGCGTCGCGCGTCCAGCTGACCCGCCGACCGACCTGGTCGTACGAGCCCGCGCGGTGGTGCCGGACTAGAAGCCGACGCCGCGGGCGCCCATGAACGGCACCGGGTTCACGGTGCCGCCGCCGACGTGCGTCTCGAAGTGCAGGTGGCACCCGGTCGAGTTGCCCGTGGACCCGACGAGGGCGATGAGCGTCCCCGCGTTCACCCGCTGGCCGGGCGAGACCCGGAAGCCGCCGTTGACGATGTGGCCGTACGCGGTCCGGACGCCACCGCCGTGGTTGATGCGGACGTAGTTGCCGTACCCGCCGTACGGGCCGACGTACTCGACCGTGCCCGCGGACGCGGCGACGATCGCGGTCGAGCAGCCGCTGCCGAGGTCGATGCCGTCGTGCATCGCCGTGGCGCCCGTGTAGGGGTTGACGCGCACGCCGTAGCCGCTCGTGATCCAGCCGCCCGCCGGACGCACCCAGCCGGAGCCGGACCCCGAGCCGGGAGCGGCGCCACCGCCGCCGGAACTGACCGGGGCGCCGCCGCCGCCGCCCTGGTTCGCCGCAGCCGCTGCTGCCGCAGCCGCCTGGGCGCGCTGCTGCCGGGCGAGCTCGGCTTCGAGCGCCTTGCGCCGACGCTCCTCCTCCGCCTTGCGGATCCGCTCGCCCTTCTCGTACTGGGCCTCGGTCGTGGCGCGACCGGACGTCAGGGAGGCGAGCTGGGCCTCCAGTCGGGACTTGTTCGCCTCTTGCTCGTCGTACGCGGCCTGAGCGCGGTCGGAGGCGGCCTGGGCTTCGCTCATCCGGTCCTGTGCGGCCTGCGCGAGGTCCTCGAGCGCGAGGGCGGCGCGGTCGGCCTGGTCGGTGAGCGACCGGGCGACGGAGGCGTCGTTGGTGGCCGCGGTCTCGACGCGTTCGGCCTGCTCGGACAGCTTGCTCAGCGCGCCGAGGTCGTAGAGGAGGTCACGTGCGTCCTCGCCACCGGCCAGCACGCTGGTGGTGACGTCGGCTCCGCCGGAGCGCGCCATCTGTGCGGCGAACCGGCCGGCCTGGGCGGCACTCGCCTCGGCGACCTCGGCGTGCTCCTCTGCGTCGGACCGCAGCGCCTGCTCCTTCTCGGCGGCACGCAGGGCCTTGCGCTGGGCGGCCTCGAAGGCGGCACCGAGGCGTTCGGCCTCGGCACGAGCGGCGTCGACGTCCTCCGACAGACCGTCGATGATCCCGCGGATCTCGACGATCTGCGACTGCTTGGCGGACTCCTTGCCGCGCGCCGCGACCACGTCGTCCCACGAGGGGTACGTGGCGGCCTGGGCGGCGGGCGCGTCGAGGACGAGCGTGCCGATGAGACCGGCGATCGCCAGCCCGGTGGCGAGCAGGCGCCGTCTGGCCGTCGGCGCGGAGCGGGGACGGGGGGCGGTGACCACGGAGCGAGACATCGCAACGGAGCCTATACATCTCCACAGGCGCTCCGCTGCGGCGACGCTCCGCTGTGGACGGATCCGTGGCGTGATCGAGGCTGTGGAGGACGGTGTGACCGTCAGAAGCCGCGCTCGCGGAGGATCCGGTCCGCCGATCCGACGACCGTGCTCCGCAGCACCTCCGCGCCGCGGGTGCCCGCGTAGTCGTGCACGTCGTACCCGCCACAGTGCGTGATCGTCGCCGGCGGACCGAGCGAGTCCTCCACCGGGGTCGTCCAGACGTCACCGGACCCGACGACCACGTAGTCCGGCCGGGCGTCCCGGTAGGCGCCCAGGTCGACGAGCCACGGGTAGGTGTCGAACGTGTCGCGGACCTGGAGCAACCGGACGTCCCGGTCCGCGTACGCGGCGAGCGGTCGGATCGTCCAGAACTGCCCGACGCCGACGGGGTCGCGGTCCGCCGTGCGGTGCGCGTCGACCCACCGGTCGAGGCACGCGACCGGCCCGTACCGGGCGTCGACGACCGACCGGACGGTGCCCGGCGTCACCGCGACACCCGCGACCAGGACCAGCGCGGCGACGACCGCCGACACCGTGCGCAGGGTGCGCGTGGGCCGGTGCAGCCGGGTCTGCCGGACCGCGGTGCGGGCGAGTTCGCAGACCGCGACGAGCGCCAGGAGCGGCATCGTCACGACGGGCTCGAGGTAGCGGGGCGTCTGCGAGCCGGCGACGACGACGCCGACGGACACCGCCACGATCGTCACGAGCGGCAGCGCGGTCGCGAGCAGCACCGCGCGCGAGGACCGCGACCGCCAGGCCCACACCGTCCCACCCGCGCTGAGCAGCACGCCGAGCAGCATGAGCAGCAGCCCCGCGTCCCCCGAGGCCGAGGCGGCACGCTCGTCGGTGAGCGCCGCGAAGAACGCCGCCGTCGCGCCGGCCCGCTCCGGGTGCACGTACGTCGACGGGTCCAGCGAGACGAAGGGACGGAGCGGGATCCGGACGAGGTACCCGAGCGCGGCGCCGGCGGTGAGCGCGCCGGCGACCAGGGCCGGAGGTCGCCACGGGACGCGCCGGGCGACGACGAGCAGCCCGAGGGTCACGACGACGGGCCCCGCCGACCACGGCACGTACAGCGGGTTCGAGGCGGTGGTCAGCGCCGCCAGGACGCCGACGGTCCCGAGCATCGGCACCGACGCCCGGCCGGTCCGGACGGTGCGCAGCACGAGCACCGCGGTGGCGAGCATCGCGAGCACGGCCCCGTAGTAGTAGGTCGTCGTGAGGAGCAGGGAGGCGAGCTCGAGGGACGTCGCGGTCGCCGAGGACTCGGTCAGGACGAGCATCGTCACGAGCACGACGGCGAGGACCGACACCGCGATCCGGGCCGGACGGGCAGCGGCGGACATGAGCTCGTTCGCGGCCGCCCGCACGAGCGCGTACACGGCGAGCAGCACGAGGACGCCGTTCAGCGCCAGGGCCTGCTGGGGTGTCGCGGTGACGGCGGAGACGGCCAGGTAGACCGGCAGCTCGGGGAAGAAGAACAGCGCTGGCGACATCGCCCACTCGAACGGCTGCCCGAGCGCGATCGACCGCGCCACGAGCGGCAGGAGCACGGAGTCGCCGTCGTACCAGAGCAGGGCGACCCGCGCCGTGGCGAGGACGTGACGGAGCGCGACGACCGCCAGGGCCAGCGCGAGGAGCACGCCGACCGCCTCGTGCCCGACCGCCCGCACGACGGCTGCACGGGGGCGACGGGCACCGGCCTCGAGCTGCGGGGCACGGTCCCGCGGTCGGGCGAGGGGCATGACCGGAGCGTACCTGCGCCGACGTCGCGACAACCGGACGGAGCCCTCCGGGAGCGCTCGGCGACCTCGCCCGCTAATCTTGGGCACCGTGACCCACGCGCGCGAGCAGTTGATCGAGCACATCAAGGCCGATGCGGTCTTCCACGGCGACTTCACGCTGACCAGCGGGAAGCAGGCGTCGTACTACATCGACCTCCGCAAGGTGAGCCTCGACCACCGCGTCGCGCCCCTCATCGGCCAGGTCATGACCGACCTGATCGCCGACGTCGAGGGCGTCGTCGCGGTCGGCGGGTTGACCATGGGCGCCGACCCGATCGCGACCGCCGTGCTGCACCAGGCCGCGGCCCGTGGCCTGGCCTACGACGCGTTCGTCGTCCGCAAGGAGCCGAAGGACCACGGCCGCGGCCGCCAGGTCGAGGGCCCCGACGTCCGCGGCAAGCGCGTCGTCGTGCTCGAGGACACCTCGACCACGGGCGGGTCGCCCCTGAAGGCAGCCGAGGCGCTCGAGCGCGAGGGAGCGGTCATCGCGGCCGTCGCGGTCGTCGTCGACCGGGACACCGGCGCGAAGGAGAAGATCGAGGCGGCTGGGTACCCGTACCTCGCGGCCATCGGGCTGGCCGACCTGGGGTTGTCCGCGTGACCGAGGAGCGTCCGGACGACGCGCGCGAGCCCGACGGCACCGTCACCCCCGACTCCGGGGACGACGGCCTGGAGGCCCGGCGTGCGCCCGCCCCGGACGCTCCGTTCTCCGGTCTCCGCAGTGCAGCCGACATCTTCGGCGCACCCCTGACCGAGGACGAGTGGCCCTCCCGTCGGGAGCGTCGCGAGGCCGAGCGCGCCGCCCGGCAGGCCGGTCGACCGGAACCCGAGCCGTTCACGGCCCCCGCGTCCGTGCCGGTCGCGCCGGCGTCCGTCCCGGCTCCCACGTCGGCACCGGCTCCCGCGTCGGTCCCGGAGCCCGAGCCGGCTCCCGCGTCCGAGTTCGACCCCGGCGCGACACAGGCGATCTCGATGCCCGAGGAACTCGCGCTGCCCGGCGGCGTCGCCGGTCGGGTCCCGCCCCCCGCGACCGTGCCACCGGTGTCGAACGCCCCCGATCCGCGTGCCATCACCCTGCCGACGGCCCGCTCCGACCGGCAGGCCCGCGCCGCGGAGGCCCGGGCGATCGAGGACGAGCGTCGCCGCACCGATCCGGACGGCGTCGGCCGCTCCGACGTGGACTGGCTCGGTCGCGCGACGTCCGGTGCGGTGCCGCCGGTCGACGTGCCCGTGCCACCGGCCCTCGCCGGCGGGCCGGAGGCGCAACCGCTCGGCGTCGAGGACGTCCTGCCCACGACCGACGAGCCGCCGACCTTCACGGAGCTGCTCCGCCTGCACGACGACGCGGACGGGGCCCCGCAGGCCGACCGCCCGTTCGACTGGTCCGTCCTCGGCGAGGAGACCGGTGAGGTGCCGACGACGCTGACCCGGGACGCGTTCGACACGAACCTGGTCGCCGCGGGGTCCTGGGCGACCGGGACGACGGCGCCGGACGCCGCAGCCGCCGACGACGCCGCCGACGACGCCGCAGCCGCCGACGACGCCGCGGCCGCAGCGTCCGCCGCAGACGACCCGGCCGGCGAGCAGACCACGCCGTCGGGCGGCTCGAGCTGGTCGCTCAGCGACGAGGCCGCCCGGACCGGGGAGGTCTTCCCGGGTGACGTGACCGACGACGCCACGGTCGCGATGCCCCTCGACCGCGACGCCGTCGCCCGTGGACGCCGCGACGGTCTCCACGACGACCTGGACGACGACCTGGACGACCCCGCCGTCGACGTGGGACCGGCCCCCACCGCCGCGTTCGCCCCCCGCTCGGCAGCCCCGGTGCCGCCGTCGGTCGTCCCGCCCGTCGTGCCGCCGGCCGCCGCCGCACCGTGGTGGGAGGCGGAGGACGACGAGTCGCCGCGGGTCGTCCCCGCCGACCGCGTCCCGCCACTGGTCGAGCCGCGTGCCGCTCGCCGGGAACCGGAACCGCTCCCCACCTGGGACGACCGGGCCGTCGGTGCCGACGAGGCGACCGACACGGACCGCAGGTCCGACCCGTACGCCGTGCCCGAGCGGGACGGGACGCCCCGGCTGCTCGGGCCCGAGGACATCGACCAGTCCGAGTGGCAGGGGCGCGAGACGAGCGACACCGGCGTCATCAAGGACCTGTTCGGCACCGAGGCGATCGACCAGATCCGCGGTCTCCCGGAGGACACCAGCACGCGCATGATGCCGGTCGCGCCCGCTGCCGCCCGGCGCACCGCGCCCCGGGACGGATCAGCCGAGGCGTCGACCGGGGACCGTGACAACTTCATCAACGAGGGCTTCGCGCGCCTGCAGAGCGAGGGCCGGCGCGGGAAGCAGCTCCTGGTCTACGGCTCGATCGCGATCATCGTCGTGCTGCTCGTCGTCGTCTTCCTGCTCACCAGGTGGCTCCTCGGCAACACCATCGAGGACCACCCGGCAGCGCCGTCGAGCAGTCCGGCCGCCGCGGCGGCCGTGCTGACCGAGGTGCCACCGGCCGCCGACTGACGCCTGCCGGACCGCGGTGACGACGGACGGGAGGCTCCGCACCAGCTGGTGGGGAGCCTCCCGTCCGCCTCGCGGTGCCGTCCGTCAGGACGTCGGCACTGCCGCCGACACGTCGGTGAGGGTCTGCAGCTCCTCGGCGCTGAGTTCGAGGTCGGCCGAGGCCAGGAGCGCCGGCAGCTGCTCGGTGTTCCGGGCCGACGCGATCGGGGCGACGACGTCCGGCTGTGCCTGCAGCCAGGCGAGCGCGACCGAGGCGATCTCCGTGGTGTGCGCGGACGCGATCGCGGACAGGGCGTCCACGACGGCGAGCCCCTGGTCCGAGAAGTAGCCGGAGACCTGGCCCTCACGGTCCTTGCCGGCGACGTCCTGGGACGAGCGGTACTTGCCGGTCAGGAACCCGGCGGCGAGCGCGAAGTACGGCACGACGCCGAGGTGCTCCCGGGCGGCGAGCGGGGCGATCTCGGACTCGTAGGGCTCGCGCGTCACGAGGTTGTAGTGCGGCTGGATCGCGACCGGCACCGCGAGGTCGTGCTCCTCCGCGATGCGGATCCACTCGGACGCACGCTCGGCCGAGTAGTTCGAGATCGCGGTGTAGCGGACCAGACCCTCGCGGACGAGCTGGTCGAAGGCGCGGACCGTCTCCTCGAGCGGGGTGTCCTGGTCGTCGAAGTGCGCGTAGTACAGGTCGATCCGGTCCGTCCCGAGGCGCTGGAGGCTCGCACGGGCAGCCTTCGCGACGGTCTCCGCCGACAGGCCGCGGAACTCCGGGTGCTGCGACACCTTCGTGGCGATCGTCACGTCGTCGCGCTTGCCCGACGCGGCGAACCACGAGCCGATCACGGTCTCGGACTCGCCGCCGGAGTTGCCGTCGCCCCAGGCGGAGTACACGTCCGCGGTGTCGACGAAGTCGCCGCCGGCGCCGGTGTAGGCGTCGAGGACCTGGTGCGAGGTGGCCTCGTCGGCGGTCCAGCCGAAGACGTTGCCGCCGAGGGCGAGGGGGAAGACGGTGAGGTCACTGGAGCCGATGCGGGGCATGTGACGGTCCTTTCAGGTCGGAACGATCCGGTCCACGCTATGCCGCGCGCCGAGCCGGCACCCAGGTGCGAGGGGTGAGGTGGGAGGGCCATGCCGACGCTCGCTTCGTACCTGACCGACCCCCGTCCCGCCGTCCGACTCCGGGCGGTGATGGCCGCCGGGACGACCCCGTCCGTGGACGAGCTCGACACCCTCGTCGAGCAGTGCGCGGTCGAACCCGACCTGCAGGTCCGCGAGATGCTCACCTGGGCGCTGGTGCGCCTCCCGGCCGCGGTGGTCGTGCCGCGGCTGCTCCCGGAACTCGAGCGGCCCGAGGCGCAGGCACGGAGCCAGGCGCTGCACACCCTGTCGAAGATCCGCGACGGCGCCGTGTACCCGCAGGTCGCGGAACGGCTGTCCGACCTCGACCCGGGAGTCGCCCGGACCGCCTGGCGCGCTGCCGTCCTGCTCGCGCCGGAGTCCGGACGGCCGGAGCTCGCGAAGACGCTCGCCGTGCAGCTCGGGCACGGGGACGAGGAGACCCGGCTGGCGCTGAGCCGGGCGATCGCCGGGCTCGGGTCCGAGGCCGCCGCGCCCGTCCTCGCCGTGGCGGCGGAGCACCGGAACGCCGCGGTGCGGGAGCACGCGGCCGAGACCGTGCGGTTGCTCGAGGACCCGGACGCGGGCTCGGCGCTCGCGCTCGCACGGGCTCGGCGGGAGGTCGCGCTCGGCCGGACGCGGTCGGCGAAGGGCTGAGCGCGCCGCGGGTGCCGCTGCCGGGCGGCGCGGCGCGGGCCGGGCGCGGCGGCGCCGGGGCAGTGCGGGCGTCGGGTCAGTGCGGGTGTCGGGTCAGTGCGGGGCGTCTGGTCGGTGCGGGGCGTCTGGTCGGTGCGGGGCGTCGGGCGTCAGCCAGATGGCCGTCGCCGCGGCGGCCGGGAGGTCCAGCGGCGCCTCCGTCCCGCCGGCGTCCCGCCGCGTGACCGCGACGACACCCGCGTAGTCCCGCACGCGCTCGACGCGGAGGTGCGTGCCGAGTCCGACCCCGAGCTCGTCGAAGTACCGCAGGAGTGCCGGGTCGTCGTCCGACACCCGCCCCACGGTCCCGCAGACGCCGGGGTCGACCGTGCCGAGCAGGGCTCCGGGGGAGTCCGGGACGACGCCGTCCGCGCCCGGGATCGGGTCGCCGTGCGGGTCGTGCGTCGGATGGCCGAGGTCCGCGTCCACCCGGTCGAGGAACGTCTCGGACACGGCGTGCTCGAGTGCCTCCGCCTCGGTGTGCACCTCGTCCCAGGAGTACCCGAGTCGCTCGACCAGGAACGTCTCGATGAGGCGGTGCCGACGGACCATCGCCACCGCGGCCTGCCGACCGAGCGGGGTGAGCACGACGCCGCGGTACGGGGTGTGCTCGATGAGGCCGTCCCGGTCGAGCTTGCGGAGGTTGCCGGACACGGTCGACGCCGAGACTCGCAGCGCCGCCGCGATGTCCCGGGTGGCGAGGCCGTCGTCGCCGCGCTCGCCGGCCTTCCAGACGAGCTTGACGTAGTCCTCGGCCATCGTGCTGAGCGAGGGCAGGCGCATGGGCCAATGGTACGGCCGCTCCTGGTACAACCGGGAGGTGACCCCCGTCCAGCCTCCTGCCGTCCGCCGTCGTCGTCGCGGGTGGTGGCCGGTCCCGCCGTCGCTGCTGATCGGGGTCGCTCCGCTCGTCGTCTTCGCCGTCGTGAGCATCGTCCGGGCCCGGCCGAGCGACGACTACCCGACGCTCGGCCGCACGATCGAGAGCGTTGTGCACGACCTCGTCGTCCCCGAGGCGATCGTGGCGGGGATCCTGGCGGTCGTCGTCACGGCGCTCGGGTGGTGGCGCATCGCGACGGTCGACCCGGTGCGCGGCGGGCCGCGGTGGACCATCGTGGCGCCGGTCCTCGTCCTGGCGGTGTGCCTCCTCCGGCTGCCGCTCCTCGACTGGGATGGCAAGAGCCTGCGGTACTTCCTGCTCCTCGCGCTCGGGGTCCTGCTCGTCGGTGTCTTCGAGGAGCTGTTGACCCGCGGGGTCCTGCTCGTCGGGCTCCGGCGCCGCCTGCCGGAGTCCTGGGTGTGGGCGGTCTCGAGCCTGCTGTTCGGACTGCTCCACTTCGTGAACGTCCTGTCGGGCGCCCCGGTGGCCACGACCGTCCTGCAGGTCGTGTTCGCCACGACGTTCGGGTCGGTGCTCTACCTGGCCCGGCGCCTGACCGGCACCCTGCTCGCGCCGGTGCTGCTGCACGCGTTCTGGGACTTCGGCGCGATCGGCGTCAGCGCCTCGGACCCGGGCTCGGTCGACCTCCTGCTCGTCGGGCTGCTCGGTCTCGCGACGATCGCGGTCCTGCTGCTCGGCGTCGTCGCCGGCGGGGTCGTCGCGTGGCGGGACGACCGGGGCCGGCGCCTGCGCCGCCGGTGGCGGACCGTACCGCCCATGGGAGCCGTCGCGGTGCGCGGTCCGGAGGCGGGCCTCCCGACCGGAGCGGAGGCCCCGGCGCAGCTGGCCGGCTGACCGGACTAGATCTCCACCTCGTACGGCTCGGTGTGCAGCAGCTCGTGCACGCCGGAGATGACCTCGCTCGGGCGGAACGGGTACCGGTCGATCTCGGCCTGGTCGCTGATGCCCGTCATGACGAGCACGGTGTGCAGGCCCGCTTCGATGCCGGCCTGCACGTCGGTGTCCATCCGGTCGCCGATCATGCCGGTGTTCTCGGAGTGCGCGCCGATCCGGTTCATCGCCGAGCGGAACATCATCGGGTTCGGCTTGCCGACGACGTACGGCTGCTTGCCGGTGGCCTTCTCGATCATCGCGGCGATGGCGCCGGTCGCAGGCAGGACGCCCTCGGCGCTCGGTCCCGTCGCGTCCGGGTTCGTCACGATGAAGCGCGCGCCGTCGCGGATCAGGCGGACGGCCTTCGTGATCGCCTCGAACGAGTAGTTCCGCGTCTCTCCGACGACGACGTAGTCCGGAGCCGTCTCGGTCATGATGAAGCCGGCCTCGTGCAGGGCGGTGGTCATGCCGGCCTCACCGATCACGAACGCGGAGCCGCCGGGCATCTGCGAGCGGCAGAAGTCCGCCGTCGCGAGCGCGCTCGTCCAGATGCGCTCTTCGGGCACGTGCAGCCCGGAGCTCCGCAGTCGGGCGCTGAGGTCGCGCGGCGTGAAGATCGAGTTGTTGGTCAGGACGAGGAACTCCGTACCCTCGTCGAGCCACTGCTGGATCAGCTCGGGAGCGCCGGGGAGCGCCTGGTTCTCGTGGACGAGCACGCCGTCCATGTCCGTCAGCCAGCACTCGACCTCGTCGCGGGATGCCATGCGGCAAGCGTAGTGGGCAGTCCAGGGCGGAATCCCGAAGTGCCCTAGGCTTTCGGTACGCGTTCCCGTACGCGTACCGGAACCGTCAGGAGGAAGCCCGTGCTCGTCGACCAGGACTCCCGTCCCAGCCCGGACGGCGCCGCAGCGACACCTCGTCGCCGCGGTCGACCGAACGTCCTCTCCCGTGACCAGGTCATCGACGCCGCCACCGTCATCGCGAACGAGGACGGCCTGGACCGCCTGTCGTTCCGTGCGCTCGGCGCCGCCCTCGGCGTCGCCCCGATGACCGTGCACCGGACGATCGGCGGACTCGACGACCTGCACGCCGAACTCGTCCGCCGGACCGTCGACGAGTTCACCGCCACCTTCGTCTGGCCCGACGACTGGCGCGCCGTGGTCCGGGTCTTCGCCACCACCTTCCGCGACCTGCTCATCCGGCACCCGCTCGTCCTCGAGTCGCACAGCAGCCGCGCGCCGCTCGCATCGTCGGAGTCGGACGCCGTCGTCGCGACGGTCGTCGGGGCCCTCCGCGCGGCCGGCCTCTCCGACACCGAGGCGATGTACGCGTTCTTCGTCGTCTACGACTTCGTCGTCGGACACACCGCCGTGCAGGTCGGGCGCGGTGACGCCGAGGCCGGGCGGCCCGAGCGGCACCGGCTCGTCGGGGAGGTCCTCGGCGAGCACTCGTACGAGACGCGCTTCGCGCTCGGGCTCGACGTGCTGATCGGGGGCATCGAGACGCGGGTCGCGGACGCCGGGGGGCGGGCCGCGGGCTGAGCGCCGGACGGGAGGCGCGGTGCACGCGCCGTACGCTGGTCACGTGACCCAGGGCCTCCCGTCCGGCGACCTGCCGGAGCCGACTCCGGCGCTGCCGCCCACACACGAGGCGACGACGCACGGCGTCGGGCCGCACCCACGGCCGTGGCCCGAGGGGCCGCAGTACGACCCGGAACTGCTCGAGCACGGCGACACCCGCAACGTCGTCGACCGCTTCCGGTACTGGTCGATGGCGGCGATCGTCG
This sequence comes from Curtobacterium sp. MCBD17_032, assembly GCF_003234855.1. Lineage (GTDB taxonomy): Bacteria > Actinomycetota > Actinomycetes > Actinomycetales > Microbacteriaceae > Curtobacterium. Next base: position 159,641 of record NZ_QKTO01000002.1, read on the forward strand.
CCGACCTGGACACCCGCCGGCACGCGTTCGACGTGGCGATCGAGAACTGGCAGCACGACCTGAACATCGGGTCCATCGTGCGGAGCGCCAACGCCTTCCTGGCCGGGACCGTGCACATCATCGGCCGACGCCGCTGGAACCGCCGCGGGGCGATGGTCACCGACCGGTACCAGCACGTGCGGCACCACGAGGACGTCGCCGCGTTCCTCGCGGCCATGCGGGACGAGGGGCGACCGGTCGTGGCGATCGACAACACCCCGGGGGCCGAGCGCATCGAGACCGCCGCGATCCCCGAGCGCTGCGTGTTCCTGTTCGGGCAGGAGGGGCCGGGGCTCACGGACGAGGCGGTCGCGGGCGCCGACGGGCACCTCGAGATCACGCAGTTCGGGTCGACGCGGAGCATCAACGCCTCAGCGGCTGCCGCGATCGTCATGCACGGGTGGGTCGTGCAGCACGCCGTGCTGCCGGGCTGACACGGACCGCGTCTCCGGGGGCGGCGTGCACCGGTCCGCCGGGCGTCCGACGGGCCACGAGCCGCGGTGGCTCGCCGGGGCCGGCGGGGCGGGTCCCGCGCAGGCGGGTCAGCGCGCCGCGGTCGTCCGGCGGGCGACGAGCCGCGGCTCGACCAGGACCTCGGTGGGGGTCAGCCCCGGGTCCGCGATGCGTTCGAGCAGCCGCACCCCGGCACCGCGGCCGATGTCGATGCTGCGGTCGTCGATGCTCGTCAGGCCCACGTACCGCGAGGCCGCGATCGGGGTGTCGTCGTACCCCATCACCGAGATGTCCTCGGGCACGCGCAGCCCTCGTTCGGCGATGGCGGACATCGCGCCCAGGGCGGTCACGTCGTTCGCGGCGAACACCGCGGTCACCTCGGGGTGCTCGTCGAGGAGGCGGTGTGTCCCGGCGGACCCGGTCTCCTCGGTGACGTCGGCTGCGAGGACCACGGCCACCCCCGTCACGTCGGTCGACGCCGCCGCACCGGTCGCCCCGACGACGCCGGCCGACGCCGTCCGTCCAGCCCGTGCGCCCGCAGCGTCGATGGCGGAACGCCAGCCCTCGAGCCGTGCGTCGCTCGCCGCCGAGTGCCCGCCGACGAAGCCGAGCCGCACGTGCCCGAGTTCGATGAGGTGCTCGGCCGCCATGCGCCCGCCGGCGAGGTCGTCGTTCGCGACGGTGTCGGCGCGGGCGAGCGCTGCCCGGCCGCCCGCGACGACGACGGGGGTGCTCGCCGGGATCGCGAGGTCGGTGTCGGGCTCCCCGGCGATGACGAGTCCCTCGACCCGCATGGACAGGAAGCCCTCGACGGGGGAGGCGTCGAGCCCGGTGTTCAGGAAGCGGTCGGCGACGACGAGTCGGTGACCCTGGTCCTGCAGCGCCTCGCGGAGGCCGGTCAGCAGGTCGACGAACCACTGGTTCCGGAAGTCGTCGAGCACGACCCCGATCGTCCGGGAGCGGGTGCCGGCGAGCGACACCGCGGCGGTCGACGGTCGGTAGTCCAGCTCCTGGATCGCCGCGAGGACGGCCGCCCGACGCTGCTCGCTCACGCGCGGGGAGCGCTGCAACACGAGGGACACGAGCGACTTCGACACCCCCGCACGCGCGGCGACGTCGTAGATCGTCGCGGGCTTGGTGTTCCCCATCGTCATCCTCGACCTCCGGCTGCGCATCCGCCGGATGCGTCTCCCCGATGCTAGCGCTGTCGCGCTCCACGCCCTGCCGGGCGGCGGACGGGGCGGGAGGCCCGGGGCGGGCTGGCCGCGCGCCTCCCGGCCGCCGCCGTGCGCGGCCCCTAGCTGGGCGCAACAGGAACCGGTCCGCACCGCGGGAGTGCGTGGTGCGGAGCGGATCTGGTCGTGCGGGTCCGGCCCGCGCCGCCTACGGGGCGGCGCACGGCGCGGGAGGCCCGGGGCGGGAGGCCCGGGGCGGTCTGGCCGCGTGCCTCCCGGCCGCCGTCGTGCCCGACCCCTGGCTTGGCGTAACAGGAACCGGTCCGCACCGCGGGAGTGCGTGGTGCGGAGCGGATCTGGTCGTGCGGGTCCGGCCCGCGCCGCCTACGGGGCGGCGCACGGGGCGGGAGGCCCGGGGCGGGCTGGCCGCGCGCCTCCCGGCCGCCGCCGCGCCCGACCCCTGGCTGGGCGTAACAGGAACCGGTCCGCACCGCGGGAGTGCGTGGTGCGGAGCGGATCTGGTCGTGCGGGGCCGGCCTGCGCCGGCCCGCGCCGGCCCGCGCCGGCCCGCGCCCCGCCTACCCGATCAGGCTCGGCCGCAGGTCGCGCAGCGTCCGCGTCCGCGTCTGCCGCGCCGTGACGAGGTACGACACCAGCAGCGCGCCGAGCAACCAGCAGAGCAGCACGCCCGCGTCGCTCCACGCCGTGCCGAGCGAGCCGCCGTACATCGTCTGCCGGATCGCGTCGACGGAGTAGGTCATCGGCAGGGCGAAGTGCAGCGCGGCGAGCGGCCCGGGCAGGGTCTGCCAGGGGAACGTGCCGCCCGCGGTGACGAGCTGGATGAGCATGAGCACCAGGCCGAGGAACTGCCCGACCGAGCCGAGCAGCACGTTGAGCGTCATGATGATCGCCGCGAAGGTCGCCGACGCCAGGACCATGACGCCGACCGTCCCGCCGGCGTGCACGACGTCGAGGTCGAGGGCGTACCGGACGATCAGGAACAGCGCGGCCATCTGCACGACGCCGAGGAGCGCCGGGGTGAGCCAGCCGCCGAACACGACGCGCAGGGGTCGGCGCACGGCGGTGATGGCGCGCTTCGAGATCGGTTTGAGGATGAGGAACAGTGCGTACATGCCGATCCACGCGGCGAGCGAGATGAAGAACGGTGCGAGGCCGGCTCCGTAGTTCGAGGCCGCGGCGATGTTGTCGTCGCCGACCGTGACCGGGTCCGAGATGACGGAGGCCTGTGCGTTCCGCGACGACGCGGTCGACGCGGGGATCTCCGTCCGGCCCTCGTCCAGCTGCGACGCCAGCTCCGACGAGCCGGACTCGAGTGCGTGCACGCCGGTGGCGAGCGACTGCGCACCGTCGTCCGCCGAGGCCGCACCGGTGGCGAGCTGCGACGCTCCCGAGGACAGCTGCGGGGCGGCGTCGGCCAACCGCTGCGTCCCCGCGGCCACCTGTGCGGCACCGGTCGACAGCGTCGAGGCGCCGTCCGCGGCGGTGGCGATGCCGGACGACAGCTGCGGGGCGGCGTCGGCCAGTGCTGCCGCGCCGTCGGACACCTGGCGGGCACCGGCGCTGAGCGTGTCGATCTGCTGCGTGGTCGCACCGAGCTGCTGCTTCGCGTCCACTCCGGCGCTGTTCGCCCGGTCGACGGCCGAGGTGACGGTGGCGGTCAGGGCCTGCTGCTGCTCCGGCGTCAGGGTGACGCCCTCGGGCAGGTTCGCGGTGATGTCCTGCAGGACGGCGTCCGCGTCGACGGGCTGGATCGCCTGCACGGTCGTGTTCGCCTCGTCGACGCGGGCGGCCAGTTCGGCGTTGCCGGCCGCGACCTGCGCGGCACCGTCGGCGAGCTGCCGCGTCTGGTCCGGCAGCGCGGCCGTCTGCTGCTGCGCCGACCGGAGGCCCGTGGCCAGGGACGCCGCTCCGGTCGCGACCTGCTGCGCGCCCGAGTCGAGCTGCGCCGTCTGCGAGGGCAGTGCAGCCGTGCTGGACGCCAGGGTCCCGGCGCCGGCAGCCAGTTCCGCGGTGCCGTCCTCGAGCCGGTCCGCCCCGTTCGCGGCTTCGGTTGCACCGGAGGCGAGCTCACCGGCGCCGTCGACCGCGTCCCCGAGGCTGTCCCGCACGTCCGCGAGCCCGACGAGCAGCGTGGTCGCCGCTTCCTTCCCGACACGCTCGGCGACGGCCGTCCGCATGGTCTTGCCGGCCTGCTCCGCGATGGTCGAGGCGAGGTAGGAGTTCGTGTCCGCCGTGGTCATGACGAGTTCGGCGCGCTCCGGGTGGTCGGACTGCGCCGACGCCAGGGACGCCGAGAAGTCGTGCGGGATCGTCACGACGAAGTCGTACGTGCCGTTGCGCACGCCGGACCGGGCGTCGGCGGCGGTGGTCTCGGTCCAGTCGAAGTCGTGCCCGTCGATCGCCTCCTCCGCCACGTCCTTCCCGTAGTCGACGCGCTCGCCGTCGAGGGTGGCCCCGGCGTCCTGGTCGACGATGGCGGCCGGGATCTGGTCGAGTTTGGCGTACGGGTCGCGGTTGGCCCAGAGGTAGGCGCCGCCGTACAGCAGCGGCACGCACATGAGGGCGATGAACGCCAGGCGGGCGAGCGGGGTGGCGGTCAGGCGCGCGAGTTCGGCGCGGACGAGCGAGGGGATGGTCACGAGCGGGTCTCCAGGGGAGCGGTTGCGTCGGTGGTGTCGGAGGTGTCGGCCGGGAGGCCGGTGGGGCTGCTCCCGGACCGGGTCGCGTCCTCGGGACCCTGGGTGGTGTCTGCCGCGTCGCCGTGGTCGGTGATGGTGTCGAGCAGGGCGCTCGCCGCCTCGGCTGCGGCCTTCGAGGTGACGAGCACGACGGTCACGCCGCGCCGGGCGATGTCCCGCACGACGGCGAACCACTCCGCGGTCGCTCCGCCGTGCCGCTCGGGCGACGTGATCACGAGCCCGGTGACGTCCGGACGCAGGAGCGCCAGCTCGGCGAGCAGTCGGATGCGGACGTCGGTCGGGACACGCTGCACGTGCGTGTCGGCCCAGGTCGTCATGTCGAGTTCCTCGAGGACGGTCGCGACGTCCGCGCGGGAGGGCCGACGCCCGGCGAAGGCGAGCTCCTCGTGCACGATGCGCTTGAGGCTCATGACGGGGAAGGGCTCGGCGACGCCCGGGGTGTCGACGAGGGCGAACGCGCGGCGGACGGCCGCGGGGTCGTCGTGTCCGTCGAGCAGGACCCGTCCGGTGTCCGGCGTCATGCGACCCCCGGCGACGAGGGACGCGAGCACGGGGGCCTGTTCCGTCTCCACCGCGAGGATGCCCGGGTGCCCGGGGGCGGCGACGGCGGAGACGACGGGCAGCGCGGCTCCGGGGGCGTCCCCGATGCCGACGTGGTCGAGTTCGAGGGTCATGCGGGTTCCTCCACGGAGTTCGGGGTGGCGGGGGTGACCGGCTCGGAGAGCATCGCGGTGCGCCAGTCGATGCCGGCCATGCCGAGTGCGGAGAGGACGACCATGCGGCGGCCGTCCTCGTCGCTCGTGCCGGATCGCGTGGCCTCGTCGAGGACGGCGATGCAGGCTCCCTCGACCAGTCGACCGAGGGTGTCGGCGTCGACGTCGTCGCGCATCGAGCCGTCCGCGATCCCGAGCGCACACGCGGTGCGGACCTGGGCGCGCAGGGGCGCGAAGACCTCGGCGACGGACTCGCCGAACGGACTGCGGATCGCGACGCGGGCCATCGAGCGCACGTGCGAGACCTCGGTCCAGAGCGTCACCGCGATCGCCGCGAGCCGGGCCGCGGGCGGGAGCGCCCCGAGGTCGGACGCGGTCGGCATCGCGGCGGCCACGCGGGTGGCGCCGGTGGTCACGACCTCGCGCACGAGGTCGTCGCGGGACGGGAAGTGTCCGTAGACCGCACGCCGGGACAGCCCGGCGGCGGTGGCGATGGTCTCGAGTGCGGCGTCCGGATCACCCTGCAGGACGGTCCTCGCGGCGTCGATCAGGGCGGCGCGGTTCTCGGCTGCATCGCGCCGTGGCGCGCGGACAGGCGGATCGGGGGTGGTCACGAGGCCATCGTAATAACGTGCACACACGTGTGCAAGTTGTTCGGAGGCACCCCCCGGACAGGGCACGTCCCCCGAAGAGCGGACTGCGCCAGCTGTGAACGGCCGCATAACTTCACACCAATTCCCACGGAACACGGATGAACCGGAGTGCGCCCTTTGAACCGTGAAACACCGAACCACGACCCGAACCCCTCCCGCGTCGCACGCGTCCTGACCGCCGGCATCGCCGTCGCCGCCCTGGCGTGCGGCGGGCTCGCCGTCGGCGGAGCCGCGTCCGCGGCGCCGTCCGGCCTGTCCGCGGCGGACCTCAAGCTCGCGCAGCCGCTGCGCGACGCGAAGCCCGCGAAGACGATCGCCGCGTTCGTGCGGACGACCGGCCAGGGCGCGCTCGAGGTCGACGCGCAGGCCAAGGGCGGCGACCTCACCAGGTCGAAGGCACCGTCGTCGGCCGCGAAGCAGCGCGTCGAGGCGATCACCGCGACCACGGACGCCGTCAGTGACGCCGTCCAGCAGGCTGACGATGATGCGACCGAGCTGTACTCGACCGAGTACACCGTGCCGGGTGTCGCGGTCGTCGCCGACGTCGCAGCCCTGCGGAAGGTGGCCGCCCGCTCGGACGTCGAGAGCGTCATCCCGCTCACGCCGAAGAAGGTCGTCGAGCCGACGGTCAACGCCGACGCCGGCGCCGCGCCCTCCGGCGTCGACCCGAGCCTCGTGCGACCCGGCGCCGACGGCGTCGCGCCGCAGAACGCCGCCAGCGACGTCTACACCCGGGCGCTCGACGCCTGGCAGCAGACCGGACGCACCGGCAAGGGTGTGAACGTCGCCGTGCTCGACACCGGGCTCGACTACACGCAGGCCGACTTCGGCGGACCGGGCACCACGGCCGCGTACGACGCCGCGCTCGCGAGCACCGGAGCACCCGACCCGAGCTGGTTCGACGCATCGAAGTTCCTGGGCGGCTACGACTTCGCCGGCCCGACCTACAACGCCGACTCGAGTGACCCGGCGTACGACCCGACCCCGGCTCCGGACGCGAACCCGATCGACGGCAAGGGCGGCGACCACGGCACGCACGTGTCCGGCACCGCGGCGGGGTACGGGCTCGACGCCGACAAGCAGACCTTCCGCGGTGACTACACGAAGCTCACCACGCAGCAGGTGCAGGACATGTGGATCGGCCCGGGTACCGCGCCCGAGGCCGGGCTCTACGCCCTGAAGGTGTTCGGCGACGGGGGCGGGTCCACCGACCTGACCGGTGCCGCGCTCGACTGGGTCGGTCAGGCGCTGACCGAGGGCAAGGACATCAACGTCCTCAACCTGTCGCTCGGCTCCGACTACGGCGCACCGGACGACCCCGACAACGCGAAGATCGACGCGCTCACCGCCCGCGGTGTCCTGCCCGTCATCGCCTCCGGCAACGCCGACGACTTCACCGACATCGGTGGTTCGCCGGGCAATGCCGAGGGCGCCCTGACCGTCGCCGCGAGCGCCACCGGTCAGTCGCTGTTCGACGGCGTGCAGGCGACCGCGCCGGCCGACGTCGCGGGCACGTACCGCTCGCAGTACTCGCAGAACTACCAGGGCGACCTGCCGGTCGAGGGCGACGTCGTCGTCCCGAGCACGAACATCGACGGGTGCGCGGCGTTCAGCGCGGACGAGGCCGCGACGATCGCGGGAAAGGTCGTCTGGCTGAAGTGGACGGACGGGGCGCTCGAGTGCGGCTCCGGTGTGCGCTTCACCAACGTGCAGGCTGCCGGCGGTGTCGGCGTCCTGCTCGCCGGGACCGTGACCAGCTTCGACTCGGGCATCGCGGGGAACGCGACCATCCCGGGTGCCGAGCTGACCTCGGACAGTGTGGCGAGCCTCCAGGCCGCCGCGAAGGCCGGGACCCTGCACGTGCGGTTCGCCGAGGAGCTCAAGGGCACCGAACTGGCGACCGACGCGGCGAGCGTGAACACACTCGCGCCGTTCACCAGCCGTGGCGTGCACGGCTCGTTCGACGACGTCGTCAAGCCGGACGTCGCCGGCCCCGGCGTGAACGTGATCTCCGCGGCCAACGGCACCGGTGACGACCGCATGTCGATGAGCGGCACGTCGATGGCCACGCCCCACGTGGCCGGCATCGTCGCGCTGACGTTCGAGTCCCACCCGTCGTGGACGGCCCCGCAGGTCAAGGCCGCCGTGATGAACACCGCCACCCACGACGTCGAGCAGGGCGACCGCACGGCCACGCTGCTCCGACAGGGCACCGGCCGTGTGGACGCGCTGCAGGCGGTCACGGCCGGGACCACGGTCCGCAGCATCGAGAACGACCAGCTCGTCACCGCCTCGTTCGGCGTCGTCGAGGTCAGCGGGAAGACCAGCGAGTCCCGGACCCTGCAGATCCAGAACACCGACGGCCGCCCGCACACGTACGACGTGGCCTACCAGGCCCAGGTGGACCAGCCGGGCGTCACCCTCGCGCTCAGCACGAAGCGGGTCACCGCTCCGGCGCACGGCACCGCGACCGTCAAGCTGACGTACACGATCGCCGACCCGACGCAGCTGCGTCGCGTCATCGACCCCACCCAGGAGCCGGTGCAGTCCGGCTACCAGCGTGAGTTCGTCGCGGCCGAGTCCGGGGTCGTGTCCTTCGCGCCGACCGACCGGAAGCTCAACCCGCTCCGCCTCGGTGCCTACGTGGCCCCGAAGCCGGTCAGCGCCGTGCACGGTTCCGACGTGACCTTCGCTGCCGGGGAGACCACGGCCGACCTCGCCCTCACCGGGCGCACGGTCGACCAGGGTGACGCGACGACGGGGTACCACGCGGCGGTCGCACCGTTCGTGCTCGGTGGGACGGACGGCCAGGAGCCGGTCCCGGCGGGTTCGGCCGAGCAGTCGCTGCGAGCAGCCGACGTCCGTGCCTTCGGCGCGAACTACGACGCGGCCTCGGGCACGCTGGCGTTCGGCGTGCAGACGGCCGGCCCCGACGCGAACCCCGGTGCCGTGACGAACGTCGAGGTGCTCATCGACACCGACCGTGACGGCGAGCCGGACTACCTGGTGTACGACGCGAAGTCGGCCACGGTCGACGCCACGTTCGCCACCACGGTGGACCTGGCGACCGGCAAGACCGTCGACTCGCAGCCGCTCAACGGCGGCACCGCGGGGCAGGACCTCAACACGTTCGACAGTGCGGTGAAGGTCCTGACCGTGCAGGCCGCCACGATCGGTGCCACGAAGGCGTTCTCGTACTCGGTCCTCACCGAGTCGGCGTACGCCCCGGCACTCGCCACGAGCGGTTCGTACGTCGTCGACGAGACGGCCGAGGCGACCTACGACCCGACGGCGCCGGCGCTCACCTTCGCGCAGGGCACCTCGACCGGCGTGCTGTTCGCCGACCGTGGCTCGCTCCGCGTCACCCGCGACGCTGCCGTGACCAGCGCCCGGGTGCTGCTGCTGCACCTCGGCAACGCGGTCGGCGACCAGGCGGACACCGTCACCACGACGGTCGCCGCCCCGGTCCTGGCGCTCCGCCCGGGCAGCGCGGTCACGGTCTCCGGGAACCCGGTGGTCGGCAAGCGGCTCGCCGCCCAGCACGGTTCGTGGAACGGCAAGCGCGTGACCTACGGCTACCAGTGGCTCCGTGACGGCGAGGTCGTCGCGGGCGCCACGTCGCAGCGGTACACGCTCGGCACCTCGGACGTCGGTCACCGCATGTCCGTGACGGTCGTCGCGAAGGCGAAGGGGTTCCAGGACGGGACCGCGACGTCCGAGCCGACCGCGAAGGTGTCCCGCCGCTAGGACGGACAGCCGAGGACAGGGGTGCGGTGCCGATCGGCACCGCACCCCTTCCGTGTCCGGGGCCGGACGAGCGACGACCAGTGCGCGTACGGGACATGTAGTTAGACGAACTAGGTAACGGGTGCCAGAGTTGATGCATGCGAACGAACACCCTGGTGCAGCTCCGACAGAACCCGATGGAGTGGCGTCGACGCGGGCTCACGCCGCCGGACGTCATCCGGGCGATGGTCGAGGAGCGACTGGCCGAGCCGGGGCACACGCAGCCGATCGGGGACCCGTCGTACGCGGACTTCTTCCGGGGGTGATGCCCCGACCGCGGGTCGCGTGACGCGCGCCACGGACAGACGGGAGGCCCGGTACCAGCTGGTACCGGGCCTCCCGTCCGTCTGCGGCGCGATCGTGCCGGGCGGCGTGACCGGCTCAGTTGCCGATCTTGCCGTCGGCGGCGTTCTCCGCCTTGTCGATCTGGTCGCCGTGGCCGCCGCCGGTGGCCTTGTCGGCCGCGCCGGCGGCCTTGTCGAGGCCGGCATCGGTCGCCTTCTCGCCCTTGTCGCTGTTCGCGAAGTCCTTGGCCTTGTCGCTGAGGTCGCTCATGGTGTTCCTTCCGTTCGTCGGATCACTGACCGGTCCACCGTGCTCCGGGGCCGCTCCGCCCGTGTCCAGGCGTCGGAGTTGTCCTGGCGGCGGGGCTGTTCAGGCGGCGGGCTGTTCATGCAGCGGGGCTGTTCAGGCGTCCGGGCGCTCCTCGGCGGCTTCGCGCCCACGGTCGGTCTCGGGCATCACGTCCTGCGGTGCGCCCTCGACGGAGCCGATGCCGCCGTCGGTGAGGTCCTCGGCCTGCTGGCCGTCGAGCAGGCGGCTCACGTCGTCGATCGGGTCGCTCATGGTGGTTCCTTCCGTCGGTGCGGATCCTGCGGAGGCGGATCGTGTGTGTCCCAGCGTGCTCCGTGCCGCGGACGTCCTGCACAGGGACCGTCCGGCCGGTGACGCCGAGGTGACCAGTCGATAGACTCGGGTGGACCACCGGCCCGGACGGCCGTGTGCGGTCCTCCGCCAACGTGAGGAGAACCAGATGCCCGCAGCAGTCATCATCGGCGCCCAGTGGGGCGACGAGGGCAAGGGGAAGGCCACCGACCTCCTCGGTTCCCGCATCGACTACGTCGTCAAGTTCAACGGCGGCAACAACGCCGGGCACACGGTCGTCGTCGGCGGCGAGAAGTACGCGCTGCACCTGCTGCCGTCCGGCATCCTCACCCCGGGCGTGACCCCGGTCATCGGCAACGGCGTCGTCGTCGACATCGAGGTCCTGTTCCAGGAGCTCGACGCGCTCAAGGCCCGCGGCGTCGACGTGTCGAAGCTCCGGGTGTCCGCGAACGCCCACGTCATCACGCACTACCACCGCACCATCGACAAGGTGACCGAGCGGTTCCTCGGCAAGCGCCAGATCGGCACCACCGGTCGCGGCATCGGACCGACCTACGCGGACAAGATCAACCGCGTCGGCATCCGCATCCAGGACATCTTCGACGAGAACATCCTGCGCCAGAAGGTGGAAGCCGCCCTCGACCAGAAGAACCACCTGCTCGTCAAGGTCTTCAACCGCCGGGCGATCGACGCGGAGGAGATCGTCGAGTCGCTGCTGTCGTACGCGGACCGCCTCCGGCCGATGGTCGCCGACACCGCGCTCGAGATCCACCGGGCGTTGGAGCGCGGCGAGACCGTGCTGTTCGAAGCGGGTCAGGCCACCATGCTCGACGTCGACCACGGCACCTACCCGTTCGTGACCTCGTCCTCCGCCACGGCCGGTGGCGCGGCGACCGGTTCGGGCATCGGGCCGGGCAGGCTCGAGCGCATCATCGGGATCGTCAAGGCGTACACGACCCGCGTCGGCGCCGGTCCGTTCCCGACCGAGCTGTTCGACGAGTCGGGGGAGTTCCTCCGCGCCAACGGCTTCGAGTTCGGCACCACGACAGGCCGTCCCCGTCGCTGCGGCTGGTACGACGCCCCGATCGCCCGCTACACGGCCCGCATCAACGGCGTGACGGACTTCGTCCTCACGAAGCTCGACGTCCTGACCGGCCTCGAGACCATCCCGGTCTGCGTCGCGTACGAGGTCGACGGGGAGCGCGTGGACGAGGTCCCGGTGTCCCAGTCCGACTTCCACCACGCGAAGCCGGTCTACGAGGAGTTCCCGGGCTGGTCCGAGGACATCACGGGCGCACGCTCGTTCGAGGACCTGCCGAAGAACGCGCAGGACTACGTGCTCGCGGTCGAGGCGATGTCCGGCGCCCGGATCTCCGCGATCGGCGTCGGTCCCGGTCGTGACGCGATCGTCGTGCGGCACGACCTGCTCGGCCAGGGCTGAGCGTGCGGATCCTCTTCGTCTGCAGCGGCAACATCTGCCGCTCCCCGCTGGGCGCCCAGGTGCTGCAGGCGCGCCTCGGGCCGGCTGCGTCCGTGCACGTCGTCGAGTCGGCGGGCACCATCGCCGACGACGGTGCGGTCATGGACGGCGCCGCGGCCGCGCAGTCGCAGCGCCTCGGTGGCTCGACCGAGGCGCACCGGTCCCGCTACCTGACCGAGCAGATCGCCGCGTCCGCCGACCTCGTCCTGACGGCCGAGCGCTCGCACCGGTCCGCGGTCGTGCAACTCGCACCGCGGGCGGCGAAGCGGGCGTTCACCATCAAGCAGTTCGCGCGCGTGCTCGACGGCCTCGAGCCGGGGGACCTCGCCGACGTGCACTCGCCGGAGGCCCTGGTCGAGCGGGTCGCGCGCCTGCGCGGTGCCGTGCCGCCGCCCGCGGACCCGGCGGACGACGACGTCGACGACCCCTACCGTCGCTCGGAGTCCACGCACGTGCGGGTCGCCGACGAGATCGACGCGGCGCTGGCCACGATCGCCGACGCCCTCCGCGCCGTCTCCTGAGGGCGGGCGGCGCGTGGGCCGTGCGGTGCGGTGCAGCGTGCGGTGCGTCCCGGTGCAGGGGTCAGCGCGAGACGCCCCCGTCTGTGCGGGAGACGCCTCCGTCTGCGCGGGAGACGCCCCCGTCTGTGCGCGAGACGCCCCCGTCTGTGCGTGACGCCGCGTTCTCCACGAGACGCCCCCGGTTCCGGCGGCGTCTCGGCGACTCGGGGGCGTCTCGCGACGCGGCCGGGCACACGCCCCCGTCTGCGGAGGACGCCCCTGTCTGTGCGCGACGCCGCGTCCTCCGCGAGACGCCTCGGGATGTCGCGGCGTTCGAGCGAGGTGGCGGCGTCTCAGCGGGCTGGCGGCGTCCCAGCGGGCCGGCGGCGTCGCGACGAGCTGGCGGCATCTCACCAGACCGGCACCGCCTCAGCGGGCCCCCACGGCCTCGACCCGCCGGCGGCCGCGAGCTGGCTGTCCGCGTCGCCACCGCGCACCCTGATCGTCCGGAACACGAGTACCCCGATGCCCCCCGATGTACCCCGACCGGCGGATGACGAAGCCCGTCGTTCCGGGGATCACGGATGAACATCCGGGGCTGAACCCGTGAATCGACGGGCTCCGCTGTCGATCGGCCCGCTCGGTGTCGTAGCGTTCAGGTACCGCAGCACGTACCCCGAACACGACAGGAGAGCGCGATGAGCACGACCATCAACCGGACCGCAGGGACCGACGTCACCCTCGACACCGACACCGTCGACATCGTCGCCGTCCTGGAGGCCGAGGCCGCGACGAGCGCCCGCGCCGCTCGGGCGAAGCTCACCTGGACGCTCGAGGGCGACGACGAGTGGATCGCCAACTACGGCGGCTACTTCGGCGGCACCGTCGACAAGCGCGACGGCCGGTACATCGCCTCGGACACCTTCGGCCTGGTCGTCGGCGGCTTCTCGTCGCTCGAGGACGCGCAGACCGCCCTCGCCGGTCACCTGCACGTCATGCTCCCGTCGGTCATCCGCCCGGTCGCGTAGCCCGCTCCGACTGACGACGACGCCCCGCTGGCACAGGCCAGCGGGGCGTCGTCGCGTGTGGAGGGCCGGTGTCACTCCGGCAGTCGGTAGTTCCCGACCGTGATCGCGTGCGCGCCCTGCCCGGCGAGGGCCCGCACGACCGCGTCCGCCCGGGTCCGGTTCGGCACCGGGTCCTTCGCCGCCCAGGCCGCGAGTGCCGACTGCAGCTCGTGGTCGTTCGTCACGATGCTCGTGGTCACCGTGCCGCTGCGGTCCTCCGCCTGCACGAAGGCCGCGGCCGACGGCGACGAGTAGAACACGCACGTGTCGAACCACGTGCGGGAGACGCCGGTGCGGTCGTCGACGAAGCGCGCCAGCCGACGCGCCTGCTGCCGGACCTGCTGCGCGGGCGACGCGCTCTTCGCCTGCACCCGCACCCGCCACCAGTTCTCGGCCTCCTCCTCGGCGTTGAGCACCTTCCGGCTCTGCACCTGGACGGCGAACGGCGGGACGAGGGACGACTCGTCGACCAGGTTCCGGAACGCCGGGTGCACCTCGCTCGGCCGACGCCCGTCGAAGACGATGCCGCCCCAGCGCTTGCTCTCGATCACCAGGCCGCGCCCCGAGTCCGAGACCAGCACGTGGTCGACCTGCGCGACGAACGTCCGCCACGATCCCTGCTCCGTCTCACCGACGGGCACGAAGACGACGTTCGTCATGAGCACGCCGTTCACACCCGCGGCCCGGCAAGCGCGGAGGATCGCCTGTTCCGACGCCTCCTCCCACTTCATGCCCCGGCGCAGGAGCGCGCGGCTCTCCTCGGCTTCGGAGACGGCGTCCCGCCGGCGCGCCTCCGCCGCCTCGACCTGCGCGGCGCGGTCCGCCTCGATGCGAGCGGTCTCGTCGCGGTGCTCCGCCTCGCGCTGCGCGAGTTCGTCTCGGCGCGCCCGGTCGGCGGCGTCGAGCTCGGCGCGGGTGGACGTCTGGTGTCGCCGCAGCAGGACCACCAGGACGACCACCACGACGGCGAGCCCCCCGGCGACCAACCACGGCACGAGGTCGCTGGTCATGGACCAACCACACCACGCCGACGGGCCGGGAGGCGCGTCCCGCGTCGGCGCGTCCTCCGCACCTCCGCCGTCGGTCCGGTCAGCGCGTCCAGCCGCGTGGGGTCAGCGCACCCCGTCGGCGAAGCGGTCGGTCGTCTCGATGAGGGCGTCGAGGATCCCCGGCTCGTCGAACGCGTGCCCGGCGTCGTCGATCATCCGGAACTCCGCGGACGGCAGTGCCCGGTGCAGGTCCCATGCGGTCACGGCCGGTGTGCACATGTCGTAGCGCCCCTGGACGATGACGGTCGGGATGCCGTCGAGTCGGCCGGCGTCGCGGATGAGCTGCCCGTCCTCGAACCAGCCGTCGTGCGTGAAGTAGTGGTTCTCGATCCGGGCGAACGCCAGCGCGGTCGTCGGGTCCGCGTACCGGGCGACGAGGTCGGGTCGGGGCAGGAGGGTGATCGACGCCGCCTCCCAGCTCGCCCACGCGACCGCGGCCGGTCCGTGCACGGCCGGGTCCGGGTCGGCGAGCAGTCGCTCGTAGGCGCGGACGAGTCCGCCGGGCTGCCGCTCGTCGACCGGGACCGGGGCGAGGTACTGCTCCCACAGGTCGGGGAGGACGTTCGCGGCCCCACCCTCGTAGAACCAGTCGATCTCGCTCGTCCGCAGCGTGAAGATCCCCCGGATGACGAGTTCGGAGACCCGTTCCGGGTGCGTCTCCGCGTACGCGAGCGCGAGAGCGGACCCCCAGGAGCCGCCGAACACCTGCCACGCGTCGATCTCCAGGTGCTCCCGCAGCCGTTCGATGTCCTCGACGAGGGTCCACGTCGTGTTCGCCGACAGGTCTGTCGCGGGGTCGCCGGCGTGCGGCAGACTCCGGCCGCAGTTGCGCTGGTCGAACAGCACGATCCGGTAGCGGGCGGGGTCGAAGAGCCGTCGGTGGTCGGGGGAGCAGCCGGCGCCGGGCCCGCCGTGCAGGAACACGACCGGCTTGCCGTCGGGGGAGCCGCACTCCTCCCAGTACACCTGCTGGCCGTCCCCGACGTCGAGCAGTCCGGAGCGGTTCGGGTCGAGCGGCGGGTACAGCTGGCGCACGGGGGTCCTCTCGAGCGAGTGGGTGGCGGTCGCTGCCACCGTACCGTCGGGCCGCGACGCGGGAGGATCAGTCGACCTGGTCGTGCCGGTCCGGCGCCCAGACGCCGGCCGTGAAGACGACCTGTGCTTCCGTCCCGAGGTCCGACTGCATGCGCCCGGCCGTCCGGAGTCCGAGGGCACGCGTCTCGGCGCCGCCGAACGGCCTGTCGACGCGCTCGGTCACGGCACGCCAGCGGACGATCGCCTTCGCCGTCCCCTCACGCAGGCCAGCGGCACGAGCTGTCATGCGGTCGCCGTTCCCGTCGCGGAGGAACAGGACGTCGGTCCCGGCCTGGTTGCTCGTGAGGACGACGGCCCTTCCCCCGCTGGCGACCATGTCGATGCCCTGTCCCGCTCCGCACCAGACGTGCGCGTCGTCCCCGAGTTCGAGTTGCACGCGGCTCGCCAACGTGAAGGCGGTGACACGATGTGCGTCCCGTTCCTCGGCGGACGACCACGCGAAGTCCGGTTCGCTGCGGGAGTCGTAGACGTCGTTCCACGCTCTGAGGTCGTCCCGCAGCGACGCACTCAGCCCGAGGCCCTCGGCGTCCGCGACCCCGACGTGTTCCCGTGATCCTCGGTACCAGAGCGGGGAGTCGTCGACCATGTACTCGGCCATGACCAGGACGATGAGCTCCACCACCGGCCCAGCGTACGACCCTGCCCGGCCGTGCTGACGTTCCCGTCGCGAGCTCCGCCGCTCTTCGGTGGTCAGCTCGCCAGCACCGCCCGCACGGCGTCGTACGCGGGCGTCGGCTCACCGTCGTCGAACAGGAGGTCGTGCCCCTGCTGCAGGCCGCCGTCGTCGTCGACGAACCAGTCGTAGCGGTCGTCGACGCCCCACGTGGTCCAGGAGACGCAGGCGTCCGAGCGCAGGCAGGTCCCGAGCACGGTGGCGTACTGCTCCGCCTGGGCGTCCGCACCCTCGCTGTCCGTGACGTCGTTCTCGGAGATCCGGACGAGCAGCCCGGCCTCCGCGAAGTCGTCGAGGGTCGTCGTGAGGTCCTCGGCCGAGACGGTGTCGGTCTCGAGGTCGTAGACGTGTGCCTGCAGGCCGACACCGTCGATGTACCCGCCCTGCTCGTTCGTGTCGAGGGCGAGCTGCCGCAGGGCGTCCTGTCGGGGACCGGGGACGTCCGCGCCGTTCTCGTTGACGAACTGTCGGACGTCGGGGTCCGCGTCGTGCACGGCCTTCGAGACGACCACCGGGTACGACGGTCCGAAGACGCGGTACCAGGTGTTCTCCTGCAGGTCCGTGCCCTGGTCGACGTCGAACGGCTCGTTGACGACGTCGAGCGAGTCGAGCCGGCCCCGGAAGTGCGTGACGACGGTGTCGACGTAGTCGAGCAGCACCTCGGCGCTGGCCCGGCGCTCCGGTTCGGTGTCGGCGGGGAGCTCGCGCATCCAGCGGGGCATCGCCTCCGAGAAGGCGATGGTGTGGCCGTGCACGGCGAGGTCCTCGCGCTCTGCGAGGTCGAGGAGGGCGTCGGCCTCCTGGAAGGTGTACTCGCCCTGCCGCGGGGAGAGCGCCTGCGGCTTCATGACGTTCTCCGGGGTGAGGGCGCCGAACTCACCCACGAACGCGCTCGCGGTGTCGGGGTCGGCGGCGAGCGGGCCGAGCGCCACCGCCGCCCCGATCCGGAAGCCCGGGCGGACCCGGTCGGCGAGCGCCTGGAGCCCGTCGGGCGACCGCTCGGCATCGGCCGCGGCGGGACCGGCGACGGACAGGGGAGTCCCCGCTGGTGCCGTGGCGGTGAGCGCGTCGACCGTGAACGAGCCCTCCTCGCTCGACATCCCCAGCCAGAGGTCGCCCGAGTCGAAGACGTCGCCGAGCGGCAGGGAGGCCACCGTCTCCCCGTCGCTCGCGACCTCGAGCAGGTCGCCGGAACGGTGGACGGAGAACCCGGCCTCGGGGTCGGCGACGGTGACGTGCTCCTCGCTCGTCGGCCGCGGGTCGGTCACGTCCTGTGGGGGCGAGCCGTCGGAGACCGCGATCCCGAGGTCGTCGCCGCGGAGCGTGAGTCGGAGACCCGCGGGCTCGATCCGGAACTCGTCGGCGATCACCGGCGGGCTGTCGGCGACGGTGAGGGTGGCGTCGGCGGTCACGTCCGTGAACGACGCCCGGAGCGTGAAGTCGCCCTCGGCCACGAGGTGCGTCCCCATCAGGTCCAGCGCTGGGTCCGGTCGGCCGCCGCCGCCGTCCTGCTCGACGATGCGCCTCCCGGTCGCCGTGACCCGCACCCCGTCGCCGTCCGCGGCGACCCCGGGCACGTGCCTCCAGTCCTGCGCCAGCACGTCGATGACCGTGCCCCGCTCGTCCGGCGGCTCCGTCGAACTGCAGCCCACCAGGACGAGGAGGAGGCCGGCGGCCGCCGCGCTCGTGGCGCACCGTCGCCGGGTGGTCGCGGCTGCCATCAGCGGACGTCGTCCGTGGCGGCGGGCGGGGCGGTCCGGTCGTCGCGGACGGGGCGGGTCGGCATGTCGGGAGCCTACCGAGCGCGCAGCACGGCGACCGTCGTCACCGTCCGAGCTGGTGCGCGCTCGCAGCGAGGACCTCGTCCGCCAGCGTCGGGTCCGCTCCTGCGACGGCCCGCGAGACCACGATCGCCCCGACCATCTGGGTGAACACGGCCACCGCCTGACGCCGGGCGTCCTCCGCGGCGAGCTCGGTGCCGGTCTGCCGAGCGTGCTCGGTCAGCAGCTCGGTGAGGTTCCCGAAGTACCCCTCGAGCCCGTCGCGGTACGCGCCCTGCGCCGCAGCACCGTGCCGCCCGGCGTCCACCGGCAGGGCCGCGGAGGGGCAGCCGGTCTCGGGGTGGTCGCGGTGTGCAGCCGTCAGGTAGGTGTCGACGACGGCGCCCAGGGCAGACTCGGCCGTGTCGGCGTGGTCGGCGCGGATTGCGCTGACGGCCGCGAGTGAGTCCGCGAAGCCCTGCCGGTAGACCTCGAGCACGAGGTCCTCCTTCGACGCGAAGTGGTTGTAGAACCCGCCGTTGGTCATGCCGGCGCTCTGCATCAGGTCCTTGATGCCGACGCCGTCGACACCGTGGAGCTTGAAGCCCTCGCTCGCCGCGCGGACGATCTGCTCGCGGTTGCGTTCCTTCTGGGCCTGCGTGATGCGGGGCATCGGTCTCCTCCTCGTGCGGTCGGCGCGGTTCCGGCGGACGGAGCCGCGGCTCGCTTTGATGTTAGTCGGCATCAAAGGGCTTGACAATCAATGATGACGAGCAACATCATTGCTTCGACGTCGCTCGACGTCCCACTCCGGGCAGCACGCACGCAGCCCGAACGAACCGAGGAGACCCTGATGTCCGACACCACCACCGCTCGTCCCCCCGCCTACAGCATCACCGAGGTCCTCGAGGTGCTCGACCCCGCCGGCGCGCAGCGGTACGCCGAGCTGACCCCGGCGACGGTCGAGCAGTTCGGCGGCCGCTTCGTGGTCCTGGGTGCACAACCGACGGTCGCCGAGGGCGATGCCGGTGTCGTCGTCGCCGTCGTCGAGTGGCCCGACATGGAGGCCCTGCAGACCTGGTACGACTCGGACGCGTACGCCCCGGCCCGGGCGATCGCCGCCACCGCCGTGCGTCGTCGCCTGGTCTTCCTGCCCGGCGTGCCCGCCGCGGCCTGACCGTCACCCGACGCCGACCCGCCGATCGCCACGGGGGTGTCGGTCCGGCACCGACGACGGACGGGAGGCACGGCGCGCGCTCGCACCGTGCCTCCCGTCCGTCTGTTGCTACTGCTCCGTCGGCGCGATCCGCGGGAGCGTGCCGAGCCGTCGGCGGACGAGGACCGCGGTCCCCGCGGCGAGCAGCAGGAGCGCCGTCACGCCGAGCAGCCCGAGGCCGTGGGCACCCGTGAAGGCGAGGTCGCCGTCCGGCGTGGTGCCGTCACCGGCACCCGGACCGTCGGCGCTCGGGCCGTCAGCACCCGGGCCGTCGGCGCCGGGGAGGCCGGTACCCGGAGCGGGCGAGACCGAGCCGTCGTCACCAGCGTCGTCGCCGCCGTCACCGGGGACGGGCGACGCGGGGTCGGTCGGGGCCGGGTCGGTGGGCTCGGCGGCGTCCGGCAGGGCAACCGCGAACGCGACCGCAGCGCCGCTGCGGGTGCCGATCGACTGCACGGCCTGCGCCTCGCCGGTCGCGGCGGCGCGGACGAGGGCAGCTGCCCGGATGTCGTCGTCGTCCTTGCCGGCGACGTCGACCGACCAGGAGCCGTCCTCGGCGACCTCGGCGCTGCCGGCGACCGCGCCCGAGAGCGTCACCGTGGCGCCCGGGTGGCCGGAGCCCGTGATCGACGTCGGGGCGACCTCGGTGCCCGGCTCGTCGACGGTGAGGACGTCGAGGTCGGCGCGGGCGGTCAGCCACGACTCGGCGCTGACCGGGTGGTCGACCACGCGGGTCTCCCCGATGCAGCCGTTCCAGCCGTTCGTCGCGGCGTCGTCGACCCAGTCGCTGCCGAACAGCCACGGCATGCCGTCCTGCACGGTCTGACCGCCGGTGTCCGTGGCGTTGCGGAGCACCGGAGCGCCGTCGATGTACATCGTGGTGGTGCGGGCGTCGACGTCGTTCACGAGGGCGACGTGCAGCCAGCGGCCGGGGATGATCTCGCCCGACCACGCCGTCCGGTCACCCTTCGACGGGTCGGCGGTCACCTCGGTCCACTGGAACTCCTTGAGGTTCGAGATGCCGAGCGCTGCGGGCGAGGCGGTCCAGTCCCAGCGGGTCTGCGGGACGCCGATCTGCGAGCGGTTGCCGCTGCGGACGATCGCCTTCGACCAGGAGTTCGCGCCGTCGGTCCACGAGGGGTCGACCTGCAGGAACGTCTCGATCGTGTAACCCTCCGGGAAGGTCGCCCGGTCGACGACCGTGTCACCGGGGGAGGTGAGCGCGCTGAAGCGCTTCGCGGCCTTGTCGGCGTTCGCGAAGCAGAGGCCGGCGCCGTCCGAGGAGAGCGGGTGCGACTCGTCGGTGACGGTCACGTCGCCGTCCTGCGCGGTCGGGGAGCCCGACTCGGCGTGCGTCATGCGGGTGAGGTCGGCGTCGCCGACGACGTCGGTCACCGTGGCGCCGGGGGCGAGGGTGCCGGGCTCCTGCTCGCCGGGACGCCACCAGGCGAGGGTGCCGTCGACGACGGTGTGGTCGGCGCGGCCGCCGGGGAGCTCGGTCGTGACCGGGGGTGCACCCTCGAAGCCGTCGAGGAGCATCTGCCGTGCGCGTTCGATGAGCGGCGGCTCGTCGGCGGTGCCGGCGCGGAAGTCCGGCGCGAAGCCCGCGAACCGGGTGCGGAAGTCCACCGGCACGCTGTAGCGCTGGTTCGCGGCGTCGAGCAGTGGCTGGTCGTAGGACGTGAGTGTCTCGGACGGCTTCCACGTCACCCACGGGGACGCGGTCTGCATCGCGAGCGTGCCGTTGGTCAGGTCGAACTCCACGAGGCCGAGGTAGCCGTTGCCGCCCTCGTAGTCCATCTGGTGGTCGATGAGGACCTGCGTGACGGCGTGCCCGGCGTCGTTCGTGCGGCTCTTCCACGTGGAGCCGTGGAAGTGGCCGTTGAACGTCAGGAACACCTGGTCGTTCGGGGCGATGACGTTCTTCCACAGGCGCTCGCCGTAGGCCGTGTCGACCGCGGTGAGCCCGTCGGTCGCGATGTTGATGACCTCGTGCGAGGTGAGGATCGTCGGCAGCGTCGGGTGGGCCGCGATGACCTGGTTCGCCCACGCGAGCGTCTCGTCGGAGGCCCGCCACGGCAGTGCGAGCGAGAGGAAGCGCTGGCCCTCGGCCTCGAACACGTGGAACTGGCTCAGCCCGGTGCGGTCCGTGCCCGACTCGATGGTCGGCTGACCGGTGGCGCGGGTGGCCGGGAAGGTGCGCAGGTACGGCTCGGCGGCGAGGTCGTACGACGTGTCGAACACCGTGTCCGCGGAGTTCCGGACGTCGTGGTTGCCGGTCGTGATGCTGTACGGCATGCCCGCCGCGTCGAGCACGGACATCGCCCGGTCGGCGGCCTGCCACTCGCCCGCCTGGCCGACCTGGTCCACGACGTCGCCGACGTGGGTGGTGAAGGGGATGTGCAGCTCGTCGGCGTTGTCGGCCAGCCACTGGGTCTGCACGTGGAACGGGTCGTCGCCGTAGCGCGGGAGGAACTGCGAGGCCGAGTAGCGGGAGTAGAACTGCGTGTCCGGCAGCACCGCGAGGGTGAACCGGGACGCGAGGTCGGCGGCCGGTGCAGGGGCGGCTGCGGCCGGGGTGGGGGTGGCGGTCAGGGCGGGGAGGCCGACGGTGGCGGCCACAGCGAGGGCGGTGACACCCAGGGCGGTGGTCCTCCGTCGGGAGGCCCGGGGGAGTGGTCGGTGTGCGGTCACGCGACGATGCTGGTGGCGTCGTCTGTCCCGCTGGTTTCCTGAGTGTGACCACAGTGTGAGCGGGAGGCAACGCGGGCGTTGTCGCCGCGCGGACGACTTCCTTCCGGTGTCGGCCTTGCCGTGGCGCTGCAGTTCGATGGTGGGGTCCTCCTCACCCCCGATGACGGCGGCTACACCCCATGGAGGGTCCGGAGTCGCACGTTCCCGTCCGGGCGTCCGAGTCGACTCGCACTCAGTGTCCGGTAGACGATCGGCTACCGAGACGGATCCTGCGGCTCGCGCCGTGCTGCTCGAACGGACAGGAAGATGCTGGCAACCCAACAGACGACCCCGAGCAGGATCACTCCGCTACCGATCCAGATCGCAGTCGAGTGACCGAGCGCTGCACTGCTGGCGATGACAGCGCCGCCGGAGAGTACGAGCGTGCCACTCACCAGGTCGAGCAGGACGCGAGCCCATGATCGTCCTGTTCCTTCGAAGCCGAAGGTCTCTCTCGGGGTGCGCATGATCGGAGGATACGCAGTCGTCCTGCTCCTGGCGCACCGGCGCCGTGGCGACCTGCTTCGAGGAACGGGAGCACGACGAGCATCCCGCCGATGAGGAGTTCGACGGACGGACGGGAGGCGCGGTACGGGCCCGCCCCGTGCCTCCCGTCCGGCGGTCCCGCCGCGTGCCAGCATGGGCGCATGCCCGTCGTCGAGTCCCGCTGTGTCGTCCCGGTCGACGTGGACGTCGCCTTCGCCGTCTCGCAGACGCAGGGCGAGGTGCGGAAGCGGTGGGACCCGTTCATCCGGCGGCAGCACCTCATCGGTGCGACCGTCCCCGGCAAGGGCGTGCGGACGTACACGGTGCAGCGCTTCGGGCTGGCGATGGAGAGCGAGTACGTCTCGTACAACCCGCCGTCGAACGTCGGCATGAAGATGACGAAGGGTTCGTGGTTCTTCGAGCGCATGGGCGGCGGATGGCGGTTCAGCGCCGCCGAGGGGCAGCCGGGGCACACGCTGGCGGTCTGGCGCTACAACTTCACCTGCAAGCCGAAGTGGCTCGCCCCGCTCGCGGAGCGCATCGGCGTGCTCGTGCTGCAGCGGGACATCGACCGGCGGATCGCGGGCTTCGCGCGGGGCTGCGAGGACCCGGTGGTGCTGGCTGCCGTGGCTCCGGACCGGGATCGGTGACGGGCGTCCGCTCGCACGGCTGAGGGACCCGACTCCTACTCGAGCAGTGCCCGGAGCGTCCGTCGGAGTCGCTCGCCGTCGGCTGCTCCGACGGGTGCGAGGAACTCCTCCTCGACCTGGTGGCGGAGCGCCTCGGCCGCGTCCACCACGTGTTCGCCCTGCTCGGTGAGTTCGACGACGTTGCGTCGACGGTCTGCCGGATCCGGGTGTCGCGCCAC
The DNA here is from genome assembly GCF_003234855.1 of Curtobacterium sp. MCBD17_032. Lineage (GTDB taxonomy): Bacteria > Actinomycetota > Actinomycetes > Actinomycetales > Microbacteriaceae > Curtobacterium. The sequence continues at coordinate 182,992 of NZ_QKTO01000002.1, forward strand.
GATGCCCTTCCGCTCGAGGGTGTCGAGGAGCGCGACCATCGTCGTCCGGTCGATGCCGAGGGTCTGCGCCACCTGGAGCTGGGACATCGGCTCGCGCCGGGCGAGGACCCGCAGCGCGCCGAACTCCTTGCCGTCGATCGACAGCGGGGCGAGCGCGGTGTCCGTCCGCTCGCTGAGGACCATCGTCGCGTGCTTGAGGAGGTACCCGAGCACGTCGGTCGGTCGGGCATCGCTGGACATGGTGTGATCTTAGTCCTACGCTGATCGTCAGTACCGCTGACGATCAGTGGTCTAAACGAAAGGTCCGAGCATGATCCTCGTCACAGGCGGAGCCGGCTTCATCGGCTCCCACACCGTCCGGTCCCTCGTCGAGGCAGGAGAGGAGTGCGTCCTGCTCCAGCGCCGGACCCCGGAGGTGCCGCCACAGCTCGCCGACCTGCCCGTGCACGTCGTGCAGGCGGACGTCGCCGACCTCGATGCCGTCCTCGCCGTGGGCCGCCGCTTCCCGATCACCGGCATCGTGCACCTCGCGGTCGCGCTGCCCTGGGCGGGTGACGGCGGAGACCCCGTGGACGCCACGAGCACCGCGATCGAGGCCTTCCTCAACATCGTGCGTGCGGCCCGGGCATGGGACGTCCCCCGCGTGGTGGTCGCGAGCACGATCGGTGTCTACGGCTTCGGCGGCGCCGGGGCGCTCTCCGAGGACGACCCGATCTCGTTCCGGCACGTCCACGCCATCCCGACGTTCAAGAAGATCGCCGAGCTGCTCGCCCTGCACCTGTCGGACCTGACGGACGTGCAGATCGTCAACGCGCGGATCTCGGGCACGTGGGGTCCCGGCGGCCACCAGCCCGACCCGTTCTTCGCCGCGCCGTCGCTCGCACTCGGAGCCGCGCGCGGGACGACCCCGGACGTCTCCGGCCTCGTGGCGCCTCCGCACCGTAACGACGCGCTCGACCTCCTGTACGTCAAGGACACCGGGCGTGCCCTCACCCTCCTCATGCGCACTCCCGGACTGCGGCACCTGACCTACAACGTCGCGTCGGGGCACGCCACGAGCAACGCCGACGTCGTCGAGGCGATCCGGACGGTCGTGCCCGACTTCACGGCCGACCTGCCCGTCGGACCGGACCAGCCGCAGCAGTGGCTCGACATCACGCGGCTCCGCGACGACACCGGGTTCACGCCCGAGTACGACGCGGCGGCGGCAGCGGCGGACTACATCGCCTGGCTGCGCGCCGGGAACGAGCGGTAGTCGTCGGACCAGGAGCCGGACGGGAGGCGCGGTGCGGGCCCGCCCCGCGCCTCCCGTCCGCACCGGCCTCGGCCTGCATCCTTCGATGCAAGTCCCGCAGGTGCGTCCCTCGGCCGGTCGTCCCGGCGCGGCGCAGTTCCTAGCGTCGATGTCATGACGAACACCATCGAAGCCCGGTCGACGACCGGCACCGCCCCGCAGGACCGGCACGGCATCCGCGGCGTCATCGCGCGGCACCCGCTCGGGTCGTTCTTCACCCTCGCACTCGGGCTGAGCTGGCTCGCGTGGGTCCCCTACATCCTGTCGCCGCACGGCATGGGCGTCTGGGACATCCACTTCGCCGAGGTCCTCGGCAGCGCGCAGTTCACCGGGGTGCTGCCCGGCGCACTGCTCGGCCCGCTCGGCGGCGCGTTCATCGTGACCGCGGTCGCCGACGGTCGCCCGGGTCTCCGCCGCTGGGTCGGACGCCTGTTCCGCTGGCGGGTCGCCTGGTACTGGTACGCCCTGGCGCTCGTCGTCGTGCCGGCCCTGATCATCGTGTCGGCGCTGCCGTTCGCCGGCGGGGACGTGCACGCACCGACCGCCCTCGTGTTCGCCGCCGTGGTGCCGGGCCTCGTCATCCAGCTGTTCTCCACCGGTCTGAGCGAGGAGCCGGGCTGGCGCGACTTCGCCCTGCCCCGCCTGCAGCACCGCTTCGGTGGCCTCGGTGCCGCGGCGATCCTCGGCCCGGTGTGGGCGCTGTGGCACATGCCGCTGTACCTCAGCGACTGGGGCGGGTGGCCGGACGCGCACTGGAGCGAGCCCGTCGTGTTCGCCCTGTTCACCATCACGTTCAACGTCCTGATGGTGCAGGTCTTCAACAAGACGGGCGAGAGCCTGCCGCTCGCTCTGCTGCTGCACGTCGGCGTGAACAACACGATCTCGACGTTCTTCCCTACGATGTACCCGAGCATGACCGCCGGCACGCTGATGATCGGCCTGACGATCATGTCGACGATCACGGCCGTGGTGCTGCTCATCGCGACCCGTGGGCACCTCGGGTACGACCCGGCACGTCGGGCGCTGCCGATCGACGCCCCGATCCCGTCGGCGGAGCCCCTCGTAGGATCGCAGCATGGCACCCGCTGAGCCGCTCGCGCAGCGCCCCCAGGCCGAGGCCGAGGCCGGGGGCGCTGCGCCCGCCCGGCGTCCCGCCACCGCCCGCGAGCGCCGCACCGACGTGCTCGTCGCGCTCGGCACCGCCGTGGTCGCCCTCGGTCTGCTGCTCGCCCTGCCGCCGCTCGACGCCGCCGACCCGGACACGGTCGGCGAGACCGTCAGCTACCCGGCCGTCGGCAGCGCGCCGTGGACGGTCCTGACCGTCGGGCTCCTCGCCCAGGCGGCCGCCCTGCTCGCCGCCCGCCGGGCACCGCGCACCACGCTCGTCGTCGTGGCGGCGATCCCGGTGCTCGTCGCCGTCCTCGCCCCGCAGGCGTTCGAGCTCTTCGGGCTCACGCCGTTCGCCGTCGCGGTGGCCGTCGTCCTCGCCGCACTCCGCGTCCCGCTCGCACGGCTGTGGCCCGCACTCACCGCAGCGGCCGTGCTGGTCGTGATCGGGGGAGCGGCGATCTGGGCCGTGCTCGCGGGCGGCTTCCGTGCCGACTTCACCCAAGGCCTGACGACCTCGGTCGGCCAGGGCGTCCTGCAGGCTGTCGGCGCCGTCGGCCTGCCGCTGCTCGTCACCCTGGTGGTGCTGTCCCGCCGCGAGGTCCGCGTCGCCCGCACCGCCGAGGCCACCGCGGTCGACCGGGAGCAGGACGCCCTGATCGACGCCGCCGTCTCCCGCGAGCGTGCCGCCATGGCCCGGGAACTCCACGACATCGCCGCCCACCACCTCTCCGGGATCGCCCTCATGTCCGCCGTCATCGACCGCCAGATCGACACCGACCCCGAGCGTGCCCACGAGGGCGTCCGCCAGGTCCGGGAGCAGAGCACCGCCGTCCTCGAGGACCTCCGCCGCCTGGTCGGCCTGCTCCGCGAGGACAGCCCCGCCGAGCGTGCCGTCGAGACCGTCGCCGGGATCGTCGACCTGGTCGAACGGGCACGGTTCCGTAGCGACGTCCGCCTGGACGTCCTGGCCACCGACCGCGCGCCCCGCGTCGGTCGTCCGCTCGGCGACGGCGTCGGCCCGCTCGCGCAGCTCGCCGCGTACCGCACCGTCCAGGAGGCGCTCGCGAACGCGGCCCTGCACGCTCCGGGAGCGTCGTGCACCGTCACGATCGACGACCGCGCCGACGACCACCTCCTCGTGCGCGTCGAGAACGGGCCGGCCGCCGTGCCGGCGCAGGGCAGCACGCCCGCGGGTGGCAACGGGCTCCGCGGCATGCGCGAGCGGGCGGAACTGGTGGGGGCGGGCCTCCAGGTCGGTCCGACGGACGACGGCGGCTGGCTGGTCGCCCTGCGGCTCGGCCGGGAGGCCCAGCCCGGCTCGGACACGGCGGCCGACCACCAGGAGGTGGCGCGGTGATCCGCGTGCTCGTCGCCGACGACCAGCCGCTCGTCCGGGCCGGCGTCTCGGCGCTCCTCGACGCCGAGCCGGACATCGAGGTCGTCGGGATCGCCGCCGACGGCGGCGAGGCGCTCGCGCTCGCCCGCAGCACCCGGCCCGACGTCGCCGTCCTCGACATCCGGATGCCGGTCCGGAACGGCATCGAGGTCGCCCGCGAACTCTGCCGCCCGGACGCCGACCCCGCCGTGCCCGTCCTCATGCTCACGACGTTCGACATGGACGACCTGGTGTTCGGCGCCCTCGAGGCCGGGGCGTCCGGGTTCCTGCTCAAGGACGCCGAGCCCGACACGATCATCGGCGCCGTCCGGCAGGTCGCGGCGGGCAACGGCACCCTCGACCAGGCCCTGACCCGGCGGGTGCTCCGCGAGTTCACCTCGCGCCGGAGCCTGCAGCCGGTGACGGGGGACCGGGTCGACGGCGTGCTGACCGCCCGGGAGCGGGACGTGCTGCTGCTCCTGGCGCAGGGGATGTCGAACGAGGAGATCGCGGCCGAGCTCGTCGTCGAGGTCTCCACCGTGAAGTCGCACCTGGCGCGCATGCTGCCGAAGCTCGGCGTCCGATCGCGTCTGCAGGCCGTGGTGTGGGCGTACCAGAACCGCATCGTCACGGTGCCGGACCAGGACGCGTGAGCAGCCGTTCGACGCTGCGTCAGGTGTGCCTGGTGCTCCGCTGTCACTCCGCGGGTGCATGATGGGCGCGGCCGTCGCCCGGACGGCCTGGAGTGGAGTGCCCGCCGTGACCGAGACCCGCGCGTCGTCGCCGTCGTCCGACCAGCCGTCGGCTGCGCGCGACGCCCAGCCCGGAGACGCCGGTCCCGGCGACGACGCCACACACCCCGCGACGGCCGCCCGGCAGCCCGCCGGTCGGGAGGCCCGTGGGCACCGTGGCAAGGCGGGCCTGGCCCTCGCTGCGCTCGGCGTCGTCTTCGGCGACATCGGCACGAGCGTCCTCTACTCGATGCGGACGGTGTTCTCGGTCGACGGCGGGATCGTCCGGCCCATCCCCGAGGACGTGTACGGCGTCATCTCGCTGCTCGTCTGGTCGATCACGATCGTCGTGTCGATCAAGTACGTGCTCGTGCTCATGCGCGTCGACAACCACGGCGAGGGCGGGGTCATGGCGCTCGCCGCACTCGCCAGGCGGCTCTACGCGAACCGGCCGGGCGGGACGACTGTGTTCCTGGTCATCGGGATCGTCGGTGTCGCCCTGTTCTACGGCGACTCCGTGATCACGCCGGCCGTCTCCGTGCTGTCCGCCGTCGAGGGCCTGGGCACCGCGGCTCCGTCGGTCGAGCACCTCGTCGTGCCGATCGCGGCCGTCATCCTCGTCGGCCTGTTCGTCGTCCAGCGGTTCGGCACCGCCAAGGTCGGTGCCTCGTTCGGACCCGTGATGCTCCTCTGGTTCGTCGTCATCGCCGTGGCCGGCATCCCGCACATCGTCGAGCACCCCGGCGTCCTGCAGGGGCTGTCCCCGACCTGGGCGATCGCGTTCCTGTTCGCGCACCCGTTCATCACCTTCATCGCGATGGGCGCGGTCGTCCTCGCGATCACCGGTGCCGAGGCGCTGTACGCCGACATGGGCCACTTCGGGCGCATGCCGATCCTCCGGGCCTGGTTCTTCGTGGTGTTCCCCGCGCTCGTCTGCAACTACCTGGGCCAGGCAGCGCTGGTGCTCGAGGACCCGACGGCCACGAAGGACCCGTTCTTCCTGCTGTTCCCGAACTGGGCGCAGATCCCCGTGGTGGTCCTCGCCACCGCGGCGACCGTCATCGCCAGCCAGGCCGTCATCTCCGGCGCGTTCTCGCTCACCCGGCAGGCCGTGCAGCTCGGGCTCCTCCCGCCGCTCACCATCCGCCAGACGTCGAAGCGCGAGGGCGGCCAGGTCTACCTGCCGGCCGTCAACCTGCTGCTGTTCATCGGCGTGATGGCGATCATGCTCGCCTTCCGGTCCTCGGCCGCGCTCGCCACCGCGTACGGGGTCTCCGTCACCGGGGCACTCGTCGTCGACACGCTCCTGCTGCTCGTCGTCGTGAAGCCCCTGTGGCGCTGGGCGACGTGGAAGCTCGTGCTCGTCGCCGTCGTGTTCGGCGGCCTCGAGCTCACCTTCCTGGCCGGCAACCTGTCGAAGGTCGTGCACGGCGGATGGGTGCCGCTCCTCATCGCCCTCGCCGTCATCACCCTCATGACGACCTGGCACCGCGGCCGCCAGCTCGTGCAGCAGGAGCGGCGGAAGCGCGAGGGGTCCCTGTCGGAGTTCATCGACACGGTCAACGCCGACCACATCCCGCGGGTCCCCGGCGTCGCCGTGTTCCCGCACCCCAACAAGGAGACCACCCCGCTCGCGCTCCGGGCGAACGTCGAGCACAACGGCGTCGTGCACCAGCGGGTCGTCATCGTGTCCGTCCTCACCGCGAACGTCCCGCACGTGGCCCTGTCCGATGCGTTCAGGCGCGACGAGCTCGGCCACGCGGAGGACGGCATCGACCACATCACGATCACGTTCGGGTTCTCCGACGACCAGGACCTGCCCGCTGCCATGCGTGCCGCGTGCGCCGCCGGCGTGCTCGACCTGGCGCAGGAGGACATGACCGAGGCGTCGTACTTCATCTCCCGCGGCGCGCTCCGGACCGGGTCGGGCAAGGGCGGCATGGTGTCCTGGCGACGGAAGCTGTTCGTCGCGATGGCCCACAACGCCGCCGACCCGGCCGCACGGTTCGGGCTGCCGCTCCGGCGCACGGTGACGATGGGGAGTGACGTCGAAGTCTGAGCCGTTGTGGAATACGGAATACCGGGAAGCGGACAAGGAGCCGCCGATGGGGTTCGATGGGTGATGTCCGGTACATCAGATGCGGGTACAGCTGCGTGCCCGCCCCCTTGGAGCCCTCTTGCGACCACACATCCCCCTCCGCACCGCGCTCACGGCGGTGACGGCGGTCGGACTCGCCCTGACCGCAGCGACACCGACCTGGGCTGTCGCATCGACTGCTCCGACGACTCCCGCCGCGGCACGTGCGGATGCGGCCACGGACGCGGTGGTCGGCCTCGCGATCGAGGTCGCGGAGGACGGCAACGGCCCGTTCACCCCGGAGGACGTCCCCGGTGGTGACACCCGCGACGACAACGGCGTCGTCCGCACGCTCGACTCCGTCACCTACCGCGTGACGATGAACTCCACGGGTGGCCCCAGCGCCCACGAGCGCTTCACGCTCACCGCGCCCGCCGGCACCAGCTGGGCCGGTGTGCCCGGTCCGTGCACCGGTGGCGGCTCGATGGTCTCCGGCCAGGACCTGACGTGCGACCTCGGCACGATCGCCGAGGGGCACGCGATCGCGGTCCCCGCGGTCCTCGACGTCTCCGCCGACCTGCGGAACGGCGACGAGATCCGCGTCACCGGGACCGGCACCGCCGACGAGGCCGAGAACGACCCGGTCTCCGCAACGTCGCCGACGACCGTCGTGTCCGCGGCCGCACGGTACGACCTGTCGAAGAAGGTCCAGGCGTCGGTCCTGCGGACCGACGTCCCCGGCCCCGGAGGAGCACGCGGGATCCAGCTCGTCTACCCCATCGCGGTCGCCTGGCGACCTGTCGTCCCCGGACAGGGACTGGTCGGCTTCGAGAAGAGCGCCGGACCGATGACGTTCACCGACGACGTCTCACAGATCCTCGGTGGCTTGCCCTCCGGTGCCCGCCTGTGGAACGGGGACGAGCCGGCGTGCGGCCCGCTCTCCCCGGACGTGCCGGGCCTGGGCGGGCTGCCGGCCGGCACCGGAGGCGGAGCCGGTGCGGTCGCGGACTCGGGCACGTTCACCTGCCGCCAGAGCGCCCCGGGGCAGGACGTGGACGTGACGATCGCCGGGACCGTGACCGACCCGGACCGCATGCCGACGGAGAACGAGTACGGCGGTCCCATCGCGGGCGGCGAGATCGGGTACGTCGTCAGCGGCTACATCAGCTTCTGGATGCCGACACCGCCCGACGGCACGAACGTGCGCTCCGTCAACCGGTACACCCCGTTGCAGACCACCTCAGTGAGCGGCGCCCCGAACTACCCCGGCGGTGTCGAGCCGACCGACGACAACGTCTCCGAGCGCAACATCGTGGAGTTCGCCGACGGCAGTGGCGGGAAGTGGCTCTACCGCGTCGTCGGCGACGGCGCCGCGGTCCGCCCCGGTTCCGCTCGGCACGGCGACCCGTGGACGACGCCGGGCGCTCGACTCCGCAGTGACGTCGCCATGGAGAACCACGGACTGACGCCCTACCGCGGTGCCGTGCTGTGCGACACCTTCGACCGGGCCACGCAACGCCTGTCCGGCATCGGCGGCTCGTCGGTCGTCGCGGGGGTCAGTGGACTGACCGACGCCCGCGTCCAGTACGCCGCCTACGCCATGACCTCGCCGGCCGAGGGACAGCAGCACACCTGCGACGACGCCGACGGTCCGTGGTACGACTCGCCCCGGGACGTCCCCGGTGGGATCGGTGCGGTCGGGGCCGTCCGTGCCGTCGGTGACCTGCGGGGCGGGGAGTCCGCGACCCTGCACTCCTGGGTGACGGTCCTGTCGGCGCCGGACGGGACCCGCGCGGTGGACTTCGGGCACCTCTCGTTCGGCGCAGGTCACCACGGGTGGGTGCACGACACGGCCGACCCCGCGCTCGGCGTCGGTGTGCTGACGGACAGCGTCGTCATCACCGAGGACCTCGCGAGGATCACGAAGAAGACCGTCGACACCGGTCACGACGCCGCCGACACCCCGGACAAGACCAGCGCGACCGTGCCAGGCGGCACCGTCGAGTACGCCCTCTACCCGACGCTGACCAACGGGAACGCCCGCGGCCGTCCGACCGACGTCACCGTCCGCGACACCCTGCCGCTGCACACCGCCTACGTCCCGGACAGTGCGTCGGTGCCCCCGGCGATCGACACCGTCCGGGACCCGCACGGCGATCCCCACCAGCGGCTGACCTGGACGATGCACGACGTCCAGCCGAACGTGCCCGTCCCCCCGATCACGTACCGCGCCACGGTCTCGTCGGCTGCGCCCGCCGGGCCTATCCGGAACCAGGTCGAGATCGCGTCGCCCGCGGATGCCTCCGACCTCGGGTTCCGTCAGGCGGAGCGTGCCCTGCAGGTCGTCACCACCGCCGGCGTCGGTGTCGAGGAACGGGCCGTCGAACCGGTCGTCGTCGTGGGCGACCAGCTGCGGTGGGAGCTCGACTACACGGACACCGACGCCGAACCGGCGCGGGACGTCGACCTCATCGACGTCCTGCCCGACCCGGCGGGTGCGGACGACGGGACGTTCCACGGGCGCACGACCCTCGCCGGGCCGGTCCCGGTCGACGTCGGCGCCGGGGAGACCGTGCGGTACACCGCCGCCGCGCCGGCTGACGTCTCGCTCGACGGGGACGACGCGTCGAACCGGCCCGGCGGATCGACCGTCTGGTGCGCCGAGGCGGACTTCGGCCACCACGGGTGCCCCGGCTCCCTGCGGGACGTCACCGCCTTCCGCATCACCCGGTCGGCCCCCGTCCCGCCCGGCACCACCGTGACCCACACGCTGGCCCTCACGACCGAAGGCGAACACGACGGCGACACATACGCGAACCGGTTCGGCCTCCGCTCGGCGAACCTGACCCTCGACGTCCGGTCGAACTGCGCGTCGATCCGGGTCGTGGCCGGCGCGATCGGTGACCGGGTCTGGTCCGACCTCGACGGTGACGGGCTGCAGGACCCGGACGAGCCCGGCGTCCGCGGCGTCGACGTGCGGCTCACCGGCACGGACGACGACGGGCACCGCGTCGACCGCAGGACGACGACGGACGCGGACGGCCGCTACCACTTCGGTCGACTCCGTCCCGGCGCCTACGTCGTCGCGTTCGCCGCACCCGACGGGCGCCACCTCACCCGGGAGCACATCGGCGACGACGACGCGATCGACTCGGACGCGGGTCCCGACGGTAGGACGGCCACGGTCACCCTCGGTCGCCGGACGACGGCCGAGGGGGTCCTCCACGGCGTCGAGCGGACCACCTCCGTCGACGCGGGACTGTTGCCGGACGAGGACGCGGGCGGTGGCGGAGGGCCGGACGGCCCGGACGGACCAGGTACGCCCGGTGCCGGGACCGGCTCGCCGGGGGAGGTCGGACCTGGGGGTCGGCACGACAGCTCGGCCTCCGCGGACGCGCGGCACCCGGAGCGCGCTGACGGCAGCGCGGGGCCCGGGCGGGGTGACCTCGCCTTCACCGGGGCCGCCGGTCTCCCGGTGCTGGTCGGTGTCGCTCTGCTGCTCCTCAGCGCAGGCGCGGCGATCGTCGTCGCCCGGCGGGACCGGGTCCGGGTCCGCCGTCGGTGAGATGACGGGCGTGCCCGGACGGGAGCGCGTGGCGGGGCCGCCCCGCGCCTCTCGTCCGGGCATCCGGGCATCCGGGCATCCGGGCATCCGGTCGCTGGTCGCCGGATCGCCGGATCGCCGGATCGCCGGATCGCGGGAACGCCGGGTCCCCGGGTCCCCGGGCCCCGGGCCCCGGATCGCCGGATCGCCGGAACGCCGGGTCCCCGGGTCGCCTGGTCGCCGGGTCGCGCGGTCACCCGCGAGCGCGTTCGATCTCGCCGCGGTACCCGCTGAGCTGGGCGACGAGTCCGGCGCCGTCCCCCGTCCCGCGGAGGTCCCCGATGAGACGGTCCACGCGGGTGAACACGGCCCGCTGCTCGGCGTCGGAGAGCGTGCGGAACCGGTCGGCGTCCGGGAGTTGCCCCTGCCAGCCGTCGTCGTCGGTCGTCGGGGCCGTGGTCTGCACGACCGTCGAGACCCCGCCCGTCCTGACGGTGCCGTCGGTCGTGCCCGTCGCCTCCGGTCCCGCGACGGTCGCAGCGGCCACGCCGGTGGCGGCGATCGCGGCGATGAGGGCCAGCGTGGTCAGGGTGGCTGCGGTCTTCTTCTGCATCACGTGCTCCCGTCGGATGGGCCGCGGTGTGCGGTGGTCCCAGCCTGCGACGAGGCGGACGTCGGCCGCATCGGTGGTCCGACTGGGCCCTCCCGGCCGTCCGACTGATCGTCCCCACCGGTGACTCCGACCTTCGGGGGAGGCGTGAGGCGCTCTGCGGGGGCTAGCCTCTCGCCATGCGTCCTCTGTCGATCCCGCCGGCGGCGCGGTCCGCGCTCGCGGGGGTTGCGTTCCTCGGGGCCGCCCTGGTCGCGATGGAGGGGCTGCACCGAGCCGGGTGGTACCCGACCCGGCTCGACGACTACCGCCTGACCGCGTTGCTCGTCGCGGCGTGCATCGCCGTGGGGCAACGACTGCCGTACCCGCTGCTCGTGGGGGTCGGTGTCGTCGTGGCGTGGCCGTCGTGGACGTTCGACGTCCTCCAGGTCCGCCTCATCCCGCTCGTCATCGCCGTCTACCTGGCGTGTGCCGCCGGCCGTCGGGTGCTCGTGGTGCTCGCCGTCGCAGCGGTGCCGACCGTGCTCGCGATGTTCCTGCCGCTCACCTCCGTCCCCGTCCGGGACTGGCTCGCCGTGCTCGGTGACTGGCGGGTGTGGTCGAGCAACGCGGACTGGTCGACGATCGTCCTGATGGGAATCCTGCTCGTCGCATGCGCGTTCCTCGGCCGTGCGACCGCTCGGCGTCGACGCTCCGAACTCGTCCTGCAGCGCCGGAACGAGGAGCTCGTGCGTCTGCGCGAGGCCGACCACGCCCGCATCGCCTCGGAGGAGCGGACCGCCGTCGCCCGTGAGGTGCACGACGTCGTCGCCCACCACATGGCCGCCATCGTCGTCCGGTCGCAGGCCCTCGTGCGTGTCGGGGTCGCCGACCAGGCCGAGTTCGCCGAGTACGCCTCGTGGGTCGCGGGGACCGGGCAGCAGGCGCTGTCCGAGATGCGGAAGGTGGTGCGGGTGCTCCGCGCCGGCGGGGACGGCGGGACGACCGACGCCCCGGTGTCGCTGCGCAGTGCGATCGAGGACGCTGCCGAACGGGTGCGCGCGACGGGCGTCCGTGTCGAGGTCGACCTCCGTGTGCCCGGCAGCCTCGGCGTCATGCAGGACTTCGCCGTGCTCCGCGTCTGCCAGGAGGCCCTGACGAACACCCTCGTGCACTCCGACGGCTCCTCGGTCCGGATCACCCTCGCCGCCACGGAGGACCGCATCCGCCTCGAGGTCCTCGATGACGGCGGCGCCGCCGGCGGTCCGAGGGTGCCGGCGCTCGCCGCGGGCGGGGCCGGGATCCGGGGCATGCGGGAGCGTGCCGCGTCGATCGGTGGGGTGCTCGGTGCTGGCCCGGTCGACGGCGGCGGCTGGCGGGTCGTGCTGGAGGCCCCGCGTGATGTCCGTGGGGCAGCGTCGGTCCCGGCTGTGGTCGCGACCCCGACGGTGCCGGGCCGCGCGTCGACCCAGCCCGCCCCCGTGCCCGTCGACCGTCAGGTGGTGGCCCCGTGATCCGCGTGGTGATCGTCGACGACCAGGCGGTCGTCCGGACCGGACTCGGCATGATGGTCGACGCCGAGGCGGACCTGACCGTGGTCGGACAGGCCCCGAACGGCGCCGAGGCGGTCGCGGTCTGCGCCGAGCTCCGCCCGGACGTCGTGCTCATGGACGTCCGGATGCCGGTGCTCGACGGCATCGCCGCCACCCGCACGATCGTGGCCGCGGGCACGGCGGGCGCCGTCGTCATCCTCACCACGTTCGACGACGAGGAGTACCTGCTGGACGCGGTCCGTGCCGGTGCGCTGGGCTTCCTGCTCAAGGACGCCGGCCCGGACCTGATCGCGGCCGGGGTCCGGGCCGCCCACACCGGCGACACCCTCATCGCGCCGTCGATGACCCGCGCCCTGCTCGAGAACCGGCTGCTCACGGCCCCTGCCACCGGAGGCCCGGCAGCGCCGACCCCGCCGGCCGAACACGCGTCGGCGCTCGCCGCCCTGAGCGTCCGGGAGCGGGAGGTCCTCGGTGCCCTGGTCCGCGGCGCGAGCAACGCGCAGATCGCGAAGGACCTCTGGATCAGCGAGGCCACCGTGAAGACCCACATCAGCAGCGTCCTCGCCAAGGTCGGGGCGACGAGCCGCGTGCAGGCCGTCGTGTTCGCCTACGAGAGCGGCTTCGTCCGGCCGGACTGGTCCGCGTAGCCGTCGACCGGCACGGTCCGCGCTGAGCGACACCATCCGCACACGCGAAGCCGAACGGTGTCCCCGGGCATGACCGCCCGCCCTGGTGGCCGCGCGTGCGGACGGCGGGCCGGGAGGCGCGTGGCGGGGCCGCGACGGGCCTCCCGTCCGGCACGAAGCGCGCTGGGCGACGGTCTCCGCGCCCATGACGGCGTCGCCGAACGCGGATCGCGCGGCCCGCTCAGACGGAGCGCGTCAGCGGCGCCGCGGCCACCTCGGTCGGCGAGGACACGACGGCCTCGCGGCGGATCGCGATGACGGTCACGTCGTCGTCGTGCGGCACCTGGGCCGCGCGCTCGGACAGGGCCGCGACGATGGCGGCCGGCGTCCGGTCGGTGCCTGCCAGCTCGGCGACCGAGTCGACCGCGTCGTCACGTCCGCCGAACAGGTCGAGCACGCCGTCGCTGAAGGAGATGAGCAGGTCGCCCGGCTCGAGGATCCCGGTGGTGGTCGCCCACTCGTCGCGGAGGCCCATCCCGAGCGGCAGGTCGACCGACCGCAGGCGCTCCACACCCCCGTCGACGCGGAGGATGAAGCTCAGGCCGTGGCCCGCGTCCGCCCACTGCAGGGTGCCGTCGTCGTCGATCCGGGCGTGGAACAGCGTGGTGAACGTGACGTCGGTGCCGGCCCCTTCGGCGACGAGGCCGTCGGAGGCGCGGCGCAGCGCCTCGGAGGTGTCGTCGACCGTGCGGGCGCTGCGGATCGTGGCGCGGACGGCGGCGGCGATCAGGCCGGCCCCGACGCCCTTGCCCATGACGTCGCCGAGGCTGACGGCGATGCCGTCCCGGGTGCGGTACCAGTCGTAGAAGTCGCCGCCGACGCTCTTCGCGGGCAGGCACGCCCCGGCGACGGTGACGGCGTCGCCCATGTGGTCGCTCGAGGTCGGCAGGAGGGACCGCTGCACGGCGGCCGCGCGGCTGATCTCGGCGCGGACGCGGCTCTCACGGGCCTCGGCGGTGAGGACCGACCGTCGGGCGCGGCGGGACAACTCGTGCACGATGACCGCGACGGTGCCGAACACGATGACGGTGATCCCGAGGCGGACGAGTTCGTTCGGACGCGGCACGGTACCGGGCAGGAGCACGAACGGGGCCAGGATGACGAACGTCACGCCGATGACCGAGTACACGATCGTGCGTCGCCCCTCGAGGGACGCCCACCACACCACGGGCAGGACCACGAGCGACGTGAAGACCGACGCTCCCGCCCCGGTGCCCGTCCGGAACAGCGCGATCGAGACGAAGTCGACGGCCAGCAGGATCGGGACGAGCGCGACCGCACGCGGGAAGTACACGGCGACCGCGGCGAGCAGTGTTGCGATCGCGGTCGCGACGAGGCTCGCGAGGAAGAGCTCCACGTGGGTCACGGCGAGCGACGGCAGCGCCACGGTGCACAGCGCGCCGAGGGCCAGCAGGCCGCTGATCGGAGCCTGCCGGACGAGGGGGTTGTCGATGACGCTGGTGGGGCGAGACATGCTCAGGGCAGGCTACTGGGTCGGACTGGAACACGCCGGTGTGGCGACCCGAAGAGGGGCCAGCACGACGACGGCGGGGCACCCGTTCCCGGGTACCCCGCCGTCGTCCGGCCGCGGGCTCAGCGTCGCGCGCTCAGCCCGTCCGACTCACTCCGCGTGTCGGCGCCGCTTCCGCTGCGCCAGGAGCAGCCCGCCCGCGGCGAGGAGCACCAGGGCGAGGATGCCGATCGGCACGACGTTCGCACCGGTCCAGGCGAGCGCGCCGTCGCGGTCCGCACCCGAGCCTCCCGGCTGGTCACCGACGGGCTGGGCGCCCGAGTTCCCGGCTCCCGGGTCGGCAGCACCCGGGCCGCCGGCGCCGGGGCCACCTGCCCCGGGGCCTGCGCCGGCACCGGGACCGGTGCTCGGCGTGGGCGACGGGGAGGCCGTCGGCGGCGCAGCCGTCACGGTGAAGGCGGCCCGGGCCAGGACCGCGCCGCCCACGGAGGCGGTCACGTCCACGCGACCGGCGGCGGCCGTCGCCGGCACGTCCAGCTCGGCCGTGAAGGTCCCGTCCGCGGTGGTGCGGACGGTGACGTCGTCGCCCAGGTCGGGCGTCGTCGCCAGCGTGACCGCCGCGTCCGCCGGGAACCCGGTGCCGGTCACGGTCTGCGTGTTCCCGGCGGTCACCCGCTGGTCCTCGACCTGGAGGCTCGGCACGGCGGCCGCGAGGGTCGAGTACCGCACGACGGTCCGGTCCGCCACCGAGCGCTCGGCGACCGGCACCGTGAGGGTGCGGCTGTCGGCGTCGTACGTCCACTCGGACGCGGCGACGGGGGCGCCGTCGACCGTGACCGACTGCGGACGCTCGGCGTTCGTGAACGTCGCCGTCCAGGAGCGCTCGCGCACCTGGCCGTCGAACGAGCCGTCGGCGGGCGAGATGTCGAGCGTCCCACCGGTCGCCTGCTGCGTGAACCGCATGGCGGTCGACGCCGCGTTCCCGGCCGCACGGGCCGAGGCCCCCGCAGCGGTGGGCTGGCCCTCACCGGAGTCCTCGTGCAGGGCGAACGTGCCGTCCGCGCCGGTCGCGACCGTCACCGTGACCGCGTCGAGCGGTGCGGCGTCGTTCGCGACGTGGTGCGAGCGGGTCGGGACGATGCCGCCGCTGCGGACGAACACCGGCATGGTGGTCAGGTCCGTCGTGACGTCGGCCGTGGTGCCGCCCTCGTACGTCTTCCCGGTGAACCAGTCGGTCCAGGTGTCGCCGGCCGGGAACCACACCGAACGGGTGGCGGTGCCGTCGTCACCGTTCGCGGTGGTGACCGGTGCGACGAGGACGTCCTCGCCGTACAGGTACTCCGAGCCGGCCTGCGCGTAGGACTCCTGCGCTTCCGGGTACTGCAGGTAGAGCGGCTGCAGCATCGGGGTACCGGTGCGGCTGGCGTCGGCGGCGAGGGTGTAGGTGAGGGGGAGCAGGTCCTCGCGGAGGTTGAGGAACTGCTTCGCCGACGCGTTCGCCTCGGCCGGGTACTGCCACGGCAGCCGGTCGCTGTGGTTGCTGTGCAGACGGTCGATCGGCTGGAAGGCGCCGAACTGCACCCAACGGGCGTACATGTCGGGCGGGAGCTGGGTCGTGCCCGGCTCCTTGCCCTCGATGCCGTACTGACCACCGTTGTGCCCACCGATGTCGTGGCTGATCGCCGACAGGCCGGTCGCCGCCGACTCACCGGGCGTGTAGCCGACCTGCGCGGCGAGCTCCTGCCACGAGGACGTGGTGTCGCCGGTGAAGTGCACGGTGGTGCGCTTGTCCGCCCACGGGCCGGTCGGGACGGCCTGCGGGTTGCCGTAGCCGCCCGCGGTCAGCGAGCCGTACGCACGGGAGAACGCCAGGCCGCGGCCCTCGAGCTGCTCGTCCGTGTACTCCGCGTACTGCTGGTTGATGAACGCGTCCGGGGTGACGCCGTTCGCCGAGTACTTCGAGTTCTCACTGCAGCACCAGTCGAGCCACCACATGTCGACGCCCTCGGGCTGCAGGGTGTCGTGGAGCTCGAAGTACGCCTTGAGCTGGTCGGGGTCGGACCAGTCGAACAGGTAGCGGTCGCCGTCGCCCTTGGTGAGCTTGCCCTTCGCGGTGGCCTGCGCCTTCGCGAACTCCGGGTCGCTGCCCGAGATCGACGGGTGGATGTTGAGCGTGTTGTGGATGCCCTGCTCGTGCCAGTCGGCGAGCAGCCCTGTCATGTCGGGGATCCGGGCGGGGTCGACCGACCAGCCGTTCCACTTGCTGTCGCCCTGGTTCGTGGTGCTGCCGGTCTTGTAGTCGGTGTCGATCGCCATGACGTCGACCGGCACCCCCTCGGCCTTGAAGCGCGCGGCGATGTCCAGGTAGTCCTGCTGCGAGCGGTCGTAGTACTCGGAGTACCAGACGCCGTACGCCCAGCTCGGCAGGAGCTTCGACGGCCCGGTCAGGGTCGCCAGGTCCTTGAGCGCGGTCGTGTACGCGGTTCCGTACCCGAAGACGTAGCCGTCCTGGTAGCCCTTCCCACCGTGGTCACCGCGGGGCGTCGGCTCCTCGGTCGCGGGGTCGTCCAGCGCCGAGGCGGTGTCGTCGAGGAGCGACCACCCGTCCTGGTACAGCAGGCCGGGGTTCGTCTTCACGGAGCCGTTCGTCGTGTCGAGGTCGCGACGGTAGCCGCCGAGCGGGGCGTGCGCGGCGAGGACCGGTGAGGACTGGTCGACGACGGCGATGGTGTCGAAGTTGACGTTGCAGTTGGCCGCCACGGTCGGGCAGCCGATCGCGACGTCGTTCGTGCCGGCGGCCAGGTGCACCGGGACCGTCACCGTGTTCCAGTAGTCCCAGCCGCTGGTGCGCGGGAGCTCGGCGGTCGTGGCGGTCTGGCCGGCCGGGGCCGCGGTGAGGGTCGGCGCCGCGGCGGAGCCGTTCGCGTACCGGACCTGCAGCGCGTAGTCGCCCGCGGCGGGGACACCGGTGACGTGCGCGGTCATCTGGGCGCCGGCGCGCTCGAACCCGGCGGCGAAGCCGTCGCCGGAGAACCCGTTGTGGTCGGTCGCGACCGTGGCGCCGCCGGCCTTGCCGGTGTCCTCGGCCTCGCAGACCACGCCGAAGGCGCAGTCCTGTCCGGCGTCCGCGTCGGTCGGCGTCGGGTAGGCGGCACCCGAGGGGACGACCGCCAGGCTGTCGACGTTGACCCGGCCGGAGTCGGACGCGCTGCGCTCGATGCGGATGGTGTGCGTGCCCGCGGTCAGGTCGAGGGCGGCCGTGGTCTGCTTCCACTCGTCCCAGTTCGCGCCGGCGGGCAGGCTGAGGGTGACCGGCGCCTGGTCGTCGACGACGATGCTCAGCGTGCGGGTCTCGAGCTTGCCGTCGCCGCCGCGGTTGTTCGCGTACCGCATGGCGAGGTCGTAGGCGCCGGCACGCTGCACGTCGGTGCGGAAGGTCATGGAGTTGCCGACGTTCTCGAACCCGGCGGCGAAGCCCGATCCGGTGTAGCCGGCGTGGTCCTTGGCGTTCGCCAGGCCCTGCAGCGCGAGGGCTTCGCCTTCGCAGAGGGTGCCCACCGCGCAGGAGGGCGTCTCGGCGGTGACCCACGGCGATCCGGTGACGGTCTGCCCCGTGGAGGTCTCCAGCGTCACCCGGAGGTTGTCCTGGCTGAAGTCGCCGGTGCCCTCCCGGTACTGCACGGTCATCTCCCCGGTGCTCACCGTCAGCCAGCCGTCCGCGCGCGTCTGCGTGAACGGCGTCGGGGCGAAGTCGTCGCGGCCGACGACGTTGAAGGTGCCCTCGTCGATGAACTGCGCGTCACCGGCGTACTCGGTGCGGATCAGGGTGGGCGAGAGCACCTGGAAGCGGGCGTCTCCCGACACCACGGTGCGGGCGTCCGGCGCGGCGGCTGCCGGCAGGGCGGAGATGCCGAGGCCGCCGAGCGCGAGTGCGCCGACCAGGGCTCCGGCGAGGGACGACCCGAGGACGCGTCGGCGCCTCCGGGTCGAGGTGAGAGTGGGACGCAAAGGTGAGCTCCTCGTGGACGGCGTCGTCCGGTCGTTCGTCGGTTCGAGTCCGACAGCGATCTGCTGGGGTCGTTGCGCGGGCACCCCCGACAGCCCGCGTTACAACGTGGGAAAGAGTAGGGCTCACAGGTCGTTCAGGGAAGTCCGACAGGAGATCGGAGGGTTCGCGGCTGCGCTCCGCGGACCGGACGGGAGGCCCGGATCACCCGATCAGCGCACGCTCGCCCCGGTCATGACGCCTCGTCCCACCCGCTTCGCCAGGCGGTGCGCCGGGAACTCCACCCAGCGGGCGAAGAGCGCGGCGAGCCCGAGCGCGACCGGGGCCGCGATCGGCAGGGTCAGCCACGCGAGGCCCGGCGGCAGCAGGAGCGTGACCGAGACGACGACCGGCTCGTGCACCAGGTAGAGGCTGAACGAGATGCCGCCGAGCCAGCGGACGGGTGGCCGCTCGAGCAGGCGCTGCGCCACGTCCCACCGCCCGGCGAGCACCACGAGGAGCGCGGCCGAACCCAGCACGACCGGCAGTGTCAGGACGTCCGCCAGTGGAGCCAGGGCTGTCGGCAGCACTGGTGCGATCCACCACGCGGCGGTGATGCCGAGGCAGGCGGCGCCGGCCGCGACGACACCGCTCGGCCCGACCACCCGGGGGATCCGGTCCCAGCCTGCGGCGAGGGCGCACCCGACCAGGAACACGGGCAGGTACGTCAGGGCGTCGACCTGCGCGGCGGCGGCGACGGTCGAGGTCGCGATCGCGAGCACCGCGGTGAGCCACCACGTGCGGCTCGTCCGCCGGGCCACCAGGACACACGCCGGCAGCGCGAGGGAGAACACGAGCTCCCACCGCAGCGACCAGAGCACGCTGTCCACCGGGTTCGGCCCGAGCAGGACGGCGGCCAGGACGGCGTCCGCGAGCGACGGCCCCGACGCGTGCTCGGCGAGCCACGGCCCGCGGTCCGCCGCTCCGGACCGCGGGACCACCACGGCGACGAGTGCGGCCAGCGCCACCGCTGTCAGGACCGGCACGCCGAGCCGGAGGGCGCGAGCAGGGTAGTAGGAACGCCACATGACCGGGTTCCGCAGGGCCGGCAGCGTGAGGACCAGGCCGCTCAGGACGAAGAAGACGACCACGGCCTCGTGCCCGGCCCAGAACAGGTGCAGCGGGGTCGTGGTCAGCAGGTGCGCGAGCGTGCCCGGTTCCGGCACCCGGCCGTACGCGGTGCCGGCGAGCTGCGGCACGGTCAGCAGCGCGTGGTGGACCAGCACGACGACCGCCGCGACACCGCGCAACCCGTCGAGGGAGGAGACACGAGCGTGGGCGGTGGGTGGGACGGTCGTCGTGCTGGTCACACACCAAGCCTGGGGCAGGTGACGTCCAGCACCTCGTATCCCGTACACGACATGTGGACAGCGCGGCGCGCGCCTGCCGTGTGGCGGAGCGGCCCGTCGATCAGAGGCGGGTCAGCGCGGCCAGGTCGCGACGACCGCCACCGCGTTGAAGAGGACGTGCGCCAGGATCGCGCCGCCGATCCGGTCCGTCATCGCGACGAGCGTGCCGGTGAGGGACCCGAGCGCGAAGGTGGTGAGGAAGACGCGGAAGCCGTCGAGCTGCGTCGTCCCGGCGCCGAGCAGGACGTGCAGCACGGCGAAGAGGAACGCGGTCAGCAGCACGGCCATGAAGCGGGTGCGCGGCGTGAGCTCCTCGGCCATCCGGCGCTGGAACAGGCCACGGAAGAAGACCTCCTCGAGGAACGGACTGACGAGCACGATGCCGATCGCCGAGACCACGAGCAGCGCGATGTCCGGCGTCCCGAGGGTGGGGACGGGTTCCAGGCCGGTCCGGCCGCCGAACGCCAGCCCGAGGAACGCGTCGAACACCCGGACCAGGATGACGATGCCGAGCGCGAAGACCGCGTCCCCGATCTCGAGCCGCAGGACCCGCCTCCGGCCGGGGTTCGGCGACCGCCGCAGCACCCAGACGATCCCCGCCACCAGGGGCAACCAGACCGCGACGTCCGCTGCCAGGACCTGCAGGACGGGTGACGGGATGCCGCCGCTCCGGCTCACGCCGCCGACGACGCGCGCCAGGATGACCGCCACCCCGAGGGCGACGAGCAGGATGACCAGGTCGCGCTGGCGGCTCGTGTCGGGCTCGGCGTGCTTCACGTCGGACTCGGTGCTCATGGGGTCACCGTAGAGGACGCGGCGACCGGATCGCCCGACACAGCCGAGCGTTGCTCGATCATGTGGCACTATTTGAATGCCGTAGGCCGGGACATCCCCGGTGCGCCTGTGCTGGGACCGCAGGAGCGCGGCAGGATCGTCGGGGAAGGCGGGCCGCGTGGAACTACGCGACTACATCACGGTGTTGCGCAAGGGATGGGTCCTCATCCTGGTGTTGGCACTGGTCGGAGTGGCCGCGGCAGCGGGCTTCTCACTGCTGAAGAAGCCGGTGTACTCCGCCTCCGCCCAGGTGTTCGTGTCGACGGAGACCTCGGGCAGCGCGAGTGACCTGGCCCAGGGCAACACCTTCACGCAGCAGCGCGTCCTGACCTACTCGAACCTGGTGTCCACCCCGATCGTGCTCCTGCCGGTCATCTCGAAGCTCCAGCTCGACATGAACGCCGAGCAGCTCGCGACGATGGTGTCCGCGAGCGCACCGACGAGCACGACGCTCATCTCCATCAGCGTCAACGACACCGACCCGGTCCGGGCGGCGGACATCGCGAACGCGACCTCGCAGAGCCTCACCAACGTCGTCGAGGACATCGAGGCGACCGACGCCGAGGGCACGAGCAGCGTCAAGCTCACCCGCGTGAAGCAGGCCGACGTGCCGAGCGCCCCGGTCAGCCCGAACGTCCCGGTCAACGTGGCCCTCGGCCTGCTGGTCGGACTCGCGCTCGGCGTCGGCATCGCCGTCCTGCGCGAGACGCTCGACAACCGCGTCCGCACGGAGCAGGACGTCGAGAAGATCAGCGACAAGCCGGTCGTCGGCGGCATCGCCTTCGACAGCAAGGCCTCGGAGCGTCCGCTCATCGTGCAGGTCGACCCGCGCAGCCCGCGCGCCGAGTCCTTCCGCACGCTCCGCACGAACTTGCAGTTCCTGGACCTCGGGACCGGCTCGCGCACCTTCGTGATGACGTCCTCCGTGCAGTCCGAGGGCAAGAGCACCACCGTGGCCAACCTGGCCATCGCGCTCGACAGCGCCGGGTTCCGCGTCATCCTCATCGACGCCGACCTCCGTCGCCCCCGCGTCGCCGAGTACATGGACGTCGACACGAACGCCGGTCTCACCGACGTGCTCATCGGCCGCGCCGAGCTCGAGGACGTCGCGCAGCCCTGGGGCCGCGGCAACCTCGTCGTCCTGCCGGCCGGTCAGATCCCGCCGAACCCGTCCGAGCTCCTCGGCTCGCGGGCGATGCAGGACCTCATCGAACGCCTCGAGAAGGAGTTCGACTACGTCCTGTTCGACGCCCCGCCGCTCCTGCCCGTCACCGACGCCGCGATCCTGTCGAAGAAGGCCTCCGGCGCGATCGTCGCCGTGGCCTCGGGCAAGACGCACAAGGGCCAGTTCGCCGCCGCCGTCTCGGCACTCGAGAACGTCGGTGCGCCGATCGCCGGGTTCGTCATCACGATGATGCCGGTCCGCGGCCCGGGCGCCTACGGCTACGGCCGGTACGGCTACGGGTACGGCTACGGCCTGGAAGCGGACGAGGACACACCGAAGGTCAAGCCGCCCAAGCGCGGCGGGAAGAAGCTCGGCGCACTGAGCCGCGCTGAGCGCTGAGACGAGGTCGGGGGACATGGACACTCGCCGGGGGACCCGAAACCTCGGTTCGTCGACCAGACGGACGACCCTGGTCTGGGTCGCCGTCGTGGTCGTCGTGCTGGTGGTCGTCGACATCGCGCTCGTCTTGCTCGCGCTCGGACGTACGGCGCCCAACGCCGGTGACCCGGCGGGACCCATCCCCACCTTCTCCAGCTCCCCGGACGCCAGCACCGATCCGACCCCCACTCCGACCGCGGCGGCCGCAGGCGACACGCGCCGCTTCCTGTCCGCGGTGGACGGCCAGGAGGCGTGGCGCGCGTCCGGCGAGACGTGCGGCGGTGCCGCACCCACCCTCGAACACACCGTGGACGGTGGAGCGACGTGGGTGCCGGTCGCGCTGGGACCGGACGTGTCGACGCTGATGGCGATCCGGGCCTCCAGTACGGACCTGGCGATCCTGGCGGGCATCGGTGCGGACTGCACTCCCACCGTCCGCACCAGCGCGGACGACGGCGCGACCTGGACGGACGGCGCTCCCGGCGCCGCCGGCGCCGGCATCTCGACGGCGGGCATCGTCACGACCGCCGGCGTCGTCGAGCCCCCGTGCAGCGAGCCGATCGAGGCGTACCAGGGGCAGCAGACCTCCGTCGTCGTCTGCGACGGCCAGGTCGAGTGGCGGTCCGGTGCCGGGGAGTGGGTCGACGTGCCGGTCGGCGGGGTCCGTGCGATGGCGGACAACGGCGACTCGTACCTGCTGGCCCGCGTCGGAGCGGAAGCCTGCGCCGGTGTCGAGATCGCCTCGATGACTGCGATCGGCGTGACACCGGAGACCCCCACGACCGCCGTCGGCTGCGACGCCGACGCCGCGACGGCCGGCCCCGTCAGCCTCGACCGCGTCGGGCAGAGCATCTGGCTCTGGGCGGACGACACCGTCTCCGTCTCGGCGGACGGCGGCGTCACATGGTGACCGGGTGGCGACCATGACCGCGGGCGCGCTGCGGGTCTCCGCGTCGACGGGCTCCACCGAGGAGTGGAGCCGGTCCTACTCGCGCCGCGTCCTGGTCACTGATCTCCTGGCACTGTTCTGGGTCGTCTTCGGCGTGCAGATCGCCTGGCTCGGGCTCGACTCGAACCTGGCGACGAACACCGCCGACCTGCGTCTCAGCTACACCGGCATCTCCATCGTCGTCATCGCCGTGTGGATGAGCGCCCTCGCGCTGTACGACACCCGCGGACACCGCGTCATCGGCGTCGGCAGCACCGAGTACCGCCTCGTCGCGGACTCGAGCGTGCGGGTGTTCGGCTTCCTCGCGATCGCCGCCTACCTGCTGCACGTGGACCTGGCCCGCGGCTACATCCTCATCGCGTTCCCGGTCGGCATCCTCGTCCTGCTGCTGTCGCGGTGGATGTGGCGCCAGTGGCTCGTCGCCGAGCGGAAGCGCGGCAACTACTCCGCCAAGGTGCTGCTGATCGGGTCGACCAGCAGCGTCCTGCACCTCGCACGCGAGCTCGGCCGGACGCCCGAGGCCGGCTACCGCGTCGTCGGCGCCGCCGTCTCGACAGGGACCCGCGGTGTCCTACCCGGCTCCACCGTGCAGAGCTACGGCGGGTTCGACGACCTGGCCGAGGCCCTCGCGGAAACAGGGGCGGACACCGTCGTCATCACGAGTGCCGACGACCTGCCGCCCGAACGCGTCCGGCAGCTCAGCTGGTCCCTCGAGCCCGGCCGGCAGCACCTGGTCGTCGCGCCGAGCCTGACCGACATCGGCGGTCCACGCATCCACACCCGCCCGGTGCAGGGCCTGCCGCTCATCCACGTCGAGACCCCGACCTACTCGGGCCGGAAGCTCTACACGAAGCGGGCGTTCGACCTGATCGGATCGACGGCGCTCATCATCGTGCTGTCGCCGGTCCTGCTCGTCCTGGCCCTGATGGTGAAGCTGACGTCGCCCGGGCCGGTCTTCTTCCGGCAGGAGCGCGTCGGGCTCGATGGCGCCACGTTCCGCATGATCAAGTTCCGGTCGATGGTCGTGGACGCTGAAGCCCGGCTGCAGGAGCTCAGCCAGCTCGATCGCGCCGAGGGCAACGACGTGCTGTTCAAGATGAAGAACGACCCCCGGGTGACCCGGGTCGGGGGGTTCATGCGGCGGTACAGCTTGGACGAGATCCCGCAATTGGCCAATGTCATCCGCGGGGACATGTCGCTGGTGGGCCCGCGGCCACCACTGCGACGTGAGGTCGAACGGTACGACGCGCACGTGCATCGACGTTTCCTAGTCAAACCCGGGCTCACTGGCCTCTGGCAGGTGAGCGGACGGTCTGACCTCTCCTGGGAAGATTCGGTCCGTCTTGACTTGTTCTACGTGGAGAACTGGTCGATGGTCGGCGACCTGCTCATCCTCTGGAAGACGTTCAGAGCCGTTACCGCGAGCCGAGGGGCGTACTGAATGAACGACCGACATTCCGGCGATCAGGGAACTGCGAGAGCCGAACTCCTCGGACTTCCTCGTGTCCGAGTGGCGGGCGTCTCGCTCGTAGCAAGGCCGGCACAAGAAGTTCTGGAACGTGTACGACTCGTCGCCGCGACGCTGCGTGACAGCGGGGTCCCGGTGCACTTCGTGAACGCCTACACCGTGTCACTCACGGAGAACAGGACGTACCTCGAGCTGTTCCAACACGGCAGTGTGAATGTCGCTGACGGGACTCCTCTCGCGTGGCTCGCGCGGCGCAAATCCGATCATGTCGCTCACATGCGCGGGCCGGACGCTTTCCGCGCGCTGCTCGATTCAGCGCCCGACACAGGCATGCGCCACTTCCTGCTGGG
Source organism: Curtobacterium sp. MCBD17_032 (assembly GCF_003234855.1). Lineage (GTDB taxonomy): Bacteria > Actinomycetota > Actinomycetes > Actinomycetales > Microbacteriaceae > Curtobacterium. Next base: position 208,020 of record NZ_QKTO01000002.1, read on the forward strand.
TGGTACGGAGAAGTCCCTTGCGCGCCTCCAGTCGACGATCGCCACGAGATACCCGCAGGCGTCGGTCGTCGGGAGCTTTAGTCCGCCGTTCCGTCCGCTCGAGCCGGCCGATCACCAGGAGATCGACGTGATGCTGAAGCGGACCAGGGCAAACGTGGTCTGGGTAGGGATCGGCACTCCGAAGCAGGACTACGAGGTCGCCCGCATTGCTGCCAGTCACCCGGCCGTCGTTCTCGCGGTCGGTGCTGCCTTCAACTTTGTGTCGGGTGACGTGGTCGAAGCGCCGGTTTTCTGGCGCCGGACTGGCCTGGAGTGGGCTTACCGCTTCGGGCGGGAGCCACGCCGTCTTTGGCGGCGTTATGTGTTCGGTAATCTGCGCTTCGTCATCCTCGCCCTCCGGAGGCATCGTGGCTGAGCGGTCGACAGTTGACGTGATCGCGATCAGTCAACTTCCTCCTCCCGTGCACGGCTCCACGATCATGACCCGTACCTTCCTCGAGTCGTGTGACAAATTGGGCCTGGTCACGTCCCTCGTGGATCGTCGCTTCAGCACCTCGGTCGGCGAGATCGGCGAGACGAGCCTGCGGAAGCTCTTCGCCGCGTTCTCGCTCTTCACGCGACTCTGGCGTGCCCTCGATCGGCATCGTGCTGCGTCCGTCGTCTTCTTCACCACCAACCGACCGCCCTCGTTCTGGATGGACGTGCTGCTGAGCCTCCTGCTCAGGGCAAAGCGGCGGGACTACATCGCGTACGTGCACACTTCCGGGTACTCGGAACTCGCCGCCATGGGAAGGCTCCAGGCGCGCGGGGTGCGGGCGATGCTCGCTGGAGCGCGGTCCGTCGTGGTTCTCGGAGAGTCCATGAAGGACGACGTGCGTGGGTTCAACGACGTCATTCAGGTCATCCCCAACACCGTCGGGACGGTAGAACCCGCGGGCACCCAAGTGCACGAAAGCCCGCAGCTGGTCTACGTGTCGAACCTCATCCCGGGCAAGGGTGCGGAGGACTTCATGAGGATTGCCGATCGGTGCCTCACCGAGGTGCCGACTGCCCGCGCTGTCGTGATCGGTGGGACCTCGTCGCCGGAGTACACGAACGATCTCCGGGCGATGCTTAGTCCTGATTCCCAGGCCAGAGTGCGTTTTGCCGGACCGCTGTTCGATGCGGAGCGGGACGACGTCGTAGCCGCCTCCTCGGTGCTGGTCTTCCCGAGTAGTTACCGGTTCGAAGCTCAGCCACTCACCTTGCTGGAGGGGCTCCGTCTCGCAGTGCCCGTGGTCGCCTACGATGTGGGCGGGATCAAGGACATTGTGGCTGACGGCGTCAACGGGTACCTCGTGACGAAGAATGACTGGCTTGCGTCATCCGATCGTTGCCTCGCGGTACTGCGGTCTGCCGACCTGCGGCGGCACCTCAGCGCCGGGGCGCGCCAGACGTTCGACAAGCGGTTCAGTCTGGTCGGGTATCGACGAGCGTGGCAGTCTCTCTTGTCGGGACGTGCTCCGGAATGACAGGTCGAAGATTCGCGATCGTCCAGGAGTACGTGCCGGCCTACCGTGTTCCCCTCTTCGCAGCGATGGCGGCGGCGGCGGCGGCCGACGGGGACGAGTTGGTGGTGTTTGCAGGGGAACCTGCCGGCGATCTGGCGCGGCGCAACGACGGCGCGGGGCCGCAGCCATGGCTCCGCCGAATCCGGCAAAGAGAGTTCAAGATCCTGGGTCGGCGGCTCACGCTCCGCGTGCTTCCTCCAGCGGTGCGCCGCTCCGACCTCATCGTCGTCGAGCAGGCCCGCCGGAACCTCGACGTCCCGTTGCTCCTCGCATGGCCTTGGACTGCCAAGAAGGTTGCGATGTGGGGTCATGGCTCGGACGTGGTGAAGACGCCGTCCCTCCTGGAACGCGCGTACAGCGTCGCGCTACTGCGACGAGCTGCGTGGTTCTTCGCCTACACGGAGTCAGGGGTGAAGTGGGCGACGCGGGTCGGCATCGACCATTCGAAGACGACTGTGTTGCGCAACAGCATCGACGCCGAGCGGCTTCGCCGAGACCTCGACGCGGTCCGTCTTTCCATCGTCCCCGACTGTTTTCAGGCACTGTTCATCGGTGGCCTCGACGCAAGCAAGCGTGTCGGGGAACTGATCGAGATAGCGACGCAGGTCCACGAGATCGAGCCCGGCTTCCGGCTCGTGGTGGCAGGAGATGGCGAACTGCGTGCTGATGTCTCAGCAGCGCACGACCGGTACAGCTGGCTCGAGTACCGCGGCCCGCTGTCGGGCGAAGACAAAGCGCGCGCACTCCTCGAGAGCGATGTGCTCCTACTCCCGGGTCGGGTCGGGCTGGTGGCGGTCGACAGTCTGGTGGCGGGGCGGCCGATCGTCACACTGTCCTCGTCCCTGCACGCTCCTGAGTACGGGTACCTGGAGCCCGGCGAGACGTGCTTGACGGCGTCGTCCGTAGAAGAGGCGGTAATGCAGACGGTCGAACTCCTGAGGGATCGGGCCGCGCTGGAAGCGATGCAGGAACGATGCCGAGCGGCAGCCGTGGATTTCTCGGTGGAGCAGATGGCCCGTCGATTCCGCTCCGGTATGAAACAAGCAATCGAGGACTCCGATGACTAAGTTGCACGTGATCGTGGCGAGTCACAACCGCGAAGCCACCACGGTTCGGGCGTTGCGCTCTTTGAAAGTGGCGACGGCACAAGCGGACGTCGACTTCGACGTCACCCTGTTCGACGACGGATCGAGTGATGGCACGATCGCTGGTGCTTCCAACGTCGTCGAGCAACTGCATGTCCTTCGGGGGGACGGATCCGCCTTCTGGGCGAAATCGATGGCGACCGCCGAGCAGAAGGTCCTGACGCGAACTGACGTACAACCCGCGGACTGGCTCATGTGGTTCAACGATGACGTGGAGCTGACGCCGTCAGGCTTGCGGGATCTGCTGCACTCGTCAAAGACACTCGCTCCCGGCGTCATCGTGGGGAGCACCATCGACCCGACGAGCGGCGCGTTGACCTACGGTGGCCTCCGCCGTAGTGGAGTTCATCCGTTGGCATTCGATCTCGTAGCGCCACCGAGCGTCACGGAAGAGGCAATCCGTGTCGACGCCTTCAATGGCAATGTCGTGCTCATGCCGGTGCACGTTGCACGGTCGGTCGGTCCGATCGACGGGGGCTTCAGTCACGCCTTCGCCGATGTCGATTACGGCATGAGAGCTTCGTCGAGCGGCGTTCCCGTCTGGGTCGCTGGCGGAGCGGTCGGGCTTTGCAGCAGGAACGCGGCGGTGGCTCATTCGTCGCTCGCGGCGGCCTGGCGCGCCTACGTCGGGAAGAAGGGCGCTGGGAACCCACGGTCTCTCCTGCGCTACCTCCGACGGCATCAGCCGAGATCTTGGTGGTTTTTCTTTGCTTCGTCGTACGCGTTGTGGTGGGTGCGCAACCTGCGTGGGGCGCTCTCCGCTGGGAGGCCGGTCCGATGACGACATTGCTTCTGCTGCTCGTCGGCGCCATCGTCATCGCGTTGCTGGTCGGGTTCGTTCGTTTGAATCCGCGGCTCGTGTTCTGGGCCGTGTCGCTCTACGCCCTGACCGCGTGGGAATTCCCCAACTTCGGAACGATCGGGACGTTCGGCGGGACGACGATCACTGTCGGCGACATCTTGGCCGTCGCTTTGTTCATCGCAGCAACGATTGACTCCCGCAAGGCGTTGTCGCGGCTCTCTCCGCTCGTCGTGTTCGCGAGCGTTCTCCTGCTCGTACTGCTCGCGGTGTCGCTCGCCCGTGGCATATCGCAGTACGGTCTCGGCCTTGCAGTCAACGAGGCACGGGGTTTCCTCTACGTGATGGGGATCGTCTTCTGGGGGGTGACCCGGGAGTGGGCGCACGAAGACGTCGTGTGGGCCGAGAAGTACTTCGTCGTCGTTCAAGGCGTGGGTCTCTGTCTTGTCGCGGCCTACCACGCTGCGCGCTACGGCCTGGGCGGCACCGACGACTTCGTGGCCGTCAGCGGGGAACTCAGCCAGACGGGGCGCCCGCTGGTCTCATCACAGGCCTTCCTCCTCGTCCTCTGCGCGGTGCTCGCGCTCCGGCTTTGGAACCGCACCAATCAGCAGCGGTACGTGTTCTTGTCCGCGATCTTCATGCTGGTCGTGGCGGTGAGCCAGCAGCGCACGGTGTGGTTGACCATGATTGCTCTGGCGCTCGTTCTCGTGTGGCGCGCACCCCGCGCGCTTCGGCAGAAGATCATCCCGTTCGCCGCAACAGTCCTCGTGATCGGTCTCGCCATAGCGGTCAGTCGCGCAGCGAACAGCAACCTCGTCGCCGAGTTCGTGGGCTCCGCCTCGAACACCGGGACGTACGATGCGCGGCTCACCAGTTGGATCGGTCTCGTCGTGCAGTCCCTGGGCGGCGGACCACTGAGCGTCCTGTTCGGCATGCCTTTCGGTCATGGATTCGGTCGTTTCGAGGGCGTCGGACGCTGGGTGGTCTTCGCGCCGCACAACTGGTATGTCACGGTGTACCTGCGCGAGGGACTCATCGGCCTCCTCGCTTTGCTTGCCATCATCGTGCCGCGCGTGTTCGAAGGCCTTCGCCCTGGCCGAGACGTCTTCGTCGCATGCATCCTCGTATGCTTCCTCGTGTACGGCTGGACCTACTCGTGGCAGTGGTGGACCTGCGTACCGCTGGCCTTCGCGTTCCTCGATAGGAAGTTCCCGCGCTATGACATGGAAGCGGCGAACCCGCGCCTGGACGATGCTCGCCTGCGGGTGAGCCACTGATGCCGAACCTTCGCGTCCTCCACATCCTCGGTGAGCTGCGTCCCAGCGGTATGGAACGCATGCTCGTCTCCGGGGCCGCCGACTTCAAGGCGTCCGGCGTAGCCGCTCATGTCGCGGGTTTCGGCGTCCAGCATCCCTATGCAACCGAGATCCGACTTGCGGGCTACGGCGTCTCGACAACCGAGCAGCCTCTCCGGAGTGCAGCCGGACGGCGATTCCTGGCGCGTGTCATCGCAGACTTTCGACCAGACGTCGTTCACCTGCACTCTGAGGGCAACTACCTGCAGAACGTGCTCACCATCCGACGAATCGAACGCGCGGTGCCGATAGTCAGGACCGTGCACAATGTCTTCACTGCCCGGGGCAAGTGGTTCGTGAGCCGATTCCTTCAGGCGGTTGTCGCCGACCGGTTCGTTCGCGCGGTCATCGTCCCCAGTCACGACGTGGCATCCAATGAAGAACGCTTCGCCAGGAGAGTGAAGGTGGTCTACAACTGGGTTGACCCGCGGTACTTCGCGCTCACTGGGGCCCACCCCAACGATGATCCTCACGATCTTTCGGCACCGGTGGTGTTGGTCGGGAACTGCTCTTGGATCAAGAACCACGATGTCGTGTTGGAAGCCGCGCTGATGGGCGGGTTGCGGGTGGCTCATGTGGGATCCGAGGACCATGCTGAGCCCTCTGAGCTGCGTCTCCTCGAGGAGCTCGAGAAGAGGGGTCTCCTCGTGTCACGCGGTGCCCGCGACCCGATCACGACGCTGGTCGGCGGCCGTGTCTTTGCGATGCCGAGCGTCAACGAAGGAATGCCGGTGGCATTGGCCGAGGCGCTTGTCGTCGGGTTGCCCGCGGTGGTGGCGGACGCTCCAGGTCTCCGCTGGGCAGCGTCCCAACCAGGGGTGACGATGGTGTCCTCCCGCGAGCCCGCCGTCTGGCTCGAATCCCTGCGGAGGGCTTCTCGGGGCACCCAGGCGTTGACAGTCGACTTTCGGCCTGCGCGAGGAACCGCCGAGTACGTCGAGATCTACCGCGCGGCCGTCGTGCGGAACGGAGGGACGAAATGATCCGCGCACTCCTCAGGAGGATCAAGCGGCAGAAGCGTCAGAACGCTCTGCCGTCGACGGTGTTGTCGGGCGACGCGCTCGTGATGGGTGAACGTGTGAGGATCTGGGCTCCGCGGTCGCTCCGGATCGGTAATCACGTTCACATTGGTTCTGACGTCCGCATCGAGGTTGACGGGTCGATCGGAGACCACGTCCTCGTCGCGAACAGATCAGCGATCGTCGGCCGTCGCGATCACGACATGAGGGTTGTGGGGACACCCATCACGGCCACTCCATGGGTGGGGACCACCAATGCGCTGAGCGATGACACGATCATCGGTAGCGATGTCTGGATCGGATTCGGCGCCGTGATCCTCTCCGGCGTTTCTGTCGGTGACAGCGCGGTCATCGCGGCTGGAGCGGTCGTCACGAAAGACGTCGACGCGAACACGATCGTCGCCGGCAATCCGGCGAGGATCGTCGGTACGAGATTCGAAGAGGTCGCTCTCCAAGAGCACTGGTCCGCGCTGCGGAGCGCGGGCGTTCGGCTCAGGAGCACGCAAGAGAACGGGGGGTCAGCATGAGCGGACGTGCTCCGAGGATCTTCTACGTCCCGAACGAGTTCGGGGGCTTTCGCCAGGTCGGTTTCCGCGAGCCATTGGAGATGCTCCATCGCGCGGGGATGATCGAGTCGCTCGAGGTCTTCAGTCTCTTGGACGCCGTGCGTAGTGGCGGTGATGCCAGGGCGCACCGGCGAGAGCTGCTCGAACGAGTAGCAGCCTTCCAGCCCGACATCCTCCTGATGCAACACCTCGTCGGCACCGGGCTCCGCAGAAGTCATTTCGCCGACCTCCAGGCATCGTGCCGCTCGGATTTCATCTACCACGAGGCAGATCCCTACTCACGCCACTTGCATCCTCTTCCGATCGAAGCGCGTGAGGCGGGGCGCGCAGCCGATGTCGTCTTCACGGTGGGCAGAGGAACGTTCGCCGACAACTTCCGTCGTGCAGGAAGCAAGAACGTCCGCTGGCTGCCCTCGGCCTACGAGCCGAACCGTTCGGTCAACTTCGATCGACCGCTCCGGGAAGACCGCCCGTTCGAGGTTGTGATTGTCGCGAACAGGAACCGTCCGCGGCTCCGCGGACTTCCGGACTGGCGGGAGCGGATCCGATTCGTCGAACTGATGCAGGAGCACTTCGGCACCCGACTCGCCGTTTACGGCCGCGGATGGGAAGGTCCGACAGCGAAAGGACCGGCCCCGTTCGAAGCGCAGGACGAGGCCATCACATCAGGATGGGTGAGTGCCAACTGGGACCATTTTGCGAATGAAGACTCTTACTTCTCGAATCGCTTGCCGATCTCCTTGGCATCAGGGTCCATCCACGCCACGACCGACCACCCGGGGTATGACGAGCTGTTCGGTGACAAGGCTGAGGGCTTCCTGATCCGCGGGACTTCCCCCGAAGCGCTCATCGCCTCCATCGACTCCGTCCTGGAGAATACGACGACCGACGAGCGGCTGCGCCGGATCCAGGCAGGGCGGGAGTTCGCGGCGGCGACGTTCCGGCAGGACGATCTCATGCTGCAGATGTTGAACTGGCGCAGAACCTGGATCGACCCGTCCGGTGCGCGGACCATCTGGGCTGCGAACCGGGATGCAAGTCGGTGAAGCTCAAGCCGTTGCGGACCTTGCCGCTCAGAGCAGCCATCAAGGCCGAGCGCTCGATCGCTCATCGGGAGCTACGGCGGGCCGCCTCGATCCCGATCGACCAGGGGGGGTGGCGTCCTCCGCAGAACATGGTGGGGCTGCGGGCTCGAGTGGACCCGTATCCCGACCTCGGTCATCAGCTGTCGACCTGGGTGTCGGGGTACCTCTGGGCGCAGGACCTCGGAGTCCCCTACTTCGGTGGGGACGTGACGAAAGATTCGCGGGGCTTGTTCGCGTTGTCCGAGTTGACTGCCGCACTTCCGAGCAATCGGCTCCTGGAGCGACGTCTGCCGGCGACGGGCTTCGAAACCGAGCCTTGGGCTCTCCCTGCCCTTCGGCACGCTGTGGACCGCGCGGCGAGAGGGCGCGCGAGGCCTTGGATCGGCCGTCTCAGCCTCGATCAGCGACGGTGGGACCAGACACCAGCAGCGCCTGCCCTGCGACGCGCCGTGCTGGCTGGCTATCTCGGACGAGAGCTCTTGACAGCGGAATCCACCAGCGATCACATCGCTGTACATGCTCGCCGTGGAGACGTCGGTCCGACCACACATCCGGACCGCTGGCTCGGTGTGCCCTATTACAAGAAGCTGATCGCAGAAATCCGATCGATCGGCCGCTTCGAACGGATGCCCATCCGTCTGTACACCTCTGGCGATGCTGGCGACCTCAAGGAGTTGGAACAACTCGGGGTGCAGATCAATGATTCCGGGGACCGGGACCACGACTTCGTTGCGATTGCTTCTGCACAGCTCATCGTCGCCGCACCTAGTTCGTTCGGGTTCTTCGCTGCGCTGGTGTCACGAGCGCCGGTCATCGCCCGTGTGCCATGGTGGCATCGTGTCCCTGACTCCGGACGGTGGTTCGCCTATGTACCGAGCAGTGGACTCGACACGGCCCGGCTCAGCCGTATGCTTCCGGTGGAAGGCGCATGAGTTCCATCGGCCGGCGTCTCGCGGCGGGCGCGGGTTGGGTGTATGGACTGCAGCTCCTGACCGTGATCGTGCAGCTCGGCTACGCGGCGCTGACTTCGAGACTCGCCGATCCGTCCGTCTTCGGCGCGTACAGCGTCGCGCTCTCCATCGCAGCGTTCGTGAACCTCCTCGGATCCGGGGGGCTGGCGCAGACCGCCGCCCGTGCGCCGGATGCTGACCGTCAGTCGACCCGCCCACTCGCTACGTACGCGCTGCTCATCGGGGGAGCCGCGGCTCTCTTCACCTTGGGGACTGCAGACCTGTGGAGCGCGCTGTGGGCAGCTCCTCAGGCTGCCGGACCCGTCCGGTTGCTGGCGGTGAGCGCTCTCATCCTGCCGATGCTGAGCCTGAGCAGCGGGCTGCTTCGCCGGGAGGGCGTGTTCCGCGATCTGGCCGTGGCGACGTTCGTGGCCAACGTCATTGGCATGGCCATCGGTGCGGGCGCGGTCTTGGTGTTCAAGAGCCCCGAGTCGCTGGCGGTGTCGGCCATCGTAGGTCAGTGGGGGACGTTCATCTGGGCGGCGGGACGACTTCGCGGTGCTTTGGCCCCGGGAAGGCTCGCGCTCCGGTCTGACAACGTCCGTTTCAGTACGAAGATCGTCGCGGTGTCGATCGTTCAGTACGTGTCGGGCAATGCGCCGCGGTGGAGTGTCAGCCAGTTCATCGGGACAGCAGTACTCGGAGCATGGAACAGGGCGGATGTCCTGTCGACCGTTCCCTTCTCGCAGCTGCAGAACGCATTGATGCAGGTCATCTACCCAGAATTCCGCCGTTATCCAGTGGGCAGTGTTGCCGCTCGGTCAGCTTGGCTGGACATGTTGGGCCTCGTGGCATGGTTGACCCTCCCCATCGGGGCAGTCATGGCCGGGGTAGGACCGGTCATCGTCGGCGTGGTCCTGGGCCCCGGCTGGGACCAGGCCGCGCGCATCCTCCCCCTGCTCGCTGTGCTCGGTGCCCTGCAGCCACTCATGGTGCTGTTCGCGGGCGCATTGGAATCAGCGTCGCTCTTCCGCGCGATCTGGGTAGCGGAGGCGCTCGCCTTCCTCATCAGTGCGACAGGCGTGATGTTGGTTCTGGTGCACAGGGAGTACGAGTTCGCGATCCTCGCGATGATCGCTGCCACGGTGGTCCGTCACATCGTGCACTTGCTCCAGGCCCGGCGCCTGGGCGCCTTGGGTCTCGTCGAAGTCGCCATCGGCTACGCTCAGCCCCTTGCCTTCGCAGTGGTCCTGTACCTCGCGCTGTACCTGCTCCTCGCCTCTGCCGACGGATCGATCGTCGAACTCGTCCTGGGACTCGTCGGCCTCGTCACCCTCGGCTTCTGGGTCCTCGCACGGCGACGATCCTTCGGACCGCTTGCGATTCTCAGGCGGCGTGGAATCCTGGGCAGGAACGGGGCATGAGCATCTGCCGGTCGTCCGCACTGCTTCAACAGGTGCAGATTCGGGCACGGCGGGGTCTTATGCTGAGAAGCGCTCGTCACCTGGCGAGATTCCTGCAGGGCAAGCTGCGCTGTGGCGTTCGGCTGGCTCTCGTGTCGCTGCGCGATAGGAGCACTGCCGTGCCATGCAACCGCGGAGGGTTGAGATGACGCCGATCTTCCTTGTGTATACCTTCCAAGACGCTCAGCACCTCCGTGAACTCGTGACCGCGCTGGAGCCCTATCGGGTCATCGTGCATGTGGACGCGAAAGCGAGCATGGAGGACTTCGAGCTCGCCGTCGGCGGGCATGGCAACGTGACCTTCACCGAGCGTGTCCAAGTCAACTGGGGTGGCTACTCCCAGGTCCGAGCCATCCGGATACTCGTGCGTGAAGCCCTCCGCGTCGCCGCCGATGACGACTACCTCATCATGCTTTCCGGATCTGACTACCCGCTCCGTCCAGTGGCGGACCTGGTGGACCATCTGAGGTCAAACCAGGGGCGGCAGTACCTGCGGGCCTTCGAAATTGCCAAGAGTGAGCCGAAGTACTTCCGCCAGATCGATCGCACTCATCACCGCGACCTGCCTTTGCTGTCACGACGGACCGGCAACAAGGCGCTGCGCAAGCTGCGCAACGGGATTATCCGGCTCGTCGACGGTCCGTTGAGCCGAAAGCGCGTGCCGCCAGTTCCTGACGGACTCGTCGTCGGGCATGGGGGGACGCATTTCGCGGTGACCGCCGAGTGCATGCGGTCGATGGAAGAGGCAGTGACCCCCGAGATTGAGCACTACTTCGCGGCGCTTTTCTGCCCGGAGGAGAAGTTCTACCAGTCGTTGATCATGAGCACGCCGTTCGCGAACTCGACACCAGCTGGCGGTTTCGAGGACTACGTCGGCCCAGGTAACTGGCGGTATGCCAACCTCCATCTCATCGATCCAACGCTCATCCGTGTCTTCACGAACGACGACTGGGTGGAGGTCGCTCGCAGCCCGATGTTCTTCATCCGGAAGATCGTTTCGGGCGAGAGCGACGGTCTTCGCGACCGGATCAAGGTTGAGAGATTGCATCAGGAATGATGCACAGGTACGACACTCGGAAAAGGGGAACGTTGCAGAAAAAAGCCTTCATCACCGGCATCACAGGTCAGGACGGGTCGTATCTGGCAGAATTGCTGCTCGCAAAGGGATACGAAGTGCACGGCCTGATCCGTCGTGCTTCGACCTTCAACACCTCGCGGATCGACCATCTCTACGTCGATCCGCACAACCCGGATGCCAAGCTCTTCCTGCACTACGGCGACCTCGGTGATGGAGCGCGACTCGTCAGCCTGCTCGGCGAACTGAAGCCGGACGAGGTCTACAACCTCGCGGCCCAGTCGCACGTGCGGGTTTCCTTCGATGAGCCTGAGCACACAGGCGATGTGACCGGTGTCGGTTCCATGCGCATGCTCGAAGCTGTCCGTATGTCCGGCATCCACACGCGGTTCTACCAGGCGTCGTCGTCCGAGATGTTCGGCGCGACGCCGCCGCCGCAGAACGAGGAGACGCCCTTCTGGCCGCGCTCCCCGTACGGCGCCGCGAAGGTCTACAGCTACTGGGTGACCCGGAACTACCGCGAGGCGTACGGGATGTTCGCCGTCAACGGGATCCTGTTCAACCACGAATCGCCGCGTCGCGGCGAGACCTTCGTCACCCGGAAGATCACACGGGCAGTGGCTCGGATCAAGGCAGGGCTCGAAGACCACGTGTACCTCGGCAACCTCGACTCCGTTCGCGACTGGGGGTACGCCGCTGAGTACGTCGAGGGCATGTGGCGGATGCTGCAGGTCGACGAGCCCGATGACTTCGTGCTCGCGACGGGCGGCGACTTCACGGTCAAGGACTTCCTCTCGACCGCGTTCTCGCACGCGGGGCTGAACTGGGAAGACCACGTCCGGTTCGACGAGCGTTACCTGCGTCCGAGTGAGGTGGACGCCCTGGTCGGCGACGCGTCGAAGGCCAAGGAGAAGCTCGGCTGGGAAGCGACGGTCGACACCGCGCAGTTGGCGCGCATCATGGTCGACGCCGACATCGAAGCGCTCGAGCACGAGGGTCGCCCGTGGATCGACAAGGTGAAGCTCGCGAGCTGGGAGGCATGATGGCGGACAACGAGTTCGTTCCCGGGCCGCTCGATCGAGCCGGGCGCGTCTACGTCGCCGGGCACCGGGGCCTCGTCGGTTCTGCGGTCTGGCGGAAGCTCCAGTCCGAGGGCTTCACGGATCTGGTCGGGCGCAGTTCCTCGGAACTCGACCTGAAGGACCGCGACGCCGTCTTCGCGTTCTTCGCCGAGCAGAAGCCGCGGTACGTCGTCCTGGCGGCGGCGAAGGTCGGCGGCATCATGGCGAACAACACGTACCCGCACGACTTCCTGAGCGAGAACCTCCAGATCCAGGTGAACGTCATGGACGCCGCCGTCGAGCACGACGTCGAGCGCCTCATGTTCCTCGGATCGTCGTGCATCTACCCGAAGTTCGCGGAGCAGCCGATCCACGAGGACTCGCTGCTCACGGGGCACCTCGAGCCGACGAACGACGCCTACGCCATCGCGAAGATCGCCGGAATCATGCAGGTCCAGGCGGTTCGCCGGCAACACGGCAAGCACTGGATCTCGGCGATGCCGACGAACCTCTACGGACCCGGCGACAACTTCTCGCCGCAGGGCTCGCACGTCCTGCCCGCTCTCATCCGTCGGTACGACGAGGCGGCCAAGTCGGGCGCGGACCGAGTCGAGAACTGGGGGACCGGATCGCCTCGTCGCGAGTTCCTGCACGTCGACGACATGGCCGCAGCAGTTCTGCACCTCATGGAGCACTACGACGGGCCTGAGCAGGTCAACGTCGGCACCGGTTCGGACGTGACGATCAAGGAGATCGCCGAGACGATCGCGAAGATCGTCGGCTTCGAGGGCGAGACGGAGTGGGACACGACGAAGCCCGACGGAACGCCGCAGAAGCTGCTCGACGTCTCCAAGCTCGCCGACGCCGGGTGGACCGCAGGCATCGGTCTCGAAGACGGACTTCGGAGCACCATCAGCTGGTACCGAGAGCACGTCGACACGATCCGCGAATGACGACGCAGGTCGGACATGAGCAACCATAGAATTAGGCCCATGTCCGACCTGCCCGAGTCGCGACGCGCTGCTGTACGCCGGGGGTCCAGGGCCCGGATCGTGCTGTGGATCGTCCTTGCGCTCGTCCTCCTCTTGATCGTCGCCGTCGCCTGGGTCGGAGTTCGCGGGCTGCTGGCGAAGCGGCACCTCGAGCAGTCGGTTGCGCTCGTGGGCACGCTGCGCTCGCAGATCACTGACGGCGATGCATCGGCGGCGCAGCGCACGGCGAAGCAGCTGGAGGACCACGCGTCGTCGGCGCGGAGCTTGACGAGCGATCCGATCTGGAGCGCCGCGCAGATCACACCCTTCTTCGGGTCGAACCTCCGGGCCGTACGCGAGGTCGCGGTCATCGTGGACCAGGTCGCAGCGGGGGCAGTGCGCCCGGTCACCGAGGTCATCGGCGACCTGAATCAGGACGCGCTCGCACCGAAGGGTGGTCGCATCGAACTCCAGCCGCTCGTGGACGCACAGCCGTCGGTCGCCCGCGCGACGAAGACCCTGGCGAAGGCCAGCGGTGAAGCGGATGCCATCGACACGAGCGCGACGTTGTCGCCAGTGACGTCGGCGGTCAATCAACTGCGCAATGCGCTCGGATCGGTCACCGAGCAGGCGACCACGGTCAACAAGGTGCTGCAGCTCGCGCCCGCCATGCTCGGACACGACGGCGCGCGCGACTACGTCCTGCTCTTCCAGAACAACGCCGAGCTGCGTGCCGGTGGCGGTATCCCCGGCGCGGTGGCTCTGCTGCAGGCGAGAGACGGGGCGATCGCGCTCGCGAATCAAGCGGCGGGATCGTCCTTCGGGCCGTATGACAAGCCAGTGCTACCGCTGTCCGCGGCGACGACGAGCCTCTACGGCGACATCACGGGTCGCTACATGCAGGACGTCAACCTGACACCGCGCTTCGACGTCACGGGGGCGCTGGCTCGCGAGATGTGGAAGCAGGAGTTTGGCCAGCAGGTGGACGGCGTCCTGGCCATCGACCCGGTGACCCTCGGCTACATCTTGCGTGCGACCGGTCCGGTGCAGCTGCCGACCGGGGACACGCTGACCTCGGACAACGCCGCGAAGCTCCTGTTGAGCGACGTCTACGCCAAGTACCCAGACCCGACAGTGCAGGACGCGTTCTTCGCGTCGGCGGCGAGTGCGGTGTTCGACAAGGTGTCGAGTGGAGAATTCGACACCAAGGCGTTCATCGGCGCGCTTACCGAAGGTACGAAGGACGGGCGACTCCGGCTCTGGAGCGCGGACGAGGCGGAGCAGAAGCAGATCGCGGGCACCGCTGTCGCCGGCACCCTCCCGACCGCGTCGGCGCAGACCCGTGAGTTCGGCGTCTACCTCAACGACGGCACCGCTGCGAAGATGGACTATTACCTCGACAAGAAGGTCTCCGTCGGCAGTTCTATTTGCCGGAAGGACGGACGGCCGACCTCGGTGGTCGAGGTCACGCTGAAGAACACCGCGCCCGCCGATGCTGCCACGAGCCTTCCGCGATACGTGACCGGTGGGGGCGACTTCGGGACAGAGCCCGGCAAGATCAAGACCCTGATGGCGGTGTACGCACCGCCCGGCGCGATCTACCTCGGTGCCTCGCAGGACGGCAAGGGCGCGGCCCTGCAGACCGTCATGGACGGCGAGCACCCCGTCGCGCAGATCCAGACGCTGCTCGCACCAGGGGAGAGCACGACCTTCCGCGTCGCGTTCCTCGGGGAGGCGAAGTTCGCCAAGGCCGGCGTGCAGGCAGAGTCGACTCCGGGTGTCCGTCAGACGAAGGTCGAGCCGCTACGGTTCGACTGCGCTGAGCCGGTTCCGGTCGGCTGATGCTGGAGCGACGCGGACAATAGGGGATCTTCGCCAGCTGGACGGGGCATCACCACGCGGTGTTTCGCCGTACTACGCGTGCTGCTCTGCCCCCAGTCCGGGGGTGGTGGGCGGCCTGAGTGGCCACCAAGGTCGGCAAAGTCGTCCGCACCGTTGCGACCCGATGCAGCTTCGGGTGGTGGTCAGGCGGTCGTGACCGGGGGTTCTCTCTGTCGTAGATGAAGGCGCATGGACGCACGTCGTCGCGATCACACGAATGCTGTGACTAGACCCAGCTCGAGTTCACGAATTCGTTGCACGAAGGGTGGCAACAAACTGTGAACATCCGCTACATTGAGGGAACTTCGCCAATCGCACCTGCCATGTCTGTGGTCAGGGGGGGATTGACATCTGCGGAGGCAGGGCTCTGGTATCAGGGTCTGTCGGATCAGATCACTAGGGGAACCACTTCATGAAGAAGCTCATCGCCGCGGTCGTGCTGGCTGGCGCCGCACTGCTCGCCACTCCCGCCGCTGCCAACGCAGCTGGCTACGCTCCCGACTCGGACGTCACGATCTCGGGCAACTACGTTGCCGGCGGCATCGTCGTCATCAACTTCAGCGAAGGCGCCTTCCAGGACAACGAGACGGTCAACGTCCAGATCACCGGTGCCGGCGTGAACGACGCCACGCTCGGTGCCCTGCCCGTGACCACCGTCTCGCGTGGGTACGTCGCCGACGCCGACGGCTCGCTCGACGTCCGCGTCACCCTCCCGGTGGGCGGCTCGGGCAGCTACAACCTGACCGCCACGGGCGCCACCTCCGGTGTCGTCGGCGTCGCGTCCTTCACCATCGCCCCGGCTGACGTCGCTGCTGGCGCCGGCTCGACCGGTGGCACCGGCACCAACGGTTCCCTCGCCTTCACGGGTTCGACCGTCTCCACCCTGGCCCTCTGGGTCGCCGGTGGCGCCGTCGTCCTCGGTGGCGGCCTGCTCGTCGTGCGCGGTTCGGTCCGTCGCCAGCGCGAGACCGTCTGAGCTTCAGCTCACTGAGCGGAACCCCCGGAGCCGTCAGGCTCCGGGGGTTCCGTCGTGTTCAGGGTGTGTGTGACGTCACGTCACGACGAGGAGGACGCCGACGACGCCGATGACGGCGAGCGGGGCGACCACCCAGAGCCACCAGGGGAAAGCGGAGGGACGACGGTACTGTCTGCGATTCGGGTTCACGTGCTGACCGTACGTCCGCGACGGGTCGGGCAGACGGCCGCTGCGCCTCCTGGCAGTCGAACGCGGCGGATTCCCGGCTGCTCGTAACACGAGCGACGAACGGCGACCCCATCGTGTCCGCAGCTCTGCGGACACGATGCCGAGGTCACGGTGCCTTCGGCAAGTCCCACACTTCGGCGTACCGCTCCCGCACGAGCGGCCAGACCTGCGCGACCGCGTCCTCGACCGAGCGGACCGAGTCACTGAGCGGCGGCGTCAGCACGAACTCGTGGGGGATTGGCCGCCCGGACCGGTCACGGCGTCCTTCCGGATCGGGGAAGCGCACGGCGAGCACCCCGGCGCGACGACGGACCACGGCCGGCACGTCGCGGACCCCGTCGAACGCCTGCTCGTAGCGCGCCAACGGGTCCTGCCCCGGCTGCTCGGTCGACAGGAACCGGAAGCCCCACGTACGACCACGGGTCGCCCAGATGAAGCTCACGACTCGTCGCCCCGGCGCAGCACACGCTGCTCGACGCCGCGGTCCAGGTCCTCGGCGAAGCGCGCGAGCACCCGGCTGGTGAACTCCTGCTCGGCCGTGGCCTCGTCCTTGAACTTCGCGACGCGCTTCGTGGCGAAGCTGACCGCGCGGGATCCGATGCCGCCTCCGATCCAGCCCGCGGCCGCGCCGACGAGCGGGGACTTGCCGTAGCGCGAGGTGGCGAGGAACCCGACGACGGGACCGGCGAACTTGAGCAACTGCTCGGCCACCTGGGCGCCGCGCTGCCGGGTGGTGGCCCACTTCGCGAAGCGCTCGAACGGCAGCATCGCCGTGATCGGCAGGAGCAGGTCCACGCCGGTGCGGGTGGTGACGTCGATGGCGCCCGGCTCGAACTTCGCGGACGACAGGAGCAGGAAGTCCTCGCCGACGTCGAGCGCGTCGGGGTCCTGGACGAAGCTCTGCAGCACGGTGCGGAGCTCGTCGAGCTCCCCGCCGGCCTTGCCGATGACGAGCTCGCGGAACGCCTCGACGTCGACGTCGGGCAGCAGGTCGGCCTTCGACAGCGCGAGGGTCCAGATCCGCGGGAAGCGCGTGAGGCGCTTGCCGTCCTCGAGCACGTCGTCGCGGAGCGCGTACAGCCCGGTGTGGAAGTCGGTGAGCAGCGCCTTGAGGTAGCGGTCCTCCTCGCCGGCGTGCTCGGCGAGGAGCTGTCCGTCCACCAGGAGCACGGCGACGTCGGCGCTGAGGAGCGACCGGAAGGTCTCGACCCGGCGCGTGGCCTCGTCGGCGGAGCTCGGGTCCTCCTCGAACCACTCACCGGGGTAGTCGTGCCAGACGATCCGCAGGGGTTTCACCGCCTTCTGCCTCGATCGGCCCTTCGGCAGGGCGTCCGCCGACGGCTCGATGACGAACCGGTAGGAGGTCGAGGCGAACCGCGTCGGGCCGGGCACGGTGTCGCCGTCGCGCATGCCCAGGTAGTTGCGGTGCAGCGTGCGGCCCTGGGCGCGGTCCTCGGCGGTCACGGCGTACCGGTTCGCCCGGCGGACGCTCGGCTCCTGAGCGGCACCGTAGAACGACGAGAGCAGGACGGTCTTGCCGCTGCCACTCCCTCCGAAGACGGCGATGTGCTGTTCCACCATCGGGGTGCTGTTCGTGGCCATGTCCCCGACCGTAGGCGGGGGGACGTGCGGGAAGGCTGAGCCGCCCGCAGGTGAACCGCCTGCGACCGGCCGTCAGCGTCGTCGCCGCGCCGCCACCCCGAGCACCACGACCCCGAGCAGCGCCCCCACGACGGCGCCCATCGTGTTCGCCACGACGTCGTCGATCGTCGCCACCCGTGCCGGTAGGAACAGCGCCTGCCCGGTCTCGATGGCCGCGCTGACGAGCAACCCCGACGCGGCGCCGGCCCACCACCAGCGCGCGCCGGCGAGCAGCACCACGAGCAGGCCGAGCGGCACGAAGAACGCCACGTTCGCCAGGGACTCGAACAGCCCGTACCCGAACCAGTCCGGCGCTCCACGTCGCTGCGCCGCGGCGACCACGCGGGCGAGCAGTGGTTGCACACGGGCGTCGACCGGGCTGCCCCAGAAGCCGATGAGGACCACCGCCACCCCGTAACCGACGGCGAGCACTGCAGCGACGCTGCGACTCCGCCCGGTCGCGTGCGCACTCGTCCCACCGTGGCGGCGGATCGCGGACCCGGCCACGCGCCCGACCGGCGCCGACGGCACGTCGTGCACGCGGTCGTCTGGACGCTCAGGGGTCACAGGAGGTGACGCTACCGGGACGGGCCTCCAGACCGGATCCACCGACCGGTGGACCGTCGGACGGGAGGCCCGACCCCTGTCCGACGCGTTCCGTCCAGATCGCGAGTACCCCGGTTTGTCCCCTGTACCCCGGAAACGTGACGTCTTGTCCCGGTTTTCCGGGCTTCGATACCGGAGCGGATCAGGAGAACCCGTGAATCCACGGGGCTGGCTGGTGGGTCGATGGCGTCCCCCGTACCGTGGTTCTCGCAAGCAGATGTACCCCGGAACGTGAAGGAGCAGGGCCATGACGATCATCAGCCACGACATGCACCAGGTCGAGGTGACCCTCGACACGGACACCGTCGACACGATCGCCGTGCTCGAGGCCCAGGTGGCCCACACTCCGTCCCGCGCCGTGCTCACGTGGTCCGAGGTCGAGACCGGCCTCTGGTCCGCCAACTACGGCGGCTACTTCGGTGGCACGGTCGACAAGCGGGACGGGCACTACTTCGTGTCCGACACGTTCGGCCAGTACGTCGGGGACTTCCGCTCGCTGGAGGACGCACAGTCGCGTCTCGCCGAGCGCCTGCACATCGTGCTCCCGTCCGTCATCCGACCGGTCGACTGACCGACCCCAACACGGAGCGCGCAGAAGCGAAGCACCACCCGGAGGCACGACCTCCGGATCAGCATGACCGAGGCCCCGCCGGAACACCGGCGGGGCTTCGACGTTCCCGGAGCGGTGTCCCCAGTCCGGGGGCGTGTACCCCGCGTTCTGGCACTGGTCCCCCCTACTGGGGACCCCGCTTGTCCCCATGGGGCCTCAGCTTCCTGCCAGGATCAGGACCGGCGTCGGCTGCCGTTCCCCGAGTCCCTCGGATCCTCGACCGCGCCAGGCTCGCTGTCTCGACCCGAAAGTGACTCATGCTGCCTGCTCCCCAGGGCACCGCTGTGCCTCGCCGTGCGTTCGGCCTCCGCCCCCTCGCCATGCTCGGTGCCGCCCTGCTCGTCGGCGCTGCCGTCACACAGGCGGTCGCCGCGGACCCCGCCGTCGCTGCGTCGGCTCTGTCCTGCGACCAGAACACGCTGTACGGCATCGACGGCAACGGTCAGATGTCCGCCATCGACGCCACCACGGGTGCCGTGACGGCAGTCAAGAGCATGTCGCCCGCGATCAACGCGCTCGGAGTCGCGCGGAACGGGATCGCGGCCTACGCAGCGAACTCGAGCAACGTCATCGCCTCGTACGACGCGGTCAACGACGTCCGGCTGCCCGATGTGACCGGCGCGGACCCGAACGGCGGCCGCGGCCTGCTCCGAGGTGCGGTGAACCCGGCCACCGGCATCTACTACACCGCCGACGGCGGCGATCCCGCGTACCTCGCGGCCTACAACCCGAAGACCGGCGAGAAGATCGGGAAGGTCGGTACGCTCGGGAACCTGCTGGCGAACAAGAACGGCGACATGGCGTTCAGCACGCGCGGGCTGCTCTTCGTCGTCACCGGCAACCAGATCCGCCGCGTCGAGACCGAGACGATCCCCGCGACGAGCGGCAACGTCAACCTCCCCACGTCCCTCGTGGCGACGCTCCCCATCGCCGCCGACCAGAGCGGCAGCCCGGGCATCGCCTTCTCTTCGGACGGCTACCTCTACGCATCCGTCGGCACGATGATGTACAAGATCGATCCGGGATCCGGGGACCTGGCCACCTCGTTCCGGATCGGGACCGGCAACTACACGTCGAACGACCTGGCGACCTGCAACTACGCCAACACCCTCTCGGCTCAGGCGAGCGTCGACGCGCGTTGGCGGACGAGTGATCAATTCGGCCTCCGGGTCACGGGCGGCGGTGTCTCGAGCGGCAACACCGCGACGACCGCGGGCGTCATGACCGGGGTCCAGACCGACCACGCCGGTGCCGTCCTGACGACTCCGGCGAAGACCTACACCGCGACCCAGACCGCAGCGGGCACCACGGACCTCGCGAACTACGACACCACATGGAAGGCCGTGAACGTCAACAACGACGCGGTCATCGCCCAGGGGACGGGGAACTCCGGCTCCTTCGCGTTCCCTGCCGCGACCTCCGCGGACGGCACGGACGTCGTCGTGACCTTCACGAACCGGATGAAGCCCGTCCGCGCGGCCACCACGCCGGACACGTACTCGACGCCCGTCGGCACCGCGCTCACCGTCCCGGCCGCGGGCGTGCTGCGGAACGACGCCGGTACGGGTCTGACGGTCACGAAGCACACCGCCCCGGCGAACGGCACGCTGACGATGACGGCGACCGACGGCAGCTTCTCGTACACCCCGGCCGCCGGTTTCTCCGGCACCGACCAGTTCGACTACACCGCGACCGACGGTGGCGGGCAGAGCTCGACGAGCACCGTCACCGTCACGGTCACGCCGACCGCGACGGACGACGCGTTCAGCGTGCACGCCGGGTCGACCGTCACGGCCGGCGCCGCCGACGGCGTGCTCGCGAACGACCGCGGCTCGCGCCTGACCGTCACCGGCAACACCGCGCCCGCGCACGGCTCCCTGACGCTCGAGGCCGACGGCTCCTACTCGTACACACCCGCCGCGCGGTTCTCCGGCCAGGACTCGTTCACCTACACGGCGGAGGACGCCGCCGGCACGACCATCACCGGCACGGTCAGCATCACCGTCCTGCCGACCGCGAAGGCCGACACCATCGCCGCCACCGCCGGCGAGACCACCACGGTCGCCGCTCCCGGGCTGCTCGGCAACGACCTCGGCTCCGGCCTGACGGTCTCCGGCACCACGACGCCTGCGCACGGCACCGTCACGGTCGCGGCGGACGGCGCGACCACGTACACGCCCGCCCCGGGCTGGTCCGGTCCGGACGCCTTCGACGTCACCATCACCGACGGCAACGGGAAGACCGACACCGTGACGGTGACCGTCCGGGTGGCTCCGAAGGCCGTCGACGACACCGCCACGGTCGACGCCGGCCGCTCGGTCAGCACGACCACCCGGGCGACCGGGGTGCTCGGGAACGACGCCGGCGACGGGCTGCGCGTGACGAACTCGGGCAACCCCGCCCACGGCACCCTGGTGCTCGACGCCACGACCGGCACGTACACCTACACGCCGGCCGACGGGTTCTCCGGCACGGACCGCTTCGACTACACCGCGTCGGACCCCAGCGGTGCGACGACCTCCGCCACGGTGACGATCACCGTCCGACCGTCCGCCACCGCTGACGCGGCGACCACCCCGGCGAACCGGCCCGTGACCGTCGACGTGCAGGCGAACGACCACGGCGCGGGCCTCACCACGGCGGTCGTCACCCAGCCGGCGCACGGCACGGTCGCGGTCGGGACCGACGGCACCGTGCAGTACACGCCCGCCGCCGGCTCCTCCGGCACGGACTCCTTCACCTACACGGTGACCGACGGCGCCGGGCGGACCACCGACCCCGTGACCGTCACGGTCACGGTCACGCCCGTCGCCACGGCCGACACCGCAGCCGGCAAGGCGAGCCAGACCGTCACGATCGCCGCCGCCACCCTCCTCGGGAACGACGCCGGCACCGGCCTCACGGTCACGAAGGTGACCGGCGCCGCTCACGGCACCGCCACCCTCGGTACCGACGGCTCCGTCGTCTACACGCCGGAACGTGGGTTCTCGGGGACCGAGACCCTCACGTACACGGTGACCGACGCCTCCCGGCAGTCGACCACCGCGACCATCACCGTCGTCATCGGCCCGATGGCGATGCGCGACAGCGCGACCGCGACCGCGGGCTCGACGCTCACCGTCTCGACGGCGGACGGCGTCCTGGCGAACGACCGCGGCTCGGACCTGACCGCCGCGGTCGACCAGCGGCCCGCCCACGGCACGCTCGTGCTCGCCGCCGACGGCTCGTACACGTACACGCCCGCCGACGGCTTCTCCGGCAAGGACACCTTCACCTACACGGCGACCGACGGCTCCGGGAACACCTCGACCGGCCTCGTCACCGTCACCGTGGAGCCGCGCACCGGCGACGACACGCTCACCACCGTCGCGGGACAGCCGCTCGTCGTGACCTCGGGCAGCCTGACCGGCAACGACTCCGGTGTCGGCCTGGTCGTCACCGCGGTCTCGAACGGGGCGCACAGCACCGTGACCCTCGGTACCGACGGCTCGATCACCGTCACCCCGGCTGCGGGCTGGTCGGGCACGGACACGTTCACCTACACGGTGACGGACGCGAACGGGTCGACCGGGACCGGGACCGTGACCGTCGTGGTCGCCCCCGTGGCGACGGCCGACGCCGGCACGGTCCGGGCGGGGGAGACCCTGGCCCGCACCACCCGCGCGACCGGCGTGCTCGGCAACGACTCGGGCACCGACCTGACCGTCGCGAGCCACACCGAGCCGGGCTCCGGCGTCCTGGTCCTCGACCCCGCCACCGGCGCGTTCCGGTACACGCCGGTCGACGGGTTCTCCGGCGACGACTCGTTCACGTACACGGCGACCGACACCGCGGGCACGCCGGCGACCGCCACGGTCCGGATCGTCGTCACCCCGGCGGCGCAGGACGACACCGCGACCACGTCGGCGAACTGGCCGACGACCATCGACGTGCAGCGCAACGACACCGGGTCCGGGCTCCGCACGACCGCCGTCACGAAGCCGACGAACGGCACGGCCGTCGTCGAGCGCTCCGGCGCGGTCACCTACACGCCCGCCGCCGGCTCCTCCGGCACGGACTCGTTCACCTACCGGGTGACCGACGCCGCCGGCCGGACCAGCGACCCGGTCACCGTGACCGTCACGGTGCGGCCCGTCGCGATGGCCGACACCGTCGGCACCGCGTCCGGCCGAGCGGTCACCGTCCCGGCCGCGACGCTGCTCGGCAACGACTCCGGGTCCGGCCTCACCGTCACGGCGGTGAGCGGTGCCGCACACGGCGTCGCCACGCTCGGCACGGACGGCTCGGTCGTCTACACGCCGGAGCGCGGCTTCTCGGGCACCGAGACCCTGACGTACACCGTGACCGACGCCTCCGGGCAGACCGCCACCGCGACCGTCCTGGTCGTCGTCGGACCGATGGCGATGCGTGACAGCGCGACGGCGACCGCCGGGTCGACCCTCACCGTGTCGAAGGCGGACGGCGTGCTCGCGAACGACCGCGGCTCCGACCTGACCGCCGCCGTCGACGAGGCGCCCGCCCACGGCACGCTCGTGCTCGCGGCCGACGGCTCGTACACGTACAGGCCCGCCGACGGCTTCTCGGGGAAGGACACCTTCACCTACACGGCGACCGACGGCTCCGGCAACACCGCCACCGGTGTCGTCACGGTCCTCGTCCGCCCCACCGCCGGGGACGACGCCCGCACCACCCCCGCCGGGCAGCCGGTGACCGCGACCTCGGCCGCGCTCACCCGTGAGGACACCGGCGTCGGCCTGGTCGTCACCGGGGTCACGAACGGCGCACACGGCACCGCCACGGTCGACGCCGCCGGTGCCGTCACCTACGTGCCGGCCGCCGGCTGGTCGGGCATCGACCGCGTCACCGTCACCGTGACCGACGCCGCCGGCAGCACCACGACCAGCACCCTGACGGTCACCGTCACGCCGGTCCTCGCCGCCACCGACTCGAGCGCCACCGCCGACGGCGTGCTCGTCGTCCCCGCCGACCAGGGCGTGCTGCAGGGCTCGACCGGCACCGACCTCGAGGTCACCGACCACACCACGCCGGACCACGGCACCGTCGACGTCGACCGCGACGGCTCGTACACGTACACGCCGAAGCCGGGCTACTCCGGCCCGGACACCTTCGACGTGACCGTGACCGACGGCTCGGGCACCACCACGACCGGCACCGTGACGATCACCATCGTCCCGAAGGCGGTCGACGACACCGCCGGCACCCCGGCCGGCACCCCGGTCGCGGTCGACGTGACCGGCAACGACGCGGGCACCGCGCTCCGCGTCAGCGGCGTCGGCACCGCAGCCCAGGGCGCTCCCGCGCACGGTGCCGTCAGCGTCACCGGTGCGGGCACCGTGACGTACGTCCCGACGGACGGCTTCTCCGGTACCGACGCGTTCCGGTACACCGTGGTCGACCCGACCGGGGGCACCGCCTCGGCGACCGTCACCGTCACCGTCACCCCGACGGCCACCGACGACGCGCTGGAGACCCCCGCGGGCACGCCGCTCGTCATCGCCGCCGCGACCCTCACCGGCAACGACGCGGGCACCCGCCTGACCGTCACCGGCCACGGCGACGCCCGCCGTGGCACCGTCACCACCGGCACCGACGGCGGACTCGTCTACACGCCGGCCGCCGGGACCTCCGGGACCGACCGGTTCGGGTACGAGGTGACCGACGCCTCCGGGCAGACCGCCACCGCGACCGTCGTCGTGCTGGTCGGAGCCGTCGCCGGCGACGACTGGAGCACCACGAGGACGAACGGCGTCGTCCGGATGTCCGCGGCGAAGGGCGTCCTGTCCGACGACGCCGGCACCGGGCTCTGGGCGTCCCTCGACGTCGCACCGCAGCACGGGCGGATCGCACTCGCGAAGGACGGGTCGTACGAGTACACCCCGACCGCGGACTGGTCCGGCCGCGACTGGTTCACCTACACGGCGCACGACGCCGAGGAGAACACCGCGGTCGCCCTCGTCGCGATCGACGTCACCCCGACCGCGACCGACGACGCCACCCGGACGAGCGCCGGCAAGCCCGTCACCGTGCGCGGCCCCGGCGTGCTCGGCAACGACTCGGGCACCGACCTGACCGTCGTCGCCGTCGGCACCGCAGCGCACGGCACCGCCACCCTCGCCGCGGACGGCACCTTCGTCTACACGCCGGCGAAGCGGTTCTCCGGCGTCGACACCGTGTCGTACACGGCGCAGGACGCCGCCGGGCAGCGCTCCGACGCGACCGTCACCGTGACCGTCGGCATCACCGCGGTCGACGACGCCGGCAGCACCGTCGCCGGCACCCCGCTCGCCGTCGACGCCCGGCACGGGCTGCTCCGCAACGACGACGGCACCGCGCTCTCCGCGGGCCTGCACCGGAAGGCCACGCACGGCACGGTCCGCGTGCACGCCGACGGGTCGTACGTCTACACCCCGGCGGCGGGCTTCACCGGGACGGACACGTTCGTGTACACGGTGACCGACGCCTCCGGGCAGACGACCACCGCGACCGCGACCATCCGGGTCGTCGCCGCAGCGGTCGCCCGCGACGACGAGGGCACCGGCAGGGCGGGCGAACGCGTCACCGTCACGCCGCTCGACAACGACAGCCCGACCGGTGGCAGCACGTTCGACACCGACACGCTCCACCTGCTCGACCCCGCCACCGGGCACATGACCGACCGCTTCACCGTGGCCGGTTCCGGCACCTGGAGCGTCGAGGACGGTGCGGTCACCTTCACCCCGGAGCGTGACCACCACGGCACCGTGACGGCCGACTACACGGTCCAGGACACCGCCGGGCAGGTCGTCACCGCGGCGATCACCATCCGGTACCCGACCGGGCTCGCCGCAGTCGCGCACGTCGCGGAGCTCGCCTTCACCGGCAGCACCGGGCTGCTCGGGCTCGGGCTCGGGGCGTTCGCCCTCGTGCTCGCCGGAGCGGCGCTCCTGCTCCGTCGGCGGCCGGTGGCGCCGGTGAGCGGACCGCGTCGCCGCGGGTAGGCGCAGAGCGCCGGACGGGAGGCCCGTCCCACGTCAGCTGACCGGCTCGCGTGGGGCGGGCCTCCCGTCCGTCAGCCCCGGTGTCGGGCGAGGTCACCGCAGGGTCACGGTCTCCCGGAGGACTTGTGGTGGCCTCGCGGCGCCGGTACAACAGACGGGCGTCCACGTGGTCCCGAGGGGTGACCGCGACGCGAGGGGGAAGGTCGGTCACACGACATGCTCATGACCACGACGGCTGCGATCGCGCAGGAGACGCACAACCCGGTCATCCCGGTCGGCTACGACATCGCCTGGACCATCAGCGTCGCGGTGGTCCTCCTCGCCATCGCCGCCGTGACCTGGCTGCTGGTGCGGACGATCGCGCGGGCGGTGCGGCGCGGCCCCGCTCCCACCACCGACCGGGAGGTCAGGCGACCGGGTCGATGAGGTGCGGGCCGTCGTTCCGCACGCTGTTCACCGTCCGGGCGACCTCGTACTGCTGCAGGCCGGCGGCGACCTCGAGCGACTCGCGGTCGAGCAGGGCGAGCAGGTCGTCCGTCCCGGCACCCTCGCCGAGCCAGGCGTCGTAGCCGTCCGGGGTGAGGAACGCCGGCATCCGGTCGTGCACCTCGCCCGGGGCCACGTGGGCGTCGCGGGTGATGATCGCGAGCGACAGGCGCCACTTGTCCGGGTCGTCCTCGGGCTTCGTCGGGTCCGGCCATGCGCTCACCACGCCGGCCATCGCCAGCGCACCGCCGGGCTCGTGCACGAAGTGGGGTTCCTTGCCGTCCTCGCGCACGACCCACTCGTAGTAGCCCTGCGCGGGGACGATGCAGCGGTTTGTGGCGAAGGCCCGCCCGAACATGCCGCTCGTCGCCACGGTCTCGATGCGCGCGTTGATCGGCTTCGGACGCTGCTTCTGGAAGTCCTTCGCCCAGCTCGGCACGAAGCCCCAGCTGATCTGCGGGAGCTCGCGCTGCCCGTGGCGCTGCCGGACCGCGTACACGGGGTCGGTCGGCGCGACGTTCCAGCTCGGGGCGAGGCCGGTGTGCACCTCGCCGGTGTCCTCGTCGACGTGCTCGGTACGCGCGGCGAGCTCCCCGACGAGCTCGGGCAGGAGGTCAGCGGTGGTGTCGGAGACGACGAAGCGGCCACACATGGCACCAGTGTGCACGGACCCGCCGACGTCGGTGCGGGCTCAGCCGGGTCCGCTTGACTGGCGGCCGTGCAGACCCTCATCGTCACCGCCCACCCCGACCCCGACTCGCTCACGGCCGGCATCGCCCGGCAGCTCCGGGACGCCGTGCAGCCGGGGGAGGTCGAGCTGGTCGACCTCGCCGCCGAGGGGTTCGACCCGCGGTTCGGGCCCGCGGACCGGGACGCCTACCGTGGCACCGGCGCCCTGCCCGACGACGTCGTCCACGAGCAGCAGCGCCTCGACAGGGCCGAACACCTCGTGCTGGTGTTCCCCGTCCACTGGTGGTCGATGCCGGCGCTCCTGAAGGGCTGGGTCGACCGGGTCTTCGTGAACGGGTGGGCGTTCGACATCGACCCGGACGGTGGCACGCGCCGGAACCTCGGGCGGCTCACCGTGCACCTGCTGCCGGTCGCCGGGGACGCGGCCGGCACCTACGAGCGCCACGGCTACGAGCAGGCGATCCGCACGCAGATCGAGCACGGGATCGTCGACTACTGCGGGGCGGTCCGCGGGGCGACGGCGTTCGTGTTCGAGTCCGAACAGGGCGACGACGTGGCGCGCCGAGCCCTCGTCGACGACGCCGTCGACCGGGTCGCACGGGCGGTCAGCGGAGCTGTCGGCGTCGTCGGAGCCGAGGGTCAGAGCACGGAGTAGCCGGCGGGCAGGGCACCTCGGCCGGTCAGGGCGGCGAGCAGCGCCGGGCCGTCGCCGCGGTGCGCCCCGATCTCGGCGAGCAGGACGGCGGCGGCGACCACCGCCTCCTCGGGCGGGCACGCCTCGACGGGCGTGCCGGCAGCCGTCGCCGCGCGTGCGATGTCGCCGCCGTGCACGACCAGCTCGACGACGCGGGTGCGCAGGTACTCCTCGACCGGCAGGTGCAGGCCGCCGACCACGGCGACGCGGGTGCCGGGCGGGGTGACCGCGAGGGCGGCCAGGGCCTGGTCGCGAGCGGTCGCCACGGCTGTCTCCGGATCGGCGCCGAGTGCTGCGCCGGCGGTCACACCGCGGGCGGCGACCTCGTCCGGGTCCGTCGCCGAGCGGGACGCGGTGCGGAGGTACCCGGCCGCGTCGGTGCAGTCCGTCGCGGCCGTCGACGGGGCCGGGTCCGCGCGGTGCGGTCGCGGGTCCGCGTCGTGTGGCTCCGAAGCAGGGGTCGGGGTCGGCGAGGTCTGCGGGGCCTGCAGGGCCGTGGTGGCGTACGTCGACACCGTCACCAGTGCGCGGTTCGTGTGCCCGACGAGCGCCCGGAGGTCCCAGACACCCAGCGCGCGGGAGGACCAGAGGACCGGGTCCGCCACAGGCGAGGGCAGCGCGGCGATCAGGTCCACGAAGGACTGTGCGGTCGCGGCGAAGAGGGCGCGAGGGTCCATGCGTTCATCCTGCCGCGGCGGGTGCCCGCGGTGTGGTCGGTCGTGGGCTCGCGGTGTCGTCGGTCGTGGGTTCGCTGTGTCGTCAGTCGCGGGCTCGCGGTGTCGTCGGTCGCAGCTCGCGGTGTCGTCAGTCGTCGGGCAGGGCGATCTTCGACCCCGACGGGGAGCGGTTCCACCCTGCCGGCGCGGGAGGGCCGGGCTCGGCCGGCGGGAGGGCCGCGGCGGCACGGTGCGCACGCTCGGCCCGACCGAGGCGGACCACGAACGAGGGCACGAGTGAGGTGTACCCCGCGACGACGATGAAGCTCAGTCCGCGCCCGTCGGTCACCGCCAGAGCCGTGAGCGCCAGCAACGCCAGGCCGATCAACCCGGGGGTCGCGCGCACGACGTCGACCACCAGGGTCCGTCGCAGCAGGGTCGTGTCCTGCAACACCGCGTCACGGTCCTCCGGGAGCACCTCCGGCATCCGTCGACGCAGGTACCGCTGGACGGAGACCCGCGCCAGGCGCATCGTGTCCGGACGCACCTGCCGGCCGTTGATGGTGGCCGGCGGGTCGGCGGTCTGCTTGACGGGGAAGCACGACACCGTCAGCAACGCGGCGGCCAGGGCGGAGGACACGACGACCACCGTGGAGCGCACCGTCCCCGCGCCGGCCCATCCGGTGTGCGCGGCGCTCAGCCCGAGCACCACCGCGGCCACGACGCCGACGGCGAGGCCCCACGTCATCGCGCGGCGGAGGCGCACCGGCGACACGTCGTCCCGGAAGCGCGCGCGCAGCACCTGCCACCCCAGTCGGAACACACGTCGTGTCTACCCGCTCACGCTGCGGATGGCTCGTGTCCGGCCGGCCACCGCGGACGGGTCCTGTCGGCTCCGCGGCGTCGTGCCTCCTGGCGAACACACCGGTGCACCGACGGGCGTCAGGCCGTCGTCCTGGGTGACGAGTCGGCCAGGCGCAGGACCGTCCGCCGCGGCAGCAGCGGCGCGATGCGACTGGTCCGTGTGTTCGCCCTGCCCGAGACGGCGCTGACCGGGGGCGTCGGCCTGTCGAGGGCCCGGAACGCGGCGGCCACGACCTGCTCGGGCGTCTCGAAGCGCACCCGGCCCTCGTCCGTGCCGGAGTTCCGGTAGAAATCGGTCGCCGTCGGACCGGGCGAGAACGCCATGGCGGTGACCCCGGAGTCGCGCAACTCGTACGCCAGCGCCTCGGTGAACCGCAGAACGAAGGCCTTCGAGGCCGCGTAGACCGCCATCCCCGGCGTCGGCATGTAGGCCGTGAGACTCGCGACGTTGAGGAGCACGCCGCCGCCGGAGGACACGAGCCGGGGGAGGAACGCGTGGCACACGTCGACGACGGCGTCGATGTTGACGGCGAGCTGGTCCTCGATCTCGGACGGCGTGCTGTCCACGAAGTCGCGGGTCACACCGATGCCCGCGCAGTTCACGACCGTGTCCACCCGGACACCCAGTCGGTCGAGTTCGGTGACGAGGGTCGTGCCGCTCGCCGGCTGCGTGAGGTCGAGCGGCACGACGGTCACCGCCCGGCCGTGCGCAGCCCGGAGTGACTGCGCGAGCTCCTCGAGGACGTCGGCCCGACGCGCGACGAGCACCAGGTGGGCTCCGCGCGCTGCCAGTGCACGGGCGAACTCGCGCCCGATGCCGGAACTCGCGCCGGTGACGAGCGCGGTCGTGTCGGTGTGTTCCATGACTGCTCCTTCGGGTTGACGGGTGTCAACCTAGTCGGCGAGGTTGACAGGTGTCAACCTCGGGGACGTGCGACAGTTGCTCCATGACGAACGCGTCGCGTACCCGCACGGGCGACCAGCTCCGCGACGACCTCCTCGCAGCCGCGACGGACCTGTTGTCGCAGCGCCTGGCCGTCACGCCGCCGTCCCTCCGGGAGACCGCGCGCGCCTGCGGTGTCTCGGCGACGGCCGTGTACCGACACTTCCCGTCCCAGCAGGCGCTGCTCATCGCCGTGGCCACCCAGAGCCTCACCGCGCTCACCACGGCGATCGAGGACGCGGGCGCGGGTGCCTCGACCGACGACCGCGCCACGTCGCTCCGGACCACCGCGAGCGCGTACGTCACGTGGGCGGTCGCGAACCCCGGCGCCTACCAGCTGCTGTTCGAGGGGCGGGACCTGCTGGAGGACCCGGTGACGATCGAGTCCGGGATCGACCGACTGCAGAGCCGCCTCGACGCCCTCCTCGTCGGCCTGCCCGCGGGCGACCGGGACGAGCGGTTGCAGGCGGACCTGCTCTGGATCTCCCTGCACGGTCTGGTCGTCACGCGCATCCGGAAGACCCGGCAGCAGTGGCAGCGGTCGGTCGTCGAGGACGCGGCGGCGCTCGTCGACACCTTCATCGCCTGACGCCCGCGCGGCCCGGACACGCCCGACGCCGTCCCAGGGAGGCGGCGGGGAGCGGCTCGGGAACGGGCCTCCCCAGCGATCGTCCAGCGGCGGTCGATGACCTGGACGGATGACTCTCGACATCGTCTACACCGCAGCCGCCCACGCCACCGGAGGCGGCCGCGACGGACACGTCCGCACCGAGGACGACCGCATCGACCTCGACACCCGTCCGCCGAGGGAGATGGGCGGCAGCGGCGAGGGCACCAACCCCGAGCAGCTGTTCGCCGCCGGGTACGCTGCGTGCTTCCTCGGCGCGCTGCACGTCGCGGGGAAGCAGCTCGAACTCGACACCACCGGTGCCGAGGTCTCCGCCGAGGTCAGCATCGGCGGCGACGGCGCGGGCGGCTTCGGTCTCGCGGTCGAGCTCGACGTCTACGCCCCCGCAGTCGAGGGGCCGTCGCGCCAGCGTCTGGTCGAGCTCGCGCACACGATCTGCCCGTACTCGAACGCCACCCGCGGCAACATCACGGTCACGCTCTCGCTCGTCGACTGAGCGCCGGACGGTCGCGTGCTCGGCGGTGCTTCGCTCCCTAGGCTGGAGCGGTGAGCCCCGAGCGCTGCCCCTGCCTGAGCGGCAACCCCTACGACGAGTGCTGTGGCCCCCTGCACGTCGGCGCGCCCGCACCGACCGCCGAGCGGCTCATGCGCTCGCGGTTCTCCGCCTTCGCGCTCGGCCTGCCCGCCTACCTGCTCGACAGCTGGCACCCGAGCACGCGCCCGGCGGCGCTCGACCTCGACCCGGCGCAGCGGTGGACGCGGCTCGACATCGTCGCGACCCGGTCGGGAGGCCCGTTCGACACCGCGGGCACGGTCACGTTCCGCGCGTGGTGGCGCACCGACACCGAGCGCGGGACGCTCGAGGAGACGAGCGACTTCGTGCGCGAGGCCGGCCGCTGGTACTACGTCGACGGGGTCCTGGCCTGACCGACCGGGCTCGGGCCGGTGTGGGCGAGACGGGGGCGTCCACGCGGGCTGCCGCGAGACGGGGCGTCTGCGCGGAACGCCGCGAGACGGGGGCGTCTGCGCGGAACGCCGCGACACGTGGGCGTCTGCGCGGGTTGATCTCGCGACGGGGTGCCGGCGCGAGACGGGGCGTCGGCGGGGGCTGCCGCGAGACGGGGGTGTCTGCGCGAGACGCCGCGAGCTGAGCACGACGCCGCCGGATCAGGCGGCGTCTCGGTCACTCGGCGGTGTCGATGACAGACGGGGGCGTTTCGCGGGTCCGGGCGAGACGTCGAGCCCGCCGGATCGAGCGGCGTCCCGGTCATTCGGCGGTGTCGATGACAGACGGGGGCGTCTCTCCGGTCCGGGTGTGACGTCGAGCCCGCCGGATCGAGCGGCGCCTCGGCCACTCGGCGGTGTCGAGGACAGACGGGGCGTCTCGAGTGCCCGGTGCAGGGTGGTGCTCGGCGACCGGATCAGCCGATCGTCGGCGGCAGGCCCACGGCAGCGCGCATCGCCCGGCGGACCTCGGCCTCGGACGGCAGGAGCTCGTCCTCGTCCCCGGTCAGGAAGAAGCGGATCTGCCCGATGGCCTGCTCACTGAGCATGTCGAGGCCGTTCAGCACGCGGGCGCCCGCGTCGGTCCACGCCGTGGAGGCCCGGGTCGGCCACGGCTCGTAGGCCACGTCGAACAGCACCGCGTCCGGTCCGGACGGCACGAGGGGCAGGTCGTCAGCGGCACCTCCCGGCAGGGTCGACACCACGAAGCCCATCGGCCCGGCGGACGACAGGTCGTCGAGGGCGTGCACCTCGAGCGTCACCCCGAGCCGCGCGGCCAGCATGACGAGGTCGCCCGCCTTGCCGGTGTCGCGCAGGAACACCCGGACCAGGGAGGCCCCGAGGCGCAATGAGGCAGCCAGGGCGCTCGCCGCGGTCGCGCCGCCGCCCAGGATCGTCGCCTCGCCGGGCAGATGTCCGAGTGCGGCGACCGGACGGACGATCCCCTCGACGTCGGTGTTCGCTCCGGCGAGGACGACCGACGACCCCTCCTGCCGGAACGCGACCGTGTTCGCGACGCCGAGCTCGTCGACGAGCGGGGTCGTCCGGTCGAGGAGCGGCAGCACCTCGCGCTTGAGCGGCATGGTCAGGCTGAGCCCGCGCCATTCCGGACCCAGCCCCGCGACGAAGGCGGCGAGCCCGCCGGACGCGACTTCGTGCCTCCCGTACGAGAAGGGCAGGTCGAGGACCTCGTAGGCCGCAGCGTGCAACGCGGGGGAGAGGGAGTGCGCGACGGGGGAGCCGAGGACGGCGAGCTGCGTCCGGGCGGCGTCGGGGAAGGCGGCCACGGCGGCAGCATAGTCGCGCGGACTCCCGGCGTCGGACCGCTTAGGTTAGGCTACCCTTCGTGATCCGTACCTCCCTCCCCAAGCGCCGCTTCGGGCGCGCGCTCGCCGCGGCCGGTGCCGTCGTCGCCGCCTCCCTCGCGCTCGCCGGCTGCTCCTCGTCGAGCCCGTCCTCGTCCGAGTCCTCCGCCGGTGGCTCGTCCGACGGGGCCTTCCCGGTCTCCATCACCACGGCACTCGGCACCACGACGATCGACTCGGCCCCCAAGCGCGTCGTGGCGCTCGGCTGGGGTGACGCCGAGACCGCACTCGAACTCGGCGTGCAGCCCGTCGGTGCCAGCGACTGGCTCGCCTTCGGTGGCGAGGGCGTCGGCCCGTGGCTCGACGGCGCCTACGACAAGGCGCCGGAGATCATCGACACGCTCGAGCCCAGCTACGAGGAGATCCTCAAGCTCGACCCCGATGTGATCCTCGACACCAAGAGCTCGGGCGACAAGGACCGCTACGACAAGCTGTCCGCCATCGCCCCGACCGTCGCGATCCCGAAGGGCGGCGAGAACTACCTCACGTCCACCACCGAGCAGGTCGACATGATCGCGAAGGCGCTCGGCAAGGAGTCCGAGGGCGAGAAGCTGCTCAGTGACCTCGACGACTCCTACGCCGCCGCGCGCCAGGCGCACCCCGAGTTCGAGGGGAAGACCGCGGCGATCGGCGCGTACACGTCCGAGGGGTTCGGCGTCTACGCCTCCCGCGACAGCCGTGCCACGTTCATGCAGAACCTCGGGTTCGAGATCCCGAAGGCGATCGACGATGCCGCGGGCAAGGAGTTCTCCGTCTCGCTGTCGAACGAGAACCTCGACCTGCTCGACGCCGACCTGACCGTCGTGCTGCCGATCTACGTCGAGGCGTCGAAGGCGTCCGCCGACCCGCTCTTCCAGAAGGTGCCGTCGGTCGAGGCCGGGCACGCGATCGTGATCGACGACTCGGACGTCTCGACGGCGTTCTCGCTCGGGACCACCGCGGCGATCGAGTGGGCGCTCGAGCGGCTGCCGGACGAGTTCGCTGCGAAGCTGGGCTGACGCCGCGCGCGGGGCGCGCCGCGCGCCCCGCGCGGTGCGTGTCGGCCCCGCACAACAGAAACCGGCTCGCACCGCGGGAATCCGCGGTGCGAGCCGGTTTCTGTTGAGCGGTCCCCCTTGTCGGCCGGCGGCCGGCGGGCGGCGGTCCGCCGGGCGGCCGCCCGGCCTGCCGACCCACCACCGGGCGGCCCGCAGGCGGACCGGCGGATGCCCTGCGGTCGTGGGGTGCGCCTCCCGATCGGCTTGGTGCCGATCGGCTCGGCACAACAGGAACCGGCTCGAACCACGGGAATCCGCGGTTCGAGCCGGTTCCTGTTGTGCGGGGCCGGTCGGGCCGCCGGGCCGCCCGGCGGGCGCCGCCCGCCGGGCGCCGCCCGCGGTCAGGCGCCGAACGTGGACGCGAGGAACGCGAAGAGCAGCGCGATGAGCGGGAACGAGCCCTGCACGAAGGCGGAGTTGAGGTACTTCCGGCCGGTGCCGGCGAGGACGACCGCGGCACCGAGCATGCTCGCGCACGAGAACACGACGAGCGTCCAGCCGGTCGCGCCGTTGTCCGCGAGCACGAGCACGACGCCGAGGACCGCCCCGATCGCGAGGAACAGGTTGTAGAAGCCCTGGTTGAACGCCATCGCGCGCGTGGCCTGCGCGTCGGCGTCGGACGCGATGCCGAAGATGCGGCGCACCCGCGGGCTCGTCCAGGCGACCGACTCCAGGAAGAAGATGTAGACGTGCACGAGGCCCGCCAGGACCGCGAAGACGCCGGAGATCGCGAGCAGAACCGTCATGAGGACATCATCTCAGCAGTCGATGGGTGCTCGGGTCCGCCCTCGTCCCGGCCGCGCTCGGTCAGTAGGCTCGGGGCATGAACGAGGCCCCGAGCACGAACGACGAGGACGCCGTCGCCGAACTGCAGAGCATCCGGCAGAGCATCGACAACATCGACGCCGCCGTGATCCACATGCTCGCCGAGCGCTTCAAGTACACGCAGCGGGTGGGGTACCTCAAGGCCGCGGCGGGCATGCCGGCGGCCGACCCCTCGCGTGAGCAGATCCAGGTCGCTCGGTTGCGGTCCCTCGCGGCGGAGTCGCACCTCGACCCCGCGTTCGCGGAGAAGTTCCTCAACTTCATCGTCGCCGAGGTCATCCACCACCACGAGCGCATCGCGGTCGGCGAGCTGTGACCCTGCCCGACCTGCACCTGCTCGTCGGGTCCTACACGGCGACCGGCGGCGGCACCGCGACCGGCATCTCGATCGTCGGCCCCGTCGGCCCCGTCGGCCCCGTCGGCCCCGTCGGCTCCGTCGAGTCCGCCGGCCCCGCCAGCGCGCCCTCCCTCGTCGCGTCGACGGTCGCGGTGCTGGACGACCCGTCCTTCCTCGCCGTGTCCGGCGACCGCGTGTACGCCGTCTCGGAGACGACCGACGGCGGCATCCACGCGTTCCGTCGATCCGGCACCGCGCTCGAGCACCTCTGGGACGCGCCCGCCGGCGGGGACGCGCCCTGCCACATCCGGGTCGATCCGTCCGGTGCGCTCGTCGTCACGAACTACGTCTCCGGCACGGTCACGGCGGTGTCGCTCGAGGCAGCGGAGTCGTACGCGGCCTCCGTCGCCGCCAGCGACGGGATCGTCGGCGGCACCGACGGCACGGGTACCACCACGGACGCCGCAGCGTCGGGGCACGGGATCGCCGGTCGGGGGACCGGGGTGTCGGCGGTCCTCCCGGACGCGGCCGTCACGACCGTGCTCCTACCCGACGCGACCGGACCGGTCGAGGACCGCCAGGAGGGCCCGCACGCCCACCAGTCGGTCGCCACCCCGGACGGGACCGTCCTGGTCGCCGACCTCGGCTCCGACGCCCTGCACGAGTTCCGCGTCGAGGCCGATGCCGCCTCGGTGTCGATCGAGCCGGTGCGCGTCCACCACCTGACGCCCGGCGCCGGCCCACGGCACATGGCGTGGTTCGACGGGGACCTCCTGGTCGCCGGTGAGCTCGACGGCCGGGTGTACCGGATGCGGCGCGACGGATCCGGTTCGCTCCGCGAAGTCTGCTCGGCGGCCGCCTTCGACGGCCCGGTCGACGGGTCGCTCCTGAGCCACGTCGAGGTGGACGAGCACGGCCTCGTCACGGTGGCCGTCCGGGGCCGCGACCAGATCGTCGTGTTCGACGCGTCCGGGGGCGACCTCCGGCTGGTCGGCTCGGCGTCGTCCGGGGGTGTGTGGCCGCGGCACTTCGCCCGCGTGCCCGGCCACCTGCTCGTCGCGAACCAGATGTCGGACGCCGTCGCGGTGCTGCCGGTCGGCGCGGACGGTGTGCCGGGTGACGCCGTCGGACACATCGCCGTCGGCAGCCCGACCTGCGTCGTCCCGCTCCGGCAGGACTGAGGCCGGGAGGCGCGGGCAGCGTCCGGCAGGCGGGCTCAGCCCTGGTGGACGGGGACCTCGATGAGGTTCTCGAACGGTCGACCCTCGACCAGCGCCGACACCTGCCGACGCACGAGGTCGAGGGACCGCGGCACGCTGAGGTCCGTGTTCCCGCCGACATGCGGCGTGAGCACGGTGTTCGGCGTCGTCCACAGCGGGTGGTCGGCGGGGAGTGGCTCCGGGTCGGTGACGTCGAGCGCTGCCGAGAGCCGGCCGGACCGCAGCTCGGCGACGAGGGCATCGGTGTCCACGACCTTGCCGCGCGCCACGTTCACCACGAGGGCCCCGTCGGGCAGTGCCGCGAGGAGGTCCGCGTCCACCAGCCCCTCGGTCTCGTCGGTGAGCGGGGCGATGAGCACGAGCACGTCCGTGGTGCGGGCGAGTTCCGGCAGCTCGCCGAACGCGTGCACCCGGCGGCCGTCCTGCTCCCGAGCGGTGCGCGCGACGACGGTGACCTCGGTGCGGAACGCCTCGAACCGGCTGGCGATGGCGGAACCGATCGCCCCGTAGCCGACGACCGTCACCCGACGGTCGGCGAGGGACCGGGTCTCCCGCGAGTCCCACCGCTGCTCGACGCGGTCGAACTGGAAGGCCGCGATCTCGCGGAGGGAGGTCAGCGCCAGGCCGACCGCGAGCTCTGCCGTCTCGTCGTCGTGGATGCCGCGGCCGTTCGCCAGGTGTGCGTGGCCGGGCACGTGCGGGATCGCCCACTCGTACCCGGCGCTCGGCAGCTGCAACAGCTCGAGGTTCGGCAGGTCGTGGACGTACTGCCACCGGTGCCGCCCACCGAAGTAGAACGGCAGGAAGGCGATGGCCACCTGCTCGGCCCGGGCGTACGGCGCCTCGACGTCCCAGACGTCCAGCTCGATGCCGTCCGGCACCGGACCGAACCGGTCGACCAGCTCCTGGAAGGGCAGCGTGACGATCGGCACCGGGTTCAGGCGTCCGTGCGGGGCGAGAACGCGCCGTGCGAGTCGAGCGGGCCGCGGCCCACGTAGCCCTCGGTCACGTTCTCCTGGATGACGTCGCCGAAGTGCGACGGCAGCGTGGCGCGGTGTGCGTCGCGGAGCTCGTCGATCGTCGCCTCGAACGCACCCTGGACCTCGAGCGAGCCCGACGCGGCGTCGGTCACGCCGATGCGCAGGACCGGGTAGCCCCGGCCGTTGCAGAGGCCCTGGAAGCGGACGTCGTCCTCGCGGCGCACGGTCACGATGACGCGGCCGGTCGACTCGGAGAACAGTGCGGTCGCGGTGTCGACGCCGTCGCGGGACTCGAGCTCGTCCAGCACGACCCGGGCGCCGAGGCCGAAGCGCAGGACCGACTCGGCGAGGGTCTGGCCGAGGCCGCCGTCCGCCAGGTCGTGCGCGCTCGTGAGCAGCTGCTCGTCGGCCGCGGCGGCCAGGAGCTCCGCCAGCGCCTTCTCGCGCCCGAGGTCCACCGCCGGCGGACGCCCGCCGAGGTGCCCGTGCACGGTACCGGCCCATGCCGACCCGTCGAGCTCGAGGCTCGTCGTGCCGAGCAGGTAGATGTTGTGGCCGTCGTCCTGCCAGCCGGACGGGATCCGCTTGGCGACGTCGTCGATCACGCCGAGCACGCCGACGACGGGCGTCGGGTGGATCGGGGTGTCACCGGTCTGGTTGTAGAACGACACGTTGCCGCCGGTCACCGGGATACCGAGCTCCATGCAGCCGTCTGCGAGGCCCTCGACAGCCTCGGAGAACTGCCACATCACCTCGGGGTTCTCGGGGGAGCCGAAGTTCAGGCAGTCGGTCACGGCGGCCGGGACGGCACCGGTGACGGCGACGTTCCGGTACGCCTCGGCGAGGGCCAGACGAGCGCCCTGCTTCGGGTCGAGCTGGCAGTAGCGGCCGTTCGCGTCCGTGGCGATGGCGACGCCGAGGCCGGTCTCCTCGTCGACGCGGATCATGCCGCCGTCGTCGGGGAAGGACAGCGCCGTGTTGCCGAGCACGTACGTGTCGTACTGGTTCGTGACCCAGTTCTTCGACGACAGGTTCGGGGAGCCGAGCAGCTGCAGGACCTGTGCCTTCAGGGCGGGGCCGGTCTCCGGGCGGTCGAGCGACTCGGCGCCGTCGGCCTGGAGCGCGTCGATCCAGGTGGGGTAGGCCACCGGGCGGTCGTACACCGGACCGTCGACGGCGACCGTCCGCGGGTCGACGTTGACGATCTCCTGGCCCTGCCAGTCGATGACGAGACGACCGGTGCCGGTGACCTCGCCGAGCACGCTGGTCTCGACCTCCCACTTGCCGACGACCTGCAGGAAGGCGTCGAGCTTGTCGGGGCGGACCACCGCCATCATGCGCTCCTGGCTCTCCGACATGAGGATCTCCTCTGCCGTGAGCGACGGGTCGCGGAGCAGGACGTCGTCGAGCGAGATGTGCATGCCGCCGTCACCGTTGCTCGCGAGCTCGGAGGTCGCGCACGAGATGCCCGCGGCGCCGAGGTCCTGGATGCCCTCGACGAGCTCCTTCTGGAACAGCTCGAGGCAGCATTCGATGAGCACCTTCTCGGCGAACGGGTCGCCGACCTGGACGGCGGGACGCTTGGTCGGGCCGCCCTCGGTGAAGGTGTCGGACGCCAGGATCGACGCACCGCCGATGCCGTCGCCACCGGTGCGCGCACCGAACAGCACGACCTTGTTGCCGGCGCCGGACGCGTTCGCCAGGTGCAGGTCCTCGTGCCGCAGGACGCCGACCGCGAGCGCGTTGACCAGCGGGTTGCCCTGGTACACCGGGTCGAAGTAGGTCTCACCGCCGATGTTCGGCAGGCCGAGGCAGTTGCCGTAGAACGAGATGCCGCCGACGACACCGTGCACGACGCGGGCGGTGTCCTCGTGGTCGATGGCGCCGAAGCGGAGCTGGTCCATGACCGCGACCGGACGGGCACCCATCGAGATGATGTCGCGGACGATGCCGCCGACGCCCGTGGCAGCGCCCTGGTACGGCTCGACGTAGGAGGGGTGGTTGTGCGACTCGACCTTGAAGGTCACCGCCCAGCCGTCACCCACGTCGACGACACCGGCGTTCTCGCCCATGCCGACCATCAGGTTCTTCTTCATCTCCGGCGTGACCTTCTGGCCGAACTGCCGGAGGTAGTTCTTGCTCGACTTGTACGAGCAGTGCTCGGACCACATGACCGAGTACATCGCCAGCTCGCCCGAGGTGGGGCGGCGACCGAGGATCTCGCGGATCTTCGCGTACTCGTCCGCCTTGAGCCCGAGTGCCGCGTACGGCTGCTCCTTGTCGGGCGTCTCGGCGGCGTCCTGGACGGTGTCGGGCTTCGGGCGGACGGGCGTGGTCACGGTGTTGTCGTTCCCTGTTCCTGGAGTCGCGGGCGCTGGAGTCGCGGTCACTTGACGAGCGCGCGCTCGATCACGGAGGTGAAGAAGGTGAGGCCGTCCGTGCCGGAGGCCATGGCAGCGCGGGTGTCCGGGCCGAACCCGGGCTCCGTCGCGTGCTCGGGGTGCGGCATGAGGCCGACGACGTTGCCGCGCTCGTTCGAGACGCCGGCGATGTCGCCGATCGACCCGTTCGGGTTCACGCCGACGTAGCGGAACACGACCTGGCCGTTGTCCTCGATGCGCTTGATCTCGTCCGCGTCGGCGACGAAGCGGCCGTCGGCGTTCTTCAGCGGGATGGTGATCTCCTGCTGTGGGGCGAAGCCCGAGGTCCACGCGGTGTCGGCGTTCTCGACGCGGAGTACCTGGTCGCGCCGGATGAACTGCTGGTGGGCGTTCCGGGTGTGCGCGCCGGGCACCAGGCGGGCCTCGGCGAGCATCTGGAAGCCGTTGCAGATGCCGAGCACGGGCATGCCCTTGCCGGCGACGTCGATGACCTCGGCCATGATCGGTGCCTTCGCGGCGATGGCTCCGGCACGGAGGTAGTCCCCGTACGAGAAGCCACCGGGGAGGACGATCGCGTCGACGCCCTGCAGGTCGTGGTCGCCGTGCCAGAGCGCGACGGGCTCGGCGCCGGCGAGGCGGACCGCGCGCTGGGCGTCGCGGTCGTCGAGCGAGCCGGGGAAGGTGATGACCCCGATGCGCATCGTCACTCGACCACGCTCACGGAGACGACGTCCTCGATGACGGCGTTCGAGAAGACGTCCACCGCGATCTCGCGGACCTCGGCGAGCTTGGCGTCGTCGACGGGGCCGTCGACGGACACCTCGAATCGCTTGCCGATGCGGACGTTGGTCAGGTCGTTCTTGCCGAGGCGGGCGAGGGCGTTGCCCACCGCCTTGCCCTGGGGGTCGAGGATCTCGGCCTTCGGCATGACCTCGACGACGATCGTTGGCACGTGTTCACTCCAGCACAGGGGTCGGGTGGGGACGAGAACAGTCTAGGTGCCGCCCACGACCCGCCGGAGCAGTTGTGGATGACTCTTCGAAGGCGTATGTTCCACTTCGAACAATCGGCATCGAACACCCGGAGGACCCGTGCCCGACCTGACGCCCCTGGCGTTCGCGGCACTCGGCCTCCTGGCCGAGGCGCCGATGCACCCCTACGAGATGTTCCAGACGATGCTGCAGCGTCGCGAGGACCGGAACGTCAAGGTCCGACCGGGCACGCTCTACCACCAGGTCGGCCGCCTGGCGGACCTCGGGTACGCCGAGGTCGTCGGCACCGACCGCGCGGGCAACCGGCCCGAGCGGACCACCTACGCGATCACGGACGCCGGACGCACGGCGCTCGAGGCGGGCCTCCGCCGCATGGTCGCCGAGCCGACCGACGAGTACCCGCAGTTCCGACTCGCGGTGTCCCACGTCGACAACCTGCCCGCCCCCGAGGCGGTGACCGCCTTCCGGACCCGGATCGACGCACTGCGCGCCGAACGCGACGGGCACGACGAGGCGATCGCGGGCCTCCAGGCCAAGGGCCTCGCCGAGCGCTACTGGCTCGACGTGGCCTACGCCCGGGCCGTGCTCACGGCGCAGATCGACTGGCTCACCGCCGTCGCCGACCGCCTCGACGGCGGCGACATCCCCTGGGAGGGCCCGGCCCTCTCCGGAACACCCCTCCAGACCAGCAAGGACACCACCCGATGACATCCGCATCCGCCGCCGCCGACCTGGAGCACGGCAAGAAGCCGTGGCCAGCGCTCTGGGCGCTCGTCGTCGGCTTCTTCATGATCCTCGTCGACTCGACGATCGTCTCGGTCGCGACGCCGACCATCGCGACGGCCCTCGACGCGGACATCAACGCCGTCATCTGGGTGACGAGCGCCTACCTGCTCGCGTACGCCGTCCCGCTGCTCATCACGGGTCGCCTCGGTGACCGGTTCGGCCCGAAGGTGCTGTACCAGGTCGGCCTCGTCGTGTTCACCCTCGCCAGCCTCTGGTGCGGGCTCGCCGGCTCGATCGAGATGCTCATCCTCGCCCGCGTCGTGCAGGGCCTCGGCGCCGCGATGATGACCCCGCAGACGATGGCCGTCATCACCCGCATCTTCCCGCCGCAGAACCGTGGCGCCGCCATGGGCCTGTGGGGCGCCGTCGCCGGTGTCGCCTCGCTCGTGGGCCCGATCCTCGGCGGCCTGCTCGTCGACGGCTTCGGCTGGGAGTGGATCTTCTTCGTGAACGTCCCCGTCGGGATCGTCGCGTTCGTGCTCGCGCAGAAGTTCGTGCCGTCCTTCGCCACGAACCGTCACCGTTTCGACCTGCTCGGGGTCGTGCTGTCCGCGGTCGGGCTCTTCCTGCTCGTCTTCGGCATCCAGGAGGGCGAGACCTACGACTGGGGCGTCATCACCGGACCGATCTCCGTCTGGTCGCTCATCATCGCCGGCATCGTCGTGCTCGTCGCGTTCGTCGTCTGGCAGGGCGTGCAGAAGGGCGAGCCGCTCCTCCCGCTCGGCCTGTTCAAGGACCGCAACTTCACCCTCGCCAACATCGCGATCACCGCGGTCGGCGTCGCCATCGCGTCGTTCGCGCTGCCGATCATGCTGTGGGCGCAGGACGTGCTCCGGTTCTCGCCGACGCAGGCCGCGCTCCTCCTCGTCCCGCAGGCCGTCCTCTCGGCCGCGCTCGCGCCCTACGTCGGCAAGCGGCTGAACACCTGGAGCCCGCGCTGGGTCGCCTCGTTCGGCCTCGCCTGCTTCTCCGGTGGGCTGTTCTGGTTCGGCGCCCTCATCGCGGCGAACGCCGACTGGGGCTGGGTGCTCCTGCCGAGCGCGCTCCTCGGGCTCGCGAACGCCTGCATGTGGGGACCGCTCTCCGTCTCCGCCACGCGCAACCTGCCGCCGCGCCTCGCCGGCGCCGGTTCGGGCGTCTACAACAC
This sequence comes from Curtobacterium sp. MCBD17_032, assembly GCF_003234855.1. Lineage (GTDB taxonomy): Bacteria > Actinomycetota > Actinomycetes > Actinomycetales > Microbacteriaceae > Curtobacterium. The sequence continues at coordinate 251,037 of NZ_QKTO01000002.1, forward strand.
CACCCGCCAGATCGGCGCAGTGCTCGGTTCCGCCGGGATCGCGGCCCTCATGGAGGCCCGTATCCGCGCGGAGTTCCCCAGTCAGTCCGGCGGTTCCGGCATCAGCGCCGAGCAGACGGGGTCGCTGCCGGGCTTCCTGCTCGACCCGTTCTCGCGGGCGATGGGCCAGTCGTTGGTCCTGCCGGCCGTCGTGCTCATCGCGGCGATCGTCGCGGCCCTGTTCCTGACGAAGCCGAAGCAGACGGCCGCGTGGAAGCAGACCGGCGCGGTCGCCACGCAGCCCGACGGCGGAGCGGTCGAGGGCCGTCCCGCAACGGGGCAGCGGGACCACGTCGCCGCGCACGCCTCGGCGCCGGCACCCGCCACCGCCGAGGAGGAGCCCGCCACCACCGAGCACCACGGCAGGCACGCGGGCGCGTAGTCGCACGACGCAGCGCCATAGCGCACCGCCGGAGCCCCGGTCCCTCGCACGAGGGGCCGGGGCTCCGGCGTGCCGGCCGGAGCCGCGGAGCCGCAGGAGCACGGGCAATGCAACGCCGGGGTCCGCCACCACCGCCAGGGCTCGCCGCGGCGGCGGCCGACGAGGATCCGGCGGCCGTGGACCACGGCCGTGACCGCGACGAGCGCCGTCGCCACGGGGTCGGCCTGCCAGGTGCTCCGGAACTCGGAGGGTGACGGCGTGCGGTGCTTGCCGGGGCTGCGCTGCGGGAGTCGTCCTCCTCCGGACGGGAGGCCCGACACGGCTCCGGCGGACGAGGCTCCCTACACGGTCCCCGCGCCCGGCAGTCTGGTCGCCGACGCTCCGGGCGTCGACACCGACGCCGGCACCGTCCGCGTGAGGAGCCGGACACCGACCGGGATCGCGACCGCGCCGACGAGCGCCAGCGGGAAGGAGAGGTGGAGTTGCATGACCGCGAAGGCCGGGCCGATCGTGCACACGGCACCGACCGCCACGAGCGGCCACCCGGGGCGGTCCGACCCGGGCGTCAGGCGGGGGAGCGGGCGGTCCGAGCGGCGGACCAGGCGAGCGACGCCGAGGGCCACGGCGAGGAGCACGACCACCGCGACCGGGCGGGTCGCCCACCACGGACCCGAACCGGGCGACGGGAACGGCAGGCCGACGAGCAGGCCGATGCCGTTGAGCAGGATGAACAGCGGCAGGTGCCACAGGTAGATCGTCATGCCGTCGCGGCCGAGCAGGAACACGACGGCCTGCGCGGGGCGGGTCGCCATCAGTCGCGTCAGGGGCGCGTGCACGACCTGCACGAGACACGCCTGCCCGACCGCGAGGAACGCCAGCGGGAGCATCGGCGGGTTGAGGTCCTGCAGCATGTCCGGTGCCCACAGCCCGACGGACGTCAGGGGCACGAGCAGCGCGTACGCCACGGCCGCGACGCCGAGCAGCAGGGCGCGGGACCGGCGGGCGAACCAGCCGTCGACCCACAGGAACCCGAGCTGCTGGGCGAAGAGCCACACCGGGCCGAGGTTGAGGAGCCCGACCTCGGCGATGCCGCTCGCCAGCCGGACCGCGTCGACCGCGGCCGCGAGCAGGAGCAGCACGAGCAGCGTCCGCCACGGTGCACGCGCGTGCAGCCGGGCCATGACCGGCACGCAGCACTGCGTGATGCCGTACGCCGCCAGGAACCACAGCGGGGACCCGATGCCGAACGCGAGTTCGTCGAGCAGCTCGGCAGGCGTGCCGAGTGCGGTGGCGATCCCGAGGCCGACGGCGAGCACCACGAAGAGGGGGACCGCGGGGCGGAACAGCCGCACGAGCCGGGTGGCCACGAAGTCGCGCGCCGGGTCGCCGCCGGTCGGTGCCCGGGCGACGGTGCTGCGCCACCCGACGGCGCTCGCGAAGCCGCCCACCACGAAGAACAGCGGCATCACCTGTCCGACCCAGGTGGCACCGACGTACCACGGCAGTTCCTGCAGCGGACTGGTCACTCGGAGACCGGAGGCGTCCGACCCGACCCCGACCATCGTGACGTGCACGACGACGACGAGGACGACGCAGGCCGTCCGGATGAGGTCGACGACCAGGTCCCGCTGTGCGATGGTCCCCCGGGCGTCCCGAGCGGTGTTCGCCGGCGACGTGCCGGCCTGCTGCGTGGACATGGCTGGACGCTACCGGTCGTCCCACCCCATCCGAGTGATGCTCAGGTGATCGCGACCGGATCGTGACACATCGTATTCCGCGACACGCATGCGTCGGTGGCATCGGGGGTGCATCCGCCGTGTACTGTGGGCGTTGTCTTGAACGCTGCAAGAGAAGGGCTCCGCATGGTCGACGACGCCGAACTCCTCCGCGGAGCCGGACTCCGGGTCACCGCGCCTCGGCTCGCCGCGCTCCGTGCGATCGAGGCGTCGCCGCACACCACCGCGGACGACCTCGTCGGTGCCCTCGCGGCCGAACTCCCGACGACGAGCCACCAGGCGGTGTACGGCGTCCTCAACGCGCTCACCGGCGCGGGGCTCGTGCGTCGGATCGAACCCGCCGGCAGTCCCGCGCGGTACGAGCGCCGGACCGGGGACAACCACCACCACATCGTCTGCACCATGTGCGGGGCGATCGGCGACGTCGACTGCGCCGTCGGGCACGCCCCGTGCCTGACGCCGTCGGAGACCCACGGCTTCGCGGTCACCACCGCCGAGGTCACCTACTGGGGCATCTGCGCGCGGTGCGCTGCGGCCGAGCGGGCGGACGACACCGAGACGCCGACCGACGCCGCGCTCGCCGCGGCCGGACCGGACGACACCGTACCGACCGGCACCGCACCCGGCGTGCGCTGACCGCCGGCGCGGGACGGGCCTCCCGGCAGGCCTCTCATCGGCGTGCCCGCGCTCCGGCGCCGCCCGATCAATCCGAGCCACCAGACCAACCCGAGCCACCAGACCAACCCGAGCCACCAGACCAACCCGAGCCACCCTGACCGAACCAACCGTTCCACCGAGGAGGAACCGTGTCCGACCAGAACACGCCCACCACCACCACCAACAGCGGGGCTCCGGTCTCCAGCGACCAGCACTCCATGGGTGTCGGGGCCGACGGCCCCCTCGCCCTCCACGACCACTACCTGGTCGAGAAGCTCGCGCAGTTCAACCGCGAGCGCGTCCCGGAGCGCGTCGTGCACGCCAAGGGCGGTGGCGCCTTCGGTACCTTCACCGTCACGCACGACGTGTCGCAGTACACCCGCGCCGCGTTCCTGCAGCCGGGCAAGCAGACCGAGATGCTCGCGCGCTTCTCGAGCGTCGCCGGCGAGCAGGGCTCCCCGGACACCTGGCGCGACCCCCGCGGCTTCGCGCTGAAGTTCTACACCGAAGAGGGCAACTACGACCTCGTCGGGAACAACACCCCGGTGTTCTTCATCCGCGACGGCATCAAGTTCCCGGACTTCATCCGCTCGCAGAAGCGCCTGCCGGGCAGTCACCTCCGCAACCACGACATGCAGTGGGACTTCTGGACCCTCTCGCCGGAGTCGGCGCACCAGGTGACGTGGCTCATGGGCGACCGAGGCCTCCCGTCCTCGTGGCGGCACATGGACGGCTTCAGCTCGCACACCTACCAGTGGATCAACGCGGAGGGCGAGCGCTTCTGGGTGAAGTACCACTTCCTCACCGAGCAGGGCCACGCGACCCTGACGCAGGAGGACGCCGACCGCATCGCCGGTGAGGACGCCGACTTCCACATCCGCGACCTCTACGAGGCCATCGAGCGCCGTGACTTCCCGAAGTGGACGCTCAAGGTGCAGGTCATGCCGTACGCGGACGCCGAGAGCTACCGCTTCAACCCGTTCGACCTGACGAAGGTGTGGCCGCACGCGGACTACCCGCTCATCGAGGTCGGCACGATGGAGCTCGACCGCAACCCGGAGAACTACTTCGCCGAGATCGAGCAGGCCGCGTTCGCGCCGTCGAACTTCGTGCCCGGCATCGCGGCGAGCCCGGACAAGATGCTCCTCGCGCGCATCTTCAGCTACGCGGACGCCCAGCGCTACCGCGTCGGCACGAACCACGCGCAGCTGCCGGTGAACGCCCCGAAGAACGAGGTGCACTCGTACTCGAAGGACGGCGCCATGCGCTTCGACTTCCAGAAGGCCGAGGTGCCGGTGTACGCGCCGAACACCCAGGGCGGCGCGCACGCCGACCCGAACGCCACGGACGACGTGCCGGGCTGGGAGTCCGACGGCGCGCTGCAGCGCTCCGCCGCGACGCTCCACCCCGAGGACGACGACTTCGGGCAGGCCGGCACGCTCTACCGCGAGGTCCTGGACGACGCCGCCCGTGAGCGCCTGGTCGGCAACATCGCCGGGCACGTCTCGAAGGTGACGCGCGACGACCTGCGCGAGCGCGTCTTCGCGTACTGGACGAACGTCGACCCCGACCTCGGTGCGCGCGTGCGTGCCGCGGTCGTGCCGACCGCGCCGGGCTCGAACGAGGACCCGGAGAAGGTCGCCGTCGAGGCGTAGTCGTCACCACCTGACGGACGGGAGGCGCGGTGCCAGCTGGCACCGCGCCTCCCGTGTGTCCGGCCGCGTCCGGGCCCGCCGCCGGCACGGCCGAGTGGTCGAGACTCCCCGCTCACTTCCGCCGAGCGGGCACGGGGTGTCGGTCCGGGAGCTCCGGAGCGACGCTTCGTGACCAGGCGGCACGTGTGGTGGGGCGCTCCGGGTCCTCGCGCCGAGGGGACACGACTCCCCGTTCGGGTCCGCCGAGTGGCCGCAAGGCGTCGGTTCGGGAGGCTCGGTGCGACGTTCCGTGACCGGTCGGCGTCGGGCGTCGGGCGCGTCGACGGCGTCCGCAGCAGGGACAGGTGCCCGCGCGTCAGACCTGCTGGCCGTTGAGGAGGATCGGGCCCTCCGGCCAGTCCTCGAGCCGGGCCGTGACCGGACGGACCATCCACCCGCCCTGCTCGGTCTCCGAGACGCCGGCCCCGTCCGCCGTGAAGGCGCTGAAGGTGCCGACCGCCTCGGGGAACTCGTGCCAGCCCATGTGCGCGTAGAACGGGATGCGGTCCTCACCCGCGCCGAGGAACCCGTACGGCACGCGGAGGCCGTCGAGGACGTCGTGCACGCGGTCCATCAGCTCCCGACCGACACCGGTGCCCTGGAGCCGCGGAGCGACCCCGACCAGGCCGGTGTCGCCGACCAGGACGTCTTCGCCGCCGACCGTGACGAACATCCGCCGGATGCCGACGTGGGCCAGGACGACACCGTCCTCGGTGCGTCCGACCACCCGTCGTTCGGGTTGCATCCCCGCCCAGCTCCGGCCGCCGACGTACCAGTGCGACCAGCTCGGGAAGGCCTGCGCCAGCATCGCCGCGATCGCTTCGTGGTCGGTGAGCGTCAGCGCGCTCTCCTCGACCACCTCCCACCGGATGTCGTCAGTCATCGCACCATCCTGCCCGGCCCCGATGGGAGTGGGGGAGCGGGGCGCCGACTGCGTGGTATGTTGCATACGGATTCCTGGTGTTCCGGCCGCGTTCCGTCCTACCGTCGAACCGCCTGCGAGAGGGCTCGCAGGAGCGGAAGGAGAACGGATGGTCACGAAGACGGTCCTGGGGTTGGTGGTCGTCGCGACGATCATCAGCGGCGGGCTCGCGGTCGACGCGGCGGCGGCGCCGGCAGCTGATGCGGCCGCGTGCTACGGCTCGGTGAGTCTGCTGAAGGGCAAGAACAACACCTGCTCGAGCGCTCGGCACTGGAACGCGATCCGGAACGCGAAGTCGAAGTACGGCGACTGGGTCGGCCGATCGCGCTGGTCGTCCCAGCGAGCGTGCTGGGCGAACGTCGTCTCCTACGGCATGACGGCCAGGTAGACGGTGCGCCGAGAGCACCGCCGCGCGTCGGCGGTCGTCGCGGGCGCGGCCGTGGTCTCGCTCGTCCTCACCGCGTGCGCGTCGGACGGTGCGTCGGGTCCACACCGCGGGTCGTCGAGCGCGTCCCTGCACGCTGCCGGGCCGTGGGCGGACGAGTTCCGGGAAGCACTCGACCACGGTGTCTCGGCCTACGAAGCCGCCGTCCTCGACGACGGGCAGGTCACCGTCGCCGAGCTCGAGGACGCGCACGACCGGGTCAGCCGGTGCCTCGCCGACTCCGGGTACGGGATCGAGTACGACCCGGACGGGGGCTTCGACCTGACCGCGCTCGACGGGAGGTACCCCGACGACTTCTTCGAGCGCTCCGACCCGGTCCTCCGCGCGTGCGAGGAACGGTACGACGAGTACGTGACGATGCTCTTCGAGGAGACCCGGCGGAACCCGGAGAAGCAGGACGAGGCGAAGATCACCGTCGCGTGTCTGCGGCGAGCCGGTCTGGTCGGGAAGGACTACACCGAGCGGAAGTGGCGGACCGAGGGCGACGCCGGGGTGTTCTCGTTCGACGAGTACGCGCCGGCCGCGGTGCAGTGCCGGCTCGATCCGCTCGGCGTCTGGCGGGAACCGTGAGTCGGCAGCGCCGTACGGCGGTGTCCGGCTCGCTCATCGGTCTCGGCAGCCTCCTCGTCGCTGCGGCTGCTGCGGTCGGAGCGGTCGTCGCACTGCCGACGGATCCGCCCGCCGCCCTGGAGACGGCGACCCCGGCCGAGACCGTCACGGTGACGAACCGGACGGACGCCGACGAGCACCAGGTGCAACTCGCGCTCGACACCGGCGCGCCCCGATCGGTGGTGACGAGCCGGACCGGCATCGTGACGTCCTCGTCGTGTTCGACGGGCGGGTTCCTCCGGAGCGGCTCGGAGGTCGCCCGGGTCGACGACGTGCCGGTCATCGCGCTCGCGAGCGGGACGCCGCTGTTCCGGGACCTCCGGGTCGACGACCGGGGCGCGGACGTGCGTGGCCTGCAACAGGAGCTCGCCCGACTCGGGTCGACGATCGCGGTCGACGGCATCGTCGGACCGGGGACGCTCCGGGCGGCGAGGTCGTTCCTCCTGTCCCACGACGTCCCCCGGGCAGCGGTCCCGGACGACACGATCGAGCGTTCGGTGTTCGCCTGGATCCCGGCGGCCGAGGCGACGGTCCGGACGTGTACCGCGGTGGTCGGAGCGCCGGTCGACGCCGACGGCACACTCGTCGAACTGCCCGCGGAGCTGCGAGGTGCCCGGATCGAACAGCTCCCGACGGAGACAGTGGCTGGCGCACGCGAGATCTCCGTCGGGCAGTTGCGCGCGGCCGTCGACGACAACGGTGTGGTGGCCGACCCGGACGCGCTCGCGCAGATCGGTGCCTTGCCGGAGTACGCCGCCACCGTTGCTTCTGCGGACGGCGTCCCGACGCTGCCGGCGACGTGGTCGCTCGCCGAGCCACTCGAGGTCGCCGTCGTCCCGCCGAGCGCGCTCTGGGACGTCCGGGACCACCACGCGTGCGTCCAACCGGTGACCGGCGATCCGCTCCCGGTCGAGGTGGTCGGCTCGGAGCTCGGACAGTCGTTCGTCCGGGTCGAAACGGGTGGGACGCCTGGGCACGCGGCGCTTGCCCGAGTCCGCGCCGCACCGGACACCGGACGGTCATGCCGGTGAGCCTCCACGGGGTCGGGCACCGGTGGCCGAACGGGACCGAGCTGTTCCACGGCGTCGACCGGACGTTCGACGACGGCACGGTGACGGCGCTCATCGGTCCGAGTGGCTCCGGCAAGTCGACCCTGCTCGCGATCCTCGCGCGGATGACCACCCCGACGTCGGGACGCGTGGAGCTGCCCGACGACGCGGCCGTGCTCTGGGTGTTCCAGAACCCGCACGGTGTCGCCCGGCGCACGGCCCTCGACCACGTGACCCTGCCACTGCTCGCAAGCGGGCTGCGCCGACGTGCAGCCGAGGAGCGGGCGCGGACGATCCTCGAGCGCTTCGGCCTGGCACCCCGAGCGACTGCGCGTTTCCGCGAGCTGTCCGGAGGCGAGGCGCAACGGCTGATGCTCGCCCGCGGTGTCGCTGCGGCGCCGACGCTGATGCTCGTCGACGAACCGACCGCCCAGCTCGACCGGACGACCGCGGCGGAGGTGAACGGCGTGATCGCCGGACTCGCAGCCGCCGGCACGACCGTCGTCGTCGCGACGCACGACGACGCGACGCGGGCTGCGTGCGGTGACGTCCTCGACCTCGGGACGTTCCGGTGACGCGGCCGACCATGCCGGTGACCGAGGTGGTGCGCGAGGCATGGCGTGACCTCGCGACGGGGGCGGGCGCTGCGGTGGCGTGCGCGGTCGTCCTCGCGGCGCTGCTCGGCGGGGTGGTCGGCCTCCGGACCCTGACCATCGCCGGGGACGTCCGCGCTGCTGCCGAGTGGGTGGCGTCCGGAGCGGCGACCCAGGTCTTCACCGCGGCGGGTCGGATCGACGGCCGTACGTGTTCGGCCCTCGTGGACGAGCCGGACGTCCTCGCAGCCGGGGCGTTCCGTCGGCTCGATGACGGCGTGCTCATCGCAGCGCTCCCGGGGACCTCGATCCCGACCTACGAGGTCACGAGCGGGGCGACCGCGCTGTTCAGCGTCACCGGGACGACCGGCGGTCCGGGTGTCGTCGTCGCACCGGATGTGGCCGAGGAGCTGGGCGTCCGACCGGGCGAGCAGATCGTGACACCGGACGGACCGGTCCCGGTCGCGGGCGTCTACTCGTACCCGGACGACGGCCGTGACCCCGACTTGGCGTACGCGGTCCTGGCGCCGACCGCTGTCGACGACGCACCCTTCGACGCCTGCTGGGCGACGACCTGGCCGGAGGACGAGACGGCCGGCGCGGCCCTGCGGCGGACGCTGCTGCCGGCGAAGGGCTCCGAGGACGGCGAGCGGTCGACGCTGGGACAACTCAACCCGCGTTCCGGAACGGCCTTCGCCCCGAGCCGGTTGCCGGCCCCGAACCTGCTGGAGGGCGCGGCGCTCGGACTCGGGCTGGCCGTCGGGAGCGCAGCCGTGTTCCGTCGGCGACTGCCGATCGCCTCTGACCGGCATGTCGGCGTCAGCACAGCGGCGCAGGCACTGGGCGTCGCCGTGCAGCACCTCGTGTGGGGTGCGATCGGCGCCCTCCTGGCGCTCGCCGTGTCCGTGGTGCTGGTCCGGGGCCTCCCGTCCGGTGACGGACTGCCCATCGTCGAGGGCGCCGCGCTCCTCTGCGGGCTCGGACTCGTCGGAGCGGTCGCAGGAGGTGCGGCGGCCGTTCCCCTCGTGCGCGAGCGGGCGCTGCACCGCTACTTCCGCACCCGCTGACCCGAGCGAACACGGGACCCTCGATGCGAGGGCACCGGAGACCGGACAGCCGACACCCGACACCCGACACCCGACACCCGACACCCGACACCCGACACCCGACACCCGACACGAGCCTCCCGGCCGTGGCCGCGACCCGGAACCGCCAGCCCGCGCACCCGGGCCAGAGGGCCCCGGGCACCGAGCGGCTGGCCCGCGCACCCGGCCGGGAGGCCCAGCTCGCGCCCGACGGCTCACCCGCGTCCTGCGGTGGTCACCTCGATGCGGTTCGCCCAGGGGTCCTCGAACGCGACCGTCCGACCGTCGTCCGCGGCCTGCACCCCGGCGTCCCGCATGCGCGCGGTGAGTGCACCGAGGTCGTCGTCGGCCGGCACCTCGATGCGCACGAGGCCCAACCCGAGGGCGAGCTGGCGGCGTCCGGCCCCGCGCGAGTTCCACGTGTTCATCGCCATGTGGTGGTGGTACCCGCCGGCGCTGACGAACAACGCCTGCCCGCCCATCGCCGCGGTGGTCTCGAAGCCGAGCGTGTCGACGTAGAAGGCCTCCGCGGCGGCGACGTCCCCGACCGACAGGTGCACGTGGCCGACGCGCCCCGGCCGGGAGGCTGCGTCCTCCAGCGCATCGGCGGTCAGGTGTTCCTGCAGGAAGGCGTTCGGATCGATGTACACGGTGTCCATGTCGATCGAGCCGTGCGTCCACGACCACTGCGTCCGGTCGCGGTCCCAGTAGAGCTCGACGCCGTTGCCCTCGGGGTCGGTGAAGTAGAACGCGTTGCTGACGAGGTGGTCGGCGCTGCCGGTGAAGGACCGCAGGTAGGTCGTGGCGACGGAGTACAGCGCGGCGGCGAGGTCGGCCCGGGTGTCGAAGAGGACGGCGGTGTGGAACAGTCCGGCCTGCCCCGGTCCGGCGTTCCGGAGCGACGGCTCGTGCTCGAGGACGAGGACCGGCACGGTGAGGGGGCCGCCTCCGGTGGCGCCGGCAGTGCCGGCGGCCGGTCGTCCGAGCACCACCCGGCCGCCCTCCTGCGCGAGCACCGTCAGTCGCACGCCGTCCCGGTAGTAGGCCGTCATCGCGTCGAGGTCGGCGACCCGGAGCGTGACGGCGCCCATCCCGGTGTCCGCGGCGAGGAGGTCCTGCGAGTGCATGCCCTCAGTGTGCGCCGGATTCGGTGACACGTCAACGAAACACTACTTCGCGCTGAACCCGCCGTCCGTCTTGAGCAGCTGCCCGTTCACCCACCCGCCGTCCGGCCCGCACAGGAAGCCGACGAGCGCGGCCGTGTCCCGAGGTGTCGACGCACGTCCGAGCGGGGTCTGGTCCACGGCGGCCTGCCGGATCTCATCGGTCATCCACCCCGTGTCGTTCGGCCCCGGGTTGATGGTGTTCGCGCTGACCCGCACGTCCCCGAGTTCGATCGCGGCACCGACGACGAGGCGGTCGAGTGCGCCCTTGCTCGTCCCGTACGGCAGGTTGAAGCCGACGTGGTCGCTCGTCAGGGCGATCACGCGTCGCCGGTCGAGGGGTGCGTCGGCCCCTTCGCGGAGCCGGCGCGCATAGGCCTGCACGATGAGGAACGGCGCCCGCACGTTCACGGCCAGGTGCCTGTCGAAGGACTCCACCGTCGTCGTCGCGAAGTCCGAGTCCACGGACTCGCAGTGCGACATGACGACCGCGGTCACCGGGGCGCCCGCCTCCGCCTCGGCCCGGCCGACGAGCGCGGCCGCCTGCTCGGCGTCGGCCAGGTCGACCGGGAGGCGCGTCACGGCTGCACCCGCCGCCGCGCACTCGGACACGACCGCGTCCACCCCCTCCGGGTCCGCGGCTCCGTGCACGCGCTCGTCGTACGGGCCCCACCAGCTCAGGGCGAGGTCCCAGCCGTCCGCCGCCAGGCGGGTCGCGATCGCGGCACCGATGCCGGCGCGGCGGCCGACCCCGGTCACCAGGGCGAGTGGTCTGCGGTTGGTCATCCGGGCCTCCGTCCCGACCGTGCGTCGGTGCGCGGCCGGGACGAGTTTGCCATCGCACCCGGTTGCTCGTCAGCCCGACCGGCGGGAACGGGCCAAGATGGACCGATGCCCCCCGAACGCCGCGGTCGCCCTCGACCCCAGGACCTGCCGGTCGCGCACGTCCGTGACCGGATGTCGTCGTACATCTACGGCAACATCACCGTGCTCGCCGTCGCGATCGCGGTCTCGCCCGAACAGATCCACCACGGAGCAGCCGTGCTCACCGTGCTGGCGACGGCGGTGCTGACGTACCTCGCGCACGTGCTCGCGCACCTCGTGGCACACGCGATCGGGGACACCGCCGACGACACGGCACGGCGGGAGTCCGTGGCGGTGATCACCCGGAACGCCAACCCGATCGCGACCTCAGGACTCATCCCCGCCGTCCTCTACGCGGCCGCGTGGATCGGTTGGGTCCCGGCCGAGTGGGCGCAGACCGCCGCGGTCGTCATCCTGGTCGTCCGCATCGGCCTGGTCGGGGTGTTCCTCCAGCGGTTCCGCGGCAAGCAGCCGTCGTTCCTCGGGCTCTGGGGCGGCGTCCTGCTCGCCGCCGTCGCGCTCGTCATCTCCGTCGTGAAGGTCGTGGTCACCCATTGAGCGAGACAGATCCGTCGGCCGCGACCGAGCAGACCCGTGGTCGGTCCACGGCCCGGTTCCTGCGTGACCTCGTGGTGATCGTGGTGGCGGCGCTCGTCGTGTCCTTCCTGGTCAAGGCGTTCCTGGTGCGGTCGTTCTACATCCCGTCCGAGTCGATGGAGGACACCCTGCTCGTCGGGGACCGGGTCCTCGTGAACGAACTCGTGCCCGATGTCATGTCGCTCGAGCGCGGTGACGTCGTCGTGTTCCGCGACCCGAACGCGTGGCTCGCCCCGGGGCAGGGCGAGGACCTCATCAAGCGCGTGATCGGGCTGCCGGGGGACCGGGTCGAGTGCTGCGACGCCCAGGGCCGGCTGTCGGTCAACGGGCACGCGGTGGACGAGCCGTACGTGCGCCTGCCGGCGGACGTGGACCGGGTCTCCGGCGAGGACTTCTCGATCACGGTGCCGGACGGTCGTGTCTGGGTCATGGGTGACAACCGGTACAACTCCGCCGACTCGCGCGTCCACGGCAACGTGCCGGTCGAGGACATCGTCGGCCGGGCGTTCGTGATCACCTGGCCGGTCGACCGCTGGTCGGTGCTGTCGCGGTACGGCGACGAGTGGGACGCGGTTCCCGACGCCGGGGCCGACTGATCGCGAGCCTGACCCGCTGACTGGGGTCACGCGTTCTCCGGAACTCCGAGAGGGCATGTCCGGTATCCGCGTTAGCGTGGACGCATGAGCACCGAGCACGTCGAGCAGACGATCCCCGCTTCCGCTCCCGTCGCGGCTCGGCGTGCCGCACTCCTCACCGCCCTCGACGTCGTCCAGGGCGGCCCGGAGGAACGGTTCGAGCGCATCACGCGGATCGCCCGCGAGGCGTTCGGGGTCTCCGGCTCGTTCCTCAACCTCGCCGGCGACGACGTGCTCTTCCACAAGTCGCAGCAGTCCGACCAGGTGTTCCCCGGGTCGACGCCCCTCGTGGACACGTTCTGCGGCCGGACCCTCGACCAGGACGGTCCCGTCGTCGTGCCGGACGCGCGCGACGACCTGCGCTTCTCCGACCTGCCGATGGTGAACAACGACCCGAACGTCCGCTTCTACGCCGGGGTCCCGCTGCACGTCGGTGCCGATGCGACCAAGGTCGGGACGCTCTGCCTCATCGACCCGAACCCGCGTGCCCTCGCCCCCGAGGACGTCGCCCTGCTCGAGGAACTCGGCGTCTGGGCGGAGCGCGAACTCGCCACCGGTCTCGACGACGACCGTCTCCGCACGGTGCTCTCCGGGCTGCAGCCGCACACCGTCGACCTGCCCGGGTGGACCATCGGTGGCACGTCGATCCCGCACGGCATCGTGTCGGGCGACTTCCACGACTGGCGCATCGACGACGGCGCCGTCGACATCACCATCGCGGACGTGATGGGGAAGGGCATGGCCGCCGGACTGCTGGCGGCCGGCATGCGTGGCGCCCTGCTCGCCCGTCGGCACGAGGAACCGTCCGCCGCGGTCGCCGGGCTCGAGGAGCAGGTCGCCCCGGACCTCAGCGCCGCCGAGGCGTTCGCCACCCTGTTCCACGGCCGGCTCGACACGGCGACCGGTCGGCTGGCCTTCGTCGACGCCGGACACGGGCTCGTCCTGCACCTGCACGCCGACGGCACCGAGACCGTCCTGCGGTCGCTCGACCTGCCGGTCGGCCTGCACCCGGTCGGGATCGACCGCGCTGCGGGCGAACTCGTCCTGGAACCGGGTGACACCCTGCTGCTCGTCAGCGACGGCGCCCTCGAGCTGTGGGACTCGACGCTCGCGTCGCTCTCCCGGCTCGGTGCGCTGCACCGGAAGTCGCCGGACCTGCCGACCTTCCTGGCCGGAGTCCGCGGCCGGGCGATCGAGCACGACCCGGGGGACGACCTGACGGTCGTCGTCGTGTCGCGCGACGCCTGACCCGGCTCGACCTGACGGGACCGGACCGGACCGTTCAGGCGCCGAGGCGCTCGATCAGCTCGCGGTAGCGGGCCGCGGTCCGCTCGACGACCTCGTCGGGCAGCACGGGCGGTGTCCCGGTCCGGTCCCAGTTCGCGCTGAGCCAGTCACGCACGATCTGCTTGTCGAACGAGTCCGTCCGGTTGCCCGACTCGTACGCCTCGGCGTCCCAGTACCGGCTCGAGTCGCTCGTCAGGACCTCGTCCGCGATCCGGATCAAACCGTCGGCATCGCGCCCGAACTCGAACTTCGTGTCCGCGATGACGACACCGCGCTGGAGAGCGATCGCGGCCGCTTCCGCGTACACGGCGAGGGACAGGTCACGCAGTGCCGCAGCGTCCGCGGGACCGACGAGTTCCTCGGTCCGCTCGAAGGAGATGTTCTCGTCGTGCTCCCCCTGGGGGGCCTTGTACGCGGGCGTGTAGATCGGCTCCGGCAGTCGGTCCCCGTTCGCCAGCCCGGCGGGGAGCTGCACGCCGCAGACGCTCCCGGTCTCCTGGTACTCGGCCCAGCCACTGCCGACCAGGTACCCCCGCACGACGCACTCCACCGGGAACATCCGCAACGGCATGACGTGCATGGACCGTGACGCGACGGACTCCGGGACCGGCGTCGTCGTCCCGCTCGGGGTGAGCAGGTGGTTCGGGACGTCCCGGAGCTGGTCGAACCAGAAGCGCGACAGCCGGGTGAGGAGCTCGCCCTTGCCGGGGATCGGCGGCTCGAGCGCGAAGTCGTAGGCGCTGACCCGGTCGGAGGCAACGAGGAGCAGCTCGGTGGCGCCGGCGACGTCGGCCGTCGAGGCGGGCACGTACAGTTCGCGGACCTTGCCGGAGGAGACGTGTCGCCATCCCTCCACGACGGGGGCGGCGCTCATCGGACGACCTTCGCGGCGATGTCGGTGCGGAACTGCCCACCGGCGAGCCTGATGTCGCCCAGGCCGGCGTAGGCGCGGTCCCGGGCCGCGGTGAAGTCGGCCCCGGTGGCGACGACGCTCAGGACCCGTCCGCCGGTCGCGACGAGGTCGCCGTCGAGGGCGCCCGTCGCCGCGTGCAGCACGGTGACCCCGTCCCGCGCGTCCGCGTCGTCGACACCGGTGATGGTCCGCCCGGTGACCGGGCTCTCCGGGTAGCCCTCGCTGGCGAGGACGACCGTCACGGCCGCCTGGTCCCGGAACTCCGGCCGCGGCGTCGAGCCGAGCTGCCCCGTCGCGGCGGCGAGCAGCAGACCGCTCAACGGCGTCGCGAGTCGGGGGAGCACCACCTGGGTCTCCGGGTCGCCGAAGCGGGCGTTGAACTCGATCACCCGCACGCCCTGCTCCGTGACGATGAGGCCGCAGTAGAGCAGGCCGACGAAGGGCGTGCCCTCGTGCTCGAGCCGGCGGACGGTGGGCAGGGCGACCAGGTCGGTGACCTCGTCCACGAAGGCCCGCTCGGACCCCCAGCGCTCGTCGAGCCACGGCAGTGGCGAGTACGCGCCCATGCCGCCGGTGTTCGGTCCGAGGTCGCCGTCGGACAGTCGCTTGTAGTCCTGTGCGGGTGCCAGCGGTCGGACGTCGTGTCCGTCGCTGAGGAAGAACAGCGAGACCTCTTCCCCGTCGAGGAACTCCTCGACCACGACGTGCCCGTGCTGCAGCCAGTAGGTGGCGTGGTCGACGGCCGCCTGACGGTCCTCGGTCACGAGGACGCCCTTGCCGGCCGCGAGCCCGTCGGCCTTGACCACGTAGGGGGCTCCGAGCTCGTCGAGCGCGGCCACGGCCTCGTCCACCGTGCCGGCGTACACCGGACGCCCGGTCGGGACGCCGGCCTCGGCCATGACGCGCTTCGCGAAGGCCTTGGAGCCCTCGAGCTGCGCGGCGGCCTTGCCGGGGCCGAACACGGGGATACCCCGGGTGCGGAGCGGATCGGCGACGCCGGCGATGAGGGGTGCTTCCGGTCCGACGACGACGAGTTCGATGTCGTTCTCGAGCGCGTACTCCGCAACGAGCGCACCGTTCGTCGGGTCGAGCGACACCGTCTCCACGTCGGCGGCGATGCCGGCGTTCCCGGGCGCGGCCGTGATGACGTGCCCGGCCTGTTCTGCCAGGAGGGCCGTGATGATCGCGTGCTCGCGGGCACCGGAACCGAGGACGAGGATTCGCACCCGATCACCCTACCGAGCCCGACCAGCCGCCTGCAGTGCACCGGCTAGCCTGTGGAGATGCCGCCGAAGACCATCGACGACGCCGTCGGCCGGGCCGCGCTCGACGCCGTCACCGCCGGCGCGACCGACCGCTCCTCGCTCGCGACGGCCGTCCGCTGGACGCTGCAGCGCCTGGCCGAGGACGTGCCGGGCAACAGCGTCGAGGTGCGGGTCCCGCCGTTCGCCGCGGTACAGGCCGTGCCCGGGCCGCGGCACACGCGCGGCACACCGCCGAACGTGGTGGAGACCGACCCGACGACGTGGGTCGCCCTCGCCACGGGTCGACTGCGCTGGGACGACCCGGAGACCGCTCGGCTCGTCAGCGCGTCCGGTTCACGAGCGGACCTCGCCGCGTTCCTGCCGGTCCGTCTGCCCTGACCTCGGCCGGCACTGACCCTCGGCCGGCACTGACCCTCGGCCGGCACTGACCCTCGGCCGGCACTGACCCTCGGCCGGCACTGACCCTCGGCCGGCACTGACCCTCGGCCGACACTGACCCTCGGCCGGCACGGACCTCAGCCTGTCCCGACCTCGGCGCGACACGCGCGACCCGCTCGGTACCCGTGGGAATTAGGTAGGTCCTACCGATGTGGACCGTGCACCCGCTTCTCTAGCCTTGGGGGTGTCGCCGGGATTCGGACCCGACCCGAACGGGTCCGAACCCGGCGACATCGACAACGCTACGCGAAACCGGTCGTCCTGTGTCAACGGGAGCGGCGAGTCGTGCTGCATCCCGCAACTTCTTCTGCGGGCTGCCCAGACCGTTCCGTCCTGCGCAGACCGTTCCGTCCTGCGCAGACCGTTCCGTCCTGCGCGGACCTTCCGTCCCCCGGCCCTCCCGTGCTCAGACGAGTTCGGCGAGTTCCGATCGTGCACGGAGGTCCCACTTCGCGAACACGCGGGACATGTGCGCGTCGACCGTCCGGACCGACAGCCCGAGCCGGTCCGCGATCCGCCGGTTCGAGTACCCGTGGGCGGCCAGCTGGGCCACCTCGTACTCGCGCTTCGTGAGCGGCTGCTTCGTCCGGCCCGCGGTCACCGCCATGCCGCACGCGGCCAGGGCGGCCTGCGCGCTGGCGATCCACGAGCGGTCGCCGGACCGGAGCGCCTCGGCGTAGCCGGTGATCGCCGCGGCCAGGGGGCCGTCGACGCGGGTGGCCGCCTCCTCCATCCGCGCGAGCGAGGCGGTGGTGTCCCGTCCCGCCGTGGCGTCCATGGCGTAGTGCAGGGTCTGCGCGTACAGCACGTGGGTCCACGCGCCGGACGCCGTCCCACGCGCGATGATCTCGTCCGCCCGCCGGAGTCCTGCCGGGTTGCCGAGCAGCGCCTCGGTCCACGCGATCGTCGTCTCGATCTGGTCGCCGAGGATCCGCATGGCGCGGAGCGGGGTGGTCCGTGCGCGCTCGACCGACTCGGCGGCGGCGTCCGGCATGTCCGCGTACGCCTGCGACATCGCCAGACGGGACCACGCGTACGCGGAGAACCCGCCCGGGTCGGAGACCTCGTACCGCTCACACGCCGCCGTGAACGCCGTGACCGCATCGGACCACCGGCGTTGCCCGAGCGCCCGGTTCCCGATCCCGAACAGCTCGAGGGTGAAGTCGTACTTGAGGAACGGGTCGGCGCGGACGAACGGCACCTGCGTCACCATCTCGGCGATGTCCCCTCGCCAGACCTGGACCTGGTGCAGGACGGACACGACCTCGCCGACGCTCCACGGTGAGTCCTCGAGGTGGACCGTGGCCGTCGCCAGGCACGCCTGGGCGAGCCGCATCGCCTCGTCGAGCCGCCCACCCGTCCCGAGGGCCATCACGGCGCACGGGGCGATCGGCAGGAAGGACCGGGGGATCGCCGGCGCGTGCAGGACGCCGGAGCGCTCGATCTCCTGTCGGACCTCGGCGAAGTCCCCGCCCCATCCGAGGTGCGACAGTCGGAGGACGCGGAGCTGCTCGTGGGTGTCCGGGCCGACGTACGCGACGGCGATCTCGGTCAGCGCCACGGCGGCCGCGGTGTCGTCGTCGTGGAACTGCCGGAGGTTCGCCAGGGTCTCGCATGCCTCGACGACGGCGACGTCCGCGACGTCCGCGCCCGAGGTCGCCAGCCCCCACGCGGCCTCCGCGTCGAGCCGCCCGGCCTCGCGTCCGCTGCCGTACCCGTGGGCGAGTGACCGCAGGCAGTGGGTGCGGACCCGGTCCGTCGGCGTCAGGTCCGAGCCGAGCGCGGCGGACGTCAGCGCGATGGTGCTCTCGTGCTCCTGGAGGCCTCCGGCGATCCGTGCCGCGTCGAGCAGCTGGTCGACGGGTGGCAGGACGCCGCACTCGAGCGCCCACAGGGTCGCGCGGAGGCGGGCTGCCGGCGGGGCGCCCTCCGGTCGGTCGGTGCGGAAGGCGTTCGCCCGCGCGAAGAGGGCGTTCCGCCGAGCGACGGGGACCAGGGCCCGGACGACCTCGCCGACGAGCGGGTGCGACGACCGCGCGACGGGACTCGCGGTGTCCGTCGAGTCGACCCGGACGAAGCCGAGCCCCACCGTCCGGTCGAGGTCGGCGCCGTCGACGAGCGGCAGCAACCGCGCGAGCGGGATCGGTTCCGCGAGGGCGACGATCTCGACGACGTCGCGCAGGTCACCGGGGAGCGCGGCGAGCTCCGTCCGGTACATGTCGGCCAGGCTGTGGGACGCGGTGACCCGTCCGCGCCAGTACCAGCTCAGGGCGGTGTGCTCGAGGGCCCCGGAGGCGAGCCCCGCGCGGACGACCTCCCGCAGGTACAGCGGGTTCCCCTCGGTCGCGCGGTGCACCTGTTCGACCGATGCCGGTTCGAGCGGGGCTCCGAGTGCGCGTTCCAGGAGCGAGGAGGTCTCGTCCACGTCGAGCGGCCCGAGGTCGATCCGCTCGAGGAGGTCGTCCTGCCAGAGCGCCCGCAACGGTTCGGCGAGCGCGGTGAAGTCCCGGCACGTCAGGACCAGCCGCGCACCGCGCTCCCGGACGAGCCACGCGACGTAGCGCGCGGACAGGGTGTCGAGCAGGTCGGCGTCGTCGACCCGCAGCACGAGGTCACGCCCCTCCGTGTCGGCCGCCTGGCGCAACCGTCCCTCGGCGGGGACGGGTTCCGTCAGGTCGTCGCCGAGCACGTCGCCGAACCGGTCCGAGACGGCGCCGAACGGCATCGAGGAACCGGCGGCGACCGCGGTGATCGGCACGACCAGCGGCACCGGGTCCGGAGCCAGCCGGACGACGCGGTCGGTCACGCGGGCGGCGACGGTGGTCTTGCCGAGTCCGGGCGCCCCGACGAGGGCGACGCTCCAGCGGTGCTCGGCGACGACCGCGACGGCCCGGTCCTCTTCACGGCGCCGGAGCACCGGCCACGACAGCCGCGCGGGAGTCCGCGTCGGACGGGGGTCGCTCGAGCCGGTCTCGTCGACCATCGCGCACCTCCGTCCTCGACACTCCGCGGTGTCGGACCATCATCTCGCGTCCGGTGGACGAACTGCCGGGCGAGCCTCCTCCCAAGGTGGGGGACAATGGAGGGGTGAGCAACACCGACCGACCCGACCAGCGTCCGGTCCCGGCACCCGACGTGGTGACCACCCCGGACCAGGTCACCATCCGCCGCGCCCCGCGCTTCAGCGTCTTCATACTCGGCGGTGCCGTGCTCGGCTTCCTCGTGACGGTCGTCGTCGTCGCGCTCACCATGGGCATCGACCGCGGTGACCAACAGGAGACCACGGGCTTCGCCGGGCTCGTCGGCTACTTCAGCCTCTACGGCGTCTCGATCGGGATGCTCGTCGGCGCGCTCGTCGCGGTCGTCCTCGACCGGGTCTCGTCCCGTCGCGCCGCCAGCCTCACCGCCGAACGGGTCACGGTGGACCCGGTCCCCGAGACCGTCGACGGGGAGCTCGACGACCCGGACGCGCCGCAGCCGGGTCCGGGCGCTCCGCAGCCCGGGCACTGACCGCACGGGTCACGGAAGCGACCCAGAACGGACGGGAGGCCCGACACCAGCTGGTGTCGGGCCTCCCGTCCGTCGTGTCCGACGTCGCGGACGACGTCAGCTGAGCTGGTTCGCCTCGACCCAGGCGAGGTACTCCGGCGACACCGACCCGGTGACGTACTCACCCGTGAAGCAGCTCATCTCGAGGTCGGTGACGCCGGACCCCTCGATGATGGCGTCGCGCATGTCGCCGATCTCCTGGTAGATCAGGTGGTCACTGCCGAGCACCGTGTTGATCTCCGGGATCTTGCGGTCGTGCGCGATGAGCTCGGCCCGGGTCGGCATGTTGATGCCGTACACGTGCGGGTAGCGGACCGGGGGAGCGGCGCTCGTGAACGTGACCTCGTTCGCACCGGCGGCACGGGCCATCTCGACGATCTCGCGGCTCGTCGTGCCCCGCACGATCGAGTCGTCGACGATGAGGATGTTCTTGCCCTTGAACTCGGAGGACATCGCGTTGAGCTTCTGCCGGACGCTCCGCTTGCGCTCCGCCTGCCCCGGCATGATGAACGTCCGGCCGACGTAGCGGTTCTTGTAGAAGCCCTCGCGGTACTCGATGCCGAGCTTCTGGGCGACCTGCATCGCCGCCGGTCGGCTCGAGTCCGGGATCGGCATGACGACGTCGATGTCACCGGTCGGCGCGTACTGCTCGATCGTGTCGGCGAGGCGGTTGCCGAGGCGCAGGCGCGCGTCGTACACCGAGATGCCGTTCATCACCGAGTCCGGACGGGCGAGGTAGACGTACTCGAACGCGCACGGCACCAGGCGCGGATCCGTCGCGCACTGTCGGGCGTGCATGGTGCCGTCCATCTCGATGAAGACGGCCTCGCCGGGGGCGACGTCACGGACGATGTCGTAGCCGCCGGACTCGAGCACGAGGGACTCGCTCGCGACGACCCACTCGCTCTTCCCCGCGTCGTCGAACTTGTGCCCGAGGATGAGCGGACGGATGCCGAACGGGTCGCGGAACGCGAGCAGGCCGTGCCCGGCGATGGTCGCGATCGTGGCGTACGAGCCCTCGACGCGCTCGTGCACGCGCTCGACGGCGTCGAACACCTGCCCGGGGTCCAGGTGCTTGCCGCGGACCTGCCCCTGCAGTTCGTGCGCCAGGACGTTCACGAGCAGCTCGGTGTCCGAGGTCGTGTT
This sequence comes from Curtobacterium sp. MCBD17_032, assembly GCF_003234855.1. Lineage (GTDB taxonomy): Bacteria > Actinomycetota > Actinomycetes > Actinomycetales > Microbacteriaceae > Curtobacterium. The sequence goes on from NZ_QKTO01000002.1 coordinate 272,105, forward strand.
GAGGTGCCGGCGGTCGATGTCGAACAGCTCCCGCGTGAGTTCACGCGTGTTCGTCAGGTTGCCGTTGTGCACGAGGACGATGCCGTACGGCGCGTTCACGTAGAACGGCTGGGCCTCTTCCTCGTTGCTCGCGGCGCCCTTCGTGGCGTACCGGACGTGCCCGAGACCCATCGTGCCGAGCAGGGCACGCATGTCACGGGTGCGGAACGCCTCACGCACGTGACCGCGGGTCTTGTGCATGTGGTGCACGTGCCCGTCGACCGTGGCGATGCCCGTCGAGTCCTGTCCCCGGTGTTGCAGGAGGAGCAGTGCGTCGTAGATGGATTGATTTGCAGGCCCCTGCGCAACGAGGCCGACGATGCCGCACATTCGCGGGGTGCTCCAGACCGTAGGATCGGGTGGTACCGAACAAGTCTGCCATGCCCAGCGGAGGACGACGTATGCCCAACCCCTACGCCGAGGCCGGTGTCGACACCGCCGCCGGTGACCTGGCCGTCGAGCTCATGAAGTCCGCCGTCTCGGCGACGCACACCGCGTCCGTCCTGGGCGGCGTCGGTGGCTTCGCCGGGCTCTACGACGTCTCGTTCCTCAAGGACTTCGAGCGTCCGCTGCTCGCGACCTCGACCGACGGTGTGGGGACGAAGGTCGCCATCGCGCAGGCGATCGACAAGCACGACACCATCGGGCAGGACCTGGTCGGCATGGTCGTCGACGACATCGTCGTGGTCGGTGCGAAGCCGTTGTTCATGACGGACTACATCGCCTGCGGCCGGGTCGTGCCGAACCGGATCGCCGACATCGTCGCGGGCATCGCTCGCGGCTGCGCGGCCACCGGCACCGCCCTCGTCGGCGGCGAGACCGCGGAACACCCGGGTCTGCTCGGACCGGACGACTACGACGTCGCCGGTGCCGCAGTCGGCGCGGTCGAAGCCGGCTCGCAGCTCGGCGCGCACCTGGTGCAGGACGGGGACGTGGTCATCGCCATCGAGTCCTCGGGGCTGCACTCCAACGGCTACTCGCTCGTGCGGCACATCCTGGGCCAGCGGGGCATCGGCTACACCGACACGCTGCCGGAGCTCGGCGGTCTGGTCGGCGAGGCCCTGCTCGAGCCCACCCGCCTCTACACGACCCCGCTCCTCGAGCTGATCGACGGGCACCCGGGCGACGTGCACTCGCTGTCGCACGTCACCGGTGGCGGCATCGCGGCGAACCTCGCCCGCGTGCTGCCCGTCGGTTCATGGGTCGAGGTCGAGCGGTCCACCTGGCAGCCGCTCCCGGTGTTCCGCGTGCTCGCCGACCTTGCCGGCACCCCGATCGAGGACACCGAGGGCACCTGGAACCTCGGCATCGGCATGTTCGCCGTGGTGTCCGGCGCCGCGGCGGACGAGGTCACCGCCTCCCTCGGTGCGGCCGGGCTGCCCGCGTGGACGGTCGGCTCGGTGTCGACGGGTGCGCGCGACCTGACCGGGTTCGAGCAGGGCGCCAAGGGCGTCGACGGCGGTGCCGTGCGGCTCGTCGGGTCCTACGCGGGCTGAGCGCGCCCGCTCGCGCCCTCGAGTCTGCCCCCGCGCCCGGCCGCGCCCGCCGAGGTTCCAGGATCGCGGAACCTCGGCGCGCGAGGATCCGCGATCCGGGAACCGGGACGCGCGACGGACGGCGAGTCCCGGAACCCCGTGCGCGCCGGGCGGCGTCCCGCACGCACGTCCGCCGCTCGCCCGCCGTCGAGGTTGCTGACACGGTCACCCACACGCCCGCGACCGGCGGGTCGTGCGAGTCGGCCGGCGACCGCACGTCGTGCCCCGGACGTCCGGAGTCGTCGCGCGCGACCACGCGTCCGCGGGCACCCAGCGGACCGGCGAGTCCGGACACGACGAGACACCGCGCTCCCCGGAGGTGCGCGGTGTCCTCAGCCGCGCACGACCACGCGCCCGCGCCCGTCCGGACACGACGAGACGCCGCGCTCCCCGGAGGTGCGCGGCGTCGTCAGACCGAGAGGTCAGGCGGACTTGTTCGTGTCCGTCTGGTTCTCCAGGTCACCATCGTCACCGAACTCGTCGGCCCAGCGGTCGACGTAGTCGGGCTCGTCCGACTGTTGTGTGACGGAGAGTTCGCGTTCGAGAGCACCGTAGTTCGTGTCCGGGCTGAAGTACTTCAGCTCCCGGGCGACCTTGGTGTGCTTCGCCTTCTGACGGCCGCGCCCCATGCGTGACCCCCTCTGTGTCGGCTCGTGTCCGGTCTCTGCGGGCGACGAGTGTGCACCCGGGAGAACGGACGGTTCGTGGTTTGAAATCTGTCGGCCACTTTACCATGTACCCCGTTGCCGACTTCGCCCGGCGCGTCCCGAGCACAGCAGAATCGAGGGTGATGCGCACCGCCGACCAGCAGGCCCGTGTCGTCGTGATCGGCGCCGGCCAGGCAGGCCTCTCCGTGGCCTGGCACCTCCAGCGCGCCGGCCTCACCGCGGGGCGCGACCTGGTCGTCTTCGACCGTGCGCCGGGGACGGGAGGCGCGTGGCAGTTCCGGTGGGAAGCCCTCCGTCTCGGCCTCGCGCACCGGGTGCACGACCTGCCGGGGATGCACGAGATGGGGCTGCGGTTCGACGACGCCGATCGGTCACGACCGGCTCGCGACGTCGTGGCGGAGTACTACCACCGGTTCGAGGAGCACCACGACCTCCGGGTGCGCCGTCCCGTCGCCGTCACGGCCGTCCGCCGCGACGACGGGCGCGGCCCCGGCGGGGTCGCTCCTGCGCTGGTGGTCGAGACCCGCGACGGCGCCGGGACGGTCGGCGCGGTCCGGGCCGAGGTCGTCGTCAACGCCTCCGGCACGTGGGGCACCCCGTTCGTGCCGTGGGTCGCAGGCCGCGACCTGTTCCGGGGGCGCCAGATCGACACGACGGGGTACCGCGATGCGTCCGAGTTCGCCGGGCAGGACGTCGTCGTCGTCGGGGGCGGTACGAGCGCCATCGGGTTCCTGCTCGAGCTGGACGGCGTCGCCCGGAGCACGCGGTGGTACACCCGTCGACCGGTGGTCTGGTCGGAGGAGCCTGCACTCGCGGTCGGCGCTGCCGTCGCGGCGGTCGAGGACCAGGACCGGGCCGCGCGGGCGGGACGGACGTTGCCGAGCATCGTGAGCGGCACGGGCCTCCCGGTCACCCCGCGCATCCGGCGCGCCCTGGCGCGCGGTCTGCTGCAGCCTGAGCCGATGTTCACACGACTCGACGCGGACGGGGTCGTGACCGCCGACGGTGAGCACGTCCCCGCCGACGCGGTCATCTGGGCGACCGGGTTCCGCGCTGACCTGCGGCACCTCGCACCGCTGCACCTGCGGACCGAGGCCGGCGGGATCGTCGTCGAGGACGGGCGCTCCGACGCCGAACCACGGCTCTTCCTGGCGGGCTACGGTCCGCAGGCGTCGACGATCGGTGCGAACCGAGCTGGCCGCCGGATCGCCCGGCAGGTGATGGCGGTGCTGGCGGCCGACGACCCGGAGCGGTCACCCGACGGACCGTGACCGGGGGGCGTGGCGACCGTCCCGCGTGTGAGGGATCCGCGAGGATCCCGGGGAGCGGCGTCAGGGAGCGGTGTGCGGCGCGCACCGCGGCGTCGCCGAGGTGGAGGCTCGTCCGCATGCCCGGTCCGTCGCTCCGTCCGTCTGCGCTCCGTCCGTCCGCCCTCGGCCCGTCGCTCCGTCCGTCCGCACTCGGCCCGTCCGCGCTCGGCTCGTCCGCACTCGGCCCGTCCGGTCTCCGTCCGTCCGCGCCGGCCCGCGGTGTCGGTGCGGACGCCGACGACCTCCCGGGGTCGGTGGTCCTCGGCTACGACTGACCGGCCTCCCGGTCGGCGTCCGGAGTCGGACCCGGCGCACTGGGTACGATCGCCCGGGTCGCTCGACGGCCGCTCACCACCAGCCCGAGGAGGACACCCGTGCCCCTGATCGACAACGGCATCTACCGCGACGGTGTGCGGACGCACTCGCCGGAGGACCTCCGACGCACGTACGACGCCCTCGACGGCGCGGGGAGCGGCGCGATGGCGTGGATCGGGCTGTACCGCCCCAGTGACGCCGAGCTCGCCTCCGTGGCGGACGAGTTCGGTCTGCACCCGCTCGCCGTCGAGGACGCCAGCAAGGGCCACCAGCGAGCCAAGCTCGAGCGCTACGGGGACACCCTGTTCGTGGTGCTCCGGCCGGCCTGGTACGACGACGACGAGGAGACCGTCGAGTTCGGCGAGGTGCACCTGTTCACCGGGCGGGACTTCGTCGTCACGGTCCGGCATGCCGAGCGGCCGGACCTCGCCGACGTCCGGAGGCGCCTCGAGACGGACCCGGAGGCGCTCGCGCGCGGGTCCGAGGCGGTGCTGTGCGCGGTGCTCGACGAGGTCGTCGACAGCTACGGCCCGGTCATCGCCGGTCTGCAGGACGACATCGACGAGATCGAGGACGACCTGTTCGACGGCGACGTGGACCCGGAGTCGTCGAAGCGGATCTACCAGCTCCTCAGCGAGGTCATCGGCTTCCAACGCGCGATCGGCCCGCTGCCCGGCATGTTGACCGCACTGCTCCGGGGTGCCGGCAAGTACGGCACCGACGTCGAGGTGCAGAACCAGTTGCGCAACGTGATGGACCACGCGCTCCGGATCACGGAACGGGCCGACACGTTCCGGGCGTTGCTCGAGAACGCGCTGACGCTGCACTCGACCCTCGTCACGCAGGAGCAGAACGACGCGATGCGCCGGATGACGAGTGCGAGCCTCGCGCAGGGTGAGGAGAGCCGCCGACTCGCCAAGGCGTCGATGGACCAGGGGGAGGAGGTGAAGAAGATCTCCTCGTGGGCGGCGATCCTCTTCGCGCCCACCCTGGTCGCGTCGATCTACGGCATGAACTTCGACCACATGCCGGAGCTGCACTGGGTGCTCGGCTACCCGTTCGCGATCGCGCTCATGCTCGCGCTCGGGGTGGTGCTCTGGGTCGTCTTCAAGAAGCGCAACTGGCTGTAGGGGCGCGGCTTCCGACGGCGGTCAGGCGACGACCCGCTCCGGCACCGCGCGTCGGCTGCGCGTTCGGTGCCGCACGAGCGCGTCGACCGAGTACCGTCCCGGTCCGGTCAACGCGAGCGCGAGGGACCCGGCGGCCAGGACGAGGACGTACTCGAACCCGCCGTCCTGCGCGAAGAAGCCGGACGACAGGTGCGCGAGTGCCCCGGCGACGACCATGTCGACCGCGAGGAGCACGGCGACGACGCGGGTCGCGACCCCGAACACGAGGAGCACGCCGCCGACGAGCTCGAGGCCGGCGACGACCGGGGCGGCGACCGCGGCGAGCGGGACGCCCATGCCGCTGAAGCCCTGCGCGACGGCGGGGATCCCCTGCGCGACCTTCTGCGCGCCGTGGGCGATGAACACCACGCCGAGCACGACGCGGAGCACGGTGAGACCGAGGGAAGTCGATGTGGGAGCCATGGCGACGACGGTATGTGGTGACGTGTCATCGAACCGTGCGGTCCAGGCGACTGCGGGTGGTCTGCCAGGGCGATGCCAGACGGCGGTCCGCCGAAGAGCGGACCGCCGTACAGCAACGACCGTTGCTCAGTTCGCGCCGCGGCCGGTCTTCTGCTGCAGGCGGTCGATGTTCTCCGACGCCTCGGCCTTGTTGAGGTCGGCGGGGAGCTCCTCGCCGGCCTCACGCGCGAGGGTGTCGAGGTAGCTGCGCTGCGGGCCGGTCATGGGCTCGTCGCCGGTCACCCACTGCTCGGGGTCCTTGCTCGCGGTGGTCGACGGGTCCGGGCGCTCGCCGCCGAGGGTCTCCGGCTGGTTCTGGTCTGCATCACTCATGAGCGTGACCGTACGCCGCACCCCCGACCTCCCGCGCAGCACGACGTCCCCCGACGGACCGCGACGACCGGACGCGGACGGCGACCAGCGGGGGCGGCAGCTCCGGCCCGTGACCTCAGACCCGCGTCGCCGTGTACCGGACCAGGTCGCCGCCGACGTCGCTCGCCGCGATCGGCACGGTACGCCCGCCCCGGTCGATCCAGAGCGTGTTCGCCCGCTCGTCGAGCCGGTCCACGCGGTGCAGGGCGCCGTCGAGCAACACCGACGCGTCCACGCGGACACGTCCGGAGGCCGGCCGCGGCGGCAGACCCGGGACGTCGTCCGCGTACTCCGGGTACACGCCGGGGGCCAGGAGCGGTGCCACGGGGGTGGTCACGACCTCCACCCCGGCCGCTCCGGATGCCGTCCGGTGCGCCGGTGCGTCACCGTCACGACCGGCATGCGGCACCGCCACGACCACGAGCCGCACGGCCTGGTCCATCGGGAGCGGGACGTCCACCTTCGGCGACTCCGCCGACCCGGCCAGAGCGCGGAACGCGGGCCGACCGTCGGCACCGAGGTGAGCCTCCTGGCCGTCGATCCGGACCCTGCCCCGTCCACGCGAGTCGGCGTAGACCCCGGGCTCCAGCCCGGAACGGCGGGCGTCCAGGAGGCTCACCACGACCCGGTCCGGTCGGTACCAGTCCCGCAGCGTGGCCGGGTCCACCCAGCCGATGCTCGGGACGCCGCGCGTCAGCTCGGCGGAGTCGTCGGCCGCGCGTTCGTCGAGCGCGCCGAGCGGGTGTTCACCGCGGACCGCGACGAGCCCGTCGTAGCGGCCGTCCGACGAGACGGGCGGACGGTGGTCGAGCACCTCGACGCGCTTCGAGACCTTGCCGCCGTGTCCGTCGAAGGTCGCGAAGGTGCGGAGGTCCTCGGGCGCGGTGGTCATGGGGTCACATGGTACGACCGGACACCGTCACGCGGGGTCACCGTCGAACGGCGCTCGGCTCAGTCGCGGTCGCCCGGAGTGGGCGGGACGGGCGGAGCCGTCGGGACGAGGGACCGGATCTCGCCCGTGCAGAGCGCGGGGTCGACCCCGTCCGCGGGTCCGGCCGGTCGGGTCGCCCGGCGGGAGGGGGCACCGGTGTGCGGGAGATTCTGCGGTTCCAGGCTGTTGCGCTGGGCGGAGCGGACGAGCCGGTCCTCCTCGGCCTCGGAGCGGAAGACCCCGTGCGGCGACCGACGGAGCGCGGGGCGGACGGGTTCGCCGCGGCGGTCCTGCCCGGGGAACGGGCGGGAGCGCTTGCCGTAGAGCAGCTCCGAGGAGTCGAGCAGCCACGGCACGAGGGCGACCGTCACACCGTGCATGAGCAGCAGCTTCTTCCGGATGCGGCGACCGCGGTGGTTGTGCAGCAGGCTCTCCCACCAGTGGCCGACGATGAACACCGGCGTGTACACCGTGACGACCTCGGACCCGTGCTCGAGCCGGTGTGCCTTGATGTACTTGATGAGCGGCATCGAGATGTCGCGGTACGGGCTCGGCACCATCGTCAGCGGGACCTCGATGCCGTGCTCGGCCCACTGCTCCCGGAGGCGCGCGGCCTCGGCGTCGTCGATCGCGACGTGCACCGCCTCGAGGTCGGCGTGCTTCGCGGCGATGGCGTAGTCGAGCGCCTTCAGCACGGGCTTCTGCAGCTTGTTCACGAGGACGATGGCGTGGTCGCCCGTGGCGCCGAACTCGGTCTCCGCGTCGGCCGCGATCTCGTGCGAGACGTCGCGGTAGTAGCGGTTCACGCCGAGCATGAGCACGAACAGCACCGGCATGATCACGAAGACGAGCCAGGCGCCGTGCGTGAACTTCGTGATGGTGACGATGACGAGCACCACGAAGGTGAAGGTGGCGCCGATCGAGTTGATCGTGAGGCTGCGGATGACCTGCCCGCGGTGCACGGGCTCCCCGGCGGTGCCGGCACGGTCGGCGCGCAGCAGGCTCACCCAGTGCTTGACCATCCCGCTCTGCCCGAGCGTGAACGAGACGAACACGCCGATGATGTACAGCTGGATCAGGCTCGTGACGTTCGCCCGGTAGACGATGAGCAGTGCGGCCGCGACGAGCGCGAGCACGATGACGCCGTTCGAGTAGATGAGCCGGTCACCGCGGGTGGACAGCGCCTTCGGGGCGTAGGAGTCGCGCGCCAGGATCGAGCCGAGCAGCGGGAACCCGTTGAAGGCCGTGTTCGCCGCGAGGAGCAGCACCGCCGCCGTGGTCACCTGGATGACGAAGAACAGGATCGAGTTGTTGCCGAACGTCGCCGCGGCGATCTGCGCGATGAGGGAGCGCTGCGGTGTCGCGGCACAGTCTGCGAAGCCCTGCAGGTCGCAGGCGTTCTCGGCGTAGTGCACGCGCGAGACGAGGGCGAGCGTGATGAGGCCGACGAACAGCACGATCGCGATGCCGCCCATGAGCACGAGGGTCTGTTGCGCGTTCTTGATCTTCGGGCGGCGGAAGGCCGGGATGCCGTTCGCGATCGCCTCGACACCGGTGAGCGCCGAACAGCCGGACGCGAAGGCCCGGAGGAGCAGGAGGATGAAGGCCGCCTGCGTGGTGTGCTCGATGTTCTCGACGGTGTAGCCGGCGGACTCGGCCACGGGTGCGTCCCCGGCGACGATGCGGACGAGGCCGGTCACGACCATCAGGAAGACGCTCGCCACGAACAGGTAGGTCGGCACGGCGAAGGCCTTGCTCGACTCGCGGACGCCGCGGAGGTTCGCGGCCGCCAGCAGCACGACGAACAGGAGCGCCAGCTCCACGCGGAACGGGTTGAGCATCGGCAGCGCCGAGATGATGTTGTCGACGCCGGAGGCCACCGACACGGCGACCGTCATCACGTAGTCGACGAGGAGGGCGCTCGCGACGACGAGCCCGGCCTTCTCGCCGAGGTTCCGGTGCGCGACCTCGTAGTCGCCGCCCCCGGACGGGTACGCCTTGATGAGCTGCCGGTAGGACGCGACGACGACCACGAGCAGCAGCACGACGAGCGCGGCCACCCAGGGGGCGAACGTCAGGAACGCCATCCCGCCGAGCAGCAGGATCATGAGCAGTTCCTGCGGTGCGTACGCCACGGAGGAGAGCGGGTCGCTGGCGAAGATGGGGAGCGCCAGGTGCTTCGGCAGGAGCTGCCCCTCGAGTTTCTCGGAGGGGAGCGGGTCGCCGATCAGTCGGGCTTTCAACGACCGGGTCTCGTTGGTCACGAGCGACGAACTTACTCGTTGGCGGGGCGAACGCAACACCGGAGGCCGGAACCGTATTCCCCCACGACCGGACGGGACGCGGAGAACCCCTCCGATCCGCGGATCGACGCGGATCGGAGGGGTTCTCCTGTCCTTCTCTGAAGGAACGGACAGGTTCGACGGTCGTGCTCCGGTGACGGCTGGGAGGCCCGGCTCGCGTCCGCCCCGTCGGACCGGTCGTCCTGGTGTCCGGACGCGTCAGAACGACTTGCGCAGGGCCTCCAGGCCGTCACGCAGGCGCCGGACCGCCGCGTCGTCGAGTGTGCCGCGGGCTGCGCGGCGACGCAGGTCGGCGCGGAGCTGTTGCCGGAACACGGCGACCGCCATCTCGGCGTCGCGGAGCACCCGTCCACCGGACGCCGTGACCGACGCCTCGGCGCCGGCCGAGGCGCTGCCCCCGGTCGGACCGCTGTGCTGGGCCGCGGCGAGGTCGGCGCGGAGCGAGTCCATCGCGGCGCCGACCGACGCGCGGACGCCGTCGGCGAGCGACTTGACGCTGTCCGCGACGCCGTTCTCGAGCTGGGCGACCTCGTCGGCGCGGGCGTCGAGCTCGGCACGGCCGGCGTCCGTGATGGCGTACACGGTCTTCCGGCCGTCGGACGTCTTCGTGACCAGTCCGTCCTCCTCGAGCTTGGCGAGCCGCGGGTACACGGTGCCGGCACTCGGGACGTAGGTGCCGCCGAAGCGGTCGCCGAGCGCGGTGATGACCTCGTAGCCGTGCATCGGGTGGTCGGCGAGCAGGACGAGGAGGTACAGGCGCAGGTGTCCGTGCGCGAAGACGGGGCTCATGCGACGCCGCCCTGCTCGTCGGTGGTGGTGTCGGCGGTCGGGACGATCGCCGGGCCGTGCACGACGGCGACGTCGCCGGAGACCGAGTTCACCCGGATGTCGACGTACGAGCCGGAGAGCTCGCCGTCGGTCCGGGTGTACGTGCCGCGGGTGCCGCGGAGCTCGGCGTCGTCGAACTGCAGGCGGCCGGTCGCGGTGGTGATCGTGCTCGTGTAGGCCGTCCCGTGCTCGAGTCGGACGTCGACCGGGCCGGACACGGTGTTGACCTTCACCGCGTCCGGGGTGCCGTGCAGGTCGAGCACCACGGCGGACGAGACGGCGTCGGCCGAGAACCGACGGATCTCGCCAGTGGCGACGACGTCACCCGAGACCGTCCGGAGCGTGACGGTGCCGACTTGGTCGCGGATCGTGGTCGTGCCGGAGACGGCGTGCACCTGGACGTCGCCGATGACCCCGTCCACGACGACGTCCCCGGAGACGCTGTTGAGCGACGCGCCGCGCTCGGTGCCGGCGAGCAGGACGCCGGCCGAGACGACCCCGAGCGTGACGGTGACGTCGCGCGGGACGAGGATGCTGACGTCCGCGCGGGCCCCGCCCCCACGGAAGGACTTGAGGAAGCCGAGCGGGTCGTCCCAGCGCATCTGGGGGTGGTCGACCGTGAGGGTGTCGCCCTCGATCTCCACCTTGATGGGCTTGCCCGAGACCTGGTGGATCTCCACGCGGGCAGTCGGCTCGTCGTGCGTGACGACGTCCACCTGTCCTCCGACCAGGCCCACCCGCAGGGCGCGGACGATCCCGGTGTCGATGACCTTCGGCTCGTCGACGAGCCATTTCTCCTGTGCCATGACCGCTCCTCGATGTCTGATGAGACGCGATGTATCGCGTCGTTCAGATCACGATACATCGCGTCTCACGGATGTGCCAGGGTCAGATCGTGACGTCCGGTGAACGGTCAGCGATCAGCGGGACGGGGGCGGTCCGCTCCGGCTGGGCCGGGCTCCAGGGGAACCGACGGAACAGCGGCATGAGCGGCTGGACGAGCGGGCCGATCGCGAACGCCGCGACGACCGTGCCGACGCCGACGTCCCCGCCGAGCAGCCAGCCGACGACCACGACCGTGATCTCCACGACGGTGCGCGCGGCCCACACCGGCCACCCGAACCGCTCGTGCAGGCCGACCATCAGGCCGTCCCGAGCGCCGGTGCCGAGACCCGCGCCGATGTAGCAGGCCGTCGCGACGGCGAGCAGGGCGAGGCTCGCGACGAAGAGCAGGACCCGACCGGTCAGGCCGGACGGCTCCGGGACCAGCCAGAGCACCAGGTCGGCGGCCGGACCGATCGCGAGGGCGTTGAGGAGCGTGCCGATCCCCGGGCGTTGCCGGAGTGGGATCCAGAGCAGCAGGATCACGAGGCTCGACACGACGGTGATGGCGCCGAAGGACCACGGCAGGACGTTCTCCAGTCCCTGCGTGAGGACCGTCCACGACGAGACGCCGACGACCGCGCGGACCTGCAGGGCGACCGAGGCGCCGTACAGGAAGAGGCCGACGAGGAGTTGCGCGGAACGGAGCGACAGAGCGGTGGGGCGGGACACGCGTCGATCTTGGGCCGGATTGGCCTGCTCGTCGAGAGCCAATCGCCCTACAGTGGACCCCGTGACCCCCGTCCTGCTCAGCGCCCGCTCCGCCGCCACACTCCTGACGCACTGGCGAGCCGGCTCCGGTGCCCCCGCCTACGAGGCGCTCGCCGACGCCGTGCGGGTCCTCGTCATCGACGGGCGGATCCCGCACGGTGCCCGCCTGCCGGCCGAACGCGGGCTCGCGATCGCACTCGGGGTCTCGCGCACGACCGTCGCGAACGCCTACGCGCGGCTCCGCGAAGACGGCTACCTGACGTCCCTCCGCGGCTCGGGCAGCGTCGTCCGCCTGCCGCTCGAGGGGCGTCCGGACCCCGAGGAGCTCGGCGGCGTCGTACCCGCGGACGTGCTCGACCTGCGGAAGGCCGCGCTGCGGAGCGCCCCGGTCGTCGCCGAGGCCGTCGACCGCGCGATGCGGCACCTGCCGGCGGCGCTCGCCGGGATCGGGTTCGACACGGTCGGGGACCCGGGCCTCCGCACGGCGATCGCGGAGCGGTACACGGCCCGGGGGCTGCCGACCTCGCCCTCCGAGGTGATCGTCACCGTCGGCGCCCAACACGCGATCGCGCTGCTGGCGCGGGTGCTCGTCGGGCGCGGTGACCCGGTGCTCGTCGAGTCGCCGACCTACCCGCACGCGCACGAGGCCCTCCGCGCTGCCGGTGGTCGGCTGGTGTCGGTCCCCGTCGACCCCCGCGGCGGGTGGGACGAGGGCGTGCTCGACGCGACCCTGCGCCGCTCAGCGCCGACGATGGCCTACGTCATGCCCGAGCTGCACAACCCGACGGGCGCGACCATGCCGACGTCCACGCGGAGCGTCCTGCTCGAGGCCGCCGCGGCCGTCGGCACCGTCGTCGTCGCCGACGAGACGATGGGGGAACTCCGCATCGACGGCCCGTCCGCGCCCCCGCTGGCCGCCGGGGCGCCGGGTGAGGTCGTCATGGTCGGTTCCGCGGACAAGGTCTTCTGGGGCGGGCTGCGGATCGGCTGGATCCGCGCCGCGCCGGAGCTCCTGCACCGCCTGCTCCTCGCCCGGCCGACCGGCGACCTCGGCACACCGACCCTCGACCAGCTCGTCGCGCGCGAGCTGGTCCCGCAGACGGCAGCCGTCCTGGAGGCCCGGCGTCCGGCCCTCCGTGCCGGTCGCGACGGTCTCGTGGCCGCGTTGCGGGAGCGGCTGCCGGAGTGGGACGTGCCGTCGCCGGCCGGCGGCCTGACGACGTGGATCGGGCTCGGGCGGCCGGTGTCGACCGCGCTCGTCCTCGCCGCGCGGTCGGAGGGCGTCGTGCTCGCGTCCGGGGGCGTGTTCGGGCCGGACGGCGGGTTCGAACGGTCCCTCCGCGTGCCGTTCACCCTGTCCGCGGCGGAACGCGACCGGGTGGTCGAGACGCTCGCGCGGTCCTGGGAACGGGTCGGCGGCGCGGCCGTCGGGGCGCGGGGGTCGTCGGCCGCGGTGGTGTGACGGCGCTCGCCGTGTGTCGCTCCTCCTCCGTGGGCCGCGTCACTCTTCCTCGGTCGCGTCACTCCTCCGGAGGACGGGGATGGCCCTCCCGGCGGATGCGTCCTCCGGTCCCGGCCCGTCAGCATCGGGACCATGAACAGCACCCTGTCCTCCGCTGGTGTCACCCGGGCCGCGTCGTCGTCGGTTCCCGGGCCCGAGAGCGGCAGCGCGGTGCCGCCGTTCGCCCGCTGCACCATGGCGGTGACCGGGGCCGTGCTCGCCGGCATCGCGACGAGCTTCGGGCAGGCGGTGCCCGGACTGTCGTCGATCTCGAACGCGGCCGGCCCGTGGTTCGTCGTCGCCGTGCTGCTCGTGCTCGCCGCCGGGATCACCCGCGGCGGTCGCCGACCCCGTCTGCGGACCGCCCTCGCGATGGTCTCCGGCGTCGTGCTGCTCGAACTCATGCACATCGGCTACTGGGCGGCGACGAACCTCCGCGGGTACGTCGACACCCTGTCGATCACCAACTTCTGGGTGGTGATGGCGCTGCCGGCCGGGCTGCTCGCCGGTGCCGTCGCGCTGGCGCTCCGCTCCCCGGACGGCCGCTGGCGGGGCGCGGCAGCCGGTGTCACCGCCGCGGTCCTCGTCGGCGAGGGGGCGCGGGCGCTGCTGCAGGTCGCGGCGAGCACGGGGACCGTCACGTGGGTCGTCCAGATCGTCGTCGGCGTGGCGGTCCTCGTCGCCGGCATCGCCCTGGCCCGGTCGCCGATCGGCCGTGCGGTCGCGCTCGGGGTCGGCGTCGTCGGCTCGGTCGCCGTCTTCGTCGTGTACGCCGTGCTCGGCGCCGGCTGACCCGAGGCGTCCCGCCACCGGGACGGGTACCTGCACGTTCATCCCCAGGATGCACTTCGGCTGGGTGGATGCAGGACCGGGCTGCGAGGATCAGGGCGTGCACCTCCTCTCCGTCTTCAGTCTCCGGAACCGCGCCCTCATCGCCCTCGTGACGATCGTGGTCGCCGTCTTCGGTGGCGTCGCCCTGTCGAGCCTGAAGCAGGAACTCATCCCGAGCGTCGAGTTCCCGCAGGTCGCCATCGTCAGCGCCTACCCGGGGGCCACGCCGGAAGTCGTGTCGAACGACGTCTCGACGAAGATCGAGCAGGCGATCCAGGTCGTCCCGGACCTCGAGTCGACGAGTGCGACGTCATCGACCGGACAGAGCGTCGTCTCCGCCTCGTTCGACTACGGATCGAACCTGGCCAGCGCCGAGGACAAGATCCAGACCGCGGTGAACGCGCTCTCGCTGCCCGACTCCGTGCAGACGCAGATCGTCACCGGGTCCTTCGACGACCTCCCCGTGCTGCAGGTCGCGGTCTCGGCGTCCGGCAACCAGGAGGAGCTGGTCGACCGGCTGCAGGCGACGGCGATCCCCGACCTCGAGAAGCTCGACGGCGTCCGACAGGCCGACGTGTTCGGCAACCCCGGACGTCGTGTCGTGATCACGCCCGACGAAGACGAGCTCGCCGCCCGGGGCCTCAGCCAGACGGCGATCTCGGACGCGCTCGACGACAACGGCACGCTCATCCCCGGTGGCACGATCACCGAGGACGGGTCGACCCTCTCGGTGCAGACCGGTGAGCGGATCGCGTCGCTCGACGACATCCGTGCGCTGCCCCTCACCGCCTCGTCGGGGTCCGGCGGATCGGACACGCAGGACACCACGTCGACCGACACGACGACCGGTGCACCCGGCGCGGGTGCACCCGCTGCCGGTGCGACGACCCCGGGCGGGACGACGACCGGTGGCGCAACCGATGCCGCACCCACCGACGCAGCCGCCACCCCTGCCGCCACCCCGACCGACACCACCCTCGGCGACGTCGCCGAGGTGGCGATCAAGGAGTCGCCGCGGACGTCGATCAGCCGCGTCGACGGCGAGCAGGCCCTGACGATCTCGATCACGAAGACGCAGGAGGCCAACACCGTCGACGTGTCGACCATCGTCGGGGACGCGTTGCCCGGCATCGAGGACAAGATCGAGGGCGACCCGCGCTTCACCGTGGTCTTCGACCAGGCGCCCTACATCCAGCAGTCGATCGACTCGCTGGCCGAGGAAGGGCTGCTCGGCCTGGCCTTCGCGGTCGTCGTCATCCTGGTGTTCCTGCTCTCGGTGCGGTCCACGCTCGTCACGGCGGTCTCGATCCCGACGTCGGTGCTCCTCGCGGCGATCGGCATGCAGGCCGCCGGCTACTCGCTCAACATCATCACGCTGGCCGCGCTCACCATCGCGATCGGCCGCGTGGTCGACGACTCGATCGTCGTCATCGAGAACATCAAGCGGCACATGCGGCCCGGCGTCGACCGGGCGCAGGCCGTGCTCGACGCCGTGCGCGAGGTCGCCGGCGCCGTCACCGCGTCGACGCTCACGACCGTCGCGGTGTTCCTCCCCGTGGCCTTCGTCGCGGAACTCGTCGGGGAGCTCTTCCGGCCGTTCGCCGTGACCGTCACCCTGGCGCTCGTGGCCTCGCTGCTCGTGTCGCTCACGATCGTCCCGGTGCTCGCGTACTGGTGGCTGCGGCCGAAGAAGGCGAAGCAGGTCGAGGGCGAGCGGGACGAGCCGACCGCCGACACCGGACAGGCCGCGCACGCCGCGGCCCGCGGCGACGAGCGCACCGTCGAGCCCGCCGCACTGCGGCCGACCTCCGAGGCGTCGCTCGCTTCCGCCGCGGACCTGCACGACGCCGGCTCCTCGGACCGGCTCCGCCGGGTGTACCTGCCGGTGCTCCGGTGGGCCGTCCGCGCGCCGGTCGTCGTCGTCCTGCTCGCCGTCGTCGTCCTCGGCGGGACGGTCGCCGCGCTGCCGCTGGTCACGACGAACTACCTCGGCGACTCCGGCCAGAACACCTTCACCGTCACCCAGGACCTCGAGGCCGGTTCGAGCCTCGACGTCCAGTCCGACTCCGCGCGACAGGTGGAACGCGAACTCCAGGACGTGCCCGGCGTGGAGACCGTCCAGACCACCATCGGCACGAGTGGACAGTCCATCCAGGCCGCGTTCGGGGGCGGGGGCTCGGCGTCGGTGCAGTACGCGGTGACGACGGACGCGGAAGCCGACCAGCCGACGATCCAGGCCGATGCCCGCAAGCGGCTGGACGCCATCGACGGTGTGGGCGAGATCACCATCGCCTCGTCCGGTGGCGGGTTCGGCGGCAGCAGCGACATCGAGGTGGACGTCACCGCCCCGACGCAGGCGCAGCTCGAGACCGCCTCGCGCAAGGTCCTCGCGACCATGCGTTCGGTCGAGGGCACCACCGGGGCCACGAGCAACCTCTCGGCCGCGGAGCCCTTCCTCGCCGTCCGGGTGGACCGGGCGAAGGCCGCCGACCTCGGACTCACCGAGACCCAGGTCGGCGGGCTCGTGGCCGCCGCGGTCTCGCCGCGCGACACCGGCAGCATCGAGATCGACGACGCCACCCTCGACGTCTACATCGCGAACCCGGACCCGCCGACGACCGTCGCAGCCCTGCGGTCCCTCGACGTGCCGACGAGCACCGGGACCGTGCCGCTCACGGACGTCGCGACGGTCGAGCAGTCGGAGGGGCCGACCACGGTCACGACGACGAACGCCGCCCGCACCGCCACGATCACCGTGACACCGGACGCGACGAACCTGGGCGCGGCCGTCCAGGCGGTCACCACGGCGGTCGACGAGCTCGACCTGCCGCGGGGCGCGAGTGCCTCCATCGGTGGTGTCGCCGCGAGCCAGTCGTCCGCGTTCTCGCAGCTCGGCCTCGCCGTCGTGGTCGCCGTGCTGATCGTCTACGTGATCATGGTCGCCACGTTCCGGAGCCTGCTCCAGCCGCTGATGCTCCTGGTCTCGGTGCCGTTCGCCGCGACCGGTGCGATCCTGCTGCAGGTCGTCTCCGGGGTCCCGATCGGTGTGGCGTCGCTCATCGGGCTGCTCATGCTCGTCGGCATCGTCGTGACGAACGCGATCGTCCTCATCGACCTGGTGAACCAGTACCGGCGACGCGGGCTCCCCGTCCGCAAAGCGCTGCTCGAGGGCGCGACCCGTCGTCTCCGTCCGATCCTCATGACGGCGCTGGCGACGATCTTCGCGCTGTTGCCGATGGCGATCGGGCTCACCGGCAAGTCGGGGTTCATCTCCCAGCCGCTGGCGCTCGTCGTGATCGGTGGCCTCGTGTCGTCGACGCTGCTGACCCTCGTCGTGCTGCCGGCGCTGTACGCCCTCGTCGAGGGGGCCCGTGAACGTCGGGCGGAGCGGAGGGCGGCTCGGTCCGACGCGTGACGGCCGAGCGCCGTCGCGCCGTCAGCGCAGGCGGTCGCGCAGGAACGCCGTCACCCGCCGGCTCATCGCCCGGTCGAGCTGCGCGATCGAGTGCGCCGACCCCTGCACGGCCACGAACGTCACCGGGACGCCGTGGTCGCGCAGGGTGGTCGCGAAGCGCTGCGACTCCCACAGCGGGATGAACTCGTCCGTGGAGTGACCGATGAAGAACGGCGCGGTCTCCTGGGTCACCTGGTACAGGGGCGACGCTCGTCCGGCCGCCGGACACGACGTGTACGACTCGCATCCGAGGTACAGCAGCTGCTTCCGCTGGAACGACGCGGCGACACCGTCCGGGCCGGTGGACCGCGCGGTGAGGTCGGTCGGCCCGCTCAGGTCC
Organism: Curtobacterium sp. MCBD17_032; assembly: GCF_003234855.1. Taxonomy (GTDB): domain Bacteria; phylum Actinomycetota; class Actinomycetes; order Actinomycetales; family Microbacteriaceae; genus Curtobacterium. The sequence continues at coordinate 289,756 of NZ_QKTO01000002.1, forward strand.
ACGACCGCCCGGATGCGGAAGCCGTCGGCGTGAGCGGCCGACTCGTGGTCCTCGACCGCCAGCAGCGCGGCGAGGTTGCCGCCGGCACTGCCGCCGAACACCCCGACGCGGTCCGGGTCGACGTCGTACGTCTGCAACGTGGTCGGTCGGAAGACGAAGTCGAGCGCGCGTCGGACGTCGTCGAGCCCGGCCGGGAACGGGTCCGTCGGTGCGAGGCGGTAGTCGACGTTGAAGGTCACGAAGCCCTCCGACGCCAGGAACTGACAGACCGACCGGTACGCGGCCGTGGCCTTGTCGCCGTGTGACCAGCTGCCACCGTGGATCATCATCACGGCCGGGCGCGAACCGACCTCGACGCGGTCCGGTTCCTCCGCGGCCGGGGCGGTCGGCGTCGGGGTCGGGGTCGACGTGCTCTCGGGTGGACTGTCGGCCGGCAGGCACACGTCGAGCTGCTGCAGGGGGTCCTGCCCGTACGGAACGTCCGGCACGACGTCGATGCCGTGGTACTCCAGCGACAGCGGGTAGATGACCGGGTCGGCGGTGACGGTGCTGTTCCCGTCCCCGGTCCCGTCGACCGTGCAGGACGCCGCTGCACCGACGACCGCGGCCGCGACGACGAGCGCGAGCAGGGTGCGGCGGCCGGACTTCATCGCCAGCCACGGTACATGGACGGGTGGGGGTGCCAGGATGAGAGCGAGATCCGCAGGAGGACCCGTGAGCCGTCAGAAGTCCTGGAACGCCGACCCCGAGCCGCTCCTCCGCGTCGGCCCCGGGTTCCGGCTCGACACGGTCGACCCCGACGGCACGCCGGGGTTCCCCGGCCGCAAGATCGACGGGCTCGAAGCGCTCACCGCGGGCGCGTCCCGCCTGGCGGCCCTGCAGGAACGGCTCTGGGCAGCAGCGACCGCGGGGGACCAGCGACGTGTGCTGCTCGTCCTGCAGGCGATGGACACCGCGGGCAAGGGCGGCATCGTCTCGCACGTGGTCGGCGCGGTCGACCCGAACGGCGTCCGGTACGCGGGTTTCAAAGCCCCCACCGCCGAGGAACGCGAGCACGACTTCCTCTGGCGCATCGAACGGCGGTTGCCGGACGCGGGGCAGCTCGGCGTCTTCGATCGGTCCCACTACGAGGACGTGTTGGTCCAGCGTGTCCGGCAGTACGCCGAGCCGGAGGAGATCGAGCGACGCTACGGCGCGATCGTCGACTTCGAACGTCGGCTCACCGAGCAGGGCACGACGGTCGTCAAGGTGATGCTGCACATCTCGAAGGACGAGCAGCGCGAACGCCTCGGCGACCGCCTCGACCGGCCGGACAAGCACTGGAAGTTCAACCCGGGCGACATCGACGACCGCCTGCTCTGGGACGAGTACCAGGACGCGTACCAGATCGTCTTCGACCGGACCTCGACCCCGGAGGCTCCGTGGTACGTCGTGCCGGCGAACCGCAAGTGGTACGCGCGCCTCGCCGTCCAGCAGCTCCTGCTGCGCGCCCTCGAGGACATGCACCTGTCGTGGCCCGCGGCGGACTTCGACGTGGCCGAGCAGCGCCAGCGGCTCGCTGAGTCCTGAAGCGACCGACGGGAGGCCCGGCCCGCCTCCGGTTCCGGTCTCGCCGGTCGACGGGGCTGGTCTGATCGAGCGCGGTCGCGTATGCTCGATCGGTCGGCCTTCGACACCGCGGCCGCGAGCCGCGGACGTGTTTGGGTGTTGTGTAGTTCGAGGGCTGGAATCGCGTCGATCGACGTTGCGATGAACCCCCTCTCCACGAGCCGCCCCCGCCGATGTCGCTGCCGGGCTGCGTGGTACGTCTGCACCCCGGAAAGAACACATGGCCCCGTACGACAAGGGCGCGAACTCCCGCGCCGACCGCACCGACCGCACGCGCCACCCGAACGGCACCCCTGCCGCTCGCAGCGCCAAGCACCGCGGCTTCCGCGCCGCCGAGCCGACGGCTCCCCGCCAGAAGCAGCGCTGGGACGCCGACGAGCGTCGTTCCCGTCCGTCCTCTGGCGAGCGCCCGAACTGGGAGCCGCGCGACAGCCGCGGCAGCCGCCCTGCGTGGGAGCCGCGCGGTGCGGGCCGCCCCGCGCGCGGGTCCGACCGCGACGACCGTGCCCCGCGTCGCTTCGACCGTGACGATCGTGCACCCCGTCGCTTCGACCGCGACGAGCGCGCTCCGCGTCGTGACAGCGACGAGCGGGCCCCGCGTCGCTTCGACCGCGACGATCGCGCTCCGCGTCGTGACAGCGACGACCGCGCCCCGCGTCGCTTCGACCGCGACGATCGTGCACCCCGTCGTGACAGCGACGACCGCGCCCCGCGTCGCTTCGACCGTGACGATCGTGCGCCGCGTCGTGACAGCGACGAGCGTGCCCCGCGCCGCTTCGACCGTGACGATCGTGGTCCGCGTCGCTTCGACCGAGACGACCGAGCGCCGCGATCGTTCGACCGCAACGATCGCGCCCCGCGTCGCTTCGACCGCGACGATCGCGCCCCGCGTCGTGACAGCGACGAGCGTGCGCCGCGTCGCTTCGACCGCGACGATCGCGCCCCGCGTCGTGACAGCGACGAGCGTGCGCCCCGTCGCTTCGACCGTGACGACCGTGACCGCGCCCCGCGTCGTGACGACGCTCCCCGCGGACACTTCGTCCCCGCCGACGACGTCAAGCTCGAGAAGCTCCAGGCCGAGTCGATCGTCGCCGCGGACGTCGAGGGCGTGACCTTCGGCGACCTCGGCATCGGCGGCAACATCTCCCGCGCGCTGGCCGAACTCGGTGCGAGCAGCCCGTTCCCCATCCAGGCGGCGACGATCCCCGACGTCCTGGCCGGCAAGGACGTCCTCGGCCGAGGCCGCACCGGCTCGGGCAAGACGATCGCGTTCGGCGCCCCGCTCGTCGAGAAGCTCATGGAGCACGGCGGCGGCACGAAGCGCAAGATGGGCCGCGCCCCCCGTGCGCTCATCCTCGCCCCGACCCGCGAGCTCGCCCTGCAGATCGACCGCACGGTGCAGCCGATCGCCCGGTCGGTCGGCCTGTTCACGACGCAGATCTACGGCGGTGTGCCCTACGGCCGCCAGGAGGGTGCGCTGCAGCGTGGCGTCGACATCATCGTCGGCACCCCGGGCCGTGTCCAGGACCTCATGAAGAAGGGGACGCTCGACCTCAGCGAGGTCATCATCTCCGTCCTCGACGAGGCCGACCACATGTGCGACCTCGGGTTCCTCGAGCCGGTCCAGGAGATCCTCTCCGCGACGGCCGAGGTCACCCCGCAGGGCAACCGCGCACAGAAGCTCCTGTTCAGCGCGACGCTGGACACCCAGGTGGCGGCGCTCGTCGAGGAGTTCCTGCACGAGCCGAGCGTGCACGAGGTCGCGGGTGAGGACCAGGCGTCCTCGACGATCGACCACCGCGTGCTCGTGGTCGAGCAGCGCGACAAGGACCGCGTCCTCGAGGAGCTCGTCGCCGGCGAGGGCAAGACGATCGTCTTCGCCCGCACCCGTGCCTACGCCGAGCGGCTCGCCGACCAGTTCGAGGACGCCGGCATCCGCGCGACCTCGCTGCACGGTGACCTGAACCAGTCGCGACGTACCCGCAACCTGCAGCTGCTCACGAGCGGCCGCGTGAACGTGCTCGTCGCCACCGACGTCGCGGCCCGCGGCATCCACGTCGACGACATCTCGCTCGTCGTGCAGGCCGACGCCCCGGACGACTACAAGGCGTACATGCACCGCTCCGGCCGCACGGGTCGTGCCGGCAAGGAGGGCACCGTCGTCACGATCGTCCCGCGTGGCCGTCGCCGCAAGATCGAGGGGATCCTCGAGCACGCGGAGATCGAGGCGGACCTCGTCGAGAGCGGTCCCGGCGACCGCATCATCGCGGAGCTCGCCGCGCGCTGAGCTCGTGAGACGGAGGCGTCTGCACCAGACGCCTCCGTCTCCGTCGAGACGCCGCCGGAAACGGCGGCGTCTCGACGGCGGTGTGGCGTCTCAACGGTCTGACGACGGACGGGAGGCCCGGTACCGACTGGTACCGGGCCTCCCGTCCGTGCGTCAGCGGTTGAAGAAGAGCACGCCCCGGGCGTAGCCGGCCTGGCCGGCGTGCTGGACGCAGTCGTCGAGGATGCTGACGAGCCGGACGCCGACCGTCACCGGCGGGTCGTACGAGTCGTCGACGACGGTGTCGAGGTCCTCCGGCGACAGCGTCCGCAGGTACGCGACCGTGCGTTCGTGCACCGCGTCGAGGTAGCCGGTCAGGAGCGTCGCCGAGGCGCGGACGCGGCCGACGTCCTCGCGGGACATGCCGTAGCCGAGCGCCTCGGCGGGGAACGGCAGCCCGAAGCGCTCGACCCAGCCGTCCGCCGTCCACACCTGCTCGCTCCCGGCGAGGGCGGCGACCTGGGCGTCCTGCCCGCGGGCGATGTGCCACGCGAGCCAGGCGAGCGTGTTCGCCCCGGCGGCCGGTCGGGATGCGAGCTGGTCCTCGGACAGGCCGTCGACGGCACGTCCGACGGTCTCGGGGACGCGGGAGAACGCTTCGACGAGGAGTTCAGCAGGAGTGGTCATGGACCGACCGTACGCCGCCGCCGTTCCACTGGCGCTCGTCGTCGACTCGCCGTCCACAGGCCCGGCGGCGGCGTCCGGGATGTCCCCGGCGGCCGTTACCGTGGCTCACATGCGGATCCTGCACACCGGCGACTGGCACCTCGGGCGCACCCTCCTCGGTGCGGACCTGCTGGAGCACCAGGCGGCGTTCCTCGACCACCTCGTGCAGGTCGTCCGCGAGCGGTCGGTCGACCTCGTGGTGGTCGCGGGGGACGTCTACGACCGGGCCATCCCGCCGGTGGAGGCTGTCCGCATGCTGTCCCACGTCCTCGAACGCCTCGCGGAGACGGCGACCGTCGTCGTGACCCCGGGCAACCACGACTCCGCGGTCCGACTCGGCTTCGGTGCGGGCGTCATGAGCGACCGGGTCCGGATCCTCGCCGAGCCGGCCCGGCTCGCGGAGCCGGTGCTGGTCGACACCGACGACGGCGGCGGTCCGGTCGCGGTGTACGGCATCCCCTACCTCCAGCCCGACATGGTGCGGTACGCCCTCGCGCCCGTGCCCGACGAGCCGCTCGCCCGCTCGCACCAGGCCGTCGTCGGCGCGGCGATGGACCGGGTGCGGCGCGACCTCGCGGAACGCCCCGGCACCCGGTCGGTGGTCGTCGCGCACGCCTTCGTCGGCGGCGCGCTGCCGAGCGACAGCGAGCAGGACATCCGCGTCGGGGGCGTCGACCGGGTCGCCGAGTCCACGTTCGACGGCGTCGACTACGTCGCGCTCGGACACCTGCACGGGCCACAGCGCGTCGGGTCGGGCGACCGCATCCGGTACGCCGGGTCACCCCTGGCCTTCTCGTTCGGGGAGCGGAACCACACCAAGTCGGTCACCCTCGTCGAACTCGCTCCGGACGGGGCCGTGACGGTCGACCTCCTCCCGACGCCCGTACCGCGCCGGCTCGTCGACGTGCGCGGCAGCATCGGCCAGATCGAGTCCGGGGCGTTCGCGGAGCACGCTGACGCATGGGTGCGGGTCGCCGTGACGGACACGGTGCACCCGGAGCGCCTGTACGCCCGCGTGAAGGACCGCTTCCCACACGCGCTCGCCATCACGCACGAGCCCGCGGACGTGCCCGACCGGTCTGCGGCACGGGCCGTCAGCGCGACGTCCGACCCGGTCGAGGTGGCCGCGGACTTCGTCGCCTACGCCACCGGCGGCAGCCCGGACGACGTCGAACTCGGCATCCTGCGGGACGCCTACGAGTCCGCCGCGGCCGCCCTGGCCGAGCAGGGAGCACGCTGATGTACCTGCACCGCCTCGAGCTCCGCGCCGTCGGCCCGTACCCGGACCTCGTCTCGATCGACTTCGCCTCGCTCGCCGCGTCCGGGGTGTTCCTGCTCGAGGGCCCCACCGGATCGGGGAAGTCCACCATCATCGACGCGGTCGTGTACGCGCTCTTCGGCGGACTCGCCGGCAGCGACGCCAGTGCCGACCGACTGCACAGCCAGCACGCCGACCCCGCCGTCGAGCCCTTCGTGGACCTGGTCTTCGAGACGAGCGCCGGCGTGTACCGCGTCCGTCGGACCCCGCCGTACGACCGTCCGAAGCAGCGGGGGAGCGGCACCGTCCGGCAGCAGGCGTCCGCCCAGCTGTGGCGGCTCGCCGACCCGGCGGACCTCGTCGGTGAGCCGCTGTCCCACCGGGCGCCCGAGATCGGTGCCGAGGTCGCCCGGGTCGTCGGCCTGAACCGCGACCAGTTCCTGCAGACCGTCGTCCTGCCGCAGGGGGAGTTCGCGAAGTTCCTGCGCGCTCCCGGCGAGGACCGCCGGAAGCTCCTGCAGTCCCTGTTCGGGACCGCCGTCTACGACCGCACCGCCGACGAGCTCGCCGCACGGCGACGTGCCGCGGTCGCCGAGGTCGAAGCGGCGGACGCCCGGGTGCGGGACGCCCTCGGTCGGTTCCGCCAGGCCTCCGGAGACGACGACGCCGACGAGTCCACCGCCGACGACGTCGTGGCCGCGCTGCACCGAGCCGTCGTCGAGCACGAGGACGCCCGCGCACGTGCCGCGACCGCCGCACAGCACGCGGTCGCCCACCTCCACGACGTCACCGCGCGCCTGGCGGCCGTCGACCGACGCCGCGACCTGCTCACCCGCCGCAGCGCCGTCGCCGCCGCAGCACCGGCGATCACCGAGCACCGGACCGCCCTCGCCCTCGCCGACCACGCCGCCGTGGTCGTCGCGGTCGCGGACGGCGCGGCCTCGGCGGAGGACCGCCTGACCGCACTGGTGGGCGAGCGCTCCACGATCCGCGACCGGCACGACGTCACCGACCCGACCCCCCGTGCGACCCACGACCGGCTGGTGGCGGCCCTCGCCGACGTCCGGCACCTCGTCGAGCTCGAGCGGACCCTCGGCGACCGGAGGGCAGGGATCGAGACCGCGGTCGAGGAGCTCGAGCGGACACAGGCCCGGCTCGACACGGCCGCGCGGGCACTCGCCGCCCGACCGGACGAGCGTGCTGCGATCGTGCTCGCCGCGAGCCGGGCGGCGGAGACCGCCGCCGACGCCGACGCCGCGGAGCGTGCGGTGGCGACGGCGCAGGAACTCGCTCGTCTGCTCGCCGCACGGGTCGCCGCCACCGACGCCGCGGCGGATGCCGCTGCCGCCGTCACCGACGCAGCCGCCACCGCCTCCGCGGCCCTGTCGACCGAGAACGACCTCCGGGCTCGCCGCATCGCCGGCTTGGCGGGCGAACTGGGCGGCGCGCTCGCCCCGGGCGACGTCTGCCCCGTCTGCGGTTCGGTCGAGCACCCCGCCGTGGCGCGACCACAGGAGGACCACCCGAGCGCCGACCAGATCGACGGTGCCGCGGCGGCACGCGCCGATGCCGAGCGTGCCCTCGCCGCCGCGACCGCCGAGCACGCCGTCGCCGGCGCGGAACTCGCCCGCCTGACCGAGGCCGTCGGTGCCCACGACGAGGCGTCGGTCGCCCAGCAGCGACGTGACGCCGAGAGCCGGCTCGACGCAGCCCGCTCTGCCGTCGCCGCGATCGCGGAGCACGAACGGCAGCTACAGGACCACGACCGGGCGACCCGGTCGCTCGAGCAGGACCACAACGACCTGGTGACCCGGAGTCGCGTCCTCGCCGACCGGATCGAGGGTGACCGCGCCCGGGTCGACGACGACGAGCGGCGCGTGCGGGCAGCGAGGCAGGCCGTGCGCGCGGTCGCCGCCGTCGCAGACGCCGCGGGGGCCGGGGCGGAAGCCCGGTCTGCCGTCGGTGCCGACGGCGACGAGACCCTGTCCGGCTTGGTCGGACGGGTCGACGCGGTGACCGTGGTCCTCCGCGCGGTGGCGGACCTGGACGACCGGGTCGCCGCCGCCGAGCGTGACGTCGCCGACCGCAAGGCCGAGGTCGACGCCGCCGTGCAGGCGCAGGGCTTCACCGACGTCGGCTCGGCGCGGGCGGCCGCTCTCAGCCGTGGCGAGGCGGACCGGCTCCGCGGGCTCGTCGCCGCGGCGGACCGGGAGCAGGCCGTGGTCGAGGCCGGCCTCGCGGAGCCGGCGGTGGTCGCCGCGGCGGACGACCTGGTGGCCGTGACGGCAGAGGAAGACCGCGGACACGAGGGCGGCGGACACGGGGACTGCGGACACGAGGTCGGCGGTGTCCAGCTCGACCTCGGCGCCGCCCGGACCGCTCGGGATACCGCGGCTGCCGCGCTCGACGACGCGACCCGAGCCGCAGCCGCCGCGACCGAGCGTGCCGCGGCCGCGGACCGCTGCGCCGCCGACCTCGCCCGCGCCGTCCGCGGGCGGGACACCACGAGCGCCGAGAGCCGCGCGGTGGTTCGTCTCGCCGACATCGCCACCGCTGCGCCGACCGCCAACCCGACGGGGATCACGCTCGGGACCTACGTGCTCATGCGCCGGTTCGAAGACGTCGTCGCAGCCGCCAACGACCGGCTGCGCGCGATGCTCGCCGGTCGCTTCGCGCTCGAGACGTCGGACGAGCGGGAGTCCGGTACCCGAGCCCGACGGACGGGGCTGGCGCTGGCGGTCCGCGACCACCTCACGGACAGCACGCGGGACCCGCGGAGCCTGTCCGGTGGTGAGACCTTCACGTTCTCGCTGTGTCTGGCGCTCGGGCTCGCCGACGTCGTCCAGGCGGAGGCGGGCGGTGTGTCGCTCGGCACGCTGTTCGTCGACGAGGGGTTCGGGACGCTCGACCCGGAGACCCTCGACGACGTCATCGGGCAGCTGTCGCGGCTGACGGCAGGCGGACGTCAGGTCGGCATCGTCAGCCACGTGGAAGAGCTCAAGCAGCGGATCCCGGAGCGCATCGCCGTCCGGCGGACCCCCGGAGGCGGCTCCCGCGTCATCACCACGGTCTGACAGCCGAGCCGGATCGTCACCGGGCCGCGGACGCCCGGTCCGGGCGCGTCAGGACGATCGGGGCGCGTCCACCGTGCCGTCGGGCGGCGGCAGGATGTCGGCCGCGATCCACGGGAACACCCACGTGAACAGGACGAACACGATCGCGACGAGCAGCACGAGCAGCTCGAGCACCTTGAGCGCGGTGGGGCCGGGCAGGAGGCGCCACACGAGGGGGAAGATCACTTGGCCGCCTCCGACAGTTCCTTCGGCGTGCCGTCCGACGCCTGCATCCAGTAGTCCATCTTCGCGTGCACGATGTACCGCTCGGCGGCGGACCACATCGGGTGGCAGGCGGTCAGCGTGAGCCAGCGGTCCTCGGCACCGGGTTCGACGCCGGGCTTGTTCGGCACGGGGGCGATGGTCTCGATCTTGTCCGGCGTGACGATCTGGCTGTCGGTCACCTTGTAGACGTACCAGACGTCGAAGTCCTTCGCCGCGTCCGTGACGCGCACGACGACCGCGTCGCCGTTCTGCATCTCGGCGATCTGGTTGAGCGGCTTGCCGTAGGTGACACGGTGACCGGCGACGGCGAAGTTGCCCTCGGCGCCCGGCATCGCGGTGTCCTGGTAGTGCCCGAGCCCGATCGTGTTGAGGACCTGTTCACGGTCCGTGCCCTCGCCGATCGGACGGGTGTAGTCCGCCCCGAAGCGGGGGATCTGCATGGTGCCGAACACGGTCGACAGTCCCGGCGGCTCCGACAGCACGGGTGCTTCGTCGCGGTGCTCCGGGCCGACGGCCTTCTTGGTCTCCGGCTGCTGCAGGGTGTCCACGAGCGCGTTCTGCTCGTTCACCGCGACGACGTCCGTCCACCACGCGGTCCAGACCACGTAGAGGCCGGTGCCGGCTCCCGCGATGATGAGGAGTTCCGCGAGCAGCGCGACGAGCGCGCCGAAGACGGTCTGGCGGGGGCGTCGTCGGCGGGGCCGCTCGGCCTCGGTCGCGTCGCGCGCGTCGCGTCGGGACGGCAGCGTGTCGTGAGAGGTCACTGGGACTCCGGTTCGTGTGGACGGCGCAGTAGGTCTATCAGACCACGGCGACGACTCGCTGCGGGGATCATCCACAGGGAGATCCACCGCTACCGTGGGCGAGATGGAGCACGTCATCCGCCCGTTCCGTCCCGAGGACACCGACGCGGTCGTCGCGCTGTGGGAGTCCTGCGGCCTCGTCCGCCCGTGGAACGACCCCCGTCGGGACATCGCCCGGAAGCTGACCGTGCAGCCCGAGCTGTTCCTGGTGGCGGAGGGGCGTGCGGGCGTCGACCGGGAGGCCGTGGTCGCCGCCGGCATGGCCGGCTTCGACGGGCACCGGGGCTGGGTGAACTACCTGGCCGTGCGGCCGGACCTGCAGGGTGGCGGGCTCGGACGGGCGATGATGGCAGAGTTCGAGCGGCTGCTCACCGACATGGGGTGTCCGAAGCTCAACCTGCAGGTGCGCGCCGGGAACGAGCAGGTCATCGCGTTCTACGAGTCGCTCGGGTACGCCCCGGACCACGCGGTCTCGCTCGGCAAGCGACTCGTCGTCGACGGTGTCGGACCGGACCCACACGCCGCGGTCGTCGAGCGGACGGGTCACACGGCCTGACGGATCCTCGCAGCGCTCTCAGGACAGGGCGAGCCCGACGGCGGCGCCGAACGCCAGCACGATGCCCGTCGTCTGCACCGCAGTGAGCCGCTCTCGGAGCACGACCCCGGCCAGGACGACCGTCCCGATCGGGTAGAGCGCGTTGAGGACGCTCATCACGGGCAGGGTCGACGGGTCGTCGCTCGAGTGCAGGCCCGCCTGGATGAAGAGGTTGGCGAGGGCGTCGAGGACCCCGCACCCGACGACCGCGAGCACGAGCGCGCGGCCCGGCCTCGCCCGCGGGGCACCGACGGCTGCCGGGTCGTTGACCCCGCCGCTGGACGTGCCCGCCGGCCGGACCGCACCGCCCGCGGCGACCCCGGGGCGCCCGGCGACCGACCCTGCGTCATGCGCCGCGCCTCCCGGCCGGAGCCGGACGACCACGAGTGCCGCCGCACCGAGCAGCACCGCCTGCACGACCCGCGCCACCACGAGCGTCGCGACGCCCGCGTCCGGCGGTGCGCCGTCGTATGCCAGGACGATCCCGCCGAGCCCGCACCCCGCGGCCGCTGCCGTCACGACCCCCCGGACGGTGAGGCGGGCACCGCCGCTGTCCGGCACCGCGGCGACGAGGACGACGGCGACTCCCGCCACGACGAGCGCGACCATCCCGAGCGGGGTGAGCACCGTGCCACGGAGGAGCGCGACCGCGACCGGTACGACCGCGGTGAACACCGCGGTGAGCGGTGACAGGACGCTCATCGGTCCGGTCGCGAGCGCGGCGTACAGGAGGAGCACGCCGACGCCACCGGAGACCCCGGCGACGACACCCCAGCGGACCGCCTCGGCGCCGAAGCGCCCGCCGAGCAGGACGAGGCCGACCAGGAGCGGGGCGAGGCCGACGACGGCGGCGACCGCCGTCACCGACACCGGCCGCGCCCGGCGGGACGCGAGGCCGCCCAGGAAGTCCGCCGCGCCGTAGACGACGGCGCCGGCCAGACCGAGCAGCACGGTGATCACGGGTCCCATCCTGCCCCGACCGGTACCCTGCTCGGCGTGAGCGTTCCCTACCACCGGTTGCCCCGTGTCGATGCGGCCTGGCGGTGGTGGCGTCCGCTCGTGGCCCTGGCGGTCTTCCTCGGCTTCTACCTGCTGTCGCAGGTCCTCATCGCGATCGCCTACCTCGTGCCGATCGGGGTGCAGCGCGGCCCGGAGGGACTGGAAGACCTGCTGGCGAAGCTGTCCGAGGGGGCGCTCGACCCGACGGACCCGCTCGTGTTGTCGATGTCGCTCGTGTCCCTCGTGGTGCTCTTGCCGGCGATCATGCTGTCGACGAAGGTCGCGCGGCTCGGTCCGTACGGGTTGTTGTCCTCGATCCGGCTGCGGGTCCGGTGGGGGTGGCTCGGCTGGTGCCTGCTCCCGCTGCTGGTGCTCGGGATCGCCATGTTCCTGCTCCAGTCGTGGGGCATGTTCGCGTTCGACGGCGGGCTGCACTGGAACACCGCGGCGATCGGTCAGTCCACCGTGTCGGTGCAGACGCTGACGGTGACGATCCTGCTCGTCGTCCTGCTCGTGCCGTTCCAGGCGGCGGCCGAGGAGTACGTCTTCCGCGGGTTCCTCATGCAGACCATCGGCTCGTGGATCCCGGTGCGGGTCGTCAGCACCGTCGTCGCCGTCGGGGTCTCGACCGTGCTGTTCGCCGTCCTGCACGTGCCGAACGGGTACAACATCTGGGGCATCCTCGACGTCGGCTCGTTCGGGCTCGTCGCGGCGGTCATCGTGCTCCGGACCGGCGGGCTCGAGGCGACGGTCCTCCAGCACGCGCTGAACAACATCATGATCTTCGTGCTGCAGGCCCCCGGGTGGTCGGAGATCGACCTGTCCGGTGAGGGCTCCCAGGGGTCGCCGGGCGGGTTCCTGGTCACGCTGGCGTCGTCCCTCTTGTACTGGGGACTCGTCGAGCTCGTGGCCCACTGGCGACGGCTGGACCGTCGCTTCCCCGGTCAGGAGGCCCCGCGGTTCCGCGGGCCGGTCCCGCCCTGGGCGGGTGGGCGGCGGTGGCTCCGGCCGGGAGGCCCGGGCTGGTCCGGTGCGCCGGCGCTCGGTCACGGGTCGGTCACCTCCGGCGATCCTGCGCGGGAGCCGGTGCCCGTCGGTGCCGGGGCCGGTGCCGGGGCCGGTGCGTCCGCCGCGACGCCTGTGGAGAAGTCCGGTGGTGTCGGCCCCCGGCCGTAGGCTCGTCGCATGAGTCCCACCGCGCCTGCGCCCGAGTCGGCGGGCACCCGTTCCGCTGCCCTCGACGTGCTGCACCGGGTGTGGGGGTACGACGCCTTCCGCGGCGAACAGGCCGCGATCATCGACCGGGTCGTCGCCGGCGGGGACGCCCTCGTGCTCATGCCGACCGGTGGCGGCAAGTCGCTCTGCTACCAGGTGCCCGCGCTCGTCCGCGACGGGGTCGGCGTCGTCGTGTCGCCGCTCATCGCCCTCATGCAGGACCAGGTCGACGCCCTCGCGGCGAACGGCGTCCGGGCTGTCTTCCTGAACTCGACGCAGGCGCCGGACGAACGTGCGCGTGTGGAGCGCGCGATCGTCGCCGGCGAGGTCGACATGCTCTACCTCGCGCCCGAGCGTCTGCGGATCGAGTCGACGCGAGCGCTCCTCGACCGAGCCCGCATCGCGCTCTTCGCCATCGACGAGGCGCACTGCGTCGCCCAGTGGGGGCACGACTTCCGGCCGGACTACCTCGAGCTGAGCATCCTGCACGAGCGCTGGCCGACCGTTCCGCGCATCGCCCTGACCGCCACCGCGACGCCGCAGACCCACCGCGAGATCTCCGCGCGGCTCGGACTCGACGACGCCGCCCACTTCGTCGCCGACTTCGACCGGCCGAACATCCAGTACCGCATCGAGCCGAAGACCGGCGCCCTGCAGCAGCTCCTGACGTTCATCCGCACCGAGCACAGCGGGGACGCCGGCATCGTCTACTGCCTGTCCCGCAACTCGGTCGAGCGGACCGCTGCCGCCCTGGTCGACCAGGGGATCGCCGCCCTGCCGTACCACGCCGGTCTCGACGCGCGGGTCCGCGAGCGCAACCAGTCCCGGTTCCTGCGCGAGGACGGCATCGTCATGGTCGCCACGATCGCGTTCGGCATGGGCATCGACAAGCCCGACGTCCGTTTCGTCGCGCACCTCGACCTGCCGAAGTCCGTCGAGGGCTACTACCAGGAGACCGGGCGTGCCGGCCGTGACGGGCTGCCCTCCACCGCGTGGTTGGCGTACGGGCTGAACGACGTCGTGCAGCAGCGCCGCATGATCGACCAGTCCGAGGGCGACGCCGCGCACCGACGGCAGCTGAGTGCGCACCTCGACGCCATGCTCGCCCTGTGCGAGACGGTCGAGTGCCGACGGGTGCGCTTGCTCGCGTACTTCGGGCAGGAGTCCACGCCGTGCGGCAACTGCGACACCTGCCTGGCGCCGCCCGAGTCGTGGGACGGCACCGTCCCGGCGCAGAAGCTCCTGTCGACGATCGTGCGGCTCGAGCGCGAGCGCGGGCAGCGGTACGGCGTGGCGCACCTCGTGGACATCCTCACCGGCAAGCAGTCGCCGCGCGTGCAGGAGCTCCGACACGACACCCTCGCGACCTTCGGCATCGGCCAGGACCTCTCCGACGCCGACTGGAAGGCCGTCGCACGACAACTCCTGGCGCAGGGCTACGTCGCGGTCTCGGGCGACGGGTACGGCACGCTCGTCCTCAGTCCCACGAGCGCCGACGTCCTGGCGGGACGGGTCGAGGTCCGGATGCGCCGTGACCCGGTGAAGGCCCCGCGTGCCGGTCGCACCCGTCGGGCCGTCGTGTCGGACATGCCGCAGGAGTCGATGCCACTGTTCGAGGCGTTGCGACAGTGGCGAGCCGGTCAGGCGCGCGAGCAGGGGGTCCCGGCGTACGTGGTGTTCAACGACGCCACCCTGCGCGGGATCGCGGCGGTCCGACCGTCCGACCTCGACGAGCTGTCCGAGATCTCGGGCGTCGGTGCGGCGAAGCTCGAGTCCTACGGGCGCGCCGTCCTCGACGTGGTGGCCGCCGCGGTCTGAGCAGCGCGGGCGTGCTCCCGTCCGCCGGCTCGGTCATCCGGTCGGCGGACGGGTGCGCTGCCTGCTGCGCCGACCGCTGCCTGCTCGGCACCAGGTATTGCAGATGTGAAATACGAACACTATGCTCGGTCTCGCTCGTCGGGATCAGCACCGGCGGGACATCCGAACTCCTCCCCAGGGAAAGGCCTGCCATGTCCTCCACGCCCCTCTTCGACGCCATCGCCCGCCGTACGGCCGAGGTCGGACGCACCCGCACCGCCGGACGCGAGACCGCCCGCGCGACGTCGAACTCGCCGGCGGTCCCGGTCCCCGTCGCCGTCGACCTGGCCGCTCCGAGCACGCACACCACCGGGATCGACGCCCGGGGCACCGGGTCCGGTCTCGGTGTCCCCGCCGACGGCTCGGTAGCGGCCGGTGCCAGCACGGTGGACGCGCCGGCGTACCCGGCAGCCGCCCCGACCACTCCGACGTCGCCGGTGGGGTCGGCGGGCTCGGCCGCTCCCACCGCCGCCGTCCCCGCGGACCTCATCGCCGTGATCGACGACATCCCCGCCAGCCTCCGTGCGTCACTGGCCCGGGAGTACGCCGTCGGCCGGAACGAGCTGCCCCTGGTCGAAGCGGTCGTCGACGCCGTCACGAAGGCCGTCGTCGACGCGGTCGCCGTCGAGGTCGACCGGATCATCACGAGCGGAGTGATCCGATCCTGAGCCGAACGCAGGCGGCCGTCGCCGCGGACACCATGGTCGGCCTGGAACCGCCGCTGGCCGATCCGACTCCGCCGCTGGCCGATCCGACTCCGCCGTCGGCCGATCCGACCCCGCCGCTGGCCGGCCCGACTCCGCCGTCGGCCGATCCGACCCCCTCGGGACGCGTGGCCGAGCAGACGGGGCACCCGACCCGCCGGGCACGACGAGCGGCGGTCACGGACGCCTCGGTCAGCCCCGCGCAGCCGATGGGTGATCGGCCGGCGCCGGTCCCGCCGAGTCGACCGCGCGGACGCCGAGCGGTCACGGACGCCTCGGTCAGCCCCGCGCAGCCGATGGGTGATCGGCCGGCGCCGGTCCCGCCGATCAGGCCGCGTGGACCCCGAGCGGCCACGGCGACGAGGGTGCAGGACACGGTCGCGCCGGACTCGGTGTGCCCGCCGCGACCCGTACCCGCGCCGCTGCCGCAGTCTGCGCAGACACGTCCGGCTGTCCCACCGCGGCTCCCCACGCCGACAGAGCGGGACGACGCCGTCGGCGGTCCCGACGCTCCGCGCGCGGACCTCCCGAGCCGGAGGTCCGTCCACCGTCCACGCTCCGGGTCCCGACCCGGGTCCCGGTCCCGGTCGCGGTGCCGGTCGGCATCCCGACGTGCCGGACGGTCCGGCGGCAGTGCGCTCACCGTCGCGCTCGTCTCGGCCTCGCTCGTGTCCACCGTCCATGACGTCCGTGCGCACTGGTGGGGTCGACGCCGGACCGCGATGACCGCGCTCGCACTCGCCGTGTGCCTGGTGGTCTCCGACACCGCACCCCGGTCCGCCGTCGCCGTCGCCGTCGCGTCGCCGACGGTCACCCTCGCGCCCGGTCTGCAGACGCAGGACTTCCACGGGACCAGGAGCACGACGGCCACCGTGGCCCGGGAGGGCTTCACGGTCGGAGCCGGCAGCCGGAGCGGCGTCACACTGCGCCGAGCGCCGGGGTCCGCGGAGCTGGTGGCCCGTCCGGTCGCGGGGACGATCCCGTCGGCCGGGAACTTCGGCGGACGGGTCGTCGCCGGCTGCGCGGCGTGCTCGACCCAGCACCAGGGGACGGACTTCGCGGCCGCGCTCGGCACCCCGGTCTTCGCGGTGATGTCGGGAACGGTCGAGTCCGCCGGCGTGCTCGGCGGGTACGGCAACCAGGTGCTGCTCCGGCACCCCGACGGCACGGAGACGCGGTACGGGCACCTCTCGGTCATCGGGGTGCGGATCGGCCAGGTGGTCGGTGCCGGCGAGCAGATCGGCGCCG
This sequence comes from Curtobacterium sp. MCBD17_032, assembly GCF_003234855.1. GTDB lineage: Bacteria > Actinomycetota > Actinomycetes > Actinomycetales > Microbacteriaceae > Curtobacterium. Next base: position 306,373 of record NZ_QKTO01000002.1, read on the forward strand.
TCGGGAGCACCGGGATCTCCACCGGTCCGCACCTGCACTTCGAGGTGATCCTCGGCGGTCGAGCGGTCGATCCCGAACCGTGGCTCGCCGCGCGTCACCTCCTGCACTGACGGCGCTGCGGCGAGGCGCCGGGGAGCGGCGTACCGTCGACGTCGTCGTGGCGCTCGGGTCACGCGGTGAGGAGACCACGGTGCGCGTGTCGGTGTTGGGGACCGGAGCGATGGGAGCGGGTGTGGCGCAGTCGTTGCTCCGCGACGGGCACGAGGTGACGGTGTGGAACCGCACTGCGGAGCGCGCACGGCCCCTCGCGGACCTCGGTGCGACCGTCGCGGCGGACGTCGCGGACGCCGTCGCCCATGCGCAGGTCGTGATGCTGACCCTGTTCGACACCGATGCCGTGGTCGACGTCCTCGAGCGGGCCGCCGACGGCGCGCCGGAGGACACGGTCTGGGTGCAGGCGTCGACGATCGGGGTCGCCGGCACGGAGACCGTCGTGCAGCTCGCCGCGCAGCACGGCATCACCCTGGTCGAGGCCATGATGCTCGGGACGAAGGCGCCGGCGGAGCAGGGCACGCTGACGATGCTCGTCGCGGGTGCCGCCGACGCTGTCGCCGTCGTCGAGCCGGTGCTCGATGCCGTCAGCGCCAAGGTCGTCCGGGCGGGGGACCGGGTCGGCCAGGGCACGGCGCTCAAGCTCGCGGCCAACGCGTGGATCGCGTCGATCACGGCAGCCACCGGCCAGTCGTTGGCGATCGCCTCGGCACTCGGTCTCGACCCGCAGCTCTTCCTGCAGGCGATCGAGGGGTCGGCGAGTGACTCCGCCTACGCCCACACCAAGGGCGCGGCGATGATCGCGGGGGAGTTCCCCGCCCAGTTCGCCCTCGACGGGCTGCGGAAGGACATCGGTCTCATCACGGCAGCGGCTCGACAGGCCGGCGTCGACACGACCCTGCTCGACGCGCTCGGACGGGTGTACGCCGAGGCCAGCGCAGCGGGACACGGCGGCGACGACATCGCGGCGGTCGGCACCGCGTTCTGACGGCCCTCAGGAGCGGCGGAACGCCTGCCGCAGGCGCCGCACGAACCGGCTGACGGACTCGTCGTTGAGGGTGTTCGCGAGGGTGAAGGCCTCCTGCGCGGGGTCCGCGCCGTCCCGGATGCGACGCAACGCGGCGTCGGCGCGGGCGCGGGCGTCCAGCTCGGCCGCGGGCATGTCGTCCTCCGGCTCGCGCATGTCCTCAGCGTACGCCGGGGTGCGGAGCGGGCCGGGATCAGTCCTCGTCGCGGTCCGCGGTCTCGTCGACGGCACCCGCCATCTCGCGCAGGAACGCCACGACGACGGCCATGTCCTCCGGGGGCAGGTGCTGTGCGACCTCGACCGCACGGGAGTCCAGGTCGCCGATGACCGCCAGGGCGCGACGCATCGAACGGCCCGTCGCGGTGAGGATGACCCCGCGCCGGTCGGCCGGGTCCGCGTGCCGCTCGACGTGGCCGGACCGGACGAGACGGTCCACCAGTGCCGACGTGGACGCCGCCGTGATGCCGAGACGCTCCGCGAGTTCCTTCGAGTTGACGGTCCGCCCCGAGGTCTCGGCGTCGACGAGCACCCGCAGGGCCATCAACGCGTTCTCACCGATGCCGAGCTCCTCGCGCACACGACGTTGGGCGGAGCTCTCGGCGGTGCGGTACCGACGCAGTGCGTTCAACACGTCCACCGCGTCGACCCGGGAGTCCTCGCCGTACCAGTAACCCGGGGCTGTGGTCGTCACCTCGGAAGTCATGCCGTCAATGCTAGACGCTCTAGTTAGATTGTCTAGCGATCGGTGGACATGCACTCCTGCCGTCCAGGGAACGAAGCGTCGACGGTCTGCAACACCCGGGACCCCGTCCCGAAACACCCCGGCAACGCGCGGTCAGTAGGTTCGCCGCATGCAGGAGTCGCCGTGCTGAACCGACTCGCGCGGAGCGTCCACAGCGTCGGGGGCGCGGTCGAGCGGACGGACGTCGTCGCGCGTCTCCTCGACGTGCACCTCGCACGCCGCGATCCCGCCACCGAGACCGGGACGCTCGGTCGGACCCTCCGCGGCGTCGTCGGCGCCACGGTGCCGGAGGGTGCGGACCTGGGGCCGGAGGCCACCCTCGACGCGCTCGCGCTCGACCGGCACGAGCCGGCCTCGATCGCCGCCGCGGTCGCGGTGGCCCGGGACGATGCGCGTCGTGCCCGTGACGTCGTCTCGACCGAGCTGTGGGACTGCCTCAACACGACGCGGTCCCGGCTGCCGCGCAAGATCGCGGGGGAGCGGGCGCACGAGTTCCTCGGCTGGGTGCGTGAACGCAGTGCGCTCGCGGTCGGGGTGGTCGACGGCGACGCCAGTCGGGACGAGGTGTGGGAGTTCTTCACCCTCGGTCGGTCGCTCACCCGCCTGACCGTCACCGCGCGGATGCTCGCCTCGGACCTGCTCGACCCCACCTCCACGGCGTCGTGGTCGACCGCGCTGCGGGCCTGTGGTGCGGGTGAGGCGTTCCACCGCGAACACCGGCACGGCACGACCTCCTCGGCGGCGGCCACGTTCCTCCTCCTCGACGCACACAGCCCGCGGTCCCTGCTCTTCCTCACCCGACGGAGCGAGGAGTGCCTCGACGACCTGGTCGGTGTGCACCTCGCGGCCGAGGTCCGGGCGTTCGGCGACGCCCGCGCCGAGCTCGAGACGCTGACACCGGACACGGCGGTCGACGCCGCCCGGTCCGCCGGGGCGCGGCTCGCGGTGGCGGCGGAGACGGTCACGGCGGCGCTGGACGCCCACGTGTTCGCCGCACCGGAACCGGTCCGCTGACGGCGGCTCCGTGCAACTGGCGGGACCGCGGCTCAGACCGCGCTCGACCGGTCCGCCACCACCTCGTCGTGCTCGAGGTCCCGGCGCACCGCCTCGGCCCGCCCGCGACCCGACGACGGGGATCGACCGCGTGACGACGAGGTGCAGGCGTGCGTCGGCGTCGTACCGGAGCCGGACGTGCTGGGACCGGACGAGCCACACGAGGGCGATCGCGAGGGCGACGAAGCCCGCGAGCGCACCGACGACGATCGCCCACCGCGGTCCCCAGGCGTCGGCGACGGCGCCGACGATCGGTGCGCCCACGGGGGTGCCGCCGACGAAGATCGCCATGTACAGCGCCATCACGCGGCCGCGCATGGCGGGGGTCGTGGTGGTCTGCACGAGCGCGTTCGCGGTCGTCATGAAGGTCAGGGCCGCGAGGCCGACGAAGGCGAGCAGGACCGCGAAGGTCCAGTAGGTCGGGGCGAACGCGGCTGCCGTGCACGCGAGTCCGAACCCGCCGGCGGCCAGGGTCAGCGTGCGCATCCGGGGAGCGTCGCGCCGTGCCGCGAGCAGGGCGCCGAGCACCGAGCCGATCGCCATCACGGAGTTGAGCAGCCCGAAGTCGCCGGCACCGCGGTGGAACTCCACCCGCGCCATCGTCGAGGTGAAGATCGGGAAGTTCACGCCGAAGGTCCCGACCACGAAGACCATGGCGAGCACGACGAGGACGTCCGGTCTGGTCCGGACGTACCGGAAGCCGGCGACGAGCTGCCCCTTGCCCCGTGCGGCCCGCGGGTGCTCGGCGAGTTGCTGCGGGTCGACGAAGTGCAGGGCGACGAGGACCGCCAGGAACGACCCGGCGTTGATGACGAACACCCACCCGGAGCCGATCGCGGCGATGAGGACGCCGGCGACCGCGGGGCCGACGAGCCGGGCTGCGTTGAACGACGCCGAGTTCAGGGCGACGGCGTTCGACACGTCCTCGCCTGTGACGACGTCGGACACGAAGGCCTGCCGGACCGGGGTGTCGAACGCGGCGACCACACCGAGTGCGAGGGCGAAGCCGTACAGGGACCAGAGCGTCGCGGTGTCGGTGAGGACCATCACGGCGAGGCCGAGCCCGAGCAGCCCCATCAGGCCCTGGGTCAGCATGAGCATCCGACGGCGGTCGAACCGGTCGGCGACCAGCCCGGTCCAGGGCAGCAGGAGCAGCTGCGGGCCGAACTGCAGCGCCATCGTGACACCCACCGCGACGGCGTCCTCGTCGGTCAGCTGGGTGAGGACGATCCAGTCCTGGGCCGTGCGCTGCATCCAGGTGCCAATGTTCGACACGAGGGCGCCGGCGAACCAGATGCGGTAGTTGCGTCCCGAGAGGGACCGGAACACGGCGCTCACCGGACGGCGAGCTTCCGCATGACGTCGGTGGCGGCCGCGAGGGTCCGCCGTTCGGCCGCCGTGAGTGCCGCGAGCCGCGGGCTGAGCCACTCGTCACGACGCTGACGGGTCTCGGCGACGAACTCGACGCCGGCCGGGGTCGGGCAGAGCAGCACCTTCCGCCGGTCGTCGCCGTGGTCGTCCTTGGTCAGCAGGCCGCGGTCGATCAGGACGTCCACGGTCTTCGTCATCGACGGGGGAGTCACGCCCTCGGCCCGGCTGAGGTCGGCGAGCGTCATCGCACCATCGCGGTGCAGCAGCGCGAGGGCGGAGAACTGGGCGTCGGTGACGGAGGTGTCGGCCTTCTGTGCCCGGAGGGTCCGCGAGAGCCGGTTCACGGCCACCCGGACGTCCGTCGCGAGCGCGGCGGACGCTGCGGGTCGACGTCGAGAGGCGGTCGGGAGCGGTTCGGTGGCGGTCACGGATCGTCAGCCTACCTCATTAGTTCAGCGAACGAACCAGTTGGGGCCGCCTCACCGCCGCTGTCGCCGACCACCAGGCGTACGATGGGGATCTGGACAACAGGTGTTGCCCAGATGACGCGGGCCGGACGGCACGAGGAGGAGCAGGACACATGAACGGGTTCGAGGGCAAGGTCGCCATCGTCACCGGAGGTGGCAGCGGGATCGGCGAGTCGATCGCGAAGGAGCTCGCGGCAGCGGGTGCCTCCGTCGTCGTGACGGACATCAAGCAGGAGGCGGCCGAGCGAGTCGTCGCCGAGATCGAGCAGGCCGGTGGCACCGCGGCCGCCGTCGCCGCGAACTCGGCCCTCGCCGTCGACAACGAGCGGGCCGTGCAGTTCGCCGTCGACACCTACGGCGCACTGCACCTCGCCGTGAACAACGCAGGCATCGGCGCCGCTCCGCAGCCCATCGGTGAGTACGACGTCGCAGCGTGGGACCGCGTCCGCGCCGTCGACCTGGACGGCGTCTTCTACGGCCTCCGCTACGAGATCCCGGCGATCCTCGAGGCCGGTGGCGGCGCGATCGTCAACATGTCGTCCGTCCTCGGCTCGGTCGGCATCGCGAACAACGCCGCGTACGTGGCGTCGAAGCACGCGCTCGTCGGCCTCACCAAGGTCGCGGCACTCGAGTACACGGCCAAGGGTGTCCGCACCAACGCCGTCGGCCCGGGCTTCATCGACACCCCGCTCGTCCGGTCCTCGCTGAGCGCCGAGGAGCTCGCGGGCCTCGAGTCGCTGCACGCCGCCGGTCGGCTCGGCACCGACGCCGAGGTCGCCGCGCTCGTCCTGTTCCTGCTGAGCGACCGGGCGTCGTTCATCAGCGGCAGCTACCACCTGGTCGACGGCGGCTACTCCGCGCACTGACCGTCCGCGCACTGAGCCTCAGCGCACCCGCCTCGGTGCACAGGCCCTCCGTGCGGTCGCGCGGACGACCGCGAGCCGGTGCGCGTGCGCCGACGGACCGGCCGGCGGACGGACGGGAGGCCCGACCGCCGTGAGCAGATCTGCTCACCGCGGCCGGGCCTCCCGTCCGTCAGCGGGTCTGCGTGAGGATCGCGTCGTGTGCGAGCAGTGCGTGCACGCCCCACGTCCGGTTGGCGATCTGCGTGATCCGCATGCTCACCGCGACGCTGGCCATCGCGAGCGCCTCGGCGCGGCCGATGCCGTGCTCGGACGCGATCCAGTCGACCATCCGGTCGAGGGCCGTGGTCGTCGCCGCGTTGAGGTCCGCGTCGAAGCCGAACGTGATGCGCCCGGCCGGGGTGTCGGCGTGGATGCCCGCGACCGGCGCCGTGTCGAGCAGGGACAGCGTCATCGTCGTCGTCATGCCGCACTCGACGGCCGTGCCGGAGACCTCGCCGTCGCCCTGGGCGGCGTGCCCGTCCCCGACCGTCAGCAGCGCGTCGGGCACCGTCACCGGCAGGTACAGCGTGGCGCCGGCGACGAGTTCGCGGCAGTCGATGTTGCCGCCGCCGACGGCCCGGGGCGGGGTGGTCACGTGCTCACCGGTGGCCTCCGGCGGGACCCCGACGACGCCGAGGAACGGGGCGGTCCGGACGCCGAGTCCGAGCTGGTTGGAGGCGGTGCCCGCCGACGGGTCGATGTCCCACAGGAGCGGACCGCGGGTCGCGGGGTCGGCCAGCCCGAGCGCGCGGTTCACCGGCGTGTCCACGCCGCCGGAGCCGGTGTAGCCCCAGTCGTCCGGGACGAGGTCGTCGAACCGCACGGCCAGGACCTGACCCGGTCGGGCGCCCCGGACCGCGATCGGCCCGAGCAGACAGTGGCCGCGTCGGGGACTGATGAGGGTGGGGACGTCGACGCCGGGGGCTGGCAGCCGTCGGGTGTACCCGGCGGCGTCGAGCGTGTGGACCGTGACGGTGTCGCCGGGCTCGACCGTCAGCACGGGGTCGCGCTCGGCGGTGAACACGTCGACGGCGGTGTCCTCGGTGGTCGCGATGCGGTGATGGGTCACCCGGTGATCCTGCCAGGCGGCGCCTGTCGGTGAGGTGGGGCGGGCCTCCCGTCCGGGGCGGACCGAGGCGGACCTGCGGCCTGCGGCGGCGAGACGGGCCCGTCTGCTCTGGACGCCGCGGAACGCGCGAGACGCCGCCGGATCCGGCGGCGTCTCGCGTGCGGTGTGGCGTCGCCCGCAGACGGTGGCGTCCCGCGCGCCCCGCGGTGTGTGCGCACGGCGGCGTCTCCTGCAGACGGTGGCGTCTCGCGCGCCGCGCATCCTGTGCGCACGGCGGCGTCTCGGCGAGACGGTGGTGTCCCGCGGGTCAGTGGAACCGGGGGATGGTCAACCAGATCCCGTACAGGACGGCCGCGCCGCAGAGTGCGAAGCACACACCGACACCCAGGGCCGCGGCGAGGGGTCGCGGCGCGCGGGGTCGTGCCCGAGCGCGGGGTCTCCTCCATGGCCACCGAGGTGGCCATGGCGTTCGCGGTGTCGTGGAACCCGTTCGTGAAGTCGAACACGAGGGCCACCACGATCACCACCACGACGGTGACGAGGACGTCCATGCGCGCGACGCCAGGCCGGTACCCGACGGTGCGCGTGAACGCGGGATGAACAGGTGCGGCGTCTGCCAGGATGGCGCCGTGCCCACGTTCTCCGCCGCGCGAGGCGACTCCTCGTTCACCGACGCCTCCGGCGTCGAGATCGTCTACTCGACCTGGCGTGCCGGCAAGCCGAAGGGCATCGTGCAGATCGCGCACGGCGTCGGGGAGCACGCGCTGCGGTACGAGCCGCTCGCGCAGGACCTCGTGCGCGCCGGGTGGACCGTGCACGCGAACGACCAGCGTGGGCACGGTCGGACCGGTCTCGGTCAGTGGGACGGCGACCACGGGAAGCTCGGGAGACTCGGGGCCGGCGGGCTCCGGGCGGCGATCGCGGCCGTCGAGCAGATGACGTCCGTGGCGACGGCCGACGACCCGGGGCTGCCCGTCGTGCTGCTCGGACACTCGTGGGGGTCGCTCATGGCCCAGCGGATCGTGAACACCTCGTCCGAGCGGTACGCGGGTGTCGTGCTGTCGGCGACCGCCTACCGGCTGCCCGGGCTCATGAACGGCGGCGACCTCAACCGGCGGCACGCGGCATCGGGGCCGACGAAACACGAGTGGCTCACCCGGGACCGGGCCGTCATCGACGCCGTCGGGGTCGACCCGCTGGCCGTGGAGGCCGACGTGCTCGGCCTGTTCGGGCTGCCGGACACCCTCCGGCTGCTCGGGGTCCCGCGCCGGAACATCCCGCACGACCTGCCGATGCTGCTGCAGGTCGGGTCCGAGGACTCGCTCGGCGGACCCCGCTCGGTCGAGCTGCTCGCACGGGCGTACCGGCGGCGTGGTCGGCTGTCCGACGTGACCGTCCGCGTGTACGAGGGGGCACGTCACGAGGTCTACAACGAGACGAACCGCGACGAGGTGGTCGCGGACCTCGTCGCGTGGCTCGACGGGGCCGTCGCGGGTCGCGGACCCGGCGTCAGCTGACGGGGACGGAACGCCCCGCCACGCGTCCGAGGAAGCGGCGCACCGATCCGTGGAACAGGTCCGGGTCGCGGTTCATCTCCGAGCCGTGCGGGCAGGGCGCGACCTCCACCAGCGTCGCCGTCGGCCCCGCCGCCGCCACGAAGCGACGGGAGGCGTCGATCGGCACGTCCCGGTCGCCGACGCTGTGGATCACGAGCAGCGGCACCCCGACCGGCGGCCTCGGTCGCAACCGTCCGAGGGGGATCGGCGTCCGCACACCCGCGAGCCGGGAGAGCCCGGGGACCGTGAGCGCGCCCGCCCCGAGCACGCCGAGGAACCCGGGGAAGCCCGCCTTCACCGCACCCCACCGCAGCGCGGTGAACCAGTCGAGGGCCGGGCACACCAGGACCATGGCGTCGATGCGGTCGCGGAGGGCCGAGTCGCTGGCCGCGTGCATGGCGACGGTCGCGCCCATCGACCACCCGACGAGCACGAGCCGCTCCGCACCGTGGTCGACGGCGTACCGCATCGCGGCGTCGAGGTCGTGCCACTCCTCGGCACCGAAGGTCGCGGGCAGTCCGCGGTCGTCCTCGGCATCGCCGCGGTACCCGATCACGAGCGAGCTCATGCCGGCGGCGAGGGTGTCGGGGACGCCGCGGAGGACCGCGGTCCGGCTGGAGTGGATGCCGTGCACGTGGATCGCCCACGTCGTCGCTCCCGGCACGGGGAAGAGCCAGGCCGGCCGGTCCGATCCGTCGGCCGTGATCACGAGCTCGGTGGAGTCGGGCGACACGGCCGCCGGCTCGTCGAGGAGGTACCCGGTCCAGAGCAGCTCGTCGCCCGGCGTCGGCAGGGTCCCCGGGTCGTCGAGCACGGCGCGGCACACCCGATCACCGTCGTCCGTGCGGACGTCGCCGAGCAGGACGCTGTGCTCGGCGGCCCCGAAGTACACCCGGTACACGCCCGGGCACCGGGTCTGCTCGTCGGCCGGCACGGTGACACCCGCGGGACCCACGTCGAGGACGGTCACGGTCCGCTTCGGACGCGGGTGGACGGCCTTGCGGGCGACCACGACACCCGCTGCGGTCGATGCTGCGAGCCCCACGGCGGCCGCTCCCGACACTGCACGGACCACGACGCCGGTCATGCCCATGCGCGGACCCCACCGCCCCGTCGAACGCCCGGTCCGACGTCGTGCGGTCCTGTGCCGTGCTGTCCGGCGCTGCCCTGGCTGCCTCTGTCCTGTCTGACCACACGACGACCCTATTCGGGAAGCGGGGACCCGTCGGAGACCTGTGGAGAACCCCCTGCGAACGGGAAGGACCCCGGCCTGTTGGGGGGAACAGACCGGGGCCGGGCCACTCGACCCATTGGGGGGAACGGATCGAGCGGCGACGCCCGAGGCTCGAGGGGGGTCGCACCCCAGGCGTGGTGACGACGCTACGCCCGCACACGCACAGCGGCAACTCGGTTCGTTTTCAGGTGATCGGGTCGCACTGCGGGCGACGGACGCCGTTCCCGGCCGCCGGCCGGGAGGTCCGCTGCGGGGCCGCCACGGGCCTCCCGGCATAGGGTGGCGGCATGCACGGTGAGTACAAGGTCCCCGGAGGCAAGCTCGTCGTCGTCGACCTGGAGGTCGTCGACGGCAGGATCGACCAGTTCCGCCTGGCCGGTGACTTCTTCCTGGAACCGGACGACGCGCTCCCGCTCATCGACCAGGCGGTGAACGGCCTCCGTGCCGACACCGATGCCGCAGGGATCGCCGCCGCGGTGCGGCACGCGCTGCCGGAGGACGCCGTCCTGCTCGGGTTCACCCCGGAGTCCGTCGGGGTCGCGGTGCGCCGGGCGCTCTCGCGGGCGTCATCATGGCGGGACTACGAGTGGCAGGTCGTCCACGAGGGACCGATCAGCCCGAACGAGCACCTCGCACTCGACCAGGTCCTCACCGAGGAGGTCGGGGCCGGACGCCGCGGGCCGACCCTGCGCATCTGGGAGTGGGACCAGCCCGCTGTCGTCATCGGGTCGTTCCAGTCGCTGAAGAACGAGGTCGACCCCGCCGGCGCCGAGAAGTACGGCGTGCAGGTCGTCCGTCGCATCTCCGGCGGCGGCGCGATGTTCATGGACGCGGGTGCGATCATCTCGTACTCCCTCTACGTGCCGACCGACCTCGTGCAGGGCATGACGTTCGCCGACTCGTACGCGTACCTGGACGAGTGGGTGATCGAGGCGCTGAAGTCCCTCGGCATCGAGGCGTACTACCAGCCGCTCAACGACATCACCTCGACCAAGGGGAAGATCGGCGGGGCCGCGCAGAAGCGCCTCGGCACCGGGTCGCTCCTGCACCACGCCACCATGAGCTACGACATGGACGGCGAGAAGATGGTCGAGGTGCTCCGCATCGGCCGCGAGAAGATGAGCGACAAGGGGACGACGAGCGCCGCGAAGCGGGTCGACCCGCTCCGCTCGCAGACCGGTCTGACGCGTGCCGAGATCATCGACCGGCTCATCGGCACGTTCACGAAGCTCTACGGCGCGACCGAGGGGCACGTCACCGACGCGGAGCGGCAGCGGGCGCAGGAACTCGTCGACACGAAGTTCTCGACGCGGGAGTGGCTCGAGCGGGTGCCCTGAGCGCCGACTCCCGAGGTCCGGCCGTCGCCGTCGGTGCGGATCGCGAGGATCAGCCGCGCGGCGGATGTCCTCCGTGGATCAGCCACGTAGCGTCACTCCCGTGAACTGGTTGATCTTCCTGGGGGCGGTGGCCGTTGCGGCCGTCGTGATGTGGATCGCCGACCGTCTGAGCTGGATCGACCTGTCGAACAAGGCCACACGCGGGGGCGGGTCCGGCGGTGCGGTCGGGATGCTGGACGAGGTGTTCGCGCCGACGCGGCACGAGACCCAGAGCGAGTACGAGCGTCAGGCGCGGTTGCCGCGGGAGGCGCCGACGCCGGCCCGTCACGACCACGACCTGCTCAGCGGCACCGTGCTGATCCGTGTTCCGTCGGTTGGTCGTGTCGGCCGGCACGAGGCCCGGCCGGGCACGCTCGACCGCACCTCTTGACGTTCGGCGGCCGTCGAGCTGCCGCTAGCGGGTCGTGAGCTCCTGGTAGTCCGGGTGGCGCTCGATCCACGCCTCGACGTAGCTGCAGAGCGGGACGACGCGCAGGGAGCCCTCGCGGACGTCGTCGAGTGCGTGCTGCACGAGGATCGACGCATGGCCGCCGCCGCGGTGGGTCGCGTCGACCTCGGTGTGGGTGAAGCGGATCTCGTCGCCGTCGACCTCGTACGCGGCGAAGCCGATGACCTCGCCGTCCTCGACCAGGGAGTACTGCTGCGCGTCGGTGTCGTTGCGGACCTGGGGTGATGCCATGACGAGGACGGTACGCCGTCCGTCACACCGCGGGCTGAGCATCGCCCCCGGTGCCGGCCGTCCCCCGCACGGTCGTCTGTGCGCGAGGACGGTCCGGTGCACAACGGAGACGACCGGGGTCCGGACCGGGTGGTCCTCGGCGACGACCTCGACGTCCTGCCGACCCTGCCGGACGCGTCCTTCACCGTCGTGTACCTCGGGCCCGCCGTTCAACACCGGTCGGAAGCAGCGGCGCCACGCGGTGACGGCCGAGTGTCGGACCGCGGGTGAGCGCGGGAGGGTCACGGGCTTCCGAGGCCGGACGTATGAACGGATCCGCGGCGACCTGATGCGCTTCGATGACCGGTTCGGGGATCACCGGGGGTTCCTCGAGCCGCGACTGCTCGAGGCCTGGCGGCTCCTGACCGTCGACCGCACCCCCTACCTGCACCTCGACCACCGCGAGGCCCACTACGCGAAGGTCCTGCTCGACGCGCTGTTCGGCCGTGACGCGTTCCTCGACGAGATCATCTGGGCGTACGACTTCGGTGCGAAGTCCCGCTCCCGCTGGCCGACCAAGCACGACACGATCCTGGCGTACGTGAAGGACCCGGCTCGGTACTGGTTCGACTCCGGGGCGGTCGACCGCGAGCTGTACACGGCGCCGGGGCTCGTCACGCTCGAGAAGCGGGAGCGCGGGAAGCTGCCGACCGATGGGTGGTGGCACACGATCGTGTCGCCAACCGGCAGCGAGAAGACCGGGTACCCGACGCAGAAGCCCGAGGGGGTCCTGCGGCGCACGATGCAGGCGTCCTCACGCAAGGGGGACTGGGTACTCGATTTCTTCGCGGGGAGCGGCACCCTCGGTGCGGTGGCCCGTGACCTCGGCCGGCGATTCGTGCTCGTGGACGACGAGCCGGTGGCGGTCGACGTGATGCGACGGCGGTTGCCGCACGCGGTCGTCGATCTCATCAGCTCACGTGGCGAAGCAGCGTTGCGACAGCGCGACCTGATGCGGATCCACGATGGATTCCGACGATGTGTTGCGCGGCACCGACAGTGGGTAGAGTGAGAAATGTCCGTCGGCCGACGGGTGGGGGATCATCTCGGGGGCGATATGATGACGATCGATTTCGACGACGGAGCAGCCGACCGGCTCGTAGCGGTGGCGTCGGAGGTCGACCTGCAGCTCGTGACGGGTGGGTTCAGTCGACGTTCCGCTGCCGAGCAGGCGATGATGGAGTTCTCTGGCTCGTACGCAGACCGCTTCGGCGACGCGGCGTCGGCGGAGGCCACGGACCGACTCACCCTCGCCGCGGCACTCGGTCACCTGGCGGACGCGGTGCGGACGGTGAAGGCCGAAGCGGGACGTGAGCGGGAGCGGCTCGCCGACCTCGCGGCGTGGCGCGGTCGGGAGCAGGACAGACAGCGCGCTGCAGCCGACCAGTTCCTCGGTGGGCTCGGTTCGGCGGTCGCTCCGTTCCTCGATCCGCAGCCCTCGAGCGTGGTGATCCGGCCGACACCGATCTCTGCGTCGTTCTCGGCGTCCGACCGTCCAAGGACAGCCGGCGGGTCGAGCGCGGGGACGAGTTCTGCGGACCCGGACCGACTCCGTGCCTTCACCGCGTCCGCGCGCTCGTCCGACAGGGGGTTCGCGGACGGCGCGGCGCGCCTCCGGAACGCCTGGACCGTCTTCCGGACCAACTGCGGATGGGCCGACGTGTCCCGGTCGTCGCTTTTCGCCGGCTTCGACCGGTACCTGCAGGAGAACGCTGCAGATGCCGACTGGATCGACCGCATCGCCAACGCCTTCGAACGCGCCGGCAGCGGGCACGCCCTGTCGGACGCGATCATCGACATCGCTGCCGCAGAAGAGATTCCCTCGCAGTTCCAGGGACTGCTCGCCCCGGGCGTGGACCCTTCCCGCGCCGCCGCGCTGTGGGCGGGACTCGACCTCGGTACTGCGGAGGACAACGAGCTGGCTGCGCTCCCGACCGACGTCCTCGCCGTGCTCGGCAACCTCGAGGGCATCCCGTACTGGGCGCGGCACGTCGCGAACCAGCAGGTGCTCGACGATCGAATCGAACGAGGGAACCTCGACCCGGTTGAGGACCGCGCACTCCGGAGCATCAGGGCATCGCTCGGCGACGGGCGGTTCCTCATCTCGATGACGGCAGACGTCCCACCACTCGCCGCCATCTCGCTCGGCGACCTCGACACGGCCACGAACGTCACGTGGGCCGTCCCCGGGATGACGTCGAGCAGCGAACGCATGGAGGGTTGGGTGCAGGCCGCGCAGAACATCAAGGACGAGCAGCGGATCGTCGCGGGTGGCGAGGATCGAGCGGTCATTGCATGGATGGGCTACGACGCGCCGCCCGCCCCGCCGAACCTCGGCGTGTTCAACGAGGAGGCGGCCCAGGCCGGCGCGCCGAAGCTCGCGGCCTCCATCAGGGGTCTCGATGCGGCCCGAGCCGGGGACATGCCCCGGACCAACGTCCTGGCGCACTCCTACGGCACGACGACTGCATCGCTCGGTCTCACCCAGGCCGGAGTGCACGTCGACAACTTCGTGTCGATCGCCTCCGCTGGCATCCCGCAGAGCATCCCGACCGCCGACGAGATCCAGGCGAGCCACGTCTACGCCGGGCAAGCTCGCGACACGCTGGTCGGGTTTCCCGGCTTCGGCGACCAGTACGCGTACATCGGCCGCGACTTCAGTGTTCCCTACCGTCTCGATCCCACGAACGCCAGCTTCGGCGCAGAGACGTTCGGCGCCGATGGTGCGGTCGTCGACACTCCCGCGGGCCCACAAGCACTCAGAGGGGTCAAGGATCACGGCGTCTGGACGGAGCACCACGAGGGATACCTCGACGTCGGCACGGAATCGCTCCGGAACGTGGCGCTCGCGACGACAGGGAACGGCGATCGCGTGAGTCCGGCACGATGAACCGAGACCGGAACAGCGAGACCGACCTGATGGAGCACCACCGACCATGACCATGCGGACCAGCAAGATCGCGCTCGTTGCGATGACGACTGTCCTGGTCGGATTCGTGACCGGCTGTAGTGGAGGAACCATGGAGACTGAACCGACTCAGACACCCGAGGACGCGAAGCGAGCCGTGGAGCAGCTCGTCGACGATTCGGCCAGTGCACTCGGAGGGAACTGGACCGTGGAGGAGGGCCCACGACTCGGGACGTGCACGGACGAACGGGGCAACGGCGAGGGCGTGAACTACACGATCCTGTCCTCGCGGGCGGAGCGAGGCGACGTCGAGACGGACGCCAGCACCCTCAGGACACTGTGGGAGCGGGCCGGCCTCGAAACTGAGCGCTTCTCCAACGGGGACGGCAGCTACTCCGGTCTGAACGGTAGGGGCGCCGGGATCGCCAACATCTCCTTCAACTCGTCCGACCTCGGCGGCGGTGACACGATCAGTGCGACCTCGGAGTGCGCGGCCGGCGACTACGTGGAGCTCCGGGAGCAGGAGCGCGGGCAGCGCTGACGAGCGCAGAGTCGACGCGGTGGTCGACTGACAGCGGCGGCGGCGGGCTACTGCGCCGTGTGTCGCCCGTGGTGCTCGGCCGTGGCAGGTGCCCCGTCCGACGCGGCGTGCGCCGGGTGCGTCCGGATCGTCGCGGTCGTCGCCGGAGGCTCGTCCAGCGGTGCCGCCGCGGCGTGCGCGCCGTGCGTGGTCCCGTCGGTGAGCGGTGCCCGGGTGCCGCCCTCGGACTCGTGACCGGCGCGGTCAGCTGCATCCGCGTCGGAGGCGGGCCGGGCGGCGGGGGAGGTGGTGCCTCCAGACCGGTCCTGCGGCTGCTGCATCGTGACGTCGGGTGAGGTCGGGACCGCCCGCATCGACCCCGTGTCCGGGGCGACCAGCGAACCGGTGTTCGCGGCCGCCTGCTGCGCGTCCGCGGTCAGCCGGTCGGGGTCGCCCTTGGCGGCGTTCGCCTGCTCCTGCAGGCGGTCGTCGTCGGCGCTCTTCCGCGCCGCGTCGGCCTGTTCCTGCAGGGCCGAGGTCTTGCGGAGCGGCGGCACGCGGAAGAACCAGGTGAGGACGAAGGCCACGAGGACGACGGCCAGGCCCACCCAGTAGACGGTCACGGCGGAGTCGCTGAACCCGACCAGGAACGGACGGCTGAGTCGCGGGTCGGCGCCGTTCAGGAACGACGTGTCGTTGGTGGACGACGTGGCGGACGAGGTCCCGCCCGTGCCGTCGCGGAACCGGTCGACGAGCTCCGGTGCCACGGCGTCGACGACGTTCTCCCGCTCTGCGGCGTTGGCGTAGTCGACCTGCAGCGTGCCGTCGACGACCTCGGCGTCCGCATTCGCGGCGGCGGCCTGCAGGGCCTGCTGCTCGGCGTCGCCCTTCGCGTCGTCGACCTGCTGGGCGATGACCGTGTCGGCGGCCGCGGCCGGGATGCGTCCGGCTGCCACCTGCTGCTGGACGGCCGCGGTGACCCGCTCCGTGACGGCTTGGTCCGCCGCGCGCTTCGCCTGCACCGCGCCCTGGTCGAGACCGTCCTGCACGTTCTTCTTCAGCGGCGTGACGATCGGGTCCCAGATCTGGTTCATCACGCCCTTGTTCTCCTGGGCGTTCGCGACGGCGGGGTTGAGCGCCGCGTTCAGGGCGCTCTTGAGGTCAGACTCGTTCTGCAGCGCACCGGTGATGTTCGTCGGCATGAGGCTGAATAGCACCGAGAGCAGCACGGCGGTGCCCATCGTGCCGCCGATCTGGCGGAAGAACGTCGCGGCGCTGGTGGCGACACCGATGTCCCGCGGGCTCACCGAGTTCTGCGCGGCGAGGGTCAGGGTCTGCATGAGCTGCCCGAGCCCGAAACCGATGAGGAACATGCCGGTCATGAGGAACCAGAGCGGACGGTCGGCGGTCAGGAACGTCAGGACCGTGTAGCCGACGGCGGTGAAGGCCGTGCCGGTGACCGGGAAGATCCGGTACTTCCCCGTGCGCGAGACGATCTGGCCCGAGGCGATCGAGGAGATCATCAGGCCGAGGACCATCGGCAGCATCGCGAAGCCGGACTCGGTCGGAGTGACCCCCTTGACGATCTGTAGGTACAGCGGGATGGTCAGCATCGCGCCGAACATGCCGAAGCCGATGAGCACGGACAGGACGGCTGCCATCGAGAACACCCGCGAGCCGAAGAGCTTCAGCGGCAGGATCGCGTCGTCGCCCATCGCGCGCTCGACGATGACGAACGCGATCAGCCCGACTGCGCCGATCGCGTAGCAGGCGAAGGCGCCGGGGGAGTCCCAGCCCCACTCGCGGCCCTGCTCGGCGATGAGGAGCAGCGGCACGAGCGTGACGATGACGAGGCTCGCGCCCCACCAGTCGATACGCGGCTTCTTCCGGGCGTTGAAGTTCGGCAGGTGCAGGAACGTCAGGACCATGAACAGCGCGATGACGCCGATCGGAACGTTGATGAGGAACACCCACCGCCAGCCGTCGATGAACAGCAGGTCGTCGGCGCCCGCGAAGACCCCGCCGACGAGCGGCCCGATGACCGAGGAGATGCCGAACACGGCCAGGAAGTAGCCCTGGTACTTCGCACGCTCGCGCGGCGCGAGCATGTCGCCCATGATCGCCAGCGGCAGCGACATCAGGCCACCGGCACCGAGGCCCTGCAGCGCACGGAAGCCGGCGAGCATGAGCATCGAGGTCGAGAACGACGCGGCGAGCGAGCCGAGGATGAAGATCGCGATCGCCGTGATGAACAGCGGGCGCCGACCGAACAGGTCGGACAGCTTGCCGTAGATCGGGGTCGTGATGGTCGAGGCGATGAGGTACCCGGTGGTCACCCATGCCTGCTGGTCGAGCCCGTGCAGGTCGTCGCCGATCGTGCGGATGGCTGTGCCGACGATCGTCTGGTCGAGGGCGCCGAGGAACATGCCGGCCATGAGGCCGTAGATCACCAGCAGGATCTGGCGGTGGTTCATCACGGCGTTCGACGACGTGGTGGGGGCCGCGGGTGCGGTCGCGGTCTGTGTCATGTGCGGGACTCCCGAGGACTTTGCGCTGCGTGCAAAGTTACAACCGCCGCACACACCGCGCGCTCCGGAGGGCTGTTCCTGTGGGGATCGGCAGCCGTCCACAGTCCGGTGCGTGCCGGGATGGCGTCAGGCGACCGCTTCCTCGAGGGCCTCCTGGAACCGCTCGTCCACTTCGATGCGGAGCTCACCGGTGGCCTGGTCGTAGGAGGAGACGGGGGAGACGTGCCCGTGGCGCGAGAACAGCAGGTCCGGGCTGAGCAGCCCACCCGGGAGGCCCGCGTCGCGGTCCCCGAGGACGCGCACCAGGAGCCCGGCGAGCGTCTGGACCGCCTGGACGCTGTCGGCATCGCGGAGCGGCACGGCGAGCAGCAGGTGTCGGTGCGGGATCGCGACCACCGTGCCGAACGGGGCCGCCCCGAACAGCGCGGGCAGGTTCACGGCCTTCGTGGCCGTGAACAGGGACTCGCCCTCGACGATGTGCACCCCGGGCGCGATCTCGGCGTTCGCGTCGACCGGCTCGGCGTCGGTGTTGAAGCGACCCATCGCCCACAGCTCGTCGCTCCCGAGCGCCAGCTTCGGCAGGGCCGAGGTGGAGAGGGTGCTGACCATCGTCGGGTAGTCGACGCACAACGCGAGGACGAGCCCGGGTGCGAACGGCCGGGCGTAGGTCAGGTCGGTCGGGTCGGCGCCGTCCTCAGCCAGGAGCCGGAGGCGGATCCGGTCGCGGAGCTCGTCGGCCCCGAGGTCCTCGGGCGGGGGTTCGCTGTGCGCCTGCAGCATGCGGTCGAAGTGCGCGCCGACGATGAGGGCGCGGCGGGCGTCGTTCTCGCCGCGCACCTGCACGGCGAGGTTCGCCAGCAGGTACACCTGGCCGTCCGCGCCGAGGAGCCGCGCGTGCGCTGGGTCAGCCGGGTCGCCGTCGACCGTCGTCTCGACGCCCCGCTCGGCCAGGGTGCGCTGCGCGAGCACGGCGAGGGACGGAGCGTCCCCCGTCGGCTTCTTCCGTCCGAACCACGGCATGGCGCTAAGCCTCGCACGGACCGGCGTCCCGCGTCAGGCTCCCAGTGCGGCGTCGACGATCTCCTTGGCCTCGCGCTGCACCTGCTCGAGGTGCTCCTGCCCGACGAAGCTCTCGGCGTAGATCTTGTAGACGTCCTCGGTGCCGGACGGTCGGGCCGCGAACCAGGCGTTGTCGGTGACGACCTTGACGCCGCCGACGGCCGCGTCGTTGCCCGGGGCCTTCGACAGCTTCGCGGTGATCGGGTCGCCGGCCAGGGTCTCGGCCTGGATGGCGTCGCCGTCGAGCTTGCCGAGGCGCGCCTTCTGCTCCTTCGAGGCGGCGGCGTCGACCCGCTGGTAGACCGGGGCACCGAACCGTTCGGTCAGTTCGGCGTACAGCTGGGACGGCGTCTTGCCCGTCACGGCGACGATCTCGGACGCCAGCAGCGCCAGGATGATGCCGTCCTTGTCCGTCGTCCAGGCGGTGCCGTCCGTCCGGAGGAACGAGGCGCCCGCGGACTCCTCGCCACCGAAGGCCACCGAGCCGTCGATCAGGCCGGGGACGAACCACTTGAAGCCGACCGGGACCTCCCACAGGCGGCGCCCGAGGGACTCCGCGACGCGGTCGATGATGCTCGACGACACGAGGGTCTTGCCGATCGCCGCGTCCTCGCGCCACTGCGGGCGGTGCGCGTACAGGTACTCGATCGCGACGGCGAGGTAGTGGTTCGGGTTCATGAGGCCGCCGTCGGGCGTGACGATGCCGTGCCGGTCGGAGTCGGCGTCGTTGCCCGTCAGGACGTCGAAGTCGTCCTTCCGCGCGACCACGGAGGCCATGGCGGAGGGGCTCGACGGGTCCATCCGGATCTTGCCGTCCCAGTCGAGGGTCATGAAGGACCAGGTCGGGTCGACGTCGGGGTTCACGACGGTGAGGTCGAGGCCGTAGTGGTCGCGGATGAGGTTCCAGTACGGCAGCGAGGCGCCACCGAGCGGGTCGGCACCGATCTTGACGCCGGCCTTCTTGATCGCGGCGATGTCGATGATGTTCTCGAGGTCGGCGACGTAGTTGTGCAGGAAGTCGTAGCCGTCGTGGGTGGCGTGCTCGGCGCGCTGCACCTCGGCGTTGCCACCGGCGATGATGGCGTTCGCGCGGTCCGCGATCCACGTCGTCGCGTCGCTGTCGGCGGGGCCACCGTGCGGCGGGTTGTACTTGAAGCCGCCGTCGCGCGGCGGGTTGTGGCTCGGCGTGATGACGATGCCGTCGGCGGTGTCGTCGTGACCGGCGGTGTTGTAGGCGATGATCGCGTGGCTCAGCGCCGGGGTCGGGACGTAGCCGTTGTCGGCGTCGGCCAGGACGTGCACGCCGTTCGCGGCCAGGACCTCGAGCGCGGTCCGCTCGGCCGGGCCGGACAGGGCATGGGTGTCGCGGCCGATGAAGAGCGGCCCGTCGGTGCCCTGCGCGGTGCGGTACTCGACGATCGCCTGCGTGATCGCGGCGATGTGCGTGTCGTTGAACGCGGTGTCGAGTGACGAACCCCGGTGGCCGGAGGTGCCGAACACGACCTTCTGCTCGGGGTTCGTGACGTCGGGCACCCGGTCGTAGTACGCGGCGATGAGGGCGTCGAGGTCGACGAGGTCGTCTGCGGTCGCTGGGGTACCGGCACGGTCGTTCATGTCCCCATCCTGGCATCCGACGCGTGGACGCGTTCAGGGACGGCGGCGGGCCACCAGGAGGTCGCCCGCCGGACGAGGAGCGAGCGGCCGCCTTCCCGGACGAAGGGGGGCGTCAGGGAGTGCGACCGCTCGCGGTCTGGGGGAGTGGTGCGGGTCAGGCGGTGCGGAACGACCCGGTCGCCGTCCGGACGGAACCGGTGACGGTGCGGGTGCTCGCGGTGACCGTGCTCGGTCGACGGGACTGCGTGTCCACGAAGCGGCCGAGGCGGCCCACGGCGACCCCGGTGTAGCTCCCGATCGTGTCGGTCCGAGCGTCCGCGGACGAGGTGTACGTGCCGTGCTCGTCGCGCTGCCGGAGCCCGCTCACGAAGGTCCCGCCGAGGGGGAAGGTGTTCATGATGGTCTCCTCGCTGTCGTGCCGAGGTGTCACGTCCGTCGAGTCGACGTCCGCGACGCCGTCGACTGCTGCGACCACTCTACGTCCTTCTCTTGCACGATGCAAAAGAAGGACGGCTCAGGCGACCAGCTCGCAGAAGTGCCGACCGCCGTCCGTCCAGCTCTGACGGGCGGTGAGTCCGGCGGTGGCGGCGTGTGCACGGAGCGCGGAGAGCCCGACCTCCGCCCACGGGAACGCGGAGCTCGCGTTGCCGTCGGCGTCCGTCACGGTGGCGGTGTAGGTGCGGTCGGCGGCGGCGTCGCGGTTCGTCTCGACCACCACGCGGCCGCCCGTCCGGACGATCTGCCCGGCGCGGGCCAGGAGCGCGACCGGGTCGCCACCGATGCCGATGTTCCCGTCGATGATGAGCGCGGTGTCCCAGCGCCCCTCGTCCGGCACCGGGTCGAAGACCGAGCCCTGGACCGCACGGCCGCCGGAGCGCTGGGCGATCGCGACCGCCTCTGCCGAGACGTCCACCCCGAGCGCGGGCAGACCCATCCGGAGCGCGGCGACGAGCATCCGCCCGGGGCCGCACCCGAGGTCGATCACGGGACCGTCCGCGCCCTCGAGCAGCGACACGTCGACCCGGTCCGCCGCGGCACTCCACCGGCCGACGTCCATCGTGACGACCTCGCCGGGTCGCGCGGGGTCGGTCAGGCGCAGTCGTCCGTCCGACCGCAGCGCACGTGCGTACGGCTCGTCGCCCCCGGCCCCGAAGGCCTGGACGGTGCTGGTCGTGTCGGTCATCGGACACCTCCGGAAGTGGTCGCGGACTCGGCGGCGAGGGCCGCCGCGAACCGCGTCGCGGGTGCGAGGGCCGCGACGCGTTCCGCGTCGGGCAGCGTGTCGACGTCGAGCAGCTCGGTCAGGAGGCCCGTCCCGAGTCCGGCGGACCGCAGCCGTTCCAGCTGCACGGCCCCGGTGTCGTCCTGGGACATCGGCACACCGCGCAGGAGGTCGCCGGTCGGCTCGCGCAGGTACAGCGACCAGAAGCCGCCGTCCTCCGCCGGGCCGAACCAGGCGTCCCGCTCGGGGTCGTCGAACACCGGGGCGAGGGCAGCGGCGGACACCTGCGGGGTGTCCATCCCGACCAGGAGCAGCGGTCCGTCGACGGTGTCGAACAGGAAGCCGAGGCGCTCGTCGAGTCCGCCGCCGGGCTGGTGCAGGACGTCGAATGCCGCGGCGCCCTCCGGCAGGACGTCGCCGTCGTAGAAGAGGACCCGGCGGGCGGCCGGCAGCGCGGAGACCGTCGCGAGCGTGTCGGCGAGGCTCGCGGCGGCGACCCGTGCGGCGCCCTCGGGGGTGAGCGCCGGCGTCAGGCGGGTCTTCACCTTGCCGGGGAGGCACTCCTTCGCGACGACCGCGACCGTGACGCCCTCGTGCCGGGCCGTGACGGGCTCGCTGGCGCCCTGCTCGCGGGTCACGGACGGACCTCGACGACGCGCTGGGTGCCGGTCTGCGGTGCGCTCGACGGCGCTGCGCCCGACCGCTCCGAGGCGATCCGCTGGCGGACCGACACGGGCGCGGCGGAGCGGCTCCGGGCCTCCCGGCGGTACGCCCGGAGCAGACGGGACATGTCCTTCACGGCGTTGACCGTGCCGCGGAGCGTCCCGGTGACCTTGCTGTCACCGATGCGCTGCGCGTACCCGATGTCCGACTCGTCGACGCGCCAGCCGGCGGCGTGGGCGGCGAGGACCATCTCGAGCGGGTAGCCGCTGCGGCGGTCGCGGAGGTCGAGGGCGACGAGGTCCGCGCGGTGCATCACGCGCATCGGGCCGAGGTCGTGGAGACGGTAGCCGGTCGCGCGCCGCATGAGGACGGCGAGCACGCGGTTCGCGAAGCGAGCGTGTGGGGCCCAGGCGCCCCGGCTCGTCGGGACGCGACGGCCGAGGGCGAGGTCGACCCGGCCGTCGGCGACGCGCTGCACGAGGGCGGGGAGTTCCGCGGGGTCCATCGAGGCGTCGGCGTCGCAGAACGCGACGTAGTCGGCGGTCGCCGCGGCGACCCCGGCGGCGCACGCGGAACCGAAGCCGCGGACCGGTTCCGTGACGACGAGTGCGCCGTGCGCGCGGGCGACGTCCGCGGAACCGTCGGTCGAGCCGTTGTCCACGACGATCGCGCGGTAGCCCTCGGGGAGTCGGCCGATCACCTGCGGCAGGGCGTCCGCCTCGTCGAGGCAGGGGAGGATCACGTCGACGCTCATGGACACCATTCGGTGCGCTCCGTCGGATCGACTGGTCGGGCTCGCGTCCTCGGGGTCCGGTCCGGCGTCGGGTTCGGCGGCGGGGTGTTGCGTCATGCACACGAGCAAACACGATCCCGGCTGTCGGGGGACAGTGAACGCGTCCCCCGACGGCCGTTCTGCGCACTGCGCGGACGCGATCCCGGGTCGCGGACCGCGCGGCGCGCCGCGGGCCCGTCTCGGGGCCGACGGGGGCCGGGAGGCCCGTGGTGGCGCCGCCACGTGCCTCCCGGCCCCGTTCGGGGGACAGGACGGTGGTCCGCCGCCGCGGCGGCGGGGCCGCGCTACCGGACGGCCGCCCGGAGCGGCGCGGTCGCGAACTCGCGCATGCCGTGGGTGAAGTCGACCTGCGCACGCCAGCCGAGCTCGTCCGCGATCCGCGCCGAGGACGCGGTCACGTGCCGGACGTCACCCAGGCGGTACTCCCCGGTCACGACCGGCTGCGGGCCGTCCGGACCGGCGATCGCGGCGGCCATCTCGCCGATCGTGTGCACCGTGCCCGAACCGACGTTGAAGGCGCGGAACGACTCGGACGGCGCGGACCCGGTCGCGTCGATCGCGGCGAGGTTGGCTCCCGCGACGTCGTCGACGTGCACGAAGTCGCGGCGCTGTGCCCCGTCCTCGAAGACGCGCGGCGCCTCGCCCCGCGCCAGCGCCGAGCGGAACAGGGACGCGACCCCGGCGTACGGCGTGTTCGCCGGCATGCCCGGGCCGTAGACGTTGTGGTAACGCAGTGCGACGGCCCGACCGCCGGTGGCGCGGGACCACGACGACGCGAGCTGCTCCTGCGCCACCTTGGTCTGGGCGTACACGTTGCGGGGGTCGAGCGCGGCGGACTCGTCGATCAGCCCCGGCAGGAGGGAGCGGCCGTCCGGACCGATCGGGTCGAAGCGGCCGGCGTCGAGGTCCTCGCGACGGCGGGCCGGCGGGCGAATGGGCTCGCCGTCGGCGGTGCTGTACGCACCCTCACCGTAGACGACCATCGAGCTCGCGACGACGAGTCGGCCGATGTCCAGCCGGTCCATCGCGGCGAGCACGTGCGCGGTGCCGGCGTCGTTGCTCGAGACGTAGTCGGGCGCGTCCTGGAAGTCGACGCCGAGTCCCACCTTCGCCGCCTGGTGGCAGACGACGTCGACGTCCTGCAGTGCGGCGTCGAGGGCGGCACGGTCACGGACGTCACCGTGCACGAGCTCGATCCCGGCGGTCCGGTGCGCGGTGACGACGGCCTCCGGGTCGCCGTGCACGTCGGTGCGGAGGGAGTCGAGGACGCGGACCTCGTGGCCCGCGGCGAGTGCCTGCCGGACGATCGTCGAGCCGATGAACCCGGCCCCGCCGGTGACGAGCAGCCGGGTCACGGGCGGAGCTCCAGGACGCGGGCGCTGGCGCTCGCCGGCACGAGTTCGCGCGGCGTGTAGTCCTCGGGGACCGCCGCGACGATCGAGCCGATGGCGCGGACGATGACCTCGTTCGCGCGGGCCAGACGGTCCATGACGGCCTGGTGCGTGACCGGCGCCTCGGTGGCGGCCTGGTCGGTGTCGGCCTGGTCGGTGTCGACCGTCGCGTCCGCGGCGGTCTCGTGCGCGGCGGTCTCGTCGGCGGCGGTCTCGTCGGCAGCCGGCGCGAGGCCCGCGTCGGCGTCGGTCACGAAGGACAGGTTCACCGTGCCGATGCCGAGCTCGGCGGCGAGCGGGACCTCGGGCGACATCGTCATGTTGATGGTGTGGCCGCCCGCCGCACGCATCCAGACGGATTCGGCACGACTCGAGAACCGCGGGCCCTGGATGACGACGCAGGTGCCCGTCGGACGGAACGGCACGTCGAGCGCCGCAATGGCGTCGATCGCGGCACGGCGCAGCACCGGGTCGAAGGGGTCGGCGAAGGAGAGGTGCTGGACCTCGTCCTCGAAGTAGGTGTCGGCCCGGCCCCACGTCCGGTCGATGAGCTGGTCCGTCACGACGAACGTGCCGGGCGCGTAGTCGGGGTGGAGGCCACCCACGGCGCTCGAGGACACGACGGCACGGACGCCGAGGGACCGCAGTGCCCAGAGGTTCGCCCGGTGCTCGATGCGGTGGGGGGCCACCGAGTGGGCGCGGCCGTGACGGGTGAGGAAGGCGACGCGGCGGCCGGACATGGTGCCGATGCTGATCGGGCTGGAGGTCGGGCCGAACGGCGTCGCCACGTCCACCTCGTCCGCGGTGCCGGGCTCGAACAGTTCGTACAGGCCCGAGCCGCCGATCACACCGATCGTTGCCGTCTTCTCGTTCTCCACAGGTCCTCCGGTCGTCCTCGGCGCTGGTCGGCGCCGTCGTTACGCTACAGATGCGGGCCAGGAGCGGCCCGCGTGCGGTGCCGTCGTCCTGTCGGCGCCACGTCACGACCATTCGGAGGCGCGCGTGCGAACGATCGGTCAGCACCGGGACGCGGTCCAGGCGCTCGTGGGTCCGGCGCTGCCGTCGGCGTTGCCGTCTTCGGCGATGGCGTCGTCTTCGGCGACGGCGTCGTCTTCGGCGACGGGCTCGGCGTCGGCGTCGGTCGAGTCGTCGTCGGTCGTCGCGCTCGCCGCCGGCTCCGGAGCCGGCCACGGGTACCGCGTGCTCGCCGGCACCGTGCTCGCGCCGACGCCACTGCCGGCCTTCGACAACAGCCAGATGGACGGGTTCGCCGTCCGCGCCGCCGACGCCGGTACGACCGTCCGCATGGGCGCCCCGATCCCGGCCGGTGTCGTGCCGCCGCCGCTCGAGGAGGGCACCGCGGTCCCGATCATGACCGGTGCGCGGATCCCACCGGGAGCGGACACGGTCTTCCCGGTCGAGGCCACGCCCGCCGGGTCCTTCCCCGCCGCACTCGAGCCCGACGACGTACCGGTCCCGCCCGACCTCGTGCCCGGGACCTTCGTGCGGGTCGCCGGCTCCGACCTGGCCGCGGGTGCTCCCATCGCCCGGGCCGGAGAGTCCCTCACCCCGGCCGTGCTCGGCGCGCTCGCCGGCGCCGGGGTCACGACCGTCGACGTGGTCCGGCGTCCGCGGGTGCTCGTCGTGTCGACCGGCAGCGAACTGCTCGATCCGGGCTCGACCGCCGACACCGACCTGCGCGCCGGTGCTGTCATCGGCGACGCGAACGGGGTCGCGCTGTCCGCCGCGCTCGCCGAGGTCGGCGTCGAGACGCGGCGGGTCCGGGTGCCCGACGACCCCGACCGGTTCCTCGGCGCCCTCGACGACGCCGCGGGGGACTGGGCCGACCTCGTGCTCACCACCGGCGGGATCAGCGCGGGGGCGTACGAGGTCGTCCGACAGGCGCTCGGACCGCGCGGGCTCGACGTCACCTCCGTCGCGATGCAGCCGGGCGGGCCGCAGGCGCTCGGGACCGTGCAGGTCGCGGGTCGACCGGTCCCGGTGGTGGCCTTCCCCGGCAACCCGGTCTCGGCGCTCGTCTCGTTCGAGGTGTTCCTCCGCCCGGTCCTCGCCCGTGCCGTCGGCCTGCCCGAGCACCGCCCGACCGCCGACCTGCCGGCGGCCGAGGCCGCGACGTCGCCCGCGGGCAAGCACCAGGTCCGGCGCGGGACCGTCGTCGACGGCCGCGTGCACTTCGTCGGTGGGCCGAGTTCGCACCTGCTCTGGCACTACGCCGAAGCCACCCACCTCGTCCACGTCCCCGTCGGCACCGCCAGCGTCGACCCGGGCGACCCCCTGACCGTCTGGAGCATCCGATGACCGACCTGTCCCACGTCCGCGCCGACGGCAGTGCGCACATGGTCGACGTGTCCGACAAGGAGGTGACCGCTCGGTCCGCGACCGCCACGGCCACGCTCGTCACCCGTCCCGACGTCGTCTCGCGCATCCTCGACGGCTCGCTGCCCAAGGGCGAGGTGATCGGTACCGCCCGCATCGCGGCGATCATGGCCGTCAAGAAGACCTCGGAACTCATCCCGCTCTGCCACCCCTTGCCCATCGCCGGGGTCGAGGTCGACATCACCGGCACCGACGACCGGGTCGTCATCGAGGTGTCCGTGCGCACCACCTCGCGGACGGGAGTCGAGATGGAGGCCCTCACCGGAGCGAGCGTCGCCGCGCTCACCGTCTACGACATGGTGAAGGCCGTCGACAAGACCGCGTCGGTCACCGACGTCCGCGTCCTCGAGAAGCACGGCGGCCGTTCCGGCGACTGGAGCGCACGATGAGCGGCCCCGGCGCTCCGGACCGGAGCCGGGCCTCCGTCGTCGTGGTGTCCACCTCGGCCGCCGCCGACCCGACCCTCGACCGCACCGGACCCGTCATCGCCGACTGGCTGCGCGAGCGCGGGTTCATCGTCGGCGACCCGGTGGTCGTCGCCGACCGCGGTCCCGTCGCCGACACCCTCGCCGCTGCCGTCACCAGCGGTGCCCGGGTCGTCATCACCACGGGGGGCACCGGCGTCACCCCGACCGACCGCACGCCGGAGGCCGTCGCGCCCCTGCTCGACCTGGAACTGCCCGGCATCGTCGAGGAGATCCGCCGACGGGGACTGTCCGGCGCCGGACCGACCGCGCTCCTCAGCCGCGGCGTCGCCGGTGTCATCGGAGGCGGCACGTTCGTCGTCACGCTGCCCGGCTCCCGCGGCGGTGTCGCGGACGGCCTGGCCGTGCTCGACGGACTGCTCGACCACCTGCTCGCCCAGCTGCACGGTGACGGCCACGCTCCGCGGAGCGCCTCGTGAGCGCCGGAGCGGCCGACCGCGTGGTCGTCGCCGACGTCGTCGACCGGGACATCACCGTGGACGAGGTCTCCCGCGTCGTCGCCTCCGACCACGACGGGGCCGTCGTCACCTTCGCCGGGGTCGTCCGCGACCACGACGGCGGGAAGGGCGTCACCGCGCTCGACTACGAACGGCACCCGAGCGCTGGGGAGGTCATCGCCGAGGTCGCACGGACGATCGCCGAGCAGCACCCGGCGGTCCGCATCGCCGTGCTGCACCGCGTCGGTGCGCTCGGCATCGGGGACGTGGCGCTCGCTGCGGCGGTGGCGTCCGGGCACCGCGCCGAGGCGTTCGCGGCGTGCGGGGCGCTCGTCGACCTGGTCAAGGAACAGGTGCCGATCTGGAAGCACCAGCGGTTCACGGACGGTTCGGACGAGTGGGTCGCCGCCTTGTGACCACGGCGACGTCCCGATCGGTTTGCGATCGGGAGTCGTGAGCATCGACGACCTGGTCACCCGACGGTGGGCCGCAGCCGACGAGGACGCCGAACGCGTGCTCGCCCGTGAGTAGTCGCTCCTCCGGGTGACGCCGTGGACGAACTGCAGCCTCGGCCTCGGTCTGGTCGCGCTCTTGGTCGGGGTCGTCGGGCTCGTCGTGCTGCCGCGGGGCGAGGCACACCAGGCCCACTTCGTCGTCGCGTTGGTCGTCATCGGCGTCGCGTTCGTGTTGGTCGTCGTCTCCGTGACCCGAGGCGCTCGCGCGCGTCGACGGCTCGGCGCGGCGTACCCGTCGGTGAGCGCTCCGGTCGTCACCGACGCCGTGGGAGGCAGCCGCGACGCACCACTGACCGGTCAGGTCGAGGCGTCCGGCCGCGGGATCGACCCACGAACACGGGCGTAGCGGGGTCACCTCGAGACTCCCTAGTATCCGGACCATGGGAATCCTGCTGTCCGGCGTGAGCGTCGTCCTGCTCGTGTTCGCCCTGATCGACATCATCACGCGGGCCGACATCGAGGTGCGGGGTCTGCCGAAGGTCGCCTGGATCATCCTCGTGATCCTGCTGCCGTTCGTCGGCAGCATCGTGTGGTTCGCCATCGGCCACGACTGGAGCGCCGGTTCCCGGAACCACGGCCGGTACGTCGAACCGAGGCGGCACGAGGACGGGTACGCCACGCTCGGCGCGGCCAAGGTCGCACACGGGGACAAGCGCATCTCCGGCACGGAGCAGGAACTCGCCGAGCTCGAACGTGAGATCGAGTACTGGGAGGCCCAAGCGCGCCTGAAGCGGGCGAAGGAAGCGGCCGGCGAAGGCGACCCGAGCCCCGCGAGCTGAGCCGAGCCTCCAGGACGAAGCCGGCGCCGCGCGGACCCGGTGTCGCGCGGACCCGGTGTCGCGCGGACCCGGTGCCGCGCGGACCCGCACAACGACATCCGGGCCGAACCACGGGAATCCGTGGTTCGAACGGGATGCCCTTGGGTCGATCCGGCTCGTGCCGCCGAAGCCCGGGCGGCGCCGGCCGCCGGGCCGCCGGCCCCGCCGGCCCCGCCGGCCCCGCCGGCCCCGGCCCTGGCGCCGAGCGCCCCCGCGCCCGCCTACCCTGGTCAGGTGGCTCATCTCCTCGGCGCCGAGAACGTGCATCTCGAGTTCCCCACCCGCGTCGTCTTCGACAGCGTCACCATCGGCATCGACGAGGGTGACCGGATCGGCGTCGTCGGGCGGAACGGCGACGGCAAGTCGACGCTCCTCGCCCTCCTCGCGCAGCGGCTCGAGCCGGACGCCGGTCGCGTGACGCACCGCCGCGGGGTGACGATCGGCTACCTCGACCAGCGCGACGTCCTGCCCGAGGGCATGACCGTCGGACAGGTCGTCGTCGGGGACCTCGCCGAGCACGAGTGGGCCGGTGACCCGAAGATCCGCGACGTCATCGGCGGGCTCGTGTCGGACATCCCGTGGGACGAGACGGTCGACGAACTCTCGGGTGGGCAGCGTCGACGCGTGGCCCTCGCGCGCCTGCTCGTCGGCGACTGGGACGTGCTGTTCCTCGACGAGCCGACGAACCACCTCGACGTCGAGGGCATCCAGTGGCTCGCCGAGCACATCAACCGCCGCTGGTCGTCGAACCAGGGCGGCATGGTCGTCGTGACCCACGACCGGTGGTTCCTCGACGCGGTGTCGACCGACACCTGGGAGGTGCACGACGGCGTCGTCGAGCCCTTCGAGGGCGGCTACGCGGCGTACATCCTGCAGCGCGTCGAGCGTGACCGGCAGGCCGCGTCGAGCGAGCAGCGCCGGCAGAACCTGGCGCGCAAGGAGCTCGCGTGGCTCCGACGCGGCGCCCCCGCCCGGACGAGCAAGCCGAAGTTCCGCATCGACGCGGCCAACGCCCTCATCGACGACGTCCCCCCGATCCGCGACACCGTCGCCCTGTCCCAGATGGCGACCGCGCGCCTCGGCAAGGACGTCGTCGACCTCATCGACGCGGGCGTGTCCTTCGACGGCACGATGATCATCGAGGGCGTCGAGTGGCGCATCGCCCCCGGGGAGCGGACCGGCATCCTCGGCCCGAACGGCGCCGGCAAGTCGACACTGCTCAACCTCGTCTCCGGGAAGCTCCAGCCGACCACGGGCCGGGTGAAGACGGGCAAGACGGTGCAGATCGCGGTGCTCGACCAGCAGCTCGCCGACCTGCAGCAGTACGCCGACGACCGGGTCCGCGAGGTCGTCGCCCGCAAGAAGACCAGCTACGTCGCCGACGGCAAGGAGATGACGCCGTCCCAGCTGCTCGAGCGCCTCGGCTTCACGTCCGAGCAGCTCTCGACCCCGGTGAGGGACCTGTCCGGCGGGCAGAAGCGCCGCCTGCAGCTCATGCTCATCCTGCTCGACGAGCCGAACGTCCTCATCCTCGACGAGCCGACGAACGACCTCGACACCGACATGCTCGCCGCGATGGAGGACCTGCTCGACACCTGGCCGGGCACGCTGCTCGTCGTGTCGCACGACCGGTACCTGCTCGAGCGCGTCACCGACCAGCAGTACGCCGTGCTCGGCGGACACCTCCGGCACCTGCCCGGTGGCGTCGACGAGTACATGCGTCTGCGCGCCTCCGGCAGCGGTGGCACGACGGCGTCGGCGGCTGCCGCCGCATCGGCCGGGAGGCCCGACACCGCCGGCGCATCCGCGGTCGCCGCCGCCTCGGGGCTGCGACCGGCAGCGGGGAGCGGCTCGGCTCAAGCTGGTGTGCCGACCCTGTCCGGCTCCGAGCGCCGCACCGTCGAGAAGGAGATGTCGGCCCTCGACCGGCGGATCGCCAAGCTCGGGGACGACCGGAAGAAGCTGCTCGACGCGTTCGCGACGCACGACCAGTCCGACTACGAGGGCCTCGGGACGCTGCAGGGGCGGCTCGCCGACCTCGACGCCGAGGTCGAGCAGCTCGAGGAACGCTGGCTCGAGGTCGCCGAGCAGCTCGGGGTCTGACGGGCAGCTGGGGGTCTGACGGGCCGGCTCAGTCGCCGAGGCCGAGGATGAGGCGGCGGAGCAGGCCCGCGAGCTGGTCTTGTTCACCCGCGGACAGACCGGCGAGGATGTCCCGCTCGGCCTGCAGCAGGTCGGCGATCGCCGCGTCCACGGCAGCACGGCCGGCGTCGGTGAGCGTCACCAGGACGCCGCGACCGTCCCGCGGGTCCGTCCGCCGGGCGACCAGGCCGCGCGCGGTCAGCCGGTCCACCCGGTTCGTCATCGTGCCGCTCGACACCAGGGTCTGCTGCATGAGCGCCTTCGGGCTCAGCTCGTACGGCGCCCCCGCCCGCCGGAGCGCCGACAGCACGTCGAACTCCCACGGCTCCGCCCCACCCGCCTCGAACGCCTGCCGCCGGGCGCGGTCCAGGTGCCGGGCGAGCCGGTCGACCCGCGACAGCACGTCGAGCGGGGTGACGTCCAGGTCCGGGCGCTCCCGTCCCCACGCCGCGACGATCCGGTCGACCTCGTCCTCTGGCGGCATCCGTCCATCATGGCGTGGATCGGCAGCGCACGACCAGCCGTACTCGCTCCGGGCGGCGGCGCACGGTCGCTCAGGTCATCGGTCCAGGGCCGCGAGGTGAGCGCGGACCAGACTGCTTCCCTCGCTGAGGAGAACGCGGGCGTCCTTCGGCCTGAGGTCGCGTACGACCGGGCTCGGGTGCTGGGACATCCAGGAGTGATCCCCGAGATCAGCGCCCACTGCGCGGACCACCACGATGTCGAGGGCTGACCGTACGGAGGCGGTGACGAGCGGATGCCGCAGGGCGGTTCGGCCCGAATAGGCTCGGTTGAACGCAAGGGTGCATCGGAGGAGTTCGGCCTCGTCGTCGCCACGCAGCGCGACCTGCAGATCATCGATGGCGATCATCAGATCGTTCCGTGTCGTGCGTATCGAGCGGAGCGCTCCCCGAAGGGCTCCGAAAGTCGCCGTGGTGATCGCGACCACGGTGCTGACGAGCACGGTGGTGGCGAGTACGCCGGTTTGCACTGTGAGCATGCTGATCGCGACGAGGTAGCCGGATGCGACGACCGAGATCACCGCAACAGGCAGGAAGGCGCTCCCGCGACGGAAGCTCGTCACTCCGATGTACTGCGTGAAGCGACCTTGCAGGCCGATCGCCAGGGTGCCGAGGGACATCGCAGCCGAGGCGATGCTCACGCCTGTGAGAACCGCCGGCTCGACGTCATCTGCGCCGAGGAGATCCTGTAGCGGTCCTTTCGCCGTCGATGCGAGGGATACCGCCCCGAACAGGCCGATCGCGACGCTCGCGAGGCTCGCAGTCCAGAAGACGGTGATGGACACGGCATCCGACGCGCGGAACGCCGTCCCGACGCGCGCGTGCGGTACGAGGTGGAAGGCCATGATCCCTCCGACCACGGCGAGGATGACACTGAGCAACTGGCCGGCCGTCGCGAAGGGGGACGGCGACAGGGTCTGGAGCGGGAGGAGCGCCACCGCGGTCGCGACGAGGACTGCACCCACCATCCCCTTGAGTTCGTTGATCAGCGCCACGTCGCCGGAGATCGGCGGTCGGACCGAGAACGCGCTCGCCTCGAGGAAGTGCGGAAACGTCGGCGGGAGTCGACGTGGGCGTTGCCACCATCGGAGCCTGGTGCTGTACACGTCACGAACCTACGGGAGACAGCGGACACGACGACCGAGCAATGGAGCGGTGCCGGCCGACACTCGGCAGGCGGCCTGCGACCTGGCGCCATCGCAGGCATGGGAGGATGGTCGGGCTCCTCCGGGGGCGTTCCGCCTTGGTGTAATGGCAGCACGACGGCCTTTGGTGCCGTTAGGTCCGGGTTCGAATCCTGGAGGCGGAGCCCGGGGCGGTCGGCCCATCGACGGGATCCAGGGCAGGGGGCATCGTCTCGGGACGCTGTGTGTCAGCTGATCGGCATCACCGAGCACGACCCTGCCGAGGACGAGTTGCTCTCGACGGATCGTGGGCTACTCCATCCGCGAGACGCTCGACGAGTGGCGCTGCTAGGAACGACGTATGACAGTCCAGCACGAGATGCTCACCGTCTTCACCGAGGGTGAGGCCGGCGGGAACCGAGTCCCGGTGGTGCTGGAAGCGGACACGTTCACCGACCAGCAGATGCAGGAGCTCGCGGAGGAGACGGGGCTGGAGTCAGCGTTCCTGTCGTCTTCGGACGGACCGGTCGTCGGACGGCTGCGCTACTGGGTACCGAACCACGAGATGAGCATGTGCGGCCATGCCACCATCGGGACCGCATGGTTGCTGAACCGCCGCGGCTGTGCCCAACCCGATGACGGATACGTCTTCGCAACCGCTGCAGGGTCGGTCCGGGCCGGAGCGACCACGGACGGTGGGTGGTTCGAGCAGTCGCTGCAGCAGATCGACCCGGTCGACCCGAGCCCGGCGCTTGCCGCGCTGGGCCTCACCCCGGACGACCTCGTCGGAACCTCGTCGAATGCTGCTGCGCCGCGGACGAAGACGCTCTTACCCCTCCGCAGCACCGCGGTACTGCGCGGACTCCGACCGCACGCAGCCGCCGTCGAACGTGCGTGCATCGCGATGGGGTCGACGGGCCTGTACCCCTACGCGGTCATCACGGAAGGGCACGTGGAAGCGCGGCAGTTCCCGCGGGCATCCGGGTACCTGGAGGACCCAGCCACCGGGATCGCAGCCGCAGCGCTCTTCTTCGCCCTCGCGGCGAGTGGTGACCTGCCGCGCGGCGTCCTCCAGGTGCGGCAGGGTGTCGCCATGGGTCGGCCCTCACTGATCACCGTCGAAGCCGGCGGACAGTCGCAACACCAGCCGCGCACGTGCCGGGTGTCCGGAGCCGTCCGGTTCGCGTGACCGTCGGCCAGCCGTGCGGAGCGTCGTGCGGACCGCATCGCATCGTGCAGGAGATCCTCGCGGCGGTCGACGACCGGGGCTCCGCCGCTGGGGACCGGCCCGGAGAGGCGCAGCAGGCAGACGTACCGGCGTGAGCAGGCGGAGACCGGAGCGGGTGGCCGCGTTCCTGACCGTTCCCCGGCGGATCGCAGCTGACCAGCAGCGGATCGTGACCGTCCGGGACCTCGATCGGCCGTTCCACCTCGCACCGGAAGACGGACGCATCCCAGACCTCCGGGGGGTCGCGACTGCCACGTGCTGCAGCATCGTCCGTGTCAGGGAGTCGGCGTGTGCGGACGCTCGGTCATGGACTGCACCTCCGCGTCCGCCGCGGTCGCGTAGAGCTCACCCCAAGCGATGCTGGTCGGCATGCGCGTGGCCGGGATGTCGACGTCGGGGAGACAGATCTGCACGAACTGCGGGAAGGTCGGGAAGGTCGGGAAGGTCCACAGGTCGTCCCCCTCGAAACGGCTCCAGAGGAGGAGTCGAGCGATCCCCTGGGGGTAGCCGATGTCCTGACCGAGCGCCGGTGGGTCACACCTGACGATGAGAGCGTGGTGGCCGTCGGGGAGTTCGACTCGCGACTCCAGCTCGCACCGGAACACCGATCCGAATCGGTCGTGCTCCATCGACGAGAGGTGGTACGTCGCTTGCAATCCAGGCCATCCCCTTCGTCTGCGCCCGACCCTGCCAGGGAGACGAGTGGTCGTCAAGGGTCGATCACCGGAGCCGGACCACTGACGGCCTGGAGACTCGGGTACCCGCGCGCAGCGAGCCTCCAGGCCGTCATCCGGCCACGTCCGCGACGAGCGCCGCCGGATCACGTCGGACGGACAGCATCTTGCGCGCTCGCCGACCGCTTCCGGGCGGCGGGCGTCACGGTGACCGCGGCCTGACCCCTCATCCCTCTTCATCGGCCACCCCGTGGTCTGACCGCCCGGTGCACCCCCGCTGGCGCCGAGCCGGGAGCGCGCTGTGTCGGCCGATGCGGCTTCCCGCATCCCCGCAACCCAGCAGTGCGGTTTTCCCCCCTTGTGGGGGCTGCAGGCCCACAGTTACCTTCAGCGGGACGGTCCCGCTCGGAGTCGAGCCGGACGTCGATCTCCCGCCCTGCGACGCCGCGTGGCTCGCCCGTCTGCCGGCGCGCCGAGCGGCTCCACCACCGCCCACCCTCCGTGCGTCCCGTGTCGCCCTGCACCGGACGCCTCGCCGTGCTGCGCGCTGCCCGTACCCGACCCTGCACGAAGGACCCGAACCTCATGCAACCGCTCGTCCTCCTCGCGTCACAGACATCGACCCAGGTGGTGCTCGACAACGTCGCCGCCTTCGGCCACGAAGCCCTGAAGTACTTCCCCATCGGCATCGCCGGCATCATCGTGTGGGCGCTGTGGGTGTACCGCGTGGTGCTGTCCGCCCGCGCGAAGCCGATCGTCAACGGGTTCCGCACCTCGACATCGGTCGTCGTCCCCTCCTTCCACGAGGACCCGGACATCCTGCTCCGCTGCCTGGAGAGCTGGCGCGAGCAGCAGCCCGACGAGATCATCATCGTGCTCGACGTGGCGGACACCGACGCCTACCGGAGGATCGTCGCCCTCGACGACCCGACCATCGTGCCGGTCCTGTTCCACCACGTCGGCAAGCGCAGCGCCCTCGGTGAGGGGATCCGGCGGGCGAAGTACGACGTGCTCGTGCTCGTGGACTCCGACACCTCGTGGGAGCCGGGGCTGCTCGAGGCCGTGCAGATGCCGTTCGTCGACGAGCGCGTCGGCGGGGTCGGCACGCAGCAGAACGTGTACCAGCGGAACTCGAGCATCTGGCGGATCATCGCGGACTGGCTCGTCAACCTGCGGTACTTCAACTACGTCCCGGCGATGGGTGCGGCCGGTGCCGTCCCGATCCTGTCCGGCCGGACCGCGGCCTACCGACGATCGGCGGTGCTGCCGGTGCTCGACAACCTGGAGAACGAGTTCTTCCTCGGGCGGCGCTGCATCGCCGGCGACGACGGTCGGCTCACCTGGCTCGTGATCGCGTCCGGCTTCCGGACCGTGCACCAGTCGACCGCGAAGGCGCTGTCGATGTTCCCGGCCAGCGGCAAGGCGTTCTTCAAGCAGCGCATCCGCTGGAGCCGGAACTCCTACCGGACGTACCTGACGGCCATCGCGAAGGGCTGGGTCTGGCGCGTGCCGTTCGTGACGAAGATCACCGTGCTCCAGATCATCCTGACGCCCGTGACGATGGGCATCACGATGTGGTACCTGCTCTTCAGCAGGCTCGAGCTGAGCACCATCGGTGTCCTGTTCACCATCGGGTGGCTCCTCTTCGGTCGTGCCGTGCGCGGCGCCTCGAACCTCAAGCGCCACCCGCTCGACCTCCTGGTGCTCCCGATGCTCGCCCTCGTGGTGATCGCGGTCGCCCTGCCGATCAAGGTGTTCGCGTTCGTGACCATGAACAAGCAGGGCTGGCTCACACGGCACGCCGACCAGATCGGCGGCGACGGGCAGCAGGCCCGCACCCTGCAGCCCGAGTCGGCCCCCGAGACGCGCCGTCCGGCGCCCGGGATCGTCGTCCAGCCGGGTGCGGTCGCGGCCTCCGCGGCTGCCGGCGACCAGGCGGTGGCAG
The DNA here is from genome assembly GCF_003234855.1 of Curtobacterium sp. MCBD17_032. Classification (GTDB taxonomy): domain Bacteria; phylum Actinomycetota; class Actinomycetes; order Actinomycetales; family Microbacteriaceae; genus Curtobacterium. Next base: position 342,947 of record NZ_QKTO01000002.1, read on the forward strand.
CATGATCGCCGTGCGCAGCGCGGTGCTGCGGGGCACGACCGCGCTCGCGGTCGGGATGGGACTCGTCCTCGCCGGTCTGGCCGCGGCACCGACCGCAGCCGTCGCCGCCACGCCGACCGGGGCCACGACGGCGACCGCAGGACGTCCGTACGCCGGTGACCCGGACAAGGAGGCGCGCCTCGTCGCCGCCGAGAACGACCGGGTCTACAACGTGCGGGCACTGGCGTCCGCCGCCCGCTGGAGCGGCCTGGCCGTCTCCCGGCCGTACCGACTCGCCACCGGGTCGTCGTACACCCTCGTGCTCGTGGCACGCGGTGCCGCGTACACGATCGACGACCTCACCGAACTCGCTCCCTCGACGTTCGTGAAGCAGCCGGACGGATCCTGGCTCCTCAGCGAGAACATCGTCGTCGAGAACGGCGCCACGCTCCGGCTCGCGAGTCCGGACGGGCTGCGCATCCACCTGGAGAGCAACCACGAGGGCTTCGTGTCGATCGTGACGCAGGCCGGCGGACTCCAGGTCGTCGGTTCCGCGAAGGCACCGGTCGCGATCGACGCGTGGGACCCGCAGGCCGGGGCCGTGGACACGCAGACGTCCGACGGACGTGCCTACGTCCGGGTGCAGGGCGGCACCGCGACGCTGCAGTACGCGTCGTTCTCGCACCTCGGCTTCTGGAGCGGCACGACGGGCGGCGTCTCCCTGACCGGCACCGACCTGACCACCCTCGACCGGGCGTCCGGCGACCAGGAGGGCAAGACGAAGCGGACGACGAAGGACGTCTTCGGCAACGCCATCCTGCCCACCGGCGCGCTCCCCAGCACCGGGGAGGGGTCGGCGAACGCGGGCTCGTACAGCTACGTCTCGGCGCTCGTGCAGCACGTCACGTTCGACGGGAACGCCTTCGGGCTCTTCCTGACGAGCGCCGACGGCGTGACGATGTCCGACGCCACCGTCAAGCGCTCCCTGATCGACGGGTTGGTGCTGCACCGGTACGTGACGAACTCGACGTTCACGTCCGTCCGGACGACCGACAACGCCATGGACGGCGTGAAGATGACGCGGGCGTCCACCGGGATCGTGTTCAGCCAGGTCCGGGCGACCGGCAACGGACGGAACGGGATCACCCTCAACGGCAGCGGCTTGGCGGCCGGTCCGAACGCCGCCGGCATGCCGACCACCACCTACGGCAACAACGCCCTCACCGACAGCACGAGCTCCGACAACGGTCGCTACGGCGTCGAGGTGATCGGCGGGAAGAACGTGCGGGTCAGCGGGTCGACCGCGGCCGGGAACGAGATGGGGATCGTCGTGCGGCACGACGCCGACGACGTGGTCATCCGGAACAACGTCGTCAAGGACTCGACGCAGAACGGCATCGCCGTGCTCGACGGACCGACCGCGACCGAGGTCTCGGAGAACTCGGTGGACGGAGCCGCGATCGGCGTCTACCTCCGCGAGAGCACGTCGTCGTCGGTGACGGACAACACGATCACCGCGGCGCGCGTCCACGGCGTCACCACCGTCGGGCCGTCCGCCGGCACCGAGATCGAGGACAACGCGGTGCGTGGTTCCGGCCCGAGCGCCATCGACCTGGCCCGTTCCGACGGCGCCGTGCAGCAGGGGAACACGACCGTGCAGTGGCACTCGACGAAGCCGCTGCTCGTGACGCTGCGAGCGGTCTTCCAGCCCCTGACCGTGCTGTGGCTCGTGCTGCTCACGGTGGTGCTGGTCGCCGCGGTCGGAGGCGTCCGTCGCCGCCGTCGTGCCGGGCACGGTGAGCACCCCTACGCGAAGCTCGCACCGCTCTCGAGCTTCACCCGGGGCGCGGTCGACCCGACCACGCTCGGCCTGCCGCCCGCCCCCACGCTGCAGGGTGCCCACGCGGCAGCCCCCGGTGCGCCGTCGCGGACGGTGAGCTGACCGATGGCGACGTCCCTGCAGGAACTCCGCTCCCACCTGGTCGTCGGCGCCGCCGGCGTGGTCCTCGGTGCCGTCGTGGTCGGCGGCGTGTGGGTCGCGACGAGCACGGCCGGCGAACCCCGCGCGGCACCGACGGCCCGCTCGTCCCAGAGCGACGCGAGGAGCACCCCGGCGCCCGAGTGGACCGACCCGAGCACGCCGTCCGCGGCGCCGACCTCGGCACCGACGTCGACCTCGCGTCCGGCCCCGGAGGCGCGTCCCGTCGACGTCTCGTGCACCACGGACGCGACCACGACCGTCTCGACCGCCCAGCAGCTCACGTCGGCGCTCGCGAAGGCGGCGGCAGGCCAGGTCATCGCCCTGGAACCCGGCACCTACACGGGCACCTTCACCGGCACCGCCGCCGGCACGGCCGCGCAGCCGATCACGCTCTGCGGACCCGCCGACGCCGTGCTCGACGGCGGCACCACCGACAAGGGGTACGTCCTCCACCTCGACGGGGCGTCGCACTGGCAACTCGCCGGGTTCACCGTCCGCAACGGGCAGAAGGGCGTCATGTTCGACGGCGTCCAGCAGTCCACCATCGACGGGGTCACCGTCACCGAGATCGGCGACGAGGGCATCCACCTCCGCGCCGGCAGCAGCGACAACACCGTCAGCGGCAACGTCGTCACGAAGACCGGGCTCCGCAAACCCCAGTTCGGTGAGGGCATCTACGTCGGGTCCTCGAAGAGCAACTGGTGCCGCGTCTCGGACTGCCAGGAGGACCGGAGCGACCGCAACGTCGTGACCGGGAACACCGTCTCCGACACGGCGGCCGAGAACGTCGACATCAAGGAGGGGACGACGGGCGGGACGCTCGCCGACAACTCCTTCGACGGCACCGGCATGCAGGGGGAGAACCACGCCGACTCGTGGGTCGACGTGAAGGGGAATGGATGGACGGTGTCCGGCAACCGCGGTGTCAACTCGCCCCTCGACGGGTTCCAGACGCACGAGCTGCTCTCCGGCTGGGGCACGGACAACACCTTCTCCGACAACACCGTCGACCTCGGCAACCCCGAGGGTGTCGCGTTCGCCTTCCGGCCCGTCGAGGGCAACACGGTGTCGTGTGACAACACCGTCGTCGGGACGAACGAGCTGAGCACGACCACCTGCTCGGGCTGACCCCGCCCCCACCGCCCTCGACCCTCCGGGCTCGACCACCGCCCACCACGGCGGCACCACCACCCCGCGTCCCACCCAGTCCCCGCTACCCGAAAGCGAGCGTCCACCATGTCCGCATCCGTCACCACCATCCCGACCCGGGACCTCCCGCCCGTCGCCGAACAGCCCCGCCTCACCGTCATCGGCACCGGGTACCTCGGCGCCACCCACGCCGTCTCCATGGCCGTCCTCGGTTACGAGGTGCTCGGCTTCGACGTCGACCCGGCCAAGATCGACGCGCTCGTCGCCGGACGGGTCCCGTTCCACGAGCCCGGTCTGCCGGAGAAGCTGACCGAGGCGCTGGCGTCCGGACGGCTGCGCTTCTCGTCGTCGATGCAGGAGGTCGCCGAGTTCGGCGACGTGCACTTCGTCTGCGTGGGGACCCCGCAGCAGCCCGGTTCGAACGCCGCCGACCTCACCTACGTGGACCGCGCCTTCCGCGACCTGGCCAGCCACATCACCCGCCGCGCACTCGTCGTCGGCAAGTCGACGGTGCCGGTGGGCACGGCGGCCCGCCTCGCCGACGTCGTCCGCGAGGTCGCCCCGGCCGGTGCGGACGTCGAGGTCGCGTGGAACCCCGAGTTCCTCCGCGAGGGCTACGCCGTCCAGGACACGCTCCACCCCGACCGGCTCGTGTTCGGCGTCGAGTCGGCGTGGGCCGAGGCGCAGCTGCGTGCCGCGTTCCGACCGGTCCTCGACGAGGGCACCCCGCTCGTGGTCGCGGACCTGCCGACGGCGGAACTCGTCAAGGTCGCGGCGAACTCGTTCCTCGCGACGAAGATCTCCTTCATCAACGCGATGGCGGAGATCTGCGAGGCGACCGGAGCGGACGTCAGCGTCCTCGCGAGCGCGCTGTCCCACGACACGCGCATCGGCGGCCGGTTCCTCAAGCCGGGCCTCGGCTTCGGCGGCGGGTGCCTGCCGAAGGACATCCGGGCCTTCTCGGCGCGTGCCGACGAACTCGGGGTGGGACAGGCCGTGCGCTTCCTCGACGAGGTCGACGCGATCAACCTCCGCCGACGCCAGCGCACCGTGGACCTGGTCACCGAGATGGCCGGTGGGGAGCTGGCGGGCAAGAAGGTCGCCGCGCTCGGAGCCGCGTTCAAGCCGAACTCCGACGACATCCGCGACGCCCCGGCCCTCGACGTCGCCCGGATGCTCCGCGAGGCCGGCGCGATCGTCACGGTCTACGACCCGGAGGCGATGGCGAACGCCGCGCGCGTCCGTCCCGAGCTCCGGTACGCGCCGTCCATGACCGCGGCGGTCATCGACGCCGACGTCGTGGTGCTGCTCACCGAGTGGCAGCAGTTCCGGGACGTCGACCCGGACGACCTCGGCGCGCTCGTGCACACCCGGCGCATCGTCGACGGGCGGCACGCGCTCGACGCCGACCGGTACCGCGCAGCGGGCTGGGAGTACCGGGCCCTGGGGCGGCCGGTCGCGTCGCGCACGGTCGAGATCGCCGTCGACGAGCAGGACCGCCTCCAGCGCTCCGCGTGACGGTCAGGCGTCGTCTCCGCGGAGGTGGCCCGTCGACGACGGTGTCGGTGGGCCACCGCCCCGCGGAGGCGGCGCCGCACACGGCGGACGGGAGGCCCGTGGCCAGCTCGACACGGGCCTCCCGTCCGGCGCACGACGCGTCCGCAGCGGCGCCGACCGGCGCCGTGTTGCCCCGTGTGACGCCGAGCCGGGAATACCGGACGCCACTCTGCGATTCTCGTCCCCGATGAGCATCACCGACCCCGACACGACGCACGACGCCCCCGCCTCCTGGGACGCCTGGCGCGCAGCCCGCCGCGAGCGGGTCACCGGCGCGCAGGGCGACCTGGCGCTGATCCGCACCGAGTGGCTCCCGATCGGCCAGGAGCCCGACCTCGAGGCAGCGCTCGTCGGGCAGCCGGAGACCGTCACCGCGACCCGCGTGCGTCGGATCGACCTGGACACGGGCGAGCCGCAGCACGGCTTCCGCCTGTGGGACGCCGCGTCCCCGGCGATCCGGTCCTACGTCGACACCCCGGTGTTCCCGTACGACCCGTCGTGGCGGATCACCGCACACTTCACGCCCGCCGAGCCCGGCCGGACGATCCCGTACGAGCACCTCCGGGACGCCGCCGGTGCCACCCGCGACCTCGTCGTGCCCGGGGACATCACCGCGACGATCGGCGACCGCGAGTACACGCTCAGCGCCTTCGACGACGACGGCACCCTGCTGCTCGTGTTCGGCGACCCGACGAACCGCAGCACCGACGAGGCCGAGCGCACCTACGGCACCGGTCGCTTCCTGTTCGTCGAACGCCCCGACGGGTCGTCGACGGGCGAGGAGTCCGACGTCGTGCTCGACTTCAACCAGGCGTTCGTGCCGCCGTGCGGCTTCAGCGACCAGTACAACTGCCCGCTGCCGCCGTTCCAGAACCGCCTGCACGTGCCCGTCCACGCGGGCGAGCGCCACGTCGCCCACCGCGCCTGACCGTCGTGCGGCCGTCGGCCGCACAGCCACACCCTGCCTCCACCACCCCCGAAGCACCAGGAGTCCCGTGAAGACCCGAATCGTCGCGCTCGCCGCGTCCGGCATCGCCCTCAGCCTCGCCCTCGCCGGCTGCTCGTCCTCCGGAGGCGGCGGATCGTCGTCGGGCGGGGACGCCACGGTGGCGATCGGCTCGCTGTACGAGCCGACGAACCTGTCCAACGTCGACGGCGGTGGACAGGGCGTCAACGAGGCGTTCCAGGACAACGTCTACGAGGGGCTGTTCCGCCTCGGGGACGACGGCACGGTGACCCCGCTGCTCGCCAAGTCGTACGACACGTCCTCCGACGGGCTCACCTACACGTTCACGCTCCGGAAGGGCGTCCAGTTCCACAGCGGCGCGGAGCTCACCAGCGCCGACGTGAAGAGCTCCATCGAGCGCGTCACCGCCGAGGACTCGCAGTCCTCCCGCAAGTCGAGCCTGGCCGTCGTGGAGTCGATCGAGACCCCCGACGACGAGACCGTCGTGGTGCACCTGTCGCAGCGGTCGATCTCGTTCGTCTACAACCTCTCCTACGTCTGGATCGTCCCCGCTGACGAGGAGAAGCTCAAGACCGAGGAGGACGGCACCGGGCCGTACACGCTCGACACCTGGAAGCGCGGCTCGTCCATCACGCTCGAGCCCTTCGCCGACTACTGGGGCGAGAAGCCCGCGAACGGCGGGGTCGAGTTCGACTACTTCACCAGCGCCTCCACGCTGTCGAACGCGCTCGCCAGCGGTCAGGTCGACGTCATCACGAGCATCCAGTCACCCGACGCCCTGTCCCGGTTCACCGCTGACGAGTCGAAGTACACGGTCAGCGAGGGCGACTCCACCACCAAGGAGCTCTTGGCGTTCAACGACGCGGAGGGCCCCTTCACGGATGTGAAGCTCCGCCAGGCGGTCTCGGCCGCGATCGACCGGAAGGCCCTGCTGAAGGCGATCTGGGGCGACTACGGCACCGTGAACGGCTCGATGGTCCCGCCGACCGACCCCTGGTACGAGGACCTGACGAGCGTCAACGCGTACGACCCCGCCAAGGCGAAGGAGCTGCTCGCCGAGGCCGGCCACGCCGACGGGTTCTCCTTCACGCTCGACACTCCGTCGTACGACCCGCACCCGGCCGTCGCGCAGTACCTGCAGAGCGCGCTGCAGAAGGTCGGCGTGACCGTCGACATCAACACGATCAGCGCCGACGAGTGGTACACGAAGGTGTACCAGCAGCACGACTTCGAGGCGACGCTGCAGGAGCACGTCAACGACCGCGACGTCGTCTTCTACGGCAACCCCGACTTCTACTTCGGGTACGACAACGCGCAGGTCCAGAAGGACATCACGGACGCCGAGCAGGCTCCGTCCGAGGACCAGCAGACGGACCTGCTCCGGAAGGCGAACGAGCAGATCGTGCGGGACGCGGCGAGTGCCTGGCTGTACCTGTACCCGCAGATCGTCGTGTCGGACAAGGACGTCACAGGATACTGGAAGAACGGGCTGAACTCGCAGTTCCCCGTCTCCGACATCACCGTCTCCTAGCACCGACCGTCCAGCACCGACCAGGCAGGATCCGCACCCCCGCATGACCGCGTACGTCCTCCGCCGCCTCGGCATCCTCGTGCTCTCGCTCGCGGTCGCCCTGGTGGTGGTGTTCGCGCTCCTGCGGATCCTGCCCGGCGACCCGGCGAACGCGCTCCTCGCGGCGAACGCGACGCCGGACCAGATCGCGGCCGCCCGGCGGGAGGTCGGCTCCGACCTCCCGCTGGCGCAGCAGTTCGTGCAGTGGATCGGCCAGATGTTGCACTTCGACCTCGGCACGTCGTTCACGAGCGGCCTGCCGGTGCTGCCCGACCTCGCGCAGCGCCTGGTCGTCACCGTGCCGCTCACCCTCATCGCGTTCGGCATCGCCGTCGTCGTGGCCTGCGTCGTCGGGTTCGTCGCGGCTGCGCGAGCCGACCGCTGGTACGGCGTGCTGCTCTCCGGTGTGACGCAGCTCGGCATCGCCGTTCCGGTGTTCTGGATCGGCATCCTGCTCGTGCAGGTGGTCTCCCTGCAGTGGGGCCTGCTGCCGTCGAGCGGCTTCCCGCGTGACGACTGGACGTACGCGGGCGACGCACTCGAGTCGCTCGCGCTGCCGGTCATCACCGTCGCGGTCGTGATGACGGCCTCGATCGCGCGCTACGTGCGGAGCGCGGTGCTCGACGTCCTCGGCGCCGACCACATCCGCACGGCCCGGGCGCTCGGTGCGTCGACGGCGTCGGCGTTCCTCCGGCACGGCGTCCGGTCGGCGGTCGTCCCGGTGATCGCGGTGCTCGGCATCGAGCTGGCGTCGACCTTCCTCGGCGCGGTCGTCGTCGAGAGCGTCTTCGCCCTGCCCGGCCTCGGCAGCATGCTCATCACCGGCATCGAGCAGCACGACTACCCGAGCATCCAGGGCGTCCTGCTCGTCTCCACCGTCGCGGTGCTCGTCATCGGCTTCGTCGCCGACGTCGTGCAGCGCATCGTCGACCCGCGCCTGCGCACGAGCGTCTCGGGGAACCGATGAGCGCCCGCCGGTCTGTGTCCCTGACCACGGGTATCGTGCTCGTCGGCCTGGTCGTCGTCGCCGCGGTCGTCTCGCTCGTCTGGCTGCCGTACTCGCTGTACGACACGTCCGGTGGCCGGCTCACCCCGCCCGGCGCCGCACACTGGCTCGGCACGGACACGCTCGGCCGCGACCTCGCGACGCAGCTGCTCATCGGTGCCCGCATCGCACTGACGACCGGCGTCGGCGCCGTGCTCGTCGGCGGGGTGCTCGGTACCGCGATCGGCCTCGCGGCGGCCTTCGCCCGACCCTGGCTCGACGACACGCTGTCCGCCGTGCTCGACATCGTGATCGCCTTCCCGACGCTGCTCGTCGCGATGCTCCTCGTCGCCGCTCGCGGTGCGTCGCTCGGCACCGCGATCGTCGCGATCGGCCTCGTCATGGCCGCGGTCGTCGCACGGCTCGTCCGGATCCTCGCCCGACGGGTGCTCCGCCAGGACTACGTCACCGCGGCGCGGACCTCCGGCACGACCTGGCCGCGGATCATCACCCAGCACGTGCTCCCGAACATCTGGCCGACCCTCGCGGTCAACCTCGCGCTGCAGTTCGGCCTCGCCGTCCTCGCCGAGGCGAGCCTGTCCTACCTGGGGCTCGGCGCGCCGCCGCCGAACGCGTCCTGGGGGCGGATGCTGCAGGACGCCCAGCAGACCGCGTTCGAGGCACCCGCCGGCGTCATCACGCCGGGCCTCGCCCTCGTCGTGCTCGTCATCGGTGCGAACCTGCTGGCGGACGGCCTGCGGGACGTCGCGGACCCGACCCGTCACGGACGGCGAGCCGCGCGCGGAGCCGCCCCGGGCCTCCCGGCCGGTGCGCCGGTCGCCGGTGACGGCGTCGGCACCGCCGTCGGACCGGTGGCGTCCGCCACCGACGACCCGGACGGGAGGCCCGCATGACGCCCGCCATCGAGGTCACCGACCTGCGCATCACCGCCGCCGATGGCGCAGCGCTCGTCGACGGCGTCTCGTTCTCGGTCGACGTCGGCGACCGCCTCGGCATCGTCGGTGAGTCCGGCAGCGGCAAGTCGCTCACCGCACTCGCGGTCATGGGGCTGCTGCCGACCGGGCTCACCGCCAGCGGCTCGGTCCGGGTCGGCGACGTCGAGGTGCTCGGCGCCCGTGAGCGTGCCCTGCGCGACGTCCGAGGCGGCGTCGTCGCCCCGGTCTTCCAGGAGCCGATGACCGCACTCGACCCGCTCATGCGTGCCGGCGACCAGATCGCCGAGCCGCTGCGGCGGCACCGCGGACTCCGCGGTCCGGCCCTGCGCGCCGCGGTCCGCGAGGCGATCGCCGACGTCGCCCTCACCGACCCCGAGCGTGTCGCCGGGTCGTTCCCGTGGGAGCTCTCCGGCGGGCAGCGGCAGCGCGTCGCGATCGCGATGGCGCTCGCGTGCCGCCCGCGCGTCCTCATCGCGGACGAACCGACGACGGCGCTCGACGTCACGGTGCAGGCACAGGTGCTCGACCTCCTCGACCGGGCCGTGACCGAGCGGGGGATGGGGCTGCTGTTCATCAGCCACGACCTGCCGGTGGTCGCGCGGACCGTCGACCGGGTGCTCGTGCTCGAACACGGTCGTGCCGTCGAACAGGGGGCCGTCCGCGACGTCATCGCCGCACCGACCCACCCGTACACGCAGCGGCTCGTCGGCAGTGCCCGGACGCTGCAGGACGCCCTCGACGCCGGCCGCCGCGGAGGTGCACGATGACCGCCCTGCTCGAACTGTCGGACGTGACGTTCCGGTACCCGAGCCGCGGTGCACGGCGCACCGGTGGCACGGGCCCCGCCCCGGGCACGGGCCTGGCGCTCGACGGTGTCTCGTTCGCCGTGCAGCCCGGCGAGCACCTCGGCATCGTGGGGGAGTCCGGTGCGGGCAAGACCACCGTGCTCCGGATGCTCCTCGGGCTGGCGGCGCCGGACTCCGGCACCGTGTCCTTCGACGGGGCGCCGCTCGACCTCCGCGACCGGGCCGCGCTCCGCCGCTTCCGCACCGCCGTGCAGCCGGTGTTCCAGGACCCGTACTCGTCCCTCGACCCCCGGCAGCGCGTCGACCGCATCGTCGGCGAGCCGCTGCGCTCCCTCGGGGTGGCGTCCGGCTCCGAGGCGTCCGACCGGGTCGCCGCCGCGCTGCGGGACGTCGGGCTCGGTGCCGACGCAGGGCAGCGGTACCCGCACGAGTTCTCCGGCGGGCAGCGGCAGCGCATCGCGATCGCCCGCGCCGTGGTGTCCGGCCCCCGGGTGCTCGTGGCCGACGAGCCGGTGAGCGCGCTCGACCTGACGACCCGGGTCGCCGTCCTCGAGCTGTTCGAGCGGCTCGCCGAGGAGCACGGCATGACGATCGTGCTCGTCTCGCACGACCTCGCGGTGGTCGCACGGCTCTGTGCGTCGACCGTGGTCCTCCGCGGTGGCCGGGTCGAAGAGCAGGGCGACACGAGTGCGGTCCTGGCGTCGCCGCGGTCGGACTACACGCGGGCGCTGCTCGACGCGGTGCCGCGGCTGCCGCGCTGAGGTCGTGTGCCCGGACGTCGACGAGTGCCACCGTCATCCCGGCTGCCCGTTGCCGGCCCGATGCACTTCCTCGGCGCAGAGGACCGGTCGAGGGCCTTCACCGAGCCAGGTCGGTGAGCGTGCGTGACCACGCGACCTCGTTGCTGAGTTGTCCGGTCCTGACGAACAGGCGTACTTGCTGCGTCTCGGGCAGCGCCGCAGCCAGGTGTTCCCGGTCGGCGTCGGTGAAGCCGAGCTTCTGCCAGAACGGCCCCGACCGCCGCGAGAACAGCCACGCGCACGAGGCCCCCGCGCCGGCTGCTCGTTCGAGAGCGAACATCGCGAGGCGGGAACCGGCACCGACGGTGCGACGCTCGGGCGCGACGGCGACGCTCCGGATCAGCGCGTGCGTGCCGTCTCGGCTCGGTTCGAAGCCGGTACTGCCGATCACCGATCCTGTTCTGTCCCGCTCGATCCACAGGTGAACGGTCGGGTCGTCGAGCCCGGCAAGGGTCAGGTCGGCGTCGCGGAGGAGAGCACGGAGGGGATCGACGTCGCGCTCTGTCACGGGGTGGAACGTCACGCCCTCATCCTCTCGACGGTGCGCGGCCAGTGCCGATGGGTCACCGGACGGTGCTCGCTGTGCGGCTTCCTGCCTGGTCGGTGGTCGGCTTGCTGAACAGGTTGACGACGTTGCCGTCGGGATCACGGACCAGTGCGGAGCGGTTGCCCCACGGCATCGTCGTCGGTTCGAGGACGACGTCCTCGTTCTCGAGCGCGAGCTCGGCGAAATCGCCATCGACGTCAGCGACTTCGAACTCGATGAACACGGATCGGTTCGTGGCAGGTGTGAGAGCGCCGCCGAGCATCGCGACGGTCGCGGTGCTGGCGATCGCGAGACTCGCGCCGGGGCCGCTGAACTGCGCGAACGCCGGGGCGGGACGCACGGCCTGCTGGCCGGTGACCTGCTCGTAGAAGGCGACGAGACCGTCGAGGTCGTCGGTGACGATGCGGATGGAAGTGAACGACATGGGGCTCCTTCGGTGGTGCTGGTGAGGTGGGAGCATCAGCATCACCGGTCGTCGCGACACCGTCCTGTCGGTGTTCCGCAGAACACGTCGGCCGCCGATCAGTCGTCGATGACGGACCTGAGTCGTCCGTACTGGATCGCGAGGTCCTCTGCGAGGAGCGCCCGCGTGGGCGGCCGCTCATCGGTGACCCGGACCGAGAGCATCCGATCTCCACGGAATGCCCGCACGCCCTCTCGCAGTCGGCACCAGGCCACCAGGTACCACTGCCCTTCCTTCTCGACCGACCCCAACGGTTCGACGTCCCGACTGGACTCCGCACCGCCGGCGTCCAGGTACCGCAGCTGGACGACACGGTCCGCACGCAGAGCTTCCGCGAACGCGACCGGCACGGTCGTGTCCTCTTCGCTCTCCAGGAAGTGCACCCGCGATGCGAGAGCACTGGCACGTGCGGCGTCCCGGTCCGGCATCACTGCGAGCACCTTGCGGGTGGCAGTCCGGGCGGACTGCCGGAACGGGCTGTGGTGGAGCGCGCCGAGCCCGATCAGCACCGCGAGGGCCTCATCCAGCGTGAACCCCGCCGGGCCGAGCGTCGCTGACGCGTCGATGACGTACCCACCGGTCCGGCCCGGCTCCGCCCAGATCGGCAGACCCGACTGCTGCAACGCGGCGAGGTCCCGCTCGATGGTCCGCACGGACACCTCGAAGCGTTCTGCAAGACGACGCGCACTCCGCGGGCGCGGTGCAACAGCCCGCAGTTCCTCCACGAGACCGTAGAGACGATCGGTCCGGTTCACCGACCCATCATCCGACACACCGCCTCTGCCGCACGACACGAGGCCACGCCGACGCGTTCCGTCGTGTCCACGAGCGCGCTGCTGTTCGCATGCTGCTGCCGCCATCCGGGTGAGGGCCAGTCTCGCTCGCGCCGGTCGCGATCAGCGTGCGCGCGGGGAGTTCCTTCGGCTCTCAGCGTCGCGGGGAGCGGTCGGACCGGGCGAACAGCACCACGCTGACGACGAGGAGCAGCACGCCGGTGTACGCGAGCGGCTGCCCGAAGAACAGCAGAGCGCCGGCCCCGATCACCGCGCCGCCCTCGGGATCGGACGTCACCTCTGCGAGGAACGCACCACCGCAGAGGACGCCTCCGACAGCGAGGAGGATGCCGCCGACGAGGCAGGCGACGCGAGATGGAGTCATTGCCGCATCGTATTGATCCACCTGAGCTGTGGCCAGCCGTCAGATGACCGCGACCCTGTGGGCGCGGAAGAAGTACCCGTCCTGCCCTCGCGGGGAGGTCTCCACCTCGAACCGCTGATGGTGATCGAGGTCGGCGTCGCGGTCCTGTTCCCGGCCGTCGATCGTCACCCTCGCGATGGTCGCCTGCACGTGCAGCATCCTGCACGGCGCCGACAGTCGACGGTCGACCGTCCGACGTCCTCCCGCCTGCCCAGGCTCAGCGCACCCGCACCGTCACGGTCTCGATGCCCGCGTTGCCGTGCCCGTCCATCGCGTACACCGCGAGCTTCCAGTTGCCGGCCGTGGTCGGTGCGGTGATGCGCAGCGTCGCGTCGCCCGCGGTCGTCACCGGCGTCGGTCGGAGTGCCCCGTCGCCGCCGTTGATCCAGCGGCTCGTCACCGACACCCGGTAGGTCACGGCGTCCCCGTCCGGGTCCACCGCCGGCGCGGTCACGGTCACCGTCGACCCGGGTGCGACTCCGGTCGAGGGCGACGCGGCGATCCGCTGGATGACCGGCGGGCGGTTGCCGGTCACGGGTCCGCCGTACGCCTGCTGGACGGCGTAGTACGACAGGCGCTTGAGCCCGCCGGTGCGGAGGTTCAACCACACGCCCTGCTCGTCGTCCTCGACGCCGTAGTGGAACATCGTCGCGCCGAGGGCTACGCCGGGAGCGGCAGTGACGGCCTTCCAAGCGTCCGCGTACGACCGAGCTGCCGCGGTGTCGCTCAGCTGCTGCGGGACACCGTTCGCATCCGCCGGGACCTCCCACGAGCCGGCCGGCCCGGTCTCGGTGACCAGGTAGGGCTTCGTGTAGCCGCCGTCCCGCCACTTCTGCTGCACCCAGCCGATGCCGCCGTACGTGTTCACCGCGTACAGGTCGAGGCTCGGCGTGTACTTCCGGTAGAGGTCCCAGGCCTCGGTGGTGGCGTCGGTCGACGTCACCGGGTGCGACGGGTCCGCGGCGTGGATCGCCTTCGTGACCTGTTCGACGTACTTCGCGTAGGCGACGCGCTGCGCCTCGCCCTGGCCGAGCATGACCTCGTTGCCGACGTCCCACATGAGGAGCCCGCGGTGGTCGCGGTAGCTCGTGACGGTCTTCGTGATGCTCGCGAGCGCGCTCGTCTTGTACGCGGAGTCGTTCACGTAGTCGGCACCCTGGTCCAACCAGAGGCCGGCGACGACCCGGATGCCGTGCGCCTGCGCGGCGTCGAACAGCTGCCGGGAGGACGCGTCGGTGCCCCAGGTCCGGACCGTGTTGACGCCCATGCCGGCGATGTCAGCCATGTACGTCGGGGCCTCGGCAGCTGACGGCCCGTAGGTCACGCCCTTGACGAGCCACGGCTTGCCGTCGACCGTCAGCTGCCACTTCCCCTGCGTGCCGGTGACCCGCACCCCCGTGGTGGGCGTCGGCGTCGGCGTAGCCGGCGTCACCGGGGTCCCCGTCACTTGGAACTCCCACAGTGAGTAGCCGTGGTTGGTGCCGCGCTGCACGCCGAGCATCCGCACGTACCGGCCCGTCCCGGACACGGCCGTCGTGACGACCCCGCCCTTGCCGGCCGTGACGTTCGAGACGGTGGTCCAGGTCTTCGCGTCGGCCGACACCTGCAGCTTGTAGGCCTTCGCGTAGGCGACCTCCCACCGCAGGGTGATGCTCGAGATCGTCGCGGTGCGGCCCAGGTCGACGCGCAACCACTGCGCGTCGGTCCGCGCGCTCGCCCACCGGGTCGTGGTCTTCCCGTCCACCGCCTTCGCAGCCGGTCGCGAACTCGAGTCGGTCGACGACGCGAGGGCCGGGCGTCCGGTCGACAGCACCGTCGGCGCTGCGCTCGCGGCCGGTGTCCGGAGCGCCACGAGCAGGGCGGCGAGCAGGACGACGGCGACGACCGCCGCGGCGAATCGGACGGTCGTGGTGGCGGTGCTGCTGACGGCGCGCATCGGTGGCCCTCCGGTCGTGTCCGGGCAACGCTACGGAGCGTCCGCACCGCCGGTCAACGGCTCGGCGCCGCCCCAGTCCGAGGGGCCAGGAGGGACGGGCCGACGGGCAGGAGACCGCCCTGCACTCGGCGGTGTGCGTGGTGGACAGCACGGAGCAGGTCGTGTCGTCGCACGACCCGGTGCCGTCACACCCGGCTGATCGCGATCGTCCCCGGTCCGATCGGCAGCGCACCCGCCCGGTACTCGAGGGTGGCCCCGGCGTCGACGGCATCGACCCGCACCGTGGCCGCGCCGAACCGCCAGCCCCGGTTGATGCAGTAGACGCCGAACTCGACGACGCCGTCGTCCGGCAGCACCCACGTGCCGGAGCCCCACTGCGCGGGGTGTCCGACGCCGTCGATGGTGACGGTGGGACGTGCGCCCCAGGCGAACCAGGGCTTGCGCAGGCGGAGTCCGATCCGACGGCGGGTGGTGCCCGAGGGCGACGGGGCCGGGTTCACCACCCGAGCGTCCCGGGTTCGCCCTTGAACGGCCCGACGATGTCCGCCGTGATCCAGCCGCCGTAGAAGTCGCCCGCCTGCGCCCGCACGCGTTCGCCGGCGACCTCGCACGAGTCCATCCGCGACGGGTACACCGCGACGTGGTCCCGCAGCTCGCCGTAGCCCTCCCACGGCGACCGGTACGTCCAGGCGCCGCGCGGCACGACGGCGTCGCCGCCGTGCACGTCGAAGTACGTCGCGCTGCCCTTGAACTCGCACATGCTCGAGCCGCTCGTCGGCACGAGCGCGCCGTCGACGACGTCCGCGATCGGCAGGTAGTAGACCGGCGGGTGGCTCGTCTCGAGGACGCGGAACGCCCGGGTGGTGTCCGCGATGACCTGCCCGCCCAGGCGCACGACGACACGTGCACCGGTGTGCTCGACGCGCGGCGGCCGCGGGTAGTCCCACACCGACTCCTGGCCGGGTCCGGGCTGCACGGGGGAGGGGTGGCCGGGGCTGCGTCGCGTCATGCTCCCGTTGTACCCGCCGGTGCCCACCGGACTGGAGGCTCGTCACCAGCTGACACCGGGCCTCCCGTCCCCGACGTGGCAGCGATCGTGACGCCCCCCTGGTCAGGGGGGGCCGCCCGGGGCTACGCTCGCGACACACCACCTCCTCAACGACGAGAGGCTGTCCCGTGCGCCGAACCATCGCGATCACCCTCGCGGCCGTGACCATCGTCGGGGCCCAGGCCCTGGCAAGCCCCGCGACCGCCGCTCCACCCGCCGCCGTCGCGCCACCCGCAGCTGCGGGGCGCGGCCACGCACCGGCGGCAACGCACCAGAACCCGATGGCCCTGCGCCTCCCGGACGGCGAGACGACCGCGAGCTGTGCCGACCCGACCGCCCTGCACGGCGTCGGACGGGACCGGAACTGGTACCTGTACTGCACCACCGACGCGATCTCGGAGACCGAGACGGGCCCCGACGGCGGACTCGTCCAGCACAGCGTCCCGACGTACCGGTCCACGGACCTGACGAACTGGACGTACGTCGGTGACGCCTTCGACACGAAGCCGGCGTGGGTCGGCGAGGCGAACGGCATCTGGGCGCCCGACGTCGTGTACCGCGCGGGGTCGCGCGGTAAGCCGGGGACCTGGTTCCTCTACTACACCGCGTCGGACACCCCCTCGGCGACGGGTCCCACCGGCGGCGGATCGGCGATCGGTGTCGCGACGAGCAGCAGCCCGACCGGGCCGTGGAAGGACTCCGGCGGACCGGTCGTCGCACCGCAGACCGCGCCGAACGGTGCCGGCTTCCGGTGGTCGTTCGACCCCGAGGTCATCACCGACTCCGGCCGGACCTACCTGTACTTCGGCAGCTACTTCGGCGGCGTGAACGTGCGGCAGCTCACGGCCGACGGCCTGCGTTCGCGTCCGGAGACCGAACGCCAGATCGCGATCGACAACCGGTACGAGGGGTCGTACCTGATGCGGCACGGCGGCTGGTGGTACTACATGGGCTCCGCGACGAACTGCTGCAACGGATCGCTCACCGGGTACGGCGTCTTCGTCGCCCGCTCGAAGAGCCCGCTCGGGCCGTTCCGCGACCGCGACGGCGTCGCGATCACGGACACCCGGGTGGGAGGCTCGCCCCTCCTCGCGCAGAACGGCAACCGCTGGGTGGGCACCGGCCACAACACGGTCGTCACCGACTTCGCCGGTCAGGACTGGATGATCTACCACGCGGTCGACCGGACCGACCCGTACTACGCCCGGCAGTCCGGGTACACGAAGCGCCCCGCGCTCATCGACCCGATCGACTGGGTCGGCGAGTGGCCCGTCGTCCGCGGGGGAGCGGGGCCGTCCGACTCGGTCGAGCCCGCCCCCGCCGCACAACCCGGGCAGCGGTCCGCGTACCGCATGCGGCTCGCCCCGGTCGACGCCCCGGCGCGGCCGATCCGGTCGCTGTCCACCGAGTTCGACGGCACCACGCTGCCGCCGACGCTCACGTGGACCCGGCAGCCCGACACCACGACCTACGGCGTCTCCGGCGGTGCCTTCCGCTGGCAGACCCAGGACGCCGACCTGCACCCGCCGCAGACGCCGCTCG
Source organism: Curtobacterium sp. MCBD17_032 (assembly GCF_003234855.1). Taxonomy (GTDB): domain Bacteria; phylum Actinomycetota; class Actinomycetes; order Actinomycetales; family Microbacteriaceae; genus Curtobacterium. The sequence goes on from NZ_QKTO01000002.1 coordinate 360,430, forward strand.
CCTCGGTGCTGACCGAGGCGGCACCGAGTGGGGACTACGTCGTCGAGACACGGGTGCGGATGGACACCCCGGCGACCGGTGACACGTTCAACTACCGGCAGGGCGGACTCGTCGTGTACGGGGACGACGGGAACTACGTCCGTCTCGTGTCGAACGCGATCTTCAACACCCGGCAGACCGAGTTCGGCAAGCAGGTCAGCGGGCAGCCCGAGGGTGCGCCGAGCTACGGCAACATGGTCGTCGGCCCGGTCGGGGACGCCACGACGCTCCGGATCGTGCACCGGGTCGTCGACGGTGAGCACCGCTACACCGCGTACACCAGCGTCGACGGACGCCACTTCGTCCGGGGCGGGACCTGGACGGCGGACCTCGGGTCGACGCCGCGCATCGGGCTCATCTCGCTCGGCGGTGCCGGGTCGACGAGCACGTTCGAGCACCTGCGGGTGAGCACCGTGCGCTCGACGCGGTAGCACGCGGTCGAGGAGCGGTCAGGCGGCGGCGGGCCGTCGGCCCGACGGGCTCGGGAGCGGCTGACACCGCGGGCACCACCAGAGCCGTCGGGCCGGCGAGCCGACGACCTCGACGTCGTCCCGCGCTCGGACCGTGGTGCCGCAGCGCAGGCACCGCCGCCCGGCGCGACCGACCACCCAGTGCCGCTCGCCGCGACGGAGGACGCCGGTCGTCACCTGGTACGCCTCCGGCACGGTCGCCGAGTGGCGCAGCATCCGTCGGGCCGTCGCGACCAGGGTCTCGGCGTCGACGGTACCGATAGGGCGGTCGGGGTGCAGCCCGCGGACGAACCCGAGCTCGTTCGCCCAGAGGTTCCCGAGCCCGGCCATCCGCCGCTGGTCGAGCAGGACGTCCCGGACGGAGGCGTCGGGGTCGGCGGTCAGGCGCCGGACGGCCTCGGCCGCGTCGAAGTCCTCGTGCAGCAGGTCCGGCCCGAGGTGCCCGATCACACTGTGCTCGTCGGTGGTGTCGACCAGGTCCACCACGGGGAGGTCGATGCCCCAGACGACACGGCCGTCCTCGAGTCCGAGACGGACGCGGGCACGCTGCACCACGGTCGGGGGCAGTCGCCGACCCGGCGACGTGACGGTCCACGAGCCCTGCATCCGCATGTGGGTGTGCAGGGTCGTCCCGTCGTCGAACCGGGTGAGCAGGTGCTTGCCGTGCGTCGCGTGCGCGAGGACCCGACGCCCGCTCAGGCGCCGTCCCGCGGCGCCGCCGCCGCGCAGCTCACCGCTGACGACCCGCGCCCCGTCGACCTGCCGCAGGCGGGCGGCGAGCCGGTGGACGGAGTCACCCTCGGGCATGCCCCGACGCTACGACCGCCCACCGACACGCCCGCCGTGGTCCGCCGGAAGGCACGGGGAGACCCGGCCACGGGCCTCCCGTCCGCCCCAGGCCGGCCGGACCGGTCAGGCGGAGGCGACCAGGCCCTGGGCGCGGTCGGCGGCCGCGTCGCCGCGGAGCATCCGGTCGGCGGTGCGGAGGGACAGTGCCATGATCGTGAGCGCCGGGTTCGCGATGACGGCACTCGGGAAGACCGAGTTGTCCGCGATCCAGAGGTTCGGGACGTCCCACGACCGACCGGCCGCGTCGACCACCGACGCACCGGGGTCCGTGCCCATCCGGGCGGTGCCGATCGTGTGCGCGGTCCGCTCGAGCACGCGGACGTCCTGCCCACCGGCGGCCTCCACGATCGCGGTCATGGTGCGGACGGCGTGGCGCCGGATGGCCTCCTCGTTCGACCCGGGCGTGAAGGTGACCGTCGCCTTCCGGACCCCGTGCTCGTCGACCTCGTCCCCGAGCACGAGCCGGTTGTCGTCGTACGGCAGGCACTCCGCGTTGATGCCCACGCCGGCCATGTGCGGGTAGTCCCGCATCGCCCGCACCAGGGCGGCCCCGCGGAGGCCGCCCCCGCGCACGAGCGTCGTGGCGAACGTGAGCGGCTGCACGCCGAGGCTCTGGATCAGGTACCCACCGGCGAAGTCGGCGTCGGCCGGCCGGACGAAGTCCTCGCTGATGATCGACGACGGGTAGCCGCGGTAGGACCGCATCGACTCGTCGAACCGGGCCCAGACCTGCGTGGCGCCGTGTGCGGTGAAGTTCCGGCCGACCTGGCCGCTGCTGTTCGCGATCCCGGTGTGCAGGAGCAGGCGGGGCGTCTCGACCCCACCGGCGGCCAGCACGAGGGCGCGGGTGCGCTGACGGTGCTCACGACCGTGCTGACGGTAGACGACGGCCTCGACCGCGCCCCGGGCGTCGAGCTCGATGCCGTGCACGAACGCCTCGGCGCGGATCTCCGCACCGAAGGCGACGGCGGCCGGCAGGTACGTCGTGTCCATCGAGACCTTCGCGCCGTTCCGGCAGCCCTGGTGGCAGGAGCCGCACGAGACGCAGGCGTGGCGGAGACCGTGGTGCTCCTGGTGCCGGTCCTCGGTGGTGAGCGCCACGGGGGCGTCCGTCGCGGTGATCCCGACGGCAGCGGCGCCGCGCATCATCATGTCGGACGAGGCGTTCCGGCCCGGCGGGCGCATCGTGTACCGACGGGCGGGGTCCCACGGGTAGTGCGCGGGGCCGGCGACGCCCACGTCGTGCTCGACCTGCTCGATGTAGCGGACGAGCTCGGCGTGGTCCACCGGCCAGTCCACGCCCTCGCCGGTGTCCGACCGCAGGTGCAGGTCGTGCGCGCTCGGCCGCGGTGTGAAGGCACCCCAGTGCAGCGTCGACCCGCCGACACCGGTGCCGCTGTTGTTCGGACCGAAGGCGGTCGGGGCACCGCCGCCGCTGATCCGTTCCTCCATCCAGTTGATGTCCGCCGGCGCCTCGACCTCGTCGGGCAGGTGGTCGCCCGGTTCGGTGTTCCGGCCGGCCTCGAGCGCGACGACCCGCAGGCCGGCGCGGGCCAGGCTCGCGAGCAGCGGAGCGCCGCCCGCGCCCGTGCCGACGACGACCGCGTCGACGACCTCGTCCTCGCCGTACCGGCGCTGGTGGTCGAGCTTCATCGTGTCGGTCCTCCCGGTTCCCATGCTTCGCGTTGTCCGTCTCCGAGCAACTGGAAGCCCTGCTTGCGCACGCCGTCCCCGCCGTTGGCGAAACCGTCGTAGTCGATCGTCGCCATCGTCGCGGGGTGCACGGCGGTCGCGTACGGCTCCGGCGACAGCTGACCCGACGTGTTCGCGTCGACGAACGCGGCGGCCTCGTCCGGGCCGATCTCGTGGTCGGCGGCCCAGTCGAGCATCGTCTGTCGACGTTCCTCGCTCATCGGTTCGGGGGAGAGGGGCGACGCCGCGAGGAGCACGACGGCCCGCAGTCCGAACAGGCCGTTCGCGCCGCTCATCGTGCGGCCGGCGACCACCGAGGCGACCTTGCCGCCCATCGAGCGCCCGACGAGGGCCCACTCGGTGGCGCCGCTCGTGCCGATCGCCCGCTCGACGAGCACCGCCATCTCCTCGACGGTGGTGCCGGTCGCGGCGGAACTCGTGCCGAAGCCGGGCAGGTCGATGCCGACGAGGTCGACGGTCCCGCTGAGCCGCGCTCGGAGCGCGGCGAACTCCTCGGAGCTGGAGCCGAGTGCGTGCAGGCAGAACGCGGTCGCCGTCATGGTCCGTTCCTACCGTCGCGGGAGCCCGCGCCCACAGCACGGTGTACCCCGCGTCATGTCGTCCGTCGGCTGCGAGCCCTCCCAGCTCCGCGCCCGCGGGGTCTCCGATCGGCAGGGGAGAGCCGATCGAGGGATGCTCCGGATCCCGCGGACCGCGCACCGAGCGAGCCGGAACCAGCAGCGATCCGCGATCGGGGTACAGCTCCGGGTGCGGGATCGGGCTCTTCCTGGAACGGGCCTGGGTGTCCCGCGGCGCACGTGACGATCGTCCTCTCCAGCCCGTCTCATCCGTGAACAGCACCCGCTGGGAACGTCCGGCGGGCAACCGGAAGGAGACACCATGACCACCACCACCCCCGACACCCTCGCGACGACCTCGACGACGCCGACGAGCGCCGGCACCGGCACCGGCAAGACCGTCATCGACGACACCGTCGTCTCGAAGGTCGCCGGCATCGCCGCCCGCGAGGTCAACGGCGTGCACTCCCTCGGCAACGGCGCCGCCCGTGCCATCGGCGCGCTCCGTGACGCCATCGGGCAGCGCGACCACGGCCAGGGCGTCAAGGTCGAGGTCGGCGAGAAGCAGGTCGCCGCCGACATCACCATCGTCGCCGAGTACCCGGTGCCGCTGCAGCAGGTCGCCGAGGGCGTCCGCTCCTCCGTCGCCCGTGCCCTCGAAGACATCGTCGGCATGGAGGTCGCCGAGGTGAACGTCACGATCCAGGACGTCTTCATCCCCGGTGACGACGACGAGGACGAGGACAAGAAGGAGCCGCGCGTCGCATGAGCACCACACTGACCGGCGCCCTGGTCGGCGCCCTCCTGGCGGTCGCCGCCCTGCAGTTCGGCTTCTGGGGCTTCGCCCTCGTCGTCGTCTTCGGTGCCGTCGGGGCACTCGTCGCCGCGCTCGCCACGGGCCGGATCGACCGCGGTGCCCTGACGGACGTGCTGACCGGACGTCGGAGTTCACGGTGACGGACGGCCCGGGCGCTGTTCCGGGCCGCGTCGAGGTCACCACCCGCGCCCTGACCTCGTGCGCGCGCGCCGTCGCCGCCGAACGGCTCGGTGCGCCCACGAAGCGGGTGCGGGTGGACCTCGGGGACGCCAACGGAGCGCTGGCCCTGGCGATCACCGGACCGGTCGCCGCCGGCACGGACCTCGTCGAGGCCACCACGTCCACCGCGGCTGCGATCCGGAGCCGCGTGAGCGCCCTCACCGGCCGTCGGGTCGGGTCGGCACGCATCGAGTTGACCGGGATCGTGCGCGAGCGCGACCGCCGGGTCCGGTAGGAGAGGACACCATGAGCAGCAGTCCCGTCGAACGTCGGCTGCGCCGTCGGAGCGTGCACCGCTCCCGGTCCACGGCCGTGTCCGTGGCACTGGTGGTGCTCGTGCTGGTCGCGGCGTGGATCGGCACCGAGTCGGTCCTCCGGGCGATCGGAGCGCCGCCGCTCCTCGCCGACCCACAGACTGCGGTCGACGCCGCACTCGCACCGGATGCGGCCTTCGTGACGATGATCGAGGTCGTCGCCGCGGTGCTCGTCGTCGCGGGGATCGTCCTCGTGGTCCTGGCCGTCACACCCGGCCGACGACACCGCGCGGTGGTGCCGCACGACCGTGGCGCCGTGGTGGTCGACTCGTCGATCATCGCCTCCACCGCCCGGAACGCCGCCGGCCGGGCCGCCGGCGTCCCCGACGCACACGTCACCGCGAGTGCCCGGGGTCTCCGGACCGAGGTCCACCTGGTGCCGATGTCCGGCATCCCCGTCGACCCATCCACCGTCGAGCACGCCGTCGCCGAACGCCTCGGTCGCCTCGACGAGCGGTTGGGCCGCCGCGTCACCGTCCGCGTCAGCGAGAAGGGCACCCTGTCATGACCTCGAGCAACCGCACGCTGAACCGGCTGATCCTGTTCGTGCTCGGCCTCGTCGCGGTCGTGGTCGGGCTCGCGATGGGGGCCGGGGTCCTGCCCGCGGTCCGCGACGCACTCGAGCCGTACGTCCGGTTCCCGTCGGAGGTCGAGGTCCCGGCGGCCTCGCTGTGGATCGTGGCATCGGCCTGCCTCGTCGTCGTCGTCCTCGCGCTCGTCTGGGTGCTCACCCGCGGACGGGGTGGCACCGCCGTCGCCGTGCGGGAAGCCGCGGGCGACGACGAGGTCACCGTGAACGTGGCCCTGGTCCGGGACGTCGTGGACCACGAACTGGACGGCGTCCACGACGTCGTCTCGTCGAAGGTCGACGTGTACACGGTGCGGAAGCACCGGGCGGCCCGCCTCCGGGTCGCGGTCCGCCGCGGCGGGGACGCCGTGACGGTCCTCGAGGCCGTGGACGCGGCGATCGCCACCCTCGACCGCACCCTCGGCCGGCAGCTGCCGGTCCTGGTCCACCTGTCCGGAGGCACGCGGTCCGCCGTGTCGAAGGCCAAGCGCGTCGTCTGACGGACCGGCCACCGGCCTCCCGGCCACCAGCACCACCGACCACCACCCACCCGCGACCGACATCTCGGTCGCACCACCGGAAGGAGCCCGTCATGGGACTCGACGACACGATCGAGAACGCCGCACAGGACATCGCGGGCAAGGCGAAGGAGGCCTTCGGCAAGGCGACCGACGACGAGTCGAAGGTCGCCGAGGGCGAGCAGGACCAGGCCGCCGCGAGCGCGAAGCAGACCGGTGAGGACGTCGAGGACGTCTTCCGCGGGTAGCGACCAGCAGACACGACGGGGCAGCGCGCGACGAGCGGTGCCCCGTCGTGCGCTGACGGCCCGCCCGACCAGAGGAGGGGACGATGCAGAACGAGACCACATCACCCGCTCGGCACCCACGGGCCGTTCGACGACGAGTCGGCGTCCCAGCAGGACGACGTTCATCCAGTTAACGCATCACCGACTGTGTAGTGTGCCTAACTACTGATCACGGAGCAGGGTGGAGCGGTACACGCACCACCACGGAAGGACCGGTCAGATGCACTCGACGCCCTCGATCCCCACGTTCGTCGACGGGGACACCCCCACCGAGGCCATCGACATGACCGCGCTGTTCGCCGAGCAGTCGCGCGACGGCCTGCTCGACACCGTCTGACCGGTACCGTCCGGTCCCGGAGCGTCGGTATCGACCGCTCCGCCGCCGCCGTGGCGGCACCCCTGCACCACAACGGCACCGCACGGTGCCCGTCTCGAAAGGCACTCCCATGAGCTTCCTCGGCTTCATCCTCCTCGGCCTCATCGCCGGCGCCATCGCCAAGCTGATCCTCCCCGGTCGCCAGGGCGGCGGGTGGCTCGCCACGCTCGTGCTCGGTGTCATCGGCGCCCTCATCGGCGGCTGGCTCGGCGGCCTCATCTTCAACGTGGGCTACGACGGGTTCTTCAGCATCCAGTCGTGGATCATCGCCATCGTCGGCGCGATCATCGTCCTCCTCATCTGGGGTGCGATCACCGGTCGTCGCGGCGCACGCGCCTGAGACACTCCCGGTCCGGCACGGACCGCCGGCACCACACGGAGAGCCCCGCACCTGCTGGTGCGGGGCTCTCCGTCGTCCAGGGCGGGAGGGAGCGCTGCGGTCAGTTCCGGGACGCCGTCGGCGGGTCGGTGCGGAGGGACTTCGCGGCCGGCTCGTCGGAGTGCGAGGACGCGGCGTCGATGAAGCGCCCGCCGCCCACCTCGGCCGTGCGACGTCGGAGCTCGTTGACGAGGTCGTCGTCCTCCGGCTCCAGCTCGTCGTCCGGGGCCGTCTCGACCATGATCTGCGACGCCGGACCGAGCAGGATCTCGGCCTTGACTCCGGTCCCGTCCTCGGCCGCGGTCGGGATCTCGACGATGTCGGTCGTGCCGTTCTCCCCGAGGGCGGCGGCGTACGCGAGGGCGGCGGCCGCGATCGCGTCCCCCGTGATGATCCGGTTCTCGCCGTGGACGATGTACTTCATCCGATGGTCTCCATCGATCCAGACAACCGGCCGGATGCCCTGCTCGCCCAGCCGACCGCCAGGTGCGGGGGTACGCGGTGTCGGTGGTCGACGGCATCCTGGCCGGGCATGGACTCCGTCGAACAACCCCTGGTGCACGTCGACCGTCGCGGCTCGGCCGTGGACGAGGCGGTCGCGTTCTACGAACGTGTCTACTCGAGCCGCGACATCTCGATCGGCCAGGCCGCGGCCGAGGGCTTCTCGTGGCGGTACCGGATCGTGGGGGACGCCGCCGTCACCCTCGGCACGTCCTCCGTGGCCGCGCGTCGCTGGGGCACCATCGAGCCCGGGGACGACTACGTCCTGGCGTGGGCATCGGCACCGGGCATCCGGCTCGACACCGCCTCGTCGAACCCGGTCGACATGCAGCCCGGCGTCCCGGTGATGTACCCGGCCGATCGTGCGTTCGCCTTCGACGCCGCGCCCACGGTGCAGCACGTCATCCGGTTCGACCGCGCGTTCCTCGAGTCGGTGGCCGCCGCGCGACAGGGGGACCTGCCGGCGCCGCTGCAGTTCGCGCGACACCCGGACCCGGCGGCCCTGCAGCGGTTGAAGACCGTGGTGACGGGAGCGGCGGGCGACCTGCTCGACCCGGCGACGGCCCGGGCACGTCGCTCGGCCCTCGGCACCGCGGTCGCCGAGGCGGTCGTGTCGATGTTCGACGCCGCCCCGGTCCCCCCGTCCCGGCTCCTGGACGGCGGACCGGCCACGATGCGCCTCGCCCAGGAGTGGATGGTGGCGAACGCCCGGCGGCCGATCACGATCACGGACGTCAGCGAAGCGGCCGGGGTGGCGGTGCGGTCGCTGCAGGCGTCGTTCCGGCGGCACACCGGTGCCTCCCCGATGCACTTCCTGCGGCAGGTGCGCCTGCACCGGGTCCGCGCCGAGCTCGCCGCCGCGGACCCGGCCACGACGACCGTCGCCGCGGTCGCCCTCGGGTGGGGTGTCGGGCACCTGGGGCGGTTCTCCGGCACCTACGCGGCCACCTTCGGGGAACCGCCGTCCGCGACCCTCCGCCGCCGGCGCAGCGTCTGACGGACCGTCCCCGGCACGCTGCCGGAGCCCGTGCGTCCCCGGCCGGTGCGCACAGCGGACACGGTGTCCGGACGGCGTACTCCCGCACGGCCGCGGGTTGGTGCTGCGGAGCCCACGCGGGATGCTGTCCGTGCGCCTCCGAACCCATCGGGACCAGCGCACCAGCAGGAAGAGCGCACCGTGAACGAGCGCATCCGTCCCTCCCTCCACGACCTCCGCCGGCAGCCCGACGAGTGGCACCGCCGCGGCCTCAGCCACCCCGACGAGATCGACGCGATGGTCTCCCGCCGGACCTCCGGGTCGATGCCCGCCGAGCCGACCTACGCCGACTTCTTCACCGGGGCCTGACGACAGCGGGAGACGGGCACCGACCGCCGCCCCGCGGCACCGCGTGCGGCGTGCGTGCGTAGGCTCGGTCCATGTCCGACTTCACCGCCGACCAGGCCGCCGTCGTCCGCATCGAACGCGCCGAGGAGGGCCGCTGGGACCTCACCATCGTGAGCGACAGCGGCGTTCCGATGGGGCACGGTGTCCACCTCTTCGACCGCACGCAGGACGACGGGGTCGACGAGCTGACCGCCGCCGCGGCGTTCGTGGGCGGCTACGGGTTCCGGTTCGACGGCGACGCCGTGCAGCAGGACGGCCCCGACGCGTTCTGGGCGCCGCTCTTCCGGGGCTGACCGCTCGCGCACGGACCGGCCGGGCCGGACCGTGGCACCCGGACCGGCCCGCACGACCCGGACCGACGCTGGGTGGATGACGGTCTCGATCCGCGTTTCCTGGATGAGATGATGTCGTGGTGCCACCGACCGACGACGACAACGGGTTCCGTCGACAGCGGTTCACGGATGCCGGGGGAGCGGACTACACGGCGATCTTCCGTTCCGAGTACTCCGGTCGGGACGACGTCGGGGCGACCGCCACGGTCACGGAGGCGTTCGCGACCGAGGGCACCCGGTACGAGTACTTCCTGATCGGCGACGCCGACCTCACCCTGCGCACCATGAACGCACACGGCGGCAGTCGTGGTGGCGTGATCGGGCCGCGGGACGACCACGTGCTGTTCTGGCTCCAGCAGGGCCGCCTCGAGATGCACTTCGCCGACCGGTCCCGGGTCATCGAGCCGGGCACCCCCTACATCGCGTCCGCATCCGAGGCGTACCGCTTCGCGTCGGAGGGCACCGTCTACAACGGTGTGCACATCTCGGACGCCTTCCTCCGGAAGACCGCGGCGGAGCTCGGCTTCCGGATGCCGACGGGACCGGTGCTGTTCGACCAGCAGGACGAACGCATCGCGCGGCACGGCCCGCTGCGGCGCCTGCTCGGTGAGGTCAGCCCGACGCTCATGGACGACCGGGTGCGCGGGGCGATGCGGACGGCGTTGAACCGGCGGCTCGCGACGGTCGTCCTCGACACCTTCCCCGTCCGCGACCGCGGGGACGACGTCCCGACCGCGAGCCGGATCCGGGACGCCATCGCGTTCATCGAGGAGCACGCACGCGACCGCCCCTCCGTCCCGGCCATCGCGGCCGCAGCCGGACTCAGTGAGCGCGGCCTGCAGGAGGTGTTCGCCCGGACGCTGGGCGTCACGCCGAACGGTTTCCTCCGCGACCACCGCCTGGACGAGGTCCGGCGGGAGCTCCTCCGCGGAGCGTCCCCGAACAGCGTGCTCGAGGTCGCTCGCGCGTGGCGGTTCACGAACCCGAGTCGCTTCGCCCTCGCCTACCGTGCGCGGTTCGGCGAGGACCCCTCGGCGACGCTGCGCGCATCGACGTCGCAGCGCCCCGACGGGCGGTCGTCGTGGCGGATCCGCCGGGCCGTCGCCTACATCGAGGCGCACCTCGACGGCGCGTGCTCGGTCGCCGACATCGCGGCGGCAGCCGGCCTCCGGCCGCGACGCCTCCAGCAGCTCTTCCGGGAGGAGCGGGGCACGACGCCGAGCGCGTTGCTCCGCGAGCTCCGGGACCGCCGGCGCTCGGGCGGCTGGCCGGACCGACGTTCCTGACGGCCGGGAGGCGCGGGGCGGGAGCGCGGCGGGCCTCCCGTCCGACGGTCCGGGCCTCGGCCGGTCGGGCGTCCGACGGCCGGGACGAGCGCACGGCGTGCCGTCAGCGGGCGGCGGCCGCCGGTTCGGCGGCGAGTGCCACCATCTCGGCGACGACCGCGCGGAGGCGGACCGCCAGCTCGGCCTGGGACCGGACGGAGAAGCGGTGCGCCGCCTCGGACAGCGCCGACATGACCAGGGCGACCGCCGTGCGCGCCGTGTCCTCGTCGGTCCGGGTGGTCACCGCGGCGACGAGGGACTGTCGGGACTCGGCCATCCAGCGCATGACCATCGAGGTCATCTCGGGGCGACGGACCAGGAGCTCCTTCGCCCGGGCCCGGTCGGCGGAGAGCGGGACCGTCTCCGCGACCAGGGTGCAGACGTCGTCCACCAGCCGGCCGTCGGCGGCGGCGAACCGGTCCCGCACCGCGTCCGGCACCTCGACGGTGTCGAGTCCGATCGCCGCGTGCGCCTTCGACGAGAAGTAGTTGAAGAACGTGCGGGGCGAGACGTCGGCGTCCGCGCAGATCTGTTCGACGGTGACCCCGTCCAGCCCCTGCTCGGTGACGCGGGTGAGGGCTGCGTCGTGGATCGCCTGACGGGTCTGCTGCTTCTTGCGCTCGCGGAGCGTGCACGGCTCGGTGCCGTCGGGGTGTGCGGGTGCTGCCGTGGTGCTCACGGGGCGACCTCCGGTGGGGGAGAGACGGGGGTGGGCCGCCCGCACACCGCCGAGGGGACGGCGAGTGGACGGGCGGCCCGGGTGGTCACCGACGCTGGGTCGGCGTGGAGCCGGTCATCGGACCGGTGAAGGAGCCGGCCTCGGCGGCGGCGAGACCGGCCTCGGACTCGAGCTGTGCCTGCGCGGACATGTCCGCCTGCTCCTGCAGGGCCGAACGCTGCCGCAGCGGCGGGACCTTGAAGAACCAGGTGAGCACGAAGGCGAGCAGGATCACGCCGAGTCCGACCCAGTAGATCGCGACGGACGAGGCGTTGAAGCCGGCCATGAACGGGCGGGTCAGGCGGCTGTCGGCGCCGGTCAGGAACGAGGTGTCGTTCGTGGCCGATGCACTCGAGTCGTCGTTCGCGCCCTGCTCGATCTGCTTCGCGAGGTCCGGGACGACCTGGTCGACCCAGTAGGTGCGCTGACCGGCGTCCGTCCAGTCGACGGCGAGCTTCCCGTCCACGACGCTGGCGTGCGCCTGGTCGGCGGCGGTCGCGAGCGCGGCGGCCTCGGCCTGCGGGGTGGCGTCGGCGACCTGCTGCGCGATGACGGTCTCGGCGGCGGCTGCGGGGAGCGCGCCGGCGGCGACCTGCGCCTGGACGGCGGCGGTGACCTGCTCGGTGACCGCCTGGTCGGCGGCCTGTTTCGCCGCGGTCGTCCCGCGTGCCAGGCCGGAGCCGATGCTGTCCTGGATCGGGGTGACGATCGGGTCCCAGATCTGGTCCATCACGCCCTGGTTCGCCTTCGCACTGGCGACCCGCGGGTCGAGTGCCGCGTCGAGTGCCGACGTCAGGTCGGCCTTGTCCGCCGTCGCGTGGACGATGTTCGTCGGCATCACCGAGAACAGGATCGACAGGAGCACGGCGGTGCCGAGCGTGCCGCCGATCTGCCGGAAGAACGTGGCCGACGACGTGGCGACGCCCATGTCCCGGGCCTCGACGGACCCCTGCGACGCGAGCGTGAGGGACTGCATGACCGAACCGAGGCCGAGACCGATGAGGAACATGCCGATCATGAGGAACCAGAGCGGCTTGTCGATCGTCATGAAGGTCAGGACGACGTAGCCGGCGGACACCAGGAACGTGCCGATGACGGGGAAGATCCGGTAGCGACCGACACGGGCGACGATCTGACCCGATGTGATCGACGCGATCATCAGCCCGCCGACGAGCGGCAGCGTGGCGAACCCGGACTCGGTCGGGGTCAGGCCGACGACGATCTGCAGGTAGAGCGGGATGGTCAGCATGGCGCCGAACATCGCGAAGCCGACCAGGAACCCGATGACGGTCGCCATCGAGAACGTGCCCGAGCGGAAGAGCTTGAGCGGGATGATCGCCGCGTCGCCCATCTTCGACTCGATGAGCAGCAGTGCGACGAGACCGACCGCGCCGATCACGTAGCTCGCGATCGCGGCCGGAGAGCCCCAGCCCCAGGTGCGGCCCTGCTCGGCGACGAGCAGCAGCGGGACGAGCGTGACGATGACCGCGGTCGCGCCCCACCAGTCCACGACCGGCTTGTCCTTCGTGTCGTGCACCTTCGGCAGGTGCAGGAAGACGATCACCATCACGAGCGCGGCGATGCCGATCGGCACGTTGATGAGGAGCACCCAGCGCCAACCGGTGATGAAGAGGATCTCGGACGCACCGGCGAGCAGGCCGCCGATGAGCGGGCCGATCACCGAGGAGATGCCGAAGACGGCGAGGAAGTAGCCCTGGTACTTGGCGCGCTCGCGCGGGGCGAGGATGTCGCCCATGATCGCCAGCGGCAGGGACATGAGCGCACCGGCGCCGATGCCCTGCACGGCACGGAAGGCCGCGAGCATGAGCATCGACGTGGACATCGACGAGAGCACGGCGCCGAGGATGAACACCACGATGCCGAAGATGTAGAGCGGACGGCGGCCGAAGACGTCGGAGAGCTTGCCGTAGATCGGCGTCGCGATCGTCGACGTGATGAGGTACGCGGTCGTGACCCAGGCCTGCTGGTCGAGGCCGTGCAGGTCGTCACCGATGGTGCGGATCGCGGTGCCGAAGACGGTCTGTCCGAGCGAGGACAGGAACATGCCCGCCATGAGGCCGTAGATGACGAGCAGGATCTGCCGGTGGGTCATCAGGGGTTGCTGGCCGGGCGCGCCAGCGGTCGTGGCGTGCCCGTCCTGCACCGGGGTCGCTGCGGTGGCTGTTGACAATGGGGGTCCTTCTTCTTCGGTGTGCCCGGGCGGCGGACGCGTCGTCGGGCGGTGTCGAGGTCGGGCGGAGGCCGGGATCCGGACGGATCGCGAGGGCTGCTGCGCGCCGTGAAACCTTGCAGACCATGCAAAGTTACACCCGATAGTTCCACGACGCAACCATCTCGGCGGCGTCGCCGCCGTCGGCGTCAGGGGAGGTCGCGCAGCGCCCGGTCGACCACGTCCTCGGGTCGACCGTCGTCCTGCTCCGCCCACCACCGGAGGGCCGCGGTCGCCGCTCCGGCCATGACCGCGGCGGTGACCGCGGGGGCGAGCGTGTCGGGCTCGACCCCGTCGTGCTCCGCCGCGAACCGGACGAGGTGCTCCTCGGTGCCCGCCGGGAACCGTGGTGCCTCGCGGGCCAGGGTCGGGTTCGCCCGGATGACCCGGAGTCGGTGCCGCGTCGTCTCGACCGCGGCGTCGGGGAAGGTCGCGGCCGCCCGGTACGCGGTGCGGAGACCGGCCCGCGCTGGTTCGTCGGCCGGGCGGGCGTCCAGGGCTGCGGTGAGGCGCTCGGCGAACTCGTCGAGGCCACCCCAGACGAGCGACGCCTTCGTCGGGAAGAGCCGGAAGAGCGAGCGGCGGCTGACCCCGGCAGCGGCGGCGACCTCGTCCATCGAGACGAGGTCGTACCCGCGTTCGTCGAACAGGCGGAGCGCGACGAGCGACACCCGGTCCGGGTCGATCGTGCGGGGTCGCCCGGTCGGCCGATCTGCCATGCGCCGATCCTGCCACGACGGTGCTCCTGCCCCGTGCCCTGGTGACTTCCGGCACTGAGTGCTAGAACTGTGGCGACGGACCACCGTCGACCGTCGGGACCCGCCCGCCGGTCGCTCGACGAGGAGACACCATGACCGACCCCGCACCTGCCAGCCCGTCCTCCGCCCGGTTCGCCGGCCGCACCGTGATCGTCACCGGAGCGGGCTCCGGCATCGGCCGCGCGACCGCCGTCCGCATCGCCACCGAAGGCGGCCGCGTGATCGCCACCGACGTCGTCGCCGACCGGCTCGACGCGCTCCGCAACGAGCTCGTCGACGGCGCCGGACTCGACGTCGAGACCGTCGTCGGTGACGTCGCCGCCGCCGAGACGATCGAGGCGCTGCTCGCCGCCGCAGGGGAGCGCGTCGACGGGTTGGCGAACGTCGCCGGGATCATGGACGCGTTCCTGCCGCCGGACGAGGTCGACGACGGCACGTGGGAGCGGGTGTTCAGCGTCAACGTCACCGGGCCGATGCGGCTCACCCGCGCCGTGCTCCCGCTCATGATCGCCGCGGGCCGGGGGTCCGTCGTCAACGTGGCCTCCGAGGCCGCGTTGAAGGCCTCCGCCGCGGGTGCCGCGTACACGTCATCGAAGCACGCCATCGCCGGCTACACCAAGAGCGTCGCGTTCTTCCACGGGCCGCAGGGCATCCGCGCGAACGCGGTCGCGCCGGGTGCGGTCGCGACGAACATCGAGGCCCCGATGCGCAGCGAGTACGCCGCCCGTCGGGTCGGCCCGATCATGCAGACCACGATCCCGCCGGTGGCGCAGCCGGAGCAGCTCGCTGCCGCCATCACCTGGCTGCTCAGCGACGACTCCGCGAACGTCAACGGAGCGGTCCTGCCGAGCGACGGCGGCTGGTCGGTCGTCTGAGCCGACCACGGGACGGACGGGAGGCCCGGGGCGACGCCGCCACGGGCCTCCCGTCCGCCCGCTCCGCCCCGCGCCGTCTGGGGTGCGGTCGGAAAACGGGATACCGTTCCTCCTATGAGCACCGAGACGAACACCCCCACCGAAGCCGTCGACGAGGAGCCCGTGATCACCTTCGCCGACCTCGGGCTCAGCGACGCCGTCCTGAAGGCCGTCAAGGAGATCGGGTACGAGACCCCCTCCGCCATCCAGGCCGCCACCATCCCCACCCTGCTCGAGGGCCGCGACGTCGTCGGCCTCGCCCAGACCGGCACCGGCAAGACCGCCGCCTTCGCGCTCCCCGTGCTCTCCCGCATGGAGTCCGGCGCCAAGCTGCCGCAGGCGCTCGTGCTGTCCCCGACCCGTGAGCTCGCGCTCCAGGTCTGCGAGGCGTTCGAGCAGTACGCGTCGCACATGAAGAACGTCCACGTCCTGCCCGTCTACGGCGGTCAGGCGTACGGCGTGCAGCTGTCCGCCCTGCGTCGCGGCGTCGACGTCGTCGTGGGCACGCCCGGTCGCATCATGGACCACATCGCCAAGGGCACGCTCGACCTGTCCGAGCTGAAGTACCTCGTGCTCGACGAGGCCGACGAGATGCTCAAGATGGGCTTCGCCGAGGACGTCGAGACGATCCTCGCCGAGACGCCGGACACCAAGCAGGTCGCGCTGTTCTCCGCGACGATGCCCGCGCAGATCCGCCGCATCTCGAAGCAGTACCTGAACGACCCCGCCGAGATCACGGTGAAGGCGAAGACCACCACCTCGGCGAACACCACCCAGCGGTACCTCATCGTCTCGTACCCGCAGAAGGTCGACGCCCTCACGCGCATCCTCGAGGTCGAGGACTTCGAGGGCATGATCATCTTCGTCCGCACGAAGAGCGAGACCGAGACCCTGGCCGAGAAGCTCCGCGCCCGTGGGTACGCCGCCGCCGCGATCAGCGGTGACGTGGCGCAGGCCCAGCGCGAGCGCACGGTCAACCAGCTCAAGTCCGGCAAGCTCGACATCCTCGTCGCGACCGACGTCGCCGCCCGCGGGCTCGACGTCGACCGCATCACGCACGTGGTGAACTTCGACATCCCGGTGGACACCGAGTCGTACGTGCACCGCATCGGGCGCACCGGGCGCGCGGGCCGCTCGGGTGCCGCGATCAGCTTCGTCACACCGCGCGAGCGCCGCCTGCTCTCGGCGATCGAGAAGGCCACGCGCCAGCCGCTCACGCAGATGCAACTGCCGAGCGTCGAGGACGTCAACTCGACCCGCCTCACCCGCTTCGACGACGCGATCACCGCGGCCCTCGAGCAGCAGTCCCGGATCACCGCGTTCCGGGACATCATCGGACACTACGTCGAGCACCACGACGTCCCCGAGTCGGACGTCGCCGCGGCACTCGCCGTGGTCGCGCAGGGCGACACCCCGCTGCTGCTCGACCCGTCCGACGACCGCGTCCGTCAGCAGGCCGAGCGTGACGAGCGCCGCAGCCGCGACGACCGGCCCGCCCGGGACGGCGACCGGGAGCGCGACGGCGGCGACCGACGTCGTCGCTCGGTCCCGATGACGGCGTACCGCATCGAGGTCGGCCGTCGTCACCGCGTCGAGCCCCGGCAGATCGTCGGTGCGCTCGCCAACGAGGGCGGCCTGCGCCGCGACGACTTCGGCGCGATCCAGATCCGTCCGGACTTCTCCGTCGTCGAGCTGCCGTCCGACATGGGGTCGGACGTCCTGGACCGCCTGCGCGACACCCGGATCAGCGGCAAGCTCATCGAGATCCAGCCGGACCGTCGTGGTCCGATCCGCCGCGACAGCGGCCCGCGCCGCGACGGAGGTCGCTACGGCGACCGGGACGACCGCGGTGGTCGCGGGTACCGCGACGACCGTGAGGCCCGCGGGCCGCGCTCCCCGCGCGACTGACCCGCTCGGTCGCGCAGGCGACCGGCTGCCGACGGGAGGCCCGGTACCGACTGGTACCGGGCCTCCCGTCGTTCCTGTGCACCGCCTGGTGCACCTGCGACCGGATTCGGTACTGTGGTCACCGTCAGAGCCTCCGGGGGATCTTCTGCGCGGGGGTGCAGGTACGAAGAGAAGAGGGGTTCACCATGTCGCGTGTGCTTTCGACCGAACAGGCGAAGACCGCCATCCGTCAGATCCAGTCCATCGTGAACGGTGGGTTCACGGACCAGATCTCGCAGCTCGATGCGCAGGGCCGCATCCTGTCCGACTCCAACGTGTGGGACGGCCCGCTGGCCGCGAACTTCCGCGGGTCGACGTGGCCGGAGACGAAGGCTGCGCTCGACAAGGCGAAGACGGAGCTCGAGCAGCTCCGCACGCAGCTCGACAAGATCTCGCAGGACATCTTCACCGCGGGTGGCGGCGCGTAACACCGCCGGACAGTGCCCGGGTCGTCGACGCGTTCGACGGCCCGGGCTGCTGTCGTCCCGGGCTGCCGTGGCGTGACCTGCGCGCAGCACGACCAGCACGCCCAGCACGACCAGCACGACCAGCACGACCAGCACGACCAGCACGACCAGCACGACCAGCACGACGACCGGGGGACAGATCATGGCCGACCTGCACGGAGCGGAACCGCTCGAGTTCGACAACGGCACCGCCGACGCGCTCATCGCCGAGCTGACGTCCTCGGCCGACGCGATCGACGGCCAGGCCGGGAGCCGCTCGTCGTACGTGAGCACCGCCGCGCAGGAGTTCCGCGGGCACTTCGCCGACCTGTTCGGCCAGAACGCGACGACGGCGTCCGGCGACGCGACCCGGCTCACCGCCGCCCTCCGGGACGTCGCCGGGTGGGTCCGCATCCTGAAGACCGCCGCCGAGCAGGAGAACGCCCGTCGCAAGCGCGCCCGCGACTGGCAGGAGGAGCAGGACAACCGCAACTGGTTCGAGCAGGGCCACGACTGGCTCTTCGGCGAGGAGAAGCCGCCGACCGAGGCGCCCGAGCCCGTGCCCGTGTTCCCCACGAGCAACCCGGCCGTGACCGCCCGGCAGACGCCGGCACCCGGTTCCGGTGGCGGCGGGGGCGGTGGGACGTCCTCAGCGCGTCCGGACGACCTGCGCTCGTTCGCCACCGGGTCGGCCAGCCTGAACGGTCAGCTGTCGGGCCGGGGCGGAGCGCTCCGTGGCAAGCTCGACGACTTCGCCGCCCGCTGCAAGTGGGGCACCATCAGCGCGCACGGGCTCGCGACCGCGATCGACAGGTGGCTCGAGGCGAACGAGACCGACGTCGCCTGGGCGAACACGGTCGCGGCGGCCTTCGAGGCAGCAGGCGGCAGTGGTTCGGTGTCGACGGTGTCGGACGTGGCACTGGCTGCCGCATTGCAGGGCGCGGGTGTCTCCGCCGAGCGGTCCGGCCTGACGATCGAACCGCCGCAGGCGTTCGGCGCGCCGCCGACCACCGGGTACTCGATGGACCCGGTCAACACGGCCACCGGCAACTTCCTCGAGTCGGAACTGGACCTCGGCTTCACCGGGGCGTCCGAGCAGCTCCGCCTCACCCGCATGTACAACTCGCTCGACGACCGGACCGGTGTGTTCGGACCCGGTTGGGCGTCCGTCCTCGGGACACGGCTCGACGTCGACGACGACGGAGCCGCCCTGACGCAGGCCGACGGGCGCGTGCTCCGGTTCCCGCGGGACGGGGACGGCTGGGCCATGGCCGTGGACGAGTACGTCCGGCTCGGACGGGAGGGCGACCGCCTGGTCGTGCGGGACAGCGACGGCGGGTGGTGGGCGTTCAGCCCGTCCGGCGTCTGGCTCGCGTCGGGCACCGGGCCGGGCACCACGATCCGGGTCGAGCGCGCGGCCGACGGCAGCGTCGCCCGGATCGCGAACGAGCGCGGGCGGTGGATCGACCTCGACACGCTCGACGGCCGTGTCGTCGTCGCCCGGGGGTCCGACGGCCGCCGGGTGGAGTACGCCTACGACGACGCCGGCCGTCTCGTCGCCGTCTCCGGACCGACCGGCACCCGGACGTACGAGTGGGACGAGGACGGTCTCGTCGTCGCCGTCGTGAGCGAGGACGGTGTCGTCGAGGCGCGCAACACCTACGACGACCGTCGACGGGTCGTCGAGCAGGTCAGCCCGCACGGGCGCACGGTCCGCTTCGCCTACCTGCCGGGTCGCGTCACGGTCGTGTCCGACCCCGACGGCGGCCGGTCGAACACCTGGGTCTCCGACGCCAAGGGACGTCTCGTCGGGGTCGTCGACACCGACGACGTCCGGCAGTCCATGCACTACGACGCCCGCGGTCGCCTGGTCTCCGTGACGGCGCGGGACGGTTCGGTGACGGTCCACGCCGTCGACGCCCGAGGCCGTCGCACCCGGACCGTGACCCCCTCCGGGGCGGACGTCACGTACGGGTACGACGAGCTCGAC
Source organism: Curtobacterium sp. MCBD17_032 (assembly GCF_003234855.1). Lineage (GTDB taxonomy): Bacteria > Actinomycetota > Actinomycetes > Actinomycetales > Microbacteriaceae > Curtobacterium. The sequence continues at coordinate 380,081 of NZ_QKTO01000002.1, forward strand.
CGGGTGACCACCGTCGTCACCGAGACCGGCTCCGTCGTCACCTACGAGTACGTCGGCGAGGACCGGGACCCCTCCGTCGTCGTCGACCCCGAGGGCGGGCGGACCGAACTCACCTGGGAGCGGGGACTCCTGCGTCGCGCGGTGGACCCGACCGGGGTGGTCGTCGAGCTCGAGCACGACGAACACGGTGAGCTCGTCGCCACCCGGAACGCCCGAGGCGACGTCCTGCGGGTCGAGCGCGACGCCGCCGGACGCCCGACCGCCGTGGTGATGCCGTCCGGCGCGCGGACCGAGTACCGGTACGACCAGGCCGGCCGGGTGACCTCGCGCCGGGACGCGGACGGCGCCGTGTGGTCCTTCGAGCACGAGGGGACCCGCTTGGTCGCGGTGACCGATCCGACCGGCGCGCGGACGACCCACGGGTACGGCACGAACGGCGAGCTCGAGCGCACGACCGACCCCCTCGGACGCACGACCTCCCGGACCTTCGACGACCTCGGCAACCTCGCCGCGCTCGACCTGCCCGACGGCGGTCGGTGGACGTTCGTCCACGACCCGCTGTCCCGCCTCCGCGAGACGGTCGACCCCGCCGGGCAGGTGTGGCGCCGTGACCACGACCGGAACGGCGACGTCACCGGCGTGACCGACCCCACCGGCGTCCGCGTCGAGGGCAGCACGGACGTGGCGACGGGCGTCGCCACCCTGCGGGACGTGTTCGGCACCACGACGGTGCGCTCCGACCAGTACGGCCGCCCCGTCGAGGTCGCGAGCGCGGACGGCGCGGCCGAGCTCGTCACCTACGACCGCTGCGGACGCCCGGTCGAACTCGTCGACGGCGAAGGCGGCCTGACCCGTCTCGAACGCGACTTGGCCGGCCGGGTGACCGCGGTCGTCGAGCCGTCCGGTGCCCGGACCACCTACGAGTACGACGTGTGCGGCCGTCCGGTCGCGAGCACCGACCCCCTCGGCGCCCGCACCGAGCTCGGGTACGACGCCGACGGCCGGGTCGTCACGCGGACCCAGCCCACGGGTGACGTCGAACGCACCGCGTACGACGCGATGGGTCGACCCGTGTCGCGGACCATCCCGGGCTCCGGCACCTCCCGCTGGCGCTGGGACGCCGCCGGCCGTCTCGTCGGCTCGCAGGACGTCCGGTCCGGGCAGCGACGCTTCCGCTACGACCCCGCCGGGCAGCTCGTCGAGGCCGTCGACGGACTCGGCGGGGTGACCCGGTTCGCACACGACCTCCGCGGACGGGTGACGAGCGTCACCGACCCGCTCGGCGGCGTCACCCGGTACGAGTACGACGAGGCCGACCGCGTGGTGGCCGTGACCGACCCGCTCGGCCGCAGGACGACGGCGTCCTACGACGCAGCCGGTCGACAGACCGCGCAGACCGACCCCGACGGGCGCTCCACCACGTGGACGTTCGAGGACGGCGGCCGACGGACCACCGTGGCGGTGGACGGGCACACGGTGTCCGAGATCCGCGTCGACCGGGCGGCCCGGAGCGTCGTCGTCACCGACCACAGCGGCGGGGCCGGCCGCGCGTTCGACCACGAACTCCGGTACGACCGACGGGGGCTGCTCGTCGCACGGAGCCGGGGTGACCGCGCCGTGCGCTGGGAGTACGACGCCGACGGCCGCCGGACCGCCCGGACCGACCCCGACGGCACCCGCACGGTGTACCGGCGTGACGGAGCCGGTCGGGTCGTCGGCGTCCAGCGGGCCGGCCTGCCCGACGTCTCGTTCGTCCTCGACCCGGTCGGCCGGCCGGTTCAGGCGGCGGCGGGCGACGTCGTGCACGCCTGGAGCTGGGAGCACGGGCGACTCGTCGCGCACACGACCACGACGACCGACGGCGTCGAGGCCACCCGCATCGAGCACGACGCCGAGGACCGGATCCGCGCGGTCGTGCACGGGGACGGCACGACCTCGTTCACGCACGACGCCGCCGGACAGCTCGTCCGCGCCGGACGCCCGGACGGCACCGTCTCCACCTGGGAGTACGACGCCGCCGGACGACTCGTCGCGGAGCGTTCCGGCGGCACGTCCCTGCGGCACGAGCACGACGCCGCCGGCCAGCTCCTCGCGAGCACCGACGGCGCGACCGGCGCACGGGTCGAGTACGTCTCCGACGGGCTCGGGCGACGGGTCCGACGGACGTCGTCGGACGGCTCGACGACCGAGTACGCGTGGGACGACCTCGGGTACCTCGCCGGCGTCGTCGAACGTGACGCGTCCTACACGGAGACGGGCGGGCACCGGATCCGGGTGGACGTCCTCGGCGAACCGATCGAGGTCGACGGCGTCGAGACCTGGTGGGACAGCGCCGCACCGCTCCCGTCGCTGCTGTCCATCGGGGGTACCGCGGTCCTCGGCCTGGCCGGCGGCATCACCGCGATCGGGGACGCATGGGCAGCGCCGACCTGGCGCCCGGCCCGCGCGAGCGACCTCGCCGACCCCTGGCGCGTGAGCGGACCGACGGGCGCGCTCGGCGCGACCGGTCCGTCCGCCGCGACCGGCCCGTCCGCCGCGACCGATCTGTCCGACGCGGCCCCGGGCCTCCCGGCCGGCATCGGTCTGAGCGCCACCGGCGGTCTCGCCGTCGCCGGACTCGAGTGGCTCGGCGCCCGGGTGTACGACCCGGCGGCACGCGGCTTCCTGTCCGTCGACCCGCTGCCCGCCGTGACCGGTACCGCCTGGGCCGGGAACCCCTACGCGTACGCGGGCAACGACCCGCTGCACGCGGTCGACCCGCTCGGCCTCCGGCCGGCGACGGACGCGGACCTGCAGGCGTACCAGGACGAGCACGGGAGCCACTGGGAGTACGTGGCCGCCGGGGTCGTCGGTGCGGTCGGCGTCGGCATCGGTGTGGCGCTGCTGTTCACCGGCGTCGGCGGACCCGCGGGCATCGCGCTCATGGCCGCGTCGGGAGCGATGGTGAGCGGGGCGATCTCGACCGCCTCGCAGAAGGCGACCAAGGGCACCGTCGACTGGGGGCAGGTCGGGGTGGACACGGCGGTCGGTGGGATCACCGGTGCGCTCGGCGGCGGCGGGATGATGGTGGCGGGCCGCGCTGCAGCGAGGGCTGCGACCGCCGCGTCGGCGTCGCGTACGGCCGGCGCAGCAGCGGTGAATGCCTCGGTGAACGGTGTCGCCGGTGCCGCCAGCAGCGGCGTCTCCTACGCGATGAACCACGACGGCGAGTGGGACAACCGCGAGTTCGTCGGACAGATGGTCGGTGGTGGTGCCAGTTCTGCGCTCGGCAGTCTGGCTGGTCCGGCCGGTGGGACGTTCGCGCAGCGGTTCGGGCAGACCACCCAATCGGTGACGGCTCGCGTCGCGACGCTCGGGTTCGGGGCTTCCAGCAGCGTCGCGGGTGGTGCTGCCGGTGACCTCGTCGGCGGCAAGGGGCTGTCCGGATGGGACGCGACGTGGAACGCGGCCACGGGAGCGGGCGGTACGCTCATCCCCGGCGGCCAGTCGTCGAGCAGCTCGTTGAACCACCTGGCCGTCAACAACGTCCGGACCTTCGACGGCATCTTCAGTGGTACGGCGAACGCTGTCCGGCTCCGCACTTCGGCGGCCGTCGGTGGCGCCACCAGCATCGCGACCGACACGTTGCACGGAGCACTCGAGGACAGGGGACTGTGGCCGGGATGACGAAGACGAGACCCTGGCGAGGACAGCGACAGCATCCGGTCAACCTGGTGGCTGCCGTCTGCCTCCTGGTCGTGGGGATCGCGGTCCCGGTGGGGATCGCGGGCCCGCACGCCGGTGTGCTCGTGCCGTCCCTGGTGGTGGGCTTCATCGCGGGTCTCGTGTGGGCGGCGTCCGCATTCGCCTTGTTCCGCCCGGGAACGGCGTCGCTGCTCCTCGTTGTGGGGATCTTCGGCGCGATGTTCCTGTTCACCCGCGTCCTCGATGGGTGGGATGCCGCCCTGCTGCCGTGGATCATGTGCAGCTTCGCGGGCTCCGTGTTCGGGGCGCACGTGCGCTGGCTCGTCGCCGATCGCGCACACCGGTGACCGACACCGAACGGTCCTCGGACATGGTCAGGTCTGGGGGGAACGAACCCGTCGAGGCGCGCTGAGGTCCGGGACCTAACCGGTCCACCAGCGGCGTACTGGACGCAGCGAACCACGCCGTGACCGACGGAGTCCGAGATGCTTGCTGGGCAGCGAGATGAGAGGAGACAGGTGACAGGACGTGCGGTGTCGTGGAGGATCGCGGTCCTGGTCTTCGTCATCGCTGTCGCTTGCTGGGTGACGATCTGGCTCGCGCATGTCCCGGTGGCAGTCGCGGCTGCGACCGGCGCGATCGGTTTCGTCTTCGGATTCCTGTTGGGCTTGCTCGAACCTCGGCAGGTCCTTCTCCGAGCGCTGATCCCGTTCACCATCCCTGCCGTCTTCATCCTGTTGATCGGAGTCGGAGGGCTCATCCGGGGATCCGCGATCATGTGGCTCCTCCTCGCAGCGGTTGCTGTCGAGTTCGGCAGGGCGGCACGGCGACGACTCCGCAGGGCACGGAGCGGCGCGGACGACGAACGGTGAACGGTCGGCCTCAGTGAGGCCTGGGAGGGACATGGTCCAGCGGGTGAAGCGGAACGGCTCGTCGTCGCTCAGGGCGAGCGACGGCGCGCCCTCGTCCACCATGGTGAAGAAGTGGCGAGGCCAGCGACAGCACCCGGTCACGCTGGTCGCCGCAGCGGTCGGAGCGGGCATCGGACTGCTCGTCCCGATCATGGTCGTCGGGGACCAGGCGGGCAGGGCGGTACCGTACCTCGCGGTCGGCTTCGTCGGGGGGCTCCTGCTCGGGGTCGTGGCGTTCTCCCTGCTCCGACCCGGGTGGTCGGGACTCGTGCTCGTCGCGGCGATGTTCGCAGCCATGTTCCTGTTCAACCGGGTGCTCGACGGGTGGAGCGTGGCGCTGCCACCGTGGATCCTCGCGAGCTTCGCGGGGTCGGTCTTCGGCACACACCTCCGCTGGGTCACCGAGCGGGGGCGTCGGACCTGATCGCAGGGGCGGGGTCGGGGTCATGACACGGAGCACACCGTGCCCGCGAACGGCGTCGCTGCTCCTCGTCGTGGGGATCTTCGGCGCGATGTCCCTGTTCACCCGCGTCCTCGACGGGTGGGACGCCGCTGCTGCCGTGGATCATGTGCAGCTTCGCCGGCTCGGTGTGCGGGGCGCACGTGCGTTGGCTCGTCTCCGGTCGCACATCGCGGTGACCGACCACGGGGTCGGCACACGTCGCCCGAGCGAGACGGACCGCGCCCCGTGGCCGCTGCGCGGTCAGCGGGGCAGGGTGTGCACCCAGTCGCGGAACGACGCCAGCGCGTCGCCCTGCAACTGGACGGTCGGTGGTGTCTCCAGCGGGTCGACGAGCAGCGTGAGGCTCTCGGCGGGAGCGTCCCGGAGCCAGCGCCCGGCGGGGGAGTCGTCGGCAGCGTCGTCCGGCCACATGAGGAAGGCGATCGGCGGCTGGTTGACGTTCTCGGCGGTGTTCAGGTCGTGGTCGACGAGCTGCTGCACCTCGCGCACCGCGAACACCGGGGAGACCGACCCGTCGAAGAGCATGACGCCGGGGATGGTCTTGCCCTTGCGGCCGATCGGCAGCGGCACGCACGTGGCGGTGACGGCGTCGGACCGCCAGGGGTCGAGCGACCCGAGGTCGACCGGTTCCGCGCTCCGCCGTGCTCGCCCGAACATCATGACGCGAGTCTAGGACGGGTGGTCGGTCCACACCGGGGAGCGGGGACGCGGGCGTCCCCAGATCGGGGCGTGGTGCTGACAGTGGTCGCTCGCCTGCGGTAGACAGGACAGCACGTCGACGTCGCCAGGGGGCGACGTCGAGCGCAGGGGAGCGACCGACGGGACCCGGACCCGCCGTCGACCCCGCTGCCACTCCCGTGCCCGGCAACCGCGCGCACGGGTCGCCGGGATCAGGAGGGGACGCCGTGCACAGCACTCACGGTTCACCGGAGGCACGTCGATGACGGCGGTCGAGGTCGGGCGGCAGGACCGCCGGCGACTCGAGGTCGGCACCCGCCGCCGCCGCCTCGTCGCCGTCCGCACCGTCGCCGTGCTCGCGGCCGTCTCCGGCCTGAACTACATCGCGTGGCGGTGGGTGGCGTCCGTGAACTGGCACTCGTGGTGGATCGCCGTGCCGCTCATCCTCGCCGAGACGTACAGCGTCATCGACTCGGTGCTCTTCGCGTTCGGGGCGTGGAAGCTCCGGGAGCGCGGGGAGCCGCCGACCCCGCCGCGCGACCCAGTGACCGTCGACGTCTTCATCACGACGTACAACGAGCCGATCGACCTCGTGATGCGCACCGCCCGCGCCGCGAAGGCGATCCGGCACCCGCACGAGACGTGGATCCTCGACGACGGCAACCGCCCGGAGATGCGTGCCGCCGCCGAGGCCGAGGGCCTCGGGGTCATCACGCGCGGCAAGGACTGGGTGGACCGACCGCGCCACGCGAAGGCCGGCAACCTGAACAACGCGCTGCTCGCCACGCAGGGCGAGTTCCTGCTCATCCTCGACGCCGACCAGGTGCCTGACCCCGCCATCCTCGACCGGACGCTCGGGTACTTCAAGGACGAGCGGATGGCACTCGTGCAGACGCCCCAGTGGTTCGAGAACGTCCCGGACTCCGACCCGCTCGGCAGTCAGGCACCCCTGTTCTACGGCCCGATCCAGCAGTCGAAGGACGGCTGGAACGCCGCGTTCTTCTGCGGGTCGAACGCGATCCTCCGGCGTGAGGCCCTCATGCAGCTCGGCATCACCCGGTACGTGCGGGAGGTCGAGACGAGCGTCCAGCGCACGGTCAAGACGGCGAAGAAGCTCCTCGGCCGCGCGCGCGAGACCGAGACCGACCCGCGCGTGCTCGTCGCCCTCGACGACGCCGAGGTCGTCGTGGACCAGGCCCGTGCCGACATCGCCGCCGGTGAGCCGCTCGGCGACGTCACGTACCGGTTCCAGCGTGGCATCGACGCGATTGCCCGGCGCTTCGCGGCGTCCGACCTCGACTCGGTCCGCGCCGACCTCCAGGAACTCGCCGCGATGTCCACCGACGCCAACACCTTCGCGGGCCTCGACGACGCCGCACTCGACGTCCTCGGGCAGCGGGACGCGTCGCCGGTGGCCGCGATCGAGGCGATCGCGGTGCTGACGCGTGCGCTCGACGTCAACCGCGACGACGAGGCGCAGCCGATCATGCCGCTGGCGACGATCTCGGTGACCGAGGACATGGCGACCGCCATGCGCCTGCACGGTCTCGGGTGGAAGTCGGCGTACCACGACGAGATCCTCGCGAAGGGCCTGGCGCCCGAGGACCTGCAGACGATGCTCGTGCAGCGGCTCCGCTGGGCGCAGGGCACCATGCAGGTGTTCTTCCGCGAGAACCCGCTCGTGCAGAAGGGCCTGTCGTTCGGCCAGCGCCTCATGTACTTCTCGACGATGTGGAGCTACCTGTCGGGCTTCGCCGCGGTCGTCTACATCGCCGCACCGGTGCTCTGCCTGTCCTTCGGCGTGGTGCCCGTCCAGGCGTACAGCGTCGACTTCTTCGCACGGCTCATCCCGTTCCTGGTGCTCAACCAGCTGCTGTTCTGGGTGGTGGCCGCGGGCCGACCGACGTGGCGGGGGCAGCAGTACTCGCTCGCGCTCTTCCCGGTCTGGATCGAGTCGGTGACGAGCGCGTTCGAGAACGTCTTCCGGGGCAAGCCGCTCGGGTTCCGCGTGACGCCGAAGGTGCGCGACGAGTCCGAGGCGCGCCCCCGGTGGGACCTGGTCCGGCCGCAGCTCATCGCGATGGGGGCACTCGTCGCCGCGCTCGTGATGATCGTCATCCGGTACCTGGCGGGGCAGGCCGAGGGCATCGCGCCGCTCGTCAACACCGCCTGGGTCGTCTTCGACCTGTTCATCTTCAGCATCGTCATCCGGGCCGTGCGCTACCGCGGGCCCGAGGCCGAGATGCCCCTGGCCCATGAGTCGACCACGGTCGGAGGACCCCTGTGAACGCGCACGCCAGCATCGACGTCCCGGCGGTGCCGGCGTCCCTCGACACGGTGCAGGACACGTTCGGGTCGTGGTGGGACGGTCTCGGGATCGACGACGCCTCGTTGCGCTTCCGGTTCGAGACCGCGCTCGTCGAGATCGCGGCGAACGTGATCGAGCACACCCGTCGGTCGGACGTCGACCAGGGACGACGGTTCCTGCTCGACCTCGGCACCGACGGTGACGACCTCGTCGCGGTCCTGTCCGACAACGGGATGCCGGTCGACATCGACCTGGGCGAGGTCACCATGGCGGACCCGGAGGACGAGGGCGGCCGGGGGCTGGCCCTGGCGATCGCCGCACTCGACCGCCTCGAGCACACCCACCAGGGTGGCCGCAACGTCTGGACACTGGTGTGCGCTCGGTGAGCCGGATCGTGGGGAAGGCCGTCGCGCTGCTCGTGACGATCGGCGTGCTCCTGCTCGGGGGAGCGCTGCCCGCCGACGCCGTCACGTCCGGTGTCCGTGAGCCGGCGAGCGGCAGGACCTGGTTCGGGCCGGACCTCGACTGGGGTTCGGACTCCCCGGACGGCTACGAGGGGCGACTCGGTGCGACGCCCTCCATGTACGGCGTCGAGATCGCGTACCCGGTCGACCGATCGGCCGAACGGGAACTGCTCCGCGCGACCCGCGCCGCAGCCGCGCAGGGCGCCGTCCTCGTGGTGAGCCTCGAGCCAGACCGCGCGCTCCGGTCGTTGACGAAGGCCGACGCACGCCGGGCGAACGCGCTGCTGCAGGAGATCCACCGGCAGTACGACACGCAGCTGCTGGTCCGGTTCGCCCCGCAGATGAACGGCACGTGGGTGCGGTGGGGGCAACAGCCGACGCAGTTCATCCGGGCCTTCCGGACGCTCGCGACGCAGGTGCACGCCGGCGACTCGGACGCCCGCATGGTGTGGCAGCCCTCCTACGGCGCCGGCTACCCGTTCGGTTCGTCGGCGGGCCGGCTGGCGGACCTGTCCGCGACCGACACCGACAAGCTCGACACGAACGGCGACGGTCAGCTCACCGAGGCCGACGACCCGTACCTGCCCTACTGGCCGGGCGATGCGTCCGTCGACTGGGTCGGCCTGTCGATGTTCTACTTCGGCAAGGGCGCGGCGACGCAGGCCGCCGGCCGGGACGTCCCGCTGACGCGGAACGACGTCCCCGAGGCGGACGAGGTCGCCCAGCGGTTCGCCGAGAGCTGGGGCTACCAGCAGCCGCAGCCGGAGACGTTCACCGAGCGCTTCGCCGAGGGACGCGACCTCCCGATGCTCCTCGACACCGGTGCGCTCTACGACCACTCGCTCCGCGGGGACGCCGAACTGCCCGTGAAGCAGGGGTGGTGGCGGCAGGTCATCGCCTCCGTCCAGGAGCACCCGGAGATCACGGGCGTCACGTACGTCGACGCCATCCGCCGGGAGCCCGAGGCGGGGAACCGGCCCGCGGACTGGCGGTTCGCCAAGGCCCCGGGGGTCGCCGGGTCCTTCCGCACCGACCTGCAGGAGTCCGACCACTTCGTGTTCGGACCGGTCACCGAGCGGGTCACCCCGCAGCAGGGCGCCGAGGCGACCAACCAGCAGCTCGACACCGGTGGCGACCAGATGGCGTGGATCGTCTGGTTGGCGGCGGGCCTCGCGGTCGTGTTCGTGCTGAGCGGGCTGTTCGGACGGCTCGTGCCGAGTTGGCGCTACCCCGACGACGGCAAGCCCGGACGTGATCTCCGACTCGACCTGTTCCGCGGGTTCATCATCCTCGCGGTGGTGATCACGCACATCGAGGTCTCCGGCCCGTACTCGTACCTGACGCTGCACGCGGTCGGCGCCATCACCGGAGCGGAGATGTTCGTGTTCCTCTCGGGCATGGTGCTCGGCATGGTCTACCCGCTCGGCGTCGCCAGGTTCGGAGAGTGGGCATCGGCGATCGGGGCGTTCAAGCGGGCGCGCAAGCAGTACGTCGTGACGCTCGTCGTCATCCTCGTCGTCTTCGCGCTGAGCTTCATCCCGTTCCTGAACACCGACGCGATCACGACCTTCACCGACCGCGGGACCGGGACCGACGGCGTCCGGGCCGAGGGCCGCGTCTACGACCTGTACCCGAACGCGATGCAGCTGCTCGCCTACCCGCCGCCCTGGTACGCGATCCGTCAGTTCCTGCTGCTCGAGATGGGCCCCTGGCCGTTCAACATCATGGGCCTGTTCGTGGTGCTGAGCCTGTTCATCCCGGTGTTCATGTGGATCATCCGCCGTAGGTTCTGGTGGGCGCTGCTCATCGCGAGCTGGGCGCTCTACGTGTTCCAGGTGCTCAACCCGGCGTTCAAGCCGGTCAACGCCCAGTTCGACGCGGTGTTCCCGCTGTTCATCTGGCAGGTGGTGTTCACGCACGGCCTCGTGCTCGGGTACCACCGTCGGCAGATCACCCACGCACTCACCGGCCGACTCGGCAAGGTGCTCGTCGGCGTGTTGGTCTGCGGGTACGCGGCGTTCCTGGTCTACGTCTGGGCGGGTGACCGGTTCGGGTTCACCCCGGTGCCGTTCCCCGCGGACATGTACCGCGAGCTCTACAACACGGCGTACCAGCGCGTGGACCTGCAGTGGGGTCGTCTGGTCGACATCGCGTTCTTCGCGATCGTGTCGTACGCCATCCTCACCGTGTTCTGGAAGCCGGTGAACGCGGTGATCGGCTGGCTGTGGATCCCGCTCGGGCAGGCCAGCCTCTACGTGTTCGTGTGGCAGGTCTTCTTCGCCCTCGTCATCGCGTCGATCCCGGTCGACTACGGCAACGTCTGGATCGGCACCATCACCCACACGGTGCTCATCCTGCTCGTCTGGTACATGGTGCGGAAGAAGTTCCTGTTCTCGGTCATCCCGCGCTGACGCGCAGGGGACGCCGAGACGGACGGGAGGCCCGGTACCAGCTGGTACCGGGCCTCCCGTCCGTCGGTCCGCGCGTCAGCGCGACGCGATCGGCGTCGGGTCCACCGGGTCCGGCGGCACCGGCAGGGAGCCGCGGACCTGGTTCTGCGCCTGGCAGTCGCTCGTGCAGTTCGTCGCACCCGCGCTCAGCTCGACGGCGTCCTCACCGAGCACCCCGCCCATGCGCCCGCCCGGCTGCACGGTCCAGGTCGTGGTCGTGGCCGTCTGCGAGGTCTTCGTCGCGACCTGCGGCGAGTCCTTGCCGAGGAGCATCTGGTGCGCGTCGGTGCCCGAGGTCACCGCCGCGGTGCCGTCGCCGAAGTTGACCTTGCCGGTGTACGGGTTGACGAAGTAGAACAGCCCGGCGCCGAGGGTGTGCGTGAAGGTGACGGGGCCGGCGAACTCGGTCTCCATCTGGAAGACCCCGCCCTGCGCGCCGTCCTTCGCCTGGATCTTGAACTTGCCGGCGCCGGTGCTGAAGACCGCGACGAGCGTGTCGTCGCGGACCTCGAGTGACGACAGCCGGGTGCCGGCGAGCTGCGCGGTGGTCAGCGAGGGCACCTTCGACGCGAACACGACCGTCGGCTTCGTGACCATCCGCTGCGAGTCGGGCGCACCGGTCAGCGTGTAGTCGTACACCCCGAGGTCGGCGAGCCGGATGTCGAACCCGTTGTGCTTGCCGCGGACGGCGATCGTGCCGGACACCGCAGTGTCGCGGAGTCGGAAGTCCTTGCCGACCGCGGGGTTCGTCGTGGTGCCGTTCACGGTGACGGCGTAGTCCCCGCCGGTCGAGGTCTTGCCGGACGCCTGCGCCGGGGTGACCCCGACGAGGGCGACGGCTGCGACCGCGGCGGCGACGACGGTGGCGGCGATGCCGGCCGTGCGACGACCCGCGGTGCGGCCGCGGTGGGTGGTCGTGGTGTCCATGGTGTGCCTCCTGTGCTCGGGGGCGGTGCGTCCCCTCAGCACGATCGTCGCCGCCGCGGCGGGACGGCACCATCGGACCTTGGTACTAGTACCCGAAGGACGGACGACCCCGGCCCGGCGTCACCAGCCGTGGTCGCGGGCCCAGAGCGCGGCGCTGGTCCGGTCGGCGACCCCGATCCGTCGGAAGACGCTGCCGACGTGCACCTTCACGGTCCGTTCGGCGATGCCGAGCTCGGTGGCGATCTGCCGGTTCGACAGGCCGCGCGCCAGGCGCACCAGGACGTCGCGCTCGCGCGGGGGCAGGTCCGGTCCGTCCCGGTGGGCGTCGCCGCGCACCGGACCGACCGTGCCGGGCCCGTCCAGAGCCGTGCCGGGCCCGTCCGGAGCCGTGCCGGACCCCGCCCGGTCCTCGCCGCCGCGAGGGAGGAGACTCCGCGCCACGCGCGGGTCGATGGGCACCTCGTCCCGCGCCGTCGCCCGCACGGCCCGGACGACGTCGTCCGGGTCGGCGTCCTTGAGCAGGTACCCGGTGGCCCCGGCCGCCAGGGCGGCTCGGACCCGGGCGTCGTCCGCGAACGTCGTGAGCACGAGCACCCGCGCGGTGGGGAGCCGCTCCCGGAGCGCGGCCGTGGCGGCGACCCCGCCCGCGCCCGGCATGGACAGGTCCATCACGACGACGTCCGGCTGCAGGTCCGCGGCCAGGTCCACCGCGACCTCGCCCGTGCCGGCCTCGCCGACCACGGTGCAGTCCGCCGTCGTGTCGAGCACCGCCCGGAGCCCGTTGCGGACGAGGGCGTGGTCGTCGACGAGCAGCACCTTCACCACCGGTCGGCCTCCGTCGGCAGGGCGAGCTCCCACGTGGTCCCGGCGCCCGGCGCGGTCCGCAGGCGCAGCGACCCACCGGAGTCCTCGGCCACCTGTCGGAGCAGTGTCGTGCCGAGGTGCCCCTCCCGGCGCGCCGCGAGCACCGGCACCGGGTCGAAGCCGACGCCGTCGTCGGTCACCCGCACCGACAGGTCGCCGTCCTGCCGTCGGACGACCACCTCGACCATCGAGGCCCCCGCGTGGCGCACCGTGTTCGCCACGGCCTCGCGCACGAACCGGACCGCCGCCGCGAGTGCTGCGGGTGGGGCGTCCACCCGGTCGGGCACGTCGAGCACGGTGGTGATGCCGAAGGCGTGGGCGCGTGCGGTGGCGTCGGCGAGCGCGGCTCCGAGGCCGTCCCGGTCCGGGGCGGCCGGTTGCACCGCCGACATCAGTGAGCGCAGCGCGGAGACGGCCCCGCGGAGGGTCGAGGCGGCGGCGTCGAGTGCCGTCGCCGTCGGGCCCGTCGCGCCCCGTGCGACGGCGCCGAGCGAGAACGCGAGCCCGGCGACGTCCTGGACGGGGCCGTCGTGCAGGTCCGCGGCGATCCGGCGACGTTCGGCGGTCTCGGCGTCGAGTGCACGGACGAGCAGGCGTTCGCGGTCCCGCTGGCCGGACCGCAGGCGGAGCAGCAGCCACAGGAGCACCGGCAGGAGCAACCCGAGCACGACCGCGACCGTACCGAACGCGAGTGCCGCGAACGCCGAACGGAGCGACGCGGAACTCGCCAGCACGTCGTCGTACGGGTAGTAGACCTCGAGCAGCAGCGGGTCGCCGGACGGCACGTGGACGGCCTGGTACGCCTCGAGGAGCGGCCCCTGCCCACGCTCGTAGCGGTTCTCGGGAGCGGTCAGGTCGGACACCTCGGCGTCGGACCGGTCCTCCGCGAGCGCTTCGAGGTCCTCGTCGGACAGGGTGAACCGTTCACCCGTGAGCCGGGGTTCGTCCGACCAGAGCACGGTCCCGTCCGGAGCCCAGAGCTTGACGCGGACGGCGGCGCTCGCCGTGGTGGCACGGCGCACGGCCCGGTCGAGGGCGTCCACCGCGCGCCGGCGGTCGTCGGCGTCCGCGTCCGGGTCGGCGATCGCGTCGCGGAGTGCGGGTTCGACGACGGCCCGGGCGACGGCGGCGGTGTCGCGGGTGGCGTCCTCGACGGCGAAGCGCTCGGCCGTCCGCTGCGACACGAGCGTCCCGGCAGCGGCGACCGCGGCCCCGCCGAGCACCGCCGCGAGCACGACGCCCACCAGGACGCGACGCCACGGGGTCGCGCGGGCGGGGCGTCGCCGCGGGTCGGGCGGCACGACGACCACGGCCCCCGGCGCGCGGTCGGCGTCGTCGTCGGGCGCTGGCTCCGTCGTCCGTGGTCCGCGCACCCGGTCACCGTAACCGGTGCTCGGCGCCCGACACGGCCCGAGGGGCCGTCGTCGCGCGCGGCGGACGAGACCCGGCGCCGACCCGCGCGCGGACGATGCGGTGCTCGGCGGACTCCCAGGCGCGGTCGGGCGGCCAGGGGTTGAGTGGCCTCACAGCTTCGCGCGCCCGCTCAGACGGAGGCCGGGGGTGCGGACCGGACGTCGAGGAGGACGGATGGACATCGACCGCAGGCTGTTCCTGCTCGGAGGCACGGGGGTGCTGCTGCTGGCCGGCTGCTCCACCCGCCCCGAGCGCACCGAGGTCGCCGACTGGCCGACCGATCCACCCGAGGGCCCGGCGACGATCAGCTGGTGGGCCGGGCAGGTGGCGTCGAAGGACGGCGGGGACCTCCGACGGCGTCTCATCGCCGAGTTCCAGAAGGAGCACCCGGACATCCGCGTCCGGATCGTCAGCGCGCCGAGCGACACCGACACGAACCGGACGTCCCTGACGACGCAGATCGCCGCCGGGTCACCGACCCCGGACGTGTACCTGGGCGACGTCGCCTGGCCCGGGCAGTTCGCGAAGAACAAGCTCGCGACGCCGGTGAACACGCTGGTGGGGGAGGACTTCTTCGAGCAGTTCCCCGAGGGACTCCGGCTCGCCGCCAGTGTCGACGGCACGTACTACATGTTCCCGCTCTACATCGACGAGTCGTTCTTCCTGTACCGCAAGGACCTGCTCGACAAGCACGGCTTCCAGGTCCCCGGTTCGTGGGAGGAGGTCCGTGAGACGGCGGCGAAGCTCGTCGACACCGGGGACGTCTCGTACGGGTTCGCGTTCCAGGGCGACGTGTACGAGGGCCTGACCTGCAACGTCACCGAGTTCGTCGGCGACGCCGGCGGCTCGCTGCTCGACGACGACCTCGAGAACGCGACGACGACGAGCTCCGAGACCCGCCGGGCGTTCGAGTTCATGCGCTCCCTCGTCACCTCCGGCGCCAGCCCGCGTGCGACGCTCACGTACCAGGAGCAGGACACGAACGACGCCTTCTCGGGCGGCCGAGCGGCCTTCCTCCGGAACTGGTCGTACGCCTGGGGGATCGCGAACGGCCCGGACAGCGCCGTGCAGGGCAAGGTCGGGCTGGCCGCCCGCCCGACGTTCGACGGGATGGAGGACCACCACTCGACGATCGGTGGCTGGGGGAACTACATCAACCCGCACACCCAACAGCCCGCGGCCGCCCTGACGTTCGCCCGGTGGATGTCGAGTGAGACGGCGCAGCAGTTCCTCACCCGCGAGGGCGGCGTCCTGCCGGCCCGCTCGGCGTCGCTCGTCAGCGCCGACGCGGAGCGGCAGCAGCGCCCGACGTACGACACCGCCGCGGGCATCACGCTCGTGCCCCGGCCGACGTCCACCGCCTACTACCCGAAGGTCTCGCAGGGGGTCTACCAGAACGGCAACGGCATCCTCGGCGGGCAGCGCACGGTCGACGGCGGCACGAGCGCGATGGCCGACGCCATCGACCTCGCGCTCCGGGGAGCAGCGCTGTGAGCGCCGCGACCGGCGTGCGCACGCCGACCCGGCCGGGAGGCCCGCCCCACGCCGATCCCGTGGCGCGCCGGACCGGGCGCAACCGTCTCGACCGTCTCCGCGCCCGGAGTGCCTGGGGCTTCGCCGCCCCGGCCCTCCTGGTCGTGGCGGCGGTGACGATCTTCCCGGTCGTCTACTCGATCGTCCTCAGCTTCGCGGACGTCGAGATCGGCTACGACGGCTTCGCGATCCAGGGCTTCGGGTTCGACAACTACGCGGCCCTCGTGCAGAGCGCCGACTGGTACCGGGCGCTCGGGTTCACGTTCCTGTACACGATCGTCACGGTGTTCGTGGAACTCGTCCTCGGCATGCTCGTCGCCCTCGTGCTCGAGCGGCTCGGTGCGACCCGGGGCTGGATGCTCGCGCTCATGCTCGTCCCGTGGTCGCTCGTCACGATCGTCAACGCGCAGCTCTGGAAGTACGTCTACGACTCCACGTACGGGGTGGCGACCTGGTTCTTCGCCCTGTTCGGTGAGGCACCGGTGATCCTCGGCGAGCCGGTCCCGGCGATCACCGGGCTCATGGTGGCGGACATCTGGAAGACGACGCCGTTCGTCGCGATCATCCTGCTCGCGGGCCTGGTGCAGATCTCCGAGGACCACTACGAGGCCGCGGAGCTCGACGGCGCGAACGGCTGGCAGACGTTCTGGCGCGTGGTGCTGCCGCAGCTCGCCCCGACGCTGACGATCGCGGTGCTGTTCCGCATCCTGCAGGCGTTCGGCGTCTTCGACCTGCCCTTCGTGCTGACGAACGGCGGCCCCGGCACGAGCACCCAGTCGCTCGCGATCATGGGCTACAAGGTGCTCTTCCAGGACATCAACATCGGGCCGGGAGCCGCGATCGCGACGAGTACCGCGCTCATCGTGGCCGCCGGCTGTCTGCTCTTCCTCCGGGCCTTCCGGAACCAGGCGAAGGGAGGCGAGGCCTGATGCCCCGTCAACGGATCCGCAAGGGCTGGCGGCGGTGGGTCAACACCGTCAACGTCAGCGCCGTCGTCATCGCTGTCGTCACCGCGCTGCCGCTGTACTGGCTCGTGACGACGTCGTTCAAGCCGTCGTCCGAGATCGCGCAGTCCCCGCCGACCGCCTTCCCGCGGTCGTTCACGCTCGACAACTTCGTGGTGGCCTTCCGCGACAACGCGCTCGGGCAGTACATGGTGAACAGCATCATCGTCTCGGTGTCCACCACCGTGATCGTGCTCGCGCTGGCCTTCCTGGCCGGGTACGCGCTCGCCGGTCGGTGGATCCGCGGGCGCACGGCGATCATGACGTCGCTGCTCATGCTGTCGGTGTTCCCGGCGATCGCGGTGCTCACCCCGCTGTACCTGCTCGAGCGCAACCTCGGTCTGCTCAACTCGTACCCCGGGCTGATCGTGCCGTACGTGGCGTTCAACCTGCCGTTCGCCATCTGGATCATGCGCAACTACCTGCAGGGCATCCCGTCGACGATCGAGGAGGCCTCCGAGATCGACGGCGCCGGCGCCTGGCGGACGGTGCTCTCCGTGATCCTGCCGATGGCCAAGCCCGGGTTGTTCACCGTCGGGGTCTTCACGTTCACCGCGTCGTGGAGCGAGTTCCTCATGGCGCTCACGTTCAACAGCGAGAACTCGCTGCGGACGATCCCCGTCGGCATCGCCCTGTTCGGCACGCAGTTCACGGTGCCGTTCGCGCAGATCTTCGCGGCGAGCGTCGCGGCGACGGTGCCGATCGTCATCCTCGTGCTCGTGTTCCGCCGGTCGATCGTCTCCGGCCTCACCTCCGGGGCGGTGAAGGGCTGACCCGCCGCGCAGACGACGGGAGGCCCGTGGCGATCCCGCCACGGGCCTCCCGTCGTGTGTCAGCGCGACGCGCCGCCGCGCCGACGACCGTGTCAGCGCTGCGTCGTCGTGCCCACGAAGAGGTCGTCGAACAGCCCCTGGTCGTCGGTCGGCTGTTCGCCGTGCTTCCAGCGCCGGCGCAGACGGCGGATGGTGGTGATGCGCACCGGGTCGACGCCCGGTTCGGACTCGTACATGCCCATGGTGTCCCTTCCCGTCGGACATGACCCCCTTGCGAGGGGCCCTGATCGACACCGACGGTACGACGGTGGGCTGGGGCACGTCCGCCCGGTCGGGGAGGTCGCCGACCCATCCGCGCTGCGCGGACAAAGCCCCCGTCGACCGTCCGACCGGCCCTTAGCCTGCACTACGACGCGGGCGGTACCCCGTCGTCGAGCGCCCCGGCGATGCGGTCCACGATGTGGACGAGGCGCCGACGCTCGCGTTCCGAGAAGGAGGACAGGAGTTCGTGCAACTGCTCGTTGGTGCTCGCCAGCGCCGCTGCGAACACCTCCTCGTGACCGGGCGTGAGCTCGATGTAGCGGCTGCGACCGTCCTGCGGGTTCGGCACGCGCTGCAGCACGCCCTGCCGTCCCAGCCGGTCGACGATGCCGGTCACCGCCGGGCCGGTCAGGCCGAGGTGGGAACGGAGGTCCTTCACCCGCACCGACCGTCCGGCGGTCTTCGCCCGCCACACGTACCGGACGACCAGCAGGTCCGTGCCGGTGATGCCGGTGCGGTCGCGCAGCCGGTCACGCAGCGAGATCGACGCGCTCTCGAGCCGGGTCAGAGCACCCATCACGTCGAGCTCGCTCACCGGCTCGCCTCCTCGACGCGCAGCGGCGCGCGGGTCGACCCCGCGCGCTCGGCCCAACCATATCCGGACCGCGCCGGTGCCCGGACCAGTCGGGTGGCCCGGTGAGCGGGACGCTGCCCCCTGGCGGTCCTGGCGGTCCCGGCGGTTCCGGCGACGACCCGCAGGTCACGCCGGTCCGGTTCGAGGTCGCCGGGACCGAGCCCGACGCCGCCGTCCGCGACCTCGCCGGCATCTACGCCGGCAAGCAGTGGTTGTCGCGCCGGTCCGAGGGCGAGTTCTCCTACCGCTACACGGCCGTCGGTGACTCCGAGCTGTCGATGCGCCGGTCGACGATGAGCGGGTTCCTCCGCGGTGCCTCCAGCCCTGGCAGTGAGCTCGTGATGGGGTGGCTCACCGCGGGCTCCGGCATCCCGGACACCCTGCGCGACCGGGTGCCGCTCCGCATCGGGCAGCCGATGCTGTTCCCGGCGCACCGGGACGTCGTGTTCGTCGCCGCCGACTACGACCAGCAGCTCGTGCACCTGGACCGTCGGTTCGTGCGCCAGGTCGCTGCCGAGCGGTTCGACGTCGGTACCCGTGACCTGCGGTTCGACCACCTGCGGCCGCTGGAGAGCACGGCGGTCCGGCACTGGCGGGAGTCGCTCGGCGCGCTCTCCCGTGCCCTCCGGGAGGGTGGGACCGACTCGCTCGTGTGGCACGAGGCGAAGCGGCAGACGGCCGACGCCTTCCTCCGCGTCGTCCCTCCGCAGCTCGACCGACTCCCCGCCGAGCTGCTGCACCCCCGGCAGGCGAAGCTCCGGGCCGCCGTCGAGTACGTCCACGCCCACCCCGAGGACCCGATCACCATCACCGAGCTGGCGGAGGTCGCGGGCCTGAGCGTGCGCAGCGTGCAGGAGTCGTTCCGTCGGACCCTCGGTGTCTCGCCCCTGACCTACCTGCGGCAGGTGCGGCTCGACCGCGTGCACGACGAGCTGCTGACCGGCGATCCGCGGACGGTCTCGGTCGGGCAGGTCGCCACGCGGTGGGGCTTCGCGCACCTCGGCCGGTTCTCCGCGGCGTACGCCGAACGCTTCGGCGAGTACCCCAAGCAGACGCTCCGGCGCTGACCGGCTGATCCGCTCCCCGACGCGGCGCCCCGGCCGGACACCGGGACGCGCTACGGTTCCGCCATGACCGGTACGCCGACGACCGCAGCGGCTCCGCCGACCCCGTCCGGACGCCGGGCACTCGTGTCCTGGGCGCTCTGGGACTGGGGGTCCGCGGCCTTCAACGCCGTCGTCACGACGTTCGTCTTCAGCACCTACCTGGCGAGCCGGGCGTTCGTCGACCCGGCCCTGGTCGCCGCCGAGGGCTCCTCCACCGCAGCGGCCGCCGCCGTCGAGCGGGAACTCGCGCACAACGCCGCCGTCGTCTCGACGGCACTGACCGTCGCGGGCATCGTGGTCGCGCTGGTCGCCCCCGCCGTCGGTCGGCTGGCGGACACCTCCGGGCACCGCAAGCGGTCGGTCGTCGTCGCGACGGTCGGCGTCTTCCTGTCGATCGTCGGCATGGTGTTCGTCGCCCCGGAACAGCCCTACCTGGTGCTCGGCGCCGCGCTCATCGGGATCGGGACCGTCGCGTACGAGGTCGCCTGCGTCGGGTACAACGCGATGCTCGGGCAGGTCGCCACCGGGCCGAGGACCGGCCGGGTGTCCGCGATCGGCTGGGCGGCGGGGTACTTCGGCGGCATCGTCCTGCTCATCGTGCTGCTCGTGCTGTGCATCCAGGACTTCGGCGTGGACGGCCGCGGCGGGCTCCTACAGCTCCCGGCGACGGTCGCGGCGGGGCAGTGGGACGTGCGCGTCGCGATCGGCATCGCGGCGGTCTGGCTCGCCGTGAGCTCCGTCCCGCTCTTCCTCGCCGTGCCCGAGGCACCCGCCGACCCCGGGCGTCGCGGGTCGCTCTGGACCGCGTACGCCGACCTCGGACGTGACGTCGCCCGACTCTGGCGGACCCGCCGCAACGTGCTCGCGTTCCTGCTCGCCAGCGCGGTGTTCCGCGACGGCGTCGGCGCGGTGTTCACCTTCGGCGGGATCATCGCCGCCCAGGTGTTCGGCTTCAGCCCGTCCGGGGTCATCCTGTTCGCCATCGTCGCGAACGTCGTCGCGGGCATCTCCACCGTGCTCTCCGGTCGACTCGACGACCGGTTCGGGTCCCGTCCGCTCATCATGGTGTCGCTCGTCGGGCTGTCGGTCTTCGGCACCGCGGTGCTGTTCGCCGGGTCCGCGCAGGTCTCGTTCTGGGTGCTCGGCCTCGGGCTCTGCATGTTCGTCGGGCCCGTGCAGTCGTCCTCCCGCGCCCACCTGGCGAAGCTCGCGACGCCCGGTCGCGAGGGCGAGCTGTTCGGCCTCTACGCCACCACCGGCCGCGCCGCGTCGTTCATCGCGCCGGCGCTGTTCGGCCTCGCCGTGACCATCGGCGGGTCGACCCGCTACGGGATCCTCGGGGTGGTCGTGGTCCTCGTCGCCGGGCTCGTGCTCATGGCGTTCGTGCGCGACGAGACGCGACCCGACGCCCGGGGCGCCGCCGCCTGACGGACGCGGGGAGGGCCTCCCGGCCGCCCCGCCTGCCGGCCCCGCCCGCCGGCCCGCCGGGCGGTCACGACACCCCGCTCACGTCCGCCGAGGGGGCACGGCTCGTCGTTCTCGGGGCAGGCGAGCGACACGTCGTGACCCCTCGGCGGACGCACTCGCGCGCGTCGACGGGCCTGCGGACCTCGACGGCCGCCGAGACCGCCGCGCGTACCGTCCGGGTCGACGACCCACGAGGAGGCACCCCATGAAGGCAGTTGTCTGGCACGGCATCGGCGACATCCGGCTCGACGAGGTCCCGGAGCCCACGATCCAGGACCCGCACGACGCGATCGTGCACATCACCCGCTCCGCGATCTGCGGCACCGACCTGCACTTCGTCCGCGGCACCATGGCCCCGATGCAGGAGGGCACGATCCTCGGTCACGAGGCCGTCGGCGTCGTCACCAGCGTCGGCGACGCCGTCCGTGGGTTCAGCGCCGGCGACCGTGTCGTGATCAACTCGACGATCTCGTGCGGCGCGTGCCGGTACTGCCGGATGGGGCAGACCGCGCAGTGCGACGTCGCGAACCCGAACGGACCGCAGGCGGGGACGAGCTTCTTCGGCGGCCCCGAGTCGACCGGTCCCGTGAACGGTCTGCAGGCCGAGTACGTCCGGGTCCCGTGGGCGCAGAACACCATGCACCCGCTGCCGGACAACGTGAGCGACGAGCAGGCCATCCTGCTCTCCGACATCTTCCCGACCGGGTGGTTCGGGGCCGAACTCGCCGGTGTCACGCGGGGCGACGTCGTCGTGGTGTTCGGCGCGGGCATCGTCGGGCAGTTCGCCGCGGCCTCCGCGTTCAAGCAGGGCGCCGGGCGCGTGATCGTCGTCGACGGCGAGGAGACCCGGCTCGCCGCCGCGCTCGCGCAGAACTGCGAGGTCGTCGACTACAACCGCGAGGACCCGGTGCAGGCGATCATGGACCTCACCAACGGCATCGGCGCGGACGCGGTCATCGACGCGGTCGGGGTCGACGCCGAGCGTCCGAAGCGGGGCCCGGCAGCGGTGTCCGACGAGCAGGCGGCCGCGTTCGACGCCGAGGTCGCCCAGGTCGCGCCCGACGCCTCCCCGGACGGGTTCGGCGAGGCGCAGCAGTGGAAGCCGGGTGACGGCCCGTCGCAGGTCGCGCAGTGGGCGGTCGCCTGCGTCGCGAAGTACGGCCGGATCGGGATCATCGGTGTGTACGGGCCGACCGCGCAGTCGTACCCGATCGGCGAGGCGATGAACAAGAACCTCACGATCCGGATGGGCAACTGCGACCACCACTCGGTCACGCCGCCGCTCATCGACATGGTCGCAGCGGGCCAGTTCGACCCGACCGCGCTCATCACCGAGCACGAGGGCATCGGGTCCGCGATCGACGCGTACGAGGCCTTCGACCGTCGCGAACCGGGCTGGATCAAGGTGGAGCTGTCGGACACGTCCGCCTGACGGCGGTCTCCACGCGCGGACCGCGCGCACGGCTCGGCCTGGAGGCCCGGCACCGGTCAGGCGGACCGGTGCCGGGCCCCCAGGCGCTCGCGGTGCGTCGGCTGCTCCTCCACAGGCGTGCTGCGGCGCGGAGTTCCGCACAGACACCCGCGCCGGTCGGACGCCGGGGGAGCGGTGCGCCAGGATGGGACGCATGACCGACCAGCGGATCGCCGTCGTCGTCCTCGCCGCCGGGCAGGGCACGCGCATGAAGTCCTCGCTCCCCAAGGTGCTGCACCGGCTCGCCGGGCTGCCCCTCATCGCCCACGTGCTCCGGACCGCCGAGTCCCTGTCGCCCGAGCACGTCGCCGTGGTCGTGCGGCACGAGCGTGAGCGCGTCGCGGCGGAGATCACCGAGCGTGCCCCCGACGCCCTCGTCGTGGACCAGGACGACGTCCCCGGGACCGGTCGGGCGGTGGAGGTCGCGGTCGACGCGCTCCCGGCCGACTTCGACGGCGTCGTCGTGGTGCTCTCCGGCGACGTCCCGCTGCTCGACGCGCAGAGCCTGCGCGGACTGGTCGAGGCGCACGCGAGCCAGTCGAACGCGGTCACCTTCGTCAGCGCCATCCAGGACGACCCGACCGGGCTCGGCCGGATCCTGCGCGACGCCTCCGGCGCCTTCACCGGTGTCGTCGAGCACAAGGACGCCACGGACGAGCAGCGCGCCGTCACCGAGACCAACGCCGGGATCTACGCGTTCGACGTCACCCACCTGCGCGCGGTGCTGCCGTCGCTGACGACCGAGAACGCGCAGGGCGAGAAGTACATCACCGACGTGCCCGCGCTCATCGCCGCCCGCGGGGGACGGGTGGACGTCGTCACCCTGACCGACCCGTGGCTCGTCGCCGGCATCAACGACCGGGCGCAACTGTCCGACGCGGCACGCGAGCTGAACGCGCGGATCGTCCGTCGGCACCAGCTCGCCGGCGTCACGGTGCAGGACCCCGCGTCGACGTGGATCGACCTCGACGTGTCCATCGAGCCCGACGCCGAGCTCCTGCCCGGCACGCAGCTGCTCGGGGCGACGGCGATCGCGGCCGGCGCCGTCGTCGGACCGGGCACCACGCTCCGAGACACCGAGGTCGGCGCCGGCGCCACCGTCAACCGGGTCGACGCCACGCTCGCGGTCATCGGCGACGGTGCCTCCGTCGGGCCGTTCGCCTACCTGCGGCCGGGCACGGTCCTCGGCGACGGCGGCAAGATCGGCACCTTCGTCGAGACGAAGAACGCCGTCATCGGTCGCGGCAGCAAGGTCCCGCACCTGTCCTACATCGGCGACACCGAGGTGGGCGAGGACTCGAACATCGGCGCGAACACCATCACGGCGAACTACGACGGCGTGCACAAGCACCGCACGGTCGTCGGGTCGGACGTCCGCACCGGGTCGCACAACGTGTTCGTCGCCCCGGTTAGGATTGGTGACGGGGCGTACACCGGTGCGGGCACGACCGTCCGCAAGGACGTGCCGGCCGGGTCGCTCGCGATCAGCTACGCCCCACAGCGCAACACCGAGGGATGGGTCGAGGAGAACCGACCCGGTACCCCGGCGGCCGAGGCAGCTCGGCGCGCGCGAGGCGAGTGACACCTTCGACGGTCCCTGCGGCCGTCAGCGGTGGGCCCCGATCGGAGCCCAGGACATCGGCCCCAGTGGGGTCAGATCGGCCCCCTCTCGGGGTCAGGGAGTGAGCACCACACGTGTCCGGAATCAAGACAACCGGCCAGAAGCGACTCGTCCTGGTGGCCGGGCGAGCGCACCCGGAACTGTCGAAGGCGATCGCGGAAGAGCTCGGTGTCGACCTCGTCCCGACCGACGCCCGGACCTTCGCCAACGGTGAGCTCTACGCCCGCTTCGACGAGTCGGTGCGCGGGTGCGACGCGTTCGTCATCCAGTCCCACACCGCCCCGATCAACGAGTGGCTCATGGAGCAGCTCATCATGGTCGACGCGCTCAAGCGTGCCTCGGCGAAGCGCATCACCGTCGTGGCGCCGTTCTACCCGTACGCCCGTCAGGACAAGAAGGGCCGCGGGCGCGAGCCGATCTCGGCCCGTCTGGTCGCCGACCTGTTCAAGGCCGCGGGCGCGCACCGCATCATGAGCGTCGATCTGCACGCGCCGCAGATCCAGGGCTTCTTCGACGGCCCGGTCGACCACCTGTTCGCCATGCCCGTGCTGCTCGAGCGCTTCAAGGAGATGCTCGACCCGGAGACCCTCACCGTCGTGTCGCCCGACATGGGGCGCGTCCGCGTTGCCGACATCTGGTCCGAGAAGCTCGGCGCCCCGCTGGCCATCATCCACAAGCGCCGCGACCCGCTCGTCCCGAACCAGGTGTCCGTGCACGAGATCGTCGGTGACGTCTCCGGTCGGTGGTGCCTCCTCGTCGACGACCTCATCGACACCGGGCGCACCATCGCGAAGGCCGCCGAGGCACTCAAGGCCAACGGTGCCAAGGGCGTCGTCGTCGCTGCCACCCACGCGGTGTTCTCCGACCCGGCCACGGAGCTGCTGCAGAGCGAGTTCATCGACCGCGTCGTCGTGACCGACACCCTGCCGTTGCCGCCCGAGAAGCGCTGGGACAAGCTCGAGGTGCTGCCGATCGCGCCGCTCATCGCCCGGGCCATCCACGAGGTGTTCGACGACGGCTCGGTGACGTCGATGTTCGACGGCGCCGCCTGAGCGCTCGCGTCCGACGGTGGCACTGACCGCGCGGGACGCCCTCGCCGCCCGGCTGCGGGCCGGCGGGAGCGTGTTCGCGGAGGACGAGGCGGACCTGCTCCTCGCGGCCGGTGACGGCGACGCGGTCCGGCTGCGCGGCCTGGTGCAGCGTCGCCTGGCGGGGGAGCCCCTCGAGTACGTCCTCGGCTGGGCGGCGTTCGACGGGCACCGCGTCCGAGTCACACCGGGCGTCTTCGTGCCGCGGGCGCGGACCCGGGTCGTCGTCACGGAGGCAGCCCGACGGCTCCGACGGTACGACCGTGTCGTCGACCTGTGCTGCGGAGCGGGGGCCGTTGCGATGGCGCTGCTGGAACGCGTCGGGGCGCTCGACCTCGTCGCTGCCGACATCGACGCCGACGCCACCGAGGTGGCAGCCGAGAACCTGGGCGACCGGGGCATCGTCGTCACCGGTGACCTGTTCACGCCGCTGCCCACCCGGTTCCGTGGTGCGGTGGACGTCATCGCCGTGAACGCCCCCTACGTCCCCAGCGACGCCATCGCCACCATGCCGTCCGAGGCACGGGACCACGAACGCCGTGTCGCCCTCGACGGCGGCACCGACGGGCTCGATCTGCACCGGAGGATCGCAGACGGAGCCGTTGACTGGGTGCGGCCGGGCGGGTCCGTGGTCATCGAGGTGTCGGCCGAGCAGGCGCCGGTGTCGGCGGCGCTGTTCCGCTCGGCCGGCTTCACCGTGGAGCTCGCGCGCGACGACGACGTCGACGGGACCTGCGTGGTGGCGACGCTCCCCGTCTGACGGGGTCGCACGCTCCGGCGGCGGTGCGCCGGGCCTCCCGTCAGGACGCCGTGATGGTGACCCCGTGCCACCCGGTCGCGCCGTTCGGTGCCGGCGGCCGCTGCACGCTCGTCTGCACCTCGCCGTCGGCACCGACGGCACGGACCTGGATCTCGTGGCGTCCCTTCGTCGCCGTCCACCGGAGGACCCACTGCCGCCACGTGTCGGCGGAGACCGAGTCCGCCAGTTCGGCGTCCTGCCAGTCGGCGTCCCCGACCTTGACCTGCACGGCCTTCACCCCGGTGTGCGGCTGCCATGCGACGCCTGCGATCGGGACCCGGTCACCGACGGCCACCGTGACGCCGTCCACCGGGGTGTCGATCCGCGACTCGAGCTTCACCGGTCCCCGCTCCGACCAGCCCCGCGGCGTCCAGTACCCCTGCGCACGGGAGAACCGCGTCACCTCCAGCTCGGTGACCCACTTCGTCGCGGACACGTACCCGAACAGGCCCGGCACGACCAACCGCGCCGGGAACCCGTGTTCAGCGGGCAGCGGGTCGCCGTTCATCCCGACGGCCAGGAGCGCGTCGGTCCCTTCGTCCTGGAGCACGTCGAGCGGGGTGCCCGCGGTGAAGCCGTCGATGCTGCGGGACAGCACCATGTCGGCTCCGGCACGAGGGCGTGCGCGCGCGAGCAGCGACCGGATGGGGTACCCGAGCCACAGGGCGTTGCCGATCAGGTCACCACCGACCTCGTTCGAAACGCAGCTCAGGGTCGCCATGTGCTCCTCGAGCGGGAGCGCGAGCAGTTCGTCCCAGGTGAGCTCGACCTCCTCGTCGACCTCGCCCGTGATCTTCAGCGACCAGTCCGCGGGGTCGATGGCGGGGACGCGGAGCGCCGTGTCGATGCGGTAGAAGTCGGCGTTCGGCGTCACGTACGGGGTGATGCCCGGGATGTCCAGGCTCGCGCCGCTCGGGACGGGAGGGGCGGCCGTCGCCGGCTGCGGCAGACGCACGGCTCGCCGGACGGCCGCTGCGGCCTGCACCGAGGCGGAGCCGATCCGGGAGGCGCCGCCCACCACCACGGCGATCGCTGCGCTGGTCACCGTCCATGTGATGAAGGAACGCCGTTCGACCGAGCCTGGACCGTCCGGTCCAGCGGTGGGGACCGCGCGGGCGTCCTCCCAGCGGCGGAGACGCTGGAGCAGGATGCGCAGCACCAGCACCGCGGCGGCGATGCCAGCGACCGTCGGGGCGCCGTCGAGGGTGCCGCTGCCCGATCGCGTGGTGACGGCCAGGAGGGCGAGCACCCCGCCGGCGGCGAAGACGAGCGCACCGTACGGCGGGTTCCGCCGTTCGAGGACACCGGCGCCGGCAGCCACCGCGACGAGGATGACGCTCATCAGGACGAACAGGGCCACCTTGTCGCCCGTCCCGAACAGGGACACCATGAGGTCCTTCGCCGCCCGGGGCGCGAGGTCGATGACGGCGGAGCCGACCGCGACGAGCGGGCTGCCCGCGCCGCCGAGCACGAGCGCGCCGAGCTCGGCGACCGCGAGGAACGCGAGGACGGCGATGACGCCGACGAGCGCTGCGGCCCACCTGCGGTGCGGGAGGAGGCGCGGGTCTGGCTCGGTCACGATCGGATGGTAGGTCAGGTGGGCTGGGAACGATGCGTCCGTCCCGGAACCGGGCTGTGCGTCGCGGTCCGGGGTCCGGGCCCGGGGTCCGGGGTTCGGGGTTCGGGTTCGGGTTCGGGTTCGGGGAGCGTTCACCCGCGGTGCGGAGCGTGCCGTGCTGGCACCGTGGCAGGATCGCATCGTGCCGTGGCGACCTGATCGAGTCCCCGGGCCTGGTCGTGCCCGCGACGACCGGCACCGCTCAACCGCTGCCGGTCGGATGCTCGCGCTCCGGTGGGGGGTCGTCGGGGTGTGGGTGGCGCTCCTCACCGCGCGGATCATCGTGGTCTCGGTCCACCCGGACGCGGACCTCCGGGTCTTCGGCATCGCCGAGGCAGTGGCCGTCGCCGCCGGGGTGACCCTGGTCGTCGTCGCGGTCGTCCGCGCACGTGCACTGGGACGGCGACGGGGAGATGACGTGCTCGCCACGGCGGTACGACGGATCGACCCGACGGTGTGGCTGGTCCCCGCTGCTCCGACACCCGAGCTGCGCGGGGTCGTCGAGGCGGCCCGCCCCGAGGTGCCGCTCGCCGATCGCGTGACCTGGGCCTTCGGCGCGACGGAGGCGTCGCTGTGGGAACTCGACGGACGGCGTGCGACCCGGCTGCTGGTCATCCGGTGGAGCCGTGTCATGCACGTGGGGATCGAATCCGTCCTCGTGCCAGGTGCTGGCCGCCGCACCGCACCCGCCGTGGCGGTGCACTACGTCCGGGCCGACGACGCGACCGCCGTGGCCACGTTCTTCGTGCGGGCGGCTCCCGGGTCGGACCGGTTGCTCGGGCCCGGTGCTCGTCTCGACGACCTGCTCGCTCGCCTCACCCGCGAGCGCATCGTCGCCTGACACGGCTTGCCGGTCGCGGCCCGGCTCGACCCGCGCGGGCTCGCTCGTCCCGGCGCCCGGCGCCCGGCGCCCGGCGCCCGGACCTGCCCGGGAGGTGCCGGGTGCACGACGGGTCCGTTCCGGATTCAGTCCGGACGGAGACCTCGCCACCGACGACGTCTCCGTCCGGGTCTGCTCCGGCGCGGCTCGCTGCTCAGTGCGTCGAGGGTTCCTGTTCGACCTCGCGGCGCTCGTCCTCGGACCAGAGGGTGTGGAACGTGCCGTCCTTGTCGATCCGCTGGTACGTGTGGGCGCCGAAGAAGTCGCGCTGCCCCTGGATGAGGGCGGCGGGCAGGCGTTCGGAGGCGAGGGAGTCGAAGTAGGACAGTGCGGAGGAGAACCCGGGCGCGGGGACACCGGACGCGGCCGCGATGCCCACGATCCGGCGCCAGGCGGCTTCGCCCTCGGCGACGGCGTCGGCGAAGTACGGGTCGACGAGCAGCGACTCGAGGTCCGGGTTCTTCTCGTACGCCTCGACGATGCGGTTCAGGAACTGCGCGCGGATGATGCAGCCGCCGCGCCAGATCTTCGCCATGTCCCCGAGCGCGATGTCCCAGTCGTACTCCTTCGCCCCGGCGATGATGAGGTCGAAGCCCTGCGCGTACGCGACGACCTTGGATGCGTAGAGGGCCGCTCGGACGTCGTCGGCGAACGAGTCCGGCGCCTGGGCGATGTCCGGCCGCGAGGTGACCGACTTCTGGACGGCTGCGCGCTGCGCGGGCCTGGACGAGACGGCTCGGGCGAACACGGCCTCGCCGATGCCGGAGACGGGGATGCCGAGACCGACCGCGTTCTGCACGGTCCAGACGCCGGTGCCCTTCGATCCGGCGGCGTCCCGGATGACGTCCACGAGCGGCTTGCCGGTGTCGGCGTCCTTCTGCTTGAGGACCTCCCCGGTGATCTCGATCAGGTAGGACTCCAGGTCGCCCTTGTTCCACTCGTCGAACACGTCGACGAGCTGGTCGACGCTGTAGCCCCCGATGCGGCGCAGCAGGTCGTACGACTCCGCGATGAGCTGCATGTCCGCGTACTCGATGCCGTTGTGCACCATCTTGACGAAGTGTCCGGCGCCGTCGGTCCCGACGTGGGTGACGCAGGGTTCGCCCTCGGCGACGGCCGCGATCGACTTCAGGATCGGCCCGAGCGTCTCCCACGCTTCGTCCGATCCGCCGGGCATGATCGACGGCCCGTGCAGGGCGCCCTCCTCGCCGCCGGAGATGCCGGTGCCGACGAAGTTGATGCCCTTCTCCCGCAGGTCGTGCTCGCGACGGATGGTGTCGTGGAAGTTCGCGTTGCCGCCGTCGACGATGATGTCGCCCGGCTCGAACCGCTCGGCCAACTGACCGATGACGGCGTCGGTGCCCTTCCCGGCCTGGACCATGATGATCGCCGTGCGCGGCTTCGACAGCGAGGCGACGAAGCCGTCGATGTCCTCCGACGCGATGAAGCCCATGTCCCCGTGCTCGCGCATCAGGTCCTCGGTCCGGGCGTAGGTGCGGTTGTAGACCGCGACGGTGTTCCCCTCACGCGACGCGAGGTTCCGCGCCAGGTTCGAACCCATCACCGCGAGGCCGATGACCCCGATGTTCGCCTGTTCGTTGTTGTCTGCCACGTCGACTCCTTCGTGTCTGGACGGCCGTCGCCAATCTATGCAGCGCCCGATGTGCTCATCCAGGTCTTCCGCATCCTGGGGACACTCGGTCCCCCCGTTCGTACTGTGGAGACATGGCCGATGCGACCGTCCTCCCGCCCGTGCTCGTGATGGGGGTCTCCGGATCCGGCAAGTCGACGATCGGTGAGGCCCTGACACAGGCGCTCGTCGACCGCGGACAGGTGGTGGAGTTCGTCGACGCGGACGCGCTGCACCCGTCGGCGAACAAGGAGAAGATGCACGCCGGCATCCCGCTCACCGACGACGACCGCCGCCCCTGGCTGGACGCGTGCTCGTCCCGCATCGCGGAGGTCGAGGCCTCCGGCTCACGGTGTGTGATGGCGAACTCGGCGCTGAAGCGCGCGTACCGGGACCGCCTCCGCGAGGACGCCCCGGACCTCTTCATCGTGTTCCTCGACGGGTCGCGCGAGCTCATCGCCGATCGGCAGCGCCACCGTCACCACGAGTACATGCCGAACTCCCTGCTCGACTCGCAGTTCGCGACGCTCGAGCGCCCGGGTGAGGACGAAGCCGTCGCGGCGGTGCCGATCCACGGGGTCGTGGACGACACCGTCGCGGCGATCCTCGCCGTCCTGCCCTGAGCCCGTCCTGCCCTGAGCCTGTCCTGCCTTGAACCTGTCCTGCCTTGAACCCGTCCTGCCCTGAGACCGTCGCGCTCGACGACCTGACCGTCGGGTCTACTTCCGGCTGAGCTCCAACCGGCGAGCGCGGTACTCCTCGGCGTCGATCTCGCCGCGGGCGAACCGGTCGGCGAGCACCGACCGCGCGTCGGCGATCGCCCGTCCGGCACCGCGGCGGAGGACGCCGAAGACGACGGCCCCGACGACGAGCAGGAGCAGGAGCGCCGGGAACACGGGGAAGCCGTGGGACGGCAACCCGCCTCCGTGCCAGTACGGAGCGGTGGCAGCGAGTGTGGTGAGCATGGGGACCTCCGAGGTCGGTTGCGGTGCCGCGGTCGCGACAGGACAAGGTTGTCGGTCGGGAGGCCCCTCCCGCGTCCGCCAGGCGAGCCCACTCGGACCTGCTCCCGCCGGCTCACCCACGCCGGTTCCTCCACAGGCGACTACTCCTCCGGGCGTAGTCCACAGGCCCTCCCGCTGCGCGATGTCTCGGGGGAGGGCCGACCGTAGGCTCGCTGCATGACCACCGACACCCGCTCCGACGCCCGCCCGGCGGGTGGACGCCGGTTCGCCCGCGTGGGACGGGTGCTGCCGGTGGCGCTCGTGCAGGTCGTCGGCACCGTCGTCGCCACCCGGTGGGCAGCCGGGGTCGGTTCCGGTGCCGTCGGTGGTGGTGGCCCACCGTGGACCCAACGCTTCGGTGACGGCGTCGACCCGGTGTTCCTCGGACCCCTCGCGTGGGTGCTGCTCGTGGGCGTGATCGTCGTGCTGCCGTTCCGATGGCGGTGGCCGGTCGCGGTCCTGGCCCTGACCCTCGGCACGACGATCGGCTACGCCCTGGTGGTCAGTCCGCGTGGACCGTTCGTCGCGGCGCTGACCATGGCGCTGGCGAACGCCTGGTTCCGCGGCCATCGCGTGCCGGTCTACCTCGCCGCCGCGGTCGCCCAGGTCGTCCTGCCCTCGGCGGACACCCTGACCGGGCGTGCGCCCTTCCCGACCGTCACGACCATGACGCTCTGCTTGGCGTGGCTGACGGTCACCATCGCCGTCACCGAGCTCGTCCGGGTGCGGGTCGTCCGCGCCGCCGACGCCCGTCGCGCCCGATCCGCGGCGGAGCAGCAGCGGGCCGGCGCCGAGCGCGTCCGCATCGCCCGAGAGCTGCACGACTCGGTCGCCCACAGCATGTCGCTCATCAACCTGCAGGCGGGGGTGGCCCTGCACCTCGGGGCCGAACTCCCCGAGCAGACCCGGGAGTCGTTGCTGAACATCCGCGACTCCAGCAAGCAGGCGCTCGTGGAGCTCCGGACGATCCTCGGCGTGCTGCGAGCCGTCGATGCGCCGTCCGGCACCTCCGACCGCGCCCCGGTCGCCGGCCTCGACCGCGTTCCCGACCTGGTCGATCGAGCCCGCGCGGCCGGAGTGGACGTGGAGCTGCGCCTCGACGGCCCGGTGGACACCGTCGCCGGCCTCGTCTCGCGCAACGCCTTCCGCATCGTGCAGGAGTCGGTCACGAACGTCATGAAGCACGCCCCTGACCACCACGCCTCGGTCGTGGTCGACGTGGGGGCCGAGGTCGTCGACATCACGGTGACCGACGTCCCGTCGCCGGTCGCGACCGGCGCCGGTGCTCCGCGGACGGAGGAGGCGCACCGTGGGCACCGCTCCTCGTCCGCCCTCGCCCGTGTGGCGAACCAGCAGACCGAGACCGAAGGTGCGGACGGCGGCAGCGGCAGCAGCCCGGGGAACGGGTTGGTCGGGATGCACGAACGGGCCGCAGTCGTCGGCGGCTCGCTCGCCGTCGGCCCGACCCCCGACGGTGGGTGGTCGGTCCACGCGCGCCTGCCGATCGGCGAACCCGAACACACCACGACCGGAGTGACGGAGACGACCGCATGACCATGTCCGCGACTCCCACCACGCCGGATCTGATCCGGATCGTGTTGGTGGACGACCAGAGCCTCATCCGTGCCGGACTCCGCGCACTCGTGTCCGCCGAGCCGGGGATGCAGGTCGTCGGTGAGGCGTCCGACGGCGACGACGCCGTCGCGGTCGTCACACGGGAACTGCCGGACGTCGTGCTCATGGACATCCGCATGCCGGGGACTGACGGCCTCGTCGCCACCCGGCGGATCTCCGAGGACCCGGCGCTCAGCGCGGTGCACGTGGTGGTCCTCACGACCTTCGAGGAGGACGACACCGTGTTCGAGGCGATCCGTGGCGGTGCCGCCGGGTTCCTCGTGAAGGACACCGAGCCCGCCGAACTCCTCCGGGCGATCCGCACCGTGGTCGCGGGGGAGTCGTTGCTGTCGCCCGGCCCGACCCGGTCGCTCGTCGAGGCGTACGCGGCGCACGCGAAGCCGGCAGCGCTCGCACCCGAACTCGACGCCCTGACGGACCGCGAACGCCAGGTCATGCGCCTGGTCGCGAGCGGCTTGACGAACGCCGAGATCGCCGAGCGCCTGTTCGTCAGCCCGGCCACGACGAAGACCCACGTCTCCCGGGCGATGATCAAGCTCGGCGCTCGCGACCGCGCCCAACTCGTCGTCTTCGCCTACGAGACCGGCCTCGTCACCCCCGGGTGGACGGGATGACCGGGAACGCCACCTCGATACCACTTCCGACACCATCAGGCGCATGGCCATGACGCTCAGACTGGACGAAAGCCGAGACGACTGCACTGCGCATGCGGGCCGAGGTGGAAGCCCGCTCGATGCAGGACGTCGCGCGCGAAGCCATCCGCGAGTACATCGAGCACCACAGTCGGAGCGACCTGATCGACGGGATCCTCGACCGCGAGCTCCCTCGCTACGCGGAAGCGCTCGACCGCCTGGCTCGATGATCCACCTGACCCTCGACGAAGCCCTCCACATCGCTCGTCGGACGATCGGCGACGGTCTCCTGATCCGTGACGCGGGCCTGCTGGAAGCCGCGATCGCCCAGCCCGCCGCCAGCGTCGACGGCCGCGACGCCTACCCGTCGCTGGTCGAGAAAGCCGCCGCGCTCGTGCACTCGGCCGTGCGGAACCACGCCCTCGTCGACGGGAACAGGCGTCTCGGGCTCATGCTGCTGATCGTCTTCCTCGGCGTCACCGGTCGCGTCCTCACGATGACCAACGACGAGGCGTACGACTTCATCGTCGCGATCGCGGAGGGACGGCTCGACGACGTCCCGAGCATCGTCGGACACCTGACGCCCGCCGTGCGTCGGGGTTGAGCGGGCCTCGAGCCGCCGCTGACGATGGACACACGGCCGCCGCCGGTGCAGGCTCGACAGGTGGACGTCGGACGCACCCGCACCGCCGCGGAGGAGCACCGCGCCCACCTCGAGGAGGAGCAACGTCGTGACCGATCCCGCAAACCCGACCCCCGGTGCGACCGACGCCCGACCTGACGGCGGAGGCCCAGCCTCCAGGCCGGACACCTGGGCGAGCACGGACCGTGGACAGCTCGTCGACCGTGCCGAGGTGATCGTCACCAGTCCGGACCGGAACTTCGTCACCCTCAAGCTGACCACCGCGGACGGCGTCACCGGTCTCGGTGACGCGACCCTGAACGGCCGCGAACTCGCGGTCGCCGCGTACCTGTCCGAGCACGTCGTCCCGCTGCTCGTCGGTCGGGACGCCAGCCGCATCGAGGACGCCTGGCAGTTCCTCTACCGCTCGACCTACTGGCGTCGGGGCCCGGTGACGATGGCCGCGATCGCCGCCGTCGACATGGCGCTCTGGGACATCAAGGCCAAGGTCGCCGGGATGCCGCTCTACCAGCTGCTCGGTGGTGCTTCCCGCACCGGGCTGATGGCGTACGGGCACGCCTCGGGCAAGGACCTCCCGGAGCTGTTCGACTCGATCCGCCAGCACCAGGCCGAGGGCTACCGGTCCATCCGCGTCCAGACCGGCGTGCCGGGGCTCGAGTCCATCTACGGCATCGCGTCGAACCGCACCACCGAGGGCAACGCCGGCGTCCGCTACGACTTCGAGCCCGCGCAGCGTGGGGCGTTCCCGGCCATGGAGGACTGGGACACCCGCGCGTACCTCCGGCACCTGCCGACCGTCTTCGAGGCGGTCCGCAACGAGTTCGGACCCGAACTGCCGCTCCTGCACGACGGACACCACCGGATGACCCCGATCCAGGCCGCCAAGCTCGGGAAGTCGCTCGAGCCGTACGACCTCTTCTGGCTCGAGGACTGCACCCCCGCCGAGAACCAGGAAGCGCTCCGGCTCGTCCGGCAGCACACCACGACCCCGCTCGCCATCGGGGAGGTCTTCAACACGATCTGGGACTTCAAGGACCTCATCCGCGACCAGCTCATCGACTACGTCCGCGGCGCCGTCACACACATGGGCGGCGTGACCCCGCTGCGGAAGACGATGGACTACGCCGCGATGTACCAGGTGAAGTCCGGTTTCCACGGGCCGACGGACATCTCGCCGGTGGGGATGGCGGCCCAGATGCACCTCGGGCTCGCCATCCACAACTTCGGGATCCAGGAGTACATGCAGCACGGCCCGAGGACGAACCAGGTGTTCCAGCAGACGGCCACCTTCACGGACGGGTACCTGCACCCCGGCGACGAACCCGGCATCGGTGTCTCGCTCGACGTCGACGAAGCGGGGAAGTACCCGTACGAGCAGGCCTACCTGCCGTTCAACCGCCTCGCGGACGGCACCGTGCACGACTGGTGACCTGTCCCGCCGACGACGGGCAGGGTGGTGGCGTGGACACCGCAGCGCTCGCCGACGTCGCCCGCGACCTGATGCGCGCCGCGCCCGGTGCGTTCGTCCGCGGACGGACGGCACGGCAGCGGGCGATCCGGAAGGACGACCGGGAACTCGCGGCCGCGGTCGGGAAGCTGGGGAAGCCCGCGCCGGCCGCGTGGATCGTGGACCTGCTCGCCGCCGAGGGTGCCCTCGACGACGCCGTCGACCTCGGTCCCGCCCTCCGTCAGGCGCAGGCCTCCGCCGACCCGCAACAGATCGCGACGCTCCGCCGACAGCGGTCCCAGGTCGTCGCGGTGCTCGCCGACACCGGCGCCGCACGGGCGGAGGCGGCCGGGCACCCGGCGACGTCCGCGGTGCTCGACCAGGTCCGCGCGACCATCGAGGCCGGTATGGCCGACGCGCACGCCGGTGCGGCGATCCGCTCGGGTCTGCTCCTCCGACCCCTCGAGAGCGTCGGCTTCGAGGACGTCGACCTGACCGATGCGCTCGCCGTCCCGGACGCCGTCCCGGACGCGTGGTCCGGCAGCGACGCGCCTCCCATCCCGATCACGGCCGGGAGGCGCGGCGCACGCCGGTCCCGCAGGGCCGGTCCCGCAGACGACGGCCCGGCGAGCCCGGACGGACCGCAGACCCAGGATCGACCGCAGACCCCGGACGGGCCGCAGACCCCGGACGGGCCGCAGACCCCGGACGGATCGCAGACCCCGGACGGGCCGCAGACCGCTGACGAACCGGAGGCACCGGAGGAACCCGACGAGCCGGGCACCTCCGACGAGCCGGACGCCCCGGAGAGCCCAGCCACGGACGAGGACCCCCACGACCCCGCGGCCGAGCGCCGCACCGCACGGGAGGCCGAGGCGGCGGCACGGCGAGCCTCCCGGGACGCCGACGCCGCTCTCGACCAGGTGGAGTCCGCCCTCGAGGACGTCGAGGACCGCCGCGCGGACCTCGACCACCGGCGTCGCGACCTCCAGCGACAACTCAGCGCCCTCGACCAGGAGCAGGCCGACCTCGACGCCGAGGCCGACCGGCTCGGCCAGGAGCGCGACGACGCCGAGGCCGCGAGCGACCGCGCCCGCGAAGCCCTCGTCGCCGCCCGTCACCACCGTCGCGCGGGCTCCTGACCCGTCCGCTCATCCACTCGGATGAAAGCAGCCGTCCACGCTCGCTCCGGCCGTGACCCGCGCCCTACGCTCGGCGCCATGCTCCTCTTCCTCCGCCGGTGGGCCCGGCACCTCGTGGCCCCGGCCGCCGGCGCGCTGTACCTCGTGCTCTGGGTCGTCGCCGAGGCCGGCCGCGGCGACCCCACCGGACATGTCCTCGTCGTGTCTGCCTTCGCCGTCGCGATCGGCCTCGCGCACTGGATGCCGTCGACGAGTCTCGGTCTGGTCGTCGTCGTCCCCGTCCTGCAGGCGTTCCGGCTGCTCGACCGACCGTCGAGCACGACCTGGCCGGAGTACCTCGCCATCGCGATCGTGGTCGGCATCATCGGCGCCGGGCGCTCCGGTCTGCTCCGCTGGCTCGCGATCCCGGCCCTGGGTGTCGCCAGCGCCGCCGCTGCCTGGGCGATGGTCGTCCCCACCGTCGCCGACCAGGACGTCTGGGCGTCCTGGACCGGCTCGCTGTCCGGCACGCGGTCCGACCTCGCCTTCCTGGCCCTCGCGATCGCCGGTGCGAGCGGCATCGCCTGGGCGGTGGGGGTGGCGCTCGGCGCGACCTGGCGGGTCGGGCTCGCGGGGCTCCGCGTCGTCGAGGCGGAGCAGGAGACGGAGGCCGCCAGCGCCGAGCTCCGCGCCGAGCAGGAGCGTGCCCGCATCGCGCGGGACGTGCACGACTCGCTGGCGCACTCCCTCGCCGTCGTCGTCTCCCAGGCGCAGGGCGCCGCGGCGCTCACGGTCCGGGACGGACCTGCCGCCACGGCACTGCAGGACATCGCCGAGGTGAGCCGGAACGCCCTCGGGGACGTCCGTGCGCTCGTCGAACGGATCCAGGGCACCGGCCAGGAGGCCCGACACGGCCTGGCGGACGTCCCGCACCTGGTCGAGGACATGCGGGAGCTCGGCATGCAGGCCGTGTTCGAGCAGCACGGCGCCCCGCGGCCGATCGGGTCCGAGGCCGGGGGAGCGGTACACCGGATCGTGCAGGAGAGCCTGACGAACGTGCTGAAACACCAGGGCCGGACGGCGTCAGCGCGTGTGGTGCTCGACTGGCGCGGGCCGGGGCTCGGGGTCGTCGTGACCTCCACCGGCAGCAGTCCGCTCGTCGCGCTCGACGGCCCGGGGTCCGGCGTGGCGGGGATGCGGGAGCGCGCACGGTTGGTCGACGGTTGGCTGCGTGCCGGGGTCGGCGACGAGGAGCACGAGTACGTCGTGACCGCGTGGTTGCCGACGCTCGGTGGAACGCCCGCACCGTCCGGTCCGGACGCGACCACGGGCCTCCCGGCGGTCGTCACGGCCGGAGCGGCCGACGCGACCGGACCCGGCGGGACGAGCGTCACCGGAGCGTCCCGGTGACGGCGATCCGCGTCGCCGTCGTCGACGACCAGCGGCTCTTCGCCTCGGGCATGCGGATGCTCGTCGACGCCCAGGACGACATGACGTGCGTCGGAACGGCCGCCGACGGTGCCGAGGCCCTCGCGCTCTGTGCGACAGCGCAGCCGGACGTGCTGCTCCTCGACCTCCGGATGCCGGTGCTGAACGGCATCGAGACGATGGCACGCCTCGCCGAGCAGGGTGACGACCGGCCGCGGGTCGTCGCGCTCACGACGATCCGCCGCGACGACGCGGTCCTCGCCGCACTGCGTGCCGGTGCGGCGGCGTTCCTGACGAAGGACGCGCTGCCCGAGGTCGTCACGGCCACGATCCGCGACGTGCACGAGGGACGACCGGCGCCCACGGAGACCGAGGCGCTCGACCTCCTCCGTGCCGAGGGCTCCCTCGTCGAGTCCGAGCGTCGGGACGAGGTCCTCGACGCGCTCACCGCCCGGGAGCGCGAGGTGTTCCTCCTCGTGGCCAAGGGACTGAGCAACCAGGAGATCGCCACCACGGTGTTCCTCAGCGAGGCCACCGTCAAGACCCACGTCCGGTCGGTGCTCACCAAGCTCGGGCTGCGGAACCGGATCCAGGTCGTCATCACCGCACACGAACGCGGCCTCGTCCGCGCCTAGGGGGGACCATGCACATCACCACCAGGGCCGCGAAGACCGGCACCCTCGTCCTCGTCGTGGCCGGTCTCGGCGGAGCCGTCCTGCACGGCCTGCCGGAGCCCGTCGACCATCCGGTCCGGCCGACGACCACGAAGGACGTCTCCGCGTGGACGATGCCCCTCGACGGGTGGGTGGTCCCGGGCGGGCACGAACAGGACTACGCCGAGATGCTGGTCGATCTCCCCTGTCTCCGCGAGGCCGGGCTCGACGTGCCGCCGCTGCCCTGGGCCACCGTCGCCGGACTCCATGCCCACGACGACACCGTCGACGCCGCGGCGCGTGCGAACCCGTCGCCGGCCCTGTCGACCAGCCGGCCGCTCTCGGCGGAGCTGGCGTCGGCGCGCGGGTACCACGGGCCGTCCACCGATGGAGCGAACGTCGGGGGCTGGCGGGAGTGGGGGTACGCCCCGGGGTTCGACGAGGCCTTCGCGGCCCTGCCGGCCGGGGTGCGGGACCGATGTCCGGAGCGGACGCGTCGGTCCCTCGGTACCGGCGCGAGCGGCGAGGTCCAGAGCGCGTCCGAGACGGCCCAACGGCTCACGCACCTCGCCGCACTGTCCGCTCGGCAGGACCCTGCCGTCACCATCGCGGCCGCGGCGTGGCGGACGTGCATGGCACCGCTCGGTCTCGCCGACCTCCCGGAGGGACCCGAGGGCATGCCGACACCGTCGATGCGCGTCACCGCACGGGACGCTGAGGAGGTCGTGACGCTCTCCGACGAGGTCGGCGACGACGAGATCGCCGTCGCCGACCGGGACGTCCGGTGCCAGCGATCGTCGGGCTACCGGCAGACGCTGTACGACGCCGAGTGGGACCGGTTGCTGCGCGTCACGGCGTCGGACGCGGCGGTCCTCGCGGCAGGCGATCCCGGTCAGCGGGCTGTCGCCGCCCGCCTCGACCGTGTCGTCGAACAGCACGCCCCGGCTGCACCGGCCGACCTGGGCTGAGGGGCCCGGTCGCAGCGGCCTCCGTCGCGGGCAGGTGGTCCTGGGGGGACCGGCCCGCGGTGACGACACGCCCGGACGGGTACTGCTAGACTCGGTGACTGACTTCGGCGAGGGCCGCGCAAGCGGCCGTGATCGACGCGGTGGGAGACCCGGCCAGCCCTGGGAACGTTCCTCACGCGTGCACGCGTTCGAGTTGCAACACCACAGACCCCCCGATGCCGGCACTCCGGCGTCGTCCCCGACACCAGGAGGCATCATGGCTGACTACACCAAGCTCGCGGCGGAAGTCCGCACCAAGTTCGGCAAGGGTGCGGCCCGCAAGCTCCGCGCCGCCGACAAGATCCCCGCCGTCGTCTACGGGCACGGCACCGAGCCGCAGCACATCAGCCTGCCGGGCCACGAGACGATGCTCCTCGTCCGTACCGCCAACGCGGTCGTCGACCTCGACATCGAGGGCGCGGCCCAGCTCGCCCTCGTCAAGGACGTGCAGCGTGACCCGGTGCGTCAGATCATCGAGCACGTCGACCTCGTCGTCGTGCGTCGTGGCGAGAAGGTCACGGTCGACGTGCCCGTCGTGATCGAGGGCGAGTCCTTCGCCGGCACCATCCACGTGCAGGACCTGGCGAGCGTGTCCCTGCTCGTCGAGGCGACCGACATCCCCGAGCACGTCGTCGTCGACGTCGAGGGCCTCGAGGACGGCGCGCAGGTCCTCGCCTCGCAGCTCGAGCTGCCGGCCGGTGCCGAGCTCGAGACCGACGCCGAGGCGCTCGTCGTCCAGATCGTCACCCCGCGTGGCACCGCTGACGACGACGCCGCCGACGAGGCTGCTGCCGAGGCGGGCGCCGAGGCCGGCATCGAGGGCGGCTCCGCCCCGGTCGACGCCGACTCCGAGTAAGACGACGACGACGTCTGGCCGACGCTGATGGCGGAGCGCACGTTCGTGGTGGTCGGGCTCGGGAACCCCGGGCCCGACTACGCGGGCAACCGTCACAACGTCGGCCAGATGGTCCTCGACGAGCTGGCCGCCCGGATGGGTGCCACGTTCAGGAAGCACAAGACCCCGAACCAGGTCGCCGAGGGGCGCCTGGCGCCGGGGGGCCCGAAGCTCGTCCTCGCGAAGCCCGGGTCGTTCATGAACACGTCCGGCGGTCCGGTCTCCGCCGTCCTCGGGTTCTACAGTGTGCCGCCGGCGGACCTCATCCTGGTTCACGACGAGCTCGACCTGCCGTTCGACTCCGTGAAGCTCAAGGGCAACGGTGGCCACGGCGGGCACAACGGCATCCGCGACGTCATCAAGGCGACGAACACGAACGAGTTCGCCCGCGTGCGGGTCGGCATCGGACGCCCGCCCGGTCGTCAGGACCCGGCCGACTACGTGCTGCGTGACTTCTCCGCCGCCGAGAAGAAGGCGCTGCCGAACCTCCTCGCCGACGCGGCCGACGCCGTCGAGGCGATCGTGACCGACGGCCTGCTCGCCGCGCAGCAGCGCTTCCACGCCCCGGCCTGATGGACGCCGTCGCCGCCGTCGTGCTCGCGACGAACCCGTTCGCCACGGCCGCGCTCGTCGTCGTCTCGGTCATGGGCATCGCGCTCGTCGGGACGGCGCGCTTCCTCGGTCGCCGCGCGGCCGAGCAGGCGCGCGAGGGCGAGCCGACGCCGCCGCCGGACGACCTGGAGCCGGGCAGCAGCTCCTGAGCCGGAACCGGCCGGGAGGCCCGCCCCGACTCCGCCACGCGCCTCCTGTTCGCCCGTCGCGCACGCCGCGACCGCTGTCGGGGGCCGCCGGTACCATCGTGTGAGTGACGATCTCGGGCCTCATCCCTGCGCTCTCGCGCGCCTCCTCCTTCGATCGTGCGCTCCGTGCCGCTCCTCGCGACGCCGACTTCTCGGTGGTCGACGGCCTGCGCGTGCCCCTGTTCGCCGCCCTGCTGGCCGAGCGCTCGGGGCCGCAGTGCGCCTTCGTCATCACCGCGACCGGGCGGGAGGCCGAAGCCGTCCGTGACGCCCTCAGCTGCACCGTCCCCGACGCGGACGTGCTCGAGTTCCCGGCGTGGGAGACCCTGCCGCACGAGCGTCTCAGCCCGAGCCCGCAGACCGTCGGCACCCGCATCGCGACCCTCCGCGCACTGCAGCGGTGGCAGGAGGCCCCTGCCGCGGAGCGCCGGACGACCGTCGTGGTCGCGAGCGTCCGGGCAGCGCTCCAACCGATCGCCGACAACCTGACCGAGCTCGCGCCGGTCGTGCTGCGGAGCTCGTCGCGCGGCAACGACCTCGGCGCGATCGCCGCACAGCTCGTCGACGTCGCGTACGCCCGGGTGGACCTCGTCACCCGCCGCGGGGAGTTCGCCGTCCGCGGCGGCATCCTCGACGTCTTCCCGCCGACGGCCGACCACCCCGTCCGCGTCGACTTCTTCGGCGACGAGATCGAGGGCATCAAGGCGTTCTCGGTCGCCGACCAGCGGTCCACGGACGACGACCTCGACGCGGTGGAGCTCACCGCATCACGCGAACTGCTCCTGAGCGACGACGTCCGACAGCGGGCGCGCGAGATGCTCCACGAGTTCCCGAACCTGTCGCAGATGCTCGCGAAGGTGTCCGAGGGGATCCCCGTCGAGGGCATGGAGTCCCTCGCCCCGGCGCTGGTCCGCAAGCTCGTGCCGGTGACGGAGTACCTGCCCGAGGAAGCGACGATCGCGGTCTTCTCGCCGGAGCGGGTGAGCGGTCGCGCGCACAGCCTGGCCGAGACGAACCAGGAGTTCCTGCAGGCGGCGTGGAGCGCGGCCGTGGCGGGTGCCCAGGCGCCCATCGACCTCGACGCGGG
Organism: Curtobacterium sp. MCBD17_032; assembly: GCF_003234855.1. GTDB lineage: Bacteria > Actinomycetota > Actinomycetes > Actinomycetales > Microbacteriaceae > Curtobacterium. The sequence continues at coordinate 422,480 of NZ_QKTO01000002.1, forward strand.
CAACTTCCTCACGGTCCAGCAGCTGAAGAACACCCGCGGGCAGCGCACGTGGTGGACGGTGTCGCCGTTCGACTCCGGTGCCGACGAACCGCTGAGCGACGCCGACGCGGCCGCCGAGGCGGGGGAGTACATCCGCGTCCCGGGCGAGGCGATCCCGAGCTTCGCCGGCAGTGCGGACGGTGCGGTCGCCCACGTCAAGGCGCTGACCGACGACCAGTGGGCCGTCGTCGTGACAGCGCAGGGCCAGGGCCTCGTCGAACGTGCGGTGCAGGTGCTCGCCGACGCCGGGGTGGCCGCGCGCGCCGAGACGCTGGACGGGCCTCCCGAGCCGGGCGTCGCCATCGTCACGACGGCCAGCGTCGAGCACGGCTTCGCCGTCGCGGACCCGCGGATCGCGCTCCTCAGCGAGGCCGAGTTCTACGGCCGCAGCGTCCAGCAGGGCGCCCGCACCGTCAAGAAGCTCGCGAGCCGGCGCAAGAACGTCGTCGACCCGCTGCAGCTCAAGCCGGGCGACGTCGTCGTGCACGCCACGCACGGCATCGGCAAGTTCGTGGAACTGGTCAGCCGTGAGGTCAGTTCCGGTGGCCGGAACGCCGTCAAGCAGCAGCGTGAGTACCTGGTGCTCGAGTACGCGCCCTCGAAGCGGAACTACCCCGGCGACAAGCTCTTCGTGCCGACCGACCAGCTCGACCAGCTGTCCCGGTACGTCGGCGGCGAGAACCCGACCCTGTCGAAGATGGGCGGCTCGGACTGGTCGGCGGCGAAGTCGAAGGCGCGCAAGGCCGTGCGCGACATCGCGGTGGACCTCGTGAAGCTGTACTCCGCCCGCATGGCGTCGAAGGGGCACGCGTTCGGCCCGGACACCCCGTGGCAGCGCGAGCTGGAGGAGGCGTTCCCCTTCGCGGAGACCGTCGACCAGCTGACGACCATCGACGAGATCAAGCGCGACATGGAGAGCCCGATCCCGATGGACCGGCTGCTCTCGGGCGACGTCGGCTACGGCAAGACCGAGGTCGCGATCCGCGCCGCCTTCAAGGCGGTGCAGGACGGCAAGCAGGTCGCCGTGCTCGTCCCGACGACGCTGCTGGTCCGCCAGCACATGGAGACGTTCCAGGAGCGGTTCGCCGGGTTCCCGGTCAACCTGCGCGCCCTGAGCCGGTTCCAGACCGAGAAGGAGACGAAGGAGACCCTCGCGGGCCTCGCCGACGGCACCGTCGACGTCGTCATCGGCACGCACCGGATCCTGTCGCAGAGCGTGCAGTTCAAGGACGTCGGCCTCGTCATCATCGACGAGGAGCAACGCTTCGGCGTCGAGCACAAGGACCAGCTCAAGAAGCTCAAGACGAACGTCGACGTCCTGGCGATGTCCGCGACGCCGATCCCGCGCTCGCTCGAGATGGCCGTGACCGGCATCCGCGAGATGTCGACCCTCGCGACCCCGCCGGAGGACCGGCACCCGATCCTCACGTTCGTCGGACCGCAGTCGGACCTGCAGGTGGCCGCGGCGATCAAGCGCGAGATGCTCCGCGAGGGTCAGGTGTTCTACGTGCACAACCGCGTGAAGGACATCCAATCGGTCGCGTCGCACCTGGCCGAGATCGTGCCGGACGCCCGCATCGCCGTGGCGCACGGGCAGATGGGCGAGCAGGCCCTCGAGCAGGTCATGGTCGACTTCTGGGAGCGCCGGTTCGACGTGCTCGTGTCCACGACGATCATCGAGACCGGTCTGGACATCGCGAACGCGAACACCCTCATCATCGACAAGGCGGACAAGTACGGCCTGTCGCAGCTCCACCAGCTCCGCGGCCGTGTCGGACGTGGCCGGGAGCGCGGCTACGCGTACTTCCTCTACGACGCCGACAAGCCGCTGTCCGAGACGGCGCAGGACCGCCTCGAGACGATCGCGGCGAACAACGAGCTCGGCGCGGGCATGCAGGTCGCGATGAAGGACCTCGAGATCCGCGGCGCGGGCAACCTGCTGGGCGGCGAGCAGTCCGGGCACATCGCCGGCGTCGGCTTCGACCTGTACCTGCGCATGATCGGCGAGGCGGTCTCGCAGTTCCGCGGGGACGTGGCCGAGGGGCAGACCGAGCTCCGGCTCGAGATCCCGGTCGACGCGCACATCCCGGAGGACTACGTCGAGTCCGAGCGGCTCCGGCTCGAGGCCTACCAGAAGCTCTCCGCCGCGTCCGCGCCGGCTGCGCAGCCCGAGGCGATCGACATGGTCCTCGACGAGCTCACCGACCGCTACGGCACCCCACCGCAGGCCGTGCTCACCCTCATCGAGGTGTCCCGCCTCCGCCGCATGGCGCAGCAGGTGGGCCTGTCCGACGTGGTCGTGATGGGCTCGAACCTGCGGGTCGCCGGCAAGGAGCTCGCCGACTCGGCGCAGGTGCGGCTCAAGCGCATGTTCGCCGGCGCGCGCTGGTTCCCGCAGCAGGACGCCGCGAGCATCCCGGTGCCGAAGCCGCACGGCGAGACCCTGCCGGACGACGCCCTCATCGGTTGGGTGGAGAGCATCCTCACCGCGGTCTACGGCGCGCCCGCCCGTGCGGAGGCGCCGACGGCCTGACGGTGGTCGTCCGGTGACCACCGGACGGACGGGAGGCCCGGGGCGGATCCGTCCCGGGCCTCCCGTCCGTCGCGTGGACGCGCTGGTGCGCTACTCGGTGGCCTCGGCCTCGGAGAGCTCGCGCCGCTGGCGGTACCGGCGTGCCCGCACGGACACCACGACGGCGGACGCGACCATCGCGATGCCGGACCCGACGAGGACCGCGAGGACGCCCTCGTCGACGATCTCCTCGTCCGCGGCGAAGGCCAGTTCGTTCATGAGCAGCGACACGGTGAAGCCGATGCCGCCGAGCACGCCGACCGTCATCACCGAGCCGACCGAGAGCGTCGAGCGGCCCGGACCGCGGAAGAGCCGGCCGGCGACGACGCCGAACAGGGTGATGCCGATGACCTTGCCGACCGGCAGCGCCAGGACGACCGCCCAGAACGTCGGAGAGAGCTCGCCGATCCCGACGGCGGGGATCACGACCGCTGCGGAGACGAAGGCGAAGACGGGGAGCACGATCGCGTTCGACCACGGCTCGACCTGCTCGTGCAGGGTGCCGCCCGGACGTCGGGGGAGGACCAGGCCGAGCGCCACGCCGGCGATCGTCGCGTGCACCCCCGAGTGGTACACGAGCCACCACGTGACGAGACCGACGAGGACCATCGCGACGACGAGGAACGGCTGCGCAGCGCTGCCCGGGCGCAACCGGCGTCCCAGGAGCGCGAAGACCACGAGCAGGACCGCGGCTCCGCCGAGCGCGAGGAAGTCCGTGCCGTGCGCGAAGACGACGGCGATGATGACGATCGCGATGAGGTCGTCGAGGACCGCGAGGGCGAGCAGGAACACCCGGATCGTCGCGGGCAGCCCGCGCCCGAACATCGCCAGGACCCCGAGCGCGAACGCGATGTCGGTCGCGGTGGGGATCGGCCACCCGTGTGTGTACGGCGTCCCGGCGGTGACGAGCAGGTAGACGCCCGCCGGGACGAGCACGCCGCCGACTGCAGCGATCGCGGGGACGACGGCGGTCTTCGGGTTCGCGAGCTCGCCGGCGACCAGCTCGTGCTTCAGCTCGATGGCGACCAGCAGGAAGAAGACCGCGAGCAGGCCGTCGCTGACCCAGTGGCTGATGGAGAGGTCGAGGCCGACCGCTCCCCACGGGGTGTGCCAGTCGAGGCCACGCTCGAGTCCGGGACCGAGGGCGGTGTTCGCGACGACCAGACCGAGGACGGCGGCGGCGAGGAGGGCGATCGCGCTGAAACGCGGCGAACGGACGAAGGAGGGCATGCGACTCCGGTGGAGATCGGGTACGGGGAACGGACCGTCGACCAGACTTCCCGACACACCGGAGACCATCGTACCGGGCGGCTCCTGACGTCCGTTCCGTGCGGAGGCTCGGGTGGCAGCATGGCCCCATGACCTCCGTTGACGAACTCGTCGCCGTCGTGGACCGCCTGCTCGACCCCGAGCACGGATGCGTCTGGAACCGCGAGCAGACCCACGCCAGCCTGGCCCGGTACGCCGTCGAGGAGACGTACGAGCTCGTCGACGCGATCGACGGTGGGGACGACGACGAGCTCCGCGAGGAACTCGGCGACGTCCTGTACCAGGTGGTCCTGCACGCCGGGATCGCCGCGCGGCAGGGACGGTTCGACCTGGACGACGTCGCCGAGACGGTGCGCGAGAAGATGCAGCGCCGTCACCCACACGTCTTCGGTGACGAGGAAGCGCACACCGTCGAGGACGTCATCCGGGTCTGGCGTGCCGCGAAGGCGGACGAGAAGTCCTCGCGGACCAGCGCCTACACGGGCGTGCCACGGGCGATGCCACCGCTCGAGCGTGCCGTGAAGCTCCTCGAGCGGCTCGAGGAGCGCGGCGACCTGCACGCTGCGATGGCCTCGGTGACGGACGGTGCCGTGCTCGACGCCGTCTCGGAGGTCGCCGGTGCTGCCGACGGTCCGGGGACGGCCGGCACCGGTGCCCCCGCGGTCGACACCGTCGGTGCCGACGGCCTCGTCGGAACCGACCCTGACCGTGTCGATCTTGACCGTGTCGACCCTGACCGTGTCGACCCTGACCGTGTCGACCCTGACCACGGCGCTGCCGCCTCGCAGCCCGGGAGCCGGGTCGACCCGGCCTGGGGAGCCGGGATGCTCGCCGAGGTGGCCGTCGCGCACGAGCAAGGCCTGGACCCGGTCGCGAGTCTCCGCGCCGCGGTGGCGATGCTGGAGACCGCCGGCCGCGGTCTCGAACGAGACGGCCGCGCCTCCGAACGCCGGGATGTGGAAGAGCGGGCGTCCTCCTAACCCGAAAAAGAAGGACGCCCGCGAGCGGGAGAAGGCGCCACCAGGGAGCGACGCCGACAGGGATCCCGCTCGAACCGCGGGGGCGCTTGCAGCACACCGCCCCCGCTGACGGCCGTTGCGTGGATCAGGCACGCACCGGCCGAGGTTCTGAGATGCAGCATATCACCGGACAACTGCTGCAGCAAGCGACGCTGCCGCTCTGCGAAGATTGACGGCATGGCGACGACCGTGACGGCCCCCCGGGGCATGCGAGACCACCTCCCTGCTGACAAGGCCCGGCGGGAGCACGTGCTCGGTGTCATCCGTGGTGTGTACGCGCGTCACGGCTTCGACGAGATCGAGACGCCGGTCGTCGAGGACGCCGCTCGCCTGCACTCCGGACTCGGTGGTGACAACGAGAAGCTCGCCTTCGCCGTGATGCGCCGCGGGCTGACCACCGAGGACCTGCGGCAGGCGGAGGCGCCGCTGGACCTCGCCGACCTCGGGCTGCGGTTCGACCTGACCGTCCCGCTGGCCCGGTTCTACGCTTCTCACCGCGCCGAACTGCCGACGGTGTTCCGCGCCGTGCAGATCGCCCCCGTCTGGCGTGCCGAGCGGCCGCAGAAGGGGCGCTACCGGCAGTTCGTGCAGTGCGACATCGACGTCCTGGGGGAGCCCGGGCAGCTCGCCGAGATCGAGCTCATCCGGGCGACCACGGCGGCCCTCGACGCCCTCGGCATCGTCGGGACGTCGATCCGGATCAACGACCGCCGCATCCTGCTCGCACTCCTCGCCTCGTGGGGGATCACCGAGCCCGCGGCGGCTGACCGAGCGCTCATCACGGTCGACAAGCTCGACAAGATCGGCGCCGTCGGCGTCGCGGAGGAGCTCGGCCAGACGCTCGACCTCGACCCGGGCGCCACGGCCGACACGATCCGCGCGCTCGAGTCCGCCGACTGGGAGAGCGTGCGCGGGGCGGACTGGCTGGACGCCGACGCGTTCGCCGAGCTCGAGCGGCTGCGCGCGGCGCTCCCGGGCGTGGACCTCCGCTTCGACCCCACGCTCGTCCGCGGCATGGGGTACTACACCGGCACGATCTTCGAGGTCGCGCACCCCGACTTCGGCTACAGCCTCGGCGGGGGTGGCCGCTACGACGGCATGATCGGACGGTTCCTCGGCCAGGACGTCCCGGCTGTCGGGTTCTCGCTCGGGTTCGAGCGGCTCGTGGACCTCGTGTCGCTGCCCGGTTCGGCCGAGTCGGATGCCGTCGTGCTCGTGTACGACAAGGACGTCGACCCGGTGCGGCTGGCTGCCCTGAAGGCCGAGGCGCTCGACGCACACCACCGTGTCCGGCTCGAGAAGCGCACCAAGAACATGAAGAACCTGCTCGCCGGCCTCGCGGAGCAGGGCTTCGGCTCGTTCGCCACCGTCGGCGCCGACACGGCGTCGCTCGAGGGCGTCGCGTTCCGTCCGCTCGCCTGACGGACGCCCGCCGGTCATCCACAGCCAGGCGTCGCGCTGCAGCGGCGTCGCTAGGATCGACAGCGCAACCACCACAACCCAACGACAGGGAGTACCCCGTGGCAGTGATCGATGCCGTAGGCGCACGCGAAGTCCTCGATTCCCGAGGCAACCCGACGGTCGAGGTCGAGGTCCTCCTCGACGACGGTGTCGTCTCGCGCGCCCTCGTCCCGTCCGGTGCCTCCACCGGCGCCTTCGAAGCGTACGAACTGCGCGACGGCGACGAGTCCCGCTACGGCGGCAAGGGCGTCCTCAAGGCCGTCGAGGCCGTGCTCGACGAGATCGGTCCGGCGCTCGAGGGCTTCGACGCCACCGACCAGCGTCTCGTCGACGCCGCGCTCATCGAGCTCGACGGCACCGAGAACAAGTCACGCCTCGGCGCGAACGCCATCCTCGGTGCCTCGCTCGCCGTGGCCCGAGCCGCAGCCGACTCGGTCGACCTGCCGCTGTTCCGCTACCTCGGTGGCCCGAACGCGCACACGCTGCCCGTCCCGCTCATGAACGTCGTGAACGGTGGAGCGCACGCCGACACCAACGTCGACATCCAGGAGTTCTTCCTGGTGCCCTACGGCGCGGAGTCCTTCTCGGAGGCCCTGCGCTGGGGTGTCGAGACCTACCACGCCCTCAAGGGCGAGCTGAAGAAGCAGGGCCTGGCGACCGGACTCGGCGACGAGGGCGGTTTCGCGCCGGAGCTCGCCTCGAACCGCGCCGCGCTCGACTTCCTCCTCGCGGCGATCGAGAAGGCCGGCTTCACCCCGGGCAAGGACATCGCGCTGGGCCTCGACGTCGCCAGCACCGAGTTCTTCCACGACGGCAAGTACTCCTTCGAGGGCAAGCAGCTCTCGAGTGCGGAGTTCACGCAGTACTTCGTCGACCTGGCCCGCGACTACCCGCTCGCCACGATCGAGGACCCGCTGGCCGAGGACGACTGGGAGGGCTGGACCCACCTGACCGCCGAGCTCGGTTCGAAGCTGCAGATCGTCGGCGACGACCTCTTCGTCACCAACCCGACGCGACTCCAGCGCGGCATCGACGAGCAGGCCGGCAACTCGATCCTGGTCAAGGTGAACCAGATCGGCACGCTGACCGAGACCCTCGACGCGGTCAGCCTCGCGCACCGCCACGGCATGACCGCCATCCTGTCGCACCGCTCCGGCGAGACCGAGGACACCACGATCGCGGACATCGCGGTCGCCGTCGACGGTGGTCAGATCAAGACCGGCGCACCGGCCCGTTCGGACCGCGTCGCGAAGTACAACCAGCTGCTCCGCATCGAGGAAGAGCTCGGCGACGCGGCGGTCTACGCCGGCCGCTCCGCCTTCCCGCGTTCGGCCTCGCTGTAATCACACGCACCGTCGAGACGCCGTCCTCCGCTCGGAGGGCGGCGTCTCGCCGTTCCGCGGAATGGCCCCGTCCGCGCGCGTGCCACCGATGCGCGTGAACTTCCCCCGTCTGTCCAAGACGCCCCCGTCTGCGGACGACGCCGCGGTGCGCGCGAGACGCCTCCGGATTCGACGGCGTCTTGCCGAGGTGGCGGCGTTTCGGCGCGGCCAGGGCGTCTCGGGGCCCAGAGCCAGCCTCCAGGACGGTGGACCGAGACGCCCCGTCTGCGCGTGACGCCGCGGTGCGCGCGAGACGCCTCCGAATCCGACGGCGTCTCGCCGAGGTGGCGGCGTTTCGGCTGCCCGGCGGCGTCCCTTCGGTCAGTTGACGTCCCGGGACCCGAGCCGGCCGGGAGACCCGGGCCGTGCCTCCAGGCCGGTGGAGCGAGACGCCCCCGTCTGCGCGTCACGCCGCGGTGTGCGCGAGACGCCTCCGAATCCGGCGGCGTCTCGCCGAGGTGGCGGCGTTTCGGCGGCCCGGCGGCGTCCCTTCGGTCAGTTGACGTCCCGGGACCCGAGCCAGCCGGGAGACCCGGGCCGTGCCTCCAGGCCGGTGGAGCGAGACGCCCCCGTCTGCGCGTGACGCCGCGGTGCGCGCGAGACGCCCCAGTATTCGGCGGCGTCTCGGCGAGGTGGCGGCGTCACAGCTCCGCGGCGGCGTCACGGCTCGGTGGGGGCGTCTCGGCAAGGCGAGCCCGCCTGGAGGCTCGGGCGGGCCTCCAGGGCGGCAGCCGTCGCTGAGAGGGTGCGCAACGCGCGCGCGGCGGGATGCCGAGCCCCCGAGGGCCGCGTTATCGTCGTCGTCGTGCCCAGTCAGAAGCCCCGCGTCCGCCGCGTCCCCGTGGCCATGCCCCAGGGGACGACCTCGGGGCAGCCCTGGTACCGCTCGCTGCACTTCTCCGGCTTCAGCCTGCTCATGCTCGCGATCATCGTGCTCTTCGTCGTGGTGCTCGCCCCGTCACTCCGCACGCTCGTGGAGCAGCAGGAGCAGATCACCGACATGCAGCGCCAGGTCGCGGCGCAGAAGGCCGATGTCGCGCAGAAGAAGCACGACGTGGCTCGCTGGGACGACCCGGCCTACATCGAGGCCCAGGCGCGTGACCGCCTGCTCTACGTCTACCCGGGCGAGGAGAGCTACCTCGTGATGGGCACCGAGGCCGACGCAGCAGCCACGCCCGCGCCGACCACCGACTCCGGGACGCCGGTCAGCTCCACGGTGCAGACGCCGAAGGTGGACTGGGTGCAGTCGATGCTCTCGTCCGTGCTCGAGTCCGGGTTGTCGGACGAGACCGGCGACGAACTCGAGCGACGCGGCGAGAGCGGCACCGGCAGCAGCAGTGACACCGGTCGCGGGACGGGCAGCGGCTCGTCCTCCGAGTAGGGCCGACGGGTGTGATCCGGTAGGCTCACGTCCCCGTGACGACCCCTCCGTTCGACCCGCCGTCCGCGCACGACGTGCAGGTGGTGACCGCTCAGCTCGGCCGCCCTGCCCGTGACGTGATCGGCATCGCGGCCCGCTGCGTCTGCGGCAACCCGACGGTCGTGTCCACGAAGCCCCGCCTCGGCAACGGCACCCCGTTCCCGACGCTCTACTACCTGTGCCACCCGGCAGCCACCGCCGCGGTCAGCACCCTCGAGGCGAACCAGGTCATGCCCGAGCTGGCCGCCCTCCTCGAGGACCCGGAGATCGCCGAGCAGTACCGTCGAGCGCACCAGGCGTACCTCGACGACCGCGAGTCGATCGAGCACGTCGAGGAGATCGCGGGCATCAGCGCCGGTGGCATGCCCACCCGCGTGAAGTGCCTGCACGCGCTCGTCGGGCACGCCCTCGCCGCCGGACCCGGCGTCAACCCCATCGGCGACCTCGCGCTCGAGCGCGCGGACTGGTCGCCGTCCCGGTGCGGATGCCGGGCCTATGATGAGGATGCAGACGCCGGAGTCGGGGTGGGTGGCGGCGAGTCCTGACCAGCCGCCCAGCAGTCCAACCACCCCAAGGAGATCAACAACCGTGCCCAAGATCCTCGTCGTCGGCGGCGGCTACGCCGGCTTCTACACCGCATGGAAGCTCGAGAAGCACCTTCGCAACGGCGAAGCCGACGTCGTCATGGTGGACCCGCTGCCGTACATGACGTACCAGCCGTTCCTGCCCGAGGTCGCCGCCGGGTCGATCGAACCGCGTCACGCCGTGGTCTCGCACCGCCGCCACCTCAAGTCGACCCGCGTCGTCACCGCGAAGGTCACCGGGGTCGACCACGCGAACAAGACCGCGACCATCACCCCCGCGGTCGGTGAGCCGTGGCAGGAGTCGTACGACCAGATCGTCATGACCGCCGGCGCCGTCTCGCGCACCTTCCCGATCCCGGGCGTCGCGGACGAGGCCATCGGCCTGAAGACCATCGAAGAGGCCGCGGCGATCCGCGACAAGATCCTCACCAACTTCGCCAAGGCAGCGAACCTGCCGGCCGGCCCCGAGCGGCAGCGTCTGCTCACGGTCGTCGTCGTCGGTGGTGGCTTCGCCGGCATCGAGGTCTTCGCCGAACTCCGCTCCTTCGTGTCGGACCTGCTCAGCAGCTACCCGCAGATCGCCTTCGAGGACACGCACTTCCACCTCGTCGAGGCGATGGGCCGCATCATGCCCGAGGTGTCGCTCGAGACCTCGCACTGGGTGCTCAAGAACCTCGCCGAGCGCGGTGCCACCGTGCACCTCGAGACGCAGCTCGCCTCGGCCGTCGGCGGTGTCTGCCAGCTCAAGGCCAAGGACGAGTCGATCGAGGTCATCGAGTCCGACCTGATCATCTGGACCGCCGGCGTCATGGCGAACCCGATGGTCAAGGGCACCGACTTCCCGCTCGAGCCCCGTGGCCGCATCACGGTGCAGCCCGACCTCCGCATCGTCGACGAGGGCACGGTCGTCGCCGACGCCTGGGCCTGCGGTGACGTCGCGGCCGTCCCGGACCTGACCGGTGGTGGCGTGGGCGGCATGTGCGTGCCGAACGCCCAGCACGCGGTCCGTCAGGCCAAGCAGCTCGCGAAGAACCTCGTCGCCACCCTCCGCAACGAGGCCACCGTGGACTACAAGCACGAGAACCTCGGTGCCGTCGCCGGCCTCGGTCTCGGCATCGGTGTCTTCCAGTCCGGCAAGTTCGCCATGAAGGGCTTCCTCGCCTGGGGTGCCCACCGCGGGTACCACGGTCTGGCCATGCCGTCGTGGGAGCGCAAGATCCGCGTCATCGGGGACTGGGTCTCCGGCTTCTTCCTCGGACGCGACATCGCGTCGCTCGACGACCGCGAGACGCCCCGCGCGGCGTTCGAGGCGTGGGCCTCCCGTCCGAAGCCGGCGGTCGAAGCGGCCCCTGCCGCCGACTCGCCTGCCGAGGGCCAGCCCGCCGGCGCTGCCGGTCCGGCCTACGCCACGCCCGCCGAGGACGTCTCGAAGGCAGCCGAGCCCGTCGGCGCCGGTGAGTCGGCGAAGACCGAGTAGGCACCGCACATCCGCTGACGAGAGGGCGGTCACCCGACGGGTGGCCGCCCTCCGGCGTCGGTAGGCTGTTCCGGCCCGGCCGCCCACGGCCGTGCGCCCCCGTGGCCCAATCGGTAGAGGCATGCGACTTAAAATCGCCGAGATGAGGGTTCGAGTCCCTCCGGGGGTACGGAGACCGGACGGGCATCCGACTCACCATCGCCGAGTTGCGGGTTCGAGTCCCTCCGGGGGTACGGAGACCGGACGGGCATCCGACTCAACATCGCCGAGTTGAGGGTTCGAGTCCCTCCGGGGGTACGGAGACCGGACGGGCATCCGACTCACCATCGCCGAGTTGAGGGTTCGAGTCCCTCCGGGGGTACGGAGACGGAGGACGCGCCGTACTCGTTACGCTGACCACGTGGTCGGGATCGGGAGCGCGCTGACGAACCTCCGGGACGCCCTCCGGCGCCCCGAGGCCCACGTCGAGGTCATCGACGGCGAGACCGTCCCCGTCGGGATGCTCCTCGGCACGCTCGGCGCGCTGCTCCTCGACGCCGGCAGCTCGGTCACGGACGTCCGCTCCGCCCTCGAGAAGGCACGCGACGCAGCCGGGGTCGGGAGTGGCCTCGCGATCGGGGTGCTGCCCGCGCTCGTCATCGTCAGCGAGACGGCGACGGGTGCCGCGACGATCGTCAACGCCGAGGGCATCGAGCTCTCGTTCCGCCAGTCCGCCCGCGCGAACCGCCTGGTGCTCGGGCTCGAGCGCGGCGCGATCGCCCTCGCCGAGATCCCCGCGCGTGTCCGGAGCATCCGGCAGGGGACGCGACCACCGGCCCCGCTGCCGTGGGTGCTCGGCAACGCCCTGACCTCCGCAGGGCTCGCCGTGGTGTTCCGGTGCCCGTGGTGGGCGGTCCTCCTCGCGCTGGTGGTCGGGGCCCTCGTCGGGGTCATCGGCCTGCTGCTGCGGCGCTTCCGCGAGGCCGTCGCCGTCGTGCCGTTCCTCGCCGCGTTCTGCTCGACCGCGGTCGTCGGGCTCGTCGCCGCCGGGACCGGGTTCGACCACGTGCCGCTCTACGCCGTGTGTGCACCGGTCGCGGTGTTCGTGCCCGGGGCTCTCATCACGAACGCCCTGCTCGAGCTCACCGCCGCCGACATCGTCACCGGGTCGGCGCGGCTCATGCAGGGGCTCATCATGCTCGGCTTCATGGCCGCCGGGATCGCGGCGGGGAGCGCGGTGACCGGCCTCCGCATCGACCCGAGCTCCGCCGCACTCGTCGGCGAGGTCGCAGGCATCGGGACCGACCGCCCCGGCTGGGAGGCCGTCCCCGCCCTCTGGGTGTCGTGGGTCGCCGTGGTTGTCCTCGCGACCGGGATCAGCCTGGTCTTCGGCTCCGGGTGGCGCCTCACCGCGGCGTCGGTCCTCGTCATGGTCACCGCCTACGCCGTCGTGTCGTTGCTCACCCCGTTCAGCGGCAGCGTCGTCGCCACGGGCCTCGCCGCGGCCCTGCTGTTCGTGGCGATGCGTGTGCTGGAGCGGATCGTGCCGGTGGTGCCGGCGACCGTGTCGTTCCGGCCGGCGTTCCTGCTGCTCGTGCCCGGCACGGTCGGGCTGGTCGCGGTCGCGACGTTCGACGCCGCTGCGCTCGCGACGCCGCTCGCGACCTTCGTCAGCCTGTGCGTGGGGACGAAGATCGGCGGGCTGATCCCGGGGCTCTTCGCCCGGTCCGCGCCGACCCACTGACGGCCTGCCGACCGGCGGTCGACCTGCGCGGCGGGTGTCGGGCCTCCCGGCCGGTCGCCACCGCACGGCGTGACCGGCGACCGGTCGGGACGCCGGGACGCGTCAGCGGATCTTGGGCCAGAGGCGCACGCCTGCCGCGAGGACGACGACCACCGCGACGGCCGATGCCCAGGCGGCGACCGGGACGTGCGTCCCGGTCGGGCCCGAGTAGACCGCGGCTGCGAGCCCGACGGCGACGGCCGCGAGGGCGCCGTACCGCCGGCGGGACTCGGCTGCCAGGGCTGCCCCCGCGGACCCGCGGACCCGCGGAGCGGCAGGAGCGTCACGACGAGCGCGCCGAGACCACCGACGCACAGGGTGCTGGCGAACTCGGACACGAGCGATGCGGTGAACCCCGGACCGCTCGTCAGGCTGTGCACCACCCATCCGACGGCCGCGAGGACGAGCAGCGTCACCGAGCGCCAGGTCGCGCCCCGCGCACAGGCCGCGACACCGTTCCCGAGCCGCATGGCCGCGGTGTCGACGTCGGTACGGCCGACGGGCACGAGCAGCAGCCCGACGACGAGCGCGGGGGAGAGGTCCCCGGACCGAGTGAGGCCGCTCGCCACGACCGCCGCGAGCACGAGCCACGGGGACACGCGGAAGGTGACAGTGTGCCGGTTCACGCCTGCAGCCCACCGCGTCGCGAGCACGACGCCGGCGGTGAGCACGCCGACACCGGCCAGGACGGCGAGGGCGAGCCGGACGTAGCGTGCCTCGAGGGCGATGCCGCTGCCCACGAGGGTGGCCACCGCGGCGAGCGTCGTGCCGACGGCGAGGGAGACCCAGGTGGGCACCGCGTCGTCGCCGCGTCTGCGTTCCGACCTCGGGCGGTTGCGGCCCGTGAGCCGGGAGGCGGGGCGCGGCAGCCGCCCGCGGAGGGTCCCGGCGAGGACGCGGACCGGACCCGCCACGAGGAGGAGGAACGCCGCCGCGACGCCGACCGCGATCACGAGGGTGCGCCAGGAGAACGAGGACTGGATCGTGGGCACGGCGTGGTCGTACGCGGTCGCGACCGTCCAGTCGCCCGCGGGTCCGGACCAGTCGGTCCGTCCACCCGTGCCGCCGTCGGAGCCGTGGCCGGGCGGCGCACCCGCCGCGGTGCCGCCCCGGCCGTCGCCCCGGCCGGACCCTGGTCCGGAGCCGGGGCGGGGCGACGAGTCCGTCGGCGTGCCGCTGTCGGAGGACGGGAGGCCCGCAGCCGGGGTCGACGAGGAGGCACCGCCGGCAGACGTCCCGTCCGCCGACGGCACGCCGGCGGACGAGCCGGTCACCCGGACCGGGACCGCGGTCGCCGCCCGGGAGGTGTTGCCCGCCGCGTCCTGCGCACCTGCGCTGATGCGGTGGACGCCACCACGCAGCACGTCGGCGACACGGCACGACCACGACCCCGTCACCGACACCTCCGACCGGCAGACGGCCACGTCGTCGACGTAGCCGGTCACGATGGTCCCGGCCTCGGCTGTACCGGCGATGACCAGCGCACGCGCGTCGACCCGCGATGACGCCGACGGGCGGGTGACACGAGGCGCGGCCGGAGCGGTCCGGTCGATCGTGATGCTCCTCGGCGGCGAGACCGCGCTCCGGAGGTCGGAGCGGTAGCCGTCCGCCGTGCTGGCGGTCTGGGTGGCCGTGACGGTGGTCGTCCCGTCGGCGGGCGCTCCGGGCCCGACCCGCCAGGAGACGTGCCAGGTACCCGCCGGACCCACGGTCGCGGTGCGGACCGCCGAGCTGCCGGCACGGCTGACCGTCACGGTCGCGCCGGCCAGCCCGGTCCCGGCGACGGCGCCGGTGGTCGGTCGCCGGGTGGTGACCACGGGCGGGACGACCACGTCCGACGGAGCGGCGTCGGCGCTCGGCAGGGAGGACGTCGTCGTGTCCAGGACGGTGAAGACCTGTGCCGGTCCCGAGTGCACGGTCCCAACGCACGACCAGGAGCCGTCGGCCCGCGTTGTCGCACGGCAGATCGTGGCGGAGGGGACGGCGGGGTCGGCGACACGGACGGCGTGGCCGGGGGAGGCGCGGCCCGAGAACCGGGCGAGGTCGGTCGTGAGGTCACCGGGGTCGACGATGGTCGGGGCCGTCGGGGTGTCACTCGACGGGGGAGCGACCGGTGTCCGGGTCGGCGACGGGCTCGGCGCGGGTGCCGGGACCGGGTTCGAGAAGACGGGTGGCCCGGTCGGGGGCGCGGTCGTGTCGGCACCGGGCAGGGTCGGCGGCGCGGCGACGGCCGGGACGGCGTCCGACGGGGCGGCGACCGCCGGGACGGCGTCGACCGGGAACAGGACGAGGGGGGCCAGGACGAGACCGGTGACGGCGACCACCAGGCGGGCGACCGTGCCACGCACCGCCGTCCGTCCCCGCGCCCGCGGCGGGTCGTCGCCGGACGTCCCCCGCGTGCTCCGGTGTGCCACGTCGCCCCCTGCCGTGTCCATCCCCTCCATCCCACGTGATCCGACGGCCTGGGTCAACACCCCCCGCGGGCGTGCCGGCCGGTTCCGCGCGCATCACCGGCGGAACCGGACGTGTCCCGCGAGCGGGGTGGGCGGCACTCGGGAATCGGCCGTGAAGATCCGTCCCCGACGAAGGCGGTCCGGCCTGCTCGGTAAGATCGTCGAGGACCGCCCTGGTCCACCCGACGGACCCGAGTGGTCCGGCACGACCGCGGCCCGACGCGCAGAGGAGCACGACCGAATGGACACCGGACTCATCACGACGCTCATCGTGGTCGGCGTGGTGGTCGTCGTCCTCGTGGTGATCGGGATCTGGCTCTGGGTCAGTCACAAGTCGCTCGTCGCGCTCCAGGGACGGGTCGACAGCGCCTGGTCGGAGATCGCCGAGCACCTGCAGCAGCGAGCCGAACTGATCCCCACGATCGTCGACACCGTCCGTGGGTACGCCTCGCACGAGCAGTCCGTCTTCTCCGCGGTCACCACGGCCCGCTCCGAGACGCTCGCCGCCGGGGACGCCGTCGCGGCGTCGACGGCCGAAGGGCACATGCAGAAGGCGCTGAAGAGCGTGTTCGCCGTGGCCGAGCATTACCCGCAGCTCCAGTCGAGCCAGGCGTTCCTCGAGCTCCAGTCGCAGCTCGTCGCCACCGAGGACAAGATCCAGTCCGCGCGCCGGCACTACAACGGCGGCGTCCGTGAACTCAACACCAAGGTGAAGTCGTTCCCGACCTCCACCTTCGCGAAGCGCCGCGGAGTCGGTCCCGCACCGTTCTTCGAGACGGCGGAGCCGGCCGCCATCGCGGAACCGCCGCGCGTCCAGTTCTAGGCGGTCCCGCTCGTCGGGTCGCCCGGCAGCGGTCGGACGCCCAGTGCGCCGGCGAGGGCCGCGGCAGCCGTTCCACGATCGGTGACCTCGACGTCCCCGAGCCCCTGCCACGCGGCCGTCCGACGGAGCAGCGCGGCCAGCCGCTCGACGTCCACGACCGCCCCCGGCTCGTGCCACGCGGTCCGCACGTGCAGCACCCCGCGCTGCCGGTCGCTCTTGA
This sequence comes from Curtobacterium sp. MCBD17_032, assembly GCF_003234855.1. Taxonomy (GTDB): domain Bacteria; phylum Actinomycetota; class Actinomycetes; order Actinomycetales; family Microbacteriaceae; genus Curtobacterium. The sequence goes on from NZ_QKTO01000002.1 coordinate 438,961, forward strand.
GGTCGACCCGTCCCACCAGGGCGTCGTCCTGCAACACCGGGAGCACGTAGTAGCCGAACACCCGCTTCGGAGCCGGCGTGTAGATCTCGATCCGGTAGTGGAAGCCGAACACCCGCTCCGCGCGCGGTCGGAACCAGACGACCGGGTCGAACGGGCTGAGCACGGCGTCTGAGTCGATCCGTCGGGGCACGCGAGCGTCGACGTGCATCCACGCGCGGTCCTTCCAGCCCGCCACCGACACCGGGACGAGCTCGCCGGCGTCCTCGAGGTCGGCGATCGCCGCCGCGGTGTCGTCGGAGCGCAACCGGTGGTGGTCCGCCAGGTCCGCCCGGGTGCCGACGCCCACCGCCCGGGCCGATCGTCGGACGAGCTCCCGGACGGCGTCGGGCCGGTCCGGGGCGGCCGCGAAGAACCCGGTCGGCAACACCTGGTCGGGGAGGGCGTACACCCGCTCGAAGCCGGCCCGGCCCGCGCTGACGACGTCGCCCCACCGGAAGAGCTGTTCCAGCCCGTGCTTGACGTCGCTCCATCCCCACCACGGACCCCGGCGGACGTTCGACTCGTGCTCGACGGCGCTCGCCGGCAGCGGCCCCTCCGCCGCGAGCAGCGCGAGGAGCTCACCGCGCACGCGTGCGGTCCGTTCGAGCCCGGCCGCGCGGTTCGGTCGCGTCGTGTCGCGCTCCCGGTACGCGTCCATCCGCCAGCGGAAGAGGCGGAGGTCGTCACGCGGGACGAACGCCGCCTCGTGCGCCCAGTACTCCAGCCACGGGCTGCGCTGGGTGAGCGTGATGCGGTCGAGGGCTGCCTTGTCGTACGCGCCGAGGCGGGCGAACAGGGGCAGGTAGTGGCTCCGCTCGAAGACGTTGACCGAGTCGATCTGCAACAGACCGAGGCGTGCCGCGGTGGCGGACACAGCCCGCGCCGTGACGGCGTCGGGTCGAGGGCGTCCGAACCCCTGGGCGGCCAGGGCCACCCGTCGGGCCTCGGCGGCGGAGAGCGTGGTCCTGACCATGGGGGAACGCTACCGAGCGGGCCCGACACCGCGTGCTGGCCCGACGCGTGCCGCCTCCGGTACCCGTGCGGCATGCCGTGGATACAGTGAGCGCATGGCTTGGGTCAAGAAGACACACCCCGACCCCGTGGTCGAGGAATCGGTGCCGATCGGCATGCGGATCGCCGGAGCGTTCTCATGGCGGGTGCTCGTCATCGCCGGTGTCATCGCGCTCTTCGTGTGGCTGATGACCGTGTTCAGCGACATCCTCGTCCCCTTCCTCGTCGGCATCGTGATCTCCGCGCTGCTCGTGCCGATCTCGAACTGGCTGCAGCGTCACCGTGTGCCGAAGTGGCTCGCCGTCATCCTCAGTCTGCTCGGCGGGCTCGCCGCGGTGGCAGGGCTGCTCTGGCTCGTCATCGACCAGATCATCGCGTCGTACCCCTCGCTCCGGGACCGCACGGTGTCGCAGTTCGGCAACGTGCGGGAGTTCGTGCTGAACTCCGGGTTCGGGATCTCACAGGCAGACGTCGACAACTGGATCAAGGAGGCGACGACCTGGGTGCAGGACAACACCGGGACGATCCTGTCCGGTGTCGCCACTGCCGGGTCGAGCGCCACGCACGTGTTCGAGGCGCTCTTCATCATCCTCTTCACCACGATCTTCCTGCTCATCGACGGCAAGAACGTCTGGCGCTGGACCGTGCGGCTCTTCCCGCGCAAGGCCCGGGCCACCGTCGACGGTGCGGGTGTCGCGGGGTGGATCACCCTGACGAGCTTCATCCGCGTGCAGATCTTCGTGGCGTTCGTCGACGCGGTGGGCATCGGTCTCGGTGCGTTCATCGTCGGACTGTTCTTCGGGGGCATGCCGCTCGTCATCCCGATCGCCGCGATCGTGTTCCTCGGTGCCTTCATCCCCGTCGTCGGTGCGATCGTCACGGGCTTTCTGGCGGTCTTCGTCGCCCTCATCTTCAACGGCCCGCTCGCCGCGGTCCTGGTGCTCGGCGTCGTCCTGCTCGTCCAGCAGATCGAGGGCCACATCCTGCAGCCGCTCGTGATGGGCAACGCCGTCAAGGTGCACCCCCTCGCGGTCGTGCTCGGCGTGACGGCCGCGTCCGGTCTCGCCGGCATCGCCGGGGCGTTCTTCGCGGTCCCCCTCATCGCGACGCTCAACGCGATGGTCACGACGATCGCGAGCGGCCGCTGGCGCGGGCTCGACTCCGAACACGTCCGCGAGGCCACCCCGAAGCGCGGCCAACACGGCCGCATCCAGCTCCTCCGGCGGCGCCGTCACCAGGTCGGCGACGACGTGCCGGCCCCGGGCAGTGACGACCAGCCCGCGGCCGAACCGGGGACCGCCAGCACCAACTGAGCGTCACGTGGCACGCGACCGCTCCGCGACCGACGATGATGGGACCGTGACCGACACGACTGCATCCCCGATCCCGACGCTCGCCGACATCGAGGCCGCGCGCGAGACGATCGCCGGGGTCGCGCGCGTGACCCCGATGGAGACGTCGAAGTTCCTCGAGGGACTGCTCGGGTCGCCCGTGCACCTGAAGTGCGAGAACCTGCAGCGCACCGGCGCCTACAAGGTGCGCGGCGCCTACAACCGGCTGTCCACGCTGTCGTCCGAGCAGCGGGAGGCCGGTGTCGTCGCCGCCAGCGCCGGCAACCACGCGCAGGGGGTGGCGTTCGCCGCGCGCGAGCTCGGCATCCCGGCGACGATCTTCACCCCGGTCGGCGTCGCCCTGCCGAAGCTGCAGGCCACCCGCCGGTACGGCGCCGACGTCGTGCTGCGCGGACACTCGGTGGAGGAGGCGCTCTCGGCCGCCAAGGACTTCGCCATCCGGACCGGAGCGGTGTTCATCCCGCCGTTCGACCACCCCGCGGTGATCGCCGGGCAGGGCACGGTCGGTCTCGAGATCGTCGACCAGGTCCCCGACGTCGACACGGTCGTCGTCCCGATCGGTGGCGGCGGTGTCATCTCCGGGATCGCGATCGCGGTCAAGGGCATGGCCGAGCGACTGGACCGCGAGATCCGGGTGATCGGCGTGCAGGCGGAGAACGCGGCGGCCTACCCGTCGTCGATCGAGGCCGGCGAGCCCGTCACGATCGCGACGAGTCCGACGATCGCCGACGGCATCGCGGTCGCGCGGCCGGGCGACATGAACTTCCCGATCATCCGCGACCTGGTCGACGAGATCGTGACCGTGTCCGACGACGACGTCGCCCGGGCACTCCTCGTGCTGCTCGAGCGGGCGAAACTCGTGGTCGAGGCCGCCGGCGCAGTCGGCGTCGCGGCGATCATGGCGGGCGCGGTGCACGACACCGGTCGGACCGTGGTGCTCCTCAGCGGCGGGAACATCGACCCGCTCATGATGGAGCGGATCATCACCCGTGGTCTCGTCGCGGCGTCCCGGTACATCGGGATCCGGATCATGCTGCCGGACCGCCCGGGTCAGCTCGCCCGCGTCTCACAGATCATCTCGGACGCCGGCGCGAACGTCGTCGAGGTCCTGCACACCCGCCACGGCCAGGGCGTCGTGATCAGCGAGGTCGCGCTCGACCTGTCCATCGAGGCACGCGGGCCGGAGCACGCCGACGAGGTCATGGCCCGTCTGCAGGAGGCCGGCTTCCGCCCGGAGCAGCTCACGCACTGACCCACGCTCGTCGCGGACGGGCCGAGGCGTCAGCGGGACGCACGGATCGTGTGCCGGGGCGTCAGCGCTCCGTGAGGAACGGCGCCGGGCGGTGCCGGCGGGGCGACGCTGGTCGGCATGACCCTCACCGCGATCCTCCCGTCGCTCCGCGCCTCCGTCCCCGACCCGCTCGACGCGACCGCCTGGCCCGTGCACACCGAACCGACGATCGACGACGTGCGTGTCCGTGCCGTGTCGATGGCGCGTCTCGCCGACGTCGCGGGCACCCCGTGCGTGCACACGGCCGAGGAGGCGCCGCCCCGCTACCGACCGCGCGACTGGACCCCACGCGGGATGAGCGTGGCGGTCGCGGCGGTGACCGGGGTGACCCGGACCGGTGACGGACTCGTGCTCGACCTCGACGCGGTGCTGCCGGCGTGCGCGGTCCTCGACGAGGCGCGGCTCATCGGCCGTCGGACCACCGCGCCCCGGTCGACGGCCGTCGTCGCTGCCGCCGACGGTGCCGTGCTCGTCGTGCCGGCCGACGTCGCCGTCGGGGACCTGGTCTGCTTCCCGTGCCGACGTGCGCTCACCCACCGTGAGGTCACCGCGGTCGTGCCCGCCGCGGCCCTGCCCACCGCCGCGGTACCCGTCGCGGACCGGTCCCGGTGACGCTCGCCGGCGCCGTCCGGGCACGCATCCTGGACGGGGCGCACCGCTGGGGCCGGCTCGACGTCCGTCCGGTCGGTCGGACCATGTGGGCGACCCGGACACTCGTCGTCCACCCGCCGGGGACCGACACCCGTGAGCGAGCCGTGCTCCGGGCGGCCCACGCGTGGCCCCTGGTCGGCGTCGTGCTCGCCGGCGTCGTCACCGTCTCGTGGACCTCGGCCCCCTCGGTCGGGGCGGTCGTCGGGACGGCGGTGTACGTGCTGGGGTTCCTCGTGCTGCGTCGGTGCACGCGTCGACTCCGGCCGCTCGTCCGGACCCTCACCGTGACGACCTTCCACGGCAGCGGTCGGCCGGAGGTCCACGGTGACGCGCGGCTCATGGCCGTGGCCCTCGACGCGCTGTCGTCGGCCGAGGAGGCGCTGCGTGCGGGCAGGATCGACCCCGTCGCGTTCGAAGCGACGTGGTCCGAGGTCTGGGACGCCCTGCCCGCGCGCCGCGGACGCCTTACGGCTCGTACCGCTCGACCTTCGTGACCTCGACGGCGATCTCCTTGCCGTTCGGGGCCGTGTACGTCGTCTTCTCGCCCGCGCGGAGGCCGACGATGGCGGCACCGACCGGGCTGACCGGGCTGTAGACGGTCAGGTCCGAGCCCTCGGCGACGATCTCGCGGTTGCCGACCAGGAAGGTGGAGGGGTCACCCGCGATGGTGGCGGTGACGACGGTGCCCGGCTCCACGGTGCCGTCGAACGCGGCCTCGGTGACGGTCGCGTGCTTGAGCAGCTCGGTGAGCGAGCGGATGCGGGCCTCGATCTTGCCCTGCTCGTCCTTGGCGGCGTGGTAGCCGCCGTTCTCCTTGAGGTCGCCCTCTTCGCGCGCGGCCTCGATGCGGCTCGCGATCTCGATGCGGGCCGGGCCGGTGAGCTGCTCGAGCTCGGCGGTGAGACGGTCGAACGCCTCCTGGGTCAGCCAGGTGCCCTGCGTGTCGTTGCTCATGTCGTTTCCCTTCGGCCGCGACGGTCGGGACCGGTGACGGCGTGTGGCGCAAAAGAATCGAGACCGGCCGGCGGCCGGTCTCGAATCGTGATTCCGAGCAGTCTAGGGAACCCAACACGAGTGGATCAAGCCGGTGACGGCTCGCGACGTGGTGTTGACGGGGGTCGACAGCGAGCGGCTGCGCTGGTCGTCCGCCGGGACCGTCACGACCCGCCAGCCGACGATCGTGTAGCCCTTGTCGAGTGCCTGCACCGCGCACTCGACCTCGGTGCCGGGGTCGACCGCCAGCTGCGTGTGCACGACGACCTGGTGGTCCGACACGACCTCGTACCCGACGTCGTCCGTGTCGAGCCCGTGGTCGGTCTGCCCGGGCCCCGCCCAGATCGCCCAGACGGCGAAGACCACGGCGATCGCGACCGCGGTGACGATCGCGAGCAGCCTGCCCCGGCGCCGGGTTTCGGTGGTCCGTCCGTAGCGGTCGTCCAACGCCGCACGGTCGGCGAGTGCTGCGCTACCGGCTGCTGCGGGCCCTGCTGGTGGGGCGTCGTGCTGATCGGACAGTTCGGGGCTCCCGGGGTGATTATCCTGATCCCAGGGTAGTTCACGCTCGCCGTGCGTCACCCGCGTCCGAAGGTCCGTGAGCAGTGGAGGAACGCTGTGCCCCGTCGTCTGCTCGCCGTGCACGCCCACCCCGACGACGAGTCGAGCAAGGGGGCGGCGACCGCGGCGAAGTACGTGGCCGACGGCGCGGAGGTCCTCGTCGTCTCCTGCACCGGGGGTGAGGCTGGGGACATCCTCAACGAGCAGCTGTCCGACGCGTCGAAGGCCCGCGCGCACCGCGACATGGCCGGGTTCCGCCGGACCGAGATGGCGGCGGCGCAGGCAGCCCTCGGGATCGACCACCTCTGGCTCGGCTACCACGACTCCGGGCTGCCGGACACCGAGCAGGGCGAGACGGTCCGCCCCGGCACCTTCGCGACGGTCCCGCTGGAGTACAGCACCGAGGCCCTGGTCCGGGTCGTCCGACGCTTCCGCCCGCACGTCCTCGTCACCTACGACGAGAACGGCGGGTACCCGCACCCGGACCACATCCGGACGCACGAGGTGTCCGTCGCCGCGTGGCGGGACGCCGCCGACCCCGAGAAGTACCCGGAGGCCGGGCCCGCCTGGTCGGTGTCGAAGCTGTACTACGAGCGCACCATGAACCCCCGCCGGTTCACGGCCTTCCACGAGGCCCTGCGGGAGCGTGACCCCGAGAACCCGCTCCTCGAGCAGCTCGGCGAGTGGGTGGAACGGTTCGCGGACCGACCGGACCTCGCGACGACGCACGTCGACGTCCACGAGTACTTCGAGGCGCGCGACGCCGCTCTCCGGGCGCACGCGAGTCAGGTGCCGCCGGACAGTCCGTTCTTCTACTGGCCGAACGACCTGCTCGCCGAGGTCTGGCCGACCGAGGACTACCAGCTCGTCGAGGCCCGTGTGCCGACCGAGCTCCCCGAGTCCGACCTGTTCGCAGGGATCCCATCCGAAGAGGACGCGCACGCGTGAGCACCATCGCAGCCGTACTGGCAGCCACCCCCAGCCCGAGCCCGAGTGGCGTCCCGGACGTCGACGTCACCCCCGGGGTCGCCGGCTTCGTGGCCATCGCGGTCGTCGCGATCGTGACGATCCTGCTCGTGCTCGACATGACCCGACGCATCCGTCGCACCCGCTACCGGGCCGAGGTGCGGGAGCGCCTCGAGGCCGAAGTCGCGGGCGAGCGCCCCGACGGCGCCGCGACCGACGACCCGGCACGGCGGGCGGCCGAGGACGGCCGAGCCGACGTCGGCGACGACACCGAGCGCGGCTGACGCGCGCCACGACGGACGGGAGGCTCCCCACCAGCTGGTGGGGAGCCTCCCGTCCGTCGTGCGGCTGGTCCCGAGCAGACGGGGGCGTCTCGGAGGGTCAGCGCACCGGGTCGAGGGCGATCACGAGGATGCCGGCCCACTGTGCGGCGAAGGCGACGACCGTGAGCGCGTGGAAGACCTCGTGGAAGCCGAAGAAGGTCGGTGACGGGTCCGGTCGCTTGAAGCCGTAGACCGCGGCACCGAGGATGTACGCGACACCGCCGGCCAGGACGAGCACGGTCATCGGGACGCTCGCCGCGAAGAGCTGCGGCAGGATGAGGAACGCCGCACATCCGAGCGCCAGGTACAGGGGCACGTACAGCCAGCGGGGCGCGCCGATCCAGAACACGCGGAACGCGACGCCGAGCAGGGCTCCGCTCCACATCACCCAGAGCACCACGACCATGAGGGTGTGCGGCAGCGCGCAGACCGCGACCGGCGTGTACGTGCCCGCGATGAGCAGGAAGATGTTCGTGTGGTCGATGCGCTTCAGCACGCGCTTGACGACCGGACCCCACGGGAACCGGTGGTACGTGGCGGAGACGCCGAACATGACCATCGACGTCGCCATGAACACCGCACTCGCCGCCTTCGCGGCGGGTGTGGCCGCGAGCGAGATGAGCACGATGCCCATCGCCACGGCGAACGGGAACGTGCCGGCGTGGATCCACCCGCGCCAGGCCGGGCGAGGTGCGTCGGCCGTGGCGGCGTCCGCGCTCGCCTCCTCGGTGAACGGGACGTGGGGGAGTGCTGGCGCGTCCTGGTCTGACTGCATGCCCTCGACGCTACGACCACCGGACGGCACCGTGGCTGGGAGTCGGCACCAGGGGTGGTTGCACTACAGTCGACGCGTGACGGGCAGGCTGGGTTGGGCGGGGCGTGGGCTTCTCTACCGCGCGTACCAGAACCGCATCCGTCGCGAGATCGAGGGCGCGCAGAAGCCCAAGCACGTCGCGATGATCGTCGACGGGAACCGCCGGTGGGCCCGGCAGCTCGGGCTCGAGACCGCAGCACACGGCCACCGGGCCGGCGCCGCGAAGATCCCCGAGTTCCTGTCCTGGTGCGAGGACCTCGACATCCAGGTCGTCACGCTCTACCTGCTCTCCGCCGACAACCTGAAGGGCCGCGGCGGCGAGGAACTCGACCAGCTCGTCGGGATCATCGCCGACCTGGCCGAGCGGCTGTCGCAGCACCGTACGTGGCGGGTCCAGCACGTGGGGTCGAACGACGGTCTTCCGCCCGAGCTCGTCGCCGCGCTCGAGCGGGCCGAGGAACGCACAGCGGACCACACCGGACTCCACATCAACCTCGCGGTGGGCTACGGCGGGCGGCGGGAGATCGCGGACGCCATGCGAAGCATCGTCCGGTCGCACGGCGAGGGCGGTGGGACGCTCGACACCCTGGCCGAGGTCCTCACGCCCGAGCTCATCGGCGACCACCTGTACACGCAGGGGCAGCCCGACCCGGACCTCATGATCCGGACCTCCGGCGAGCAGCGGCTGTCGGACTTCCTGCTGTGGCAGAGCGCGCACAGCGAGTTCTACTTCGTCGAGGCCTTCTACCCGGACCTCCGCGAGGTCGACTTCCTCCGCGCGGTCCGCGACTTCGGCCTGCGCTCCCGGCGGTTCGGCGGCTGAACCGCTCCACAGGGTCGAGGTCGGGTCGGACGGCACGGCGGTCCGGTCCTGCCGGGCCTGGCGTTCCGCGGACTGCATTCGACCGCGTCGGCGGGTCCCAGTAGGCTCACAGGGTTCTGCCCACTGGAAGGTGCACCCCGTGACCACGATCGACGAGTACGTCGCCGGCTTCGCCGAGGAGCCCGGCTACCTCGACCACGCCGCGTTCGGCCCCGTGCAGACCGCCGTCCTCGAGGAGCAGCGTGTCCTCGGCCACATCCAGGAGCACATGCGCTTCGGGGCGATGGAGACGCTCGACGAGCAGGACGCACGCGTCCGTGCCGTCGCCGCCCGCCTGGTCCGCCGCCGTGAGGACCAGGTCGTCTCGCAGACCGCCACCACCCCGGGCCTGCTGCACACCGCCTTCGGCCTGACCGGCGGCGTGCTCGTCGCCGCCGACGAGTACCCGTCGCTACCGCTCGCGCTCGCGAGTGCGGCGTCCGCCACCGGTGGCCGCGTGCAGCCCGTCGTCATCGAGTCCGGCGCCGGCTGGCTCACACCCGAGCTGGTCCGCGAGCGGCTCACCGACGACGTGACGGCGGTCGCGCTGTCCCTCGTCGACTGGCGCACCGGCTACCGCGCCGACCTCGCCGCGATCCGGGAGGTCATCGGCGACCGTCTGCTCATCGTCGACGCCATCCAGGGTTTCGGTGTCGTCGACGCCCCGTACGAGGTGGCGGACGTCGTCGCCACCGGCGGCCAGAAGTGGCTGCACGCCGGGTGGGGAACCGGCTTCGTGTCGTTCAGCGACCGGGCCCTCGAGCGCATCAAGCCGGCACTGTCCGGCCCGCACGGCACGACCGGCTGGCCGACCGAGGTGCCCAGCGTGCGCCCGGGGGCGGCGGCCTTCAGCATGTCGCGGGTGGACCCGGTGTCGCAGGCCCGGCTCGCCGTGTCCCTGGAACGGCTCGCCGGCGTCGGGGTCGCCGCCGTGCAGGAGCGCGTCGCCGACCGTGTCGACCGCGTCCTCGCCGTCGCCGACGAGTTCGGCCTGCCGGTCGGCTCGAGCCGCGAACCCGCCGAGCGCTCCGGCATCGTCGTGCTCCGTCCCGGCGCCGGTCGACTCACCGCGCTGAGTGCCGCGCTGCACAACCACGGCGTCACCGCGACCGCCCGCCTCGGCGAGGTGCGGGTCTCGGTGTTCGCGTCCACCACGGACGAGACGCTCGGGATGTTCCGGGACGCCTGCGTCTCGTACGCCACCATGACGGCCTGATCCGCCACCTCCTCGTCCCCGTGCTCGGGGGCCGCGAGGCCACGGCCCGGGGCGAGCGCCCGCCGGACGACGGTGGCCCGCCCGGCCGCGCTGCGCCTCCCGGACGTTCAGCCGGCCGACACACGACCGTAACCGCGTGACCAGGCGTGTCGCTGGTGCGACGGGCGCGCCCGTCGTAGCTTGGCCGCATCGGGCAACGCGCCCGGTCGGAGCGGCCACGGTCGGTGCTCCGGGACCGCTCCAGTGGCCGCGTCGAGGACATGGACCGGGTCGCTCGCGGCCCGGGGATGGAGTGGTCGTGACCTCTCAGAACGTCTCCCGCGGAACCTCGTCAGCAGTGTCGGCGCCGACGTCGGTCGCCCAGCGCACCTACGTGCTCGACACCTCGGTGCTGCTCAGCGATCCCCGCGCCCTCTTCCGCTTCGACGAGCACGCGGTCGTCCTGCCCGTCGTGGTCGTCAGCGAGCTCGAGTCCAAGCGCAACGACCCGGAGATCGGCTACTTCGCCCGGCAGGCACTGCGCATCCTCGACGAACTGCGGGTCGAGCACGAACGACTCGACTTCCCGGTCGCGGTCGGCGACGGCGGGTCGCTCCGCGTCGAGCTGAACCACTCCAACCAGTCCGTCCTGCCGTCCGGGCTCCAGCTCGGCGACAACGACTCGCGCATCCTCGCGGTCGCGATGAACCTCGCGAACGACGGGCTCGACGTGGTGGTCGTGTCGAAGGACCTGCCGCTCCGGGTGAAGGCCGCGTCCATCGGGCTCGCCGCCGAGGAGTACCGCGCCGAACTCGCCGTCGACACCGGGTACACGGGCATCACCACGGTGCAGGTGTCCGGCGACCAGGTCACGGCGCTCTACGAGACCGAGGAGCTCCGCATCCCCGACCTCGACGGCGTCCCGGTCAACACCGGGGTCGTCATCTCCTCCGAGCGCGGCTCCGCCCTCGGCCGCGTGCACGCCGCCGGTTCGGTGTCACTCGTGCGCGGCGACCGCGAGGTCTTCGGTCTCCGGGGGCGCTCCGCCGAGCAGCGGCTCGCCATCGACGCCCTGCTCGACCCGGAGATCGGCATCGTGTCCCTCGGCGGGAGCGCCGGCACCGGCAAGTCCGCGCTGGCGCTGTGCGCCGGACTCGAGGCCGTCCTCGAGCGGCAGCAGCACAAGAAGATCATGGTGTTCCGCCCGCTGTACGCCGTGGGGGGCCAGGAGCTCGGGTTCCTGCCCGGGGACGCCTCGGAGAAGATGAACCCGTGGGCGCAGGCCGTGTTCGACACCCTCGGGGCGCTCGTGTCCGACAACGTCCTGGACGAGGTCGTCGAGCGCGGCATGCTCGAGGTGCTGCCGCTCACCCACATCCGAGGTCGTTCGCTGCACGACGCGTTCGTCATCGTCGACGAGGCGCAGTCCCTCGAGCGGAACGTCCTGCTCACGATGCTGTCCCGGATCGGGCAGAACTCGCGCGTGGTCCTGACGCACGACGTGGCGCAGCGGGACAACCTGCGGGTCGGCCGGCACGACGGGGTCGCGAGCGTGATCGAGCGGCTCAAGGGGCACCCGTTGTTCGCGCACGTGACGCTGACCCGGTCCGAGCGCTCGGCCATCGCGGCACTCGTGACGGAGCTGCTCGACTCGCCCGACCTGGCGTAGGGGCGCCGCGCGGCGCTGCCCGGCCGAGGTGGCGGCGCAGACCGGTCTCGCACAACAGCAACCGCTCCGCACCACGTTCTCGCGTGGTTCGGAGCGGTTGCTGTTGTTCGCTGCCGATCCGCACCGCTGCCGTCGGGACAGGCTCGTTCGCGTCTCGTGCTGACCGGGGGTCAGGCCGGGCGGGTCATGCTGAGGACGTCGAGGGCGCTGTCGAGCTGCTCCTCGGTGACCTCACCGCGTTCGACGAACCCGAGGGCGACGACGGCCTCGCGGACGGTGATGCCCTCGGCCACCGCGACCTTCGCGACCTTCGCGGCCGACTCGTAGCCGATGACGCGGTTCAGCGGCGTGACGATGGACGGCGACGACTCGGCGAATGCACGTGCACGCTCGAGGTCGGCCTCGAGCCCGTCGACGGTCTTGTCGGCGAGGACCCGGGTGCTGTTCGCGAGCAGACGGATCGACTCGAGGAGCGCCGTGCCCATCACCGGGATCGCGACGTTCAGCTCGAACGAGCCGGACGCTCCGGCCCACGCGACGGTGGCGTCGTTGCCGATCACCCGCGCGGCGACCATGAGCGTGGCTTCCGGGATCACGGGGTTCACCTTGCCCGGCATGATCGAGGAGCCCGGCTGCAGGTCCGGGATGTGGAGTTCGCCGAGGCCCGTGTTCGGCCCCGATCCCATCCAGCGGAGGTCGTTGTTGATCTTCGTCAGGCTCACGGCGATGACCTTCAGCGCGCCGGACACCTCGACCAGCGCGTCGCGGGCACCCTGGGCCTCGAAGTGGTCGAGTGCCTCGGTGATCGGCAGGCCGGTGTCCTCCGCGAGCTGCGCGATGACCTGCTGCGGGAAGCCCTTCGGGGTGTTGATGCCGGTGCCGACCGCGGTCCCACCGAGCGGGACCTCGGCGACGCGGGGGAGGGTGGCGTTGACACGCTCGATACCCAGGCGGATCTGCCGCGCGTACCCGCCGAACTCCTGTCCGAGGGTGACGGGCGTGGCGTCCATCAGGTGCGTCCGGCCGGACTTGACCGCGCCGGCCCACTCGGACGCCTTGCGCTCGAGCGCCTCGGCGAGGTGGTCGAGCGCCGGCACGAGCGACCGGATGAGGGCGTCCGTGACCGCCACGTGCACCGAGGTGGGGAAGACGTCGTTCGAGGACTGCGACGCGTTGACGTGGTCGTTCGGGTGCACCTCGGCGCCGGCGGTCCGGGACGCGAGGGTGGCGAGGACCTCGTTCATGTTCATGTTCGACGAGGTGCCGCTGCCGGTCTGGTAGACGTCCACCGGGAAGTGGTCGTGGTGCTCGCCACCGATCACGGTGTCCGCGGCGGTCGCGATCGCCCGGGCCACCTCGTCGTCGAGGATGCCCAGCCGGCCGTTCACCAGCGCCGCCGCGCGCTTGATCCGCGCCAGCGCCACGATCTGCGCGGACTCGAGGCCCGTGCCGGAGATCGGGAAGTTCTCCACGGCGCGCTGCGTCTGCGCACGGTACAGCGCCGACGCGGGGACCCGCACCTCGCCCATCGTGTCGTGCTCGATGCGGAACTCGCCGTCAGCGGGGGTGGTGGTGTCGGTCACGTCGTCGTGGTCCTTCCTCGTGGTGCTCACACCGGATCGCGGTCGCGGGCGGTGTCGGTGCCCGCCCGGCGGCTCGTCGCTGCCGGAGCGGTGTCGTCGTCGGACGTGGTCCGCTCGTGCGTCCGCCCGTGGCGCCACTGCGCAGGCGGACGCCGTGCGGGCCGGTCAGGCCTGTCCGACGACGGTGTCGATCGTGACCTCTCCCGTGGTGAGGTCGTAGGTCGCGCCGACCACGGCCAACCTACCCTCCGCGATGGCGTCGGAGACGGCGCCGGAGCGGTCGAGGATGGCCTTCAGGGTCGATTCGAGGTGCGCGGCGCCGACCGACTCCTGCTCGACGTCGGGGTCGGACGCGCGGACACGCTCGACGCTCGGCGCGATCGCGTCGACGAGGGCCTGCAGGTGCGGCGCGGGGACCGGCTCCCCGGACCGGGCTGCGGCGACCGCTCCGCACTTCGTGTGCCGGAGCACGACCACCAGCGGGGTGCCGAGCGCGACGACGGCGAACTCGATGGAGCCGAGCACGACGTCGTCGACGATCTGTCCGGCGTTCCGGATCGCGAAGACGTCCCCGATGCCCGCGTCGAACACGTGCTCGAACGGCACGCGCGAGTCCGAGCAGCCGAGGACGGTGGCGAACGGAGCCTGCGAGCCCTGCAGCTCGGAGCGTCGCTCGGGGTCGATCCGGCCCGTCCGGCGCTTGTCAGCGGCGAAACGTGCGTTGCCCTCGACGAGGAGTCGGAGGGCCTCGGCTGGGGAGGAGGCGGCGCGGTCGGTCATCGTGGTTCGTTCCTCGGGCGTTCGGGTTGTCGGGAGGGGGGTCGGGGTGGTCGTGGTCGGTCCGGTGCTGCGTGCGGTCTGCGGGGCACCGGTCACGCGGGGCTAGTCGCGGAGTTCCGCGCCGACCGCGGTCGCGACGGCGCGGAAGGAGCGGTCGTCCGCGGTCCCGGCGAGGACGACGGTGTCCCGGCCGGAGGTCGTCACGAGGGCGTACGCGTTGTTGCCGGCGTCCTTGCCCTCGTCGCGCCGGTCGTACACGGTCCACTCCACCCCGCCGATGTCGCGGGAACCGGTGGCGGCCTTCTGGTCGAGCTGGTCGGCGATCCAGGTGTCGTTCGCGTCGATGCCCTGGTGCATGCCGATGTACTGCTCGTCGGGCGTCAGCAGGCCGATCGTCCAGACGGCGACGCCGCGTGCGGAGCCGGACTGGTAGTCGGCGTGGTTCGAGGTGTAGCCGGACGGCAGGGTCGGGACCAGCAGCCTCGCGCCGGACACGTCCGCCTGCTGCGCCACCTGCCGGTAGTCCACGGCACGGTCGACGGCCTGGTCGGGCCGGACCACGACCGCCACGAGGAACAGCACGATGCCGAGCGACGCGATGAGCGCCAGGACGAGGTTGAACGCCGTCTGGTGCTCACGGCGGGCACGACGAGCGGTGTCCTTCCGCGCCCAGGTCTCCTCCGGGGTCTCCGGACGGCCGAGCTCGGCGACGATCGGTCGCCCGGTGTCGGGATCGGTCATCGTGCACCACCGATCGCGGGGTCCTCCGCAGCGGACCCGCCTTCCGTGGCGGCACGCGCGGCGTCGAGGCGGGCTCGGGCCCCCATGAGCCACTCCTCGCAGCGAGCCGCCAGGGCCTCCCCGCGCTCCCACAGGCCGAGGGAACGCTCGAGGGTCGCGGACCCCTGCTCGAGTTCGGCGACGACACGGACGAGTTCGTCACGCGCCGCCTCGTAGCTCAACGAGCGGACGTCGGGCTGCTCGGACTGCTGCTCGGAAGACACGACCCGATCCTACCGAGCCGCCACCGACGGTTCCGCTGCCCGGCAGCACCTGTGGAGGAGCCGCGGCGAGGCGGACGGAGCGCGGCGCACCCGACCGGGACGGGCCTCCCGGATCAAGCCGCGTCCTCGCCTGCCCCGCCGGCGCCGGAACCGTCCGGACCCGGACCGTCGGCTTCCAGTGTGCCCACCGCCGTCCCCGCCCCCAGCGTCACGTGCACCGCGGTCGCGCCGTCGAGCTCGTCGGCACCGCGGACCACCGCGCCGTCCCGTGTCTGCACGATCGCGTACCCGCGCCGGAGCGTGTCACGCGGGGACAGGGCCCGGAGTCGACCCGTCAGGTGCCCGACGTCGGCGTGGGACCGCTCGATCCGGCGGTCGAGGAGTTCCCGTGCGCGGGAGAGGTCGCGCGCGACCTCCTCCGCACGCGTGTCCACGAGCCAGGCCGTCGACGCGAGCGCCGGCCGCGACCGCAGCGCCGCGATCCGGTCCGCCTCGACCGACAGGGTGTGTGAGAGCCGCAGGCCGAGCCGTGCCCGCGCCTGGCGGACGTTCGCGAGTTCCTCGGCGACGTCCGGGACGACGCGCTTCGCCGCGTCGGTCGGGGTGGAGGCCCGGAGGTCCGCGACCTCGTCGAGGATCGGCCGGTCGGCCTCGTGTCCGATGGCCGAGACGATGGGGGTGTTCGCGGCGGCGGCGGCCCGGACGAGACCTTCGTCACTGAAGCCGAGCAGGTTCTGGAAGTCGCCGCCGCCGCGCGCGACGATGATGACGTCGACCTCCGGGTCGGCGTCGAGCTCCTGGATCGCGGCCGTCACCTCGGCGACGGCGCGGTCGCCCTGCACGGCCGTGTGCACCGTGCGGAACTCGACCTGCGGCCACCGGAGCTGCGCGTTCCGCTTGACGTCCTTCTCGGCGTCGGAGTCCTTGCCGGTGACGAGGCCGATGCGGTGCGGCAGGAACGGCAGGCGCTTCTTGCGGGACGGGGCGAACAACCCTTCCTCGGCCAGGGTGCGCCGGAGCCGCTCGAGCCGTTCGAGCAGGTCCCCGAGGCCCACGTGCTTCATCTCGACGACCTGCATGGTCAGCGAGCCGCCCTTGACCCAGTAGTTCGGCTTCACCGCGGCGACGACGCGGTCACCCTGCTTGAGGTCGGTCGGCACGCGGGAACGCACGCTCGACCAGATCGAGAAGGACACGGTGGCGTCCACCTCGACGTCCTTGAGCTTGCCGTAGACGTTGCCGCCGGCGACGTTCCACTGCGTGACCTCGCCCTCGACCCAGGCGACGCCGAGGCGGTCGATCCAGTCGCGGAGCTTCGCGCCGAGCAGCGCGACGGGCCACGGGTCCTCCGCCGTGGGCGGGCCCTGTTCGATCGCCATCGTGCTCCTCCCGGTCGTGCGGACCATCGTGTCGGACGCCGGTGACATCCCGGCCGTCGGTGCGTTCTCCACAGGCTCGTCCGTGCCCAGGCTGCGCGGGTCCTGCTCACCTATCATCGGGGACGTGACGATCACCAACGGCCACTCGGTCCCGCTCGCCCCGCCGCGGGTCCCCGCAGCGCGCGGGCGGCTGCGGGACGTGCCGGTCAGCGGGAGCAAGCGGGTGCTGCTCGCGGCGCCGCGCGGCTACTGCGCGGGCGTCGACCGGGCCGTGGTCGCGGTCGAGAAGGCGCTCGAGCAGTACGGCGAGCCGGTGTACGTGCGCAAGCAGATCGTCCACAACGTCCACGTCGTGTCCACGCTCGAGCAGCGCGGCGCCGTGTTCGTCGACGACGTGGCCGAGGTGCCCCGCGGATCGCACGTCGTCTTCAGCGCGCACGGTGTGTCCCCGGCGGTGGTGGCCGGAGCCGCCGACCGTGACCTGCACGCCATCGACGCCACGTGCCCGTTGGTCACGAAGGTGCACCGTGAAGCCACCCGCTTCGCCAAGGCGGAGCGCACGATCATCCTCATCGGGCACGCCGGCCACGAAGAGGTCGAGGGCACGATGGGCCACGCCCCCGAGCGCACGATCCTGGTGAACGGACCGGCCGACGTCGCCGCGCTGCAGGTCCCCGACCCCGACAACCTGGTGTGGCTCTCGCAGACCACGCTGAGCGTCGACGAGACGATGGAGACCGTGCGGCTCCTGCGCGAGAAGTACCCGTCGATCGAGAACCCGCCCTCGGACGACATCTGTTACGCGACCCAGAACCGTCAGGTCGCCGTCAAGAAGGTCGCACCCGCGGCGGACCTGGTCATCGTGGTCGGCTCCGCCAACTCGTCGAACAGCGTGCGGCTCGTCGACGTCGCCCTCGAGTACGGCGCGAAGGACGCCCACCGCGTCGACTACGCGGAGGAGATCCGGCAGGAGTGGCTCGACGGGGTCGTGACCGTCGGTGTGACGAGCGGCGCCTCCGTCCCGGAGGTCCTGGTCACCGAGGTGCTCGAGCAGCTCGCCGACGCCGGCTACGGCACGGTCGAGGAAGTCGTCACCGCGCACGAAGACCTCATGTTCTCGCTCCCGCGCGAACTGCGCACCGACGCCGACGGCAAGCCGACGCGTCCGCTCGGCGGGCGGACCCGGTGACCGCCCCGGACGGGTGGGACGTCGTCCCGCCGCGCGGGACGACCGCGGTGGACGCTCGGGAGGCCCGGATCACCTCCGACTCCGCGGGCGCCGGCATGCAGGCCGCTGGTGCCGCCCCTGCTGGGCGACCGGCACCGCAGTACGGCGAGTACGCGCCCGAGGGGTGGGTGAACCCGGTCCTGGTCGAGCAGGAACGTCAGGAACGCGAGGACCGTGAGCGCGCTGCTGCGTCGGCCGGTCCCGGGACTGCCCGAGGATCCGGTCGTTCCGCTGTCCGGACACGTCCTCCCGCGACGGCCGACCGGACAGGCCAGGGCGCACCGGCCACCGGCGACCCTTCGACGGTCCGCCGACTCGGCGCGTCCCCGGTGGACGTGCTCCTCACCTTCGTGCTCCTCGGGATGGGGCTCGTGAGCGTGATCCAGTCGCTCTCGATCGGCTCCGTCGCCTCCACCGTGCGCGAGCAGCTCGAGTTGACCTACACCGCGCTGGAGGACCCGGGCGCGCTCAGCGGCGCGGCGATGGTCAGCTCGGTCGTCATGCTCGTGGTGTTCGCACTCGTCCTGTGGTGGTCCGTCGTGCGGTTGCGCGCCGGTCGGAGGAGCTTCTGGGTCCCGTTGCTCGGCGGAGCGGTGGCGACCCTGCTCAGCGCGGTGGTCTTCGCCGCCGTGGTGTTCCAGGACGACGGGTTCGTCGCAGTGCTGATGCGGCAGGCCTCCGGAGGCTAGGCGCCCGGAGACCTGCCACCGCAGCCGGCCGTCAGGCGAGGAAGGCGGCGACGGCCCCGTGCAGGTCGGCCAGGTCGTCGACGTGCACGAGTTCCCGGACGGAGTGCATCGAGAGCAGACCGACGCCGATGTCGATCGTCGGGATCCCGAGCCGCGTCGCCGCGATCGGCCCGATGGTCGAGCCGCCGGGGATGGTGTTCACGTTGACGAACGGCTGGAACGCCACCCCTGCGGACTCGCACGCGGCCGCGAACACGGCGGTGCCCTTCGCCTCGGTCATGTACCGCTGGTTCGCGCTGATCTTCAGGAGCGGACCGCCGCCCGGGCGCGGGCGGTTGGTCGGGTCGTGCTTCTCCGCGTGGTTCGGGTGGACGAGGTGTCCGGCGTCGCTCGAGAGCAGCCACGACGCCCGGAAGGCGCGGGCGGCCTCGGACCGGCTCGCGCCGAGACCCTCCTGGACACGGGCGAGGACGTCCTCGAGGAACGGCCCGCCGGCACCGGACGGCGAGGAGGAACCGATCTCCTCGTGGTCGAACGCCGCGAACACCGGGATGTGTTCGCCGTCCCCCGGGGCCTCGATGACCGCGCGGAGGCCGGCGTGCACGCTCGTCAGGTTGTCCATCCGTCCGGACGCCAGGAACGCGCGGTCGATGCCGATGCGGGAGGGGGACTGCGTGTCGGCGAGGAACAGGTCCCACGCCACCGCGGTCTCACCGAGCCGGGAGCGCAGCCACGCCTCGACGTCGGTGCCGCCGGTCGAAGCGTCCGTGCCGACGATCGGCAGCGTGTGGCGCTGCTTGTCGAGGCCCGGGCCGTCGTTCGCACCGCGGTCGAGGTGGATCGCGAGGTTGGGGATCCGCGCGACGGCGTCGACGGTGTCGAACAAGGTCGCGGAGCCGTCGGCGTGGACGACCCGTCCGGCGATGCGGAGGTCCCGGTCGAGCCACGTCGACAGGACCGGGCCGCCGTAGACCTCGACGTTGAGCTGCTCCCAACCGCCGACCCGGACGGCGGGGTTCGGCTTGATGCGGAACCCGGGGGAGTCGGTGTGGGCGCCGAGGATGCGGAACGGCGTCGTCGCCGAGGCCCCCTCCGGCAGTCGCCAGGCGATGACCGCACCGTCCCGGACGACGACGTAGGCACCCGGTCCGGTCGGCCAGGCGTCGGTCTCGCCGAGGTCGGTGAACCCGGCGGCCACCAGACGGTCGCGGGCGACCGAGGCGGCGTGGAACGCGGTCGGGGACTCCGTGACGAAGTGGGCGAACTCGCTGGCGATGGCGTCGACGGTCATCCGTCCATCGTGGCACGGCGGCCGTGGGCGGACGCAGTGGAGGCCACCGGACGCAGAACGGGGCACGTCCGTCGGACGCACCCCGTTCCTCCCGGCACGGGCCGGGTCCGTCAGCTCTGGGACTGCCCTGCGGAGCCGAGGACCTTGGTCGCCTCGACGACGCGGGCCGCCATCGCGGTCTCGGCGACCTTGCCCCAGGCGCGCGGGTCGTACTGCTTCTTGTTGCCGACCTCCCCGTCGAGCTTGAGGACGCCCTCGTAGTTGGAGAACATCGAACCGGCGATCGACCGCGTGAACGCGTACTGCGTGTCCGTGTCGATGTTCATCTTGATCACGCCGTTGCGGACGGCCTCGTGGATCTCGTCGTCGGTCGAACCGGAACCACCGTGGAAGACGAGGTCGAGCGGGTTCTGGCCCGTGCCGTGCTTCTGGGCGATGGCGTCCTGGATCTCGCCGAGGAGCTCGGGGCGGAGCTTCACGTTGCCCGGCTTGTAGACACCGTGCACGTTGCCGAAGGTCAGCGCGGCGATCCAGCGGCCCTGGTCACCCATCCCGAGCGCTTCGACGACCCGCTCGACGTCGTTCGGGGTCGTGTACAGGGCGTCGTTCGTGCCCTCGTGCTGCACGCCGTCCTCTTCACCACCGACGACGCCGATCTCGACCTCGAGGATGGCGTTGATGTTCCGCGTCTTCTCGATCATCGTCTTGGCGATCTCGATGTTCTCGTCGAGAGGGACCGCCGAGCCGTCCCACATGTGCGACTGGAAGATCGGGTTGCGACCCGCACGCACCTCTTCCTCGCTCGCGGCGATGAGCGGCAGGACGAAGCCGTCCAGGGCGTCCTTCGGGCAGTGGTCCGTGTGCAGCGCGACCGTGATCGGGTAGTTCTTCGCGACCTCGTGCGCGAAGGCCGCCATCGCGAGGGCGCCGGCTGCACGGTTCTTGACGGTGTGGCCGGCGAAGTAGTCCGCACCACCGGTGGTCACCTGGATGATGCCGTCCGACCCGGCCTCGGTCAGGCCCTGGAGGACCGCGTTGATGGTCTGGGACGACGACACGTTGACAGCGGGGTAGGCGAACTTCCCGGCCTTCGCGCGGTCGATCATCTCGGCGTACTGGTCCGGCGTTGCGATGGGCACTGAGTTCTCCTTCGACTTCTTCGGTGATGTCGCAACCGATGCTAGTCAGGGCCGGTTGGTGGGCGGTGGATGTGTCGGCGGTCTGTGGACGGGGCACGGTGTGCACATCCGTGCGCGCAGGAAGGCCGGGGAGGTGGCGGTCGGTAGGCTCGGGTCGTGACTCCCACGACTGAGACCGGCTCCCTGTTCCTCCAGCCCGACCGCAACCTGGCGCTCGAGCTCGTGCGTGCGACGGAGGCCGCCGCGATCCGGGCACAGCCGTGGGTCGGCCGTGGCGAGAAGAACCTCGCCGACGGCGCCGCGGTCGACGCCATGCGCAAGTTCCTCGGCACGGTGAACTTCGACGGCGTGGTCGTCATCGGCGAGGGCGAGAAGGACAACGCGCCGATGCTCTACAACGGCGAGCACGTGGGCAACGGCCACGGCCCGGCGTGCGACATCGCGGTCGACCCGATCGACGGCACCTCGCTGACCGCGGCCGGCCGCCAGAACGCCATCTCCGTCATGGCCGTGTCCGACCGCGGCTCCATGTACGACCCGTCCGCCGTGTTCTACATGGACAAGATCGCCGCCGGACCCGAGGGCCGAGGCGTCCTGGACCTCGAGAAGCCGATCGGCGAGAACATCCGTGCGCTCGCGAAGGCGAAGGGCAAGGACCTCGAGGACATGGTCGTCGCCGTCCTCGACCGCCCGCGCCACGACGAACTCATCCGCCAGATCCGCGCGACCGGCGCCGGCACCCGACTGCTGCTCGACGGTGACGTCGCCGGCGGCATCGCGGCCGCGCTGCCCGGGTCGAACATCGACATGTGCGTCGGTGTCGGTGGGACGCCCGAGGGCATCATCACCGCGTGCGCGATCAAGGCGCTCGACGGCGTGATCCTCGGCAAGCTCCAGCCGAAGGACGACGAGGAGCGCGAGCGGGCCATCGCAGCCGGCCACGACCTCGACAAGGTGCTCGACCAGGACGACCTCGTCACGGGCGACAACACGTTCTTCGTCGCGACCGGTGTCACCGACGGGGTCCTCGTCGACGGTGTTCGCCGTTCGCGCGGCGTCATCCACACCGACTCGCTCGTGCTGCGGTCCCGCTCGAACACGATCCGCCGTATCCAGGCGGACCACCGCGCCGAGAAGTGGTTCTGATCCGCTGACCCGCGGCCGCGCCCGACCCGGCCCGGCCCGCGCCCGACCCGGCCCGGCCCGGCCCGGCCGTGGTGCCCCGCGGACCCGCACAACGAGAACCCGCTCGAACCACGTCATCCCGTGGTTCGAGCGGGTTCTTCTTGTGCCGGTCCCGACGGCGCCAGGCGAGCGGGGCGAGGACGAGCGCGGTCGCCGCTCAGTCGCGCTCGGTGCTCGCGACGAGCTCCGGCGCCGTCAGCAACCGCGGCTCGTCCTCGATCGACGTCGGGTCCGCGATGACCTTCGACTCGTCGAGCAACGACAGCCGCCGGGCACTCGGGAGCACCTGCCGCTCGAGCGACCCAACGAACCGGTTGTAGTCGACGACGGCGCCGCGGATCGACCGGCCGAGCTTGTCCACATGCCCCGCCATCGTCGACAGCCGCCCGTGCAGCTCGCGCGAGACCCGGAACAGCTCGCGGGCCTCCTGCGTGACGACGTCCTGCTGCCACGAGAACGCGACCGTCTTCAGCACCGACCACAGCGTCACGGGTGAGGCCAGCGCCACCCGCTTGCGGAACGCGTGGTCGAGCAGGCCCGGGTCGGCGGCGAGGGCGCTCGCGATGAGGGACTCCGACGGGATGAACGCCACGGTCAGCTCGGGGGAGGCGTCGTAGCCCGACCAGTACTCCCGGGCGGCGAGGGCGTCGACGTGCGCCCGGAGCGCCCGGACGTGCTGCGCCATGAGCTGCTCACGCCGTGCACCCTCCGCCCCGGTCGCCGACGTCGGTATGTCCATCGCCTGCAGGTACGCGGCGAACGGCACCTTGGCGTCGACGGCGATGGACTTCCCGCCGGGCAGGTGCACGATCATGTCCGGTCGAGCAGCCCCCGCCGTGGTGGTCACCGACGACTGCACGTCGAAGTCCACCCGCTCGAGCAACCCCGCGGCCTCGACCACGTTCCGCAACTGCGTCTCACCCCACACCCCGCGCGTGCTGTTCGACGACAGTGCGCTCGCGAGGGTCTCGGCCGTGGCGCGGAGGCGTTCCTCGGACTCGGCGGCCGACCGGAGTTGCGCGGAGAGGGCACCGTACTGCTCGCTCCGGGAGCGCTCGAGTTCGGCGATCTTCTCCCGCATGACCTGCAACGTGTCGGCGACGGGGCTGAGCGCGGACAGCACCTTCGACTCGTCCTGCGCGCGGTTCGACTCGGCGCCGTGCATGCGCTGCACGAGGTGCTCGAGCTCGGCGGTCCGGCGCTCGAGGGAGTCGACCTGCCGGCGGTACTGCGCGTCCTGCGCGTCGAGCCGCTCCTCGGCGTCGCGCCGGGCTGCGTCGAGCTGCGAGCGGAGGCCGTCCGCCGTCGCGTGCGCGGTCGCGGCGTCCACCCCGGCCCGGGAACGGGCGAGCGACCATGCCACCACGGCGCCGACGGCGATGCCGATCACGAGACCGATGACCAGGGCGAGGATCTGCATGACGCGACCCTGGCAGGTCCCACCGACACCGGGCCTCCCGGCCGGCGGCGAGCCGGCCGGCGGCGAGCCGCCCGACGGACCGGACCGTGCCGTCGGACCGGACCGTGCCGTCGGACGTCAGTCCGAGAAGACCATCGGTCGGCGGGACAGCCGCGGCTGCGGCGTCGTCGTCTTCGGCTTCTCGACGCGGGCGCGCACCGGGTTGATCGTGACCCGGGTGACCGCGCCGAGCGCCTCGACCGTCGGGACACCGTGGAAGCCCGCTGCGTGCACGACGATGGCGGCACACGCCTCGGCGTCGGCGGCCGCGTCGTGGTGCTGGAAGCCCGAGAACCCCGCTGCCGTCGCGGCGACCGGCAGGCGGTACGAGTCAAGCGTGTACGTCTTCCGCGCGACCGCCAGCGAGCACATCGAGTGATGCTCGGCGATGTCGATGCCGGTCGCAGCGCACCCACCGGCGATGACGCCCATGTCGAAGCGGGCGTTGTGCGCGACGAGCACGTCCCCCTCGGCGAACGCGACGAGGTCCGGGTACTGCTGCTCCCACGTCTTCGCGTGCGTCACGTCCGACTCGACGATGCCGTGGATCCGCGTGTTCCACTCAAGGAACGCGTCGTGCCCGGCGGGCGGTCGGATGAACCAGGAGGCCCGTTCCACGACGCGGCCGCCGCGCACCTTGACGAGACCCACGGAACACGCGCTGGCGGGCGAGTTGTTCGCGGTCTCGAAGTCGATCGCGGTGAAGTTCAACACGTCCTCGATCGTCGCACGGGGATCCGACATCACCGGAACCGGACGCGGCGTGGTGCCGGCGGCGGGTCGGGCTGCTCGTACGCTGTGGCGATGGAGACCGGACCGGCACGCGCCCCGCTCGTCCTCGTCCTCGCGGGGGCGGGGTACGGGCAGCAGGCACCACTCCTCCGCTGGTCGACGGCCATCGCACGTCAGTCCGGCTGCGAGGTGCTCGCCCCCGTGTGGACGGTCGACGATCCTGCCCGTGCCGATCCGGTCGGCTTCGTCACGCAGCACGTCGAGACCGTGCTCGCAGGCCGTCTGCCCGACCTCGTCGTCGCCAAGTCCTTCGGGTGCTCCCTCCTCCCGTGGGCGGTGGCGAACGGCGTCCCGGGCGTCTGGCTGACCCCGGTGCTCACCGAGGACGCGGTGCGGGACGCGCTCGCCGCGGTCGGCGACGGACACGTCGCGGTCGGCGGCTCCGCCGATCCGATGTGGCGGCCGGAGCGCGTCCCGCGGACCCGGGCGCAGCTCGTCACCGTCGACGGAGCCGACCACGCGCTCGAGGTCCCCGGTGACTGGCGTCGCTCCCAGCGCCTCCAGTCCGACGTCCTCGAGCTCGTCGAGCGGGCGGTCCGCGCCCGCTGACGCGACCGGTCGGGAGGCCCGGGTCGGCCCCGTCACGCCGCCGCCGGTAGGCTGTGCTCCCGTGGCTCTCACCATCGGAATCGTCGGTCTCCCGAACGTCGGCAAGTCGACCCTGTTCAACGCCCTGACCAAGAACCAGGTGCTCGCGGCCAACTACCCGTTCGCCACCATCGAGCCGAACGTCGGGGTGGTGAACCTGCCGGACCCGCGCCTCGACCAGCTCGCGGAGCTGTTCGGCTCGGAGAAGACCGTGCCCGCGCCGGTGTCGTTCGTCGACATCGCCGGCATCGTCAAGGGCGCGAGCGAAGGTGAAGGGCTCGGCAACAAGTTCCTCGCCAACATCCGCGAAGCCGACGCCATCGCGCAGGTCGTCCGCGGGTTCACCGACGACGACGTCGTGCACGTGGCGAACAAGGTCTCGCCGGCGGACGACCTCGAGGTCATCAACACCGAGCTGATCCTCGCCGACATGGAGACCATCGGCAAGGCGCTCCCGCGGTACGAGAAGATGCTCAAGCTGAAGCAGGCCGAGCCGATCGTGCTCGAGACCGCTCGTCAGGCCCGTGCCGAGCTCGAGAAGGGCGTGCTGCTCTCCGCCACCTCGATCGACCTCGAGCCGATCAAGGAGCTCGGGCTGCTCAGCGCCAAGCCCTTCATCTTCGTGTTCAACGTCGACGAGGCGATCCTGACCGACGAGGCCCGCAAGGCCGAACTCGCCGCCCTCGTCGCCCCGGCGAACGCGGTGTTCCTCGATGCCCAGGTGGAGTCCGAGCTCATCGACCTCGACCCGGCGGACGCCGCCGAGCTCCTCGAATCGACCGGTCAGACGGAGTCCGGCCTCGACCAGCTCGCCCGCATCGGGTTCGAGACCCTCGGGCTGCAGACGTACCTGACGGCCGGTCCGAAGGAGTCCCGTGCCTGGACGATCGGCAAGGGGTGGAAGGCACCCCAGGCTGCCGGCGTCATCCACACGGACTTCGAGAAGGGCTTCATCAAGGCGGAGGTCATCTCGTTCGACGACCTCATCGCCACCGGCTCCATCGCCGAAGCCCGCGCGCAGGGCAAGGCCCGCATCGAGGGCAAGGACTACGTCATGCAGGACGGCGACGTGGTGGAGTTCCGCTTCAACAACTAGTAGCGCTTTCCCGCAGATTTGCGATTGTCGAGGTAAAGCTGGCTGTCGCCGCTCCCGGGCGTGTCGATCAGAGAACCGTCGCAATCTTGGCGATCTGGGAGCCAATTATCTCGTGAACGACGTTATCGAGCTCCCATAGCCATCCTGGGTGCCCGCTCTCGGCCGAGAGTGTCCTGATAGCCCACGGATACCACTGAGTCTGCGTCTGTTGGGCGGGGTCCGCCGGCACGAAACGCCCGTAATGAGCGGTGGCGTTCCGTCGTCCGTAAACGCTGCGAACAAAGTCGTAGAGGTCGCCGGCGTCGGGCCACTGGCGTCCGGGGAGGCCGGCTGATCTGACGAGCTCGAAAACGCGGGGGGCTGCTTGGCTAGTAGTGCCCCCGTTCGGCCACTGGGTACCATTGTCGAGTAACACCTTCGCGCCCGCGGCGATCTCGTTGATCGCAATGGTCTCAAGAACGGCCCACAGCTTGAAGTAGCGAGAATCCTCCTGCTTCTCGCGTCGGGCTTCGAGATACAGGTTGACGTAGAGTTCAACCTTCGGCGACGTGGCAAGGGCTCCGCCGACGCGGAGGAGCTCGCGAGAGCTCTCGCCACCCATCCATCCTCCGAGAAGATTTCCGGTGTAAACAGCGCGGAGGCTTCGGAAGCGGATCTGCTGCGGTGTGAAGCTCTCGAGTGCAATCAGGATAGGTCGAGGTGCTGCATACCGTAGGTACGCAAGGGTGAGGACGAGCCTGTCTGTTTCGGCCATCGCAAGACTGTCGGCCTCAGATTCGTCCGAGGCCCAGATATTCGGGAACTCGAACAGCGCAAAGTCTTGACGGTGCAGTCGTTGATCCCACGCTTCGTCGTTGACGCGACCCGGCCATCCGAGTTTCTCGAGGGAGGCATTGATAATGTCGCGGACGTCGCCGTCGTAGACATCTAGCGCCTGCGGGTGCACGGTACCGTGCGTGGTCTGGATCGGCTGAGTAATCAGAAGCCCTTCGACCAAAACGGCCGCGCGGAACGGGGTGCCCTGTCCGGGTGTGCCGAGCGGCTGTCCGTACCGCGCCTCCCTGCGTTTTTGCAGGTCGAGGTACAAACCGGCGACTCTGTCACTCGCCGTGCTTGGTGAGTTCAATGCAGTCAGCGACACGAACTCGGGATGCGTGAATTCTGGCGCGAGCGGACTTTGTGGCGACGCGAGATCGGACGGTGATGGGGTGGTTCCGGCCGCAGAAACGAAGACGACGCATTCGCGTTCGATCTCGAATCCGGAAGCGTGGTGCCAGCTTCCCGTGCCGTCGGCCCCGACCTCCATCGTGAAGGACATCACCGCCGTCAGGGGTTCGATGTCGTCGCTCGACTCAATCTGAACGGTGATGGTCTTGTTGGACCACTGCGGCGCATCGTTGACGGTAACGGTGAACGGCTGCCCCATTTGCAGGACGGAGGGTTCGATCTGAGCTTTGAAGGTCACTACTGAACGTTACCCAGTAGCGATGCTCTGAGATGCTGGCGACGTTGCGCCCGCGGCAATGTCGTGCACCGAGTAGTTTCGGACCGCCCGCTGATGTTCATCTGTTGCGTGACGTGGTGGAGTTCCGCTTCAACAACTGACAGCCGCGGGCGGCGTGTGCTCGCTCAGACCCGCGGCCTCGGTCAGCACCTCGACGGTCGATCCGACGTCGCGACGGGCCAGCCGGATCACGCGAGCGGTGCGCTCGGAAGGCATCGAGCCTCCCGGGCTGCGTCGTCGGAGGGATCCGTGACAGGATCGCGCACCCGCGGGCGGCACCGGATGTCCATTGCCCGCGTCCACCCCCTCACCCTGTGCCACTCCCGGAACCCGGGTGCCTACCGTGGTGGGCAGGGAGGGCACATCGTGAAGTACATCCACTACGACGGCGCTGACGTCCTCACCGGGGACCTCATCGCCGACGCCGTCGCCGACTACGCAGCCGTACTCGGCGCGAACACCAGGACGGACACGATCGCGGTGCCGTGCGTCGGGGACGACGGCGCACTCGAGCGGACGACGATGCTGGTCGGTCCGTCCAGCGAGCTGTTGCTGCGCGAGGCGCCGGACGACCTCTTGGAGCCGGAGGACCCGGCGTTCATCCGACGACTCCGTGACGCAGCCGCGCGGTGCGGCGACATGCTCCCGGTGAACGCCGACGGCCGGACCCCCTTCGTCGGCGCTGCCGAAGACGTCTGACGACGCCCCGGCAGGCGACCGCGTGCGGCGCCGCCGGGAACGACGGAACGCCGCCCCCGGAGGGACGGCGTTCCGTGTCGAGCTCCGGCGGGCGGACCCGCCACACGGCTCAGGCGGCCAGTGCCAGCTCCGGCGCGCGCACGGCACGTGCCTGGAGGATGGTCCGGCTGGCCTCGCCGCGCCAGGAGCGGCCCGGGACGACCCAGCCCGCTTCGCCGTCGACGGCGACGCGGACGCCGGGCGTCAGGAACAGCCCGAGGTCGTCGGCCGGCATGCGGACGAGGTACTCGCGCTGCGAGCGGTCCTCGCGCACGGGGAACTCGGCGATGCGGTCGGGGGAGACGGTGGGAGCCGCGATGGCGGTCCCCGTGATGATGGTGCGTTCGTTCGTGGTCATGGTGCTGTCTTCCTGCAGTCGTTCGGCGTCGCGCGGGGCCGGACGGACTCGGTGGTCTCGTCGGCTGCGGGAGCGCGGACGCGCACGTCGACATTCGACGTGCTGTGCTCGCCGGTCGGGGAGCGGTGGTCTCGCTGGAATGCGATCCGAGGGGATCGGTTCGAGACGGTCGGTGTGCGCGAGTCAGATGGGTTCGCTGCAATGCACCAAATGAGGACACTACTCCGCATGCGTCCGTCTGTCCAGTCCGGCGTCAGCTCCCGGCACCGCCGGCCAGGAGGCCCGCCCAGCGCTCGCCGCCCAGTCGCACGTTCCCGGAGCGGTCCAGTCGCGCAGCCGCCGAGTCCGGCTTGCGCCCGGCCTGGTCCGCGACGAGGGCGTCGAACGCGTCCGAGAAGCCATGCCGGGGGAGTGCTGCGGTGACGGCGCGGAGGTCGTCCTCCTGCCAGCGCTCCATCCCGACGCCGGAGACGTCGAGGGACGTCGCGACCTCGAGCAGGTGCCCCTCGACGTCCACCGCCGGGTCGACCGACGGCCACATGTGCCGTTCGACGACCTCGGCGACGCGGGATGCGCGAGCGGCGGGCCACCCGGCACCCGTGGCGAACACGCTGCCCACCGCGCCGCCGGCGACCTCGAACGGGACGGTGACCGCGTCGAAGTGCGGTGCGACCCCGAGGTCGTGGAGCATCGTCGCCACGAACAGCAGCTCCGGGTCGGGCTCGAGGTCGATCGTCGGAGCGAGCAACGTCGCCCACGCCCAGGACCGGAGGCAGTGGGACACGAGGGCCGGGGTCGACCATGCCCGCACGACGTCGAGGGCCCGCGCCGCGGTGTCCGTGGGCGGTGTCAGCAGGGCGTCGGTGTCCAGGGCCATGACCGCACGGTAGCGCCCGCGGCAGCCGCCCGGCAGGCGTAACACGGGGGAAACCGACCGGGCCCGAGCGCGAAACACCCCGTCGTTACGGTTCGAGCACTGAGCAAGCGTTCAGCCCGAACCCCGACGAAGGACCCGCACGGATGCAGCACCGCACACGGCTCCGCTCCCGCACCACCACCCGCCCGACCACCACCTCCCGCCTGGCCACCACGATCCGCACCGCCGTCATCGCCACCGGTGGTGTCGGCCTCGCCCTCCTCACCGTGTCGCCGGCCGCAGCGGCCCCGGTCGCCACGACGGCCACGATCACCGCGCCGGCGACGGCGACGGTCGGTGACTCCATCGAGGTCGCCCTGACCCTGCCCGCCACGTCCGACGTCTTCGCCTACCAGATCGACGTCGCGGCGGACGCCGACGCGGTGCAGGTCGTCGACGGCAGCGCCACCGGCCCGGACGGCGGGTTCGACGCGCTCGAGCAGGACGGTGACACCGTCTCGCTCCTGCACACCCGCCTCGGGACATCACCCGCGGTGTCCGGCGACCTCGCCGCCTCCTTCGACCTGACCGCGACGAGCCCCGCCACGGTGGACCTCGCGATCACGAGCGTGACCCTGGTCGCCGCCGACGGCAGCACCACGACCCTGACCGACCCGGCCTCGACGACCGTGAGGATCGCAGCGGTCCCGACGCCGAGCCCGACGCCGACCACCGGCCCCACCGGCGCACCGACGGCGGACCCGACGGCCGCCCCGGGCGGAACCGGCGGTGGCAGCGGGAGCGGGACCGGCGGGTCCGTCGACCCGGTGACCGACACCTCGCCAGCGCCCGCCGGCGGTGCCCTCGCCTGGACCGGGGCCGACCTCGCTCCCTGGATCGCCGTGAGCGTCGCCCTGCTGCTCGCAGGCGGAGGCCTCGTCGTGGCCCGTCGCCGCGCCTCCCGTGCCGCCGCTGCGGAGGACGCCCGATGACCGCCACCCGCCGCACCCAGGCGACCGACGCCACCTCGACCCGAACCCCCGGAGGAACCCCCGTGACCCGCCGTCGTCGCACCACCGTCGCCGGGGCCGCGCTCCTGGCCCTCGTCGGCACCGCCGTCGTCACGACCCCGTCCCTCGCCGCCAACGCCGCACCGGCAGCGGTCGACGCGAGTCCCGCCGCCATGCTCGCGCCGTACTACACGGCGCTCGACCTGACCGGCGACGACCAGGTCACGGCGGCCGACCTCACCGTCCTGTCCGACCACCTCGGTGCGACCGCCACGGACCCGGACTGGTCCACCGTGTCGGTCGCGGACACCGACGCGGACGGCGCCATCACGCTGCGGGACCTCGCCGGACTGTCCCAGCGGATGATCCACGACGACGGTCCGTTCACGCTCGTCGAGGCCTCCACGCTCGACATGCAGGCCGCGATGAACGCCGGGGTGACGACCTCGGTCGAGATCACCCAGGACTACCTCGACCGCATCGCCGCCTACGACCGGACCACCACGGACACCGGCGCCGGCGGACGGCCGCTCAACTCGATCGTCACGACCAACGCGGGGGCGATCGCGGCTGCGGAGGCCGCCGACGCCGAGCGTGCCGCCCACGGGATGACGAGCATGCTCCTCGGCGTCCCGATCGCGCTCAAGGACAACTACGACACGAAGGACATGCCGACCACCGGCGGCTGCGGCTGCTGGGACGGCAACCAGACCACGACCGACGCCGCCATGGTCGCCGGGCTCCGCGACGCCGGAGCGGTCGTCCTCGCCAAGGCGAGCCTCGACGAGCTCGCCTTCGGCTTCGTGTCGGAGTTCTCCTCGAACCAGCCGGCGGGGTCGTCGCTCCTCGTCGCGAGCCCGTACGTCACGACGCAGACCGCCGGCGGGTCCAGCGGTGGCACGGGTGCGGCGATCGCGGCGAACCTGGCGGGCATCGGCTTCGGCACCGACACCGGCGGCTCGATCCGCGTCCCGTCGTCGTACAACCAGCTCGTCGGCATCCGGCCGACGGTCGGGCTCGCGAGCCGCGACGGCATCATCCCGCTCGCGCTGTCCCAGGACACCGGCGGCCCCCTCGCCCGGTCGGTGACCGACGCCGCCGTGGCGCTCGACGCCGTCACCGGCATCGACGCGGCAGACCCGGTGACGCAGGGCCAGGCGGGCAAGGTGCCGACCTCGTACACGCAGTTCCTCGACCCGACGGCGCTGCAGGGCAAGCGGATCGGCTACGTCACGTCGATGGTCGGCACGAACCGCACCACCGTGCGGCTGTTCGCCGAGGCCCGGGCGACGCTCGAGGCCCAGGGCGCGACCGTCGTGCCGATCACCACGACGACCGAGTTCAACCGGGTCCTCAGCGAGGGCAGCGGCAGCACGAACGAGTTCAAGCACGACCTGGACCAGTACGTGGCGAAGCACCTCGACCCGGACGTCACCGCCCGCTCGCTGCAGGGGATCCTCGACTCGGGCCGGTACGTCCCGAGCCGGAAGGGCACCTACGAGCAGCGGAACGCGGTCACCGAGGCGCAGTACCAGGCCTGGGCTGGCCCGCAGGGGTCGCACACGACCCAGATCGCGACCGGCAAGCAGGTCGTCACCGGCATGATGGACGCGCAGGACCTCGACGCGCTCGTCTACCCGTCGGGCACGCCGTACGGCACGCAGGGCACGAACATGCGCCTCAGCCCGAACACGGGCATGCCGGCCGTGACCGTCCCGATGGGGCAGGCCACCGCGGCGGACGCCACGATCACCGGTGCCGGCGTCAACCTCGAGTTCCTCGGCCGGTCCTTCGACGAGGGCACCGTCATCGGCCTCGGCTACGGGTTCGAGCAGGCGACCCACGCCCGCACCAGCCCGGCGCTGTACCCGGCGCTCGGCTGAGTCCACGACACGGGGTCACGGTGGTGACCACGTGTCGGACGGGAGGCCCGGGTACCAGCTGGTACCCGGGCCTCCCGTCCGTCGTCGGGTCAGTTGAGCGTCGGGGTGTCCTCCGGCACGACGCCACCGAGGTAGAGGTCCGCGGCGAGGTCGCGGAGCGCGCGCAGGGCGACGCGCTGCGTGAGCGGACCGTAGGAGATGCGGGCGACACCGAGGGCCTCGTACTCCGACGCCGGCAGCGCACCCGGCAGGCCGATGACGCTGAGCTTGCCGCGGCCCAGGCCCTCGACGAGCTGTTCGACGACCTCGCGCTGGTGGCCGCCGGGCACGAACACGAGCGGAGCGCCGGCGTCGAGGAAGGCCCTCCCGCGGGCGATCGCGTCGGCGATGCTCTCCGCGATCGGGCGGTCGCCGCCGCGGGCGATGGCGTCGGTGCGGGCGTTCAGCTGGAATTCGACGCCCTCCTGCTCGGCGGCCTTCATGATGGCGGCGACGCGGGCGACGGCCTCGTGGAACGGCCGGAGGCGGTCCTCGACGTTCGCGCCGACGACGCCGAGGCCGATCGCGCGGCGGATCGTCTCGGCCGGGTCCTCGTACCCGTCGTCGAGGTCGGCCGTCACGGGCAGGTCGACCGCGTCGACGACGGTCTTCGCGCCGGCGAGGGCGAGGTCGAGCGGCATGCCGCCGTCCGCGTACCCGTACGATGCGGCGATCGAGTGGCCCGCGGTCGCGATCGCCCGCGTCTCGGGCAGGGCCGCGACCGTCTTGGCGCTGATCGCGTCCCAGACGTTCACGACACGGAGGATCTGCGGGGCTTCGTGCAGGGACTTGAGGGTCGTCGCCTTCTCGGCGGTGCTCGTGGTCATGGTGCCGACAGTAGGCGGTGCGCTCACGCTCCGCCGAGGTCGGCCGGGCGAAAGCGCGCGGCCGAGGCTCGGCTGGGCGGACAGTGTTCGCGGCGCGGAGGGCGAGCGGAGTCCGCGGGGCCGAGGCTCGGCTGGGCGGCAGACGACGCGAGATGACGTCCGGACTCGTGCCGGGCCTCCCGTCGGGGCATGCTGGACGGCATGGCGAGCGACGAACAGGACCCGGTCGGCACGCTCCGCAGGGTCCGCACGAGCATCAAGTGGACGCGGTACGCGCCCGACGTGCTGCCCCTGTTCGTCGCCGAGATGGACCACGAGGTCGCGCCGGAGATCCGGCAGGCCCTCGTCGAGCGGGTGCAGCAGTCGGACCTCGGGTACCTCGACGGCCCCGGGCCGCTCGCGCCCGCGTTCGCCGGGTTCGCCCGGGACCGCTGGGGCTGGGACGTCGATCCGGCACGCGTGTACCTGGCGACGGACGTCAGCGTCGGCATCGTCGAGACGCTCCGGCTGGCGCTGCCCGACGGCGGACGGGTCGCGATCACGCCGCCGGTGTACCCGCCGTTCTTCGAGCTGGTGGAAGAAGCCCGATGTCAGGTCGAGGAGGTGCCCCTCACCGAACGGTGGGGCGTGTACCGGCTCGACCTCGACGGCCTCGAGCGGGCGTTCGCCGACGGGATCCGGGTGTTCCTGCTGTGCAACCCGCACAACCCGATCGGGCTCGTGCACGACCGGGACGACCTCGTGGCCCTGGCGGAGCTCGCCGCGCGGTACGACGTCCTCGTCATCAGTGACGAGATCCACGCACCGCTGACGCACCCCGGCGTGCAGTTCACACCGTTCGCGAGCATCGCCGAGCCGCTCGGGGCGCGGAGCGTCTGCGTGACGAGCGCGAGCAAGGGGTGGAACCTCGCGGGGGTGAAGTGCTCGGTCATCGTCGCGGGGGACACCCGGACCGCCGAGCTCCTCGACACCCTGTGGGAAGAGGTGGCCTGCCGGACGAGCATCCTCGGCCTGCACGCGAACGTCGCGGCGTTCAGCCTGGCCGTCGACTGGCTCGACGACGTCGTCGACCGCATCGTCGCGAACGACCGGCTGCTGGCGAAGCTGCTCGCCGAGCACCTGCCCGGCGTCGTCTACGCTCGGCCCCGGGCCGGGTACCTGGCCTGGCTCGACTTCCGCGGGCTCGGCCTCGGAGACGACCCGGCGGTACAGCTCCGGGAGCACGCGTTCGTGGCGCTCAACTCCGGCCTGCCGTTCGGTGCGCAGGGGAGGGGGTTCGCGCGGATCAACCTGGCGTGCTCGCCCGAGACACTGCGCGAGGCGGTGTTCCGCATCGCGGCGGCGTACCCGTCGAGCGCGCAGGAGGGCGTCGTCTGGCACGTCGCCTGACCGCAGCCCCGGCGAGCGCAGCAGCTGGTGGCCGCCGCGGAGTGACCCGAGCTCAGGCGACGGGCGCGAAGTGGTTGCGCCCGATGACGGTCACGTGCAGGTCGACCTCGCGGGAAGGGACCTGGTCGGTGAGGGAGATCCACTCGCGGGCCACGAAGGCGACGGACGGCCACCGGCGGACCTCGGTCACGGGGAACCCGTCGATGAACACCTGCCACATGCCCTGCTCGCGGACGGCCTGGACCTCGTGCGTCGCCATGCCCGAAGCGTAGCAACGGCACCGCCGGAGCGCCCCCGGAGCGCCGCCGGAGCGCCCCCGGGAGCCGGACCGCCCCCGTGAGCGGGGAGCGCCTCGACCCGACGGCGACCGGGACGGGTCAGGGCGTGACCATGCCGCCGTTCACGTTGAGCGTCTCGCCGGCGACGAAGCTCGACTCGTGCGACGCCAGGAACACGTACGCGGGAGCGAGCTCGGCGGGTTGCCCGGGGCGGCCCATCGGCGACTCACTCGACCCGAAGTCCGGCAGGGTCTCGGGGTCGACGCCCGCGGACACCTGGAGCACCGACCAGGTCGGCCCGGGTGCGACGACGTTCACGCGGATCCCGCGGGGGATGAGCTGCTGCGCGAGGCCCTTCGAGAAGTTGTTGACGGCTGCCTTCGAGGCCGCGTAGTCGAGGCGGTCCGGAGCGGGCTGGTACGCCTCCATCGACGCGGTGGTGATGATCGTCGAGCCGGGCTCCAGGTGGGGCAACGCCGCCTGCACGAGTCGGAAGAGCGAGAGGACGTTGACGGTGAAGGTGTCGACGAGCTGGTCGTCCGGGATGTCGGTGACCTCGGCGCGCCAGTGCTGCTTGCCGGCGCAGCTGACGATCGCGTCGAGCCCGCCGAGTTCGGCGACCGCCCGTTCGACGAGGGCCGCGGGGTAGTTCGGTGCCGTGAGGTCGCCGGGGATCGTCACGGCCTTGCGGCCGGCGGCCTCGACGAGGGCGACGATCCGCTGGGCGTCCTCCTCCTCGTCCGGCAGGTAGGCGAGGGCGACGTCGGCGCCCTCGCGCGCGTAGGCGATCGCCACGGCCGCACCGATGCCGGAGTCGGCACCGGTGATGAGCGCGCGCCGCCCGGCGAGACGCCCGGTGCCGCGGTAGGAGTCCTCGCCGTGGTCCGGCTGCGGTTCCATCCGGGATTCGAGGCCCGGCTCGGGCTGCTGCTGCGGTTCCGGGCTGGTGTTCGGGTACCGGGTGGTCGGGTCGCTGTACTCGTACTGGTCGCGTGGCATGCCGAGGACCGTACGCGGACCGGCCGGGAGGCCCGTGGACCGGTGCGCGCTCCGGCCTGCGCCGCTGCCGTCCGCGGCCCGGCACACAGCGGCGTTCCGGACGTCGGTCGGACGACCGGACCGCCCGACGTCAGAGGTCGAGCGCCATCGCCACGTCGGCCCGGACGTACGGGCTCGGCGGGTGCTCGTCGGCGCCGAGGTGCCGGAACCCGGTCGTCTCGTACAGGTGCACCGCGCTCGCGAGTGCACTGTTCGTCTCGAGGAGCACCCGGCGCGCGCCGAGGTCCCGGGCGCGGTCGAGCGCGGCGCGGATGAGCCGGCGTCCGGTGCCGTGTCCCTGGTGGTCCGGGTCGACGGCCATCTTCACGAGCTCGAACGCGTCGGCACCGTGCGGGGCGAGCCCGACGCAGCCGACCACGTCGGTGCCGAGTCGGGCGACGAGGACGACACCGCCGGGCTCGACGATGTGCCGGACGGGATCGCCGAGGAGTCGGCGGTCCTCGTCCTCGAGCGTGAAGAACGTCGTGATCCACCGCTCGTTCAACGAACGGAACGCGGCGGCGTCCTCGGCGGAGGACATGTCGTCGATGACGACCAGGGAGGTGGTGGGCATGCCCTCATCCTCGGTCGCCGAACCAGTCACGTCCAATACTCGTTCGTTCGGATCGATAGCATCGGAGCATGGATCGCACTCCCGAGGTCGACCTCCGCCACCTCCGGGCGTTCCTGGCACTCGCCGACGAACTGCACTTCGGCCGTGCCGCCGTCGACCTCGGCATCGCCCAGCCCGCGCTGTCGCAGCTCATCCGCCGGGTCGAGGTCGCCCTCGGCGTCGACCTGTTCGCCCGTACGTCCCGCAGCGTGGCCCTGACGCCCGCCGGACGGGTGCTGCAGGGGCGGGCCCGGTCGCTCCTGGCGCAGGCCCGTCGGGACCTCGACGAGACCGTGCGGGTCGGGCGGGGCGAGGCAGGCCGACTCGACGTCGGGTTCGTCGTCTCGGCGCTGCCCCTCGGACCGATCGAGCGCGTGCAGCGGTTCCGGGAGCGCTTCCCCCTCGTCCGCGTCGAACTCACCGAGGGGTTCTCCTCGAGGCTCGTGACCGCCGTCCAGCGCGGGGAGCTCGACCTGGCCGTCGTGCGGGACCCGGACCCGGTCGACGGCGTGCGCTTCACCCGGTTCCGGACGGAGCCGTTCGTCGCCGCGGTGCCGCGTGGCCACCGCTTCGCCGGCCGGACGACCGTCCGGGGATCGGAGCTGCTCGACGACCCGTTCGTGTTCTTCCCCGCCGAGGCCGGAGCGCTCGCCACCGAGCGGAACACCGCGCCCGTGGCCGCCGGCGGCCGGCGGCCGGTGATCGTGCAGGAGGCCACGACCTGGGCGACCGTGCTGCACCTGGTCGGCGTCGGCCTCGGGGTCACGGTCCTGCCGGAGAGCGCGGCGCTCGCGGCCCCGGAGACGGTCGTCCTCCTGCCGCTCGAGGGCAGCACGCACCGGAGCGAACTCGTCTGGGCGTCCCGCGTGGACGACGACCGGGAGGTCCTCCGCAACTTCGCCGCCGCGGACTGACCCCGACGGCGTCAGCCGAGCGGCAGGACCGGGGCGCGCTGGTCGCCGAGCTCGTCCTCGCGCCACGGGCGGACACCGGTCAGGGCGAGTCCGAGCTGCACGAGCACGAACGCCACGTGGGGCTCGACGTCGGGGTCCCACGGTCCCTCGACACCGAGGCCGAACGCCCCGAGCTCGTCGTCGGCCTCGTCGCGGACGGTGAGGCGCCAGCGACCGTTCCCGAGCTCCTCGACGACGGCCCACCGTGCGGTGCGGAAGCGGCCCGCGGTCACGCCGTCTTCATGATGTCGGCCGTGAAGTTGTGCAGCCGCGCGAGCAGCGACTCGGACCGCATCGCGATGGTCGCCGGCGGGTTGAGGTGCGGCGGCGCGGTGCGGATGAGCATCGAGCAGCCGAGGTCCTCGCAGATGTACGAGCCGATCGTGTTCCCGTTCCGTCCGGCCTCGCCGGCACGGGCCGCGGAGAACAGGCGCACCTGCGTCGCCGGCTGGGGGGAGTGGCAGAACGAGCACATCGCCGCGATGCCCGGCCGGAGCGAGCCGCCCGCGGCGCGGACGACGATGCCGACGGGCTTCCCGTCCATCCAGGACACCATGTACCCCCGCCTGGCAGCCTGCGGGTCACGCCAGCCGAGGTACTCGCGCTCGTTCCACAACGTCTCGTGCAACCCCGGGATCGGGAGCTGCGCGAGTTCGTCGGGCGTCGCGTTGACGAAGGACGATCGGATGTCGGATTCGGTGAGCGGCTGCACGGTTCCCCTCGCGGTGGCGGACCGGACCAGGCTAGCCCCGCGCGCCGACAGCCGGACGCAGCGCGGGCCTCCCGGCCGCTTCAGGACAGCCGGGAGGCCCGGACCGCGCCGAGCGCACCGGTTCCGTCCGCCACCAGGACCGCCCGTCGGAGCGCGTCGCGGCCGACCCGCCGCGCGGCGGCGTCGTCCGCGGCGAACTCGACCAGGACGCGCGTCGAGCGGGCCATCGCACGCGCTCCCGGGACCCACGGGACGGCCCGTTCCACCGACTCGGCGAAGCCGACGACGGACGCGTGGTGCTGCCGGAGGTGGGCACGCTCGTGGGCGACCACGGCCTCCAGTTCGTCCGTCCGCAGCCGGTCCGCGAGTCCGGTGCTGACGAGGACCCCACCGGACCGGCCGGGCACGGCACACGCCAGGGCGGTGTCGGCCTGCAGCACCGCCACGAGGGTGCCGTCGACCTCCCGGTGCGGTGCGGCGCCGGTGCGGAACACCTCGCGCACGGCCTCGTGTTCGGGGCCCGGGCGGACGCGGACCGCGACGGCGAACGCCACCACGGCGAGGACGGCGACGCCCACGTTGAGCCCGTGGCTCGGCGAGTCGCCGATGCCGAACGGGTCGCCCAGTGGTCGGTCCGCGAGCACGACGAGTGCGATGCCGACGACGAACCCGGCGGTCCCGACCACGACCGCGGCCTGCCACGCGGCGATCGCCGTCCGCGGGCGGTCGATCGTCCACCCCGCTCGGGTGAGCACCCGCGGTACGAACGCGACCACGGCCAGGGCGAGCACGACGAGGCAGACGCCGGTGACGACCACGGGTCGGTCCGGTCAGGGACGGGTGCGGGAGTCGATCGCGCGGCGGAGCACCTCGAGGTCCCCCGAGGCGAGCGAACCGGTGAACTGGAGGAGCGCGGCCTCACGGTCGGACGCGGCGGCCAGCGCGGTCGACATGAGGGACGCGGTGTGGTCCTCGCGCGAGTGCGCGGCACGGAAGGTCAGCGGAGCGTCGGCGTGTTCCTCGCGCAGCACCGCACCCTTGCGACCGAGCCGGTCGAGCACGGTGAGCACCGTCGTCAGGGCGGGCCGGGGCTCGTCGAAGGCGTCGAGGACCTGGCGGGCAGTGAGTCCGTCGCCCGAGGCGTCGGCGGACCAGAGCGTGTCGAGCACCGCCTGCTCGAGCTGCCCCCGGGGGCGCGATCGCTGTCCTGCCACGTCGACCACTCTACGTGATGTCGAACGGCCCACCTGTGCTCCCGTCGCCGACGACCGGGCCGGTGGTCGGGGCGACCGCGGACGCGCAGCACGACACACGCCCGTAACGCGGGCTCGGTATGCTCGCCGGACAACAGAACACGACGGCCGACCACCCGCCGCGGGAGAGCCCGACCGGATCGCAGCGCATCATCGATGCTCTCCGGTCCCGGGCACCGAAGGAGCAAGCTCCCCGCCAATCTCTCAGGTCCAACACCGCAGCGGACAGGCCACTCTGGAAAGCAGACGCGATCGTCATGGGCGCATCCCACGACGGAACGTCTCGCCCACGGTGAAAGCCGCAGGACCTCACGGGCCGCGGTGAAGCTCTCAGGCCCATGACAGAGGGGGAGTTCCGCACCCGACGACGGTCGTCGGGCCCTGCCGATGTCAGGAGGACTCCGTCTTGTCCGAACCACTGCGTCCGTCGCCGCTCGAGGCCGCGCACGAAGCCGCCGGTGCGACCTTCACCGACTTCGCCGGTCACCGCATGCCCGTCCGGTACTCGTCGGACCTCGCCGAACACCACGCCGTGCGACAGGCCGCGGGCGTGTTCGACCTGTCGCACATGGCCGAGATCGGCGTGCAGGGACCGGATGCGGTCACGTTCCTCGACGCGGCGCTCGCCGGGACGTTCGGCGCGATGCCGGTCGGCCGGGCGAAGTACTCGCTCCTCCTCACCCCGGAGGGCGGCATCCTCGACGACCTCGTCGTGTACCGCACCGGCGACGACGTCTTCCTCGTCGTCGCGAACGCCGGCAACCGGGACGTCGCCGTCGCGGCCATGCAGGAGCGCGCCGCCGGCTTCGACGTCCTCGTCACGGACGACTCCGACCGGACGGCCCTCGTCGCGATCCAGGGTCCGGCCGCGGCGGGCACGCTCGACGCCCTCGTCGTGGCGGACCGCCTGCAGCCGGAGACCCCGCTCGACGAGCTCGGCTACTACCGCGTCCTGCACGCCCTGTTCGAGGGCAGCGAGGTGCTGATCGCCCGGACCGGCTACACCGGCGAGGACGGCTTCGAGCTCTACAGCGACACCGAGGTCGCCCCGGCGATCTGGGACGCGCTGCTCGACGCCGGAGCCGAGCGCGGGGTCGTGCCCGCCGGGCTCGCGGCGCGGGACACCCTGCGCCTCGAGGCGGGCATGCCGCTCTACGGGCACGAGCTCGACACCTCGGTGCGACCCGCGCAGGCCGGTCTCGGCCGGGTCGTCGCCACGTCGGGCTCCTTCGTCGGGGACGCCGGCGTCCAGCCCGCCCCCGACGCCCGCGTGCTCGTCGGCATCGTGATGGACGGACGCCGCGCCGCCCGTGCCGGGTACGACGTCCTGCGTGACGGGGCCGTCGTCGGCACCGTGACATCCGGGGCGCTCTCCCCGACGCTCGGCCACCCGGTCGCGATGGCGTTCGTCGACCCGGACTGCGCCGACGGGGGACAGGTCCTCCACATCGACGTGCGCGGCACCGCCATCCCCGGCACCGTGACCGCGCTCCCCTTCTACCGCCGCGCTTCGAAAGGCTGATCCCATGACCGACCAGACCGCACTGCAGTACACCAAGGACCACGAGTGGATCCTCGTCGAGGGCGACGTCGTCACCGTCGGCATCACCGACCACGCGGCCGAGCAGCTCGGTGACGTGGTGTACGTCGAACTCCCCGCCGTGGGCACCACCACGACCGCCGGCGAGCAGCTCGGCGAGATCGAGTCGACCAAGAGCGTCGGCGAGCTCTTCGCCCCGATCGAGGGCGAGGTCGTCGAGGTCAACGAGGCCGTCGTCGCGACCCCGGACACCGTCAACCAGGACCCGTTCGGCGCCGGCTGGCTCGTCAAGCTCAAGGTCGACGGCACCTCGTTCCCCGAGGACCTCATGGACCACGACACGTACCGGGCCTCGATCGCATGACCGCGGACCAGGACCTCACCGCGTCGACGAACCTGCAGACCACCTTCGCCGACCGGCACATCGGGACGACCTCGGCCGAGCAGCAGGCCATGCTCGACGTCGTCGGGCAGCCCTCCCTCGACGCCCTCGTCCGGGCAGCCGTGCCCGAGTCGATCCACGCCGTCCCGATCGCCCACTCGACCGTGCCGACCGCGGTGGGCGAGACCGAGGCGCTCGCCGAACTGCGTGCCGTCGCCGGGCGCAACACCGTCCGCCGTGCGATGATCGGTCTCGGCTACTCGGACACCCACACGCCTGCGGTCATCCAGCGGAACGTGCTCGAGAACCCGAGCTGGTACACGGCCTACACGCCCTACCAGCCGGAGATCTCGCAGGGCCGGCTCGAGGCGCTCATCAACTTCCAGACGATGGTGTCCGACCTGACCGGTATGGCCACCGCGGGTGCCTCGATGCTCGACGAGGGGACGGCGGTGGTGGAGGGCATGCTGCTCGCCCGTCGCGCCTCGAAGGTGCGGGGTGACGCGTTCCTCGTGGACGCCGACCTCCTGCCGCAGACCGCCGCGATCCTCGGCCACCGCGCCGAGGCGGTCGGCATCACCCTGCGGTCCTTCGACGCCGCCGACGGCCCCACCGACGAGCAGCTCGACGGTGCCTTCGGTGTCGTCCTGCAGTACCCCGGCGCCTCCGGCCGGATCGTCGACCCGAGCCGCACGATCGAGCGCGTCCACGCGGGTGGCGGCATCGCCGTCGTGGCGGCGGACCTGCTCGCGATGACGCTGCTCGCGAGCCCCGGTGACCTCGGTGCCGACGTCGCGGTCGGGACCAGCCAGCGCTTCGGCGTCCCGCTCGGGTTCGGCGGACCCCACGCCGGGTACCTCGCGGTGCGCGCGGGCCT
Organism: Curtobacterium sp. MCBD17_032; assembly: GCF_003234855.1. GTDB lineage: Bacteria > Actinomycetota > Actinomycetes > Actinomycetales > Microbacteriaceae > Curtobacterium. The sequence goes on from NZ_QKTO01000002.1 coordinate 481,151, forward strand.
CGAGCGGCAGCTGCCGGGCCGGCTGGTCGGGGTGTCCTTCGACGCCGACGGCGGGATGGCGTACCGGCTCAGCCTGCAGACCCGCGAGCAGCACATCCGCCGCGAGAAGGCGACGAGCAACATCTGCACCGCGCAGGTGCTCCTCGCGGTCATGGCCTCGATGTACGCGGTCTACCACGGGCCCGAGGGCCTGCGGTTCATCGCCTCCCGGGTGGCCCGCACGACGACGGCGCTCGCCGACGTCGCCCGCGCAGCCGGCGCCGAGCTCGTGCACGACGCCTTCTTCGACACGGTCACGCTCCGGTTCGCCGGCCGCGCGGAGTCCGTCGTCACGGCAGCGCACGAGGCCGGGTACCTGCTGCACCTCGTCGACGCCGACACCCTCCAGGTGTCCGTCGACGAGACCACCACGCCCGAGGACGTCGTCGCCCTCGCGCGGGTGTTCGGCGTGACCGACGTGACCGTCCCGGCGATCGAGACCGCCGTGCGGGACGCGATCCCGGGCATCGTGTCCGGGCTGGAGCGCGAGAGCGCGTTCCTGACCCACCCGGTGTTCAGCGCCCACCGCAGCGAGACACGGATGATGCGCTACCTCAAGCACCTGTCCGACAAGGACTACGCGCTCGACCGTGGCATGATCCCGCTCGGCAGCTGCACGATGAAGCTCAACGCGGCGACCGAGATGGCCGCCGTGACCTGGCCCGAGTTCGCCCGGCTGCACCCGTTCGCCCCGCGCGAGGACGTGCAGGGCTACCTCGACATGATCGGGGACCTCGAGACCTGGCTCGCCGAGGTCACCGGGTACGACACCGTCTCCGTGCAGCCGAACGCCGGCAGCCAGGGCGAGCTCGCAGGGCTCCTCGCGATCCGCGGCTACCACCGCTCCCGCGGGGACGAGGCGCGCACGGTGTGCCTCATCCCGTCGAGCGCGCACGGCACGAACGCGGCGTCGGCGGTCCTGGCCGGCATGCGCGTCGTCGTCGTGGCGTGTGACGAGGACGGCAACGTCGACCTCGACGACCTCCGGGTCAAGACGGCGCAGCACGCGGAACAGCTCGCGGCGCTGATGATCACGTACCCGTCGACGCACGGGGTGTACGAGCACGACATCACCGAGATCTGCGCCGCCGTGCACGACGCCGGTGGCCAGGTCTACGTCGACGGTGCGAACCTCAACGCGCTGCTCGGGCATGCCCGCTTCGGCGACTTCGGCGGGGACGTGTCCCACCTCAACCTGCACAAGACGTTCTGCATCCCGCACGGCGGCGGCGGTCCGGGCGTCGGGCCCGTCGCGGCGAAGGCGCACCTGGCACCGTTCCTGCCCGGACACCCGATGGCGCAGGAGGCCGACCGACGGACCGGCGCCGAGGCGTCCACCGAGGGCGGGCGACCCGCGCACGCCGGCGGCCCGGTCTCGGCGGCGCCGTACGGCAGCCCGAGCATCCTGCCGATCACCTGGACCTACGTGCGGATGATGGGCGTCGAGGGGCTGACGCGCGCCACCGAGGTCGCCGTGCTCGGCGCGAACTACCTGGCGGCGCGGCTGCGGGAGGCCTTCCCGGTCCTCTACACGGGGGAGTCCGGCCTCGTCGCCCACGAGTGCATCCTCGACCTCCGCCCGCTGCGCGAAGCGACCGGCATCACGGTCGACGACGTGGCGAAGCGGCTCATCGACCACGGCTTCCACGCACCGACCATGTCGTTCCCGGTCGCCGGGACGCTCATGGTCGAGCCGACCGAGAGCGAGGACCTCGCCGAGCTCGACCGCTTCGTGGACGCGATGCTCGCCATCCGTGCCGAGGCGGACGCGGTCGGCCGGGGGGAGTGGCCGGCGGAGGACAACCCGCTCGTGAACGCCCCGCACACGGCTGCCTCGGTCATCACCGGTGAGTGGGACCACGCCTACACGCGCGAGCAGGCCGTCTACCCGTCCGCCGGGCAGGCCGCTCGCAAGTACTGGCCGCCGGTGCGCCGCATCGACCAGGCGTACGGCGACCGGAACCTCGTCTGCGCGTGCCCGCCGATCGAGGCGTTCGCGTAGCCGGACCGGCACCGCGACGACGACGGACGGGAGTCCCGTGGCGACACCGCCACGGGACTCCCGTCCGTCGTCAGCCCGGCTCCCGCGACCGTGGAGCGCTCCGACCACCGGCCGTCCCGGACCACACCTGTGGTTCACCGGAACGTCACCTGGACGATGCACGGACCTCGATGCAAACGCAACAGATGAGGCCGCGGGTGCCCGTCCGCGCGTGGATGTTGCACTTTGCCGCAATGATCGTGCAACTTGGTTTCGAGCGTGTAACCGATGTGCGCTGGGTTTGGACGGGCCCGTCAGCACTGCCTACAGTTCAGGAGTCAAACGCGGCGGGAGGGACCTCTGTGCCCGGCGCGTCCCATGCACCAGGAGGAACTCTTGATCAAGAAGCGCGCTGGGCTCTCTGCCCTCGCCGTACTCGGGGCCACGGCACTCGTCCTGACCGGCTGCTCCGGCAACGGTGGCGGAAGCGACTCGGGCTCCGGCTCCGGCTCGGGCTCCACGAACGCGAACGGCATCGTCACCACGAACGGTAGCGAGCCGCAGAACCCGCTCATCCCGTCGAACACCACCGAGACCGGTGGCGGCAAGATCATCACGTCGCTGTTCGATGGTCTGTTCACCTACGACGCCGACGGCAAGCCGGTCAAGGAACTGGCGAAGAGCGTCGAGACCGACGACTCCAAGACCTTCGACATCACGATCAACACCGGGTGGAAGTTCACCAACGGTGAGGAGATCACCGCCGAGTCCTTCACGAAGGCGTGGAACTGGGCTGCTCAGAAGTCGAACGCGCAGGGCGCGAGCTACTTCTTCGAGAACATCGAGGGCTACGACGCCGAGAAGGACTCCGAGCTCACCGGCCTGAAGGTCGTCGGCGACGACGAGTTCACGGTCACGCTGAAGTCGGCGCAGTCGGACTTCCCGCTGTCGCTCGGCTACAACGCCTTCGTGCCGCTCCCCTCGGCGTTCTACGACGACCCCAAGGCCTTCGGTGAGAACCCGATCGGCAACGGTCCGTACAAGCTCGACGGCGAAGGCGCCTGGACCCACAACCAGGACATCAAGCTCGTCGCGAACGAGGACTACCAGGGCAAGCGCAAGCCGAAGAACGGTGGTCTGACGATCACGTTCTACACCTCGCAGGACACCGCGTACTCCGACGCCCAGGGCGGCAACCTCGACGTCCTCGACGCCGTGCCGGACGCTGCCTTCTCGACCTACAAGTCGGACTTCCCCGACTCGAACGTCAACCAGGCCGCCGCGATCTTCCAGGCGATCTACCTGCCCTACTACCTCGACCACTGGAAGGGCGAGGAGGGCAAGCTCCGCCGCGAAGCCATCTCGATGTCGATCAACCGCAAGCAGATCACCGAGAAGATCTTCCAGGGCACCCGCACCCCGGCCAAGGACTTCACGTCGCCGGTCATCGACGGCTGGTCGGACGACCTCGAGGGCTCCGACGTGCTCGAGTACGACAAGTCGGCGGCCAAGAAGCTCTGGGCCCAGGCTGACAAGATCTCGAAGTACGACGACACCCTCACCATCTCGTACAACGCCGACGGCGGCCACGAGGCGTGGGTGACGGCGGTCACCAACTCGATCTCGAACACGCTGGGCATCAAGGCCGAGGGCAACGCGCTCCCGACCTTCGCCGAGGCGCTCGCGCTCCAGACGGACGACAAGCTCGAGGGCGGAAGCCGCACCGGTTGGCAGGCCGACTACCCGTCGCTGTACAACTTCCTCGGCCCGACCATGGGTGAGGGCTCGTCGAACAACTACTCGCGCTACGACTCGGCCGAGTACAACGAGCTGCTCGCCAAGGGCCGTTCGGCCTCGACCGTCGAAGAGGGCAACAAGTTCTTCGACCAGGCGCAGGAGCTGCTCTTCGAGGACCTCCCCGAGATCCCGCTCTGGTACTCCAACGTGACCGGTGTCTGGTCCGCGGACAACGTGAAGAACGTCAAGTTCGGCTGGGACTCCGTGCCGCTGTACTACGACATCGAGGTCACCAAGTAACACCGGTCCTCGCGTAGGACCCATCGCGAGCAGGTATCCTGCTCCGCGGCCAACCGGACGGGGGTTCGGGGACCACACGGTCCCCGAACCCCCGTACCACGGCGGAAACACCTTCCCCCACGATCGCGGGCGCCGCCGCCCGCACCGGACACCCGTGCCGACCCTCGGACCGTCCACCCCACACGACATGAACCTGAACGACATGCGCGCTCCGAACCAGGCAGGGATCTGATGCTCTGGTACCTCGGCAAGCGCCTCCTGCAACTCATCCCCGTGTTCTTCGGGGCCACGTTCCTCATCTACTTCATGGTCTTCTCGCTGCCCGGCGACCCGATCGCCGCGTTGTTCGGCGACCGTCAGCCGTCGCCGCAGGTGATCGAGCAGCTCCGGGCGCAGTACAACCTGGACAAGCCGTTCATCATCCAGTACCTGCTGTGGGTCGGCGGCCTCTTCCGCGGTGACCTCGGGCTGACGTACTCGGGCCTCCCGGTCAGCCAGCAGCTCGCGACCGCGTTCCCGATCACCGCCCGACTCGCGCTCCTCGCGCTCCTCTTCGAGGCCGTCGCGGGCATCCTGGTCGGTGTCGTCGCCGGTCTGCGCAAGGGCAAGTGGTTCGACGCCACCGCGCTCGTCGTCTCGCTCCTGCTCATCTCGGTCCCGACCTTCGTCGTCGGGTTCGTGCTGCAGTACGTCTTCGGCATCAACCTCGGGCTCTTCCGGGTCACAGTGTCCGGCGATGCGCCGTGGTCCGAGCTCGTCCTGCCCGCGATCGTGCTCGCCACGGTCTCGTTCGCGTACATCGTGCGTCTGACCCGTGCCAGCGTCAGCGAGAACAGGAGCGCCGACTTCGTGCGGACCGCCACCGCGAAGGGCCTGTCCCGTCGTCGTGTCGTCGGCGTGCACATCTTCCGGAACTCGCTCATCCCGGTCGTCACCTACCTGGGTGTGGACATCGGCAGCCTGATGGTCGGCGCGATCGTCACCGAGGGCATCTTCAACATCAACGGCGTCGGTGGGACGGTCTACAAGGCCGTCACGCTCGGCGAGGGCCCGACGGTCGTGTCGTTCGTCGCCGTGATGGTCATCATCTTCATGCTCGCCAACCTCCTGGTCGACCTGCTCTACGCCGTCCTGGACCCGAGGATCCGCTATGCCAAGTAACACCGAACCCCGCTCGGCGACGCACTACGTCGCGCCGATCGAGGAGACCCCGCTCCAGGCGGTCGACCAGGTCAACGTCGACGAGAAGACCCGTTCGCTGTGGACCGACGCATGGGAGTCCATGCGCCGCCGCCCGACGTTCTGGGTGTCCGCCGTCCTCATCCTGCTGATCGTGGTCGTCGCGATCATCCCCGGGGTGTTCACGCACGTCGACCCGCGCGCCGCGAACCTCGACTTCAGCGACGAGGGCCCCCGCGCCGGACACCCGCTCGGCTACACACGCCAGGGTTCCGACGTGTACGCCCGTGTCATCTGGGGTGCGCAGAACTCCCTGATCGTCGGTCTGCTCGCGACCGTCCTCGTGACGGTCGTCGGCATCGTCGTCGGTGCCATCGCCGGGTTCTACGGCGGCTGGCTCGACGCCGTCGTGTCCCGCATCGCGGACATCTTCTTCTCGATCCCGACCGTCCTCGGCGCGATCGTGATCATGTCCGTCATCCCGCAGCGCAACGCGGTCACCGTGTCACTCGTGCTCGCGGTGTTCGCCTGGCCACAGATCGCCCGCATCATGCGCGGTGCCGTGCTCAGCGCGAAGCAGGCCGACTACGTCACCGCCTCGGCGGCGCTCGGTGTCAGCCGGTTCCAGACGCTGGTCAAGCACGTCATCCCGAACTCCCTCGCGCCGGTCATCGTCGTCGCGACCGTGTCGCTCGGCACGTTCATCGTCGCCGAGGCGACCCTGTCGTTCCTCGGCATCGGTCTGCCGCCGTCGGCCCTCAGCTGGGGCCTCGACATCGGGACGGCGCGCACCTCCATCCGCACGAACCCGTCGACCATCTTCTGGCCGTCCGCCGCCCTGTCCATCACCGTGCTCGCGTTCCTCCTCCTCGGTGACGTGGTCCGCGACGCGCTCGACCCGAAGGCGAGGGCCCGCCGATGAGCGAGACACTCACCCAGCCGAACGCCCGGACCTCCGGGGCCGCCGGCGCCCCGCTGCTCGAGATCACCGACCTGCACGTCGGCTTCCGGACGCAGAGCGGTCTCGTCCAGGCCGTGCGCGGCGTCAACATGACCCTCGAGCAGGGCGAACGCCTCGCGATCGTCGGCGAGTCCGGATCGGGCAAGTCGACGAGCGCGCAGGCGATCATCAAGCTCCTGCCCGGCACCGGTCAGACCACCGGCGGCTCGATCAAGCTGAACGGGCGCGAGCTCGTCGGCCTGAACGAGAAGCAGATGGCCGAGATCCGCGGCACCGAGATCGGGTACGTCCCCCAGGACCCGATGTCGAACCTCAACCCGCTCTGGAAGATCGGGTTCCAGGTCGAAGAGGCGATCAAGGCGAACGGCATGGCGACGGGCAAGGCGGCCATCCGCGCCCGTGCCGTCGAGGTGCTGCAGGAGGCCGGCCTCGGCGACGCCGAGAGCCGTCTCAAGCAGTACCCGCACGAGTTCTCCGGCGGCATGCGCCAGCGGGTGCTCATCGGCATCGGCCTGTCGAGCCGGCCGAAGCTGCTCATCGCCGACGAGCCGACCTCCGCGCTCGACGTCACCGTGCAGCGGGTCATCCTCGACCACCTCGAGAGCCTGACGCGCGACTTCGGCACCTCCGTCCTGTTCATCACCCACGACCTCGGCCTCGCCGCAGAGCGCGCCGAGAAGCTCGTGGTGATGTACAAGGGCCAGGTCGTCGAGGCCGGCCCGTCGAAGGAGATCCTGGCGAACCCGCAGCACCCGTACACGCAGCGCCTCGTCGCCGCGGCGCCGTCGCTCGCCAGCCGACGGATCCAGTCCAAGGTGCAGCACGAGCGGGTCGACATCTCGTCCGGCACCGGCAGCGAGGACGACGAGCTGCTGGCCCGCGCCCACGAGCGCGAGAGCAAGCCGACCGAGGACCTCATCGTGGTGAAGGACCTGCAGAAGGTCTACAAGCTGCGTGGGCAGGGCGTCGCGACGCGCGAGCTGAAGGCCGTGGACGGGGTGTCGTTCTCGATCCCGAAGGGCACCACGACGGCGCTCGTCGGTGAGTCCGGTTCCGGCAAGTCGACGGTCGCCAAGCTCGTGCTGCAGCTCGAGTCGATCACCGCCGGGTCGGTGCAGTTCGACGGCATCGACATCGGCGCGCTCAAGGGCAAGGACCTGTTCGACTTCCGTCGCCGCGTCCAGCCTGTGTTCCAGGACCCGTACGGCTCACTCGACCCGATGTACAACGTCGGCAACACGATCGCCGAGCCGCTGGCCACGCACAAGGTCGGCGACAAGGCCTCGCGCCGTGCCCGGGTGCTCGAGCTGCTCGACCAGGTCTCGCTGCCGAAGTCGATGGTGAACCGCTACCCGAGCGAGCTGTCCGGTGGGCAGCGGCAGCGCATCGCCGTCGCGCGGGCCCTCGCACTGAAGCCCGAGGTCATCGTGCTCGACGAGGCCGTCTCGGCCCTCGACGTGCTCGTGCAGGGGCAGATCCTCGACCTGCTGACCGAGCTGCAGTCCGAACTCGGTCTGACCTACCTGTTCATCACGCACGACCTCGCCGTCGTCCGCCTGGTCGCGGACAACGTGTGTGTCATGCGGAAGGGACAGATCGTCGAGAAGGCGACCACCGACGAGGTGTTCGCGAACCCGCGGGAGCAGTACACGAAGGACCTGCTGGCCGCCATCCCGGGCGCCGGCTTCGAGTTCGGGCGCTGATCCGCTCCTGATCGCGACCACCGGAACGCGCCGCCCCCACGGGGTCGGCGCGTTCCGTCGTCGTGGGTCAGGTCAGAGCCGCGCGCCGGCGAGGCTCGCGGCGATGCCGAGCACGACGAGTGCCGTGATCGCCCACCCGTGGGCGCGGTGCACGATCGGGGCGGCCGTGACCGTGGCGGGCGGGGCGCCGTCGTGGACGGCCGGCGCTGGGACGAACGCGCGGATCTCGTCGGCCGCGCCGTCGACGCTCACCGGTACCGGGCCTCCCGGCCGGACCACCGCGAGGCGGGCGTCCGGACGCGGTGCGATCCAGACCCGCTGCTCGCCCTGGTCGGTGACCACCTCGAGCCCGTACTTCGTCCGGACCTCCTGCACCCGGCGCCACGCGAAGCGCGTGGTGCGGCGGACGTCGACGACGACCAGCGCGTCGTCGGTGATCTCGATCCGCGGACGCCACAGCACGACCCAGGCGAACCAGGCGGTGAAGAGCGACGGCACCGGGACGAGCAGCACGGCAGCGGGGCCGTTCGCGACGAGGCCGATGACGACGAGGGCTGCGGCGACGATCCAGAGGGCGACGGCGAACCGGCGCATGTTCGTCGCGACGATCTGGGCGCGCATGGGGCAAGCCTAGGAGACGGGGCCTGGCGTGGGCGACGAGGGCGGCTCCTCGGGACCACCAACCGAGCGGACCAGACAGGCCGTGCGCGTACCGGTGGGAGACCCTGTCGTCCCGAGGAGGCGAACCCGGGAGGTCTTCGTGCAGACCATGGTCACCCCGACGCGGCCGGGGTGTCAACGGCTCAGACGACGAGCGCCTCGATCTGCTCGCGGATGACCTCGGCGCTGGGGAAGCGGAGCCCGACGAGCCCGACGTGCCGCCAGCGGACCACGCCGTCCGGGCCGATGACGAAGACCGAGCGGCGCAGCCCGATCCCCGGCAGGTGCACGCCGTAGGCGCGGATGACGTCGCCGCCGACGTCCGAGAGCAGGGGGAACGCCAGCGAAGCGCCCCGTGCGAACCCCTCGTGCGAGTCCAGTCCCTGCGGGCTGATGCCCCAGACGACCGCGCCCAGGTCGCGGAAGTCGTCGAGTTCCTCCTGGTACGAGCAGAGCTGCGCGGTGCAGACCGGGGTGGCGTCGCCGGGGTAGAACGCGAGCACCACGGGGCGACCGGTCTGGGAGGCGAGCGTGTACTCGGCATCGGTGCGGACGCCCTGACGGACGAGCATGCCGGGCAGGGTGAAGCCGGGCGCGGCGGAACCGGTCTCGGGGATGGCCATGCGGCCGATCGTACGGTCCGGTGTCCCCATGGACCGTGGACCGCACCGAGGATCGGCTGCGAGAGCGCACACTGGATCGACGGAGGGGCCGGACGCAGTGCGTCCGGCCCCTCCCTCGATCGACGGGCACTGCCCGTGGGTGGTCAGTCGGTGAAACCGACCTTCGTCCAGTCGATGTTCTGCGCACCCGCGAACGCGCCGTAGTTGGCGAGCTTCGGGTTCTGGGCGACGAGCGCCGGCTTCGCGGTGATCGGCATCGAGTGTCCGATCGCCCAGACCTGCTTGTCGATCTTGTTCCAGATGGCGTTCGCCTTGTCGGTGTCCGGCTCGGCCAGGGCCTGCTTCGTCAGCTTGTCGATCGCGTTCGAGCTCACCCGGCCGTAGTTCTGGCCGGTGTCACCGTAGGTGTAGATCGTCGCGCTGCTGGAGTGGAAGCCGGTCCCGCCCCAGACGAAGATCGTCATGTCGTAGTTGCCCGGCGTGACGTACTGCTCGAAGAAGTCGTCCGTCGCAACGGACTTCAGCTTGAGCTCGACGCCGACCTCCTTGAGCTGCTGCTGCATCACCTGCGCCAGCTGCTGGGACGTCGGGGCGCCGGACGGGATGGTGATCGCGATCGACAGCTGCTTCCCGCCCTTCGACCGGTACTCGCCGTCGGTCTTCCAGCCGTCGTCGTCGAGCAGCTTCTTCGCCTTCTCGACGTCGAAGGTCGCGTTCGGCTCGGTGTTCGACGTGTAGCCCTTGTCCGTGGACAGGAACAGGTGGTTGTCGAGCGTGCCGAGCTTGTAGGGCAGGGTGCCGCCGATGACCTGCGCGAGCGCTTCGCGGTTCACGGCGTGCTGGATCGCCAGCCGGAGCTGCTTGTCCTTGAGCAGCCCGTTCGACGAGAAGTCGACGTGCGTGTACTGGGCGGAGGTCGACGCGAGGATCGTCGTGTTCTTCGCGTCCTTGACGCGGTCGAACCGCTCCGAGGTCGTCGTGAGGACGGAGTCGATCTCCTTGTTGAGGTAGGCGTCCACGTCGGCGTTGCCGTCGAGCGAGCGGAAGATGACCTGGTCGAGCTTCGGCTCGTCACCCCACCAGTTGTCGTCCGGCTTCATCGTGACGGTCCCGGCCGTCTCGTCGAGGTCCGTGATCTCGTAGGGACCCGAGGAGACCGGGACCTTGCCCTTGTAGCCGTTGTTGAACTGCTCCGGCGTGCTGGTCTGGCTCGCCGGGTAGAGCGGGCTGAAGAGCGACTTCCAGTCCGAGAACGGCGTCGCGAACTGCACGACGACGTCGCGGTCGGTCGCACCCTTCGTGACGGACTCGATGTCCTCGTAACCGGTCGCACCGGCGATGAGGTACGCCGGGTCCTCGCCGTTCGTGGTCTTCCACTCGTTCTCGAAGTCACGCCAGGTGATCGGCGTGCCGTCGTTCCACGTCGCTTCGTCGTTGATCGTGTACTCGATCGTCAACGGGTCGTCGCTCGTGACCTCGGCCTTCGTCACGTAGTCCTTGTTGAGCGTGGGCGCGCCCTTCGCGTCGATCGTGTAGATGAACGGCATCGTCGCCTGTTCGATCGTCGACGCGTCGACGAGCGGGCCGTCGACCTGGTTGTAGTTCCACTGCGACACCCACTGCGAGATCGGCAGCCGGAGCGTGCCGCCGTCCTGCAAATCGGACACCGGCGTGGCGTTGATCTGCGCCGAGGTCGGCAGCGTCTTCTTGCCCGAGTCGTTCCCGCTGGTCCCGCCGGAGTCGCCGGAGCCGCCCGCGCAGCCGGTCACGGCGAGTGCGATGCCGGCGAGGGCCGCCGTCACCGCGAGGACTTTCCTGTGCTTCATGTGGTTCCCCTCTGGAAGTTGTCGTCGAGCCTAGGGCCCTCCGAAGGGGGTAGAGCGTCTTTTCTGCACACGACGTCCTTTCGTTACACGGCGGGTCGTCCGACGACATGTACCGGAAACGAACGAGGCCCTATGGTGGCCTGCATGATCCGCTTCCTGGGGCGGCGACTCGTGTACTACGTCGTGCTCGTGTTCCTCGCGACCTCGCTGACCTACTTCCTCGCGTCGGCGACGTTCAGCCCCCGTTCCGTCTACGCGCAGCGCAATCCGGCTCCTTCGGCCCAGGTCATCGACGCGAAGCTCGACGACATCGGCGTCAACGACAAGACGCCGATCGTGATCCGGTACGCGCACTGGCTCGGGGACGTCGCACACGGGGACCTCGGGCAGACCATCCAGGACCGGTCCGTGAACGAGCAGTTCTTCCCGCGACTGGGCGTCAGTCTCCGGCTCCTGCTCGTCGGGTCGGTCGCGGGCATCGTGCTCGGCGTGCTCGTCGGGGTGTGGAACGCGATCCGGCAGTACCGGATCTCGGACCGGGTGAGCGCGGCGATCTCGATCATCCTGTTCTCCACGCCCGTCTTCCTGACGGCGGTGTTCCTGAAGATCGGCGCGACGAAGCTCAACCAGGACGCCGGCAGGCAGCTCATCAACTTCACCGGCGAGTCGACGCCCGGGCTCGACGGGACACCGTGGACGCTGCTCCTCGACCGTGGGGCCCACCTCCTGCTGCCCACGATCTCCATCGCCGTCGGGCTCATCGCGATCTACAGCCGGTACCAGCGGGCGACGATGCTCGACGTGATCGGTTCGGACTTCCTGCGGACAGCGCGGGCGAAGGGGCTCACGCGCGGCCGGGCGACGTTCAAGCACGGTCTGCGCACGGCGCTCATCCCGATGACGACGCTGTTCGCGTACGGGTTCCTCGGGATCCTGACCGGTGCGACCCTGACCGAGAAGATCTTCGCCTGGAACGGGCTCGGGTCCTGGTTCATCGACGCCGTCAACAACAACGACGTCAACGTCGTCACGGCGTACACGCTGTTCGCCGCGGTGGTGGTGCTCGTCGCCGGGTTCCTCGCCGACGTCGCGACCGCTGCGCTCGACCCGCGCGTCAGGAGGGCATGACATGACCGACACCCGGATCGAACCGGTCGACCCGACGCTCGTCGCGCGCAGCGACCTCCCGTCCCGCTCGACGGCGCAGGGCAACCGTCTCCTCCAGACGGTGCGACGGCTGTTCATGAACCGTGGGGCGGGGATCGGCGTGGTCGTCGTCCTGCTGCTGTTCGCCTTCGCCTTCATCGGGCCGCTCGTCAGCCCGTGGCAGTACTCCGAGATCGACTACACGTCGTTCACCCGGCCCCCGAGCGCGACGCACTGGTTCGGGACGAACGGCATCGGACAGGACGTCTTCGCCCAGACCGCGCGGGGCATGCAGAAGAGCCTGCTCATCGGGCTGCTCGTCGCGGTGTTCTCCACCGCGATCGCCGCGATCACCGGGGCGGCTGCCGGCTACTTCGGCGGCTGGGTCGACCGGATCGTCATGTTCTTCGTCGACATGCTGCTCGTGCTGCCGTCGTTCCTCATCATCGCGATCATCAGCCCGCGCATCCAGAACGCCGGGTGGATCGTCCTCGTGGTGCTCATCACCGTCTTCGGCTGGATGATCACGGCACGTGTCGTGCGGGCCATGACGCTCTCGGTGAAGGAGCGCGAGTTCGTGCGCGCCGCCCGCTACATGGGCATCGGACCGTTCCGGATCATCTTCCGGCACATCCTCCCGAACGTGGCATCGTTCCTCATCATCGACGGCACGATCCAGGTCGCGACCGCGGTGCTCGGCGAGACGACGCTGAGCTACTTCGGCTTCGGTGTGCAGGCGCCGGACGTCTCGCTCGGCACGCTCATCGCGCAGAACCAGGACAACGCGCTCACCAGTCCGTGGTTGTTCTACTTCGCCGCCGGGGCACTCGTGGTCTTCGCGATCGCCGCCAACCTGATCGGCGACGGCCTCCGCGACGCGCTGGACCCGACCTCGACGACCGGCAAGCGCCAGAGGCGCAACCGCCGGCGTGACCAGAACCAGGCGGCCGTGGACGTGGCCGCATTGAACACGCAGGCCGGCTCCGGCGTATGACCGCCGCACCGACCACCGGGGAAGCAGCATGAGCACCATCACGAACGGTTCGGCCGCGACGCCGACGACCACCACTGAGCCGATCCTGCGGGTCCGGGACCTGCACGTCCGGTTCCCGACCCCGCGGGGGAGCGTGCACGCGGTCCGAGGTGTCGACCTCGAACTCCGCCGGGGCGAGGTGCTCGGCATCGTCGGCGAGTCCGGATCGGGCAAGTCGGTGACGAGCATGGCGGTCCTGGGACTGCTGCCCGACACCACGGCTGTCAGCGGGTCGGTCGAGCTCGACGGCGAGGAACTGCTCGGCCGGTCGGACAAGCAGATGAGCCGGCTCCGCGGGGACAAGGTCGCGATGGTCTTCCAGGACCCGCTGTCCGCGTTCACGCCGGTCTACACGATCGGCGACCAGATCGCGGAGACCGTCCGACTGCACCGCGGTGCGTCGAAGGCCGAGGCGCGAGCGCGGGCGATCGAACTCCTCGAACTCGTCGGCATCCCGGAACCCGGCCGGCGTGTGGACGCCTTCCCACACGAGTTCTCGGGCGGCATGCGCCAGCGCGCCATGATCGCGATGGCCATGGCGAACGACCCCGACGTGATCCTCGCGGACGAGCCGACCACCGCGCTCGACGTCACGATCCAGGCGCAGATCATCGAGGTGCTCCGGACCGCGCAGCGTGAGACCGGAGCCGCGCTGGTGTTCGTCAGTCACGACCTCGGCGTGATCGCCGGGATCGCGGACCGCATCGCGGTGATGTACGCCGGACGGATCGTCGAGACGGCCACGGCGGAGGAGCTCTTCGCCCGACCGCGCATGCCGTACACGATCGGGCTCATCGGTGCGCTCCCGCGGCTCGACGCCAGCGACCGGTCGCCCCTCGTGCCGATCCCGGGTGCGCCGCCGTCGCTCATCGGCCTGCCGGACGCCTGCCCGTTCGCGGCCCGGTGCCCGCTGGTCAGCGAGGTCTGTCGGTCCACCGAACCGGTGCTCGCCCCACCCGTCGACATCGCGGTCGGTGGGGAGACGACGGTCGTCGGCGCCGACCCCGTGACCGTGCCGGCCGGGCACACCGCCGCCTGTCACCGCACCGCCGAGGTCGCCGCCGCGCACGCGGACGCCGGCCGCATCTTCTCGCTGCCCGTCCTCCCGGAGCACGCCACCCGGGTCGAGGCGATGCGCGCAGCACGGGAACCCGTCGTGCACGTCGAAGGCCTGACGAAGACCTTCCCGCTCGTCAAGGGATCCGTCTTCCGCCGCAAGGTCGGGGACGTCCACGCCGTCGACGGGGTCGACCTCGACATCCGCCGCGGCGAGACCCTCGGCCTCGTCGGGGAGTCCGGCTCCGGCAAGTCGACGACCCTCCACCAACTCATGGACCTCGACCGGCCCGAGGCCGGCACGGTCGAGCTGTTCGGGGAGTCGCTCGCCGACGCGACCGCCCGGGGTGCTGCCGGCACCCGTGCCCTGCGGCAGCGCATCTCGATGGTGTTCCAGGACCCCTCCGCCAGCCTGGACCCGCGCATGTCGGTGTACGACGTCGTCGCCGAACCGCTCCGCGCGGTCGGTGCGCCGGCGTCGCGCATCAGCGAGCGCGTGCCGGAGCTGCTCGAGCTCGTCGGTCTGCGGGCAGCCGAGGCCGACCGGTACCCGCACGAGTTCTCCGGCGGCCAGCGGCAGCGCATCTCGATCGCGCGCGCCCTCGCCGTCGAGCCGGACCTCGTGGTGCTGGACGAGCCGGTCTCCGCGCTCGACGTCTCCATCCAGGCCGGCGTGCTCAACCTGCTCGCCGAGCTCAAGGCACGGCTCGGACTGTCCTACCTGTTCGTGTCGCACGACCTGTCGGTCATCCGACACGTCGCCGACCGCGTCAGCGTGATGTACCTCGGTCGCACCGTCGAGGAAGGCGCCGTCGACGACGTCTTCGAGCGCCCGATGCACCCCTACACGGCCGCGCTCATGTCGGCGGTGCCGGTCCCGGACCCGGTCGTCGAGCGCGCACGGAAGACGATCCTGCTGCCGGGGGACCCGCCCAGCCCGACCGAGCGCCCGACCGGGTGCCGGTTCCGGTCGCGCTGCCCGCTCTACGCGCTCCTTCCGGAGGACGAGCGGCGCCGGTGCGAGCAGGAGGAGCCGGAGAAGGCGCCGCGTCGCGGCGAGGACGTCGACCACCGGGCGGCGTGCCACTACCCGGAGAAGGTGCCCTCGATCGCGGCGTAGCCCGATGGCGGTCGGGAGGCGGTGCGCACGGACTGCGCGCCGCCTCCCGTCCGTCTCCGTGCATCGATCGCCTGCTCAGATCTTCGGGTGGTTGACGACCGGATCGTCCCACGTCGGCGGCGTCGGGTACTCGCCCGGTCGGGACTCGGTCGGCCAGTCCAGCGTTGCTCGACCGGAGACGGCTGCGGACAGCGCATCGGAGTCGTTGGTCCAGAACGGTTCGCTGGAGACGTCGAGGGAGTACCGGCCGTCGACGTCGAGGGAGTACTGGATCTGCCCGTGCAGCGTGAGTACCGCGACGTCGTCCTGCGTGAGTCCGGCTGCGTCCTTCGTCTGCTGCGCTGCTCCCGCCGCGCAACCGGTTAGGAGCACGGTCATGACGAGGGCGTCGAGCGTGAGCGGCCGTCGTCGTGGCTGCATCAGATTCGGGGGCGGTTGATGATCGGCGCATCCCACTCGGGCGGCTCCGGGTACTCACCGGGAGAAGAGCGATCCGGCCATCGCAGTGATGCTCGGCCGAACACTGCCCTGGCGAGTGCGTCGGCGTTGTTGGTCCAGAAGAGGTCACTCGACACGGTGAGGGAGTAGCGGCCGCTCGGTTGGATGAAGTACTCGACGTGCCAGCCGTCACGGACGCTGCCGTCGAGGTAGTAGGTGTCGGCAATCCGCTCGATGTGCATGTTCGCGCCGCGGTGCTCGAAGTAGTCGATCATCCGATCGAGGTCTCCTCTGGAACCCGTGGCTCCCTCCGGGGTCCAGGCTCTGCTCGACTCAAGGAAGTAGCTGTTGTCGACGTCCGCGCCGGGAAGGGGAGTGCGGCCGTCGCCACCGATCTGCGGGTTGTCGTCGCCACCGTTCCAGTCCCACTCTCCCTCGTGGACCGCGCGCTGTGCCGCAGCCAGTACTCGTTGCATCTCCTCGTAGTGCTCCCGGTACCGGTTGAATTCCTGGCGCAAACTGAGTTCCGAGACATCGGCACGTGTCAGACCGGCTGCGTCCTTCGGCATGGATTTCCCTCCTGCTGTGCAGCTGACCGTCACCCCGAGGATCAGGGCAGCGACGACGATCGCGAGCAGTTTCGTGGTCATGATCTTCATCCTGGCTTCCCGTTCGCGATGATCTCGGCGATGTGCCGTGCAGCCGTTGACCCGGACGAGAGGTACCCGACTCCGTGCTCTGGGTACATGTCGTGGCCCGTGACTGCCTTCGTACCGGGGGCGGCTTCGGATGAGAAGACCTCGACCTCGGGGAGATCCCGAGGATCCGTTCGCGTTGACCGACCGAGGGCCGCAACGTGGTCGTTCTCACCCTCGGTAGCGAACACACGGTCGACGTTGAGCCGGTCCGGCTTCGTCGCGTCGGTGAACCCGACCGAGCCGTACGTGACGAATGAGTCGATCCGGTGACGTGTCTGGGCTAGTGCTTCCGCAGCTGTCGTCGATCCGTAGGAATGCCCGAGGACGGCGATGGAGCGCGGTGGGCTTCCCGCGCGACTGTCGACGGCGCCGTCGAGGAACGAAGCCAGGTTCGCCCCACCGGTGGTTGCTCGGCCTTGGCCGGGTACCTCGGGGAAGGACGGCGCGTGGTAGCCGAACCAGGAGACGACAGCGAACGACGACTTCTGGTCCTGACGTGCTGCCGTCGAGAGGAGCCCGTGTGCAGCACGTACCTTCTCCGGAGCACTCCCGACCGTCGTCGTCGCGCCCGGTACGTTCACCGTCACGTTCGACGCCGTGTCGAGGTCCCCGAGCGAGATCGCCGCGACGAGCGCGCCGTTCGAAGTCCCGAACCCGACCAGCTGACCGACCTGCGCCGATGGCGGGGCGAGCCTGGCCGCAGACTGGTCAGCGCGCTCGAGCCCGTCCCGCAGCGCCAGGACCTGCCGCGTGAACTCCTCGAGGCCGACCGCGCCGTACGTGTACGGCAGCCCGAGCATCCGGTACACCCGCCCCGGGTTCGCGACCGCTGCACGGAGCACCGCGCGCGAGGCGATGTCCCGCGCCACGGCCGGGAGCCCGTCGATCCCGGCGAGCTGCAGCTTCGTCCTCAGCGGCAGCGCCTCGACGTCCTGGTCGGACAAGCCGAGCGCATGCCAGGCCGCCGCGACCTCGACGGTGGTCGACGACGGGTCGAGGACACGCTGGAGCTCCCGGGGCAGTCGGGACGCCCCGGCCGCGTCGAGCACGCCGTCGGACAGCGACCCTCCTCCCGCCGCGGCGAAGGCGTCCGCGATCCGGTCCAGCCAGGCAGCGTCCGCGGCGTTCTCGGCGAGGTGGTCCTCGAACCCCGGCACGACGGACGCGTCGTCCACGGGCACCCAGGCGCACGTCCGGGTGAAGGTCACCCAGGCGTTCCGCACACGGGTGAGTTCCTGGGCGGTGGCCGCGTCCTGCGCGCGGGCGCGCGCAGCGACCCGGCGTAGGCGGTCCGGGTCCGCGCCGCTGCGTCCGCCGGAGCCACCGCTGCTCGTCCGGACACGAGTGCGCGCACGGAACCGTGCCGTGAGTGGCGTCAGGCGGACCGGCGTCTCCGACGGCTTCGGGTCGACCACCGCGTCGCTCCAGTCCAGCGCGGGTCGCAACGGGGCCCCGACGCCGACGAGCACCTGGTCGCGCTGCCGTTCACGCTCGTGCCACGCTGCCAGGTCGTGCTGTCGACGCTGTTCGTCGTGTGCCTGGCGCCGGACGACGTGGAGCTGCCCGGCGAGGTCGTCGAGCGCCCGGACCAGGCGGACCCGGTCCTCCGACTCGACCGTGTGC
This sequence comes from Curtobacterium sp. MCBD17_032, assembly GCF_003234855.1. GTDB lineage: Bacteria > Actinomycetota > Actinomycetes > Actinomycetales > Microbacteriaceae > Curtobacterium. The sequence continues at coordinate 499,274 of NZ_QKTO01000002.1, forward strand.
GCCTGCTCGTAGAGTCGTGCGTAGGCGCCGTGGAAGTCGCGCAGCGCGTCTTCGGCGCTGGCGCGTCGTCCGGCGGAACCCGCCCGGAGTGACAGCGCGACCTCCGACGCGCACGCGAGCAGCCGCACGGCCGCGGCGTCTTCGAACTCGATCCCCATTGTCCCCCCATCGCTCGTGCTGATGTGTAGAACGTAGCATTTCAGACACAGGGTGGACGAGCGGTCGGGGGAGCTGTGGAGAACGGGAGACCGGCGGACGGGAGGCGCGTCGCCGAGCTGGCCCCGCACCTCCCGTCGGGTGGGCGGGGCGCCGCAGGACATCTGCCGCTAGGAGAACAGTCCGGGGAACGCCCGCGCGACGAACGGGTACGCCACGAACACCGTCGCGTCGAGGAGCACGTGCGTGATGACGAGGGGGAGCAGCCGCCCCCACTTCGTGTAGATCCATCCGAAGACGACGCCCATCACGGCGTTCCCGATGAACGCACCGAACCCCTGGTACAGGTGGTAGCTCCCGCGCAGGACGGCCGTGGACAGGATGACCTGCCAGCGTCCCCACCCCAGGTCGTCACGGAGTCGGGCGTACAGGTAGCCGACGACGATGACCTCCTCCTGCAGCCCGGACCGGACGGCGGAGAGCAGCAGTACCGGGATCGTCCACCAGTGCGAGTCGAGCGCCGCCGGGTCCACGGCGACGGTGATGCCGAGCGCCCGTCCGGTGAAGTAGAGCGCCAGCCCGGGGATGCCGATGCCCAGGGCGATGAGCGCCGCGCCGCCGAGGTCGGGCCGGACGCGGAACCGGTCGATGCCGAGCCGGCCCAGGTGGGGGCGGGACGACTCCCAGAGCAGCATGCACACCAGCGCGACGGGTGCGAGGTCGACGGCGATGCCCAGTAGCTGCCGCGCCAGGTCGACGTACTGGACCGTCGTCGTGGAGCTGTTCAGCGCGGTGGACTGCTCGCCGAGCGGAGTCGTCTGCGACAGGTCGTCGATGATCTGCAGGACCGAGTACAGCGCGCTCGCGCCGAGCGAGAGCATCAGCACGACGGTGATCTCGGTCCACGTTCGCCGTCGGCTCATCGGCTGTACTCCTCCTGGTTGCAGAACTACCGGTAGACTGGCGAGTCGGGCATGGTCCCGAACCCCGTCGGGCACCGTCCCGCACTCCTCGGGCTGGTCCCGAACCCCTTCGGGCCGGTCCCGAAACCGGGCGCTCGCCCGATCTTCTTCCGAACACAAAAGGATGTCCTGTATGGCGCTCGCCACTCGGTCCGACCTGCGCAACGTCGCCATCGTGGCACACGTCGACCACGGCAAGACCACCCTCGTCGACGCGATGCTCACGCAGACCAACTCGTTCGACGCCCACTTCGAGGGCGAAGACCGCATGATGGACTCGAACGACCTCGAGCGCGAGAAGGGCATCACCATCCTCGCGAAGAACACCTCGGTGCTCTACAACGGGAAGCACGCCGAGGAGTTCAACCCCGGTGGTCGCATCACGATCAACGTGATCGACACCCCCGGCCACGCCGACTTCGGTGGCGAGGTCGAGCGCGGCCTCTCCATGGTCGACGGGGTCGTCCTGCTCGTCGACGCGTCCGAGGGCCCGCTGCCCCAGACCCGCTTCGTGCTCCGCAAGGCGCTCGCCGCCAAGCTGCCGGTGATCCTGCTCGTCAACAAGACGGACCGCCCGGACTCCCGCATCGACGAGGTCGTCTCGGAGAGCCAGGACCTGCTCCTCGGTCTCGCGTCCGACCTCTCCGACGAGGTCGACGACCTCGACCTCGACGCGATCCTCGACGTACCCGTGGTCTACGCCTCGGGGCGCGCGGGTGCCGCGAGCCGCAACAAGCCCGAAGACGGCACGCTGCCGGACAACGACGACCTCGAGCCGCTCTTCGAGGCGATCCTCCAGCACGTCCCGGCCCCGACCTACGACGACACCCACCCGCTGCAGGCGCACGTCACGAACCTCGACGCCTCGCCGTTCCTCGGTCGCCTCGCGCTGCTCCGCATCTTCCACGGCACGATGAAGAAGGGCCAGACCGTCGCGTGGGTCAAGCACGACGGCACCGTCGTGAACGCCCGCATCACCGAGCTCCTCATCACCAAGGCGCTCAACCGCTTCCCGGCCGAGTCCGCGGGCCCCGGTGACATCGTCGCCGTCGCCGGCTTCGAGACGATCACCATCGGCGAGACCCTGAGCGACCCCGAGGACGTCCGACCGTTGCCGACCATCACGGTCGACGACCCCGCCATCTCGATGACCATCGGCACGAACACCTCGCCGCTCGTCGGCAAGGTGAAGGGCCACAAGCTCACCGCGCGTCTCGTCAAGGACCGTCTCGACCGCGAGCTGGTCGGCAACGTCTCGCTCAAGGTCGTCGACATCGGCCGTCCGGACGCCTGGGAGGTCCAGGGTCGTGGCGAGCTCGCACTCGCCATCCTGGTCGAGCAGATGCGTCGTGAGGGCTTCGAGCTCACCGTCGGCAAGCCGCAGGTCGTCACCAAGCGTGACGAGAACGGCAAGCTGCAGGAGCCGTACGAGCACATGACGATCGACACGCCGGAGGAGCACCTCGGCGCCATCACCCAGCTCATGGCCGCCCGCAAGGGCCGCATGGAGAACATGGTGAACCACGGCACCGGCTGGATCCGCATGGAGTTCATCGTGCCGTCCCGCGGCCTCATCGGCTTCCGGACGTCCTTCCTGACGGAGACCCGCGGCACCGGGATCGCGAACGCGATCTTCCACGGCTACGACGAGTGGGCCGGCTCGATCCAGACCCGCATCAACGGCTCGATCGTCTCCGACCGTGCCGGTGTGGTCACCCCGTTCGCCATCACGAACCTCCAGGAGCGGATGACGTTCTTCGTCAACCCGACGGAGGAGGTCTACGAGGGCATGGTCATCGGCGAGAACTCCCGCGCCGACGACATGGACGTGAACATCACCAAGGAGAAGAAGCTCACGAACATGCGGTCGGCCAACGCCGACACGTTCGAGTCGATGACGCCGTCCCGGCAGCTGTCGCTCGAGGAGTGCCTCGAGTTCGCCCGCGAGGACGAGTGCGTCGAGGTCACCCCGGACGCCGTGCGCATCCGCAAGGTCGAGCTCGACGCGCAGGCGCGCCAGCGTGCGTACGCCCGCCTGAAGCGCCAGGACGCGTAAGCACGACCGTCCAGGAGGCCCGTCCTCCGTCCCACGGCCCGGTCACCCCTCCAGGTGGCCGGGCCGTCGGCGTCCGTGCCCTCCGTGCCGCGACCGGGGGATACGGTGGTCGGGTGACCCTCGACCTGCTCTCGATCTACCAGGACCTGCACGCCCACCCGGAGCTCGGGTTCCAGGAGCACCGCACCGCCGGCGTCATCGCCGACCGTCTGGCGGAGATCGGCGGCATCACGGTCACCACCGGGGTCGGCGGCACCGGTGTCGTCGGGGTGCTCGAGAACGGCGACGGTCCGGTCCTCTGGCTCCGCGCCGACATCGACGGGCTCCCCGTGCAGGAGCAGACCGGCCTGCCGTACGCCAGCACCCACCGGGGCACGGACGAGGACGGCAACGAGGGCCCGACGATGCACGCGTGCGGGCACGACATCCACGTGACGTGGCTGCTCGGCGCCCTCGAGCGGCTCGTCGCCACGGCGGCGGACTGGCGCGGCACGGTCGTCGCGGTGTTCCAGCCGGCGGAGGAGGTCATCTCCGGCGCGCGGGCCATGATCGAGGACGGCCTCGTCGAGCGTTTCCCGAAGCCGTCCGTGGTGCTCGGGCAGCACTCCGCCCCGGCACCGGTCGGTGTCGTGGCGGTCGGGTCCGGCGCCGTGATGGCGTCGAGCGACCGGTTCACCGTGACGTTCACCGGCCGCGGTGCGCACGGCTCCGCCCCGCAGGCGTCCCTCGACCCGATCGTGACCGCCGCGTCCGCCGTCGTGCGCCTGCAGACGATCGTGTCGCGGGAGGTCGCCCCGAGCGACGCCGGCGTCGTCACCGTCGGGTCCTTCCACTCCGGTACGCGACCGAACATCATCCCGGACACGGCCGTCATCGAGATCTCCACGCGTGCCCGCAACGAGGAGACGCGGGCACGGATCGTCGCGTCGATCGAGCGGATCGTGCGCGCCGAGAGCGAGGCCGGGGGACTGGCCGCTCCGACGATCACGCGTGCGCCGGGGGCCGACGTCCTCGTGAACGACCCGGAGCAGGCCGCGGTCGTCCTCGACGCCGTGCGTGCCGTCGTGCCGCACGCGGTGGACATGGAGTCCGGACTGGCGATGGCCTCCGAGGACGTCGGCCAGCTCGCCACCGCCGCGGGCGCCCCGATCGTCTACTGGTTCACCGGCATCACCGACCCGGAGCTGTTCCGCAGCGGCGCGGAGATCCCGAGCAACCACTCGCCGTTCTACGCGCCGCAGGCCGAGACGGCGATCCCGGTCGGCGTCGACGCCCTCGTCGCGGCGACGCGCGCCTACCTCTCCTGAGCCGGGCCCGGGCGACTTCCCAGCGAACGCACCACGAGTCCGCCGTCCGGCCGGTTACGGTACCGGCATGCGCCGTCCGATCCGCACCTCGCTCACCGCAGCCGTCGCCGCCGGCGTCGCCCTCGCCGGCCTGAGCGGGTGCTCGTCCGACGCCGTCCGCCAGGCGACCGACCTCGGTTCCTCGGTCGCGTCGACCGTCTCGGAAGGGGTCCAGGGCATCGACGGAGCCGCGATCGAGCGCGGCATGGCCGACGTGGCGGGCGGGATCGACGGAGCGCTCGACACGGCCCTGCGCGGGACGCACGTGACGAGTGACGGCCAGGTCCCCGACGGGTTCCCGTCCTCGTCCGTCCCGCTCGTCGACGGCACCGTGCTCGGCGGCGGTGCCGGCCCGGGAGGCTCGGGCTGGGTCGTGCAGGTCCGGACCGCGGCGGTCGGCGACTTCGACACGGCCGCGCAGCAGCTCGCCGACGCGGGCTTCACACAGTCGGCGGAGCGGGCGGACAGCGCGAGCGCGTTCGGGTTGTTCCGGAGCGACGACCACCGCGTCGTCCTGACGTTCTCGGCCACCGACGGCGGCGCCACCGCCACCTACATCGTCACCTCCCGCTGACGCTCGGGTCCGATCCGTCGGCACGCGCCTCCGAGACCGCTTCCCGTACGCTTGCAGGCGATGTCCACGGCACCGGCCACGCGCCCTGAACGCGTCCTCTTCGTCCACGCGCACCCCGACGACGAGACCCTGTCGTCCGGCGGGACCATCGCGACCCTGCTCGAACTCGGCGCGCACGTGACGGTGCTGACCGCCACCCGGGGGGAGCGCGGCGAGATGCTCACGGCGGAGCTCGCACCGCTCGCCGGTGACGGACCGCGTGTCGCCGCGCACCGCGAGACCGAGATCGCGGCGGCCCTCGCCGCCCTCGGCGGTCCGGCGCACCTGTGGCTCGGCGGTCCCGGTGCCCGACCGACCGACCTGCCGACGCGCCGCTACTCCGACTCGGGCATGCAGTGGGGTCGGGACGGCCGCGCAACCGCGGCCGGCGACGCACCGGAAGACTCCCTGACGCGTGCCGACCTCGGCGAGGTCGTCGACGACGTCCGTGCGGCGATCCGGTCGACCGGTGCCGACGCCGTGGTCACCTACGACGACGACGGCGGCTACGGACACCCCGACCACGTCCGCGTCCACGCCGCCGCCCGGTACGCGGCGCGTGCCGAGGAGGTCGCGTTCTCGATGATCGTCGACGCGGACTCCGGCCGCGCCGACGTCACGGTGGACGTCCTCCCGGTCCGCGGCAAGGTCCGGGCCGCGCTCGAGCAGTACCGCAGTCAGCTGACCGTCGACGACGCCGACCCGCGCGACCCCGGTGCGCTGTCGTACATCCTGCCGCACGGCGCGCGGCAGGCGGTGCCCGCGCTGGAGGGCTTCCGGCACGACGTGCCCCCGGTCCCGACCGCGCCGCAGTCCTTCGCCGAGATGTCCGGCCCGGGACGAGCCGCCGCACTCGTGGTCGCCGCGGCCGTAGGCCTGCTCGTCGGCGGCCTCGGCACCGTCACGCACCAGCAGACCGTCGGACTCGGCTCGTGGAGCACCGCGCCGATCGGGATGGTGCTCACGATGCTCATCGTCATCGGGGTGGTCGTGGGCGTCCGCCTGCTGTACCGGTCGCGGCTGCTCGTCGCGGGGGTGGGCGTCGGGGTGATCCTCGCCACACAGGTGCTCGTCGCCGTCGCCGGGTCGAGTTCGCCCCTCGTCCTCGCGAACCCGGCCGGGTACGTCTGGACCTTCGGACCGGCGGTCGTCGCGATGCTCGTGCTGGCCTGGCCCGACCTCTCCGGGCTGCGGGCACAGCCGGCTCCGAAGGGCGCCCGGTCCGAGGTCGCAGGACCGCGCGGGTAGACTCGCAGTCGCTCAACCCCGGAAGGGAGCACCCGCTCGTGACCTACGTGATCGCCCAGCCCTGTGTCGACGTGAAGGACCGCGCGTGCATCGACGAATGCCCCGTGGACTGCATCTACGAGGGTGACCGTTCGCTCTACATCCACCCGGACGAGTGTGTCGACTGCGGTGCGTGTGAGCCGGTCTGCCCGGTCGAGGCCATCTACTACGAGGACGACCTCCCCGAGGAGTGGGCCGACTACTACAAGGCCAACGTCGAGTTCTTCTCCGAGATCGGCTCGCCCGGCGGAGCGGCGAAGGTCGGCGTGATCCACAAGGACCACCCGGTCGTCATGGCACAGCCCCGGGCCTGACACCCGTGGCGCTCGACCTGCCCGACTTCCCCTGGGACCAGCTCGCCCCGTACAAGCAGCGGGCGACGGCGTACGAGGGCGGCATCGTCGACCTCAGCGTCGGGTCCCCGGTCGACCCCACGCCCGAGGTCGTCCGTCGCGCGCTCGCCGACGCGACCGACGCCCACGCCTACCCGCAGGTGGCCGGCACGCCCGCGCTCCGTGAGGCGATCGCGGCGTGGTACGGCCGTCGCCAGGGCGTCCGGCTCACCGCAGACCACGTCCTGCCGACCATCGGGTCGAAGGAGTTCATCGCGGGGCTCGCCCTCTGGCTGGGGCTCGGGCCGGGCGACACGGTCGTGTTCCCCGAGGCCGCGTACCCGACGTACGAGCTCGGCGCCGCACTCGTCCGCGCCGAGGCCCTGGCCGCCGACGACCCGGCCTCATGGCCGACCAGCACGAAGCTCGTCTGGCTGAACTCCCCGGGCAACCCCGACGGGCGCGTGCTCTCGGTCGAGCAGCTGCGTGTCGCGGTCGCCCGCGCCCGGGAGCTCGGCGCCGTCGTCGTCGGCGACGAGTGCTACGCCGAGCTCGGCTGGGACGCCCCGTACGACACCCAGCCCACCCCGACGATCCTCGACCCGCGCGTGGTCGGCGACTCGTTCGACGGCGTCCTGAGCGTCTACTCGCTCTCCAAGCAGTCGAACCTCGCCGGGTACCGCGCGGCCTTCGTCGCGGGGGACCCCGCACTGCTCGCCGACGTCCTCGCGATCCGCAAGCACACCGGCATGATGCCGCCGCTGCCCGTCCAGCAGGCGATGATCGTCGCGCTCGAGGACGAGACACACGTGCAGCAGCAGAAGACCCGGTACCGCACGCGGCGGAACGTGCTCCGGACGGCATTCGAGCGCGCCGGCTTCCGCATCGACGCCAGCGGTGCCGGGCTCTACCTCTGGGCCACCCGGGACGAACCGGCCCTGGACACCGTCGCCTGGCTCGCCGAGCGCGGCATCCTCGTCGCTCCCGGCACGTTCTACGGCGCCGCCGGCGCCCGGCACGTCCGCGTCGCCCTGACCGCGACCGACGACCGCGTCGCCGCCGCGGCCCAGCGCCTCGCCAGCGCGGGGCGCGTGACGGGCGGCTGACGGGCCTCCCGGTCGACGTCCACCCACCGACGGCGCATCCGCGCAACCGTGGGTGCCCACCAACCGGCCGTCCCCGCGCTGTACCCGATCGACAGTCGCCACAGTTAGGCTGTCCAGCGTGACTGACACTGCCAACGACGCTCAGAAGACGGCCACACCGCCCACGACGCCCATCCCGGTGAGCCCCGCCGCCGAGCAGGCGACCGAGACGGCGACGCTGTCGTACCCGGGGGGTCAGGCGGAGTTCCCGATCCTGCAGAGCGTCGACGGCGCGTCCACGATCGACATCTCCACGCTGAAGAAGCAGACCGGGCTGAACACGCTCGACTACGGTTTCGTGAACACCGGCTCGACGAAGAGCGCCATCACCTACATCGACGGCGACCAGGGCATCCTGCGCTACCGCGGGTACCCCATCGACCAGGTCGCGTCGAACTGCACGTTCCTCGAGGTCGCCTGGCTCCTCATCTACGGCGAACTCCCGTCGCCGACCGAGCTCGAGGCGTTCGACAGCCGCATCCGTCGGCACACCCTGCTGCACGAGGACCTGCGCCGCCTGTTCGACGCGCTCCCGCACTCGGCGCACCCGATGTCCGTGCTGTCCAGCGCCGTCAGTGCCCTCTCCACGTACTACGAGGACGACATGGACGTCGACGACCCGGAGAAGGTCGAGCTGCAGACCGTCCGGCTCCTCGCGAAGCTGCCGGTCATCGCCGCGTACGCGCACAAGAAGGCCATCGGGCAGGCGTTCCTGTACCCGGACAACTCGCTGTCGTTCGTGGACAACTTCCTCCGGCTCAACTTCGGCACGATGGCCGAGCCGTACCAGCCGGACCCCGTGCTGTCGAAGGCGCTCGACCGGCTGCTCATCCTGCACGAGGACCACGAGCAGAACGCCTCGACGGCGACGGTGCGCCTGGTCGGCTCGACGAAGGCGAACATGTTCGCGTCGATCTCCGCCGGCATCAACGCGCTGTACGGTCCCCTGCACGGCGGGGCGAACGAGGCCGTGCTCGAGATGCTCCAGCAGATCAAGGACTCCGGCGAGCCCGTCACGCGGTTCGTCGAGCGCGTGAAGAACAAGGAGCGCGGGGTGAAGCTCATGGGCTTCGGACACCGCGTGTACAAGAACTACGACCCGCGGGCGAAGCTCGTGAAGGAGTCCGCCGACGAGGTCCTCGAGGCGCTCGGCGTGCAGGACGACCTGCTCGACATCGCGAAGGAACTCGAGCAGATCGCGCTCGAGGACGAGTACTTCGTCAGTCGCAAGCTCTACCCGAACGTCGACTTCTACACGGGCATCATCTACAAGGCGATGGGCTTCCCGCCGCGGATGTTCACCGTCCTGTTCGCCATCGGTCGTCTCCCGGGGTGGATCGCCCAGTGGCGCGAGCTGAACAACGACCCGCTCAACAAGATCGGTCGCCCCCAGCAGCTGTACGTGGGGTACCCGCAGCGCGACCTGCCGCAGCGCTGACGCCCTGTCGGGCTGACGCGCTGACGGGCGCACGCACGGCCGCGAGGCCCGGTACCGGTCTGCAGGACCGGCACCGGGCCTCGCCCTCGCGTCCTCGCCGTCAGGCGTGCAGCGCCGTGTTGAGCTGGATGCCCTCGCCCTTGCGCTGCAGCGCCTCGACCGCACCTGTCAGGGAGTTGCGGCGGAACAGGACGTTCGGCGCGTCCGAGAGCTCGGCGGCCTTCACGGTGCGGGGCGTGCCGTCCGCGTTCGGGGCCGCGCCGACGAGGACGACCTTCGTGCCCGCCGTGACGTACAGGCCGGCTTCGACGACGGAGTCGTCGCCGAGCGAGATGCCGAGACCGGCGTTCGCGCCGAGCAGGGCACGGGCACCGAGGCGGACACGATGGGTCCCGCCGCCGGAGAGCGTGCCCATGATCGAGGCGCCGCCGCCGATGTCGGTGCCGTCGCCGACGACGACACCCTGCGAGACGCGGCCCTCGATCATCGCCTCGCCGAGGGTCCCGGCGTTGAAGTTGACGAAGCCCTCGTGCATGACGGTGGTGCCCGGCGCGAGGTGGGCCCCGAGGCGTACCCGGTTGGCGTCACCGATGCGGACCCGGTCCGGCACGACGTAGTCCACGAGACGGGGGAACTTGTCGATCGCGTGCACGGCGATGCCGGCGCGCTGCAGGGCCGGACGGAGGCGGGTGAGTGCCTCGGGGTGTACCGGCCCGGCGTTGGTCCAGGCGACGATCGGCAGGTGCCCGAACACGCCGTCGAGGGAGATCTCGTTCGGCCGGACGCGCAGGTGGCTGAGCAGGTGGAGGCGGAGGTAGGCGTCAGGCGTGCTCGTCGGGGCGTCGTCGATCGTGATGTCGACGGTGACGACCTCGAGCCGGACCTCGCGACGCGGGTCCTCCCCGGCGGCGGCCTGCAGGTCGGTCGGCACTCCCGCGTCGACCGGGCGCGCGCCGAGGTGCGTCGACGGGAACCAGGTGTCGAGGACGGTGCCGTCGGCGGCGATCGTCGCGAGGCCGTGGCCCCATGCGGAGGTCGGGCGGGCGTCGGCGGACGTGTCGGTCGTGTCGGTCACCGCACCAGGGTACCGAGGCCCCGGACTCGTCTCCCGGACCGGCTGGACGGACGCTGCGGGCGCGCGCCGGGCCTCCACGGACGGGTCGTGGCGACGGCAGCGGGACGCCAGGGCTGCCGGATACAGTGACCGCATGCCACAGCCGCTCGACCTCAGTGCCTCGTCCATCGACATCACCCGCGCCATCTGCGACATCGAGTCGGTGTCCGGCAACGAGGGTGCGCTCGCCGACGCGATCGAGGCCGCCCTCGCCCCGCTCGAGCACCTCGACGTGGTCCGTGACGGGGACGCGATCGTGGCGCGGACGGACCTGGGCCGGGAGCGCCGGGTCGTCATCGCCGGGCACATCGACACCGTGCCGCTCAACGACAACCTGCCGACCGAGTTCCGCACGAGCGAGGACGGCACGGAGGTCCTCTGGGGTCGCGGGACGGTCGACATGAAGGCCGGTTGCGCCGTGCAGCTCAAGCTCGCGGTCGACCTCGTCGCCCCGAACGTCGACGTCACCTGGGTCTTCTACGACCACGAGGAGGTCAGTGACGCGCTGAACGGCCTCGGTCGTCTGGCCCGCACGCGGCCGGAGCTCCTGGCCGGCGACTTCGCGATCCTCGGCGAGCCCTCAGGGGCGCAGATCGAGGGCGGCTGCAACGGCAACCTCCGGGCCGAGATCCGCACCTCCGGCACGCGCTCGCACAGCGCCCGGAGCTGGATCGGCGACAACGCCATCCACAAGACCGCCCCGATCCTGGCCACCCTCGCGGCGTACGAGCCCCGCACGGTGACGGTGGACGGGCTCGAGTACCGTGAGGGTCTCAACGCCGTGGGCATCTCGGGCGGGATCGCCGGCAACGTCATCCCGGACGAGGCGATGGTCCACGTCAACTACCGCTTCGCGCCGTCCCGCTCCGCCGACGAGGCCGTCGCACACATCCGCGACCTCTTCGACGGCTACGACGTGACCATCGTCGACCTCGCCGCCGGTGCCCGCCCGGGGCTCGACGCGCCGCTCGCCCAGCAGTTCGTCGCCGCCGTCGGGGGTCCGGCCCCGCGCCCCAAGTACGGCTGGACGGACGTCGCCCGCTTCTCCGCGCTCGGGGTGCCCGCGGTCAACTACGGCCCGGGTGAGCCGGTGTACGCCCACCACGACGACGAGCAGGTCCCCGTCGCCCAGATCACGGCGGTGGAGGACGGACTGCGGCGGTGGCTGACGGCGTGACCACCGCCTCCACGGCCATGCCCCGTCCGCGGTCGTCACGGGCCGCACTGACGTGGGTGGTCGTCCGGTGGCGCCTCGTCCCGTGGTGGCTGCGCGTCACGGTGGTCTACACGCTCTCGCGGGTCCTGACGACGGTGCTCATGTCCGGTTTCGCCCGGATCCAGGCGGCGAACTCGTTCACCGTGCAGCACCCGACGTACCTGTCGTTCGCGTCGATCTGGGACGGCGCCTGGTACCGGGTGATCGCCGCGAGCGGGTACCCGTCGACCCTGCCCGTCGACGCCGCGGGACACGTGACGGAGAACGCGTGGGCGTTCATGCCCGCGTACCCGTTCACGGTCCGGGCGCTGATGGCCCTGACCGGGGCGTCGTTCGAGTTCGTCGCCGTGTGGGTGTCGTTGCTCGCCGGATGGGGCGCCGCCCTGGTGTTCCGACGGCTGATGGGCCGGTTCCTCGACCCGACCCGCGCGACCTTCGCCACCGTGCTGTTCTGCGTCGCGCCGGTCTCCGTCGTGTTCCAGGTCGCCTACGCGGAGGCGATGGGGGTCCTGCTGCTCCTCGTCGCGCTGCTCCTGCTCGTGCAGCGGCGGTTCTGGGCGATGCTGCCCGTCGTCCTGTTGCTCGGGATGACCCGGCCGACCGGGCTCGCCGTCGCGCTCCTCATGGTCCTGTTCGTCATCGTCGGGGTCCTCCGCCCCGCCTGGCTGCGGATGTCCGAGCGGCTGACGCTCCGCACCGCGGTCGCACCGGCCACGGTCGCGGTGGTCTCCGGACTCGTCGGCCTCGCCTGGCCCGCGATCGCCTGGGCGGTCACCGGCGTGCCGACGGCGTACACCGACACCGAACTCGCCTGGCGGTCGTCGTACATCGGCTGGCGGGAACTCGTCCCGTTCACCCCGTGGGTGCAGGGCTTCGGGTGGTGGTTCCACCAGCCGGCGGGCACGGTCCTGCTCGTCGTGGTGCTCCTCGGGTTCGCCGCGGTCGTGTTCCAGCCCGCGGCCCGGCGGATCGGCCTCGAACTGCGGCTCTGGGGGGTCGCGTACCTGGTCTACCTGCTCGCGGTGTTCTTCCCGCAGTCGAGCACGTGGCGGATCCTGCTCCCGATCGCACCCCTGCTCGGCGTCGTCGCACTGCCGCGGTCGCGGGTCTACCGGGTCGCGCTCGTGGTCCTCGCGGTCGTGCTGCAGTGGACATGGCTGTACTTCTGCTGGTGGGTGGACGGGTACGACTGGACCCCACCGTGACGGTCCGGTCCGTCCACCCGGAGCACCCCCGACCGGGGCGGTTTCGCAGTCGCGCCTGTCTACGGGATAATGGCCCCTGTTCGTACTGCACGAAAGGGGACATCTGATGGCAGCGATGAAGCCGAGGACCGGCGACGGGCCGATGGAGGCTGTCAAGGAGGGTCGACTCATCATCGTGCGGGTTCCGCTCGAGGGTGGAGGCCGCCTGGTGGTCTCGGTCAACGACGCCGAGGCCAAGGAACTCCACGACGCACTGGCAGAGGTCGTCTCGGCCTAGTACGTCGACGCACCACCACGGGAGGCCCGGGACGCGTACGTCCCGGGCCTTCCGTGCGTCCGGACGTCCGGACCCCGGGTCGTCCGGCTGGAGGCTGTCGGTCCCGCCCGCCATCATGGTCACGTGCCCCGGGACCGCGTCCGCAACCTACCGATCCGCCGCATCGAGGAGTACCTCGACCCGGACCCGATGCCCCGCGACGCGTGGCCGGCGACGCTCCCGCCGGTCCGGCAGCTCCTGGACGACGGCCTCGAACTCGGCCCCGTGACGGTCCTGGTCGGTGAGAACGGCGTGGGCAAGTCCACCCTGGTGGAGGCGATTGCCCTCGCGTTCGGCATGTCGCCCGAGGGTGGTTCGACGGGCTCGGGCCACTCGACCCGCCCCTCGGAGTCGTCCCTGTCGGAGCACATCCGCGTGGTCCGCGACTTCGGAGCCGCCCGGAGCGGGTTCTTCCTCCGGGCCGAGACCATGCACGGGCTCTTCACCTACCTCGAGCAGCACCCGGGCGCCCGTCCCGAGACGCCCTACCACGAGCGCAGTCACGGGGAGTCGTTCCTGGAGTTCGTCATCGACCGGGCGCGGTGGCCCGGTCTGTGGCTCCTCGACGAGCCGGAATCGGCGCTGTCGTTCTCGGGTTGCCTGACGCTCATCGCGCTCCTGCAGTCCATCGTCGAGGACGGCGTCGGTCAGGTGGTCCTGTCGACCCACTCGCCGGTGCTCGCGGCGTTCCCGGACGCGACGGTCCTCGAGGTCGGGGAGTGGGGCATCCGACGGTCCGACTGGGCGGACCTGGAGCTCGTCCGGAACCAGCGTGCGTTCCTGCAGGACCCGGGACGGTACCTGCGGCACCTGGCGTGAGCCGGGCCTCCCGACCGACGGGCGGACCGCTGTCGGCCGGCCAGTCGGACCGCCGCCGACCGCGTCAGGCCGTGAGCTTCGTCATCTGCAGCAGCCCGTCGCCCGCGGGCGAGAGGGCGCTGCGGACCGCGCCGGAGGTGGAGACCTCGGTGAGCAGCAGGCGGAAGTCCGTCGTCGCCCGGTCGCGCTTGACCGGGTCGGCGACCTTGCCGCGCCACAGTGCGTGCGGGACGAGCACGGTACCGCCGGTCTTCGCCAAGCGCAGGCCGTGCTCGACGTACTCGATGACGTGCTCCGGATCGGCGTCGATGAGGACGACGTCGTAGCTGGCGTCGTTCATCCGGGGCAGCACCTGCGCCGCTCGCCCGGGGATGAGGCGGACCCGTCCGGGCGCGGCACCCGCGGCGATGAAGGCGTCCCGCGCGTACTGCTGGTGGTCGATCTCGACGTCGATCGTCGTCAGCGTGGCGTCGGGCGCCCCCGCGAGCAGGTACAGCCCGGACACGCCGAGACCCGTCCCGATCTCGATGATGCTCGTCGCCCGGGACGCCGCGGCGATGACGCTCATCTGCGCCCCGACCGCCGGCGAGACGGGTTCGACACCGAGCTCGAGGGAGTGCTCACGCGCACGGGCGACACCGTCGGGTTCGGAGACGATGTCCTCCGCGAACTTCCAGTTCGAGTCTTTCTCTGACACGCACACTCCTCGTCGGTCAACTCTACGGGTGACTCGCCGGGTCCACGCGTTAGGCTCGCTCCCGTGAACATCCAGCTCGACAAGATCCTGATCATCGGGATCATCGCCGTGCTGTTGCTCGGGCCGCAGCGGCTGCCCGTCTACGCCCAGAAGCTCGCCGACTTCGTCAAGGCCGTCCGCCGGTTCGCGGACAACGCCAAGGAGCGGATGCGCGAGGAGATGGGCCCCGACTTCGACGACGTGGACTGGCAGAAGCTCGACCCGCGTCAGTACGACCCGCGCCGGATCATCCGGGACGCCCTGCTCGACTCGCCCTCGTCCGGCGCCGAGACAGCGACGGCGGCGACCGTCACCGCCGCCAAGGTGCGGGCACCGGCGCCGGTGGTGCCACTGGCCGCGGGCGAGCCCGCGCCGTTCGACGTCGAAGCGACCTGACGCGGACGTCGTCCGCTCAGGACAGTGACCGGCTCAGGACAGTGACCGGCTCAGGACAGTGACCGGCTCAGGACAGGGACAGGCCGAGCTTCCGGCCGGCGAGGCCCCGCCCCATCGCGGTGAGCCGATCGGCCACCGCGTCGAGCGCGACCGCCGCGGGGTCCGACGGGTCACCGAGGACGACCGGGAGGCCCGCATCGCCGCCGGCACGGAGCGGCACCGAGAGCGGGACCCGGCCGAGCACCGGCACGGGGGCGTCCTGCCCCCGGGACAGGCGCCGGGCGGTCTCGTCGCCGCCGCCCTCGCCGAAGAGGTGCAGCACGCTGCCGTCGGGCTGCACGAGCCCCGCCATGTTCTCGACGACGCCGACGACCTTCTGCCCGGTCTGTCGAGCCACGATCCCACTCCGTTCGGCCACGTCCGCCGCGGCCGCCTGCGGGGTGGTCACGACGAGCACCTCGGCGTGGGGGAGCAGCTGACCGACCGAGATCGCCACGTCGCCGGTGCCGGGCGGCATGTCGAGCAGGAGCACGTCGAGGGCGCCGAACCACACGTCGGACAGGAACTGGTTCACCGTCCGGTGCAGCATCGGACCACGCCAGGAGACCGCGGTCGAGACGTCGTCGACGAACATCCCGATCGAGACGACCTTCACCTCGTGGGCGACCGGCGGCAGGATCATGCTGTCGACGCGGGTCGGCCGCGGGGCGACGCCGTGCTCGTCGGTGAGGCCCATGAGCCCCGGGATGCTGAAGCCGTGCACGTCGACGTCGACGATGCCGACGCGCTGCCCCCGGCGGGCGAGCGCCGCCGCCAGGTTCGCGGTGACCGTGGACTTGCCGACCCCGCCCTTGCCGCTCGTCACCGCGATGACGCGGGTCAACGAGTCCGGGGTGAACTGGACGCCCTGGGGGCGACCCTCGCGGAGCCGCTCGGTGAGGGCCCGACGCACGGCGGGGTCCATCACGGACACGTCCACGTCGACCGTCGCGACGCCCGGCACGGAACCGGCGGCGGAACGGACGTCACGCTCGATGGTGTCGGCGGCGGGGCACCCCACGATCGTGAGCTGCAGGTCGACGCGCACCGAGCCTCCCGGCTGGACATCGACGCCCCGGATCATGTCGAGTTCGGTGACGGGCCGGCGGATCTCGGGGTCGAGGACACGGCCGAGCGCAGCGAGGACCGCGGCGCCGAGCTGGTCCTGCGGGGTGGTGCGGTCAGCCACGCGTCACCGAACGCTCGTGGCCGCGGTCGTCCAGGTCGTCGAGGTCCTCGGGGTCGCCGTCACGGCGGTCGAGTTCCTCGAGCAGGGAGCGGAGCTCGGCACGGATGAAGTCCTTGGACGCCATGTCCCGCATCGCGAGGCGGAGGGCGACGACCTCGCGGGCGAGGTACTCGGTGTCCGCGAGGTTCCGCTCCGCGCGCTGCCGGTCCTGTTCGAACTGCACGCGGTCCCGGTCGTCCTGCCGGTTCTGCGCGAGCAGGATGAGCGGCGCCGCGTACGAGGCCTGCAGTGACAGCACCAGGGTCAGCGCGGTGAAGCCGATCGCCGCCGAGTCGAACTGCCACGACTTCGGCGACAGCGTGTTCCACCCCATCCAGAGCACGCAGAACAGGGTCAGCCCGATCAGGAACCAGGGCGTGCCCATCGCACGGGCGATGCCCTCGGTGGCGCGACCGAACGCGTCGCCGCGTCCGCGTCGGCGGGTGGGCAGGACGCGCGTGCGCATGCCCTTCGGGGAGTCGAGGCGTTCCTCGGGCCGCTCCCGGCGGTTCTCATCTGGGCGTGCCACGATTCGTCCTCCTTCCCGAGGGGATCGCCGTGCGGCGGGTGCGGGTCCGTGGTCGCGACGCGGCGCCGGGGTTGGCGTCGGCCGCGTCCTGACTGCGCCAGTCGTCGGGGAGGACGTGGTCGAGGACGTCGTCGATGGTCACCACCCCGACGAGTCGGTGGGCGTCGTCGACCACGGGGACGGACAGCAGGTTGTACGTCGCCATCACCCGGGTGACCTCGGCCGCGCTCGCGTCGACCTTCACCGGTTCGGTCTGCTGGTCGATGAGGGTGCCCAGGCGTTCGTTCGGCGGGTACCGGAGCATGCGCTGGAAGTGCACGAGCCCGAGGAACCGCCCGGTCGGCGGCTCGTACGGCGGGAGCGTGACGCACACCGCGGCGCCGAGCACCGGCGCGAGCTCGTGCCGGCGCACCAGGGCCAGTCCCTCGGCCACGGTCGAGTCGGCGGACAGGATCACCGGCTCGGTCGTCATGAGCCCACCCGCGGTGTCCGGCTCGTACTCGAGCAGCATGCGGACGTCCTGCGCCTCTTCCGGCTCCATGAGCTCGAGGAGTGCTTCGCTGCGTTCGTCGGGCAGCTGGGCGAGGAGGTCGGCAGCGTCGTCGGGCTGCATCTGGTCGAGGACGTCGGCCGCGCGGGCATCCCGCAGCGCGGAGAGGATCTCGATGCGTTCCTGGTCCGGCATCTCCTCGAGCACGTCGGCGAGGCGGTCGTCCGGCAGCTCCTCGGCGACCTCGAACCGGCGCTCGGACGGCAGGTCGAGCAGGGTGGATGCCAGGTCGGCCGGCACCAGGTCGGAGTAGGCGGCGATGACGTGCTCGGCGGACTGGGACTCCCCGGGGAGCTCGTCCTCGGTGACCTCGTTCCAGGTGGCGAACGTCGTCGGGCCCTTGCCGAACGGCGACGGCGTGGTCTTCGGCTTGCGGAGGAAGAGCTGCGCGATCGACCAGTCGCCCTGGCCGTGGTCCTCGATGGCGACGTCCTCGATGGTCGCCCGGATCTGCTCCTTCTTGATGAGCACCTTGCGGCCGAGGATCTCCGCGATCACCCGGACCTCGCCACCGCGCTGCTCGAAGCGGCGCATGTTGACGAGCCCGGTCGTGATGACCTGTCCGGCACCGATCGAGGTGATCCGGCCGATGCTCACGAAGATGCGGCGCTTGCCGGGGACCTCGACGATCAACCCGACGACCTGGGGCGCGTCGACGCGGCGGTAGACGACGAGGACGTCGCGTACCCTGCCGACTCGGTCGCCCGCGGGGTCGAAGACGGAGCACCCGGCGAGGCGGGCGACGAAGACCTTCGAGGCGCTCACCCGTCCAGCGTAGTCGCTCGCCCCGGCGTGCTCGCCGCCCGCTCCCTGGTGGTTCTCGTGTGATCGCAAGGAGTCCGGTGGATGATGGCCGAGTGAGCAATCAGAGCCCCTTCGGCGGCCGCACGGCACAGGCGTTCCCCACCCTGCCGCGCGGTGACGTCCTCGGCACCTACGACAGCTACCCCGAAGCACAGCGCGTGGTCGCGAAGCTCGCCGAGTCGGACTTCCCGGTCGCGAAGCTGTCCATCGTCGGCAACGACCTCAAGACCGTCGAGCGCGTGACCGGCAAGATGACCTACGGGCGAGCAGCACTCGCGGGCGCGCTGTCCGGGCTCTGGCTCGGGTTCTTCTTCGGCATCGTCCTGACGCTCTTCTCGCCGCAGGCCGGCGGGCTCTTCCTCCCCGCCGCCGTCATCGGAGCCGGCTTCGGCATGCTGTACGGCATCGTCTCGTTCGCGATCACGAAGCGACAGCGGGACTTCACGAGCATCCACCAAGTGCTCGCCACCACCTACCAGATCGTCGTCGACCCGCAGCTGTCCGGTCAGGCGCAGCGGATCCTCGGCCAGGGCGGGGCGATCCAGCACACGTCGTGGGACCAGCTGGGGAAGGGCACGACCGGGCAGCCTGGCCAGCAGCAGTGGCGTCCGGGCCCGGGCGGGACGCAGCCGGGGTCCGGCGGACCGGGGCAGTACGGGCAGCCGGGTCAGCCGCCGCGGTACGGGCAGCCGGCCCAGCCGCCGCAGTACGGGCAGCCGGGTGCCGGCCAGTCCGGTCAGCCGCCGCAGTCCGGCCAGTCCGGCCAGCAGCAGTGGCGCCCGGGCGGAGCGCCGCAGGGGTCGCCCTACGGTGGCCACGCCACGCCGCACCAGCCGGGAGGCCCGGGCCAGCCCGGTGGGCCGGCCCAGCAGCAGGGCGGGGACGCGCCGCGTCCGCCCGTCTCCGGTGGTGAGGCGCCGGCCGGGCCGCGGTACGGAACGAACGACGGGCCGCGGTACGGAACGAACGACGGCGGTGTGCGGACCCCGCCGAGCGACGATGCACCGCAGCAGCGCTCCGTCGCCCCGCGGTACGGCACGAACGAGGGCGCTGCCCGCACGCCGGGGGCAGCGGGGGACGCGACCGCTCACCAGGCGGAGCGTCCGTCCGGGGCGACCCGCAGCTCCGGCACGGACGATCGTCCCCGCTTCGGCGAGCGGACGACGCCCGCGGACACCGAGCGCAGTGCCCCGGCGGACGGTGACCGTGCCGCGGACGACACCCGGCGGCAGGACGACGACCGGGTCTGAGCCGTCTCGCTCCTGACGATCGACTCGTCGGGCGCGGGACCGACGACGACGGGCTCCCGGCCGGTGCCGCACCGGCCGGGAGCCCGTCGTCGTGTCCACGGTCCTCAGAGGATCTTCGAGAAGCAGACCGACCGGGCGGCACCCACGTACGGTCCGAAGTTGGCGATTCGCCGGAAGCCCTCACGCTCGTAGAACCGGATCGCGCCCTTCTGTTCCATCCCGGTCTCGAGGACGAGCGCCGGCGACCCGAGGTCGAGGGCCGCCTCCTCGAGACGGCGGAGGATCAACGCCGCCACCCCGGACCCGCGGGACTCGGTGCGGACGTACATGCGCTTGACCTCGGCGATGCCGTCGTCGACGAGTCGCAGCCCGCCGCAGCCGACCGGCGTCCCCGCCTCGTCGCGCGCGACGAAGAACACCGCGATCGAGTCGGCCGTCGGCTTCGGGCCCGGCTCCGTGTCGGCCCCGTACGTGCTGTCGATCTCGATGCGCTGGGCTGCTCGCAGGCGCTGCGCGTCGGGCGAGTCGAAGTGCTCGACGTCGATCAGGAAGGTGTCCGAGGGGGCTTCAGCGCTCACGAGGCCCAGGCTAGCGCGCGGACCGGGCGATCCACCCCTCCACTTCCGAGGGGGTCCGGGGGATGTGCACCGACAGGTTCTCGGCACCGTCCTCGGTCACGAGGACGTCGTCCTCGATCCGGACACCGATCCCGCGGAACTCCTCGGGGACGGTGAGGTCGTCCTGCTGGAAGTACAGGCCGGGCTCGATCGTGAAGACCATGCCGGCCTGCACGATGCCGTCCAGGTACATCTCCCGCCGGGCCTTCGCGCAGTCGTGCACGTCGAGGCCGAGGTGGTGGCTCGTGCCGTGCACCATGTAGCGACGGTGGAACTGGTTGTCCGGCTGCAGGGACTCCTCCGCCGAGACCGGCAGGAAGCCCCACTCGGCGGTCTTGCGGGCGATGACCTCCATCGCGGTCGCGTGCACCTGACGGAAGGTGATGCCCGGCCGGACGATCGCGAACGCGGCGTCGGCGGCCTCGAGCACGGCCTCGTAGACCATGCGCTGCACGGGCGAGAACGTGCCGCTGACCGGCAGCGTCCGGGTGATGTCCGCGGTGTAGAACGAGTCGACCTCGACCCCGGCGTCGATGAGGATGAGGTCACCCGGCTGCACGGCACCGTCGTTGCGGGTCCAGTGCAGGATGCAGGCGTGGTGGCCGGCGGCGGCGATGGTGTCGTAGCCGACCGTGTTGCCGTCGGCGCGGGCGCGCCGGTTGAACGTGCCCTCGACGATGCGCTCGCCACGGGGGTGCGCGAGAACGGCGTCGAAGTCCGCGATGACGTCGTCGAACCCGTGCTGGGTCGCGTCGACGGCCTTGCGCAGCTCATGCACCTCGTAGGCGTCCTTCACGAGGCGGAGTTCGGACAGGTCGCGGGACAGGACGTCGTCGGTCGCGGTCGTGCCGTCCTGCTCGGGTGCACCACCGACCGTCGTGCCGAAGCGCTCGTCGAGTGCCCGCGTGAACTCGGGGTCGGCGTCCCGCACCACGAGCACGGAGGCGTCGAGCCCGGCCAGTGCGGCGTCGAGTTCGCCGAGGTCCGCCGTGGCGACGCCGAGGTCCGCGGCGACCTCGGCCAGGGAGGGGCGCGGTCCGACCCAGAACTCGCCGATCTCCGGGTTCGCGTAGAACTCCTCGGAGTCGCGGCCGGCCGTCGCCCGGAAGTACAGCGTGGCGTCGTGCCCGTCGCCGCGCGGGCTCAGGACGAGCACGGAGCCGACCACGGTGTCGGTGCCCCAGCCGGTCAGGTGGGCGAACGTGGAGTGCGGGCGGAACGGGTAGTCGCAGTCGTTCGAGCGCACCTTGGCCTGGCCGGCGGGCACCACGATCGTCCGACCGGTGTGCAGTCCGGACAGGCGGGCGCGACGGGCAGCGGCGAACGCGGCCTGTTCGCGCGGCGCCGGCAGCGGGCGCTCACGCTCGGCCCAGTTCGCGGCGATGTGGTCCTTGAACACGGACGATCCGGGAGTGGTGGAGCGGTTGCTCGTCGCGCGGGGAGTGGTGTCGGCCATGTGGTCCATCATCGCACCGCTGCACCGACCAGGGCCCGGCACCGCGGCCCGCGCGCCCGGGAGATCCGTCACGGGCAGGCCCGTCCCGGGAACCGGCCGGGCGGGACCTGCTGCCAGTCGCTCACGCCCGGCCGCCGACACGGTGCGCGGTCCGGGCGGCCGTGACGGACCCCTGCTCCTGCATGGTCTGAGTCTGCACCACCGCCGCCGGCGAGGACGTCCTCTCCCAGCTCATCTACGGCGCCCGCGTCTCCGTGCGCGTCGGCGCGGTCGCGGGCTTCCTGTCCACGCTCGTCGCCGTCGCGATCGGCCTGAGCTGGGGCTACATCCGCGGCTGGGTCGCCG
>NZ_QKTO01000020.1 GCF_003234855.1 Curtobacterium sp. MCBD17_032
GGGCCGACGGGGGCGGGGTCGACGGGAGTGTGGACGCCTCGCACGGCGCCACACGATCCGGACGCACGCGACCTCGACCTCCGGGATGCCGTTCCGGTCGCCGCCGGTCGGATGCAGCGTGCGTCCGTGGCCGATCTCCGGCTCGCCGGGCCGGCCGCAGGGACATGGGTCGTCGTCGCGCTCGTGGTCGGCGTCCCGCAGGCAGCCGGGTGGGTCGGCGTGGTGGCGGCTGCCCTGGCGACGGCGGCGCTCGGGACGATCGTGCTCCGGTGCCGGGACGAGCCGTCAGCGCTCGGCTGTCCCTCCCTGGGCCGGCAACCGTCCACACCGAGCACGACGGCCGCGGTGCGGGCAGTGGCAGCCCTGGTGCTGACGACCGCGCTCCTCGTCGATCTGGTGTCCGTGGCGGTCGCGGCGGGTCAGGGACGACGGGAACCGCCGGCCGTCCGTGACGCGACCGGTCAGGCAGTGCACGCGCAGGTGCGCCTCGACCGCGATCTCGCGCCCGCCGACCGGTCCGTGGTCGGGACGCTCCTGGCGGTCGGAGAGCGCACCTCGCGGCACGACGGCCTGCGCGTCCCGGTCCGGATCGTGCCCGCGCTCGACGAGTCGCGTCGGGAGGCGCTCGCGGCCGGGTCGGTCGTCCAGGTCCGCGGTCAGCTGGAGGCTGACGAGCCCGGAGCGCCGACGGCGTTCGTCCTCTTCGTCCGCGGTGACCTCGGTCCGGCCGCACCGCCGCACGGCCTGCTCGGCGGCACCGCAGCCGCTCGGTCCGCCTTCGTCGCCGTCACCGCCGACCTGCCCGAACCCGGTGCCGCGCTGCTCCGCGGCTTGGCCATCGGCGACCGGTCCGGACTCGACGCGGACACCGAGCAGGCCATGGAGGCGTCGGCACTGACACACCTCACCGCCGTCTCGGGTTCGAACTGCGCGGTCGTCGTCGCGGTGGTGGTGGTGCTCGGACGGGCAGCAGGTGCTCCTCGTGCGGTGCGTGCCGCTGCTGCGATCGTGGTGTTGCTCGGGTTCATGGTGCTCGTGCGACCGGACCCGTCCATCACCCGTGCATCCGTGATGGCGATCGTGGCGCTCGTCGTGCACGTGGGTGGGCGGCCGGTCCGCGGTGTCCCGCTCATCGCGCTCGCCGTCGTCGGGATGCTCGTCGTCGACCCGTGGGTGGCGCGGTCACCCGCGTTCGCGCTCTCGGTCCTGGCGACCACCGGGATCGTCGTCCTCGGTCCACCGCTGACGGACCTCCTCACGCGACGGCTGTGGCCCCCGATGGCGGCGGCGGTCGCCGTGCCCGTCGCCGCCCAGATCGCGTGCTGGCCCGTCACCGTCACACTGTCTCCCACACTGCCGACGTACGCCGTGCCGGCCAACCTGCTCGCCGAGGTGCTCGCACCGGTAGCCACCGTCGGAGGGCTCGTGGCGTGCCTCCTCGCGCCGGTGTGGCCGTCCGGAGCACACCTGCTCGCGACCGTCGGGTGGGTCCCCGCCGCCGCCATCGGTGGCATCGCGGACAGCGCAGCGGCACTGCCGGCGGCCTCGGTGCCCTGGCCGGCCGCCCCGGCCGGGTCTATCCTCGCGTCCCTGGTGTGCGCCGCGCTGGTGGTCGCGGTGCTCCGTCCCGGGAGGGTCCGCCGGACGGCGTGCATCGGCGCGGCCATGACGGTCGTGCTCGGCATCAGCACGGTGACCGTGCCCGACGTGCTCGTCCGGAGGACGGTGCCGACGGGCTGGACCACCGCCATGTGCGACGTCGGCCAGGGCGATGCCACCCTGCTCCGGAGCGACGGGCAGACGGCACTCGTCGACACCGGGGACGACCCCGAGCGACTCCGTGCGTGTCTCACCCTGCTCGGCATCGAGCACGTGGACCTCCTCGTCCTGACGCACTTCGACCGCGACCACGTCGGCGCGGTCGACGAGGTCGCGGACCAGGTGGACACCGCCCTCGTCGGACCGGTCGGCCGGCCCGCGGACGCGCGCGTGGTGTCCGCGCTCCGGACGGCCGGTGTCGACGTCCGCAACGCCGCCGACGGGACCGGGGGTGTCCTCGGCGACCTGCGGTGGCGGGTGGTCTGGCCGCCGGCCGGTGACGACCGTGCCGGGAACGCGGCGAGCATCGTCGTGCGCGTCGATCCGGCACCCGGCCGGTCCTGCCCAGGCTGTGTGACGGCGGTGTTGCTCGGGGACCTGGGGGAGGACGCGCAGCGGCGACTCCTGCAGGCCGCGCCGCCGGAGAGCCTGTCCCCGGTGGACGTCGTCAAGGTCGCACACCACGGATCCGCCGACCAGGACCCCGAGCTCTACCGCGTGCTCGCCGCCCGCGTCGGCTTGATCGGGGTCGGGGCCGACAACGACTACGGGCACCCCACGGAGCGGGCACTCGAGATGCTCGCCGCCGCCGGCACCACCGCGTTCCGGACGGACCGGTCGGGCACGATCGTCATCCGGGGCCGGGAGCCAGCGGACGGGGGCGACGGTGCTGTCGAGGGAGACAGCGGCGGCACGGCCGGTCCTCGCCCACTCGAGGTGTGGACCGAGCGTCACGAGGACGACAGCGGCCCGGACCAGCGTTCGTCCCACGACGGCGACAGGACCACGGCCCCGGGCGCCGTGGTCGGCCGGGGCCGTCGGTTGTCGCCCGTAGGATCGAGGCGACCTCGACCGCTCCTGCCGACCGTGCAGCGGACGGGCCGGCGTCGCCACCCAGCACCACCGGAAGGACCCGCATGCCCGCCAAGAAGCCCGCGCGCGCCGCAGCGAAGATCGACCAGGTCCCGTGGTCGGCGATCCGTCCCGCCCCGGTCGTCCTGGTGACCGGCGCCGAGACCTTCCTGGCCGAGCGCTCGATCGGCATGCTCCGCGACCTGCTCGTCGGAGAGGACCCTGCGCTGGAGGTCCACGGCCTCGAGGCGGACCAGTACGCTCCGGGACTGCTGGCGACCCTGGCGAGCCCGTCCCTGTTCGGCGAGCCGCGTCTCGTGCGCGTCACGAACGTCGAGAAGTGCACCGACGCGTTCATCACCGAGAGCATCTCGTACCTGCAGAGCCCCGCTGACGACGTCACCCTCGTGCTGCGACACGGCGGGGGAGTCCGCGGCAAGAAGCTCCTCGACACCATCCGCAGCGGGGTCGGCGGCGGCATCGAGGTCCAGTGCGACGAGATCAAGCGCGACACCGACCGCATCGACTTCGTCAACGCCGAGTTCCGTGCCGCCCGCCGGAAGATCGCGCCCTCCGCCGTACGGACGCTCGTCGCCGCGTTCGCCGACGACCTCGCCGAACTCGCCGCGGCCTGCCGACAGCTCCTCGCCGACGAGGCCGACGAGATCACCGACCGCACCGTCGACAAGTACTACGGCGGACGGGTCGAGACGAACGCCTTCAAGGTGGCCGACATCGCCCTCGCAGGCCGTTCCGCCCCGGCGATCGTCGAACTGCGGCACGCCCTCGCGACCGGCGAAGCTCCCGTGCCGATCGTCGCCGCCTTCGCGAGCAAGATCCGCACGATGGCGAAGGTGAGTTCCTTCCGCGGGTCGAGCGGGCAGGCCGCTTCCGCCCTCGGCCTCGCGCCGTGGCAGGTGCAGCGTGCCCAGCGCGACGTCGCGGGATGGAGCGAAGCCGGCCTCGCGAACGCGATCACGAGCATCGCCGAAGCGGACGCTGCCGTGAAGGGCGGTTCCCGTGACGCGCACTTCGCCCTCGAGCTGATGGTCCGCACCATCGCCCGTCGCGGCGAGGCCCGCTGACGCCTGCCGGCTGGGCTCCACCTCCGTGGACCATCGGCGTCTCGTCGACGCTCCCAGCGTCGGCCACGGTCGGTGCTGCTCGTCCGCGGCTGCGATCGGCCGTGGTTCCGATCGTCACTGCACAACGACATCCCGTCCGAACCGCCGACTCCCACGGTGCCGACCGGATCCGGCTGGCGAAGACCGGCTGACACCACGTCAGCGCAGCCGCAGCCGCACCGTAGCCGCAGCCGCACCGCAGCCGGCACCGCAGCCGCAGCCGCAGCCGCAGCCGCACCGCGGCCGCGCCGGCAACGACGAAGGCCCCGCACCACCGGTGCAGGGCCTTCGATCGTCAGCGACTCAGATCAGAGCGCGGAGACCTTCTTCGCGATGGCCGACTTGCGGTTCGCGGCCTGGTTCTTGTGGATGACACCCTTGCTCACGGCCTTGTCGAGCTTCTTCGCAGCGAGCGACAGGGCGGCGACGGCCTTGTCCTTGTCGCCCGAGGCGATGGCCTCGTTGGTGTGACGGATGTACGTCTTCAGCTCCGACTTGTACGCCTTGTTGCGGTCGGTGGCCTTCTGGTTGGTCTTGATGCGCTTGAGCTGCGACTTGATGTTCGCCATGCGTGTTGCTCCTGGTTTCGTCTCGGACGGGTGGTTGCGATCCCGGGTAGAGGGGCCCTTCGTCGCATCGCGTTCCACCCGTGGGCGACGGAACGCGTAAGCCAGCCAGCAACGTTACCAGGCCGACCCCGCGTCACCAAAGCGCAACACGTCGGACATGCGGCGGAACCGGGACGGGTTACGGTGACGGGATGCCGTCCCTCGCGCCCCGCATCGACACCGTCCCGCCGTCGGGCATCCGCCGCGTGTTCGAGCAGGCGTCGCTCCTCGACGACGTCACGATGCTCGTGATCGGCGAGCCGGACGTGCCCGTCGCGAAGCACATCGGTGACGCCGCCCGTCGCGCGTGGGCTGAGGACCGCACCGACTACGGCCCGAACGGCGGCATCCCGCAGCTGCGTCAGGCGATCCAGGAGAAGCTCCGGCGCGAGAACCGGGTGGACGTCGACCTGGAGCAGGTGTGGGTGACCGTCGGCGCGACGCAGGCGCTCTTCACCGCGATGACGCTCGTGCTCTCGCCCGGGGACGAGGTCCTGGTGCCGGACCCCGGGTACACGACCTTCACGATGAACGCGCACATCATCGGCGCCGACCCGGTGCCGTACCAGCTGTCGCCGGCGCACGGCTTCGAGCCCGACCTCGCCGCCCTGGAGGCGCGGATCACCGACCGCACGCGCGCGATCGTCGTCAACTCGCCGTCCAACCCCCTCGGCTCCGTCTTCGGCGAACAGACGCTGCGGGACCTGCTGGCCCTCGCGAAGCGCCACGACCTGTGGGTCATCAGCGACGAGGTCTACGAGTACTTCACCTACGGCACCCGGCACGTCAGCCTGGCCTCGCTCGACGAGGACGACCGGGTGTTCTCCGCCTTCTCGCTGAGCAAGACCTACGCCATGACCGGCGTCCGGGTCGGCTACCTCGTGACGCCGAAGGGCCTGGGCCCGACCATGCGGACCGTGCAGGAGTCGATGATCAGCTGCGTGGCCGAACCCGACCAGTGGGCGGCCCTCGCCGCGATCGTCGGCGACCACTCGCCCGTGCAGGACGCCCGGGAGCACTACCGCCGGAACCTGGAGATCGCGACGGGTGTGCTCGACGCCGCCGGCATCCGGTACAACGACCCGCAGGGCGCGTTCTACCTCTGGATCGACGTCTCGCACGCGACGGACGGCGACGTCGCCGAGTGGGCGCTGGCGTTCCTGCAGCGGGAGCGGGTCGCCGTCGCGCCGGGCAGTGCCTTCGGTCGGACCGGCGAAGGCTGGATCCGCGTCTGCCTCGCGGCGACGCCCGAGGACCTCCGACGCGGACTCGGCGCCCTGCCGACACCCTGACCGTCCACGGACACCCGCCCACTGCGCGCCGCCGGGGCGTCGGCATGGGACAATCGACGGACCGTCCGACCCACCCCGAGGAACCGTGAGCCCACAAGCATCTGCGCCGCTCGAGCCCGCCTCGACGCCGGCCGCCGCGATCCGCAACTTCTGCATCATCGCGCACATCGACCACGGCAAGTCCACGCTGGCCGACCGCATGCTGTCGATCACCGGCATCGTCGAGGACCGGGCGATGCGCGCGCAGTACCTCGACCGGATGGACATCGAGCGCGAACGCGGCATCACGATCAAGTCCCAGGCCGTCCGCATGCCGTGGGAGCTCGACGGCGAGACCTTCGCGCTGAACATGATCGACACGCCGGGTCACGTCGACTTCTCGTACGAGGTCTCGCGGTCACTCGCGGCGTGCGAGGGCGCGATCCTCCTGGTGGACGCCGCCCAGGGCATCGAGGCGCAGACGCTCGCGAACCTGTACCTGGCGCTCGAGAACGACCTCGAGATCATCCCGGTCCTCAACAAGATCGACCTGCCGGCCGCCGAGCCGGAGAAGTACGCGGCCGAGCTCGCGCAGCTCATCGGCGGGAAGCCGGAGGACGTCCTGCGGGTGTCCGGCAAGACCGGCGAGGGCGTCGCCGAGCTGCTCGACCGGGTCGTGCGCACGGTCCCGGCCCCGGTCGGCACGGTCGACGCGGCACCGCGCGCGATGATCTTCGACTCGGTGTACGACAGCTACCGCGGTGTCGTGACGTACGTGCGGATGATCGACGGGTCGATCAAGCCGCGCGAGAAGGTCCAGATGATGTCGACCAAGTCGACGCACGAGATCCTCGAGATCGGGGTGTCGAGCCCCGAGCCGTCCCCGACGAAGGGGCTCTCCGTCGGCGAGGTCGGGTACCTCATCACCGGCGTGAAGGACGTCCGCCAGTCCAAGGTCGGCGACACGGTCACGAGCGCGCAGCGTCCGGCGACCGAGGCGCTGTCCGGCTACACGGACCCGAAGCCGATGGTCTTCTCGGGCCTCTACCCGATCGACGGCAGCGACTACCCGGTCCTGCGCGAGGCGCTCGACAAGCTCAAGCTGTCCGACGCGGCTCTGGTGTACGAGCCGGAGACCTCGGTGGCGCTCGGCTTCGGCTTCCGGTGCGGGTTCCTCGGTCTGCTCCACCTCGAGATCATCACCGAGCGGCTCCGACGCGAGTTCGACCTCGACCTCATCACGACCGCGCCGAGCGTGGTCTACGAGGTCACGACCGAGGACAACACGGTCACCGAGGTCACGAACCCGTCGGAGTTCCCGACCGGCCGCATCGTCGAGGTGCGCGAGCCGATGGTCCGCGCGGCGATCCTCGCCCCGAAGGACTACGTCGGCGCGATCATGGACCTCTGCCAGCAGCGGCGCGGTTCCCTGCTCGGCATGGAGTACCTCGGTGAGGACCGCGTCGAGATCCGCTACGAGATCCCGCTCGGCGAGATCGTCTTCGACTTCTTCGACCAGCTGAAGAGCAAGACGCAGGGCTACGCGAGCCTCGACTACGAGCCCACCGGCGACCAGGCGGCCGACCTCGTGAAGGTCGACATCCTGCTGCAGGGCGACCAGGTCGACGCGTTCAGCGCGATCGTGCACCGCGAGAAGGCCTACGCCTACGGCACGCTCATGACCGAGCGGCTGCGCAAGCTCATCCCGCGCCAGCAGTTCGAGGTCCCGATCCAGGCCGCGATCGGCGCCCGCATCATCGCCCGCGAGAGCATCCGTGCGATGCGCAAGGACGTCCTGGCGAAGTGCTACGGCGGTGACATCACCCGCAAGCGCAAGCTCCTCGAGAAGCAGAAGGAGGGCAAGAAGCGCATGAAGACCATCGGCCGGGTCGAGGTCCCGCAGGAGGCCTTCATCGCGGCGCTCTCGGGCGACGTGGAAGAGAAGAAGAAGTGAGCCGCGGGCAGTACCGGACCGCCCTGACGTACGGCGCGGTCGGCGCGACCCAGGCCTCGGACCTGATGACGTACCCGCCGGAGGGCTTCACACCAGCGGAGTCCCGCGCCCGCATCGGGCACGGCGACCAGCGGTTCGAGACGGCGGTGATGCAGGCGCTGACGTGGCAGATCCAGGAGCGCAGCGGCATGGGTGTCCGGGTCGAGGACGCACCCGAGGACGACGAGGTCCGGTACAACCCGGTCACCTTCGACGAGCACGGCGTCCCGATCGCGCCGGCTTCGATCGGGTCGGCCCGCGTCGAACGGACCACGCCGGACGGTACGCCGCTCGTGACGGCGGGCACGACGGCGACCCTGACGATGCACGCGTTCGGGCAGACGGTGCACGCGCCGGTGCGGGTCGTGGCGATCATCGACGAGCGCGACCGGAAGGGCTTCGCCTACGGAACCCTCGAGGGGCACCCGCTCTCGGGCGAGGAGTCCTTCGTCATCGAGCGCACGCCGGACGGTTCGGTCTGGCTGCAGGTCCGGCAGTTCTCGCAGCCGGCGAGCCGGAAGTGGCGCTTCGTCGCCCCGCTCGTCCGCCGTCAGCAGCGGGTGATGGCCGAGAAGTACCTCGCCGCGCTCCGCGGTGACTGATCCGGCGACCCCCTGACCCCCGCAACCCCCTGACCGGCTGCCCGTCGAGGCGGACCGGCACCGGGCCTCCCGGCCTGGAGGCCCGCCCCACGCCCGGCGCACCGGCCACCCGCGCCTACGCGAGCGGCGCGAGCTCCGCGATCGCGTTCTCGATGAGGCTCGCGTCGGCGACGCAGTCGCGCGCGACCGCCACCGCGCTCGTCGCGCGGAGTGCGTCGACGTCGTAGACGCCGGTCGCGACGGCGAGGAACGGGATGCCGACGGCGTCGGCTGCCTCGCCGTCGCGGGGCGTGTCGCCGACGATCACGGCCCGGGTGCCGCCCAGCGCAGCGGCCGCGAGTGCGGTCACCCCCGACCGCTCGACCTGCTCGTCCCCGAAGTACGAGTGGTCCCAGTCGAAGGCGTCGACGTCGAAACCCGCACCGAGCAGCTTGATCCGGGCCCGGTGGGCGGAGTTGCCGGTGAGCAGGCCGTTGCGCCAGCCGAGCGAGGCGAACCGCCGGACGAGGTCGATCGCACCCGGGGCAGGCGTGCGACGGTCGCCGGACCGGTGCCGCTCCTCCGACAGGTCGCGCAGGTGCCCGCTCACGGTCGGGACGAGGTCGTCCTCGAGGTGGTGGGCACGGACGTGCTCGACGATGATCCCCGCGTCGGTGCGGCCGTGCTGGTGGCCGACGAGGAGCGGCAGGTCCCGACCGAGGGCCCGCTCGAGGGCCAGGTGGTACAGGTTCCCGGGGGACGCCGCGTTGCGCACCAGCGTGCCGTCGATGTCCCACAACACCGTGGTGGGGACGGGGGCCGGGGGCGGGACGGGCTGGTGCTCCATGGCCTCCATGATGACGGACAATGGTCTCCATGCCGAGTGCTCTCCCGATCGCCGACCCCGCTCCCGCGGACGGACTGGTCGAACCGGCCCCCGGGACCGGCGAGGTCCCCTTCGGCGTCTACGTCCACGTGCCGTTCTGCCGTGTCCGCTGCGGGTACTGCGATTTCAACACGTACACGGCCTCGGAGCTCCGCGGGGTCCGCCGCGACGACTACGCCGGCCACGCGCTGCGCGAGATCGCGTTCGCCGACCGGGTGCTCGAGCGCTCCGGGGTCCCGCGCCGCCCGGTGTCGACGGTCTTCTTCGGCGGTGGCACCCCGACCATGCTGCCGGCGTCCGACCTGGCGATGATCCTCCGGGCGATCGACGACACGTGGGGCATCGTCCCCGGGGCCGAGATCACGACCGAGGCGAACCCGGACTCCGTCGACGCCGACTCGATCGCGACCCTGCAGCGGGCGGGGTTCACGCGCATGAGCTACGGCATGCAGTCGGCGGTGCCGCACGTGCTCGCGACCCTCGACCGCACCCACGACCCGGAGCGGGTGCCGGTCGTCGTCGACCTCGCGAAGCAGCAGGGGCTCGACGTCAGCCTCGACCTCATCTACTCGACGCCGGGGGAGTCCCTCGACGACTGGCGGACGTCGCTCGACGCCGCGATCGCGTGCGCGCCGGACCACGTGTCGGCGTACTCGCTCATCGTCGAGGACGGGACCGCGATGGGCCGGGCCGTTGCGCGGGGGGAACTGCCCGCGCCGGACGACGACCTCGCGGCGGACATGTACGAGCTCGCCGACCGGGTGCTCCGCGACGCCGGCTACGACTGGTACGAGGTCTCGAACTGGGCCCGTGGTCCGGAGCACGCGAGCCGGCACAACCTGTCGTACTGGAAGGGCCACGACTGGTGGGGCATCGGTCCCGGAGCGCACTCCGCGGTCGCCGGGACGCGCTGGTGGAACGTCAAGCACCCGGCGGCGTACGCGGCCAAGGTGCTGCAGGACGTGTCGCCCGCGGCCGGACGCGAGACGCTGGACGCCGAGACGCGGTACGTCGAGCGGGTGCTCCTCGCCGCACGGGTGCGCGGTGAGCTGCGCACCGACGAACTCCGCCAGGAGGCCCGGGGCCGTGTCGCCGGGCTCATCGCGCGTGGGCTCGTGGACGGTCGGGCCGCCCTCGGCGGCTCCCTGGAGCTGACGCTCCAGGGCCGCCTGCTCGCGGACGCCGTCGTGCGCGACCTGCTCGACTAGCGGCCCGACGGCGTCAGGACTTCACGAACTCGATCGAGAGCGGGTACTTGTAGAACTGCCCCTGGTTCGCCGCGACGGCGGCCATGATCCCGAACACGATCGACACGACCGCGGCCGCTGCGATGACCAGGAACCCGACGCCGAGCACGGAGGTCAGGCCACCGGCGAAGTACGCGATCGCCATCGTGATGTGGAAGTTCAGTGCCACCCGCGTGTGCTCGCGCACGAACTGCCCGCGGTCCCGCAGCACGAAGTAGGCGACGAGCGGGACCAGGAGGTTGAAGAAGATCCCGCCGACGTGCGTCAGGGTCGCCCAGAGTCGCTGGTCCTCGGGGGTCATCGGCTGCGGCGGCTGGTACCCGTTCGGGTACTGCTGGCCGGGCCGGTCCCACCCGCCGTACTGCTGACCGTTCCCCGTCGCCTTCCCACCGGGGTACTGGCCGCCGGGGTACTGCCCGCCGGGGGTCTGCCCGCCGGGGTACTGCCCGCCGGGGTTCTGGCCCCCGTACTGCTGGCCGCCGGGGTACTGCCCGCCCGGGGTCTGGCCGCCGGGGTACGGCCCGCCGTGCTGCTGTCCGTCGGGCGTGCCGTCCCGGTGCTGCTCGGGGCCGCCGGGCTCCTGTCCGTAGCTCATGCCCGCAGCGTACCGAGCCGCCTGTGCAGAAGTCCCGCGGGGTCGGCGGTCAGGCGTAAGATCAGCACTCGGCGGGTGAGAGTGCCAGCCGGAGAGCACGTCAGCACGAGCGGAAGGGGTACCGGTGGTCAGCGAACGCAGTCTCGAGGTCCTCAAGGCCATCGTGCGCGACTACGTCGCCTCCCGCGAGCCGGTGGGGTCGAAGACGATCGTCGAGCGGCACGCGTTCGGCGTGAGCGCGGCCACGATCCGCAACGACATGGCGCAGCTCGAGGACGAGCAGCTCATCATCGCGCCGCACACCTCGTCCGGCCGGGTGCCCACCGACAAGGGGTACCGCGTCTTCGTGGACCACCTCGCGGCCGCACGCCCGCTCTCCGGTGCCCAGCGCCAGGCGATCGAGACCTTCCTGGGCGCCTCGAACGACCTCGACGACGTCCTCACCCGCACGGTCCGCCTGCTCAGCCAGCTGACGAACCAGGTCGCGCTGGTGCAGTACCCGACGATGGGCCACGCGCGCGTGCAGCACGTCGAGCTCGTCCGGCTCGCCGACACCCGGCTCATGGTGGTCCTCATCACCGACACCGCCCGGGTCGAGCAGCGGGTGATCGAGACCGACGTGCCGTTCGACGAGTCCGCGCTGTCCGAGGTCCGTGCCGTCGTGAACGGTGCCACCGTCGGTCTGCCGCTGCAGGACGCTCCGCACGCGCTCCGCGCGATCCCCGGGCAGCTCCGGCCGGAGGTCCAGCCGCTCGCCGGCGTGGTCGTGGCGAGCCTGGTCGAGCAGGTCGCGGCCAACCGGCAGGACCGCCTGCTGATGGCCGGCGCGGCGAACCTGGCGAAGAGCGAGCAGGACTTCTCCGGCGGGCTCTTCCCGGTGCTCGAGGCCGTCGAGGAACAGGTCACCCTGCTCCGGTTGTTCGGGGAGATGCAGGTCGACGACATCGCGGTCGCGGCGAGCATCGGCGCCGAGAACGCGGAGTACGGCCTCGACGCGACGAGCATCGTCGCGGGCGGCTACCTCGCCGCCCGGGGCGAGATCGCCCGGCTCGGCGTCCTCGGCCCGACCAGGATGGACTACGGCACGAACATGGCCGCCGTCCGCGCGGTCGCCCGCTACCTGTCACGGTTGCTCGGCGAGAACTGACCGCCGTGTCCGACACCACCCCCGCCCACCCACGCACCCCCTGAGGAACACTTGGCAGACCACTACGACGTCCTCGGCGTCCCGCGCGACGCCTCCGATGCCGACATCAAGAAGGCGTACCGGCGGCTCGCACGCGAACTGCACCCGGACGTGAACCCGAGTCCCGACGCCGCCGAGCGCTTCAAGGACGTCACGCACGCGTACGACGTCCTCAGCGACCCGGAGCAGCGCCGCCGGTTCGACGCCGGTGGGCAGGACAGCCCGTTCGGAGGCGGAGCCGGCGGCTTCAGCGACATCTTCGACGCCTTCTTCGGTGGCGGAGGCGGCGGTGGTGGCCGGGGGACCGGGCCGCGGAGTCGAGCCGAACGCGGACAGGACGCCCTGCTGCGGCTCGAGGTCGACCTCGACGAGGTCGTCTTCGGCACGCACAAGGACCTCGAGGTCGACACCGCCGTGCTCTGCGACACGTGCGGTGGTTCGTGCTGTGCCCCGGGGACGAGTCCCCAGACCTGCGACATCTGCGGCGGTTCCGGGCACATCCAGCGCCAGGTCCGCTCGCTCCTCGGCAACGTCGTGACGAGTGCCCCCTGCGGGACCTGCCGCGGCTACGGCACGGTCATCCCGAACCCCTGCCCGACGTGTCAGGGACAGGGCCGCGTCCGCGCCCGTCGGACGGTCCCGGTCGACGTCCCCGCCGGCGTCGACACCGGCCTCCGGCTGCAGATGCCCGGCCAGGGCGAGGTCGGCCCGGCCGGCGGTCCCGCCGGCGACCTGTACCTCGAGGTCCGGGTGCGCCACCACGACGTGTTCAGCCGCGACGGCGACGACCTCCTCGCGACGCTCGAGGTCCCGATGACGGACGCGATCCTCGGTGCCACGACGACGATCGACGGGCTCGACGGTCCGGTGGAACTCGAACTCCGTCCGGGCGTCCAGAGCGCCGACGTCCTGGTCATCAAGGACCGCGGCGTCACCAAGCTGCGCGGCTCCGGGCGCGGCGACCTGAAGGTCGGCGTGCACGTGGTCACCCCGACCAAGCTCTCGCACAAGGAGCGGCAGCTCGTCGAACAGCTCGCCAAGACGCACAAGGCCGGCGCACCCCAGCTGTCCCGCTTCCAGCAGGGCATGTTCGGGAAGCTCCGCGACCGGTTCTTCAACTTCTGATGGCCTCGCTGTACCTCGTCGACGCGCTCGACGGCGTCGCCGTCGGCGGTCAGGTGTCGCTCGACGGCGCCGAGGGCCGCCACGCCGTGACGGTGTCGCGCGTGCGGGTCGGCGAGCAGCTCCGGCTGTCCGACGGACGCGGCACGGTCGTGGCGGGGTCGGTGGCCTCCGTCGGCAAGGACTCCCTGGTCCTGACCGTCGCGACGGTCGAGGTCGACGCGGCCCTGCGGCCGTCGCTGACGCTCGTGCAGGCCCTCGCGAAGGGCGGACGCGACGAGATGGCCGTGCAGGCCGCGACCGAGATCGGCGTGGACCGCATCGTGCCGTGGGCGGCCGCGCGCAGCGTCTCGCGCTGGGACGGCCCGAAGGTCGACAAGGGCCGCGCCCGCTGGGCGGCGATCGCGCAGGAGGCCGCCAAGCAGGCGATCCGCGCACGGGTGCCGCAGGTGCTGGCTCCGGTGACGACGGCGCAGCTCGCCGGCGGGGCGGGAACGGCCGCGGCCGCGCTCGGACAGGAGGCCCGACGCACCCTGGTCCTGTTGGAACCGACCGCCACGGTCCGGTTGGCCACCTGGGACCTGCCGACCGACGCGGACGAGATCGCGCTCGTCGTCGGCCCGGAGGGCGGGATCGACCCGTCGGAACTGGAGCGACTCGAGGCGGCCGGCGCGGTCCGGGTCCGCCTGGGCGACACCGTCCTGCGGACGTCCACCGCCGGGCCGGCCGCACTCGCGGTGCTGCAGGCACGGCTCGGACGCTGGTGAGCGACCACCGCGCTGATCGGACCCGGTGCACGCGACGGGAAGGCGCGGCGTCGGTCGCGCGTTCTACGATGGTGCCATGACCAGCACCGAGCCGAGCGTCTTCACGAAGATCGTCGCGCGCGAGATCCCGGCGACGATCGTCGCCGAGGACGACCGCGTCATCGCCTTCGAGGACATCGCACCGAAGGCCCCGGTGCACGTCCTCGTCGTCCCGAAGACCCAGCAGTACGCGACCGTGAGCGAGCTCGCGAGCGCGGACCCCGGGTTGCTCGCCCACGTCGTGGCCACCGCTCAGCGCATCGCCGACGAGCGCGCCGGCGGTCAGTTCCGACTCGTGTTCAACTCCGGCGAAGCCGCCGGCCAGACCGTGTTCCACGTGCACGCGCACGTACTCGCAGGAGACCTGCAGGAAGGCACCCTTGCCAGCTGACGAACCAGCCACCACCGAGTCGGAGTCCGTCTCCGAGCCCGTCTCCGTCTCCGACCTCACCGTCGACGGCATCGCCATGGTGCAGTTGCTCGGACCGCAGGACCGTCTGCTCAAGACCGTCGAGCGCCAGTACCCGAGCGTCACGGTGCTCGTCCGCGGCAACCAGGTCTCGCTGTCCGGGCCGGAGCGCGACGTCTCCCGCGCGCGGGCACTCGTCGACGAACTCGTCGGCATGGTGCGGCGCGGGCAGGACATCGGCCAGGCGGACATCCCGACCTCGGCGCGCATCATCGACGAGGACCGGAGCCCGTCGAACGTGTTCGGCACCCCGATCGTGTCGAGCCGCGGCAAGTCGGTGCGTCCGAAGACGGACGGGCAGCGTGCCTACGTCGACGCGATCGACGAGAACACGATCACGTTCGGCATCGGCCCGGCCGGTACCGGCAAGACGTACCTGGCCATGGCGAAGGCCGTGCAGGCCCTGCAGCGCCGCGAGGTCTCGCGGATCATCCTGACCCGGCCCGCGGTCGAGGCCGGCGAGCGGCTCGGCTTCCTGCCCGGCACGCTCACCGACAAGATCGACCCGTACCTCCGCCCGCTGTACGACGCGCTCAACGAGATGATGGACCCGGAGCTCGTGCCGAAGCTCCTGGCCGCCGGCACGGTCGAGGTCGCCCCGCTCGCCTACATGCGCGGGCGGACGCTGAACGACTCCTTCGTCGTGCTCGACGAGGCGCAGAACACCACGCCCGAGCAGATGAAGATGTTCCTGACGCGTCTGGGCTTCGGTTCGAAGATGGTCATCACGGGTGACATCACCCAGGTGGACCTGCCGGGCAACGTCTCCGGACTCCGGCTCGTGACGCGGATCCTGCGCGACGTGGACGACATCCACTTCGCCCGCCTCGGCAGCGAGGACGTCGTCCGCCACACCCTGGTCGGCAAGATCGTCGACGCGTACACGGTGCACGACGAGGAACGGCTCGCCGAGCAGGCCGCGAAGCGCTCCGACCACCAGGACGACCGCCGAGGAGGCACCCGGTGAGCATCGAGCTCAACAACGAGTCCGGCGTGGCGGTGGACGAGGACGCCGTGCAGCGCCTCGCCGCCTTCGCGCTCGACGCAATGCACGTGCACGCCGACGCCGAGCTCGCGATCGTCTTCGTCGACGAGGGTGCGATGGAGCAGCTGCACATCCGGTGGATGGACGAGCCCGGTCCGACCGACGTCCTGAGCTTCCCGATGGACGAGCTCCGCCCGGGCACCGAGGACGAGCCGACGCCCGCCGGACTCCTCGGTGACATCGTCGTCTGCCCGCAGGTGGCCGAGGAGCAGGCGCGGACCGCCGGGCACTCGACGCTCGACGAGATCCTCCTGCTGACCTGCCACGGCATCCTCCACCTGCTCGGCTTCGACCACGCCGAGCCGGACGAGAAGGCCGAGATGTTCGGCCTGCAGGGCGAGATCCTGCGCGGCTTCGCCGCCCAGCGTCGGGGGCGGTGACCGCGGTGCTCCTCGTCACCGGCCTGCTCGCGGTGGCGTTCGTGCTCGTGGTCCTCGGTGGACTGCTCGCGGCCGCCGACTCCGCATTGTCCGTGCTGTCCCGCGCCGACCTCGAGGAGATCGCGCGCGGCAGCAAGCGCCGCCGCGCGATCGAGGCACTGGCTGACGACCCCGGCGCGCACGTCAACGCCCTCAACTTCTTCCGGGTCCTCGCCGAGACGGCCGCCGCGGTCCTCGTGACGATCGCCCTCGTCCGGGTGACCGACACCTGGTGGGTTGCCCTGGTCCTGTCCGCGGCGATCATGACCGCGGTGTCCTTCGTGCTCGTCGGCTCGAGCCCGCGCAGCGTCGGCCGCGCGCACGCCGAGGGGATCATCGCCGCGACCGGCGGCCTCGTTCGCGGGGTCCGGATCGTGCTCGGTCCGCTCGCCGGCCTCCTCGTGGCGATCGGCGACCGGGTCACCCCGGGCCGGGTCCGCAGCGCCTCGAGCGTCTCGAGCGAGGAACAGCTGCTGTCGCTCGTCGACGAGGCGACCGAGAGCAACGTCCTCGAGGCCGACGACCGCGAGCTCATCCACTCGGTCTTCGCGTTCAGCGACACGCTCGTGCGCGAGGTCATGGTGCCCCGCACGGACATGGTGACGGCGGACGCGCACGACACGGTCGCCGCCGTCATGGAGCAGTTCCTCGCCACGGGCGTGTCCCGGATGCCGGTGACCGGACGGGACAGCGACGACGTGCTCGGCGTCGCGTACCTCCGCGACCTCGCGCGTGCCCTGTACGAACGGCCCGAGGTCGGGTCGCGGTCGGTGCGCACGATGCTCCGGCCGGCGGAGTTCCTGCCGGAGTCGAAGCCGGCGGACGACACCCTGCGCCACATGCAGCTCGCGAAGAACCACCTCGTGCTCGTGGTCGACGAGTACGGCGGGGTCGCCGGTCTCGTGACGATGGAGGACCTCATCGAGGAGCTCGTCGGCGACATCTCGGACGAGTACGACCGCACCGTGGTCGACCGCGCCGAGGTCGAGCCGGGGCGCTGGCGCATCTCGGCGCGGCTCCCGATCGACGAACTCGGTGACCTGTTCGGCATCGAGCTCGACGACGACGACGTCGACACCGCCGGCGGCCTGCTCACGAAGGAGCTCGGCCACCTGCCGTCCGCGGGGGACACCGTGACCGTGTCCGGCGTCGTGCTCACCGCCGACCGCGTCGAGGGCAAGCGGCGCCACCTCATCACGGTGCTCGCCGAGTCCACCGCCGACCTCGCGTCCGCCGAGCAGGCCTTCGGCGACACCGACACCACCACGACGGGAACACGAACCACATGACCGACCCCGGAACCGACGCCGCTCCCGAGACGACCACCCCCTACCGTGCCGGGTTCGTCTCGTTCGTCGGCCGTCCCAACGTCGGCAAGTCCACGCTGACGAACGCCCTGGTCGGGCAAAAGGTCGCGATCACGTCCTCGAAGCCGCAGACGACCCGCCGCGCCATCCGCGGGATCGTGCACCGGCCGAACGGACAGGTCATCGTGGTCGACACCCCCGGGGTGCACCGTCCGCGCACGCTGCTCGGGGAGCGGCTCAACGACCTCGTGCAGTCGACGCTCGGCGACGTCGACGTCATCGGCTTCTGCGTGCCGGCGAACGAGCCGATCGGCCCGGGCGACCGCTTCATCAACGACACACTCGACCAGTACCCGCGTGCTCGGAAGGTCGCGATCGTCACGAAGATCGACCGCGCCGGCAAGGAGAAGGTCGCGGAACAGCTGCTCGCGGTGTCGCGTCTGCGGGAGTGGGACGCGATCATCCCGACGTCGGGCACCGAAGGGCTGCAGCTCGAGGACCTCCTCGACGAGGTCGTGTCGCTGCTGCCGGAGTCGCCGCAGCTGTACGACGACCTCGCCGTCACCGAGGAGACCGACGAGGAGCGCATCGGCGAGCTCATCCGTGAGGCAGCGCTCGAGGGTGTCCGCGACGAACTCCCGCACTCGCTCGCGGTCGTCATCGAGGACGTCGTCGAGCCGGACGAGGACGACGACCCGGACGGTCCGCTGCGGATCTTCGCGAACCTGTTCGTCGAGCGGGACAGCCAGAAGGCCATCGTCATCGGCCACAAGGGCGGCCGGCTGAAGGACGTCGGCTCCCGGGCCCGCGTCGAGATCGAGGGGCTCCTCGGCCGGCACGTCTACCTGAACATCCGCGTGAAGGTCGCGAAGGAGTGGCAGCGGGACCCGAAGCAGCTCGGGCGCCTCGGGTTCTGACGCGGACCAGACCGATGCGCACCACGGAGCAGGGGTCATCCCGTCGTCGGACGCGGGCGACGGGTCCTGCCGCCTACCGTGGTCAGGTGTTCCGTCCGATGCTCCGCAGCCAGGTCGTGGTCGACGTCCTGATCGCCCTCTTCGCCGGCGGGGTCTTCGCCGTGCTGTCGGTCGGCGGGCCCGACCAGGTCGTCATCCTCGCGGCCATCGGCGGCTTCGTCGTCGCGCTCGCGCTGCGGCGGTCCGCACCCGGCCTGGCACTCACGCTCGCCTGGCTCACCGCGGTCTTCCAGATGGTGACGGCGCAGCGCGGCAACCTCTTCGACATCATGATCGCGGGCGTCGTGTACACGACGAGCGCGTACGGCGGTCGGAAGACCCGCGTCGCCGGGCTCGTGTCGGCCGTCCTCGGGAGCGTGGTCGCGGCGGTCTACTCGGGGGCCCAGGAGTGGGCCCGGCAGGTCGACTACGGGTCGTCCCCGGCCGACGCGTGGGACCGGACACTGAAGACGCTGCTGGCGTACCTCGTCCTCGTCCTCGCCGTCCTCCTCCTGCCCTGGCTCGGCGGCGTCGTCGCCCGTGCCCGCCGTGCCGCGGGCATGAGCCGGGAGGCGCAGCTGCTCGCGGAGCGCGACGCCGCCCGGGCCGACCGTGCCGTGGCGATCGAGCAGGAACGGGTGCGCATCGCCCGCGACATGCACGACATCGTGGCGCACTCGCTCGCGGTGGTGATCGCCCAGGCGGACGGTGCCCGGTACGCCCTGCGCGCCGATCCGTCCCTGGCCGACGAAGCACTCGGCACGATCGGGTCGACCGCACGACGGGCCCTCGGGGACGTCCGCGAGCTGCTCGGAGCACTGCGGCACGAGCAGGGCACCGCCCCGACGCCGGACGTCGACGACATCGAACAGCTCGTCGGTCAGATGCGCGAGGTCGGCCTCGACGTGCAGGTCGAGCGCGAGGGCGACCCGTCCGCGCTGCCGACGACCACGCAGCTCGCCGTGTACCGGATCGTGCAGGAGAGCCTGACGAACGCGTACAAGCACGGTGCGCGCGGAGCCCCGGTCCGCGCCCGCCTCACCTACCGCCCGGACACGGTCGAGATCGCCGTCGTGAACCGCCGCGCCGAGGACGACCGGCCCGGCCCGGGCACGGGGCACGGCCTCGTCGGGATGCGTGAGCGTGCCACCATGTCCGGCGGGAGCATGACGGCGGGGCCCCGAGGCGAGGAGTTCGCCGT
Organism: Curtobacterium sp. MCBD17_032; assembly: GCF_003234855.1. Lineage (GTDB taxonomy): Bacteria > Actinomycetota > Actinomycetes > Actinomycetales > Microbacteriaceae > Curtobacterium. Next base: position 19,487 of record NZ_QKTO01000020.1, read on the forward strand.
CGAGGTCCGGATGCCCGCCCAGCCGTCGACCGGGCAGATGCCCCGGGGCACGATCCCGTCCACCGAGCAGGAGCGCAGCACGACATGACCACCGCGGACACCACGAGCAGCACCGGACCGGCGCCCATCCGCGTCGCGCTCGTCGACGACCAGGCACTCTTCCGCACCGGGATCCGCATGCTCATCGGGTCGCAGCCCGACCTGCGGTTCGTCGGCGAAGCGGGCGACGGCGCCGAGGGGGTGGAGCTCGTGCGCCAGAGCCGCCCGGACGTCGTGCTCATGGACGTCCGCATGCCGGTCATGGACGGCATCACCGCCACTGCCCGGATCGTCGACAGCGGCGCGTCCGCGAAGGTGCTCGTCCTCACCACCTTCGACTTCGACGAAGCCGCCGCGAAGGCGATCCGCGCGGGCGCGAGCGGGTTCGTGCTCAAGGACGCCGACCCCGAGTTCCTGCTCGCTGCGATCCGCACCGTGCACGCGGGTACGACGGTCTTCGCGGCCTCGGCGACCCGCGAGCTCCTCCGCCGCTACGAGGACCCGGCCGAGCAGCGGCAGAGCGTCCCGGCTGCGTTCGACGACCTGACACCACGTGAGCGGGAGATCTTCGACCTCGCCGCCCGCGGGTTCAGCAACGCCGAGATCGCCCAGCACGAGTACGTCAGCGAAGCGACCGTGAAGACGCACATCTCGCGGGTCCTGACGAAGCTCGAGCTCCGGGACCGCGTCCGCCTGGTCGTCTTCGCCCACGAGCACGGACTCGTCACCAAGGGCGACTGAAACATCATCCGTCAGGCGGACCTCCGCGAGGGAACCGAGCCGAGGGGATGACGGACGCGAGCCGGGCGAGGGACGCGGGTCGGGCCTCCCGGACGCGATCGTGGAGCCATGACCAACCACGCTCCGATCATCCGTCTCGACCACGTGTCCAAGCACTACGGCGACGCCGCGCGCCGGGTGACCGCGCTCGACGACGTCAGCGTCGACATCGGCGCGGGCGAGTTCACCGCCGTGATGGGCCCGTCCGGCTCCGGCAAGTCCACGCTGATGCACGTCGCCGCCGGACTCGACCAGGTGTCGTCCGGTCGGATCACCATCGACGGCACGGACATCACCGGCCTGGGCGACCGCGAGCTCACCGAACTGCGTCGTCGTCGCCTCGGGTTCGTCTTCCAGTCCTTCAACCTCGTCCCGACGCTCGACGTCAGCGAGAACATCCGGTTGCCGTTCCTGCTCGGCGGCCACAAGCCCGACCGCGAGGAGGCGGCGTGGATCGACCGCCTGGTCGACATGCTCGGCCTCGGCAACCGTCTCACGCACCGTCCGCACCAGCTCTCCGGCGGGCAGCAGCAGCGCGTCGCCATCGCCCGTGCGCTCGCGTCCCGCCCCGCCGTGGTCGTGGCCGACGAGCCGACCGGTGCGCTCGACTCCCGCACCGGGCGTGACGTGCTCGCCATCCTGCGCGGCGCCGTCGCCGACTGGGGGCAGAGCGTCGTGATGGTCACGCACGACCCGGTGGCCGCGGCGAACGCGGACCGGATCCTGTTCCTCGCCGACGGTCGGATCGTCGGCGACCGCCCGGCGATGGCCGCCGCGGACATCTCCGCCACGATGCTCGGGATGGAGGCCGCCGCGTGAACGGGCTCCGACAGTTCGCCCCGACCGTCCTCGTCGCGGCGCTCGGCACCACCTTCGGCTCCGCGCTCGTGATCGCGCCCGGCATCGTCACCGAGGCGATGGCGATGAGCCCGCTCGACGACGTCGCCACCGTCAAGGCGATCCTCTCGGTGATCGGGTGGCTCTTCCTCGGCATCGCCCTGTACGTCGGGGCGATCGTCACCGCCAACACGTGCGCGACCCTCATCGCCGGGCAGACCCGCGTCATCGCCCTGCAGCGGCTCGTCGGCGCCACGGGGGCGTCCATCCGGTCCCGCATCACGCGCACCGGGCTGCTCGTCGGGCTGGTCGGCGGGGTCGTCGGCGCCCTGGTCGGCACGGGGCTGTCGGCAGTGTTCGTGACCGTCCTCCGCGGCAACGGCTTCCTGCCCGACCGCTCGTACACCCTCGTGCCGTGGGAGCTCGTCCTGCCGGTCGTCGCGGTGGTCCTCGCGACCTGGGGCGCCTTCGCCGCGGGGTCCCGCCGCGTGCTCACGGTCACTCCGCTCGAGGCCCTGTCGTCGAGCGTCGAGCCGAGCCACGACGACGTCCGGTCCGGCACCGCCCGCAGGGTCTGGGCGATCGTCCTCATGTCCGGCGGCGCGCTCCTCGCCGTCCTCGGGCTCGCGATGAGCGCCGTCACCCCGCTCGCCGTCCTGCCGGCGGCGCTCGGCGGCTTCGTCTCCTTCGCCGGGGTCGCCGTCGGCGCGACGATCGTGATGCCCCCGGTGCTGCAGGCGATCGGCCGGATCGGCGCGCACGACCCGGTGGTCCTGCTCGCCGGCCGCAACGCCATGCGTGCTCCGGCGCGGTCCGCCCGTGCCACCATCGGGCTCGTCATCGGCGTCACGCTGCTCGTGACCTTCGCCGTGGCGCTCGGCATCATGCAGCACGTCACCGAGTCGACCCTGTCCGGCGTGGACGGCATGACGCCCGCGATGCTCGAGGAGCAACGGAGCTTCTTCGAGCAGCTCAACGCCGTCGTCAGCGTGATCGTCGGGTTCTCGGCCGTGATCGCCGCCGTCGGGGTCGTCAACGCCCTCGCGCTCGGCGTCCTGCAGCGCCGTCGGGAGCTCGGGCTGCTCCGCGTGCTCGGACTGACCGGGGCGCAGGTCCGTCGGATGATCGTCACCGAGGCCGTGCAGATGGTGGTCGCCGCCGTCGTCACCGGGCTCGTGCTCGGCACCTTCTACGGATGGCTCGGCGGGCAGACGCTGCTCGGCGTGCTCGGCTCGGTCGTCACCCCCGTCCTGCCGCCGTTGACGATCGCGATCGTGGTGGTCGGTGCGCTCGTCCTCGCGGTCGTCGCGACGGTCGCGCCGGTGCGGGGCGCGATGCGCGTGCCGCCGACGGAGGCGCTCGCGGTCGACTGAGCGGCCGCCGGTCCGGTGCGGCGCACCAGCGGCGGGCCGGCCGTGCCGGACGGGAGGCCCACCACCGGACCGGTGGTGGGCCTCCCGTCCGTGCGCCTCCCGTCACACAGTGCGCCGGCGGCCGGCTCCGGTGCTAGCGTGAACCCGATGTCCTCGGCACTCCTCCTCCTTCGTCGCCGCGACGAGGCCTGACAACCGGCCCACCTCGTCGCGGAGTCCGTCGTGGCCGCTCCTGAACCACACCGACGAAAGCGAACCGATGCAGAACGCACAGCGCCCCTCCGGGATGCCGATCCACAAGTACGTCCCCTTCTCCGAGCAGATCACCGTCGACCTGCCCGACCGCACCTGGCCGACCAAGCGCATCGACCGTGCACCGCGCTGGTGTGCCGTCGACCTGCGTGACGGCAACCAGGCGCTCATCGACCCGATGGACGCCGAACGCAAGCGGGCGATGTTCGACCTGCTCGTGCGGATGGGCTACAAGGAGATCGAGGTCGGGTTCCCCAGCGCCTCGCAGACCGACTTCGACTTCGTCCGGTCGCTCATCGACGACGGTGCCATCCCCGACGACGTCACGATCCAGGTCCTGACCCAGGCGCGCGAGCACCTCATCGACCGCACGTACGAGGCGATCGACGGCGCGAAGCAGGCCATCGTGCACCTGTACAACTCGACGAGCATCGTGCAGCGCGAGGTCGTCTTCCGGACCGACGTGCAGGGCGTCGTCGACATCGCCGTCGCGGGAGCGCACATGTGCAAGGCGGCCGAGGCCCGGCTGCAGCACGACACGACCGTGTACTACGAGTACTCGCCGGAGTCCTACACGGGCACCGAGCTCGAGGTCGCGGTGCGGATCTGCAACGCCGTGCTCGAGGTCTTCGAGCCGACCCCCGAACGCAAGGTCATCATCAACCTGCCCGCGACCGTCGAGATGGCGACGCCGAACGTCTACGCCGACTCGATCGAGTGGATGTCACGGAACCTGGCCCACCGCGAGGACGTCATCCTGTCGCTGCACCCGCACAACGACCGCGGCACCGCCGTCGCCGCCGCCGAGCTCGGCTACATGGCCGGTGCCGACCGCATCGAGGGCTGCCTGTTCGGCAACGGGGAGCGCACCGGCAACGTCGACCTGGTCGCCCTCGGGATGAACCTGTTCACGCAGGGCATCGACCCGGAGGTGGACCTGTCGGACATCGACCAGGTCAAGCGCACGGTCGAGTACTGCAACCAGCTGCCGGTGCCGGAGCGCCAGCCGTGGGCGGGCGACCTCGTCTACACCGCGTTCAGCGGGTCGCACCAGGACGCCATCAAGAAGGGCCTCGAGGCGCTCGAGGCCCGCGCGGCCGCCGAGGGCGTCGGCGTCGACGACGTCGTCTGGGCGGTGCCGTACCTTCCGGTCGACCCGAAGGACATCGGCCGCTCGTACGAGGCGGTCATCCGGGTCAACTCGCAGTCCGGCAAGGGCGGCGTCGCCTACCTGCTGAAGACCGACCACGCGCTCGACCTGCCCCGCAAGCTGCAGATCGAGTTCAGCGGAGTCGTCCAGCGGCGGACCGACGCCGAGGGCGGGGAGTTCACCTCCGAGCGGATCTGGGACCTGTTCTCCGACGAGTACCTGCCGGCACACGTCGACGACGACAAGTGGGGCCGCTACGAGATCACGAAGACCGCGACCTCGAGCGACTTCGACGGCACGACGAAGCTGTCCGTCGCGATGCGCGTCGACGAGGGCTCGGTCACGGCCGAGGCCGTCGGCACCGGTCCGATCGACGCGTTCCTCACCGTCATGCGCGAGCAGGGCGTCGACGTCACGCTGTACGACTACTCCGAGCACACGATGAGCGCCTCCGGGGACGCGAAGGCGGCGTCGTACGTCGAGCTCGACGTCGACGGCGTCCGGCTGTGGGGTGTCGGGATCGACGCGGACATCGCGACCGCGTCGCTCAAGGCGATCGTGTCCGCGGTGAACCGTGCCGTGCGCGCGGGTGCGGCCTCCGGCGCGCCGGAGCTCGTCTCCGCGTAGCACCGCGGCGGACGGGAGGCGCGGTGCGGGCCCGCCCCGCGCCTCCCGTCCGTCCGCCGGTCCCTTCCGTGCACCGGTCCCGTTCGTCCGCGGCGACCAGCGGGCAGGTCGTGTCGGTCGGGCGGGGGATACTGGGGACATGCCGCTGTACCGGGACGAGTGCGTCGTGTTGCGCACCCACAAGCTCGGTGAGGCCGACCGCATCGTCACCATGCTCAGCCGGCAGCACGGCAAGATCCGCGCCGTCGCGAAGGGCGTCCGACGCACCGCGTCGAAGTTCGGCTCCCGGCTCGAACCGTTCATGGTCGTCGACGCCCAGTTCTACGAGGGCCGGTCGCTCGACATCGTCACGCAGGCCGAGTCCCTGGGCGCGTACGGCGCCCGCATCGTCGCCGACTACGGCGCCTACACGGCCGCGAGCGCCATGGTGGAGACCGCCGACCGGCTGAGCGAGGCGGACGCCGGACTCCAGCAGTACCTGCTGCTCGTCGGTGCCCTGCGGTCGCTGTCCCGCGGGGAGCACCAACCGAGCGCGACCCTCGACTCGTACCTGCTCCGTGCGATGAGCATCGCCGGGTGGGCACCGTCGTTCAGCGACTGCGCCGTCACCGGGGAACCCGGGCCGCACTCGGCGTTCGTCGTGCAGCTCGGGGGTGTCGTGGCGGACGCGGCCGCGCCTCCCGGCACACCGCGCCTGGACCCTGCGACGCTCGACGTCCTCGGGTCGTTGCTCGCCGGCGACTGGGGGACCGTCGACGCGACGGACGAGCGCACGAGATCCCGGGCCTCCGGCGTGGTCGCGGCGTACGCGCAGTGGCACCTGGAACGATCGCTCCGGTCGTTGCCGCACGTCGACCGTACTGAGCACCCGTCACCCCTGGCACCGCATCCGGGCGGCGTGCCGGCGGCGGTGGCAGCGGTGCCGGCACCTCCGGTACCGACGCCCGACCCAGCGGACACCGACGCCGCCCGCGCCGAACCAGCTCCGTCCGACCCCGAAGGAACCCGCGCATGAGCCCTCGCCGTCCCGCTGCCGAGCCGGAGTCCTTCCTGCCGGTCGACTGGACGGGCGAGCAGCCGCCGGCCATCCCGAAGCGCTTCGTCCCCGAGCACGTCGCGATCGTCATGGACGGGAACGGCCGGTGGGCGAACCAGCGCGGGCTCACGCGCATCGAGGGGCACAAGGCGGGCGAGGCGTCGCTGCTCGACGTCGTCGCCGGTGCGATCCAGATCGGCGTGACGCACGTGTCGGCGTACGCGTTCTCCACCGAGAACTGGAAGCGGTCCCCGGAGGAGGTCCGGTTCCTCATGGGCTTCAACCGGGACGTCATCCGCCGGCGCCGCGACCAGCTGCACGAATGGGGCGTCCGCGTCCGGTGGGCGGGTCGCACGCCGAGGCTGTGGCGGAGCGTCATCGACGAGCTGCAGACCGCGGAGGAGCTGACCGCGGGCAACGACGTCCTCACGCTCACGATGTGCGTCAACTACGGCGGACGCAACGAGATCGCCGACGCGGTGCGGTCGATCGCGGACGACGTCGCCGCCGGGCGACTCAAGCCGAGCCAGGTGACCGAGAAGACCCTCGCGAAGCGGCTGTACGTGCCCGAGCTGCCCGACGTCGACCTCTTCCTGCGGAGCTCGGGGGAGCAGCGGACGAGCAACTTCCTACTCTGGCAGTCGGCCTACGCCGAGATGGTCTTCCTCGACCGGCTGTGGCCGGACTTCCGTCGCTCCGACCTGTGGGGCGCGATCGAGGAGTACGCCAGCCGCGACCGTCGGTACGGCGGCGCGGTCGACGCCCCGACGGCGTAGCGGCGCCCCGCGGCCGCTGACCGGACCCGAGGCTCGGCTGCGCGGACATCGCGCGGGTTCCCGCGGCCGCAGTCTGTCCGCTGAGCCGAGCCTCGGCTCGGGCGGCAGACCTGCGGTCAGGCGAGCAGGTGGGCCGCGGACCGCACCGCGTCGAGCGCCGCCCGCACGCTCGGCACCCGGTCGGCCCCCCGGGCGACGACGACCTCGACCCGTCGGGCCAGGTCGTCGTCCACGGGGGCGACGGCGACGCCCGCCGGGACGACCGTCGTCGCGAGCGCCAGCCGGGGGAGCAACGCCACCCCGAGCCCGGCGGCGACGAGCCCCACGACCGCGGCCGCGTTGTCGGTCTCGAGCACGATGTCCGGCGTGAAGCCCGCGGTCGCACACGAGGCGAGCAGGTGACCGCGGCAGCGCGGGCACCCGCCGATCCACCGGGCGTCGCGGTGGGACGCGAGGTCGACGACACCGGAGTCGGCGGCGTTGTCGGACTCCGCGCCGCCGAGCTGGGACCCACCGACCGGTGTCACCAGCGCGAGCGGATCACGACCGATCGCACGGGTGACGAGTCCGGGGTCCGGGACGGCCCCGACCTCGTCGCCGACGTAGGTGAAGGTGAGGGCGACGTCGACCTCCCCGCCGCGCACCAGGTCGAGTGCCTCGGGCGGCTCGACCTCGACGTACGAGGTCCGCACGCCCGGAGCGGTCGTTGCCATCCGGGCGAGCACCGCGGGCACGAGGGCCGAGGACGCGCTGGGGAAGCCGCCGAGCCGAACCCGGCCGCGGATGAGGCCACCCACCGCGTCGAGGTCCTCCCGTGCAGCCGTCAGCGCGGCCTGGACGTGCAGGGCGTGGTCGGCGAGCACCTGGCCGGCGTGCGTGAGCGTCGCACCGCGGCCGCCGCGGAGGACGAGCGCGTGGCCGAGACGCTGCTCGGCCCGGGTGAGCAGCTGACTCACGGCGGGCTGACTCGACCCGAGTGCGGCCGCCGCGCGGGTGATCGATCCGGAGTCGGCGACGGCGCGGAGGACCCGGAGCAGCTGCGGATCGATGTCGTCCATCACGCGATGTTACCGGAGGGACAACGAGATCGGTCTGGCGTGATGGCCCGGGCGGCGGGACCCTGTCCTGCATGGACTCGTTCCCCGACGGCCGCGGCTACCTCGCGGCGTGCACCGCAGGCCTCCCGACGCTCGGCACCATCGCCGCGCAGCGCGCCGACCTCGACGCGTGGTCGCGCGCCGAGACCTCCCCGGCCGGGTACGGCGCCCTCGTGGAGGAGGGGCGCGCCCTGTTCGCGTCCCTCGTCGGCGTCCCGGCAGCGCAGGTCGCGACCGGCTCGCAGACGTCCGTGATGGCGGCCGTCGTCGCCGACGCCCTGCCCGACGATGCCGAGGTCGTCGTCCCCGACGGCGACTTCAGCTCGGTCGTGTTCCCCTTCCTGGCACAGGCCCACCGCGGGGTCCGCGTGCGCAGCGTCCCGCTCGACCGACTCGCGGCGTCCGTCGGACCGGACACCGCGCTCGTCGTGTGGTCAGCCGTGCAGTCCGCGAGCGGCGTCGTCACCGACCCGGACCCGGTCGTCGCGGCAGCCCGGCGGGTGGGCGCGCTCACGCTCTGCGACCTGACACAGGCGGCCGGGGTGCTGCCCGTCTCTGCCGCGCCCTTCGACGTGACGGTGACGCATGCCTACAAGTGGTTGTGCGCTCCGCGCGGCGTCGCGTTCATGACGCTCTCCGACGACGCACTCGGTCGGCTCCGCCCCGTGCAGGCCGGCTGGTACGCGGGCGAGGACGTGTGGTCGTCCTGCTACGGCCCCGCCATGCGCCTGGCCGACGACGCACGCCGGTTCGACGTCTCCCCGGCATGGCAGGCATGGCCCGGCGCGGTCGCCGCGCTCCGGCACGCCGTCTCGCTCGACCCGCGCTCGACCTGGAGGCACGCCACCGGTCTCGCGGACCGGCTCTGCGACGCGCTCGGGTCGCCGCGGCAGGGGCGCGGCGTCGGTGCCGCGGCCGGCGGCGGTGCCGAGGGGCAGGCGATCGTCACGTTCCCGGACGCCGACGGGACGGCACTCCGGGCGGTGACCGCTGCGGGGCTCACCGCCTCGGGTCGGGCCGGCCGCCTCCGCATCGCGTTCCACCACTGGAACGACGAGGACGACGTGTCCGCCGTGGTCGCGGCGCTGGCGGGGGTGGAGCCGGCCACGTCGCAAGCATGACGAGGCGAGGAGGAGCCGGGACGGGCCTCCCGGGCCGCTAGCATTGCCGGGTCCGCCCGCACACCGAGCACCCAGCTCGGCGAACACAGGAGCTCTCCGTGGCACAGCCCTCCCGTCTCGACAGCGTCATCGCCCTGGCCAAGCGCCGTGGCTTCGTCTTCCAGTCGGGGGAGATCTACGGCGGATCCCGCTCCGCGTGGGACTACGGCCCCCTCGGTGTGGAGCTCAAGGAGAACATCAAGCGCCAGTGGTGGCAGCGGTTCGTCCGCGGCCGCGGCGACATGGTGGGCCTCGACTCCGCCGTCATCCTGCCCCGCAAGGTGTGGGAGGCCTCGGGGCACGTCGCGACCTTCACCGACCCCCTCGTCGAGTGCCTGCACTGCCACCACCGCTTCCGCGAGGACCACCTGCTCGAGGCGTTCGAGGCGAAGAAGGGTCGTGCCCCCGAGGGCGGCATGGCCGAGGTCGCGTGCCCGAACTGCGGCACCCGCGGCGAGTGGACCGAGCCCCGCGAGTTCAGCGGCATGCTCAAGACGTACCTCGGCCCGGTCGAGTCGGAAGAGGGGCTGAACTTCCTCCGCCCGGAGACCGCGCAGGGCATCTTCGTCGACTTCGCGCAGGTCGTCACGACCAGCCGCATGAAGCCCCCGTTCGGCATCGGCCAGGTCGGCAAGGCCTTCCGCAACGAGATCACGCCGGGCAACTTCATCTTCCGCACCCGCGAGTTCGAGCAGATGGAGATCGAGTACTTCGTGCCGCCGGCCTCGGCCGAGGAGCACTACGAGCAGTGGATCGCCGACGCCGTCGCGTTCTACACGGACCTCGGCATCGACCCGGAGAACCTCCGCCGCTTCGACGTGCCGGACGGGGAGCGGGCGCACTACTCCGATGCCACCGCCGACATCGAGTACCGCTTCGGGTTCGCCGGCACCGAGTGGGGCGAGCTCATGGGCGTCGCGAACCGCACGGACTTCGACCTGAAGAACCACATCGAGGCGTCGGGCCAGGACCTCCGGTACTTCGACCAGGCCACGAACGAGAAGTACGTCCCGTACGTCATCGAGCCGTCCTTCGGTCTGACCCGGGCGCTCATGGCGTTCCTGCTCGACTCGTACTCCGAGGACGAGGCCCCGAACGCGAAGGGCGGCGTCGACAAGCGAACCGTCCTGCGCCTCGACCCGCGCCTGGCCCCGGTGAAGGCCGCAGTCCTGCCGCTGTCCCGCAACGAGCAGCTCTCGCCGGTCGCCCGCGGCCTGGCCGACGACCTCCGGAAGAACTGGAACGTGGACTTCGACGACGCGGGAGCGATCGGTCGTCGCTACCGTCGTCACGACGAGATCGGCACGCCGTTCTGCATCACAGTCGACTTCGACACGCTCGAGGACAAGGCCGTGACGGTGCGCGAGCGCGACACGATGGGCCAGGAGCGCGTCGGCCTCGACCGCCTGCAGGGGTACCTGGCGGAGCGGCTGCTCGGCGCGTAGCGCGCTGGCGCCGATCGGTCGGCTGGCGGCGCCGGTCGGTTGGCGGGCGCCGGTCGGCTGGCGGGTGCCGGTCGGCTGGCGTCGACCGGACCCGCACGACCAAGACCGCCTCGAACCACGGGATCCGTCGGTTCGGGGCGGTTCTGGTTGTGTGCGTCCGGTCGGGTACCGCTCGGCGGCGGCGGCGGCGGCAGGCAGCGGTTGGCGGCGCCGGGAATGGGGAGCGACGGGCCGCGTTGGGATCAGCATGAGCGACACTGTGAAGGTCGATGTCTGGTCGGACATCGCCTGCCCCTGGTGCTACATCGGCAAGCGCAAGTTCGAGGCGGGCGTCACCGCGTTCGGCGGTCCGGTCGAGGTCGAGTACCACTCCTTCGAACTGAGCCCGGACACCCCCGTCGACTTCGAGGGAACCGAGGCCGAGTTCCTCTCGCAGCACAAGGGCCTGCCGGTGCAGCAGGCCCAGCAGATGATCGACCAGGTCGCGGGCATCGCGGCTTCGGTCGGACTCGACTACGACTACGACGCCCTCCGGCACACGAACACCGTGAAGGCGCACCAGGTCATCCACCTCGCCAAGCAGCACGGCAAGCAGCTCCCGATGGTGGAGCGCCTGTTCACCGCCTACTTCGAGCGCGGCGAGCACGTCGGGCAGGACGAGTCGCTGGCCGACCTCGCCGCCGAGGTCGGACTCGACCGCGACGAGGTCCTCGCCACCCTCCGCGACGACACCCAGCTCGCCGCCGTCCGCGCTGACCAGGCGCAGGCCCAGGCCTACGGCATCAACGGGGTCCCGTTCTTCGTCATCGACGGCAAGTACGGCGTTTCCGGGGCGCAGGACCCGGCGGCGTTCGAGCAGGTCCTCCGCCAGGTGGTCGCGCTCCGTGAGTCGACGCCCGCCGAGGTGGCCGAGGCCGCCCAGCGCGCCGAGGACGACGCGGCCGCGGATGCCGAGGTGACCCGGTGACGGGCGGGACGGTCCCGCTGGGTTCCGGGTCGGGCCTCCCGGCCGGCTCGGAGGTCCGACCTGCGCTCCTGACGTTCGTCACGGCCGGCGGCGCCGCGGTCTGCGAGGGCGACTCGTGCTTCGTGCCGGGCGCCGAGGGGGACTGGTCCGAGGTCCCGGACTGACGCGTCGTGCCGCCGGGCCACCGCGACCGCTGCGACGCCCCCGCGTCGACGAGACGCCGCCGCGACGCCGGTACGCCGCCGGGTCCGGCGGCGTACCGGGGCCCGGGCGGCGTCTCGTGGCGAGGGCGGCGTCGTGCGGACGCAGGGTGCCGCGGCGCGGGGGTCAGGGGCGGGCG
>NZ_QKTO01000021.1 GCF_003234855.1 Curtobacterium sp. MCBD17_032
CGCGGTGGGTGACAGCGCGCCGAACACACCCCGCGAAGGGGTGGAGAACCAGCGGTGAGCTGCTGGTGAGCGCTGCGGGTGTTTCCCGGCTTGTGACAGTTGTTCGGCGCCCCTCGCCGATCGGATTGGAGAGATTCCTGGATTCCCCGGACCGCCCCTCTCGTACCGTGTTGACCATGCCCACGTCGCACTCGTCCACCGACCGCATCCGCGCGATCGACGCCTGGTGGCGCGCCGCGAACTACCTCACCGTCGGGCAGATCTACCTGCTCGACGACCCGCTGCTGGAACGGCCGCTGGAACCCTCCGACATCAAGCCGCGGCTGCTCGGGCACTGGGGCACCTCGCCGGCCCTGAACCTCGTGTACGCGCACCTCAACGCCGTGATCAGCGAGTCGGACCGCGACGTCCTCTACATCTGCGGCCCCGGCCACGGTGGACCGGCGATGAACGCCAACGCGTGGTTGGACGGCACGTGGAACGAGCTCTACCCGGAGATCACCCCCGACCCCGAGGGGCTGCGGAAGTTCTTCAAGCAGTTCTCGTTCCCCGGCGGCATCCCCTCGCACGCGGCACCGGAGACCCCGGGGTCGATCAACGAGGGTGGCGAGCTCGGCTACTCCCTCGCGCACGCGTACGGTGCCGCGCTCGACAACCCCGACCTGGTCGTGGCCTGCGTCGTGGGCGACGGTGAGGCCGAGACCGGTCCCCTGTCGGCGTCGTGGCAGGCGCACACGTTCCTCGACCCGGTGTCGGACGGTGCGGTCCTGCCCATCCTGAACCTGAACGGGTACAAGATCGCAAACCCGACCGTGCTCGCGCGGATCCCCGACGAGGACCTGCAGGCGTACTTCCGCGGGCTCGGCTACGAGCCGATCGTGGTCGACTCCGGCCGGGTGGACCACGACCCGTTCGCCGTGCACGCCCTGTTCGACGGGGCGCTCCGTCGTGCCCTCGCGACCATCGACGACATCCAGGCCGCTGCCCGCGCCCAGGCCGCGCGCGCCGCCGCCGGTGAGATGGCCGGCGCCGCCGACCTCCGCCCGCGCTGGCCGATGATCGTGCTCCGGACCCCGAAGGGCTGGACCGGCCCGAAGGTCGTCGACGGCGAGCAGGTCGAGGGCACCTTCCGCGCGCACCAGGTCCCACTGCCGAACGTCCGCGACGACGCGGGTCACCGCCAGCAGCTCGAGGAGTGGCTGCGCTCCTACCGCCCGGAGGAGCTGTTCGACGAGGACGCCCGGCCGATCGGGATCCTCGAGACCATCCGCCCCACCGGCGACACGCGGATGAGCGCCACCCCCCACGCCAACGGCGGTCGGATCCGCACCGCGCTCGACCGTCCGGCCCTGGCGGAGTTCGCCGTGCCGGTCGGCGAGGACGCGTCGGCCACCGGCACCCTCGGGCCCTGGCTCGCCGCCCTCGTGCAGCGGAACCCGAACTCGTTCCGGTTGTTCGGCCCCGACGAGACGATCTCGAACAAGCTCGACGCGGTCTTCGACGTCACGAGCCGCGTCTGGCGCGCACGACGGGAAGCCGGCGACGAGCACATGGCCGCTCGCGGGCGCGTCATCGAGGTGCTGTCCGAACACCTGCTCGAGGGCATGCTCGAGGGCTACGTGCTGAGCGGCCGCCACGGCGTCTTCAACACCTACGAGGCCTTCGCCCACATCGTCGACTCGATGGTCGGGCAGTACGCCAAGTGGCTCGAGTCGTCGACCGACATCGACTGGCGCACACCGGTCTCGAACCTGACGATCCTGCTGTCATCGCACGTCTGGCGGCAGGACCACAACGGGTTCTCGCACCAGGACCCCGGCTTCCTCGACGTCGTCGCGTCGAAGCAGCAGGACCTGGTCCGGATCAAGCTGCCCGCCGACGCGAACACCCTGCTCGCCGTCGCCACGCACGCGTTCGAGACGACGGACCGGATCGAGGTCATCGTCGCCGGCAAGCACCCCGAGCCGGTGTTCCTGTCCCTCGAGGACGCCGTCGCACACGCCGCGGCCGGCTTCGGTGTCTGGGACTGGGCCGGCACGGAGCAGACCGTCGGCCGCGCCGACGTCGTGCTCGTCAGCGCCGGGGACGTCCCGACCGTCGAGACGATCGCCGCGGCGGACATCATCCGGAAGCACGCGCCGGACGTCGGCGTCCGCGTCGTCAACGTCGTCGACCTGCTGTCGATCGGCGACCCGCGCAAGCACGAGCACCCGGCGTCGGACGAACGGTACGACGAGGTCTTCCTGCCCGGCACCCCGGCGGTCTTCGCCTTCCACGGCTACCCCTCGCTCGTGCACAACCTGACGTACCGCCGCCACGGGCACGACGACCTGCACGTGCACGGCTTCCTCGAGCAGGGCACCACCACCTCGCCGTTCGACATGCTCATGCGCAACGAGATGGACCGGTTCGCCCTCGCGCACGATGCGCTCACCCGCGTCGCCGACGGGTCCGACCGGTTCGACGACCTGCTCACGGCACTGACCGACGCCCGCAGCGCAGCCCGGGACTTCGCCTACACGAACGGTGAGGACCACGAGGCGGTGGCCGGATGGGAGTTCACCGGCTGGCCGCAGGACGGAGCGTCCGACGGCGGCACCGGCGGTGACCCGGGTCAGGGTGAGACCGAGGGTTCGGCTCCTGGACGCTGAGAGGACGACCGGTCCGGAAGGCGTGCCCGTCAGCGGGCGCCCGGCCGGGCCGGTCTAGGGTTGGCCGGTGCAGTCGTTCTCCGTCCGGTCGCTCGTGGAGCACCCCGCGCTCCGGTTCCTGGTCGTCGGTGGTCTCGGATTCGTCATCACCATGGGCATCAACTACGGGCTGAAGTTCTTCGTCATCCCGCAGCACCCGGTCACCGCCCTGGCGATCGGGATCATCGTCGCGACGATCGTCTCCTACTTCCTCAACAAGAAGTGGTCGTTCGGGGACCGCGGTGGGCTCCACACCGGTCACGAGGTCCTGCTGTTCGTCGTCGTCAGCGTGATCGGCGTCGGCCTCAACTCGGCGCCGCTCTGGATCTCCCGCTACGTGCTCGGCCTCGCCGTGCCGAACGTGTCCCTCGCCGGGCAGGAGCTCGCGGACTTCATCAGCGGTCCCGTGATCGGCACGCTCATCGCGATGGGCTTCCGCTACTGGGCGATGAACCGCTTCGTCTTCCCCGCGCGACCGGCCACCCTCGACGCGTGACCGACCTCGTCGTCCCGGCCCCGGGCCTCCAGACCGTCCCGACGAGCACCGGCGGCCGGTTCCCGGTCCGCCGCGTGTACTGCGTCGGCCGCAACTACGCGGCGCACGCGCGCGAGATGGGTCACGACCCGGACCGGGAGCCACCGTTCTTCTTCGCCAAGCCCGCCGACGCGCTCGTCCCCGACGGCGCCGACACCCCGTACCCGCCTGGCACCGAGCGCCTGGAGCACGAGGTGGAGCTCGTCGTCGCACTCGGCGGCGGCGGGCGCGACGTGTCGGTGGCCGACGCGCTCGGACTCGTCTGGGGGTTCGCGGTCGGCATCGACCTCACCCGCCGGGACCTGCAGGCCGAGGCGAAGCGTCTCGGGCGTCCGTGGGACCTGGCGAAGGGGTTCGACCACTCCGCCCCGATCGGTACCATCACCCCGCTGCCGGGGTCGACCCGGCGTCCGGAGCCGTGACCCTGCACGTCGACGGCGGCCTCCGGCAGTCCGGCGACCTGGCGGACCAGATCTGGAGCGTCGCGGAGACGATCGCCGCGCTGTCGGGTTCCGTCACGCTCGCCCCCGGGGACCTGCTGTTCACCGGGACGCCGGACGGTGTCGGACCGGTGGTGCGCGGGTCGGTGCTGCGCGGCTCGATCGAGGGCGTCGGCGTCGTGGAGACACGCATCACCTGACCCCGTCGGGCTCCTCGCTCGACGTCGCCGCGCGCCACCGGCTGGGAGGGTTCGGAGCCTGCGGGCGTAGACCCTCCCTCGAACGCTGCACGGGGTACGGCAGCGATCCGCAGACAGGGCCTGCAGCAGCTGCAACGGGGCAGCCGAGCGTGTCCGGATCATGGAGGTGGTCCTGTGGAGGAACACGACCTGCTCGCCACGTCGTGGACGTGGGCCGGGCGTGAACCGGTCCGGGAGCGCATCCGAGCCGTCGCGGACGCCGGCTTCGCCGGACTCGCACTCGCCCTGGACGACCTGCACGAGGTCCGTGCCACGACCGGCTTCGCCGACCTGCGCCGGATGCTCGACGACGCCGGCGTGGTCTGGGTCCAGCTCGGCACGCTCGGCGAATGGTGGTCGACCGCGAACCGGGCCGACCAGGACGCCGACCGTGGGGTCGTGCTCGAAGCGGCGGCGACCCTCGCCGCCTGGCAGGTCGTCGTGCGGGCGGACCACTCCGTGCCGGGAGCGCCACCGGGGCGCATGGCCGAGGCATGGGACCGGCTCGCGATGCAGGCCGAAGGCGTCGGCGCCCGACTCGTGCTCGAACCCGAACCGTGGTCGAACCTGGGGACCGTCGAGCGTGCCTCGCGGTTCGTCGCGGCGGGGCACCCGAACGGCGGTCTGCTGCTCGATGCGATGCACGCCCTGCGCGGTGGTTCGACCTTCAGCTCGATCGCGCAGGGCGTGGTGCCCGCGACCCTCGCCGCGGTCGAGCTCAGCGACGGACTGCTGCACACCCCGAACGGGATGACACTCGCTGAGGAGTCCCGGGACGGCCGGTACCTGCCCGGCAGCGGCGCGTGGGACCTGCCCGGCTTCATCCGGACCGCCCGCGGGTTGGGGTACGCCGAGCCGTGGGGTGTGGAGGTGCGGACCCCGGCGCTCCGCGCGAGACCTCTGCAGGACGCCCTGCGGGTCGCCGCTGCCGCCACCCGCGCCGTGCTCGACGCCGCCGATGCCCACGGTGCTCCGCCCGCGCCCGCGATGCCGACCTCGGCCGCGCCGACCTCGGCCGTGGACTTCGACCGGCCACGTCCACCGGTCGTGCCGGACGCAGTCCTGCGTCGTCGAACCGGTCCAGCGACGTCCGCGTAGCGTGTCCGACATGAGTGATCAGGCACACCCCGGGAACGACGAGACGCTGCGTGCCTCGCAGGAGGCCATCGACGAGGCGAAGGCCGCTGCGGCCGATGCCGGCGAAGCAGACGAGCGTGCCGCGGCGGAGGAGGACCTGCCGCTCGAGTCCGGGAGCGCCGCCGCGGACGGTCCGGCTCCCGCCGCCTGAGGCCCAGCGCGGACAGTCCGGCTCCGGCCGTCTGAGGCACAGGCGGGCGCAGGAGCGCGGCTGCAGCGACGTCGTCAGCTCAGCTGCAGCGACGTCCTCGGTTCAGTCGTCGACCTGGTCGCCGAGGAAGTCGGCGTAGGTCGCTTCCGGGTCGGTGACGCCGCCCGCGTCCACCATCTGCCGGTCGTCGTGTCGTCCGCCGACGGCTGCGCCGTCGGCGGCGTCCTGCTCGCCACGCTGGTCCCCGGTCGCGTCGCCGCGCTGCCCCTGCGTGAACGGCGGCAGGTACTTGCTCGCGTCCATGTCGCGTCCTTCCGTCCCGAGGACCGTAACAGCCGTGCCCACGGCGGCGGTCGGTCGCGCCGAGATCGTCCCCCGTGGCCGTCGACAACGGGGGACGGAAGTTCGCCCGGGGCGGACCTCATGCTCATGCATGCGGATTCCGGAGCAGCGCGGTCCGGAGTCCGGAGCAGCGCGGTCCAGAGGCTGGAGCGCGGTCCGCGGCCCCGCGTAGCGCAGTCCCGCGCTGCTCAGTCGGGGACGACCTCCTCCGGGACCTCGCGGACGACGTCCTCGGGGGCCTTGTCGGTCCGCCACCCCCGCCACGACGGCTGCCTGAGCCGCCCGTCGCCCGTCCACTCCGCGAACTCGACCTCCGCCACGCGCTCGGCAGTGACCCAGTGCGCGTCACGCGCGTCCGGACGCGGCACGTCGACGAACGGCGATGCATCGCGCTCGAGCTCGCCGAGGAGCGCGCCGATCTCGTCGAGGTCCCGGTCACGGAACCCGGTACCGACCTTGCCGACGTACACCAGGCCGTCGTCCCCGGGGATCCCGAGCAGCAGCGATCCGATGCCCCCGGCACGTCGTCCGGCCCCGGGCTTCCACCCGCCGACCACGACCTCTTGCGTGGCGTGGTGCTTCAGCTTGAGCCACGACTCGGACCGCCGGCCCTCGACGTACCGCGAGGACCGTTTCTTCGCGACGATCCCCTCGAGGCCGCGCTTCCGCGACTCGACCATCGCCGCCGCGAGGTCGCCGTCGAACTCCGGCGGCACCTCGATCGCACCCCCCGGGTCCACCACCGTCCCCAGTGCCTCGCGTCGGGCGGTGTACCCGAACCGGGTGAGTTCGTGACCGTCCGCCTCGAGCACGTCGAAGAGGAACAGGTGCACCGGGGTGGTCGCCTGGGCGGCGGCGACCTCGCGCGGCTTCGTCAGTCCCATCCGGTTCTGCAGCAGCTGGAACGACGGTCGTCCGTGGCTGTCCAGTGCGACGACCTCGCCGTCGAACACGCCGTCGACACCGGCGCGCTGCCCGAGTTCCTGGAGCTCCGGGTACTGGTCGGTCAGGTCGTTGCCGTTCCGGCTGAGCAGGCGGACGGCGCCGCCGCGCACGGTCGCCAGCGCCCGGACACCGTCCCACTTCATCTCGAACGCCCACCGGCGCGGGTCGAGCGCGGGCTCGCCCTTCTGCAGCGACGCCTGCATCGTGCGCCGCTCGGCGGGCTCCGTGGACGCCGCGGCCGCCCGGTCGATCCGTTCGCGCCCGGCGGCCGTCGGCCGGGAGGCCCGCCCCGCGTCCGTCCCGTCCGTCACCGCCCCCTGCGCCGGCTGGTCCTTCGTCCGGTGGATGAGCCAGTTCTTCTCGTCGCCACCACGACCGCGCCCGCGGGTGTGCAGGAGCGCGAGCCGTCGGACGCCGTTCGTGCGTCCGTGCAGCGTGACGATGACCTCCTCGCCCTCGCGCCACTTCTCGAGCTCGTACGTCCCGTCGTCCCAGATCGTGACCGTGCCCCCGCCGTACTCGCCGGCGGGGATGACGCCCTCGAAGCCCCCGTACTCCAGCGGGTGGTCCTCGGTCTGCACGGCGAGGTGGTTCGCGCCCGGGTCGGTCGGCTCCCCCTTCGGGAGCGCCCAGCTCACCAGCACGCCGTCGTGCTCGAGGCGGAAGTCGTGGTGGTTCCGGGTGGCGTGGTGCTCCTGGATGACGAACGTCGGCTTCCCGTCGGTGCGCACGGTCGGCGACGCCTGCGGCACCGGTTCCGGGGTCCGGGACGCGTCACGCTTGGCCCGGTACGTGGACAGACGGTCCTGCAACTCCTGCCGTTCCTGCCGCTCGCGCTCGTTGACGGCCTCGGTGCGTGCGCCGTCCCAGTGCCCGGCGTCGGCCCGCCCCACCCCGAGGGAGGCCGCGGCCACCGGGTGCAACAGGTCGCCGAGGACCGGGACCCGCTCGAGGACCTCGTCCAGCGTCAGGTGCGCCAGGCCCGGCTCGGTCAGCTCCTCCCACGTCCGGGGCGCAGCGACCGTCGGCACCGACCGACCACGCAGGGAGTACGGCGCGATCGTCGTCTTGTTGCCGTTGTTCTGCGACCAGTCCACGAACACCTTGCCGGCCCGCTCCGCGCGGCTCATCGACGAGAGCACCAGGTCCGGCATGTCCTGCTCGAGCGCGCGGGCGAGTTCGTGCGCCACGTCCGACACCTGCTGGGCAGTCGCCGTCCCGTCGAGTGCCGCGTACAGGTGGATGCCCTTCGACCCGGAGGTCACCGGGTAAGGGTCCAGCCCCATGCCCTGCAGCACGGCCCGGGCCGCCAGCGCCACCTCGACACACTCCGGCAGCCCGACGCCCTCGCCCGGGTCCAGGTCGAGGACGAGCCGGTCCGGGTTCTGGTGCCCGCCGCGCGGCCCGAACCGCCACTGCGGCACGTGCAGCTCGAGCGCCGCCTGCTGCGCCGTCCACACCAGCGTCGGCATCTCGTCCACCACGGGGTACTCGACGTCGTGGTGCTCGTGCGAGATCGTGTGGTGCCGGATCCAGTCCGGGGCCGAGTCGGGCAGGTTCTTCTCGAAGAAGACCTTGCCGTCGACGCCGTTCGCCCACCGCTTCCGCGTCATCGGGCGTCCCGTCACGTGCGGGATCATCCACGGCGCGATGCGCTCGTAGTACTCGATCACCCGGCCCTTGGTCGTGCCGGTCTCCGGGTAGAGCACCTTGTCGAGGTTCGTCAGCGCCAGCCGGCGGTCACCCACCTGCACCGTCGTCTTCTTGGCGACCGGGCTCACAGCGCGACCCCGGTCGCACCGCCGACCGTGAGCGTCGTGCCCGAGGTGTACGACGACTCGGGGCCCGCCAGGTACACGTACGCGCCGGCGAGCTCGACGGGTTGCGCCGGCCTGCCGAGCGGGGTGTCCTGTCCGTAGGCGGCGATCTCGTCCCCGGGGTAGCTGATCGGCTGCAGCGGGGTCCACACCGGGCCGGGCACCACCGTGTTCGCCCGGATGCCCTTCGACGCCAGCTGGCGGGCGAGCCCGTTCGTGTACGTGATGATGGCGGCCTTCGTCGCCGCGTAGTCGATCATCCGGTCCTGGGGCAGGTACGCCGACACCGAACTCGTCGTGACGATCGCGCTGCCCGGCGCCATGTGCGGCACCGCCGCCCGGGTCAGCCAGAACAGCGAGTAGAGGTTCACCTTCATCGTCCGGTCGAAGTCGTCCGTGCTCTGCTCGGTGACGTCCTCGTGCACCTGCTGGTGCCCGGCGACGAGCACGAGCGCGTCGAGCCCGCCGAGCAGGTTGACCGCGGTCCGCACGAGTTCCGCGCAGAACGGTTCGTCGGTCAGGTCACCCGGGAGCATCACCGCCGTTCGCCCGAGGTCGGCGATGACGTCCCGCACCTCGGTCAGGTCCTCGATCTCTTCGGGCAGGGCGTTCAGGGCGACGTCCGCCCCCTCCTTCGCCATCGCGATCGCCGCGGCTCGACCGATGCCCGAATCCGCCCCGGTCACGAGCACGCGGTACCCGCGCATCCGCCCGGTGCCCTGGTAGCTCGTCTCGCCGTGGTCGGCGGGCGGATCGAGGTCCGCTGCGCGGCCGGACCCCTGTTGCGTCTGCGCGGGGAACGGCGGGCGGACGTACTGCTCCCGGGGGTCCTGCTTGTCGAGCTGGCTCATGGCCCCATCGTGCTCGCGGAACCGGGCCGGCGGCACAGGAGCGGCGACCTCCGTGGAGAACGCGAGCCGCGCCTCCCGGCTGTGGACGGCGAGCGGCCGACGAACCGCACCTGCCGATCCGCTCGGAACTGAGCGCCGATCCGCATGGCGCCGGGCATCATGAGCGCATGAGGTCGATCTGGAAGGGCTCCATCGCGTTCGGGCTCGTCAACGTACCGATCAAGGTGTACGCGGCGACCGAGACGCACGACGTCTCGCTGCACCAGATCCACGACGAGGACAAGGCCCGCATCCGGTACAAGCGTGTCTGCGAGCTCGGGCACGAGGTCGAGTACGGCGACATCCAGAAGGCCTACGACGACGGCGAGAAGACGGTCGTGCTCACCGCCGAGGACTTCAAGCAGCTGCCGCAGGAGCAGTCGCACGAGATCGAGGTCCTCGAGTTCGTGCCCGTCGACCAGGTCGACCCGATGATGTTCGAGAAGACGTACTACCTCGAGCCGGACTCACGCTCCCCGAAGGCGTACGTGCTCCTCCGCAAGACCCTCGAGCAGACCGACCGCCTGGCGATCGTGCAGTTCACCCTCCGTCAGAAGACCCGTCTCGGCGTCCTTCGCGTGCACGACGACGTGCTGCTGCTGCAGGGGCTCCTGTGGGGCGACGAGGTCCGTGCCGCCGACTTCACGGCGCTGGACACCTCCGTGAAGGTCAGCGCGAACGAGCTGAAGATGTCGTCCTCGCTCGTCGAGAGCATGTCGACCGACTTCGACCCGGACCGGTACACGGACGAGTACCAGGAGGAGCTGCAACAGCTCATCGACGCGAAGCTCGAGTCCGGCGACGACGTCGACACCGCGGAGACGTTCGGCAAGGACGAGTCGGACGACGACGACGCGGGTGGGGACGTCATCGACCTGATGGCCGCGCTGCGCGCGTCCGTGGACAAGAACCGGTCGGGAGGCTCGGGGGCGCGGTCCGGAGGCGGGTCGCGGTCCGGCAGTGGCGGGCGCTCGGGCAGTGGCGCGGGAACCGGCTCGTCGGACGACGAGGACGCGGCTCCGCGCCGGCGATCGAGGGCGAAGACCGACGCGGACACCGAGGATGCGCCCACGGGCACCAGCACGCGGAAGACGCCCGCGAAGAAGGCGTCGGCGGCGACGGCATCCGCCAAGAAGACACCCGCCAAGAAGGCACCGGCGAAGAAGGCTCCCGCCGGGAAGACGACCGCGAAGAAGCAGGCCAGCTGACCGGACGGCTGAGGTCACCGCACGGCTCCGGCTGACTTCACGGCTCAGGTAGTCGTGTCGTGGCGGCTCTGACGCAGGGCGAGCGGCACTGCGGTCCAGAGTGCCGCCGTGCCGACGAAGACGACGATGCCGCCGATCACCCCGCCGCGGTCGCCGAGCACCACGTCGAACACGAACAGGACCGTGCCGGCGAACAGGAGCCCACTCGCGACGAGCGCAGTGAGCAAGATGACGTTCCCGACGCGGACGAGGTCGTGCTTCTGCCGCTGTCGGAACACGAGTCGGTGCGTGGCGACCGCGGACAGTGCGACCACGGTGACGAGGACGGCCAGGACCACCAGCACGAGGTAGATCGTCTCCTGCTGCACGGTCAGTGCCGTGAACCGCTGCTGGAACGGCAGCGTCAGCAGGAACCCGGCGAGGATCTGCGTGCCCGTCTGCACGATCCGGAGCTCCTGCTGGATGTCGTTCCAGTTGCGGTCCCAGCGCTCTGCCGGGGTCTCGTTCCGCCCGCGCTCCGTGCCGCGGGCCTCGCTGTCGGTCGTGCTCATGGCTCGAATGTACGCAGCCGCAGCGAGCCGGTCTCGCCCGCCGCGCGCACTGCCATGTCGTCGCCGATCAGCGGCTGATCCTCGTCATCATCATCGGGCGACCGAAGGAGTTGACTTCCCCAGCCGAGAGCGTCATCGCGCCGCCCCTCCATTCGAAACGCGACCGGCGATCACCAGCACGGTTGTCGCGTGCAGGATGCACGTGACATGCGCACGAAACACGACCGGCGCGACACTGGTCGGATGACTCCACAAGAGCCAGGGAGCCTGCAGTCATCACCCGAGACCGCCGGCCCGCCCGTCACCGTGTCCATCACCCGCCTCGTCGAACCCGACCGCATCCCGGAGGTCACCCGTTGGGTGCAGTCCGGCGTGAACCTCGCCAACCGCTACCCGGGGTTCCTCGGCTCCGGGTGGGTGCGGTCGACGGCGACGTCCCGCGAGTGGCACATGCTCTACCGGTTCGCCGACCACGACTCCCTGTCGACGTGGGAGGACTCCGCCGACCGGCTGCGGTGGCTCGACCTCGGTCGGGACCTGGTGGTCGAGTCACGCGTCGAGAAGCGCACCGGGATCGAGGGCTGGTTCGACGTGCCCCAGGACGCTCCGGTGTCGACCGCTCCCCCGCGCTGGAAGCAGGCGGTGAGCATCTGGCTCGGGTTCTTCCCGGTGAACCTGGTCTTCACGGTCCTGGTCGGGTGGCTGCTGCCGTCCTTCGCGGGCCTGTCGGCGCTGCCCCGTGTGCTCATCACGACGCTCGTGCTCACGCCGGTCATGACGTTCTGGGTGCTGCCGTTCGTCACGAAGCTCATCCGCCCCTGGCTCCTGGCGCCGCCCCGAGCCTGACGCTCCCGCGGGACGCCCCTGTCTGCCTGCGGCCGGGGTTCCGCGAGACACCCCCGTCTGCCTGTGACGCCGCGCCGGTGCCGAGACGCCCCCGTCTTCCGCGGCGTCTCGGCAGCACCGCGGCGTCTCGGCAGCACCGCGGCGCCTCGGCAGCACCGCGGCGCCTCGGCAGCACCGCGGCGTCTCGGCAGCACCGCGGCGTCTCGGCAGCACCGCGGCGTCTCGGCAGCACGGCGGCGTCTCGGCAGCACCGCGGCGTCTCGGCAGCACCGCGGCGCCTCGGCACCCCACCGACGCCCCGGGCTAGCCGAGCACGGAGAGCTGGTCGAGCCGTTCGAGGATGACGCCCTCGCGCAGTGCCCACGGACAGATCTCGAGCGACGCCAGGTCGAAGATGTCCAGGCACGCCTCGGCGACGAGCGCGCCGGGGACGACCTGGTGCGCACGGCTCGGGGAGACACCGGGCAGCGCGGCGAGTTCGTCCACGGTCATCGTCAGCAGCGCGGGCAGTCGCTCGCGCAGCACCGCGCCGTCGAGCACCCGCGGGACGAGGGCGCCCGCAGCCGACGGGGCGGCGCCGCAGATCCGGGCGATCGAGCGGAAGGTCTTCGAGGTCGCCACGGCTCGGTCCGGCGCCCCGGCACGGAGCAGCCGGCCGGCGTCGCGGGCGATCTCGACGCGGATCTCGTGCCGGATGCGGCGGACGTCGTCGTCGGTGGGCACGCCCGCGGCGGAGAACGACCGTGCGAGGCGGGCGGCGCCGATGGGCATCGACCACGCCACGTCGGGGGCTTCGTCGGCGCCGCCGGCGATCTCGAGCGACCCGCCGCCGATGTCGAACACCGCCAGGCGTCCCGCGGACCAGCCGAACCAGCGTCGGACGGCGAGGAACGTCAGGCGGGCCTCGTCGGACCCGGACAGGACGGCCAGATCGACACCGGTCCGCTCCTGCACGTGGGCGAGGACGGCCTCGGAGTTGACGGCGTCGCGGACCGCCGAGGTCGCGAAGCCGAGCATCTCCTCGCACCCGCGGTCCTCGCCCACGCGGACGGACTGCGCCACGAAGTCCGTGAGCGCGTCGATCCCGACCTGCGTCACCGCCCCGCTGTCGTCGAGGTGTTCCGCGAGCCGGAGTGCCTGCTTGAACGACGACGCCGGCAACGGTGCTGCGCCGCCGTGGGCGTCGACGACGAGCAGGTGACCGGTGTTCGAACCGATGTCGAGGACTCCGACGCGCATGCCCCCACGCTAGCGGGAGCGACCGGTCCGGCATGCCGGGAGACCCGGACCGGTCGCGCAGGAGGGCTCGCGGTACGCCTACTCGTCCCGGTGGGCCGTCGGCACGGAGCCGGTGACGACCGCCTCGGGTCCCGGCTCCGTCCGCTCCGCGCCGGCGCGGCGCGACCGCTCGAGTTCGTCGGCTTCGGCGCCGCTGACGGCCTCGCCGCGCGCCACCATGCCGGCGACGTCGGCGAGCTGCATCTGCGGGATGAAGAGCGCGAGCACGAACGCCACGGCGATGAACGGCAGGAGGTACCAGAACACCGGCGACAGGGAGTCGGCGTAGGCGTTCACGATGCCGTCCTGCACGGCCTGCGGGAGCTTCGAGAGCGACGTCGGGTCGATGCTCGCGCTCGCGCTCGCGGCGTCCGTGGCGCTGCCACCCGCACCGCGGAAGACGTCGGTCAGCGCGTCGGTCAGGCGCGAGGCGAAGAGCGCACCGAACACGGCGACCCCGAGCGAGGCGCCGACCTCGCGGAAGTAGTTGTTCGTCGAGGTCGCCGTGCCGACATGCTCCGGCGGGACGGCGTTCTGCGCCACGAGGACGACGACCTGCATGATGAGGCCGAGTCCGGCGCCGAAGACGAACAGGTACACGCAGATGAGCCAGATGGGCGTGCTCGCGGCGAGGGTCGTCATGCCGAGCATCGCGGCGCCGACGACGAGCGTGCCGACGATCGGGAACGCCCGGTACCGCCCCGTCTTCGTGATGAGCGTCCCGGACAGGATCGAGGTCCCGATGAGGCCGACCATCATCGGCAGCATGAGCAGCCCGGAGACCGCGGCGGACGTGCCCGAGGCCATCTGCAGGAACGTCGGGACGAAGCCGATCGCCGCGAACATGCCGAGCCCGAGCACGAAGCCGATCGCGGTCGCGATGACGAACGTGCGGTTGCGGAAGAACGACAGCGGGATGATCGGGTCCGCGGCCCGCGACTCGACGAACACGAACAGCGCCGCGGCGACGAGGAACCCGGCACCCCAGGCCCAGGTCTCGGGGGCGTCCCACCCGTGCTGGCGGTTGCCGCCGAACTCGGTGAAGAAGACCAGGCACGCCGTGGTCGCCGACAGCAGGGCGACACCGAGGACGTCGATGCGCTTCGTCGCCTTCTTGCTCGGCAGCGTCAGCGCGAACCAGGCGACCGCGAACGCGGCGATGCCGACCGGGATGTTGATCCAGAACGCCCAGTTCCACGTCATGTGGTCGACGAAGAAACCGCCGAGCAGGGGACCGCCCACGGCGGACAGGCCGAAGATCGCACCGAGCGGGCCGAGGTACTTGCCGCGCTCGGACGCCGGCACGATGTCGGCGATGATCGCCTGCG
This sequence comes from Curtobacterium sp. MCBD17_032, assembly GCF_003234855.1. Taxonomy (GTDB): domain Bacteria; phylum Actinomycetota; class Actinomycetes; order Actinomycetales; family Microbacteriaceae; genus Curtobacterium. The sequence goes on from NZ_QKTO01000021.1 coordinate 14,398, forward strand.
AGAGGATCATGAGCCCGCCGCCGCCGAGGCCTTGCAACGCGCGGAAGACGACGAACTGCCAGAAGTCGGTCGACAGCGCGCACCCCAGCGAGGCGAGGGTGAACAGCGCGATCGCGATGAGGAACAGGTTCCGCCGCCCGAGGACGTCACCGAACTTGCCGTAGATCGGCATCACGATCGTGGAGGCGAGCAGGTACCCGGTCGTGATCCACGCCTGGTGCGCGACGCCGCCGAGCTCGCCGACGATGGTCGGCATCGCGGTCGAGACGATCGTCTGGTCGAGGCTGGAGAGCAGCATGCCGGCGATGAGGGCCGAGAAGATGATCCAGATGCGGCGCTGCGTGAGGAGCAGCGGCCCGTCGGTCTGCTGGCGTCCGCGGCGCGCGGTGCTCGGCGCTGGTGCGCTCATGGGGTGCCTCCCGGGGCGGGGGTGGAGATGGCCGCCGTCATCAGGCGGAGGTTGGACTCGAGGAGCTCGTCGAACCGGGGCCCCGTCGCCTCGTCGAAGTCGTCGTCGAAGTAGGTGGCCGCGCTGACCCGCACGACACCGACCGCGGCCTCGGCAACCAGCCGGGCGCGCGGGTCGTCGGGGGCGGTCCAGTCGAAGCGCTGGCGGACGGCGTCGGCCACCTTCGCGATCTGGGTGTCGGTCGCGGACAGGAACCTGGCGGTGAGGGCCGGTTCCCGCTCGAAGACGTGCCGGACGAGCGCTTCGTCGGTGCGGTCGATGCCGGCGACGTGCAGCTGCTCGATGAGGAGCGCGATCACGGACGGCAGCGGGGCGAGGTCCGCCGGGACCACCGACCCCGTGGCGTAGGCGGCGAGGAGTTCGGTGTCGGCATGCAGCTCGATGCCGAGGACCACGTCCTCCTTGGACGCGAAGTGGTTGAAGAACGTCCGCCGGGACACCCCGACCCGCTCGCAGAGCTGCTCGATGGTGAAGCCCTGCAAGCCGCCGTCGACGACCGCGCGTCGCGCTTCGGACACCATGCTGCGCCGGAGGGCGCGGGTGCGGTCAGTGGTGCTCACCGAGCAAGAATTGCACTCCAAGCGCGAGAGTGCAACACGAGGGACGGGTCAGAGCGCCTTCGCGAAGCAGTACGACCAGGGCATGGTCTCGGCGTAGGGCTCGTACACGTCGATGCGCTGCCACCCGGTCTTCTCGTACAGGGCCACGGCTTCGGGCTGCTTGTCGCCGGTCTGCAGGATGAGACGCTCAGCACCCTGCTCCCGTCCGACCCGCGCGCACTCGTCCAGCAGGGCGGTCGCAGCGCCCTTGCCCCGCGCGGCGGCCAGCACGATGAGGCGCTTCAGCTCGATCTCGTCCCCGAGCCGGCGGACGGCGATGTGCCCGAGCACGGAGCCGTCCTCGTCGACGGCGAGCAGGGAGGTGACGACCGTCGCCGGGTCGACCGAGAGCACGCGGTTGCGTTCCGCGGTGATCTCCGGCGCCTCGCCGGCGTTCGACTCGCCGTAGCGCTCGTGCATCTCCTCGTCCATGGTCGCGCGGAGTGCGACTCCACGCGGATCGTCCCAGGGCACGCGTTCGATGGTGATCACGGTCGTCCATCCTGACACGGCGGCCGCCGTCCCGGTGCGCGCACCGACCCTCGCGTCACGCGCTGTGGCCGAGCGAGCCGATCGGGCTGTCGTCGATGTCCGCGAGCAGTGCGGCAGCGTCGTCGTACACGGCGGCGGCCCCGGCGTCCCGGAGCTCGTCACCGCCGATGCCGCCGGTCATCACGCCGATGCACGTGACGCCGACCCGGCCGGACGACTCCACGTCCCACATCGCGTCGCCGACCATCACGGCGGAGTCGGCCTCGACGCCCACCTCCCGGAGCGCGACCTCGATGATCCCGGGGTCGGGCTTCGCCTGCTCGACGTCCTCACCGCTCGTCACGGCGGTGACCCACTGCCCGGCGTCGAGGAGTTCGAGCAGGCGGTCGAGCTCGTTCTGCGGCGCGCTCGTCGCCAGGACCACGGCGTGCCCGCGTGCAGCCACGGCTTCGAGCAGGTCGCGGGCGCCGGGCAGCAGCCGCAGCTGCGGCATGTGCTCCCAGTAGAACGCCGTGTGGAACTGCTTCGCGGTGTCGCGTACCTCGTCGGACGCGTCGGGCAGCAGTTCCTCGAGCAGCTTCGACGAGTCCATCCCGATCGCCCGGTGGATGCGCCACGCGTCCACGGACTCCCCCGCCGCACGGAACGCCCGCCACCAGGCGTCGATGTGTGCGTAGTTCGAGTCGGCGAGGGTGCCGTCGATGTCGAAGAGGACGGCGGTGGTGGGTGCGTCGGACATCCCTCGACCATGCTCCGTCGGTGCCGACCGTCACCCCAGGTGGGCCATCGGGCGCGGTGGCCGCACCACACGACGGACGGGAGGCCCGGTACCAGCTGGTACCGGGCCTCCCGTCCGTCAGGTCGTGACCTGTCAGGCGTTGCGGACGTCGTCCGCGGACGACTGCGCGTTGTCCTTGACGTCGGCCGCGGCGCCCTGCGCCTCGTCCTTGACCGTCTGGGCCGCGTCCTGCGCGGTGCCCTTGAGGTCCTGCGCGTGCTCCTTGGCGGCGTCGACGAGCGGGGCGCCGGCCTCCTTGGCCTGCTCCTTCGCCTTGTCGACGAGCGGCGCTGCCTTGTCCTTCAGCTCGCCGGCGAGCTCCTCCTCCTTGGTGGAGGACGGCAGGAGCGACGACGCGAGCCAACCGACACCGAAGGCGATGAGACCGACGGCGAGCGGGTTGCCCTTCGCCTTCTCGACGCCCCGGGACGCGGTGTCCTTCACGGACCCGACGGCGTCCGAGCCGGAGCCCGAGACGCTGGAACGGGCCGAGTCGGCTGCGCCCATCACGGAGTCGCGAGCGCTGCCGGCGGCGCCCATGACCGACTCCCGGACGTCCTGGAACTTGCCCTTGACCTTCTCGGACTGGCGGTGGGCGATCTGCGACGGGCTCACCTTGTCGGCGAGCGCGTCGACGTCCGAGCCGAGTGCGCCACGGGTGCGCTCGATGTCGGCGCGGATCTCGTCTGGGGTGCTCATCAGTTCCTCCCGGTGTTGGGCTTGAGTGTCTCGGGGACTTCCTTGACGGTCTCGACCGTCTGCGGGGCGCCGTCGATCTGCTTGATCTCCTTGCGGCCGCGGGATGCCAGGACCGCCGCGACGATCGCGTAGACGACGGCGATGATCACTGCGGACCATGCGTTGCCGATGAGGTAGCCGAGGCCCCACCATGCGGCGATCGTCAGGAACAGCAGCGCGAAGAGCCCTGCCACACCTGCGCCGCCGAACATGCCCGCGCCCTTGCCGGCCTTCTTCGCGGAGTCGGTCAGCTCGGCCTTGGCGAGCGCGACCTCCTGCCGGAACAGGGTCGAGAGGTCACGGGACACCTCGGAGAGGAGCTCACCGAGGGGCGTCGTCGCGGCGCGCTCCTCGGGTGTCGGTTGCCCCGGCGCCGTCCGACCGGTCGCGCCGGGGAAGGCTTCGCTCATACGAGCGGCCCCGTCCCGGTGGTGCCGGTCGTGCCCGTCGTGCCGAAGCCGGTCGTGCCCGTCGTGCCGAGCCCGGTGGTGTCGTACCCGGTCGTGCTCGTCGGGGCGTCGGTGCCGGAGGTCGCGGTCGTGCTACGGGCCTCGGCCTCCTTCTCGTGCTTGATCTCCGTCGTGAGCGCCTTGGTGAGACGCCCGGCGAGGATGCCCGCGCCGGCGGCGATCGCGATGAAGGTGCCCGGACGGCGTGCGGCGAAGGACTTGACGTCCTCGATGAGGGTGCCCGGCTCACGGCCCTCGAGGTAGCCGGCGAACGAGCTGGCACGGCCGGAGAGGTCGCGGACCACCTTCGCCGCGAGGCCCTGCTCGTCGTCGTTCTCGGCCATCTTGCCGAGCTGGTCACCGATCGTGCGGAGACCGCCGGCGGCACGCTGCTGCTGGTCGGCCGCCTGGTCCTTCAGGGTGCCGGACGCCTGGCCGAAGAGCTGACGGGCGTGGTCGGACACCTCGGAGGCGACGGTCGCGGCCTGCTCCTTGGCGGTGCCCGCGACGTTCGCGGCCTTCTCCTTGGCGTCACCTGCGACGTCGGAGGCGGCGCCCTTGGCGGCCTGGGCCTTCGCCTTGCCACCGGTCGAGTCCGAACCGGAGTCGTCGGATCCCGACGAGGCGGACGGCGTGGCGGTCAGGCTGTCCGCGGCAGAGGTGCCTGCGGTGAGCTGCGTGTCCGCGGGGATGGCGTCGAGCGGCTCGACGTCGTCGAAGCCCGACGGGCGCTCGACGGGCGTGCCGCTGGCGTAGGACGGAACCGTGACGCCGGGCTGGATCTCGTGCCCCTCGGCAGCAGCCGTGGCGTCGTGGATGGGCGTCCCGGAGTCGTTCCCGGGTGGGTTCGTGGTCATGGTCGGCCTTCCGGTCTTCTCGTCGCTGAGGGCGGAGCACCCTCGGCGTTGTGGAACCGAACCTGCGCGCCGGACACTGGGACGACCTCCAGGAACGCCGATGCGCGCGGATCTCCGACCCGACCCTCCCCAGAACGCCAGACGAGGCCGGATCGCGGGGTCTTCCCAGTGGCGTTCCGGTTGGCTCGCGCCATGCCCTCCGTGTCGGTCGTGATCCCGGTGCGGAACGACGCCGAGCACCTGCGGCGGTGTCTCGCCGCGCTGGCCGCCCAGTCCCGCCCCGCGGACGAGCTCGTCGTCGTGGACAACGGCAGCTCGGACGACAGCGCGGCGGTGGCGCGGGCCGCCGGCGCGGTGGTGCGCCACGAACCGGTGCGCGGGATCGCCCGGACAGCCTCGCTCGGCTACGACGCGGCGAGTGGTGACGTCATCGTCCGGCTCGACGCCGACACCGTCCCGCCGCCCGGCTGGATCGCGACCGCCCTCGACCTGCTCGATGACCCGGCCGTGGTCGCCGTCAGCGGTCCGGGCCGCCCGTTCGACGCCGGACCCGTCGTGCGCGTGCTCTGGCCGGTCCTGTACATGTGGCCGTACTTCGTGCTCGTGCACGGTGCGCTCGGCCGGCCGCCGCTCTTCGGGTCCGCCGCCGCGATCCGCCGGGCCACCTGGCTCGCCGTCCGCGACCGCGTCCACCGGGACGACCCGGACGTCCACGACGACATCGACCTCAGCATGCAGTTCGACCCCGCGTGGCGGGTGCTGGTCGACCGCGCGCTGACGGTGCGGGTGTCCGCACGACCGTTCTCGAGCCTCCCGTCCGCCGTGCTGCGGACCCGACGTGCCTTCCACACGTTCCGCGTGAACGGCCGCCGGGCGACGCCGGCGCGACGGTGGGCCCGTCGCTTCCGGGTGGCGCTCCGGGCCCGCGACCATGCGTGGTGGCGCGCCCGCTGACCTGATCCGGACCGGTCACGCCGGCAGGACGACCACCTTGCCGGCGATGCGGCCCGTGCTCGCCTCCGCGTGCAGGGCCGGCAGTGCGTCGAGCGGGATGCGGCGGGTGACCTCGACGTGGAGCGAGCCGTCGTCCACCATCGCGGCCAGTCGCGCCAGGCGGTCGCGGTTCGGCAGCACGAACACGACGGCGGAGCGGACCCCGCGGGTGGCGTCGTCGGGAGCGGCCATCCAGGCGGTGGTGCTCACGACCACGCCACCGTCACGGACGAGGGTGACGAGACGGGTGAACTCCTCGGGCTCGATCGGGGCGAGGTTGAGCAGGACGTCGACCGGTCCGGTGACGGCGTCGACGAGGTCCGTCGTCGTGTGGTCGACGACCTCGTCCGCGCCCGCTGCCCGGACGGCGTCGGCGCTGCGGGGACTCGCGGTCGCGATGACGTGCACACCCCACTGCTTCGCGAGCTGGACCGCGTACTTCCCGACGACGCCACCGGCTCCGACGACGAGCAGGCGCTGCCCGGCTTCGAGTCCACCGTCGTCGACGAGTGCCTGCCACGCGGTGAGTGCCACGGACGGCAGCGCCGCGGCGTCCTCGAGCGGGATGCTCGTCGGTGCGTGCACCAGGGCCTCGGCGGGTGCGATGACGTACTCGGCAGCGCCGCCGTCGCGCTCCATCGGCAGGAACCCGATGACGGCGTCACCGACGGCGAGCCCGTCGACGCCGGAGCCCAGGGCGTCGACCGTGCCGGAGACGTCGTAGCCGGGGACGTGCGGCAGGACGACCGGGATGGGGAGGAACCCCGCTCGCATGCCGTTGTCGGCGGCGTTGAACGCGGAAGCGGCGACGCGCACGCGCACCTCGCCGGCACCGGGAGTGGGCTGCTCGACGTCGACGGTGCGGAGCACCTCGGGGCCGCCGACTTCGGAGAACTGGATGGCCTTCATGGTCGTTTCCTCTCGTTGTTGCTTCGATTTCGAAGCACTTGTCAGGAACGTACCACTGCTTCGAACTCGAAGCAACAGGTAGGATGGAGATCGTGCCGGAGACCCCACGCCCACTGACCACCGCGGAACTGTCCGCTTACCTGTCCTTCACCGAGGTCAGCGCGCTGCTCCGCCCCGCGGTCGAGAAGCAGCTCAAGGACGTCGGAGCGCTCAGCTACGTGCAGTTCCAGCTCCTGGCCCGACTCGGTGACGCCCCGAGCGGGAGCCGGAGCATGACCGACCTCGCCGACGGCGTCGTCTACAGCCGGAGCGGGCTGACCTACCAGGCGCAGTTGCTCGATCAGCGCGGACTCGTGTCGCGGGCCGCCTCCCCCGAGGACGAACGCCGGGTCGTCGTGTCGATCACCGACGCCGGCCGCGAGGTCCTCGCCGCCGTGTTCCCCGGGCACATCGCACTCGTGCGGGAGCTCCTCTTCGCGTCACTGTCCGAGGCGGACACCGAGTCGCTCGCCCGCATCCTCGGACAGGTCGGGACACGGCTGCGCGAGGCACCGCCACGCTCCGCTGCCCCGCGGCGCCGCCGGTCCGCCTGACCCCGCGCCCGTCGGTGCCGGACGAGCCGCTCGGCGCACCCTGGGCACGGTCCAGCCGGACGGCGTAGCGTTCCCCGAGTCGCCCAGCCGGAAGGCACGCGAGGGACCCTGACCTCGCGGAGCGACGACTCGCGCCTGCCACTCCCGGAGGCACGCGCTGGCCGTGGACGCCCGCCCCTGACCCGAACTGCGGCGGGCGTCCGCGGGACCACGTCCGGCACGCATCGCCCTCCCGGCGGATCTGCTCTCCGCCGGATCAGCTCCCCGCCGGGTCAGCTCCCCGCCGGATCGGCGAGCAGCGCCGCGAAGGCCAGCTCGGCGGCGCCGCGGAACAGCACGCTGCCGACGAGTTCGGCGGGCACGATGCGGAGGTTCTCCCCCATCGCCGTCATCGTCTGCGCCCGCACGGCGTCCTCGAGGCGGTTCCCGACGTGGCGCAGGAGCGTACCGAGGAACCCGCCGAGCACGACGACGTCGGGGTTGACCGTGTGCACCACGTTGCGGATCGCGACGGCGAGCGCGGTGACCTGCCGCTCGACGACCGCCGCGAGCTCCGGCCCGGGACCGTCGGCCAGGACCGCTCCCAGCCGGTCGGCCTCGTCGATCCCGAGCCGGGCCGCGTCGAGCAGGGCCGCCTGGGACGCCTCGGTCTCCAGACACCCGACGGCACCGCAGTGGCACCGGATGCCGTTTGCCGCGACGAAGGTGTGCCCGAGCTCGCCCGCGTACCCGTCGGTGCCGGTCAACGGACGACCGCCGGTGATGATCCCACCACCGATGCCGCTCGCCCCGCCGTTGACGTACACGACGTCGGTGGCGCCACGGCCGGCCCCGTACAGGAACTCCGCGGTGACACCGAGGTTCGCGTCGTTCGCCGCCCGGACCGGCAGCCTGGTGCGGTCAGCGAGCGGGGCGGCGAAGGCCTCGTCCCGCCAGGCCAGGTGCGGCGCGTACCGGACGACGCCGTCGTCGACGCGCACGATGCCGGGGACGGAGACGGCGACACCCACCACCCGGCGGCCGGCGTCCCGCTGCCGCTCCGCAGCGCTGCCGACGAGGTCGGCGGCGATGGCCAGCGCCTCGTCCGGGGTGGAGACGGTCGCGGTCCGGACGGTACGACGTTCGTGCTCGGTGCCGTCGAGACCGATGACGGCCAGGGTGACGGCGTCGATCTCGGGGACGATCGCGAGGGCGACGACCTCGGCGGACGCCGACACGGTCGCGCTCGGACGGCCGACGCCGGTCGCGGGCGGCGCATCCCCCTCGACGACGAGGCCGAGCTCGACCAGTTCCCCGACGAGCGCGGCGACGGTCGACCGGTTCAGGCCGGTCTCACGGGTCAGTGCCGAGCGCGGCATCGGCCCACCCTCGTGCACGAGCCGGAGGACCCGGGCGAGGTTCCGTCGTCGGACGACGTCCGTGGTGCGCACCGGACGGGAGGCAGTGCTCGCCTCCGTCATGTCCGCTCCGATCCGTCGTGGTCCCCGTCAGCGTAGTGCGGCCCGCCGGGGTTGAACGTCGTGATGGAAGTTCAGTGGCGTCCGTAGAACTGGCCCATGTCGCGGCCGCGCTGCGCTTCTCGCAGCGCGGCCGCAATCTCCTGGTCGGTCTGCTCGAAGCCGCGCGAACGGTGTCCGAAGTCGGTGAACCGCCAGATCCACACCCAGAAGACGAGCCCTCCGACCGATGCCGCACCAGTAGCGATCCACCACCACATCGTCCACCCGCCTCTCCGTCTGATGTGCAGTACATCACACTTTTGGACGCGCGTGGCACGAGCCTCGGCCCGGCGGACACCCCGCGGCCTCCAGGAGGCGCAGGACGCCCGCCGAGCCGAGGCTCGGCACGGGTCAGGCTGCGGGGCTGACCGTGCCGTCCGCCGCGTACGTGACGTCGTACGTCGCGGCTCGGCCGTCCGGCGCCGTCACCACGACCGCACGGCTGCCGGCACCGGCCGCGCCCGGGAACGCCCGGAACTCGAGCGCCTCGTGGTAGTCGTGGTCCGGCCGGTCGGTGCGTGTGGACAGCGGGAGCACGGCACCCTCCCGGACCCACAGCGGCAGGGTGTCGAAGCCGTGCTGCTCACGCCGCCAGACCCCGCCGGGAACGACCTCGCCGGTGAACCAGTTCGTCCACGATCCGGCCGGCAGCCAGTACTCGACGTCGCCCGACGCGCTGAACACCGGCGCGACGAGCAGGTCCGCGCCGAGCATGTACTGCCGGTCGCAGTACGCCGCGGTCGGGTCGTCCGGGAACGCCAGGGGCATCGGGCGCATGACGGGGATGCCCCGCGCCGACGCCTCGAGCCCGGCCGCGTACAGGTACGGCATCAGCCGGAGCTTCAGCTCGGTGAAGATCCGCGTGACGTCGACGGCCTCCTCGTCGAACGCCCACGGCACCCGGTACGAGCTGCTGCCGTGGAACCGGCTGTGCGAGGACAGCAACCCGAACTGGACCCAGCGCTTGAACACGGCCGGGTCCGGGGTGCCCTCGAAGCCGCCGATGTCATGCGACCAGAACCCGAAGCCGGACAGCGCGAGCGAGAGCCCACCGCGGAGCGTCTCGGCCATCGACGGGAACGACGAGGTGTTGTCGCCGCCCCAGTGCACCGGCATCTGCTGGCCGCCGGCGGTGGCGGAGCGGGCGAACAGGACGGCGTCGCCCGTCCCGCGGGTCTCCTCGAGCACCTCGAACACGGCCTGGTTGTACAGCTGCGTGAAGAGGTTGTGCATGCGCTCGGGGTCGCTGCCATCGGCGTAGACGACGTCCAGGGGGATGCGCTCACCGAAGTCGGTCTTGAAGCAGTCGACGCCCTGTTCGACGAGCGCCCGGAGCTTCGACTGGTACCACGCGGTGGCCTCGGGGTTCGTGAAGTCGACGAGGCCCATGCCGGCCTGCCAGAGGTCCCACTGCCAGACGGTGCCGTCGGGGTTCATCACGAGGTAGCCGCCCTCGACCGCCTCGTCGAACAGCTTCGACGCCTGCCCGATGTACGGGTTGATCCACACGCAGACCCGCAGGTCCTTGTCGTGCAGCCGGCCGAGCATGCCGGTGGGGTCCGGGAACACCCGGGGGTCCCACTCGAAGTCGCACCAGGTGAACTCGCGCATCCAGAAGCAGTCGAAGTGGAACACCGAGACGGGCAGCTGGCGGGCTGCCATCTCGTCGACGAACGAGGTCACGGTCGCCTCGTCGTAGTCGGTCGTGAACGAGGTCGACAGCCACAGCCCGTACGACCATGCCGGCACGTGTGCGGGGCGCCCGGTGAGCTGCGTGTACCGCTCGAGGACGGCCGCCGGGCTGCCCCCACCGATGACGTGGAAGACGAGGGACTCCCCCGGCACCGAGAACTGCACGCGCTCGACGGTCTCGGACCCGACTTCGAAGGAGACGTGTCCAGGGTGGTCGACGAGCACGCCGTACCCGCGGTTCGTCAGGTAGAACGGCACGTTCTTGTACGCCTGTTCGCTCGACGTGCCGCCGTCGGCGTTCCAAATGTCGACCGTCTGCCCGTTCTTCACGAGGGGCCCGAAGCGCTCCCCGAGGCCGTAGACGAGCTCCCCGACGCCGAGGTCGAGCTGCGCGTGCACGAACGTGTCCGAGGCGGGGGCGTCCGCGCCCTGGACCCGTGCGTTGCCGACGACCCCGCGCGACACCTCGGCGCCGGGCTCGAGCGAGACGTACCCGAGCGACTTGTGCCCGGAGCCGGTCAGCACCCGCCCCTCCGACAGGAACCGGAGGTCCCACGGCGCTCCGGGCGTGACGACGGCCGACAGGTCGCCGGAGGTGAGGGTCCCGACCCCGTCCTCGACCGTGACGGAGCCGTGCCCCGCCTCCTGGCCGACCAGGTCGAACGACAGTTCGGGCCGGCGACCGCGGTGGTGCTCGACGCGGACGGTGACGACGCCCTCCATCGGGCTGGACAGCGAGACGGTGAGGGTCGGACGGTTGAGGGTGTCGCCCCGCGACGCGATGACCTTCGTCGGCGCCGTGACGACCAGGCGGTCGCCCTCGGGCGACTGCCGCGCGTCGATGTCGTACGCCTCGGCGGCGTACACGGGGCGGACTCCGGGCCTGAGCTGCCAGAACCCGTCGGTGAACTTCATTACTTGACCGCTCCTGCCGTGATGCCGCGCGCGAGGGTGCGCTGGAAGATGAGGAAGAACACGAGCGTCGGGATGAGGCCGAGCAGGGCCGACGCGCTCGTGGTGGTGACGTCCATGAGCCGGTCGCCCTGCAGCAGGGAGATCGCGACCGGGACCGTCTGGTTGTCGTTGCTGACCAGGAAGGTCAGCGGGATGAGGAACTCGTTCCACGTCCAGATGAAGAAGAAGATGAGCAGGACCGACAGGGTCGGGCGGCTGATCGGGACGATGACGCGCCAGAGCACCCGCCACCGACCCGCGCCGTCGAGCGCCGCGGCCTCGAGGATCTCCTTCGGGAAGGTGCCGTAGACGCTCGACAGCAGGTAGGTGCCGAACGCGGACTGGATCACCGTGAAGACGATGATGACGCTCCACACGTTGTCGTACAGCCCGACGCCCTTGAACATCATGTAGAGCGGGTAGAGCAGCACCTCCTGCGGCAGCATGTTCGCGAGCATGAACAGCACCACGATCCAGGTGCGGTAGCGGACCCGGCCGATGCCGATCGCGAAGGCGTTGAGGATCGAGATGAGCACCGCGAGCAGCGCCACCATGCCGCTGATGAACACGCTGTTCCAGAGCTTCAGCGGGAAGTCGACCCGGTTCCAGAACGTCGTGATGCCGTCGAAGGACAGCTGGGACGGCCAGGCGAGCGGGCCGCCGGCCGCGTAGTCCGCGGGCGTCTTGAACGAGTTGAGCAGGATGAGCAGGAACGGCGCGGCGATGAGCACCGCGATGACGACCCCGCCGGCGAGCACGACCCAGTCGGCGGGCCGCTTGACCCCGCCCTCGCCCGGCCGCTTGCGCGGCTTCGCCGCCGGCCGGGAGGCCCGTCCTGCGTCGGCGGTCACGGTCGCCCTGGTGTCGGGTGCGGACACGGTCATCGTGCCTCCTCCTTGCGCTCGGCCCGGTTCTGGGCGGCGATGAACCCGATCGCGACGATGACGATCACGACGGTGAGGGCGGTGGCGATGGTCGCGCCGTAGCCGACCTGCTGCGCCTGGAAGAACTGGCTGTACGAGTAGTAGCTCGGCACGATCGTCGCGTTGCCGGGGCCGCCGCCGGTGAGGGCGTACACGGGGCCGAACACCTTGAGCGCCGCGATCGTGCACGTGAGCACGACGACGAAGATCTCGGGCCGGATGATGTGCACCGTGATGGAGCGGAACCGCTGGAACCAGTTCGCGCCGTCGAGTTCCGCGGCTTCGTAGAGCTCGGGGTCGACGCGCTGCAGGGCCGCCATGAACACGACGACCGGGTACCCGATCTGCACCCACACGAGCACGACCGCGACCGAGAGCAGCGCGGTGTCCGGGCTGCCGAGCCAGTTGTGCTGCAGGCCGTCGAGCCCGACCGCGCCGAGCACCGCGTTGAGGGCGCCGTTCTCCGGGCGGAGGATCCACCCGATGACGATCGCGGCGATGACGGCCGGCAGGATCTGCGGCAGGTAGTAGGTGGCGCGGAGGAAGCTGGCGAGCTTGCCGCCGAACTTCTTGCCGATCACGTCGAACAGTGCGGCTGCGAGGACGAGGCCGAGGCTGGTCGGCACGATCACCATCGCCAGGATCATCACGATGCTGTTCCGGAACGAGATCCAGAACTGGCCGTCCGCCATCAGCCGGCGCCAGTTGTCGAGCCCCGTGAACTGCGGCGGCAGGATCCCGCGGTAGTTCGTGAACGACAGGTACACGTTCCAGCCGAGCGGCACGAGGATGATCGCCGCCAGGAGCACGAAGCCGGGCAGCAGGTAGAACCAGTAGCTGCCGCGGCCGGACGCGGGCATGATCGCGCCGTCGTCGCGGCGGCGGGGGCGGGGGACGCGGCCGCGGAGCGGCGCGAGAGGAGGACTGGACGCCATCGTCGGGCTTCCCTTCCGGGGAGGTGGGGTCGTGCGGGGGTGAGGGG
>NZ_QKTO01000022.1 GCF_003234855.1 Curtobacterium sp. MCBD17_032
GGGGTGCGCCGTGCGGAGTGGGGTGCCGGGTCAGGCGGCGTCGGCCTGCCCGTTCTCGGGCTCGGTGACGTCCCGGGCGGCGAGGGTCATGACGGCGTCCTCGGTCGCGTCGGCGCCGTCGAGCTCACCGGCGATCCGGCCGTCGCGCATCACGAGGATGCGGTCACTCATGCCGAGGACCTCGGGGAGTTCGCTCGACACCATGACCACGGCACCACCGGCCTCGGTGATGGCGTTGACGAGCTCGTAGATCTCGACCTTCGCGCCGACGTCGACACCGCGGGTCGGCTCGTCCAGCAGCAGGACGCTCGAGCCCGCGAGGATCCACCGACCGAAGACGGCCTTCTGTTGGTTGCCGCCGGACAGGGAGCCGATCGGCTGGTCGATGTCGTGCATCCGGATCCGCAGGCGGGCGGCGACCTGCTCGGCGCGCTGCTTCTGCCCGGCGAAGTCGACGAGACCGCCCCGTGCGCTGGACGCGAGCGTGGCGTAGCCGAGGTTGTCGTTGACCGACGCGCCGAGCACGAGGCCCTGGCCCTTGCGGTCCTCGGGCACGTGTCCGATGCCGGCCTTGATCGCGCCGGCGACGCTGCCCTTGCCGAGGGCGCGGCCGCGGACGGTCACGGTGCCGCTGTCGTAGCCGTCGGCGCCGGCGATCGCCCGGACCAGTTCGGTGCGTCCGGCGCCGACGAGGCCGGAGATGCCGACGATCTCGCCGGCGTGCACGTCGAAGGACACGTCCGTGAAGCGCCCAGCGGCGGTGAGGTGCTCGACCCGCAGCACGGGGTCGGCACGGTCGACGACGGCCGCGCCCGTCGGGTACTGCTCCTCGATGCTCCGTCCGACCATGAGCCGGACGAGCTCGTCCTCGGGCGTCGACGCCGGCACCTCGGCCACGAAGTGACCGTCGCGGAGCACCGCGACCGTGTCGCCGATCTCGGCGATCTCGTCGAGGTGGTGGCTGATGAAGAGCATGCCGACGCCCCGGGCGCGGAGGTCCGCGACGACCCGGAAGAGCGCCTCCGTCTCGTGGCGGGTGAGGGCCGCGGTCGGTTCGTCGAGGATGAGGATCCGCGCGTCGACGCTGAGCGCCTTCGCGATCTCGACGAGCTGCTGCCGGGCGATGCCGAGGTCACCGACCGGGGTGTCGACGTCGACGTCGAGTCCGATGGTGGCGAGCGCCGCCTCCGCCTGGCGGCGGAGCGTCTTCCGGTCGACCATGCCGAAGCGGGTCGGGATCCGGCCCATCATCACGTTCTCGGCGACGCTGAGCGACCCGACCAGGTTGAGCTCCTGGTGGATGGTCGCGATGCCGAGCCGCTCCGCGGCCGAGACGGTCGGGAGGCTCACCTCGGCTCCGTCGACGAGGATCCGCCCGCCGTCGGGCTGGTGGATGCCGGACATCATCTTGATGAGCGTCGACTTCCCGGCACCGTTCTCGCCGAGGAGGACCTGCACCTTTCCGGCGTGCACGTCGACGGTGACGTCGGTGATCACCTGGACGGGGCCGAACGACTTGCTCACCCGGTCGAGGGTGAGGAGTGGGTGCTGCTGCAGGGGTGTCTGCGGCATCGGTGTCTGTTCCATGTCAGTGCTCCGGGTGCTGCTGGTCAGCGTGCTGCTGGTCGGCGTGCTGCTGGTCGGCCGGGCGCGACGGTGCGGCCGGTCGACGGGGACGGATGGGGGTGGCCGAGGAGGCGCGGACGATGAGCTCGCTCGGCAGGCGCACGGACTGCGGGGTGCCGCCGTCGATGACGTCGCGGAGCAGGTCGACCGCGACACGGCCCATGTCCTCGACGCTGTGTGCGACGACGGAGAGGGCGGGCTCGAGGAGCGAGAACCACTCGATGTCGTCGAAGGCGACCAGGGCGATGTCCTCGCCGACACGGAGACCGAGCCGGTTGAGGATCGCGATCGCGCCGACGGCCATCAGGCTGTCCGCGGCGAAGATCGCCGTCGGCGGGTCGTCGAGACCGAGCAGGGTCGTGACGCCGGTCGAGCCGGACGCGGCCTGGAAGTCGCCGAACACGACGAGGTCGGGGTCCCCGCTGAGGCCCGCGGCGGTGATCGCGTCCTGGTACGCCGTGAAGCGCTCGCGGCCGGTGGAGACGCTCTGTGGGCCGGCGATGTACCCGATGCGGGTGTGTCCGAGTGCGGCGAGGTGCTCGACGGTCTGCCGGATGCCGGTGCTGCTGTCGGTGGTGACGCTCGGCACGTCGATGCCCGGGATCACGCGGTCGACGAACACCGTGGGGATCTCGCGGTCGACGAGTTGCTGGACCGTCCCGGTGTCGTTGCCCTGCGGTGCGACGATCACGCCGTCGACCCGGCGGGCGATGAGCGTGTCGAGGTAACGGTTCTGCTGATCGGCCCGCTCGTTCGCGTTGCCGAGCAGCGTGACGTAGCCCTCGGCCAGCGCGGCCTGCTCGATCGTGTGGGCGAGGTCGGCGAAGAACGGGTTGCGGACGTCCGAGACGAGCAGGCCGATCGTGTCCGACCGGGTGGACCGCAGCGCACGGGCCTGCAGGTTCGGGCGGAAGTCGAGGTCCTTCGCGGCCTGCTCGACGGCCCGACGGGAGTCTTCGCTCGTCGCGGCGTTGCCGGAGAGGACGCGCGATGCCGTCGCTGCCGAGACGCCGGCGCGGGCGGCGACGTCCTTGATGGTGACGGCGTTCATCGTTGAGCACTCCGTTGGGCGAGTCGTGGAATCGATTCCATGGAATCGATTCCACGACCATAGGCACCGCGACCGGTCATGTCAAGCCGCGGACCTGGGCGGAGTGCACCCGCGGGCCGGAGCCCCGGTGGCCGATCAGTCCGCGGGCATCGGGACCGGCGTGGGAGCCGTCGGTGTCCCCGTCTGGGGGATCGCACTCGACCGGCGCAACCCGAGCGTCAGCAGCACGACCGCGCCGACCACGGCTACCGCGCCGGAGAACCAGAAGTCCGCCGACAGCCCGAACGACGTCACGGCCGCACCGCCCAGGACCGACCCCGCGGCGATCGCGAGCTGGATCGTCGTGACGAACAACGCCAGTCCGCTCTCCGCTCCGGCCGGGGACGCCGTCGACATCCAGGTCTGCGTCCCGAGCGGCAGGGCGCCCCAGACGAAGCCCCACACGACGAGCAGGGCGAACACGCCGACCACCGAGTGCGCCGCGAACGGCAGCAGGACGACGGCCGCGGCGAGGACGACCTTCGCGACGCCGATGGTGCCGATGACGTTCCGGCTCAGCGTGAAGCCGGCGACGAAGTTCCCGGCGATGCCGGCGATGCCGAACACGAGCAGCGCCAGGGTGACGGTGTCCGGACCGACCCGGACGAGCTCCTCGAGGTAGGGCGCCACGTACGTGTAGGCGGCGAACTGTGCGATGAAGAGGAACGCGGCCGCGATGAGCCCGACGCGGGCACGCTGCACCCGGAGCAGACCGGCGAGGGTCGAGAACCGCACCCGCTGCGACGACGGGATGCTCGGCAGCATCGCGATCTGCAGGACGAGCGCCACCAGGCCGAGCGCGCCGCCGATCACGAACGCCAGCCGCCAGCTCGCGAGCGACGACACGAAGGCGCCGAGCGGCAGGCTCACGACCGTGGCGACGGAGACGCCCGCGGTGATAAAGGACGTCGCGCGGATCACGGCGGGCGGTTCCACGAGCCTCCCGGCGATGCCCGCGCCGATCGCCCAGAAGCCACCGATGCCGACCCCGAGGAGCATCCGGGCGACGAGCAGCACACCGAAGGTGGGCGCGACGGCCGCGAGTGCGTCCGCGACGACCAACAGGACGGTCAGGGCGAGCAGCACGGTCCGGCGGTCGAGACGCGAGGTGGCGACCGTCACGACCGGAGCTGCCACGGCGCCGGTGAGCCCGGTGAACACCACCATCAGGCCGGCGGTGCCGATGTCGACGTGCAGCTCCCGTGCGATCGACGGCAGGAGGCCGATCGGCAGGAACTCCGAGAGCACGAGGACGAACGAGCCGAGGGCGACCGACAGGACGCTCAGCCAGCCGCGGCGAGAGGAGGCGGTGGTGGTCATGGACGCCACAAGCGCAGGGGACCGGTGGTCATTCCTGCGTGACGGCGGAGGACGCCTGCCGCCGCCCGGGAGCCCCGGGGTCAGCCGCCGAACGCGGAGATCTCCTCGGGCAGCGGCTCGTGCATCGCCCGCCGGAGGGCCGCGGCTCCCGCCACGACGCTCGCCCGCTCGGACTCCGGGACGGCGTCGAGGAGCCCGACGATCTCCACCCGGCGCCGCTCCATCACGTCACCGACCAGTTCCCGTCCGCGCACGGTCGCGCCGACGAGGACCTCGCGGCGGCTCTCGGTGCTCGGGAGCCGTTCGACCCACCCGTCCTCGACGAGCCGGTCGACGATCCGGGTCAGCGTCGACGGCCCGACCGCGAGTCGCTCTGCGAGGTCACCCGATCGCGTGGGGCCGAGGGTGGTCACGAGGACGACGAGGCGGAACTGCGGGACGGTGACGTGTTCGAGTGCGGGGGCGAGTGACCGGGCGACGACCCCGAGCAGGCCGCGCGATGCGGCGAGCAGCTCGTCGATGCCCGCTGATGGTGCGTGTGGCATGCGCCCATCCTGCCGGACGGGCGCCGCCTGGTCGTGCAGACGGGAGGCCCGGTGCCAGCTGGCACCGGGCCTCCCGTCCGTCGTGGCGTCGCGTCTCAGACGCGCACGGCGCGCTCGTCCGGCACGCAGTGCGTCATCATGAGACCGTCGACGTCGCGGGGCCCGTTGTGGCCGAGGTTCGCGAGGCGCGCGAGCTCGGCCTCGTCGAGGGTCTGGGACTGCAGTGGCGGCAGGTCCTTCACCTCGTCGAGCGTGATGCCGAGGCCCTCGCCGACGCGGCGGCCGAGGTCGTCCTCGACCATGTAGAAGTGCCAGAGCATCCGCTCCTGCACGGGCCGGGCCGCCTGCGAGATGAGGTCGACGAAGTTCGCGACCAGGTCATCGCGCTCCCAGTCCTCGAGGAGCAGGTAGCGCTGACCGGCCTGCGTGTAGTCGTTCGTCCGCGGGATGCGCTTACGGGTGAGACGACCGACGATCTCGGGGCCCTGGTCGTCGTGCGTCGGGTACTCGGCCTCGCGCAGCCCGCCGGTGATCGACGGCTCGTAGTTGACGTGCGGGTTCTCGCCACCGTGGTCCTGGTGGTACGCCATCTGGCCGTCGCGCTGGTTCGTCGCGACGTTCCCGTTCTTCGGGGCGTTCACCGGCAGCTGCAGGTAGTTCGGACCGACGCGGTACCGCTGCGTGTCCGAGTAGGAGAACGTGCGGCCGACGAGCATCTTGTCGTCGGAGAAGTCGAGGCCGTCCACCAGCACGCCGGTGCCGAACGAGAGCTGCTCGTTCTCGGCGAAGTGGTTCGTGACGTTCCGGTTCAGCACCATCTTGCCGACGACCTTCGGCGGGAACTCGTTCTCGGGCCAGACCTTCGTGTCGTCGAGCGGGTCGAAGTCGAGCTCGGGGTGGTCGTGGTCGTCCATGAGCTGCACGCGGAGCTCCCACTCCGGGTAGTCGCCGCGCTCGATCGCCTCGTACAGGTCCTTCGACGCGTGGCCGAGGTCGCCGCCCTGCACGACGGCTGCGTCGGCCTCGGTCATCGAGCTGACGCCGACCGACGGGATCCAGTGGTACTTGACGAGCTTCGTGTCGCCGTCGCCGTTCACCCACTTGTACGTGTTCACGCCGAAGCCCTGCTGCGTCCGGTAGTTCGCCGGGATGCCGCGCGGACTGAACAGGTTGACGAGCATGTGCATCGACTCGGGCGTCTGGGACATGAAGTCGAAGATGCGCGCGGGCTCCTGGCGGAACGTGACGGGGTCCGGCTTGAGGGAGTGGATGACGTCCGGGAACTTGATGGCGTCGCGGATGAAGAAGACCCCGAGGTTGTTGCCGACGAGGTCCCAGTTGCCGTCCTCGGTGTAGAACTTCACGGCGAAGCCGCGGGGGTCGCGAGCGGCTTCGGACGAGTCGCGCCCGCCGATCACGGTCGAGAACCGGACGGCGACGTCGGTGCGCTTGCCGGCCTCCTGGAAGAGCTTCGCGCGGGTGTACTGCGCGATCGGCTCGTCACCCCAGGTGCCGGTGGCCTCGAAGTACCCGAAGGCGACCGCGCCGCGGGCGTGCACGACCCGCTCCGGGATCCGCTCGCGGTCGAAGTGGCTGATCTTCTCGAGGAACTGGTAGTTCTCGAGCGTCGCCGGGCCGCGGGCTCCGACCGTGCGCTGGTTCTGGTTGTCGTAGACGGGGTGGCCCTGCCGGTTGGTGAGCACCCGGCGGTCGTCACCCTCGGCGGGTGGCTGGCTGGAGACGTCGGTCATGGCGTCGTCCTCTCTGCGTTCTGGTCACGGACTCGGGTTCACGCCCGAGTGTGGCCTGCAGGCCGGACGGCTGTTCCCAGCGCTCAGGGGGTCGTCAGGTCCGTCCGCGGTTGCGCCGCCGCACGGCCTTCGGCGCCCGTCCGGCCATGAACGACCGCGCCGGGTCGACGACGAACCCCTGCCGCAGCGCCTCGCGCCCGACGAGCATCCGGAAGCCCATCTGGTCACGGTTGCTCAGCGTCGTCTCCGACAGGACGGTCCGCCCGGCGAGCTCGATCGACATGAGCACGACGATGCGCTCCTGGGTGTGGCCGCTCGAGCTGCGGATCACCCGGCGGTCGTGGACGTCGCACTCGACCGTCTGGGGATCCGCGTCGGAGTCCTGCCACGGGTGCACCGAGAACCGGACCCGTCCGCCGGGCAGCTCCTCGATGTCGAAGGCGTGCAGTGCCGAACTCCTTGCCCCGGTGTCGAGCTTGACCTTGATCCACGGGACGCCGATGTCGGGCAGGGCCGCCCACTCGCGCCACCCCGCGACGATCGGCACGCGGGACGCCGCCCGGGCGCTGTCGGAGCGCTTCGCGGAGTCGGCCATGCCCCTATCTTGGCAGTGATGAAACTCGCCATCCTGTCGCGCGCTCCGCACGCGTACTCGACGCAGCGCCTCCGCACCGCCGCCGCCGAGCGCGGTCACACCGTCAAGGTGTTGAACACCCTCCGCTTCGCGATCGACCTGACCGGCGAGCAGCCCGACCTGCAGTACCGCGGCAAGCTGCTGTCCGACTACGACGCCGTCCTGCCACGCATCGGCAACTCGATCACCTACTACGGCACCGCGGTGGTGCGGCAGTTCGAGCAGATGGACGTGTACACACCGAACACGGCGAACGGCATCACGAACTCGCGTGACAAGCTCCGGGCGAACCAGATCCTGTCCCGCCACGACATCGGCATGCCGGCGACGACGTTCGTCAACAGCCGGGCGGACGTCCGCGGCGCGATCGAGCGGGTCGGGGGCGCCCCGGTCGTCATCAAGCTGCTCGAGGGCACGCAGGGCATCGGCGTCATCCTCGCCCCCGAGGCCAAGGTCGCGGAGTCGATCGTCGAGACCCTGCACTCGACGAAGCAGAACGTCCTCATCCAGCGCTTCATCGCGGAGAGCCGCGGGAAGGACATCCGCGCCCTCGTCGTCGGTGACCGCGTCGTCGCCGCCATGCGCCGGAGCGCGTCCGGGGACGAGTTCCGGTCGAACGTGCACCGCGGCGGCACCGTCGAACAGGTCACGCTGACGCCCGAGTACGAGGAGGCCGCGGTCCGCTCCGCCCAGATCATGGGCCTCCGGGTCGCGGGCGTCGACATGCTCGAGGGCAACGACGGACCGCTCGTCATGGAGGTCAACTCGTCACCGGGCCTCGAGGGCATCGAGCGTGCCACCGGGCTCGACGTCGCCGGTGCCGTCATCGACTACATCGCGAACCAGGTGGCGTTCCCGGAGATCGACGTGCGCCAGCGCCTCAGCGTCTCGACCGGGTACGGCGTCGCCGAACTGCTCGTCCACACGAACGCGGACCTCGTCGGCAAGACGATCAAGGACTCCGGCCTCTGGGACCGCGACATCACGGTCCTCACGCTGCACCGCGGTACCTCGGTCATCCCGAACCCGCGGAGCGGCGTGGTGCTCGAACCCGGTGACCGGCTGCTGTGCTTCGGCAAGCTCGAGGAGATGCGCTCGATGGTCCCGGACCGTCGCCGCCGTCGCACCAAGCTGCGGAAGCTCCCGAAGGACGCCCTGTCCGACGGCTGATCGCGCGGCCGCCGGGAGGCCCGGATCGCCCCGGTGGGGCTGCCTCCGTCCGCGGGGTCCGGCTCCGGTTCGTTCACCTGTGGGCCCTCGTCCGGAAGGCGCGGGCGCTCCGGCGGCGCCGACCAGGGTCGCCGACGCCGCGTACCGTCCGACGGGAAGAGCATTCGTCTCGTGTCCCGCGATCCGTGACCCGTCCGGCAGGGCGGCCGACCGGAGAGCGGGCACCGTGAACAGGGAGCACGCCATGACGAAGTACGAATCGAACCGCGACGTCGAGCCGGTCCACGTCACCACCTACCGGTCTGCCCGCAAGGCCGCCCGCCGTGGCTGGGCCGCCCCGGCCGACGCTCCGGTGCCGTCCATCGACGACGTCTGGCGCAACAGCCGGACACCTGCGGACCGCGCCCGGCAGCGCTGACCGGGTCGGCGCGACCGTCGGCCGCGGTCACCGCGGCACCACGTCAGCCGCGGTCGCTGTTCGTCGCCCGCACCGCCGCGAGCACGACGTCGAGCGCCCGGTCGAGCTCGGGCAGCGTGACGGCACCGTAGCCGAGCACGACCCCGTTCCCGGACCGTCCGCGCACCGTCTCGTAGTCGGCGAGGTCGGCCACCAGGACGCCGTCCGTGGCAGCGCGGGCGAGCACGGCAGCGCCGGTCGCCGGACCCGGCCACGTCAGCACCGCGTGCAGACCGCCGGTGAGGGCCCGTGCCTCCAGGCCGGGGACCCCGCTCGTGGCGAGCCGGACCGCGATCCGTTCGCGCCGGTGCGTGTAGTCCCGCCGGACCCGACCAAGGTGCCGACGGAATGCGCCGGTGCGCAGCAGGTGCGCGAGTGCGACCTGCACCGGTTCGGCGACCACCGCGCCCCGGGCCGTGCGGGCGGCGAGGACCGCCGCGCCCACCGGTCCGGACGGGACGACGACGTACGCGCAGCGGAGCCGTGGGTCGAGGGTCTTCGAGAATCCACCCAGGTGCACGACCACGCCGTCGGTGTCGAGCGCGGCGAGGGCCGGGACGGGGCTGCCCCGGTGTCGGAACTCGGAGTCGTAATCGTCCTCGACGACGACCGTCCCCGTGGCCGCTGCATGCGCCAGCAGCGCTCGCCGCCGTCCGACGGGCATGACCGAGCCGAGCGGGTACTGGTGGGTGGGGGAGACGAGGACGGCGTCGACGGGTGTCCGTGCGAGCACGGCCAGGTCGATGCCGTCCGGTCCGACGGGCACGGCCATGAGTTCCGCGCCGGCACTCGTCAGCGCGCGGTGGCCGGAACGGTACCCGGGGTCCTCGACGGCGAAGCGCGGAGCGCGGCCGAGCCGGGTCCGGAGTCCCTCGGCGACCAGGGACAACGCCTCCGAGGTCCCGGCGGCGACGACGACCTGCGCGACCGGCGGGGTGAAGCCGCGCGCGAGCCCGAGTTGCGCGACGAGCTGCTCACGGAGCGCGGGGAGTCCCGCGGGGTCGGACAGTGCGTTGCGGAGCGGCGCATCGGCCGCGGCACGCCAGGCAGCGCGCCAGTCCCGCTCGCTGATCGCGGTGACGGCGGGGATGCCCGGGCGGCAGTCGACGGTGGTCCGACCGACGCCCGTGACGACGGTGGGCACCACGGCGGGCGCCCGCGACGACCCGCGCCGCTGCACCGGGACGCGTCCGGATGTAGCCCTCGCCGTCGAGCTGGTCGTACGCCGCGACGACCGTGCCCCGCGCCACCCCGAGCTCGGCGGCCAGGGCCCGCGTCGACGGCAGCGGGTCCCCGGCGCGGAGCGTCCCGTCGTGCACCAGGGTCCGCACCCGTTCGACCACGGCCGACACCTTGCTCGACTGGTCCATCCCGTGCGCTCCGATCTGGTCTACCCACTGGTCCAGTCCCGACCTTAGCGTCGGAGCATGCCCACTCCCGACGCCCTGCCCGCCCTCACCGTCCGCCGGCTCCGCGACCGCCAGCTGACCGATCCCGCCGCCCTCGACGAGGTCCTCGCGGAGGGCTTCGTCGCCCACGTCGGCCTGGTCCGCGACGGCTTCCCGATCGTGCTGCCCTACCTGTACGGCGTCGGCGACCTCGGCGCCGGCCCGGTCCTGCTCCTGCACGGCTCCACGGGCGGCGGGCTCTTCCTCGACGCAGGGGAGGAGGGCGTCCCCGTCTCGGCGACCATCACGCACCTGGACGGCATCGTCTTCGCCC
Organism: Curtobacterium sp. MCBD17_032; assembly: GCF_003234855.1. Taxonomy (GTDB): domain Bacteria; phylum Actinomycetota; class Actinomycetes; order Actinomycetales; family Microbacteriaceae; genus Curtobacterium. The sequence goes on from NZ_QKTO01000022.1 coordinate 10,316, forward strand.
GCTCGACCTTCGACAGCTCGGCGAACTACCGCAGCGCGATGGTCGTCGGTCGTGCGACCGTGGTGCCGACCGAGCTGCGGGCCGAGGCGCTCCGGCAGGTCGCCGACCACCTCATGCCCGGCCGCCGCGCCGAGGTGCGCGAGATGACCGCGAAGGAGGTCCGGCAGACCCAGGTCCTGCAGCTCCCGCTCGACGCCGCGAGTGTCAAGGTCCGGGCGGCCGGCGTCGGCGAGGCGCCGGACGACGGCGAGGACCACCGCGTCTGGGCGGGCGTCCTGCCGGTCGCCCTCCGGGCCGGAGCGCCGGTCCCGGGAGCGCTCGCCGCCGCCGCGGCCACGCCGGCCGACCCGTCCGTCGAGTCACTCGCCGCCCGGCTCGCCGCCGCCGCCGACCGCCGGGAGGCCCGACTCGTCTCCGCCCCGTCACCTGCGGTCCGAGGTGGCCGGGCCTGACCGAACGCCGCCTCGTCGCCCGGTGGCGGGGAGCTGCGATCGGGCCCGCGTGTCTGTGACGGACCGCAGGAACTCCCCGCGCTTCCCCAGCGGAGGTCAGGTTCGTGACCAATACGTTATGTCTCCGGATCGTCGCACGAGGGGCGTTCCGGACCCGGAAGGAACCATGGGACGCCACGCTCTGCCCGCCGGTGACGACGAACGTCGCTCCGCACCTGCCGCCGCAGACCCCGTCCCCGCTCCCGACTCCTCCGCCGCCGCCCCGCGTGCCCGCGAGTCCGTCGCCGTCCCGTCGCGGGCCCGAGGCCGTCGTGCCGCCACGGGTCCCGCCGTCGCGCGCAGCACGTTCGTCGCGCACGAGCGACCGGCTCGCGTCGTCGCGCTCGGGCCGTCCAGCACGGTCACCGCCGTCGTCGCCCCGATCGACCGCGTGGCGTCGGCCGCTCCAGCGCGCTCGCGGTCGGCCCTGCGCCGGGCAGAGCGGACCGCGGACCCGCGGCACGTCCGCCGTGCCGCCAGCGCGAAGCGCACGGCGCTGCTCATCGCACCTGCCCTGGCGATCACCTCGACGTTGTCCCTGGCCATCCCGGCCGAGGCCGCACCGGCGGCACCGGTCCCGGCCCCGACAGCGACGTCCCAGGCGCTGCAGACGTACACCGTCGCCCACGACGTCCAGGTCCCGATCGCGTCCTCGGACGGTGTGACGACGACGTCGGTCGTGTCCTACCCGACCCTGGTCCTGCGGTTCGGGGTCACCGAGGCCCAGGCGCAGGTGGCGTTGTCCGCGGCGCTGTCCGCGGGTGGCGACCGGGCGACCGTGCTGCAGACGGCACTGCAGTACCTCGGCGACCCGTACGTCGAGGGTGGCGCGAGCCACGCGGGCATCGACTGCTCCGGCCTGACGATGGTGGCGTACCAGGCGGTGGGCATCGAGCTCGCGCACTACGTCCCCACGCAGGACGCCGTCGCGACGACCGTCCCGGAGTCCGAGGCGGCGCCGGGCGACATGGTCGTCTTCGACGACGAGGACCATGTCGGCCTGTACCTCGGGCAGGGGCTCGTGCTCCAGGCGCCGCACCCGGGCGAGGTCGTGGACATCGTCCCGATGTACGCGATGCCGCACCACTTCGCGCGCCTGCTGCCCGCCGGGTCCTGACCGCCGGGGCCCGGCGCCGCGCTCGACTCCCGGGCGGCCGGATGGCTGTCCGTCCGGACGCCCACCGTCCACCCGGATCCGGCGGCGGACTCGCGGAGGGTTGCGGGCCTCCCGTAAGCTGGAGTGATGGCCACCGACACCCGCACCCCGTTCGAGGAGCAGAGCGCAGCCCGCTCCGTCCGCCCGCAGGTGCGCCCGCGCACCGAGGGCTGGAAGCAGGCCACGGGGACCGACGGCCGACCGCTCCTGCAGTTCGCGTCCCCGAAGCGGGGGAAGCCGCCTGTGCACCTCGCCGACATGACGGTCGCCGAGCGCGAGGCGAAGGTGAAGGAGCTCGGGCTGCCCGGGTTCCGCGCCAAGCAGCTCGCCACCCACTACTTCACGCACTACACGTCCGACCCGGCGAAGATGACCGACCTGCCGGCGGCCCAGCGCGAGGAACTCGTCGCCGGGATGCTGCCGCCCCTGCTGACCGAGACCCGTCGTCTCGAGACGGACAAGGGCGACACGATCAAGTTCCTCTGGAAGCTGCACGACGGCGCCCTGGTGGAGTCCGTGCTCATGCGGTACCCGGGGCGCATCACGCTCTGTGTCTCGTCGCAGGCCGGCTGCGGGATGAACTGCCCGTTCTGCGCGACCGGCCAGGCGGGCCTGACGCGGAACATGTCGACGGCCGAGATCATCGAGCAGATCGTCCGCGCGAACGAGGCCATCGCGGCCGGCGAACTCGGCGGTGACCCGCGCAAGGGCGGACAGGACCGCGTCGACGCCGAGCGTGTGACGAACATCGTCTTCATGGGGATGGGGGAGCCGCTCGCGAACTACAAGCGGGTGATGGACGCCGTCCGCGTCATGACCGCGCCGCAGCCGAACGGTCTCGGCATGAGCGCGCGTGGCATCACGATCTCGACCGTCGGGCTGGTGCCGGCGATCCTGAAGCTCGCGGAGGAGGACATCCCCGTGACCTTCGCGCTCTCGCTGCACGCTCCGGACGACGAACTCCGTGACGAGCTCATCCCGGTGAACTCGAAGTGGAAGGTCGACGAGGCGATCGACGCCGCGCACAACTACTACGTGAAGACCGGTCGTCGTGTCTCGATCGAGTACGCCCTCATCAAGGACATGAACGACCACGCCTGGCGCGCCGACCTGCTGGCGGAGAAGCTGAACAAGCGCGGCAAGGGCTGGGTGCACGTCAACCCGATCCCGCTCAACCCGACGCCCGGTTCCGTGTGGACGTCGTCCGAGGAGCACGTGCAGGACGAGTTCGTCCGCCGACTCAACGCCGCCGGCATCCCGACCACCCTCCGCGACACCCGCGGCAAGGAGATCGACGGAGCCTGCGGCCAGTTGGCCGCCGCTGACTGACGGTCGGGCGACGGCCACGGCAACTGGACGACGGCTCTGACAGGAGGCGCGGTGCGACTACGCACCGCGCCTTCGGTCGTTCCCAGGGAACAGTCGTGCCTCGTGCGTTCCACCAGCCCGGAGGCCCGGCGCACCGGGGGGAACAAGCGCGACACGCCCGGGCGTCGAGCTGGCTTGGCGCTGCCGTTCACCCGTGCGTAAAGTAATCACTCGTTGCCGCTGAGGCGGAGAACGGATCGGCCGAGACGCTGACGGAGCGATGCTCCGGGAGATGCAGTCTGGCTCCGGTTCTTCCCCGGGCGACGAACCAGCCTCTCTGGCGAAGCATCCTGGTGGTGTGGAGTGGGGAGTGCCTCTGGTCCTTGAGAACTCAACAGCGTGCACATTGTCAATGCCAATTTTATTGACCTCGTGCCTGGTCGGTTTTTTCCGGTCGGGTCATGAAGCAATTCCTTTTGGATTGAA
>NZ_QKTO01000023.1 GCF_003234855.1 Curtobacterium sp. MCBD17_032
GAACGCCGTCGTCCCCGACTTCCCGCCGACCCCCGAGCTGCTGCCGCCGGCTCCGACGTCGCCGAACGTCGACACCCTCCCCTTCTCGGCCGTCGCGGAGGCGCGTGCGACCGTCGGCGAGCTCGGACCGGCCGGGGCGACCGCCACACCGGCCGGCGCCCCGGACCCTGCTGCGGACGGCACCGCCGCTGGCGAGCCCCGCACCACAGGACGACACGGTGCAGCGCGTCGGAGCGCAACGGTTGCCCAGGCCTCCGCCGGGGCGATGGCGATGCCCGCCGCCCCCGTGGTCGGCGCGGCGCACACGCTCGCAGCGCCCGTCGGACCGCTCGCGGACGCCGGCGACGCCCGGTCCGCGGCGCCCGTGCCCGCCCCGGCAGGACCGGCCCCCACGCAGTCCTGGTCCGCGACCCCCGATGCCGGGATCCCGACCGCTCCGACGGCCGCCGGACGTGGCGCGAGCGTCGCGACGCCGGCCGCCCCGCCGGCGCCCGCGTTCCCCGTCGTGCCGGCAGCCGGACAGCCGCGGTTCTCGGTGCCCGGACTCGAACACGTCGTCGTCGAGGGCGGCGAGCCCGAGGCCGTCGGACCCATCGGGTACCGCACGCCCGCCCGCTTCGCCCGGCAGCAGGCGCGCGTGATCCCGCCGGCGGTCACCGCTCCGCCGACGTTCGACGCCGTGCTCGCCACCCCGGCGCCGACCACCGCCGCACCCTTCCCCGGTCCGGCGGCCGAGCCGCACGCCGTGGCGCCGGTCGTCCCCGCGGTCACACGGGCTCTGCCGTCCGTCGCGCCGGCCGCAGAGGAACCGGCGGAGACCGCCACGTCCGACGGCGAGGCGACCCACGCCCCGACCCCTGCCCGGGAGCACCGGAACGCCGACCGCAGCCGCGGCGCGAACACCCGTCGGGGCTTCCTGCCGAAGCGTCGTCCGGCCCAGCCGACGAAGGCGCGGTCCACCGCGGTCCCCGTCGCCGCCGCGACGACCGCGCAGCCGCAAGCCGCTCCGCCGGTGACGGGAGCCGACACGCGCCTCCAGGCCGGAACCGGTGCGTCCGCCACGCGCGCTCGACGTCCGATCGGCGCGACGCCGGGTGCCGTGCTCGGCGCCCTCGCCGGTCTCGGCACGCTCGGACTCGCGGCCTGGTGGTTCACCGCTCCTGCGACCGTGCACGCCGTCGGCGTCCTGCTCGGTGTGCTCGCGGTCGTGGTGTCCGTGGTGACGATGCGGAACCCCGCGTCCACCTGGCAGCGGCCCGTCGCCCTGCTCGGCACCGTGCTCGGCGCGGTCGGGACCCTCGTGTTGCTCTGGGCCGTCGCGTCCGCACTCGGTGCGCCGCTGCCGGACCTGACGGGCACGGGGGCCACGCCGACGATCGCGCCCTGACCCGCCCGCTGACTCGTCGAGCCCCACCTCGCCATGTGTCGGTCTCGGCCGGTCCCTCAGCCGGAGGACGGTGCGGCCGCGAACGCACGCAACGCTGCTCCGAGTCGGTTCACCTCCGATCGCGACGCGCTGGACACCATGAGAGTCGATCCGGAGAGCCGCACCGCGACAGGAGCAGTGACGGGGATGACGACGAGCGTCCTCAGCCCGGCGACCCACGCCGCCACGAGGTCCGGGAGGACCCCGTCGTCGAACGACATGTCGGCATCCACCGGTGCCACGGTCTCGAGCCACGTCTCGTAGGCGTCCTCGAGGTCGTCATCGATGACCCCGCGCCCCAGGTGCTCGGAGAGCCGTCCACGCCACGCACGTGCAGCGGCGACACCGTCGTCAGCGTCGGGCCGCGACGGAGGCCGTGCCGCGAGTTCGGCGATGGAGGCGGTCCACGCTGCCACCCAACGAGCATCGCCCTGCCCCCGGGGAGCCTCGTCGTGCCGGGCGGTGGTGGTCCTGGATCCGAGGAACAACAGCATCAGGAGCGCGTGCTCGCGCCGCTCCTCGGTGATGAGCATCTCGGCGGGCCAGTCACCGAACTCGTTCCGAGAGCCGTCACCGAACTGCACAGCGCATCGCCTCCGTCGAGGTCCCCCGCGCTCCGTACTCCTCGGACATCCGTGTCACCAGCTGCTGGTCGCTCGGCCGGCGTGGCAGATGGCTCCGTTCGAGAGCGTCGCGAAGGACCCGACGTCGATCTGGCCGAAACCGGAGCTCCATCCGTAGACGCTCTTGAAGTGCGTGGCACTCCAGCGGGATCCGCCGGCCAATCCGGAGAAGGGCTCGGCGTAGAGCTTCCCGACCCCCGTCGCCCCTGTCACTCCCCAGTGGTGTCCGAGGCTGGTTCCCTTCACCACGTAGCTGGTCTGGATGTTGATGCCCTGACGAGCCCGGTTCCTCGTGATGGTCAAGGTCGCGCTCCCGCAGTTCCCGCTCACCGTGTTCCGAGTTGCTCCGGACAGTCGTTGCTCATCGCGTGCAGCATCCGTCACCGGAACCGACATCTCCCTGCCGTCGGCCGCCTTCTCCACCCGGTACCCGTGCGCGGCTGCCACCGCTGGATCGAAGCTCGAAACGGTCATGGGGACGGTGTCGACCTCAGCCGCAGCGGATGCCGGCAGCGGACTCGATGCGACCGTGGCCAGCGCTGCTGCGAGCACGAGCACTCCGCTGCGGACCGTCCTGCTGGTTCGGATCATGTGCCCCTCCTCTGTTCTGGTATTCCAGATACTGGCACACCGGATCGACTCGGGCAACGGGACACACAACATGCCGTCACACAGCGCGGACGACACCCCGGGAGAGGATCGCGTTCGTCAGCGCCTCGATCGGCTCGCGCTGCACGGTCGGGTTCGCGATGAGGACGTAGTCCACCGCGGGCAGGTCCGGGAGCGACAGCCGCTGCGACACCTTCACGAGGTCGGCCGGGATGAGCGAGTGCGGGAACACCGCGACGCCGATCCCCGCCCGCACCGCCGCGAGGACACCGTTCACGTCACGGGTGTTGCAGGTGATCCGCCACGTGCGCCCGGCGGCCTCGAGGGCGTCGATCGCCATCTGCCGGCTGATGCTCGGCGCCTGGTACGCGATGAGCGGCACCGGGTCGTCGGCCTCGAGGGCGATGCCGTCCTGGGCCATCCACACCATCTGGTCCGAGGCGACCCGGGTGCCCTCGGCGGACTCCCCGGCCGTGCGCTTGATGAAGACGAGGTCGAGCTGTCCCGCGTGCACCCGGCGGAGGAGCGGCGCGGACTGGTTCACGGTGAGCTCGAGGTCGACCTGCGGGTGCAGCTTGCGGAAGTCCCGGAGGATCCGCGGGAGCTGCGTGATCGCGAGGTCGTCGGCGGTGCCGAACCGGAGCCGACCGCGGGCGGCCACCCCGGAGAAGTACGCGTCCGCGGTCGCGTGCGCCGCCAGGATCGTCCGGGCGAACCCCGCCATCGCGTCGCCGTTGTCGGTCAGCCGTACCCCCCGGGTGTCCCGTGCGACGAGGGTCCGGGCGACCGCGGACTCGAGCCGACGCACGTGCTGCGAGACGGTCGGCTGACTGATCCCGAGTCGGACGCCGGCCTGCGTGAAGCTGCTCGTCTCGGCGACGGCGAGGAAGGTCCGGAGCAGGACGGGATCGAGCACGGCTGGCCCTTCATTCGACATCGCAATGGAGTGATGTCGATCATAGGAGGATCGAATGGGCCGCGAGCGGTTAGTTTCGATCGGGTACCGTTCCCGCCTTCGACAGCCGGAGTCCCCCACACCGTGCGTCCGTCACCGACGACCGTCCACCCACCCACCGAGCCGCTCCCGATCAGCACGACCCCGCCCCCGTGGCGGCGGTCCTTCATCGCGCTGTCGGTGCCGAACTTCCGGCTCTTCACCGCCACCAACCTCGTGGCGATGACCGCCGGGTGGATGCAACGGATCGCGCAGGACTGGCTCGTCCTCCAGCTCACCGGCTCGGTCGCGCAGGTGGGCATCACCGTCGCCTGCCAGTTCGCGCCGATGCTGCTGTTCGGGCTGCTCGGCGGGGTCTTCGTCGACCGGTACTCGAAGCGCGCGCTGATGATGATCACGCAGGGCGCCTTCGCGGTGCTGTCCCTGCTGCTCGCCGTCCTCACCCTGGCCGGGGTCGTGGAGGCGTGGCACATCTGGGTGATCGCGTTCCTGGTCGGCATGGTCACCGTGATCGACAACCCGGCGCGGCAGGTGTTCGTCACCGAGATCGTCGGGCACCAGCACCTCCGGAACGCGATCAGCGTCAACTCCTCCGTGTTCCAACTCGGTGGCATGATCGGCCCGGCTCTGTCCGGTGTCCTGCTCGTCGCCGTGGGAGCCGGGTGGTCGTTCGGCATCAACGCCGTCGCATGCGTCGCGGTGGTCGTGACGCTCGGGTTCCTCCGCGTCTCCGAACTGCACCGCACCCCGTCGGCTCCGAGGTCCAAGGGGCAGCTCGTCGAGGGCCTCCGCTACGCCGCCGCGAAGCCGACGATCATCGTGCCGGTGATCCTGGTGGCCTTCTTCTCGGTGTTCGCGCTGACGATGCCGGTGCTGCTCTCCGCCTTCGCGTCGACGGTCTACGAGGTCGGCGCCGGCGGCTACGGCCTGTTCAACTCCGCCGTCGCGGTCGGTGCGCTGACGGGTGCGGTCCTCTCCACCCGCCGCGCGACGGTGCGGCTCCGGACGATCGTCGGCGGGGTGTTCTGGACCGGAGTACTGCTCGTCGTGGCAGGGTCGACGCCGACCATCGCGCCGTTCACCGTGCTGCTCGTCGTCGTCGGCCTGTCACAGCTGCTCTTCCAGACGGCGTCGAACTCCCTCGTCCAACTGTCCTCGAACGTCGCGATCCGCGGGCGCGTGATGTCGCTCTACGTCCTCGTGCTGCTCGGCGGGCAGGCGGTCGGCGGTCCGCTGATGGGCCAGGTGGTCGACCGGTTCGGCGCACACGTCGGGATGATGGTCGCGGGCGGCGTGCCGGCCGCGGCGGCCGCCGTCATCGCACTCGTCTTGGCGCGACGCGGCGGTCTGCACCTCGAGGTGCGTATGCGTCACCACCTGCCACTGCCGACCATCGTCGGCAACCGCTGACACCACGGACGGTGGGCCCACGCCGCCGGTACCGGACCGACGCGCCAGCGGCGGGACGGCCGTGCCGGTGGGGAGGCCCGTGACCAGCTTGGCCACGGGCCTCCCGTCCGGCACGTGGCGACGCGGACAGCTGCGCTCAGTAGGCGACGCCGAACCGCGCCTGGTGGTGCTTCGGCTCCTCGATCTCGTCGACGATCGCGATCGCGTAGTCGGCGCCCGAGATGTCCGAGTTGCCCTCGGCGTCGGTGAGGAGGACGTCGTCAGAGGTGCGGTACGTGCCGCGACGCTCGCCGGGGTTGTAGCTGCCGAAGGCGGCGGCGGGGCTGACGTAGAACCAGTCGACGTCGGTGTCCCCGGCGCGGAGTGCCTCGAGGACCTGGCCGTGGCTCTTCGCCTCGCCCTTGAAGGCGTCGGGGAACTCGGCCGTGTCGTAGAGCGCCGGGCCGCCCTCGGCGACGAGCAGCGAACCGGCGCCGCCGACGATGCCGAGTCGTGCACCGGCAGCGGCCGCGGCGTCGACGAAGTGCTGGAACCGGTCCTTCAGCTCGGTGCCGTCCGACTGGACCGCGTGCAGGGCGACGATGACGACGTCCGCGTCCTTCGTGACCTCGGTGACGAAACCGGCGTCGAACGCGTCCCCCTGCGCGAGCGTGAGGTGCTCGGCGTCGTCGAGCTTCGTGGTGTCACGCGCGACGGCGACGACCTCGTGCCCGCGGGAGAGGGCTTCGCGGACGATGGCGGACCCGGCGTAGCCGGTGCCTCCGAAGACGACGATGGTGGACATGCGAGCTCCTTCGTGGTGGTGGTGCCGACGCGATCGCGCGCCGTGCCACTCACTGTACGGGTGTTACTCTCTCCGAGTAAGTAGGCACCTCGTGGTGCGTGACGGAGGTCGGGATGAGCGCGCTCGAGTACAGTCCCTACGCGGCGGACTGCCCCTCGCGGCAGCTCCTCGACCGGATCGGGGACCGCTGGAGCGTGCTGACGATCGGCGCCCTCGCGGACGGGCCTCGTCGGTACTCCGCCATCGCCACCCGGGTGCAGGGCGTGTCGCAGAAGATGCTCACGCAGACGCTCCGGGCCCTCGAACGTGACGGCTTCGTCACCCGGACGGTCTTCCCCGAGATCCCGCCGCACGTGGAGTACGAGCTCACCGACACCGGCCGGTCGCTCCGCGCCGTGCTCGTGCCGCTCGAACAGTGGGCGATCGACCACATGGACGGCGTCGCCGAAGCGCGCTCGGGATACGACTCCCGCTCCTGACCACACCTGGTCTGGAATCGTCGCGGACCGCGGGTGGTTGCGTGGAGGCATGCGATCGATCGTCTACTCCCAGCCCGGAACGTCCGCCGTCCTTTCCCTCGCCGACCGTCCGGTCCCCGAGCCCGGTGCCGGTGAGGTCCGCGTCCGCGTCGTCGTCTCCGGGGTGAACCCCACCGACTGGAAGGCCCGACAGGGCGGCACGTACGGCGACGGCCTGCCGTTCCCGGAGATCACGCCGAACCAGGACGGCGCCGGCGTCGTCGACGCGGTCGGCGACGGCGTCGAGGGCCTGTCCGTCGGTGACCGCGTCTGGCTGTTCATGGCCGCCGCCTCCCGTCCGACGGGCACCGCACAGGAGTTCACCGTCGTGCCCGCCGCCCGCGTCGTGCCGCTGCCCGAGGGTGTTTCATTCGACGTCGGTGCCAGCCTCGGCGTCCCGGCGATGACCGCGCACCGGGCGCTCACCGTGCACGAGGACGGCCCCGCGCGCCTGTCTCCCGGTGCCCTGTCCGGCAAGGCCGTGCTCGTCGCCGGCGGCGCTGGAGCCGTCGGGCACGCCGCCATCCAGCTCGCCCGGTGGGCCGGCGCCACCGTCATCGCCACGGTCAGCTCGGACGACAAGGCGACCCTCGCCACCGCAGCCGGCGCGCACCACACCGTGAACTACCGCGAGGACGGCGCCGCCGACCGGATCCGCTCGATCGCCCCGGACGGCGTGGACATCGTCGTCGAGGTGTCGATCCCGGCGAACGCCGACCTCGACGCCGCGGTCCTGGCGAACCACGGCGTCGTCTCGATGTACGCGGACAACGGCGGAGACGCGGCGTCGATCCCGGTGCGGCCGAACATGGGCATCAACGCGCGCTACCAGTTCCTGCTGCTGTACACGATCGGCGACGCCGCCCTCGCCGCGGCCGCCGAGGACATCACCGCCGCGCTGCGCGACGGCGTCCTGCCGGTCGGCGAGGAGGCCGGGCTCGCGCTCATCCGCTTCCCGCTCGAGGAGACCGCCGCAGCCCACGACGCCGTGCAGGGCGACGCCGTCGGCAAGGTGCTCATCGACGTGCAGACGGCCGAGTAGGCGCCGGCGCGGCTCGGCGCGGCGGCGTGGGGCGGCGCCGCACAACAGAACCGGCTCGAACCGCGGATTCCTGCGGTCCGAGCCGGTTCTTGTTGTGCGGATCCGACCGACGCCAGGTCGGTCGGACCCGCCACCGAGCGCCCGCGCAGCGCCGCCGGCCGCGGCGCGGTCGCCCGCGGCGCGAAGCGGCGCCGCCGGCCGCGGCACGGTCGCCCACGGCGCGAAGCGGCGCCGGCCGCGGCACGGTCGCCCACGGCGCGAAGCGGCGCCGCCCAACAGGAACCGGCCCGAACCGCGGATTCCCGCGGTTCGAGCCGGATCCTGTTGTGCCGGTCCGACCGGCGCCGCGACGGCCAGCGGGCCGGCCAGGGACTGGACGCGGTCCGAGTCCTGTTGCGCCGGTCCGACCGGCGCCGCGACGGCCAGCGGGCCGGCCAGGGATTGGACGCGGTCCGAGTCCTGTTGGGCCGGTCCGACCGACGCCGGGACGGCCAGCGGGCCGGCCAGCGTCCGGACGGGAGGGACGGGGCGGTGGTGATCCGGGCCTCCCGTCCGGCGGGCGGTCGCGTCCGGCGGGACGGACTCCGTACGTGTTCATCGACGGACCCGGTAAGCAGGAGGCATGACCGACGTCGCAACGCCCCTCCCCACCCCCACGCCCGGAACCAGAGCAGTCGTCCTCGGAGGTGGTGGCGTCGCCGGCATCGCCTGGGAGCTCGGCGTCCTGTCGGCCCTCGAGGACGCCGGGGTCGACCTCGGTGCGGCGGACCTGGTGGTCGGCACGAGCGCCGGCAGCGTCGTCGGCACCTTCCTCCGCAGCGGCGGCGTGCGCGGTGCCTACGAGCAGCAGCTGAGCCCGCTCCCGACCACGTACGAAGAGCCCGCGCGCGTCGATGCCGCCGAGTTCGAGCAGCGCTTCGCGGCGGCACTGCAGGGAGCCACCTCGGAGCAGGACGCCCGTGCGCGTCTCGGAGCCGCCGCGCAGCAGGTCACCTCCGGACAGAGCGACGACGAACGCGTTGCGACCTTCCGCGACACGCTGCCCACGACCGAGTGGCCGGAGCGGCCCTACGCGGTGACCGCGGTGGACGCCGTCGACGGGACCTTCCGCGTGCTCCGCGCCGAGGACGGCGTGCCGCTCGAACGGGCCGTCGCGGCGAGCTGCTCGGTTCCCCTGGTGTGGTCGCCGGTGCGGATCGACGGACACCCGTACATGGACGGCGGCATGCGATCGGCGTCCAACGCGGACGTCGCGGCGGGACACGAGCGCGTGCTCGTGATCGCCTGCAGCCCCGAGGGGCCGTCGCCGCTCGGACCGTGGCTCGACCGTGCGGTCACCTCGTTGCGGGACGCCGGTTCGCAGGTCGAGGTCCTCGTCGCGGACGAGGCGTCGCAGCGGGCCTTCGGGACGAACTCGCTCGCGCTGTCGACGCAGCGGCCGTCGGCGGAGGCCGGGCGCGCGCAGGCCGAACAGGTGGTGGAGCGGATCGGCGCGTTCTGGGCCTGAGCTGACGACCGGGCGACGAGCGACCGGTGCCGGGCCGACGACCGGGCGGCGGCGGTCCTCCGCTGCCGCCCGGGTCGGCCGGTCAGACGAACGCGGCCTGCCCGGTGACGGCGCGGCCGACGATGAGCGTGTTGACCTCGCGAGTGCCCTCGTACGAGTAGATGGCCTCGGCGTCCGCGAAGAACCGCGCGACGCCCTTGTCGAGGACGATGCCGTTGCCGCCCTGGACCTCGCGACACCAGCCGACGGTCTCGCGCATCTTCGCCGTGGCGAACGCCTTCGCCATCGCCGAGTGCTCGTCGCCGCCGAGGCCCTGGTCCTGCAACGCGGACGCCTGCGTGCACAGGGCGATCGACGCGGTGATGTTCATGAGGGACTTCACGAGCAGGTCCTGGATGAGCTGGTGCGACGCGATCGGCTTGCCGAACTGCTCGCGCTCCCGGGCGTAGCGCAGGGCGGCCTCGTAGGCGCCGACCGAGATGCCGACGGCCTGCCAGGCGACCTCGGTGCGGGTCAGGCGGAGCACCGCAGCCGTGGACCGGAACGAGTCGGCGCGCTGCAGGCGACGAGCCTCCGGGACGCGGACGTCCTCGAGCGTGATGTCCGCGTTCTGCACCGACCGGAGGGCGATCTTGTCCTCGATCTTCGTCGCGGTGAACCCCGGGGTGTCGGAGGTGACGAGGAAGCCCTTGACCTGGTTGTCCGCCTCGTCCTTCGCCCAGATGACGACGATGTCAGCGAAGGTGGCGTTGCCGATCCAGCGCTTCGAGCCGTTGAGCACCCAGGTGTCACCCTCGCGCCGGGCGGTGGTGCGGAGACCGCGGGCGGAGTCGCTGCCGGAGAGCGGTTCAGTCAGTCCGAACGCCCCGACGACCTCGCCCGAGGCCATGCGCGGCAGCCACTCCCGCTGCTGCTCGTCGCTGCCCGCGACCGCGATCGAGTTCATCGCGAGACCGGACTGCACGCCGATGAAGGTCGCGACGCCGGCGTCGACCCGACCGAGTTCGAGGGCCGCCCAGCCGCGGTACACCGCAGAGTTCTCGAACTGCCGCACGAGCGGCACGCCGGGGCCGTACATGCCGAGCTCGGCGAGCGGTGCGATGACCTGCGTCGGGAACTCCGCGCGCGCCCAGTACTCGTCCGCAATCGGGGCGACGTCGCGCTCGAGGTACTCGCGGAGCTTGCCGAGGGAGGCGCGTTCCTGGTCGGTCAGCTGCTCCTGGAACCGGTAGAAGTCGGATTCCAGCAGGGGCATCTGCGCAGCCGTCATTGACATGACCCCAACGATGCATCATTCTCGGAAACGTTGCAAGACCGGAACGACGACTCTGGGGGAACCGTGAGCAGGCAGGCACTCGGCGCACTGGGCTCGGCGCTCGTCCCGAGCGCGCTCGCCACCCGCCTGGAGGCCCACCCCGACGCCCAGCGAGCGTTCCGTTCCGCACGTCACGCCTTCATCGACGGCGCCCGCATCGACATGGGTGCCCTGGCGGCCTCGCTCGGCGTCGACCGGACCTCGCTGTTCCGGTGGGTCGGCAACCGCGACCAGCTGCTGTCCGAGATCCTCTGGTCGCTCGCCGTCCCGACACTCGACGCCGCGGGCCGTGCGGCGGCACCGTCGGGAGCGGCACGCATCGTCGACGTCCTCGACCACTTCACCGCGGACCTGATCCGTGCGCCGTACTTCCGTGCGTTCCTGACCCGCGAGCCGGCCCGGGCACTGCGACTCCTGACGACGACGGACAGCGAGGTGCAGCGCCGGTTCGTCGCCGTGGTCTCGACCCTGGTCGCCGCCGAGCAGGAGTCGGGGGCCTTCGACCCGGCACCACTCTCCCCCGAGGAACTCGGTCGCCTGCTCGTCCGCGTCTCGGAGTCGTTCACCTACGCGGACCTGATCTCGGGCGAGACCCCGGACCCCGAGCGGGCACGCACGACGTTCGAGTACATCCTGCGCCCCGTGCGGTGACCGCCGCGGGTGGTCAGCTGCGGACGGCCGCCAGTTCCAGGTTGATGTCGTCTGGGTCCTGCACGGACAGGATCACCATCCCGGCGTCGCCGAGGTCGGTCACCTCGCCGTGCTCGACACCGGCGGCGTCGAGCCGCGCGGCCGCCTCGTGCAGTTCGTCGACCGACCCGACCGAGAAGCTCACGTGGTCGAGACCGACCGTGTCCGGGTCGAACCGCTGGCCGCTCGACGCGACGGGGCGGAGGCCGAAGAGCTGGTCCCCGACGGGGAAGATGCAGCCGCCGTAGAGCCGCTCACGGTCCTCGGTGATCCCGGGCTCACCGGCGTGCTCGCTGAAGTCCATCGCGGGCTCGACGCCGAACAGCTGCTGGTAGAAGGCCTTGCTGCGGGCGATGTCGGTCACGGTCACGCGGACGTGCGCCAGTGCGATGGGGCGAGCGATCGGGTCGGTCATGTGGGGCTCCTCGGGTGTCACCGGCAGGGTGGCCGGGTCGTCGTCGCTGTACGACGTGGATCCGAGGCAACGCCCGACACCTGATCGTGCGCACCGACCGTGCGGCGAGCGGACAGCTCAGGCCGACGGGCCGGCACCGCAGCGGCTCAGCGGCTCAGCGGCTCAGCGGCTCAGAGGAACCCGTCGTCGTCGGGGAAGGAGCGGGGCGCTCCGTGTCCCGTGCACCGGTCACGACGACGGACGCCGCGGAAGACCTCGCGGACGTGCTCACCGCACCCGGTCCATGACGCCTTCCCACACACCAGGCACTGCACCGACTCACACATGCACCCGTTGTACCGAGGGGTCGCCGGGGGCGGGCACGGACAGCGCTCACCGGTCGGCCGGGCGTCACCCGCCGCACCGCAGAACGGACACCGCACCGCGTGGAAGCGCGGTGCGGTGTCCGTCCTGGTGCGTCGCGCCGGCGGGCAGCCGTCAGATGAGGTCGTCCGACAGGTGGTTCGGCGTCCCGAAGCGGTGCGCCGTGATCGACACCGCCTGCTCACGGAGGAACGGCAGCATCTCGATGCGCCCGGCCTCGGTCACCGGCTCGGCGTACACGGCGACGTCCGGCCGACCGTCCGTCCCGACAGCGAGCGCGGCAGCGTCCTCGGCGATGAGTCGGACGCGGGTGGAGGGGCCGGCAGCGATCCGGGCGGCGAAGGCCTCGTCGGACTCAGTCTGCCGCACCGACTCGACCACCGACAGCCCGCGGAGCGCGGTGGCGACCGCCTCCGGGAGCGCAACGGCCATGGAGACCTGGACGGGCGTGCCCGCCCGGAGTGCCGCGGCGACGACCCGCACGAGGTCCTCGATGGTGCCCTCGGTACCCAGGCGCACGTGGACTCCCGGGAACGGCAGGTACCGGAAGACGTTGCGCTCGGCCGAGAGTGCGGACACGTCAGCCGCGGTCCCGAACTCCGAGGTCCAGGCGAGTTCGTCGGACGCGACCGCACGGTCGACCGACTCGGACGCGACACCGGTCGCCCGGACGAAGGCCGACACCGCCGACGACGGCGTCGAGCCAGCGCGGGCGACGGCGGACTCCCACGAGCCGAGACCGACCAGGTAGTTCACGCCGCCGGCCTTCGTGCCGGCGCCGACCGCCGACTTCTTCCACCCGCCGAACGGCTGGCGGCGGACGATCGCGCCGGTGATGCTGCGGTTCACGTAGAGGTTGCCCGCCTGGATGCGGCGGAGCCAGGTCCCGATCTCACCCGGGTCGAGCGAGTGCAGGCCGGAGGTCAGACCGTAGTCGACCTCGTTGACGATGTCGATCGCCTCGTCGAGGGTCTCGGCGACCATCACGCCGAGGATCGGGCCGAAGTACTCCGTGCGGTGGTACTCCGAGCCCCGCCGGACGCCCTGGCGGACACCGGGGCTCCAGAGCTTGCCGGTCTCGTCGAGCTGCTTCGGTGCGATCGCCCAGGACTCCCCCGCGCCGAGCGTCGTCAGGCCGTCGAGCAGCTTGCCCGATGCCGGTTCGATGATCGGTCCCATCTGGGTCGTCGGGTCGGTCGGGTAGCCGACGGTGAGCGAGGACACCGCGTCGAGGAGCTGGTTGCGGAAGCGCTTGGACTTCGCGACCGAGCCGACCATGACGACGAGCGACGCCGCCGAGCACTTCTGCCCCGCGTGCCCGAAGGCCGAGGCGACGACGTCCTTCACCGCGAGGTCGAGGTCCGCCGACGGGGTCACGATGACCGCGTTCTTGCCGGAGGTCTCGGCGAGCAGCGGCAGGTCCGGACGGAAGGACCGGAACAGCTCGGCCGTCTCGTACGCCCCGGTCAGGATGACCCGGTCGACGAGCGGCGACGCGATGAGGTCCTTCCCGAGCTCGGACTCCTCGACGTCGAGGAACGCCAGGACATCGGCCGGCGCACCGTGCGCGTCGAGGGCCGTCTCGATGACCGACGCCAGGACGGCGCCACTGCGGGCGGCCGGCGGCGCGGGCTTCAGCACGACGGCGGACCCGGCGGCGAGGGCGGCCA
>NZ_QKTO01000024.1 GCF_003234855.1 Curtobacterium sp. MCBD17_032
TCTGGTCCTTGAGAACTCAACAGCGTGCACATTGTCAATGCCAATTTTATTGACCTCGTGCCTGGTCGGTTTTTTCCGGTCGGGTCATGAAGCAATTCCTTTTGGATTGAAGATTGTCAGTAGACAGTCAACAGTCAAGATCAACTCGCTGACGCTTTCGGGTGTTGGTTGTAATTTTTTACGGAGAGTTTGATCCTGGCTCAGGACGAACGCTGGCGGCGTGCTTAACACATGCAAGTCGAACGATGATCAGGAGCTTGCTCCTGTGATTAGTGGCGAACGGGTGAGTAACACGTGAGTAACCTGCCCCTGACTCTGGGATAAGCGTTGGAAACGACGTCTAATACTGGATATGACTACTGGTCGCATGGCCTGGTGGTGGAAAGATTTTTTGGTTGGGGATGGACTCGCGGCCTATCAGCTTGTTGGTGAGGTAATGGCTCACCAAGGCGACGACGGGTAGCCGGCCTGAGAGGGTGACCGGCCACACTGGGACTGAGACACGGCCCAGACTCCTACGGGAGGCAGCAGTGGGGAATATTGCACAATGGGCGAAAGCCTGATGCAGCAACGCCGCGTGAGGGATGACGGCCTTCGGGTTGTAAACCTCTTTTAGTAGGGAAGAAGCGAAAGTGACGGTACCTGCAGAAAAAGCACCGGCTAACTACGTGCCAGCAGCCGCGGTAATACGTAGGGTGCAAGCGTTGTCCGGAATTATTGGGCGTAAAGAGCTCGTAGGCGGTTTGTCGCGTCTGCTGTGAAATCCCGAGGCTCAACCTCGGGCTTGCAGTGGGTACGGGCAGACTAGAGTGCGGTAGGGGAGATTGGAATTCCTGGTGTAGCGGTGGAATGCGCAGATATCAGGAGGAACACCGATGGCGAAGGCAGATCTCTGGGCCGTAACTGACGCTGAGGAGCGAAAGCATGGGGAGCGAACAGGATTAGATACCCTGGTAGTCCATGCCGTAAACGTTGGGCGCTAGATGTAGGGACCTTTCCACGGTTTCTGTGTCGTAGCTAACGCATTAAGCGCCCCGCCTGGGGAGTACGGCCGCAAGGCTAAAACTCAAAGGAATTGACGGGGGCCCGCACAAGCGGCGGAGCATGCGGATTAATTCGATGCAACGCGAAGAACCTTACCAAGGCTTGACATACACCGGAAACGGCCAGAGATGGTCGCCCCCTTGTGGTCGGTGTACAGGTGGTGCATGGTTGTCGTCAGCTCGTGTCGTGAGATGTTGGGTTAAGTCCCGCAACGAGCGCAACCCTCGTTCTATGTTGCCAGCGCGTTATGGCGGGGACTCATAGGAGACTGCCGGGGTCAACTCGGAGGAAGGTGGGGATGACGTCAAATCATCATGCCCCTTATGTCTTGGGCTTCACGCATGCTACAATGGCCGGTACAAAGGGCTGCGATACCGTAAGGTGGAGCGAATCCCAAAAAGCCGGTCTCAGTTCGGATTGAGGTCTGCAACTCGACCTCATGAAGTCGGAGTCGCTAGTAATCGCAGATCAGCAACGCTGCGGTGAATACGTTCCCGGGCCTTGTACACACCGCCCGTCAAGTCATGAAAGTCGGTAACACCCGAAGCCGGTGGCCTAACCCTTGTGGAAGGAGCCGTCGAAGGTGGGATCGGTGATTAGGACTAAGTCGTAACAAGGTAGCCGTACCGGAAGGTGCGGCTGGATCACCTCCTTTCTAAGGAGCATCTGGCATCCTGCGCTTCCTGTTTGGGGGGTGTGGTGGTGTCCAGGCGCCGGATCGAGACGAACGTTCTCGCCGGTAGCTCATGGGTGGAACATTGACAGTGCAGTCGGGAGCGCGGTTCCCGGTCCTAGTACGCCAGTTCGCTGGTTGGAGGGGGTCGGGGGTGAGCGGGTCGGCTGGTGCACGTTGTTGGGTCCTGAGGGACCAGGCTTCCTGTTCGGGGGAGTGTCCGTGATGGGTGCTCTGTTCGGGTGGGGGTTGGGCCTGCGGGTCCTTCGTTGGGTCATCTGAGATCACGCCGGTTGGTGTGGTGGTGGGTGGTGCCGATCGTATGTTGAGAACTACACAGTGGACGCGAGCATCTTTAGATTCGCGTCATCGATGATCGTCAGCCTTCGGGTTGGTGTGAGTTGTGGCGTTGGATCGCAATTTTAATCTTTGTGGTCAAGTTTCTAAGAGCAAACGGTGGATGCCTTGGCATCTGGAGCCGAAGAAGGACGTAGAAATCTGCGATAAGCCTCGGGGAGCTGATAATCGAGCTGTGAGCCGAGGATTTCCGAATGGGGAAACCCCGCTAGGCGCTTTTGTGACCTGGTGACTCCCGCCTGAATATATAGGGCGGGTAGAGGGAACGTGGGGAAGTGAAACATCTCAGTACCCACAGGAAGAGAAAACAACATGTGATTCCGTGAGTAGTGGCGAGCGAAAACGGATGAGGCTAAACCGATCATGTGTGATAGCCGGCGGGCGTTGCATGGTCGGGGTTGTGGGACACGTCGCTCAGTTCTGCCGGACTGGGGCGGTTACAGCGCATCATAGTCGAACCGGTTTGAAAGCCGGGCCGTAGTGGGTGCCAGCCCCGTAGACGAAATGGTGTTATGGCCGGATGTGTATCCCAAGTAGCACGGGGCCCGAGAAATCCCGTGTGAATCTGTCAGGACCACCTGATAAGCCTAAATACTCCCAGATGACCGATAGCGGACAAGTACCGTGAGGGAAAGGTGAAAAGTACCCCGGGAGGGGAGTGAAATAGTACCTGAAACCGTTTGCTTACAAACCGTCGGAGCCTCCTTGTAGGGGTGACGGCGTGCCTTTTGAAGAATGAGCCTGCGAGTTAGCGATATGTGGCGAGGTTAACCCGTGTGGGGTAGCCGTAGCGAAAGCGAGTCTGAATAGGGCGATTCAGTCGCATGTCCTAGACCCGAAGCGAAGTGATCTATCCATGGCCAGGTTGAAGCGACGGTAAGACGTCGTGGAGGACCGAACCCACTTCAGTTGAAAATGGAGGGGATGAGCTGTGGATAGGGGTGAAAGGCCAATCAAACTTCGTGATAGCTGGTTCTCTCCGAAATGCATTTAGGTGCAGCGTTGCGTGTTTCTCGCCGGAGGTAGAGCTACTGGATGGCCGATGGGCCTCAACAGGTTACTGACGTCAGCCAAACTCCGAATGCCGGTGAGTGAGAGCGCAGCAGTGAGACGGTGGGGGATAAGCTTCATCGTCGAGAGGGAAACAACCCAGACTACCAACTAAGGCCCCTAAGCGTGTGCTAAGTGGGAAAGGATGTGGAGTTGCACAGACAACCAGGAGGTTGGCTTAGAAGCAGCCACCCTTGAAAGAGTGCGTAATAGCTCACTGGTCAAGTGATTCCGCGCCGACAATGTAACGGGGCTCAAGCACACCGCCGAAGTTGTAGATTTCGCACACTCGACAAGCCTTCGTGGTTCAGTCGTGCGGAGTGGTAGGAGAGCGTCGTGTGGCGAGTGAAGCGGCGGAGTGATCCAGCCGTGGACGCCACACGAGTGAGAATGCAGGCATGAGTAGCGAAAGACGGGTGAGAAACCCGTCCTCCGAAAGACCAAGGGTTCCAGGGCCAGGTTAATCCGCCCTGGGTAAGTCGGGACCTAAGGCGAGGCCGACAGGCGTAGTCGATGGACAACGGGTTGATATTCCCGTACCGGCGAACAACCGCCCAAGCTAATCCAGTGGTGCTAAGAGTCCTAACCCGGCACTTGTTGATCCCTTCGGGGTGAGACGGGCCGGTCTAACGCTCGACCCCATGCTGGTGCGGTTAGCGTATGAACAGGTGTGACGCAGGAAGGTAGCTGAGCCAGGCGATGGTATCCGTAAGGTGAACCTGGTGTAAGGATGTAGGGCTGACGATAGGCAAATCCGTCGTCTGTGTGCCTGAGATCCGACGCGTACCCGTAAGGGGAAATCAGTGATCCTATGCTGCCGAGAAAAGCATCGACGCGAGGTTGCAGCCGCCCGTACCCGAAACCGACTCAGGTGGTCAGGTAGAGAATACCAAGGAGATCGAGATAATCGTGGTTAAGGAACTCGGCAAAATGCCCCCGTAACTTCGGGAGAAGGGGGGCCGGACACGTGACCGGATTCACTCCGTGAGCGTTGAAGGCCGCAGAGACCAGTGGGAAGCGACTGTTTACTAAAAACACAGGTCCGTGCGAAGTCGCAAGACGATGTATACGGACTGACGCCTGCCCGGTGCTGGAAGGTTAAGAGGAAGGGTCAGCCTCACGGCGAAGCTCTGAATTTAAGCCCCAGTAAACGGCGGTGGTAACTATAACCATCCTAAGGTAGCGAAATTCCTTGTCGGGTAAGTTCCGACCTGCACGAATGGCGTAACGACTTCCCAGCTGTCTCAACCGCGAACTCGGCGAAATTGCACTACGAGTAAAGATGCTCGTTACGCGCAGCAGGACGGAAAGACCCCGTGACCTTTACTATAGTTTGGTATTGGTGTTCGGAGTGGCTTGTGTAGGATAGGTGGGAGACTGTGAAGCGGGCACGCTAGTGTTCGTGGAGTCATTGTTGAAATACCACTCTGGTCACTTTGGATGTCTAACGTAGGACCCTGATCGGGTTCATGGACAGTGCCTGATGGGTAGTTTAACTGGGGCGGTTGCCTCCCAAAGAGTAACGGAGGCGCCCAAAGGTTCCCTCAACCTGGTTGGCAATCAGGTGGCGAGTGTAAGTGCACAAGGGAGCTTGACTGTGAGACTGACAGGTCGAGCAGGGACGAAAGTCGGGACTAGTGATCCGGCAGTGGCTTGTGGAAGCGCTGTCGCTCAACGGATAAAAGGTACCTCGGGGATAACAGGCTGATCTTGCCCAAGAGTCCATATCGACGGCATGGTTTGGCACCTCGATGTCGGCTCGTCGCATCCTGGGGCTGGAGTAGGTCCCAAGGGTTGGGCTGTTCGCCCATTAAAGCGGTACGCGAGCTGGGTTTAGAACGTCGTGAGACAGTTCGGTCCCTATCCGCTGCGCGCGTTGGAAATTTGAGAAGATCTATCCCTAGTACGAGAGGACCGGGATGGACGAACCTCTGGTGTGTCAGTTGTTCTGCCAAGGGCACCGCTGATTAGCTACGTTCGGACCGGATAACCGCTGAAAGCATCTAAGCGGGAAGCCGTCTTCGAGATGAGATTTCCATGCACCTTGAGTGTGAGAGGCTCCCAGCAGACTACTGGGTTGATAGGCCGGATGTGGAAGCGGGGACTAACGACCCGTGGAGCTGACCGGTACTAATAAGCCGAAGACTTGACACACACTTTTTACCTGCACCATTCGTGGTGTGGGGCTCGCGTCCACTTTGTGGTTCCCGACAGACGATCGGGAACAACTGAAACTGAACACCGCGCATGCGCGGAACGGTTTCGAAGCTTCCCTGTTGGAGTGTCGAAATTGTTCCGGTGGTCATAGCGAGAGGGAAACGCCCGGTCACATTCCGAACCCGGAAGCTAAGCCTCTCAGCGCCGATGGTACTGCAAGGGGGACCTTGTGGGAGAGTAGGACGCCGCCGGACTCCTTTTCA
>NZ_QKTO01000025.1 GCF_003234855.1 Curtobacterium sp. MCBD17_032
CTCTGGGCTTCCGCTCCAGCCGCTCCGCCGCACCTTTGGGGTGACGAGGGATTACTTTACGCAGCCCCCACACCCACCACCAACCCACCCCACATCCCGGGCGTGTCGCACTACGCAACACCAGCACTACTCGGGGCTCAGCACCCCGCTACCAACTACCGATCACCCGCCGGATCCGGGCAAGGACTCACGGCTCCCGGCTCACGGCTCCCGGCTCCCGGCTCACGGCTCCCGGCTCCCGGCTCACGGCTCCCGGCTCCCGGCTCACGGCTCCCGGCTCACGGCTCACGGCTCACGGCTCACGGCTCACGGCTCACGGCTCACGGCTCACGGCTCACGGCTCACGGCTCACGGCTCACGGCTCACGGCTCACGGCTCACGGCTCACGGCGAGTGTGCATCACCTCGAGCTCGTTCACATCGATTCCTCTGCGCCTCCGGACCGAAATGGCCCGTCTTTGCCAGGAAACGTTAGCCACAGGCGATGATCGCCGCGCCTGCCGTCCGAGGAACGCCGATGTTCGGTCGGATCGAACTTGCGGCCCCGCGTGGAACCACATCGGGAACCGACCGTCGAGAGTCGGCGCATCCGACGACTCCCCGGCGACCGACGACCGACGACCGACGACGGACAACGGACAACGGACAACGGACAACGGACAAGATCACCATGGCGCACATTCGAAACCCGTTCCATCTCGCCGCTTCATGCCCACCTCGGCCGGCCCGTGGCGCGCTGCCCTGGTGAACCCGCTTGCGGCTCCGACCCTGCTCAGCCGACGAAGCGCGACCCCGTTCTCGACCGATGAAACCGGGTGGCTGTCTCCCGAACCGACGACCTTCCTCTCACGGCGAAGGTCTCGAGCCTTCGCGACGAGAGCACCGGAATCCACCACGGACCAGACCACCGCCGTGGAGATCGATCACGAGGCGGCACTCCACCTCGGCCGAGCGCGCAGCGACCGACAACTCCACATGGCCGTCGTCCGCGATCGAGGTGCCGATTCCAGCTCCCGGGGCGCCGGCTCATCGCGCATCCGTCCGAGTGTCCGTCGACAGCATGACCGGACAGCCAAGACCGGTGCGATCGATCGCCGCCCTCATCTCCACCATGACGTCGCACCGCCAGTCGCCGCGGTTGCCCACCGAGCACGCATCGTTGCGCTACTCCCGATCACTCGAACTGCCGATGCCCCAGACAACGCGCCTCCCGACCTCGGACGACCGGAGCTGGGCGCAGGACCGACTGAGGAGCAAGGCGCTCCATCGCGTCAGCTGACCACGGCTCGCACAGAACGTACTAGCTCGAGCAGCGACGAACGCCCCGCGAGTAGCCCCACAAAGCGAGTCAAGCAAGACGCTCGTCGATGACGTGCTACTCAGCCGGCCTGTGGGGACGCGAAAGAGCCCCTGACCAAGGTGAGCGTTGCTGCTCACCCCGGTCAGGGGCTCGATCATTGAAAAGGAGTCCGGCGGCGTCCTACTCTCCCACAAGGTCCCCCTTGCAGTACCATCGGCGCTGAGAGGCTTAGCTTCCGGGTTCGGAATGTGACCGGGCGTTTCCCTCTC
>NZ_QKTO01000026.1 GCF_003234855.1 Curtobacterium sp. MCBD17_032
GGCGCCGAACAACTGTCACAAGCCGGGAAACACCCGCAGCGCTCACCAGCAGCTCACCGCTGGTTCTCCACCCCTTCGCGGGGTGTGTTCGGCGCGCTGTCACCCACCGCGCCGAGCGCGACAAGCAAAGGAATGAAGACATGCGCAAGTCCCTGAAGACCTCGATCACCCTCGCCACGACCGGTGCCCTCGTGCTCGGCGGTGCAGCGTTCGGCGTCAGCGCCGCGAACGCGTCCACCCCGGTCGTGCACACCGTCTCCAGCTCCGCGTCGAAGATCCCCGCCCCGGTCGCCTCGGTGCCCGAGGTCCTCGGCGGCGACACCTCCGTCGCCCTCGACAAGGGCTTCACCGACGCCCTGACCTCCCTCAAGCTCACCCCGGGCGTCTCGGGAGATGCGACCCTCGAGGACGGCGCCGTGTCGTTCCCGATCACCTCCGGCTCGGTCACCTACTGGAGCCCGGACGGCAACTACCGCCCCTACGTGCAGGGCCTGCTCAACCACGACGACTCCGGCCTGACCCTCAAGGCCGGCGACACGACCGTCACGCTGGAGAACTTCGTCGTGAACCCGGGCTCGTCGAAGCTCTACGGTGACGTCCTCGTCAACGGCGAGGTCGCCGCGCCGAACGCGTTCCTGTTCGAGCTGCACGGCGGCTCGCTCAAGCCGCTCCAGCTCGAGGGTGACAACGCGATCCTGACCGGCACCACCGTCCACATCTCCCAGGACGCCGCGGACCTGCTGAACCAGACCTTCAAGACGGACGCCGTCAAGCGCGGCCTCCTCGTCGGCACCGCCACCATCACCGCCCAGATCAAGTAACACCCG
>NZ_QKTO01000003.1 GCF_003234855.1 Curtobacterium sp. MCBD17_032
TTCAATCCAAAAGGAATTGCTTCATGACCCGACCGGCAAAACCGACCAGGCACGAGGTCAATAAAATTGGCATTGACAATGTGCACGCTGTTGAGTTCTCAAGGACCAGACGCACTCCCCACTCCACACCACCAGGATGCTTCGCCAGAGAGGCTGGTTCGTCGCCCGGGGAAGAACCGGAGCCAGACTGCAGCTCCCGGAGCATCGCTCCGTCAGCGTCTCGGCCGATCCGTTCTCCGCCTCAGCGGCAACGAGTGATTACTCTACACAGCCTGCGAGGACCTGCCAACCGGGGCCCATCCCGGGCGTGTCGTCCGCCTCACAGCGGATCGCGGCCAGGAGGCGCGATGCCGGCCCCGGGACGGACGGAGGCCCGACACCATGCCGGTGTCGGGCCTCCAGGCCGGTCGGGCGTCGCCGGTCAGTGCCGAGCGATCACCGGGTTGCGGAGCGAACCGATGCCGGAGATCGTGACCTCCACCACCTCGCCGTCACGGATGGCGCCGACACCCGCCGGCGTCCCGGTGAGGATGACGTCGCCGGGCAGCAGGGTCCAGATCGACGAGATGAACTCGATGAGCGTCGGGATGTCGTGCACCATCTCGTTCGTCGAGGCCGCCTGACGGAGGTCGCCGTCCACGCGGGTCTCGATGCGGATGTCCGACGGGTCGATCTCGGTCTCGATGACCGGGCCGAGCGGGCAGAAGGTGTCGAAGCCCTTGGCGCGGGCCCACTGTCCGTCGCGGGCCTGCAGGTCCCGGGCGGTCACGTCGTTCGCGACCGTGTAGCCGAGGATGACGCTGGCGAAGTCCTCCTTCGCGACGTTCTTCGCCAGGGACCCGATCACGATCGCGAGTTCGCCCTCGTGGTCGACGCGGCCGATGTCGGCGGGCAGACGGATCGGGTCCTCGGGACCGATGACCGAGGTGTTCGGCTTGAGGAACACCACCGGGTCGTCGGCCGAGCGCTCGTCCATCTCCGAGACGTGTTCGGCGTAGTTGAGCCCGACGCCGATGACCTTCGACCGCGGGATGACCGGGGCGAGCAGCTTCGCGTCGGAGAGCGGCACCCGCTCCCCCGTCGTCTCGAAGCCCTGGTACATCGGGTCGCCGGCGAGCACCACCAGTGCGCGCTCGTCGAGGATGCCGTAACGGGGGTCCTCCCCCTCGGTGCTGAACCGTGCGATCTTCACGCGTCGACCCTACTCAGCACTGGTGGTGGTCGTCGGCTCGGTGAGTTGGACCATCCACCCGTGCGGGTCGGGACGGCGACCGTACTGGATGTCCGTCAGTTCCGTACGCAGCGACATCGTCAGTTCGCCGGCACCGGTGGTCGGCGACCCGATCGTGAACCCGTCGCCACGGAGTTCGGCGATCGGGGTGACGACCGCTGCCGTCCCGCAGGCGAACGCCTCGGTGATCGTGCCGTCGGCGACGCCGTCGCGCCACTCGCTCAGGGCGACCGGACGACGTTCCACGCGGAGGCCGCGGTCGAGCGCGAGCTGCAGGATCGAGTCTCGCGTGATGCCCTCGAGGATGGAGTCCGAGTCCGGCGTGACGAGCGTGCCGTCGGAGCGGACGAGCACGACGTTCATGCCGCCGAGCTCCTCGAGGTACTCGCCCTTCTCGGAGTCGAGGAACATCACCTGCTGACAACCGTGCTCGTACGCCTCCTGCTGCGGGAGCAGGGAGGCCGCGTAGTTGCCGCCGGTCTTCGCCGCACCGGTGCCGCCTCGGGCAGCGCGGGCGTACCGGGTGGACAACCAGATCGACACCGGCTTCGGCCCCGAGGTGAAGTACGCCCCCGCCGGGCTCGCGATGCAGTGGTACTGGACCGCGTGGGCGGCGCGGACGCCGAGGAACGCCTCGGTCGCGATCATGAAGGGTCGGAGGTACAGGCTCGTCTCCGGAGCCGAGGGCACCCACGACTCGTCGGCGCGGACCAGCTGCCGGACCGAGTCGACGAACACCGACTCGGGCAGCTCCGGGAGCGCGAGCCGCCGTGCCGACCGGGCGAACCGACGCGCGTTCGCGTCCGGGCGGAACGACCACACCGAGCCGTCGGCGTGCCGGTAGGCCTTCATGCCCTCGAAGATCTCCTGCGCGTAGTGCAGGACGCTCGCGCTCGGGTCGAGGGACAGGGGTCCGTACGCGTGGACCGAGGCGTCGTGCCAGCCGTCGTCGATCGTCCAGGCGACCGACGCCATGTGATCGGTGAAGTGCTTGCCGAACCCGGGGTCGGCGAGGATCTCCTCGCGCTCCGCCGCCGCTCGGCGCTCCGCGGACGGGACGGTCGCGAAGTCGAGGACGAGGTCGGCGGTGCTGCCGTCGCTGGTGTCGTTGCTCATGGGTGGCTCCTGTCAGGCCGTGGTGGTGCGTGCGCTGACCGCGGCGACGATGGCGTCACCGATCTCGGCCGTCGACCGCCGTGTGGTGCCCCGGTCGGCGAGGTCGGCCTCGACCGCCTGCGTCACCGCTGCCGCGAGGTCCGGCCGGCCGATGTGGTCGAGCAGGAGGGCGACGGACAGGACGGCGGCAGTGGGGTCGGCCAGCTGCTGACCGGCGATGTCCGGAGCCGATCCGTGGACCGGCTCGAACATGCTCGGGAAGGTGCCGTCCGGGTTGATGTTCCCCGAGGCAGCGAGACCGATGCCGCCGCTGATCGCGCCGGCGAGGTCCGTGATGATGTCGCCGAAGAGGTTGTCCGTCACGATGACGTCGAACCGCGAGGGCTCCCGCACCATGTGGATCATGACGGCGTCGACGTGCTGGTAGTCGACCGTGACGTCCGGGTACTCCTGCCCGACCGCCGCCACGGTCCGCTGCCAGAGCGACCCGGCGTGGACGAGGACGTTGCTCTTGTGCACGAGGGTCAGGTGCTGCCGCGGACGCCGTGACGCCAGGTCGAACGCGTACCGCACCACCCGCTCCACCCCGTGCGCGGTGTTGAGCGAGACCTCGGTGGCGATCTCGTGCGGGGTGCCGACGCGGATGGCACCACCGTTGCCGACGTACGGTCCCTCGGTGCCCTCGCGGACGACGACGAAGTCCACGTCGCCGGGCGCGGCGAGCGGGGAGGCGATTCCGTCGTGCACCGTCGTCGGGCGGAGGTTGACGTAGTGGTCGAAGGCGAACCGCAGCTTCAGGAGCAGCCCGCGCTCGATGATCCCACCGGCGAGCCGCGGGTCGCGCGGGTCGCCGCCGACGGCACCGAGGAGGATCGCGTCGTGCTCGGCGACCGCCGCCATGTCGTCCTCGGTGAGGATGTCCCCGGTCTCGAGGAACCGGGTCGCGCCGAGCGAGAACGGCGTCTCCTGTACGTCGAGCTCGGTACCGACCACGGCGTGCAGGACCTTGAGCGCCTCGTCGACGACCTCGGGACCGATGCCGTCCCCGCGGATGACCGCCAGCTTGAGCGTCTGCGACATGGGTCTCCTAGAGCGTGATGTCGATCTCGCGGAGCGATGCCGCGTCGATCGTCGAACGGACGTGCTCGAGCACCTCGTCCGGCACCGGCGAGTCGACGGTCAGCACGCTGAGCGCTTCCCCACCGGCGGACTGCCGCGCGATCTGCATCGCGGCGATGTTGATGCCCGCGTCGCCGAACTCCTTGCCGTACACCGCGACGATGCCCGGACGGTCCGTGTACGCCATCACCACGTGGTGCTTGTCGAGGGCGACCTCGACGTCGTAGCCGTTGATCTCGACGAGCTTCTCGACCTGCTTCGGGCCGGTCAGCGTGCCGGAGACGCTGATCGCCGGCCCGTCGGACTGCGCTCCGCGGATGGTGAGCAGGTTGCGGTACTCCGGGCTGTCACCGTCGGTGATGAGCCGGACCGTGACGCCACGTTGTTCGGCGATGAGCGGGGCGTTGACGTAGGACACCTGGTCGCTGACGACGTCGGTGAACACGCCCTTGAGCGCGGCGAGCTTCAGCACGCTCACGTCGTAGTCGGCGAGCTCCCCGTGCACCTCCACGTCGATGCTCGTGACCGGGGAGGTCGCCATCGCGGTGAACACCTGGCCGAGCTTCTCGACGAGCGGGATGCCGGGCCGGACGTAGGGGTCGATGACGCCACCGGCGACGTTGACCGCATCGGGCACGAGCTCGCCGCCGAGGGCCAGGCGGACCGACTTCGCGACGGCGACACCGGCCTTCTCCTGCGCTTCGTCGGTGGAGGCCCCGAGGTGCGGGGTCACGACGACGTTCGGCAGCGACACGAGCGGCGAGTCCTTCGGCGGCTCGGACACGAAGACGTCGAGACCGGCGCCGGCGATCGTGTTCGAGGTGAGCGCACGGTGCAGCGCGTCCTCGTCGATGAGACCGCCGCGGGCCACGTTCACGACGAACGCGGTGGGCTTCATGAGGGCGAACTGGTCGTCGGAGATCATGCCGACCGTCTCCGGCGTCTTCGGCATGTGGATCGTGGTGAAGTCCGCGCGGCGGAGCAGGTCCTCGAGGGACACGAGCTCGACCCCGAGCTGCTGTGCGCGAGCGGTCGTGACGTACGGGTCGAACGCGATGACCGAGACGCCGAAGGCCTGCAGGCGCTGCGTGATGAGCGCACCGATCCGGCCGAGCCCGATGATGCCGACGGTCTTCTCGTACAGCTCGACGCCCGTGTAGGACGACCGCTTCCACGCGCCGGCTGCCAACGACGCGTGCGCCGCGGGGATGTGCCGGGCGAGGGACAGGATGTGCCCGACGGTCAGCTCGGCGGCGGAGATGATGTTCGACGTCGGCGCGTTCACCACCATGACGCCCGCGGTCGTGGCCGCCTTGATGTCCACGTTGTCGAGGCCGACACCGGCCCGCGCGATCACCTGCAGCTGCGGTGCGGCGGCGATCGCCTCGGCGTCGACCTTCGTCGCGGACCGGACGAGGATCGCGTGCGCGTCGGACAGTGCGGAGAGCAGGGCCGGACGGTCGGTACCGTCGACGTTCCTGATCTCGAAGTCGGGCCCGAGGGCGTCGACGGTGGCGGGCGAGAGTTCTTCGGCGATCAGGACGACCGGCTTCGACACGACTGCTGTTCCTCACACGAGACGGGTGGTGTACCACCACCCTACCGACGCGACCGGGTCGTTACGACGCGCTCGGGGGTCTTCCCGACCGCACGGCCGGCGTCCGCCTCAGAAGTCGAGCAGGCGCGGCACGAAGAGCTGCAGGTCGAGCCAGATCGCCCCGGCAGCCGCGAAGGCGAGCAGGAACACCGCCGCCGTCACGGCCAGCGACGACCGGCGGGTGACCCACAGGGCGACGGCGAAGGCCACGGGTGCGATCGCGATGTCCAGGACGAGCCAGACCCACGGCACGGCGCGTCGCAGCGAGTCGCCACCGGAGGAGCTCGCGATGAACGCGTTGAACTCCTGGACCGAGCGTGACACCGTCACGAGGTTCCCGACGCTCTGCACGGTCATGTAGGCGAGGAGCACCGCGAAGACCACCCAGATCACGATCCGACCGAGGAGCTGTCCGTGTGGGCGAGCCGCGCGGTCCACACCGCCACCGACCGCGGTCACCCGAAGCTCCGCGTCATGAGGAACGGCCACGGGAAGAGCAGCACCGCGCCGAGGAGCATCCAGAGCAGTCGCGTGCGGGTGCGCCGCGTGCGGGCCGCCCAGAGCACCACCGCGAACCAGAGCGCCGGTGCGACGATCGACAGGAACCGCAGGACCTCGACGTAGCCGCTCAGGACGGCGTCGACGCCCGAGACGTAGGTGGTCGACGCGGTGAGCAGCCAGGCCACGGTGTAGAGCAGGTACAGCCCGCCGAAGACGCCGAACCCGATCAGGGCGCCGGAGGTCTCCGGGGCGTCGGGGTCGCGGTCGTCGCGCTCCTTGACGGCGATCGGGTTGTGCGCGGCGTCCACGTGCGTCGCGTCATCGGCGTCACCCCACGACAGGGCGTCGTCGTCGTCGGGTTCCCGTGCCTCCGTCATGCCGTCGAGTCTACGAGGGTCGCCGCTCATGCCTGGGCTGGCTGGGTCTCGAGGACACCGGCCACGACGTCGCGGACGGCCGGGAACAGCGGGTGCCCCTCCATGAGCCCGGTGAGGATCTCGGTGAGGGCGTGCGCCGTCGCGCCGGATCGGAGCAGCGCATGGAGCTCGTACGACTCGGGGTCGTCCTGGTCGTCGAACTCGAGCGCGACGCGGACGGCGCCGAGCAGGTGGTCGACCGGGAGGCCCCGCTCGGCGAGCTGCGCGGCCGGGCCGATGAACCGCTCGCGGCGGCCGAGCTTGCGGAGCGGGTTCCGACCGACGCGCAGCGTCGTGTCCGGGAGGAGCGGGTTGGCGATCCGCGTCAGGTTCGCCGCGACGTACCGGGCGTGCTCCTCCGGGTCGAAGCCGTGCTTCGCGACGAGCAGTGCGGTCGTCTCCGCGAGCACCCCGTCGACCTCCGCCCGCACGGCGGGGTCCTGGAGGGCCTCCCGGATCAGGCGGATGCCGCGGACCCAGCCGTGGTAAGCGGCGGTCGCATGCGCGGTGTTGACGGTGTACAGCTTGCGCTCGACGAACGGCTGCAGGTCGTCCACCCAGGTCACGCCGTCGATGACGGGGTGCTCGGCGTCGGTGCCGGCGAAGGGCGTGCGCTCGATGACCCACTCGTAGAACGGTTCGAGCACGACGTCGAGCCCGCCGGACTGGCCGAGCACGCCGGACTGGTCCGGCACGATGCGGTCGATCGCGCAGTTCGCGAAGACCGCGGCGATGTCGCGGTCTTCGAGGATCGGGGCACGACGGATGCTCGCGTGCAGTGAGTCGGTGGCGTTGAACGCGTTCTCGCACGCGACGATCGTGACCTCGCCACGGTCGAGGGGACGGGCCGCCAGGCCCTCCGCGATGAGCGGGGCGACGAGGGGCAGCGTGCGGGCGCCCACGGCCGTGGTGACGACGTCGGCCTCGGCGATGGCACGGACGACGCGGTCGCGGTCCGTCTTGCTGTTCAGGGCACGGAACCCGGCGACCGTGTGCTCGACCGGCATCTCACCGACCTCGTGCACGACGAACCGCCCGGCTTCGTTGAGCGCCGCGACGACGCGCTCGTCGACGTCGACGAACGTGAGGTCGTAGCCGCTCGCCACGAGGAACTGGCCCACGAACCCGCGCCCGATCTTGCCGGCGCCGATGTGGACCGCTCGTCTCGTCACCGCCATCCGACGATCATCCCACGTCGGGCGGACGGGCCGCGCCACGCTGCGGGCACGACGGCGTGCGTCATCGCGTTGCGTCGACGTCGGGCGGCGTCGGGGTACTGGAGGAGCTGCTGCATCGTGTCCGGGTCACATCGAGAGGCGGCGGTGCACTGCACCGCCGCCTCGCGGGTCGAGCTTGTCTCAGGCAGACTACCGCGCGGCCGAACCGTCGACGTAGTCGGAGTCGGCCTGCTTCCACGCGAACAGCTTGCGGAGCTCGCGGCCGGTCGCCTCGACGGGGTGGCCCTCGCCCTTCTCGCGGAGGGCCGTGAACTCCGGCGCGCCGGCGTCCTGGTCCTCGATGAAGCGCTTCGCGAAGGTGCCGTCCTGGATGTCGGCGAGCACGGCCTTCATGTTCTCCTTGACCTCGGGCGAGATCACGCGCGGGCCGGAGACGTAGTCACCGAACTCGGCGGTGTCGGAGATCGACCAGCGCTGCTTGGTGAGACCGCCCTCCCAGATGAGGTCGACGATGAGCTTGAGCTCGTGCAGCACCTCGAAGTAGGCGATCTGCGGCTGGTAGCCCGCCTCGACCAGGGTCTCGAAGCCGTACTGGATGAGCTGCGACGTGCCACCGCAGAGGACGGCCTGCTCACCGAACAGGTCGGTCTCGGTCTCCTCGGTGAACGTGGTCTTGATGCCGCCGGAGCGCAGACCGCCGATGGCCTTCGAGTAGGACCAGGCGAGGTCCCAGGCGCTGCCGGACGCGTCGACCTCGACCGCGACGATGACCGGAACACCACGGCCGGCCTCGTACTCGCGGCGGACGGTGTGGCCCGGGCCCTTCGGCGCGACGAGCGAGACGTCCACGCCCTCCGGCGCCTCGATGTAGCCGTAGCGGATGTTGAAGCCGTGACCGAAGACGAGCGTCGCACCCTGCTTGAGGTTCGGGGCGATGTCGTCCTTGTAGACGATCCGCTGCACCTGGTCCGGGGTGAGGATGACGACGACGTCGGCCCACGCGGTGGCGTCGGCCGGGGTCAGCACCTCGAAGCCGGCCTCTTCGGCCTTCTGGCGGCTCTTCGAGCCCTCCTTGAGGCCGATCTTGACCTCGACGCCGGAGTCGCGGAGGTTGAGGGCGTGGGCGTGGCCCTGCGACCCGTAGCCGATGACCGCGACCTTCTTGCCCTGGATGAGGCTGAGGTCGGCGTCGGCGTCGTACACGATGTCAGTCACGGTGCGTGATCTCCTTGGTTCGGTGGTCTCTGGCTGACCGGTGCTCAGCGCACCCGGTCGGTGATGCTCTTCGGTCCGCGGCCCATGCCCAGGAGTCCGGCGCGGGCCAGCTCCTTGATGCCGTAGGGCTCGAGGACGCGCAGGATCGCCTGGATCTTGCCGGGGTCACCGGTCACCTCGACGACGAGCGAGTCGGTGGCGACGTCGACGACCTGCGCCCGGAACAGCGTCACGGCGTCGAGCACCGCGGACCGGGTCTGGTTGTCGACACGCACCTTCACGAGCATGTGTTCGCGCTGCACCGACTGGGGGAAGTCGAGCTCCACGATCTTGATGACGTTGACGAGCTTGTTGAGCTGCTTCGTCACCTGCTCGAGCGGCAGGTCCTCGACGTCCACCACCACGGTGATGCGGCTCAGGCCGTCCACCTCGGTGCTGCCGACGGCGAGCGACTCGATGTTGAAGCCGCGTCGGGCGAACAGCCCGGCGACACGGGTCAGCAGACCCGGCTTGTCCTCGACAAGGAGGGACAGGACGTGGCTCATGCGGGCTCCCCCGTCATGTCGGCGTCCTCGTCGTCCCAGGTGGGCGCGAGTTCGCGGGCGTACTGGATGGAGGAGTTGCCCACACCCTGCGGGACCATCGGCCAGACCATCGAGTCGCGGCTGACCACGAAGTCGATGACGACCGGGCGGTCGTTGGTGTCGAGCGCGAGCTGGATCGCGGCGTCGATGTCCTCGGGCCGCTCCACCCGGATGCCGAGTGCTCCGTAGGCGTCCGCGAGCTTCACGAAGTCCGGCACACGGCGGGTGCCGTGCCCGGTCTGCAGGTCGGTGAACGAGTGACGGCCGTCGTAGAACAGCGTCTGCCACTGCCGCACCATGCCGAGCGACGAGTTGTTGATCACCGCGACCTTGATCGGGATGTCGTTGATGACGCAGGTCGCGAGCTCCTGGTTCGTCATCTGGAAGCAGCCGTCACCGTCGATCGCCCACACCACGCGGTCCGGCTGGGCGACCTTGGCGCCCATCGCGGCCGGGACGGAGTAGCCCATCGTGCCGGCGCCGCCGGAGTTGAGCCACGCGTTCGGGCGCTCGTACTGGATGAACTGTGCCGACCACATCTGGTGCTGCCCGACACCGGAGGCGAACACGCCCTCCGGTCCGGTCATCTCGCCGATGCGGCGGATGACGTGCTGCGGCGCGATGAGGCCGTCCTGCGGCTCGACGTACCCGAGCGGGAAGTCTGCGCGGATCTTGTCGAGGTGCGCCCACCAGTCGGCCGTGGAGGCCCGCTCGGACTGGTCGACGGCGGCCCACGCCTCGAGCAGGTCCGCCAGCACGACCTTCGCGTCCCCGACGATCGGCACGTCGGCGAAGCGGATCTTCGAGATCTCGGCCGGGTCGATGTCGACGTGCACGACCTTGGCGTCCGGGGCGAACTCGTCGGCCTTCCCGGTCACGCGGTCGTCGAAGCGGGCGCCGAGCGCGATGATGAGGTCGCTCTCCTGGAGCCCGAGGACCGCGGGCACGGTGCCGTGCATGCCCGGCATGCCGAGGTGCTGCGGGTGCGAGTCCGGGAACGCTCCGCGCGCCATGAGCGTCGTGACCACCGGCGCGCCCGTCGCCTCGGCGAAGCGCAGGAGTTCCGGGGAGGCACCGGCACGGATGACGCCGCCGCCGACGTACAGGACCGGGCGGCTCGACTCGGCGAGCAGCTGCGCGGCGGCGGTGATCTGCTTGCCGTGTGCCTTGGTCACCGGACGGTAGCCCGGCAGGTCGATCTTCGGCGGCCAGACGTACGGCGCCGACATCTGCTGCGCGTCCTTGGTGATGTCCACGAGCACCGGGCCGGGCCGACCGGTCGTCGCGATCTGGTGCGCGGCGGCGATCGTGGCGGGGATGTCCTCGGGCTTCGTGACGAGGAACGAGTGCTTCGTGATCGGCATCGTGATCCCGACGATGTCGGCTTCCTGGAAGGCGTCCGTCCCCATCAGGGTCGAGAAGACCTGCCCGGTGATCGCGATGAACGGCACGGAGTCCATGTAGGCGTCGGCGATCGCGGTGACGAGGTTCGTCGCACCGGGGCCGGACGTCGCGATCGCGACGCCGACCTTGCCGGACGAGGACGCGTAGCCCTCGGCGGCGTGGCCGGCGCCCTGCTCGTGCCGGACCAGGATGTGGCGGATGGTCGTCGACGCCATGAGCTCGTCGTAGAACGGGATGATGGCGCCGCCGGGCAGGCCGAAGACGTCGGTGATCCCGAGGTGCTCGAGCGTCCGGAGGACGGCTCCCGAGCCGGTCAGGACCTCTGGTGAGCGACGTGCTCCGGCAGCGGACAGCGGTGTGGCTTCCGTGGGCATGAACGGTTCCTTGCCTGGAGGGATGGCGATGTGTCGGGGTGTCGACGTCAGCCCGTGACCGCGCCGAGGGCGGCGGACTGGACGAGCTTGGCGTACTTCGCGAGGACTCCGCGGGTGTAGCGCGGGGGCAACGGTTCCCAGCCTGCTCGGCGGGATTCCAGCTCGGCGTCGTCGACCAGTAGGTCGAGCGAGCGAGCCGCGATGTCGACACGGATGCGGTCGCCATCGCGCACGAATGCCACTGGACCTGCGTCCACGGCTTCCGGTGCGATGTGGCCGATGCAGAGGCCGGTTGTGCCGCCTGAGAATCGACCGTCCGTCAAGAGTAGTACATCCTTGCCGAGGCCTGCGCCCTTGATGGCCGCCGTGATGGCCAGCATCTCGCGCATGCCCGGTCCGCCCTTGGGGCCCTCGTAGCGGATGACCACGACGTCGCCCTTCTGGATGCGGCCCTCGGTGAGGGCGTCCATGGCGGCACGCTCGCGGTCGAACACCCGCGCGGGCCCCTCGAACACCGAGGCGTCGAAGCCGGCCGTCTTGACGACGGCACCCTCCGGCGCGAACGAGCCCTGCAGGATCGTCAGGCCACCGGTCGCGTGGATCGGGTTGTCGATCTTCCGGAAGACCTCGCCGTCGAGCTCGGGCGGGTCGATCGCCGCCAGGTTCTCGCCGACGGTCTTGCCCGTGACGGTCATGCAGTCGCCGTGCAGCAGACCGGCCTCGAGCAGGGCCTTCATGATCACCGGGATGCCGCCGTTGCGGTCGACGTCGACCATCACGTACTTGCCGAAGGGCTTCATGTCGGCGAGGTGCGGGACCTTCGAGCCGATGCGGTTGAAGTCGTCGAGGGTGAGCTCGACCTCGGCCTCGTGGGCGATCGCGAGCAGGTGCAGCACGGCGTTCGTCGACCCGCCGAGGGCCATGAGCACGGTGATGGCGTTCTCGAAGGCCTCGCGCGTCAGGATGTCGCGGGCGGTCAGGCCCAGGCGCAGCATGTTCACGACGGCCTCACCGGATCGGTGCGCGTAGTAGTCGCGACGACGGTCCGCGCTCGGCGGCGCGGCGGACCCGGGCAGCGACATGCCGAGCGCCTCGGCCAGGCTCGCCATGGTGTTCGCGGTGTACATGCCACCGCAGGCGCCCTCGCCGGGGACGATCGCGCACTCGATCTCCTTCAGCTCGGCCTCGGTCATGGTGCCGGCCTTGCACGCGCCGACGCCCTCGAAGGAGTCGATGATCGTGACTTCCTTCATCGACCCGTCGGCCTGCTTGACGTAGCCCGGCATGACCGACCCGGCGTACAGGAACACGCTCGCCAGGTCGAGGCGCGCGGCGGCCATGAGCATGCCCGGCAGGGACTTGTCGCAGCCGGCGAGCAGGACGGTGCCGTCCAGGCGCTCCGCGCTGACGACCGTCTCGACGCTGTCTGCGATGACCTCGCGCGAGACGAGCGAGAAGTGCATGCCCTCGTGGCCCATCGAGATGCCGTCGGACACCGAGATGGTGCCGAACTGCAGCGGGTAGCCGCCCCCGCCGTGCACGCCTTCCTTGGCGCCCTGGGCGAGCCGGTCGAGGGAGAGGTTGCAGGGAGTGATCTCGTTCCAGGACGAGGCGATGCCGATCTGCGGCTTCTCCCAGTCCTCGTCGCCCATCCCGACGGCCCGCAGCATGCCACGCGAAGTGGTTGCTTCGATCCCGTCGGTGACGACCCTGCTGCGCGGCTTCACGTCGATGTCAGGCATGTCCAGAGTCTAGGACCGTTTGGGATACCAGTGGCGCAACACCATGCGTCTGCATCGTGTTGCGCCCCTCGGTCAGCGCGTGGCCCGGAGTCGTCCGAGCTGCTTGAGCACGTCGGTCAGGGCTGCCGGGTCGGCGACACGGTGGGCGGCCAGGGTGTCCCCCTCCCCCACCTTCACGCCGACGTCGCCGTCGCGGAGCACCCGGAAGCCGTCCTCGTCGGTGACGTCGTCGCCGGCGAAGAACACCCCGTCCGCTCCGTGGAGTTCCCGGAGGCGGTCGATCGCGTCACCCTTCGTGACGTGCCGGACCGCGAACTCGAGGATGTCCTTGCCCCCGCGCTCGAGCACGCCGGGGTCGGCGTCGTGCGCCGCGCGGCTCGCCTCGGCGTTCGTCGCGGCGGCCTCCTCCGCGCTCACCCGCCGGGTGTGCACGGCGTGCCCGGCCGGCTTGTGCTCGACCACGACGCCGGGGTGCCGGGCACCGACCGCGTCGAGCACCGCGCCGATCCGGGCGACCCGCGCGGTCTCGTCCTCGGTCAGAGCGGCTTCGTCGTGGCCGTCGACCCGCCACTCCACGCCGTGCGAGCCGATCAGGGCCATGCCCTCCGGCGCATGGGACACCGCCGCCAGACTTCCGAGCGGTCGTCCGGACACGAGCACGACCTCCGTGTCCCGTGCACGCTGCAGGGTGAGGACGGCGGCCCAGCTGCCGGGCAGCGCACCCACCTGCGCGGGGTCGTCGGCGAAGGGCGCGAGTGTCCCGTCGAAGTCGAGCGCCACGAGCAGTCGCGGCGCGGCCGCGAGCGTCTCGAGCGCCGGGGCGAGACCGGTCCCCGTCGTCTGGTCAGGCATCACGGTCCTCCCGGGTGTCCTCCGCGGCACGCGCCGTCTGGGCGTCCTGGTCGAAGATCGACGTGCCGTCGGTCGGTGCCTCGCGGTGCGGCTCGCCCTGGTCGGCCGCCGGGTCGATCTGGGCGCTCTTCGGCGCGTGACGGTCGAGCGCTTCCAGGAAGGAGCGGGACCACCGCGCCACGTCGTTGTCGCGCACGCGCTTGCGGAGCGCCCGCATGCGTGTGGACCGCTCGCGACGTGGCATCTCGATCGCGCGCTGGATCGAGTCCTTCAGCGCCCCGATGTCGTGCGGGTTGACGATGACGGCCTGCTTGAGCTCGTCGGCGGCACCGGCGAACTCGGACAGGATGAGCACGCCGTCGTTGTCGAACCGGCTCGCGACGTACTCCTTCGCGACGAGGTTCATGCCGTCCCGGAGCGCCGTGACGAGCATGATGTCGGCTGCGAGGTAGAGCGCCACCATCTCCTCGCGGGGGTAGCCGTGGTGCAGGTAGGAGATCGGCTGGTGGCCGATGACGCCGAGGTCGCCGTTGATGCGCCCGACCGTGAGCTCGATCTCGTCACGGAGCATCCGGTAGGTGTCCACGCGCTCACGGCTCGGGCTGGCGACCTGGATGAGCGCCGCGTCCTCCACCGCCAGGCGTCCGTCCTCGACGAGCTCGCCGAACGCCTTGATGCGGTGCCGGATGCCCTTCGTGTAGTCGAGACGGTCGACCCCGAGCAGCACGGTCTTCGGGTTCCCGAGGCCGTCTCGGATCTCCTTCGCACGCTGCTGTACCTCGGGGCGGCGGGCGATCTCCTCGAAGCTCTCGGCGTCGATCGAGATCGGGAAGTGCCGCGCCTCGACGTGGCGCACGGTCACGCCCTTGCGGCTGCGTGGCGCCTGCGGGTCGTCGACCGGGACGTCGACGACCGAGCCCTTCGTCGTGTAGCCCTTGATGTGCCGGACGGCACGGAGGAAGTCGCTCGCGTCGTCCTGGCGCTGGAACCCGATGACGTCCGCACCGAGCAGACCGTCCAGGATCTGCGCGCGCCAGGGCAGCTGGGCGTAGATGCCGACCGGCGGGAACGGGATGTGGTTGAAGAACCCGATCGTCAGGTCCGGGCGGAGGGTGCGCAGGAGTGCCGGCACGAGCTGCAGCTGGTAGTCCTGCACCCAGACGATGCCGTCCTGCTCGGCGATCTCGGCGATCTGCTCCGCGAAGCGCTGGTTCACGCGCTTGTACGCGTTCCACCAGTCGCGGTGGTAGCTCGG
This sequence comes from Curtobacterium sp. MCBD17_032, assembly GCF_003234855.1. GTDB lineage: Bacteria > Actinomycetota > Actinomycetes > Actinomycetales > Microbacteriaceae > Curtobacterium. Next base: position 14,585 of record NZ_QKTO01000003.1, read on the forward strand.
GTGCTCGATGACGTCGTGGTAGAGGGGCCACAGTGTGTCGTTGCTGAAGCCCTCGTAGTACTCCTGCACGTCGTCGGCGCTGAGCGGGACCGGCACGATGTGGATGCCCTCGTTGTCGAACGGGTCGACCGTGACGTCGGGCTGCCCGACCCAGCCCACCCACGCCCCGTCGTTCTGGCGCATCACCGGCTCGAGCGCCGTGACCAGGCCGCCGGGAGAGTGCCGCCAGCCCTCCGTGCCGTCCTCCTCGACCACCCGGTCGACGGGCAGTCGGTTCGAGGCGACGATGAATGCGTACCGGGTGCTGTCCGTGCGGTCTGCGGGCATGGGTGGCGGGTGCTCCGTTCCTGCCCGGCGGCCTGCCGGGGCGTCGACCCGAAACTACCAGCGACCGGTCGACCGGGCTGAGGGGACGTTCACGGACGGGCACCGGAGCGCCCAGACCGTCGGGTGCCACCGGACCGCCTCGCTAGGCTCGCCCCATGGTGAGCACGCGCTGCTGGCAGGACGGGTCGCCGGCGGAGCAGGACTTCCCGGTCGGACACGTGTCGGAACTGGTCGCCCGCGACGGCGCCTTCGTCTGGGTCGACTTCACGGATCCGACACCGGCCGACCTCGAGCAGGTCGAGGGCGAGCTCGGCATCCACGCCCTCGCGGTCGAGGACGCCGTGGAGGGCGGACAGCGTCCGAAGCTCGACCGGTACCGCGACAGCCTGTTCCTCGTCGTCTACGACACGCACGGGCCGGGCGCGGACGGCGAGCTCGTCACGCACGAGGTGAAGGCGTTCGTCACCTCCCACGCGCTCGTGACGATCCACGGCGCCGACTTCGACACCTCCGCGGTCCAGCGCCGGTGGGACGCCAACAGCGACCTCGCCGACCACGGGGTCCCGTGGCTGCTGTGGGGCCTGCTCGACACGGTCGTCGACCATGCCACGAGCGTCCTCGAGACGATCGAGCGGGACATCGACGCGCTCGAGGACGACCTGTTCGAGAACGGTGACCCGCGCGAGCAGCAGATCCAGCGGCGCTCGTTCCGGCTCCGGAAGGCGCTCGGTGTGCTGCGCCGGCTCGTCGTCCCCACCCGGGACAGCGTCGGGTCGCTGCTGCATGGAGACGCCGAGACGATCGTCGACGGGGTCCGCCCGTACTTCCGGGACGTCGAGGACCACCTCGTGTCGATCGCGGACACCGTCGAGCAGCAGCGGGACGCGGTCTCCAGCGTCCTGGAGACGAACCTGAACCTGGCGTCGAACCGGCAGAACACCGTCATGAAGAAGGTGACGAGTTGGGCGGCGATCATCGCCATCCCGACCGGCATCACGAGCTTCTTCGGGCAGAACGTCAAGTTCCCCGGCGCGGGCGAGTGGAGCGGGCTGTGGGCGTCGCTCGCGCTCACCGTGGTGACGTCGCTGGTCCTCTACCGGTCGTTCAAGCACCGCGACTGGCTCTGAGCGCCGGCACCGCGAGCGCGCCGGGCACGACGGATCAGATCTGCAGCGCCAGCACGCCCGCGACGACGGTGAGCGGTGCGACCACGCACCCGAGGGTGATGTAGCGCCCCCACGACAGCCGGATGCCCTCGGCCGTGAGCCGCGCGTGCCACAGCAGCGTCGCGAGCGAGGCCCACGGTGTGATGAGACACCCCGCGTTCACGCCGACGAGCAGTGCCGCGTACCGCAGGGCCTCGTGCCCCGCCGCCGGTTCGAGCACCAGGTAGGCGGGCAGGTTGTCGATGGCGTTCGCCGCGACCGCGCCCGCACCGCCGAGGAGCAGCAGCGACCCGGTACCGGTGCCGCCGCCGACGGCCTGCACGAGCGGGTCGGTGACGCCGGTGGCGTGCAGGGTCTCGACGACGACGAAGAGCCCGGCCGCGAAGACGAGCGTCGACCACGGGACGCGGGACGGCTTGAGCTCCCGCGGGGCCCGCCATGCCGCGACGCCGATGAGCACGAGTGCCGCGACGACGGCGGCGACCCAGACCTCCACCCCGGCGGTCAGTGCGACGACCAGGGCGACCAGGACGGCCGAGGCCGCCCAGAAGAACACGGGGTCCGACGCGGCCCGGAGCCCGACCGGTGTGTAGCGCCCGAACAGCGAGCGACGGAACACCACGAGCAGCACCGCGCACGGCACGACGACCCCGGCGAGCGCCGCCCACACCATGAGCCCGGCGAACGGCAGCGGTCCGTCGAGCCCGATCCCGTCCACGGCGAGCAGGTTCGTCAGGTTCGACACCGGCAGCAGCAGCGACGCCGTGTTCGCCAGCCAGACGGTGGTGAGGGCGAACGGCATCGGCGGCAGGCCCACCCGACGCGCGAGCGCGATGACGATCGGCGTCAGCAGCACCGCGGTGGTGTCGATCGACAGGAACACCGTGCAGACCACAGCGAGCACGACGACCGCCGCCCACAGACCGATGGTCCGGCCGCCGCCGACCCGCGCCGCGAGGTCGGCGAGCCGGTCGAAGACGCCCGCGTCCGCCGCGAGCTCGGAGACGATCGTCAGCCCGAGCACGAAGCCGAGCACCGGCAGGACCCGCTCCGCGAGCGCCGCGAGTTCCGGGAGCGGCAGCAGCCCGAGGGCGACGCACACCGCCCCGGCGGCGAGCAGGACGGCTCCGATGACGGCTTGGCGCACGATACGTCTCCTTCTCGGCTGGCCGGAGGTCCCTGTGCGCCCGGCGGCGCTCCAATGTACTGCCCGGTAACGTGGCCCGGACGACGACAGGAGGAACCCGTGCGGAAGTTCATGTTCAGCGGTGCGGTGTGGGGCTCGCTCATCAGCGGCTACAGCGTGCTGCAGACGACCAGGCGTGGACCGCGTGACTGGCGGCTCGCCCTGACCTGGGTGGCCTGGCTCTCGACCACGATCGTGGCGGTCGGCACGGTCGTCGAGGACGACCGTGCGGTGAAGGCGAAGCAGCGCGCGGCGCGCTGACGCACCCCACCACGGACGGGAGGCCCGGTACCAGCTGGTACCGGGCCTCCCGTCCGTCGTGGGGCGGTCGTCAGCGCCGCTGCTCGGGCGGGACGTCGTCGGCGCGGATGCCGGAGGTCTGGATCGGTCCGGTGAAGAGCGCGGAGCGCTCGTCGCCCTCGCCGAACAGCTGCGAGTCGTTCTCACTCCGCGGGCGTCGCGGTGCCGCGGGCTCCTGCGTCGGTTCGGTGAGCTGGACGCGCTGCAGCGGGAGCGCCTCGGGGTGCCGGCGCTGCATCCACTCGACCATCTCCTCACGGACGTAGCACCGGAGGTCGAACAGGCCGCCGGCGTCCGGCGCGGTGACGAGGATGCGGACGCGGACCAGTCCCCCGACGGCGTCCGTGACCTGCAGCACCTTCGTGCGGCCGTCCCAGATGGTGCTCGTCTCGAGGATCCGGTCGAGCTCCTCGCGCATCTCCGACGGGTTCACCCGCCAGTCGAGGTCGAACTCGACCGCGCCGAGCAGCTCGCTGCTCGTCCGGGTCCAGTTCTCGAACGGGGTGCTCGTGAAGTACGTCGAGGGCAGCACGAACCGCCGGTCGTCCCACAGGTGCACGACGACGTAGGTCAGGGTGATCTCCTCGATCCGGCCCCACTGCGACTCCACCACCACGACGTCGTCGACCCGGATCGAACCGGAGAAGGCGAGCTGCATCCCGGCGAAGACGTTGCCGAGCATCGTCTGCGCGGCGAGACCGGCGATCACCGACAGGAGACCGGCGCTCGCCAGGACGCTCGCGCCGGCGGCCTCGACGCCGGGGAACGTGAGCAGGATCGCCCCCACGGCGATGATGACGAGGACGGCGACGGTCAGGCGCCGGATGATGAGCACCTGCGTGCGCACCCGGCGCGCGACCCGGTTGTCCGGCACGTCCACGCGGTACCGGTGCAGCCCGAGGCTCTCGAGGAAGATCGCGAGCTCGCAGGCCAACCAGCACCCCACGCCGATCATCGCGATGAGGAAGACGTGCGACACCTCGTCCCGCCACGGGAACCGGTCGGCGTCCCGCGGGACGCTCGTGCTGAACGCGGTCCAGAGCATGGCGAGGAGCAGGGTGGCCCGGGTCGGGTGCTTCGTCCGCCGGGCGAGCGCGGCGGCCCAGCGTTCCCGCCGACCGAGCGCCCGGAAGACCAGGTGCAGGACGAGCGAAGCGACGGCCGTGACGAGCAGGGCGATCCCGATCGCGACGAGGAGTCGGAGGAAGATGTCCATCCGTCCATCGTGGTGGGTCCGTCACGGAGGTCGTCCAGGCTGCGGCCAGGGAGCGGACGCCCGGGAGGCCGTCGAGCGCGGACCGGTGGCATGCGGGCACCGGCGGTCGGCCGGGTCGGACCTCCGGCGGTAGCGTGTCGGCCATGACAGCGAAGAACGACACGGGGGTCGACCGCGCTCCGGCGAACGACTTCTCGCACGAGCAGGAGGGCTACCAGCACGGCCTGAAGCCCCGGCAACTGCAGATGATCGCCATCGGTGGCGCGATCGGGACGGGCCTGTTCCTCGGCGCCGGTGGCCGGCTCCACACCGCCGGCCCCGCCCTCGCGGTGACGTACCTGATCGCGGGCGTGTTCGCGTTCTTCATCCTCCGCGCACTCGGTGAGCTCGTGCTGCACCGGCCGTCGTCCGGGTCGTTCATCTCGTACGCCCGGGAGTTCTACGGCGAGAAGTTCGCCTACGCCGCCGGGTGGATGTACTTCCTCAACTGGGCGATGACCTCGATCGTCGACACCACGGCCGTGGCGGTCTACCTGAAGTACTGGTCGGCGTTCACCGCTGCCCCGCAGTGGCTGCTGGCGCTCATCGCCCTGGTCGTCGTGCTCGCGGCGAACATGGTGGCCGTCAAGGTGTTCGGCGAGCTCGAGTTCTGGTTCGCGCTCATCAAGGTCGCCGCACTCGTCGCGTTCCTGGTGGTCGCGATCGTCTGGCTCGTCTTCGCATTCCCGGTGGAGAGCGGGGGCGAGACCGTCCGGACCGGCTTCTCGATCTGGGGCGACAACGGCGGACTGCTGCCGAACGGCGTCCTGCCGGCCGTCCTGGTCATCCAGGGCGTCGTCTTCGCGTACGCCGCGATCGAGCTGGTCGGCACTGCGTCCGGCGAGACGCAGGACACCGAGAAGGTCATCCCGCGCGCCATCAACTCCGTCGTCTTCCGCATCGCGGTCTTCTACGTCGGCTCGATCGTCCTGCTGTCGATCCTGCTGCCGTACACCGCGTACAAGGAGGGTGAGAGCCCCTTCGTGACGTTCTTCTCGTCGATCGGGAACCCGCAGGTCGGGGTCGTGGTCGGGTCCGTCATGAACTTCGTCGTGCTCACCGCAGCACTGTCGTCGCTCAACGCCGGCCTGTACTCGACCGGTCGAGCCCTGCACTCGATGGGCATGAACGGCTCGGCACCGAAGTGGACCACGAAGATGTCGAAGGGCGGTGTGCCGTACGCCGGCATCCTGCTCACCGCGGCGTTCACCGTCGCGGGTGTCGTCCTGAACTACTTCGTGCCCGGCCAGGCGTTCGAGATCGCCCTGAACATCGCGAGCCTCGGGATCATCACGGCCTGGGGCACGATCATCCTCTGCCAGATGAAGCTCCGGCAGTGGGCGAAGCAGGGCCTGGCGAAGGAACCGACGTTCCGGCTGCCGGGCGCACCGGTCACGAGCTGGCTGACGCTGGCGTTCCTCGCCTCGGTGATCGTCCTCATGGCGATCGACTACCCGGTCGGGACCTACACGATCGCCTCGCTGGTCGTCGTCATCCCGCTGCTCGTCGTCGGGTGGTTCCTGCAGCGCGACCGGATCCTGCGGATCGCCTCGCTCCGACAGGGCGTCACCGGCCCGTACCCGATCACCGGGCGCGACCCGGCCGCGCAGGTGCGACGGTCCGCCGGCGACACGGACGGCGACGACCGGGCCTGACCCGGGACGTGGACACGGGTCCGGCACCCGCCGGTACGATCAGCGGGTGCCGGACTCTCCTGTTCTCCCGACGCTCGACCTGCAGCACACCTGGCGTGGTGCCATGTGCCGGATGCGGGTGTTCCGCGACCGCGTCACCGCGGAGACGAACTACGAGCGGGACGCGCTGCTCCCGGTGCCGATGGAGGCCGCGCAGGGCTGGCGCATCGAGGAGTGCGACGACGACGCGGTCTGCGTCGAGTTCGTCACGCCGGACGACGTGTGGCGTGTGCTGCTCTCCCCCGCGGACGAGGCCGTGGCGGACGTCGCGTTGCGCTCGGCGCTCGGCGCTCCGTTGCCACCCGCGTCGTAGTCTCCCGGCGTCCCTCCGTCCCCGCCTCGTCGGACGGCGACCGGTGGACGGGCCGCGCGACGGCGGCTGCCGGCCGGCCGCGTGGCGCGGCGACAGCCAGCGGGCACTCGCCGTGCCGGCTGGCGACTGGCGGCTGGCGGCTGGCGGCTGGCGGCTGGCGGCTGGCGGCTGGCGGCTGGCGGCTGGCGGACGAGCGTCACGACCGCGCTGGCCGACGTCAGACCAGGAGCAGGACCGCCGCGAGCACGGACGCCACCGCGATCGCCAGTGCGATGAGCAGCAGCACGAAGTGCACCCGCCAGAACGTGGTCGGACGGCCCGATGCGTCCCGGGCGCGGGGGTCCTTCGCGACGCGCTGGAAGAAGCGCGGCCAGGCGACCACGTTGAACACGGCGCCGACGATCAGGACGACTGCAGCGAAGACGAGCACCCGACGATCCTACGCCCGGGCCTCGGCCGCCCCCCACGACCGGCCGAGACCCGCGGCCACACCGGGTGTAGCACGTGCTACAGAGCGTACACGACGGGCCGGTCGGTCTCGGATCACGTACGGGCGAGGACCGCCTCCGCCTCGGCCAGGGCGTGCTGGTCCGCCGCGCTGAGGGATGCGCGGTGTCGCCGGGCCCCGTCGTTCACCTCGACGATGAGTCGGCTGAGGCGGGTCGCGGGGTCGTCGGAGTCGGGGTACTCGTTGTCCGTACCGAGTCGGGCGTGCACCGGTTCGAGGCGCCGGAGGGCCTCCTGCAGCGCCCGGGTCCGCCGCCCCTGCCACAACCGGTGCCCGAGGACGAGCAGCAGCATGCCCGACGCGACGAGCAGCACCGCGCCCGGTGTGGTGACGTCGTAGGGCAGGGTGAGCGCGCGCGTGACGTCGATGCGGCCGGCGACGTGGGCCAGGTCCATCACCGCGACGACCACCATCCGGACGACGCCGAACACCCCACCGGCGACGAGGACCCACAGCCCGACACGGTCCGTCCCGGTCCGGGCCTCCCGCACCCGGAGCACGCAGATGAGACCGGTGGCGCCGAGGGTGACGCCCAGGTACGTCGTCTGCACGATGGAGTAGACGGCCGCGAGGGGCTGGGCACCGACGGCGAGCATGAACGTCGTGGTCGTCGGCACCGGGTCGAGCAGCACGAACGCCGTGACGACGACGACCACCACGACGGAGCACGCGGCGACGACCGTGATGCGCATCCACGGCCGTGCCGCACCGACCGCCTTCGCGACGCCCCAGAGCAGCGTGCTCGTCCCGGCCGCCATCAGGACGTCGCAGACCAGGGTCAGGACGTTCCGTCCGCCGAGCACCGGGTCGACGAGGCGGTACAGGGGGTCGACGCCGGCCACGATCGTGCCCGAGAACAGCAGGAAGGTGAGCGCCAGCGTGCGGTCCTGCCCGCGCTGCACGACGGCGAGGACGGCCGCCCCGACGACGAGCAGGACCGCCTGGACGACGGACAGGATCACCCGAAGACCCCGCGGAACGCGCTGGGACGTTCCCGGTGGCCGCGGATGAGCTGCGCGAGCCGGTCGGCGAAGAGCTCGGCCTCGCGTTCGTACTCGTTCTCGAAGAGACCGCGGGCGAGGGCCCGTTCGACCTTGTACTCGGGCAGGTCCGGGACGAGGCTCCGGATCGCGGCGGCCTGCGGGGCAGCCTCGTGGTGACCGTGCAGGACGTGGCCGAGCTCGTGCCCGATGACGAACGCGCGGAAGGTCAGGGACGGCGTCGGGGAGATCATGACGAGGTGCTGGTGCTCGAGCGTCGCGACGAAGCCGCACACCGGCTCGTCGGCCAGGAACGACTCCTCACGGACGGTGATCGGCTTGCCGACGAGGTGCTCGGCCGCCACGACGGCCTCGTCGATCCCCGTCCAGCCCGCGTCCGCGCCCAGCTGCCAGAACCGGTCGACCAGCGTGGGCGGGGTCACACCGCACCGCCGCTGCGGGACTCCTGCTCGATGACCTCTGCGATCCGGCGGAGGGCCTCCGGGGAGAGTTCCCCGGGGAAGGTCCGCGCCGCGAAGCCGCTCACCCGTGCGGACCGGATCGAGCGCACCAGGGCGAGCTGCGCGCCGATGCGCTCGGGCAGTTCGCTGTCCTCGAGCAGGAAGCGCTCGTCGACCTCGAAGAACCCCGCCAGCACGCACAGCAGCCGGGTGTCGCTGTTCCGCCGACCGTCGCCGGAGACCATGTAGGTCCACTTCGCCCGCGAGAGCGACCCGCCGTGGTCGGCCACGTACTGCTCGATCTCCGCGAAGGGCACGGGCACACCACGCTGCGACTCCTCGAAGTCGAGCAGCAGGTTGAGTCGTCGCGCGAGCTCCCCCGCGTCGAGCACGCCGCCCTTCGGCACCGATCCCGTCATCGTCGCCCCCTTCGATCCCGTGCCCGACCACCCTACTGCGCCACTACCCTCGGACGGGTGTCCCGCCGGTACCCCTCGACCATCGCCGGCCCGGTCGAGCACGAGTTCGTCGTCTCCCGCTCCCGGTTCGTCACCCTCGCGCACCCCGCCGCGGACCCGGCGGCGGCCGAGACCGTCATCGCGGACGTCCGTCGGCGGTCGTGGGACGCCCGCCACCACTGCACCGCGATGGTCACCGGCGTCCTCGGCGACCAGGCCCGGTCCTCCGACGACGGTGAGCCCTCGGGCACCGCGGGGGTCCCGATGCTGGAGGTCCTCCGGCGCCGCGAGCTCACCGACGTCGTCGTGGTCGTCAGCCGGTGGTTCGGCGGCGTGAAGCTCGGGGCCGGCGGGTTGGTCCGTGCCTACTCGACCTCGGTCTCCGAGACGCTCGACCGGGCCGAGGTCGTCCGCCGCGCGGCGCGGACGCAGGTGACCGTGGCGGTCCCGCACGCGGACGCCGGCCGGGTGGACAACGCCCTGCGCTCGTGGGTGCAGCGGCACGACGCCACCTCGGGAGCAACGGTCTACGGCGCGGAGGCGACGTTCGAGGTGTGGGTCCCGGCGGACGGGATCGCGGCGCTGCGGGCGGAGTTGGCGGCGGTGTCATCCGGCGGACTCGACGCGGTCCTCGGCGATGAACGGGTCGTGGACCTGCCGGGCGGGTGACGACTGCGCACCCACCGCACCAGGGAACGGCGTCCGGGGCCGGGTCGGGCGTGTCGCGGCCGCTCGCCGGTCCCGCAGCGGACGCCGGCACCACGACGAAGACCCCGACCGGAGCGGTCGGGGTCTTCGGTTGGTGCACCCCCTCGGACTTGAACCGAGAACCCACTGATTAAGAGTCAGTTGCTCTGCCAATTGAGCTAGAGGTGCGTGTGTGGAGTTGTCCTGCCGCTTCGGCGTGCGCCCCGCGACGGGAATCAACAATAGCATGACTTCTGCGTGCCGTTGACCACTCGCGGCACCGGACGAACAGGAGCCCCACTTGAGCGACCGTCTCGCCGCCGGCGACACCGCCCCCGCCTTCACCCTCCCCGACCAGGACGGCACCGAGCACGCGCTCGCAGACCTCCGCGGGCGGAAGGTGATCGTGTACTTCTACCCCGCGGCGTCCACCCCGGGCTGCACCACCGAGGCCTGTGACTTCCGGGACAACATGTCGTCGCTCCAGGCTGCCGGCTACGCGGTCCTCGGTGTCTCCAAGGACGAGCTGCCCGCCCTGCAGCGGTTCCACGCCGAGCAGGCCCTGAGCTTCCCGCTGCTCAGCGACCCCGACCTCGCCGTGCACCGCGCGTACGGGGCGTGGGGCGAGAAGAACAACTACGGCAAGATCGTCACCGGCACCATCCGGTCGACGATCGTCGTCGACGAGCAGGGCCGCGTGCAGCTGCCGCTCTACAACGTCAAGGCGACCGGCCACGTCGCGAGCCTGCGGAAGAAGCTCGGTCTGGTCTGACGACCCCTCGCCCCCGGCGCTGCCCGGTCCTGCCGCCGTTCAGTCCCGTCGTGCGAGGACCGCGGTCACCGACCGACTCAGCACGAGCGTGATGCCGAGCAGCGCCGGGAGGAGCAGCGCCCACCCGACGGACGCCACCCGCGACTCGCCCTGGAACGCCCCGACCGCCAGGGCGCCCTGCAGGACCTGCCAGACGACGACGCCGCTGCGGACCCAGGCGCGGCCCCGGCGGAGTCCGGCGACCATCGCGCCGAGCCAGACGGTGGCGAGCACCGCGAGCACGAGCAGGGCGACCGCGGACGCGATGCTCGCAGCGGGCGTGGTGAGCAGTTCGACCAGCAGGAAGACCGTCACGGCCGCCACCGCGAGGAACTCGAGTCCGACGACGGCGATGAGCACGAGGAGCGCAGCGGGCCGCCTCCGGGGGACGAGCCCGTCGTCCGGGGTGGTGTCAGGCACAGCGATCCTCCAGCAGTGAAACCCTTGATTTGGCCATACCAGTATGGAACGATGTCCGAGGTCGTTTGGACGGCACGATGTGGTGTACGTCTCCCGTGGTTCGACGCTCCTCCCCCGAGCGTTCTGCGGGCGTCGAACTCTCCCCGCGCGGGCTCCTCCCCCACAGGAAGCCTCCCGTACGTCACATGAGCATGTGCAGAGTCCCGATCCCCCGAGTCACGGCCGCGGCCTGCCGTTCGAGCATCTACCGCAAGGAGCACCACACATGGACTGGCGTGACCAGGCTGCCTGCCTCACCGCAGACCCCGAGCTCTTCTTCCCCGTCGGGAACACCGGCCCGGCCGTCGACCAGATCGAGAAGGCCAAGTCGGTCTGCGCTCGATGCACCGTGACCGAGATGTGCCTGCAGTACGCCCTCGAGAACAACCAGGACTCGGGCGTCTGGGGCGGCCTCAGCGAGGACGAGCGTCGCGCGCTCAAGCGCCGCGCCGCTCGTGCCCGCCGCGCCTCCTGATCGCGCGCAGCTGACGCGAGAGCCCGCCACCCCTCGGGATGGCGGGCTCTCGCGCGTCCGGGACGCGGCCGTACTGCGACCGCCCGACCGCCTGGAGGCCCGCACCGGGCCCGTCGGACCGGTCACGGGCCTCCAGGGGGTCACCGGAGGCGGCGCGGTCAGGCGGACGGCGCCGGCGCGGCCGTCAGCCACCGGAACGGGATCGAGATGGTCACCTCGGTGCCGCTGCCCGTGAGGGTGTGCCAGTCGATCGTGCCGCCGAGTTCGCCCTGGATGAGGGTGCGGACGATCTGCGTCCCGAGTCCGGAGCCCACCTTGCCCTCCGGCAGACCGACGCCGTTGTCGCGGACCTGGATCTCGATGTGGTCGTCGTGCCGGTTCGCCACGATCTCGACCTCGCCGTCGCGCCCGTCGAGCCCGTGCTCCACGGCGTTGGTGACGAGTTCGGTGAGACCCAGCGCGAGCGGCGTCGCGGCCTCCGAGGGCAGCACGCCGAACTCCCCGGTCTTCTTCGGGTGCACGGTCGTGTTGTGCGAGGCGGCGACCTCGGTCACGAGCTTGAGCACCGAGTCGAACACCTCGTCGAAGTCGACGGTCTGGCTGAGCCCCGTCGACAGGGTGTCGTGCACGACGGCGATGGCGGCCACGCGCCGCATCGCGTTCTGCAGGGACGTCCGCGCCTCGTCCGAGTGCGTGCGGCGCGCCTGGATGCGCAGCAGGGAGGCGACCGTCTGCAGGTTGTTCTTGACGCGGTGGTGGATCTCGCGGATCGTCGCGTCCTTCGTGATGAGCTCGCGCTCCTGGTGCCGCATCTCGGTCACGTCGCGGCAGAGCACGACGGCGCCGATCCGCGCGCCCTGGTCGCGGAGCGGGATCGAGCGCAGGGTGACGGTGACACCCTTCGCCTCGATGTCCGCACGCCACGGCGCACGACCGGTGACCACGAGGGGCAGGGACTCGTCGACGTCGAGCTGGGCACCGAGCAGCTCCGTCGTGACCTCGGCCAGGGACTTGCGTTCGAGTTCGCCGTCGAAGCCCATCCGGTTGAACGCGCTCAGACCGTTCGGGCTGGCGAACGTGACGACGCCGTCGGTGTCGAGACGGAGCAGGCCGTCACTCGCTCGCGGCGCGCCGCGGCGGGGACCCGCGGGTGCGCCGAGGTCCGGGAAGTCGCCGGTCGCGATCATGCCGAACAGGTCGTTCGCGCTCGCCGTGAAGTTGAGCTCCTGACGGCTCGGCGTGCGGGACTCGTCCTGGTTCGAGTGTCGGGTGACGACGGCGATGGGCCGCTCGGTGGTCTCGGCGCTCTTCGCGTTCAGGCGACGGAGCACCGGGATGGCGCGGACGCGGGTCGGGGTGTCCTCGTACCAGTCCGGCTCGGCTGAGTCGACCACGCGGCTGCCGGTGAAGCTCTGGGTGACCTGGTCACGCCATTCCTCCCGGATCTCCTGGCCGACGATGTCACGGTAGAACAGCGTCGCGGCCGAGGACGGCCGGGCGTGGGCGACGGCCACGAAGGACGACCCGTCGGCCGTCGGCACCCAGAGGACCATGTCGGCGAAGGAGAGGTCGGCGAGCAGCTGCCAGTCACCGACGAGCAGGTGCAGCCACTCCACGTCGGCTTCGGAGGAACGGCCTTGTGCGAGGACGAGGTCACTGAGGGTCGACACCCGCCAAGTCTAGGTCCGCGGGTATGTGGAGTCGGCGCACTCTCCACAGCCACCGCCACTGCGCGAAATGTGATGTTGTACGGCCCATACGCTCGGCCCTGGAGAAAGGGGGCCGGGGTGACGGACACCGCACGGCGGATCGACGAGGAGCCGGTCGGGCGGCACGGAGAGGTCGAGGCCGGGCACGCGCACGACCACGACCAGGACCAGGACCAGGACCAGGACCAGGACCAGGACGACACCGGCGGCCGCGGGACGGGACGTCGCGACATCGTGCTCCGCCGTGCCGGTGCCGACCGGACCGACCGGACCGCGGCGGCCACCGCGACGGCCACCGCGACGGCCACCGCGACCGCCGGCGGTACCGACGGCGGAGCCGGGTCCGACCTGCCCGACGCGGGCGAGACGGCGCGGTCCCTCGCCCTGTGCGTCGCCGAGATCCTCACCGGCGCCCGCGAGGTCGACACCATCTCCCGGTGGATCACCGACGAGGTCCACCGGCACCTGCAGCACCGTGCGGCGGTCGCGGCCCGTGCCCGGTCGGTGTCCCGCCACGCGCGGCAGCGCGCGGTCATCCGGGTCGGCGGCGTCGTGCTCGACGGACCGCGTGACGGGGTCGCCGAGGCGGCCGTCGTCGTCCACACGCGCAGTCGCGCCCGCGCGGTCGCCATCCGGCTCGAGGTCCGGAGCGGCCGCTGGCGGGCGACCGCGATCGGCGTCCTCTGACCCGGCGGAGCCGGACCCTCCGGACCGCAGGCACGATCGGTCCGCCGCCAGGACGACGGACGGGAGGCCCGGTACCAGCTGGTACCGGGCCTCCCGTCCGTCGTCGTGCGAGCGTCAGCCCTTCTTGGCGGCCGCCCGGCGCTCGGCGCGGTTGTTCGCGTCGGCCTGCCCCGTCGCGGTCGCCGCGGAGCCGAAGGCCGAGCCCCGCTCGGGGCCCGCAGCCTCCTGCTCGGCCTGCGCACGCTGGGCGCGCGCGGTCGCTGCCTGCTCGAGACGCCCTGCTTCGTCGCGGACCTCGACCTCGCCGTCGATGGACGGGGCGGAGTACTCCAGCCCGGCGGCCTCGCTCTCCTCCCCGAGCCCCTTCGCCTCGATGACGGCGTTGTCGCCGTCCGACTGGACCTGCACCTCGAGGTTGAAGAGGAAGCCCACGGACTCCTCGCGGATCTGGCCCATCATCGTCTGGAACAGCGCGTAGCCCTCGCGCTGGTACTCGACGAGCGGGTCGCGCTGGGCCATCGCGCGGAGGCCGATGCCGTCCTTGAGGTAGTCCATCTCGTACAGGTGGTCGCGCCAGCGGCGGTCGATCACCGAGAGGACGACGCGACGCTCGAGCTCACGCATGGCCTCTTCGCCGAGGGTCTCCTCGCGCTTCTGGTACGCCAGCTGGGCGTCGGACAGGATCTCCCGCGCGAGGAAGTCCCGCGTGGCCTTGCCCTTCGACCCGGCCTCGGTGATGACCTCGTCGATGGTGATCGAGATCGGGAACAGCGTGCCGAGCTCGGTCCACATGGCGTCGAGGTCCCAGTCGTCCGGGGAGCCCTCGCCGGTGTGGGTGTCGATGACGTCGTCGACGACGCTCTTCAGGAACGACTGTGCGCGCTCGTGCAGGTCGTCGCCCTCGAGGATGTGGCGGCGGTCGCTGTAGATGGCCTCGCGCTGACGGTTCAGGACGTCGTCGTACTTCAGGACGTTCTTGCGGATCTCCGCGTTGCGGCCCTCGACCTGCGCCTGTGCGGAGCGGATCGCGCGCCCGACGAGCTTGTTCTCGATCGCCAGGTCGTCCGGCACGTTGCCACGGCCCATGAGGCTCTCGGCCGCTCCGGAGTTGAACAGCCGCATGAGGTCGTCGGTGAGCGACAGGTAGAACCGGCTCTCGCCGGGGTCGCCCTGACGGCCGGACCGTCCGCGGAGCTGGTTGTCGATGCGGCGGGACTCGTGGCGCTCGGTGCCGAGGACGTACAGACCGCCGGCTTCCCGGACCTTCTCGCTCTCCTCGTCGACCGTGGCCTTCATCGCCGAGAAGACCTTGTCCCACTCGGCTTCGTACTCCTCCGGGGTCTCCGTCGGGGACAGGCCCTTCGCGTGCATCTCCTGCACGGCGAGGAACTCGGCGTTGCCACCGAGCATGATGTCGGTACCACGACCGGCCATGTTCGTCGCGACCGTGACGGCACCGGCCCGACCGGCCTGGGCGACGATCGCGGCTTCACGCGCGTGGTTCTTCGCGTTGAGGACCTCGTGCTTCACGCCCTTCTTGGCGAGGAGCTTCGACAGGTACTCGGACTTCTCGACGCTCGTGGTGCCGACCAGGACCGGCTGCCCCTTCTGGTGGCGCTCCTCGATGTCGTTCGCGACCTGCTCGAACTTGGCCTGCTCGTTCTTGTAGACCAGGTCGGTCTGGTCGATGCGCTGCATCGGACGGTTCGTCGGGATCGGGACCACGCCGAGCTTGTACGTCGACATGAACTCCGCCGCCTCGGTCTCGGCGGTACCGGTCATGCCCGAGAGCTTCTGGTACAGGCGGAAGTAGTTCTGCAGCGTGATCGTGGCGAGGGTCTGGTTCTCGGCCTTGACCTCGACACCTTCCTTCGCCTCGATCGCCTGGTGGATGCCCTCGTTGTAGCGGCGGCCCATCAGGATGCGGCCGGTGTGCTCGTCGACGATGAGCACCTCGCCGTTCATCACGACGTAGTCCTTGTCGCGCTTGAACAGGGCGACGGCCTTGATCGAGTTGTTGAGGAACGAGATGAGCGGGGTGTTCGCCGACTCGTACAGGTTGTCGATGCCGAGGTAGTCCTCGACCTTCTCGATGCCGGGCTCGAGCACGCCGACCGTGCGCTTCTTCTCGTCGACCTCGTAGTCCTCCCCCGGGGTCAGTCGGGTGGCGATCGACGCGAACTCGGTGAACCAGCGGTTCGCCTCGCCCGAGGACGGGCCGGAGATGATGAGCGGCGTCCGGGCCTCGTCGATGAGGATCGAGTCGACCTCGTCCACGATCGCGAAGAAGTGGCCGCGTTGCACCATCTCCGACGCGGACCACGCCATGTTGTCGCGCAGGTAGTCGAAGCCGAACTCGTTGTTCGTGCCGTACGTGATGTCGGCGGCGTACTGCTCACGGCGTTCGGCCGGTGACTGGCCCGCGACGATGCAGCCCGTGGTCATGCCGAGGGCGCGGAAGACGCGGCCCATGAGCTCCGACTGGTACGACGCGAGGAAGTCGTTGACCGTGATGACGTGCACGCCGCGGGACGGGATCGCGTTGAGGTAGGCGGCGGTCGTCGCGACCAGGGTCTTGCCCTCACCGGTCTTCATCTCGGCGATGTTGCCGAGGTGGAGTGCCGCGCCACCCATCAGCTGCACGTCGAAGTGCCGCATGCCCAGGGTCCGCTTCGAGGCCTCGCGCACCGCGGCGAACGCCTCGGGCAGGAGGTCGTCGAGGGTCTCGCCGTTGGCGTACCGCTCGCGGAGTTCGGTCGTCTCCTCGAGGAGTTCCTCGTCCGACAGGCTCGCGAAGTCGTCCTCGAGGTCGTTGATCGCCGAGGCGTACGCCTTCAGCCGACGGAGGGTCCGCCCTTCACCGATGCGGAGGACCTTCTCCAGCACGTTTGCCACGTGAGCTCCTTACGAAGTCGTCGTGCGCGGTCCGCGCGCCCGATCAGCCAGTCATGCTAGCAACCCCCCGCAGCCCGGCGCTGGGAGCAGGACGAGCGCGCCGCGGACGACACGAGTGCGCACGGCCCGGGTGGACCGTGCGCACTCGCCGGTGGTGCGGGAGCCGACTACGCGTTCGCGGCGGTCGTCTCCTCGACGAGCACGTGCTCGCTCCCCCGGGCATCGGCGCCCGGGTTCTCGTCGATGCCGATGACGCCGTAGTCCCAGCCCTTCCGGCGGTAGACCACGCTCGGGCGGTGGGTCTCGGAGTCGACGAAGAGGTAGAAGTCGTGTCCCACGAGCTCCATGTGGTACAGCGCGTCGTCGACCGTCATCGGCGCGGCCTCGAACACCTTCTGGCGGATGACGACGGGCGAGTACGCCTGGTCCTCGTCCTCGTGGTCCGCGCCCTGGTCGCCGTCGACCACGGTCACGGCGCCCGTGGCGACCTCCTCGATGAGCTTGCCGTCGGCGGGCTCGACACCCATCCCCTCGAAGCCGACGCCGGCTGCCTCGGCGACGGACGTCGGACGGTGACGCCCGCGGTGCACCTTCTTGCGGTCACGAGCACGACGGAGACGCTCGGCGATGCGCGCGAAGGCCAGGTCGAAGGCAGCGTACTTGTCCGACGCCGCGGACTCGGCCCGGACGAGCGGTCCGGGCCCGATGATGGTCAGCTCGACGCGGTCCTCGCCCTGCGCTCCGCTGCTCTTCTCGTGGTGCCGGCTCAGCCGCACCTCGAACGCGAGGGCCCGGTCGGCGAGCACGTCGATCTTCTGGGACTTCTGCTCCACGTAGGTCCGGAATCGGTCGGTCACTCCGACGTTCCGGCCCGTGATCGTCACGTCCATGGCGGCTCCCATCCACTTTCGGCGGTTCGCCTCCGTCCGGCGAACACCAACGCCTTGCCGCGAGGCTAGACCCTGCCGCCCGTGCGGGTGTCCGCGTCGAGCCCTCGGGCGAGGACACCCACCGGATGCCCAGGAGACACTCGGCGTTCAGGCCTCGACGCTCGCCACCGCGACGCACCTGACCACACGACCACCCGCGGCCCGCACGGCACGCACGGCCTCGGCCATCGTCACCCCGGTCGTCACGACGTCGTCCACCACCACGACGTCCCGCCCCGCGACCGACCCGGGTGCGCGGAGGGAGCCCACCGTCGCGGCGACGCGCTCGACGGCGGTTCGCTCCTTCTGCCCGGCACCGGCAGGGTGCGCGCCCGTGCCGCCACGGGAGGAGCCCGCTGCCCGCGCCGCAGCGGGACGCTCCGGCGCTCGGTGCGCAGGGACGCGTCCCGGGGCAGCGTCCCCGTCGGGCCGTGCGACTGCTCCGGCTGGTCCTGCCGCTCCGGCCACTCCGGCTGGTCCTGCCGCTCCGGCGGCTCCGGCCGCACCGCTCGGGACGGCGACCCGGCGGAGGGCGGACGCGCGGCGCACACCGGCGCGACGGAGCACCGACACGACGGGGTCGAACCCCCGACGCCGGTGCCCGCGGGTCGACGGCGGCACCCGGAGGACGACCGCGCCCGGTGCCGCGGCGAGCGCCGCCCGCACCAGGCCGGCGGTCCGGTCGACCAGGGGTCCGACCACGTCGACCCGGCCGCGCAGTTTCCAGGCGAGGACGAGCGTCCGGACGAGCCCCTCGTACTCGTACGCCGCGTCGAGGCGGACCCCCGCGACGAGTCGGGTGCGCCCGGGCAGCGCCATGAGGTCCGCCCGGCAGGTCGGGCAGAGCGCGCGGTCGCGAGCGCCGCACCCGACGCAGTCGACGGGCAGGAACACGGCGAGCGCCGCGGCGCCGGCGTCGGACCACGGGCGGGAGGCGACCGTGGTGCGGCCGGGGCCCTGCGCGGGGAGGCCCGGTTCCCGACGGGGAGGGGGCGACCCGGCGGCAGGCACCGACCCTGCCGCCGACGCGGGCGCTGGCGCCCTCCCTGGCACTGGCGCTGGCGCTGGCGTCGGATCGGGTGGCACGACGGGTGACGGCTGCGTGGGCGACATGACCCGATGCTCGCCCGTCGGGGCAGCGTCCGGGTGGGCCGACCGGCGGATGGTGGACGGGCCTCCCGGTCGACCCGTCGGTGGCGGGGAGGTGCCTCAGCGCTGGATGCCGAGGACCGCGGCGTCCACCCCGGTGGTCTCCCAGCCGCCGCCGGTGGACTGCAGCACCGCCCCGTCGGCGGTGCGGAGCAGCAGCGCGCCGCCGCTCCCGCCGGCGATGGTCGTCGCCGTGCCGTCCGGCTTGGCGAGCGTCTCCGACTGCCCGCCGACCGTCGTCCGGACGACGCTCGACCCCGTGCTCGTCCGACCGACCGACGCGACGTCGAGTTCGTCCACCCAGGTCGCGCCCACGGGCTCGCCCGCTGCGGCCTGGACGCGCACCGGCGGTCCGAGCGACGTCGGGGCGCGGTCCGAGCCGCGGGTGATCGCCAGGACGTACAGGGCCGCGCCGTCGTCGGTGTCGAGGAGCGCGAGCGCGCGGGTGGAGTCCCGGGAGACCTGGAACGACACGAGGTCCCCCTCGGGCAGGGTCGACGTGACCTGGTGCGGGTCGCCGCCGGAGCCGTAGGCCGTGATCGACCGGACGTCGGACCGCTCCGCCACCCAGACGAACCCCTGGTCGTCGATCGACGGCGGTGCGAGCCCGTTCCGGGTGTCGACGCGGAGCGGCTCCTTGCCGCTCCGCACGACGAACACCCCGTCGCGGTTGCCGACGGCGGCGAGCGTCCCGTTCGCGGACAGCGCGAGCGACTGCGGGTCGAGCGCGGCGATCCGGCCGCTCATCCCGCCGCCGAGACCGGTCACGTCGCCCGTGCTCGGGGTCGCGAACCCCGCGGAGTCGTCCTGCACGACGAGGGGCCGGGCGTCGACGTCGGGGTTCCGCTGGGCACTCGTGCCGCTCGAGTCGGGCAACGGCACGGGCACGCTCTCGACGGTCAGGTCGACCGAGGACACGGTCGCGATGGACGACAGCGAGTCGGTGAGCTGCTCGCGCATCCGGACCTTGTCGACCGTGCTCGCGCGCAACGCCTCGCTCGACAGGTCCACCTGTGCGCTGCCGCTCTCGATCGTCACCGCGTTGAGGGAGAGCTGGGTCCCCTCGGGGAAGGACGAGACGACGGAGCCCTCGAGCCACTCGGCGGGGCCGGCGAGCAGGGCGCTGACGATGCGGGTGCTCGTCGAGGAACGGGCGAGGAACCACCGTTCGTCGGGGACGAGGTACCGGTACGTCGGGTCGTAGAAGTAGAGCGCATGCGGCTGGAACACCGAGACGAAGTTGATCGGGGACAGGATGATGCCGTCCGGGGCGTAGGCGATCCGCCACTCGCCGTCCTCGCGCGTGAACTGGAACGTCAGCGTCGACGAGGTCGGGCGGACCGCCTGCGTGTACTCCCCGTCGGCGTCGACCGAGGCGCTCGCCGTCAGGGTGTACGTGAGCGCACGTTCCCCGACCCGCTCGACCTGCCCGTCACCCTGCCGGATCGTGACCCCTTGGCGCGGGTTCCACTTCTGCGAGAACCCGGCGCTGAGGAACTTCCGGGCGACGGCGTAGTCGTTCTGGGCACCGGTCGCGGCGTCGATGAACTGGGTGAGCAGCTCGGTCTGGTCGGACCCGGCCTCGGGACCCGAGGGCCGGTAGTCGACCCCGCCCGACTGCGACTCGTCCGTGATGGACCGACCGGCGCGCACCGGACCGGTCTCCGGGACGGCGGCGCAGGCCGTGACGCCGAGCAGCGTCACCGCGGCGAGCACGGTGGCGAGCACGTTCCGGAAGCGGCGCGCTCCCTGGCGGACAGTCCTGGTCATGATCGGTCCTCCGGGGTGGTGGGTCCGTCGTACGACTCGTCGAGTGCGGGCAGCGGGATGGCCGACGTCGCCGGCGCCTCGTCGGTGCGGCGTGGCAGGACGAGCACGAACGCCGACCCCTCGCCAGGTCGGGACCAGACGTCGATGCGGCCGCCGTGCAGCTGCGCGTCGCCGAGGCTGATCGCGAGGCCGAGTCCGGTGCCGCCGATGGTGCGCTTGCGGCTGGGGTCGGCGCGCCAGAACCGGTCGAACACCCGTGCGGTGTCCTCGGGCGGCATCCCGACGCCGCGGTCCCGCACGGCGATCGCGACGGAGCGGGAGTCGCTGTCGACGACGACGTCCACCGGGCGGCCGTCGCCGTGCTCGATCGCGTTGCCGACCAGGTTGCGGAGCACCCGGCGGATCCGGCGCCCGTCGAGCTGCATCGTGGTGTGTCCGCCGGGGGTGGCGAGGCGGAGCTCGATGCCGACCCGTTCGGCGAGCGGACGGAACTCGTCGACGATGTCGGCCGTGAGCGACGCCGGGACGACGGGCTCGGTCTCGAGCTCCACGGCCTGGGCGTCGTACCGCGAGATCTCGAGGAGGTCGGCGAGGAGCAGTTCGAACCGGTCCACCTGCGCGTGCAGCAGCTCGGCGGACCGTGCGGCAGAGGGCTCGAAGGCGTGCCGGGCGTCGTACAACAGGTCGCCCGCGAGGCGGATGGTGGTGAGCGGGGTGCGCAGCTCGTGCGAGACGTCGGACACGAAGCGCTGCTGCACGCGGGAGAGCTCCGCGAGCTGGGTGATCTGTCGGCTCACCGCGTCCGCCATGTCGTTGAAGCTCCGGGCGAGGGTGGCGATGTCGTCCTCACCCCGGACCGGGATGCGTTCGTCGAGCCGTCCCGCGGCGATCTTGCGGCTCGTCTCGGCAGCGCCCCGGATCGGCAGGACCACGAGCCGCACCACGAGGGACGTGACGAGGGCGATGAGCACGATGAGCGCGACACCGCCGATGGAGAGCGTCTGCGACACGAAGTCCAGGGTCTGCTGCGCGTCGGACAGGTCGTACACCAGGTACAGCTCGTACTGCCCGGCGCTCGGGATCTGCAGCGTGGACCCGACGGCGAGCCCGGGTCCCCGGCCGTCCGGCCCGTCGAGTCGCACCGGTTGCAGACTGAGCTCGCCGGTGTCCGCGGCGACGCGCTCCCGGAGTTCGTCGGTGATGACGGCGTCCGGGAAGCCGGTGCTCGCGACGTTCTGCAGGATCTGCGGGGTCGGTCCGCCGGGGGTCCGTTCGATCGCGATGCTCGTGCCGCCGGGGCTCGTCGTGTTCGAGAGGATCGCGTTCTGCGCCTCGCTCTGCAGCGACTCGAGTTCGGTCTGGTTGTTGTCCTCGGCCGCGGTGGCGGCGTCGAAGATCCCCTGCGCGACGATGGTGGCACGCGCCGACTCGGCCTCGATCTGGTCGCGGCGCTGCGCGTACACGTTGTTCGAGATGCTGACCATGACCGCGGTGCCGATGACCGCGACCGCCAGGCCGGTGGTCGCGACCGTGATGGCGACGGACCGGACCATCAGCGAGCGCCGCCACAGGTACGCGACCCCCCGCCAGGCCCGGCGCAGCCAGGAGCGTGCCCGCCGGCGTGCCCGGCGGAACGGCACCGGGACCGACGTCGACGGCACGACCGTCAGCTCTGCGCGCCGGCCCGGTACCCGACGCCGCGGACGGTGGTCACGATGCGCGGGTTGTCGGGGTCGTGTTCGATCTTCGCGCGGAGGCGCTGCACGTGCACGTTCACGAGCCGGGTGTCCGCCTTGTAGTGGTAGCCCCAGACCTGCTCGAGGAGCATCTCGCGGGTGAACACCTGGCTGGGCTTCTCGGCGAGGGCGCGGAGCAGGTCGAACTCGAGCGGCGTGAGCGCGATGGGCCGGTCGCCACGGCGGACCTCGTGCCCGGGGACGTCCACGACGAGGTCGCCGACGTGCAGCACGGTCGCGTCCGACGCCGCCGGGCGGAGCCGGGTCCGGATGCGCGCGACGAGCTCCTTCGGGTTGAACGGCTTGACGACGTAGTCGTCGGCACCGTTCTCGAGCCCCGCGACGACGTCGGCGGTGTCGCCCTTCGCGGTGAGCATGATGATCGGCGTCCCGCTCTCCGCGCGGATCCGTCGGCAGACTTCGATGCCGTCGATGCCCGGCAGCATCACGTCGAGCAGCACGAGGTCGGGTTTCGTGCTGTGGAACGCGTCCACGGCGTCGTTGCCGTCGGCGCTGAAGTCGGCCTCGTAGCCCTCCGAGCGGAGGACGATGCCGATCATCTCGGCGAGGGCATGGTCGTCGTCGACGACGAGGATGCGCGGTGTCATGGGATCCGGACTCCGAGGGGCAGGGCGGGGTGCCCCGGGACGGGCACGCTCCGCTCACGATAGCCGAGCCCTCGTCGATGCAGGTTTTCCGACAGGATGGACACGGTCGCGTCGTCCGACGGCGACCGGACGACGGGGGGGCGGCGCATGGTCGACGGCGGATGGCACGTTCCGGGGGCGGGGACGCCCCCGGAGCACACGGGCGGCCCCGAGCGCGCGGCCGGCGCACCAGGGTGGCCTGCCCAGGGCGGTCAGGGCGGCCAGGGCGGTCAGGGCGGCCCGGGCGGTCAGGGCGGCCCGGGAGGCGCGGTGCACTCCCCCGCGTGGCCAGCGTCCGTCGGTGGGCCGGGAGGTCCGGGCCACCAGCCGCCACCGCTCCCGTCCGTCGCCGGGCCGGGCCCGCAGCCCGTCCGCCCGGTCATCCCGCTCCGTCCGCTCGGCCTCGGCGACGTGCTCGCCGGTGCCTTCACGGTCTTCCGCCGCAACGCCCGTGTGCTGCTGCTCTGGGCCGTGTTGCTCTCCGGCGTGCTGGGCCTCGTGTCCACACTCACGTCGGCCTTCGGGCAGCGCACCCTGCAGTCCCGCATGCTCGCGGCGGTGGACGGCACGGGTGACGCCGACACGATCATCGCGGGCACCGTGACGTTGTACGCCGTGCTGTCGATCGGCCTCCCGTTCCTGGCGTACCTGGCGCGCGGGTTCCTCGTCGCCCCGATCGCGGTCGACACCGGGCAGCGCGTCCTCGGACGGCGCGGGACGTTCCGGGGGCTGTGGGCACTGCTCGCCGGACGTCGGCGATCGGTCCTCGGGTGGATCCTGCTGCAGCTCGCCGGTGGGGTCGTGCTCGGGACGGTCTTCGTCCTGGTCGTGCTCGCGTTCGTGGCCGCCCTGTCCGCCGGTGACGGTGCCGTCGGGTGGTTCGTTCTGACGATCGTCGTGATGGTCCTCGGGTTCGCCGTGCTCGTCGCCTTCTTCACCACGCGCTTCGCCTTCACCGTCCCGACCATCGCGCTCGAGGGCCGCGGGGTCTTCTCGGCCGCCGGGCAGTCGTGGCGTCTCACCCGTGGCGCGTTCTGGCGGACCTTCGGGATCCTGCTGCTCGTGCAGGTGGTGCTGGCCGTCGCGGCGAGCATCGCCAGCGTCCCGCTGACCGTCGGGCTCACGCTGTTCTCCGGGGTGTTCGACCCGCTCGGCCAGACCGGCTCCTCGACCGCCGGAGGCCCGCCCTCGGTCGGCGCCGTCGTCACGCTCGCCATCGGCAGCCTGCTCGTGATCGCGGTGCAGTGCGTCACGGACGTGCTGACCGCGTCGATCACCACCTTCCTGACGATCGACCGGCGCATCCGGACCGAGGCGCTCGACCAGCGCATCGCCGCGCACCTGGAGACCGGGCAGCCGGCCGACCCCTTCGCGCCGTCGACTCCCGGGGACCGGCAGTCGTGGTCGCCCCGGCAGGCCTGGCCCGAGCAGCAGGGCTGGCAGCAACAGGGCTGGCAGCAACAGGGCTGGCCCGAACAGCAGGGCTGGCCCCAGCAGCAGCAGGGCTGGCCAGAGCAGCAGGGCTGGCCCGAGCAGCAGCGATGGCCCGAGCAGCAGGACCCGCCGAGCGGTCGCCCGTGACCGCGGTCGACCCGGACGAGGCCCGCCGCCTGCTCGAGCAGGAGCTCGGCCGCGCCGAGTACCGCGGGGCGCAGGAGACCTGGTGGGACCGTGCCTCCCGGGCCTTCCTCGACTGGCTCGGGTCCCTGCTGCCCGACGGTGACGGCACCACCACGTTCGGGCGGACGCTGCTCGTGATCGCGGTCGTCGTGCTCGTCGCCGTCGTGGTGCTCGTCGTGGTGACCCGTGGGCTGCCGCGCCGACGAGCACGGCTGCGCGGCGAGGACCCGGGCGGGGTGTTCGACGACGACGACCTCCGCTCGGCGAGTGCCGTCGCCGCTGCGGCCAGCGCTGCGTTCCGCGCCGGGGACTGGTCGACCGCGGTGCTCGAGGGGTACCGCGCGCTGGCCCGGGGGCTCGGCGAACGGGACCTGGTCACGGTGGTCCCCGGCGCCACCGCCCGTGCCATCGCGGACCGCGCCACGGTGCCGTTCCCCGCCCTCGGCACCGTGCTGCGGGACGCGTCGGACGCCTTCGACGCCGTCCGGTACCTCGGGGTCGACGCCGACGAGGACACCGCCCGCCGTGTGCTCGACGCCTCCGCGGCGGTGCGCGACGCCCGGCCGGTGCCGACGGGCGGACCCGACGGCCCGGGCGGACACCGCACGGGCACGGGCACCGGCACCGGCACGGGCACCGGCAGCGCCCCCGGTCCGGCGGGCCCCACTCCCCCGGCACGGTCTGCCGCCCGGACCGACGCCGACCGGACGGACGCCGACCCGGGGGTCCGCGCATGAGCACCACCGCGACGCGTCCGGCGGCACCGGCCGGAGCGGCTGCCGCCCTGTCCGGGCCGGCCCCGCGTGACCGTGCCCTGCGCATCGGTGCATGGGCCGCGGTGGTCGTCGTCGGGCTGCTCCTGGCGGTCCTGACCGCCATCGTCGGTCCCGGCCAGCAGCCGTCCGACGTCCCGCTCGATCCGTCGTCGACGACGGGCAGCGGCTCGCGGGCACTGGTGCGGGTCCTCGTCGAGCAGGGCACCGACGTCACGGTCGTCTCCGACGCCGACCGGATCGGCAGCGGTGAGGGCACCGTCCTCGTGGACGACTCGGCCGGGGTGCTCGCCCCGTCCGTCGCCCGCCGCATCGCCCGGACCGCGGCCGACGTGGTCCTCGTCACGACCGACCCCGGCGTCCTGGAGGCGTTCGACCTCGACGCGCGCCCGGCCGGCGGGTCCTCGACGGACACCACGGCGTCGACCGCGTCGTGCGCGATCGACGCCGCCCGCGACGCCGGGTCCGTCAGCACCGCCGGGGCCACCTACGCGACCGACGACCCCGAGGTGGTCCGCTGCGTCCCGTCCGGCACCGGGGCGGACCGTCGGTGGGGCCTTCTCCGCGCCGCGACCCCGGCCGGGCACGTCACCGTCGTCGGCACGACGGCGGCCTTCCGGAACGACACCGTGACCCGTGCGGGCAACGCGGCCCTGGCGCTCGGTCTGCTCGGTAGTCAGGAGGACCTGGTCTGGTACGTGCCGGCGGCCGGGAGCGCCGATGCCGCTCCCTCGCTCGGCGACCTCGCTCCGCCGTGGGTGCCGAGCGCGATCGGCGTGCTCGGCGTCGTGGCGGTCGCTGCGGCGGTCTGGCGCGGCCGACGACTCGGCCCCCTCGTGGTCGAGCGCCTGCCGGTCGTGGTCCGTGCCGCCGAGACCACCGAGGGACGCGCGCGCCTCGCCGCGCGGGTCCGCGACCGCACGCACACGCTCGACACGCTCCGGATCGCCGCGGTCCGCCGGATCGGGCGGCAGCTCGGCCTGCCCCGCTCCGCACACGTCGACGAGGTGGTGCGCCGGTCCGCCGCCGTGACCGGCCGCCCGGTCGGGCAGGTCGGAGCGGTGCTCGTCGGCGGGCCCACCGGCGACGACCGTGCGCTCGTCGCCGGCGCGGCCGCCCTCGACGACCTGGAGGACGCGGTCGGCCTGGCCGTCTCCGGGGACGTGCGCCGAGCCTCCCGGACGGCTCCGCCGAGGACCGCCGCCGACGCGATCCCCACTCCCCGCACAGGCGGGTCCGCGCGACCTGGTCCCCGGAACGGCGTCGCCGGCCGGGCCGCACCGCCGGCGCCCCCGTCCACGACACCGACCGCGCCCACACCACCAGGAGGACGACCGTGACCGACCTGCCCACCACATCCGGACCCCGCCCGGGCGGCGATCCCCTGCGCGAGGTCCTCGGTCGCGTCCGCACCGAGGTCGGCAAGGCCGTCGTCGGTCAGGAGGGCGCGGTCTCCGGCATGATCGTGGGCCTGCTCGCGCAGGGACACGTCCTGCTCGAGGGCGTCCCCGGCGTCGCGAAGACCCTGCTCGTGCGGAGCCTGGCCGCGGCGATGTCGCTCGACACGAAGCGCATCCAGTTCACCCCGGACCTCATGCCCGGCGACGTCACGGGCTCGCTCGTGTACGACGCCTCGACCGGGACGTTCCCGTTCCGCGAGGGGCCGGTGTTCACGAACGTGCTGCTCGCCGACGAGGTGAACCGGACGCCGCCGAAGACGCAGTCCGCGCTGCTCGAGGCCATGGAGGAACGCCAGGTCAGCGTCGACGGTGCCGCCCGGCCACTGCCCGACCCGTTCTTCGTCGCGGCGACGATGAACCCCATCGAGTTCGAGGGGACGTACACGCTCCCGGAGGCGCAGCTCGACCGCTTCCTCATGAAGCTCACGCTCGACCTGCCACCGCGCGACGTCGAGTGGCAGGTCCTCCGCCGGCACGCCGACGGGTTCGTGGCGCGGGACGTCCGTTCCGCCGGGATCGTGCCCGTCGTCGGTGTCGAGGAGGTCCGTGCCGCGCAGCGTGCCGTGCGGGGCGTCGGTGCCCGGGACGACGTGCTCGCGTACGTGGTCGACCTGGCCCGTGCCACCCGGCAGGCACCGTCGGTCCGCGTCGGGGTGAGCCCGCGCGGGTCGACCGCGCTCCTCGCCGCTGCGAAGGCCTGGGCCTGGCTGACCGGCTACGACGCCATCACGCCCGACCACGTGCAGGCGATGCTCCTGCCCGTCTGGCGGCACCGGCTCCGCATCGCGCCCGACGCCGAACTCGAGGGCGTCGGGGCGGACGGCGTGCTGCAGCAGGTGCTCGAGCAGGTCCGGGTGCCGATCTAGTGGCCGTCACCGGTCGGTTCGTCGCGCTCCTCGCCGTCGCGATCGTCCCCACCGTGTTGCTCGGCAGCGGGTGGGGCGGTCTCGCGTGGATCGGCCTCGTGGTGCTGGCCTCCGCCGTCGACCTCGTGTTGGCGGCCGACCTGCGGCTGGTGCGGGTGGAACGGCGGATGCCCCACCTCGCCCGCCGCGACACCACGGCCGAGGGGACGCTGGTGCTCGCCAACGACGGTCGGCGGGTGCTGCGGGCGGTGGCCCGGGACATGTGGGAGCCCTCGGCCGGCCACGGACCGCGTCGGATCCCGATGACCGTGCCCGGAGGCGAGCGCCGCACCGCCCGGATGCGGTTCGCCCCCTTCCGTCGCGGCCGACGCACCACCGCCGGGATCGCGCTCCGGGCAGCCGGCCCACTCGGACTCGCCGCGCGGCAACGGGTCGTCGCGGCGCCGGACGCCCTGGTGGTCACCCCGCCGTTCCGGTCGCGGCGACACCTGCCGTCGCGCCTGGCCCGCCTGCGGGAACTCGACGGCGAGACGACCCTGCAGCTGCGCGGGCACGGCACCGAGTTCGACTCCCTCCGCGACTACGTCCGCGGGGACGACGTCCGGTCGGTCGACTGGCGTGCCACGGCCCGGCGGCAGGACCTCGTCGTGCGGACCTGGCGGCCGGAGCGTGACCGCCGGGTCCTGGTCGTCGTCGACGCCGGTCGTGCCGGAGCCGGACGGGTCGACGACGAGCCCCGCCTGGACACCGCGATCGAGACGGCGCTGCTGGTCGGGGCGCTCGCCGCCGCCGCCGGGGACCGGGTCGACCTCGTCGTGCTCGACGACACCGTCCGGGGCCGCGTGCACGGCGCCACCCGGGCTGACGTCGTGCAGCGGTTCGGGGAGACCCTGGCCACCGCCGAGCCCGCCCTCCGCGCCACCGACTGGGCTGCGGTCCCGGCGATCGTCGACGCGGTGACCACGCAGCGGGCGCTCGTGGTGCTCGCGACGAGCCTCGACTCGGTGGGCGCGTCCGGCGACCTGCTCGCGGTGCTGCCCGTGCTCGGCCGCCGGCACGCCGTGGTCGTCACGTCGGTCGAGGACCCAGCCGTGGTGCGGATGGCCGCGACCGGTGGGACGACGGACGGCGCGGAGCCGGGCCTCGCGCGTCGGCGTGCCGGAAGGGACCGAGCCGGGTGGTCGCGGCGCGACGCCGACCAGGTGTACCGACGCGCCGCCGCGGAACGGACGCTGCTCGACGCCGACGGCGTCGCGGACGTCGCCCGCCGGGCGGGGGCCGAGGTGGTGCGGGGGCTGCCCGAGGACGTCCCACCGCGCACCGCGGACGCCTACATCCGGGCGAAGGCCTCCGGGAGGCTCTGAACCCGTCCGGTGGGCGGGTCGCGGCGGACGGGGGGATCGCTGGTCAGCCCGCGATGATCGCGGCGGCGCCGCGGTCGAACTCGTCGAGGTCCCCGCGCTCCCCCGCCCGGTACGCCCGACCGCCGAGCACCCACTGGTACGCCAGGACCAGGGCGAGCGCGACCGTCCCGATGCCGATCTTCACCGGCCACGGCCACTCCTGCCGGGTGACGGTGGCCTCGACGACCCCGGACAGCAGCAGCGTGAGCACCAGCCCGATCGCGACCGTGATCAGCGCCCGCCCGTCCTCGGCGAGGGCCTGTGCGCGGGTCCGCGCGCCGGGGGCGATCCACGACCAGGCGATCATGAGGCCGGCACCGCCCGCGAGGAAGATCGAGTACAACTCGAGCTGCCCGTGCGGTGCGATGTAGAGGAAGAAGTCGCCGAGCCGCCCCTGCGAGTGCATGATCGACGCCGAGACACCGAGGCTCACCGCGTTCTGCATGATCGCGTACGGCACGAACAGTCCGGTGATCCCGAACGCGACCATGCTCGCCGCGATGTACGCGTTGTTCGTCCAGACCTGCGCGGTGAAGGCACCGAGGCCGTGGTCCGAGTAGTAGTCGACGAAGTCCCGGGTCGCGTACTGCCGGAGCGCGGCATCCGTGCCGAAGGTGGCGACGGCGCCCGGCGTGGAGGCGATCCAGACCGCCGTGATGCTCGCGACGAGGACGGTCGCGACCGCGACCCAGACGGTCACCCAGCGGATGCGGTACAGCGCCGCGGGCAGCTGCAGTGCGAAGAACCGGGTCAGCACGGTCAGCGGGTCGGCCGGTGTCCCGGTGAACCGGAGCCGGGCGCGGTGCAGGGTCAGGGACAGCCGGTCCCCCGTGGCGGACCGGGGCGCGGCGGCCCGGATCCGCGCGAGGTCGGTCGCGGCGGCCTGGTACCCGGCGACCAGGCGGTCGACGTCGGCACCGGAGGACGGGTGGCGCCGGGCGAGCCGGTCGAGCTCCGCCCACCGCTCGCGGTGCACGTCCGCGTACGCGTCCAGGTCCATCCGTCTCCCCCTCGGTCCTCCGCCGCCGTCGGCCGTCACGGCGTCGACCGGCACGTCGCCCCCACCGTCACCCTGTCGAGCTCGTCCTGCCGCTCGTGGCACGCTTCCGCCAAGATGATCCCATGCCGAAGCGCAGCACGCCCCGCGACCTGGCGGACGGACGGTTCGTCCGCGCGCTCGACGACACCGACGACGCGCTCGTCGTCGGCGAGGCGGTCGCGCTCGACGTCGTCCCGGCGGGCATCGTGCTCCGTCTCGCGGCAGCGCTCCTCGACGCGCTCTGCCTCGGCGCGCTCCTCGTGATGTCGCTCATCGGCCTGTCGCGCGTCTGGCCGGCAGGCGTCGACGACGCCTGGGCCGCTGCGTCGCAGATCGCCGTCGTCGTGACCGTGTTCGTGCTCGTCCCCGCGGCCGTCGAGACGGCGACCCGGGGCAAGAGCGTCGGGCGGTACACGCTCGGGACGCGGGTGGTCCGACTCGACGGCGGCGCGGTGGCCTTCCGACACGCGTTCACCCGGTCACTGGTCGGTCTGCTCGAGCTCTGGGGCACCGTCGGGTCACTCGCGCTCGTGGTCGCCCTGTTCGGCTCCCGACCGCGCCGCCTCGGCGACCTGCTCGCCGGCACCGTGGTCCAGCACGAACGACTCCCGCGCTCCGCTGCCCCGTCGGTGTCATTGCCGCCGTCACTGGCAGGCTGGGCCCGCGTGGCCGACGTCCGAGCGCTGCCCCAGCGTCTCGAGAACCGGCTCGGCGCGTTCTTCCGCGGGGCCGGGTCCGTACGACCGGCGCACCGGGACGCCGCGGCCCGCGCCCTCGCGGCCGAGGTCGCCGAGTACGCGCACCCGGTCCCGCCGGTGCCGCCGGAGGAGTTCCTGGCCGGCGTCGTGGCGCTCCGACGACAGCGTGACGCCCGCGCGTTCAGCTCCCGGCTGCGCGCGCTCGACACGGCCACCGGTGTGGCGGGTGCCCGCCCGCCCGGCTTCCCGCGCTGACCGGCGCGGCCACGCTGACCGGCGCGGCCGCGCTGACCGGCTTCCCGAGCGTCGCAGCCACGCTGTCCGGCGGCGCCGTCTTGTCAGGCGGCACCGCGCTGTCCGGCGGCGCCGCGGACCGGCGTGGCCCGCGCACCGGCGGGGTCGCGCTCCCGGGCGCGGCCGACCGACCGACGGGCGTGAGCCGCGCCGACCGGCGGTACCGGTCGCGACCGCCGCCGGCGTCAGTACCGGTAGTGCTCGGGCTTGTACGGGCCTGCGACGTCGACACCGATGTACGCCGCCTGCTCCGGGCGGAGTTCGGTGAGCCGCACGCCGAGCGCGTCGAGGTGCAGGCGTGCGACCTTCTCGTCCAGGTGCTTCGGCAGCACGTACACGCCGGTCGGGTAGGCGTCGAGGCGCGTGTGCAGCTCGATCTGCGCGAGCACCTGGTTGGTGAACGAGTTGCTCATCACGAAGGACGGGTGCCCGGTCGCGTTGCCGAGGTTCATGAGCCGACCCTCGCTGAGCACCAGGACCGAGCGGCCGTTCGGTAGGCGCCACTCGTGCACCTGCGGCTTGATCTCGACCTTCTCGGCACCGGGCAGGCGCTCGAGGCCGGTCATGTCGATCTCGTTGTCGAAGTGCCCGACGTTCGCCACGATCGCGAGGTGCTTCAGCGCGAGCATGTCCTCGACACCGACGACGCCGAGGTTGCCCGTGCAGGTGACGACGATGTCGACCTCGCCGGCGACGTCCTGCAGCCGTGCGACCTGGTAGCCGTCCATCGCCGCCTGGAGCGCGCAGATCGGGTCCACCTCGCTGACGATGACGCGGGCGCCCTGGCCGCGGAGGGCCTCGGCGGCGCCCTTGCCGACGTCGCCGTAGCCGACGACGAACGCGACCTTGCCACCGATCAGGACGTCGGTGGCCCGGTTCAGCCCGTCGGGCAGCGAGTGGCGGATGCCGTACTTGTTGTCGAACTTCGACTTCGTCACGGAGTCGTTCACGTTGATCGCCGGGAACTTCAGCTCGCCGTTCCGGGCCAGCTCGTACAGCCGGTGCACGCCCGTCGTGGTCTCCTCCGTGACGCCCTGCACCTCGGCTGCGATGCGGGTCCAGCGGTCCGGGGACTCCTCGAGCGAGGCGGCGACCGTGGCCAGCACGATCTTCCACTCGGCGCTGGCGTCCGCACCGGCCTCGGGCACGCGGCCGGCTGCCTCGGCGTCGGCACCGGTGTGCACGAGCATCGTCGCGTCACCGCCGTCGTCGAGGATGAGGTTCGGCCCGGTCCAGTCCGCCCCGGCCGCCGCGGCCTCTGCGCTCCAGTCGAACACCTGGGTGGTGCACCACCAGTACTCCTCGAGCGTCTCGCCCTTCCAGGCGAACACGGGCACGCCGGCCGGCGCGTCGGGCGTCCCGGTCGGGCCGACGGCGATCGCGGCCGCGGCCTCGTCCTGCGTGGAGAAGATGTTGCAGCTCGCCCAGCGGACCTGCGCGCCGAGCGCGACGAGGGTCTCGATGAGGACGGCCGTCTGCACCGTCATGTGCAGGGAGCCTGCGATGCGCGCACCCGCGAGCGGCTGCGACGAGCCGAACTCCTCGCGCAGGGCCATCAGGCCGGGCATCTCGTTCTCGGCGAGGCGGATCTGGTGTCGGCCGGCCTCGGCCAGGGTGAGGTCGGCGACGCGGAACGGGACGGCTGCGCGGGTTTCGATCGGCATGCGGACCAGTGTCGCATGCGCCACCGACCCGGGTCAGGGCGCGGTGCGGTCCGGTGTCCTCGGTGGCGGGTCCCGCCGGACGACCTGCCACCCGCGGGGTACCCGGAGGGTCGCCGCATGTCGAGCGCAGAGGTCGTAGCCGTGCGGCTCGACGCGCGTGGACAGCGGTCCGACGACCACCATCGAGTCGGCGTAGTCGTACGTCAGGGTCGCCGAGGCGCCCGCGCCACAGGCGACCTTGCTGCAGATCCGTACGTCCATACCGCCTGCGACCCTACCGGCAGCCGCCGTGGGGGCCGCCGCGTACGATGGGCGGATGCGCCGCAAGCCCCCGCCCGTCCCGCGAGTCGACCGTGCCCGCGGCCGTTCCCGGCACGGCCGGGGCCACCGGTCGAGCGTGACCGGTCCCGAGCTCGCGCCGGTGACCACCCGCGCCGAGGTCTTCGACCGCATCGTCGGCGACACCGCGCACTACCTGGTCGGTCTCTGGCCGGAGGAACTCGCCGGCGTCGTCTTCCAGGTCGCCGACATGCCGCACGACACGTCCCTCCCGGACGCACTGCCACGGTGGCGCGTCGACCGCGTCGGCCGCCGCGTCACGGTGTTCCGGATCCCGGTGGAGCGCGTGACGCACAGCCCGGAGAAGGACGACGTGGACCGACGCATCGTCGTCGAGACCGCGGTGTTCCGCGCCGTCGCCGAGCTCATCGACAAGGACCCGTGGGACCTGGCACCCGACCGGTACCGGCACTGGTGACCCGGGCCTCCCGGTCGGTGCCGCGCTCGCAGCACCACCGTCGACGCCCTGCCGGACGTGGCCGGAGCCCGGTCCGCCCGACCCGCCAGGGGTGGACCCGCCAGGGGTGGACCCGCTAGGGGTAGACCCGCATCGGGCTGGACACCTCGGTGGCCGGCCGGACCGGGAAGCCGGCGATGCCGTCGTCGCCCTGGTACGAGACCCCGGCGACCAGTCCCGCCGCGCCGGTGATCGTCAGCTGCTGCGTGCTCGGCACGCGCACGGTCGCGGTGGCGCCGGAGGCGACCGCGACCTGCTGGGCGTCGTCGCCGGAGGCGATCGTGACGGTGGCGTCCTCGCGGGTGGGGTTGACCAGGTTGAGCCGGGCACCGGACCCGGCGGCGACCGCGGTGGTGGTCGTGTCGCCGAGCGGTTCCGCCGAGGCGAACCAGCCGAGGTCCGTCCGACCGTCCTCGGTCGGCGTCGTCGTGCGTGCCGCGGCGACGATCGGCACCGTCGAGGTGATCGTGAACGAGTACCGGCCGTCGGGGAAGTCGTCGAGCGGCACGTCGGTGACGATGCCCGGTTCCGCGGTGGCGTCCACCGTGGTGCCGCCGCCGTCCGCGGTCGTGATGCCGAGCGTCACCCGGGCGGTGCGGTCCCCGGGCACGTAGAGGCGGAGGACGGGTGCCGCGTCGGCGGTGTCCTCGCCACGCTGCGCGCCCTCGGCGTCGTCGAGCACGACCGCGGGGATGACCTGGGTCCGTGCCGGAGCGGCACCGCCCGAGACGATGTCGAACCCGCCGGGGGTGAGCGTCCGCACGACGGTCTCCTGCATGTGCGCGACGATCTGGCCGCCGGTCGAGGTGACGTGCACCACCGTCGCACCCTGGTCGGTGACGAAGCCGGCGAGCGGCACGACCTTCTGCGAGTTCGGCGCGACGACGATGCCGGTCGTGCCCGGGGCGCTGACCGTGCCCTCCGCATCGGCGATCGCGAGGTCCACGGTCGCGTTGACGTCGGTGGGGTTGGCGAGCGTGACGAGGCTGGTCCGGCCGGTCTCCGTGGAGCCGCCCAGCAGCCAGGTCGACTGCGACGGGTCCTCGCACGACGCCGCCCCGGTGCCGACCAGGTCGCCGTCGGACACGCTCTGGACGCTGCTCCCCGCGACCTGCGGCGCGGTGTCCCCGGCCGGGGCGGTGAGCAGGGTCGGCTCGCTGCCGCCGGTGTTCGACCCCTCGAGCCGGCTCCGCTCCACGCCCGTACCCGTGGTGGCGCTCGCGATCTCCGGTGAGCCGACCGCGCTCGCCCGGGTGGCGTCGTTGCCGGCGTCGTCGGACAGCCGGAGCGCGCTGCCCGCGCAGACGCGTTCCGCCGCGGCCGGGACCGGGGTCACCGTCCGACCTGCGGGGTGACCAGGCGTCACGGTGGTGCCGATCGTGTGCGCGGCGGCGATCGTGCCGGCGGCGACGACGACGGCGACGGCGGTCGCGGTGCCGCGGAGCGCCCAGCGGCGCGCGGTGCTCGTGCTCATTCGTCACGCTCCTCGTCGAAGGTGGTGGCGGGTTCGTCGGCCTCGATGACGTTCGAGGTGGCACGGCGTCGCCGGGGTGCGGTCGGGACGGCGAGCAGCGCGGCGGCGCCGAACACGATCCCGATCACCACGAGGTACAGCACGTGCGTGGCCTTCGCGGCGGCGGACCCGGTGCTCGTCCGGTCGACGTCGCCCTCGTAGTGGAAGAGCGCACCGTTCGTCGTCTCACCGATGCTCGTGAAGAGCGCGTTCTGCCCGATCGCCCCGGCCGCACGGTCGTGCACCGCCCGGGCCTCGAGGTCGTCGGGGGCGTCGTCGAGCAGCACGAAGCTGACGCCGAGTTCCCGCAGCGCGGGCTCCGGGTCGTAGCCGCTGCGGCTCGCGAGGTTGCCCGCGAGCGTCGCCAGTCGTGCACCGGACCGGCTGAGCGACAGCGCGGTCGCGTCGAGCGTCGACTGGTCGTCCAGCGTCGACCCCTGCCCGCGTTCGAGGGCGACCGCGAGCGAGCCGTCGGTCTGCGGCTGCACGACGAGGGTGCCGACGTCCGGGTTCGCCTGCGCCTCGGCGTTGACGTACGCGCTCAGCACCCGGCCGGAGGTCGGCTGGATCGCCGCACGGTCGAGGTAGAAGGCGGCGAACGCGGGCGCGACGGCGACGGCGGCGAAGACGCTCGCGACGAGCCCGACGACCGGGGCCGCGCGCGGCACGGTGTCGATGCCGATGCAGGCGGCGAGCACGAGCGCGAGCGCCATGACGGAGAGCGCGCTGCCCGGCCAGACGATCGTCGTCGTCGACCCGACACCGGTGACGGCGAGGTGCGTGGCGCCGAAAGCGGTCGCGTAGCCGACGAGCGCGGCGACGAGCGCGGTCGCCGCCAGGGTCCAGCGGTGTCCGAGCACGGCACCGAGGGCACTCGCTGCGACCGGCAGCGCCAGGACCGCCATCGCGACCGGCAGCACCACGGTGCCGAGGCCGAGGGGCGCGGTCGCGGACAGCCAGCCGTTCCAGTCCGGCAGCGGCTGCCCGATCGCGAGCTGGAGTGCGCTCGGCGCCGGTGTGGCCGTCGGCACGCCCGGGTCGGCGAACACGGCGAGCGGGTTCCCCCTGCCCACCTGAGCGAGGACCAGCGGCAGGAACAGCACGGCCGCCGGGACCGGCACGAAGACGCGTCGGTGCGCATGCCGGAAGCCGACCACGAGGGCGACCAGCCACCCGACGAGCAGCACCGGCAGGAGCGACGGTGCCGAGGCGGCGACGACCGCGAAGAGCAACGCGGCACCCGAGGCGGACGCCCAGGAGCGGTGCGCCTCGACGAGCGTCAGGACGAGCCAGGGCAACAGGACGTGTGCGATCACGGCGCCGAGGTGACCGGAGGTGACCGCACCGACGAGCGCGGGGGCGAGCGTGTAGAGCACGGCGCCGATGACCGGCACCCAGGTCCGCGTCGTCACCTTGCGCACGGCCCCCCATGCCCCGAGCGCGGCGAGCGGGAAGGAGAGCAGCATCACGATGACGACCGACGTGGACGGCGACCAGAACGTGATCGACCCGAGGACGGCGAGCACCGCGGCGAACGGATCGGACGGTCCGGTGAAGCCGGTGCCGAGGGAGTGCCAGCCGTACCCGACGTTCCGCCAGAGGTCCTCGACGTCGGTGCTGAGCGGCAGGAGCCCGCCGCCGGTGAGCGCCGGGGAACCGAGCAGGGGGAACGAGGTCACGACGCTCAGCACGACCGCGGCGAGCACGACCCAGACACCGCCGTCGCCGAGGAAGGACGCGCGGGCGACCGGTGCGTCCTCCGCCCGTGCGAGTTCGACGTCCCGCGAGGTCGTCCGGTGTTCGTGCACCCGTCGCCAGCTGACCCGGAGGGGTTCGATGGCCGCCCACCCGGTCTTCCGGTTCGCGGCCAGGGTGCGCCGGGCACGTCGGACACCACCGCCGAAGGCGACCGCCAACGCCGCGGCCAGTTCGCCGCCGACCGCTGCGGGGTGCTTCGCCACGAGGTGCCCGATCGCGCGGCCCAGGGCGAAGGGCAGGAGCGTGAGCCAGTGCAGCCAGAGCACACCGGCGGGTGCGTAGGTGAGCCGGCGGTGCAGCTGTGCCTGCCGGTGCATCCGCACGCGGCGACGCTCGGAGACCCTGGCGCGGCCGAACTCCTCGATCGGCCCGGCGCTGGTGGCGCGGGCCTCGGGCACGACGGCGACGCGGTGTCCCGCGAGTCGCGCGCGGACGGAGAAGTCGAGGGCCGCGTCCACGTCGGGCAGCGCCGGGTCGAACCCGCCGAGGCTGTTCCACACGGACCGCCGGACGAGCATGCCGCCGGCCGAGACGCCGAGCACGTCGGTCTGCCGGTCGTGCTGCCCCTGGTCGAGTTCGTCCTGCACCAGGGTGACGGAGCGCCCGAGACGGGTCATGCTCTCGCCGAACGCCGCGATGCGCGCCGGGTCGTCGACGTGGACGAGCTTGGGACCGGCGATCGCGACCGACGGGGCGATCTCGACGGCCGCCAGGAGCGCGGCGAGGGTGCCCGGTGTCGGGCTGTTGTCGTGCCCGACGAGCCAGAGCCACTCGTCGACGCCGTCCTCGGGGTCGGCGCGGGGGGCCACCCGTTCGCCGTGGCGCACGGCCTCCCCGAACGGTCGACCGGCCGGGATCCGGGAGAGCTGGGCACTGCCGCCGAACGAGAGTTCCGAGGTCGAGCCGTCGGTGGACCCGACGTCGACGACGACGAGCGCCTCGGGCGGACGGGTCTGCGCAGCGAGGGCGTTCAGCGTGCGGTCGAGGTGGTCCGCCGCGTCGGCGGCGACGAGGATCGCTGTGACGTGACGTGAGGAGGCACTGGGCTGCATGACGGCGCCACTCTACGGGCCGGGAGGCGCGGTGCCGGTGGGTGGGGCGGCGCGTTGCGAAGGTGGCCGACGGGTCGTCGGCCGCGCGCGCTCAGGCGCGCTTGCGCAGCTTCCGACGCTCACGTTCGGAGAGGCCGCCCCAGATCCCGAAGCGCTCGTCGTTCTCGAGGGCGTACTCGAGGCACTGCGCCCGGACCTCGCAGGAGGTGCAGATCTTCTTCGCCTCGCGGGTGGAGCCGCCCTTCTCGGGGAAGAACGCCTCGGGGTCGGTCTGCGCACAGAGCGAGTCCACCTGCCACGAGAGCGGGTTCTCGTCGTCGGCGTCGGTCGTGCGGCGGACACCCGGCACACCGAGCGCCACGGGGTCGACGTGCCAGTCGTCCGGTACTCCGGCTTCGAAGTCGGATGCACTCACCCTGATCACCCCTTGACGTCTCGGTTGCGGCCCTGACGACGATGCCGTCGGTGTAATTACAGCGGTGTGATTCCCCGGAGTCAAGTCGCGGATCATAGGAGGCCCTCCGCGTTCCGCCGTGGCATGTCCCCCATTCGGGCGTGTCGCATCGGGTCCGGACCCGTTCCGGGGGACACGGATCGACCCGCGTGGCCGGTGCAGCCACCCGGTCGACGCGCGCGGCGCCCGGTCAGGCGGCGTGCCGGCGGGCCTCCCAGGCACTCGTCACCATGTCGTCGAGCGTGTGCCGCATCGCCCACTCGAGGTCCCGTGCGGCGGCCTCACCGGTCGCGACGATGCGGGCCGGGTCGCCGGCGCGCCGCGGCGCGATCTCGGGTCGGAAGTCGATGCCGGTCCCCCGGGCCATCGCGTCCATGATCTGCCGGACGCTGACGCCGTCACCGCTGCCGAGGTTGTACGCGCGCTGCAGCGGTTCGCCGGACTCGAGCTTCCGGGCCGCGACCGCGTGCGAGTGCGCGAGGTCCGCGACGTGGACGTAGTCGCGGACACAGGTCCCGTCCGGCGTCGCGTAGTCGTCACCGTTGATCCGCGGCGTCCGACCCGCGAGCAGGGCGTCGAAGACGAGTGGGAACAGGTTGTGCGGGCTCGCGTCGTACAGGTCCGGCTCCCCCGACCCGACGACGTTGAAGTAGCGCAGCGAGGTCGTCGTGAAGCCGCGCGCGACCTCCATGTCCCGCAGCAGCCACTCGCCGATCAACTTCGACTCACCGTAGGGCGACTCCGGTGCCTTCGGGGTCTCCTCCACCACGACGTCGACGTCCGGCGTGCCGTAGACCGCGGCGCTCGACGAGAAGACGACCTTGTCGACCCCGGCCTCGGCCGTGGCGCGGAGGAGCGTCGCCATCCCGGTCACGTTCTGCTCGTACGTGTGCAGCGGGCGCTCGACCGACACCCCGGCGTACTTGAACCCGGCGACGTGCACGACCCCGGTCACGCCGTGGTCCCGCATCGTGCGTTCGAGGAGCGCGCCGTCGAGGATCGTGCCCTGGACGAACGGGACGTCATGCGGCACGAACGCCCGGAAGCCGCTCGACAGGTCGTCGTACGCGACCGTGTCGATGCCCGCCGCGCCGAGCGCTCGGACGACGTGGGACCCGATGTACCCGGCACCGCCGGTGACCAACCAACTCATGCCGCCACGCTAGCGGAACGGGCCGCCGCCACCCGGGTCGGTGGCCCCCGGGGCGGTGGGACCCCCGCCGTCACGCGCCGGTCGCGATGAACACCGTGGCGGTGGTCCCGCTGCCGGCGTCGGCCTCGACCGTGACGTCGCCCTCGTCGGGCGTGATGTAGCAGGACTCCCCCTGCCGGAGCAGCGTCGCCGAGTGCGCTCCGACCAGGGTGACGACGCCCTCGGTGCAGATCGCGATCGACGGTCCGTCCAGCGGTGCGGTCCCACCGGTCCCGAGACCGACCGGTCGCCCCTCGCTCGTGACGCGGAGCAGCGCGAAGCCGACACCCTCGGGCGCGAAGCGGTCCACGGCGGGCGCGAGGTGTTCGGGCTCGAGGAGCGGCGCCGGGTGCGCGGCGAAGTCGAGCACCCGGAGCAGCTCCGGCACGTCGACGTGTTTCGGCGTCAGGCCACCCCGGAGGACGTTGTCCGAGGGCGCCATGAGCTCGATGCCGAGCCCGTCGAGGTAGGCGTGGATGTTCCCGGCGGGCAGGTACATCGCCTCGCCGCGGGCGAGCGTCACCCGGTGCATGAGGAGCGACACCACGACGCCCGGGTCGTCGGGGTAGGTGCGGGCGAGGTCCGCCGCCGTCGCGGTGTTCGGTGTGACCGAGCCGTCCGGACCGGCGGCGGCGACGGCCTCGACCGCGAGGTGCCCGACCGCGCCGATGACCGCACGGGCCGAGTCGTCGGTCTCCTCGAGCCACCGGACGGTGTCCTCGAGCCCGTGCTGCAGGTGCACGACGAGTGGGCCGAGACGGCCGGAGTCGGCGTCGAGCGCCT
Organism: Curtobacterium sp. MCBD17_032; assembly: GCF_003234855.1. Lineage (GTDB taxonomy): Bacteria > Actinomycetota > Actinomycetes > Actinomycetales > Microbacteriaceae > Curtobacterium. The sequence continues at coordinate 54,552 of NZ_QKTO01000003.1, forward strand.
CGACCTCGGCGAGCGCCTCGGCCACCGGGCGGAAGCCGCTCAGCGCCTCGAACCGCTCGCTCAGGGCGACGACGAGTTCCGGCTTCGGGAACGGGTCCTTGTAGTTGCGCGCCGGGTCGTCGAGCGGGACCCCGGCGGCTTCCTCGCGGTCGAAGCCCTCCCGGGCCTGCTCGGGGGTCGGGTGCGCCTGCAGCGACAGCGGTGCCGCGGCGGCGAGGACCTTGAGCAGGAACGGCAGACCATGACGGTCCGCGCCGAGGGCGACCTCCGGTTCCGCGGTGATCCAGTCGAGGAGCGTGTCCGCGCCGCCGACCGTCGCGGGGTTCACGACCACGCTGGGGCTGCCCGCGTGGGCCCCGAGCCAGAGTTCGGCCTGCGGGACGCCGGTGACGGTCCGTCCGAGCAGTTCGGGGATCGCGGAGACGGACCCCCAGGCGTAGTCGCGCGGGGTGTTCGTGATGCCGAGGAACATGCGCCCGAGCCTACCGGCGACCACCGTAGACTCTCGGCTGATGACTGCGAGCACGGTGGAGTCGCCGACCCGACGATCGCGTCGCACCCCCGGGGCGCGACGCGACGACCGGACCCGCTGGGACGTCCAGGGGCTCCGCGCGTTCGCGGTGGTCGCCGTCGTGCTCTACCACCTGTGGCCGAACCGGCTCCCCGGCGGGTTCGTCGGCGTCGACGTCTTCTTCGTCATCTCCGGCTACCTCATCACCGGCCACCTGCTGCGCGAGGTCGTCGCCACGGGTCGGGTCCGGCTCGGTCGGTTCTGGTCCCGGCGGGCGCGACGGCTGCTCCCGGGTGCGTTCCTGACGATCGCGGCGACCGGCGTCGCGGTCCTGCTGTGGGTACCGAGCGCACTGTGGGGGCAGTACGGCCGGGAGCTCATCGCGTCGACGGTCTACGTGCAGAACTGGCAGCTCGCGGCGGACGCGGTCGACTACCTCGCGCAGGGGAACCAGCCGTCGCCGTTCCAGCACTTCTGGTCGCTGTCGGTCGAGGAGCAGTTCTACATCGCCCTCCCGCTCCTGCTGCTCGCCGCGGTCTGGCTGTCCCGCCGTGTCGGGCGGAGCGGCACGTCACCGGTGGTCACCGCGCGGGTCGTGCTCGGCGCGGTCGTCGTCTGCTCGCTCGCTTGGAGCATCGCGCAGACCGAGACCGCGGCCGGGGTCGCCTACTTCTCCACGGCCACCCGCGCCTGGGAGTTCGCCGTCGGTGGCCTCGCCGCCACCGTCCCGCTCGCCGCCGCCGCGCGCACGGCAGCGGGACGCTGGTGCTCGGTGCTCGGCGCCTGGGCGGGAGCCGTGGGACTCGTCGTCGCCCTCTTCGTCATCACACCGGCCACCCCGTACCCGGGCGTCGCCGCGGTCCTGCCGGTCGCCGCGGCCGGCCTCGTGGTCCTCTCCGGTGGACGCTCCGGCCTCCAGGCCGTGGGTCGGCTGGCGCCGATCGCCTTCGCCGGTCGCATCTCGTACGCCGTGTACCTCTGGCACTGGCCGGCGATCGTGCTCCTGCCGATCCTCACGCGCCACGAACTCACGACGAAGGACAAGGTCGCGGTCCTCGTCGGCACAGCCGTCGTCGCGTCGGTCACGACCCTGCTCGTCGAGGAGCCGATCCGGTCCTCGTCCCGGGTGTCGGCGCTCCGACCGCGCCGGGTCGCCCTGTACGGCGCGATCGGCACCGTGCTCGTCGTCGCGCTCGGAGCGGCCACCCTCACCGCACTCCACGTCCAGCAGGTGCAGGCGGCGCAGTTCGCCGAACGCCTCGCTCGCGGTGACGTCCCGTGCTACGGCGCGGCGGCCCGCATCTCGTCGCCGGAACCCTGTGTCAACCCGGCACTCGCCGACGTCCGGGTGCCGGCAGCGGCGAACGCGCTGGGTGACGACGCGAACCGCCCCGCGTGCTGGTCGAACGACTCCAGCGCCTTCAACGTCTGCCGGCTGGGCCCCGCCTCCGGGTACACGGAGCACCTCATCGCGATCGGCGATTCGCACAACAACGTGCTCGTCGACACCTACGAGCGGATCGCCCAGGCCAGGAACTGGCGGATCGACGTCGCGGGGCACACGAGCTGTTACCTGACGACCGCCGTGCAGGTCGCGAACACGCAGGAGCAGATCGACGACTGTGCCGCCTGGAAGCAGAACGCGATGACGTACCTCCGGTCGCACGCCGACCTCGATGGCCTGGTCGTCACGCACTCGACCGGCAACGGTCCCGTCGTCGCCGCCGCCGGCCGTTCCTCGGAGGACACCGTGGTCGACGGCCTGGTCGACGCCTGGCGAGCGGCGGCCGACGTCGGCATCCCGATCGTTGCCATCCGGGACAACCCGACGGCCCGTACCGACGTCGTGGCGTGCGTCGGCCAGATGTCGGGTCCGACGACGGACGCGTGTGACAGCACCCGCGACGACGCCCTCGGCCTGTTCGACGGCAGCGAGCAGGCCGCCGCCCGGATGCCCGGCGCGGCCAGGGTGGTCGACCTCACGCAGTACTACTGCACGTCCACGACCTGCCCTGCCGTGATCGGCGGGGTCCTCGTCCACCGGGACCGCACGCACCTCACCAACACGTTCGCGGTGACGCTCGCGCCCTACCTCGGTGACGAGATCGCCGACGCACTCCGGGCGCTGCGGCGGTGACGCCGTCCGGCTTCCGCCTGCCGGGTACCCTGACGTCGTGACGAACACCTGGCCGCTCTCGCGTGGGACCGTACCCGAGCGGGAAGCCCACGCCTTCGCCGTGGCCGTCCTCTCCGTGCTCTTCGCCGGCGACGCCGTGCCGAACACCCTCACCTGGTACGGCGCCGCCGTGGTCTGGGCGGCGCTCGGGGCGGGGGGCGTCTCCGTCCTCGTCCGGGCACGGCCCCCGCTGACCCGGACTCCCCTGGCGCTCTGGGTGTTCCTGGCCTGGTGCCTGGTGTCCGTGGTGTGGTCGCACTGGCGTCCGGCGACCCTCGCGAGCATCACCGCGCAGGTCCTCTGCGCGGCGGTCGCGTTCGCGATCGCGTCGACACTGACCTGGCGTCGCATCCTCGACGCGCTGAGCGTCGCGATGCGGTGGGTGCTCCTGCTCTCGCTGGCGTTCGAGGCCGTCGTCGCCGTCGTGGTCCGGCACCCGATCGCACCGATCTGGACGGACTACGGCGACCGCGACGTCCCGGACGCGTTCTACTCGTCGCGGGCCGAACTCCTCACCGGCGGACGCATCCAGGGCCTCCCGGGCAACGCGAACCTGCTCGCCATGGTCGCCCTGCTCGCCCTCATCGCCGTGGCCGTCCAGTTCGCCGAGGGCCGGATCCGCCGCACGCGGGCGGTCGGTTGGGCGGTCCTGGCGGTCGCGGTCCTGCTCCTCACCCGGTCGTCGACCGTCCTGGCAGCTGCCGTCGTCGTCGCCGTGGTCGCCGCCGTCGCGCTCTGGATCCGGGGCGTCCCGACGGAACGACGCACTCCGCGGTACCTGGCCGTCCTCGTCGGCGCGGGGATCGTCACCACCGCGGCGGTGCTCACCCGCGGCGCGGTGTCCGAGCTGCTCGGCAAGGGTGCCGATGCGACCGGGCGTGGCCGGATCTGGGAGCAGGTGCTCGGTCTGGTCGACCAGCACCCGGTCCTCGGCTGGGGGTGGATCGGGTACTGGTGGCCGTCCATCCCGACGCTCGCCGACCTCGCGCACCGCAAGGGTGTCACCTACCTGCAGGCCCACGATGCCTACCTCGACGTCTGGATGCAGACCGGCATCATCGGCCTGCTCCTGTTCGCGGTCTACGTCACGACGACCGCCGGTCGGGCCTGGGCCTCCGCCACCCGCGTCGGGTACGACAGCGCCCTGTCCCCGCGTCCGTTCGAACCGGTCTCGCTCCTGCCGCTGCTGGTGGTGGTCGCCCTGCTCGTGCAGTCCGTGGCCGAGTCCCGTCTGCTCTACCAGGGGTACTGGGTCCTCTTCGCCCTGCTGGCGATCAAGGCCCGGGTGGTCCTGGTCGGCGAGGAGCCGGCGTCGACGGGCGACGGCATGCGCGTCCCCTCCGCTCGTCGCGAGTTCCGGCAGCCGGCGACGGACTGACCGCGCCCGGCACCGCGGTCACGGTCGGAGGAGCCAGGAGCACGGCACCTGCGCGCCCCACGGGGCCGTCTTGACATCGACGACCCGCGTGGGGTCGCCGGCACAAGCGGCCACGGCGGCCGGCACCTGTTCGCCCCAGACCGGGCCGTCGCTCCTGCGGGTCGGTCCCGGAGCCGCGTGCAGCACCGACGTCGTCAGCACCGCGGCGACCAGCGCCCAACCGGTGACCTGGGCGGCACGCCGCACAGCGCCTCCCGTCGTCGCCGCTCGACGTCGGGCGCGCCGCCGCCCCGTCCGCTCGTCGGTCTGCGGGGAGGGCCCGCGTCGGTCCCGACGCCCGGTCCCGACGAGCGCGCCGGCCGCGACCAGGACGGCGGTCAGCAGCAGGAGTCCGGACGCGGCCGTGTACCGCAGCGGCCCGGCACCCACGAGGTCCGGTTGCGGGTCCGACCACGCTCGGGCCGATCCTCCGTTCGCGATCAGTGCCGCCCACCACACCCCGCCCGAGGCGACCGCGAGCGCGATGGTCACCCACCGGCTGCGGGCGTTCCCGGTCCACAGCGACGCGATGACGACGAGCGCGAGGGCCACGACCGGCAGCAGGACCGGGGCCCAACCGGACGCCACGACCGTCCCCGCGACGGCACCGACGTCCGGCGTCCAGAGACCGACCACCGGTTGCAGGACCCAGCCCGCGAGCACGTCGGCGAACGCCACGGGTCCGGGATCGGCCGCGCGCTCGTCGGTGACCGCCGCGACCACCTGTGCGGTGCACCCGGCCAGGGCCACGACGGTCACGGGGAGCGCACGCGGCCAGCTCCGCGCACCGGACGCGTCGCGGACCGGGAACCAGGCCAGGGCGAGCAGCGGCAGGAACAGGACGGTCTGCAGTTCGGTGAGCACGACGAACACCGTCACGGCGGCGACTGCCGCGGCCCCCGCCCAGGTCCGCGCACGGTACGCGAACAGCCAGGGCGCAGCGGCGAGCATGAACCAGTGCAGGTTGGCGGCGTTGCCGCTGATCTCGACCGGTGCGAGCGGGAGCAGCGCCGGTGCCGCCGCGAGCACCGCCCGGACCGGCCCGGACGGCACGGCGTCGCGTGCGAGCACGTACACGACGGCTGCGAGCCCACCGACGACGGCGCACGAGCCGCCCGAGAGCACCCGTCCGTAGTCCTCCACCGGCAGTGCCCGGCCGAGGTCGACGAGCAGTCGCGGCACCAGGTGCAGGTACCCGGCGTACGGGTGCAGCAGCGAGTCGACGGCGCCGAGGGCGATGCGCTCCCGGAGGAACAGCCCGCCGTCCTCCGCCCAGACCGTCCCGCGCGTGACGGGGCCGAGCCGCCACCAGGCGATCGCCGTCGTCGCGAGCCCGACGAGGACCGCTGCGACTGCGGTGCTGAGCCATGGCGGGGTCGTCCTCGTCGTCGCGCGGTCCACGGGTGGACGGTAGCGGCGACATCGTCGATCCGCAATATCGACGAGCCGTGATGCCGCTGCTCGGATGCGCGTGCGCCAAGATGGACACGTGACGGACGGACGGCTGACGAGACGCGTGCGCGCCCGGCGCTACCTCTCCGCCTGGATCGGGTTCTCGGCGGGCGGGCACTTCAGCCAGGCGCTCGCCACCGTCATCGTCCTGTTCGCCTTCGGGCAGCCGACGGCCGAAGCGCTCCTCGGCACCGCCGGGGTCGACGCGGCCCTCGCCGTCCTGTTCCTCCTCGCCGGCCTCAGCCTGCTCGGCCAGCGCTACCGCATCGAGTGGCACGGCGTCCTCCCCCTGTCCCTCCTCGCCTTCGTCGGGTACTGCGCCCTGAGCGTGCTCTGGAGCGAGTACTCGTGGGTGGCGCTCCGCGGCACCGTCAGCACCGTCGGCTTCGTCGGGCTCGGCCTCTACCTGGCGCTCGGACGTGACCTGGTGCAGGTGATCCGGGCCTCCGGGGACGCGTTCCGCATCATGCTCGTCACCGCGCTCGGCCTGGAGGTCCTCTCCGGGCTGGTGCTCGACGTGCCGTTCCCCGCGCTCGGCATCCGGGGCGACATCGCGTACGGCGGACCGATCCAGGGCATCGGTGGCACCCGCAACTTCATGGGACTCATCGCGGCGATGGCGCTCGTGACGTTCGTGGTCGAGTTCCTCACCCGGTCCGTCACCACGTGGCGGGCGGTCGCGTCGACCGCCCTCGCCGTCCTCGCGCTCATGCTCGTGCAGTCGCCGATCACCGGCCTGGCGATGGTCGCGCTCGCCGCGACGGCGTTGGCGCTCTGGTCACTCCGGCACGCGAAGCCAGCGACACGGCCGGTGGTGAACGGCGTCCTCGGGGCGGCCGTGCTGCTGCTCGTCGCGATCGGCGTGCTCTTCCGGCACCGCGTGCTCGCCGAGATCGGCGCGGCCGGTGGGACCGCGACCAGGTTCGACCTGTGGGCGCAGATCCGCACCTTCGCCGCCGTCCACCCGATCCAGGGCTGGGGCTGGGTCGGCTCGTGGCCTCACGAGGCCGTCGTGCCGTACGTCACGTTCCTCGATCCCGACGACAACCGCTTCACGTCCGGACTCAACGCGTTCGTCGACGCGTGGCTGCAGATCGGCCTCGGTGGGACGATCATCCTCGGCCTCACCGCCCTGCTCGCGTTCGCGCGGGCATGGGTCACCGCGACGACGTTCCCGGGTGTCGCGTACGTCTGGCCGGCCGCCGTGCTCGTGCTCCTCGGCGTCACCAGCACGGCCGAGAGCTACCTGCTGCACGGGGCCGGACTGATGGTCTTCGTCACGGTCCTGGTGGTGGCCGCCCGACGACGATCCTGGCGGCGGCACCTGCCGCACCGCTGACGCGCGCCTCGAGGCCAGCTGCGCGACCGCGACCGCCGCCCGTCCGTCGGCGGACGGGGCCGCAGGCGGTGGATCGCCGTCCGGGACCGCTCAGCGCCGGTCGCGTCGCCGGCCGAGCCGTCGCTGGATGCCCCACTGCGTGACGCGCAGCATCGCCTCGACCACGATGGACTGGCTCATCTTGGAGACGCCGTGCACGCGGTCGCGGAACCGGATCGGTACCTCGACGATCCGACCGCCGAGGTCGTCGACGCGGAGGGTCATGTCGACCTGGAAGCAGTACCCCTTCGAGTCGACCGACGACAGGTCCATCGACGCGATGGTGTCGGCTCGGTAGACGCGGTAGCCGGCCGTGACGTCGCGGACGCCGAGCCCGAGCAGGATCCGCGCGTACGTGTTCGCCCCGCGGCTCAGGACCTCGCGCCGGAGGGGCCAGTCGACGACCGACCCGCCGGCCACCCAACGCGAACCGATCGCCAGCGCGACCTGCTCGTCGGAGCGGACCGCCTCGATCAGCGCGGGCAGACGGTCCGCCGGGTGCGAACCGTCGGCGTCCATCTCGACCAGGAGCGGGTAGCCGCGGTCGAGTCCCCAGCGGAAGCCGGCGACGTACGCCGTGCCCAGGCCGAGCTTGCCGCTCCGCTCGAGCAGGTGGACCCGCGGGTCCGCCGCGGCGATCTCGCGCACGACGTCGGCGGTGCCGTCCGGGCTCCCGTCGTCCACCACCAGCAGGTGCACCGACGGCGCGGCGTCGAGCACGGCGGCCGTGATGATCCGGATGTTCTCGGCCTCGTCGTACGTCGGCACGATGACGAGGGCGGTCGTCTCCGCAGGGCTCACCGGTTCTGCAGACGGTGCTTGAGCTTGCTCGCCACGCTCCGCGGTCCCTCCGCACGGAAGTAGTGGACCGCCCGACCGAGGTCGTGCCGGAGGCCGTACGACTTCTTCCGCTCCGGCACCCGGACGCGCATCTGGTGCGGTTCGACGGCCCCGGCGGGCTCGCGGACGGTCTTGTCCGCGGCGCGCACGGGGTTGCGGCAGAACTCGACGAGCGGCTCGAGGACGTTCTCCCACGTGAAGCGTTCGCGTACCCGGTCGACGTTGCCGATGAACTCGGCACGCGCGGCCTCGTCGAAGAGCGCCGTCTCGAGCGCGTCAGCCAGCCCCTCGACGTCCTGCTCGTGCACGGCGACACCGAGCCGCTCCTCCGCGACCAGGTCGCCGAAGGAGTCGCCCGCCGTCGTCACGATGGGCAGGCGTGCCCACAGGTAGTCCAGGATGCGGGTCCGGAACGAGAAGGTGGTCTCGAGGTGCTCGTAGTGCGTCGAGACACCGGCGTCGGCCTCGAGCAGGTAGGCGCCGCGTTCCTCGTACGGGATCCACGCGTCGTTGAAGAAGACGTTCCGGCCGGTCAGCCCGAGCGCGTCCGCCTCCGCCCGGACCTTCGCAACGATGTCCATCTCCGGCACGTCGGGGTTCGGGTGCTGGACGCCCATGAAGAAGAGCTTGACCTCGGGGCGGCGCTCGGCGAGGCGACCGACCGAACGGACGAGCGTGATCGGGTCGAACCAGTCGTAGATCCCGCCACCCCAGACGACGAGCTTGTCGTCCGCACCGATGCCGGGCACGACGCCCTTGACGCGCTGCTGGTCGTGCACCGGCGGCGTCGACGACAGCCCGAACGGCACGACACCGAGGAGCGAGCGCAGGTCGGGGTCCCGCGAGTACGTCCGTGCGTTCACCCGTCCGGAGCCGGCCAGCTGACCGAGCCAGAACAGCCGCTGCCGTTCGGAGGCGCACAGGAAGTAGTCGCCGAGCTCGAGCTGGTGGTTCAGCGTGTCCGAGGCGTCGAGGATCTGGCGGTTCCACTTGTCGACGTCGTCGCTGCGCCCCTGCTCGAGCTGCTCGAGGTGCAGCGGGTCGTAGACGTCGACGACCAGGATCTTGCTCGTCGACTCGAGCACCGGGAACAGGCGGAGCGCGTGTCCCTGCACGATGATGACGTCGGCCCATGCCTCGTGCTCGACCATCTGGCGCGGGTGACGGTGCGGGACGGTGACGACGTCGTAGGACGGGTCGATCGACGACGACCGCGTCATGCTGACCACGCGGACGTCGTGCTCGGCGGCGAGCTGCTTCGCCATGCGGGTCGCACGGATCGCCGGGCCCGCCATCTTCTCGCCGATGGAGTCACCGGTGATGATGAGGATGCGCCGGCGCGAGACGACGTCGAGGACCCCGAGGGAGTGCACGATCTTGTCGTACCCGGCCAGGTAGTCCTCGATCGGGTAGGCCGGCTCGTCCCGGTTGCCGAAGAGCCCCAGGAGCTCCCGGTCGGTCCGGACGCGCGTCGCCTGGATCTCGCGGCGGGACTCCGTCATCGACGGCAGCTGTTCGACGAACTGGTCGACCCCGTAGATGCCGGCCATCGACGTCTTCGGCACCGGGATGGTCGGCACGCTGTCGTCACCCGGGTTGCGGAGGTCGAGCTCCGTCGAGTCGAGCTCGCCACGACCGACCGCGCGGCGGACGGCCAGCGCGAGCGACCCGGGCAGCGCCACGGCGAGCTGCTCCTCGCCGAGGTTCTTGTAGAGCGTGAACAGGGCGTTGCGCTCGAGCAGGTACGTCTCGCGGAAGTCGCCGAACTTGTTCATCGAGGCGTGGTGCTTGTGGAACGCGACCGACTTCGGCTGGTACCGGAAGCGCCAGCCGAGCAGGTTGAGCCGCCAGCCGAGGTCGACGTCCTCGTAGAACATGAAGTAGCGGTCGTCGAAGCCGCCGAGCTGCTCGAACAGCTCCGCGCGGATGAACATCGCCGCGCCGGTCCCGAACAGCACGTCCGTCTCGGACTCCCAGCGCCCGGTGTCCGGCGACCCGGCGAAGGGCTTGTAGCCCATGCCGTACCAGGTCATCGCCGCCTCGGTGAAGTCGACGTTGACCCCCTCCCAGTCGAGCACCTTCGACGCGACGGCGCCGATGTCGGCACCGGCCGCGAACGTCGCCATCGCCTCGCGCACCCAGCCGACGTCGGGGCGGGCGTCGTTGTTGAGGAACGCCACGATCTCACCGGAGGAGCGCTCGACACCGAGGTTGCACCCGCCGGTGAACCCGAGGTTCGCGCCGGAGTCGATGAAGGTGAAGTCGAGGTCCGAGGCCTTGAGCCGGCCGACGTGCTCCGGACCGGAGCCGTTGTCGACGACGATCACCTCGAGCCGGTCCTGCGGCCAGTCCTGCTTCCGGAGCTCGGCGATGCTCGTCAGGGTGTCGTCCGTGCCCTTGTAGTTCACGAGGACGACGGACACGACTCCCGGCTTGCGCTCTGTCACGGCGGGTTCCTCCAGCGGCTGCCGCGTGCGCGGCAGCGATCAGCGATGCGGCCGCCGGGGTGCCCGTCGGCCGGATTCACCCTACAAGGTCGAGCACGGCGCTCCCGGGCGATCAGCACCGGTTCGGGCACAATGGCACACGGCATCCCCCCGGCAGCCCGTCCGCCGCGACCGCCCCAGGTCCCGGCGTCCTCCCCCACACCCGGAGCCCCTCGTGACCCAGTCCTCCATCCCGACCACCCCGTCCTCCTCGCCGCTCGCCGAGGAGTACGCCGCCATCGCGCGTGGCGACCACCGCGTCGGTCCGCGAGGGACGATCCGCTTCGCCGTCTCGACCGACGACCCCACCGAGGGGAAGGGCGACCTCTTCGTCGCGCTCGGTCTCGCGCGCGCGCTCCGCGCGGAGGGCTGGGGAGTCGATGTGTGGCCTGTCCACCGGTGGGCGGAGGACGTCCCGGCCGACACCACGGTGCTGGTGAGCATGATCGAGTCCTTCGTCCCCGGCCTGGTCCCGGCCGGCACGGCGACGATCGCCTGGGTGCGGAACTGGACCGCCCAGTGGGCGTCGCTGCCGTGGCTCGGTGAGTACGACGCCGTCTGGGCGTCCTCCTCGCCCGCGCGGGACGAGCTCCTGCGCGTCGTCGACGACGTCCAGGTCGTGCCGATCGGTGTCGACCTCGACCTCTTCAGCGCGGAGGCCCCGGGCGAGCCCACGGTCCGCAGCGACCGGACCGTGACCACCGTGAACTTCTGGGGTGTCCGCCGCGGCGTGCAGGACGTCCTGGAGCAGGTCCGGCCGGCCGAGCCGATCGTCTGGTTCGCGGCGAACGTCGAGCACGTCGAACCGGCGCCCGGTGTGGAGCTCCACCCCGCGGTGTCGTACTTCGCCCTGCCCGAGGTGTACCGCTCGGCGGCCTTCGTGGTCGACGACGTCATCGCCCCGGCCGCCGCGTTCGGCACGCTGAACTCGCGCCTGTACGAGTCACTCGCCTGCGGCGCCTTGCCGGTCACCACGTGCGCACTCGGCCTGGACGAGTTGGGCCTCGGCGAGGTCCCCGTCTTCCACGACGCCCCGTCGCTCGAGCGGGCCATCGGCATGCCCGCCGTCGAACGCGACGCCGTGGTCGAGCGGCTCCGCCGCGTCGTCCTGGAACGACACTCCTACGCGACCCGCGCCACCGAGGTCGCGCCGTCCCTCGCGGTCGCCGTCGCGCGCGCGGCCGAGCGCTCCGGCGTGCGTGACCCGCTCCTCCGGTGGACGGCGCTGCAGCGCGAGGAACTCCGCGAGGCCGTCCGGGAGCGCGACGTGCACCGGTCCGGCGTCGAGGACATCAACCGGCGGCTCATCGTGTCCGAGGAGGCCGTGGCCGTGCTCGACCAGGCGCGCCGCGCCGCAGAGGAGGCCCGACTGCGGGCCGAGACCGAGCGGGACGCGATCGCGCAGCGGTACGACGCCCTGACCCGGTCGGCGGAGTACCGGGTGCTCCGCCGTCTGGGCGGCGTCGCCCGGTCGCTGCGCTTCCGCTGAGCGCGGCCGCGCGTCGTGGCCCGGCTCGGCGGCCGCGTCCGGCAGCCCTGTCGGTCCCGCCGGTGACGAACGGGAGGCGCGGTGCCAGCTGGCACCGCGCCTCCCGTTCGTCACATCGTGACCGTCGTCAGGACACCGTGACGGTCTTCGTGCCGAAGTCCACGTACTTGCCGCTCGGCAGGTCCTGGTACCAGACCCGCACGCTGTGCCTGCCCGGCTTCACGCCGGTCAGCGTCACCGCCAGGCCGACGTCCGACCCCCAGCCCGGGTGCGCCTTCTCGACGTCGGCACGGACCGCGTCCGCGCTCCTGGCCGCCGCCCCGACACCGTCGAGGTGGACCTTGTACTTCACGGGCGCCGTCGTGTCCGGGTCGATCGCCCACCCACGGACGGCGACCGTGCCCACACCACCGGTCGCAGAGTCGAACGCGCCACGCACCGGCCCGGTCGAGGCGGTGGGCGCGGGAACCGGTGCCGGCGCCGGGCTCGTCACCGTGACGGTCTTCGTGCCGAAGTCCACGTACTTGCCGCTCGGCAGGTCCTGGTACCAGACCCGCACGCTGTGCCTGCCCGGCTTCACGCCGGTCAGCGTCACCGCCAGGCCGACGTCCGACCCCCAGCCCGGGTGCGCCTTCTCGACGTCGGCACGGACCGCGTCCGCGCTCCTGGCCGCCGCCCCGACACCGTCGAGGTGGACCTTGTACTTCACGGGCGCCGTCGTGTCCGGGTCGATCGCCCACCCACGGACGGCGACCGTGCCCACACCACCGGTCGCAGAGTCGAACGACCCGCGGAGCGGCTTGTTCGCGGTCGCTGCGGCGGTGACGGACACCGACTTCTCGGCGACCTCGACCCACCGCGTCCCGGGCTTGTCCTGGGTCCAGAGCGACACCGTCCGGGTGCCGGCGGTGACGTTCGTGATGGTCCTCGAGAAGCCGACCGTCGCGCTCGCACCCGGGTGGGCCGCCGCGACGTCCGTGCGGACCTTGTCGGTGGTGGCCGAGATCGCCCCGACTCCGTCCACCTGCACCTTGTAGGCGGTCGCTGTGGACGAGTCGCGGTCGAGCACCCACCCGCCGACGGCGATGGACGCCGCGCCGCCCGTGACCGTCTCGAGGTTCCCGGCCGGCATCGTGTTCGCGGTCGTGGCGGCCGCCACCGTCACGTCGCGGCACTCGAGCATGGTGTTCGAACCCGCTCCGACGTTGATCCCGTACACGCACACGGTGTGCTTCCCTGCGGCGATCCCCGTCAACGTGGTCTGGAAGGCGTGCGCCGTGTTGTCCGCTCCGAGCGAGGGAGCGAGGTCGGCACGGACACGGTCCGCCGGGATCGAGGCCTTGCCCTTGCCGTCCAGGTAGACGTGCGCCCGGATCGGGTCGGTCGTGTCGGGGTCCGCCGTCCAGCCGCGCACCGTGACCGTCCCGGCGCCGCCGGTGACCGCGTCGAGCGAACCGACGGGCGAGGAGCCACCGGTGGGCGAGCCGAACCAGTCGGTGTACATACGCCAGAAGTTGCGGTTGCCGTAGGCCGAGCAGCTGTCGCCGCTGCCGTACAGGTTCGCCATCGCGGCCGTGTTGGGCGTGTACGGCGTGTAGATGTAGAGCCCCGCCGTGGCCTGGTTCTGGATGTAGACCGTCTTCCGGCCACACGCGGCGTTCGGGTTGTACAGGACGGCGTTGTTCCGCCCGGCCTGGTACGCCCAGGACGACGGCGTGGCCTGGTAGCGCTTGAACTGCAGCGCCGCGGCGTAGACCTGCTGCGCGAACCCGCGGAAGGCGGGGTCACACGGGGCGGTGTCCGGGCACGCGAAGCCGGTGGCGTGCTGGTACATCCAGTTGGTCGGCCGCGACGTGGCGATGATGCCCTGCTCCTTCTCGAGCAGGACGATGAGCGCCTTCTGGCTGATGCCGCACGCCGCGCCCACCTGGGCGATGATCGTGGCAGCCGACTTGTTGCCGCCGGCGATCGCGTTGCACCGCCCGCTGACGGCCTTGATCGCCGTGACGTTCTGCGTGAAGTCCTGCAGGCAGACCGGCCCACCGCTCTGCTGCTTGCAGTTCGGCGCCACGCTGTTCAGGAAGGACTGCACGCCCGAGGCGTTCATGGCCGAACCGTCGAAGAAGTTCCGGTCGCTGATGAGGTTGCCCGGGTCGAAGTTCGCCGCGACCGCAGCCGAGGCGGACTCGGTCGTGGTCGTCTCGGCGACGACGGTGCCGACCGTCAGGCCGCTCACCGCGATCGCCAGCGCGGCGACCATGCCGAGCACGGAGCGCAGCGGGCGCACGGGCCGGCGACGGCCCTGCCGGGTCCGGGGGTCGCTGTCGGTCGTTTCGATGGAACGCATCACGGAACCTCCGCCGTCATCGGCTCGGACGTGGTCGACGCCGACCCGACCGAGTACTGCAGGGTGATCGACCAGGTGCCGCGGGACACCTGGCTCGCGGGGAAGGAGACCTGGGAGCAGTTCACCGACGAGGCACTCGCCTGCGCCGAGCTGGTCAGGGTCCGGGTGGTGGCCCCCTTGGTCGCGGTGAACCGGCAGGTGCCGGACGTGTCCGTCGTGCCGGAGACGAGGCCGCCCGCCTGGAGCTGCCGCGTGCCGGCGTCCCAACCGGCGAAGGTCACGAGCGCCGTCGCCGCGAAGTCGCCGGGGTCGGCGTCGGGCTCGGTCGTCACGCCGCTGCCCGGGAACGCGGACGGCACGTCGTCCGCGTCGCCGTCGGTGGCGCCGCCGTCACCCGGGACGCTCGTCGGTCCGGCGGGTGCCTGGGTGGGGCTCGCCGAAGCCGTGCCGGTCGCGGACGCGGACGTGGTCGGAGTGGGGGTCCGCGTCGACGACGCAGACCGAGAAGGGGTTGGAGCGTCTCCCCCGGCGGAACAACCCGCCGCCAGGAGAGACAGAACACCGACCACCGCGAACGCAGCGATCGGCCGTGGAGCAAGCTGCATGCTGACGGGCCGTCCTGTGGATGTTGACAAGGGTCCGGGTTGCGACAACGGTAACCCGGAAACGGCGGCCCGCGACAGGGACCGACGGGAATGGCCCCCACTCGGGGTGCACGACGGGTGTCGGGCAACGACCGCCGCTCGGCCGCTCCCGGGGCGTCCGCGGCGGCCCGGTGAGTATGCTGTTCCGGTCCTGCCCCCACGAACGAAGAGACGTATGGTCGACCAAGCCCGCATGACGGCGCTCGCGAAGGAGCCCCTCGTCGTGATCGGCGCTCCGACGAGCGCCTTCAAAGGCACCTGGAGAGAACTGCGCGACGTCTTCCGTCAGCGCGAGATGCTCGGGATGCTCATCCGCCGCGACCTCAAGGCGCGGTACAAGGACTCGGCGCTCGGGTTCGTGTGGACGCTCGTGCGTCCGCTGACGCAGCTGATGATCTACTACTTCGTGATGGGGAAGATCCTCGGCTCGTCGCGGGCGATCGACAACTTCGCGATCTACGTCTTCACCGGCCTGACGGCGTACACGCTGTTCAGCGAGATCGTCGCCGGCTCGACGGGCTCGATCGTCGGCAACAGCGGCCTCATCAAGAAGGTCTACGTCCCCCGCGAGGTCTTCCCGCTCGCCAGTGTCGGCGCGGCGCTGGTGAACTTCCTCATCCAGTTCGCCATCCTCATCGCCGCGACCATCGCGCTCGGGGTGTTCCCGTGGCACGAGGGACTCGTCTACCTCATCCCGTCGCTGCTGGTGATCCTGGTGTACGGCGCCGCGATCGGACTCGTCCTGTCGGCACTGAACGTGTACCTGCGCGACGTGCAGTTCGTCATCGACGTCGGCCTCATGGTGCTGCTCTGGGCCTCGCCGATCGTCTACTCGTACTCGATGGTCGTCGCCGAGCTGAAGGTGCAATGGCTGCTGGCGATCTACACGAACAACCCGCTGACGCTCTCGGTGCTCGGGCTGCAGAACGCGATCTGGCTGCACCCGACGCCGGTCGACTACCCCCCGCACCTCATGATGCGCCTCGGCATCGCCCTCGTGATCGGGCTCCTCTGCCTGCTCGGGGCGCAGCGGGTGTTCTCCCGGCTGCAGGGCAACTTCGCGCAGGAGCTCTAGACCATGGCCATCAGCACCCCCGTCGCCCCGGCGACCGCTGGCGCCGACACCGACCGCCCGGACGTCATCGTCATCGACCACGTCCGCAAGCGGTTCGTCGTCCGCAAGGACAACACCATCCGCGAGCGGATCGTCACCCTGGGCCGCGCCGGCCGGAAGCACCGGCAGGACTTCTGGGCGCTCGACGACGTCACCGTCTCGATCCAGGCCGGCACCACCGTCGGGCTCATCGGGCAGAACGGCTCCGGCAAGTCGACCCTGCTCAAGGCCATCGGCGGGATCATCCAGCCCACGTCCGGCACGGTCGCGCGCCGTGGTCGCCTGGCGGCACTGCTCGAGTTGGGTGCGGGGTTCCACCCGGACCTGTCCGGCCGCGAGAACGTCTTCCTCAACGCGAGCCTGCTCGGGCTCACGCGGAAGGAGACCGAGGAGCGCTTCGACGACATCCTCGCCTTCTCGGGGATCGGTGACTTCATCGACACCCAGGTGAAGTTCTACTCATCCGGCATGTACGTGCGGCTCGCCTTCGCGGTCGCCGTCCACACCGACCCCGACGTGCTCCTGGTCGACGAGGTCCTGGCGGTCGGTGACGAGGCGTTCCAGCGCAAGTGCCTCGACCGCATCCGCTCGTTCCAGGAACAAGGCAAGACGATCATCATCGTCACGCACTCCCTCAGCCAGGTGCAGGAGATGTGCGACCGGGTCGTCCTCCTGAACAAGGGCAAGGTCCTGCACGACGGTGACCCGATCGGCGCCGTGAGCCTGTTCCGCGACGTGCTCGAGGAACGCCGGGCCGGCGAACTCAGCGCGGACGTGGCCGTCGGCCGGGGCACCGTCCTCGGAGCGAGCGTGCACGCGGACGGCAAGGGCCAGCGCGACGGGGTCACCCCGGGTGACGACCTGCTGGTCGACATGGAGTTCGAGCACCTGGACGGCGTCTCCGACTGGGAGGCCGCGGTCCAGATCAACAACACCGCCGGTCAGGTCGTCTACGGCACCACGACCGGCATCATGGGCATCCACCTCGAACCGCTCCACGGCCGCCGGAAGCTCCGCATCCGCATCGCCGACACGAACTTCGGCACGGGCAAGTACTTCATCAACGTCTCGATGATGGACTCCGCGGGTCGACACCTGCACGACCTGCCCGAGTGCGACTCCTTCGAGGTCCCGTCGTTCGGGGACGCCGTCGGCACCGTCTACGCGAAGCCGTCGATCGAGGAGCTCGACTGACGCCCACCGACGGCGCCTCCCGGACCGCGGTCGTCGTCGTCAACTGGAACCGTGCCGACCTCACCACGCGGGCGGTGCGTGCGGTCCTCCGCGACGGCGGCGCCGACGAGGTGGTCGTCGTCGACAACGGCTCCTCCGACGACTCCGTCGCGGTCCTCCGCCGGGAGCTGCCGGGCGTGACGGTGGTGGCCCGGCCGAGCAACGGTGGCTTCGCCGCCGGGGCGAACACGGGCATCCGACGCACCGACGCCGACCTGGTGGTGCTCCTCAACAACGACGCCGAGCCCGCCCCCGGGTTCGTCACCGCGCTGCGGGACCACCTCGACAGAGCGGACGCGGACGTGGCCGCGGTGACGGGCCGGATCGTGCTCGCCGGACGGTGGGCGCGCCTCCCGGCGGGCGGCACCGCACCGGGCACGCGGACGCTCCGCGACCACGACGGCTCCCTGTGGACGCCGTCGCCGGACGGTGAGGTCCGGCTGAACTCCACCGGCGTCCGCGTCGACCGCGACGGCAACGGGATGGACCGGGACTGGTTCGCGCCGGCCGACCGCGTGGCGGACCGGCGCGTCTTCGGGTTCTCCGGGGGTGCCGCGGCCGTCCGCCGGACCGCCCTCGACGACGTCGGCCTGCTCGACGAGTCGCTGTTCATGTACTACGAGGACACCGAGCTGGCCTGGCGGTTCCGCCGCCGCGGCTGGCGCGTCGAGCACGCGGCGGACGCCGTCGTGGTGCACGACCACTCGGCTTCGTCCGGCGTGCAGAGCGACCTCTTCGTGTTCCGCAACGCGCGCAACCGCCTGGTCGTCGCGCTCTGGCACGCTCCCTGGCGGACCGTGGGACGAGCGGGCGTCCGCACGCTGCTGCGCGGTGTCGCCGGACTCGCCGGGCGGGGCGACCGTCGGGAGGCCCGGCTCGTCCTGGCAGCGCTGGCCGACGTGGTCGTGCACCTCCCCGCGCACCTCGCCCGTCGCGGACGCGAGTCCCGGCTCGCGTCCGTCCCGCGGAGTGGCGTGGACCCGAGCGCATGACCGGGTCGGGCTATCCTGGACGCTCCCCCGTCGACGGTCCCGGCCGAAAGGAACCACGCGTGCCGCAGCTCACCGTCCTCATCGACGGGACCGCGGTACCGCAGGCGCTCGGTGGCGTGGGCCGCTACGTCGAGGGGATCGCGGGACACCTCGGGGCGTCCGGCCTCGACGTGCACCTCGTCGTCCGGCCCGTGCACGCCGCCCACTTCCGCGCCCTGGCGACCGGCGTCACGGTGCACACCGCCCCGGCGTGGACCGACTCGGTTCCGTTGCGGCTGCTGTGGGAGCAGACCGGGTTGCCGCTGCTCGGCCGTCGGATCGGGGCGACCGTGCTGCACTCGCCGCACTACACGTTCCCGTTCGCCTGGCGCCGCGGCTCCGTCGTCACGCTCCACGACGCCACGTTCTTCTCCGACCCGCAGTGGCACTCCCGCCTGAAGCGCACGTTCTTCACCTGGTGGAGCCGCCGGTCGCTCCGCACCCGCCCCGTCGTCATCGTCCCGAGCGCGGCGACCGCGACCGAGGCAGCCCGGGTCGTCCGCGGCATCAGCGCCGACGTCCGCGTGGCACCCCTCGGCGTGGACCGCACCCGGTTCCACGAGCCGACCACCGCCGAGGTCGAGGACGCCCGCGTCGCCGCGGGCCTGCCCGACGACGCCGCGTGGATCGCCTTCCTCGGCACGATCGAGCCGCGCAAGAACGTCCCGGCACTGCTCGACGCGTACGCCGCCGTCCGCGCGGCCCGTGCGGCGACCGGCACCCCGACGCCGTGGCTCGTGCTCTCCGGCGCCCGTGGCTGGGACGACGCCGCGATCGCCCGGCTCGACGCCCTGCAGGACGCCGACCACGTCGTCGAGGCCGGCTACCTTCCGCTCGAGGACCTCGCCGGGTTCCTCGGTGGCGCTGCGTTCGTCGTCTACCCGTCGCTCGGCGAGGGTTTCGGGCTCCCGGTGGTCGAGGCGATGGCCACCGGGGCGTGCGTGCTCACGACCCGTCGCCTGTCGCTCCCCGAGGTCGGCGGCGACGCGGCCGTGTACAGCGAACCCGACGCGGCGGCGCTGACCACGGCCATCACGGACCTGCTCGACGACCCCGCCCGGGTCGCGTCGCACCGTGCCGCCGCGCTCCGCCGCGCCGAGGACTTCACGTGGGACGCCACCGCCGCGGTCCACGTGTCCGCGTACGAGACGGTCGCCGGGGGTCGCCGATGACCCGCGTCGCCGTGCTGACGGTCACCTACAACACGGGCGACACCATCCGGCCGTTCCTCGCGAGCATCGAGGGGGCGTCCTCGTCGCCCGTGTCCGTGGTGATCGCCGACAACGGCTCCGCCGACGTCGACACGCTCCGGGCGATCGGTGCCGCGCACGGGGCCGTCGTGGTGTCCTCGGGCGGGAACCGTGGGTACGGCGGCGGGATCGACGCAGCCCTCGCCGCGCTCGACGACGAGCTGCCCGGGGTGCGACCGGAGTTCCTGCTCGTGACGAACCCGGACGTCGTCCTCGGCCCGGGGTCCATCGACGAGCTCGTCGCCGCCGCCGACCGGCTGCCCGACGGCGGGTCCTTCGGTCCGCGGATCCTCGACGAGCAGGGCGAGACCTACCCGTCCGCGCGCCAGCTGCCCTCCCTCCGGACCGGCCTCGGGCACGCGGCGTTCTCCCGCTTCTGGCCGGCGAACCCCTGGAGCCAGCGGTACTGGTCCACGACCCAGGTGGTGGAGCGCGAGGCCGGGTGGCTGTCCGGTGCGTGCTTCCTCGTCCGCACCGACCTGTTCCGGCAGCTCGGCGGGTTCGACGAGTCGTACTTCATGTACTTCGAGGACGTCGACCTCGGGCAGCGCGTCGGGCTGGCCGGACGGGCCAACGTCTACGTGCCGACCGCCGTCGTCACGCACACCGGGGCGCACTCGACGTCGTCGAACCGTCGGCGCATGGAGATCGAGCACCACCGGAGCGCCTACCGGTTCCTCTCGCGGAAGTACCGGGCCTGGTGGCTCTGGCCGCTCCGACTCGTCCTGCGCGTCGGGCTCGCCGTCCGCGCCCGGTGGGTCACCCGGCGCTGACGAGCCACACGCTGCCGCGTCAGGCGGACGACCGAGCGCGTCCCCGCCGTGCGGCGTCGAGCAGGACGCGGGCACGGGCGTCGAACGAGTGCTCGGCAGCGATCCGCGCCGCGACCTCGGACCGCTCGGCGGCCGACGGCCACGTGTGCGCAGGGTCGAGCAGGGCGGCCAGGTCGTCGCGCGACCGTGCGACCGCCAACGTCGGGACGTCGAGCAGGTCGGCGAGGTCGGCCACCTCGTCGGTCACGACCACACCGCCGGACGCCAGCACGTCGAAGACCCGGTTCGACAGGAACCCACCAGCCGCCATGTCCGGCCAGTGGTCGTTGAGCACGACGCGGGCGGACGCGTAGGCGCGGGCGACCTCGTCCCGTGCGAGGGACGGCGTTCCGAGCGCCGGGTCCGGCACCACCCCTCCCCACCCCGGGCCGTGCACGCGGAGGTCGGCCCCGAGTGCGACGGCGTCGGCGACGACCGGTCGCGCCGTCCCCCGCGTCGACCCGACGAACACCACCCGTCCGGTGTCCTCGCTCGTGTCCGACCGGGCGCCCGGGTGGAAGACCGCGGGGTCGGTCGCCTGCAGGAGCGTCGCCACCGCCACGCCCGACCGTGCGGAGGCGGCGGCGGCCCACGCGGGCCCGGCGGCGAACGACCGGTCGAACGACCGCAGTTCGGTGTCGGCGACGTCGTCCGGGTGGCTGATCACCCAGAGCAGGTTCACCGACGCGGGGTTCGGCGGCACCCGGTCGAGCCCGCGGACCACGAGCGTGACGTCGTCGGCACCGTCGTCGTCCCGGACGTGTGCGTCCCGCCGGTCGATGCGGACGGTCTGGCCGAGGCGCCGGAGCGCCTCGGCGAGTTCGGCGGCGAAGTGCACGTCACCCCACCCGTCCCCAGCGGGTCCGGCAGGCGCGGCGATCTTGACCGCCCAGGTCATCCGCTCGGCGGTCTCCGCGGCCCGGGTCGCGGGAGCCACCGGCCGCGCACCCCAGGGCGGCAGCGGCGGACCGGCCACGACTGCGGCGCCGGGCACAGCGGTGTCCCACGATCCGTCACGCCAGCCGGCGACGACGTCGACGACCGCGGCGTCGACGGTGCGGCCGGGTTCGACGGTGCGCACCACGGTACCGACGTCGCGGACCCGGACCGGCACCTGCACCGCGTCCGCCGCGGTCCGGGTCCAGGCGGTGAGGGTCGTGCGTTCGTCCGGGAGGCACGGGGCCGGCACGACCGCCGCCCACGGCATCGAGACCACCGGCTGGTCCGCTCCGAACACGGGGTCGCCGGTCGGTGTCGGCCGGTCGTCGGACCACGGCAGGGCACCCGGCCGGAGCAGCCGTGCACCGTTGCGCCAGCCACCGTCGGCGGTCCGGACGCGGGCCTGGACCGGACCCCGGACGTCGTGTGCGAGCGCCACGAACGCGTCGGCGTCGAGCAGGACCGAGGTGTCGACGACGACGAGCGTGTGCCCCACCCCGTCGGCGGCACCGGCGTTCACCGCCGACCCCAGGCCCGCGACGGGCTCCCGGCGCACCCACGGGAGCGCCGGGTCGAAGCCGTCCACGGGTGACGCGTCAGCGACGTAGCTCACCGCGCGGACGTCGACACCGGACCCGAACGCGGCCCGCGCCGTCGCGACGAGGCGCCGCACCTCGGCGTGCCGGTCCGAGCGTGTCGTCACGACGACCGTCACCGGGCGGTCGAGCAGCGGCAGCGCGCCGTCCCACCCGACCACGGGGAGGACGGACCCCGCCGGCACGGGCGCGGGGCGCGCCTCCCGGCCGTCGTCGGTCCCGGAGGGCGTCGCGCGGCGACCGCGGCGTCCGAAGATCGCCACCGGAGGGTCAGCTGGCGAGCAGGCGCTGCAGGTAGACGCCGTAGCCGCCCTTGACCAGCGGCGCGGCGAGCTCGGCGAGCTGGGCGTCGTCGATCCAGCCGTTGCGCCAGGCGATCTCCTCGATGCAGCCGATCTTGAAGCCCTGACGGTCCTCGATGACCTTCACGTACTCCGATGCCTGCATCATGGACTCGAACGTGCCGGTGTCGAGCCAGGCGGTGCCGCGGTCGAGGACCTGCACGCCGAGCTCCCCCGCCTCGAGGTAGCGCTCGTTGACCGTCGAGATCTCGAGTTCCCCGCGGGCGCTCGGCTCGATCGTCTTCGCGATCTCGATGACCTTGTTGTCGTAGAAGTACAGCCCGGGGACCGCGTAGTTCGACTTCGGGTCCGCCGGCTTCTCCTCGATCGACACGGCCGTGAAGTCGTCGTCGAACTCCACGACGCCGTACGCCGTCGGGTCGGCGACGTGGTAGGCGAAGATCGTGGCCCCGTCGACCTCGGTGTTCTTCCGGAGGTTCGTGCCCAGGCCCGTACCGTGGAAGATGTTGTCCCCGAGGACGAGGGCGACGCTGTCGTCCCCGATGAAGTCCTCACCGATGACGAAGGCCTGTGCCAGGCCGTCCGGGCTCGGTTGCACGGCGTACTGGATGTCCATGCCGAGGCTCGAGCCGTCGCCGAGGAGCGCCTTGAACTGCTCGTTGTACTCCGGCGTCGTGATGACGAGGACATCGCGGATGCCCGCCATCATGAGCGTCGACAGCGGGTAGTACACCATCGGCTTGTCGTAGATCGGCATGAGCTGCTTGCTGATGCCCTTGGTGATCGGCCAGAGGCGCGTGCCGGAACCGCCGGCGAGGATGATGCCCTTCATCGGGTCGTCTCCCTTACTTCTTCGTGCGGAGCGACTCGGTGTACGCGAGCGCTTCCTCGTAGGTGGGCAGGAGACCCTGCTCCGCGGCCTGCTCGAGCGTCGGCGCCGCGGTGTCCTTCTCGGACAGCACCGGCTCGCCGAGGCCCTCGGGCAACTCGAGGCCCACCGTCGGGTCGAGGATGGTGATCCCCTTCTCGCGCTGCGGGTCGTAGTGCGCGCTGACGAGGTAGTTCACCGTCGACCGGTCCTCCAGTGCGACGATCGCGTGGCCGAGGCCCTCGGACAGGTAGACGGCCTTGCGGTCGACGTCGTCGATGCGGACGGAGTCCCACTGGCCGAAGGTCGGGGAGCCGACGCGGATGTCGACGATGTAGTCGATGAACGCACCGCGCACGGCGGTCACGTACTTCGCCTGGCTCGGCGCGACGAGGGCGTAGTGGATGCCCCGGGCGACACCGGCGGAGGAGATGGACATGTTCACCTGCCGGAGATCGAGCGGGTGTCCGACCGTCTCCTCGAGGACGTCGGCACGGTAGGCCTCGAGGAACGCTCCTCGTGCGTCGCCGTGCTGGACGGGCGTGAACTCCCACGCGCCTTGGATCTTCAGTTCGCGGATCTGCACCAGGAGAGCCTATCAATCAGCCCAACGGGACCCGCGGGCGCGCGACGCCGGGTGCGGCGCTGCGTCGGACGAGGCGTCGACCGCGCCCGGTTCCGCTCGGTGATCGGGGGCGGGCGTCGCGTGCGCGCCTGTCGGGACGTCGGGCAGCGGGGCGGCCCGCGGGCCCGGCGTCTCGCCGTCGTGCCGGGACGTGTCCCCGGCCGGGGGTGTCCCGACCGCTCGCGGCGCGTGCTGGGGTGCGTGCTGCGACGCGGCGACGGACGCCGTCGAGGACCCCGGCTCCGGTCCGTCACCCGCTCCGTGCTCCGTGCTGACGTCGCCGGTCACCACCGTGGCGACCTCGCGCCGACGGCGGAGCGCCATCGCGCACACGCCGACGAGCATCGCCGAGAAGAACACCAGCGCGATGACGAACGTCCAGCGCGACACCACGAGGGTGCGCTCCACCCCGAAGGCGGCCTTCTGCAAGTCCTGGATCTGGAACCAGATGTAGCCAGCGGTCTCCATCCAGAGCACCGTCACCACCGCCGAGAGCACCCGCCCCAGGCCGGTGAGACCGATCGCCATCGGGATGGCCAGGACGGGCATGACCGCGAGCGAGTACCGCACGTTCGGCGCGCCGCCCGTGGTCGAGAACCGGACCTGGCCGACGAGCACAGCAGCTGTCAGCGCGACGAGCATCGCGACGACGAGCAGGTCGGCGAGGAGTTCCTCACGCGTCCGGCCGGCGGTGAGCGCTCCTCGGCGTCCGGTGGAACGAGCACCGACCGTCCGACGGGCACGGCGGAGGCGGCGAGCGACGACCACCGCTGCCGTCACCACGCCGACCAGCAGGGCGAGCACGAGCGGGACGAGGAGCAGCGAGTACGTCCAGTCGGCGTTGCCCGGCAGGTGGCCCTTGTAGAGCGCGAACAGGCTCTTCCACCAGGACGAACTGCCGATGACCTCGCCGAACGTCTGCTGCTTGCGTCCGAGGTGCTGCTCGCCGTAGGCCACGTCGTTGCCCACGATGGTGCCCATGAGCCGGATGTTGCGCAGCCAGAACCAGGTGGACGCGAGCACCGGCGCGGCGACGACGGTGACCGCGGCGACGACGTGCCCGCGCCAGTCCGACCAGAAGCCGGAGCGGCGCCAGCGCGCCAGCAGGAACGCGACCACGACGGCGAGCACGAACACGACGAACGTCAACCGGGTGAGCATGCCGAGCGTCGTGACGACCGCCGCACCCACGACGAGCCGAGCCGAGAGCCCCGAGCGCAGCGCGGAGGCAGCGACGCCGATCGCGAGCGCCCCGAAGGTCATGTTCGGCAGGTCGTTGTAGATCGCTCCCCCGACCAACAGGAACATGCCGGTCAGCGAGACGATCACCGCCGCGACCGCCGCGACGTCGGGACGACGGGGGACGACCCGACGAGCCGCCCACCCGACCGAGAGCACCGTCGCCGCGGCGAACCCGGCGTTGGCAGACCGTCCGGCCAGCACGGACATGTAGGGGTGGCCGGCGTCCCAGAGCGGTCCCACGAACGGCGCGAGCACCAGGTAGAAGAACGGCGGGTGCTGCGAGACCCACTGCACGGGCGGGATGATGCCGAAGGGCGGACGGTTCGTCACGCCGTCGTAGAAGTACGGAAGGTGCCCGTGCCACACGTCGATCGCGTAGTCGAGGTGGGCTGCCTCGTCGCCGGAGTTGAGCGGAGCCTGGCTCCACGCGCAGACGAGCGAGGCGAAGGCGGCGAACAGCGCGGCCGCCAGGATCACCCATGTGGAAAGGGAGGGTCGAGAACGTCGCACGGGGGCGAGTCTCCCATACCGCTTCCGCGCCTCCTGACTCGCCGCACGCCGTCGGGACCACGGAGACCCGTGCGGAGCACATAGGCTGTGTCAGTTGACATGCGCTCCGAGGACACGGAGCAGACCGCATCCGCCAAGAGACGAGACGCAGCTGAACCCGTGAAACTGTTCATCCAGATCCCCTGCCTCAACGAGGAGAACACGCTCGCCAGCGTGATCGACTCCATCCCGACCGAGATCGACGGTATCGACGAGATCGAGATCCTCGTCGTCAACGACGGCAGCACCGACCGCACAGTCGAGGTCGCCCGGGAGCACGGCGTCACGCACTTCGTGCACCACACCACGAACATGGGGCTCGCCCGCTCCTTCCGGGACGGCGTCGACTACGCGCTGCTCCACGGCGCGGACATCGTCGTCAACACCGACGGCGACAACCAGTACCCGCAGGCGCAGATCGCCGAGCTCGTCCAGCCGATCCTGCGCGGGGAAGCCGAGATCGTCATCGGTGACCGGCAGACGCGGACCATCGAGCACTTCTCGGGCTTCAAGAAGCTCATGCAGCGCTTCGGGTCGTGGGTCGCGTCCCGCGCCGCCGGACTCGACCTGCCCGACGCCGCCAGCGGGTTCCGCGCGTACTCGAAGTACTCTCTCATCCGCCTCAACATCGTGACGCGCTTCAGCTACTGCATGGAGACGATCGTGCAGGCCGGGTACAAGCGCCTGGCGATCGCGAGCATCCCGATCACGACGAACCCGAAGACGCGCGAGTCCCGGCTCTTCAGCAACATCTGGCAGCACATGTTCCAGTCGGGCTCCGCGATCGCCCGGGTGTACCTGATGTACCGGCCCATGGCCCTGTTCCTCTGGGTCGCCGCGATCCTCGGCGCGCTCGGGCTGTGGCCCCTCGTGCGGTACCTGGTCCTCCTCGCGGTGGACAGCGGAGGTGACCACCTGCAGTCGATCATCCTCGGCGTCGTGTTGCTCATCACAGCGGTGCTCTCGATCGTCATCGGCGTCGTCGCCGACCTGACCCGCCTGAACCGGACCCTCGCCGAGGAGCAGCTCGACCTGCAGAAACTGCAGCGGTACGGCGACTGATGCGGCACGACGACACGCAGGGGGGCGTGCCGCCCCTCTCCCGCGCAGAGCGCATCTCCGTGATCGCCGTGACCGCGGCGTTCGCACTCCTCCTCACCCTCTGGGCCTTCGTCACCCCGATGTTCGCGGCACCCGACGAGGCCGCGCACTACGACGCCGCCGAGCAGATCGCGATCGGCAACGGCTGGCCCGACCCGGGGACGATGGACCTGCTCGCGGTCACGTACGCCGAGCAGGGGCAGCGCAGCACGGTCGCATCCGCCGACCGCGCGACCGTGGCCGACCTCATCGCGACGAACCCGGGCTTCCACGACTACCCGAACCAGATGAGTCAGCACCCGCCGACCTACTACGCGGTCGCGGCGCTCGTCCTGAAGGCCGTCGGGTTCTTCCACCACCCGTGGGACGTCGGCGTGATGGCCCTCCGACTGTTCAACGTGCTGATGATGATCCCGCTCCCGTTCCTCGTGTGGAGCACGGTGCGCCGGGTCACCCGGTCGCCGCGCACCGCCGTCGTCGGCGCGCTCGCACTGTTCGCGGTGCCGCAGCTCGCCCAGATCGGGTCCGCCGTGTCGAACGACGTGCCGGTCTTCCTGCTCGGCGCGGTCATCACCTGGCTGGTGGCGCGCACGATGACCGGCGACCACCGCTGGAGCACGCTCGTCTGGCTCGGCGTCGCCGTCGCGGCCGTGTGCTCCGTCAAGGGCACCGGACTGCCGACCGTGCCGTTCGTGGCGGTCGCCCTGCTCGTGGCCGGCCGCGGCGTCCTCCCGCTCCGGACCCGGATCGCACGCACCGCCGTCACCGGCACCGTGGTCGCGGTGCTCGGCAGTTGGTGGTGGATCCGGAACCTCGTGCTGTTCCGGACCCTGCAGCCGAAGGGCGCCGACGAGCTGCGTGTCCTCAAGCCGTGGGGCGACCAGACCAGCGCGGACTTCGGCGGCTTCCTCAACGTCGTCTGGGACCGGTTGAGCACGTCCTTCTGGGGACAGTTCGGGGCGCTGCAGTTCCCGATGACCCCGATCCTGACCGACACGCTCACGGTCATCGCGCTCGCTGCCGTCATCGGGTGGGCGTTCCGCCGGAGCCCCTCCCGTGACGTGGTGGTCGTCATGGCGCTCCTGCCGGCGATCACGCTCGTGGTCCAAGTGCAGGACAACTTCCAGTCCTACGACGACACCCAGGTGATCGCCGGGGTGCAGGGCCGCTACTTGTTCGCCTCCCTCACCGCCCTCATCACGGTGTCCGCCATCGCGTGGCACCGCCTGCTGTCGGCGTGGACGGACCGGGAGCGCTTCGCGACGGTCGTACGCTGGGCGTTCCCGCTGATCGCACTGTACGGCCTGACCGTCGCCTACCGCGGCTTCTACGAGAACTTCCATCTGCAGGCGACCACGCACGGCCTGGCCCTGATGGCCAACCTCACCACCGCACGACAGCCCGGGATCGTGGTCCTGATCGTGCTGGCAGCGGCGGGGATGGTCTGGGCGTTCCTCGCGGTGCGCCGCTTCGTGCTCGCCGGTCGGGCCCGCGTGGACCCGGTGGGCGCGGTTCCGGACGCCTGACGTCCGACCGAGGGCGACCCGCGGAACGGCTGCCCCTACAATGGTGGCCGTCCGCAGCCGCCACGACCGACCGCCGTGCGGCGCTACGGGAAGGAACCCACACGTGAAGATCCTCGTCACCGGAGGAGCCGGCTTCATCGGCTCGAACTTCGTCCGCCGGACCCTCGAGGACGCCTACCCGGGCCTCGAGGGTGCGGACGTCGTCGTGTACGACGCGCTGACGTACTCCGGCAACCTCGAGAACCTCGCTCCGGTGGCGGACTCCCCCCGCTACACCTTCGTCCACGGGGACATCACCGACGCCGCGAAGCTCGACGAGGTCGTCCCGGGCGTCGACGCGATCGTGCACTTCGCCGCTGAGTCCCACGTCGACCGGTCGGTCCGTGACTCCGGCGTCTTCGTCGAGACGAACGTCGTGGGCACGCAGCGCCTCCTCGACGCTGCGCTCCGCCACGGCACCGGGCGCTTCGTGCACGTCTCGACCGACGAGGTCTACGGCTCGATCGCCGAGGGCTCCTGGTCCGAGGACCGCCCGCTCGAGCCGAACTCGCCCTACTCGGCGTCGAAGGCGGGCAGCGACCTGCTCGCTCGGAGCTACCACCGCACGCACGGTATGGACGTCTCGATCACGCGCTGCTCGAACAACTACGGCCCGTACCACTTCCCCGAGAAGGTCATCCCGCTGTTCGTCACGAACCTCATCGACGACCGCCACGTGCCGCTGTACGGCGAGGGCGACAACATCCGCGACTGGCTGCACGTCGACGACCACACGCGCGGCATCGCGATGGTGCTCGTCAAGGGCCGTGCCGGCGAGGTCTACAACATCGGCGGCGGCACCGAGCTCACCAACAAGGAGCTCACCGGGATGCTCCTCGAGGCGACCGGCAAGGACTGGTCCTTCGTCGACCGCGTGGCAGACCGGCTCGGCCACGACCTCCGCTACTCGGTCGACATCTCGAAGATCCGGTCCGAGCTCGGGTACGAGCCGCAGGTGCCGTTCGAGCAGGGGCTCGCCGACGTGGTGCAGTGGTACCGCGACAACCGCGCCTGGTGGGAGCCGTTGAAGGAGCGCGCGGCTCTCTCCTGAGGGGCGACGAGACCATGACCCGGTACCTCATCACCGGCGCGAGCGGCATGCTCGGCCAGGACCTCCAGTACGCCCTCCGGAACGCGGACGTGACCGCGCTCGGTCGCGCCGACCTCGACATCACCGACCCCGACGCCGTGGACGCCGCGGTCGCCGGCCAGGACGTCGTGGTCAACTCGGCGGCCTACACGAAGGTCGACGACGCCGAAACCCACGAGGACGAGGCGTACGCCGTCAACGCGACCGGGCCGGAGCTGCTGGCGCGCGCCGCGGTCCGCCACGGCGCCAAGCTGGTGACGATATCGACCGACTACGTCTTCGACGGCCACGGCACCGCGCCGTACGCCGAGGACGCGCCGACCGACCCGATCAACGCCTACGGCCGGACGAAGGCCGCGGGTGAGTCCTTCGTCCGCGAGATCGCGCCCGACTCCTCGTACGTCGTGCGGACCGCGTGGATCTACGGCGCGCACGGCCCGAACTTCGCCGCGACGATGCTCCGACTGGCCGGTTCCCACGACACCGTGAGCGTGGTCACCGACCAGGTCGGGCAGCCCACGTGGACCGGTGACCTGGCTGCACGGATCGTCGAGCTCGTCGAGTCCGGTGCACCAGCCGGCACCTACCACGGGACGAACGCCGGACAGGCGTCCTGGTTCGACTTCACGCGTGCCATCTACAGCGAGCTCGGACTCGATCCGGAGCGTGTGCTGCCCACGGACAGCGCTGCCTTCGTCCGTCCCGCTCCCCGACCGGCCTACAGCGTCCTCGGGCACGACGGATGGGCCCGCGCCGGGCTCGCCCCGATGCGCGACTGGCGCGAGGCGTTGTCCGCCGCCGTGCAGGCGGGGGCACTCACCGCGTGACGGGCACACCGGACCCACACGAGGCTGCGGCGCGCACCCCGGAGCCGGCGACGGCGAGCACCGGGGATGCTCCGACGAACGCCTCCGGTCGCCGGCGCCGCTGGCTGGTCAACGGCGTGAAGATCGCCTTCATGGTCGCCGTCGTCGTCGCCGGTGCGCTGTACATCGCCGGGAAGTGGGACGAGGTCTCCGATGCCGTCCGGTCGATGGACCCGCTGTGGCTCGTGCTGGCGTTCCTGTCGGTCGTCGTGGCGCTCGTGCTGTCGATGCTCTCGTGGATCGTGGTCTGGCCGGCGTTCGACGTCCGACTCCCGGTGCTCCGCGGCGGGCGGGTGTTCTTCGTCAGTCAACTCGGCAAGTACCTCCCGGGGTCCGTCTGGCCCATCGCTGCACAGGCGCAGATGGCGGGTGAGGTCGGCCTCGCCAAGTCGTCGTCGATCGTCCTCTCGCTCATCTCGATGCTCGTGTCGATCGCGACCGGCCTCGGCGTGGGGGCGGTCCTCGTCCCGTTCATCGACCCGCGCCTGCTCCAGGACTACTGGTGGCTGCCCGTGGTCGGCGTTGCGTTCCTGGTGTGCCTCACCCCACCGGTGATGGGTTTCGGTGTCCGGCTCGCCCTCCGCGTCCTGCGTCGCCCGGACGCCCCGTTCTCCTACGGGTGGAGGGTCGGCGGGTCCAGCGCGGTACTCCAGGCCGGCAACTGGCTGTTCGCCGGTGTGCAGCTCTGGCTGGTCCTCATCGGGCTCGGAGTCGACCCGGCGCGCAGCTTCATCCCGTCGATCGCCGCGATGTCGCTCGCCTTCGCCCTCGGCGTGCTGCTCATCCCCTTCCCCGCGGGACTCGGCGTCCGTGAGTTCGTGCTGACCGCGGTCCTCGCCTCGGTCACCGGACCCGCAGTCGCGGTCACGGCCGCGGTGCTGTCACGGCTGCTCTACGCGATCGCGGACTTCGCCATGGCGGGGGTCGCGGTCTCCGTCGGACGGCGGGACCGCTCGCGTCCCTGATGTCGCTCGGAGCCGTCGTTCAGGCGCCGACGAAGCCCGCTACGGTGTCGGTGTAAGCGGTCCACATCCGGTCGGATGCGTGCTGGTCGACACCGGACCGCAGCCGCGCGAGTTCGCCGGGACGGACCAGGCGTCGGAGGGCCTCGGTGAGCGCGTCGACGTCGTCCGCGGGGACCACGAGCCCATCGACCCCGTCGCGCACGTCGAGCGCGAGGGTGCCCGCGTCGGTGGCGAGCACCGGCGTGCCGAACCGGTGCGCGAGCGCCACGTTGATGGACGACGAGCCCGAGCGGTACGGGAGCGCGACGACGTCGAAGCCCCGGATCATCGCGGCCATGTCCGACATGGCGACGTAGCCGTCGACGACCTCGACGCGGTCCTCGATGCCGAGCGACCGGGCCTGCTCGCGGTACTCGTCGACGGGCTGCCAGAACTCACCGCGGACGACGACCCGGACGCCGGGGACCCGCGCGGCAGCCTCGAGGAGTTGGTCGACCCCCTTGTAGTGCCGCACCATGCCGAAGAAGCCGACCGTCACCGTACCGTCGACCGACGTCGCGGCCGACACCTCCGGGTCGGTCGTGGTCTCGGAGGAGTCCGGTCCGTCGCCGAGCAGCAGGTCGGCCAGTGGCAGGCGAGCCACCCGGACGTCGACGTCCGGGTCGTCACCGACGATGCCGCGCGCCAGCGCCGCCTGCTCGTCACTGTGCACGAGGACGGCACCGTACTGCCGGTACATCATCCGCACGAGTCGCTCGTCGAACCGGCCGTGTTCGTGCGGCAGGACGTTGTGCGCGAGCACCACGCCCCGCGGTCGGCGCCCGGCTGCGACGTGCATCACCGCGTAGGGCACCGCGTGGTACGGCGTGACACCGGTCACGACGACGACGTCCGCGCCGCGCATCGTGAGGCCGGCGCGGATCCAGGTGAGCGGGTTGTACCAAGCCAGCCGTTCCGTCGACGACGGGAACGGCGCCACCTCGGGCTCGGACTCCGGCACACGGGTGGTCCCGCTGCGGAGGAACGCGGGGTACTGCGCCTTCCAGGACAGCAGGTGCACGCGGTGCCCGGCGTCCTGCAGTCGGTGTGCGAGCGAGGTCGTGTGGGTGGCGATGCCGCCGGAGTACGGGTGCGTCGGGCCGACGATCGCGATGCGCAGGTGACGAGGCATCAGTCGAGCATACTGGTGCCCTCGACGCCCCGGCCGAGCGCCATGAGCTCCCGGCAGCCCCCTGGTACAGTCGGGACGCCTGCGGACCGCTCCACCGTCCGTGCCCGAAGGAAGGACGGCCTCGCAATGACGACGCTCCGCGTGATCGTGGACCAGATGGTCGCTCCCGTCCCGGGCGGCATCGGTCGGTACGCGGAAGAACTGACCCGGCACCTGGTCGCGACCGCACCCGCCGGCTGCGACGTCGTCGGCGTGGTGTCCGCCGTGGACCGGGACGAGCTCGAGCGCGTCCGGACCCTGCTGCCGGGCCTCGCCGACCTCGAGAAGCTGGTGCTGCCCCGTCGTGAGCTCTCGCTCGCGTGGCAGGGCGGCTTCGTCGGAGGCGCGGGGCACGGCATGGTGCACGCGCCGAGCGTCCTCGCGCCGCTCGTCAAGCACGACCGATCCACCGACCCCGGTCGACAGACGGTCGTCACCGTGCACGACGTCGTGCCGTGGACCAACCCCGAGACCCTCACCCCCCGTGGCGTGCACTTCCACCGTGCCATGGTCAAGCGTGCCTGGAAGTACGCGGATGCCGTGGTCGTCCCCACCCACGCGGTCGCGGACGCCCTCAGCGAGATCCACCGGTTCGACGAACGGATCCGGGTGATCGGCGGGGCGCCCAGTGGCCGACTCCGTACCCCCGTCGACGCCGACGTCCGTGCAGAGCGCCTCGGTCTGCCGGAGCGGTACGTGCTCGCGGTCGGGACGCTCGAACCGCGGAAGGGCCTCGCACACCTCATCGAGGCGATGGCGCACCCGGACGCTCCGTCGGGGATCCCGCTCGTGATCGCCGGACCGGACGGGTGGGGCGACGTCAACGTGTACGACACCGCCGAGCGCGCCGGACTCGACCGGAACCGGTTGAGGGTGCTGGGGCGGATCGACGACGCGGACCTCGCGGTGGCGTACGACCGCGCGACCGTCTTCGTCTTCCCGAGCCTCGCCGAGGGCTTCGGCCTACCGTTGATCGAGGCGATGAGCTTCGGCACGCCGGTCATCCACTCCGACGACTCCGCCGTCCGCGAGGTCGCGTCGGACGCCGGCGTGACGGTCGCCCGGGATCCGCGCGGCTCGTACGCCGAGCGGCTCGCCCAGGCTGTCTACCAGGTGGTCAACGACCCGTTGCTCGCCGCGCAACTCGCGATCGCCGGGCCGGACCGGGCGCGGATGTACGACTGGAACGACTCCGCCGTCGAGACCTGGCAGCTGCACGCCGACCTCTGAGCGCATCGGTGCTCCGCTCCGCTCGCACCGGCGCCGGCGGCCGGTTCCGCGCACCACCAGGCCGGAGGCACGGCTCTCGGAGGCCGTCGGGCCCGCGTCGGCGCCGGCTCCGGTCGGACCGGCTCGGTCGCCGGAGCGCGTCCGGCCCGTCGCCCCCTCAGAGCGATCCGCGCAGACGCGCCGCCTTCTCCTCGACGAGCTGCTCGAGTCCCTCGGCGTACTCCTGCAGCCGCGCGGCCACCGCGGTGTCCGCGGACCCGATGATGCGTGCCGCGAGCAGACCGGCGTTCGCCGCACCGTTGATCGCCATGGTCGCCACAGGGATGCCCGCAGGCATCTGCACGATCGACAGCAGGGAGTCGAGCCCGTCCAGGCGTGCGAGCTGCACCGGTACACCGATCACCGGGAGCGTGGTCATCGACGCGACCATGCCGGGCAGGTGTGCCGCTCCCCCGGCACCGGCGATCACGACGCGGATGCCGCGGCCGGCGGCGGCTCGGGCGAACCGGGTCATCTTCTCGGGCGTCCGGTGTGCCGAGACGACGTCCACCTCGAACGGGACGCCGAGCTCTCCGAGCAGGTCCGCGGCGGCACGCATCGTCGGCCAGTCGGAGTCCGACCCCATGATGATCGAGACGAGCGGCTGGACGGGGGCGGCGGTGTCGGTCACGGACCGAGCCTAACCGAGCAGCACGTCGGCCCAGTCGTCCGCGGTGACGCCGATCATGCGCTCGGACCGTACCCAGGCGGCCGCGTCCCGATCGGCTGTCCCCCGGTCGACGGCGACGCGGACTGCGTCGCGCCAGGCAGCGGGGTCGTCCGGAACGGTGACCACGCCGTGGGCAGCGGCAGCGCGGTAGGACGGACGGTCTGAGACGACGGCCGGCAGTCCCAGCGCGGTGTACTCGATCGCCTTGAGGTCGCTCTTCGCCCGGTTGAACTCCTCGTCGCGGAGCGGTGCCACGCCGGCGCGCCAGCGGTCCCGGTGGTCGACGAGCCACCGGGCGAACGCCGGGTAGTGCCCGTCCGGCACCTCGAGGCGCCGGTACCACCCCGTGTCGGCCTCCTCGGTCACACCGATGACCTCGAGTCGGATGGGTACGCCGTCGGTGGCCCGCAGGTCGGTGAACACGTCGCGGAGGAGCTCGAGGTCGGCGCCGTGCGTGAGCGTCCCCATGTAGAGCACGCGGTGTTCGTGGTCCGTGGGCCCGGGTGACGACGGCACGGACGTCGTCCAGATCGCGGGGTCGAGTGCGTTGCGGACCACCACGACCTCGCGTGCCCGCGGGCGCACCACCGTGGCGAGCTCCTCCGTGCTCACGACCACGAGGTCCGCCCCGCGCACGAGCGTCTCGATCGAGGCGAGGCGGTCGGGGTCGTACTCGGCACGCGCCAGCCGGGCACGACCGGAGTCGGTGAAGAAGTCGTCGTCCACCTCCGCCGCGACCCGGATGCCGCGCGCGGCCGCGGCGTCGAGCAGGGGCTGGACAAGGGACGACGGGAGGGCGTCGCGCTGGACGAGGACCGCCCGGTAGGGGGTACCGTCCGCACCGGCGACGAAGGCCTCCGGGTCGACCTGGCGGACCTCGGCCCGTCCGGTGGCGGCGAGGTGCTCGGCGCGGCGGACGACCCGGACGTGGGCGGACGCCGGGTGGGCACCGCCACCACCGGCGACGATGTACCCGAGCACCGGGAGGGGCGCGACAGGGGGCACCGGCTCCTCCGGGGTCGACGGAGCGGCGGGCGCGCCGACGACGGTACGGCGCAGCCGTCCGACGGCCCGGCGGACGAGATCACGCGACATGCGGCCATTCTCCCGCACGGGATGCGCGCGGGCGCCGGTCGGCCCGTCCCCGCACCGGCCCCGCCCGGGCGACTCCGGTCAGCCGGGCGACTCCGGCCAGCCGGGCGACTCCGGTCAGCCCGGCGACGACCCTCAGCGCACCGTCACCGTCGTGCACCCGAGCGACCGGTCGCCGCCCGCACCCACGCCGACCGCCGTGAGGCACACCGACCGCTTGCCGCTCGCCACCGCGACCGTCCCGGAGAACCCGTGCGACCTGCCACCACCGTGCACCCGGTCGACGTCCGCGCGACGGCCGTTCGCCGTGACGGTCCCGACCACGCGGCCGCCGACGCTGACACGAACGCGGAGCGCAGCGGACACGTCGTCGCGGTCGAACGCCCATCCCGCGACCGACACCCGCCGCGCAGCGCTGGACGTCACGGCATCCCGATGCCCGACGGGGGCCGAAGCAGGCACGGTCACGGTCCGACACGGCGCGGCGCGGTCGCGTCCCGGACCGGTGTTCCGTGCGACGACACAGACGGTGTGCTTCCCGGCACCGCCGGGGACGGTGAGCGCGATCCCGTGTCGGTCACCGACGCCCCAGATCCGTCCGATGTCGGCGCGCAGCGCGTCGGCGGTCGCGGTCGCGACGTCCCGACCGTCGACCCGGACCACGACGGTCGTCGGCGTGGCGGTCGTGTCCCCGTCGAAGGCCCACCCGCGCACGGCGATGCCGGCGGTCGCCACGGTCGCGGCCTCGAGTGCGAGGGTCGGGTCGTGTCGGTAGGCGTGAGCGGCACGGCAGCCGAGGTCGGTGTCCCCGCCGACACCGACGCCGACGGCGGTGACGCAGACGGTGTGCGCGCCCTCGGCAGCGGGGAGGGTCCCCTCGAAGCCGTGCGTGCTGCCGACGCCGTGGGCACGGTCGATGTCAGGTCGGGCAGCCCCGGCGCTGATGGTCACGGCGGGTGCACCGTCGAGCACCACCCGGACAGCGAGGGGCTGCGTCGGGTCGTCCTCGTCGAATGCCCAGCCCCGCAGGCGGATCCCGCCGCCGGTCCCGGCGACGAGCTCGACCGCACCACGCGGCGCGGTGTCCGGCACCGGCGCACCGAGCCGAGCGTTCGCGACGAGGGCCTGGGCGTACGAGGACCACCAGGTGCCGGCGCGCGGACCACCCCCGCACGTGCCGTCGCTGGCTCCGGGCGTCTTGACCCAGAGCAACGCGTCGAGCGCGGTCCCGTCGGCGACGACCCGCGGCGTGGTCCCGAGCCCCGCACCCGGGCCGTTGCACCAGGTTCCCCGCCACCCCTGCCCGTTGCGCGAGGTGTCGATCACGTAGTGCGACCCACCGGTCGCCGCCGAGACCTTCTGCGCGTAGGCCCGTTCTTGGGAGGTCGGGTAGTAGTTCGCGACGTTGGTGAAGAACCCGCGAGCCTTCCGGACGCCGGCGCGCTCGAGACGCGCCGCCATCACCGCCGGCTGCACCCAGTTCGAGTTGCCGGCATCGAGGTACGCCGGGATGCCGGCAGCGGTGAACGCGGCGACCTCCCGTGCGAGGATCCGGTACCGCTGCTCGTCGAGGACGGTGCTGCACGCCGCGTTGCTGAGCATCGCGAGCGAGTCGGGTTCGACCACGACAGCTGCGCGGTGTCCGTCCAGCCGAGCGACGATCTGGTCCACCCAGGCGTCGTACGTCGTCTCGTCGAAGCCGCCGGCCGAGTAGCCCCCGCAGTCACGGTCGGGCACCGCGTACGTCACGAAGACAGCGGTCGTGCCGGTCTGTTCAGCTCCGGCCACCGCACTGTCGATGGTCTTCGCGAGCGCCGTGCCCTGCGTCCACTCGCCGAGCCAGGTCGCCACCGGGTACTGCGCGATGGTCCGGGCCGCCGCCGCCCCGGCCGGGTCGGTGGCGGCGAGCAGAGCGGCGTTCCGCGCGGCCTCGCTCGTCGGTGAACGGTACGGTCCGGCCCCGAGGAGCGACGAGGACGACGCGGCACGCATGGCGTCCGCCGTCGTCGGATGGGCGGGCGCGGGCGCGGACGCCGACGCCGACGCCGGAGCCTCGATCCCCGTGAGGACGGCGACGGAGACGCCGAGGACGGCGGCCGCGACGGACGCGGAACGGAACGGACGGCGGTGCATGACGGTGCTCCCTGGACGATCGACCCCTGCCCCTCCATGGCAACACGGGACCGGAGTCGGGACCAGCCGCCAGAGCGGGTGCCACCCGGACGGGTGTCGGGGCGTCCACCCGGCCCCGTGGCGGACGGGAGGCGCGGGACGGCCCCGCCCCGCGCCTCCCGTCCGAGGTCCAACGTCGGGCGACGCGAGCGCCACCCGACACGCCGGGTCAGTCGTCGAAGTGCGCAGCCGCGGCGCGCGCCCGGAAGGTGACGTCGTCGAGGTCCTCGCCGACCACCGTGACGTGGCCGATCTTCCGACCGGGACGTGGGGCCTTGCCGTAGAAGTGGTACTTCGCCTCGGGGAAGGCGCCGAGCGCCGCGGGGTAGCGCCCGGCGAGGTCGCCGTCCGCTGGACCGCCGAGGACGTTCATCATCACCGCGGCCGATGCGTGCATCCCGGTGGACCCGAGCGGCAGGTCGAGCACGGCCCGCAGGTGCTGCTCGAACTGGCTCGTCGTCGCGCCGTCGATGGTCCAGTGACCAGTGTTGTGCGGGCGCATGGCGAGCTCGTTGACGAGGATGCGCTCGTCGGCCGTCTGGAAGAGCTCGACCGCGAGCACGCCCGTGACCTCGAGTTCCGTCGCGATCCGGACGGCGATCTCCTCGGCCAGGTCCGCGATCCGTCCGACGCTGTCGGGCGCCGGCGCGAACACCTCCGCGCAGACGCCGTCACGCTGCACCGTCTCCACGAGCGGCCACGCGACCACCTCGCCGGACGGACGCCGCGCCACCGACTGAGCGAGCTCGCGGGTGAACGGCACGAGTTCCTCCACGAGGAGGGCCTGCGCGCCGTCCGCGTCGGCCACCGCGGCGAACCAGTCGGCCACGTCCGCCGGGTCGGACACGACCCGGACGCCCTTCCCGTCGTACCCGCCGCGGGCGGTCTTCACGACGGCTCGGCCGCCGTGGTCATCGATGAACGACCGCAGGGCGTCCGCGTCCCGGACGGCGGCCCACTCCGGCACCGGCAGCCCGAGCTCGGTGAGCCGCGTGCGCATCGTGGTCTTGTCCTGTGCGACGGCGAGCGCCGTCGGACCCGGCCGGACGGCGACCCCGGCCTCGACGAGGGCGCGGAGGACGTCCTGCGGGACGTGCTCGTGGTCGAACGTCACCACGTCGACGTCCGCGGCGAAGGCCAGCACGGTGTCGACGTCGTGGTAGTCGCCCTCGGCGGTGGCCGCGATCGCGGCGGACATGCCCGGTCCCTCCGCGAGGACCCGGACGTCGATGCCGAGCTCCACGGCCGCGGGCACCATCATCCGCGCCAGTTGTCCTCCACCGATGACCCCGACCCGCAACGCCATGCTCTGTCCCTCTTCCGTCGTCGACCCCGTCCGGGGCCGTCCTGTCCCGGGTCGTCGTCCGCCGGGTCGCCGACCGCGACCACGGTCCGACCGCGCACCGCCTGACCAGCGACGAGTCTACGGACCACGGCGCTCCGGTGCGGCGACCGGTGGGCCGGCGTCAGGTCGGGCCTCGGGCGCCGCGCGTCGGGCGTCGGCTCCGCGACCCCTAGGGTGGTGTGGTCGAGACCGACCGCACGAGGAGCGCACCGCATGCAGATCGACCCCGTCGACGGCCATCCACACGTCGCCACGTGGGAGCGGGTC
Organism: Curtobacterium sp. MCBD17_032; assembly: GCF_003234855.1. Classification (GTDB taxonomy): domain Bacteria; phylum Actinomycetota; class Actinomycetes; order Actinomycetales; family Microbacteriaceae; genus Curtobacterium. The sequence continues at coordinate 93,465 of NZ_QKTO01000003.1, forward strand.
ACGATCGCGGTGGTCACCGCGGCGTTCGCACTCTGGCTCGCGGCATGGGCCCTCGTCGTGCCGGTGTTCCAGGCTCCGGACGAACGTGCCCACGTCGACGCCACGGTGCAGGTCGCGCTCGGTACGCCGTGGACACCGCCGGGTGACCTCCGGATCCTCGACGCCGTGATGGCGGCACAGCAGGAGCAGGCGGCCGGGCCCGCGGCCACGTGGAGCACGGTGACCGAACTGCTGCAGTCCGCACCCGGCACGTCGGACACCGTCGACCAGATGACACAGCACCCGCCGACGGCGTACCTCGTCGGCGCGGCCGCACTCCGGGTCGCGCACTACGGCGACCTCCGGTGGGACCGTGCGGTCGAGGTGCTCCGGCTCGTCGACGTGCTCTGGGTGGCCGCACTGCCCCTGCTGGTCTGGGCGTCCGTCCGCCGGCTCACGCAGTCCCCCCGGGCCGCCCTCGTGGGGGCGGTCGCGCTCTTCGCCACCCCGCAGCTCGCTTCGATCGCGTCGTCGGTGTCGAACGACGCCCCGACGATGCTGTTCGGTGCCGTCGTCGCCTGGCTGGCCACCCGGATGCTCACCGGCGACCTCCGCCGGCGGACGCTCGTCGGTCTCGGCGTCGCGCTCGGCGTGCTCATCTGGTTCAAGGGCACGGGGCTCCCGGCCATCCCGTTCGTCGCGGTGGTCGCGCTCGTCGCCGGTGCCGGGGCGCTGCCGTTCGCGCGCCGGGCGCTCCGGACGGTCGTCGCCCTCGCCGTCGCAGCGCTCATCGGTGCCTGGTGGTGGCTGCACAACCTGGTGACCTACCGCCACCTCCAGCCGAACGGGTACGAACAGTACCGTCCGCCGATGCCGTTCCCGCCCGGTGAAGGACCCAGCCTGCCGCACTTCGTGGACGTGAGCTGGGGCACGATCACCCGGACGTTCTGGGGGAGCCCGGGTGGTGGCGCGCAGGTGACGATCGGCGCGGTGCTCACCGCCGTCCTCACCGTGGTGGCCCTCGGGGTGGTGCTCGTGTGGGCGTTCCGACGCGGCCCCGAGCGTCGAGCGGTCCTCTGCCTGGCCGTGTTCCCCGCGCTGCTCATCGTGGGCCAGACCTGGACCAGCGCGACGTCGTACCTGTCGACGACGTTCGTCGCCGCGACCCAGGGGCGCTACTACTTCCCCGCGATCGTCTGCCTGATCGCCCTGAGTGCGGTGGCGTGGCGACGCATCCCCCGGACGGCCCGCGGTCGTCGGGTGCTGGCGTCCACGATCGCCGTGGCGTCGGTCGTCCTGGGCTGGTACGGCCTGGGCGTCGTCGCGGCGTGGTTCTGGAACGCGGCGCGTGGCCCCCTCACCGCCGAGGGGCTCGACCGGTTCGCGGCGAACGGTCCGGTTCCGGTGTGGATCGTCGCGGTGCTGCTCGTCGGGGTCGCGATGGGCCTGGTGGTCGCGCTCGTGCGGGTCCCGCGCGCCGCCGCCGGGGCCGCGTCGGCCGAACGCGGTGCCACGGACGACGACGGCGTCGGTGCCGCGCCGGAGCACGACACCGACGCCGTGCGCCGGGCGGGTCGAGCGGCCGCTCGCTAGCGACCCATCCCCCGGTAGGAGAACCCGGCAGCTCGCCAGGCGTCGCGGTCCAGGCAGTTCCGGCCGTCCACGACGACCGGCGAGGACACGAGCGCGGCCACCGCCGTCGGGTCGAGCTCGCGGAACTCGTTCCACTCGGTGAGCACGAGCACCAGGTCGGCGTCGGTGAGGGCGTCCTCGGCGGTCTCGGCGTAGTCGAGCTCGGGGTGCACGCGCCGCGCGGTGACCACGGCCTCCGGGTCGTAGGCGGCGACCGTCGCGCCGAGGCCGAGCAGGCGCGCGGCGATGTCGAGCGCCGGCGAGTCCCGGACGTCGTCCGAGTTCGGCTTGAAGGCCAGACCGAGGACCGCGACGCGCTTGCCGGTGACGACGCCGCCGAGCAGCTCCTGCGCGAGCTCGACGACGTGCGCGCGACGACGGAGGTTCGTGGCGTCGACGTCGGCCAGGAACGCCAGCGACTCGCCGACACCGAGCTCGTCGGCCCGGGCCTGGAACGCGCGGATGTCCTTCGGGAGGCAGCCGCCGCCGAAGCCGAGGCCGGCGTTGAGGAACTTCCGGCCGATACGGGCGTCGTGTCCGATGGCGTCGGCGAGCGCGGTGACGTCCGCTCCGACGACCTCGGCGATCTCGGCCATCGCGTTGATGAACGAGATCTTCGTCGCGAGGAAGGCGTTCGCACTGATCTTCACGAGCTCCGCGGTCGCCAGGTCGACGACCAGGCGCGGGGTACCGTCGGCGAGGGCAGTGGCGTACACCTCGTCGAGCGCGGCGACCGCGCGCTGGCCGTCCTCGCCCTCCGGGACGCCGTACACGAAGCGGTCGGGCGTGATGGTGTCCTGCACGGCGAAGCCCTCGCGGAGGAACTCCGGGTTCCAGACGAGCGTCGCGCCGGGGACGGCGGCGGTCAGGTCCGCGCCGAGTCGGGCGGCCGTCCCGACCGGGACCGTCGACTTGCCGACGACGAACTCCCCGGCGGAGACGAACGGCGTGAGCGAGGCCATCGCCGCGTCGACGTAGCGCAGGTCGGCGGCGCCGGTCGGTCCCTGCGGGGTGCCGACGGCGAGGAAGTGCACCTGGGCGCCGGCGACCTCGGACATGTCCGTGGTGAACCGGATGCGGCCGGACGCGATCGCCTCGCCGAGGATCTCGGGGAGCCCCGGCTCGAAGAAGGGGGCCTCGCCGGCGGCGAGTCGTTCGATCTTCTCCGGGTCGACGTCGACCGCGACGACGTCGTGTCCGAGCTTGGCCATGGAGGCGGCATGCACGGCACCGAGGTAACCGCAGCCGATGACAGAGATACGCACACCACGACGCTACCGGTTCCCGGGCTGGTCCACGTGACGGCGGTCCGCACGGCCTGCCGTCCGGCGGCCGATGCTCACGCGTCGCGCGGTGTGGTGCCCCTGACGATGTCGTCCCAGTCCGGTTCCCGGTGCCGACGACGTGCCTCGTGCGCCTCGACGAGGTCGTGCAGCACCGCGACGACGAGGTCGGCGTGCGGGACGTCGGCGAGCACGAGCGCGGGGTCGTCCCCGGGGAAGACGAGGACGTCCCCGGACCGGAACAGGCCCTGCGCTCCGCGGCGCCGCACCGTCACGTCGTACCCGCGCGAGTGCAGGAGCTCACGCCGTGTGCGCGTGCCGAGCCCCTGGACGACGACGAGCCGTCGGGTCGTGACGACGTACCGCTGCGACAGCCAGCGCAGGAGCGGGACGACCCCGCCGAGGACGACGAGCGCGACGGCCGCCACCGCGACGACCGCGTTCACCCACGCCAGCTCGGCCCGGAAGACCCCGGAACCGAAGCCGCCGGCGGCGGCGGCGAGCACCACGGTCACCGCCGGGCGGACGAGCCGACGGGCGTGCGGCCGGAGCCGCGCCACGACGAGCTCGGGTGGCGGTCCGTCGGTCATGTCGTCATGCATAGCGCAGGTGGGTGACGTCCCCCACCGCGACGCCCCTGGGCACGCCGCTCCGGTCCCGGATCGTGATGCGCCCGTCGTCGTCGATGCCGGTGGCGTCGGCCTCGACCGACGAGCCGTCGGGCAGTTCGAGCCGCACCCGCTGTCCGACGGTGCCGCACACCGCGCGGACGTGCGCACGGACCGCGTCCGCGGCCGCGCCGCCGGCGGCGAGCCCGGAGACCGCTTCCTGGAGGCCCGTCCACAGGTCCGCCAGGACCGCATCGGCCAGCGTCGTGGCCGGCTCGGTCACACCGGCGACGAGCAGGGAGGTCGCCGTCGGGGTGGGCAGGGCCTCCGCGGGGATCGTGGTGTTCACGCCGACGCCGACGACGACCGAGCCGTCCTCCGCCACCTGGCAGAGGACGCCGGACACCTTGCGGCCGTCGACGAGGACGTCGTTCGGCCACTTGACGAGGACCCGCTGCTCGGCCGGGTCCGCCCGGACCTGCGGCTCCGCGGCCCGGTGCTGCGCCCCGTCCTCGTGCTGCGCTCCGTCCTGGAGCTGCGCCCCGTCCTGGTGCTGGTCCCCGTCCTGGCCGGCGAGCGCACGGACGACGGCGTCCCGGACCGCGGCGCCGGCCACCAGCGGCAACCACCCACGGTCACGGGGCTCGAGCGCGGCCCGGACGAGCACGCTCGCCGCGAGGGTCTCCCCCGCCGGCGCCACCCAGGAGCGGTCGAGACGGCCCCGTCCGGCGGTCTGGTCGAGCGTGACGACGACGCTGCCGTCGGGCAGGCCCGGTGCATCGCGGAGCAGGTCGGCGTTCGTCGACCCCGTCGTGCCGTGCGCCACGAACGTCCCTCCGGCGGCCTCGACGAGGGCGCGGGCGCGGGCGAACGAGGGGGCGACCGGTGTGGACATGCACGCAAACCTACGGCGCGGAACCGTGGGGGTCCTCCAACGGGTGCGGTCGGGACCGCCGGTAGGGTGAGCGGGTGACCACAGGAGACACCCCCGATCTCTCGACGACCGCCGGCCGTCTCGCCGACCTCCGCGACCGGTACCACGAAGCCGTGACCGCCGCAGGCGAGGCCGCGATCGCGAAGCAGCACGCCAAGGGCAAGATGACCGCCAGGGAGCGCATCGCGCAGCTCCTCGACGAGAACTCCTTCGTCGAGCTCGACGAGTTCGTCCGCCACCGCACGGTCGCCTTCGGGATGGAGTCGAAGCGGCCGTACGGCGACGCGGTCGTCACCGGACACGGCACGATCCACGGCCGGCAGGTCGCGGTCTACGCGCAGGACTTCACCGTCTTCGGCGGCTCCCTCGGCGAGGTCGCCGGCGAGAAGATCGTCAAGGTCATGGAGCACGCGCTGAAGACCGGCGTGCCGATCATCGGCATCCTCGACTCCGGCGGCGCCCGGATCCAGGAGGGCGTGGTCGCGCTCGGCAAGTACGGCGAGATCTTCCGGCTCAACACCGCGGCGTCCGGGGTCATCCCGCAGATCTCCATCGTGATGGGCCCGGCCGCGGGCGGAGCGGTGTACTCCCCCGCGCTCACCGACTTCGTCATCATGGTCGACAAGACGAGCCACATGTTCGTCACCGGCCCGGACGTCATCAAGACCGTCACCGGGGAGGACGTCGGCTTCGAGGAGCTCGGCGGCGCGCAGACGCACAACGCGGTCTCGGGCGTCGCCCACTACCTGGCCGAGGACGAGACCGACGCGCTCGACTACGCGCGGTCGCTCGTCGGGTTCCTGCCGGACAACAACCTGTCGGACCCGCCGTCGTACGACGTCGCGCCCGAGCTGGAGACGACGGACGCCGACCGCGAGCTCGACGTCGTCATCCCGGACTCGACGAACCAGCCGTACGACGTCTCGACGATCATCGAGCACGTCGTCGATGACGGCGAGTTCCTCGAGGTGCAGCCGCTCTTCGCGCCGAACATCATGATCGGCTTCGGCCGTGTCGAGGGTCGCACCGTCGGCGTCATCGCGAACCAGCCCCAGGCGATGGCCGGCACGCTGAACATCGACGCCGGCGAGAAGGCCGCGCGCTTCGTCCGGTTCTGCGACGCGTTCGGCATCCCGATCCTCACCCTCGTCGACGTGCCCGGGTACCTGCCCGGAACCGACCAGGAGTGGACGGGTGTCATCCGCCGTGGCGCGAAGCTCCTCTACGCCTACGCCGAGGCCACCGTCCCGCTCGTCACCGTCATCACGCGCAAGGCGTACGGCGGCGCGTACATCGTCATGGGCTCGAAGCAGCTCGGCGCCGACATCAACCTCGCGTGGCCGACCGCCGAGATCGCCGTCATGGGCGGTCAGGGCGCGGTCAACATCCTCTACCGGAGCGAGATCAAGCGCGCCGAGGAGGCCGGCGAGGACGTCGCCGCCGTCCGGACGAAGCTCGCGAACGAGTACACCTACAACGTCGCCTCCCCGTACCTGGCGGCGGAACGCGGCGAGCTCGACGGCATCATCCAACCGCACGCCACCCGGGTGTCGGTCATCAAGGCGCTCCGTGCGCTGCGGGGCAAGCGGGCGAGCCTCCCGCCGAAGAAGCACGGGAACATCCCGCTGTGACCCCGCGTCACGCTGCCGCCGTCCCGGTCGACGCACCCGCGTCGGTCGCGGACGTGCGCGTCGTCGCCGGCGACCCCGCGCCGGAGGAGCTCGCCGCCGTCATCGCGGTCCTGCAGCGCCAGGCCGACGAGGCCGCGGCCGCGGGTCGTGTGCGTACCGAGGACTCGCCGCGCTCGGGGTGGGACGCTGCTGCCCGCGGGATGCGCGTCCCGCTGCACCGTGGGACGTGGAGTCGGTCACTTCGCTGACCCGGTTGTACCCCGGCGACGTCTGAGCGACAGCTGTCGTCCGCTTGCCCGTGTTGACCGTGCCGCAGCGGCGACCCACCGTTCCGTCTCCCCTCGCTCGGGGGACGTCCAGGAGGCGGAACGACCGGATCGCGCTGGATTGTCCCCCGAAATGACGACTGACGTCCCACGGCGGGGCGGGGCATCATTGTCTGTGTTCGGTGTTCTTCGATGAAGTGCATCGACGGTCGGTGGCCGACTAGGGTACGAAGCCACTGCCGTGCGAGTCAGGGCGATATTCGGGTTGTCGCTCTGCCTCGGGTCGCGAACGGGCCGGTCGGTAGCTCCGACCGGCCCGTTCCCCGTTCCGCATCCGGACGCCCCGGCGTGGCGACGCGGGTGACCTCAGTCCGCCGAGCTGGCCGCCGGTGCCGCCGACCGTGGGATCGCCAACCAGAGCGCCACCGAGTCGTCGTCCTCGTCGTCGTCCTCGTCCGCCGCGCCCAGGGCCGCGGACTCGCTCTCCGCGGCGTCGAGACGGAGCCCCACCACGGTGACGGCCTCGTCGGCACCGTCCGGCACGGTCCGGACGATCACGTTGTCCGCCTGCTCCTCGTAGGCCCGCCGCAGCGCATCCGCGAGCTCGGCGTGCACGCGCGCGAGTTCGGTCGCCCCGAGGTCGTCCAGCCCGCCGTCGTCGTGCAGCTGCACCACGGCGCCGCGGCGACGGAGGCGCATCACCTCGCCGCGGACGTCCTCCGACAGCAGGGACCGACCGCGGATCTCGTCCCGGATCGCCTGCTCGAGGTGCAGGCTCTCCGCACGCTCGCCGGCGTCCAGGTCCCCGCAGGTGTCGATGATGCGCTGGAGCATCGGCAGCGCCATGCGGGTGGTCTGGCCGAGGCGCACCTGGCGCTCCGACACGTGGGCGTCCTGCGCCGCCTGCCAGTCCACGGTCTCCTGCTCGGCGCGGACGAAGTCCCGCGTGATGCGGTTGGCGTGGTTCATCGCGATCGAGAACCCGGTCGCGACCGACAACCAGATGACGCTGCCGAGCGCGCCGAGCTCCCCGAGGGCACCGGGTCCGGCCCACGCCACCGAGTGCACCGTGCAGAACAGCACACCGGCCCAGGCGAACGGCCCCCGCTGGCGGACGGCGAGCACCACCATGAGCGTGCCGACCGCTGCGATCCACCACGTGGAGTAGGTGGGTGCCACGCTGAGGTCGACGACCGGCGCGCAGACCACCGGCATGACGAACGCGGTCGCGAGCGCGAAGCACGCGACCCACACCGGCAGCGCCGAGCCACGGACGAACAGCGCGAGTGCCGTCGCCGCGGCGTAGAGGACCATGCACGACACCACACGCGCGGCGTCGGCCCCGTCGGTGGGCAGCGTGGACGCGGCGAGCACCAGGTGGACGAGCGAGAACAACGCGGCGAGGCCGGTGGCGCTCCCGGCCGTGACGGTCGCCCTCACCGGAGCCCCTCCGTCGACGCGTCCGGCTGCGGTGCCGGCCAGCGGAGCAGGATCCGCGTCCCCGCGCCCGGCGCGGACAGCACCTCGGCGAGGCCGTCCGCGGCCGCCATCCGCTCGACGATCGACCGCCGGACACCGAGTCGCGCGGCGGGGACGGTGCTCCGGTCGAAGCCGACGCCGTCGTCGGCGACCTCCACCCGGATGCCCGCGTCCGCGGTGTCGATCGTCACCCACCTGCGGACGTCGTCGCCGGCGTGCTGGACGCTGTTCACCGCCGCCTGCAGCGCGGCGGACGCGAGGGCATCGGCGGCGGAGGTGGGGACGGCCGGCCCGTCCGACGACACACTGCGGACCTCGACGGGGGCAGCGAGCGTGGTGACCGACGTGACGATGCGGTCCCGGAGCACGGCGTACGGCACGACCGGGTCCTCCCCCGGGCCGTCCGCCGCCGCGGCCGCGAGGTGGTCGATCGCGTTGCGTGCCATCCGGGCCGCGAGCGTCTTCGCCTCGATCGTGTCCGCCCGGGCCGCGGACAGCAGGGTCGTGAGCACGCTGTCGTGCACGATCGCGTCGACCTGGACGCGCTCGACCTCGGTGGCGTGCTCCCGGATCGCCCTCGAGTAGCGGCGCACCGCGGTCGCCTGGGCGACGTCCACGGCCGCGGCAGCCCGGCGCAGCACCACGATGAGCACGAGGGCCGCGATGCCGAGGACGCCGGTGTACACGCCGTCGAGCAGCGCGCGCTGCAGGCCGACCGCCCCACCCGCCGGCGACAACCGCAGCACGATGTACACGAGCGGGACGAGGGCGTTGTAGACCGCCGCCCGCCAGGTCGCGAAGCTGAGGGACGCCGCGATCGTGCCGACGTTGCAGAGCCACCACGGCCACGGGATCTCCGCCGCGGTGAGCGGTTCACGGACGGTGAGCGGGAACGTCACCAGCGCGACGAGGAACAGCAGGGCGCAGAGGATCTGCGCCGGCTGCGCCCACCGCTGCGCGAACGCCGACGCGCCGACCGCCAGGAGCGACAGCCCGACCACGATCGTCGTCGCCGGTGCCCAGAACGGGTCGAGCGACGGCAGCTGCTTGAAGAGCGACGGTGTGTTCACCGCGCCGAACCCGATCGCCGCGATCGCCATGAGGATCGTGAACGCGCGGTCCAGGGACGCCTGCGTGATCGTGGCACGCACGGACCGGGACGGGTCCGCCATGGCGGCGTTCGACGTGACGACCGCCTCGGCCGTCACGAGGACCGCCGGGCGCAGACGTCGTCAGCGACCATCGCCGTCGGGGTCGATGCCGGAGTCGAGCCCCGGCAGGATCCCGTCCTCCACCGCACGACGGAGCAGGTCGACCTTGGTCGGAGCCGGACGCCCGACCTCGACGTACTTCACGCGGATGCGGTCGAGGTACTCCCGCGCCGTCGAGTACCCGATGCCGAGCTGCTGGGCCGCGAGCTTGAGCGGCAGCCCCGATGCGTACAGGTGCAGGATCTCGCGCTCCCGCCGGCCGAGCTGCGCCTTCGCGAAGTCCCGGTCGGCGTCGATCGCGCTCGCCCACTCGAGGTTGTTGAGGACGTCCCCACGCGCGACCGTCGCCACGGCGGCCATCACGGTCTTCGTCGCGGAGGACTTCGGGATGACGCCGGCGGCCCCTGCCGCCAGTGCCTCACGGACGTTCGCCACGCGGTCGGCGATGCTGTGCACGAGGACGGCCGAGCCGGTGCCCTGCACGCCCTTGACGTTCTCGGTGACCGTCGATCCGTCGCCGAGCGACAGGTCGAGGACGACGACGTCGACCTCGCGCCCGCCGAGCTGCGCGATGTACTCCGGGACGCTCGCGGCGGTGAGGACCACCTCGAACCCCTCGTTCTGGCACGCGGCCTGGATGCCCAGTCGGACCGACTCGTGGTCGTCCACGACGGCGACCCGGACCGGTCGTGTCCCCGGACCGGCAGTCCCTGTCGTGCCGGTCGATGTGCTGGTGGTGTCTCCCACGGTTGCCTCTCGTTGTGACGACGCACCGGGCCCTGATCCCGACGGCCGTCCAGACACCAAGGATACCCAGGTCAGCATCAGCTTCGTACCCCGCGACGGATGTGTCGGACGCGGCCCGCGGACCGGGTCAGCCGACCGGCACCAGGCGCGCCACGGCCTCCAGGTGGTGGGTGTGCGGGAAGAGGTCGAAGGCGCGCAGGGCCTCCAGTCGGTAGCCGAGGTCCGCGAAGGTCGCGACGTCCCGCGCCAGCGCGACCGGGTCGCAGGCGACGTAGACGACCTGGGCCGGCTGCAGCGCCGCGACGGACACCACGACGTCGCGGCCGGCACCGGCCCGGGGCGGGTCGAGCACCACGGTGCCGGCGCGGAACCGCTCACGTTCCGGACGCGACGCGGTCTCCACCGTGCGGGCCAGCCAGCGGTCGACCCGACCGGTCTCGGCACGCGCGCCGATCCACTCGGCGAGGTTCTCCTGCGCGTGCTCGGTCGCCCGCGTGGCGCTCTCGACACTGGTGACCCGGGCCCGCGGACCGGCGAGGTCGGCGAGCGCGGCGGCGAGGAGACCGACCCCGCCGTACAGGTCGAGGTGCTGGCCCTCCGGGTCGAGGCGCGCGGGGTCCACCAGGTCGTGGACGGCAGCGGTGAGGACAGCGGGTGCCGCCCGGTGCACCTGCCAGAAGCCGGTGTCGTCCACCGCGAAGGTCCGGTCCCCGACGACCTCGTGCACGACCGTCGGACGCTGGGCGTCGATGACGAGTCGGGCGCCCTCGGCGGCGCTCGGGCTGAGGACGTCGACGACCTCGGCGCCCGGCATCGAGCCGCGGGCGATCGGGGCGGACCCCTGCACGACCGCGGTCGCCAGCGGCAACGAGGTGACCGGGACGACGGTGTGGGAGCGGGCGGCGAAGGGGCCGGGCGTGCCGTCGCCGTCGACGTGCAGGCGGATGCGGGTGCGCCACCCGAGGCCGTCCGCCTCGACGTCGCCGGGCGCCGGTTCCACGACGACCGGGGCGCCGAGCATCTCGTCGAGGTCGACGCGGCCGAACCGCGCGAACGAGTCGACCAGGACGTCCCGCTTCAGCGTCCGCTGGTGCGCCAGGGCGATGTGCCCGAACTCGGCGCCGCCCGGGCGGACGGCGGGGTCACGGTCCAGGGCGGCCTCGGCCCAGACGTGGTCGACGCGGTGCTCGCTCGGCCGGAGGACCTCGACCGTGTCGGCGCGCCAGAAGGACTTCTTCCGGTCCTCGGTCACACGGGCGACGACCCGCTCCCCGGGGACCGCGTCCGAGACGAACACCACGCGTCCCTCGTGCCGTGCCACCGAGATGCCGCCGTGGGCGATCCCGGTGACGTCGAGTTCGAGCAGTGTGCCGACGGATTCACCCATGGTTCGATGTTCCCATGCGTCTGTACCTCGCGAGCACCTCCCCGGCACGCCGTGCGCTCCTGGCGCAGTCCGGCATCGAACCCGTGCTCGTCTCGCCCGGTGTCGACGAAGAGGCCGTGGGGGCCGCGGAGCGCGAGCGGCTCGGGCGTGACCTCACCGGACCGGAGCTCGTCGCGCTGCTCGCGGTCGCCAAGGCCACCGCGGTCGCGGACGGCTCGGTGGCGGTCGACGACGGCGCGCCGCTCGACGGCGTCGTCTTCGGCGGGGACTCGGCGTTCGAGGTGGACGGGCGGCTCTACGGCAAGCCGCACGACCCGGACGTCGCCCGGGAGCGGTGGCGGCAGATGCTCGCCGCCGGCGGCGGCACCCTCTGGAGCGGTCACTGCGTCATCGACCGTCGGGTCGGGACAGGGCCCGCCACGTCGGGGCCGGGAGGCCCGGGGCGGGCCGGTGCGGAGCCTCCCGTCCGGCAGACCCCGCCGGACCGGACCGGGGCGGGCACCTCCGCGACGACCGACGCGGCGCCGTCGCTGGGCGCGGTCGCGCCCGGCGGCTCCGCGCTCGTCGTCGACGGCGACCGGGTCGTCGCGGTCGACAGCGCGGTCCTCACGTTCGCCGACGACATGACGACGGCGGAGATCGACGCGTACGTCGCGACCGGCGAGCCCCTCGAGGTGGCCGGGGCGTTCACGATCGACGGCCGTGCCGCCGCCTACATCACCCGCATCGACGGGACGCCGTCGGCCGTCGTCGGCCTGTCGCTCCCGGTGCTCCGGTCGATGCTCCTGCGCGGCTTCGGCATCGCCTGGCACGACCTGTGGACACTGTAGACATCCGCCTGCTTCCCGCGGGGTTTCTTGTGGATGCCGGTCAAAACACGACCTCGGCACACGAATACGCTGATGTTCCATGCCCCGCATCAGCAAGGTCCTCATCGCGAACCGCGGCGAGATCGCCGTCCGCATCATCCGCGCGGCCCGCGACGCGGGCAAGGCCTCGGTCGCCGTCTACGCCGACCAGGACCGTGACGCCCTGCACGCGCGCCTCGCCGACGAGGCCTACGCGCTGAACGGCACCACGAGTGCCGACACCTACCTGGTCATCGAGAAGATCATCTCGGTCGCCCGCCGCTCCGGTGCGGACGCCGTGCACCCGGGTTACGGCTTCCTCGCCGAGAACGCCGACTTCGCCCGCGCCGTCATCGACGCCGGACTGACCTGGATCGGCCCGTCGCCGGAGTCGATCGAGCGCCTGGGTGACAAGGTCTCCGCACGGCACGTCGCCGAGAAGGTGGGCGCGCCCCTCGCCCCCGGCACCATCGAGCCCGTGCAGGACGTGTCCGAGGTCGTCGCGTTCGCCGACGAGGTCGGGTTGCCCGTCGCGATCAAGGCGGCGTTCGGCGGTGGCGGGCGCGGGCTCAAGGTCGCCCGCACGCGCGACGAGATCGAGTCGCAGTTCGAGTCCGCGACGCGCGAGGCGATCGCCGCCTTCGGTCGTGGTGAGTGCTTCGTCGAGAAGTACCTCGACAAGCCGCGTCACGTCGAGACCCAGTGCCTCGCCGACGAGCACGGCAACGTCGTCATCGTCTCCACCCGCGACTGCTCGCTGCAGCGTCGCCACCAGAAGCTCGTCGAGGAGGCGCCCGCGCCCTACCTGACCGAGTCGCAGACCGAGCGGCTGTACGAGTCGTCGAAGGCGATCCTGCGCGAGGTCGGCTACGTCGGCGCCGGCACGTGCGAGTTCCTCATCGGCGCCGACGGCACCGTGTCCTTCCTCGAGGTGAACACCCGCCTGCAGGTCGAGCACTGCGTGTCGGAAGAGGTCACCGGCATCGACCTCGTCCGCGAGCAGTTCCGCATCGCCGAGGGCGGGACGCTCGACTACGACGACCCGGCGCCGCGCGGGCACTCGTTCGAGTTCCGCATCAACGGCGAGGACGCGGGCCGCAACTTCTTCCCCGCTCCGGGACCGGTGCACGTGTTCGCCGCTCCGTCGGGCCCCGGCGTGCGCGTCGACTCCGGCGTGGTGTCCGGTGACGTCGTCTCGGGCTCGTTCGACTCGATGCTCGCGAAGCTCATCGTCACCGGCTCCACCCGCGCCGAGGCCCTCGAGCGCTCCCGCCGCGCCCTCGCCGAGTTCGAGGTCGCGGGGCTCCCGACCGTCATCCCCTTCCACCGCGCGGTCGTCGCCGACCCGGCGTTCGCGACCGACGACACGACGCCGTTCTCCGTCTACACGCAGTGGATCGAGACCGACTTCGTCAACGAGATCCCCGCGTGGAGCGGCGAGCCCGAGGACGTCCCGGTGCCCGGCGAGCGTGACAGCGTCGTCGTCGAGGTGCAGGGCAAGCGCATCGAGGTCACCATGCCGTCGCTCGTGGGCGGTGGCGCCGGTGGTGCCCGCCGGCCGTCCGGCCCGTCCGCGCCGCCGAAGCGTCGGTCGTCCGCCGTGAAGGGTGGGCGCGCGGCGTCGGGCTCCTCGGTCACGTCGCCGATGCAGGCCACCGTCGTGAAGCTCGCGGTCGCCGAGGGTGACACCGTCGTGAAGGGCGACCTGCTCGTCGTCCTCGAGGCCATGAAGATGGAGCAGCCCGTCCAGGCCCACAAGGACGGCGTTGTCACCGGGCTGAACGCCCCCGTCGGCCAGACGGTCTCGTCCGGCCACGTCCTGCTCGAGCTCGCGTAGCGCGCCGCGGCGCGGCCGCGGCGCCTCCGCCGCGCCGCCGCCGCCTCCGCCGCGGCACCGATCGGACCCGCACAACAGGAACCGCCCCGAACCACGGTCGTCCGTGGTTCGGGGCGGTTCCTGTTGTGCATCGCCAGCTGGCACCAGGCCGCACGGCGGGACGTCACCGGCATCGGGGTGCCGCTCAACGGATCGTCCGGAACCGTCGTTCCCGCAGCGGGAGCCCGAGCCCCACCAGCAGCGCCCGCAACAGGCCCGTGTCCTGCGTCTCGGCCCAGCCGAACCGCCCGACTCGCCGGACCTCCGGGACGAGTCGGAGCCGGTCCTCACGACGCTTCTCCTGTACGAGGACGTCCTCGGCGGTGAGGCCGGCGGCACGGAACGCGGGGTCGCGGTACTTCGCTGCACCGTCGAACTCGAGGACGACGCCCTGGTCGGGGAACCAGAAGTCGACCCGCGCGACGAAGCCGGAGCTGTCCCGGAAGTCGACCTGCAGGTGGGGCTGTGGTGCCCCGACCTCGTCCAGCGCGACCCGGGCGACGGACTCCCCCACCGAACCACTCCGGTGGTCGGCGAACTCGATCGCGAAGCGCGCCCGGTCGCGGCCGTGGACCGACGACCGCGCGTCCAGCTCCGTCCGGAGCGCCGCTCGCTCGACGCCGCGCTGTCTCGCGACGTCCAGGACGGGCACCGAGCGCCGCAGCTCCTGGGTGAGCGCGATGTCGACGACGGTGCTGAGCATGTCCGTGACCGGTCGACCCGACGGTGCCCGGACGACGCGCGTCGGCCGCCCCTTCCCCGGTGTTTCCGCAGGAGTCGGAGCGACTGACCCGTGGTGCGGTGCGGATCGATGACGTCGACGACCTCGGGCAGTTCACCACTCCAGGGGAGTCCGTGCAGCGCGACCGCCGAGACGTGCGACACGACGAGCCGCTGCGCGATCCGGTCGTCGATGGCGTCGATCCGAGCGAGGTGACGGGTCCGGGCGTCGACCGCTCGCCACCGCTCGGCCTCGACGTACCTGCCCGGTGCGAGCCGGACGAGGACGCCTCGGTCGGCAGCTGCGACGAGGTCTGCGCCGCGTCGCCCGGTAGGGTCGGCAGTTCCGCCCCTGATGATGTGGAGTCGTTGCATGCCCGCAGCCTGGTCCGGCCACATCCCGCAGCGGGCCGGTCCCGCCAGCTCGTGGACAGCGCTCCCGAACCGGGCACCGGTGGACGACAGCCCTGGTGCCGTTCGCACCCGCACAACGAGAACCCGCTCGTGCCACCGGATGCAGTGGTTCGAGCGGGTTCTCGTTGTGCCCAGGCGCCGCGGCGCCGCACCAGGCGTCGCGCGTCGCACCTCGCGCGCTAGGACACGAGGGGGCGCACCGCTGCCGCCAGGCGGTCGGTGAGCGCGTCGGCCTCTGCGGGCGTGGCCGCGACGGTGTCGATGTAGACCTTCACCTTCGGCTCCGTGCCGCTCGGGCGGACGATCACCCGTGCGCCGCCCTCGAGGTCGAAGCGCAGGATGTCCGACGGCGGGAAGCCCTCGGCACCGTCCAGGAAGTCGGTCACGGACGCGATGCTGATCCCGCCGAGGTCCGCCGGCGTCGTCGACCGCAGCGACGCCATGATCTGCCCGATGCGCGACAGGTCGTCGACGCGGGTCGACACCTGCCCGGACGAGAACGCCCCGAACCGCTCCGCGAACGCGTCGAGCTGGTCGGCGACGGTCTTCCCGTCCGCCGCGAGTTCGGTCGCGAGCGACAGGAGCTCGAGCGCGGCGGAGATGCCGTCCTTGTCGCGCACGACCTGCGGATCGACGAGGTAGCCCAGTGCCTCCTCGTAGCCGAACAGCAGGTCGGGCACGCGGGAGACCCACTTGAACCCGGTGAGGGTGTCGCGGTACCCGAGGCCGTGCTGCTCGGCCACGCGGGACAGTGCCGGCGAGCTGACGATCGACGCCGCGAGGACCCCGGTCGAACCGGCGGCGGCAGCACGGGCCGCGGCACGCCAACCGAGGAGCCAGCCGACCTCGTTGCCGGAGAGCCGGCGGTAGGAGCCGGCGCCGTCGGGGATCGCGAGCGCCAGGCGGTCGGCGTCCGGGTCGTTGGCTATGACGAGGTCCGCTCCGAGTTCGACACCGCGCGCGATCGACAGGTCCATCGCGCCCGGCTCCTCCGGGTTCGGGAACGACACCGTCGGGAACGCACCGTCCGGCTCGATCTGCTCCGGCACCACGGCCGGCTCGCGGAATCCGGCACGCGTGAACACGGCCCGCGCCGTCTCCCACCCGACGCCGTGCATGGCCGTGTAGACGACGGAGGGCTGCGCCTCGACCGCGAGGGCCGGAGCCGGCACGGTCGCGGCCGTGGCGTCCACGTACGCCTGCACGAGTGACTGGTCCGCGACGGTGTAGTCCGTCGCCCGGTCGAGCGTCCGGATGTCCCCTGCGGCGATGACGTCGATCGCGGCGGCGATCTCGGCGTCGACCGGCGGCACGATCTGCGAGCCAGCGTCGGCACCGCCGAGGTACACCTTGTAGCCGTTGTCCCGCGGCGGGTTGTGGCTCGCCGTGACCATGACACCGGCGCCGACGTCGAGGTGCCGGACCGCGAACGCCACGAGCGGGGTCGGCAGTGCGCTCGGGAGCAACGTGACGTCGAGCCCGAGGCCGCGCATGACCTCGGCGGAGTCGCGCGCGAAGACGTCCGAGTTGACGCGACCGTCGTACCCGATCACGACGCTGCGGGCACGACCGGAGTCGATGAGGAACCGTGCCAGGCCGGCGGCAGCCTGTGTGACGACCACACGGTTCATCCGCAGGGGTCCGGCTCCGAGTTCGGCTCGCAGGCCCGCGGTCCCGAACTGCAGCCGTCCGGCGAACCGGGCCGCCAGTTCGTCCGTGTCCTCCGCGTCGACGAGCTGCTGGAGCTCGGCGCGGGTCTGCTCGTCGGGGTCCTGCTCGATCCACACCCGGGCGGCGGAGAGCACGTCCCGCCCACCGCCGACGACGAGGTCACCGTCCGCGATCGCGCCGTCGCTCGGACCGTCGTGCCGGCTCACAGCGCGGCCACCACGCGGGCGAGCAGGTCCGCGATGACGGGCTCGGCCTGCTTGCCCGCCTCGAGCACCTCGGTGTGCGACAGCGGGGTGGTCTGGATGCCCGCGGCGAGGTTCGTGATGAGCGAGAACCCGAGGACCTCCATGCCCGCCTGTCGAGCGGCGATGGCCTCGAGCGCGGTGGACATGCCGACGATGTGCCCGCCGATCGCCTTGGCCATCTGCACCTCGGCCGGCGTCTCGTAGTGCGGGCCGCGGAACTGGGTGTAGACGCCTTCGTCGAGGGTCGGGTCGATCGACTTCGCCACCTCGCGCAGGCGCGCCGAGTAGAGGTCGGTCAGGTCGATGAACGTGGCGCCCTCGAGCGGGCTGTCCGCGGTGAGGTTGATGTGGTCGCTGATGAGCACCGGCGTCCCGGGCGTCCAGGTCTCCTTGATGCCACCGGCGCCGTTCGTCAGCACCATGATCGACGCGCCCGTGGCCGCAGCGGTGCGGACGCTGTGCACGACGCGACGGACGCCGTGGCCCTCGTAGTAGTGCGTCCGGGCGCCGATGACGAGCGCGTGGCGGCCGTCGGCGAGCCGGATCGAGCGGACCGTCCCGGAGTGTCCGGGCACCGCCGAGGCGCTGAAGCCCGGCACGTCCGCCGCGGGGATCTCGGACACGGTCTCGCCGAGGAGGTCGGCGGCCTTCCCCCAGCCGGAGCCGAGCGTCAGGGCAACGTCGTGCCGCTCGATGCCGGACCGCGACGCGATGACGGCTGCGGCGTCGCGGGCCACGTCGAAGGGGTCGACGGCGGGGTCGTTCAGGGGGTTGTCGGTGCTGACCATGCGCCGATCGTACCGGCCCGGCCCCTACCCCAGCGCCTTCTCGACCGCCGCCGTGATCTCGCTCTGGTCGAAGTGGTTCCGGATCACGATGACCTCGGCGTAGGTCGTCCCGATCGTCTCGACGAACTCCTGGCTCGTGAGGATGACGTTCGCGTCGTCCGCCACCTGCCGCACGGAGGCGACGTCCGCGGCCACCACCTCCGCCGCCAGTCCGAGCGCGTCGAGCGCCTTCTCGGCGTTCACCTTGAGGATGGCGCTCGCGCCGATGCCGGCTCCGCAGATGGTCACGATCTTCATGCCGTCGTCACTCCCATGATGGCCCGGACCTCGTCGGCCGTGGTGGCGGCGGCGAGGCGCCCGGTGACCGAGGCGTCGTTGAACAGGTTGGCGATCGCGCCGATCGACTCGAGGTGCGTGCCGACCTCGGCGACGGCGAGCCCGAGCACGACCGACACCGGGTCGTTGTGCGGGT
This sequence comes from Curtobacterium sp. MCBD17_032, assembly GCF_003234855.1. Classification (GTDB taxonomy): domain Bacteria; phylum Actinomycetota; class Actinomycetes; order Actinomycetales; family Microbacteriaceae; genus Curtobacterium. The sequence continues at coordinate 111,656 of NZ_QKTO01000003.1, forward strand.
GCCCGAACGTCACGGGCGACGCCAGGGTGACGACCGCCAGGCCGTCCCGCAGCACGCTCGCACCCGGCCGGGCGTGCGCGAACGCGAGCCCGGGCGAGATGACGATGTACGGCCCGTGCTCCTCGACCATGGCGGTCATGGCATCGGTGTACGCCGGGGTGGTCGCGCCCGAGGCGACGAGGGCACCGCCGACCGCGCCCAGGGCGTCCCGCCACGAGGACGCGGACGCCCCGAGCACGACGGCCGGGTCCGGCAGCGGCGGCAGCCCCATCGGATCAGGCCTCCGCGTACCCGGCGGTGATCGCGGCGATGATCTCCTCGCGGTCCTCGAGCGACAGGAACGACCCGAGTGCAGCGTTGATCTGGAACGCGGCGAGGTCGTCGAGGTCGTAGCCGAACGTGGCGGCGAGCAGGGCGAGCTCCTTGGACAGCGAGGTGTTGCTCATCAGCCGGTTGTCGGTGTTCACCGTGACCCGGAAGCCGAGCTGGTACAGCACGTCGAACGGGTGGTCGGCGAGGTCGTCGCCCCAGGCCGCGATCGCCCCGGTCTGCAGGTTCGACTGCGGCGCCACCTCGAGCGGGATCTCGCGGTCGCGGACCCAGGACGCGACCTCGCCGAGGGTGGCGAGCATCGACCCGTCGCCGCCGTCGGTGAGGGTGACGTCCTCGAACACCCGCACACCGTGGCCGAGGCGGAGGGCTCGGCCGTCGATGAGCGCGGACCGGATCGACGCGAGTCCGTCGGCCTCGCCCGCGTGCACCGTGACGGGGAAGAGCTCGGAGGCCAGGTACTCGAACGCCGCGCGGTGGTTCGACGCCGGGAACCCGGCCTCGGCCCCGGCGATGTCGAAGCCGACGACCCCACGGTCGCGGTGGCGGACGGCGAGTTCGGCGATCTCCATCGCGCGGTCGGCGTGCCGCATCGCGGTGACGAGCTGGCCGACGCGGATCGACCCACCGGCGGCGTCGACGGCTTCCTCGATGCCGGCCTGCACGGCCTCCACGGTCTCGTCCAGGGTCAGCCCGCGCTGCAGGTGCTGCTCCGGCGCCCAGCGGATCTCGCCGTAGACGACGCCGTCCGCGACGAGGTCCTCGACGAACTCGCGGGCGACCCGGGTGAGACCGGCGGCCGTCTGCATGACGGCGGTCGTGACGTCGAAGGTCTTCAGGTACTCGACCAGCGACCCGGAGTTCGACTGGTCTGCGAACCAGGTGGCGAGCTCGGTCGGGTCGGTGGTCGGCAGGTCGACCCCGTCGGCGGCCGCCAGCTCGATGATGGTCGCGGGACGGAGTCCGCCGTCCAGGTGGTCGTGCAGCGAGACCTTGGGCAGGTCGTTGATGACCGCTCCGGCGTCGGGCAGGCGGTAGGTCGTGGCGGCGTCGCTCATGCGTCCCAGGCTACCGGTCGCGACCGCGCCACCGCAGTGTCGGACGGACCAGACCGTGGACGACGCGACACTGCGTCCCCACGGTGGACGAGACGGACGGGAGGCCCGCCACGGCACGTGTGGCGGGCCTCCCGTCCGTCTGCTGGTCGCGTCGCTACTGGATGCGCTCGCGCACGATCGGTCCGCGCTGCGGCGCGGCGTCCCCGATCGACCAGGCACCGTCGAGCGACTCGAGGGCACGCTCGAACCGGGCGGGCTCGTCGGTGTGCAGCGTCCACAGCGGCTGCCCGGCCGTGACGGTGTCGCCCGGCTTGACGTGCAGTTCGATGCCGGCGCCCGCCTGCACCGGGTCCTGGGCACGGGCACGACCGGCGCCGAGGCGCCAGGCCGCGATGCCGAAGGGCAGGGCCTCCTGGGTGGTGAGGACGCCGGACTCGGTCGCGGTGACCACGTGCGACTCGGCTGCGACGGGCAGCGAGGCCGATGCGTCGCCGCCCTGGGCCTCGATCATCCGGCGCCAGGTGTCCATCGCTCGACCGTCCGCCAGCGCTGCCGCCGGGTCGGCGTCCGGCTGCCCGGCCAGACGCAGCATCTCGGACGCCAGCGCGACCGTGAGCTCGACCACGTCGGCGGGTCCGCCGCCGGCGAGGACCTCGACGGACTCGCGCACCTCGAGGGCGTTGCCGATGGTCAGCCCGAGCGGGACCTCCATGTCGGTGAGGAGCGCCGAGGTCGCGACGCCGGCGTCCGTGCCGAGGTCGACCATCGTCTGTGCGAGGAGCTTCGACTGCTCGAAGTCGGCCATGAAGGCGCCGGAGCCGAACTTCACGTCGAGGACGAGCGCCGCGGTGCCCTCGGCGATCTTCTTCGACATGATGCTCGACGCGATGAGCGGGATGCACTCGACCGTGCCGGTGATGTCCCGCAGGGCGTAGAGCTTCTTGTCGGCCGGGGCCAGGCCCGACCCGGCGGCGCAGATGACCGCGCCGACCTGGTCGAGGATCTCCGTCATCCGCTCGTTCGAGATCGCGGCCTGCCAGCCCGGGATCGACTCGAGCTTGTCGAGGGTGCCGCCCGTGTGCCCGAGGCCGCGCCCGGACAGCTGCGGCACCGCGACGCCGAACGTCGCGACGAGGGGCGCGAGCGGCAGCGTGATCTTGTCGCCGACGCCCCCGGTGGAGTGCTTGTCGACCGTGGTCTTGCCGAGCGAGCCGAACGACATCCGCTCGCCCGACGCGATCATCGCGAGGGTGAGGTCCTTGATCTCCCGACGCTCCATGCCGTTGAGGAAGACCGCCATCGCGAACGCGGCCATCTGCTCGTCCCCGACGTAGCCGCGCGTGTAGGCGTCCACCAACCAGTCGATCTCCGGCGTGGAGAGGGCGCCGTGCGAGCGCTTCGTGCGGATGAGGTCGACGGTGTCGAAGGGCTCGACTGCCATGGTCAGTGCTCCTGCTGGTAGGTGACGAGGGTCCGGGGGCCGAAGGCGTCCGGCAGGACCTCGTCGATGGTGCGGATGCCCGAGACGGTCTCGAGGAGCATGCCCTCGGCCGAGTGTTCGAACAGCAGTTGGCGGCAGCGGCCGCACGGCATGAGGGTCGCCCCGTCGCCGTCCACGCAGGTGAACGCGACGAGCTTGCCGCCGCCGGTCATGAAGAGCTGCGACACGAGCGAGCACTCGGCGCACAGGGTGACCCCGTACGACGCGTTCTCGACGTTGCACCCGGACACGATCCGGCCGTCGTCGGTGAGCGCCGCGGCGCCCACCGGGAACGACGAGTACGGCACGTAGGCGCGGCCCATCGCGGTCGTGGCGGCCTCGCGGAGCGCGTCCCAGTCGACCTCAGCGTCCGACGCGGTGCGGCCGTCGATCGGAGCCTCCGGGTCGGCCGGGAGGGTCGTGGCCGGGTCCGTCCAGGCCGGCTCGCCGGTCACGGGGTCGGTCGCTCCGCCGTCGTGTCCCGCAGCGTTCGTGTCGGTCATGTGCCGTGCCTCCCGGCTAGTTCTTGATGTACGGCTTGCCGGCGGCCGCCGGTCCCCGCGACTGCCCGACCAGGCCGGCGACCGCGAAGATGGTGACGACGTAGGGCAGCATGAGCAGGAACTCACTCGGCACCGGCGAGTTGATCGCACCGAGCGTGTTCTGCAGGTTCGACGCGAAGCCGAACAGCAGCGCCGCGAGCGTCGCCTTGATCGGGTCCCACCGCCCGAAGATGACCGCGGCCAGGGCGATGTAGCCCGCCCCGTCCGTCATGTCCTTCGTGAACGGCCCGACCGCGTCGAGCGTGAAGTACGCACCACCCAGACCGGCGATCGCACCGGCGAGCGAGACGTTCCAGAACCGCGTGCCGGTGACGTTGATGCCGACGGTGTCCGCCGCTTCCGGGTGCTCGCCGACCGCGCGGAGGCGCAGGCCCCAGCGGGTCTTGAAGAGTGCGAAGGTCACGACGGCGACCGCGATGTACGCCAGGTACACGATGACGGTCTGCTCGAACAGCACCGGGCCGATGACCGGGATCTGGTGCAGGACCGGGATCTCGAAGCGCGGGAAGGTGACGCCGACGTTCAGGCGCTCCTCGTCCGGGGACAGCACCTGCGAGTACAGGAAGCCGGTGAGCCCGGAGATGAACGCGTTGATGACGACCCCGACGATGACCTGGTCGACGAGGTACTTGATGCTGAACGCCGCGAGGACGAACGACACGAGCACACCCGCGACGAGGGCGCCGACCAGACCGACCCAGGCCGACCCCGTCAGCGACGCGATGAGCGCCGAGGTGAAGGCGCCGGCGAGGAACTGGCCCTCGATCGCGATGTTCACGACACCGACACGCTCCGAGATGACGCCGCCGAGCGCACCGAACACGAGCGGGACGCTCAGGCCGATCGCGCCGACGAGCAGGCCGGGCAGCGGGATCGTCTTGTCCGCGGCCGCCCAGGTCAGGAACCCGATGACGAAGACGACGGCGAAGACGCTCGTCAGCCACAGCGGGACGGGCCGGTAGCGGCCCACCAAGACGAACGAGACCGCGGTGAGGAGCGACAGGACCAGGACGACGACGACGCCGGTCCCGAGCGCGGGCAGGCCGACGTCCGGCAGCTGCACGAAGTCGCCGGCGTTCGCGAGCCGGAACGTGGTGGTGCCACCTCGGCCGACGCCGAGGAACAGCACGGCGGCGAGCACCGAGAAGACGACGAAGGCGATCGGTGCCTTCCAGCTCCTCGTGGTCTCGACGGCGCGGTCCGGGACGGGCGTCGCCGGGACGGCGGTGGGGCTGAGGGTGCTCACGCGGCGACCGCCTTCCGCTTGGTGTTCTGCGTGGTGCGACGACGCGCGCCCGGCTGCGGGATGCGGAAGATCGCGCGGACGAGCGGCGGGGCCGCGATGAACAGGACGATGAGGGCCTGGATGACGTCGACGATGTCGATCGGGATGCCGCCAGCGGCCTGCATCGCGTAGCCGCCGTTCTTCAGCACGCCGAACAGGATCGCCGCCCAAAAGGTGCCCCAGGGCTTCGAGCGCCCGAGGAGCGCGACCGTGATGGCGTCGAAGCCGATGCCGGCGTCGATGCCCGAGGTGAACCCGGTGGTCACCGCTCCCTCGACCTGGTAGGCACCGGCGATGCCGATGAGCCCACCCGAGATCACGAGCACCCAGACCGTCAGGCTCGGCACGCTCATGCCGGCCACGCGGGCGGCTCGCGGGTTCTCGCCGATGGTCCGGAAGCGGAAGCCGAGCGAGGACTTGTTCAGCAGCCACCAGACGGCGATCACCGCGAGGACCGCGACGATGAAGCCGACGTTGATGCCGAAGCGCGGCCCGAACAGCGCCGGGAGCAGCGCGCTGTCCTTCGTCGCCGGGGAGATCGGGTTCGGGCTCCCGCCGGCCTGCAGCAGCCCGGGCGTCCGGAGCATGAAGGAGAGCAGGTAGAGGGCGACGTAGTTGAGCATGATCGTCAGGACGACCTCGTTGGCCCCGGTCCGGGCCTTGAGGACGCCGACGAGACCCGCCCAGACCGCACCGCCGACGATGCCGGCGAGGATCGTCAGCGGGATGTGCACCGCTGCCGGCAGATCGAACGAGAAGCCGACCCAGCCCGCTGCCGCGGCGGCGATGAGCACCTGCCCCTGGCCGCCGATGTTGAACAGCCCCGCGCGGAACGCCACGGCGACGCCGAGTCCGGCGACGACGAGCGGCACCGCGTAGTCGACGGACCGGGTGATCGGCGTGATCGCACTCGCGAACGACGGCGCGCCGAAGTTGACGACGGACCCCTGGAACAGCGACGAGTACGAGCCACCGACCGCGGTGCCGATGGCGCGGAGCATGTCGGTCGGTCGGGCGAAGAAGTACCCGGCCGCGGCCTGGACGTCCTTGTCGGTGAGGGCGATGAGGACACCGCTCGCCACGAGGGCGAGGACCACCGCGAGCACCGTGGTGAGGACGGAGCCGTTCACGATGCTGCGCATCGCGTCGCTCCATCGGCCGTCGCCGCCATCGCGGCGCTCGCTGTCCGCAGCGGAGTCGGTCATCAGGTGCGGCGGGCCGGCCACCTCCTGCAGGCGGTCGTCCACCGCGGGTGCGGCGGCGGACCCGGCCGGGAGGCCCGTGGTCGCGTCGACGGGGGGCGTGCTGCGGTCCGACGGCGGGGTGACGCCGCCGTGCTCCGGCGTGGTGTCGCTCACGCGGCGAGCTCCGTTCCTGCGGGCAGTTCGCCCGCCATCATGAGTCCGAGGACGTCGCGGGGTGTGGACGCCGGGACGATGCCGACGATCGTGCCGCGGTACATCACGGCGATCCGGTCGGCGAGCGCGACGACCTCGTCGAGCTCGGTGGAGACGACGATCACCGGGACGCCGCTGTCGCGGGTCTCGACGATGCGCTTGTGCACGAACTCGATCGACCCGACGTCGATGCCGCGCGTGGGCTGTGCGGCGACGAAGAGCCGCAGGGGCCGGCTCAGTTCGCGGGCGAGGACGATCTTCTGCTGGTTGCCGCCCGAGAGCCGCCCGGCCGCCGTGGTGCGTCCGGGCGTGCGGATGTCGAACTCGGCGATCTTCTCGTCGGCGAACGTGTCCCGCTCGGCGGCGCGGATGGTGCCGGCGCGGACGAACTCGGCGGCGTCGGCACGGTCGAGCATGAGGTTCTCGGCGATGGTGAACTCGCCGACCAGCCCGTCCTCCTTGCGGTCCTCGGGCACGAACCCGACGCCCGCGTCGAGGATCTGCTTGACGCTGCGGCCGGTGACCTCGCGCCCGTCGAGCGTGATGCGGCCGGAGCGGACGGGCTCGAGGCCCATGATCGCCTCGGTGAGCTCGGTCTGCCCGTTGCCCTGCACGCCGGCGATGGCGAGCACCTCACCGCGCCGGACCGTGAAGGAAACGTCATCGACGAGCACGATGCCGTCCGCGTCGGTGACCGTCAGGTCCTCGACGACGAGCGCGGCCTCCCCCGGGGCGGCCGGGGCCTTGTCCACGACGAGTTCGACGCTGCGGCCGACCATGAGCGCCGCGAGCTCGCTGTTCGACGCCGTCGGGGACGCCTCGCCGACGACCTTGCCGAGGCGGATGACGGTGATGCGGTCGGCGACCTCGCGGACCTCACGGAGCTTGTGCGTGATGAAGACGATGGCGGTGCCGGCTTCGCGGAGCTGGCGCATGATGCCCATCAGCTCGTCGGTCTCCTGCGGGGTGAGGACGGCCGTCGGCTCGTCGAACACCAGGACCGAGGCGTCACGGGACAGCGCCTTGATGATCTCGACGCGCTGCTGCACACCGACCGGCAGGTCGCCGACCCGTGCGTCGGGGTCGACGTCGAACCCGAACCGGGCGGAGATCTCCCGCACGCGCTTCCGGGCGCCGGCGAGGTCGAGTCGCCCGCCGAACGACGTCTCCTCCTGCCCGAGCATGACGTTCTCGGCCACGGTGAAGACCGGCACGAGCATGAAGTGCTGGTGCACCATGCCGATGCCGGAGCGCATGGCGTCGCCGGGCCCGTCGAAGTGCTGGACGACGTCGTCGAGCAGGATCTCGCCCTCGTCGGCCTGGTACATGCCGTAGAGGACGTTCATGAGGGTCGACTTGCCCGCACCGTTCTCGCCGAGGAGACAGTGCACCTCGCCCGGTTCGACGGTGATCGAGATGTGGTCGTTGGCGACCAGGGTGCCGAACCGCTTCGTGATGCCGCGGAGTTCGAGCTTCATGTCGGTGAGTCTATTTCTGTCTCGGGTGCGCGACGGTTCCGTGCGCGCGAGAACGCGGGCGGAGGAGTGATCCCCCGCCCGCGTTCGACGGACTACTTGACGGTGGCCTCGGTCTCGACCTCGATCGAGCCGTCGATGATGCCGGCCGTGATCTCGTCGAGCTCACCCTGCAGACCCGAGTCGACCTTGGACTCGTAGTCGTGGAACGGCGCGATGCCGACGCCGTCGTTCTCGAGCGTGCCGACGTACGGGGTCTTCGCGAAGTCGCCCTTGGCGGCCTGCTCGACGACGTCCTTGACGGCGGGCTTCATGCCCTTCTCGATCGAGGTGAAGGCGATGTCCTTGTAGCGGGGGTCGGCCTCGTACAGGTCGCTGTCCGCGCCGATCAGGACGGAGCCGTTGTCGGCGTCCTTGATGGCCTCGGCGGCGCTCTGGTAGATCGGGCCACCGACGGGCAGGATCACGTCGGCGTCCTGGTCGAGCAGCGACTGCGCGACCGACTTCGCCTGCGTGCCGGCCTCGAAGCCACCGGTGAAGGAGCCCTTCTGGCTCGCGACGTCCCAGCCGACGACCTTGACGTCCTTCTTCTTCTGCTCGTTGTAGTACTCGACGCCGTCCGCGAAGCCGTCCATGAAGATGGTGACGGTCGGGATCTGCATGCCGCCGAAGGTGCCGACGACGCCGGACTTCGAGTAGGACGCGGCCGCGTAGCCGGCCAGGAAGGCGGCCTGCGAGGTGTCGAAGGTGATCGGCTTGACGTTCTCCGCGTCGATCGAGTTGTCGTCGATGATCGCGAAGTCGGTGTCCGGGTTCGCCGCGGCCTGCTTCTTCGTCGAGGCGGCGAGGTTGAACCCGACCGTGACGACGAGGTTGCAGTTCTGGCTGACGAGCTGCTGGATGTTCGAGTCGTAGACGGTGGCGTCCTTGGACTCGGCCTTCTTGTACTGGGCGCCGAGGTCGTCGGCAGCCGACACCATGCCCTCGTAGCCGAGCTGGTTGAACGACTTGTCGTCGAACCCACCGGCGTCGGACACCATGCAGGGCAGGAAGTCGGACTTCTTGGACGAGGTGGACTCGGACGGGGCGGACGCACAGCCGGCGAGCACGGCGACGGTGCCGACGAGCGCGAGGCCGCTCATGGCGATGCGACGGGAACGAGATGACACGGGGGGTTCCTCCGGGGAGATCGGGAGTCGGCCCGGAGTCACTGCGCACCGGGCGATCGTGAGGACAGTACACGACCGGCCGGGCGGTGCAGGACCCCTCTGGACGCCCTCCCGCATCGGTTACGTGATCGCGACCGCGCTGTAACGCGCCGGAAACGCTGCGCGTAGGGCGTGGCCCCAGTTCGAGGGGTTTCGTGATGGAGCGCTACAGACGGGCTGCGGCCTGGAGGATCGCGCACGCATGCCACACACCCGCCGGTCCGCGAGATGGTTCAGGAGCTGTCGTCCGCGTTGCCGGGGAAGCAGAGCGACGCGCTCTGGATGACATAGAGACCCGGTGCGACGGAGAAGCTGATGGCCCCCGTGCGATCGCCACCCCGGCCGATGACCGTCGGCTCCGTCTTCGTTCCCAAGCGTTCGAGGGCCATCCCCCTGGCCCTCCAACGCGCCTCGAGCTCGGCCACGTCCGCCGAGACGTCACCGGTTTGCGCGCGCGTGAGGAAGTACGTCCACTTCGCTCCGATGTCCCCGTCGGGCAGTTCGCAGGCTTCGGCGTAGTCCGGCCCGGACCGGACTCGCCAATTCCCACCGAGGCTCTCCGTCGCGTCCTCCACGACGTCGACCATCAGTTGCTGCGCGCTCTCGGGATCCACCGCAGGCGTCCTTCCTGGTCCAGCGGACTCCGCTCGCTGTTGAGCGCACGCTGTGGTCACACCGAGCACCAAGATCACCAGCCCGACCGCGGCGCGACGTCGCAGTGGCGAGTCTGTCGTCATCGGTCTCCACTCCCGTGGTCCTCGGTTCCCGGCCGTCGCTGGTCGCGTTCCGTCATCGGTACGGGGCCGATCGGCGTGCGCTCCTCAGGCGAAGGTTCCACCAGCGTGCTCTCGTGGTGACTGGAGCGCGTCAGGATCACCGGGGGAACAACGTGACAGCGCCTGGACGCCGTACTGGTCGTCCGTCACGGTCGAACTGATCGAATCCGTCACGGCGCTTCCCCGACCGACGACAGTCGGATGTGCCGCAGATCCCTGGCGTTCGATCGTCATCCCTTGCTTCCGCCATCGCGACTCGACCTCGGCCAGGTCAGCAGGGACATCACCCACCGACGGCCGGGTCCTCAGATCCACCCACTGCGCTCCTGGTCGACCATCCGGGAGCACGCAGGCGTCGGCGGAGTCCGGACCTGTTCCTTGCTCCCAGGCGCCACCCAACTGCCCTGTGATGTCGTCCACAGCATCGGTCATCTGCTGCTTCGCGGTTTCCGGGGCCACGCGAGGAGTCCTCTCTGAGGGGTTGGGTGGTGCAGGCTGTTGCGCGCAGCCCGCGAACAGCAAGCTGAGCGCCAGAAGCGTCGCGGTCCCGGCAGCCCCGCGGCGGATGTGCGAGTTCAGGCACGTCAGCTCCGGCCTCCCTGATCCGCAAACCCGCACAGGGCTTCGTCGCGCTCGGTCATCGGGATCGGGTCGGATGCGGTGAGGTCTTCGTCATGACCCGTGGTTGCGGCGCCGACGTTGCGGAGGGTCTCCGTGTTCCGGTCGAGGTACCCCGAACCGTCGGCATCCAGCGGGTCGTGATGCAGGACCGGTCGCGGTTCGGTCCCGTCGGGCACCTGACCACCGTTCGCTCCGAAGGTCGTCGCACCGAATGCTGGCTTCGACGGATCGACACGATGCCCGAGCCTGCGTTGCGCCCACCGGTGGCCAGCTGGTCACCGTTCCCGACCTCGGCAGGGAGCACGTTCCGTGCTTGTCCGCCGTAGACCTCGCCGGCGTGCAGGTCGTCGGCCGAGGTGACCGAGTCGGGCAGCCCGGCAGATGCCAGGGCGATGAAGCGGCCGACGTGGATGTCGTACCGGGAGAGTGCATCCCCCGCGGTCGTGGTTCCGTAGGAATCCCCCGGGTCGTACTCGATGTCCGCCATGCTCGCTCCCCCGCTCGCAGTTCCCCCGAGACGACGACACCGCCGCTCCCCCGTCCGGTCGCCCCGACCCGCGTCCGGTCGCCCCGACCCGCGTCCGGTCGCCCCGACCCGGGCCATCGCACCCCGCTCGTCAGAGCACGTCGTCCCGCCCGCTGATCTTCAGCGCGTCCACCACGCCCTTGACCCGCTGCGCGTTCGCACTCGTGGTCACGAGCAACGCGTCCGGGGTGTCGACGACGACGATGTCCTCGACGCCGATCAGCGAGATGAGCCGGTTGCTCTGCGACACGACGATGCCGCTCGCGGAGTCGGCCAGGATACGGGCGTTGTCGCCGAGCACCGCGAGGTTGTTCTTCCGCCCGCCCGACTGGAGCTTGGCGAGCGAGGCGAAGTCGCCGACGTCGTCCCAGTCGAAGTCCCCCGGCACGACCGCCATACGCCCTGCCGCGGCTGCGGGCTCCGCGACGGTGTAGTCGATCGCGATCTTCTTCAGCCCTGGCCAGATCCGGTCGACGACGACACCGCGGGCCGGGGTGTCCCAGGCGGCCGCGAGTTCCTCGATGCCCGCCAGCAGCTCCGGCTCGGTGCGTCCGATCTCGGCGAGCAGCACGTCGGCACGGGCGATGAACATGCCGGCGTTCCACAGGTACGACCCGTTCGCCAGGTACTCCTCGGCGGTCTGCAGGTCCGGCTTCTCGACGAAGGACCGGACGGCGTGCGCGGTCGGTGCACCGTCGGCGCCGAGGGCGTCGTCGGCGGCGTGGATGTACCCGAAGCCGATCGCGGGCTCGGAGGGCGTGATGCCGATCGTGGTGATGTACCCGGCCCGGGCGGCTGCGACGGCCTCGCGCACGGACCGGCGGAACCCGCGGGCGTCACCGATGACGTGGTCGGCGGCGAAGGAGCCGATCACGACGTCCGGCTCCCGACGGTGCAGGATCGCCGCGGCGAGGCCGATCGCCGCGGTGGAGTCCTTCGGTTCGCTCTCCAGCACGACGTTGTGGTCCGGGACGCCGGGGAGTTGCGACTCGACGGCGGCGCGGTGTGCGCGTCCGGTGACGACCATGATCCGGTCCGGTCCCGCGAGCGGCGCCAGGCGGTCCCAGGTCTGTCGCAGCAGCGAGGAACCGGAACCGGTCAGGTCGTGCAGGAACTTGGGGGCGTCGGCGCGCGAGAGCGGCCACAGGCGGGAGCCGATGCCGCCGGCCGGGATGATCGCGTAGAAGTCGTCGAGTGCGTCCGTCACGCGCCCACCGTACCGGCGGCCCGGGGAAGCAGCTGCGTGCGACCTGGACGTGTCGTGGACGGCTGCCCGGGGCGACGCACGGTCTGTTCACCCCTCGCGTGCGCCGCGTTCACGTCGCACCCCCCGCTCGTCCACGCGCCGCCCGGAACATGGGCCGTGCCATGAACGCACGCAGCGTGGAGCGAGGCACCGAGTCCCCCCGGACCGTGGCCGTCGTGACCGAGAGCTTCCTGCCCACCCTCAACGGCGTCACCACGAGCGTCCTCGCGGTGCTCGAGCACCTCCGCCGACGCGGTCACCGGGCGGTGGTCATCGCCCCGGACACCCCGGGTCTCGCCGCCTGGCGGTCGCGGTCGGAACAGGAGCGGCACCTCGGGTTCGACGTCCACCGCATCCCCGCGGTCGCGTACCGGCAGTTCCCCGTCGCACTCCCGCACCCGGTCCTCGACACGATCCTCGCCGCCTCCGGCGCCGACGTGCTCCACGCAGCCAGCCCCTTCCTGCTGGGGGGCCGCGCGATCACGGCGGCCGGGAGGCTCGGCATCCCCTCCGTCGCCGTCTTCCAGACCGACGTTGCCGGGTTCGCCCGCCGCAACGGCCTCTCCGCGGCCGCCCCGCTGGTCCGCCGGGTCCTCGGGCGGATCCACGCCGGCGCCTCGCTGACGCTCGCGCCGTCCTCCGCGACCGCGGCGATGCTCGCCGAGGAGGGCGTGCCGCGCGTCGCCCGGTGGGGACGAGGCGTCGACACCGCGCTGTTCCACCCGGCCCGCCGGACGTCCGCCTCCGTCCGCGCCGTGCGCCGCCGCATCGCGCCGCGCGGCGAGACCATCGTCGGTTACGTGGGACGGCTGGCACCGGAGAAGGAGGTCGAGCGGCTCGCCGAACTCGGCGGCATGCCGGGCATCCGGGTCGTGGTCGCAGGAGGGGGACCCTCCCGCCCGTTCCTCGAGCGTCGACTCCGTCACCTGGACGTGACGTTCACCGGACCGCTGCGCGGTGCCGACCTGGCCGACGCCTACGCGATGCTCGACGTCTTCGTGCACACGGGTGCGGCGGAGACGTTCGGGCAGACACTGCAGGAGGCCCACGCGGCCGGCCTGCCGGTCGTCGCCCCGGCCTCCGGCGGACCGCTCGACCTCGTCGCCCCGGGCCTCGACGGCGAGCTCTACGACCCCGACGCACCGCTCGCCCTGCGCCGCGCGGTCACCCGGCTGCACACGGACCGCGCGCTCGCCGAGCGGATGGGGTCCGCCGGTCGCCTCCGCGTCGAGGGCACCACGTGGGAGGCGGTCGGCGACGAACTGCTCGCGCACCACGAGACGGCCCGCACGATCGGCGCTCCCCCGGCCCCCACACGCACCGCCCGGACGGGGTGGGACGAGAAGGTCGGTGCTCGGACGTAGGATGGAGGTGTTCCACACGAACACGACGGCAACGGCGCGCCGATCGGTGCGCCGGCCCTACGGGAAGGCGAGCTCATGGCCGAGCAGACCGCAGGCGGGACGGCGACAGCCGCACCGCAGGTGACCATCGACGGTACGTCGATCGACTCACCTCGGACGCGTGTCCCGCAGGGAACGCTGTACCGCGGGAGCATCGGGATGTGGTCCTGGGTCCTGCACCGGATCACCGGCGTCGCGATCTACTTCTTCCTGCTCGTGCACATCCTCGACACGGCGCTGGTCCGGCTCTCCCCCGAGGCGTACAACGCCGTGATCGGCACGTACAAGACGCCGCTGATGAACCTCGGCGAGATCGCCCTCGTCGGCGCCATCGTGTTCCACGCGTTCAACGGGCTGCGGATCATCCTCATCGACTTCTGGTCGAAGGGTCCGAAGTACCAGCGGGCCATGTTCTGGGTCGTCCTCGTGCTCTGGGCAGTGGCGATCGCGGGCTTCCTGCCACGCCAGCTCATGAACCTCGTCGCCGACTTCAACTGAGGGCTCCGTCATGACCACCGAGACCATCGCTCCGCCCCGCAGCGCCGACGCTGCCCGCCGCACCACCAACTGGGAGAAGTGGGGCTGGATCTACATGCGCGCGTCGGGCGTCCTGCTCGTCGTGCTCATCTTCGGCCACCTCTTCGTCAACATGGTCGCCGGCGAGGGCGTCAAGCAGATCGACTTCGCCTTCGTCGCCGGCAAGTGGGCGAGCCCGTTCTGGCGGATCTGGGACACCGCGATGCTCTGGCTCGCGCTCGTCCACGGGTCGAACGGCATGCGGACGATCATCAACGACTACGTGGCCAAGCCCGGCGTCCGCAAGACCCTGCTCGGCGCGGTGCTCCTCGCCTGCGTGCTCCTGATCGTCCTCGGCACGCTCGTGTGCTGGACCTTCGACCCGTGCCCCGCCGGCGCCGCCGCCGCGGACCTGCCGTCGTTCTGCCCCGCGCAGTAGCGACGTTTCGCGCACGACGTCCCCGCACGCTCCACCTCCTGATCGAAAGACCCCTGTGACCGACATCACCGTCCACCACCACCAGTACGACATCGTCATCATCGGCGCAGGAGGCGCCGGCATGCGAGCCGCCATCGAGGCCGGGCCGAAGGCGAAGACCGCGGTCATCTCGAAGCTCTACCCGACGCGCTCACACACGGGCGCGGCGCAGGGCGGCATGGCGGCAGCGCTCGCGAACGTCGAAGAGGACTCGTGGGAGTGGCACACCTTCGACACGATCAAGGGCGGTGACTACCTGGTGGACCAGGACGCGGCCGAGATCCTGGCGAAGGAGGCGATCGACGCCGTCATCGACCTCGAGAACATGGGGCTGCCGTTCAACCGGACGCCCGAGGGCAAGATCGACCAGCGCCGCTTCGGCGGGCACACGCGTGACCACGGCAAAGCCCCGGTCCGTCGTGCCTGCTACGCCGCCGACCGCACCGGCCACATGATCCTGCAGACCCTCTTCCAGAACTGCGTGAAGCTCGGCGTCGAGTTCCACAACGAGTTCTACGCGCTCGACCTCATCATGGTCGACGTCGTCGGGGACGACGGGGTGACCCGGAAGCAGCCGGCCGGCGTCGTCGCGTTCGAACTGTCGACGGGCGAGCTGCACGTGTTCCACGCGAAGGCGATGATCTTCGCGACCGGCGGCTTCGGCAAGATGTTCAAGACCACGTCGAACGCGCACACCCTGACCGGTGACGGCGTCGGCATCGTGTGGCGCACCGGCCTCCCGCTCGAGGACATGGAGTTCTTCCAGTTCCACCCGACCGGTCTGGCCGGACTCGGCATCCTCCTCACCGAGGGCGCCCGCGGCGAGGGCGCGATCCTCCGCAACGCCTCCGGGGAGCGGTTCATGGAGCGGTACGCCCCGACCATCAAGGACCTGGCACCGCGTGACATCGTCGCGCGGTGCATGGTGCAGGAGGTCGCCGAGGGCCGCGGCGCCGGCCCGAACAAGGACTACGTGCTGCTCGACTGCACACACCTCGGCGCCGAGGTGCTCGAGACGAAGCTGCCGGACATCACCGAGTTCGCCCGCACCTACCTCGGCGTCGACCCGGTCGTCGAGCCGGTGCCGGTGATGCCGACCGCGCACTACGCGATGGGCGGCATCCCGACGAACGTCAAGGCCGAGGTCCTCGCCGACAACACGACGGTCGTCCCCGGGCTGTACGCCGCGGGCGAGTGCGCGTGCGTCTCGGTGCACGGATCGAACCGCCTCGGCACGAACTCGCTCCTCGACATCAACGTGTTCGGCAAGCGCTCGGGCAACAACGCCGCCGAGTACGTGCAGACGGCCGAGTTCCTGCCGCTGCCCGAGGACCCCGCGGCGAACGTGCGCGGCATGCTCGAGCAGCTCCGGGCCTCCACCGGGACCGAACGGGTCTCCGTGCTCCGCAAGGAGCTGCAGGAGGAGATGGACAAGAACGCGCAGGTGTTCCGCACCGACGAGTCCCTCGCCCGCGTGACGGAGACCATCCACACGCTCCGGAACCGCTTCATGCAGGTCTCGGTGCAGGACAAGGGCAAGCGGTTCAACACCGACCTGCTCGAAGCGGTCGAGCTCGGGTTCCTGCTCGACCTGGCCGAGGTCGTCGTGTACTCGGCACGGAACCGCAAGGAGTCCCGCGGCGGGCACATGCGCGACGACTACCCGAAGCGCGACGACGAGAACTACATGCAGCACACCATGGCGTACCTGACGGGCGATCCGCACTCGTCACTCGCCGACGACCACATCACGCTCGACTGGAAGCCCGTCGTCATGACGCGCTACGAGCCGATGGAGAGGAAGTACTGAGATGACCGACACCCTGGTCTCCGACGCACCCCGCACCGACACCGTGCAGGACGCCCCTCCCGGGTCCTTCTCCGTGACGGTCATCGTCCGGCGGTTCGACCCGGACGTGGACGACGAGCCGCGCTGGCAGGACTTCGACGTCATGATGCTGCCGACCGACCGCATCCTCGACGCGCTGCACAAGATCAAGTGGGAGCAGGACGGGTCCCTGACGTTCCGACGATCCTGCGCGCACGGCGTGTGCGGATCGGACGCGATGCGCATCAACGGGCGCAACCGGCTGGCCTGCAAGACGCTGATCAAGGACCTCGACATCTCGAAGCCGATCTACGTCGAGGCGATCAAGGGCCTGCCGCTCGAGAAGGACCTCATCGTGGACATGGAGCCCTTCTTCACGTCCTTCCGCGAGGTCCAACCGTTCCTGCAGCCGAAGTCGGCGCCGGAGAAGGGCAAGGAGCGCATCCAGTCGGTCGCCGACCGTGCCCGGTTCGACGACACGACCAAGTGCATCCTCTGCGCCGCCTGCACGTCGTCGTGCCCGGTGTTCTGGACCGACGGGCAGTACTTCGGCCCGGCTGCGATCGTGAACGCGCACCGCTTCATCTTCGACTCGCGTGACGACGCGGCCGACGTGCGCCTCGACATCCTCAACGACAAGGAGGGTGTCTGGCGCTGCCGGACCACCTTCAACTGCACCGACGCCTGCCCGCGCGGGATCCAGGTGACGAAGGCGATCTCCGAGGTCAAGCAGGCCGTCATGCGCGGCCGTGGCTAGCAGCGCGACGCCGCCAGCATCGTCATGGGCGGGCGCGCTAGGCTCCCGCTCATGACGTTCGCGGACACTCGGCCCATCCTCGATCAGCTCGGCTACACGGTCCGGTACGTGCAGCTCCCCGGGGAGACGCTGCACGAGCCGCCGGTGGAGGGTGCACTGCGGATCGTGCCCGTCGACGCCGAGGCGTTCGCCCTCGAGGTCGTCGACTACGGCACCGCTCGGCGGCTCGCCACCGCACGCGGTGAGGACGACGCGGTCGAGATGCTCCGGCGGTTCCTCAACCGCCCGTTCCCGGACGCGCGGGACGTCCGCCGGTCCGACCTCGACCAGATGCGTGACCGGTCGGCGTCGACCTACCCGCAGCTCGCCCAGCAGGTGGCGACGACGGGCGACGCCGGACTGACGATCCAGATCCCGGCCGGCGTCCCGGTGGACCGCATCGGCGGCCCGGACGGCTACCTCCTGCACCCCATCGAGACCCCGTTGCACGCGCGGTCCCTGCCGCCGCACGCCACGGCCTCCCCCGAGGTGCACCGGTACGTCGTCGAACGGCCGTTCCTCGTCACCGTGCGGTTCGTGCACCCGTGGTTCGACCAGCCGGGCGGTGCCCTCCGGTTCGAGATCGCCGACCCGACGACGACGATCCGCGACCTGGTCGTCGACGGGTCGCTCGCGCGGGTCCGCGTGGTCTGACCCGGCGCCCGAGCCGCCAGCGCGACGGAGCCCTCCTCCCCCGGTCGGGGAAGGAGGGCTCCGTCGCGTTCCGGGTGTCTCAGCCGCGCTCGGGGCGGTCGAAGCGCTGCCCCTCCGGCTTCGACGGGAGGATCGTCAGCACGAGCAGGATGATGCCGCCGACGAACGGGATGACCGACAGGAAGAAGAACGGCCCCGCCAGGTTGGCGTCGTGCAGGCGGCGCCAGGTGATCGCCAGGTTCGGGATGATCGTGGCGAGCGAGTAGAGGGTGAGGAGGACGGCGGCGATCCAGTAGAGCGCGTTCGGCGATCCGGAGGTCGTGCCCGTGACCGGGTCGGACTGGATGCCGGAGGTGGCCCCTCCGACGCCCATGAGGACGTAGAGCACGCCGACGACGATGACCTGGGCGAGGTACCACCACCAGAACTCGCTGCGGCTCGCGCGCCCGTCGAAGCGGACGTACTTCGTGAAGACGCGCTTGACGGCGTTCGGGAACGAGATGCCGTACCACGGTGCCCACAGCGGCGGTTCACCGTTCGGGCCGGTCTGCACCTGCTGGCCGTACTGCTGCGCCTGGCCGTACGGCTGCTGGCCGTACTGCTGCTGGCCGTACGGCTGCTGGCCGTACTGCTGCTGGCCGTACTGGCCCTGCTGCTGCCCCCACGACGGCTGGCCGTACTGCTCCTGCTGCCCGTACGGCTGCTGCCCGTACGGCTGGTCGTCGTCGCGCTTGCCGTACGGCTGCTGCGGGTTGTCGCTCACGGTGGTCTCCCTGGTGTCGAGGTGCGCTCGACTGTGAGTCAACCAGGGTTGCACCCGGCCGCGTGGCCGACCTGCCGGGGACGACGACGGCGCCCTCCGCCGAGGAGCGCGCCGTCGTGCCGAGCCGGACGGTCCTCTAGCGGTCCGTGGGTCGGTCGAACCGAGCACCCTCGGGGTTGGACGGCAGGACACCGAAGACGATCCCGACGACGCCGACGAACAGCGCGATGATCCAGAGCGCCCCCGACAGGTTCGCGTCGTGGAGCCGTCGCCAGCCGAGCGCGAGGGACGGCACGAGCGTCGCGAGCGCCCACAGCAGGCCGGCGATGAGGAACACGAAGGCGATCGGCGGTGCCGGGTTCGACACCTCGTAGACGCCGTAGTCGGTCCGGACCGTCCGCGTGGACGCGAGCGCGGCGGCGAGCAGGACGCCGCCGCCGGTGAGCACGGTGGACACCACGACGTTGACGAGCATCCACCACCAGAACTCGCTGCGGCTGGCACGGCCGCTGAAGGTCGCGTACTTCCGGAAGAAGCGTCCGACGGCCTTCGGCAGCGAGATCCCGTACCAGGGCGCCCAGAGCGGTGGCTGCCCGTCCGGTCCGACCGGGGCCGCGGCGCCGGGCGCCTGCTGGCCGTACTGCTGCTGGCCGTACTGCTGCTGCCCGTACTGCTGCTGTCCGCCGGGCTGTCCGCCGGCGTTCGGCGCGGGATGGTGATCGGTCATGGGGTCCCCCAGGAGGTCGGTGGTCGGATGTGGTCAGCCGCGGTGCGGCTCGTCGAACCGTGCACCTGCGGGCACGGACGGCAGGAGCCCGATGACGAGCGCGAAGACGGCGCCCACCGGCGGGATGATGAAGAGCAGGGCGAGGAGGCCCGACATGTCGACGTCGTGCAGGCGTCGCACCGTCAGCGCGATGAACCCGAGGAGCGTGGCGAGTCCCCACAGGCCGCTGACCCACTCGGAGTCGCCGGCACCGATGACGCTCTCCACGATGCTCGCGGCGGCGCTGCCGATGAACCACCACAGCGCCCAGAACCAGAACTCGCTCCGGCTGGCACGGCCGTCGAACCGGACGTACTTCTTCCAGAACCGCGTGAAGGCCTGCGGGAAGGGGATGCCGTACCAGGGCGCCCAGAGCGGCGGCTCCCCCTGCGTCGCCGGCGAGCGGCCGAACGACTGCTGCTGCGCCGACTGCCCCGGCTGCTGCCCGTACGGCGCCTGCTGCCCGTACGGTGTCTGCTGCTGGCCGTAGGGCTGCTGCTGGCCGTAGGGCTGCTGCTGCCCGTACGGCTGCTGCCCGTACGGCTGCTGCTGGCCGTACGGCCGCTGCCCGTAGGGTGCCTGCTGCTGGCCGTACGGCGACTGCTCGCCCGGCGCCGTCTGCCCGGCACCCGACGGGCTCGCTCCGGACGGACCGGAGGACGGCTGCTGGCCGTACGGGGACTGCTGCCCGTACGGGTCCTGCGGGGGGTACTGGTCGCTCACGGGGTTCCTTCCTCCGAACGGGCACGAGGCGCCCGGAGTCGACCGCGACGGAGCACCAGCACCGTCCACGACCAGGTCGCGGAAACGCCACTCCCCCGCATGCTGTCCCCACGCGCTGCGCCCAGTCTGGCAGGAGGCCGCCCACTCCGACGACCGACACATCGGACACGGTGTCGTTCCACGACGACCGCCGTTCGCCCGCTCAGGGCACGAGGGCGAGCTTCCCGCCCGGGTGGCCGGACTCCAGCAGCTCCGCCGCGGCCCGGGCATCGGCCAGCGGGAACGTGCGCGCGACCGGCACCGTCAACTGCCCTGCGGCCGCGAGGTCCACGAGCCGCTGCCGCACCGCGTCACGGAAGGCCTTGCTCTCGGGCTGCGCGCCCCCGATCGCCGTGAAGCCGTCCTGCTCCGCACGCCCGGGGGCGGCGATGGTGACGATGCGGCTGCGGTCCGCGACCAGCGCGAGCGAGACGTCGACCGCCTCGTCGCTCCCGACGCAGTCGAGGGCCACGTCGACGCCGGCCGGTGCGAGCGACCGGATCCGTGCCTCCAGGCCGTCGCCGTACGCGACCCACTCGCCGCCGTGTCGTCGGACCGTGTCGGCGGTGCGCTCGGAGGCGGTGCCGATCACCCGCGCGCCGAGGGGGCGCAGCAGCTGCAGGAGGGCGACGCCGACCGCGCCGGAGGCGCCGTGCACCACGATCGTGTCCCGCCCCTCGGTCCGGGTGACGCGCATCATGTCGGCGGCCGTCGCTCCGGCGAGCAGCAGGTTGGCCGCCTCGGCGAAGCCCAACCGTGCCGGTTTCGCGAACACGTCGGCGGCGGGGACGGTGACGCGCTCCGCCCACCCACCGGCGATGCGGAAGGCGAGGACCTCGTCGCCGACCGCGCCGCCGCCCGACGCGATCTCCGTCCCCGGCCCCAGGGCGCTGAGGACGCCGGCGACCTCGTACCCGACCGGGATCGGCAGGTCCGACGGGTCTCCCTGCCGGGTGTGCTTCGTGTCGGCGGGGTTCATGCCGGCCGCGCGGACGTCGATGGTGACCTCGCCGGGCCCGGGCGGCGCGACCTCGGTGTCGACGTACTCGAGGACCTCGCTGCCGCCGAACCGCGGGGCGACCCAGTGCTTCGTCATGGCGACGACGGTACGCCCCGGCCCCCGGACGGACGGGAGGCCCGGTACCAGCTGGTCCCGGGCCTCCCGTCCGTCTCGGAGTCGCGAACGCTCAGGCCCGCGCCGCTCCGACCCGTCCCGTGAAGGACGCGTGCAGCGGGTGCTCGCCGCCGAGACCGATGATCTCGGACGCGATGTCGGCGTCCGACCGGTCGGAGCGCAGCAACGCCTGGAGCTCGACGCTCTGCTCGTCGTCCGCGACGTCGAAGCGGAGCGCGGCGGCCATCGCGTCGAGCAGTGCGGTCGGCTCGGTGCCGTTCTCCGCCAGTGCTGCCGCCGGGGACACGAAGCGCTCGTCACGCGAGAGCTTCCGGAGCGGCTGCCGACCGACGCGGGTGACCGTGTCGGGCAGGTGCGGGTTCTCGAAGCGGGCGATGATCGCCGCGACGTACGCGCGGTGCACCTCGGGGTCGAGTTCGTGCCGGCGGACGAGCAGGTCGCTCGTCTCGGCGAGCACGGCCTCGAGGGCCGAGCGCACGGCCGGCAACGCGACCGCGTCGGAGATCTTGTCCGCACCGGCGAGGAAACCGTGGTACGCGACGGTGGCGTGCCCGGTGTTCACCGTGAAGAGCTTCCGCTCGATCGAGGCCGCGAGACCGTCGACGTAGTGCGCACCCGGGATCGTCGGCTCGGCACCGGCGAAGGGCGTCCGGTCGATGGCCCACTCGAAGTACGTCTCGACCGTGACGTCGAGGCCGCCGTCGGCGGGCTGCGCGGGGACGATGCGGTCCACGGCGGTGTTGGCGAACACGGCCTTGGCCAGCACGGCCGCTCGGTCCTCCTCGGGGAGGGCGTCGACGATGAACTCACGGAGACGGTCCGTGGCGTTGATCGCGTTCTCGCACGCCATCACGACGAGCGGGGCGGCGTCGACGGAACGCGCCAGCAGGCCCTTCGCGATGACGGGGGCGATGAACTTGAGCACGGTCGGACCGACCGCGCAGGTGACGATGTCGGCGGTCGCGACCTCGGTGACGACACCGGCCTCGTCCTGCGCGCTGTTCACGGCCCGGAAGCCGGTGACCTCGTGGTCCTGCGCGCCGGCACCGACCTCGTGCACGGTGTACGAGTCGGCGGCCGCCAGGGCGTCGATGAGCGGTGCGGCGACGTCGGCGAACACGACCTCGTAGCCCGCCTGGTGCAGGAGGAGCCCGACGAAGCCGCGGCCGATGTTGCCCGCGCCGAAGTGGACGGCGGTGCTCACTCGTTGACCTCACCGAGGATCGCGAGCACGGCGGCGGCGTCGGGCGCCTCGGTCAGTGCCAGGACCTGGTCCTCGTCGGAGAACACGATCGCGATCTTGCTGAGGATGTCGAGGTGCTCGTTGTTGACGCCGGCGATGCCGACGACGAAGCGGACGTCGTTGCCGTCCCAGTCGATCGGGGTTGCGTACCGGACGAACGAGAGCGCCGACGCCTTGATCGCGTCCTTGGCGTCGTTCGTCCCGTGCGGGATCGCCAGGAAGTTGCCCATGTAGGTCGAGACGCTCTTCTCGCGCTCGAGCATGGCCGGGTAGTAGTCCGCGGTGACCGCACCGGCGTCCTGGAGGATCGCAGCCGCCTCCTTCATCGCCTCCGACTTGGTCGGCGCGGCGTCCTCGGTGTGGATGCGGATCTGGCTCTCCTGCAGGACGGGCATTCGGGGTCTCCTTGTTCGTGGATGACGGCGGAAGAGGGGACGGTCGCCCGTCCCCTCCTCCATCGTGCTCTTGTCTTACTGGTTCTTGAGCTGGTCGACGACCTGGTCGTACTGCGGAGCGTTCATGAAGTTGCCGACCGAGACGTGCTGGGCGTTCGGGTTCTTCTGCTTCGCACGGTCCGTGAGCTCCTCCTGGGTGATGATGAGGTCCTCGTCACCCGAGAGGTTCGCGATCGCCTTGTTGACGACCGTCACACCCTCGATACCAGCCTTCTTGATCTTGTTGCGCAGGACACTCGCACCCATGGCGCTCGAGCCCATGCCGGCGTCGCAGGCGAAGACGACGTTCTCGATCCGCGTCGCCGTGGCGGTGCTGGCCGAACCGACGCCACCGAGCGAGGCCTCGGCCTCTTCCTCGTTGGCCGGGGAGTTGTTCCCGAGCAGGCCCGAGGTCGCGGCGTTGACGTCCCGGCCCTTGTTGGCCTGGAGCTTCGCCATCGCGGCGCTCATGTCGCCGCCGTTGCCGGCGGCGAGGTCACGCTTGCGGCTGGCGAGGAGGAAGAACGACGCCACCGCGAAGGACACGGCCGCCGACAGGACCACCGAGAGGATGACGCCGACGTAGCTGTCCTTCGCCGTCGCGGTGAGGACCGCGATGATCGAACCGGGCGACGCCGGGGCGACGAGGCCGGACTGGAACGCGACGTTCGTGGCGACACCGGTCGCACCGCCGAGGATGACGGCGACGAACAGGATCGGCTTCTGCAGCACGTACGGGAAGTAGATCTCGTGGATGCCACCGAAGAACTGGATGAGGATCGCGCCGGGAGCGGTCGAGCGGGCGATGCCGACACCGAAGAAGGTGAAGGCGAGGAGGATACCGAGACCGGGTCCGGGGTTCGCCTCGAGGAGGAACAGGATCGACTTGCCGGACTCCTGGACCTGCTGGGCACCGAGCTGGTCGAGCACGCCGTGGTTGATGGCGTTGTTGAGGAAGAAGACCTTCGCCGGCTCGATGATGATGCTGGCCAGCGGGAGGAGCGAGCTGTCGATGAGCGCCTTCACCGCGGCACCGAGGCCCTCGGCGATGAGCTTGAACAGCGGGGCGAGCCAGAAGAAGCCGATGAGCGCGAGCACGAAGCCGAGGATGCCGGCCGCGTAGTTGTTCACGAGCATCTCGAAGCCGGGCTTGATCTTGCCGTCCCAGATCTTGTCGATCTGCTTGATGAGCCAGGCACCGAGCGGGCCGCAGATCATCGCGCCGAGGATCATGATCGTGCCGTTGGCGCCGATGATGACGCCCATGGCCATGATCGAGCCGACGACCGCGCCGCGGGTGTCGTAGACCATCCGGCCGCCCTGGAAGGCGATCGCGAGCGGGATGAGGTAGGTCAGGATCGGCCCGACGAGGCCGATGTTGGCCACGCCGTCCGTCTCACCGAAGCCGCCGAGGACGCCGACGGGCGTCCAGCCGGTCTCGATGAAGAACGCGGTGATGAGGCCCCACGCGATGAAGATCGCGATGTTGGGCATCACCATGCCGGACAGGAACGTGCCGAACTTCTGGACGGCGACGCGAGCGCCACCCCGCGACTTGTCGCGGGTGTCTGGCGCTGCAACGGACGACGTTGTCATGTGCGTTGACTCTCTGTGTGTGTGCTGCTGCAGGGATCGGGTGTGGTGCTGTGTGGGAGGGGCGGCTCAGGCGGCGTGGACCGCAGCCGCGGCGGCGGACCTGGCGGCCGCTGCCGTGCTGGCGGCGAGTGCTGCCGTCGCCATCTCGCGGGCTTCGTCGAGGGTGTGCTGGCCGAGCTCGGCACGCACGTCGGCGAGGGCCGCGGGGGTCATGGAGAGGGTGGTGGCGCCGAGTCCGACGAGGACGACGGCGAGCAGCGGGTCGGCTGCCGCCTCACCGCAGATGCCGACCGCCTTGCCGGCGTCGGCACCGGCCGCGCCGAGCTGCGCGACGAGGCGCAGGACGGCGGGGTGCCACGGGTCCTGGTAGCTCGCGACGGTGCCGAGCATGCGGTCGGCGGCCATCGTGTACTGCGTCAGGTCGTTCGTGCCGATCGACACGAAGTCGGCGGAGCGGAACACCTGCTCGGCCATCAGCGCGAGCGAGGGGACCTCGGCCATCACGCCGGCGGTGCGGATGCCGAGCTCGCGGGCGAGGCCGACGAAGTACTCGGTCTCCTCGGCATCGGCGACCATCGGAGCCATCACCCAGAGGTCGGCCTCCGTGGCCGCGTCCGCCCGGGCGAGCGCGGTGAGCTGGTCGCGGAGGACCTGCTCCTTGTTCCGCAGGGCGCGGAGCCCACGACGACCGAGTGCCGGGTTCTCCTCGTCCTTGTCGGTCAGGAACGGCAGCGGCTTGTCGGCGCCGGCGTCGAGCGCGCGGACCACGACCTTCTTGCCGGGGAACGCGGCGAGCAGCTGCTCGTAGGACCGCTGCTGCGCCTCCACCGTCGGCGCGGTCGGGGCGTCGAGGAACAGGAACTCGGTGCGGAAGAGTCCGACGCCCTCGGCGCCGAGGTCCACCGCCGCCTGCGCGTCCGCGGGGCTGCCGAGGTTCGCCAGCAGCGGGACGACGTGGCCGTCGGCGAGCGCACCCGCCGTGAGCGGTGCGGCGGCGGCGGCACGGCGCTCGGCGATCCGCTGCTCGACGTCGGCGACGAGTTCGGCGGACGGGTCGGTCACCACGGTGCCGGCGACGGCGTCGACGACGACCTGCTGTCCCTCGGCGAGGTCGTCGGCACCGCTGACGCCGACGACGGCCGTGATGCCCTTGGCGCGGGCGAGGATCGCAGTGTGGGAGGTCGGGCCGCCGTCGCGGGTGACGAGGGCGAGCACCTTGTCGAGGTCGAGGAGCGCGGTGTCGGCCGGTGCGAGGTCGCGGGCGACGAGCACGAACGGGGTGTCCGACTCGGGGACGCCGGGGGCCGGGACGCCGCGGAGCTTCGCGACGATGCG
This sequence comes from Curtobacterium sp. MCBD17_032, assembly GCF_003234855.1. GTDB lineage: Bacteria > Actinomycetota > Actinomycetes > Actinomycetales > Microbacteriaceae > Curtobacterium. The sequence continues at coordinate 137,330 of NZ_QKTO01000003.1, forward strand.
CTGCGCGACGTCGTCGAGGTCGGCCGCGCGCTCCCCCATGTAGCCGCCCATGCCGACGAGCAGGTCGCGGAACTGCGCGAACGCCTCGAACACGGCGCGCTCGGGGTTCGTGCCGCCGTCGATGCGCGCGTGCACGTCGTCGAGGAGCGTCGGGTCCTGAGCCATGAGCGCCTGCGCCTCGAGCACGGCCTGGGCGTCACCGCCAGCGAGCTGCCCGCGCTTCGTCAGGTCCTCGGCGACGGCGGCGAGCGCAGCGTGCACGGCCTGCTTCGCGTCGTCGGCCGAGCCCTCGAGCCCGGCGGTCGACGGCTCTCCCAGCGGGTCCGCCATCCGGAGCACCGGACCGTGGGCAACGCCGCGACCGACGCCGGTTCCGAGCAGATCGGACATGGGGAGACTCCTTCATCTCACGCGCAGCAGCGGTGGGCGGTTCGGGGGGCGGTGCTGGGTCCGGGGCGTGCTGCATCCGGACGGTTCTGCAGCACCCTACATCGCCCCGCGTTGACAAACAAACACATCCGGGGATAAAAATGCAGAAACAGATGCCCGTTTGCGTCTGCCGGGACGACCGGCCGCGGGTCACTCGCGGTGATCCTGCCCGAGCTTGTCCGTTCCGATCCGACGAGGCACCGATGTACGCACCAGAACGCCACCAGCGCATCGTCGAGCAGGCACGGGCGCACGGCCGCGTCGACGTGAAGGACCTCGCCGAACTGCTCGCCGTCACGCCCGAGACCATCCGGCGCGACCTGACCAGCCTCGAGCGCCGCGGGCTCGTCCGTCGTGCGCACGGCGGCGCGATCCCCGTCGAACGGGTCACCCTGCACCCGGGCGTCGGGGACCGCGGCGGCATCAACCAGACCGAGAAGATGGTGATCGCCGAGGCCGCGCTCGAGGAGCTGCCGGAGAACGGCTCGGTGATGATCGACGCCGGCACGTCCACCATCTGCCTCGCGGAGCTCCTGCCGACCGACCGCGGCCTCACCGTCGTCACACACTCGCTCCCCGTCGCCATGGCCGTCGCGAACCGGCCCGGCATCGACCTGCACCTGCTCGGCGGCAACATCCGCAGCGACTCGCTCGCCGGCGTCGGCACGTGGACGCACCAGCTCATCGGCATGGTGAGCGTCGACGTGGCGTTCGTCAGCATCAACGGGATCACCCCCGAGCGCGGACTGACGACGCACAACATGGCCGAGGCCGCCGTGAAGAGCGCGATGATCAAGTCCGCCCGCCGGAGCATCCTGCTCGCCGACCACACGAAGTTCGGCCGCGAGGAGTTCGGCCGCGTCGCCCCGCTCGCCGCGATCGACACGATCATCACCGACCCCGGCGTCAACCTGGACCTCGTCCGCGAGGTCGAAGCCGCCGGCACCGAGGTGTTCTGGCCCGGGCGCGACTGACCCGCCGCGCGTCGTCCGCCCGCCCCACCCCACCCCGGGAACCACCCGCCAGGCGCTCGCTAGCATGAGCGCACCACCCATCGACAGGAGTCCATCGATGTCCGAAGCCACCCGCACCGTCACCGTCGCGAGCGCGTCCGGCCTGCACGCCCGCCCCGCGTCGCTGTTCGTCCAGAACGTCACCGCGTCCGGCCACCAGGTCACCATCGCCAAGGGCGAGAAGTCGGCGAACGCCGGCAGCATCCTCGGCCTGCTCGGCCTCGGCGTGGAGAACGGCGACGAGGTCGTCCTGACCGTGACCGGCGACGACGCCGAGACCACGGCCGACAGCCTCGTCGACTTCCTGCAGACCGACCACGACGCGGCCTGACCAGCGCCGGTTCCGCGCGGCCATGCGGTCGCCATCACGGACGGGAGGCCAGTCACCAGCTGGTGACGGGCCTCCCGTCCGTCGTCCGGTCACCGGTCACCGGCACGACCGGGGCGTCGGAGCACGCCGGTAGGGTGGCTGCATGACACGCCTGCGCCTCGCGACCGTCAACGTCAACGGCATCCGTGCCGCGTTCCGGAAGGGCATGGGCGACTGGCTCGTCGAGCGCGACGTCGACGTGCTCGCCCTGCAGGAGGTGCGCGCCTCGACCGAGGACCTGACCGGTCTGCTCGGCGACGAGTGGGACGTCGTGCACGACCCGGCCACCGCGAAGGGCCGCGCGGGCGTCGCCATCGCGTCGCGGCACCGGGCCCACCTGCACCGCGTCGAGCTCGGGGCCGAGGACTTCGACTCCGCGGGCCGCTGGCTCGAGGCCGACTACGAGATCGGTGGCCGGACCGTCACGGTGGTGTCGACGTACGTGCACTCGGGCGAGGTCGACACCCCGAAGCAGGACGAGAAGTGGAAGTTCCTCGACGCGATGACCGAGCGTCTGCCAGCCCTCCGCGCGCACAACCCGCTCGCGGTCGTCGTCGGCGACCTGAACGTCGGGCACGACGAACGCGACATCAAGAACTGGAAGGGCAACGTCAAGCGTGCCGGCTTCCTGCCGCGCGAGCGCGCCTACTTCAGCCGGTTCTTCGGCGCGGAGGGCGAGCAGATCGAGGGCGCGGACGGCTCGACCGGTCCGGGCCTCGGCTGGGTGGACGTCGGTCGTGCGCAGGCCGGCGACGTCCCCGGCCCGTACACGTGGTGGTCGTGGCGCGGCCAGGCGTTCGACAACGACTCCGGATGGCGCATCGACTACCAGGTCGCGACGCCCGAGCTCGCCGCGACGGTGACCTCGTACACCGTCGACCGCGCCGACGCCTACGACCAGCGATGGTCCGACCACGCCCCCGTCGTCGTCGACTACGACCTCTGATCCCCGCTCGCTCACCAGCACCAGGACGCTCCGCATGACCAGCACGCGCATCTTCTCCGGCATCCAGCCCTCGGCCGGGTCACTCCACCTCGGCAACTACATCGGGGCGCTCATGCAGTGGCGTGACCTGCAGGACGACCACGACGCCATCTACTGCGTCGTCGACATGCACGCCATCACCTCCCCGCAGGACCCCGCCGAGCTCCGCGCGAGCACCCGGGCGACCGCGGCGCAGTACATCGCCTCGGGCATCGACCCGTCGAAGTCGACGCTGTTCGTGCAGTCGCACGTCCCTGCGCACGCCGAGCTCGCGTGGGTGCTGAACACGCTGACCGGCTTCGGCGAGGCCAGCCGGATGACCCAGTTCAAGGACAAGTCCGCCCGTCAGGGCGCCGAGGCCGCCTCGGTCGGGCTGTTCACCTACCCGATCCTGATGGCGGCGGACATCCTGCTCTACGACACCGCCGTCGTGCCGGTCGGTGACGACCAGCGGCAGCACGTCGAGCTGACGCGCGACCTCGCCACCCGGTTCAACTCCCGGTTCGGCGACACCTTCGTCGTGCCGACGGCGCAGATCGGCACCGAGACCGCGCGGATCTACGACCTGCAGGACCCGACGAGCAAGATGAGCAAGTCGGCGGCCTCCGACAACGGTCTCATCCGCCTCCTCGACGACCCGAAGCGCACGGCGAAGAAGATCCGTTCCGCCGTCACCGACACCGAGCGCGAGATCCGGTCGGACCGCCAGGCGAAGCCGGGCGTGACGAACCTGCTCGCGATCCTGTCCGCGTTCACGCGGACACCGGTCGCGTCGCTCGAGGAGTCCTTCGTGGGCAAGGGCTACGGGGACCTCAAGGGAGCGGTGGCGGACGCCGTCGTCGCCGAACTCGAACCCGTGCGCGCCCGCACCCTCGAGCTCCTCGACGACCCGGCCGAGCTCGACCGCCTGCTCGCGGTCGGTGCCGAACGTGCCGAGACGATCGCCGCCGCCACGCTCGCCCGCGTGTACGACGCCGTCGGCTTCGTCCCGCGCGCCCGCTGACCGCCCGTGCTCCCCGTCACGCTCGAGTCGGCGCGGGTCCGGCTCGACCTCCCCACCCGCACCGATGCGGCCGCGATCACCGAGGCCTGCCAGGACCCGGAGATCGCGCGGTGGACGACGATCCCGCAGCCCTACCGACCGGAGGACGCGAAGATGTTCGTCGACGCGCTCGTCGGCCCGGGGTGGGCGTCCGACCGCGAGTACACCTGGGCGATCCGCCGGCCGGGATCGACCTGGCTCGACGGGGTGATCAGCTACCGCACGGCGCGTCGTGACCTCGGGTTCTGGCTCGCGCCCGCCGCGCGGGGACTCGGGCTCGTGCACGACGCGGTCGAGCTCGTCGTCGGGTTCGCGTTCGACCGGGGAGCGCCCGACGTCTACTGGGAGTGCTACGTCGGCAACACCGCCTCGGCAGCGGTCGCCCGGCGCGCCGGCTTCTCCTACACCGGGAGCGGCGACGCGCTCGTCCCGAACCGGGACGGCTCCCCCGCCGCCGCGTGGAAGGGACTCCGGCGGGCGGACGGCACCCCCGCGTCGGACCTGCCCTGGCCGACCGGCTCCGAGACGGACGTCGCCGGTAGTCTCGCTCCGTGAGCGACACGGCACCCGACACGACCCCGGCCGACCACACCGGAGCCGGTGACGCCGAGGTCGGCGACGTCGAGGTCCGCGACGTCGAGGTCCGGGCCATGCGCCGGGCGCTCGAACTCGCGGCCCGTGGCCCCGTCGTCGGCGACCACGCCCGGGTCGGCGCCGTCGTCCTCTCCCCCGCGGGCGAGGTGTTGGCCGAGGGCTGGCACAAGGGTGCCGGCACCGCGCACGCCGAGGTCGACGCGATGCGCAAGGTCGACCCGGCGCTCCTCCGCGGCGCGACCGCCGTCGTGACCATGGAGCCGTGCGACCACACCGGTCGGACCGGGCCCTGCTCGGTGGCCCTCATCGACGCCGGGGTCGCCCGGGTCGTCTACGCCGTGGACGACCCCGGTGCCGCGGCGCACGGTGGGGCCGACCGCCTCCGGGCTGCCGGCGTCGACGTCGTGTCCGGGGTCCTCGCCGACGACGCCGAGGCGTTCCTCGAGCGCTGGCTCCTCTCCGTCCGGCTCGGTCGTCCCTGGGTGACGGTGAAGTGGGCCTCGAGTCTCGACGGACGCGCCGCGGCGGCGGACGGGACGAGCCGGTGGATCACCGGAGCCGCAGCCCGACAGCACGTCCACGAGCAGCGTGCCGCGCACGACGCCGTCCTGGTCGGCACCGGCACCGCACTCGCGGACGACCCGAGCCTGACCGCCCGCGGCGACGCCGGGGAGTTCCTCGCCGACCAACCGCTGCCGGTCGTCCTGGGTGACCGGCAGCTCCCCGCCGACGCAGCCCTGCACCGGCACCCCCGCGGCGTCGTCACGATCCCCGGTCACGACCTCGACGCCGCCCTGCGGTCGCTCCGCGAGCAGGGGGTGCACAGTGTGCTCGTCGAGGGCGGGCCGACCGTCGCGTCGGCCTTCATCGCGGCCGGGCTCGCCGACGAACTGCTCGTCTACCTGGCACCGGTGCTCCTCGGCGGCCCGCGGGTGGCGCTCGACGACATCGGGGTGGGAAGCATCCAGGGAGCGCGGATGTTGCGTGTACTGTCGACGTCCAGCCTCGGCCCCGATCTGCTGGTCCGCGCCCGTCCGGTCCCGCAGCGGTCCGGGCACGCGGTCGACGGGGCCCCCACCGACCGGAGCACCACATGACCGACGCACTGACCTCCGCCACCCCCGGGAGCCCGGTGCAGTTCGAGGTCGCCACGAAGGTGCCGACCACGCACGGCACGTTCGAGATGCGTGCCTACCGTGACCTGGTCACGAGCGCGGAGCACGTCGCCGTGATCGCCACCGCTCCGGACGGGTCGGCTCCGCGGGACGGGGCCCTCGTCCGGGTCCACTCCGAGTGCCTGACCGGCGAGGCGTTCGGGTCGCTCAAGTGCGAGTGCGGTCCGCAGCTCGACGCGGCCCTCGACACCATCGCGGCCGAGGGCGGGGTCGTCGTGTACCTGCGCGGGCACGAGGGGCGCGGCATCGGGCTCATCAACAAGCTCAAGGCGTACCGCCTGCAGGAGGACGGGCTCGACACCCTCGACGCCAACCTCGCGCTCGGGCTCCCCGCCGACTCCCGGGAGTACGGCGGCGCGGCCGGCATCCTCGCCGACCTCGGCATCACGCGCGTGCGGCTGCTGACGAACAACCCCGAGAAGCGTCGGCAGCTCGTCGAGCACGGCATCGCGGTGGACGCCCTGGTCCCCCTGGTGGTCGGTGTCTCCGCACAGAACGCCGGGTACCTCGACACGAAGCGCGACCGGATGGGCCACACGCTCCCCGACCACCTCGCGACCGGCGCGGCCAACTGACGGCTCCTTCCGGGCGGATTCGCAGGTGGGCGACATCCGTCGTACACTGAGGACCCCGTCACGAGCGGGACCACCACCCCGAACGCACCCGGCCCGGTGTCCGCGCCACCCCGCGCGAACCGGTCGGCGTCCGCAGTCCGGCCCCACGCTGCGCTCCCCCGCGAGCGCGCGCACCGCGAAAGTGCTCTCACGCCCATGACCGCCGCACCGGCCACCCCGACGTCCGCCCCGAAGACGAACCCGCGCTCGCGCGTCGTCATCGCGAGCCTCGTCGGCACCTCCATCGAGTTCTACGACTTCTACGTCTACGCGACGGCAGCGGTCCTCGTGTTCCCGACGCTCTTCTTCCCGAACGAGGACCCGACCGCGTCGCAGCTGTCCTCGTTCGTCACCTTCGCGCTGGCGTTCTTCGCCCGTCCGGTCGGCTCCGTCCTCTTCGGCCACTTCGGGGACCGCATCGGCCGCAAGACGACCCTCGTCGCCTCGCTGCTCGTGATGGGCACGGCGACGTTCCTCATCGGCTGCCTGCCGACCTTCGACACGATCGGCATCTGGGCGCCCGCGCTCCTCGCCGTGATGCGCTTCGCCCAGGGCGTCGGCCTCGGCGGCGAGTGGTCCGGCGCAGCGCTGCTCGCGACCGAGAACGCGCCGCAGGGCAAGCGCGGGGTGTTCGGCTCGATGCCGCAGCTCGGCGCTCCGATCGGGTTCCTCCTGGCGAACGGTCTGTTCATCGCGATCAACGCCGCCATGCCGGCCGGTGCGGACGGCACCCCGAACGCCGACTTCCAGGCCTGGGGATGGCGTATCCCGTTCCTGCTGTCCGCCGTGCTCGTGCTCATCGGCCTCTACGTGCGGTTCCGGCTCGTCGAGTCGCCCGCCTTCCGCGGCGTCCAGGAGACCGGCACGGTCGCGAAGGTCCCGCTCGCCCGGGTGTTCCGCACCTCGTGGAAGGCCGTCGTCGTCGGCACCTTCGGCATGGTCGCCACGTACGTGCTCTTCTACTTCATGACGACCTTCACGCTGGCATACGGCACCACCGCGACCTCGATGGTCCCGAAGGTCGGCCTCGGGTACACGCGCGGTGAGTTCCTCACCCTCCTCATGATCGGCGTCGTGTTCTTCGGGATCTTCACGCCGGTCGCCGGGATCCTCGCGGACAAGTTCGGCCGTCGTCGCACGCTCATCCCGACCACGATCGGCATCGCGCTCTTCGGGCTGACCTTCCAGCTGTGGTTCGCCGCGTCGCAGGGCCCGATCACGGTCGTCACGTTCCTCATCGTCGGGCTGTCGCTCATGGGACTGACCTTCGGGCCGATGGGCGCCCTGCTGCCGGAGCTGTTCCCGACGAACGTCCGCTACACCGGCTCCGCGCTCGCCTACAACCTCGCGTCGATCCTCGGGGCGTCCCTCGCTCCGACGATCGCGGTCGCGCTGTGGAAGCCGGACGGGGACATCTTCCTGGTCGGCCTGTACCTGACGATCGCGGCGGTCGTCACCCTGGTCGCGCTCCTGCTCGTCCGCGAGACGCGCGGTACCGACCTCGACGAGGCCGAGGCGCGGCAGGCCGTCGCCGCCGAACGCGACGCGCGCTAGCCGCGACGCGCGCTAGCCGCGACGCGCGCTAGCCGCGACGCGCGCTAGCCGCGGCCTGATCGGACGGGAGGCTGCCCACCGGACCGGTGGACAGCCTCCCGTCCGTCTGTCGGTGCAGCGGTGAGAGAATCGACGCACGATGAGCACCCCGTTCGCACGCCCGAAGCCGACCGACGGGCCCCGTGCCACCTTCGGCCGCCTGCTGTCCTACCTGTTCGAGAACAAGCCGGCGATGGTCGTCATCATCGTGCTGAGCATCCTCGGTGCCGCGGCGTCCCTCGCCCAGCCGCTGCTCGTCAACCAGGTCGTCACCGCGGTGCAGCAGGGCACCGGCATGTCGACACTCGTCTGGGCGCTCGTCGTCCTCGTGCTCGTCGCCGGGGTCCTGAACGGTGTGCAGCACTTCCTGCTCCAGCGCGCCGGTGAGGGTGTCGTGCTGTCGACGCGGCGGAAGCTCATCGCCCGCATCCTCAACCTGCCGATCTCGGAGTTCGACGTCCGGCGCACGGGTGACCTCGTGTCCCGTGTCGGCAGCGACACCACGCTCCTCCGCGCCGTCCTGACCCAGGGACTCATCGAGTCGATCGGCGGCGCCCTCACCTTCATCGGCGCGGTCGTCGCGATGGCCGTCATCGACCCGCTGCTGCTCGTCGTGGTCGTCGTGATCGTCATCGTCGCGGTCGTCGTCGTCGGCGGGCTCAGTCGACGCATCCGCGTCGCCTCGAAGGCCGCGCAGGAGAAGGTCGGCGACCTCACGGCCGCGGTCGAGCGCGGCATCGGTGCCGTGCGGACCATCCGCGCCGCCGGCGCCACCACCCGCGAGGTCAGCGAGGTCGACGCGCACGCGACCGAGGCCTACCGCCGCGGGCTCGTCATCGCACGCATGTCCGCGTTCGTCGTCCCGGTCGCGAGCATCGTCATGCAGGTCGCGTTCATCGCGGTGCTCGGCATCGGCGGCGCGCAGGTGGCGGCGGGCACGATCACGATCGCCACCCTCATCACGTTCATCCTGCTGCTCTTCATGATGATCATGCCCCTCGGGCAGGCGCTCGGCGCGGTCGTCGCCGTGGCACAGGCCCTCGGCGCGCTCGGACGCATCGAGGAGATCCTCCACCTGCCGAGCGAGGACCAGGACGACGCCGCCGTGCGCCCGGCCGCCGCGGTCGCGACCGACGACGCCATCACCTTCGAGCACGTCACGTTCCGCTACGCGGCGACCCCGGACGCCGTCGGGACGGACGGTTCCGCCGGCGCCGGGGACATCAGCGCTCCCGCTCCCGCCGGGGAGGACCAGGTCGTCCTGCACGACGTGTCCTTCAGCGTGCCCCGTGGCACCCGGGTCGCCCTCGTCGGACCGTCGGGCGCCGGGAAGTCCACGACCCTGGCCCTCATCGAGCGCTTCTACGACCCCACCGAGGGCGTCATCCGCCTCGGCGGAGTCGACGTCCGCGGCCTCGACCGGACCGAGCTCCGCGCCCAGATCGGGTACGTCGAGCAGGACGCGCCGGTGCTGGCCGGCACGATCCGCGCGAACCTGCTGCTCGGCTCGCCCGACGCCCCGGAGTCCGAGTGCGTCCGGGTGCTCGAGGCGGTCAACCTCGGCGACGTGCTGCACCGCGACCCGCGAGGACTCGACGCGCAGGTCGGGGAGGACGGCGTGATGCTCTCCGGTGGGGAACGCCAGCGGCTCGCGATCGCCCGGGCGCTCCTCGCCGCTCCCCCGATCCTGCTGCTCGACGAGTCGACGTCCTCGCTCGACGGGGTGAACGAGCAGAAGATGCGGCTGGCGATCGACGCGGTGGCCGAGGACCGGACGCTGCTCGTCATCGCGCACCGGCTGTCGACCGTCGTGGACTCCGACGTCATCGTCGTGCTCGAGCACGGCCGCGTCGTCGGCATCGGCACGCACTCGGAGCTCGTGCAGAGCACCCCGCTCTACCGCGACCTGGCGAAGCACCAGCTCCTGGTCTGAGCGCCGGACGCGGTCAGGCGGCGAACGGGTCCGGGGTGAGCACGTAGACGGTCTCCAGGTACTCCTCCAGACCTTCGTGGGAGCCCTCCCGGCCGAGGCCGGATGCCTTCACCCCACCGAACGGGAACGCGGCGTTCGACACCACTCCGGTGTTCCAGCCGAGCATGCCCGTCTCCAACCGCTCGGCCAGGCGCTGCCCACGCCGCATGTCCTCGGTGAAGGCGTAGGCGACGAGCCCGTACTCGGTGTCGTTCGCGAGCCGGATGCCCTCCTCCTCGGTGGCGAACCGCGTGATCGACACGACGGGGCCGAAGATCTCGGTCGTCAGGATGTCCGACCCCGGCTGGACGTCGTCGACGAGCGTCGGCGCGTAGTACGTCCCCGCACGGTCGACCCGCTGTCCGCCCGTGACCAGCGTGGCTCCGCGCGCGACGGCGTCGTCGACGAGCCCGGCGGCCTTGTCCACGGCCCGGCCGTCGATGAGCGGTCCGATGTCGGTGCCGTCCTCGGTGCCGCGGCCGACGCGGAGTGCCTCGATCCGTGCGGTCAGGGCGGCGGTGAAGGCGTCCGCGATGCCCTCCTGCACGAAGAACCGGTTGGCGGCGGTGCAGGCCTCGCCGACGTTCCGGAACTTCGCCTGCATGGCGGCGTCCACCGCGCGGTCGAGGTCGGCATCGTCGAACACGAGCAGCGGGGCGTTGCCGCCGAGCTCCATGCTCGTCTTCAGGACGGTGTCGGCCGCCTGCTTGAGGAGCGCGGACCCGACCGGTGTCGAGCCGGTGAACGTGAGCTTCCGGAGTCGGCGGTCCGCGATGACCGGCGCGGACAGCGCCTTCGCGTCCGAGGACGGCACGACGTTGAGCACACCGTCCGGCAGGCCGGCACGGCGGAACAGCTCGACGAGGTACAGCGTCGTCAGCGGGGTGAGGTCCGCCGGCTTCAGCACGACCGTGCAGCCGGCGGCGAGTGCCGGTGCGATCTTCCGGGTCGCCATCGCGAGGGGGAAGTTCCACGGGGTGATCGCGTAGACCGGACCGACCGGGCGCTTCAGGACGATGCCGCGGCCGGTGCCCTCCGGGTTCGTCCGGTAGTCGCCGCCGATCCGGACGGCCTCCTCGGAGAACCAGCGGAGGAACTCGGCGCCGTAGACGACCTCGCCGTGCGACTCGGCGAGCGGTTTGCCCATCTCGAGCGTCATCACCGCGGCGATGTCGTCGGCGTGCTCGTGCACGAGGTCGAAGGCGCGGCGCAGCAGGTCCGAGCGGCGGCGGGGGGCCGTGGCGGCCCAGCCGTCCTGCGCGGCGACTGCGGCGTCGAGCGCGGCGACGCCGTCCTCCGGGGTGGCATCGGCGACGCTCGCGAGGACGGCACCGGTCGAGGGGTCACGGACGTCGAACGTCGCGCCGCTCGAGGCCGGGCGCCAGGAGCCGCCGATGAAGAGCCCGGTGGGGACGTCGGGCACGCTCACGTGCTCGTCCCCCACGGTCGTCGTCAGGGACCCCGTCGTGTCGCCGGCCGTCTCGCTCGTGCTGGTCGCGTCGGTCACAGGACCGCTCCCCCCGGGCGCTGCCGCCCTTCGTCCATGTCGCTGCGTCCGGTGTGGCCGCCCTCGTCCCGGACCTCCTCGAGCGCCGCCTCGCTGGCCGCCCGGTCGACGCCGACGACGAGGTCCTCGTACACGAACACGTCGAGACCCGCGTGCACACCGTCGAGCGCCGATGCCCGGACGCAGTGGTCGGTCGCGATGCCGACGACGTCGACGGCGTGGACCTCGCGGTCGAAGAAGACGTCCACCAGGTCCGCGCCCGTGTCGGTCGTCCCCTCGAACGCCGAGTAGGCCGGCTCGCCCTGCCCCTTCCGCACGTGCACGTCCACGGCAGACAGGTCGAGCGCCGGGTGGTACTCCGCACCCGGGGTGTCGGCCACGCAGTGCACCGGCCAGGTCGTCCGGAAGTCGGGGCCGTCCGGGCCGGCGAAGTGCCCGCCGTTGTCCCCGGTGGCGTCGTGCCAGTCGCGGGAGGCGACGACGAGGTCGTACTCGTCGGCGTGTCGGCGCAGGAAGGCGGTGATCCGTTCGGCCACCGCCGCTCCCCCGTCGACCGCGAGCGCGCCGCCCTCGGTGAAGTCGTTCTGGACGTCGATGATGAGCAGTGCCCGAGCCATGCGCCCATCCAACACCCGTCGGCGGAACGCCCGTCCGGCCGGTCGTCAGCCGGTCAGGAGGCGGCGAGCGACCCGCCGCAGCGGTAGGCGGCGGCGGTCACCGCGTCGAGCGCCGGCAGCGCGGCCGCCCGCGACGACCCGATGGCGTAGAACGCGAACGTCAGCTTCGTGCCGTCCGCAGCGTCGATGTAGCCGCCAAGGGTGTTCGCGCTGTCGATCCACCCGGTCTTCGCGTGCACCTTGCCCCGGGCGTCGGCGTTCGCCCCCGTGAAGCGGCTCGACAGCGTGCCCGAGACGCCGGACACCGGCAACACGGACGCGAGCGTCCCGAGTCCCCGGTCGCCGCGGGTCACCGGGACCATGAGGTGCGCCACGAAGGACGGCGACACGGCGTTCGCGGCGCTCTCCCCGGACCCGTCGATGACCGTGATGCCCGCCGGGTCGACCCCGTAGCCGCGCAGGGCCGACGCGTACACCCCGGTGAGCGACGCCGCGGTCCCGCCCGCACCGGCCTCCTTCGAGGACACCCGCGCGAGCATCTCGGCCAGCGTGTTGTCCGAGTTCGGGATCATCTGCCCGATGAGGGTCGAGACAGGCTGTGACTGCACCGCGGCGATCGTGGTCTGCGAGGTCGTCGCCCGCTTCGTGATCGGCGCTGTCGCTGCTCCGACGACCCCGGCGTTCGCCAGCGCCGTCCGGAAGGCCGCTCCTGCGCGACCGATCGGGTCCTCCGACCGGGGCGACGTGGCGGCGGCGGGGTCCGCGCGGTCCCCGTCGACCATGAGCGCGGTCACCTCGGGCTGGTACCCGATCGTCCGTTCGCTGACCGGCCAGGTCGGGTGCCAGGCGTCGGCCTCGCTCCACCACGTGCCGTCCGCGACGATCGACCGGACGGGCGTGTTCCCGAGCCGGGCCTTCACCTGCTGGGCGAGCTGCGGCAGGGTCGGTGCGCCGGGGTAGACCGTGCCGTTGCCCGCCGAGAGGGTCGGGTCCCCGTGCCCGACGAGGGCGATCGTGCCGCCGCCCTCGTCGGTGACGGTCGTCGGGATCGTGTGCCCGCCTCCGAGCACGGCGAGCGCCGTCGCACTCGTGAGCGTCTTCATGACGCTGCCGGTCTGCGCCGGGGTGCCTCCGTCCCGGGAGAACAGCTCCTCACCCGTGGTCGCGTCCATGACGTACCCCTCGAAGCGGCCGAGGCCGCTCGCCGCGGCGGCACCCGCGATCGAGCACGTCCGCGCAGCAGCACGGGCGGTCGCCGACGGCGTCGGTGTCGGCGTGGCGGTCGGCTCCGCTGTCCCGGTCGCGGTCGGAGTCGCCGACGGCGTCACGGTCGGCGTCGCGCTGGCCGTCGGCGTCCGGGAGGCCGTGGCCGACACCGCCGCGCGCGGCTGCTCCCCGGCCGCGGCACCCACGGCGACCGCACCGCCGGACCCGACGACGAGGACCGCGACCAGCCCGCCGATCGCCCACGGCACCGGACGGCGGTTCGCGGAGGCGCGGAGCGCAGCGACGGAACGGGAGACGGGACCGCCGCGGGACGGCTCGGGTGACTGCTCGGACATCGCGACGATCCTACGAGACGCACGTCCGGGCCTCCAGGCCGGGACCGGTCGCCAGGAGGCCAGGACTGGTCACCCGGAGGCCGGGACCGATCACCCGGAGGCCGGGACCGGTCACCAGGAGGCCGGGACCGGTCGTCAGGACGGGCGCTCGGTCCACAGGGGCCGAACCGCGTCGTCGGCCGCGTAGCGGACGCCCACCTGGCGGCGGGCCTCGTCCATGACCGCCATCACCGCGACGGTGTGGTCGATGCCGGCCGGACCGTCCTCCGCGATCTCGACGGGTCCGCCCTGGGCCGCGTCCGCCGTGAGAGCGGCCTCGACCGCGCGTGCCTCGTGCGCGTAGCCGGCGAGTTCCTCGCGTCCGTCGAACTCCTCGACGACGGCGCCGTCCGCGTCCCGGATGCGCCAGGTCGTCGGCGTGTACCAGGTCGGGTCGAGGTCGATCCGCCCCTCGGTGCCGATGATCGACGCACTGTTCGGGGTGCGCACGTCGAGCGCGAAGTGCACGGTCGACTGCGCGCCGCCGTGGTGGGTCATCACGATCCCCATCTGGGTGTCGACGCCCTGGTCGCTGAGCGTCCCGGCCGCGACGAGGCCGGTCGGGACGCCGAGGACGTCCACCGCGAACGAGACCGGGTAGACCCCGAGGTCGAGGAGCGCGCCGCCGCCGAGCGCCGGGTCGTTCAACCGGTGCCGCGGGTCGGTCGGCAGGGCCTGGTGGTGCGTCGCCTCGACGAGCCGCGGTGTCCCGATCCGGCCCTCGGCGAGGACCCGCCGGATCATCGCGGTCTGCGGGAGGAAGCGGGTCCACATCGCCTCGACCACGCGCACCCCGCGCGCGCGGGCCGCGTCCCGGACCCTGCGCGCCTCCGCGGCGGTGATCGTGAAGGCCTTCTCGACGAGCACGTGCTTGCCGGCCTCGATCGCGAGGAGGGCGTCCTCGGCGTGCCGGGAGTGCGGCGTCGCCACGTACACGACGTCCACCTGGTCGTCGGCGACGAGGGACGCGTAGTCGCCGTGTGCACGCGGGATGCCGTGCTCGTCCGCGAAGGCGCGGGCGCCCTCCTCGGTGCGGGACCCGACCGCGACGAACTCCACCCCCGCGGCGGTGCAGTCCGCGACGAACGACCGGGCGATGCCACCGGTCCCGAGCACTCCCCATCGAACGGTCATGCGGCCTGTCTACCAGGCCTCCCGCGGAGCGGCCGGTGCCGTGGCGCCCGGCGCCCGGCGTCGGTCCGCGCCCGGTCAGGGCGGGCGGCGTACCGTGCTGTCCACCAGGAGACGGACGGGAGGCCCGCACCGCGCGGGTCACGGGCCTCCCGTCCGACGGGTGGCGGGTCGGCGCGCCGAGCGCGCGGACCGGACGCGAGGAGGCGCCGTGACCGAACCGGAACCGTGGTGGACGAGAGCCGTCGTCTACCAGGTGTACCCACGCAGTTTCGCCGACGGGAACGGCGACGGCGTCGGAGACCTCGCCGGGCTGCGGAAGCACCTCGACCACATCGCCGACCTCGGTGTCGACGTCGTCTGGCTCTCCCCCGTGTACCGCTCGCCGCAGGCCGACAACGGCTACGACATCTCCGACCACGAGGACATCGACCCACTGTTCGGCACGATCGACGAGTTCGACGCCCTGCTCGTCGAGGTGCACCGCCGGGGCATGCGGCTCGTCATGGACCTCGTCGTCAACCACACCAGCGACCAGCACCCCTGGTTCCGCGCGGCACTCCGCTCCCGGACGTGCCCGAAGCACGACTGGTACATCTGGCGCGAGCCCGTCGACGGGCACGAGCCGAACGGGTGGCGTGCCGCGTTCGGCGGCCCCGCCTGGTCGTGGGACCCGGGCACCGGCCAGTACTACCTGCACATGTTCACGCCGCAGCAACCGGACCTGAACTGGGAGAACCCGGACATGCGGGCCGCCGTGTACGACATGATGAACCGCTGGCTCGACCGCGGCGTCGACGGCTTCCGGATGGACGTCATCAACCACATCGCGAAGGACGGCGACGCCCTGTCCGGCGACAGCGACGCCTACGTCATGCAGCCGCGGATCCACGAGCACCTGCAGGAGATGCACGACCGGGTGTTCGCCGGTCGGGACGCGCTGCTCACCGTCGGGGAGATGCCCGGCGTGAGTGTGGCGGACGCCGCGCTGTTCACCGACCCGGAGCGGCACGAACTCGACATGGTGTTCCAGTTCGAGCACGTCGGTCTCGACCACGCACCGGCGGCCAAGTTCACCCGGCGGGAGACCGACCTGCCGGCGCTCAAGGCGTCGCTCGCCCGGTGGCAGACGGGGCTGGAACAGCGCGGGTGGAACTCGCTGTACCTGTCGAACCACGACCAGCCGCGGCCGGTGTCACGCTTCGGCGCTGCAGCCGGCGCTCCGGTCGGGTCCGACCCGTTCGCCCTGCGGTACGAGTCGGCGACACTGCTCGCCACCGTGCTGCATCTGCACCGCGGGACGCCCTACGTGTACCAGGGCGACGAGATCGGCATGGTGAACGCCGGGTTCACCACGATCGAGGAGTACCGGGACGTCGAGTCGCTGAACTGGTTCCGCGGGGCGGTCGGTCGAGGCATGCCCCCGGCAGAGGCGCTCGAGGCCCTGGCGTTCCGGAGCCGCGACAACGCCCGGACGCCGATGCCCTGGGACGACAGCGAGCCCACCGGCGGGTTCTCCCCCGTGCCGCCGTGGATCGGGATGGGACAGGGGTGGCCGCGGGTCACCGTCGCCGCGGACCGCTCCGCCGGGGACCGCGCCGTGTACGAGCACCACCGGCGGCTCATCGCCCTGCGGCACCGCTCGCGGACCGTGCAGCTCGGGGCGTTCGCGCTCCTCGAGCCGGAGCACCCGGCGCTGTGGGCGTTCACGCGTGCGCTCCCGGACGGATCCGGACGCGACCAGGACGACCCGCCGCTGTTGGTCGTCGCGAACCTGTCGACGTCGGACCTCGTGCTGCCCGCCGGTGTCGCGGGGCGGACGGGCGAACTCGTGCTCGGGAACCTCGGGGAGCCGAGCGTGGCCGGAGTGTTGCGTCCGTGGGAGGCGCGGGTGCACGTGTGCCGGTGACGGAGCCAGTCGGGACGCCCGGAAAGGACGAACCCCCTCGTTCCCGGAGGACGAGGGGGGATCGGAGCCGCCTGTCGGAATCGAACCGACGACCTATTCATTACGAGTGAATCGCTCTACCGACTGAGCTAAGGCGGCGGACGCTCCGGATCACCCGGAGCGGCACGAGAAGCAACTGTACAGGATCAGACCAGCGAGCGCGAAATCAGCGCGCCGAGGTCGTCGAACGACCGCTCGAGTTCGTCGCCCAGGTCCAGCACCGAACCGGGTTGCGACCACTCCCACCAGGCATGGCGGAGCGCTGCCAACCCGACGAGCGTCGCGAGCCGGGCGGGACGGCGGAAGTCTGAGGCATCGTCGCCGTCCGTGACGGCGGTCTCGCGCTGCAGCCGCCGTTCGACCACCGTCTGCAGTTCGCCCTGGAACTCCTGCATCGAGGCCATGCGTCGACTGAAGAGCTCCGGGTTCGCGCGGAGGACCTGCTGCCGCTCGTCGATCAGGCCGCGCTCCTCGACGAGCTCACGGGCCGCGTGCACGAGCAGGGCACCGAGGTCGGACAGCAGGTCACCTGACGGGCCGCCGGCGACGAAGACCTCGACCGCCTCCCCCTGCGGCAGCGTCGGGTCGTCGCCGAGGATCGCCTGTTCCTTGCTCGGGAAGTAGTTGAAGAACGTGCGCGGCGAGACGTCGGCACGGCGGGACACCTCATCGACAGTGACCGCAGCGAGACCGTGCTCGATCGCGATGCGCAGGGCGGCCCGCTGGATCGCGAGTCGGGTGGCGCGGCGCTTCCGCTCGCGGAGGCCCGGTTCGGCAACGGTCATGGGCATGATCCTCGCACGCGCGGCACCGAGAGCGGCATGAGAGCTCGTGTGGGTACGGGTGCCGTCGGTCAGCGGACGGCGCGGGCGACCGTGACGAGCAGGGCCTCGAGCGCCAGCAGAGCCGCGACGTTCGCGCCGATCCGCTGCCGGGCGGTGGCGATCGCGTCGAGGACCTCGAGCGCGGCGGCCGGTGGCACGGACGGCAGCGCCCGCTCGAGCTCATGCCGGATCGTGAGGTTGACCGGTTCCGCCGGTGCGCCGAGACCGAGGAGCAGCAGGTCCCGGTAGAGCGACGAGACGTCGACGAGGATGCGGTCCAACCCGTCCCGGAGGCTCCGGGTCGCGCGCCGCTTCTGGTCCTCCTCCAGCGCGCGCAGCTGCGACCGGAGTGCCGGCGGCACGGTCCCACCCGGCTGCACGCCGAGCGACCGGAGCGCGGCGTCGCGTTCCTCTGCGTCACGTTCGAGGGTGATCGCCTTCGCGTCCTCGTCGGCGACGGCCAGCAGTGCGGCCGCTGCGTTCACGGCGTCGCCGACGGTCCGGATCCCGAGCACGGTCGTCAGGGTGCGACGACGGCGGTCGCGCGCGTCCTCGCTCGTTGCGAGGCGTTGCGCCATCCCGATGTGGCTCTGCGCCTGTCGGGCGGCGTCGGTCGCGAGGACCCGGTCCACACCGGTGCGGGCGACGATGAGGTCGGCCACCGACTCGATGCCGGGCACGCGCAGGCGGACCGAACGGACGCGGGAGCGGATGGTCGGGAGCAGGTCCGCCTCGCTCGGCGCGCACAGGATCCAGACCGTCCGCTCGGGCGGTTCCTCGAGCGCCTTGAGCAGCAGGTTCGAGGTGCGCTCCGTCATCCGGTCGGCGTCCTCGACGATCATCACGCGGTACCGCCCCACCGACGGCGAGAAGTGCGACGACGTGACGAGCGCCCGGATCTCGTCGATCGTGATGATGACCCGCTGCGTGGTGAGCCGTGCGACGTCCGGGTGCGTGCCCGCGGAGATGAGCCGCAGCGTGTGGTCGTCGTCCGGACCGTCGCCCACGAGCGCTGCGGCGAAGGCGGCGGCGACGTTCGATCGTCCCGACCCGGGCGGCCCGGTGATGAGCCACGAGTGCGTCATGCCACCGGTGCCGTCGACCGACTCCGCGGCACTGCGCAGCGCCGCCACGGACTCCTCCTGCCCGGTCAGGCCCTCCCACACGCTCACGGGACGATCCTGCCAGCCGCCACCGACGCCGCGGAGTCGCGCGCGGGCATCAGGAGACCCCGACGAGGCCGGAGACCGCGGCGCGGATGTGTCCCTGCACCGTGTCGGCGGCTTCGCCAGCGTCGACGACGAGGAACCGCTCGGGCTCTGCACCGGCCATCGCGAGGAAGGCCGCGCGGACCGACTCGTGGAACGTCTCCGCCTCGGACTCGAGGCGGTCGAAGACGTCCCCACGGGCCGCGGCGACCCGAGCACGTCCGACGGTCACGTCGAGGTCGAGCAAGACGGTGAGGTCCGGCGTCAGGCCGTCGGCGGCCCATGCCGAGACGGACCGGATCTGCTCGGCGCCGAGACCGCGCGCGACACCCTGGTAGGCGACCGAGGAGTCGATGTACCGGTCCTGGAGCACGACCGCACCGCGGGCGAGTGCCGGACGGACGACCGTCTCGACGTGGTGCGCCCGGTCGGCGGCGTAGAGCAGGGCTTCAGCTCGCGGGGCGACGTGGCCGTGTTCGTGCAGGACGATCTCGCGGATGCGCTGCCCGAGGGGCGTCCCGCCGGGCTCCCGGGTCCGGACGACCTCCCGCCCGTGGTCCCCGAGCCACCGCTCGAGACGCTCGGCCTGGGTCGTCTTGCCGGCACCGTCGCCGCCCTCGAGGGTGATGAACCACCCACGGGCGGCGACGGGCGTCGACGCGGTCACGGCTGCGTCCGGCGTCACTTCTTCTTGGCGGGGGCGCGGCGGGCGGGGGCCTTCTTCTTGACCGGGCCCTTCGCACGCTTGTCGGCGAGGAGCTGGACCGCGCGCTCGAAGTCGACCGCCTCGACGTCCTCCCCACGTGGGATGGTCGCGTTCGTCTCACCGTCGGTGACGTACGGACCGAACCGGCCGTCCTTCACCTTGATCGGCTTGCCGGACACCGGGTCCGCGTCGAACTCCTTGAGCGCGGCGCTGGCGGCCCGCTTCGCTCCGTACTTCGGCTGCGCGAACAGCTCGAGTGCGCCGGGCAGGTCGACGTCGAAGATCGCGTCCTCGCTCGGGAGCGTCCGCGTGTCCGTGCCCTTCTTCAGGTACGGGCCGTAGCGACCGTTCTGCGCGGTGATCTCGTCTCCGGACTCCGGGTCGGTGCCGACCGTGCGGGGCAGGTCGAGGAGCTTGAGCGCGGTCTCGAGGTCGACCGTCTGCGGGTCCATCGACTTGAAGAGGGACGCCGTGCGCTCCTTCGGGGCCGCGGCCGCCTTCTTCGTCGTCTTCTTCGCCGCGGTGGTCTTCGCCTTGGTGGCCGTCCCCGTCGTGGTGGTCTTCGTGGTGGTGGTCGTCGTCGTGGTGGCTTCCGCTGCCGCCGACGCGTCCGACTCGGCCGTGGCCGGCAGGACCTCGCCCGTCGCCGGGTCGACCGCGGGCTCGGGCTCCGGGGTGCGCTCGGTCACGTACGGGCCGAAGCGCCCGTCCTTCGCGAGGACCTCCTTGCCGGTCTCCGGGTTGATCCCGACGACACGGTCACCGATGACGGGGGCCTCGACGAGTTCGCGGGCCTTCTCGAGCGTGAGCTCGTCGGGGGCGATGTCCTCGGGCACGTTCACCCGTCGCGGCTTCTCGGGGTCGTCGCTCGGGGTCTCGATGTACGGGCCGTACCGCCCGATGCGGAGGGTCAGGCCCGGCGCGAGCTCGACGGAGTTGATCTCGCGGGCGTCGATCTCCCCGAGGTTGTCGATGACCGTCCGGAGGCCGCGCTGGTCGTCACCGCCGAAGTAGAAGCCCTTGAGCCAGTCGACACGGTCCTCGTCACCGCTCGCGATGCGGTCGAGGTCGCTCTCCATCTCGGCGGTGAAGTCGTACTGCACCAGGTCGCCGAAGTACTCCTCGAGGAGCCGGACGACGCTGAACGCGATCCAGTTCGGCACGAGGGCGGTACCGCGCTGCGTCACGTACCCACGGTCCATGATCGTGGAGATGATCGCGGCGTACGTCGAGGGACGGCCGATGCCGAGCTCCTCGAGCGTCTTCACCAGGCTCGCCTCGGTGTAGCGGGGCGGTGCCGAGGTGTCGTGCCCCTTGGCGGCGACGTCGTGCACGCCGAGGTGGTCGCCCGCGGCCATCTGCGGCAGCTTCGCGTCGTCTGCGTCGCCCGCGGCGCGCTCCTCGTCACGACCTTCCTCGTACGCGTTGAGGAACCCGCGGAAGGTGATCACCGTGCCGGACGCGGTGAACTCCACGTCGGTGCCCGAAGCCGTGGACGCGAGCCCCTCGACCGGTTCGGTCGAGGCGATCCCGAGCACGACGGACGCCGTCGAACCCTTGGCGTCCGCCATCTGCGACGCGACCGTGCGCTTCCAGATGAGGTCGTAGAGCCGCAGGTCGTTGCCGCGCAGGACGCCCTCCATCTGGGACGGCGTCTTGAACGTGTCACCCGCGGGACGGATGGCCTCGTGCGCCTCCTGCGCGTTCTTGCTCTTGCCGGCGTACGAGCGCGGCTTCGCCGGCACGGAGTCCGCACCGTAGAGCGCGGTCGCCTGCTTGCGCGCCGCCGCGACCGCCTGCTGCGAGAGCGAGGCGGAGTCGGTGCGCATGTAGGTGATGTGGCCGTTCTCGTACAGCCCCTGCGCGACGCTCATCGTCTGCCGTGCGGAGAAGCGGAGCTTGCGTGCCGCCTCCTGCTGCAGGGTCGACGTCGTGAACGGCGCGGCCGGGCGACGCGTGTACGGCTTCGACTCGACGCTGCGGACGACCGCGTCGCCGGCGCGCTCGAGGACCGCGGAGAGCGCGCTGGCCGAGGTCTCGTCGAGCCGGACGACGTCCGACGTCGTGGCGCCACGGTCGTCGAAGTCGCGACCGGACGCGACGCGCTTGCCGTGGATCCGGGCCAGGCGGGCGGTGAACGAGCCCTCGTCGGTCTTCTCGAACCGGGCGGTCAGGTCCCAGTAGTTGGCCGAGACGAAGGCGAGGCGCTCGCGCTCCCGGTCGACCACGAGTCGCGTCGCGGCGGACTGCACGCGGCCCGCCGACAGGCCAGGCCCGACCTTGCGCCAGAGGACCGGTGAGACCTCGTACCCGTAGAGACGGTCGAGGATGCGGCGGGTCTCCTGCGCGTCGACGAGCGCGGTGTCGAGCTCACGCGTGGCTTCCTGGGCCCGCTGGATCGCTTCCTTGGTGATCTCGTGGAAGACCATGCGCTTGACGGGCACCTTGGGCTTCAGGACCTGCAGCAGGTGCCACGCGATGGCCTCGCCCTCGCGGTCTTCATCTGTTGCGAGGTAGAGCTCGTCGGCGTCCTTGAGGGCGCGCTTGAGGTCGGCCACGGTCTTCTTCTTGGCATCGGAGACGACGTAGTACGGCTCGAACCCGTTGTCGACGTCGACCGAGAACTTGCCGAGCGAGCCCTTCTTGAGCTCGGTGGGCAGGTTCTTCGGCTCGACGAGGTCACGGATGTGTCCGACGGACGCCTGGACTTCGTATCCGTCGCCGAGGTATTGCGCGATCGTCTTCGCCTTCGCGGGGCTCTCGACGATCACGAGCTTCTTCGTGCCTGGCACGTGTCTCCTTGATCGATGGTGCTGGTCGGCCGACGGACGTCGTGGATGCGTCCGGGTCGACCGGGAACTCGGTGACCGGCGGGCCGACAGGCACACCATACACACTCCGGTGGGGATGCCCGGCGGAGCCGGAGCCGGTGTGCGACCTCCGGCCGGACAACGCGGTCGGCGGCTCCGGCCCGGGCCGGGCCACAGCGCGGGCCTGCGGCCCGGCGACCGACACGGCCCCGACCGACAGCGGTCCGGACCCGACCACGACGACGACGCGCGCGCGGGCCCCGGTGACCGAGCAGGTGCGGAGCTCCGCTCCGACTGCCCGGGCAGACCGACGAGCCGCGGCGCAGGGCGGACCCGGCACGAGGTCGACCGATGCGGCAGCGGCGGCGAGCGCTGCAGCGTCCGCCGCTCCCTGGGCTCGGGAGGCCGTGACGCGGAGGCCGGCGGCGGTGAGCGCCGACATGACCACGAGCGACACGGCAGCGAGCACCGCGACGAGGAGGACCGCCGCCGAGCCGCACTCGGTGACCGGGCCGGAGCGCACTGGCCGGCCCCGGGTGGCCGGGCGCTCCGGCCCGGTCGCCGGGCGGCCGGTCGCGATCCGGATCACCCGGACCACGCCGGACCACCGTCGACCTGGTCGTGCTCGTCGTGCCCGTCGCGCACGACGTACTCGTCGACGGAGCACGCGCTGCCCCGCAGCTCGAGCGCTGCGAAGGGACCGTCCTGTGCAGCAGCACGCGCCGCGTGGACGCAGACGAGGCCGGACGGCCGGACGACGCGGACCGATGCGGCTCCGGCCGTCCGGAGCGCCCGGCGCCCGGCTGCGTCGTCCCCGCGCCCGATGGCACGGGCGGCCGTGACCGCTGCCGCCTGCAGTCGGCCCTGCGCATCGACGACCGCCACACCACCGACGCCCACGGCCAGGACCACGGCGACCACGGGCAGCGCGACGGCGAACTCGGCGGTGACCGCTCCCCGTTCGCCGACGGCCGGACCGTTCCACCCTCCGTTCACGGTGTGAGTGCGGTCCGGACGAGGTCGGTGAGGAGGGCCTGCACCTCGCCGGAGCGCATCACCGCGACCAGGACCCCGGCGAAGGCCACGGCAGCCAGGATGACCACCGCGTACTCCGCCGTGGCGGATCCGTCCTCGTCCCGCAGACGCGTCGTGCCGTGCCCCGGTCGCTGTGTCGGCAGCGCCCGGCCGGCGCGCTCGGTGTCCTCTTCCATGTGGTGTCCTTCCTTCTCTCTTGTGTGCTGTCCGCTCCGGGTCGCTCGGTCCGCTCCCGGCTGCCGTGGTCCGAGTCTCGACGAGCAGCCCGTCGTCCGAGCGGCTCCCGGGCGTGCCGGTGGAGGGGTCAGCCGAACGCCGCTGATGTGGAGGAGAGGATCCCGAGGACGACGGGCACGACACCCACCAGCACGAACGCCGGCAGGACGCAGACCCCGAGCGGCAGCACGAGCCGGACGCCCAGACGCTCGGTGCGGGCGAGGCCCTCGGCGGCGGCGTCCGCTCGTCGGTCCAGGGCGCTCGTCCGGAGCAACCCGGCGGCCGGGACCCCGGCGCGTTCCGCGAGTGCCAGGGTCTCCGCGAGCCGGGCGCGGTCCGCCGTCGGCCAGGTCCGACCGGGGAACACCGCATCGACCGAGCCTCCGGCTCCGCTCCAGGCGCCGCCGCCGGACAGCGCCACCGCCCAGACGTCGAGCAACAGGCCCGGCACCGGCTCGGTCGCGGCGGCGGCCGCCACCAGCTGCCGCGTCCACCGGTGCGCGACCGCGACGAGCACCACTGCCGTCACCAGACAGGCCCAGCCGACGGGACCGCCGAGGAGGACCCCCACCGAGTCGACACCCCACGCCCGTCCGAGCAGCACCCCGAACGCGGGGAGTGCCAGCACCACCCGTGTGCTCGCCCGTGGACCGGCCACCGCGACGCGGACCGACCGTGCCGTCTGCTCCGTGTCGCGCAGGGACGCGGCGAGCGCCCGGAGCGTCGGTGCCACCGGCGCTCCGGTCCGACCGGCCACGGCGAGCACGCCCTCGACGTCACGAGCGGTCGAGGCATCCCACGACCGACGACGGTCGTCCGCCCGGCCGCGGCCCATCGGACGGGGGCGACCGGCGCCGCCACCGCACAGGTCCACCCCGCCGCGGCGCGGTTCCGCCCCGGCGCGGCGCCGGTCCGCGTCGGCATGGCGCGGGTCCGTCCGGTGGTGGGACCGGCCCGACTGTCCCTCGGGTCTCTCGGCCGCCGGGTCCGTCGCGTCCGTCACGAGTTCCCAGGCACGCGGCGGCGGCACCCCCGCAGCGACCAGGACGGCGACGCGGTCGAGCACCCGTGCGATCGCCAACGGTCCACCCACAGGGAGGTCCCGACACCGGGAGCGGCCCTCGGCCCGTCCCGCCGGTGCCCTCACGGGGCGTCGCGGTGACGTCGGTGGGCGCCGCCGCTCCTCCGACGGGGTGTCCCGTCGGCCAGCCGCCCGGTGTGCGCGGCCTCGCCGCCGACTCCTGCGTGGCCGGCCGGTGCCGCCGCGCCGCTCGCCACCGGGCGACCCCGGGGCGCCACCGGACCGCGCCGGTGCAGCACCTCGCCGCCTGCCCCCGAGCCGTCGGCCGCCGCCGTGTGGATCCGTCCGCCCCTGAGGTCCGGGCCCAGGCCGCTGCTCGGGACGGCATCGACCTCCCGCACCGCCAGCCGCCCGGCCCGGTCGACGTGCATCCGACCGACAGCGGCCAGTCGTCGGCGCCCGTGCCGGCGCTCCACGTGCAGTACGAGGTCGAACGCGCTCGCTGCCTGCCGGGCGAGCGACTCGGGTCCGAGCCCGGCAAGCGCCCCGAGCGCCTCGAGCCGTGCGGCGACGTCGTCGACGCCGTTCGCGTGCACGGTCCCGGCGCCCCCGTCGTGCCCGGTGTTGAGGGCGGCGGTGAGCTCCCGGATCTCCGCGCCCCGACACTCCCCCACGACGATGCGGTCGGGTCGCATCCGGAGCGCTTCGCGGAGCAGCCGTCCGAGGCCGAGGGCGCCGGCTCCTTCCGCGTTCGCCTGGCGCGCCTCGAGCGCGACGACGTGCGGGTGGTCGATCCGGAGTTCGGCGACGTCCTCGACGGTGACGATGCGCTCGTCGGACGGCACCTGCGCGAGCATCGCCGCGAGGAGCGTGGTCTTGCCGCTCCCGGTGGCACCCGTGACGAGCACGTTCTGCCGCTCGCGCACCGCTCCCTCGACGACCCCGCGCGGTACCCGCTCGAAGAACCCGCCGTCGGCCAGGCGGTCGATGGTGGGTCGCTCCTGTCGCGGAAGCCGGACGGAGATCGCCGTGCCGTGCACGGACACCGGGGCGAGCACGGCGTGCACGCGGATGCCGTCGCCGTGCCGGACGTCGGCGCAGGGCGTGGTCTCGTCGACGTGCCGACCACCGCGCGCGACCAACGCGTGCGCGAGGTCGCGCGTGCGGTCCTCGGTCAGGACCAGCCCCGGCACGACGACGAGCCCGGCACCCCGGTCGGTCCAGACGCCCCGCCCACCCAGGACCAGCACGTCGGTCACGCGGTCGTCCGCGACCAGGGGTGCCAACTCCTCGAAGTCGACCAGGGACGTGGCGCGCCGCCGGTGGTGCGGAGGCGGCGACCCGGGCAGGAACGGAGCGCGATGACGGTGCATGGCGGCGACGGTACGGACGTGCGTCGGGCGATCCGCGCCTCCCGTCCGGCACCGTGGAGAACGGTGCTGACCTTCACGACTGATGACGGTTTGTACCCCGATGGCCACGGTCGTACCCCGTTGCTGCCCGTCGGGGTGCTGCGTCGAACGGGGCTCGACGCGCTGGGTCCGCCGAAGGGCGGACAGCACCACGGCCGTCGCATCGCACGGGACGGCACCAGGTCGGCTGCAGGTCTCAGAGCGACTGAGCCGACCGTTCTGTCCACGTCGGCCGCGTCCTACCGCCGATCGACGGCGGTGCACCCGCCCCGTCCGACCGTCCCGAGGGGACGCGCCGGGGAAGAAGAAGAGGCGGCACCTGTTGGGGGGAACGGGTGCCGCCTGGACACCGGCGTGATTGGGGGGAATCGTGACCGGTGCCACCGGGACGAACCCGGCGGAGACAACTGTACCCCACGAACGGGATGCGCCGACACTCCTGGACGCGGAACGCGACGACCTGCGCGGATCGACTGCCCCGCTGCGCACCAGTGCCGCACGGCGCACCGACCGCGACCGCGCGGCCACCCGCGGCGACGGTCGGGACGCGGACACCGCCCGGCCTCCGGTGGGCACGCTGTCCGGAGTAGTCTCCGACTGCGCCCGGTCGTCGTCCGCCTCGGTGGTCCGACCGCGTCCCGGGCGGACGAGACGAAAGGACATCGATGACGATTCCGCAGCAGGCCGCTCCGCAGCAGGCCGACACCCCCGACGACGGGACGACCTTCCCGCCGTCGCCCGAGTTCGTCGCGGACGCCGTCGCCGACCAGGGGCTCCACGACGCCGCGCGTGCCGACCGCGTGGCGTTCTGGGCCGAACAGTCCCGTGCCCTGCTCGACTGGCGGACGCCCTTCACGACGACGCTCGACTGGTCGGGAGCCCCCTTCGCACGGTGGTTCGCGGACGGGGAGCTGAACGTCGCCGAGAACTGCCTCGACCGGCACGTCCGAGCTGGCGACGGCGACCGCGTCGCGATCCACTTCGAGGGCGCGAACGGCGACACCCGCACCGTCACCTACGCCGAGCTGACGGCGGACGTGCAGCGCGCGGCGAACATGTTGCAGGGCCTCGGCGTCGGCCGGGGCGACCGCGTCGTCGTGTACCTCCCCCTCATCCCGGAGGCCGTGGTCACGATGCTCGCGATCGCCCGGCTCGGCGCGATCCACTCGGTCGTCTTCGGCGGCTTCAGCGCCGAGAGCCTCCGCGCCCGGATCGAGGACGCCGGCGCGAAGGTCGTCGTCACCGCCGACGGCGGGTGGCGTCGCGGCGCCGTGTCCCCGCTCAAGCCGGCCGTGGACGAGGCGCTCGAGGGCGCCGGCACGGACAGCGTCGAGCACGTGCTCGTCGTGCAGCGCGGCGGCAACGAGATCGCGTGGACCGAGCGGGACCGGTGGTGGCACGACGAGTTCGCCGCCGCTGCGCCCGAGCACGAGGCGCAGGCCTTCCCCGCCGAGACGCCCCTCTTCATCCTCTACACCTCGGGCACGACCGGGAAGCCGAAGGGCATCGTGCACACCTCCGGCGGGTACCTCACGCAGGCTGCCTACACGCACCGGAACGTCTTCGACATGCACCCGGACAAGGACGTCTACTGGTGCACCGCCGACATCGGCTGGATCACCGGTCACACCTACGTCGTCTACGGCCCCCTCGCGAACGGCGTGACGCAGGTCCTGTACGAGGGCACGCCGGACGAGCCGCAGCCCGGACGGTGGTGGGACATCGTCGACGCCTACGGGGTCACCGTCCTCTACACCGCGCCGACGGCGGTCCGTGCCGCGATGAAGGCCGGCCGGCAGATCCCCGAGGCGCGCAGTCTCGAGACGCTCCGACTGCTCGGCAGCGTCGGCGAACCGATCAACCCCGAGGCGTGGCAGTGGTACCGGCAGGTCATCGGCCACGACCGGACCCCGATCGTCGACACGTGGTGGCAGACCGAGACCGGCGCGATCATGATCTCGGCGCTGCCCGGCGTCACGAAGCTCAAACCGGGCGCCGCACAGACCCCGCTGCCGGGCATCGTCGCCGAGATCGTCGACGACGACGGCGCCCGGGTCGACCCCGGCGGCAGCGGCTACCTCACCATCACCGAGCCGTGGCCGTCGATGGCGCGCGGCATCTGGGGCGACGACGACCGCTTCGTCGAGACCTACTGGTCGCGGTTCCCGGGTCGGTACTTCGCCGGCGACGGCGCTCGGCTCGACGGCCAGGGCGACATCTGGGTGCAGGGCCGCGTCGACGACGTCATGAACGTCTCGGGGCACCGCCTCTCCACCGCCGAGATCGAGTCGGCGCTCGTCGGGCACGAGGGGGTCGCGGAAGCCGCCGTCGTCGGTGCCGCCGACGAGACGACCGGTCAGGCCGTGGTCGCGTTCGTCATCCTCACCGCCGAAGCGGCGGAGGGCGTCGACCGCGAGGCGTCCGCCGCGGAACTGCGCAACTGGGTCGGCAAGCGGATCGGGCCGATCGCGAAGCCCCGGCAGGTCGTCATCGTCCCGGAACTGCCGAAGACGCGGTCCGGCAAGATCATGCGCCGGCTCCTCCGCGATGCGGCCGAGGGGCGCCGGATCGGCGACACGACGACGCTGGCCGACCCGACGATCATGGCGACCATCGCGGAGCTGATGTAGCGAGGCGGACGCAGGAAGGGCCTCCCGTCACACCGGCCGGGAGGCCCTTCCTGCGTCTCCGGACGCCTCGCGTCCGCAGGTGGCTCAGTCCGTCAGCTCGACGACCAGCTCGACCTCGACGGGGGCGTCGAGCGGGAGCACCGCGACCCCGACGGCACTGCGGGCGTGCACGCCCGCCTCGCCGAACACGTCGCCGACGAGCTCGGACGCACCGTTGGCGACCCCGGGCTGCCCGGTGAACAACGGGTCGGAGGCGACGAACACCGTCACCTTCACCACCCGGGCGACGCGGTCGAGCGAGCCGGCGACGCTCTCGACCGCCGCGAGGGCGTTGAGCGCCGCCTGCCGTGCCTGCGCGGTCGCGGTCGCGGCGTCGACCTCCGCACCGACCTTGCCGGTCACCGGCAGCGCACCGTCCACGAAGGGCAGCTGCCCCGCGGTGAAGACGTGTGCTCCGGACACCACCGCGGGCACGTACGCCGCGACGGGGGCCGCGACCGCCGGCACCGTGATCCCGAGTTCGGTCAGCCGGTCGGCGATGCTCATGCGTCGGCCTTCGGTCGCTTCAGGTAGGCGACGAGGCCGCCCTCCGGGCCGGTGACGACCTGGACCAGCTCCCAGCCCTGGTCACCGAAGTTGTTGAGGATGGCGGTGGTGTTGTGGATGATCAACGGCGTCGTGAGGTATTCCCAGCGGCTCATGCGGTTCCTTGCCAGCCTTCCAGTCCGAGGTGTCGTTTAGGCTGCATCCTATGTCTGCCCAGAAGACGTCTGCCCGTCGGACCAAGCCCGTCTCCGCAGTCGGCGCCTTCGTCGGTTTCGTCGGTTTCAGCGCCCTCGCCGGCCTGCTCGTCACCATCGGTGTGACGCCGGCCATCGCGGTCGCCGGTGTCACGACGACGTCGACGATCGGCGTGTTCGAGTCGCTGCCCGAGTACATCGAACTCGGCGACCTGCCCCAGCGCAACGAGGTCCTCGCGTACCAGGGCGGCAAGCCGGTGCACCTGGCCACGGTCTACGACCAGAACCGGCAGGAACTCAAGTACGACCAGATCAGCGACAACCTGAAGAACGCCGCGATCGACGGCGAGGACAAGCGGTTCTGGGACCACGGTGGCGTCGACATGACCTCACTCGTCCGTGCCGGTGTCGGGACGGTCGCGGGCGGCGGGCTCGGCGACTCCGGCGGTGGCTCGACGCTCACCATGCAGCTGGTCCGCAACATCAAGATGCAGCAGGCCCTCGAACTGCCGACGCAGGAAGAGCGTGTCAAGGCGTACAACGAGGCCACGAAGGTCTCCGTGTCCCGCAAGCTCGAGGAGATGAAGCTCGCGATCGGGCTCGCGAAGAAGTACCCGAAGAAGGACATCCTCACCGGGTACCTCAACATCGCCTACTTCGGCGACCAGACCTACGGCGTGCAGGCCGCCGCGCAGCACTACTTCGGCAAGAACGCGACCGACCTGAGCCCGGCCGAGGCTGCATCCATCCTCGCGATCGTGCAGTCGCCGAACACCCGGAACCTGTCGGACCCGAAGTACTACGAGGCGAACGTCGCCCGTCGTGACGTCATCCTCAAGTCGATGTACGCGCAGGAGCACATCGACAAGAAGCAGTTCGACGAGGCCATCGCGTCGAAGCCTGCCGACTACGTGAAGCTCACCGATCCGACGCAGGGCTGCAAGGCCGCCGCGGGGAACGGCACGCAGTTCTTCTGCGACTACGCGGTGCAGGTCGTCAAGGAGATGTCGCAGCTCGGGTCGACGCAGAAGCAGCGTGACGCCGCCTGGCGCAACGGCGGTTACACGATCCAGACCACGCTGAACCTCGACCTGAGCGGCGCACAGAAGGTCTTGATCGATACCTACGCGC
The DNA here is from genome assembly GCF_003234855.1 of Curtobacterium sp. MCBD17_032. Lineage (GTDB taxonomy): Bacteria > Actinomycetota > Actinomycetes > Actinomycetales > Microbacteriaceae > Curtobacterium. The sequence continues at coordinate 167,654 of NZ_QKTO01000003.1, forward strand.
CGAACACCGAGTCACGGCTCGCCCTCGGCGGTGTCCTGAACTCGGTCGAGGCCGACACCGGGCGCATCCTCACGATGGCGCAGAACAAGAACTACAACCAGCTCGCCGGCTGCGGGACCGAAGGTGCCGACCCGAACGCCTGCGCGCCCGCGACCGACACCGGTATCAACTACAGCGTGGACCGCCAGTACGGCGGCGGCATCGGGTTCCAGACCGGATCGACCTTCAAGCCGTTCACGTTGCTGAACTGGCTGCAGAACGGGCACGGTCTGGGCGAGATCGTGAACGGGACCCAGCGCGGCTTCACGTCCTACAACGTCTGCGGCAGCCCCTCCGGTATCTCGCCGGTGTACGTGCCCAAGAACGACGCACCCGGCGAGGGCGGGAACATGACCGTCGAGAACGCGACCTACCGGTCCGTCAACGTCTCGTACGTCAACATGGCGCAGAAGCTCGACTACTGCGACATCCGGAAGACCGCCGAGTCGCTCGGCGTGCATCTCGGCCAGCCCCGGAAGCCGATCGCGGGCTACGGGGACGACACCTCGAAGAAGACGACGACGAGCATCGAGCTCAACCCGTCGGCGGTGCTCGGCACGAACTACATCGCTCCCCTGACGATGGCCGCCGCGTACGCCGGCATCGCGAACAACGGCACCTTCTGCCGCCCGATCGCCATCGACAACGTCACGGACGCCGACGGCAAGTCCCTCGGTGGTCAGCCGAAGGACTGCACGCAGGCCATCGACCCGCAGGTCGCGGCGACGGCGATCTACGCGCTGAAGAAGGTCTTCACCGTCGGTACCGCCGTCGGCGGCCGCACCCCGGACGGTTTCGACGAGTTCGGCAAGACCGGGACGACGGACGCTGCGGACCAGATCTGGCTCGTCGGGGCATCGACCAAGGTCGCGACCGTCGCCTGGATGGGCAACACCGTCGGCAAGCAGAGCCTCCGGTACGTCTACGGGCCGAACGGACAGTACGCCGGTTCCCGGACCGCGCTGTGGCGGCAGGCACAGTCGATCGTGAACACGCAGTACCCCGGCGGACAGTTCGCTGACCCGTCGCCGGCCGCGATCCGGGGCAACAGCGTCACGGTGCCGAACGTGCAGGGACAGACGCCGGACGCAGCTCGCGCGGCGATCGCCGCTGCCGGCCTGACGTACGTCGACGGCGGCGCCCAGGCCGGCGGCGGGACGCCCGGGACCGTCCTCTCGACCAACCCCGCAGCGGGCCTCCAGCTCTCCAAGGGCTCGAGCGTGACCGTGTACACCACCGACGGCTCGCAGGCGGCGGTCCCCGAGGTCGGCGGCAAGGAGCTCGACGACGCGCGATCGACGCTCAACCAGGCGGGCTTCGGCAACGTCGCGGTCTCCGAGGAGTTCCAGAAGGGCGACGGCGAGAACGAGTGCACGGTCGCCGCGGTGCAGCCCGGAGCGGGCACGGCGGTCGGCAAGGACACCGGCGTGACGCTCCAACTGTTCGGCAACAAGAACGGCAAGGCGCCGAAGGACTGCCGATGACGCGTGGCCGCGGCGCCCTCGGTGTCCTCGCCGCCGGCGCCGCGGTCGGTGTCGCGTCTGCCGCGTGGGGAGCGCTCGTCGAGCGACGCCGGTTCGGCATCCGGTGGGAGACCGTCCCGGTGCTGCCGGTCGGCTCCCGGGACGTCACCGTCCTGCACCTGTCCGACATCCACATGGCACCGTGGCAGGCGGACAAGCAACAGTGGATCCGCGACCTCAGCCTGGTCGAGCCCGACTTCATCGTGAACACCGGGGACAACCTCGGACACGCCACCGCCAACGCGGCCGTCGAGTACGCCCTCGAGCCGTTCCGCGGCATCCCGGGGGCCTTCGTCAACGGGTCGAACGACCTCTTCGCCCCGTCGCCGCGCAACCCGGCCCAGTACCTCACCGGGCCGAGCAGCATGCGCGCGGGAGCCGAGCCCGTCGAGCTCGACGTGGACCGGCAGACGGCGTTCTTCGAGTCGCTGGGCTGGCTCGACCTCAACGACCATGCACGGGCGATCGAGGTCCGTGGGTCACGCTTCGAGTTGTTCGGCACCTCCGACGCCCACCGGAACTGGGACCGGCTCGACCTCCTGCCGGCGAACGTCGACGAGATGCGGTCGGAGGTGCCGTGGTCGGACGACGAGACCGGCCCCTCCCCCGTGTCCATCGGTGTCACACACGCGCCCTACCGACGGGTGCTCGACGCCTTCGTGACCCAAGGCGCGGACATCGTCTTCGCCGGGCACACGCACGGCGGTCAGGTCGCCGTGCCCGGGGTCGGCGCACTCGTGACCAACTCCGACCTCCCGCGGCAGTACGCGAGCGGCCTGCACCAGTGGCAGAACCGCACGCACTGGTCGTGGCTGAACGTCTCGGCAGGTCTCGGGACGTCGATCTACGCCCCCGTGCGGTTCGCCGTCCGGCCCGAGGCGGTCGTCGTCACGCTCACGGCCCGGGCGTGACCGGCGGTCCGTCGACCGCGACGCGCCCGGCCGACACCGTGTGGTCGTGAGCACCCCCGAACATCGGATAGACTTCTGGGGTTGCTCCGGGAACGGAGTGACCACACCGCGGGGTGTGGCGCAGCTTGGTAGCGCGCGTCGTTCGGGACGACGAGGTCGCAGGTTCAAATCCTGTCACCCCGACACACAAGGCCCCGGCTTCTCATGAAGCCGGGGCCTTCGCCGTTCCCGCGGCAGTCTCGTTGTCGCCCACGGTCACGGCCCCCCTCGGCCCAACAGGAACCGGCTCGAACCACGGGATTCCGTGGTTCGAGCCGGTTCGTGTTGTGCGGGTCCAGCCGCCGCCGTGCGGCTCCGACGGTGTCAGGCGACGGCGACGCCCGGACGGACGAGCCGCCCGTCGGCCTGCAGCCCCGAGACGACCTCGAGCGCCTGGTGCCGGTAGCGCGCCTGAGCGGCCCCAGGAGCGACGATCACGCCGTCGGCACCGGTCGACTCGACCAGCTCGTTGATCTTCGTGGCGACCTGGTCCCGAGACCCGTAAGCCTGACGTTCCGTCCGGGCGGCGATGAACCGACGCTCGAGGTCGGAGAACTCGTACGCCCGGGCCTCCTCCATCGACACCGGCTCGGGCTTCGCCCCCTGGCGCATCCGGATGAACGAGATCATCCCGGGTGCGCTCTGCTCCTCGACGACGGCCGGGTCCTCGTCCGTGACGACCTGCACGCCGATCAGCGCGAGCGGCTCGGAGCGGAAGCGTGAGGGCCGGAACGCCTGGTGGTAGAGCGCGAGCGCCGCCTCGGTGTTGTCCGACGCGAAGTGGTGGGCGAAGGCGAACGGGATCCCCAGCGCGCCCGCGACCTGCGCACTGTAGCCCGACGAGCCGAGCAGCCAGAACTCCGGCACGTCGCCGTACCCGGGGACGGCACGGATCCGAGCGAGCGGGTTCGACTCCTCCATGCCGGTGAAGAACCCGACCAGGTCGGCCAACTGCTGCGGGAAGTCGTCGACGTCGAGCCGGTCCGTCCGGCGGAGGGCCATCGCGGTCGCCCCGTCGGTGCCGGGCGCCCGACCGATGCCGAGGTCGACCCGGTCACCGTACAGGGCGCGGAGGGTCCCGAACTGCTCCGCGATGACGAGCGGGGCGTGGTTGGGCAGCATGACACCGCCGGAACCGATGCGGATCGTCGACGTCGCAGCACCGACGGCGCTCAGCAGGACCGCCGGCGCGGACGAGGTGATGCCCGGCATGCCGTGGTGCTCAGCCACCCAGAAGCGCTCGTACCCGAGCTCTTCGGCTCGGACGGCCATGTCGATCGAACCCTGCAGGGCTTCGGTGTTCGACTGTCCGTACTCGCGCGTGGCGAGGTCGAGGACGGAAAGGTGCAGAGGTGCGTCGCTCATGACGACGGCAACGCCCTGCGGTGCGCGCCCATTCCTGCCCACGCGTCGGACGGGAGGCCCGGGGACGGCTCGCCCCGTGCCTCCCGTCCGGACCGGGCTCAGTGCCCGGTCTCGCCGTCCAGACGGCCGCCCGACTCGGTGAGGTAGCAGTTGGCGCAGAGGGACTCGTACTCGACGTCGACGCCGTCGATCGCGACCTGCGAGCCGTCGAACACGAACCGACCGTCGACCTTCCGGGCGTTGAACACGGCCTTGCGGCCGCAGCGGCAGATCGTCTTGAGCTCCTCGAGGGAGTGCGCGACCTCGAGGAGGCGACGGCTGCCGGGGAACGCCTCGGTACGGAAGTCGGTGCGGATGCCGTAGGCGAGCACGGGGATCTGGTCGAGGACGGCGATCCGGAGCAGGTCGTCGACCTGCCTGGGTGTGAGGAACTGTGCCTCGTCCACCAGGACGCAACTCACCGGGCGGACCATGCCGTCGAGTACTGCGGACCCCGGATCGGTCGCCCCGGCCGCGGCGACCGCGGCCCGGACGTCGGCGTCGGCGGGCAGCACGACGTCGACGGTCCGGGTGACGCCGAGTCGGGAGACGATCTCGCGGTCGCCCTTCGTGTCGATGCTGGGCTTGGCGAGCAGGACCCGCTGGCCCCGCTCCTCGTAGTTGTAGGCGGCCTGCAGGAGCCCGGTGCTCTTGCCGCTGTTCATCGCGCCGAAGCGGAAGTAGAGCTTGGCCACTAGGCGAGGAACCCGTCCTCCGCCGCACGACGGATGAGGTCGGACTTCTTCGACGCGGGACGGCCGACCTTCGCGTACTTCTCGCGGACGCGCCGGAGGTACGTCTTCGCGGTCTCGTACTGCACGTTCATCTGTGCCGCGACCTCGTTCGTGGAGTACCCCGACACGTACAACCGGAGCGCCTCCTCCTCGCCGTGGCTGAGCTTCGGACGCTGGTGGGCGCTCGCCCCGGTCGGCAACGGACGCCATTCCCGCTGCGCCGGGGTCTCACGTGCCACGCCCATGACCTCGCGGGCGATGTCCATCACTTCGCGCATCGGCAGGGACTTCGAGAGGAAGGCCGCTGCGCCGGCAGCGAGGGACCGGTCGCGGGACTCCCGGGCGTCGACGCTCGACAGGACGATCACCTTCGCCCCGGCAGCGCGGCACGTGCGGACGCGCGCCTCGATCGACACCGGCTCCTTGAGCTGGAAATCGAGGAACACCAGGTCGGTCGGGAAGCTGTCGCTGTGCACCATCTCGAGCCAGGTGTGCGCGGTGAGGGCCAGGTCGAAGTCGAAGGCGTTCACCGCGATCCAGCTCGACAGGCTGTCGAGCAGGACCTCGTGGTCGTCGAGGATGGCCAAGCGCACCCGGCGGGAACCCGGGGCCGGCATGGCGGGACCGCCCTCCGGGAACCGGGTCGGGTCAGTGCTGGTCATACGAGAACCTTAATGTCAGGGACGATGGTCGGACGGCGACGTCGAGGTCCGGGAACGTGACGCGGAGGACGGCGAAGTACGGGTCGAACGTCCGGTGGATGCCGACGTCCGAGTCGGCCACGGCGACCTCGAAGGTCATCGTCACCGGGTGCGTCGCGGACGTGCTGGCGGGGTCCGGTGGCGCGACCCGGACGCGGACACCCGCCGGGTCGACGGTGTCGGCGGCGAGCAGGGCGCGGACGAAGGTCCGGACGACGGTGCGCTGGTCGGCGTCCATCGCCGCGGCGAGGCCGAGCGGGTCGACGACCGTGGCGGCGGCGTCCCCGGCGATCCGCACCGCGTACTCGAGCCAGGTGCGGTCCGCCTCGGCGACCATGACCTGCCGGATGCCGTCGGCGATGTCCCGCGCCCGCGCCCGGTCCGCGTCCGTCAACGTCGCCCGCGTACGGAGCTCGGCGAAGAAGGGAGCGACGTCCCGCGCCAGGATCGTCGAGCGGTCTTGCTGCACGCTCGACGTGATCCCGTCGCGTTCGGCACGCTCCACCGAGTACGACCCGGCCCGGATCTGCACGCGCTCCGCCAGTCCGGCGAAGGTGTGCGCGAACACGGCGGATGCTGTCGTGAGGACGAGGGTCGGCGCGGCTGCGAGGAACGCGGCCACGGGGACGGGCACGCCCGCCGGGTGCACGAAGGCCACCGTCCCACCGGTGCCGGCGTTCACGGCAGCGAGGGCGACGCCACCGACGACCAGGTCGGTCCACGGCCGGTACGGAGCGACGGCGACGATGCCGATCGCGCTGAGCAGCACCATGAAGTCGTTCACGAGCGACCGGTCCGGCCCCCACTGCGCGGCCGCGGCGGTCACCGTCGCGAGTGCGAGCAGTGCCACGTGCGCGACGAACGCCCACCGCGCGAACGGGGCACGGAACGGACTGGAGGCACTGACCACGACGACCGCGGACGCCGCGAGCAACAGGACCGTCAGCGCACTCAACGTCGGCGCTCCGACCACGTCGCGGTCGAGCAGGGACACGAGGGAGGCCCACACCACGCCGCCCGCACCGAGCACCACCGCGAGGGGCCGGGACCCCATCGCGCCGAGCGGGTCGTACTGCTGCGCCGTCCGCCGTCCCGCCCCGCCTGTCCGCCGGCGCTTCACGAGGCACGCTCCACGTCGTCCTGCGGTCGGAGGGGAACGGGCGCGTCGGCCGCCGCGTAGGGCACGCTCATCATGACGCTCGTGCCGGAGCCGGGCGAGGACCAGACCTGGACGTCGCCGCCGACGCGGCCGATGCGCTCCCGGACCGAGTTGCGGAGCCCCATGCGGTCGGCGCCGGTGGCCTGCTCGTCGAAGCCTCGTCCGTCGTCCACGACCATGACGGTGCAGGTGAGGCCGTCGTCGAACACGCTGACCTCGGCCGCGTCGGTGCCGGCGTGCTTCCGGACGTTCGTCAGGCACTGGGCGACCGCGCGCAGGACCGCGGTCATCGCCTGCGGATCGAGCCTGGCGACCGACATCGGGTCGCCGGTGACGGCGATCCGCAACCCCGTCGACCGCTGCTCGTCCAGCATGCGGTCGAAGGCCGCGACCGCGACCGCCGTCGCGCCGGCGACGCCGTCGTCCGTCGTCGGGTCGACCGGCGTGAGCCAGGCGCGGCCCGTCAGCACGGCGACGTCCGCCTCCATCGTCTGCACGAGGTGTTCGTCCATCGGTCCGGCCGGTGCCAGCGCGATCGCGTTGAGGTGGCTGAGCACGGTGTCGTGCAGGATCGCCGCGGCTTCGGCCTCGATCCCGGCCCGGTAGGCCGTCACGTGCTCTTCACGGGCCGACCGCAGGAGCTCCGGTTGGACCCGTTCGGATCTGGTCGTCGAACGGTTCACGGCCACCACGAGGCCGATGACGAACCCGAGCGTCACCCAGGCGAGCACGAGCGGGTGGTCGGGGCCGCCGGCCTGAGCGGCGACGACCGAGGTCACGAGCCGCCCGACGATGAAACCCGACACGGACCAGAGCACCACGCGGAGGGTCCCGCTGCCGGTCCCGCCGATCAGCACGAGCGGGACGACGACCAGGGACAGCAGGTACGAGGCCACCCAGGGGACCTCGCTGAGTTCGCGCTGCACCACGGTCGCGAACCAGTACGAGCAGATCCCTCCGACGACGAGGAACGCCGCCGCGGACCGCCAGGTGCCGACGTGCACGTGGACGCCGATCATCACGAGCATGGGGACGACGGCGAGCACCGCCCCGAGGACGTGGTCCGACGGAGCGTCGATGCGGTAGACGAGCAGCAGGAGCGCGGCGGCGACGAGGGACCCGATCGCGGCCGCGTGGAAGGCGCGCACCGTCGACCACGCGTTCACCCGTGGGGCGAGATGCGTGGGGATGCCGAGCACCGGGGCTGTCCTTCCGTGCGGTCGCGGGTCACTGGGCACCCGGACGCCGAGTGCCCACCACCACACCGGACCGCGGGGTGGTCCGTCAGCGGCGGGGCGCCGTCTCTGATCCAACCACGATCGGTGTCGGTGTGTACCCCGATCGGATCGGCGAGGCGGCGGACTGGACCATGATAGCGGCGACCACCGACGGTCCACTGTCCCCCGGAAGCGGGATCGACGGTCAGAAGAGCCGCGGTTCTGCTGCGCCCGTCACCCCTGCTTCCGTCCCGGCGGAGCCCCTCGTCGCACGGACGGGTCGTGCCGCGCGCACCGGCGGAGTCCCTCGGACCGGCGAGGCTCCCGCGGAGGCGTCCGACCGGCGGGCTGCCCCGGCCGTGACCGTCGCCAGGGCGGGACCGCCGCCGCCACCACCGACAGCCGGACCCTGCCCGTTCGACGGCCGGTACTCGGCGCGGTGCGCGTACCCGGGGTCCGCGCGCTTGAGCGGCGACTGGTCGGACGTCCGGGGCACGGCGTCGTCCGAGAACCCCATCGAGCCGGTCGCCGGATCGACCGCGCCGAGGGACAACCCGTGTTCGCGGAGGATCGGCCGGACCCGCTCCGCGAGCCAGCGTCGGTAGTCCTTCGGCGCGTACGTGTTGTCCAGGTACATGGCCCGGTAGCGCCCCACGAGGTCGGGGTGCGTCCGACCGAGCCACTCGTACCACCACGGCTTGATGCCGGGCTTGAGGTGCAACGCCGAGTACATGAGGCTCGTCGCCCCGGAAGCGGCCGCCCGCCCGACCGCGTCCTGCAGGTACGCGCGGGTGTCCGTGATGTACGGCAGCACCGGCATGAGGAACACCGAGCAGTCGAGCCCGGCGTCCCGTACCGCCCGCACCGTCGCGAGGCGGGCGGCGGTCGTCGGCGTACCGGGCTCGACGGACTGCTGCAGGTCGTCGTCGTAGACCGCGATGGACATGGCGATGTCGACGGGCACCGACTCCGCCGCCTCCGCCAGGAGTGGGATGTCCCGACGGAGCAGGCTCCCCTTGGTCAGGATGCTGAAGGGCGTACCGGACTCCGCCAGTGCGCGGATGACGCCCGGCATGAGCCGGTAGCGGCCTTCCGCCCGCTGGTACGGGTCGGTGTTCGTGCCGAGGGCGACGGGATGCCGGTCCCAGCTCGGCTTGGCGAGTTCGCGGGTCAGGACATCGGCCACGTTCGTCTTCACGACGATCTGCTGGTCGAAGTCCGCCCCGCCGTCGAACTCCAGGTAGGTGTGGGTCGGCCGAGCGAAGCAGTACACGCAGGCGTGGCTGCAGCCCCGGTAGGGGTTGATCGTCCAGCCCCAGGTGCCGCCGTCAGCTCCCCCGACCTTGTTCAACGCGGACTTCGCCAGGACTTCGTGGAAGGTGACCCCGGCGAACTCCGGCGTGGTCACGCTCTGGACGAACCCGCTGTTCGACTCGAGCTCGGGGAGCATGTCACTCCGCTCGGCCGTGATCGCCTGCCCGTCCCATCGCATGCCCTCATTCGAACACACGTTCGAACAGGGCGCAAGCAGGGCGCGTCAGCGATGCAGGCCCAGGACGGCCGCCGTGCGATCGAGGGTCGCGCTCGCCAGGGCGGGGTCGTCCCCGAGGTCCCGACCGTACGTCGGGACCATCTCGCGCACCGACGCCTGCCAGCCGTCCCACCGGTCCGGGAAGCACCGCTGCAGCAGGCCGAGCATGATCGGGACGGCCGTGGACGCCCCCGGGGAGGCGCCGAGGAGGCCGGCGATGGAGCCGTCCGCGGACGTGATGACCTGCGTGCCGAACTGCAGGACGCCACCCTTCTCCGGGTCGGGCTTGATGACCTGCACCCGCTGTCCGGCCGTGATGCGGTGCCAGTGCTCCGGTCGCGCACTGGGCATGAACTCGCGCAGTGCGTCGAACTTCGTGCGCTTCGAGGCGAGGAGCTGCCCAACCAGGTACTTCACGAGGTCGAAGTTCGAGAACGCGACCGCGAGCATCGGACGGAGGTTGTGCGGGCGGATCGACGTGACGAGGTCGAGCATCGACCCCTGCTTGAGGAACTTCGGACTGAAGCCCGCGTACGGCCCGAACATGAGCGACGCCTGCCCGTCGACGATGCGGGTGTCGAGGTGCGGCACCGACATCGGCGGGGCCCCCAGGCTCGCCTTGCCGTAGACCTTCGCCGCGTGCTTCTGCACCACCTCCGGGTCGTCGGTGCGCAGGAACTCGCCGGACACCGGGAACCCGCCGTACCCGCGGATCTCCGGGATGCCGGACTTCTGCAGGAGCTGCAGCGCGCCGCCACCGGCTCCGACGAAGACGAACTCCGCCGCGATGCGCTGCTTCGAGCGCCCCACCTCGTTGCGGACGTCGAGCACCCAGCCGTCGGAGACCTTCGACCGCGCGATCTTCGTCACGCGGTGCGACGGCTCGAACTGCAGCCCGTCGATCTCCAGCTGGTCGAAGAGCTGCCGGGTGAGCGACCCGAAGTCGACGTCGGACCCCGCCGCCGAGTACGTCGCGGCGATCGGCTGGTCCTTCTTCCGGCCCGGGATGAGTGCCGGTGCCCACTTCCGGATCTGCTCGGCGTCCTCGCTGTACTCGAGTCCGGCGAAGAGCGGGTGGTCCTTCATGGCGTCGTAGCGAGCACGCATGTAGGCGACGTTCTCCGCACCCCAGACGAAGGAGATGTGCGGCGTCGGGTTGATGAAGCTCGTCGGGTCGGGCAGCGTCCCGTCCTCGACGAGGTGCGACCAGAACTGGCGGGACACCTGGAACTGTTCGTTGACCGTCACGGCCTTCGCGATGTCCACGCGACCGTCCGGCAGCTCCGGCGTGTAGTTGAGCTCACAGAGAGCCGAGTGCCCGGTCCCGGCGTTGTTCCACGGGTTCGAGGACTCCTGCGCCGCACCGCCCAGTCGCTCGTACACGCGGATGGTCCAGTCCGGCTCGAGCCGGTGGATGATCGCGGCGAGCGTGGCGCTCATGATCCCTCCGCCGACGAGGACGACATCGATGGGGTCCACCTGCTTCTCTGCCACCCGTCGAGCCTACCGCCGCCGCCTGGCCGACGCCGTTCCCCTCGCGACCGTCGGTCGTATCGCATCTGGAACACGGAATACCATCAGGCTCTCCGCGTCCTCCAGAGAAAGCAGACCATGCGCCGATCCGCCCGTGTCGCCGGACTCATCACCGTCCCGTTCCTCGCGACCGTCCCCCTCCTCGCCGTCAGCACGCCGGCCGGGGCGGTCACGCCGACGCCTGTGTCGTCCGCCGCCGAGACCACGATCGTCACGCTCCGCATCCCAGGTGCTGCCGGCTTCGTCGGCATCGGCACTGCGGACGGAGCCGAGCAGGCCCACACCGACGCAACGGTCGCCGACACAGTCCGCCTGCCCGCCCCGGGCACGACCGGGCCGATCATCATCAGGGACCGCTGCTTCAGCCCCGCGAACGGGCCGGGCCTGCCCTTCGCCCTCCTCGTCGACGCCGCAGACCCGTCCCGCTGCCTCGCGGTCCGAACGGTGGCCACGGCCGGTGGCGGCCTGCGGGTGGTCGGCGCAGACCCGCTCTCCCTCGTCGACGGACTGACGCTCGAGCAGGCGCCGGACTCGACTGCGTTGCGCTTCGGTGACATCGGCTCCGACTTCGAGATCGTCACCCGGGGCGAGTTCGACGCTCCCGAGCTCACCACGACGACGATCAGCGTCGGCGACCCGCTCGCCGGGACGGCGCAGCCGGGCGCCCACGTCGTGGTGACCCGTGGCACCGACGTCCTGTGCGAGACCGAGGCCGGCGGCGCGGACGACGCGCACCCCGGCAGCTGGTCGTGTGTGCCCGACGGTCTCGTCGCCGGTGAGCACGACCTCGACCTCTACGGGGTCTCCGCCGCCGGGCAGCCGGCGGGTCCGCGGTCCGCGCACGTCACGGTCACGACGGGGACGGATCCCGGGACCGGCCCCACCACCCCGGCGCCCGAACCGGATCCCGGCGCCGGCACCGGCACCGGATCGGGATCGGGATCGGGATCGGGTCCGGCGCCACGTCCCGCGCCGACGGCCGACACCCGACCCACGACCGACACGAGTCGGACAGCATCCGGCTCCACGAGCGCGCACCTCCCGGGCCGACTCGCGTACACGGGAGCTGAGGTCGCCCGGACCGGTGCCGCGGCGGCCGGCCTCATCGGACTGGGCACGGCCCTGCAGCTGCTCCGACGTCGCATGCGCCGGTCCTGACGACGCACGGTCCGGTCGGGAGGCCCGCGCCGGTCCTCACGACACACGGTGCGGTCGGGAGGCCCGCGCCGGTCCTGACGACACACGGTCCGGTCGGGTGGCCCGCGCCGGTCCTGACGACACCCGGTGCGGTCGGGAGGCCCGCGCCGGTCCTGACGACACACGGTCCGGTCGGGAGGCCCGTGCCGGCCACCGCGCGCAGGGGCAGCGTCGGCAGCACGGCCGGTGCCGAGAGGGCCGCCGGTGCGGCCAGCGCCCCAGCCCGCCCGGCGCACCCAGAGCACCCGACGCGCCCAACGCGCCCGGCCGATCGGACCCGATACACGACCGGAGGCCCGGTACCGACCGGTACCGGGCCTCCCGGAGGTCTCGCGCTCGTCGGATCAGACGGCGACCGACCGCCTCGCCACGACCGTCTCCGCGATCTGCACCGCGTTGAGCGCGGCGCCCTTCCGGAGGTTGTCGTTGCTCACGAAGAGTGCGAGGCCACGGCCCTCGGGAGCGGACTGGTCGGCACGGATGCGGCCGACGAAGGACGGGTCCTGACCGGCGGCCTGCAGCGGCGTCGGGACGTCCGACAGCTCGACACCGGGAGCTGCGGCGAGCACCTCGGTCGCGCGCTCCGGCGACAGCGGCCGGTCGAACTCGGCGTTGACCGAGATCGAGTGGCCGGTGAAGACCGGGACGCGGACACAGGTCCCGGCGACCAGCAGGTCCGGCAGGCCCAGGATCTTCCGGCTCTCGTTGCGGAGCTTCTTCTCCTCGTCGGTCTCCCCCTCGCCGTCGTCGACGATGCTCCCCGCGAGCGGGACCACGTCGAAGGCGATCGGGCGGACGTACTTGACCGGTTCCGGGAACGTGACGGCTGACCCGTCGTGGGTCAGTCCCGCGGTGTCCTGCTCGAGCGCCGCGCGGGCCTGACCGAGCAGTTCCTCGACGCCGGCGAGACCGCTGCCCGAGACCGCCTGGTAGGTCGTCGCGACGAGGCGACGGAGTCCCGCTTCGGTGTCGAGCACCTTGAGGACCGGCATGATCGCCATCGTCGTGCAGTTCGGGTTGGCGATGATGCCCTTCTCGGCGTCGTCGATCGCCTCCGGGTTCACCTCGCTCACGACGAGCGGGACCTGCGGGTCCATCCGCCAGGCACTGGAGTTGTCGATGACCAGGGCACCGGCCGCGGCGAAACGCGGGGCGAGGGTCCGCGAGGCGGTCGCCCCGGCGGAGAAGAGGGCGACGTCGATCCCGGACGGGTCGGCGGTCTCGGAGTCCTCGACGACGATCTCCTGCCCGCGGAACGGCAGGGTCGTGCCGGCGGAGCGAGCGCTCGCGAAGAACCGGACGGTGGTGGCCGGGAAGCCGCGCTCCTCGAGCAGGCGGCGCATCACGCCGCCGACCTGGCCGGTGGCGCCGACGACGGCGACGGTGAGCTGGGTGTCGGTCATGGTCGTGCTCCTGCTCGGTTCAGCGGCCGGTGCCGGCGTAGACGACGGCTTCGTTGTCGGCGTCCAGGCCGAACGCCTCGTGCACGACGCGCATCGCCTCGTTGAGGGTGTCCGCGCGGGTGACGACGGAGATGCGGATCTCGGAGGTCGAGATCATCTCGATGTTGATCGACGCGTCGTGGAGGGCACGGAAGAGCTGCGCGGAGACGCCCGCGTTCGTCCGCATGCCGGCACCGACCAGGGCGAGCTTGCCGATCTGGTCGTCGTACTGGATGCCCTCGTAGCCGATGTCGGACTTCGAGACCTCGAGCGCGGTGAGGACGCTCTGACCCTGGTCCTTCGGCAGTGTGAAGGAGATGTCGGTCCGCCCGGTCGACGCTGCCGACACGTTCTGCACGATCATGTCGATGTTCGCTCCGGCGCGGGCCACGATCGTGAAGATCTCGGCCGCCTTCCCGGGCTGGTCGGGCACGCCGACGACGGTGATCTTGCCCTCGGAGAGGTCGCCGGCGATGCCGGTGATGATCGGTTCTTCCACGGTTTCCCCCTCGGCAGGGTTGTAGACGATGGTTCCCTCGGCGTTGCTGAACGAGGAACGGACGTGCAGGGTGACGCCATGGCGCCGGGCGTACTCGACGGCACGGATGTAGAGGACCTTCGCGCCGGATGCTGCGAGTTCGAGCATCTCCTCGGTCGTGACCCGGTCGATCTTCCGCGCCTTCGGCACGATCCTCGGGTCGGCGGTGAAGATGCCGTCGACGTCGGTGTAGATCTCGCAGACGTCGGCGTCGAGCGCAGCGGCGAGGGCGACGGCGGTCGTGTCCGAACCGCCGCGGCCGAGCGTGGTGATCTCACCGGTGGTCCGGTTGAACCCCTGGAAGCCGGCGACGATGGCGACGTGGCCGGAGTCGAGCGCCTCACGGACCCGCTTCGGCGTGACGTCCACGATGCGGGCCTTGCCGTGCTGCGCGTCGGTGAGCATGCCCGCCTGGCTGCCCGTGTACGACGAGGCCTCGACACCGAGGCTCTTGATGGCCATCGCGAGGAGTGCCATCGAGATCCGCTCCCCCGCGGTCAGGAGCATGTCGAGCTCGCGGCCGGCGGGGATCGGGGTGACCTCGTGCGCCAGGTCGACGAGCTCGTCGGTGGTGTCGCCCATCGCGGACACCGCCACGACGACGTCGTTGCCGGCCTTCTTCGTCTCGACGATGCGCTTCGCGACGCGCTTGATGCTCTCGGCATCCGCGACGGACGAGCCACCGAACTTCTGCACGATCAAGGCCACGGGCACGCACTCCTGGGGACGGTTCACCGCGACGTCACGCGGCTCGACGATCGTAGCCGGTGTTCCTCGGATGTTGCGTCGGACCGGCATGCGACGCAACGATCCCGCGCGGCCGGTCAGCCCCCGACGACCCGTCGGCCCTCGAACGCGCGGCCGAGCGTCACCTCGTCGGCGTACTCCAGGTCGCCGCCGACCGGCAGGCCGGACGCCAAGCGGGTCGTCCGGATGCCCATCGGCACGAGGAGCCGGCTGAGGTAGGTCGCCGTCGCCTCACCCTCGAGGTTCGGGTCGGTGGCGATGATGACCTCGTCCACGGTGCCGTCAGCGAGTCGGACCATGAGCTGCTGGATGCGCAGGTCGTCCGGTCCGACGCCGTCGATCGGGCTGATCGCGCCGCCGAGCACGTGGTAGAGCCCGCGGAACTCCCGCGTGCGCTCGATCGCGGCGACGTCCTTGGCCTCCTCGACCACGCAGATCGTGCTCGGCGACCGGCGTGGGTCGCGGCAGATGCTGCACCGGACGTTCTCGGTGACGTTCCCGCACACCTCGCAGAACCGCACCTTCTCCTTCACCGTACCGAGGAGCTCGGACAGCCGCGTCGGGTCGAACGACTCGGTCTGCAGGATGTGGAAGGCGATGCGCTGTGCCGACTTCGGCCCGATCCCGGGCAGGCGGCCGAACTCGTCGATGAGGTCCTGGACGATGCCGTCGTACATCAGACGTTCCCCTCGGTCAGCGACGTCTCCTCGATGAACTGTGCGCCGAGGATCTCGCGCACGACCGCCTCGCCGTACCTTCCCGGCACGGCGGTGCGGCGGACGCCCGGTGCGCCAGCCCCGGCCTGCTGCCCCTGCTGCCGCGCCTGCGGGGCGTCCTGCTGCGGTGCGCCCTGCAGCTGCGGCCCGCCCGACGGCTGCGCCGGACGAGGCGGTGCGGACTGCTGACCGGGTGCGGTCTGGTGCGGGACCGGTCGAGCAGGACGGCCACCGCCCGGCCCGGGGTCCGGGAACGGGGCGCCGTCGTCGAACGGCTCGTCGTCGAGCGGGTAGTCGTCGACCGGCACGGCGTCCGACGGAACGCCGTGTCCGGTCTGGGCGACGACCCGACCGGCAGGCCCGCCCGGCGCGACCGCGCCGGGACCGGTCGACCGGCGGTCGCTCCCGTCCGGGGACGGCGTCGCAGCCGGACCGGAGGCATCCGGGGCAGCCTGCGGCGCCGACCGCGGCTGCGCTCGCTCCGCCGGGGCGACGGCCGCGTCGGCCGGCACGGCACCGAACGGCGCGGCCCACGAGGGTTCGATGTCCTCGGGGACGGCGTCGGCCGTCGGGTCGGAGGCGGGGATGGTGGCGACGGCCCACTCGGTGACCGGGCCGGAGTCCGGAGGCGCGCTCGCGGCCTGCGGGGAGGTGCGTCCCGCCGAGCTGCCGGAGCTCGGCGCTGGACCGGCTCCCGAGCCCGAGCGAGGGTCTGCCGTCGGTCGTTCCCGGGGAGTGGTCGGGTCCGCCGTGGTGGGTGCCGGAGCACCGGCAGCGCCCGACCCCTGCTGGGTGCGTGCGGCCGGGCCACCGCTCGAGCGGTCCGGTTCCGGCGCGGCCTGCGTCGGAACGGCCTGCACCGGAGCGGCCTGCACCGGAGCGGCCTGCGTCGAACCGGCTCGGGCCGACGGAGCCTGCGCCGGAGCGGGCTGCGCGGGCGTGGTCTGCGCTCGTGCGGCACCGGCTCCGGCAGGACCACCGCCGGGCCCGCGGGCGACGAACTTCACGCGGAAGCCGAGCACGTCGTTGATCGCGGAGCGCAGGTGTTCGCTGACGCTCGTGTTCGGGTCGCTCATCTCCTTGAACGAGGCGACGTCCTGTTGGCTCGGGAAGGTCAGGGTGAGGACGTCGTCCTTCAGCGCGGTGACCTGCGCCGTCGCGACGACCGCCCACGCGGAGCGCTTCGCCCGCTGGACGTGCTCGACGATCTGCGGCCAGGTGTCGCGCATCTGCTGCAGGCCGACGGGGGTGACCGACCGGACGGCAGGCTCGTCCCCGATCACGGTGCCCACCCCGGTGGACGACGGCGACGCCTGCCCGTCGTCCGGTCCGGAGGACCGTGACGGGGACGCTGCTGGCGCAGGGGTGCTCTCCGGCACGGCGGCGGCCCACGAGGCTGCGGCACTGCGGGCAGCGTCGCCGGTCGGAGCGCTCGGGGCGGCCGGCTCGGATGTCGGTCCGGCCGGGGCGGACCCCGCGACCGGCCGGCCGGCCGGGTCCGCCAGGGCATCCGTACCGGTCGTCGCAACGGGTCCAGCCGTGGCGGGCGCGGCTGCCTCCCGCACAGGCGGCGCGGGTGCATCCGTCGTCGGTGCAGTCGTCACCGGGCTGGCCGGGGCACCGGTCGTCCCGGTGGGGGCCGGAGCGGCCACCGGCACTTCGGCCGGCCCGGCCTGGTGTCCGCCGGCATCGCCGACACCGACCCGACGCTCGAGCCGTTCGACGCGGGCGAGGGCACCGCGCTGGGTGTCGTCCGACTCCGGGACGAGCATGCGGGCGACCATGAGCTCGAGGTGCAGGCGCGGTGAGGTCGCACCGGTCATCTCGGTCAGGGCGCGGTTGGCGATGTCGGCTCCGCGGGACAGCGCCGTCGCACCGAACACACCCGCCTGCCGGGACATGGTGTCGAGCTCTTCCGGCGAGACGCCGCGCAGCACGGCACCCGCGCCCTCGTTGGTGGCCGCGACGACGATCAGGTCGCGGAGGCGCTCGAGCAGGTCCTCGACGAAGCGCCGCGGGTCCTGCCCGGTCTGCACGACACGGTCGATCGCCGAGAACGCCGATGCCGGGTCGGCCACGGCGAGTGCGTCGACCACGTCGTCGAGCAGTGCCGCATCGGTGTAACCGAGGAGCGCGACGGCCCGCTCGTACGCGATCGCACCGTCCTCGCTGCCGGCCATGAGCTGGTCGAGCAGGGAGAGCGTGTCGCGGACCGACCCACCGCCGGCACGCACGACGAGCGGCAGGACGCCCGGCGCGACCGACACCGACTCCTGCGCGCAGAGCTGCTCGATGTACTCGAGCATCGTCGCGGGCGGGACCAGCCGGAACGGGTAGTGGTGGGTGCGCGAGCGGATGGTCCCGATGACCTTCTCGGGCTCGGTCGTCGCGAAGATGAACTTCACGTGCTCCGGCGGCTCCTCGACCAGCTTGAGCAGCGCGTTGAAGCCCTGCGGCGTGACCATGTGGGCCTCGTCGAGGATGAAGATCTTGTAGCGGTCCCGCGCCGGGGCGAAGACCGCGCGGTCCCGGAGGTCGCGGGCGTCGTCGACACCGTTGTGGCTCGCGGCGTCGATCTCGATGACGTCGAGCGATCCACCGCCACCGCGGGCGAGTTCGACGCAACTGGGGCAGACGCCGCACGGGGTGTCGGTGGGTCCCTGGGCGCAGTTCAGGCAGCGGGCGAGGATGCGTGCCGACGTGGTCTTGCCGCAGCCGCGCGGGCCGCTGAACAGGTAGGCGTGGTTGACGCGGTTGGTCCGGAGCGCCGTGCGGAGCGGGTCCGTCACCTGCGACTGCCCGATGAGTTCGGCGAAGTTCTCGGGCCGGTAACGGCGATACAGGGCGGTGACCACGCGACCAGGGTAGTCGGCACCGCCGACACCTCGACACCGCTCTCCACAGCGCCGGAACAGGTCTCCGACACGGAGGAACAGGTCCGTACACGAAGAAGACCCCTCACGCACCCGCCAGAGCCCGGTTACCCTTGCTGCGTTTCCGCCCTGGGGGAGTTGGCCTGGATGGCGTCACGTGAGGAGCCGCTGAACACTCTACCGGACGCGAGGAGCAGCATCGAACGCATGAAGATCGCCATCGCCGGAGGTCATGGGCAGATCGCCCTGATCCTCGAACGCCTCATCACCGAAGCCGGCCACGACGCCGTCGGCATCGTCCGCAACCCAGCACACGTCGCCGACGTCGAGCAGACCGGCGCGAAGGCGCTCGTCGCAGACCTCGAGCAGCTGTCGGAGGAGGACCTCGCCCTCCGCCTCCGCGGCTTCGACGCGGTGGTCTTCGCCGCGGGTGCCGGTCCGAACAGCGGCGCCGAGCGGAAGCTCTCGGTCGACCGGGACGCCGCCGTGCTGCTCGCGGAGGCCGCGGTCCGCCTCGACATCGACCGCTACGTGATGATCTCGGCGATGGGGGCCGACGCCTACGACCCAGAGGCAGCGAAGCTCCCCGCCGAGGACGAGGACGGTGTCTTCCAGGTCTACCTCCGTGCGAAGGCCGAGGCGGACGCGAACGTCCGGATGCGCCGGTTCCGCTGGACGATCATCCGTCCCGGGGCACTGCTCGACACCCCACCGCAGGGCACCGTCACGGTCGGCCGCACGGTGCCGCGCGGCTCGATCCCCCGCGCCGACGTGGCGGCGGTGGCCCTGCACGCGCTCCTCGACGACAGTGCGGTGGGCAAGCAGTTCGAGGTCACGAGTGGGGACACCCCCATCCCGGCCGCCCTGCGGGCGCTCGGCTGACCAAACCGACCGGACGACGGACGGCAGGCCCACCGCCGGACCGGTGGTGCGCCTCCCGTCCGGCAGGTGGGTGCGCAGGCGACGCGCGTCAGAGCGCGACGGCCGCCGACTGCCGGGCGATCTCGAGCTCCTCGTTCGTCGGGATGACGAGGACCGCGACAGGGGACGCGTCGGTGGAGATCCGCCGTGCCTCCTCGGCGCGCAGCTCGTTGCGGTCCGGGTCGACCTCGATGCCGAGGTGCTCGAGGCCCGCGAGCACGCGCCGTCGCAGCAGGGCGTTGTTCTCGCCCACGCCCGCGGTGAACACGACGGCGTCGAGCCCGCCGAGCTGTGCGGTGTAGGCGCCGACGTAGCGGCGGATGCGGTGCCGGTACACGGCGAGCGCCGCTTCGGCGGTCTCGTCGCCGTTGCTCGCTGCCTCCTGGACGTCACGCATGTCCCCGCTGCCGGTCAGGCCGAGCAGACCGGACCGCTTGTTGAGCATCGTGTCGAGGTCCTCGAAGGACATGCCGGCTTCGCGGTGCAGGTGGACGAGCACGGCGGGGTCGAGGTCGCCGGATCGGGTGCCCATGACGAGGCCCTCGAGCGGGGTGAGCCCCATCGACGTCTCGATCGACCGCCCGCCGTCGATCGCCGCAGCCGAGGCGCCGTTGCCGAGGTGCAGCACGATCGTCTTCAGCTCGGACAGTGGCCGGTCCAGGAACACCGCGACCTGCTCGGACACGTACTTGTGGCTCGTGCCGTGCATGCCGTAGCGGCGGATCTGGTACTGCTCGGCGAGGTCGGCGGGGATCGCGTAGGTGTAGGCGTGCGGCGGCATCGTCTGGTGGAACGCGGTGTCGAAGACCGCCACGTGCGGGACGTCCGAGAACACCTGCTTCGCGGCCCGGATCCCCTCGAGGTTGGCCGGGTTGTGCAGCGGGGCGAGGCTCGACAGGTCGTCGATCTGCTGCTCGACCTCGTCGGTGACGACCGTGGCGGCGTCGAAGCGGGTGCCGCCGTGCACGACGCGGTGCCCGACGACGGCCGGCGGGTGCTCGTCGAAGGACGGGCCGACCTTCCGGAAGGCGTCGATCATCGCCTGGAACCCCGCGGCGTGGTCGGGCACCTCGGCGCTGTCGTTCGACGAGGTCTCCCCCGTGAGCGCGTTCGTGTGCTTCCACGAGCCGGTCGACTCGCCGATCCGTTCGACCAGGCCGGAGGCGAGGGTGCGCTCGTCCTCGAGTTCGATGAGCTGGTACTTGAACGAACTCGAGCCGGAGTTGACGACGAGGGCTGCGCTCACGAGGGGTCACCTTCTGTGCTGGATGCGGTGGCCGCGGTGCCGGCCTGGATGGCGGTGATCGCGACGGTGTTCACGATGTCGCTGACGAGGGCGCCGCGCGAGAGGTCGTTGATCGGCTTGCGGAGGCCCTGCAGGACGGGTCCGACCGCGACCGCGCCGGCCGACCGCTGGACGGCCTTGTACGTGTTGTTGCCGGTGTTCAGGTCCGGGAAGACGAACACCGTCGCCTGGCCGGCCACCGGGGATCCCGGCATCTTCGCGCTCGCGACCGTCGGGTCGGCGGCGGCGTCGTACTGGATGGGTCCCTCCACGAGCAGGTCCGGCCGACGCTCGCGCACGAACGCCGTGCCCGCGCGGACCTTGTCCACGTCGGCGCCGGTGCCGCTGTCGCCGGTCGAGTAGCTGAGCATCGCGACGCGGGGCTCGATGCCGAACTGGGTGGCGGTCTCCGCCGACGAGATCGCGATGTCGGCGAGCTGCTCGCTCGTCGGGTCGGGGATGACCGCGCAGTCGCCGTAGACGAGCACCCGGTCGGCGAGGGCCATGAGGAACACGCTCGACACGATGGAGGTGTCGGGACGGGTCTTGATGATCTCGAACGACGGCCGGATGGTGTGCGCCGTGGTGTGCTTCGCACCGGACACCATGCCGTCGGCGAGCCCGAGCTGCACCATCATCGTCCCGAAGTACGACACGTCGGTCACCGTGTCGCGGGCGAGCTCGACGCTCATGCCCTTGTGCGCCCGCAGCGCCGTGTACTCCTGCGCGAACCGCTCGCGGAGCTCGGGGTCGAACGGGGACAGCAGCTGCGCACCCTCGAGGTCGAGTCCGAGTTCGGTCGCCCGTGCCCGGATCGCACCCGGGTCGCCGAGGATCGTGAGCGCGCACACCTGGCGCTGCAGGAGCGTGGAGGCCGCGCGGAGGATGCGGTCGTCGTCGCCCTCCGGCAGGACGATGTGCTTCCGGTGCTCGCGGGCCCGGTCGATGAGCCCGTGCTCGAACATGAGCGGTGTGACGACGCCGGAGGGCGTGAGCTGCAGTCGCGCGCGGAGGGCCTCGCCGTCGACGTGTCGCTCGAACAGCGCCAGCGCGAGGTCGGCCTTCCGCGGCGAGTCGGCGGCGAGACGGCCCCGGGTCTGGGTGATCCGCATCGCCGTGTCGTAGGTGCCCAGGGCGTTCTGCGCGATCGGCAGGGAGCTCGACAGACCCTCGAGCAGCCGGGAGACCTGCGGGGCGGTCGCGAAACCCCCGTTGAGGATGACGCCGGCCAGGCTCGGGAACGTCTCCGACTGGTTCGCGAGCAGCGTGGCGATGAGGACGTCGTTCCGATCGCCCGGCACGACGACGATGCCGCCCTCGATGAGCCGTGGCAGGACGTTCTCCATGCTCATGCCGGCGACGACGGTGCCGAGGGCCTCGCGGTCGAGCAGCGCCTCGTCACCGCGGACGAGCGTCGCGTCGGTGGCCGCGAGGAGCGCCCGCACGGTCGGGGCGACCAGGACCGCGTCCTCCGGGATCGCCCACACCGGGGCGTCCGGGTGGTGGTCGTGCACGGCGGCGGTGACGCTCGCGACGATCGCGTCGAGGGCGTCCGGCTCGGCGCGGTTGACGACGACGCCGAGGAGTTGGGCGTGCTCGGCGCGGAGTTCGCTCGTCGTGACGTCGGCCACCTGCGCCATGGCGTCCGCCGTGCGCGCTGCCCGCTCGGCCGAGTCGCGCCCGCCGAGCACGAGCAGCACGGGGGCACCGAGGTTCGCCGCGACCTTGGCGTTGAACGACAGCTCGGTCGGGCTGCCGACGTCGGTGTAGTCCGAGCCGAGGACGACCACGGCGTCACACCGGCGCTCGACCCCGGAGAAGCGGGTGAGGATGGTGGCGAGCGCGGCGTCCGGGTCCGCGTGCACGTCGTCGTAGGTGACACCGACGGCATCGTCGTAGGGGATGTCGACGGCGGTGTGCTGGAGCAACAGTTCGAGCACGTAGTCGGGCTCGTCGACCGACCGCGCGACCGGGCGGAAGACCCCCACGCGCCCCACGGTCCGGGCGAGGGTCTCGAGCACCCCCAGTGCCACGGTGCTCTTGCCGGTGTGTCCTTCTGCTGACGTGATGTAGATGCGGCTCGACACGTCCTCCAGGGTAGCCCTCGCACCCGGGCGGACCCGGGGCGTGCGGTGTCGGTGGAGGCAGGCCGGACCGGCACTGCCAGGTGTGGTCGTGAGCACCCCCGGGGACCTGTACCATGGGGTGTCGTCACCGTGAGGTGACGCCCGGAGGATTCGCCTAGTGGCCTATGGCGCACGCTTGGAAAGCGTGTTGGGTGCAAGCCCTCGGGGGTTCGAATCCCCCATCCTCCGCATCACGGACCGGACCCCCGCCACGGCGGGGGTCCGGTCGTTGCGGCCGGCACCAGCGGCGTCCGACGCATCGGCCTCGTTGGTCCCCCACCCTGCGGACGTTTCCGCACCCCGTCTCCACCGGACCCTCCGGAAAGCGGGAGGCAACCTGTCCCCGCACCGACCGCTCCCCTATGCTGACCGGACGAGCGCGCCGGAGGGACCCGACGCACTCGACCAGCATCGGACGGCAGGGGCGCCGTCGCGGGCCCGGCGCTCCGCCGCGCCCGTGCACTCCGGGGAAGAGGAGACCTGCCGTGGGGGACACGACAGCGCGAGCGACACCGCTCGACACGAGCACGGCCGAAGAACTCGTCGGACCGCGGGCGGCCCTCGTCCGCTCGACCGGTCTGAGCATCGGGTTCTCCGCCCTGCCGATCGCCGTCGCGGTCGTCTGGTCGGCCGTCCCGACCGGGCTCGGGCTGCTGGTCGCCGCGGTCGTGCTCCTGCTCGCCGCGACGGTCCTCGCCGCGTACCTGCGACTCCGCACCGCCTTCGTCGCGGTGCACCCGGACAGCATCACGATCCGCGGCGTCCTCACCGGGACCCGGACGTTCGCCCGCCCACGGGTGCACCGACTGCTGCTCGTCACCCGGCACGGCGCGTCCACCGAACGGGCGAGCCGGGACGTCGTCGCGCTGGACGCCGCGGGCGAGGCGCTGTTCCGCATCCGCGGTGACGTGTGGGGCGACGACGGCGTCGAACGACTGGTCGACCGGCTCGACCTCCGGACCGACCGGCTCGACGGCTCGATGTCGACACGGGAGTTCGCGCGTCGCTGGCCCCGACTCCGCCACTGGTACGAGCGACCGGCGGCGATGCTCCTCGTCGGCGGGGCCGCCGTGCTGGCCGTGGGCGGACTCCTCGTCGCCGAGACGGTCGGCTTCGTCCGCCGGTGACGGCTGAGCCGCCCCGCGCGTCAGTGCGTGACGGCCGAGCGAGCCGCCCCGCGCGTCAGCGCGTGACGGCTGAGCCCGCCCCCGGACGGCAGTGCGAGAAGGCCGGAACCGCCCCCGCACGTCAGTGCGTGAGGGCCGGGACCGTCTTCGGCCGCACGACGAACCACAGCACGAGGATCGCGACGAACGCGGTCGTCCCCATCACCATGGCCATCGGCGTGGCGGTGGAGATGCCGAGCAGGCCCACGACCGGCGAGATGATCCCGGCGACTCCGAAGTTGAGCGCCCCGAGCAGCGATGCCGCGGTGCCGGCCTCCTTGCCGTGCGACGCGAGACCGATCACCTGCACGAGCGGGAACGAGAACCCGCAGGCCGCGATGTAGAACCACAGCGGGACGAGCACCCCGACGAGCCCCGCACCGAGCTGGTCGAGCACGACGATCGCCAGCGCGGCCAGGAACAGCGTGGCGGTCGAGCAGGCGAGGATCCACTGCGGTCCGACGCGCTGTGCGAGCCGCGACGAGATCTGCACGCCGAGGACGACCCCGACGGAGTTGACCGCGAAGAGGAGGCCGTACTGCTGGGCGTCGAGACCGAAGACGCCCTGGAACAGGAACGGCGACGCGCTGAGGTACGAGAACAACCCGCTGAACACCATCGCGCCGATGAGCGCGACGCCGACGAAGATGCGGTCGGAGAACAGGGCGCGGTACCGCTGCCCGATGGTCGAGTGCCCGGCCTCCTGTCGGCGTTCCTTCGGCAGCGTCTCGACGATGAGCAGGATCGAGGCGATGACGACCGCGAGGCCGTAGCAGGCGAGGAACACGAAGATGCCGCGCCACGGGAAGAACCGGAGCATCTGCGAGCCGATGAGCGGCGCGAGGATCGGGGCCAGCCCGTTCACCATCGCCAGGCGGGACAGCATCCGGACGAGCGGCTTGCCGCCGAACAGGTCGCGGACCGTCGCCATCGCGACGACACCACCGGCCGCGGCGCCCATGCCCTGCAGGACGCGGAACAGCGCGAGGACCTCGACGTTCGGCGCCAGGGCGGCGCAGACCGAGGCGGTGACGTGCAGGCTCGTCGCGATGATGAGCGGGAGACGGCGGCCGACCTTGTCACTCCACGGCCCGACCAGCAGCTGCCCGATCGCGAAGCCGATCGTGGTCGCGGTGAGCGTGAGCTGCACCGCGCCCGCCGAGATGCCGAGGTCCCGCTCGAGCGACGGGAACGCCGGCAGGTACAGGTCGATCGTGAAGGGTCCGAGCGCCGTCAGCGCGCCGAGCACGAAGACGTAGACGAGCCGCTGCGCGCGGGTGAGCGAGTCACCCGGGTGCAGGACGATCCTGAGTGAGCCGGTGGTCGCAGGCGCGGACACGACGAGGTCCTCCGAAGGGCAGAAGTGGGGTGGGATCGGCCGCTCGAATCGATTCGGTCCGTTCCACCATGGTACGGGTCTGCCCGACGGGACGACAACCGCGGCCCCCGCGCTCCGCGCGCACCGGACGCTCGGGCGGCACGCCGGTCCCGGTCGCCGGCCTGGAGGCCCGTCCTCCCCGCGCAGGCCGGTGCGGCGGACCGGTGACCCCGCCCGGCGGTGCGGTACCGTCGGACTGCCGACCGAGACGGGACGGCAGCACCGCGAACGAGATGGGAGGAGCGTCATGGTGGACGCTCGGATCCTGCACACCACGGCCGCCCTCCGGGAGGCCGTGCTCCGTCTCGCCGCCGACCGACCGGTGTCGCAGCTCACGGTGTCGGACGTCACCCGCGCCGCCGGCATCAACCGCGCGACGTTCTACTCGCACGCCGTCTCCCCCGGGTCGCTGCTCGCGGACGTGCTCACGCCCGAACTCGACCGCATCCGCGCCGACGACGCCGAGGCGCACCGTCTCGCCGTCGAGCGGGGCGCCGGACCGGACGAGCTGGCGACCATCACCCGCCGCGGCATCGAGGCCGTCATCGACCACGTCACGACGCACCGGGACATCTACGCCCGCGCGCTCCCCGATCCGGACGACGCCTCCCTGCACCGCCTGCTGGTGGAGCACTTCACCGTCTCGAGCGCCCTGCACATCCGCGAACTCGACCCCGCGGTGAAGCCGGAGATCATCGACGCGGTCGCGGCGGGCTTCGTCGCACAGGGGTTCGTCGGCGCGATCGAGGCGTGGCTCGCCGGTCCGCGGCACTCCCGGAAGGCCCTCGTCGAGACGATCACGCGGTCGTTCCCGGCCTGGTGGCGCTGAGCCGCACCGGCGTTCCGGGCCGGCCACGGGCCTCCCGGCCGCACCGCGTGGGCGGGCCCGTCCGCTGCGCTACTGCGCGGGGTCCTCGCCGTCCCGCGGCTCCTCGCCGCGCTGCAGTGACGACACCATGTCGACGCTCCGGCTGACGAGGTCGGCGTCCGAGTCCGTGCCGTCGACGCGGTAGTCCGACGCGAGTCCGTCGTTGCCGCCCCCCGACGACGGCAGGGCACCGCCGAGGGCCACGACCACGACGCCCGCGTCGTGTGCGTCCCGGAGCTCCGCCCGGAGCGCGTCGGGGTCGGCGGCCCGCACGAGGAGCGCCTTCGCGCCGGTCCGGACCAGGTCGTGCACGGCCGAGCGCTGCCGGGCGGGCTGGTCGGCCCCGGCGACCCGGACGTCGGGGCGGAAGCCGGCCTCGGTGAGTTCCTCGCGGAACCGGGTGGCCAACGAGCGGCCGTCGCCGGAGTCGGTCGGCGTCGCCGCGTCAGCCGTCAGCACGACCCCGATCACCGCGTCCTCGGCGAAGCCGCCGTCCGAGCTCGTCAGGTCCGTG
Source organism: Curtobacterium sp. MCBD17_032 (assembly GCF_003234855.1). Classification (GTDB taxonomy): domain Bacteria; phylum Actinomycetota; class Actinomycetes; order Actinomycetales; family Microbacteriaceae; genus Curtobacterium. Next base: position 194,216 of record NZ_QKTO01000003.1, read on the forward strand.
CTGCGCACCGGCGTCGGGGCCGTCGTCGTCGTCGCGGTGCACCCCGTGAGCACGAGGCCACCGACCGCCAGCGATGCGGTCAGCGCGACTGCGGCGGTGCGGCGCACGGGTCCTCCTCGGTCCGGGTCTGCCAGGCTACCCGTCGGACGCGGGCGGTGCCGGGACCGGACCGAGGCGACGCACCGCGACGAGCCCGACGAGGCTGATCACCGTCATCGCGGTGAACACGAGCGCGAAGGCCGTCGGCTCCTCCCGACCGCCGGCGGTCGTGAAGAGCAGCCCGGCCACGGCCAACCCGACGACGCTGCCCGACGCGTCGGCGATCGTCAGCGCCGAACTCGCGAAGCCGTCGTCGCCCTCGCGCGAGAACCGGAGGGTGAGCATCGACGTCCGCGGGTACGCCACCCCCATCCCCGCGCCGCCGACGAACCACCCGGCGACGAGCACCCACACCGGCAGGTCGACGAGGGCGACCGCGAGCGCGGACAGCAGGCTCACCAGGACGAGCGCGAGCCCGGCCCCGAACGCCCGCGTCGCCGGCAGGCGTTCCTCACCCAGGCGGCCGTGCAACCAGCTCGCGCCGGCCCAGCTCAGCGCGGCCACCGTGAGGGCCAGGCCGGCAGTCGAGGGTTCCAGGCCGTGCTGCGCCTGGAGCAGGAAGGGCACGTACGCCTCGCTGCCGAAGAAGCCCGCGGCCAGGACGCCGCGGAGGAGCACCACCGACGGCAGGCCGGCACCGCCCGTGAAGGTCCGCCGGGGCAGGAGCGGCCGGAGCGCCACCCAGGCACCGGACAACCCGACACCGACGGCCGCGAACCGGACCATCACGGGCAGGTCGGGAGCGAGGTTGAGCAGCAGCACGGCGGCGGACGCGCCTCCGGACCAGGCGATGCGCCGACCCTGCCAGGGCGGCCGGGCCTCCGGTGCGGGCGGACGCAGGTGCCGCAGCGTCGGGACCAGACAGGCGAACGCGACGACGGCGATCCCGAGGGCACCGGCGAAGACCCAGTGCCAGCCGACGGCGTCGGTCACGACGCCGGCGACGGCCGGGCCGATGAGGGCCGGCACGACCCAGGCGGCCGCGAACCCGGCGAAGACCGAACCGTGCAGGTCGGCCGGGAAGACCCGGGCGACGAGGACGTAGAGCACGACGTCGATCGCGCCGGCGCCGAACCCCTCGACGAGCCGTCCGGCCAGGAAGACCGGCATCGTCGGGGCGAGCATGACGACCGCGGTGCCGATCGCGAAGAGGGACGCGGACACCCATGCGACGACCCGTCCGCCGGCCCGGTCCGTCCAGTTCCCGGCGAGCACCATGCCCGGCACGCCCGCGGCGAGGGGCGCGGCGAAACTCAGGGAGTACAGCGTCTCGCCGTGCAGGTCCGCGGAGATGACCGGCATGATCGTCGTCATCGCCAGGTTCTGGAACGCGGACACCGCGACGATCGCGACCATCCCGACCGTCGCCACGAGGTACCGCGGCGCGAACACGCCCACCCGGGTCGCCGTCGTCGAGGTCACCCGGTCATCGTAGGACGCCGGGCTCACGGGCGCCGGGCCCCGCCGGGACCGCGGGAGCGCGGCGTCCGTGCCAGCGCGGACCCGGTGCCGAGTGAGCCCGGTGTGCGTGCGGTAGCGGTCCCGGGGCCGAGGGAGCCCGGCGTGCGTGCCGGAGCGGTGCCGGGGCTCCGGGTCAGCGGTCGAGCGCCTGCTGCACGTCCGCGACGAGGTCCCCGGCGTCCTCGATGCCGACCGACAGTCGGACGACGTTCTCGGGCACCGCGAGCTCGGTGCCCTTCACCGACGCGTGCGTCATCTCGCTCGGGTACCCGATGAGCGACTCCACACCGCCGAGCGACTCCGCCAGGGCGAACAGCTCCGTGGACTCCGCGAAGCGCTTGGCCGCCTCGGGGCCACCGGTGAGCGCCACCGAGAGCATCCCGCCGAACCCGCGCATCTGCTTCGCGGCGACGTCGTGCCCCGGGTGCTCGGGCAGGCCCGGGTAGTACACGTGCTCCACCGCGGGGTGCCCGAGCAGCGCCTCGGCGACCGCCTGCGCGTTCGAGGAGTGGCGCTCCATCCGGACGCTGAGCGTCTTGATGCCGCGGATGGTCAGCCAGGCGTCGAACGGCGACGAGATCGCGCCGCCGCCGAACTGCACGAACTGCACCGCGTCGGCCAGTTCCTGGTCACGCAGCACCACCGCGCCGCCGACCACGTCGGAGTGTCCCCCGAGGTACTTCGTCGTCGAGTACACGACCACGTCGGCGCCGAGCGACAGCGGCTGCTGCAACGCGGGCGAGGCGAAGGTGTTGTCCACGACGACGAGTGCACCGGCGTCGTGTCCGATCTCCGCGAGGGTCTCGATGTCCGCGATCTTCATGAGCGGGTTCGTCGGCGTCTCGACCCACAGCACGGTCTTCGCGGGGCTGTCGGCGAGCGCGGCGCGCACCCGGTCCGGCTCGCTCATCTCGACGGTGACGAGGTCGATCCCCCACGGCACGTGCAGCCGGTTCGCCAGGCGGTGCGTGCCGCCGTAGACGTCGTTGCCCATCACGATCCGGGCGCCCGGCTCCAGGTACGCGCGGAGGAGGGCGTCCTCGCCGGCGAGCCCGGAGGAGAACGACAACGCGGCGACGCCGCCGTCCAGGTCGGCCAGCAGCGTCTGCAGCGAGTCGCGCGTCGGGTTGCCGGAGCGGGAGTACTCGTACCCGCCGCGGAGGCCGCCGATCCCGTCCTGCACGTAGGTCGACGTCAGGAACAGCGGCGGGATGACGGCGCCGGTGGCGGCGTCGGGCTCCTGGCCGGCGTGGATGGCGCGGGTGCTGAACTCGGTCATGTCGCGGGTGCCCCTTCCTGGAGGCTCGGTGCGGTCTGGGTGGGTCGTCTCGCCGCGGCGGGGCTGCCCGCCGTCACTCGGAGAGGTAGGTGAGCAGGTCGTGACGTGTGAGCACCGTGACCGGCTTGCCGTCGCCGACGACGAGCAGGGCGTCCGCGGATTCGAGGGCCCGGCGTGCGGCCGACACGGACTCCCCGATCCCGATGAGGGGCAGCGGGTCGCCGACGAACGGGGTGAGCGCGTCGGCCATCTGCGCGGCACCCGTGAACACGTGCTCGAGCAGCGCCTTCTCCTCGACGGCCCCGACGACCTCCCCCATGACGACCGGCGGCTCGGCGCTGAGCACCGGCATCTGCGAGACGCCGTACTTCGTCATGATGTCGACGACGTCGCGGACGGTGTCCGACGGGTGGGCGTGCACGAGGTCCGGCAGGCGTCCGTCCTTGCCCGCGATGAGGTCGCCGACACTCCGCTCGTCCTCGGTCTCCGCGAAGCCGTAGGAGCGCATCCAGCGGTCGTTGAAGATCTTGCCGAGGTAGCCGCGTCCGCCGTCGGGCAGCAGGACCACCACGACGTCGTCCTCGGTCAGGTCCGCGGCGGCCCGGAGCGCGGCGACGACGGCCATGCCGCTCGAGCCGCCGACGAGCAGGCCCTCCTCGCGCGCCAGGCGGCGGGTCATCGCGAACGAGTCCGCGTCGGAGACGGCGATGATCTCGTCCGGGACGCCCGCGTCGTAGGCGGCGGGCCAGAAGTCCTCACCGACTCCCTCGACCAGGTACGGACGTCCGGTCCCACCGGAGTACACGGAGCCCTCGGGGTCGGCGCCGACGATGCGGACCCGTCCGTCGGACGCCTCCTTGAGGTAGCGGCCGGTACCGGAGATCGTGCCGCCGGTGCCGACGCCCGCGACGAAGTGCGTCAGGCGCCCCTCGGTGTCGCGCCAGATCTCCGGGCCCGTCGTCTCGTAGTGGCTGCGGGGGCCGTTCGGGTTCGCGTACTGGTTCGGCTTGTAGGCGCCGGGGATCTCCCGCACGAGCCGGTCGGACACCGAGTAGTAGGACTCCGGGTCGTCGGGCGCGACCGCGGTCGGCGTCACGACGATCTCGGCGCCGTAGGCCGTGAGGACGTTGCGCTTGTCCTCGCCGACCTTGTCGGGCAGCACGAAGACGCAGCGGTACCCGCGCTGCTGTGCGACGAGTGCCAGGCCGACGCCGGTGTTGCCGGAGGTGGGTTCGACGATGGTGCCGCCGGGGCGCAGCTCGCCCGACGCCTCCGCCGCGTCGAGGATCCGCGTCGCGATGCGGTCCTTGGCGGAGCCACCCGGGTTGAAGGACTCGACCTTCACCAGGACGGTCGCCCGGACCCCTTCGGTGACCCGGTTGAGCTTGACGAGCGGGGTGTCGCCGACGAGGTCGATGACGGAGTTCGCGTAACGCACCTCACGAGTGTAGGCGGGCCGCCACGATGTGCGACCTCTGGTGACGAACACCTCCGCGGTGTCAGCGCAGGGCGAACAGATCTCGCGCACTACGGCGTCGCCGGGTCACTCCCGAGCGGCCACGACGGGGTCGCTCTGCTGCTCGTGCAGGGTCGCGTAGGTGCCGCCGAGGGCGAGCAGTTCGTCGTGCGTCCCCTGCTCGACGATCTGCCCGTGGTCGACCACGAAGACGACGTCGGCGTCGCGGATCGTCGACAGGCGGTGTGCGATCGAGATCGTCGTCCGCCCCCGGGCTGCGGTGTCCAGCGCGGCCTGCACCACCCGCTCCGAGATGGAGTCGAGTGCGCTCGTCGCTTCGTCGAGCACGAGCACGGGCGGGTCCTTGAGCAGGACGCGGGCGATGGCGATGCGCTGCTTCTCGCCGCCGGACAGCCGGTAGCCGCGCTCCCCCACGATGGTGTCGTACCCGTCCGGGAACGAGGCGATCGTCTCGTGGATGTTCGCCGCACGGGCCGCACGTTCGATCTCGGCGTCGGTCGCCCCCGGCTTCGCGTAGCGGAGGTTGTCACCGATGCTCGCGTGGAACAGGTAGGTCTCCTGGCTGACGATGCCGATGTGCGCCATGAGGTCCTCGTGCACGACGTCGCGCACGTCCTGCCCCGCGAACCGGACCGAGCCGGCGGTCGCCTCGTACAGCCGCGGGACCAGGTACGAGATCGTGGTCTTGCCCGCACCGGACGGTCCGACGAAGGCCGCGAACTGTCCGGGCTGCAACTCGAACGAGACGTCGCGCAGGGTGGGCTTGTCGGCTTCGCCGTCGGGGTAGGAGAACGAGACGTGGTCGAACGCCACGTGCCCCACCCGTCGTTCGTCGACCGGCTTCGCGGTGGCCGCGTCCGTGATCGCCGGCTCCAGGTCGAAGTACTCGAAGATGCGGGCGAACAGCGCGCCCGACGTCTGCAGGTCGAGCACCACACGCAGCAGGCCCACGGTCGGGAACAGCAGCCGGGACTGCACGGTCGTGAAGGCCACGATCGTGCCGGCGGTGACCGGGACGCCGCCGATGATGAGGTACGCGGCCACGAGGTAGATGACCGCCGGGATGATCGACAGGAAGATCTGCACGATGGCGAAGAACCACTGGCCCGACATCTGCTGCCGCACCTGCAGGCCGATCTGGTTGCGGTTCTCGTCCCCGTAGCGGTGGATCTCGGCGCGCTGCTGGTTGAAGCTCTTCGCGAGCAGGATCCCCGACACACTCAGGGTCTCCTGCGTGATCGCGGTCATGTCGGACAGGGACTCCTGCGTCTGCGCCGCGATGCGGGCACGGACCTTGCCCACCTTGCGCTGCGCGATGACGAGCAGTGGCAGCAGCACCACCGCCACCAGGGTCATCTGCCAGCTCAGGAGCAGCATGGCGACGACGGCGGCGATGACCGTCACCGTGTTGCCGAGGACCGACGAGATCGTGTTGTTGAGGACGCTCGCGACCCCGCCCACGTCGTTCTGGAGACGACTCTGGATGACGCCGGTCTTCGTCCGGGTGAAGAACGCGAGCTCCATGCGCTGCAGGTGCCCGAAGAGCCGCATCCGCATCGCGCCCATGACCTTGTTGCCGACGGTGGCGGTCAGGTAGGTCTGCCAGACACCGATCCCGGCGCTCAGGACCCACAGCCCGATCATCGCGCCGACGAGTTCGGCGAGCACCGGCACGTCCGGTCCGCCACCCCCCGGGAACAGGCCGCGGTCGAACGCCTGCTGGGTCAGCAGTGGCGGGACCACCGAGAGGGCCGCCCCGACCAGGACGAGCACGACCGTCAGGACGATGGCCCGACGGTGCGGGACGAACAGTCCGGCGATGCGACGGACCAGGTGCGGGATCTGCGGCGCCTCGGCGTTCGCCGCGCGCTGCGCCTCCGGGTCACCGCTCGAGATCCGGCCACGGGGACCGCCGCCGCCACCACCCCGCATGCCGCCGCCGCCCGCGACCGCGTCCATCCGACTCATCCGAACCCTTCCCGCGCCGACCGGCGCCGTCCTCGCACGAATGTACGCCCGCGGACGGACCCGGCCCGACGCGTTCGCCGAGGGCTGTGGACGGAGGTGATCCGGGCCTCCCGTGTGGAGGGACGGATCCGCTGGGTTTGGACCCCCTCCGAGGGCCGTGGGACGATGTCGCGTCCCCCGCAAGCGCTCTCGTGAGGTCCCATGTCGTCCGCGCCGTCACTCACCCACCAGCTCCTCCGGCGCAAGCCGGTCGACCAGCTCCGCGCGGAGGCCGCCGACGGCGTCGACGGGCAGCCGCTCCGGCGCACCCTCGGGGTCTGGCACCTCACGATGATCAGCGTCGGTGCGACGCTCGGCACCGGCATCCTCGTCGTGCTCGGCACGGCCGTGCCACTCGCGGGGCCCGCCGTCTGGATCTCGTTCGTCATCGCCGGTGTCGCGGCGCTCCTGTCGGCGCTGTCCTACGCCGAGATGGCCGGCGCCGTCCCGACGTCCGGGTCGAGCTACTCCTACACCTACGCGACCATGGGCGAGGGGATCGCCTGGGTCTGCGGGTGGTGCCTGGTCCTCGAGTACGCGGTGTCGGTCGCGGCGGTCGCCGTCGGTGCCAGCGAGTACGTCGACGAGACGCTGCGGGTCTTCGGCCTGCACCTGCCCACCGTGCTGTCCGCGCCTCCCGGTGACGGCGGCCTCGTGAACCTGCCCGCGGCGGCGCTCGTCGTCATCGCGATGCTGGTCCTGCTGCCCGGGGCGAAGGAGAGCGCCTGGGTGAACACCGTCATGGTGCTCGTGAAGATCGCCCTGCTCGTGTTCTTCGTCGTGGTCGCGTTCTCTGCGTTCCGGGCCGGGAACTTCGAGCCGCTGGCACCGATGGGCGCGGCCGGCATCAGCGCTGCGGCGTCCCGGCTGTTCTTCTCGTACATCGGCTTCGACGCCGCCTCGACCGCCGGGGAGGAGGCGAAGGACCCCCGACGGGACCTGCCGCGCGCGATCATCGGGTCGATCGCCCTCATCACCGCGCTGTACATCCTGGTCGCGGTCGCCGCGATCGGTGCACGGTCCTGGACGTCGTTCTCGGCGGACGAGGCCTCGCTCGTCCGCATCGTCGTCGACGTCACCGGGCAGCCCGTCGTCGCCCTCGTGTTCTCGATCGGGGCCGTCGTCGCGATCGCGAGCGTGGTGCTCACCGTGCTGTACGGGCAGACCCGCATCCTGCTGTCGATGGCGCGGGACGGGCTCGTGCCGAAGGTGTTCGGACGGGTGTCGCCGCGGACGGGCACCCCGATCGCGAACACGCTCATCGTCGGCGTCGTCGTCACGATCGTCTCGGCGCTGGTCCCGCTCGGTGAACTCGCCGACGCCACGAGCATCGGGACGCTCATCGCCTTCGCCCTCGTGAACGTCTCGGTGATCGTGCTCCGTCGGACGCAGCCGGACCTCGACCGCTCGTACCGCGTGCCGTTCTTCCCCGTCGTGCCGGTGCTCGGCGTGCTGTTCTGCCTGTTCCTCGCCGTGACGCTCGGCGCGGGCACGTGGATCGCCTTCGGCATCTGGATGGCCGCCGGCGCGGTCCTGTACCTGGCCTACGGTCGCCGCCACAGCACGCTGGCGTAGCGCTGGCGCGCTGGCGCGCTGGCGCGCTGGCGCGCTGGCGCAGCCGAGCCTCGGCCCTGCGGACACTTCCAGCGTGAACGCAGCCCGAATGTGCCCGGCAGGGCGAGCCTCGGCACCGCACCGGCAGCTGTGGATCGTCAGGACGCTCCACAGGGCACTGTTCGGAGGCCCGAGGCGCATCCGGCAGCGCGAGTCTCGGGTCCGTGAACGCCACCGAGGAACCCACCCTGCTCCGAGCCCTCCCGACGGACCCCTCGGCCGCGAGGACACTCCGACGGCAGCGCGCCGCCGGGAGACTCGTCCGTCTCCGGCCCGGAGTGTACGTGCGGACCAGCGAGTGGGAGGCACTTCCCCCGGCCGCTCGGCACCGCATGCTCGCCCGGGCGATCATCCCGGAACTCAGGGCGAGCGACGTGTTCTCCCACATGACCGCGGCGGTCCTGTACGGTTGGCCGATGCTCGGGGCCGCGCCGGACCGCGTGCACGTGATCGACCTCGACGCCACGTCGACCACCCATCGCGAAGGCCTCGTCCGGCATGCACCGCAGCGGGCCGTTCCACTCGAGTCGACACATCGGTTCTGCGACATCAGGGTGACCAGTCCGATGGTGACGGCGGTCCTCGTCGCCACGACGTGTGTCCCGAGCACCGCCGCGGTGACGATCGACCACGGCGTCCGGAGCGGAACGGTCGATCCCGCAGAGTTCGGACGCGCCCTTCCTCCGCCGCCCGCACGGGGGTCGCGCCGGGCGCGTCTGGTCGCCGCGGCGCTCGACGCCCGGCACGAATCGGTCGGTGAGTCCTACACGGCGATCCGCCTGGTCGAACTGGGCGTCGGACCGCTCGCGCCGCAACACGAGTTCCGGTTGCCGGACGGCTCGATCCGGCGCGTCGACTTCTGGATCCCGAGCCTCGGCGTGGTGCTCGAGTTCGACGGACGACAGAAGTACGTCGACCCGACGATGCTCGCGGGCCGGGACGGGGCACAGGTCCTCTGGCAGGAGAAGATCCGTGAGGACCAGCTGCGCGCCCTCCCGCAGGTCAGGACCGTCATCCGGGTCACGTGGTGGCACCTCGCCGATCCCGAGCGCCTCCGCACGTTGTTCCGTCAGCACGGCATCACCATCTGATACCACGACGACCCGAGGCTCGGCCAGGCGGACGTCCTCGGGCAGAACGGAAGCGCGAAGTGTCCGCCCAGCCGAGGCTCGGCGCCGCCGGCGCCGCGGCCCCGCACACGACGAAGGCCGCCGCCCCGGGGGGCAGCGGCCTTCGTGACCAGACGGTCGGACTCAGACGAGCTCGACGGTGGCGCCAGCGGCCTCGAGGGCAGCCTTCGCCTTGTCGGCAGCTTCCTTGTTCGCACCCTCGAGGATCTTCGCGTCGGCGGTCTCGACGAGCGCCTTGGCCTCGCCCAGGCCGAGCGACGTGAGGCCACGGACCTCCTTGATGACCTGGATCTTCTTGTCACCGGCCGACTTGAGCACGACGTCGAACTCGGTCTTCTCCTCGACCTCCTCGGCGGGGGCAGCAGCGCCACCGGCCGCGGCGACCGCGACGGGGGCAGCAGCGGTGACCTCGAAGACCTCTTCGAACTTCTTCACGAAGTCCGAGAGCTCGATGAGCGTGAGCTCCTTGAAGGCCTCGATGAGCTCGTCCTGCGAAAGCTTCGCCATGATTTTCTCCTACTACTTACTGATGCGTGGTGTGGTTGTGGAACGCGTGCCTGGTCAGGCCGCGGACTCCTGCTTCTCGCGGAGGGCGTCCACGGTGCGGACGGCCTGCGAGAGGGGTGCCTGGAACAGGTACGCAGCACCGAACAGCGAGGCCTTGAAGGCGCCGGCGAGCTTGCCGAGCAGCACTTCACGGGACTCGAGGTCGGCGAGCTTGTCCACCTCGGTCGCGGAGAGCGGGTTACCGTCGAAGTAACCACCCTTCACCACGAGCTCGGGGTTCGCCTTGGCGAATGCACGCAGCGACTTCGCGACGGCGACGGTGTCACCGTGGACGAAGGCGAGAGCGGACGGACCGGCGAGCTCGTCGTCGAACGACGTGATGCCTGCCTCGTTGGCCGCGATCTTGGTCAGCGTGTTCTTCACCACGGCGTACGTGGCGTGCTCACGGATCGAGTTGCGGAGCTCCTTGAGCTGCGCGACCGTGAGACCGCGGTACTCGGTGAGCAGAACGGCGTTCGAGCTACGGAAGGACTCCGTGAGCTCGGCGACCGCAGCTTCCTTGTTCGCCATGGTTCTCCTTGGGGTTCTTGCTGGCAGCCCCGGGTCCCATGGCTGTGGTGAACACAACCCGCACATGAAGAAAGCTCCGGCGCACAGGCTCGGAGCTGCTCCCGCACGATGTGTGGGAGTGGTTCTGAACACCTGCGCGGGCTGCCTCGTGACGAGGACCTTCGGTCACTGTCCATGCATGAGCACGGCAGCGACGACCAGCGGTCTTTGGCTGAGAAGACCGTACCACACCAGGGTCACGTCCCGGAACCCGCAGGTGCGACCGTCGACGTCCGCGTCCGGGCCGGCAGGTGCACCGTGAACACGGTGTCCCCCGGCTGACTCGTCACGTCGACCCGTCCGCCGTGGGCCTGCACGACCGCGTCGACGATCGCGAGGCCGAGTCCCGTCGACCCGGCGGTCCGGGAGCGCGAGCTGTCCGCCCGCGCGAACCGCTCGAAGAGCTTCGGCAGGAAGGCCGGGTCGATGCCCTGCCCGTCGTCGCGCACCGTCAGGTCGACGCCGCCACCGTCCGCCGGCGGTACCGGAGCGAGGCCCACGGTGATGCGCGTGCCGTCGGGTGTGTGGGTGCGGGCGTTCGTGACGAGGTTGACGATCACCTGGTGCAACCGGGCAGCGTCGCCGACGACCTCGACGGGTTCGTCCGGCAGGTCGACCTCGATCGGATGGTCGGGCGACGCGGCGTGGGCGTCGTTGACCGCGTCGAGTACCAGGCCGGTCAGGTCCACGTCCGTGAACTGGATCTCCCGGCCCTCGTCGAGCCGGGCGAGGAGCAGCAGGTCCTCGACCATGGAGGTCATCCGGATCGACTCGGACTCGATGCGGCTCATCGCGTACACGACGTCCTGCGGGAGGTCCCCGCCCATCCGTCGGGTGAGTTCGGCGTACCCGCGGACGGACGCCAGCGGCGTCCGGAGTTCGTGCGAGGCGTCGGCGACGAACTGGCGCACCTTCTGCTCGGAGCGCTCGCGCGCCTGCATCGCGGCCGCGATGTGTCCGAGCATCCGGTTGAACGCCGTGCCGACGCGGCCCACCTCGGTGGTGGGGTCAGCGTCGGGCACCTGGACGCCGACGAGCGCGTCACTGCGGTCGAGCGGCATCCCGGCGACGGCGGAGGCGGTCTCGGCGACGCGGTCGAGCGGCCGCAGGGCACGGCGGACCGCGGCCGTGGCGACGAGGGTCGCGGCGAGCAGCGCGAGCCCGGTCACCACGAGAACCACCCCGAACAGCTTCCACACGCTCTCGTAGACCGGGCCGAGCGGCAGCCCGACGACGAGGACGGCCGGCCCGACCGTGGCGGCCGTGACCCGGTAGCGCCCGAGGTCGGCACCGAGGTCGATCGTGTGCGCCCGTCCGTCGAGCCGGAGGGCGCCGAGGGGGTCGACCACGTCCGCCCGCAGCCGGTCGACCCGTCCGGCGTTGTCGAGCACGTTGCCGACGACGACGTTGCCGTCGAGGACGTACACGGTCAACGTGCCGGCCGCCTGGCCCGAGGGGCGACCGAACTCGGCGCCGTTCGGCCCCTCCTGCTCGACGGACCGCTGGGCGCGACTCGTCGCGTACTGCAGTTGTTCGTCGATCGCGGAGCGCTGGATGGAGAACAGGGCGATGATGCTGCCGCCCCCGATCACGGCACTGACGGCGACGACGAGTGCCACGATGCTCAGGACGAGGCGACGCCGGAGGGTCATGCGCGGGCCCGCGTCAGGCGGTCGGCTTGATGACGTACCCGACACCGCGCACGGTGTGGATCATCGGCTGCTCGCCGGCGTCGATCTTCTTCCGCAGGTAGGAGATGTAGATCTCGACGACCGACGACTTGCCACCGAAGTCGTACGACCACACGCGGTCCAGGATCTGCGCCTTCGACAGCACGCGTCGGGGGTTGCGCATGAGGAACCGGAGCAGCTCGAACTCGGTCGCCGTCAACTCGATCGGACGACCGGCGCGGGACACCTCGTACGACTCCTCGTCGAGGACGAGGTCGCCGACGACGATGCGTGAGTCCCCGGCCTCGCTGATCGAGATCTGGGACCGACGGATGAGTCCGCGCAGGCGCGCCACGACCTCCTCGAGCGAGAACGGCTTCGTGACGTAGTCGTCCCCGCCCGCGGTGAGCCCGGTGACGCGGTCCTCGACGGAGTCCTTCGCGGTGAGGAACAGCACCGGGGTGTCGTCGTTGTTCTGCCGCAGTCGGCTCAGCACCTGCAGCCCGTCGAGGTCCGGCATCATCACGTCGAGCACCATGGCGTCGGGCCGGAACTCGCGGGCCGTCGTGAGGGCGTCCTGCCCGCCGTTCGCGCTCCGGACGTCCCAGCCCTCGTAGCGGAGCGCCATCGAGAGCAGATCGGTGAGGCTCGCTTCGTCGTCGACGACGAGGATGCGCAACGGAGAACCGTCGGCGCGGGTGAGGCGTGGTGCTGCGGAGGGCTGGGAGATCGTCACGACTTCGAGTATCGAGAGCTTCCTATGAGCCGTCTGTGGTGCGTCCCAGTGCGCACTGTGGATCGACCTCGCGATCCGGATCATACGTCGTTACCGTGACCTCCGATGTTGGCTTCCCCTGCCTGGCCCGTCGACGCCCGCCGCGTCGACACCGAGGCGATCGCCGCCGTCGTCGCTGCCCCGGCGACGACTTCCGCGGGAGGCCCGACCCGGCCCCGACGGACCGCCTCGCCCTCACGCGTGCGGTCGCGTCGGCCACCCCGCCGCTCACGGCGGGCACCGCGGGACGCGTCTTCGCGACCCTCGCGGTCGTCGCCGCCACCGACGTCGCCACGGCACGGACGGTCGAGCCGCACCTCGACGCCCTGTCGATCCTGGCGCAGGCCGGGGTGGACGCTCCCCCGGGCTCGACGTGGGGTGTGTTCGCGGCAGAGGCCCCGGGCCTCCGCCTCGAAGCCCGTCCGGGCCCGACGGCGGACGGGACCCTCGTGCTCGACGGCACGAAGCCGTGGTGCTCGCTCGCCTCGACCCTGTCCCACGCCCTCGTGACGGTGCACGTCGGGGACGACCGACAACTCGTCGCGGTGGACCTCCGGCAGGACGGGGTCCGCGCGCACGACGAGGCCTGGGTTGCCCGAGGGCTGCCGGACGTGCCGAGTGGTCCGGTCGACTTCTCCGGCGTGCCCGCGCGGCAGGTCGGCGACGCCGGTTGGTACCTCCGTCGTCCCGGCTTCGCCTGGGGTGGCATCGGTGTCGCCGCCTGCTGGTGGGGCGGCGCGGTGGGGCTCGCGCGGGTCCTCCGTGCGCACGCCGCCGCACGACCGGACAGCGACCTGCTCCGGGCCGCGCTCGGCGCCGTCGTCGCGGACCTCGCCGAGGCGGAGGACGCCCTCGCCGGCGCCGCGCGACGGATCGACGCGCGTGCGGACGACACCACCTCCGCCGAGCCCGACTGGTCCCTCCTCGCACAGGTGGTCCGCTCCCGGGTCCGCCGTGCCGTCGACGCCGTCCGCACCCGCGTCGTCCACACGATCGGCCCCGGTCCGCTGGCGGGTGACCCGGCCGTCGCCGCCCGGGTCGCCGACCTCGAGCTGTACGTGCTGCAGGACCACGGCGACCGCGACCTCGCCCGGATCGGCCGGATGGTGCTCGAGCGGGGCGGCGTCGCGTGGTGAGCTTCGACCACCGGGCCCCCGGCACCGACCCCGACGACTGGTCGCCCGTGCTCGACCGGACCGGAGCCGCGCCGCTCGACCTCGACCTCGGCGGTGTCGCGTCCGTGCTCGTGGTCGCACCGCACCCGGACGACGAGACCCTCGGTGCCGGTGGTCTCATCGCGATCGCGGCCGACCGCGGGCTCCCCGTGCACGTCGTCCTCGTCAGCCGCGGCGAGGGGTCGCACCCGGAATCCCCGACGACGAGGCCGTCGTCGACGACCGGCACGCCCGGCACCACCTCCGCGCCGAGGAGTGGTTCGTCGCGGACACGGTCGGGAGCACCGCGTCTCGCTCCCGGGCCTCGTTCGACGCGCACTACGACCGGAAGCCCGAGGGGTGGGACTTCGAGGGCTCCTGGTACGAACAGCGCAAGCGCGCCGTGACCCTGGCCGCGCTGCCCCGACGGCGCTGGCGGTCCGCCCTCGAGCTCGGGTGCGCGACCGGCGTGCTCACCGCAGCGCTGACCGAGCGTGCCGACGTGGTGCTCGGTACCGACATCTCGGCCGCGCCGCTCGAGCGAGCACGCCTGCGGGCACCCGCCGCCCGCTTCGTGCAGGCCGCCATGCCCGCCGAGTGGCCGTCCGGCCGGTGGGACCTCGTCGTCGTCTCCGAGGTCGGGTACTACCTCTCCCCCGCGGACCTCGACGCGACCGTCGACCGGGTCCTCGCGTCCCTCGATGACGACGGCGTGCTCCTCGCCTGCCACTGGCGGCACCCGGATGACGACGCGGTGTCCGACGGCGACACCGTCGACGCGCAGCTCGCCGCCCGGTGGCCGCGGCCGGCGCTCGTCCGGCACGTCGAGGATGACTTCGTCCTGAGCGTGCTGCCCGGCGCCGCCGTCACGAGCGTCGCGCGCGCCGAGGGACTCGTCCGGTGACGACCCGGCTCGACGTCGTCGTGCCGGCCCACGACGAGGCGGAGCGGATCGCCGCCTGCCTGGAGGCCCTGTCCACGGCCGTCACACTGCTGCACCGGACGCGTCCGGGCACGCGGGCCCACGTCACGGTCGTCCTGGACGGCTGCACCGACGACACCCCGGCCCTCGTGCACGCCGCTGCGCGCGGCGGGAGCGCGACGTGGCTCGACGCGCTGCGCACCGACCACGTCGGAGTCGGCCGTGCCCGCGCGCTCGGGACCGCGCACGCGCTCGCCCGGACGGGCGCGGAGGACGCGGCGGCCGACCGGCACTGGCTCGCACACACCGACGCCGACTCCCGCGTGCCGACCGGGTGGCTCGTCCAGCACGTCGACGCCCTCGCCGACGGCGCGCACCTCCTGGTCGGGGCCGTCGTCCCGGACCCGGTCGACCTCGACCCGGTCGTGTTCGCCCGGTGGCAGGCGACGCATCCGCCGGGCGCGGCGCTCGGGCACGTGCACGGTGCGAACCTCGGGATCCGTGCCGACGCCTACCGGACCGTCTGCGGCTTCGACCCGGTGCGGGAGCACGAGGACGTCCGGCTCGTCGCCCGTGCCCGGACGCTCGGACTGCGGGTGGACGCGACCACGGTCCTCCCGGTCGTGACGAGCGGTCGGTTCGACGGCCGGACGCCCGGCGGGTACGCGGAGCACCTGCGGCGGACGTACGGCGACGCGTCCTGAACGACTTGCGGACCTCATAGGGAACGGAACGGGCACGCATGGCGTCCCTCCCTAGGTTCTCCTCGTCGGCCCCGCCGCGCGGTCCGCGCGGTCGGCGTCCCGAGCCGGCCCCCACCGAGGAGAACCATGTTCCTGACCTACCTCAGGCGCGAGCTCACGAACCGCAGGAAGCAGACGGTCGTCATCGCCGTCGGGATGGCGTTGGCCATCGCGCTCGTCGTGATCGTGTCCTCCATCGCGAGCGGTGTGCAGTCCGCACAGGCGAGCGTCCTGCAGTCCGTGTACGGCGTCGGCACCGACATCACCGTCACGAAGACCGAGACCCCCACGTCGAGCAGCACCGGACGGCCGTCGTTCGACTTCGGCGCTGACCCGTCGGGCGGGAACTCGTCCGACGGCGGCTCGACCGACGACGACGGCTCCACGGACCTGTCCCAGTCCCGCCTGGCCGTCTCCCGTGGAGCCGGGACCCTGAGCGCCACGGACGTCGAGACGGTCGCCGGCACCGACGGCGTGGCGGCCGCGACGGGCGTGCTCACACTCGAGAACAGCACGTTCTCCGGTCAGGTGCAGCAGACCGACGGCAGCGACAGCAGCAGCAGCGGTGCGGCGCAGGGTGCCCCGCCGAGTGACGGTGGCCAGGGCGGTGGCGGGTTCGGCGGCGGCTCGTTCAGCGTCGAATCGTTCACCGTGACCGGCATCCCGGTGTCCGGCGACACGGTCGGCCCGCTCACCAGCACCGAGACCACGAAGGGCCGCACCTTCACCGAGGCGGACGCCGGCGAGGACGTCGTCGTGCTCGACTCCGCGTACGCGACGAGCGAGTCGAAGGCCGTCGGCGACACGATCTCGATCGGCGGCGAGGACTTCGACGTCATCGGGATCGTCGCCTCGACCGGTTCCGCGTCGACCACGGGATCGAACACGTACGTCCCGCTCGACACCGCGCAGGACCTCGCCGACCTCGACAGTGAGGTGACCTCGGTGTACGTCTCCGCCGGGTCGTCCTCGGACGTCGCCACGGTGAAGACCGCGCTGCAGGACGAGCTGTCCGACGCGACCGTCTCCACCGAGTCCGACCTCGCCTCGAGCGTGTCCGGCTCCCTCGCGACGGCGTCGACCCTCGTGTCGAACCTCGGTCGGTGGCTGTCGATCGTCGTCCTGGCGGCGGCCTTCCTCATCGCGATCCTGTTCACCATCTCCGGCGTCACCCGCCGCACCCGTGAGTTCGGCACGCTCAAGGCGATCGGGTGGTCGAACGGCCGCATCACCCGTCAGGTCGCCGGCGAGTCCCTCGTCCAGGGGCTCATCGGCGGCGTGATCGGCGCAGCAGCCGGACTCGTCGGCATCCTCGTCGTGAACGTGATCGCCCCCACGGTCTCGGCGAGCGCCGCCAGCAGCACCCGGAGTGGACCCGGCGCGGGGGGTGCCGCAGCGACGGCAGCGGCTGGCAGCGGCACGACCGGAGGCGCCCCCGCGGGCGGCTTCGGCGGCGGCGGGCAGACGGCGGCGACCACGGACGTCGTCCTGCACGCTCCGGTCACCGTCGAGGTCGTCCTGCTCGCGATCGGACTGGCGGTCCTCGGCGGGCTGCTCGCCGGCGCGGTCGGGGGGTGGCGGGCCTCCCGTCTGCGCCCCGCGGAAGCGCTGCGGAGCGTGGCGTGATGCCGCGACGTCCCACCTCCCCGACATCGACACCAGCACCCGCGACGACTGCCCCAGGAGCACCCATGACCACCACCGAGAGCGCGCCCACCCGGGGCGACGTGCCCACCGCCTCCCGGCCCGCGTACCGACTGTCGGGCGTGACGAAGACCTACCGGCAGAAGAACCGGACCGTCACCGCCCTGGCCGGGGTGGACCTCGAGATCCCGCAGGGGCAGCTCGTCGCCGTGCAGGGGCCGACCGGTGGCGGCAAGTCGACGCTGCTGCAGATGCTCGGCGCGCTCGACCGGCCGAGCACCGGGTCGGTGCAGCTGGGCGACCGGGACCTCGCGACGCTCGGCGACCGGGCACTCACCGACGTTCGGGCGACCGAGATCGGCTTCGTGTTCCAGGGCTTCAACCTCATCCCGACGCTGACGGCGCTCGAGAACGTGGAGACCGCGTTCGCCGGGTCGGTCGCGAACCGGTCACGGGCCGAGGTCCGGGAGCGGGCGGCCTCTGCGCTGCACGGGGTCGGCCTCGGCGAGCGCCTCGACCACCTACCGGCGGAGCTCTCCGGCGGGCAGCAGCAGCGGGTCGCGATCGCCCGCGCGCTCGTCAAGGACCCGAGCGTGCTCCTCGCCGACGAGCCGACCGGGGCACTCGACGAAGGGACGCGCGACGAGATCATGGGCCTCATCGAGCGGCAGTGGCGGGACCGTGGCCTGACGGTCGTCATCGTGACGCACGACTCGGCGGTGGCCCGGCGCGCGGAGCGACGGCTGCACATCACGCAGGGTCGCGTGCGCGACGTGTAGCCGAGCGGGCCGGTCCGGGCGTGGCCGGACCCGCCCGGGGCCGCTCGTCGAGGTGTCACGTCCTGTCGTCCCCGGGCCGGTCCGGGCGTGGCCGGACCCGCCCGGGGCCGCTCGTCGAGGTGTCACGTCCTGTCGTCCCCGGCGCGCCGCGAGCGACAGGACGTGACACCTCGACGGACCTGAGCGGGGTGTCGTGCCCACTCGGCAGGCGGCCGACGGGCGACGGCGGCGGCTGGCGCTCAGTCGGCGACCGGGTAGTCGCAGTAGGCGAACCACGACGAGTCCGGCGCCCACGGCGGGACGTTGACCGTCCCCTGGCCGCCGTCGAGTGCCACGAGCGTCTCCGGCAGGACCGCGATGCGTGCCCCGGAGGCCAGGACCCCGGGCAGCAGCCGGAGTTCCACGCGGTGGTCGGCCGGGTGTCCCTGCACGCCCGGCTCGTACGACAGGTACAGCAGGTGCGCGCCGTCCGGGGAGACGTGCGGGAACCAGTTCACCCGCTCGTCGCCGGTGATCGGCACGGGATCGGTCGCTCCGGCTCCGTCCGGTCGGGTCCGCAGCGCCGCGAGCTGTGCGGTGCCGGGTGTGAACCGCTCGGTGTTGAACAGGAGCGTCCGACCGTCCGGCGTCCAGGCACAGCCGTCGTCGGGGTGCTCGTCACGGGTCACGAAGGTGGTCGCACCGGTGACCGGGTCGACGAGTGCGACGTCCGTCGTCCACACGCCGTCCTCGGTCCGTTCGCCCACGATCGCGGCGAGGGCGGAACCGTCGGGAGCGATGCCGTGCAGGTAGTACTTCCGCACCACGGGCAGGGCCGCGGCCGTGTCGGTGATCCGGGTACCGGGACCGCCCGCCGGCAGCGGCACGCGGTACAGCTCACCGTCGCGGGCGCTCACCACGACCGAATCCCCCGACGGATCGAGCACGTGGTCGTTGTTGATCTCCGGCACACCGTCCATCGGCACCGGCACGAGTGCGGTCTCGTCGAGCACCGTCCCGGGCGGCGGCACCGGGAGGAGCCACAGGTCGCCGTCGCCGTTCAGCACGAGGGTGTCCGCGTCGAGGACGTTCGGCGCCTCGACGAGTACGGAGCGGGACTCGAAGACGAGGCGGGTGTTCCGTCCCGCGACGTCGTACACATGCACGCGGCTGGTCTGTCCGGGCAGCAGCTGCCGCCCCCGGGTCTCCGTCATGCGTCCATCCTGTCGTCTCGTCGGGCAACACGGACGGGAGGTGCGGTGCGGGTCCGACCCGCACAGCACCTCCCGTCAAGGGGGGTCGCGGCTACTTCACCGCGCCGGCCGTCAGGCCGGCGACGAACTGGCGCTGGACCACGAGGAACGCGATCACGACCGGGATCGACACGACGAGCGAGGCCGCCATGATCTGGTTCCAGTACACGTTCGTCTGCGTCGAGTACTGCTGCAGACCGACCGCGAGCGTCGACCCGAGGCCGTTCGTCATGACCGAGGCGAAGAGGACCTCGCCCCACGCGGTCATGAACGAGTAGATGCCGACCGCGACGAGACCCGGACGCGCCGACGGCAGGATGATCCGGAACAGGGCGCCCATCGGCCCCGACCCGTCGACCATCGCGGCCTCGTCGAGCTCACGCGGGATCGTCTCGAAGTAGCCCGCGAGCATCCAGATCGAGAACGGGAGCGTGAACGTCAGGTACGTGATGATGAGCCCGAGCCAGCTGCCCACGAGCTGGATGCCGAGCGAGTTGCCGAGGTTCGTGAAGATGAGGAACAGCGGCAGCAGGAACAGCACGCCGGGGAACATCTGGGTCGAGAGCACCGTGGTGGTGAAGGCGCTCTTGCCCCGGAAGTTCCACCGCGAGACCGCGTAGGCGGCGAACGTCGCGATGATCAGCGAGAACACCGTCGCGATCGTGCAGACGACGAGCGAGTTGACGAAGTACCGACCGAGCGGCACCGTCGACCACATGTCGATGAACGGCTGGATGGTGATGTTCGACGGGATCCACGTGAAGTCGTCCTGCACGTCGCCGAGCGGCTTCATCGCCGTGGTGATCATCACGTAGAGCGGCACGACCGTGAAGACGGTGAGCAGCACGAGGACGACGATCTTGAAGGACTTGGCGCCCACTGTTTCACGCACGGACGGACCTCCGGTTGGTGACGGCCAGGTAGATGCCCGTGACGACGAGCAGGAAGAGGAGGAGCAGCACGCTCATCGCGGCACCGGAGCCGAAGTTCCAGGTGATGAACGACGCGTTGTAGATGTGGAAGCTCAGCAGGTCCGCGGCCGGCGGCTGGGCGGTCGACCCGAACAGCACGAACGGCGTGTTGAAGTCGTTGAACGTCCAGAGGAACATCACGAGCACGAGCGTGACGTTGACCGGTCGGACCATCGGCAGCGTGATGGAGCGCCACTGCCGGAAGGGCTTGGCACCGTCGACCGAGGCGGCTTCGTACACGTCCGCCGGCACGGACTGGAGGCCCGCCATGAGCATGAGGAACGCGAACGGCCAGGTCTTCCAGATCGCCACGACGACGACGGCCACGAAGGCGTTGTTGCCGATGAGCCAGAACGGTGCGCTGCTGCCGAACAGCCCCAGTTGGTCCACGAGGATGTGGTTGATGGCGCCGGAGTCACGCTGGAACATGAACTTCCACGTGATGACACCGGCGTACATCGGCAGCGCGTACGGGATGAGGAACAGCGTGCGGAAGAGCCCGCGGCCGGCGAACGGCTTCTGCAGTGCGACCGCGGCTGCCATGCCGAACGCCCACGAGAGTCCCACGACGAGGATCGTGAACGCGCAGGTGATGAGGAACGAGTTGAGCAGCCCACGACCGATGGCCTGGTCGAAGTCCACCGCGACGGAGTAGTTCCGGAGGCCGGCGAACGGTGCGGCGCCCCAGTTCGCGATGAAGTACTTGGTGAGCTGCACGAAGCTGATCCAGATGCCGACGAGCATCGGCACGATGTGGATGAGCAGCTCGAAGAGGATCGCGGGACCGACGAGCGCGTACGGGAGCCACGTGATGCGACGCTTCCCGCGGGGCGACGGGCCCGAGAGGGTCGGCGCCTTGGTGTGCGTCAGGTCGATGGCCTCGGAGTCTGGCAGGACCGTCGTGGACATGGGCAGGCCTTCCGGCTGGGTTGGAGGGTTCGAGAAGGGGGGCGGGAGGCCCGCACGCGACCTGTCGGACGCGTGCCGGGCCTCCCGTCAGGTCAACCTGCGGCCTGGGAGACCTGGTCCTGAGCCGTCTGCAGGGCGTCCTTGATGTCCTTCTCGGACACCGTCGAACCCGTGGCGATCTTGGCGAACATCTCGTTCATCGCCTTGCCGACCGTGGACTCGAACTGGTCCTCGGCCGGGACCAGCGGGAGCGGCTTCGCCTTGTTGTTGTAGATGTCGAGGAACGTCTTCGTCTGCTCGTCCGAGACGGAGTCAGCAGCTTCGGCGAGCACCGGCAGGGCCGAGTACGGCTTGTCGAGCGTCGTCTGCGTGTCCATGCTCGTCATGTACTTGACGAACTTCAGCGCGCCGTCCTTGTTGTCGGTGTTCTTGAAGATCGACAGGTTGATGCCGGCCGGGAAGCTGGCGATGTCCTCGCCACCGGTCGGCGCCGGGAGCGGCACGACGCCGAACTCGTCGGCCTTCATGCCGAGCGACTCGATCGTGGTGTTCGCGTTGTTCTGGTTGAGGATCATCGCGGCCTTCTTGTTCGCGAAGTCCGCGACCGACTGGTTCGCGTTGTCGTACTGGGCGTTCGACGGGTTGGCCGCCTTGCTCTCCTGCATGAGGTCGAGGTAGCGCTTGATGCCCTCGACGTTCTCCTTCGAGGTGAAGGTCGGCTGGCCGTCCCCGTCGAACCACTCGCCGCCGTTCTGCGCCGAGTTGATGAACGCGAAGTGCGAGTTCTCCGTGTAGGAACCACCGGCGAGGCTGAAGCCGTACTTGCCGTCGGTCGTCAGCTTCTCGGCGGCCGAGACGAGGTCCTCCCAGTTGGTGGGCGGCTCGACGCCGGCGTCCGCGAGCATCTGCTTGTTGTAGAACAGGCCGTAGGCGAGGCCGTAGAGCGGGACGCTCGTGACGGTCTGCCCGGGCGCGCCACCGGTGGAGAGCGCGACCTTGCCGAACTTGTCGGCACCGCCGATCGCCTTCATCTCGGCGTCGCCGAACTCCTGGAAGGCGCCGGTGGCCTGGAGCGAGGTCGCCCAGGTGTTGCCGATGTTGACGACGTCCGGGCCCTGGCCCGAGGTGACGGCGGTCTGGATCTTCGTCTGCAGGTCGTTCCACCCGATGACCTGGAGGTCGACCTTGATCCCGGTCTCGTCGGTGAACTTCTCGAGGACGGGGGTCAGCACCTCCTTGTCGTGCTCGAGGGAGGTGCCCTGGTTCGACGCCCAGTAGGTGAGCGTCTTCGAGTCGCCCGATGCGCCGGAGGACCCGGAGGAGCAGGCGGCGAGGCCCGACACGGTGAGTGCCGCGGCCGCGGTGATGGCCAGTGCGCGGATGGCAGTGCGCATGACTCTCTACTTTCTCGTCGTTGAGATGGTGCAGGAGGGTGGTGCTGGATCGTGCTGGGTGCTGCTGTGGAGGTCGGGCAGGCTGGTCAGACCAGGGTCTGCTCCGCGGGGTCCCAACCCTCGGGGAGGGTCGGGGAGGGCTCGACGGTGCTCTCGACGAGCACGGTCTCACCACGTTCGGCGGCCTCGGCGATGGAGACCATCACGTCGAGGACGTGGAAGGCGAGGGCGCCGGGGACCCGGTTCCCCTCGCCGGCACGGAGGGAGCGGGCCAGGTCGACCACGCCCGTCCCCCGCGAGTAGGTGGACCCGACGGCCGGGATCGTCTCGGGTTCCTCGGCGCCGAGCGCGTACAGCTCGGTGTCGCCGTCGAACTCGTTCGGGTCCGGGAACACGACCGTGCCGGTCTCCCCCGCGATCTCGACGAAGCCGGTGCGACCGCGGTCGGACTCGAACGAGAACACGCTCTGTGCGCTGCCGCCGTTCTCGAACTGGATCAGTGCCGAGTGGTTCGTCGGGACGTCGACCGGGAACTCGGTGCCGGCCTTCGGGCCCGAGCCGATCGTGCGGGTGGCGCGGGACTTCGACGCGGTCGCGGTGACCTTCGCGACGGGTCCGAACGCCTGCACGAGGGTCGTGATGTAGTACGGGCCGATGTCGAACAGCGGGCCGGCACCGTAAGCGAAGAGGAACTCGGGGCTCGGGTGCCAGGACTCCGGGCCGGGGCTCTGGAAGAGCGTCAGCCCGTTCAGCGGCGTGCCGATGCGGCCGTCGCGGATCGTCCGGAGTGCGGTCTGGAGGCCCGCCCCCAGGAACGTGTCCGGTGCGACCGACACGGTGCGGGCGGCCGCGACCGCGGCGTCGCGCAGCTCCGCCGCGCTCTGCCGGTCGAGCGCGTAGGGCTTCTCGCCCCAGACGTGCTTGCCGGCGCGGAGGGCCTGCAGCGCGACCTCGACGTGCGCGGCCGGGATCGTGAGGTTCACGACGATCTCGATGTCGTCGATCGCCAGGAGCTCCTCGACCGTGCCGGAACCCGCGACGCCCCACTTCTCGGCCTGGGCCGCTGCCCGGGGCAGGTCGATGTCGGCGATGAACAGCACCTCGACGTCGGGGAAGACGGTGAGGTTCGACAGGTACTGGTCGGAGATGACCCCGGCACCGATGACCCCGACGCCGACGCGCCCCCCGGCGCTCATGCGTGCGCTCCCGCGAGGAAGGCGTACGAGTCGCGGACGGCCTGGACGACGTCGCCGTCGTGGTCGTCGAGCTCGATGACCTGCTGGGCCTGGGGCGCGGCAGCGACGATGTCCCGGACCGGCATGATGCCGTTGCCGACGGCGACCTGCTGCTTGTCGTCGTGCGATCCGTCGCCGTCCTTGACGTGCAGGAAGCGGACCTGGTCGCCGAGGCGGCCGAGCACGGCCACCGGGTCGTCTCCGCCGACCTTGGCCCAGTAGGTGTCGAGCTCGAGCACGACGTCGTCGGCGAGTGCCCCGGCGAAGACCTCGAAGGCGCTCGTGCCGTCGATGCGGTTCGAGAACTCGAAGGCGTGGTTGTGGTACCCGAGCACGAGGCCGCGGTCGGCGGCGCGCGGGACCAGCGCGTTGAACTGACGGGCGATGGCCTCGACGTCCTCGCGGGTGGTCCACCGGGCCTCGTCGACGTGCGGGTCGATGAGCGTGCCGAGGCCGACCGTGACGCTCGCGGCGAGGATGCGCTCGAGGTCCTCCTCGCCGGCGTCGAGGAGACGTGCGTGCCCGCTCGGCGCGACCAGTCCGGCCTGCTGCAGCGCGGCCGCGTACTCGTCGGCACGGTCGACGAAGCCGAAGAGTTCGACGTTCGTGAAACCGATGTCGGCGATCGTCGCCAGGGTTCCGGGGAGGTCCGCCGACAGCGCGTCACGCACTGTGTACAGCTGGACCGAGAGCGGTTGGGTCACCGTGTGTTCTCCTCATCGAGACGTGGTCGTCACTGACCGATCGTCACACTATGGGTGCTTTTGTCGGCGGTCAAGCAGAAGTTCGAACGAGTTCGACGACCTTCGTTGCGTGGCTCGGAAGATGTGTGGTTCACTCCGACCATGGTCGACATGACTCGGACGGCAACGTCGCCGCCGGTCGGGACGAGTGAGCTCTTCCAGATCCTGCGTGACGGTGTGCCGCGGACCCGTGGCGAGCTCGCCGCCCTGACGGGCATGGCCCGCTCGACCATCGGCGTGCGCCTCGACGCCCTCGTCGACGTCGGACTCGTCGGCGCCGTCGACACCGCCGCGTCCACCGGTGGACGTCCGCCCGCGCAGATCGCCCTCCGTCCCGCGGCGCGCCTCGTGGTCGCCGCCGACCTCGGCGCCTCGCACGGCCGCGTCGCGGTGACCGACCTCGTCGGCACCCCGCTCGCGACGCGCGACGCCAGCATCGACATCGCGGCAGGCCCCGTCCCGACGCTCGAGTGGTTGACCGGCGTCGTCGACGAACTCCTCGACTCGGTCGGCCGAGGCCGCGACGACGTCATCGCGATCGGCATCGGTCTGCCCGGACCCGTCGAGTTCTCCACCGGCCGTCCCGCGAACCCGCCGATCATGCCCGGGTGGGACGGCTTCGACGTGCCCGGGTGGCTCCGGCAGCACGTCCGCGCACACGTGCTCGTCGACAACGACGTCAACATCGCGGCCCTCGGCGAGCGGGCACACGGCTGGCCCGACCTCGACCACCTGCTCTTCGTGAAGGTCGCCACCGGCATCGGCTCGGGCATCGTGTCCGAAGGGCGCCTGCAGCGCGGCGCACAGGGCACCGCCGGCGACATCGGGCACGTCCGGGTGTCCCGCGCCGGAGACGTGCCGTGCCACTGCGGCAACACCGGGTGCCTCGAGGCCGTCGCCTCCGGCCCGGCGATCGCCCGAGCACTCCGGGCCAAGGGACACGACGTGCACACCAGCGCCGACGTCATCGACCTGGTGGGCCGCGGGGACATCGACGCGATCGGCGCCGTACGACAAGCCGGCCGTGACATCGGTGAGGTGCTCGCCACCTGCGTCTCGCTCATGAACCCGTCGGTCATCGCGCTCGGCGGCTCGATCACCCGGGCCGGGGAGCACCTGCTCGCCGGCGTCCGGGAGGTCGTCTACTCCCGGTCCATGCCACTCGCGACCGAACACCTCGTCATCGCGCAGTCCCGAGCCGGGTCGATCGCCGCACTGCAGGGCGCGGCCGCCCTGGCGATCGCCTACGCCCTCTCCCCCGCAGGTGTGGACGAACTGGTCACCCTGGCCGAGGGCCGGCAGCTCGTCTCCTGACCGTCCGCCTCCGACGGCCCCGGAACCGCCGCGCGCCGGTTTCGCCGGTGCCGGTGGTCGGGTGGACAATCGTCGGGTGACGATCGTGCAGCCCACCCTCTGGGGCGACCTGGATGACGGGTGGGAGGCCCAGCCCGGCTCCGGCACGTCGCCAGCGGCTCCGACACGGTCGGACCGCAACGCCTTCACCTCCCTGCGCGGGCACACCGAGCGCATCGTCGCGCACTCCTCGGACCGCGTCGCCTGGCTCCGCGCGCGGGCGATGGGCATCACCGCGACCGACGTCGCCCGGCTCGCCTCCCTCCGCGCCGTCGATGCCGTCGTCGCGGACAAGCGCTACGGCTCGCGGTTCGCGGGCAACGTCTACACCGAGCACGGCAAGGAGCGGGAGCCGGTCATCGCCTCCTGGGTCGCCGCCACGCACGGGATCCTGCCGTCGGCCCACCTCTTCCACGCAGCCACGAACCGGGCGCACCTCGCGACACCGGACGGTGTCGGCCAGGACCGCGACGGCCGGCTCCTCCTCGCCGAGATCAAGACGACCTCGTCCGGGTGGAAGCGCGTCCCGCGGCACTACATGCGGCAGATCTGGTGGCAGCAGTACGTCCTCGGGGCGGACCGCACCCTGTTCGTCTGGGAGCAACACGACGACTTCGTGCCGGTCGCCGACGAGCCGGAGTGCCGCTGGATCGACCGTGACGACGACGCCATCCGCGGCCTCATCGCGCTCGCCGACCTCGTGCTCGACCGGCTGCGGGAGACCCGCTGACCCGGACCACCCGGACCCGGCTGAGCGCCACGACGACGACGCCCATCAGCCCGATGAACACGGCGACGCCCAGGCAGTACAGCGCCACGGCCCCGTACCCGGAAGCCGGCTCGAGGAACGGGTACGGCACCCAGCCATCGGTGGCGCCACGGGTGACGACGACGACGAGCCAGACCGCCGGGTAGACGAGGAACCACCACACGTCACGGAACAGCAGACGGCTCCGGTCGGAGAACAGCACCCAGTCGAGCACCACGACCAGCGGCACCCAGCGGTGCACCACGTCGTTCGACCACGAGGCCCCAAGCGGCTGACCGACCTCGGCCAGGAGCGTGTTGTAGACCAACCCGGTCGTCGCGATGTACACCGTTGCCGCACCGCGGAACAGGTCGAGCCGTCGGCCGGTCGGACGATCGCCGAAGGCTGCGACGGCGGTCAGGGTGAGCACGGCGGCGACGAGCAGGTTCGACTGGTTCGTGAAGTACCCGAAGAAGTCCCAGAACACGAAGTCGTCGCGGAGCGCCCACTGCAGGTCGGTCGTCACCGCGGCGACGGCGACGACGGCGACGACGAGCCGCAGGCTGTTCACGAAGGTCCGCACCCCTCCACGGTAGCGGGCAGGAGGAGGGGTCACGGAACGACGAACGGCCCGCACCGTGCGGTGCGGGCCGTTCGTGTGGAGCCGTGGATCAGGCCAGGACGTTGACGTCCAGCGGGATGCCGGGGCCGAAGGTCGTCGAGACGGCGCCCTTCATGATGTAGCGGCCCTTGGCAGCGCTCGGCTTGAGGCGGACGACCTCGTCGAGCGCGGCGGTGATGTTCTCGTCGAGCTGCTCCGGGGTGAACGAGGCCTTGCCGACGACGAAGTGCACGTTGGCGTGCTTGTCGACGCGGAACTCGATCTTGCCACCCTTGATGTCGTTCACGGCCTGGGCCACGTTCGGCGTCACGGTGCCGGTCTTCGGGTTCGGCATGAGACCGCGCGGGCCGAGGACCTTGCCGAGACGACCGACCTTGCCCATGAGCTCCGGGGTCGAGACCGCGGAGTCGAACGAGGTGTACCCCTCGGCGACCTTCGCGATGAGCTCGTCGCCACCGACCTCGTCGGCGCCGGCGGCGATGGCGGCCTCAGCGGCTGCACCCGTCGCGAAGACGATGACGCGGGCGGTCTTGCCGGTGCCGTGCGGGAGGATGACGGTGCCGCGCACCATCTGGTCCGCCTTGCGCGGGTCGACGCCGAGCTTCAGCGCGACCTCGACGGTGGAGTCGGTCTTCGCCGAACCGGTCTCCTTCGCGAGGGCGACGGCCTCGGTCGGGGTGTAGAACTTGTCGGCCTCGATCTTCGCGGCCGCGGCGCGGTACGCCTTGGACTTCTTCGCCATGGTGGTCTCCTTGCGAGATACGTGGTTCACGAGCCGGCGCGGCTCTCCCACGGTGAGTACTGGGGTGTGCGGGGTGAGGCTCAGGCCTCGACCGTGATGCCCATCGAACGAGCGGTGCCGGCGATGATCTTCGCCGCCTGCTCGATGTCGTTGGCGTTCAGGTCGGCCTGCTTGGTCTCGGCGATCTGACGGATCTGGTCCGCGGTGATGCGCCCGGCCTTGACCGTGTGCGGCGTCGCGGAACCCTTGTTCACACCCGCTGCCTTCTTGATGAGCTCAGCGGCCGGCGGGGTCTTGAGGATGAACGTGAACGAACGGTCCTCGTAGACGGTGATCTCCACCGGGATGACGTTGCCGCGCTGCGACTCGGTCTGGGCGTTGTACGCCTTGCAGAACTCCATGATGTTCACGCCGTGCTGACCCAGCGCCGGACCGATCGGCGGTGCCGGGTTTGCGGCGCCCGCGTTGATCTGCAGCTTGATCAGGCCCGTGACCTTCTTCTTCGGTGCCATGTTCCGTTTCCTCCTGGATTCGAACGCACGGGGATCCGTGCACTCTCCCGCGTCTCCGGCGGATCCGGATCGCGGTCACGGGTCCGCAGCGCACGAGGCGCGCGGACCCAAACTCAGACAGTGTACTCGACGTCTGCCGGTACTAGAGCTTCGTGACCTGGTCGAAGCTGAGCTCGACCGGCGTCTCGCGCTCGAACAGCGAGACGAGCACGGTGAGCTTGCCGCTCTCCGGCTTGATCTCGGAGATCGAACCCGGCAGGCCCGCGAACGAGCCCTCCTTGATGGTGATGGTCTCGCCGACCTCGAAGTCGACCTCGGCCTGCGGCTGTGCCTGGGCGGCACCGCCGGACTTCGAACCGCCCTTGGTCGGCGCGGCCTCGGCGACCTGCACCAGCGACTTCAGCATGCCGAACGCCTCGTCGAACCGGAGCGGCGTCGGGTTGTGCGCGTTGCCGACGAAGCCGGTGACGCCCGGAGTGTGCCGGACGACCGACCAGGAGTCCTCGTTGAGGTCCATGCGGACGAGCACGTAGCCGGGGATGCGCACGCGGGTGACGAGCTTGCGCTGCCCGTTCTTGATCTCGACGACGTCCTCCATCGGGACCTCGGCCTGGTAGATGTAGTCCTCCATCGACATCGAGACCATGCGGTTCTCGATGTTCGCCTTCACGCGGCGCTCGAAGCCCGCGTAGGAGTGGATGACGTACCACTTGCCCGGCTTCATCCGGAGCTCGGCCTTGAAGGCGTCGTACGGGTCGCTCTCGGTCGGCTCGTCGTCGGTCTCGACCGCGGTGGTCACCTCGGTGTCGTCCGCCAGGTCGACCTCGGACTCGGGGGCGATCGCGCCGAGGGCGTCGGCCGACTCCTCGGCGGCGAGGGTCTCGTTCGCCTCGGCGGCGCTCTCGTCCTCGAGCTCGGACTCTTCCTCGTCCTCCACCGCCTCGACCGCGGCCTCTGCCTCGTCGGCGGAGTCGATCTCGAGTGCGTCGTCGACCACGGCGTCGGCCTCGGGGTCACGGGCCTCGGCGAGGGCGTCCAGCGTCTCGTCGAGCTCGGCGGCGACCGTGCCGTCGTCCGGCTCGTCGCTCAGGCCGAGGGACTCGTCGTCCTCGTCGTCGACGGAGATCGCACGCTCCTCGGCGGAGTCGGTCGAACGGAGCTCGCTCGTCTCGACGTCGCCTTCCTGGTTCTCCTCGACCTCGGAAGACTGCTCGGCAGCGGTCGCGAGGTCGATGTCGTCGCGGGAGTAGTCAGACACAGTCGGTTCTTTCCGTTCGATGGTGCGGATCGGGTTGGCGCTCACGTCCCGGGCGGGGAACGGGTCGCCGTCTCCGGGAGACCGTACCCCGAGGAGGACCGGAGCGGTCGGACCTGCGGTCAGTCCGGGCGCGCCAGGGATCCGGTGCGCCGGGGTTCATGCCGCCTGGGTCAGGCCGTGGGGCCGTTGCCGAAGACGTAGCCGACGCCGAGACCGAACACGAAGTCGAGGACCGACACGAGGATCATCATGACGACGACGAACACGAGCACGACGCCCGTGTAGCTGAAGAGTTCCTTGCGGGTCGGGGTGACGACCTTGCGCAGTTCGCCGAAGACCTGGCGGATGAACAGTGCGATCGCGGCGAACGGGCCGCGACGCTGTGCGCGGTCGACCTTCGCCTGGGCGACGACGTCGTCGGTCGTCTCCACTTCTTTGCTCGCCACTTCTACCCTTCCCGATGTGCAGGGCGGACAGGACTTGAACCTGCAACCTGCGGTTTTGGAGACCGCTGCTCTACCAATTGAGCCACCGCCCTTCGGAACGTCCCGCCCGCGAGGGTGTCGGCTGTTCCTGGCGGCGAGTCCGTCAGTCCGATGTGGACCGATTGGATCTGCGCCGGTGCGCGAGATCCGGCGGACTTCGACCGCCGCAGGACAGTGTACGGGAGTCGCGGCAACGGTGTCCACTTGACGGATGCTCCGGCGCGGCGCGTCGCTAGGCTGGCCCCGTGAGCACCGACGCCGTCAGCCCTCAGCCCACCGACCGACCGACTCCCGACGCAGCCGCGTCCACCGATCGGCCGCGCATCGCCACGCGGATCGCCGCGATCGCCGAGTCGGCGACCCTCAAGGTGGACGCCAAGGCCAAGGCACTCAAGGCAGCCGGACGCCCCGTGATCTCCTTCGCGGCGGGCGAGCCCGACTTCGCCACGCCCCAGCACGTGGTCGACGCCGCCGTCGCCGCGGCACAGGACCCGGCGAACCACCGCTACACGCCGGCCACCGGCCTCCCCGAGCTCAAGCGCGCGATCGCCGACAAGGCGGCGCGCGTCTCCGGCGTCACCGTCGACCCCGCGCAGGTGATCGTCACGAACGGCGGTAAGCAGGCCGTCTACCAGGCCTTCCAGACCGTGGTGGACGAGGGCGACGAGGTCCTGCTGCCCGCGCCGTACTGGACCACCTACCCCGAGGCGGTCCGTCTCGCCGGCGGTGTGCCCGTCGACGTGTTCGCGGGCAGCGACCAGGGCTACCTCGTGACCGTCGAGCAGCTCGAGGCCGCACGCACCCCGCGGACGAAGGCGCTGCTGTTCTGCTCCCCCTCGAACCCGACCGGTGCGGTGTACTCCGCCGAGCAGACCCGCGCGATCGGCGAGTGGGCGCTCGAGCACGGCATCTGGGTCATCAGCGACGAGATCTACCAGGACCTGGTCTACGACGGCATCCGGTTCTCCGGCGTCCTCGAGCAGGTGCCCGCCCTGGCAGACACCACGATCCTGGTCAACGGCGTCGCCAAGACCTACGCCATGACCGGCTGGCGGGTCGGCTGGATGATCGGCCCGACCGACGCCGTCAAGGCCGCGTCGAACCTGCAGTCGCACCTGTCCTCGAACGTGTCGAACGTCTCCCAGCGCGCCGCGATCGCGGCACTCACCGGGCCGCAGGAGCCGGTCACCGCGATGCGCGACGCCTTCGACCGGCGCCGGAAGGCCATCGTCGCCGGTCTCAACGCCATCCCCGGGTTCGTCACGCCGGAGCCGGAGGGAGCCTTCTACGTCTACCCCGACGTCACGGCGCTGCTCGGTCGTGAGTGGGCCGGCTCGACGCCGACGACCACACTCGAGCTGGCCGACCTCGTCCTCGAGCACGCCGAGGTCGCGGTCGTCCCCGGCGAGGCCTTCGGTCCGTCCGGCTACCTCCGCCTGTCCTACGCGCTCGGTGACGACGACATCGCCGAGGGTGTGGCCCGTCTGGCTCGCCTGTTCGGCTGACGTCGGCCCCGCCGCCCGCGCGGCGTCGCGGTCCTGGAACGGCGATGCGCCCCGTCCCGACGGGGCGCATCGCCGTTCAGGCTCCGTCGTGCGCCCGGCGATCCCGTCGTCCGACACGCGTCGACGTGACGCGGCTGGCCGGACGGGAGGCACGCCGCTGCCCGGCGCGGTCCGTGCCCTGCGCAGACCACCGGAGGCGGGACGCAGGACGCCGACGCCGACGCCCGACGCCCGTCGCCGACCGGGAGCGTGCCGAGGCGCCGGCTACCGGCCGACCGCCGACGGTCGTCAGTCGAGCAGGTCCCCCACGACGACCGGCTCCGGCACCAGCGTCACGCCGAAGCGGTTCGCGACGGTCACCTGCACGTAGCGGGCCAGCTCGGCGACCTGCGCCGCCGTCGCTCCCCCGCGGTTCGTCAGGGCGAGCGTGTGCTTCGTGGAGATCGCTGCGGACGACCCCGGCACGCCGTAGCCGCGGTGCACGCCCGCGTGTTCGATGAGCCACGCGGCGCTGAGCTTCACGTCGTCGCCCGCCGGCCACCGCGGTGCGTCGAGCGGCATCGTCTCGGCGAAGCCCCGCGAGACGGTCGGGTTCGTGAAGAACGACCCGGCGCTCCACGTGTCGGGGTCGGCGTCGTCGAGGACCATGCCCTTCGACGCGCGCAGGCGGAGGACCTCGGCCCGGACGTCGGCCGGCGCGACCCGCGTGCCGAGCTCGACACCGAGTGACCCGGCGAGCTGGGCGTACCGCACCGGGACACCCTCCGTGGTCGCGGTCCCGAGCCGGAACTCGACCGTCAGGACGGCGCCGCGCCGTCCGTGCTTGAGCGTGCTCGTGCGGTAGCCGAGCGCGAGCTCGGCCGCGGGCACCCACGACCGCTCTCCGGTCTCGGCGTCGAGGAACTCGACCGCGGTGAGCACGTCGGACAGTTCGACCCCGTAGGCGCCGATGTTCTGCACGGGGGACGCACCGACCGTGCCCGGGATGCCGCTGAGGGCCTCCAGTCCGGTCCACCCGCGCGCGACGGTGGTGGCGACGAACTCGTCCCAGGGTTCCCCCGCCGCCACCCGGACGGTGACGCCGTCGGCGTCCGCCTCGTGCGTGACGCCGCGTGTGCGCACGACCACGACGGTGCCGGCGAAGCCGCCGTCGGCCACGAGCAGGTTGCTCCCGCCGCCGACCACGAGCCAGTCGTCGTCCGACCAGGCGTCGACGACGTGCGCGACGAGGTCCTCCGTCGTCTCGGCGACGAGCAGTCGGCCGGCGGGGCCCCCGACGCGGAGCGTTGTGAGCTCGGCGAGCGTCGTCTCCGCCACGGTCAGCGGAAGGCCACCGTGACCTGCGCCTTGCCGAGCACGGTCTGCCCGGCGGCGGTCACGGTGAGGTCGATGCGGCTCGGACGCCCCTGCTCGTCGAGTGTGCCGACCTTCGCGACCACGCCGACGTCGGCGCCGTCCCGGGGGTCGACGACCACCGGGCGGGTGAAGCGCACACCGTAGGAGGCGACCCATCCGCGGTCGCCGAGCCACTCGGACACCGGCTGGACCGCGAGGCCCATGGTGAGCATGCCGTGCGCGAGGACGCCGGGCAGCCCGACCTCGGCCGCGACGTCGTCCCGGTAGTGGATCGGGTTGAAGTCACCCGATGCGCCGGCGTAGCGGACGAGCGAGTCGCGCGTGAGGTGGACCTGCCGCTCGGCGACGATCGCACCGACCTCGAGGCCGGCCGTGGTGTCGGTCATGCGTCATCTCCTCGGACGACCAGGGTGGACGTGGCGGTCACGACGGGTGCGCCGTCCGCGTCGACGACCACGGACTCGGCGGTGACCATGGCGTTGCCGCCGAGGGTCTTGACACTCGTCACCCGCAGCGTCGCGGTCAGCTCGTCCCCGGCGACGATCGGACGCTCGTGGGAGAAGTCCTGCGCACCGTGCACGACACGGGAGAAGTCGATGCCGCCGTCGGGCTCGGCCAGGAGCTGCGCGAGCGTCGCCTCCTGCACGACGACGGCGAACGTCGCCGGTGCGACCACGTCGGCGTGACCCGCCGCACGGGCCGCCTCGGGGTCGGTGTGGATCGGGTTCGTCGCGAAGACGGCGCGGGAGAACTCACGCACCTTCTCGCGACCGACCAGGTACGGCGGGGCCGGCGGGAACGTCCTGCCGACGAGCTCGGGGTTCACTGACACCACGGCAGTCTACCGAGCCCCTCCGACGCCCCGGTGTAGATGAGTTTGCATCGGTTATGCTGTCAGGACCGGTCGGGGGGCGACCGCACAGCGTCCGGCGGGAGTGGCCATGGAGACGACGACCGAGTACGCGGTGCGCGAGGACGACCGGTGCACCGCCGTGGAACTCGTGGGTTCCGCTCTGCGCGCCGACGGGCACCGGGTCGCACACCGGCACGACGGACTGCTCGTGTCGGGCGGCGACCGCGTCCTCACCGCGCTCCTCGGCGCCCTCGTGCATCCCGCGCGGCAGTACCGTCGGTACGAGGTCGCGCTGTCGTCGGTCCCGGGACACGCGGTGTTGACGCTGCGGCACGCCGACCACGGCGCCGCGGTCGCGGGCGGTCCGATCGGCGCCCGCCGTCGTCGCGCTGCCTGGCACCGGACAGCCGCCCTGGTCGAGGCGAGCCTGCACGAGGGTGGAGTCCTGCTCCACCGGACGGACCGTCTGGACACCTCGGGCATCGCGATCCGCGACCGGTGACGCGCGGGACCCGCACGGGGCGGCGAGCGGCCGGACAGTCGGGAACGACGGAAGCCCGGCGCTGGTGCGCCGGGCTTCCGTCGTTGCGTTGCGTGCTTGCACGGGTACCGATCGATCCGGTACCGCTGGTAGCGAGGGCGGGACTTGAACCCGCGACACCACGATTATGAGCCGTGTGCTCTAACCAACTGAGCTACCCCGCCAGGGATCCGCTGTGATCAGCACTGCGAGAGTGATCACACTGCGAGTCGGAGCCCCGAGTCAGGATTGAACTGACGACCCCTTCCTTACCATGGAAGTGCTCTACCACTGAGCTATCGGGGCGAGTACCGCGAGCGGCACCACACGAGGATAGCAGACCCCGGACGCTGGTCCGGAACCGACCGCGACGCCCGGGCGCGCCGTCCTCGTCGACACCGTCACGGCGCACCACGTGCGCGCGGCCGGTGTCGGTGCGGACTACTCCGCGTTGGCCTCGAGCCACGCCAGCGGGTCCACGGGGACGCCGTCGATGCGGATCTCGAGGTGCAGGTGCGGGCCGGTCGAGTTGCCGGTGCTGCCGACGAGGCCGAGGACGTCCCCGACCTTCACCTGCTGGCCCTGGACGACCTCGAACGAGTTGTCGAGCATGTGCCCGTAGACGCTGACGAACTTCTTGCCCGCGACGTCGTGCTCGACCCAGACGTCGTTGCCGAACGCGCCGTCGTTCGCCTGGACCTTGATCACGGTGCCGTCCGCCACGACGCCGATCGGCGTCCCCGCCCCGGGAGCGAAGTCGACGCCCTGGTGGAAGGTCGAGCAGAACGAGCACCCGGCCACCTGCCGACCACCGAACCCGGACGAGATCGGCACGGCCGTGGGGAACGGCCAGCGGATCGCGCCGGACGACGCACCGGCGACGCTGGTACCGGCCGCGGTGCCGACACCGGCCGCACCGGCGACACCGCTCGTGGCCGCGCTCGGCTTCGGGAGCACGACGCGCTGCGCCTGCGAGACCGTGTAGGCATCACGGTCGACCGAGCCCTCCACGGCGTCACCCACGGAGAGCGACTGGACGTCCTGCACGGACGCGCGGACGGTGACGGCGCCGGGCTGCGGCACGTAGAGCGCCTGCGCGGGCAGCGACGTCGAGACGACGAGTCCGGCGGTGAAGAGGAGTGCGCCGACCACCGTGACGCCGGAGGCCGTGCGACGGAAGGACGCACCGTGACCCGTCCGGGCGGTCGGGGTCGCGCGCGCGATGTGCCGGGTGGCCCGGTCGACGCGCGGTCCGTCGGCGATCGTCGGTACGGCGGGCGTCCCTCCGGCGGACCGGGCCGCCGTGGTCGCAGCACGCTTCGGTCCGGTCGACCGCTCGCCGCGTCCACGGCGCTTCGCGTCGGTCGCACGCTGCGGGCGGACGGGACGCTCCGCGGCGGCGGACCGCTCCGCGGGGGCCACGCGGTCGGCGGCCACGCGGTCGGCGGCATGGCCGGACGCGGCCTGCGGCGCCACGATCGGCGACGCCGGCGCCGGCGGCGTGCGCGGGGCCACGCTCGAGGCGGGCAGCACCGGGGACGACGGCGCCGGCGGCGTGACGGGCACCCCGTCCTGCGACGGGCCCTGCGACGCGGACGCCGCGGGTCGGGCGGCGTCGCTCCGGCGACGGTTCGTCCCGGCGGCAGCACGTTCGGCTTCGATCCGAGCTCGTCTCGTCAGGTGCACGGACGGCGTCGCCTGGTCGGCGTCGCGGTCGATGGTCGTGGGCGTCTGCGAGGAGTCGAGCATGCGTTCGGTGGCGATCCTGAGTTCGAGGCACGGGCGCTCGTCGGTAACGAGCAGGTAACGGGACTCGAGAACGGTAGCAAAGGTCGGTGCTCCCCGCCAGTCGTGCGGACGTCCGTGCAGGCCCCCCAGAGCGGGTGTCGTCACTCAGGCACCGAGGACGTCCTCCTCCAGGGCGCGGACGAGCGTGACGAGGTCCTCCGCGATGCTCGGCGCGGCGAACAGGAAGGACCGCGTGTCCCCGGCTTCCCAGATCCGGACGACCGCCCCGGCCGCGGCGGCGACGACCGACCCGGCTGCCATGTCCCACGGGTTGATGCCCCGCTCGTAGTAGGCGTCGACGGTCCCCGCCCCGACCGCACAACAGTCCAACGCCGCCGCTCCCCCACGGCGGACGTCCCGCACCTCGGTGACGAGGCCGGCGAGCACCGCGGCCTGCTCCCACCGTCGGTCGGCGGTGTAGCCGAAGCCGGTCGCGACGAGCGTCTCCGCCAGGGACGCCGGCGCGGCCACCGTGACGGGTCGGCCGTCGAGGGTGGCCTGCCCCCCGGCGACCGCGCGGTACACCTGGCCGGTCGCGGGCGCGATGACGACGCCGGCGACGGGCTCCCACAGCGCGGGGTCCGGCACACCGCGCACGACCGCGATGCTCACCGCGTAGGCGGGGCTGCCGTACAGGTAGTTGACCGTGCCGTCGATCGGGTCGACGACCCAGGTGAGGCCCGAGGCGCCGCCCGAGGAGCCGGACTCCTCGCCGAGGAAGGCGTCGTCCGGCCGGGCCTCGGCGATGCGTCGGCGGACGAGTGCCTCGACCTCCCGGTCGGCCGCGGTGACGACGTCCGCGATGCTCGACTTCCGGTCGGCGACCTCGACCCCCTCGGCACGGCGGCGCACCGCGAGCGCGGCGGCCTCCCGGGCGATCGACTCGGCGAGGGCGGCGAGGGCGTCAGGGGCATCGGTGACGAGCGGGGCATCGGTCATGGTCCCGATCCTGCCCCACCCGGTCCGCGGACGCCGTGTCGGGAACGGGACCCGGCCGGGCGGGCACGAGACCGGACGCCGGGTTCTGGGCCGGGTGGACCGAGACCGGGTGCGGCGACCGGCGGGGGAACGAGAACGGCCCCGTCCGGAGACGGGGCCGTGTCGCCAGCTTCGCTGGGCTGTGGCGAGTGAGGGATTCGAACCCCCGGAGGCATACGCCGGCTGATTTACAGTCAGATCCCTTTGGCCGCTTGGGTAACTCGCCATGTGCGCACCCGGCCCGTGTCGTCACCGACCGAAGGCGCGCTGAAGAGCATAGCGGATGTCCGGGAGTGCTCGCGACCACGGCCGCCGAGGAACGGGGCCACGTCCCGCCGGATAGGCTGTCGGGCATGGCAGACAGCTCCTTCGACGTGGTCAGCAAGGTCGACAAGATGGAGGCGGAGAACGCCCTCAACCAGGCGGCGAAGGAGATCGAGCAACGCTACGACTTCAAGGGCGTCGGTGCATCGGTCGCGTTCAGCGGCGAGGACGTGCTCATCAAGGCCTCGACCGAGGAGCGTGCCCTGGCCGTCCTGGACGTGCTCCAGACGAAGGCGATCAAGCGCGGCATCAGCCTGAAGAGCCTCGACGCGGGTGACCCGTACCCGTCCGGCAAGGAGTTCCGCATCGACGTGTCGTTCAAGAACGGCATCGAGCAGGACGTCGCCAAGAAGATCGGCGCCGTCATCCGGGCAGAAGCGCCGAAGAGCGTGAAGAGCCAGGTGCAGGGCGACGAGCTCCGCGTGTCCTCGAAGAGCCGCGACGACCTCCAGCAGACGATCCAGCTGCTCAAGGGCGAAGAGTTCGACGTGCCGCTCCAGTTCATCAACTTCCGCTGACCGCCCGCTCCTCCGCACACCCGACCCCGTGGAGCACTGGCTCGTCGTCGCACTCGTCGTCGTCCTCATCCTGTTGGACCTGGCGATCCGCGCGTTCTCGCTCGTCTACGTCCCGATCAACCGCAAGCCGCAGACCGCGACCGGCTGGCTGCTCGCCATCTTCCTGATCCCCTACATCGGGTTCATCCTGTTCCTCGTCCTCGGGTCGACGAAGCTGCCCCGCTCCCGTCGGGAGAAGCAAACCGAGATCAACCGCTACATCCTCGAGCAGACCGAGGGCATCGAGCGCGTCCGCCGCGACCACCTGTGGCCGGCGTGGCTCGAGAGCATCACCCGCCTGAACCGTCAGCTCGGGGCGATGCCGCTGGTCGGTGGCAACCAGGCCGAGCTGTACCCGCACTACGACGACGCGTTCGCCGAGATGACGAACGCCGTGGACGCCGCGCGACGGTTCGTGCACGTCGAGTTCTACATCGCCTCGCTCGACCCCACCACACGGCCGTTCTTCGAGTCCCTGGCGCGGGCACGGGCTCGCGGCGTGACCGTCCGGTTCCTCATGGACCACTGGGCGAGCAAGAGCTACCCGCACTTCAAGGAGACGCTCGCGTTCCTCGACGCGGCGGGCATCGAGTGGAACCTGATGCTGCCGCTGCAGCCCCTGCAGGGGAAGTTCCAGCGCCCGGACCTCCGGAACCACCGGAAGATCCTGGTCGTCGACGGTTCCGTGGCGTTCACGGGCTCGCAGAACCTCATCGACCGGTCGTACGACCTGAAGGCCAACATCGACCGCGGCCTGCGCTGGCGCGACCTCTTCGCCCGGTTCGAGGGCCCGGTCGTCGCCGGCATCAACGCGCTGTTCGTCACGGACTGGTACAGCGAGACCGACGAGCTCCTGCTCCGCGAGAGCGACCCCGTGCACCGCGCCGACCGCGCCGACGCCCTGGACTGCCAGGTCGTGCCCTCCGGACCCGGGTTCGACGGCGAGAACAACCTCCGCCTCTTCAACGCGCTGCTGTACTCGGCGCAGGACCGGGTGACGATCACCTCGCCGTACTTCGTGCCGGACGACTCGATGCTGTACGCCATCACGACGACGGCCCAACGCGGGGTGGACGTCGAGCTGTTCGTCGGGGAGATCGGCGACCACGCCATGACCTGGCACGCGCAGCGCTCCTACTACGAGGGACTGCTGCGGGCCGGCGTGCGGATCTGGCTCTACCGCGCGCCGACGGTGTTGCACGCGAAGCACTTCACGATCGACGACGACGTCGCCGTGATCGGGTCGAGCAACATGGACATGCGCTCCTTCACGCTGAACCTCGAGATCTCCGTGATGGTGCGCGGCAGGACGTTCGTGCAGGCCCTGCGCGGGGTGCAGGACGACTACCGGGCGGCCAGCCGTGAGCTCACG
Source organism: Curtobacterium sp. MCBD17_032 (assembly GCF_003234855.1). Taxonomy (GTDB): domain Bacteria; phylum Actinomycetota; class Actinomycetes; order Actinomycetales; family Microbacteriaceae; genus Curtobacterium. The sequence continues at coordinate 233,543 of NZ_QKTO01000003.1, forward strand.
CTCGACGAGTGGCTCGCCCGGCCTCGCCGGTCGCGGGTCTTCGACAACATCGCGCGGCTCACCGCGGCGCTGCAGTAGTGGCCCGGGAGGCACCTCCGGCGTCCGGCACGTCGGCCCGGCCGTCCCGGGGTCCGGCCGGAGCGTCCCCGACGGGGCGGCCGGTCAGGACCGGACCCCGCTCCGTTCCCCGTCGGGTCGGAGGGGCACCGCCGACGCCACCGCCGCGGTGAGCCGCTCGAGCGGTCCACGGCCGAGGAAGCGGCGCCAGACCATCGCGAACAGGACGGCCCCGACGGTGAACGCCCACCACGTCGTCGGTCCGTGCGGCAGGTCCGGCCACGCCGCGATGACGACCAGGTGCAGCGCGTAGACGCTGAGCGGCATCGAGCCGACGGCGGCCAGGGGGAACGCGACCCGTGCGACGGCCGGTCCGTGCCCGTCGAACACGAGGCGGCACAGGGCGATCACGGCGACCGCGACCGCCGCCGTGCCCACGACGTCGACGATCGATGACGAGTGGTCCCGCGGCGACAGGAAGACCTGCGCGACCGCCTGCGCGGTGTCCGAACCGGCCGGGACGAAGGGCACCCCGGGGAACGCACCGGTGGTGTCCGCCGGGACGGGCGCGGCCACCGCACCGATCACGTAGGCGGCCGCGGCGACCACGGCACCCGTGACGAACAGCGCGACCTGCCGCAGCGTGTCGGTGCCCGTCGCGCCGGCCCGGGACCGCGCCACGGCCAGCCCGACGAACACGTACGTGGCGAAGGTGACGACGGGGTAGACGAGCCCGAGCTGCACACCGGTCATCCCCGCGTCCGCGTACGCGGGCAGGACCGCGACGACGACGGGCGCCGATGCGAGGGCACAGGCCGCGGCGAGCACGAGCAACGCCCACGACCGCCACCGGAGGACGGGCAGGGCGAGCAGGAACAGGGCGCCGTACGTGGGCAGGACGACGTAGACCGGCGTGCCGAGCGCCATGAGCACGAACCCGACGGCGACCACGACGACGGCCCGGAGCGCCAGGCGCGCGCGGACCCGACCGATCGTCGGCGGGCCAGGAGGCGCCTCCCGACCGCTCACGAGACCGATCGACACCCCGGCGAGGACCGCGAACAACGCGGCGGACCGACCGTTGACCACCGCGCTCCAGCTGGTCGGGTCGGCCCAGTCGACCTGCTCGGCCACGTCCCCGACGTGTGCCGCCATCATCCCGAGCAGCGCGACCGCCCGGGCGACGTCCACCCCCACCAGGCGCCCGGACGACGGCGCGCCCGGCACCCCGGTGCGGGGTGCCGGGCGCGTTCCGGTCACGGTCAGCCCTGCGAGCCTGCGTGGCTGCGGCGGAGCGAGACGTCGATCATCTCGTCGCGCGGCACGACCTTCACGCGGGCGCGGCCCTCGGCCTCGCCGAGCGCGATCTCGTGCTCGTCGAGCGCGTGCCACCCGTCCAGGTCGGTGAAGTCGACACCGCGCTCCCGGAGGAGCGCCGGGACGGCCTCCTCCGACGGGTCCTCCGGCGTCCACCAGCTGCCCTGGTCGGTGACGATGTGCTGCACGGTCTCCATCGCGTCGGACTTGGTGTGCCCGATGAGGCCGACCGGGCCACGCTTGATCCACCCCGTCGCGTAGACCCCGGGGATCGGGGTGGCGTCGGCGTCCAGCACCTGGCCCTCGTGGTTCGGGATGACGCCGTAGCGCTCGTCGAACGGGACGCCGGGCAGGGGCGAACCGACGTACCCGACGGCGCGGTAGAGCGCCTGGATCGGCAACTCGCGGACCTCGCCGGTGCCCTCGACGCCGCCCTGGCCGTCCGGGCGCGTGCGCTCGTACCGGATGGCACGGACCCTGCCGTCCTCGTCGCCGAGCAGTTCGAGCGGCTTCGCGTAGAAGTGCAGGTGCAGACGGCGGCTGGCGGTGCCGACCTCACGCGTGCGCCACTGCTGCAGGACGCGGTCGATCACGGTGACCTGCTTGTTCGTCTGGATGGCGAGCTTCGAGGCCTCGTCGTGGTCGAAGTCCTCGTCGTACACGACCATGTCGACGTCGCGCAGCTCGCCGAGTTCACGGAGCTCGAGCGGCGTGAACTTGACCTGCGCCGGTCCGCGTCGACCGAACACGTGCACGTCCGTGACCGGTGACGACCGCAGCCCCTCGTACACGTTCGCCGGGATCTCGGTGGGCAGCAGGTCCTCGGCGTGCTTGGCGAGGATGCGCGAGACGTCGAGGGCGACGTTGCCGTTGCCGATCACCGCGACGCTCTCCGCGGTGAGCGGCCAGGTGCGCGGGACGTCCGGGTGGCCGTCGAACCAGCTGACGAAGTCGGCCGCACCGTACGACCCGTCCAGGTCGATGCCCGGGATGTCCAGGTCGGCGTCCTTGATCGCGCCGGTCGAGAACACGACCGCGTTGTAGTGCCGCTTGAGGTCGTCGAGCGTGATGTCCTGACCGAACCGGACGTTGCCGAAGATGCGGATGTCGCCGCGGTCGAGGACGTCACGGAGCGCGTTGACGATGCCCTTGATGCGCGGGTGGTCGGGCGCGACGCCGTAGCGGACCAGCCCGTACGGGGCCGGGAGCTGTTCGAAGAGGTCGATCGAGACGTCGAAGCCGCGAGCCTCCCGCAGGAGGATGTCCGCGGCGTAGATGCCGGCCGGACCGGCGCCGACGATGGCGAGTCGGAGGGTGGGCACTGATCGGTCTCCAGTTCGTTCAGGTCAGCGGACGCGGTCGGGGACCGGCGCCGCGGGTCAGCGGCTGCGGTCGACGACCGTCTCCGCGAACCGGGTGAGGGCTCGTTTCACCGTGCCGTCCGGGAGCGGGGCCAGGGCGGCCACCGCCTCGTCGGCCCAACCGGCGGCGAGGGCGCGGGTGGCGAGGGTCGCCTCGTGGTCGTGGAGCTCGGCGACGGCGCTCTGGTAGGCCGGCGAGTGGACGGCGTCGTCGGGGGCGTCCCGGACGTCGCGCTCGATGCGGGCGAGGAGGGACGAGGCGCCCGCGTCGGCCGAGGCGCGTCGCCGGAGCTGCAGCAGCGGCAGCGTGTCGACGCCGGCGCGGAGGTCGTTGCCGGCGATCTTGCCGGTCTTGTCCTTCGCCGGGGCGAGGTCGATGACGTCGTCGACGAGCTGGAACGCGACGCCGACCTTCTCGCCGAAGGTGCCGACGGCATCGAGGAGCGAGCGGTCCGCTCCGGAGAACATCACGCCGGCCCGGGCGGCGGTGGCGATGAGCGACCCGGTCTTGTCGCTGAGGACCTGGATGTAGTGCTCGACCGGGTCGTCCTCGGGCTGTGGCCCCGTGGTCTCGTGCAGCTGGCCCATGCAGAGACGCTGGAACGTCTCGGCCTGCATGCGGATGCCCTCCGGCCCGAGGTCCGCCGTGATGAGGGACGCACGGGCGAAGAGCAGGTCGCCGGTCAGGATCGCGATGTTGTTGCCGTACGTGACGTGGGCGGCCGGCACGCCGCGACGCACCGGCGCCTCGTCCATGACGTCGTCGTGGTAGAGCGACGCCAGGTGGGTCATCTCCACGCTGACCGCGGCCTTCACGACGTGGTCGGTCACGCCGTCGCCGAGCTGCGCGATGAGGAGCGTCAGGGTCGGGCGGATGCGCTTGCCACCCGCGGCGAGCAGGTAGCGGCTCGTGGTGTCCGCCAGGGTGTCGGCGGAGCGCATCGCGTCCTCGAGCCCCTGCTCGACGAGCTCGAGGCCGTCGTCGACCGCGGCGATGAAGCGCCGGTCCGCGGGGGTGGCGAACAGCCGTTCCCCGATGCCCAGGGAGGCGCGGAGACTCGGCGCGCGTCGTGCGACCGGGACACTCGGGTTCAACTACTGCTCCGTACTCGCAGGTGGCGGTGGGGACCTGGGCCGCGGGGCCTAGGCCTGGGCCTCGGGCTCGACGCGGGGCTGCTCGCCCGTCGGCTGGTGGTCGCGACGCGCCTTCGCACGACGGGCAGCCGATTCGCGGACGCTGCCGGCGACCGGCTTGCGACCGCGGTGCAGCGCGACGATCCCGGCGGTCAGGTTGCGGTGCGCGACCATCGTGAACCCGACGCCGCGGAGCCACTGGCTGAGGACCTGCTGGTCCGGCCACGCCTCGATCGACTCGGCCAGGTAGCGGTACGCGGCCGGGTTGCTGCTGGAGAGCTTGGCGATGCCCGGCAGGACGCGCTTGAGGTACGTGGTGTAACCCAACCGGAGGGCGGCGAACGGCGGCGTCGAGAACTCGCAGACGACGACCCGGCCGCCGGGCTTGAGGACGCGGAGCATCTCGGTGAGCGCCTGCATCGGGTCGTTGACGTTGCGCAGGCCGAACGAGATCGTGACCGCGTCGAAGGACTCGTCCTCGAACGGCAGGTGCTCGGCGTCCCCTTCGACGAAGGTGATCTCGGGGTGGCGCTCACGACCGACCGCGATCATGCCGGACGACAGGTCGAGTGCGGTGACCTCGGCACCCTTCTTGGCGAGGGCCGCCGAGCTCGTGCCCGTCCCCGCCGCCAGGTCGAGCACGCGCTCGCCGGGCTGGGGGCCGACGGCCTTGACCGTCGCGACGCGCCACAGCGGGGCGTTGCCGGCCGACAGGATGTCGTTGGTCAGGTCGTACTTCGCTGCGACGTCGTCGAACATGGCCGCCACTTCGTCCGGCCGCTTGTGCATGTCCGCTCTGCTCACCCGGTCATCCTAGAGCCCGCGGCCGGGCGCTTCCCGGCAGGTGTGCAGGAGCGCACCAGCCCGGGCGCGTCCCGGACGTGCACGGCAGGCGCCCCGGCCCGTCGTGGACCGGGCGACCGCCGTCCTGGTCGGCGCGTAGCATCGGTCCGTGACCCGTCCCGCCACAGCGGTGCAGCCGCTCACGGTCTCGACCCGGATCCTCGACGACCCGGGCGCCGTGCTCCGCCACACCCTCGCCGAACACCCGCTGGCCTTCGTGCGGAACGGGGACGGGATCGTCGGGATCGGTGAAGCGCTCCGGTTCGAGTTCTCCGGCCCGGACCGGATGCGTGCCGCGTCCGCCGTCTGGCGCGAGCTCACCGCCGCAGCCACCGTCGACGACCCGGTGCGGTTGCGGGGCACCGGTCTGGTGGCCTTCGGGACCTTCGCCTTCGCCAACGACTCCGCCGCGACGAGCGTGCTCATCGTGCCGCGCGTCGTGGTCGGCAGGCGACGGGGGCGCGCGTGGATCACCGCGATCGACACGACGGACTCCCCCGCTCCCCTGCCCTTCTCGAGCACGTCGGTCCCGGTCCCCCGCGTGGGCCCGCACGTCTCCGTGCCGCTGCGCCCGGGAGCGGTCGACGAGGACGCCTACGCCGCCTCGGTCGCCGCCGCCGTCCGCGCGATCGCGGCCGGCCGTGCGCAGAAGGTCGTGCTGGCGCGGGACCTGGTCGGGACGCTGCCCGCCGGTGCCGACCGCCGGGCGGTGCTGCTCGACCTCGCCGCCGCGTACCCGTCGTGCGTGACCTTCGCGGTCGACGGGCTCGTCGGCGCCACCCCCGAGACGTTGGCCCGGACCGAGGGCCGGACCCTGACCGCGCGGGTGCTCGCCGGCAGCGCCGCCCGCGGGGCCGACGCCGAGCGCGACCGCATCGCCGCGGAGACCCTCGCCGCCAGTGCGAAGGACCTGCAGGAACACGCCTTCGCGATCTCCAGCCTCGTCGCGTCGCTCCGCCCGATCGCGGCCGACCTGCGCGTCGACCCGCAACCCTTCCGACTGCAGCTGCCGAACCTCTGGCACCTCGCCAGCGACGTCGAGGCCGTGCTGCCCGCCGGCGTCACCGCACTCGACGTGGCGGACGTGCTGCACCCGACCGCCGCGGTCGCGGGCACCCCCACCGACGTCGCCGTCCGCCTGGTCGCGGAGTTCGAGGGCGTGGACCGGGGTCGGTACGCCGGTCCCGTCGGCTGGCTCGGTGCCTCCGGGGACGGCGAGTGGATGCTCGCCCTGCGGAGCGCGCAGATCGGGGACGACGGGTCGGTGCGCGCCTGGGCGGGCGCCGGCATCGTCGCCGGGTCGGACCCGGCCCGCGAGGTCGCGGAGACACGGCTGAAGTTCCGGCCGATCACCGACGCGCTGGCCTGAGCACCGGCCGGGCGCCGGCACCGGCCGTCCGCCGGCAGCGGCCCGGTCAGTCCGCCAGCGGCACCTCGATGACCACCCGCTCGGCGGGGTCGGTCAGCACGCGCTCGAGGTCTCCCCACGTCTCCGCGCGGCGGTACTCCCACCCGAGCCCGGTCACGACCCGCTCGACGTCGACGTCCTGCGGGGTGGTCATCATCCGCCGCATGTCCTCCGGCGCCGTGGTCGCGGCGACCTCGAGCCCCCGGAAGATCGCCCCGCCGCCGTCGTTCCCGACGACGACCTGGAGCCGCGGGCGGTGCTCCTCGGTCCCGGTGACGAGGCCGCCGAGGTCGTGCAGGAACGTGAGGTCCCCGACGACGACGCGGGTCGTCCCCGCCGTGCCGGCCGTCGCCTCGAGCGCGGTGGCGATGCCGAGGGCCGTCGAGACCGTCCCGTCGATGCCCGCCAGACCCCGGTTCGCGTGCACCCGGATCTTCTTGCCGGGAACGGTCATGTCCGCTTCGCGGATGATCTGGGACGCCCCGAAGACCAGCCGGTCATGTGGCCAGGTCGCGCCCCACACCGCCTCGGCGAGCATGGCCCGGTCGACCGGACGGCGGCGCAGCGCGACCTCGTCCTTGAGGAACCGGTTCCGCTCGGCGCGGTCCGCGGACCGCTTCGCCTCGAGGTCGGGTCCGGCGTCACCGCCGCCGAGCAGCGAGCGGCTCGCGGTCACCCACCGCCCCACCCAGGCCCGGTGCGCGGGCCCGGTCGGTCCGGTCACGCGGACCCCGGAGACGACCTGCGTGGTCGCCGTCGGCCGGGAGGCCCGTGCCGGGTCGTAGACGTCGGCACCCGCTCCGCGCACCACCACCGTCTCGACGTCGGCACGCTGCAGGAGCGCCGGGACCTCACGGCTGAGGGTCGGGTGTCCGAGGACGACGGCGCGACGCACCCGACCGCCGAAGGAGGCGTCCCTGAGGAGGTCCCGGTAGGCGGCGACGGCGTTCCGGCCGAAGCGCGCCCCGCTCGACACCTCGGCGAGCAGCGGCGCCCCGAGCTCCCAGGCGATGCGCTCGGCGTCGACACCGGCGTCGTGTCCGGCGATCACGACCGTGGCCGGTTCGTCGTCGGGGGTGAGCACGGCCTCCGGCAGCGCTGCGGTGGTGCGGCGGCGCGCGAACTCGAGGTCGATGTCGGCGTCCGGCACCCCCTCGGCACCGTCGAGCCCGGCGGAGAGCGGCTCGCGGAAGGCGAGGTCGAGCTGGACCGGCCCGGGCTGCCCGGCGTGACCGGCGGCAGCGGCGACGGCCTCCCGCACGAGGGCCCGGACCGTGGCGCGGACCCGGTCGTCCACACCGTGCGTACTCGGCGCCTGCACGTCCCGCACGAACGCGACGGCCGGCCCGAACATGCCCGGCTGCACGGTGGTCTGGTTGCTCCCGATCCCACGGAGTTCCGCGGGGCGGTCCGCCGAGACGACGATCATCGGCACGCCGGAGTGGTGCGCCTCGAGCACGGCGGGGTGCAGGTTCGCCACGGCGGTGCCCGACGTGGTCACGACCGCGGCGGGCCGGCCGGACTCGACCGCGAGGCCGAGCGCGAAGAACCCCGCCGTCCGCTCGTCGAGGCGGACGTGCACGCTGATGCCACCCGCTCGTTCGAGCGCCACCGCGGCGAGGGCCAGTGCCTGCGACCGGGAGCCGGGACTGACGACGACGTCGGTCACGCCGGCGCGGGCGAGCTCCTGCAGGAAGGCGAGTGCGAAGTCCGTCGCGGGACTGCCGGACGCGCCGGGGGCGGCCCGTCCGTCAGCGGGGACACCGTCAGCGGGCGCGCCGTCAGCGATCGGGGCGGCCGTCGTCGTCGCCGTCGTGGAACTGTTCTTCGAGGGATCGGAGGGTCGCGTCGTCCTGGTCCTTGTCATCGCTCTGCGGTCCGGGAGGCGTCGTGCCCCCGAGGAAGTCCGGGTCGTCTTCGGGACCACGGTACCCGGCACCTCCGCCACCGCCACCGCGTGGACCGCGCGCCGGCGTCCGACCGAGCAGGAACCACAGCACGCCGCCGACGACGGGGAGCACGACGACGAGCAGGACCCAGATGCCCTTGCGCAGCGACCGCACGCGGGACCGGGGCATCGTGGCACAGTCGATGAGCGCGTACACCGTGAACGCCACGGCGGCGACGACGATGACGAGCCACAGTCTGACCATCCCCGGAGTCTAGGTCGGCAGTCTGTGACCCCCCTGGCGTCCGGCAGGGCGTCCGTCGACCCCACGTCCGTACACTTGGAGGGTGAAAGCGTGGCTCGTGTACACCCTCGCCCGGCTCGGCATCTTCGCGGCGGCGCTCCTCCTGCTGCTCCTGGTCGGCCTGCCCTGGTGGTGGGCGGCGATCGGCGCGGCACTGATCGGCCTGCTCGTGTCGTACATCGCGCTGCCCGGCCTCCGGAGCGCGGTGACGTCGTCGATCGCCCAACGCCGGGCGCGTCCGGAGCGCGACGCCGACAGCGACTTCGAGGACGACTTCGTCGACGCCGCCGACACCGACCCCCTGCACGACACGGGCCGCAACGGCTCCGCCGGTACCGCGGGCATCGACACCGGGAAGCAGTAGCCGACCCGGCCGCGGCCGACCGCTACGGCTGGACGGCCAGCGTGGCGGCGAGCACGACGCCGAACGCCAGGGCGGAGAACGACGACAGCTGCAACGCCGTGATGAGCTCCCGCGGCTTCCGCGAGGACACGCCGATCGCCAGCGCCGGCAGCGCGAGCAGCAGGGAGAAGTACGTGTACCCGCTGCGGAAGTACAGCACCACGAACCAGACGAGCACCACGTAGGGCAGCATCAGGAAGAGCGCGAACAGCACCCGCGCGACCGGCCGTCCGACCACGACCGCCAGGGTGCGCTTGCCCGCCGCCGTGTCCTCGTCGATGTCGCGGATGTTGTTCACCATGAGCACGGCGCACGCGAACAAGCCCGCGGCAACGGCTGCCGCCCAGCCGCTCAGGGTGACCTGACCGATGAGCACGTACTGGGTGCCGAGCACCGCGACGAGCCCGAAGAACACGAACACGAAGACCTCGCCGAGCGCGTTGTACCCGTACGGCGTCTTGCCTCCGGTGTAGAACCAGGCGGCCACGATCGCGGCCGCTCCGACCGCGATCAGCCACCACAGCTGGGTGAGCACCACGATGACGAGGCCGGCGACCGCCGCGAGGGCGAAGAACGTCAGGGCGACCGTCAGGACCGTCCGCGGTCGGGCCAGGCCCGCCCCCGTCAGCCGAGCCGGACCGACCCGGAACTCGTCGGTCCCGCGGACCCCGTCCGAGTAGTCGTTGCTGTAGTTCACACCGATCTGCAGGAACAGCGCCACGGCGAGGGCGAGCAGCGCGACGGCGAGACGCCCGTCGGTCGACAGGAACGACCCGAAGTCCCCCGGGACGCGGCTGTCGACGTACGCCACACCGGTGCCGAGCACCACGGGGACGACGCCGAGCGTCAGGGTCCGCAGCCGTGCCCCGCCGATCCAGTCGCGCGCGGTCGCGCGACGGGCGCTGCGCTGCGGTGCTGCCGCCTTCGCGGGGTTGCCGGACCTGCCCTTGGGACGTGTCGTGTTCTTCGCTCCTGCCACGACCGCCCATCGTATCCGCGCACGGCGTGTCCGTCGGACGGCCACCGCCGGTCCGGACTCCGGGCGGCTCGTGGGCCCGCCGGTGTCAGGCGCCGGGGTCGGCCAACGTCCGGACGGCCCACCGGTCGGGCTTGCCGGACGGGAGCATCGGCATCCGGTCCACGACGAGCACTGCGGCGGGACGGGCAGCCCGACCGAGCACGTCCCCCACGCGGGCGCGGACGACCTCGAGCGGCACCGCGTGCTCGGTCACCACGACCGGCACCTCGCCCCACTCCCCCGACGCCCGACGCGTCACGACCGCGCCGTCCTGGCCCGGGAGGTCCCGCACGATCCGCTCCACCGCCCCGAGCGGGACCTTCTCGCCACCCGAGACCACCACGTCGTCCAGACGGCCGGACACCCGGACCCGCCCGCCGACGACCGTCGCGGCGTCACCGGTGCGGTACCAGCGGTGCCCGTCGCGCTCGGTGAAGACGGCTGCGGTCCGCTCGTCGTCGTCCAGGTAGCCCTCGGCGAGCATCGGCCCGGCCAGGTGCAACTCGCCGTCGACGACCGCGGCACGGACGGAGTCGAACGGCACGCCGTCGTAGACGCACCCCCCGCTCGTCTCGCTCGCGCCGTACGTCGTCACGACCCGGACGCCGGCCGCGCGCGCCCGGTCGGTCAGGGTCGCCGGGGTCGCCTGCCCCCCGACCAGCACCGCGTCGAACCGTGCCAGTGCCGCGGCGGCTCGAGGGTCGTCGAGCACCCGCGCGAGCTGGACCGGCACGAGCGACGTGTACCGCCGTGGAGCGGCCGGCCCGACCTCGAGCCGGTCGGCCGCGTCGGCGAACGCCCCCGGGTCGAAGTGCCCAGGCGGGACGACGACCGGCGTGGTGCCGGCGACGACCGATCGGGTCAGCACGTTGAGCCCGGCGATGTAGTGCGTCGGCAGGGCGAGCACCCAGCCACCGGGCCCGCCGAGGGCCGCGTCCGCGGCGGCGGCTCCGGCGAGCAACGCCGCCGACGAGAGTGCGACGCGCTTGCCGGTCCCGGTGGAGCCGCTCGTCTCGACGACCAGGGCGACCCGCTCCGGCACGGTCGCCGGCGCTCGTGTCGGCAGCGGCGGAGCGCCGACCGCGACGGGGAGCAGTGCGGGGCCGCCGGTGAGGGCAGCCTCCAGGCCGCGGAGCACGACCGACGGGTCGGCCGCGCTCGTCGCGACCAGCGGGCGGGGCATCAGTAGTGCCAGGGGAAGCCGGTCCAGTCGGGCGCGCGCTTCTCGAGGAAGGAGTCGCGGCCCTCGACGGCCTCGTCCGTGCCGTAGGCGAGCCGGGTGGCCTCGCCGGCGAAGACCTGCTGGCCGACCATGCCGTCGTCGACCGCGTTGAAGGCGTACTTGAGCATCCGGATCGCGGTCGGCGACTTGCCGAGGATCGTCTCGCCCCAGCGGATCGCCTCACGCTCGAGGTCCTCGTGCGGCACGACCTTGTTCACCGCGCCCATCTCGTACGCGCGCTGGGCCGAGTACTCCTCGGCCAGGAAGAACACCTCGCGCGCGAGCTTCTGGCCGATCTGCTTCGCGTAGTAGGCGCTGCCGTACCCACCGTCGAACGAGCCGACGTCGGCGTCGGTCTGCTTGAACTTCCCGTGCTCGGCGCTCGCGATGGTCAGGTCACAGATCGCGTGCAGCGAGTGCCCCCCGCCGGCCGCCCATCCGGGGACGACGGCGATGACGACCTTCGGCATCATCCGGATGAGGCGCTGCACCTCGAGGACGTGCAGCCGCCCCATCGACGCCTGCGCCGCGGCGGGGTCGACGCCCTCGGGCGGCGCCCCCTCGTCACCGACGTACTGGTAGCCGCTCCGCCCCCGGATGCGCTGGTCGCCGCCGGAGCAGAACGCCCACCCGCCGTCCTTCGGGCTCGGGCCGTTGCCGGTCAGCAGCACCACGCCGACACGCGGGTCCTGTCGGGCGTCGTCGAGCGCGCGGTACAGCTCGTCGACCGTCCGCGGGCGGAAGGCGTTCCGGACCTCGGGGCGGTCGAACGCGACCCGGACGATGCCGCCGGAGACGTGCTTGTGGTACGTGATGTCGGTGAACCGCTCGGCGATCGGAGCGGCGGTCCAGACGTCGGGGTCGAACAGGTCGGAGACGGCAGAGGGCATGTCCCGAACCTACCGCGGGCCCCTGCAGCCGGGTCCGACCGGGCTAGCGATCCATGCCGGCGAGCATCTCGGGCGCGACGATGACGACGAGCACGATGAGGATCACCGGGTTCGCGAAGAAGGCGAGCACGACCCCGACGACCCCGTACCAGCGGCCGAACGACCCGACCGCCGAGATGAACCCGAGGACCGCAGCGACCAGGGTGAGGAAGACGACCACGAAGCAGATGCCGAACGCGAAGGTGGTGTCCCCGCCCATGAAGACCGCGAAGGCGCTCGCGTCCACGGCCGCCGCGACGACGGCCAGCCCGAGCGCGATCTTCCCGACGGCGGGGTTCCGGCGTCGGGCGGCGGTCGGACGGGAGACGTCGACGGTGCCCTGGCGCATGAGCCGCGCGAACTCGTCGGTCGCCACCGGGCCTCCTCGTCGGTCCACCTCGTCGGTCCCACGGTCGGCTCCGGAGACGGTGCCGACCCGCCGACCGGTGGTCGACCGGAGCGATGCTAGTGCGCTGCCCTGGCGGTCCCCTCGGAACAGCCGGGAGGACCCCGGGACGGTGCTGGGAGGATGGCAGCGTGCCCGATGTGACCCCGCCGACCAGTCTCCCGTCGTCCGAGGACCGCGGCGGTGCGCCGTCGTCCGAGCCGGTGCCGTCCGCCGGGCCCGTGCTCCCCGACCTCGACGACCTGCTCGCCACCGCCCGGGTCGTCGCGCTGCCGATGCGGGTCCGCTTCCGCGGCATCACCGTCCGTGAGGCGGTCGTCATGCGCGGTCCGGAGGGGTGGACCGAGTTCTCCCCCTTCGTCGAGTACGACGACGCCGAGGCCGCCGCCTGGCTCCGTGCCGCCGTCGACTTCGGGTGGACGCGGCACGAGCCGGCTGCGGACTCGGTCCCGGTCAACGCCACGGTCCCGGCGGTCGCCGCGGCGGACGTCCCCGACCTGCTCCTGCGCTACCCCGGGTGCACGACCGCGAAGGTGAAGGTCGCCGGGCCCGGCACGAGCATCGACGACGACGTCGCCCGGGTCGCGGCCGTCCGTCGCAGCATGGGCGAGGACGCAGCCGTGCGGGTCGACGCGAACGGGCTGTGGTCGCTCGACGCCGCGACCCACGCGCTGGAACGGCTCGCTCCGTTCCGTCTGCAGTACGCCGAGCAGCCCGTCGCGTCGGTCGCCGACCTCGCCACCCTCCGGACCCGCGTGGCCGGCCTCGGCGTCCCGATCGCGGCGGACGAGAGCGTCCGCAAGGCCGCCGACCCGCTGGCCGTCGCCCGGGCCGGCGCCGCCGACGTCCTCGTCGTCAAGGCCCAGCCCCTCGGCGGTGTCACTGCGGCCCGCGCAGTGATCGCCGGGGCCGGCCTGCCCTGCGTGGTCTCCAGCGCGCTCGACACCTCCGTCGGCCTCGGGATGGGCGCGTTCCTCGCCGCGGCCGCGATGGCGCCCGGCTACGCCGCCGGACTCGGCACGGGCGCGATGCTCACGGGCGACGTCACCGCCGACCCGCTCCTGCCCGTCGACGGGCGGATCGCCGTCCGCCGGGTGGAGGCGGACACCGCACTCCTCGACCGCTGGGCGGCCTCCCCCGAGCGCACCGCGTGGTGGGAGGCGCGGCTCGGGCGGGTGCACGCGGTCCTGGCCGCCGAGTAGTCGCGACGCGACCGGACGACGGACGGGAGGCCCGACACCAGCTGGTGTCGGGCCTCCCGTCCGTCCCGGCGTCGCGCGTCGTCGACGCGCGGGGATCAGAGCCCCGAGTAGCTGTGCAGGCCCTTGAAGAAGACGTTGACGACCGAGAAGTTGAACATCACGGCCGCGAAGCCGATGAGGGCCAGCCAGGACGACCGTGCGCCGCGCCACCCTCGGGTCGCACGCGCGTGGATGTACCCGGCGTAGAGCACCCAGATGATGAAGGTCCAGACCTCCTTGGTGTCCCACCCCCAGTACCGACCCCAGGCGCGCTCGGCCCAGATGGCACCGGCGATGAGCGTGAAGGTCCAGAGCACGAAGCCGACCAGGATCACGCGGTAGCTGAGCACCTCGAGACGGTCCGCGTCGGGCAGCGTCGCCATGAAGCGGAGCCCGCGCGACTCCGGTCGACCCAGGCGGTACGTCTGGACGAGCTGCGAGACCGCGAGCCCCGCGCCGAGGGCGAAGAACCCGGTGCCGGCGATGGCGACGAAGACGTGGATGACGAGCCAGTACGACTGCAGCGCGGGCTGCAGCGGGACGACGGGCACGTAGTAGTTCACGGTGGCGATGCCGAGCAGGATGATCGTCAGGCCGGTGATGAACACGCCGAGGAACTCGAGGTCCTGCCAGAACTGTACGAGCAGGAACACCAGGATGATGAGCCCGGTCCCCGTCAGCGAGAACTCGAACATGTTGCCCCACGGCACCCGCTCGGCCGCGATGCCCCGCAGGACGATCGCGCCGACGTGCACCACGAGGGCGAGCACGGTCATCGCCATGCCGACGCGTTCGAAGCGCGACCCGCGCTGACCGCCGCCCGGGCTCGTCTGCTCGACGCGTTCGAGGACGACGGTGCCGCCCTGGACGGTCGCGACGGTGGTCGCCGCGCCGTCCCGCGCACCGGTGCCTGCCGCCGACCCGGCGGTGCCGACGGCGCCGGCGCGCTTGGCCATGTCCAGCGCGAACGAGATGAACGCGATGACGTAGACCGCCATCGCGGAGTACGTCAGGACCACCGAGTAGGTGGCGAGTGTGGTCGTGTTCACTGGGCGATCCTAACTCCGAGGTCCGACATGTGCCGCTGGGCGATATCCGCAACCGCCCGCTCGAGGTTCGGGTCCTCGCCGCGGGCCAGACCCGCGTACTCGAGGTCGAACTCCCCGTGCTCCGCCCCGGTCCGGCGCACGGCCTTGACCCACACGCGTCGACGCGGGACGAACAGCGAGGTGAGCAGGCCGAGCACCGACAGGATCGCGAACGCGGCGACCCAGAGCTGCGACGGGTCGTGGTGCACGTCGAGCGAGACGTACCGCTTCACACCGTCGAACGTGATCGAGCCGGCGCCGTCCGGGAGCTGCTTCGTCTCGCCGGGCTTCATCGAGATGCTCGGGGCGTCCGACTGCCGACCGGCGATCTGCGTCAGGCCCTTCGTCGAGAGCTGGTACACGCTCTGCGGCACACCGTCGTCGAGCCCGAGGTCGCCGGTGTACACCTGCAGCGACAGCATCGGGTTCTCGGTGTCCGGGTAGGCCGACGCGAACGCACCGGAGCCCTGCTTGACCGCGGTCGGGTAGAAGAAGCCGATCATGCCGAGCTGGTCGGGCGACGCGTCCGGGACCTTGATGACACCCGTCGAGGTGTAGTTCGCGTCCTCGGGCAGGAACGGCACGACGTCCTGGAACGCCACGTCGCCCTCGCCGTCGCGCACGGTGACCTGCATCGCGTAGCCGTTGCCGAGCAGGTACACGTTCGTCCCGCCGATCGCGAGCGGTTCGTTCACGCCGAGCCGGCTCGTCTCCTCCGCACCGTCCTGCGTCCGTGCGGTCACGGTCGCCGAGTAGTCGGTGGCCTGTCCGAGCGCGTCGAGGTTGGTCTCCTCGTACTTCGTCTCGAAGTCGTCGAGCGTCAGGTTGTAGCCCTGGAGGTCCGACTGCGAGAACCAACGACCGGGGTTGAAGGAGTCGTAGGAGCCGAGGACGTTCGTGAAGGTCTGCCCCTCGACGAGCAGGCGCTGCCCGGTGTAGCTGAAGCCGCCGCCGAGGCCGACGGCCAGGAGCACACCCACGAGGGCCGCGTGGAACACCAGGTTGCCGGTCTCGCGCAGGTACCCGCGCTCGGCGCTGACGGAGTCCCCGAACCGCTCGACGCGGTAGCCGGAGCGCTTCAGCTGCACCATCGCGCTCGTCACGGCGTGGTCGACGGACGGGAGGCCCGGGGTCGGGTCCGCCCCGCCGGTCGCGGAGTCCTCACGGGCACCGCGGTCCGTCCCGCCGGTCGTGGTGTTCCCGGCGGCACCGGCGTCCGTCACGCCGGTCGCGGTGTCCGCGCGGGCACCGACGGTCTCGGGGGTCACCGCCACCGAGTGGAACCCGGCGAGACGACCGAGGCGCGCCGGCGTCCTCGGGGGACGCGTCCGCAGCGCCTGCCAGTGGTGGCGGGTCCGCGGCACGATGCAGCCGATGAGCGACACGAAGAGCAGCAGGTAGATCGCCGAGAACCAGACCGACGTGTAGGTGTCGAACACCTGCAGCTTGTCGAGGACCGGGAACAGCGCCGGGTGGTCGTTCTCGTACTGCACGACACCGTTCGGGTCCGCCTGCCGCTGCGGCACGAGCGAGCCCGGGATGGCCGCGAGCGCGAGCAGCATGAGCAGGAAGAGCGCCGTCCGCATGCTCGTCAGCTGCCGCCAGGCGAAGCGGAGGTACCCGACGACCCCGAGCTTCGGCTGCGCGATGCCGTCGTCCGGTGCGCTCGACGCGACCGGGGTGCCGTCGACGTGGTCGGACGGTCGCTGGGGGTCCGACGACCGGTCGACCCCGGTCTCGTCGACCACGTCGTCCTCGTTCCTGTCAGACCGCGGGGACAAAGCTCTGGATCACCGCCCCGACGCTCGACATGACGGCCGACCAGATGCCGGTGACCATGAGCAGACCGATGACGATCAGGATCGCTCCTCCGATGATGTTGACGGTGCGCATGTGCCGCTTGACGACGCCGATCGCACCCGAGGCCCACCCGGCGCCGAGCGCGACGAGCAGGAACGGGACGCCGAGCCCGACGCAGTACGCGATGCCGAGCACGACGCCCTGCCAGGCGCTGCCGGACTGGAAGCTGATGAGGTTGATCGCCGCGAGGGTCGGGCCGATGCAGGGCGTCCACCCGAGCGCGAACACGATGCCGAGCAACGGCGCACCGAGCAACCCGGTACGTGGGGTGAAGGAGGACTTGACGGTCCGCTGCAGGAACGTGAACCGTCCGATGAACACCAGTCCCATCGCGATCACGACGATGCCCATGAGCTGGACGATGAGGTCGCGCCAGCGCACGAGCCAGAAGCCGACCGCGCCCGCCGCCGCCGACCCCAGGACGAAGACGACCGTGAAGCCCAGCACGAACAGGAGCACGCCGAGGAGCACGCGCCCGCGGGAGTGCCGCGAGCCGTCGGCGATCCCGCCCACGTACCCGAGGTACCCCGGCACGAGGGGCAGCACGCAGGGCGAGAGGAACGAGACGAGCCCGGCGAGCGCCGCGACGGGCAGCCCGACCAGGAGCTGCCCGCTGAAGATCGCGTCGGCGAAGGGGTTGCCGCTGGTCACCGGTCAGGACGCCTTGCCGGACAGTTCGTCGTCGACCAGGGTGGTGAGGATGCCCGGGCCGTCGACGGCGCCGAGGACGCGCGCGGCGACGCGGCCCTGCTCGTCGAGGACGATCGTCGTCGGCACGGCGTTCGGGGCGATCTCGCCGGAGAGCGCGAGCTGCATGGTGCCGGTCTCGGCGTCGAGCACCGTCGGGTAGTCGACGCCGAACTTCCGCTCGAAGGCCTTCGCGGTGCCGGCCTCGTCGCGGACGTTGACGCCGATGAACTGCACGTCGTCGTCGGCGAACCGCTCGTGCACGGTGTTGAGGTGCTTCGCCTCGGCTCGGCACGGCGGGCACCCGGCGTACCAGAAGTTGATGACGACCACGTCGCCGCGCATGGCCTTCGACGACACCTCGTCCCCCGTGATCGTCTCCGCGGTGAAGTCGATCGGGTCGGAGCGGTCCGCGGCGGCGACCTCGGTGACGGCGCCGGTCCCGGAGATGTAGTTCTGGGTGCTGCCGTTGCCGTACTGCTTCGACAGGGAGTCGTTGCTCGAGGAGCACCCGACGAGGACGAGTGCCGTCGCGATCACGATCGCTGCGGCCCCGGCGGTCCGGGTGCGGGTGGTGCGCGTCACACTGCTCCTTCGTCGATGGCCGTGGCACGGAGCTCGGCCGCGGGGTCCGCGTACCCGACCTCGGTGAACCGGACGGCCGTGGTGTCGGGGGTCCGCACGAGGGTCGTGATGCTCGAGAGGTCGCACCGGCGCTTCCGCGGGTCGTGCCAGAGCGGCTCCCCCGCGAGCCGGCGGTGCACCATCCAGATCGGCAGCTGGTGGCTCACGAGGACGACGTCGCCGTCGTCGACGCTCTCCCACGCGGTCGTGACGGCGGCGAGCATCCGGTTGGCGATCGACTCGTACGCCTCGCCCCAGCTCGGGCGCAGCGGGTTCGCGATCCACGGCCACTCGGCCGGACGCCGGACTGAGCGCTTGGTGAACCCGGGCGGCTGACCCTCGTACCGGTTGGTCGGCTCGATGAGCCGTTCGTCGAGGCGGACGTCGAGGTCGTAGGCCGCTGCCCAGGGCGCTGCCGACTCCTGGGTGCGCTGCAACGGGGAGGCGACGATCGCCCGGACGTCGATGCCGGCGTCCTTCCAGGCGGTGGCCGAGGCCTGCGCCATCCGGGTGCCGAGCTCGCTCAGACCGAAGCCCGGGAGCCGCCCGTAGAGGACACGGTCGGGGTTGTGGACCTCGCCGTGCCGCACGAGGTGGATCTTGGTCGCGGGCATGGGTTCCAGTGTAGGTCGGTCATGCCCGTCCACCGGCCCCACAGCGGATCCACGGACTTCGGGACCGTTCAGTCGAGGTGACCGGACAGGCGGCCGTGCAACGCGGTCGAACCGGTGTTCAGGTTGACCACCTCGACCGTGGAGCCGTGCTTCGCGAACCGCTGCTCGATGCCGTCCAGGGCGGCGACGGTGCTCGCGTCGAAGACGTGCGCCTCGGACATGTCGACGACGACGTGCTCGGGGTCCTCGGCGTAGGAGAACCGGTTGACGAGGTCGTTCGAGGACGCGAAGAACAGTGCCCCGCGCACCCGGTAGCGGACCGTGCGCTCGTCGACCGGTTCGCGCACGACCTCGACGACGTGCGCGACCCGGCGGGCGAACACCAGCGCGGCGACGACGACCCCGACGAGGACCCCGGTGGCGAGGTTCTCGGTCGCCACGACGACCAGCACGGTGATGACCATGACGGCCGTCTCGCCGAGGGGCATGCGGCGGAGGGTGCGCGGCCGGATGCTGTGCCAGTCGAACGTGGCGACGCAGACCATGAGCATCACCGCGGTGAGGGCCGCCATCGGGATCTGTGCGACCAGGTCGTGCAGGACGATCGTCAGCACGAGCACCGCCGCGCCGGCCGTGAACGTGGACACCCTGGTGCGGGCGCCGGCGGTCTTCACGTTGATGACCGTCTGCCCGATCATGGCGCACCCGCCCGTGCCGCCGAAGAAGCCCGACGCGATGTTCGCGATGCCCTGGCCCCACGACTCCCGCCAGGCGCTCGAGCGCGTCTCGGTGACGGCGTCGACGAGCTGCGCGGTGAGCAGCGTCTCGATGAGGCCGACGATCGCCACCCCGAACGCGTAAGGCGCGATGATCCGCAGCGTGTCCAGGGTGACGGGCACCGTGATGCCGCCGAATCCGGGGAGGGCCGTGGGGAGGGCACCCTCGTCGCCGACGGTGGGGACGGCGATGCCGAAGAGCATCGTGATCCCCGTCACGACGACGACGGCGATGAGCGGCGCCGGGACCGCCTTGGTGAGGAACGGGACGCCGACGATGAGCGCGATGCCGAGCGCGGTGAGCGGCCACACCACGACCGGCACGTCGTCGCCGAGGAGGTTCGGCAGCTGTGCGGTGAAGATGAGGATCGCGAGCGCGTTGACGAAGGCGAGGTTGACGCTCCGCGGGATGAAGCGCATCAGCCGTGCAACGCCGAGGAACCCGAGCACGAGTTGGAACACCCCGCCGAGCACGATCGCCGGGACGAGGTACGCGACGCCGTGGTCCCGCACGAGGGGTGCGATGACGAGCGCGACCGAACCGGCAGCAGCCGAGATCATGGCGGGTCGGCCGCCGACGACCGAGATGACGACCGCGAAGACGACGCTCGAGAAGAGGCCGACCGCGGGGTCCACCCCGGCGACCACGGAGAACGAGATCGCCTCCGGGATCAGGGCGAGCGCTGTCACGACACCGGCCAGGACCTCCCGCGTGAGGAGGCGCGGGGACCGCAGTGCGGCGAGGACGCTCGGTGTGGCAGGAGCAGCGGTGGAGGTCGACATCGGGGGCAACCCTACCCTCACGTGAGGGTAGGGATGCACGCGTGCGAGGGTGAGCGGGCACTGCTCGACACACTCAGCCCCGTGCGGCTCGCGCTCTGCCACGATGACGGACATGACCGATCCGGACGTCCCAGCGACCATGCACATCGGGGAGCTCGCGGAGCGCACCGGGATGTCGCTCCGGTCCATCCGGCACTACGACGAGGTCGGGTTGCTCGTGCCGAGCGGCCGCACGACCGGCGGGTTCCGCGTCTACACGGCCGGCGACCTGGAGCGCTTGCTCGTCATCCGTCGGATGAAGCCGCTCGGGTTCACGCTCGAGGAGATGGCGGGACTCCTCCGCGTGGTCGACGGTCTGACGGCCGGGGACCCCGATGAGGCACCCGCCCTCGCCGCGCAGCTCGACGCGTTCCTCGAGGACGCGACGGCCCGCCACGCGAAGCTGTTGGAACGGGCCGCGATGGCCGAGGAGTTCATCGGCACCCTGGGGTCGTTGCGCGCGTCGTTGCCCTGAACCGGCGCCCCTCCTTGCTCGCCGCTCGGCCGCCCTCCGCACTCTGTCTCCCCCTCGCGGTCATGGCGTGACCAGGCCGCAGCACCCCTCCGGACCCTCCGTCATGGGTACCGCCCCGTTCGTCCTGCGACCTGGCCACGACGACGACGCTACGGATGCGGCGGGGCCGCCGCGGGCCTCCCGGCCGGACTGTGGACAGCCGGCGAACCAGCGGTGGCTGTGGAGACTTGCCGTGGGCTGGAACCGGGTTCTCCACAGGCGACGCCGTTCGCGCGCCCGGCCGGTAGACTCGATGACCGTGATCGAACGCACCCGCATCGCCGACCTGGCAAGCCTCCCCGACGGCCCCGTCTCCGTGGCCGGATGGGTCGAGACCGTCCGCGATCAGAAGAAGGTGCAGTTCGTCGTGCTGCGCGACGAGACCGGCGCCGTCCAGCTCGTGAACCCGGCGACGCGCGAAGCCGCTGAGGGCGACGACGCATCGGCCGCTGCGCTCGCGACCACCGAGACGATCTCCGGGCTCGCGCACGGTTCGTTCATCCACGTCGCGGGCACGCTCAAGGCCGACGAGCGCGTGAAGCTCGGTGGGCTCGAGGTCAAGGTCGGGGAGCTGACCGTCGTGAGTGCCGCGATCCCGGAGACCCCGATCGCCGACGACTCCTCGCTGGACAAGCGTCTCGACTGGCGCTTCCTCGACCTGCGCAACCGCAAGCAGAACCTGATCTTCCGCATCCAGACCACCCTCGAGCACGCGTTCCGCACCTACTGGGTCGAGCGGGACTACATCGAGATCCACACCCCGAAGCTCATGGCCTCGGCGTCGGAGTCGCGCGCCGAACTCTTCCAGCTCGAGTACTTCGAGACCACGGCGTATCTCGCGCAGTCGCCGCAGAACTTCAAGCAGATGGCGCAGCCCGCTGGCTTCGGCGCCGTCTTCGAGATCGCCGACGCGTTCCGCGCCGACCCCTCCTTCACGAGCCGGCACGCCACCGAGTTCACCAGCGTCGACGCCGAGTTCTCGTGGATCGAGTCGCACGCGGACGTCATGGCGATGCACGAGGAGGTCCTCGTCGCCGGCATCACGGCCGTCAAGGAGAAGTACGGCACCGCGATCGAAGAGGTCTTCGGCTTCGAGCTGCAGGTCCCGACGACGCCGTTCCCCCGGGTCACCCTCGCCGAGGCGCGCAAGATCGTCGCCGACAGCGGCTACGAGGTCGTCCGTGCGGACGGCGACCTCGACCCCGAGGGCGAGCGCCGTGTCTCCGCATGGGCGAAGGAGCACCACGGCTCCGAGTTCGTCTTCGTCACCGACTACGACGCGTCGATCCGCCCGTACTACCACATGCGTCACGCCGACGACCCGACGCTCACGAACAGCTACGACCTGCTGTTCAACGGCGCCGAGATCTCCACGGGCGCGCAGCGTGAGCACCGCGTCGACGTCCTCACCGCGCAGGCGGAGGAGAAGGGCCTGGACCCGGCGGAGCTCGGCTGGTACCTCGACTTCTTCCGGTACGGGGTGCCGCCGCACGGTGGGTTCGGCATGGGCCTGGCGCGCGTGCTCATGCTCATGCTCGGCGAGCCGTCCATCCGCGAGGTCACGTACCTCTTCCGCGGCCCGACCCGCCTCACGCCGTAGGTCGCCCCCTCCCCCGGGCGGCGGACCGGGTCGGTGGATCGCTCCGGCGCGCCCGGCGCCGACTGCCGCGGTGCCGACCGCCATGGTGCCGACTGGCGCGGTGCCGACCGCCGCGGCACCGACCGCCGCGGCACCGACCGGCACCGCACAACGAGAACCGGCTCGAACCACGGACGTCCGTGGTTCGAGCCGGTTCCCGTTGTGCTCGTCCGCGTCGCGCCGGTCGCGCTCGTCCGGATCCCACCGGTCCCGCTCGTCCGGGTCGCGCCGGTCGTGCGCGATGCTCGGCCTGCCGCCGGCTCAGTCCTGCCAGTCGATGGCCGCGCGGCTCGTGACCATCGCGCGGATCTCGGCGGCGGCGGCCTGGTGCTCCGGGTGGAACTGGTACTCGTCGAGCCCGGCGAGGTCGTCGAACGTCGCCACGACCGCCAGGTCCTGGTTCTTCCCCGGGTAGGCGACGTTCTCGACGACCTCGAGCGAGCGGATCGAGTCGACGACACCGACGAGACCGGTCAACAGCTCGCGCACGCGGGCGACGGACGCCGCGCGATCGAGGTCCTCGCGGAGCGTCCAGGAGACCACGTGACGGATCATGCGCGAGCCTCCGCGAGATCGAGCGCCCGGGCGAGTCGTTCGGCGTCGACGTGCCAGTTACTGTGCACGCGGCCGTCGACGAGCACGACGGGGATGTCCTCCGCGTACTCGAGGCGGAGGGCGTCGTCGTCGAGGATCGACCGTTCCTCGAGGGTGACGCCGGGCCGGTCGGCGACGACGCGCTCGACGATCGGACGGGCGTCGTCGCAGAGGTGGCATCCGGGCTTGGTCAGGAGCGTCACGGCTGTCATGCGACCAGGCTACCCGCGCCGGTGCGGGCGCTCCCGAGGCGCTCGCGAGCGTCGTCGCCAGCTGCAGCCCGGCCAGGCGGTGGGCCGGGCGGGGTAGGAGGACGGGGCCGACCCGACGCGGTTCGACCGTGTCGGCTCCACCCCGGAAACGCAAGAGCCCCGGCGGACCGGGGCTCTTGCTGCGGGTCTCTCGACCTACTTCTTGTTGCGACGCTGGTGGCGCGTCTTGCGAAGGAGCTTGCGGTGCTTCTTCTTCGCCATGCGCTTGCGACGCTTCTTGATGACAGAACCCATGTGGACCTCGCTCGGACTGATGCTGATGTACGGACACCGGGCCGATGAAGCCGCGGAAAATCAACCTGCCCGAGTCTACCGGCTGGCTGCTGCGATGTCGAACGGCGTCGGATCGGGCGGCGACGGTCGGAGATGCGAGCGTCGGGGTCAGCCGACGTCGGCGATGCCGCCACGCAGGAGTTCCGCGACCGCCGACTCCGGCACCCGGAACGACCGGCCGAAGCGGATCGCCGGGAGCTCACCCGCGTGGACCATGCGGTAGACCGTCATCTTGGAGACGCGCATCATCTCGGCGACCTCCGCGACGGTGAGGAAGCGCACGTCGTCGAAACTGCCGGTCATGGTCCGCCTTCGGGCTGGCTGGTGGTGTGACCTGTGTGGTCCCTGGTCACTGTAGGGGCGCGCGCAGCCCGGTGTCCAGCAGCGGTTCAGTCGTCCTCGGACCGCTTCGTGAAGCGGCGCCGGCTGCGGTCGACGACCCGCTCCCATCCCTGCTGGGCACCGGTGATCGCCACCGTCGCGCGGTGCGACGCTTCGGCCATCACACGGCCGAGTTCGGTGCCGACCTCGACGGTCGCCGTGCCGGCCGCGCCGCTCCTGCGGACCGACACCGGCTGCCCGTCCGGCGTCCACGACGTGGTGGCCGGCGCCCCGTCCGCGTCCACGGCACGGGTGAACGGGGCGATCCACTCCTCGATGCCGAGCAGTGGCTCCGGGTCGAGCCGGTAGTAGCGGTGCTGCCCCTCCTCGCGGCTGGTCACGAGTCCGATGTCGCGGAGGACGCGGAGGTGCTTCGACACGGTCGGCTGGCTGACCCCGAGCCGCAGGACGAGCTGCCCGACGCTCAACTCGCCGCCGGTCGCGTCGGCCCCGAGGGCGGTGAGGAGCTCGCCCAGCAGCGCACGCCGCGTCGGGTCCGCGACGACGCTGAAGATGTCGGCCATGCGGCAAGGCTAACGGCGGCCGTGCGGATGTACCATGACGAACCGTCCCGCCCCATGTCCCCGGAGGCATACGATGCTCGACCGCACCGAGCCGGTCCCGACCGTCGGGGACCTGTCGGGTCAGCGCCGCCCGGGGAAGCTCGTGACCGCCCTGCGCTCGTCACCCTCCCGGCTGGCGATCCTCGTCTTCATCGTGCTCATCTTCCTGTTCACGGCGCTGTTCATGACCCCGATGGCGTCGGCGGACGGGACCGTGACGCACTTCTCCGACGCCCTGTTCACCGCGGCGAGCGTCGTCTGTGTCACCGGCCTGGCGACGGTCGACATGGCGACGCACTGGTCGGTGTTCGGCAAGGTCCTCGTCGTCATCGGGACGCAGATCGGTGCGCTCGGCGTGCTCACCTTCGCGTCGATCCTCGGGCTCGTGGTCACCCGCCGCCTCGGGCTGCGCGCCAAGCTCATCGCGGCCGGGGACTCGAACCCGCTGCGCACGCACCACGGCGCCGTGCCGGAGGGCCAGGCGGTCCGTCTCGGCGACGTCGGCACGCTGCTGCTCACCGTCGCGGTGAGCACGCTGACGATCGAGGTCGTCATCGGCCTGCTGCTCCTGCCGAGCGTGCTCGTCACCGGTGTGCCCTTCTGGACGGCGGTCGGCGACTCCTTCTACTACTCGGCGATGGCCTTCACGAACACGGGCTTCGCTCCGAACGCCGACGGGCTCGACCCCTACGCGCACGACTACTGGTTCCTCACCCTCCTGATGATCGGCGTCGTCGCGGGTTCGATCGGGTTCCCGGTCATCCGGACCCTGACCAAGCAGCTCCGCTCCCCGCGCCGGTGGCCGATCCACGTCAAGCTCACGCTCGCGACCAGCCTCGTCCTGCTCCTCGGCGGCACGGCCGCCTACATCGCACTCGAGGCGTCGAACCCCGAGACCTTCGGCCAGGAGGGCGCCGGACGCACCGCCTTCCAGGCCCTGTTCCTGTCGACCATGACGCGCTCCGGCGGGTTCTCGCTCGTCGACTTCGACGAGCTGAACGGCTCGAGCCTGCTCGTGACGGACATGCTCATGTTCATCGGTGGCGGCTCCGCCTCCACCGCCGGCGGCATCAAGGTCACGACGCTGGCCGTGCTCTTCCTCGCGGCCGTCGCGGAGGCCCGTGGTCGGCAGAGCATGGAGGCGTTCGGCCGGCGGATCCCGAGCGACGTCCTCCGCGTGGCGGTCGCGATCGTCCTGTGGGGTGCGACCATCGTCGCCGTCGCCACCGTCGTGCTGCTGCAGATCACCCACGAGCCGCTCGACCGCGTCCTGTTCGAGGTGATCTCGGCGTTCGCGACCTGCGGGCTGTCGTCCGGGGTGTCGGCCGACCTGCCGGAGTCCGGCAAGTACGTACTCGCGGCCACGATGTTCCTCGGTCGTGTCGGTACAGTGACCATCGCCGCCGCGCTCGCCGCCAGTCAGAGCCGGCAGCTGTTCCGCCGTCCCGAGGAGAGGCCGATCGTTGGCTGACCGACACCGTCCGCACGCCCAGCAGGGTCCCGTCAGCCACGACGCCCCGGTCCTCGTGATCGGTCTCGGGCGGTTCGGTGCTGCGACCGCCGGGCAGCTCGAACGGCAGGGGCGCGACGTCCTGGTCGTGGACACGGACGCCGCCCTCGTGCAGAAGTGGTCGGACCGGGTGACGCACGCCGTCCAGGCCGACGCGACCGACATGGACGCGCTCAAGCAGATCGGCGCGCAGGACTTCGCCATCGCGGTCGTCGGCACCGGTTCGGACCTGGAGTCGAGCGTGCTCATCACGGCCAACCTGGTCGACCTCGGCGTCCCGCAGATCTGGGCGAAGGCGATCAGCCGGTCACACGGCACGATCCTGAGCCGCATCGGCGCGAACCACGTGGTCTACCCGGAGCGCGAGGCCGGCGAGCGGACCGCGCACCTGGTGTCCGGACGGATGCTCGACTTCATCGAGTTCGACGACGACTTCGCCGTGGTGAAGATGTTCCCGCCGCGGGCCGTCCGCGGCCGCGACCTCGCGACGACGGTCATCCGGACGCGCCACGGCCTGACGGTGCTCGGCATCAAGCCGCCCGGTCAGGCGTTCGTGCCGGCGACGCCGGACAGTGTCATCGGCGAGGACGACGTCATCATCGTCTCGGGCACGGAGACGGACCTCGAACGGTTCGCGGCGCTCGAGTAGCCCCGCCGGGGGTCGGGCTCAGAGCCGCGACAGCTCCTCGGCCCTGGCCATCGCTGCCCGGGCGGCGTGTTCGAGCACGTCGGCCAGGTCGGCGTCCTGCAGCACGGCCACGGCACGCTCGGTCGTGCCCTTCGGGCTGGTCACCGCGCGGCGCAGGTCGGCCGGCTCGCTGCCGGACCGCGCGAGGAGCTCGACCGCCCCGCGGACCGTGCCCTGCACCATCGTCCGTGCCTGGTCGGGGCTGAACCCGAGCGCCTCCGCGGACCGCTGCCACTGCTCGACGAACAGGAAGACGTAAGCGGGGCCCGACCCGGACACCGCGGACAGCGCGTCGAGCTGCGCCTCCGGGACGTCGAGGACGTCCCCGGACACGGCGAACACGGACGATGCGAGGGCGACCGCCTCGGCGTCGGCCGACGCGCCGGCACTGATCCCGGTGACCCCGAGGCCGACCCCGATCGGCGTGTTCGGGAGGGCACGGACGACACGGACGCCGGCAGGCACGTGGGCCTCCATGGAGGCGGTGGTCACGCCGACGGCGACGCTCACGACGACCGCGTCCGGCTGGAGGTCGGCGGCGACCTCGTCGAGCAGGTCCGCGACGCCGAAGGGCTTCACGCCGAGCACCACGACGCCGGCCCCGCGCACGGCGGCCCGGTTCGCGTCCGGGTCCACCTCGGACGCGACGGCGTGCAGCCCGGCGGACCGGTGTGCCGACGCGGACGCCTCGGACCGGGTGGTGACGGCCACGGAGTCCGGCGACACCCCGGCGGCGAGGAGCCCCTGCAGGACCGCGCCGGACATGGAACCGACGCCGAGCATGGCGACGCGGGGCAGTGCGATGGTCATGGCCCGACCCTACCGACGACCGGGACCGTCCCGACGGCCGGCGGCCCAGTATCGTGGTCGAGGTCGGTACGAGAAGGGGTCGGACAGCCACATGAGCGCTTCCGGAGGGACCAAGGCGATCGTCGCCGCACTCGGTGCGAACGTCGGGATCGCGATCGTGAAGTTCGTCGCGGCGGCGATCAGCGGGTCCGCGTCGATGCTCGCGGAGGGCGTGCACTCCCTCGCCGACTCCGCGAACCAGCTGCTCCTGCTGCTCGGCGGCCGGCGGGCGAGGAAGGCCGCCGACGAGGAGCACCCGTTCGGTCACGGCCGTGAGCGGTACGTGTACGCCTTCGTCGTCTCGATCGTGCTGTTCTCGGTCGGCGGCGTGTTCTCGCTGTACGAGGGCATCGAGAAGTTCGCGCACCCGCACCCGCTCGAGAACTGGTGGCTGCCGATGACCGTGCTCGTCATCGCGATCGGGCTCGAGGGCTTCTCGCTCCGCACGGCCCTGAAGGAGGCGCGGCCGCACAAGGGCGACCAGTCCTGGGTGCAGTTCGTCCGCCGGGCGAAGGCACCGGAGCTGCCGGTCGTGATGCTCGAGGACACCGCTGCCCTGACCGGCCTCGTCTTCGCGTTCTTCGGCGTCGGCCTGACGGTCGTCACCGGCAACGGGGTCTTCGACGCGATCGGCACGGTGCTCATCGCGGTGCTGCTCATCGCCGTCGCGCTCGTGCTCGGTGTCGAGACGAAGAGCCTGCTCGTCGGCGAGGGCGCCAGCTCCGGTGACGTCGCCCGGATCAAGCAAGCCGTGCTCGACGGCCCCGAGGTCGACTCGGTGATCCACCTGAAGACCCTGTACCTGGGTCCGGACGAGCTCATGGTCGGCGTCAAGGTGGCGGTCGACGGCGACCGTCGTCTCGGGGACGTCGCCGCCGGCATCGACACGGTCGAAGAGCGCGTGCGCGCCGCGGTGCCGATCGCCCGGGTCATCTACATCGAGCCGGACGTCCGACGGGACGGGCCGCACCCGTCGACCGAGGCGATCGTGCTCCGCGCCGCCGACTGACGGACCGGTCCCGGCGGGCGGTCGGGCTCCTCAGCGGGCGCCCGGGCTCGTCAGCGGCGCCCGGCGAAGAAGGCGTCGAGGAGCGTCGCGCAGTCCTGCTCGAGCACCCCGGCGACGACCTCGGCGCGGTGTGGGAGCCGACGATCACGGGCGATGTCGTAGACGCTGCCGCTCGCTCCGGCCTTGGGGTCCCACGCGCCGAACACGATCCGGGGGACGCGCGCGGCGAGCAGCGCCCCGGCGCACATCGGGCACGGCTCGAGCGTGACGACGAGCGTGTGCGCGGTCAGGTGCCAGTCCCCCGTGACCGCGGCGGCCGCGCGCAACGCCAGGACCTCGGCGTGCGCGGTCGGGTCCTGACGGGCCTCCCGTTCGTTGCGACCCACGGCGACGACGTCCCCCGCGGCGTCGAGCACGACGGCACCGACCGGGACGTCGCCGGTGGCCAGGCACGCCCGCGCCTCGGCCAGCGCCAGCTTCATGGCGGGGACGAACGGTCGTCCGGCCGGGTGCTCCACACGTCCTCCACCCCGACGCCGACGACGGCCGCGACCGCCGGTCGGGGTGCGGCGCGGTACGCTCGACCCTATGCGAGTCCATGTCGCCGACCACCCGCTCATCACCCACAAGCTCTCGGTGCTCCGCGACCGGACCACTCCCTCCCCCACGTTCCGTGCCCTGACCGAGGAGCTCGTCACGCTCCTCGCGTACGAGGCCACGCGCAACGTCCGGGTCACGGCGACGCCGATCAGCACGCCGGTCGCGCAGACCATGGGCGTGGCCATCGCGAAACCCCGTCCGCTCGTCGTGCCGATCCTCCGCGCCGGACTCGGCATGCTCGAGGGCATGGTCAAGCTCGTCCCCACGGCCGAGGTCGGCTTCCTCGGCATGGCCCGCGACGAGGAGACCTTCGAGCCGCAGACCTACGCCGAGCGGCTGCCGGACGACCTGTCGAACCGCCAGTGCTTCGTGCTCGACCCGATGCTCGCGACCGGTGGGACCCTCGCCGCAGCGATCGAGTTCCTCTTCGACCGCGGTGCGGTCGACGTCACGTGCGTCTGCATCCTCGGCGCGCCCGAGGGCCTCGCCGCTCTCGAGAAGGCGGTCGGCGACCGTGACGTCACGATCGTCCTCGGCGCGCTCGACGAGCGCCTCGACGAGAACGGGTACATCGTGCCCGGGCTCGGCGACGCCGGTGACCGGCTCTACGGCCTCGCCGACTAGCGACCGCGCCACCCCCGGACGGGAGGCTGCCCACCGGACCGGTGGGCAGCCTCCCGTCCGTCGTCATGTCGGGACTGTCCGCTCTCGTGACCGTCCGAGCGGACGGTTGACACGGCGTTGGTATACCGCCGATACTCGGACCATGACTGCAACCCCGTCCACCCGAGCCCTCCGCGAGGCCAAGGGGACCGTCGGCATCATGATGCCGACCACGGCGGTCATGCGTTGTCGAATGTGTGCCTGATCGGTACCCGTTCCAGCCGGATCCCCCGCGACACCACCCCCGTCGCGCGAGCGTGATCCCCCGGTGACGACCCCGTCGACGACGCGCACCACCGTCACGAGGTCGGATCCCGTTCCCCCGGACGAGCCCCGTTCCCGCGCAGGGACCGCAGGGCGCCTCGGCGTACGCCGATCCGGGCCGACGCATTCGACACCGGCCGATGCCCCACCACCCTGGCTCGGCCGCCCCTCCCGGAGACCGCACCATGTCGCTCACCATCACCCAGCCCCGCACCGACCTGACCGACCCCGCCCGTGACCGGACCGCACCGGGCCTCCGGACGGCAGCGCCTGCACCCACCGACCTCGGCAGCGTGACGCCGATCCGAGCACGCCGTGTGCCGACCGCACAGCCTGTCCGTCCCGTGGCCGACGCCACCGCCGTGCCCACCAGCCCCGCCGTCGCGCCGCAGCGCAACCGTGGCCTGCCGGAGGGGACCGAGGCGCGCGGCTTCGCGCTGTACGTCGGGCTCGACGAAGCCGCGGCCGCAGCGGCCGGCACGACCCTGGCGGCCGTCGTGGAGCAGCTGAAGGCCCTGACCGCGCAGCTCGTGCCCTCCGCCGAGACCTACGCCGCGGTCGCCGTCGCCGCGGAGGGGTCCGGCGGACGGGACGTCGACGTGGTCCGGCTGGCGCTGCAGGACCGGTCGGCGGTCGCCGCGCGCAAGCAGACCGAGAAGCCCGAACCGGAGGAGACCGGGGTCGTCATCGACATCTCGCGCAAGCGCGTCGTCCTCGACGGAGAGCCGGCGCCCCTGACGTTCAAGGAGTTCGAGCTGCTGCAGTTCCTCGTCCTCCGCGAAGGACGGACGGTGGACCGCTCGGCGATCATCGAGGGCCTCTGGTCGGCCGGCGACGACGAGACCCCGAACGAACGCACCATCGACGTGCACGTCCGCCGCCTGCGCGCGAAGCTCGGCGCGTTCGAGGAGATCGTCCGCACGGTCCGCGGGGTCGGGTACCGGTTCGACCGGCATGCCGACGTCTCGGTGCGCTACGCGTCCACGCCCTCGCCCGACCTCTTCTGAACCGGCTCTCGTCCGGCGCTCGGGCAACTCGCAGGAACAGCCGGCGTGGCCGCCTTCCCTGGCGTTACCGCTTCGTTATACAGTCGGTGGTGCAGTCGGTGTTTGCTGTGGCATCGGCTGTGGAATGTGATTGCAGGAATCTCCCGGTGCAAGGGAGCGGGCCGGTCGTCCACTCGGACGGCCGGCCCGCGTTCTTCCTCGGTGCCCCTCGGTAGGGTGGGGGTCCACCGACCGGAGGGACACACCCGTGAGCGATCACCGCAGCGAGAAGGCCACAGCGGTGGCGGCGTGGGAGTCCCTGTTCCGGGCCCAGGTCACCGTGATGCGGAACCTCAACGCCGAGTTCCCGACGGCCGAGATCTCGTTCAACGAGTACGACGTCTGTTTCAACCTCTCGACCCAGCCCGGTCGCCGGTGCCGGATGCGCGACCTGACGGGGCACCTCCTCCTGACCCAGCCGAGCGTCAGTCGCCTGGTCGACCGCCTCGCGTCGAAGGGCATCGTCGAGAAACAGCCCGACCCGACCGATGCCCGCGGGGTCATCGTCGCCCTCACCGCGCACGGCTACGACGTCTACCGCGCCGTCGCCGTGCAGCACGCCTCCACCATCGCGGCGCAGGTCGGCGCGGGACTCGACGACACCGAACTGCGGACACTCACCGAGCTCTGCACGAAGCTCCGGGTCGCCACGGCGGCGACACCCGCGACCCGTCGGTCGGTCGCGACGGTGCCGGATCGGGCCTCGGCATGAGCGGCTCGGTCGTCTGGTTGCGCGACGACCTCCGGATCGCCGACAACCCCGCGCTGCGCTCGGCGGTCGACCGCGGAGGCCCCGTCACCGTGGTGTACGTGCTCGACGAGCAGAGCGAGGGGATCCGTCCCCACGGCGCGGCCGCCCGCTGGTGGCTCCACCAGTCCCTGGCCGCGCTCGACGCCGACCTCCGCGCACACGGCACCGCGCTCGTCCTCCGACGGGGTGCAGCGGCCGACGTCATCGCCGACCTCGTCGAGGAGTCCGGTGCGGACGCCGTGTTCTGGAACCGGCGGTACGGCCGGGTCGAGCGGGAGATCGACGCGGGCATCAAGGCCGGCCTCGTCGCCGCGGGCATCGAGGCGCACAGCTCCGCCGGCACCCTGCTCTGGGAGCCGTGGACCGTCCTGACCGGCAAGGGTGAGCCGTTCAAGGTCTTCACGCCGTTCTGGCGCGCCGCGCAGGCGTTGCCGGAGCCGCGGCACCCCTGGCCCGAGCCGGAGACGATCGCCCCGCCGGCGGACGTGACGTCGGACGCGCTCGACGACTGGGCGCTCCTGCCCACCACCCCGGACTGGGCCGGCGGGATGCGGGACGCCTGGACGCCCGGCGAGCACGGCGCCTGGGACCGCATGGAGCGGTTCATCGACGAGGCCCTCGCCGACTACGACCAGCGGGACGAGCCCGCGCAGGCGGCGACGAGCAGCCTCTCCCCCCACCTGCGCTGGGGCGAGATCAGCCCGTACCAGGTCTGGCACCGCCTGCACGAGACCCTCGAACCCGACCAGCGCCGTGCCGCGCCGGCGTTCCTCCGGCAGCTCGCCTGGCGCGAGTTCAACTGGAACGAGTACTTCCACTGCGACGACATCGCCCGGACGAACGTGCGGCGGGAGTTCGACGCGTTCCCGTGGCGGGAGGTGTCCGAGGACGAACTCGACCGGTGGCGTCACGGCACGACCGGGTTCGACCTCGTCGACGCCGGCATGCGCGAGCTCTGGCACACGGGCGCGATGCACAACCGGGTGCGCCTGGCGACGGCGAGCTTCCTCGTGAAGAACATGCTCGTGGACTGGCGCGTCGGTGAGCAGTGGTTCTGGGACACGCTGGTGGACGCCGACGCGGCGAACAACGCGGCCAACTGGCAGTGGGTCGCCGGCTCGGGCTTCGACGCCGCCCCGTACTTCCGCGTGTTCAACCCCGACCGGCAGCTCGAACGCTTCGACCCCCACCGGGAGTACGTGCGCCGGTGGGTGCCTGCCGACGAGGACCGACCGGAGCCGATGCTCGACCTGAAGACGAGTCGGCAGCGGGCACTCGACGCGTACGCCGAGATGCGGCGCGTATGAGGCGGCCGAGCCCGGAGGTGCTCGACGCCGTCGACTCCCTGCACCGGCGGCGGGTGCTGGACGGCACCGCGCCGAGCAGCGTCTGGGGCGTCTTCGACCGGCACGGGCTCGTCGCCTCCGGCGGGCACGGGGACCGCGGTGACGGTGCTGCCCCCGACGCCGACACGGTGTTCCGCATCGCGTCGTGCACGAAGAGCGTCACCGCCGCGACCCTGCTCGGCCTCGTCGCGGACGGCCTGGTGTCCCTCGACGCCCCGATCACCGCGTTCGTGCCGGCGTTCGAGGCGGTCCGGCTGCCCACGGCGGACTCCCCCGTGCCGACCCTCCGCATGCTCCTGACGATGTCCGCGGGCTTCCCCACGGACGACCCGTGGGCGGACCGGCAGGAGTCGATCACCGACCAGGACCTCGACGACGTACTGCGCGCCGGCCTGCTGTTCGACTCCGTGCCGGGCACCGGGTTCGCCTACTCGAACCTCGGGTACGCGCTGCTCGGTCGAGCGGTGTCGTTCGTCGCCGGGGCGCCCTTCCCGACGGTCGCGACGGACCGTGTGCTCCGACCGCTCGGGCTCGACGCCACCGTGTTCGCCGCCGCCGACGCCCGCGGCCACGTCGTCACCGGCCATCGACAGGTCGATGACGGCTGGGAGGCACTCCCGACGACCGGTCCGGGCGCGTTCTCGCCGATCGGCGGCCTGTTCTCGACCGTGCGCGACCTGGCCCGGTGGGGCGGTTGGCTCGCCGCGGCCTTCGCCGACACCGCTGCACCCTTCCCGGTCGCGGGCGATGCCGCCACCGGCGCCGGGCCCCTCACGACGACGGACCGCCGCGCGATGCAGCAGGGGACGCGGATCATCCCGCCCGGAACGCTCCCCGGCTCGACGCGGACCTCGGGCTACGGGTTCGGGCTGTTCGTCGAGCACGACCCCGACGTCGGTCCGATCGTGTCACACTCCGGCGGGTACCCGGGGTTCTCCGCGCACATGCGCTGGTCGACGTCGACCGGACTCGGGGTCGTCGCCTTCGAGAACGCCACGCAGGCGAAGGTGTCCGCGGTCGCGACCCGCGCCCTCGACCTCCTCCTGGCGGACGCCCGGTCGACTGCCGCGACGTCGGTCGTGTCGGTCAGCAGCCCGGTCACCCCGGCGACCGAGCAGCGGGACGACGAGCGGTCACCGGGCAGCGAACCCGTCCTGCCGGCAACACGTGCTGCGCAGCGTTCGGTGACCCGTCTGCTGACGGACTGGTCCGACGCAGCGGCTGCGGCGATCTGTGCCGAGAACGTCCCGATGGACATCCCCTGGACGCGTCGTCGGGTGGCGATCGCCGACGCGCTCGGATCCGTCGGCGCCGACCTGTCGGCTCCGCCGGTGGCCGAGCGGTCCGGTGCCCCCACGCACCTGCGCTGGTGGGTGCCGGGCGCTCGAGGCCGGCTCCGCGTGGAGATCCGTCTCGCTCCGCTCGCGTCCGGGCTCGTCCAGACCCTCGTCGTCCGTGCCGAACCGGCCCTGACGTCCCCCGCGTCGACGACGCCCCCGGAGCACCTGGCCTGATCGAGCGGAGCCATCCCGTCAGCTGTCCGGTAACATGCTGCATGTCCGCTCGTGTGGCGGTCGTCAGCCTGTTCCTCGCTCGGGAGAGACCCATGCCTCGTCAACCGGACCCGTCCCTGAAGCCGGCGATCGTCGCGAAGGTCACGGAGCACCTGCGCGGGACCTGTCTCGAGGACGTGTCCGTCCGGAGCCTCGGCCGTGTCCTCGGGACGAGCGCGTACCCGATCGTCTACCACTTCGGGTCGCGGGACGGCCTCATCGACGCCGTGGTCGAGCACCTCAGCCGGCACGCCGGCCGCGTGCACCTCGACCCGGACGCCGACGAACAGGCGTTGACGAGGTACCTGGTCGCCGTCTTCGGCGGCCTGGACGACCCGGACCGGTTCCTCGCGGCGCGGCTGACGTTCGAGCTCGGCGCCGTGGAACCCCTGACGGGTCACGACCGCCACCGCTGCCAGCACCGGGCGCAGATCGAGACCCTCGCGGCCTGGTGTCGGGCGCGGGGAGCAGACGCCTGCACGGCGCTGCGCGCCGCGCAGGCGGCGGTCCTCGCCTGTCGTGGCGCGCAGTGGGGCGCCGTCCTCGACGGCGACGTCACCCCTGTGGAGGGGACGCTCCGGGACGTCGCCCGGCGCCTGGCCGCCGAGATCGGCGCCGCCTGCCCCGCGGACGTCCGCGACGACCCGGCCGGTGTCGTCCCGGTCGCGTCCGAGCTCGGCGTGAGCGACCGCTGACGAACGTCCGGTGTGCTGGTGGACGACGGACGGGAGGCCCGGTACCAGCTGGTACCGGGCCTCCCGTCCGTCCGTGGACCGCGTTCCGCGACCCGCGCCGTCACGCGAGCACGGGGCTCACGAGGTCTCGGCGCTCACCATCGCATGGGGCTCAGAGCGTGACGAAGCTCTGCGACTTGGCGTTCTCGAAACGGGCGGCGACGTTCTCCCAGTCGACGATGTTCCACACGGCCTTCACGTAGTCCGCCTTGACGTTGAGGTAGTCGAGGTAGAAGGCGTGCTCCCACATGTCGAGCATGAAGATCGGGACGAGGCCGAACGGGATGTTGCCCTGCTGGTCGAACAGCTGGAAGGTGGTCAGCTTCTGGCCGACGACGTCCCAGGCCAGGACGGACCATCCGGAGCCCTGGATGCCGTTGGCGACCGCGGCGAACTGCGCCTGGAACTTCTCGAACGAGCCGAAGAACTCGTCGATCGCGCTCGCGAGCTCGCCCTCCGGGACCTTCGTGTCCGGGCCGAGGTTGGTCCAGAAGATCGAGTGGTTGACGTGGCCACCGAGGTGGAACGCGAGGTCCTTCTCGAGCTTGTTGACGTTCGCGAAGTTGCCGGACTCGCGCGCCTCGCCGAGCTGCTGCAGCGCGGTGTTGGCACCGGTCACGTAGGCCTGGTGGTGCTTGTCGTGGTGCAGCTGCATGATCTTGCCGCTGATGTGCGGCTCGAGGGCGGCGTAGTCGTAGGGGAGCTCGGGCAGGGTGTACTCAGCCATGTGCGGTCCTTTCGATCGGTGATGTGCGGTGCGGGGTCCCGCGGCTCACGAGAGCCGGGAACGATCGGTCAGGGAGTGGAATTCCCGGTTGTGGTAGACCAGCGGCTCACCGCGGTCGAGACCGACGACGATGTCGAGCACCTCGGCGACGACGACGGTCGAACTGCCGATCGGGGTCGTCGACAGCGGCCGACAGCGCAGGGCGCTCGCAGCGTCGGGCAGGTAGCGGTCGCCGCTCGGCAGCGCCCCCCAGATCGGGTCGTCCGCGGCGGGGCTGCCGGTCGAGGCGAAGCGCTTGGCCAGCGCGACCCCGCGGGCGTCCATGAGGTGCACCACGAAGAGCGGGGCCCCGAGGACGACCCCGGCGGACCCGGAGTTCGTGGACAGCGAGAAGACGAGGACGGGTGGGTCGACCGCGACGGAGGCGACGCTCGAGGCGGTGAGCCCGGTCGGTCCGTCCGGGCCCTCCGCGGTGATGACCGCGACGCCCGCGGGGTGTCCACGGAAGGCCGCCTTGTAGGCGGCGGCCATGTCGGCCTGGGGGACGTCTGCCTGCGGGAGATCGGCGGCGTCGGGCATGTCAGTCGTGGTCGTTCCTCGTTCGTGGGGACGGCCGCGGTCGTCGCGGCCACCTCCCAACGTAGGACCTGCGGCATGGTGCGGGTCCATGATTCACAGGTTCGGCCCATCCCGGGCGTGCCGTCCCGCCGTCGAGCACGCCCTGGTCGGCACGCCGGCTGTCGGCTCAGTGACGCCGGAGCATCACGACCGCGCCCGCCGCCGCGACGAGCATGAGCGCCGCGGCGACCCCGGCCGTCGTGGTGACGCCGGAGTCGAACGCCGCCCGCGCGGACTCGAGCAGGGCTTGACCCGCCGGTCCGCCGAGCTCGGCTGCAGCGGCGACCGCCCCGCCGAGGGTCTCCCCCGCCGCGGTGTGTGCGGTGGACGACAGTCCGTCGGGGACGACGACGTTCGCCCGGTACGCCGACGCGAGGATGGTGCCGAGCACGGCGGTCCCGAGCACGGCGCCGATCTCGTACGCGGTCTCCGAGATCGCGGATGCCGCTCCGGCCTTGTCCGCCGGCGCCGTCGAGATGATGAGGTCGTTCGTGACCGTCTCGGACGCGCCGATGCCGATGCCGAGCAGCACGAACGCGAACGCCAGCGCAGCGATCGTCGCGTGGTGGCCGAGCCCCGCCACGAGGGCGTACGCCACCGCGGAGAACAGCAGGGACACCGAGACGACCCAGCGCGGTGCGACCCGGGCGACGACCGGCACGACGACGAGCCCGGCGACGATGGTGAGCACCGCACCCGGCACGAGGACCAAGCCGCTGGCGAACGGGTCCAGCCCAGCGACGAGCTGCAGGTGCTGGGCGATGAAGAACAGGAAGCCGGTGAGCGAGAACATCGCGGCCATGTTCATGAGCACGCTGCCGGTGAAGGCCGTGCTGCGGAAGAGCCGCATGTCGAGCATGGGCGTCCGGGTGCGGAGCTGCCGTCGGACGAACGCGATGCCGCAGAGCACGCCGACCGCGACCATGGCGACGGCCAGCCCGCGCTCCTCCGGGTGCACGAGCGACTTGATGGCCCAGACGAGCGGGCCGAGCGCACCGAGGGAGAGCAGCATGCTCGGGACGTCCACGGGACCGGGCTCGGGGTCGCGGGACTCCGGCACGCAGAACGGCACGGCGACGAGCATGACGACGAGGATCGGCACGGCGACGAGGAACACGCTGCCCCAGTGGAAGTGCGCGAGCAGGACGCCGCCGACGAGCGGCCCGAGGGCATTGCCGGCGGCGAACATGGTCGACCAGACGGCGAGCGCGAGGCGCCGCTCCCCCGCGTCCGGGAAGACGTTCCGGATGATGGAGAGCGTGGCGGGCATGAGCATCGCGCCGAACACGCCCATCGCGAGCCGGGCGGCGACGAGCATCCAGGCCTCGGTCGCGAACGCGGCGGCCGCGGAGAGCACCGCGAACCCGGTCGCGCCGACCACGAGGATCCGACGGCGTCCGATGCGGTCCCCGATGCTGCCCATGACGACGAGCAGACCGGCGAGGACGAGCGGGTACGCGTCGACGATCCAGAGCTGCGTGGTCGCGTCGGGGTGCAGCGCGCGGGCGATGGAGGGCAACGCGAAGCTCAGGACGGTGTTGTCGACCGAGATGAGCAGCACCGGCAACATGAGCACCGCGAGCGCGGCGAACCGCGAAGTGCGGCTCGCGGTCACCCGGGTGGCGACGGGGCTGGTGAGCAGTGCGGACATGGCGGACTCCAGGACTTCGAGCGTGTCGCGCCGCTGGCCCTCCCGGGCCGGGGCAGACGAGACGGGACGCGGAAGTCGTCACGCGTCCCGTCAGGGTCCCGTTAGTGTACCGTCCGGACGGTCACGGTTGCAAATGCAACCAATCGCGGCCTGGAGGCGCTGCTCCCGCCCGATCCGGGCCTCCCGCCCGGCGCACGGCTGCGTCGGACGGGTCAGCGTCCCGTCAGCGCGCGCCGGCCGGGGAGGACCCGGCAGGACGCGCCTCGAACGGGTAGCGCAGCCCGATCGCTGCACGCCAGCGGTCGAGGGTCCGCGCCGTCGCCAGGGTCTCGTCCGTCGTCATCTGCGGAGCGTCGACGCGGCCGGCGCGGAGGGCGTCGACGGTGGCCGCGGCTTCGAGCCCGTAGGGCGCTGCGTCCGGGAAGGACCGCTCCTCGGGCGCCGCGTCGACGGTCTGGACGACGATGACCGGTTCCCCGCCGATGGTCCACGGGTCCCGGAGCGTGATGGTGCCCCGGCTCCCGTGCACGACGACGGCGTTCGGGTCCTCGACGCGGATGCCGGTGCGGAGGCTCGCGGTGATCCCCGATGCGTAGGTCGCGCTCGCCACCGTCCACTCGTCGACGCCGGTCGGTCCGATCGTCCCCGTGGCGGTGAGCTCCACCGGCTCGGCGACGGCGGTCCCGGTGGCGGCCTGCACGATCGCCGCGGTCATCGTCACCGGGTAGCACCCGACGTCGAGGATGCCGCCGCCGGCGGTGTCGACGTCGAACAGGCGCCCGGAGCGCTCCTCGACCCGGAATGCGAACGCGGCGTCGACGTGCGTGACCGTGCCGACCACGCCGTCCCGGACGAGGTCGAGCAGCGCCGCCGTCTGCGGGTGGAAGCGGTACATGAAGGCCTCGACGAGCGGCAGCCCCGCCCGACGCGCGGCGTCGACGAGCGTCGCGGTCGTGTCGTGGTCCGGCGTGAGCGGCTTCTCGCACAGCACGGCCTTGCCGGCCCGTAGCGCTGCGAGGACGAGGTCGGCGTGCCCGGTGTGCACGGTCGCGATGTACACGGCGTCGACACGGGGGTCGGCGAGGACCTCGTCGTAGGTGCCGGCGGTCACGTCCGCGAAGCCGTGCCCCCCGGCCTCGGCGGCGAACGCCCGGGCACGCTCGACGGAGGAACTCCCTGCGGCGACGAGCACACCGTCGCTCGCGGACAACTGGGCCAGGAAGCGTCGGGCGATGTCGCCCGGACCGAGGACGGCCCATCCGGGGCTCGCGGGCGGGGTGGTGCTCGGGGTGGTCGCGGTCTGCGCTGACATGCGGCTCCTGTTCGTCGGTGACCTCGACGGTCTCGGTGAGGCTAGCCCGCGCGGCTCCTGTTCGTCGGTGACCTCGACGGTCTCGGTGAGGCTAGCCCGCGCGGCACCGGCACGGCCACGACACCTCGCCGTCACCGGACGCCGTGGAGGGCCGGGGGTCCCTAGACTCAGCGCATGGCCAGTGCTCGCGACCGCGTCCTCGACAGCTTCGTCGCCATCGTGTGCGAGGAGGGCGAACGTCCCGCGACGCTCGACGCCGTCGCCGCACGCGCGGGTGTCTCGAAGGGCGGACTCCTGTACCACTTCGGGTCGAAGGCCGCGCTGGTCGAGGGGTTGTGCGAGCGACTCGCGGACCTCTCCGCACTCGACGTCGAGCGCATGCGCGCGGCCGAGGACGGACCGGCCCGGTACTTCGTGGAGAACTGCCAGTTCGTCGGCAGCGAGCTCGACCTCGCGCTGTTGGCCGCGTCCCGCCTCCAGCAGGCCGGGTACGAGGAAGCCGGTCGGACCCTCGACGAGACCGAGAACGCGTGGCTCGCCACCCTCGTCGACGCCCTCGGCGACGTGCCCACCGCGCAGGCCGTCAAACTGCTCGGTGACGGGCTCTACCACGCGGCGTCACTCGGGGCTGCGAGCGAGGTCCGACCGGACCGCGGCACCGTCGACATGGCCGCCCTGCTCGAGGTCGTCGACCGCCTGATCGCGACGAAACCGTCCCGGTGAACGGTCGCGCCCGGTCCTGGGGATAGACTGAGGACGATCCACCCGCTGATTCCCGGAGGTACCACCGTGGGCCGCGTCCTCGCCGCTGTTTTCTCGATCCTGCTGCTGCTGGTGTCGATGTACCTGTTCGGGTTCGCGTTCCAGGTCGACTCCGGCCAAGGCTTCGTGTTCGTCGCCGGTGTGCTCCTGATGAGCCTCTCGTTCTTCCTGCCGATCCACGTCTTCGGCAAGCGGTAGTCACCTCCCGCACGCAGGACGGCCCCGCACCTGACCGGTGCGGGGCCGTTCTGCGTGCGGTGCCTCGTCCGCAGGGTGGGTCTAGGCCCGGGCGCGCAGGCTGCGCAGGGTGACCGCCGTGGTGACGGCGGCGTGCGCGGCCTCGGCACCCTTGTCCTCCTTCGACCCGGGCAGCCCGGCGCGGTCGATGCCCTGCTGCTCGTCGTCGAGGGTGAGCACGCCGAAGCCGACGGGCTTGCCGGTGTCGATCGCGACCCGGGTCAAGCCGCTCGTCGCCGCGTCGGACACGTACTCAAAGTGCGGGGTCCCGCCCCGGATGATGACCCCGAGGGCGACCACGGCGTCGAAGCCCGACTCGAGGGCGACCTTCGCGACGACCGGGAGCTCGAAGCTGCCCGGGACCGGTACGACCTCTGCCGAGGCGCCGAGGCGCTCGATCTCGCGCTCCGCTCCGGCGAGCAGCCCGCCCGCGATCACGTCGTGCCACTGCCCGGCGACGATCGCGACCCGGATGCCGCTGCCGTCGACGTGCTCGCGCTCCGCCGCTCCTGCTCCGCTCATGCGTGGTTCCCTTCGGTGTGGGCGGCGTCGGCCGTCCGGTCGGCCGCGTCCAGCCAAGCTGCCAACGCGGCGATGGTGATGACGGGCACGCCCTCGCGTGCCCCGAGGGCGACGAGCTGCGGGAGGCGCATCATGTCCCCGCGCTCGTCGACGATCTCGCAGATCGCCGCGGCCGGCCGCAGCCCCGCGGCCGTGACGAGGTCGATCGCGGCCTCGGTGTGTCCTGCGCGCTCCCGGACCCCGCCCGGTCGGGCACGGAGCGGGACGATGTGCCCGGGGCGGTGCAGGTCCTCCCGCACGGAGCCCGGGTCGGCGAGCACCCGGAGCGTCCGGGCCCGGTCGTGTGCGCTGATGCCCGTGGTGACCCCGACGGCAGCGTCCACGGTCACTGTGTAGGCCGTGCCGCGGACGTCCTCGTTGTGCTCGACCATCGGCGGCAGGTCGAGGGCGTCGGCGATCACGGCACTGACCGGGGCGCAGATGAAGCCGGACGAGTGCGCCACCGTCCAGGCGATCCACTCCGGGGACGCGAGCTCTGCAGCGAGGACGACGTCCCCCTCGTTCTCGCGGCGCTCGTCGTCGGCGACGATGACCGGCCGTCCGGTGGCGATCGCGGCGAGGGCGTCCTCGACGGTGGACAGCCCGGTGGTGTCAGTCGTGGTGGGGGCGGTCTCGGCGGCCATCACCGGGCCTCCGTCGCGGAGCCGACCGCGGTCGGGGTACCGGCAGCCGCGTCGAGGCGCAGCATGCGGCGGACGTGTCGCGCCAGGACGTCGGTCTCGACGTTGACCCGGTCGCCGGGCGTCCGTGCGCCGAGGGTCGTCGCGGCGAGCGTCTCGGGGATGAGACTGACCTCGAACCAGGCGGCGTCGGGCGCGACCGACTCCGGGGACACCGCACTGACGGTGAGCGAGACACCGTCGATCGCGATCGAGCCCTTGTCGACCACGAGCGGGCTCAGCTCCGGCGTCAGGGCGAACCGCACCCGTCGCCATCCGTCGCCGTCGTCGGTCGCGAGCACCGTCGCCGTGCCGTCGATGTGCCCCTGCACGATGTGCCCGCCGAGCCGGTCCCCCACCGAAGCAGCTCGCTCCAGGTTGACGCGGTCGCCGGCTCGGAGCGACCCGTGCGCGCTCATGTCGAGCGTCTGTCTCATGACGAACGCCGTGAAGGTCTCCGGGGTCTGCTCGACCACGGTCAGGCAGACGCCCGAGACCGAGATCGAGTCGCCGTGCCGTGCGTCGGAGACGACGAGCGGACCGCGGACGGTCAGGGCGACGGAGTCGCCGCGCTCGTCGACGGCGGTGACGGTGCCGAGTTCCTCGATGATGCCGGTGAACACTGGTGTCCTCTCAACGGGACTCCGGGTGCGCGCGACGGTCGGCAGCGGA
This sequence comes from Curtobacterium sp. MCBD17_032, assembly GCF_003234855.1. Lineage (GTDB taxonomy): Bacteria > Actinomycetota > Actinomycetes > Actinomycetales > Microbacteriaceae > Curtobacterium. The sequence continues at coordinate 276,014 of NZ_QKTO01000003.1, forward strand.
CGGGAGGCAGGGTCACGGGACGACCGTCACCTTCCGTCAGCGCTTCCTCCCATCCGGACTTTCACCGTCGGTCCTGGGATCGCACCAGGTCAACCCCGAACCGGGCGGACCCGCTTCGGCGCTCGTGGACTGTCACCACCGGTTCGGACTTGCACCGACCCCGGAGCGCTTGCGTGCCTCCGACGATACCCCAGGCCCCCGATCGTCGCGTCCGACGCTGCACCGGACGTCACACGGCGTCGCGCGGCGGTGGCCAGCCCGGACACGGGTCGGCGACGGGACGAGTCGGTGGCGCCGGTCCGGCGGGCCGAGGAGCGCTGGTGAGCGGCGCGTCCGGGCAGGCGGGCGCGGAGCGCCGGTCTCCCGGCACTCCGCACCGCGTCCCTTCCGGACCGCCCGTCAGTGGCGGCGCCGCAGGGTCAGCGTCCCCAGACCGGCGAGCAGCAGCAGGACCGCCGCCAGTGCCGGGAGCGCCGGGCTGCCCGCACCCGTGTACGCGAGGGTGCCGGCGGTGCCCACCGTCGCCGGTGCACCGGTCGCTGCGCGTGCTGCCGGGGCGGAGGACGCGAGGGTCGCGGTCGACCGGGCCACGTCCGCCGTCACGACCGGGATCGTGCCGGCATCGACGAGCGGGGTGGTGCCAGCACTCGGGATCACGCCGACGATCGGGACCGTGCCGGTGCCCGGGGTGCTGCCGGTGCCACCGGGCGTGGTGCCGTTGTCCGGCGTCGAGCCCGGGTCGGTGTCCGGCGTCGAGCCCGGGTCGGTGCCGGGGTCCGTGCCGGGCGTGGTGCCGGGGTCCGTGCCGGGGTCGGTGCCGGGCGTGGTGCCCGGCGTGGTGCCGGTGGCCGGGGTCGTGGTGCCGTCACCGATGATGCCGATGCCGTTGTCGCCGACCGTGACCGGGACGTTCACCACCGGGACGATCTGCGTCCCCGAACCGATGCCGCCCCCACCCGAGGTCGTGCCACCGGCCACGGGAGCGGTGCCGGTCCCGGTCGCCGGGGTCGTGCCCGCCGTCGAACCACCGGTGCTCGTGCCGTCACCGACGACACCGATCCCGTTGCCACCGACCGTCACCGGAACCCTCACCACCGGGACGATCTGCGTCCCAGACCCGATCCCGTCCTCACCCGAGGTCGTGCCGCCCGCTGTCGGAGCGGTGCCGGTCCCCGTCGCCGGGGTCGTGCCCGCCGTGGCGCCACCGGTGCTCGTGCCGTCACCGACGACACCGATCCCGTTGCCACCGACCGTCACCGGGATCGACACCACCGGCGACACCTGCGTGCCGGAACCGATGCCGTCCTCACCCGAGGTCGTCCCACCCGCTGTCGGAGCGGTGCCGGTCCCCGTCGCCGGGGTCGCGCCCACCGTCGAGCCACCGGTGCTCGTGCCGTCACCGACGACACCGATCCCGTTGCCACCGACCGTCACCGGGACGTTCACCACCGGGACCATCTGCGTCCCCGAACCGATGCCGTCCTCACCCGAGGTCGTCCCACCGGCCACGGGAGCGGTGCCGGTCCCGGTCGCCGGGGTCGTACCCGCCGTCGAGCCACCGGTGCTCGTGCCATCACCGACGACACCGATCCCGTTGCCCGTCACCGTGATCGGGACCGAGACGGTGCCGAGCAACTGCGTGCCGGAGATGAGTCCGTCCGACCCGGAGGTCGAACCGCTCGTCGACCCACCCGTCGGTGCGACCGGCGACGCGGCGTGTCCGGTCGCCGTTCCGTCCCCGAGGACGCCGATCCCGTTGCCCGAGACCGTGATGGGGACCGTGACGTCCGGCAGGACCTGGGTGCCCGAGAGCACACCGTCCGACCCGGACGTCGTCCCGCTCGACCCGCTCGACCCGCTCGTCCCGCTCGACCCGCTCGTCTGGGCACCGGCCGGAGCAGCCGGAGCCGGGGACGACCCGGGCGTGGTCGCGACGGCGTCGCCGAGGACGCCGGCGGCGTTGCCGGTCGCGGTGACCGGAGCGTCGACCGTTCCCGCGACCTGGGTGCCGGAGAGCAGCCCGTCCTCGCCGGACGTCGCCGGCGCAGGGGCCGGAGGCGCCGGAGCAGGCGCAGGAACCGGAGCCGCAGGCGCAGGCGCAGGAGCAGGAGCAGGCGCAGCCGGAGCCGCAGGGGCCGGTGCGGCCACCGCGTCACCGACGACACCGACGGCGTTGCCGGTCACCGCGACGGGAGCGCTGACGTCGGGCACGACCTGCGTGCCGGAGGCAAGACCGTCGGTCCCGCTGGTGGTGGGAGCAGGTGCCGCCGGTGCCGCCGGTGCAGGCGGTGCCGGGGCCGGGGCCGGGGTGGCCGCGGTCGCGACCGCGTCACCGACGATGCCGAAGGCGTTGCGGGTGACGGAAACGGGCGCGTCGACGGTCGGCGCGACCTGGGTTCCGGAGGCGGTGCCGTCCTCGCCGGTGGTCGTCGCCGCGTTCGCCGCGACGGCTCCGCCGAAGGTCAGCCCGCCCACGCAGAGGGCGAACCACAGCCCCCGGGAGACGTTCTTGTTCATGGTCGTTCACTCCTGATCGAGATGGATGGTCGACCGCACACAGAGGCGGTCGGAGGCGCGTCCTGCCGTGACGGGCAGGTGCGCCGATCTCAATCGGGAGCGACGTCGTGGTCACCGACGAGCGAAGCCGGGACGGCATCGTCGGTGACCGGACCGCGGAGGCCCGCGGCGAGGGGGGAGGTCTGCACCTCGGCACCGACGGTACCGAGGACGTTCGCGCCGGCGGAGCCACCCGCGGCCGAGCCGCCGACGGTGCCTCCGGTCGCGCTGTCGAACGGCAGCCGGATGGGGGCGCCGCCGTCCGGGAGGACGAGGGCCACGCCGCCGAGCGTGGCCACCGCGGGGACCGGGCTGAGCACGTCGGTCGTGACCGGCTCGGCGGTCGTCCGGGACGCGACGTCCGCCGTGGTCGTCGCGCGGCGGTCTGCGCCAGCGGAGGTCGTCGGTGCGTCGTCCGTCGTCAGGCGTGCGTCCGCCCCGAGGCCCCGACCGTCCTCGGGGAGGACGACGACCTCGCGGTCGACCGGCAGCACCGGGGTCCCGGGGAGCTGCGGCCCGACGACCGGGACCTCGGGCAGCGCGGAGCCGGAGCCGGGGAGCACCGGGCCGACGGGGAGGTCGACGACGGGGAGCGGGCCTCCCGGCAGGACGCCACCGACGGACGGCAGCCCGCCGATGACCCCGGGCACCTCGGCGACCGCGTCCGGCACGTCGGCGACGACGTCGCCGACCGTGCCGAGGGTCCCGTCGACCACGTCGGTCAGCGGATCCGTGAGGCCACCGACGGTGTCGTCACCGAGCAGCGCACCGACGACCGGGAGGCTCCCGACCACCCGGTCGACGGTGGCCACGATCGAGGCCACCGGACCGCCGGCAGTGATCGCCTGCGCGGTCCCGGTGACGGGGACCAGGCCCCCGGAGACGGCGTCGGTGACCGGCCGGGAGGCGTCAGCCGCGCCCGACACGATGCCGTCGATGAGCGGCGTGTCCGGGCGGGTCAAGGGCTCCGCGGGAGCGCTGGTCGAGGGGCCGACGTATGCGGGCCGGGGGTCGCTCGCCGCGGGATCGGAGGGCGTCGGAGCCGTCGGTGCCGGGCCCGCGGGTGCCGGGGCGGCGGGCGCCGAGCCGGCGGAGGCCGCCGGGGCCGAGGCGACCGGTGCCGGTGCGACAGGCGCAGGTGCGACGGGGGCAGGCGCCGGTGCGACCGGGGCAGGTGCGACGGGGGCAGGTGCCGGGGCGACAGGGGCAGGTGCCGGGGCGACCGGCCGCAGAGCAGGCGCAGCGGGGGCAGGCACAGCACTGCGGACCGGCGCCACGGCACGGTCCACCACGTCGCCGACGCCGCTCGTGACCCGCTGGGCAGCGCCTCCGACACCGGAGACGACGCCGCCGACCAGCCCGTCGGACCGCGGTGCGACCGCCGTCGACGACCCGGCCCCGAGCAGGGGACCACCGGCTGCCGCCGCAGGGCGTGCGCCGAGCAGGACCGAGAGCAGCACGACTGCTGCGCCGGTCCCGCAGGCGATGAGCGCCCACCGGAGGACCGCGCGCCAGGGTGCACGCATCGTCGCGTCCATGCGCTCACCTCCTGATCTCGGCTGCGCACGTAGAGTGGTTGACCGGCACGGTACGCCAGGACCGCTGCCGTGCTCCTCATTCACAAAGAACAGTCAGGAACGGCGTGACCTCGACCTTCAGTGCCCCCACTCGCAACCTCGACGTCGTCACCCTGCACGAGATCCTCCGCCTGCGGCAGGACGTGTTCGTGGTCGAGCAGGAGTGCGCCTACCCGGACATCGACGGCCGCGACCTGGAGCCGGGCACGCTGCAGTTCTGGGCCGGGACCGGGTCCGTCGACGCGACGCTGCGACTCCTCCGCGAGCCCGACGGCACCGAGCGCATCGGCCGGGTCGCGACCGCCGCGCACGCCCGCGGCAAGGGTCTCGGCGCTGCGCTCATGACGGCCGCGATCGCCGAGAGCCGGTCACCGCGCATCGCGATCAACGCGCAGGCACACCTCGGCGAGTGGTACGGACAGTTCGGCTTCGTCCGCTCCGGGGAGGACTTCCTCGAGGACGCGATCCCGCACACCCCGATGGTCCGCACGCGCTGAGCCGACGGCTGCGGCGCCGACTGGGGCTGCGGGCTGCGGCCCGGCCTGCCATCGGCTGCCGCTGTGGCTGTGGCTGTGGCTAGGCCTGCCAGCGGCGCAGTTCGCCGTACGAGCGGGCCTGGTGCTCCCGGTCGGCGACCAACCGTTCGAACACGATCGAGGTCTGTGTCGTCGCGACCGAGGGGTCCCCGCTCAGCTCGTCCGCGACGAAGTCCCGCAGCTGCTCCGTCGACGTGCAGGCGATGTGCACGAGGAAGTCCTTGTCGCCGGCCAGGAACGACACGTCGAGCACCACGGGCACCCGGAGCAGGCGTTTCGCGAACTCCCGCAACTCGTGTCGGGCGGCGGCGTGCACGCGGACGGACACCATCGCCTCGATCGAGAACCCGAGTCGGGCGATGTCCACGTCGGCCCGGTAGCCCGCGATGACGCCGGCGTCCTCGAGGGCGCGGACCCGGACCAGGCACGTCGACGGAGCGATGCCGACGGCCGCCGCCAGACGGTTGTTCGGGATCCGGGCGTCGGACGCCAGCACCCACAGGATCCGCTCGTCGACCTCGTCGAGTCGGGGCGACGGGCCGGCGGGGCGGACGATGCGGTCGGACACAGGACCACCGTAACGCCGGGGCCCCGGGCTTCGGAGTCCCGGGTCCGTCGCCGGCGGCGTCACATCGCCAGGGTCATCCCGACCACGGCGACGGTCATCGCGAACACCTCGCCGCTGCGCACGGCGCGCCGGTCCTCCCGGGCCGACTCGTACCGGAGCAGCCAGCCGCTGAAGGCGCAGTACCCGATCACCCCGGCGCCGAGCACCGCGGTCAGGACGAGTGCGTGCGCGTGCACCGCCCCACCGACGAGTCCGGCAGCGTGCCCCATGAAGAGCATGCCGGCCATCACGACCGCCGAGAGCGCCCGGTGGACGTCCATCGGCTCCGCCCGGCGCCCGTCACCGCGCCGCCGGCGGACGACGGGCAGCGGCGCGAGGAACAGCAGCAGCGCCGCGGCGAGGATCGTCCACGACGGCCCGGCCTGGACCACGGGCATGAGCATGGCGACGAACATGACCGCGGCGGGCACGATGACGCCGGGCCGTGGCCGGTACCGGTCCCCGACGATGCAGCAGACCGACGCGAACTGGGGCACGACGAGCACGGCGTCGGCGACGGTCGCGTGCATCCGGGTGTCAGCCCTCGGTGCGGGCGGCGCGCTCCTGCTTCACGCGCACGTTCTCGGAACGGACCGCGGCCTGGGTCGAACGCTCGCGGACGAGCCACTCCGGCATCTCCTGCAGGAGCTGCTTGATCTGCTCCGTGGTGAGGACGTCGTCGACGCCGGCACGGGCCAGTCCGGAGATCGAGACACCGAGCCGAGCGGCCACGACCGGGCGCGGGTGCGGTCCGTCGCGACGGAGGTCCTGCAGCCACGTCGGCGGCTCGCTCTGCAGCTCGTCGAACGTCGTGCGAGCGATCGGGCCCGCGCGGAACGACTCGGGCGTCGCCGAGAGGAGGATGCCGAGCTTCTTGGCAGCGGTCTCGGGCTTCATGGTCTGTTCCTGGGCCATGGTGACAAGGGTACGGCCCCTATGCTCGGGTGCATGACCGCGCTCTCCATCGCCTTCGTACCCGGGGTCTCCCCCGCCAAGTGGGTGCGGGTGTGGCGGGAGCGTCGTCCGGACGTCGACCTGGTGCTCCTGCCCGTGGACGCCGAGGGCGTCACCGCGGCGATCGAGGGCGACGCGGACATGGTGTTCGCCCGGATGCCCGTGCCCGAGCAGCACCACGCGATCCCGCTCTGGACCGAGACCGCGGTCGTCGCGGCCCCGAAGGACTCCCCGCTCGCCGAGCTCGACGAGGTGACCGAGGCGGACCTCGCGGGCGTCACCGTCCTCGACGCCGGGCCGGTCCCGCCGGACGTGTCCGCTGCGCTCGACCTGGTCGAGGCGAACGTGGGCGTCGTGGTCCTGCCGCAGTCGCTCTTCCGCGCGGCGAGCCGGAAGGACCTGGTGTCCCGGCCGCTCGCCGGCTCCCCCGGCACCCGGGTCGCCCTGGTCTGGCGCGATGAGGACGCCTCGGAGCTGACCGAGGAGTTCATCGGCGTGGTCCGGGGCCGGACCGCGAACAGCTCCCGGAGCCAGGCGGACCAGCCGGGAGGCCCGGATCCGGACACCGGCGACCGGTCCCGTCCGGCGAAGGGCGGCGGCAAGGCGACGGCGTCGAACGCCAAGACGGTCGCCAAGCGGAGCGCGACGAAGGGCACCGGCGCGAAGAGCGGCGGCGGGAAGAACTCGTCCGGCCGCGGCAGGTCACCGCGCGGCATGTCCGGCAAGCCGAAGCGCGGCTCGAAGGGCAACCGGTGAGCAGCGCCGTCCGCCTCGTGCCGATGCCCGCGGACCGGCTCCCCGGCTGGCTCGACCGGTCGATGGCGGAGTACGTCGCGTCCCGGATGCGGTCCGGCGAGAGCCGTGAGCAGGCCGAGGCGAACAAGCAGCGCTCCCTCGACACCTGGTTCCCGGGCGGTTCGCCCGCGGCCGGGCACCACGTGTGGGAGCTGACCGAGGCGGACGACACCGTCGTCGGACACCTCTGGATCGGCCCGTTCACCCCGGGCAGCAGCGACTGGTGGGTGTTCGACATCGAGGTCGGCCCGGACCACCGGCGGCAGGGGCATGCTCGTCGTGCCTTCGAGCTCGCCCACGGAGTCGCGCGCAGCGAGGGTGCGACGAGCATCGGGCTCAACGTCTTCGGGTACAACACCGGCGCCCGGGAGCTCTACGAACAGCTCGGGTACGAGGTCGCCTCGCTGCAGATGCGGCTCCCGCTCACCTGACCGCCGGGGTCCAGGACCGGTCAGTCCGGCCAGACGCCCGACGTCCCCCGGCGGTGGCTCCCGACCAGGTGCGTGTCGACGATCCCCAGCGCCTCCATGAGCGCGTGCAAGGTGGTCGGCCCGACGAAGGCGAACCCGCGCTTCCGCAGGGCCTTCGACAGCGCGGTCGACTCCGGGCTGGTGGTCGGGACCTCGGCGGCGGTCCGTGGCCGCGGGGTGTCGTCGGGCCGGAAGGACCAGACGAAGTCCGCCAGCCCGCCGTCGGCCCGCAGTGCGATCGTCGCCCCGGCGTTCGTGATCGTCGCGGCGATCTTGGCCCGGTTGCGGACGATCCCGGCGTCGCCGAGCAGCCGTGCGACGTCGTCCTCCCCGAAGCCGGCGACGACGTCCGGGTCGAAGTCGGCGAAGGCGGACCGGAAGGCCGCGCGCTTGGCCAGGATCGTCCGCCAGGACAGGCCGGACTGGAACGCCTCGAGTGACAGGCGCTCGAAGACGCCCCGCTCGTCGCGGACGGGCATCCCCCACTCGGTGTCGTAGTACTCACGCAGCATCGGGTCGACCGATGCCCACAGCGGTCGGGCGCGGCCGTCCTCCCCCGTCACGAGATCCGTCATCGTCCCATCCTGGCGGACGCCCCTCCGCAACACGTCACGTCGGCGACTCCTCGCAGCGCTCCTCCGTTGCGAGGAACCACCCGGGTTGCCTCTTGCGACGGGTGGGTCAGTCGGCGTGTGGGCCCTCCTCGGCGGCGGCCGGGTCCATCCAGACGTACTCCCAGCGGTGGCCGTCCGGGTCGACGAAGCTCCGCTGGAACATGAAGCCGAGGTCCATCTCCGGTCGGTCCTCGGTGCCGCCGGCCTCGACCGCGGCGTCGACGATCCGGTGGACCTCGTCCTTCGTCTCGGCGCTGAGGGAGTTGATGACCTCGATCGTGTCCGGCGTGGCGATCGTCTTGTCCGTGAACTCGGCGAACTTCGCGTGCGTGAGGAGCATCACGTACACGGTGTCGCTGATCACGATGCTCGAGGCGGTGTCGTCGCTGAACACCGGGTTCAGCGGGTAGCCGAGTGCCTGGTAGAACGTGGTGGCCCGGTCCAGATCGGAGACGGGCAGGTTGATGAACACCATGGTCGACATGTGGGGTCCCTTCGTCGAGACCGACCCTGACCCCTCGTCCGCGCTCGCGCAACCGTTCCGTGGCGGAACCGCCCGAGCGACGCTCGCACGCTTGCTCGCTAGGCTCGGGGCATGCGCATCCTCGTCCTCAACGGCCCGAATCTGGACATCCTCGGCCGCCGGGACCCGGACCAGTACGGCACGGTGACGCTCGCCGAGATCGAGGCGATCGTCCACACCGAGGCCGCCGTGCACGGGCTCGAGGCCGACTTCCGACAGAGCAACCGCGAGGGCGAGCTCGTCGAGTGGCTGCACGAGGCGATCGACGACTTCGCGGGCGTCGTCGTCAACCCCGCCGCGTACGCGCACACCTCGGTCGCGCTGCACGACGCCGTCGAGGCGCTCAGCGTCCCGGTCGTCGAGGTGCACCTGTCGAACACGTGGAAGCGCGAGCCGTTCCGGCACGTCGACCACGTCGCGACGGCCGCCACCGCCGTCATCGTCGGCGCGGGTGCCGACGGGTACCGGCTGGCCGTGGCGCACCTCGCGTCGCTGCTCCCCCGCTGACGGCGGCGCGGCGGCAGACGCCGGCGTCCGGCTGAGACACCCCCAGCACGTCGAGACGCCGCCACATCCGGCGGCGTCTCGACGACAGCGCGGCGTCCAGTGCAGACAGGGGCGTCTCGGAAGCCACGAGCCGCGCGTACCCGCAGACACTGGCGTCCACGCCGAGACTCCCCCAGCACGTCGAGACGCCGCCACATCCGGCGGCGTCTCGACGACAGCGCGGCGTCCAGTGCAGACAGGGGCGTCTCGGAAGCCACGAGCCGCGCGTACCCGCAGACGACGGCGTCTGGCCGAAACACCCCCAGCACGCCGAGACGCCGCCACATCCGGCGGTGTCTCCGCGACAGCGCGGCGTCCAGTGCAGACAGGGGCGTTCCGGAAGCCACGAGCCGCGCGGACCCACAGACACCGGCGTCCATGCCGAGACACCTTCAGCACGCCGAGACGCCGCCACCTCCGGCGACGTCTCGACGTGGGCGCGGCGTTCGGCGCAGACGGGGGCGTTCGGCGCAGACGGGGGCGTTCGGCGCGGCCGGGGCGGCCGGGAGGCCCGTCAGAAGTCCGCGGGCCGCCGCACGTCGTCGACGCCGGCAGCCACGAACCCGCCGCGGATGATCGGCAGCGCCCGACGGACGGCCTGGTCGATCCGCAGCTCGAGGTCGACGCTCGCGATGTCGTAGCCGCCGACCCGCTTCGTGAAGTCGCGCTCGTTCCCGAACACCGCGAGCGGCAGCGTCGTCGACTGGAAGAACCCGAACAGCGGGCGCATCTGGTGCTCGACGAGCAGCGCGTGGCGGTCGCTGCCACCGGTGGCCGTGAGCAGCACCGGGGTGTCGACGAGGTCGTACTGGCCGATCCAGTCGAAGAACAGCTTGAACGCACCCGAGTAGGCGGCACGGAACGCGGGGCTCCCGACGACCAGGACGTCCGCGGCCTCGACCGCCGCCAGCGCGTCCTGCGTCCGGGCGGACATCTGCTCCCGCCCGGCGGCGGCACCGAGGTCGGCCAGGAGCGGCCCGATCTCGACGACCTGCGACTCGGCGTCCGGCAGTTCGGCCACGAGCCGCTCCACCGTCGCCCCGACCAGCGTCGAGGTCCGGGACGGGTCCGAAGGGCTGCCGCTGACTCCGACGACGAGGGTTCCGCTCATGCAGTCGATGCTCACACGTGTCCGCGGAGCACGGTGCCGTTGTGACGACTTGTGTCGGTTCCCGGCCCGCCGGCGTACCGTCCGACAGATGCAGACCTTCCTGCCGTTCGCCGACTTCCGCGCTTCCGCCGAGGTGCTCGACGACAAGCGCCTCGGCAAGCAACGGGTCGAGACGCTGCAGGTGATGCGTGCGCTGACGCTCCCCGACTACGGCTGGCAGCACCACCCGGTCACGGCGATGTGGCGGGGCTTCCGGCCGGCGTTGATGGCGTACCAGGACGCCACGTGCCGGGTCTGGCTCGAGCGTGGGCACGCCGACACGTGCCTCGAGAAGACCCTGGCGGACCTGGCACGCGTGCCGGAGGACCTGGTGGCGTACGAGCGCGGGGACTTCGAGGTCCCGTCGTGGAACACCGACGAGCGCGTGCACCTGTCGCACCGCTCGAAGCTCGTGCAGAAGGCACCCGAGCACTACCGTCCGCTGTTCCCCGACGTGCCGGACGACCTCGACTACCACTGGCCCGGCACGGTGGAGCACCGCACCTCGGCCTGACCCGAGTCGACGGGGCCGGACCCGACGGGCCGGACCCGACGGGCCGGACCCGCCACGGATCTCAGGGGAACGGGAACGATCGTTCAGGGGTCGATCGTCCCGGATCCGTGGCGGGGCCGGTCGTTCCGGGAGCCCGGCAGGGGCCGGCGTCCCGGCCGGACGCAGATCAGGGGTGCGTCCGGTCCAGCGCACCGCCGTTCCGACGGTGCAGACCTCGGGTGCTCAGGGGTGGAGCCGGCCCTCCCGGTACCGGTCGGCCTCCGCCGGTGCCGCCATCGCCCGTCCCGCCCGGGCCAGGTGTGCCGGCAGCAGGGCGCTCGCGAGGGTGGCGAGGGCGCCGACGACGGCGATGACGCCGAGCGGCAGCGCTCCGAGGCCGTGCGTGGCACCGACGGCGAGCGCGAGGACCGTGGCCGGCGCGGGCAGGAGCTGGACCGCGCGGAAGCGGTCGTCCTGCGGCACCGGTCGGATCGTCACGTTGGCCATGAGTCCACTCTGCCGGACACCGCCTGTCCGCAGAAGGGGGGACTCGGCCCCAGAGATGGAGTAGAACGTCTAGTACATGCTCTCAGCCCATCGCCCGGACGGTCGAGACCGCCGCCACGAGCGCGTCGACCACGCGCTCGGCGTCCGCCCGGGTGAGCGTCTCGTCGAAGGTCAACCGGACGGCGGACCGTGCCACGTCCTCGGCCAGCCCGAGCGCGGTCAGCACGTGCGAGGCCTCGGTGCTGCCCGCGGCGCAGGCGCTCCCCGACGACGACACGACGTCCCGACGTTCGAGTTCGAGCAACACGGTCTCCCCGTGCACGCCCGGGAAACAGAACGACGCGTGCCCCGGCAGCCGGTGGTCCCGCGACCCGGTGAGCACGGCGCCGGGGACCCGGTCGAGCACCCCGGCCACGAGGGCGTCCCGGACGGCGGTGGCCGTCGCAGCAGCGGCGTCCCGTCCGGCGAGGACGCCCCGCCACGCGGCAGCCAGTCCGACCGCGCCCGCGACGTCCTCGGTGCCCGAGCGTCGGCCGCGCTCCTGTCCGCCACCGTGCAGCAGGGGCTCGAGCGTGACCCCGGCCCGGACCGCCAGCGCCCCGGTGCCCTTCGTCGCGCCGAGCTTGTGCCCCGACACCGACACCGCGTCCACGCCGAGCGCGTCGAGCCCGACCGGCAGCCACGGCGCGGACTGCACGGCGTCGGTGTGGAACCGGGCGCCGACGGCGTGCGCGACCGCGGCGAGTGCCCGCACGTCCTGCACCGTGCCGATCTCGTTGTCCGCGTGCGCGACGGAGACGAGGGTCGTGTCCGGACGGAGCGCGGCACGCAGGGCCTCGGGCAGGACGCTGCCGTCCGGTGTCACCGGCACCACCGTGACCGTGAAGCCGTGGTGTCGTTCCAGGTACCGGCAGCTCTCGAGGACGGCCTCGTGCTCGATGGCGCTCGTCACCACGTGCCGCCCGCGTGGTGTGGCGAGGGCGATGCCCTTCACCGCCGTGTTCGCCCCCTCGGTGCCACCGCTCGTGAACACGACCTCGCCGGGTCGGCAGCCGAGGGCGCGGGCGACCACCGTGCGCGCGTCCGCCAGACCCCGGGCCGCAGCGTGCCCGACCTCGTGGGTGGACGAGGGGTTGCCGAACGTCCCGGTCAGGTAGGGCCACATCGCCTCGAGGACCTCACGGCGCACGGGTGTCGTCGCGGCACGGTCGAGGTAGGACACGGCGTCAGACCGGACGGACGTCGACGTCGAGCCCGAGGTCGAGCGCCCGCGCCGAGTGTGTGAGGGCGCCGACGGACACGAGGTCGACCCCGGTCGCGGCGATGGCGGCCACGGTGTCGAGGGTGACTCCGCCCGAGGCCTCGACGAGCGCGCGACCCGCCACGAGTGCCACACCCTCCTCGAGCATCGGCACGGTGAAGTTGTCGAGCATGACCGTGTCGACGCCCGCGCTGACGACGGGTTCGACCTGGTCGAGGCGGTCCACCTCGACCTCGAGGTGCACGGTGTGCCCCAGGCGCTGCCGCGCAGCCCGGATCGCGTCCCCGACGTCCGTCCCGCCGGCGAGGAGCACCGCCAGGTGGTTGTCCTTCGCCAGCACGGCGTCCGACAGGGACGTCCGGTGGTTGTGGCCGCCCCCGCAGCGCACCGCGTGCCGTTCGAGGGCGCGGAGGCCCGGCGTGGTCTTCCGCGTGTCGACGATCCGGGTGCCGGTCCCGGCGACGGCGTCGACGTACCGGGCGGTGAGGGTCGCGATCCCGGACATCCGCTGCACGAGGTTGAGGGCGACGCGCTCGGCGCGGAGCACCGACCGGGCCGACCCGGTGACGCTCGCGAGGACGTCCCCCGCGGCGAACGCGTGTCCGTCCCGGAGCGCGACGGACACGGCGAGGCCGGGGTCGACGGCGTGCATCACGGCGACGAAGACCGCACCGCCGGCGAGCACGCCGGGCTCGCGCGCCGCGAGGGTCGCGGTCGCGGTGGCCGCGGCGGGGATGAGCGTCTCGCTCGTGACGTCGCCCCACGGCGCGTCCTCCTCGAGCGCCGTCTCGATCACCCGGCGCAGCACGTGCGGCGGGACGGCCCCGGGGTCGACGACGGCGGGTGCAACGGCAGCGACGGCAGCGACGGGCGTGGCTGGAGCGGTCCGGACGGTCATGTGAGTGCCTCCTGCAGGACGGTGGGTGGAGCGTCGGCGGGGTCCGCGGGACGAGCCCGGACCCAGGCGATCGACGGCGGCGCGGACGGGTCGGGGTCCGGGTGGTCGGTGCGGGCGTGCGCGCCGCGGGACTCGGTCCGGGCGTCGGCGGCCAGGACCGTCACGCGGGCCAGGTCGAGCAGTGCCCGGTCCTCGGCGTCGCGCACGGTCGTCGGGGTCGGCAGCGGCAGCGCGGCGAGCACCCGACGGGCCGCGGCGAGTCTGCCGGCGTCGCGCAGCAGGCCGACGTGCTCGGTCATCGCCGACTGGACCACGTGGCGGACGGCGGCACCGGGCCCGACGCGACCCGGGCCTCCCGGCCGGACCCCGACCGGCGGGCGCGCGCCGGACACCGGACGGGAGGCCCGCCTGTCGTCGGAGGCGTCGGTCACGACCGTCGGTGCGAGCGTCGCGTCCCCGCGCAGCCGCAGCCGGGCCGGGCGCGGTGTGCCGAGGGCGTCGGCCGCCCGGACCGCGAAGACGAGCCCCTCGAGCAGCGAGTTCGAGGCGAGGCGGTTCGCACCGTGCACACCGGTGCAGGCGACCTCGCCCACGGCCGAGAGCCCGGGCAGACTGGTGCGACCCTCGGTGTCGGTCGCGACGCCGCCCATGGCGTAGTGCGCGGCGGGTGCGACCGGGACGCCCTCCCGGGTCCAGTCGGAGCCGGCCGCGCGGGTGGCCCGGGTGAGGCCGGGGAACCTGGCGCGCAGGAACGCGGGGTCGAGCCCGGTCGCGTCGAGGAGCACGGGCCGTCCACCCTGGGCACGCATGGCGCTCGCGATCCCTCGCGCGACGACGTCCCGCGGGGCGAGCTCGGCGTCCGGGTGCACGTCGCGCATGAAGCGGTGCCCGCGCTCGTCCCGCAGGACGGCTCCCTCACCGCGGACGGCCTCGGAGACCAGCCCGCCGCCGGGGACGGCGAGACGCGTCGGGTGGAACTGGACGAACTCGAGGTCTGCGAGCACGGCGCCGGCCCGCCAGGCCGCGGCGGCGCCGTCCCCGGTCGCGACGAGCGGATTGGTGGTGTCACGGTAGAGGTGGCCCGCTCCCCCGGATGCGAGCAGGACCGCGTCCGCCTCGATCCGCCGCGGTTCGCCGAGCAGGTCGAGGACGTCCACGCCGACGACCTGTCCGTGGCGGACGACGAGGTCGGTGAGGCAGGTCCGCTCGAGGATGGTGACGTGCCGGCGGTGCAGGGCGGCGACGAGGGTCCGTTCGACCGCGGCCCCGGTCGCGTCGCCGCCCGCGTGCAGGACGCGCCAGCGCCCGTGGGCGGCCTCGCGCCCCCGCGCCAGGTCGTCGCCGTACCGGTCGAGTGCGGCCGCGTCCGCCGTCCGGTCGAACGGCACCCCGAGGGCGAGCAGGTCGCGCACGCGGGCCGGACCGTCGGTGCAGAGGACGTCGACGGCGCGGGCGTCCGCCGTGCCCGCGGCCGCGACGTGCGTGTCGTGCTGGTGGAGGGCGGCGGTGTCGTCGGCCCCCAGGGCGACCGCGATGCCACCCTGCGCGGACGCCGTGGCGCCGTCGGTCAGGGTGCCCTTCGTGACGAGGGTGACGTCGTGCTCGGTGCTCGCGCGGATCGCGGCGGTCAGCCCGGCGATGCCCGACCCGACGACGACGACGTGCATCAGGCCCGGGTCCCCAGCGGGCGGGGCTTCGCGGCGAGCATGCGTTCCAGTGCGACCTTCGCGTCGACCTGGACGTCGGCGGGGACCACGATCTCGTTGAGCACGACACCGTCCACGAGCGCCTCGAGCACCCACGCCAGGTAGCCGGGGTGGATGCGGTACATGGTCGAGCACGGGCACACCACCGGGTCGAGGCACGTGATCGTGTGCTGCGGGAACTCGGCGGCGAGCCGGTTGACCATGTTGACCTCGGTGCCGATCGCGAACGACGTCGGCTCGGTGGCCGCGGCGACGGTCTTCCGGATGAGGTCGGTGCTGCCGGCGACGTCCGCGGCGTCGACCACGGCCATCGGGCACTCCGGGTGCACGATCACGCGCACGTCGGGGTCCTCGCGGCGGGCCTGCTCGATCTGGTCGACCGTGAAGCGGCGGTGGACGGAGCAGAAACCGTGCCACAGGACCACCTGGGCGTCGAGCAGCTCGGCGGCGTTGTTGCCGCCCCTGGCAAGGCGCGGGTTCCACATCGGCATCCGGTCGGTGCTGATCCCCATCGCCTTCGCGGTGTTCCGGCCCAGGTGCTGGTCGGGGAAGAACAGCACGCGCTGCCCCCGCTCGAACGCCCACTCGAGCACCGTCGCGGCGTTCGACGACGTGCACACGATCCCGCCGTTCCGACCACAGAACGCCTTGAGGTCCGCGGCGGAGTTCATGTACGTGACCGGGATGACCGGGACACGGCCGTCGGCGTCGGGCTCGGAGCCGTACAGCGCGGTCAGCTCCGCCCAGGCTGCCTCGACGCTGTCGATGTCGGCCATGTCCGCCATCGAGCACCCGGCTGCCAGGTTCGGCAGGATGACGCGCTGGTCGTCCCGCGCCAGGATGTCCGCCGTCTCGGCCATGAAGTGCACACCGCAGAACACGATGGCCTCGGCGTCGGGCTTGGTCAGGGCGGCGTTCGCGAGCTGGAACGAGTCGCCGAGGAAGTCCGCGTGGCGCACGACCTCGTCCCGCTGGTAGAAGTGCCCGAGGACGACCACCCGGTCGCCGAGGGTGGCCTTCGCCCGCTCGATCCGCTCGTGCAACTCCTCGTCGGGCGCGTGCTTGTACTCGTCCGGCAGCACACCCTGGCGGGGCGCGGTCGTCAGGATGACGTCGGACATCGACGACCCGGGGCCGTACCCGGGCACGGCGTCGAAGTCCCAGGTGGGAGCGGCGAGGTCGGGCGTACAGGTGGTGCCGGCCGCCCGGCCGTTCGAGATCAGTTCGATGGTGGTCGCGATGGACACGGTTCCGTCCCCGTTCAGTGCGCGGTGGGTGGTCGGGTCGTCAGCGGGCCGTTGTCCGCGTACGACAGGTCGGGGTTCGAGCGGTACAGGCGGGCCGGTCGGTGCCGGTCGCCGCTCGTGGTCTCGTCGGTGGGCAGGACCGCGTCGCCCTGCGCGACCTGCCGCCGGAAGTTCGCCGGGTCGAGCGTCCGGCCGAGCACGGCCTCGTAGACACCGCGGAGCTCGGCGAGGGTGAACCGGTCGCCGAGGAACGCCTGCGCGATCCGGGAGTACGACACCTTGTTCCGGAGCCGCCAGAGGGCGTACTCCACGATGCGGTCGTGGTCGAACGCGAGCGGCGGGTGCTCGTCGGCGAGGAACCACCGGACGTTCCAG
Source organism: Curtobacterium sp. MCBD17_032 (assembly GCF_003234855.1). Lineage (GTDB taxonomy): Bacteria > Actinomycetota > Actinomycetes > Actinomycetales > Microbacteriaceae > Curtobacterium. Next base: position 292,829 of record NZ_QKTO01000003.1, read on the forward strand.
TCGTCGGGCACGACGTTCGCCTCGTCCGGGTGCACCAGCGCCCAGTACACGACCGACACGACGCGGTCCGGGGAACGACCGACGTCCCCGAACGCGTAGAGCTGCTCGAGGTACCGCGGCTGGACCTTCGTCGTCTCGCGGAGGCGTGCGGCCGCGGAGTCGTCGAGGCCCTCGTCGGCGCCGACCCATCCGCCCGGCAGCGCCCACGAGCCCTCGTGCGGCTCGGTCACACGGCGCACGAGCGGCATCCAGAGCGCAGGCACGCCGGTGTCGGGGTGGGGCCGCAGCGCCACGATGACGGTCGACACGGCGACGCGGATCCCCTGGTCGGACATCTCCGCGCCTCCTCGTCTTCTGGTCATGCTGACCCGAAGTGTTCGGGTACAGCTGACCGTATCACGGTGGTCACCGGACCGGAACGCTGTCGGAACGCCGGGGAAACACGCCGCGCCTAGCATCGGCGGCATGAGCAGCGCGACCACGAGGAAGCACGCCGTCGTCAGTGGCACGGTGCAGGGCGTCGGGTTCCGGTGGTGGACCGCGCGGAAGGCCGACGGACTCGAGCTCGCCGGGTACGCCCGGAACCTGTTCGACGGCACCGTCGAGGTCGAGGCCGAGGGACCCGCCCCCGCGGTCGACGCGCTGGTCGTCATGCTCCGCTCCGGCCCGCCCTCGGCGAGCGTCACCGACGTGGCCGTGCGGGAGGTCGAGCCGCACGGCGACGAGGACGGCTTCCGCATCCTGCACTGACCGTCCACACGCCGTTCCACCCGAGGTTCCCCGGCTCGGGAATGATCGGGACCCGTCAGTGCTTCCAGCCTCGGTACCCGTCCGTCCGGGTGCGCGCCACACCACGATCCTCCAGGAGCCCTCTTGACCCAGGCCGTCGACTCCGCGCCCCGTACCGGGAGCCTCGAAGCCCCCTCCCCCGCCGGAACGCGACTCGTGATCGGGCTGCTGCTCGTCTCCGCGTTCGTCGTCATCCTCAACGAGACGATCATGGGTGTGGCGCTGCCGCGGCTCATGGACGACCTCGGCATCAGCGCCGCCACCGGCCAGTGGCTCACCACCGGCTTCCTCCTGACGATGGCCGTGGTCATCCCGGTCACCGGCTACCTGCTGCAGCGGTTCGACACCCGCCCGGTGTTCGTCTGGGCGATGAGCCTGTTCTCCGCGGGCACGCTCATCGCGCTGCTCGCGCAGGGCTTCACGATGCTGCTCGTCGGGCGCATCGTGCAGGCCAGCGGGACCGCGATCATGATGCCGCTGCTCATGACCACCGTCCTCACCCTCATCGAGCCCGCGCACCGCGGCCGCGTCATGGGCAACATCTCGATCGTCATCTCGGTCGCCCCGGCGATCGGGCCGACGATCTCGGGCCTCATCCTCAACGCCTTCTCGTGGCGCTGGCTGTTCGGCTTCGTGCTCCCGATCGCGCTCGCCGCGCTCGTGCTCGGCATGGTCAAGGTGCGCAACGTCTCGACGCCCCGCAAGTCGGCCATCGACGTGGCCTCGGTCATCCTGTCGGCCTTCGCGTTCGGCGGGATCGTCTACGGCCTGTCGAGCATCGGCGAGAGCGGCACCACCGGCCCGGCGCTGCCGATCGCCTCGCTCGTCGTCGGGTTCGCAGCCCTCGCGGTGTTCATCGTCCGCCAGACCCGACTGCAGCGTCGCGACGCCGCCCTGCTCGACCTCCGCACCTTCAGCACGAAGGGCTTCACGATCCCGATCGTCGCGATGGCGATCAGCTTCATGGCGATGTTCGGCACGCTCATCCTGCTGCCGATCTACCTCGAGCGCGTGCTCGGTCTCGAGGTCCTCAGCGTCGGCCTGCTGCTGCTCCCGGGTGGGCTGCTCATGGGCCTGCTGTCCCCGATCGTCGGTCGCATCTACGACCGCCACGGACCGCGCGTCCTGCTCGTCCCGGGCTCGGTGATCATCAGCGCCGTGCTCTGGGCGCTCTCGACCGTCACGGCGGACACCAGCGTGTGGTTCGTGCTCGGCGCCCACGTCGTGCTGAGCCTCGGCCTCGCGCTCACCTTCACGCCGCTGTTCACCTCGGCGCTCGGCGGACTCCCGCCGCGGCTGTACTCGCACGGCAGCGCAGTGCTCGGTACCGCCCAGCAGCTCGCGGGCGCCGCGGGCACGGCACTGTTCGTCACGCTCCTCACGATCGGGGCCACCAGCGCGGCCACGAGCGGTGACGCCGCAGACACGGCGACGGCCACCGCGTCCGGTGTGCACCTGGCGTTCCTGGTCGGCGCGGTGATCTCCCTTTTCGGGATCGTCGCCTCGTCGATGGTCCGGAAGCCCGTCACCCCCGAGGGCGCCCCGGCACCCGTCATGCACTGACGCTCTCCACCGCACACGAGGCGCACCACGCGCCCCGGCACGCACATCGCGCCCCGTCCCGACGGGGCGCGATGTGCGTCCGGGGGCGCGAGCCCGGGTCACGCCGTGGCATCGTGGGCGCATGCGGTCGACGACGAGCGAGCTGAACTGGTCCGGCACGGTCACCTACACGGCCGAGCGCGTCGTCCGACCGACCTCGCTGGACGACGTCGCCGACCTCGTCGCCCGCAGCCCGCGCGTCCACGGACTCGGCACACGGCACTCGTTCAACGACGTCGCGGACACCCCCGGCGTCCTGCTCGACCTCACCGCCGTGCCCACCGACCTCGTCGTCGCCGAGGACCGCCGCACGGCCACCATGGGCGCCGGCACCCGGTACGGCGTCGTCGCACCCGACCTGGACGCCGCCGGGGTCGCCCTGCACAACGAGGGCTCCCTCCCGCACATCTCGCTCGGCGGTGCGATCGCCACCGGGACACACGGCTCCGGCACGACGCTCGGGTCGCTCAGCTCCGCGGTCGCCGCCCTCGAGGTCGTCGGGCCGGACGGCGCCACGAGCACGATCCGCCGCGGCGACCCGGCGATGCAGGGCGCCGCGATCCACCTCGGCCTGCTCGGCGTCGTGACGCGGGTCACCGTCGACGTGCAGCCGTCGTACCGGATGCGGCAGGACACGTACGGCCCGATCGCCTGGGACACGTTCACGGCCCGCGCCGCCGAGGTCTTCGCGGCCGGGTACTCGGTCTGCGCGTACACGGTGTTCGGCGACACCGTCTCCGAGGTGCTCGTGAAGTCCCGCGTGCCGGACGGCGCCGACGACGTCGCGGTCCCCCCGGATCTCCTCGGCGCCCCGCGGCTGCCGGGTACGCCGGGGAACGGCCACCACACCGCGCGGGACGGCTCGGTCGGGCCGTGGTGGGACCGCCTGCCGCACTTCCCGATCGAGGCCGTGCCGTCCGTCGGCTCCGAGGTGCAGAGCGAGCACTTCGTCCCACTCCGGCACGCCGCGGCCGCGCTCGACGCCCTGCGCGGACTCGCCGACCGGATCCAGCCGCACCTGCACGTGTCGGAGCTCCGCACCATGGCCGCCGACGACCTCTGGCTCAGCCCGACGCAGGGCGAGGACGTGCTCTGCATCGCCTTCACCTGGAAGAAGCACCCCGACCAGGTGGCCGCCCTGCTGCCCGACCTGGAGGCGCGACTCGCCCCGTTCGGCGGTCGCCCGCACTGGGGCAAGATGAGTTCCCTCGACGCCACGGCGGTCGCCGCCCTGTACCCGCGACTGCCGGACTTCCGCGACCTGGTGGCGACCCGGGACCCGGAGCGGAAGTTCGCGTCCGCGTTCGGCGAGCGGGTGCTCGGGACCTGAGGCGGGCCTCCCGGGAGGCCCGTGGCGCGTCCGGCACCCCCGGTGCGTCCGGTGCGACCGGCGCGTCGACGGCTGGCCGTGTCAGCCGACGGCGGTGACCGTCTTCGTCTCCCCGTCCCAGTGACGCACCCCCGCGACACTGAGCTCCTCGGGGAGCGGCACGGCCGCGAGCACCTCGAGCATCCGGGGCAGGTCGACGTCCCGCGGGTGCCGGGCGAGCGTCAGGTGCGGTGCCCACCGCCCGGGCAGCGAGGTGTCGACGCCGCCGGGGGCCACGCGGTGCACCGCCTCGTGGAAGGCGGCGAGCGCGCGGTCCACCACGACGCCGATCCCGAGCACGTGCCGACCGGGACCGGCCGGGAAGAGCAGGAGCCCGGCAGGTCGGACGGTCGTCGGCACTGGCGCGTCGATGCCGACCGGTACGGGCAGGGCCTGCCCCGCCGCGAGCGTGACGTGTGGTGCGTTCGTCGCCGCGGTGTGCCGACCCAGGCTCGGCAAGTCCGCGGCGACCAGGGCGTCCCACGCGGCGCGGACCGCCCGCTCGGCGGCCGGATCGAGGACGAGTTCGATGCTGCGCACACCCCGAGCCTGCCCGCCGAGGACGCCGCCCGTAACACTGCGGAACGCGAATCGACCACGTCGGGGCCCGGCGTGCACACTCGTGGAGTCCCGTCGGGCCACCCCCCGGCGTCGGACCCCACAGCACCGTCCCTGCCACCAGGGCGACCCCTTCTCGAGGAGCACCCATGACCGCCGCACCCGTCCTGCCCGACCGTCCGAAGCGCAAGCGCCCCATCGGGTGGATCGTCGCGGCCGCAGTCGTCGTCGTCGCGATCGTCGTCGCCCTCGTGGTCGTCGCCGTCCGCGGTGGCGGCTCCGAGCAGGCCGGTGCCGCCGGGTCCGGGTCCGACCGGAAGGCCCAGACCGTCACCATCGGCGTCGCGGACAAGGCGCTGCCCTACTGGAAGACGTACACCGAGCTCGCGAAGGAACGGTTGAACGTCACCGTCGAGCTGACGAACTTCGCCGACTACTCGCTGCCGAACCCCGCGCTGAAGGACGGGCAGGTCGACATCAACCAGTTCCAGCACATCCAGTACCTGGCGAACTACAACGTGACCTCGGACGACGACCTGCAGCCGATCGGCTCCACCGCCGTCTACCCGCTCCCGCTGTACGCGACGAAGGTCGACGAGCCGTCCGACCTGCCCGAGGGCGCGAAGGTCGCCATCCCGAACGACGCCATCAACGAAGCCCGCGCCCTGCTCGTGCTGCAGGCCGCGGAGCTGCTCGAGTTGCAGGACGGCGGCAGCGCCTTCTCCACCACGGACGACATCGAGTCGGCGAAGGTCGACGTGCAGCCGCTCGACGCCTCGCAGACCGCGAACGCCCTGCAGCAGGGTTCCGTGCAGGCCGCGGTCGTGAACAACAACTTCGCGACCGCCGCCGGACTCCCCGCGTCGGACAAGGTCTTCACCGACGACCCGACGAGCTCCTCCGCCGCCCCGTACGTGAACGTCTTCGCGGTCCGCAACGAGGACAAGACGAACACGACGTACCGCGAACTGGCCGAGCTGTTCCAGGACGAGGCCGTGCAGAAGGCGTTCAAGCAGGACTACCCGGACGCGGTCTCCCGCGACCAGGACGCCGAGGAGCTGCAGGACGAGCTCGCCACGGTCGAGCAGGACGCGAAGGCGGCAGCGGAGTAGTGGCCGCCCTCGTCGAGCTCCGCGGCGTCACCAAGAGCTACCGCCGCGCCGACACCGGAGAGACCGTCACCGCGGTCGAGGGTGTCGACCTCGACGTCCACCAGGGAGAGGTCCTCGGCGTCATCGGGTACTCCGGTGCCGGCAAGTCCACCCTGGTCCGGCTCGTCAACGCACTCGAGCTGCCCACCTCGGGCACGGTCACGGTCGCCGGTCAGGAACTCACCGCGATCCCCGAGCGCGACCGGCGCACCGCACGTCGCCGGATCGGGATGGTCTTCCAGCAGTTCAACCTGTTCCGCTCCCGCACCATCGCGGGCAACGTGGCGTACCCGCTCAAGGTCGCCGGCGTGCCGAAGGCGGAACGGGACCGCCGGGTGGCCGAGCTGCTCGACTTCGTCGGCCTGCTCGACCGCGCGCACGCCTACCCGGAGCAGCTGTCCGGCGGGCAGAAGCAGCGCGTCGGCATCGCCCGGGCGCTCGCGTCGAACCCCGAGCTGCTGCTCGCCGACGAGGCCACGAGCGCCCTCGACCCGGAGACCACGTCCGAGGTGCTCGCGCTCCTCCGCCGCGTGAACCGCGAGCTCGGGGTGACGATCATCGTCATCACGCACGAGATGGACGCCGTCCGCCGGATCGCCGACCGGGTCGCCGTGATGGAGCAGGGTCGTGTGGTCGAGGTCGGGGACGTGTACGACGTGTTCTCCGCACCGACCACCGGCGCCGCCCAGCGCTTCGTGCGCACCGCACTCCACGACCGTCCGTCGGCCGAGACCGTGACGAGGCTGCGCGAGCGCCACCCCGGACGGCTCGTGTCCGTCCGGATCACCGACGAGACCGGGCTGCAGGCGCGTATCGACCAGGCGTTCCGCGACGCCGGTGTCACCGCGGAGCTCGTGTTCGGCGGGGTCACCGAGATCCGGGAGCGCCGCATCGGCTCGCTCACGTACGAACTCGGCGGATCGGACACCGCCACGGAGCGGGCCGTCGCCGCATTGCGAGCCGGTGGCATCACCGTCGACGAGGAGGCACGCGCATGAACAACTCGTTCCAGAGCGTCATCGACACCTTCGACGTGTTCCTCGCCGCGATCCGCGACACGATCGTCATGTCCCTCGTGTCGCTCGTCATCGCCGGCGTCATCGGCCTCGCGCTCGGCCTGCTGCTCTACGCCACCCGACCGGGCAACCTGCTCGGCAACCGCGGCGCGTACACGGCCATCAACCTGGTCGTGAACCTAGTGCGACCGATCCCGTTCGTGATCTTCCTCGCCGCGATCGCGCCGCTCTCGCGCGTGGTCGTGCAGACGACGATCGGTGTCCCCGCGGTGACGTTCGCGATCTCTCTCGCCGCGGCGTTCGCGGTGTCCCGCATCGTCGAGCAGAACCTGCTGGCGGTCGACCCCGGCGTGGTCGAGGCGGCACGGGCCTCCGGAGCGCACCCGGTGTCGATCCTGCTGACCGTGCTCATCCCCGAGGGCCTCGGGCCGCTCATCCTCGGCTACACGTTCATCTACATCGGCATCGTCGACATGACCGCGCAGGGTGCGCTCGTCGGTGGCGGTGGCCTCGGTGAGTACGCGATCACGTACGGGTCGCAGCGGTACGACTGGTGGGTCGTCTACGTGTCCGTCGCGGCGATCGTCGTGATCGTGCAGCTCGGGCAGTTCGTCGGCAACCGCCTTGCCCGGGCGACGCTCCGCCGCTGACCTCCGCCTAGCGGTCACGACCTGTCGTTCCGCGCGCACCAGAGCGACGGAACGTGACCGGTCGGCGCCGGCCTGTCCGCCGCCGAGCGGACACGATCCGTCGTTCCGCACCCACCGGAGCGACGGAACGCGACCGGTCGACACGGGCCGAGCGGGGTGTCGTGACCGCTCGACGTGGATGGCCGGAGCAGGAGCAGGGCGGCAGCGGGTCGTCCGACGTCCGCGGGCGCCGGGCGGACGGCCGCCGAGGTCGTGGGCGGCTACGCGGCGGGCGCGTCCTCCGTGGCCGGGGCGCCAGCCGCGGCGGGCTCCTCGTAGTCCGCGCGGACGAGGATCGGGCGGTGGTCGGAGATGCCCGCCGGCAGGGTCTCGACACCGGCGATGTGCAGGCCGACGCTCGTGGCGAAGTCGAAGTGGCCGGTGAACTTGCGGTACCGCAGGTACGTCGGCTGGTCGGAGAGCGACAGCGCGAAGCCGGACTCCTCGATCTTCCGGCGCAGGTTCGTCTGGAACCAGGGGTAGTTGAAGTCACCGACCATGATCGCGGGCGCCTCGCTCGACAGGTCGCGGACGAAGTCGTGCGCAGCCTCGATCTGCTTGCGGCGCAACGAGTTCGTCGCCGTCAGGGGCGAGGCGTGGAAGGAGGCGACGATGACCTCGGTCTCGGCCTGGTTGTCGTAGAGGTGCATCGCGATGAGTCGCTCGTGCGCGGGCGAGAGCACGCGGTCGTGCAGCGACTTCTGCAGCGAGTGGATGCCGAGGTCGCGGACCTCGAAGCGGTCGTCGCGCTTGTAGATGGCGAGACCGAGGCGGTTCGCCTGGGTGGACGCGGCGAGGGTCAGTCCGCCGACGGAGGTGGCGAGGTCGGTGCTGTCGCACTCCTGCACGCAGAGCACGTCGGCCTGCGACGACTCGGCGAGTGCGGCGAGTTCGCTGTTCGCGGTGTGCTCGCGGAGGTTGTAGCTCACGACACGCAGGGCGGCCTGCCGGACCTCGGTGGTCGAGTCTGTCGTTGCCTGTTCCTGTGGCGCCGCCATGCTGCCTTCCGTTCCGGGCACTGATCGGCCCTCTCTCCTGCGGCGGTCACGGTACTCGGACACCGCAGCAGGTAGCTGAGACTGTAGCGCGGTGCGGATCGCGGACACGTGACCCGGGGATGGACGATCGGTGACGAGCCGACCGCGGCGCGTCCGACCCGATGCCGGATCCGGTCCCCGGGCCCGGACGCCGCCCCTCAGCGGCCAGCCGACGCCCGCGCGCGACGGACCGGGCGGACCGTCTCGCCCGCGGTCCGGCTCATGAGCAGCCCCTCGACGCAGGCGACGAGGAGCAGGACCGCGATCACACCGAAGGCCACCGCGTACGGGGCGGTCCCGGCGAGCCCGTCCCCGCCGACACCCGACGCAGCGCGGAGCACGACGGCGACGACGGCGACCCCGAACCCGGCCGCGGTCTGCTGCAGCGTCGAGGACAGGGTGTTCGCGGCCGTCATGTCCGGCTGTTCCACGTCGGCGAACGCGATGGTGTTGTACGCGGTGAAGCCCACCGACCGAGCCGCACCGCTGACGACGAGGAGGACGGCGAGCAGCCAGAAGGGTGTCTCCGGCGTGAGGAACACCATCGCGACGACGGACAGCGCCGCGAGCGCCGAGGACACCACGATGACCGGCCGGTACCCCCACCAGCGCAGGAACGGCGTCGTCGCGGGCTTGATGCCGAGGTTGCCGACGAAGACCCAGAGGACGGCGGACCCGGCCTCGAGGGCGGTCCAACCCCAAGCGTCCTGGAAGAGCAGCGGCAACACGAACGGCACCGCGGACACCGCCAGCCGGAACAGACTGCCGCCGGCGTGCGAGACCCGGAACGTCTCGAGCCGGAACGCGTCCAACCCCATGATGGGGTGCGGAGCCCGACGGAAGTGCCGGATCGCGAGCCAGGTGCAGAGCGCGCCGACGACCCCGGCGAGCACGGCCGGCAGGACGGGCACGGTCTCGAGGGCGAGCAGCGACGCCATCACGACGAGCGCGCCGAGCCCGAGGCAGGCGAGCACCGACCCGCGCCAGTCGAACGGCACGCGCTCGGGCGCACGCTCCTGCGGGACGAGGACGAGCGCCGCGACGAGCGCCACGACCCCGAGCGGGATGTTCACGAGGAAGATCCAGTGCCAGGACAGGGTGTCGACGAGCACGCCGCCGAGGAAGGGCGCGATGATCGGCGCCGCGAGCGCCGGCCACGTCAGGATGGCGATCGCCGTGACGAGTTGGTCGCGACCGGCGCTCCTGAGCACCACGAGCCTCCCGACCGGCACCATGAGCGCCCCGCCGAGACCCTGCAGGATCCGCCACAGCGTCAGCTCGACGAGCCCGGTCGAGGCGGCGCAGAGCGCCGACGCGACGGTGAACAGCGCGATCGCACCCACGAAGACCGTGCGGGACCCGACGCGGTCGGTGATCCACCCGCTGACCGGGATGAACACCGCCAGGGTGACGAGGTAGGCGGTGATCGCGACGCCGACGGCGGCGGAGTCGACGCCGAGGTCGCGCCCCATCGCCGGCGCGGCCGTGGCCAGGATCGTGCCGTCCAGGAGCTCCATGAAGAAGGTGCCCGCCACGAGCACGGCGACCGCCGTGCTGCTCGTCCGTCGTGTCGTCGTCGTCATCGCTCCGGATGCTAGTCGGCCGCACGGCGTGCGCGACACGGAGGTCCTGCGGCACCGCGATGCGGAGGCCGTGCGGCGACACGCAGGTGTCCGCGACGCGAGGCGGGCCAGGTCCCCAGCGAGCGACGACTAGCGTGGAGCCGTGCCGGCTGCCCACCTCGACCCCTGCGGACCGCGCGCATGAGCCGCCTGGACGGGGTCCTCACCGGCTCGGTCGCCGCGGGTCGTCGTCGCGTGGTCGACACGGTCGTCAGTCTGCCCGCGTGGTCGGCGGTGCTGCTGCTCTGGACCGTCGGACGGCTCGTGTCGACGATGTGGCTGATGGTCGTCTACCCGCTCGTCTCCCGCGTGCAGCCCGACAACGCGATCTGGGGCAACGACCACGGCTTCACGGCGTTCCTCACCTCGTGGGACGGGCAGTACTACGAGGCGATCTCGCTGCACGGGTACCCCTCGGTCCTGCCGCTCGACGCGACCGGGCACGTCGCGCAGAACGCCTGGGCCTTCCTGCCCGCGTTCCCGTTCACCATCCGGCTCCTCACCGTGTCGACCGGGCTGCCGTTCACGATCGGCGCCCCGACCGTGGCGATCCTCGCCGGCCTCGTCGCCACCTTCCTGCTCCACCGCCTCGTCCAGGAGCACGCCGGCGCGACGGCCGCACTGTGGGCGGTCTTCTTCTTCACGTGCGGTCCGCTGTCGTTCCTCCTGCAGGTCGGGTACGCCGAGACCGCCTTCCTGGCGCTGACGTTCGGGGCGCTGCTCGCGATGGAACGACGGCGGTACGGGCTGCTCACCGTGCTCGGGGTCGTCGCCGCGTTCACCCGGCCGGGCGCACTCGCCATCCCGCTGACCCTCGGCGTGCTCGCGCTCCTCCGGTACGTCGCGGCTCGGCGGTCGGGCTCCCGGTCGTTCGACGAGTTCCCGGTCGCGGAGCGGGTCAAGGTCGTCGTCGCCGGGCTCGTGATGGCAGCGGCGGGGTCCGCGTGGCCGGTCATCGCGGCGTGGGCGACCGGACGACCCGACGCGTACCTCGCCACCGAGATGTCCTGGTGGGTGAACTTCATCGGCCGGGTGCACTTCGTCCCGCTGTCGCCGTGGTTCCTCACCACCGCGAAGTGGCTCGGCGTCGGCGGCGTGCTCCTCGTCGTGCTGTTGCTCGTGCTCTACCCGCTGTGGTTGTCCCGCCGCTCGACCCGGCTGCTCGGTCCGACCACGGTCGTGTTCGCCGCGGGGTACGCGCTGTACGTCTTCGCGGTGTCGCTGCCGATGGCGTCCACGCCCCGGTTGCTCATGCCGCTCGCACCCCTCATGGGGTCGCCGGAGCTGGTCGCGAAGCCGGCACTGCGGTGGACGCTCGTGACCGGCGCCCTGGTGCTGCAGCCGGTGTTCGTCGCGCTCCTCTGGCTGCTCGGCCCACCCTGACGACGACCGGCCCGCCGGGCCCGGCCCGGCCCGGCCTGCCCGACGGACCCGGCGCGCCGTGAGGACCCGGCGCCGCCGCCGCCCGGGTCCGCGACAAGCACGGCCGGGCGGCGACGGGTCCGACGGAGAGGGGCTCGGCGGCGAGGGTCCGGCGGCGAGGGTTCGGCGGCGAGGGTTCGGCGGCGACGACCGTCAGACCTCGACGGTGCCGTGGCTGCCGACGTCCGGCTGCGACTGGTGCCCGAGCGCGGCCTTGAGGGTCTGCACGAGGCTCCCCACGGGTCCGGTGTCCTGCGTCCAGTACTCGACCGACACCCCCTGCACGGTGAGCAGACGGATCGACGGGTCGTCACGCCCGTCCGGGAACCACGCCTCGGCGAACGGCGACCAGAGTTCGTCGACGACGGCGCGGTCCTCGGTGACGGTGGCGGTGCCGGCGATCGAGAGGTACCCGCCCTGCGACTCGATGGCGACGTTGACGTGCGGGTTGCGGGCGATGTCCTCGACCTTCTCGCTGCCGTCCTGCACGAGGAACCGCAGCGTCCCGTGGAACGACTTGTCCTGCACGGCGAGGGGTCGGGCGTGTAGCTGGCCGTCCTCGCTCACGGTGGTGAGCAGCGCGGTCCGGGCGCCGTGGACGATGTCCGAGATGGCGGCGCGGTGGTCGGTCTGGGTGTCGGTCATGATGCTCCTTTGCGTCGTGCGTCCCGACGGCCGACACGGGGGCCGGCACCGGGACGCGAACCGTTGCCTCCCAGTGTGCTCCGATCGGCTCGGGATCCGCGAGGGGCACCTGCCGGGAGGCGCGCCCTCCGTCCGCCACGGAGCGGACCGGGCGCGCCACGGAGCGGGCCGGGCACGCCGAGGCTCGGCCGGGCACGAGGCTCGGCCGGGCGGACGCCGTGCGGCCCTCCGGCGGCGAGGGTCGTCCGCCACGCCGAGGCTCGGGCAGGTCGGCCCACCGGCGGCGGGGCCGGCGGTCAGGCGCGCTCGCGGATCGTCGTCTCGACGTCGACGACCTGCGGGACCTTCGGCAGCGACGCGAACCCGAACCGCACGGGCGGGTCCAGGGGCGCGAGGTCCCCGAGCGGCTCCCCCGCCCAGGTACCGCGGACACCGACGACGTCGTGCGCTCCGGTGACGCCGTAGTACTCGCGGCGGCCGTTGCCCGCGGTGCCGGCGGTCCCGGCTCCGGGAGCGACGAGCTTCGCGACCGGGTCGATCACGGTGAGCCAACGCGGGTCGCGGGCGATGCGCTTCGGCACGATGCGGAGCACCCGCCCGAGCGGTGAGATCATGCCGACGTCGACCGAGGCGACGAGGGGCCCGGCGTCGAGCTCGAGGCCGCGGGCGGTGCGCCGGGCGCTGATGTCGACGACGGAGACCGCGTCGAACCGGTAGGTGCCGGACACGTACGCGGCGACGATCTCGTCGGGCGCGAGGAGCACGCTCGACCCGTCCGGCAACTCGACGAACACGTCGGTGAAGGCGCCGAACGGGGACGACTCCCACATGCCGACGACGAACCGGACGCCGGAGGTGCTCCCGGCGCCGAGGATCCGCCCGCGGAACCGTCGTTCGGTGGTCTCGTTGCTCGACGACATGCGCCCGACGGTACGCGGGGCAGCCCGGGAACCGCCGGACGCGGAGCTCCGTCCGTCGCCGGGTCAGGGGACGGGGACCGGCTCCGCCAGCAGTTCACGGACCCTCGGTGCGACCCGGGTGCCGTACAGCTCGATGGACCGCATCATGTCCTCGTGGGGCAGGCGACCCGTCGCGTACCGCATGTCGAACCGGGTGACGCCGAGGATGCGCATGTTCCGCGCGATCTTCCGCGCCACGGTCTCCGGCGATCCGACGTAGAGCGACCCGCCCGCGGAGAGCCCGGCGCGGTAGCCCGCCTGGTCGAGGGGCGGCCAGCCACGCTCCCGGCCGAGCTGGTCGGTGACGGCCTTGTGGAACGGCCAGTAGCGCTCGGCGGCTTCCTCGTCGGTCTCCGCGACGAACCCGGGCGAGTGCATCGCGATCGGCTGCTGCGGGAGCTCGAGCTGGTCGAGGGCCTGGCGGTAGAGCCGGGCGTACGGGGCGAACTGCGCCGGCTGCCCACCGATGATCGCGAGGAACAGCGGCATGCCGTACGACGCGGCACGGATCACCGACTGCGGGGACCCGCCCACGCCGATCCACGTCGGGATGGGGCCGTGCTCGAGCTTCGGGAAGACGTCCTGCTCGACGAGCGGGGCGCGCTTCGTGCCCTGCCACGTGACGGTGTCGCCGCTGCGGAGGGCGCTCCAGAGCTGCAGCTTCTCCTCGAAGAGCGCCTCGTAGTCCTGCAGGTCGAAGCCGAACAGCGGGAAGGACTCGGTGAAGGACCCACGACCGAGGACGACCTCGGCGCGCCCGTCCGAGATCGCGTCGACGGTGGCGAAGCGCTCGTACACGCGCACCGGGTCGTCCGAGGACAGCACGGTGACGGCGGAGCCCATCCGGATGCGCTCCGTCCGGGCGGCGATCGCGGCGAGGACGACCTCGGGCGCGCTCACCGAGTAGTCGGCCCGGTGGTGCTCGCCGACGCCGATGAAGTCGATGCCCACCTGGTCGGCGAGGACGGCCTCGTCGAGCAGGTTCCGCAGCGTGTGCGCGTGCGTCAGCGGACTGCCGTCGGGGCCGTCGGTGACGTCGCCGAACGTGTCGAGGCCGAGCTGCACGGGGCCGATCCGGTCGGGTGCGGGCGGCGGAACGTCCGAGGGGCGGTCGGTGCCGAAGGCGTTGCTCATGGGGACCCTCCTGGGATCGCGCAATCAATGCGTATGCATACAACCTAGCACGGGAGGCGCGGCGCGGCCCAGTTCCGCTGTGTACGGTCCACCCCATGGTGCAGCCCGCGACCCTCCCCGACCAGACCGGCCGACGCATCGTCGTCACCGGGTCCAACAGCGGCACCGGCAAGGAGGCCGCCCGCCGGCTCGCCGGAGCCGGCGCGAGCGTCGTGCTCGCGGTCCGCACCCCGTCGAAGGGCGAGGACGCGGCCGCGGAGATCCGTCGCGAGCACCCCGACGCCGACCTCCAGGTCCGACAGCTCGACCTCGCCGACATGACGAGCGTGCACCGCTTCGCCGAGGGGATCATCGCCGACGACCGACCGCTCGACGTCCTCGTCAACAACGCCGGCGTGATGGCCCCGCGGCAGCGCTTCGAGACCGCCGACGGCTTCGAACTGCAGTTCGGGACCAACTACCTGGGCCCGTTCGCCCTGACGAACCTGCTCCTGCCGACGCTCCTCCGCGCCGAGGCACCACGCGTCGCGACGATGTCGAGCATCGCGGCCGTGCCCGGGAAGATCCACTTCGACGACCTGCAGTGGCAGCGGGGCTACCAGCCGTGGCTCGCCTACGCGCAGTCGAAGCTCGCCGACCTGCTGCTCGGCCTGCACCTGCACCAGGTCGCCGTCACGCGCGACTGGCACCTCGCCTCGACGATCGCGCACCCCGGGTACACCCGCACGAACCTGCAGTCCGCCGGGCGCTCCCTCGGCCGTGACCGCCCGGTGACGACGAGCGACCGCGCGCTGCCGTTCACCCAGGACGTCGAGCAGGGCACGGAGCCCCTGCTCTACGCGGCCGTCGGGCGGAACGCCGCCTCCGGCGCGTACTACGGGCCCGCCGGCCTGTTCGGCATCACGGGACCGACGACGCTCGCCACGGTGCCCCGTTCGGCCCGCGGAGTCGACCTGGCGCGCTCGCTCTGGGCCGTCGCCGAGGACCTGACGGGGACCCGTCTGCCGGACTGAGACCGGTCTGCGCGACGCGGGACGGGCCTCCCGACCGGACAGGACACCTGCGGGCCGGAGGGGCAGCCCGTCCGACGCCTACGCGTGGTCGTGCGTCAGCGGACCGTGCAGGACACCGGGCTGCGCGAGCCGGGTGTGGCGCAGCACCGTCCGGTCCGGGCCGACCGCCGCGGCGACGATCGAGAGGGTGGCGACGTGTCCCTCCGGCTCGACCGTGTCCCGCAGGATCGCGTCCGGGTCGTCGGCGGGCACGGTGGCCGAGCCCTCGAGCACGCCGAACCACGGTCCCCATCCGTCAGGGTCCGGAGCCGACCCCGTCGCGCCGACCGCGTCGGACGGGTCCCGTGGAGGCGGCCCCGCAGGGGCGGGCACGGCCCGGAAGGCCCCGAGCCACCGGCCGACCCGAGGTGCGGCCGGGTCGTCGGGCTCGCCGTGCGTGACCATGTGCACGCCGGGTCCGAGCGCCGTCGTGCGGACGGTCGTCCCGTCCCAGGTGACGACCTCGGCCCCGCCGGCGGTCGCGCGCACCAGGTTGAACGCCCGGCTGGTCGGCGCCGTGCCGTCCGCACCCGGCAGCAGGCCGTCCACCACCGCGTCGAGCGGCAGCGTCCCGCGGGTGGTCCAGGCGCCGTCGACGCCGGGGGTGGACTCCCACCGGTTCAGCACGACCGCGAGTCCGCCGCGGTCCGACGCCGCCAGCCACGCTCCGCCGGCCTGCTGGTCGCGGACGCCACGGACGTCCGGGTCGCGGTCCGGCCACCACGCCGCCGGCGGGTCCCAGGGCCGCTCCGGCGACTCGTCCCGCAGCGCGAGCATCGTCACGGGCCAGGCAGCGGCGGGATCGACACGGACGACGACGGTGCACATGACGGCGATCCTGCCACCCGGGGCCGACGCTCCACGCCACCGCGGCACCGGCATCCCGGCCGCGGCGTCCGGTCACCGTCGCGGCCCCGGAGGCGCCGGGTAGCGTGAGCGTCGTGAACGACGCAGCCCCGCAGTCCGCCCGTCCCCGCACCGTCGTCGTCGGCATCACCGGCGGGATCGCCGCGTACAAGGCCGTCGGCGTGGTCCGCGACCTCGTCAAGCGCGGGCACGACGTGCACGTGGTCCCGACCGAGGGCGCGCTCCGCTTCGTGGGGCTGCCCACCCTGGAGGCCCTCAGCCGCAACCCCGTCTCCACGAGCGTCTGGGACGACGTCGCCGAGGTCCGGCACGTCGCCCTCGGTCGTCGTGCGGACCTCGTGGTGATCGCCCCGGCGACCGCGGACAGCCTCGCGAAGATGGCGGCCGGCCTCGCGGGCGACCTGCTCGGCACCACGCTGCTCGCGACCGAGGCGCCGGTCGTCGTCGCGCCGGCGATGCACCCGCAGATGTGGGAGCACCCGGCGACCCGCACCAACCTCGCCACCCTGCGCTCCCGCGGGGTGCACGTCGTCGGTCCCGTCGTGGGGGCGCTCACCGGGGACGACGCCGGCATCGGCCGGATGTCCGAGCCCGAGGACATCGTCCGCGCCGCGCTCGCCGTGCTGGACGGCACGGACGCCGTGACGACCGACGCGGCCGGCACGACCGCCGCGCCGCACCCGACCGCCGACCCGCACACCGGCGCGCGCGGCGAGCAGGGCGACCTGGCCGGCGTCCGGGTCGTCGTCAGCGCCGGCGGGACCCGCGAGCCGCTCGACCCGGTGCGGTTCGTCGGCAACCGCTCGAGCGGTCGTCAGGGTGTCGCGCTGGCCGCGGAGGCAGCCCGGCGGGGCGCCGACGTGACCCTCGTCGCGGCGAACACCGACCCGGGGCTCACCGCGGACCTGCCGGTCGAGGTCGTCCGCGTCGGGTCGGCACAGGAACTCGCCGCGGCCATGCACGCCGCCGCGCCCGAGGCCGACGTCCTCGTGATGACCGCGGCGGTGGCCGACTACCGGCCGGCCGAGGTGCTCGACGCCAAGATCAAGAAGGAGCAGCAGGGCGACCGGATGACGCTCGAGCTCGTCCGGAACCCCGACGTCCTGGCCGAGCTCGTCGCCGCTCGGCGGGTCGGCCAGGTCATCGTCGGCTTCGCCGCGGAGACCGAACCCGACCGCGCGGCCCGCATCGAGCTCGGCCGCGCCAAGATCGCCCGGAAGCCGGCCGACCTGCTCGTCGTGAACCACGTCGGCTGGTCGCACGGGTTCGAACGCGAGGAGAACGCGATCGAGGTCCTCGTGCCCGGCGGCGAGGTCGTCCGCGAGACCTCCGGGTCGAAGGCGGACGTCGCCACCGCCGTCCTCGACCTGGTCGCGACCGCCCTGACTTGAACGGTGGTGCTGACCTGACCGGTGGTGCTGACCTGACCGGTGGTGCTGGTCTGAGCGGTGGCGCTGCCCCGAGCGGTGGTGTGGACCGGGGCGGTGGTGCGGACCGGGTTCGACCTGGGTGTCCGCCGGAGTACGACGGGCACGATGGGGCGATGCGACGGCGGACCAGACGTGCACGACGGGCGACGAGGACGGCCTCGGCCCTCGCCCTCCTCCTCGGTGGTGCGGGCGTGACGCACTTCCTCCGGCCGCGCGGCTACGACCGCATCGTGCCGGACGCCCTCCCACCGCGGACGACGACCCTCGGGTCGGGCATCGCCGAACTCGGCATCGCCGCCGGACTGCTCGTGCCGCCCACCCGGCGTGCCGCCGGGTGGGCGGCTGCCGCGCTCTTCGTCGCGGTCTTCCCCGCCAACCTGAAGATGGCGGAGGACCTGCTCGACAGCCCCCGCTCCGGTCGGGTGGCGCGCCTGGTCGCGGTCCTCCGTCTGCCCCTGCAGCTCCCGCTCGTCGCCTGGGCGGTACGGGTCGCCCGACACGCCCCGCGCCGATGAGCGAAGCGGCCCCCACACCTGCGCCCGGACGGGGCGCTCCCCGGACCCGGGCCTCCGTCGCGCTGCTGCACCGCCCGGTGACGGTGCACGCCTGGGACGACATCGTCTTCGCACACTGGCGCTGCGAGCCCGAGACGCTCGCACGTCTGGTGCCGCGCGGCACCCGCCCGGACATCGTCGACGGCAGCGCGTGGGTCGGGCTCGTCGCGTACGTGTTCCGCGAGACGCAGGTCCCGCCGTTCCCGCCGTCCACCCGACTCGGCTCGATGACCGAGGTCACGATCGAGGTCCTCACGGTCGACGACGCCGGCCGTCGCGGGATCGCCTACCTGACCGTGGACACGCCGAACGTGCCCGCCATCGTCGCCGCCCACGCGCTGCTCGGGGTGCCGTACACGTTCGCCCGGGCGGGCTCCCGTCGTCGCGGCGAGGTCGTCGCGCACCGGTCCGTCCGGCACCCGGGACGCGTCCGGCACCCGATCCGCACGGTCCGGCTGGCGCGGACGGCCCGTCGGACAGGAGGCCCGTCCGGCGCCCGTCACGCCGCCTCGGTCCGTGCCGTGGCCGGTGCGGTCGACCGCTCACCGCTCGCCGCCGAGCTGACCACCCGCGCCGGGATCCACGCGCGGCTGCTCGCCCAGACGCTGTTCTGGCAACGCCAGCACCCACCGCTCACCGTGCGGAGCGCCCGACTCGAACGGCTCGAGGGCGACCTGCCCGAGGCGGTCGGGCTGCCGGGCCTGTTCGACCGGGCGCCCGACTCGGTGCTCGTCGTCGACGGCACGACGGTCCGGTACGCCTGGGGGGACGTCGTCCGATGAGCACGGCGTCCGCGGCTCCGGACGGTGACGACCCGTTCGACCTCGCCCGGTTCGTGGCCGCCCAGCGCGGTGTGCACGAGACCGCGCTCGCCGAGCTCCGGGCCGGGCGGAAGCGCTCGCACTGGATGTGGTTCGTGTTCCCGCAGGTCAGCGGGCTCGGTCGCAGCGCCACGGCGCAGCACTACGCGGTGTCGGGCCTGCCGGAAGCCCGCGCGTACCTCGCGCACCCGGTGCTCAGACCGCGACTGCTCGAGGCCGCTGCCGCGGCCCGCGACGCGCCCGCCCGCTCGGCCGAGGAGCTGTTCGGCGGCATCGACGCGGTGAAGGCCCGGTCGTCGATGACCCTGTTCGCCCGCGCCGCCGACGCCCCGGCCCCGTTCCGGTCCGTCCTCGAGCGCTGGTTCGGCGGGGTCGAGGACCCGGCGACGCTGCGCCTGCTCGGCCCGAGCTGAGCGGCGCATCCTGCCGGTAGCACATCAGGTACGGTGAGGGGGTCCGTCCCCGATCCCGGAAGGTCCCCGCATGCCGGTCCCCAGCTCCGCCCCGACCGAGCACAAGCTGCTCCGCGACACCGTCCGGCAGAAGATCCACGAGGCGATCATGGACGGGACCCTCGAGCCCGGGGAGCGCCTCAACGACGACGAGCTCATCGCCTGGCTCGGCGTCTCCCGGACCCCGATCCGTGAGGCCCTGAGCCAGCTCGCCCGCGCCGGGCTCATCGAGATGGCACCGAACCGGTACACGCGGGTGACGACCCCGGACCCGGCCCAGGTCGTCGAGGCCATGCAGACGCTCGGCGTGCTGTTCGGCGGCGTCGTCCGGTTGGCGGTGCCGCGTCTGTCGCCCGCCGCACGGAAGCGGATCCTGTCGGCACTCGACGCGACCATCGCCGAGCTCGAGGCGCACGACGTCCCGGCCGTCAACCGGGACGCACTCGGCGTCTTCGCGCGCTACGTCGACGAGTGCGGGAACGCCGACCTGCAGCGGGTCTGCCGCGACACGATGGACGGCCTGGCGTTCCGACTGCGCCTGCCGGACCTCGACCAGCTCGTCGACTGGGACCGGATGACCGAGGACTTCCGGCGGCTCCGGACGGCGACGGCGGACGGGGACAACGTCGGGGCCGAGCTCGCGACGGAGGCGATCCACCTGCTCCCGGGCGAGAAGCGCTGACCGCTCGACGCCCGCCTGTCTGAGCATCCGTACAGCTTCGGTCAGGAGCACCGGTCCGTGTGGCACGACGCCGTCCGGCGGCACGGCGGGGCCGTGCGCGACGACGGCACCCGTGTCCCCCGTCTGCGGCACCCCGTCGACCGCTACGATCGTGCTCACCACCCGATCCGAGCCCCGCGGAGCAGCCATGACCGACCTCGACCCGGACCGCACCGAGGTCGCCGCACGACTCGCCGCGGCCGTCGGTCGGATCAACCGGCGGGCCCGTACCGACTCGGCGTCGCTCGGGTACGGCATCGTGTCCGCGCTGGCCTCGATCGTCCAGCACGGACCCCTCCGGCCCGGCGACCTGTCGCGGATCGAGGTCGTCACGAAGCCGACCATGACCCGCATCCTGACGGAACTCGAGCAGCGCGGCTTCATCGAGCGCGATGCGGACCCGCGCGACGGTCGGGCGTTCATGGTGAGCGCCACCCCGGCCGGGGTGGACGCCGTCGACGCAGCCCGTTCCGAACGCACCGGCATCGTCGCCGGGCTCATCGCGGAGCTGTCCCCCGACGACGTCGACGCGATCGCCCGAGCGCTCGACGCCCTGGAGCGCGTCGCGCAGAGCCCCACCGTCCGGGCGGGCACCCCGTCCTGACCGTCTCCGGCTCGTCACCGAACCGTCACCGGCGCTCCGGACGGGTTCCTGGGGAGCCGTTGCTGACGACGCGTCCAGGATGGCGGGTCATCGTGGCCGCTTCGCCCCGCGAGTGACCTGACCGTCACCGTGCCGCGGCGGAACGGACGGGTCCCCACACCACCGTCCGGTCCTCCCCCGGCTCGCGGGTCCACGCGACGACGCGGACGGCAGGGTCCCCCACCGCTGCCGTCTCCCCGGTGCACCCGGCCGTCCCGACGACCGGTCGCACCGGTGTCCGGCGTGCGCTCCACCCGCGCACCCCGTCCGGGCACCACCGTCGTCCCGAGGACCCGCACCACGAGCCGGCCGACCCCCGGAACCCATGACGCGAACTCCTCCCCGCTCCAGCGCCCCCGTCCCCGGTACCCGGCGCGCCGCCCTCGACACCCCGTCCCGTCGGATGCGTCGGACCCTGCGCCGGCACGGCGTCCTCCTCGCCGGCGGTGCCGCGGTCGTCGCGATCGCCGGCGGTGCGCTCACCGTGACGCAGCCCGCGCTCGGCGAGGCGCTCGGCGTGCCCAGCGCCTCCGCGACGCCCGGCCTGGCCGGAACCGACCTCGACCGAGCGCAGGCCGCGGCGACCGTGGCGACCGCCCGGACCGTCGTGCAGGACGCCAACGCCGAGACCGACACCGCGGAACTCGAGCAGCACATCGCGTCGCTCGCCGACGTGCGCTCCCTGTCCGGCTCGGCGCTGACCGAGCGCATCGCGGCGACCGTCGACACCACGCAGGACGTCGCGCAGGCGAGCGCGGACCAGGACGCGCGGGACGCCGCGGCGCGCGCGGCCGCGGCGGAGCGGGCAGCGGAGCAGGCCGCCGCCGAGGCAGCCGCCGCTCGTGCGGCCGCGGAACGGGCAGCCGCGGAAGCGCAGGCACGGGCGAACACCCCCGCCGGGGCGAAGTCCGTCGCCGCGTCGATGGCGTCGTCCGAGTACGGCTGGGGCGCGGACCAGTTCCGCTGCCTCGACAGCCTGTGGACGAAGGAGTCCGGCTGGGACTACCATGCCGTCAACCCGGACGGCGGTGCGACCGGCATCCCGCAGGCGCTCCCCGGCTCCAAGATGGCGACGGTCGCCGCAGACTGGCGGACCAACGCGAGCACCCAGATCACCTGGGGGCTGCGCTACATCGACGCGTCCTACGGCACCCCGTGCAGCGCGTGGTCCCACTCGCAGGCCGTCAACTGGTACTGAGCCACACCGCGGGGTGAGCCGGCGCGGACGGGCGGGGTCGGGCCTCCCGTCCGGCGCGGGCCGCTCCCTGCGGCCGCGTCGCCGTCAGCCGATCCGGGCCACCCGCACGTCGATGCGGGTGGGCGTCCGCCCACCGGCCTGTGCAGCCTCGAGCGCCGCGTCGTGCACGGCGTGCGCGACGCCGGGCGCGGGTGCGGTCCCGTCCGTCCCGATCGCCAGGCGGAGCACCGACCCGTCGACGCCGACGCGTGCGCCGGCGGCACCCGCACGACCCGAGGCGAGGCGGCGCACGGCCGCGACGGCGCCGCCGATGGTCGGCCGCGGTCGGTAGAGGTCGGTGACGCCGGGGACGGCGAGGACGGCGGCCTCGACCGCCAGGAGCGCCTCGACGGTCCACGGGGCGGCGGTCTCCTCGGCGACGTCGCCGCCGGGGGTGGTGTGGTCGGTCATCCGGCTGTCTCCTCGTCCGTGGTCCGCGGGGTGATGAGGTCGCGGACGACGACGTCCACGGCCTGCACCGTCAGGTCGGTCTGGGTGGCGAGGGCCTCCTCGACGGCCCGCCGCACGACGTCGGCGACCGGGACGAGCGGGATCCCCGCCACCACCGCGATCTCCACCGAGACGCGGAC
This sequence comes from Curtobacterium sp. MCBD17_032, assembly GCF_003234855.1. Taxonomy (GTDB): domain Bacteria; phylum Actinomycetota; class Actinomycetes; order Actinomycetales; family Microbacteriaceae; genus Curtobacterium. Next base: position 315,189 of record NZ_QKTO01000003.1, read on the forward strand.
GGGCGCAGCGAGTGCACCCACGTCGCCGTCGAGGACGCAGCGGGACACGACGACACCGGGCACGCCGTCGCCGGCACGCCGGACGAGCGACCGGACGGCGCCCTCGGTCAGGACCGGGCGCTCGGTCGGAGCCGCGGGCCACAGCGGGATGTCCCGACCGGCACGGGCCTCGAGGGAGATGTTCGCCAGGACCCCGCCGATCCAGGACTCGTCGGCCGGCGGCTCCGCCTCGGCCGCCCGGTCGAGGGACGCGAGCGACGCCTGCCGCAGCCGCATGATCGCGGCGAGGGCGTTCTGGCACGCGGGGCTGTCGTCGATCGTGGGGTCCGCGGGGCGCATCCCGGCGTCGAGGTAGTCGGCGAGCTCGTCGATGGTGTGCCCGTCCAGGTCCTCGGGCTCGAGGGTCGCGAGGTCCGGCTCGTCCGGCTCGGGCCTCCCCGTCGATCCGGACGCGGCGGTCGGTTCGGGTGCGGCGGTCATCGCCATCCCTCCATGAGTCGGATCATGTTCTTCCGGGCACGTGACAGCAGCCCGCGGACGGTCGACGTCGGCAGGCCGAGTTCCGCGGCGATGTCCTCGTAGCGGTACTCGAGGACCTCCTTCATCACCCAACAGCGGCGCTGGTCGAGGGGCAGTTCGCGGAGCGCGCGGTCGACCGCGTCCTCACGGGACCGGGCCTCGGCCACCCGCTCGGGGGCGCCGTCGGACGGTGCGGCGATCTCGAGTTCGGTCACGTCGTCGTGGTCCCGGCGCGACCGGATGCGGTCCAGGCACTTCCGGCTGAGGATGCGCATGAGCCAGGCCTTCACCCGTCGACGGTCCTCGAGCCCGTCCAGCCGGTCCCAGGCGGTGATGAAGGTCTCCTGGACCACGTCGTCGAGCTCGTCCGTTGACCCGAGCGTTCGTCGCGCGTAGGCCCGGAGCAGCGGCGTGTGTCGTCGGATGAGGACCTCGAACGCCCGGACGTCACCGTCGGTGGCACGGTCGGCGAGCACCTCGTCGTCGAGGTCCACGAGGTCCGTCCGGTGTTGCTGGGGCTGCACGTGTTCCTTCTACCGGGAGTGGGTGCGGACGGCCCGCGTGTCGGGGCGTCCGGTCACCAGTGGGACGGACGCCGGAGCCGGATCGTCACACCGGGTCCGGCACCGACCCGCGACGGACCGGGGTGCACGAGCGGGCCGACGTACGGCAGGCTGTCCCCATGTCCGTCGTCACCGCCGTCTGCCGCGTCGACCAGCTGCTCCGGGACTCCGGCACGATCGGCGTCACCGCGATCGACAAGCGACCGGTGCCGGGTCCGGTCCGCGTCCGTCCCCTCGGCCTGCACGCCGACGTGCAGGCGGACCGGAAGCACCACGGCGGTGAGGACCAGGCCGTCTACGTGTACGCCGACGAGGACGCCGCGTACTTCGCCGGGCAGCTCGACCGGCCGATCCCGCCCGGGCTCTTCGGCGAGAACCTGCGCACCTCCGGCATCGACGTCACCGGCCTCGTGATCGGCGAGCGGTGGCGGATCGGTGAGGTCCTGGAACTCGAGGCGACGATCCCGCGGACCCCATGCGGCACCTTCGCCCGGCGGATGGGGATCGACAAGTGGGTCAAGCGCTTCGCGGAGGAGGGCCGCCCCGGTGCGTACTTCCGCGTCAAGCGCTCCGGCCCCGTGGCCGCGGGCGACACCGTGACGGTGCTGGCGCGCCCCGAGCACGGCGTCACGATCGGGCAGATGTTCGCCGGACTCAGCGCGGACCAGGCAGCTGCGGTGCTCGCCTCGGGTGACGGGCTCGCGCCGAAGGTCGTCCGGGAGGCCCAGCTCGCGCTCCGGCGCACCGCCGTCTGACCGCGGGCGGCCGGCGTGACCCTGGCGCGCTCGCTCTCAGGGCTGCGGTCCGCCCCGGGTCGGGTCGAGTGGACGGCGTGTCCGGGGTAGGCCCGCGACGACGAGGTCCCAGGCGTTCGCGACGAGGTCCTCGACCAGCGTCTCGTCGAGGCCCGTCCCCGGCGAGAGCGTGATCCAGTGCCGCTTGTCCATGTGCCAGCCGGGGGTGACCTCGGCGAGGTCCCGCACGAGCGCGGCGCCGTGCGGCGGCGCGCACTTCAGGGTGACGATCGGGACACCACGGAGTTCCGTGGTCATCACGAACATCTTCCCGACCACCTTGTAGACGTCCGTACCGTCGCCGAACGGCTGCGTCTCGGTCACGGCGGGGAGTGCCACCGCCGTCCGAGCGGCGACCGTCTGCAGGGTGCTGCCGTCCATGCGCCCATGATGCCCGGGACCGGGGACAGCGGCGGGACGGGGCCGCGCCGACGCACCGGGCACGCGCCGGCTGCGTTCGGGCTCGTTCGGGCCTCGTTCGGGGGGTGAAAGAACCTCATTGTCCGGCAGTACCCTCGTCCTGCCGACGTGCCCGACGCCGGTCACCGTCCTGGAGGAACCACCATGCAGACCACCCGCACCCTCGGGGTCACCGCCCTCGCGCTCGCCCTCACCGTCGGCGGTGTCGTCGGCACCGCGACCAGCGCCTCCGCGGCCCCGAAGGCCTACGCGAACTGCGCCGCCGTCAACAAGGTGTACTCGGGCGGCATCGCGAAGAAGTCGGTCACGAAGAACAAGGTCACCTCCGGTGGCACGACGTCGTACCGCCCGCTCAAGGGCACCGTCAAGAAGGACGACGCGCTCTACAACGCGAACAAGAAGATGGACCGCGACGCCGACGGGATCGCCTGCGAGAAGAGCTGACCGTTCGCGGCCGTGCCGGTCAGAGCTCCGGGACGCCCTCGTGGCCGGAGCGCGGCCGTGCCGTCCCCGCGACGCCGGTGACGACCGAGCCAGGCGGGACGTCCTTCGTGACGACCGTGCCGGCGCCGACGACCGAGTCGTCACCGATCGTGATGCCGCCGATGACGGCGGACCCCGCGCCCAGGACGACCCGGTCACCGACCGTGGGGTGACGCTTCGACCCCGGCCCCGGGCCTCCGCCCCGACCGCCCAGCGTCACGCCGTGGAACGCGAGGACGTCGTCGCCGATCACGGCGGTCTCGCCGATCACCACCCCGATGCCGTGGTCGATGAAGAAGCGGCGTCCGATCCGCGCCCCCGGGTGGATCTCGATCCCGGTCAGGGTGCGGGTGGCCTGCGCCAGGATTCGCGCGACCACACGGGAGCCGGGCAGGCCGCGGGCGTGCCACAGCCGGTGCGCGACACGGTGGGACCAGATGGCGTGCAGGCCGGAGTAGACGATCGCGTTCTCGAGGTCCCCGCGCGCGGCGGGGTCACCGCGGCGTGCTGCGGCGAGGTCCTCCCGGACCGTCCGCAGCACGCCGCGGCGTGGAGCGCTCGTCACGCAGAGAGTCCCTCGAAGAGCACCGTCGAGAGGTAGCGCTCCCCCGTGTCGCAGACGATCGCGACGACGCGCTTGCCGGCGTTCTCCGGACGCGCCGCGACCTGCAGGGCTGCGTGGATGATGGCACCCGAGGAGATGCCGGACAGGATGCCCTCCTCCGTGGCCAGCGCGCGGGCGACCCGCAGGGCGTCGTCGAGTTCGACGTCGATGACCTCGTCGATCACCGAACGGTCGAGGACCTCCGGGACGAAGTTCGCTCCGATGCCGGCGATCTTGTGCGGCCCGGCCGTGCCCTTCGTGAGCAGGGGCGAGTCGGCCGGTTCGACGGCGATGACCTGCACACCGGGGACGCGCTCCTTGAGGACCTGCCCGACACCGGTGATGGTGCCGCCGGTCCCGACACCCGCGACGAACACGTCGACGTGCTCCTCGGTGTCGCGGAGGATCTCCTGCGCCGTGGTCCGACGGTGGATCGCTGCGTTCGCGGTCGTCTCGAACTGGTGGGCGAGGATCGCGCCCGGGGTCTCGTCGACGATCTGACCGGCGCGTTCGACGGCGCCCTTCATGCCCTCGGAGCCCGGGGTCAGGACGATCTCCGCTCCGTACGCGCGCATCACGGCCCGGCGCTCGACGCTCATGGTCTCGGGCATCGTGATGACGACCTTGTACCCGCGGGCCGCACCGACGAGGGCGAGGGCGATGCCGGTGTTGCCCGACGAACCCTCGACGATCGTGCCGCCGGGCTCCAGCTCGCCGGACTCCTCGGCTGCGTCGATGATCGCGACGCCCAGACGGTCCTTGACGCTCGCGCCGGGGTTGTAGAACTCGAGCTTGGCGAGGACCTCGGCCCCGCCCTCCTGCGGCAGCCGGTTGAGCCGCACCAGCGGGGTGTTGCCGAAGGCCTGCGAGATGTCGTCGTAGATGGTGCCGCTCATCGGATCCGTCCTCACGTCGGTTGCCGCGACTCCTCCCGTGGAGGCGCGGTGCGCTGGCGATCCTAGCGACCGCACCCAGGGCGGTCCTGTTCCGTGACGGCACGGTCAGCGGGACTTCGCGGCGGCGCGCTGCGCGGTGCCGTGGCGACCGAGTTCACCTGCCCCAGGAGGGCGTCGTCGTGAGCTCATCGGGATCCGAGCAAGGCACGGCGCAACTGCGCCTCCGTCGGCAGGGAGCGCTGGAGTTCCGGCGGCAGGAGCTCGTACGATGCGACCCCGACCGGTGCGTTCGAGGTGCCCAGCGCGTACCGCACGACGGCGTCGTGCTTCCCGGCGACGAGCAGCAGTCCGACGGTCGCGGCGTGCTGGTCGCGCCGGAGCCGGTCGTCGACGAGGGTGACGGTGAAGGACAGCTGGCCGACGTTCTCCGGTCGGAAGTCGCCGGTCTTGAGTTCGACGACCACGTACCGCAGTTGCTCGACGTGGAAGAACAGCAGGTCGACGAAGAAGTCGGTGCCCTCGACCTCAAGGTGCAACTTGCCGCGAGCTGCACCTGCGTCCGGGTGCAGCGGACGCGCTCACGGATGGCGTGCAGTGTCTCGCCGTACCCGGCGGGCAGCAGAGGTTCCTCGTCCATCGACCGATGGTGACCGACGATCGGTCCGCCGGTCCAGGAATCGGGATGTACGACGTCTGCGATGCGAACGTGCGCTCCCGGTGGTCGTGACGGGCGGAGTCGGGCGACCCGCGGCTCCGCCCGTCAGCGCGGAACGACCACACGGCACGGTCCGAGGGGCTGTGGCGACCGAGTCGGGCGCCCCGCGCCTCCCGTCCGTCAGCGCGGCGCGACCGCGACGTGCGCCGTCCGCGCGAAGCGCTCGTCCGTCGCCTCGAGCACGCGCAGCACGTTGCCGCCGGCGAGCGCCCGCAGGTCCGCGTCGCCCCACCCGCGGCGGCGCAGCTCCTCGGCCAGCACCGGGTACCGGGACACGTCCCGCAGGTCCGGCGGCAGCACCGGGGTACCGTCGTAGTCGCCACCGAGACCGATGTGCGCCGCTCCCGCGACGTCCCGGGCGTGCTCGACGTGGTCCGCGACGTCCGCCACTGTGACGAGCGGCGGTCCCCCGACCGATCCGCCCTCCTCCCAGTCCGCCCACGCACGCGACACGAAGGCCGGCACGAACGTCACCATCACCACGCCGCCGTTGTCGGCGAGGCGACCGAGCACGTCGTCGGGGACGTTCCGGGGGTGGTCGGCGACCGCGACGGTCGACGAGTGGCTGAACACGACCGGCTGGGTGGCGACGTCGAGGGTGTCGCGCATCGTCGCCGGTGCGGTGTGCGACAGGTCGACGAGCATGCCGATGCGTTCCATCTCGGCGACGACCTGCCGCCCGCGGTCGGTCAGCCCGCCGTGCGCCCGAGCACCCGTGGCCGAGTCGGCCCACGGTGTGTCCTCGTTGTGCGTCAGGGTCATGTAGCGGACGCCGAGCCGGGCGAGGTCACGGAGCACTGCCAGGTCGTCGCCGATCGAGTGGCCGCCCTCGGCGCCGAGCAGCGAGGCGATGCGGCCGGAGGCGACGGCGGCCCGGACCTCGTCCGCCGTGCGGGCGAGGGCGAGGTCGTCCGGGTAGCGGTCGACCATGCGGTGCACGAGGTCGACCTGCTGCAGCGTGGTCCGGACCGGGTCCGCCTCCTCGACGGGCACGTAGACGGACCAGAACTGACCGACGACCCCGCCGGCGCGGAGCTTCGGCAGGTCGGTGTGGAGCGAGCCGTCCTCGGAGTCGATGCCGTCGACGCCGGACGCGTGCGTGTCGCGGCGCTCCCACGGCAGGTCGTTGTGTCCGTCGATGACGGGGAAGGCGAGGGCGTCGAGGTCCATGCCCCGACCGTAGCGGCAGGTCAGAGGGTGCCGGTGAGGGCCTGGAGTCCGAGGCTGGACACGGACACCACGATCCACAGGGCTCCGCCGAGCAGCAGCGGGCGGACGCCGGCGCGGCGGAACCCGGCCAGGTCGGTGGAGAGCCCGATCGCGCTGAGCGCGACCGTGATGAGGAACGCGGCGACCGCGGCGATCGCCGGGTGCGCCGGCCCGGGGACGAGACCGGTCGAGTTCACCGCGGCGGCCAGCACGAAGCCGATGAGGAACCAGGGCACGAGGCGGAGGACCCGACGTGGCGACCACCGCGGGGACGTGCGCGTCGTCGGGCGGGCCTGCGCTGACTCCACCTGCGCTGACTCGGCCAGCGCTGACTCGGGCAGCGCTGACTCGGGCAGCGCTCGTTCGGGCAGCGCGCCGCCGTCGAGGGCGACGCCGTCGGCCGGCGCCGTGCCGGTGCTCGAGCGACGTCCGACGAGCCACGCCAGCGCGAGCACGACCGGGATGATCATCAGGGTGCGGACGAGCTTCACGACGACCGCGGATTCCGCCGCGCCGGCCCCGTACGTCGTCGCCGCGGCGACGACCGACGAGGTGTCGTTCACCGCCGTGCCCGCGAACAGACCGAACGCGTGCTGACTCATCCCGAGCGCGTGCCCCACCACGGGGAAGACGACGACCGCGGCCACGTTGAACAGGAAGATCGTCGACACGGCGTAGGCCACCTCGATCGACACCGCGCCGATCACCGGGGACACGGCGGCGATCGCGGAGGCGCCGCAGATCCCCGTCCCCACCCCGATCAGGGTGCGCAGGTTGCCGACGACGCCGAGCGCGCGACCGATCCCCCACGCCGCGAGCAGACAGACGGCGAGGGTGCCGAGCATGACCGGCAACGACGCCGCGCCGACGCGGGCGACCTGCGCCAGGGACAGCTGCGCGCCGAGGAGCACCACCGCCGACTGCAACACGGTCTTGCTCGCCGTCGCGATGCCCGGCCGGAACACCGCGCCCGGACGACGGATCGACCCGATGACGGTCCCGATGAGGACGCCGCTGACCGGAGCGCCGACGACGGGCAGGAAGCGTCCGACCACGGTGGCGACCACGGCGATGCCGGTGGCGAGCGCGAGTCCGGGCAGGAGCCTCCCGGCACGGTCCAGCGGGCGCACGGCGGCATCGGTCACGTGACCATCCTGCCGTCCGTGGAGCAGGATCGTCGTGTGGGTGCTGCTTTCCGGATCGTGACCGACCTGCCGGTGCCGCCGGAGCGCGCCTTCGCGCTCTCCCTCGACATCGGGGCGCACCTCCGCTCCATGGCCGCGAGCGGTGAGCGGGCGGTGGCCGGACGCACGAGCGGGGTGATCAGGCTCGGTGAGACCGTGACGTGGCGGGCACGCCACCTCGGCGTCGTCTGGCGGATGACGAACCAGGTCACCGTCCTGGAGGTGCCGCACACGTTCGTCGACGAACAGGTGCGCGGGCCCTTCACCCGGTTCCGGCACGAGCACCGGTTCGAGCGCACCCCTGACGGGACGCGGATGGTGGACGAGATCACGTTCCGGGCCCCCTTCGGGCCGCTCGGGACGATCGTCGAGGGGCTCGTGCTGCGCCGGTACCTCCGGGAGCTCATCGTCGAGCGGAACCGCTCGCTCGTGTCCGAGCTCCGCGCCGAGCGGGGGTCCGGGCCGGTGCCTCAGGAGCCGGCGAGCTCGCCGAGCGTGTCGTAGGCGGCCGCGACCGCCTCGACCCGGGTCCGACCTCCCGGTCCGGAGGCCTCGTAGACGTCGTTCGTGATGGCCGCGACCACGGCGAACAGGGCCGACATCGAGTCGAACGCCGAGGGTGAGTCCACCGGGCAGAGGACCGCGGTGGCCGCGGGCGCCGCGATGACCGCAGCGGTGGGGTCACCGAGCACGACCACGTCGGCCCCCGTCCCGACGCAGTGCCGCACCACGCGGTCGACGCCGGCGGCGTGCCGTCGCACGGTGACGACGAACACGAGGTCCCGGCGGTCGAGATCGGCGACCTCCTCACCGAGGCGCTGCCCGGGTGACGGACCGATGCGCACATCCGGACGGACCTGCGCGAGCTGTGCGCGCAGCTGGAGGGCGATCGGGTACGCGCCGCGCTCGCCGACCACCAGGACCCGACGGGCGCGCATCACACGGCGGGCGAGTCGTGGCCGGTCGGCCCGGGCGAGCGAGGCGAACGCGGCGTCGAGGTTCCGCGCCTCGACCGCGCGCTGGTCGACGTGGGCGGCGTCCTCGGCGGCCCACGGCAGACCGGTGCCACGGGCGGACATCAGGTTCTGCCGGACCTCCGCGGCGTCCTGGAAGCCGAGGGACCGGACGAGCCGTGACACGGTCGCCTTCGAGGTACCGGACTCCGCGGCGAGCTGCGCCGAGGTGCCGACGAGCAGGAGTTCCGGGTCGTGCCGGATCATCGCCGCGACCCGGCGCTCGGCGGGCGAGAGCCGCTCCCACACCCGGTCGATCCGCTCGCGGACGTCCGGGGCGGTCACGCGTCCGCTCCGGAGGAGAGGCGGTGCTCGTGTGCGAGTCGTTCGACGGCCGTGGTGAGCGCGTCGAGACCGAGCGCGACGTCCCCCGCGGAGACGAACTCGTCCGGGTGGTGACTGATGCCGTCCGGGTTGCGGAGGAACAGCATCGCGACGTCGGTGACGAGGCCGAGGGACATCGCGTCGTGTCCGGCACGCGAGAACAGCTCGAGGGGTGCCGGCTCGCCGGTCGCGACGATCCCCGCGCGGACGGCGTCCATCAGCCGCGGCGCGCAGAACACCGCCGGGGCGCGGTGCACCTCGGTCGGCGTCACGTCGACCCCGCGGCGCTCCCCGATCTCGCGGAAGGCGTCGGCGACGGCGTCCCACACGCGGTCCCGCCCGTCGTCGAACTCCCCGCGCAGGTCGACCGCGAAGGTCGCGAGTCCCGGGACGACGTTGACGGCTCCGGGTTCCACCGTCATGGTGCCGACCGTGCCGACGTGCTGCTCGGCGCGGCAGATCCGCTCCACGGCGAGTGCCGCCTCAGCTGCCGCGAGCAGGGCGTCGTGGCGTCGCTCGTAGGGCGTTCCGCCGGCGTGCCGGGCCTCTCCGACCGCCTGCACGGTGAAGCGTCGGGCGCTCGCGATGCTCGTGACGACACCGAGTGCCTGGTCGGCCTGTTCCAGGTACGGACCCTGTTCGATGTGTGCCTCGAGGTAGCCGACGAGCGACGCCGGTTCGACCGCGGCCTCGGCGATCCGTCCGGGATCGAGCCCGAAGGACTCGAAGGCGGACCGGAGCGTGGTGCCGTCCCCGTCGCGCAGGTCCCACCACGACTCGTCCCAGACGCCGGCGACCGCGGACGACCCGAGCAGGGCCTTCCCGAACCGGGTGCCCTCCTCGTCCGAGAACGCGATGACCTCGAGGGCGAACGGCAGCGCCCCGTGGTCCTGGACGAGGCGGGCGACGACCTCGACGGCCATGAGGACCCCGACGACGCCGTCGTACCGGCCGGCGTCGACGACGGTGTCGAGGTGGGAGCCGAGCAGGAGCACGGGGGCGTCCGGCGCGGCGCCGGCTGCGCGTCCGTGCAGGTTGCCGGCGGCGTCCTGCCACGTCCGCAGCCCGGCGTCGCGCATCCACGCGCCGACGGTCTCGTTCGCGCGGGCGTGCTCGGGCGACAGGTACACGCGGGTGATCCGACCGGGCGTCTCGGTGAGACCGGCGAGTTCGTCACAGCGGGCGACGACGGCGTCCGCTGCGGCCCGCGCCCGGTCGCTCGCGAGCGGCACCTGCACGACGGTGCTCACGCGGGCGCTCCGGAGGCGACGAGCGCCGGCACGTGCGGGGTCGAGGGCACGGCCGCCGACACACGGTCCGCCGCTGCGTAGACGTCGAGCGCCGCGTCGACGCCGCCACCCTGCGGAACCCGCTTCCCGCCGCGCCGCAGGCACTGCTCGAGGGCGGCGAGCGTCGTCACGACGGTGTCCTTCCGCGCGTTGTAGCCCATCGTCCCGATCCTCCAGACCCGCCCGTGCAGCGGTCCGAACGAGGTACCGATCTCGATGCCGTGGTCCTCGAGCATCGCTGCGCGGACGGCGTCCCCGCGGACCTCGTCCGGGATCTCCACCGCGACGACATTGTGCATCTTGTGGCCGACGTCGCCGAAGACCGTCAGACCGAGTCCCGTCACGCCCTCGAGCATCGCCCGGCCGGCCAGGGCATGCCGCTCGACGACGGCGTCGCGGCCCTCCTCGAGCAGGATGCGGGCGCACTCGTTCGCCGCGTAGAGCATCGACGCCGCCTCGGTGTGGTGGTTGAGGCGCCGGGGGCCCCAGTAGTCGAGGATCATCGCGAGGTCGAGGTAGTTCGACCGGATCGGGTCGTCGGAGACGTCGTCGCCCGGCTCGCGGATGCCGGCTTCGATGCTCCGACGTGTGTCGAGCACGGCGACCGCGGCCGGGGAGAGGGACAGTGGCGCGCTGCCGGAGGGACCACCGAGGCACTTCTGCAGGCCTGCGCTGACGGCGTCGATGCCCCACGCGTCCACCTCGAGCGGATTGCCACCGACCGAGGCCGTGACGTCCGTGTAGAAGAGCACGCCGTGCCGGGCGCAGACCGCCCCGAGTTCGTCGAGCGGCTGGTTCATCGTCGTCGAGGTGTCGCCCTGCACGATCGCCAGGACCTTCGGGCGGACGCGGGCGATCGCGTCCTCGATGACGGAGGTCGGGAACACCTGGCCCCACTCGGTCTCGATCGTGTGCACGGTCACTCCCGCGCGTCCGGCGATCTCGGCGAGGAGGTGTCCGAAGCGCCCGAACACCGGGACGAGCACGGCGTCCCCCGGGGCGAGGAGGGAGACGAGGGCGGCTTCGATGCCGGCGCGCGAGGTGCCGTCGACCAGGACGGTCGCGTCGTTGCGCGTGCCGAGGACCTGCCGGTACAGCTCCTGCGTCTGGTTCATCGTCTCGGTCATCCACGGGTCGTACTGGCCGACGAGGGGTGTGGACAGTGCCCGGAGCACGCGGGGGTCGGCGGTGATCGGTCCGGGCCCCATGAGGAGCCGCGCGGGCGGGTTGACGGGATGCATGTCGGTACCTTCCGTTCCTTTCACGATCCTATTGGAACGTCTGTTACAGATTCGTTTGCGGGAGCCAGCTCGGCCGCGAGGTCGACGAGCGCGAGGTCCGAGCCGACCGGCCCGACGAGGGAGACCCCCACCGGGGCACCGTCGACGGCCAACAGCGGAGCGCTCACCGCCGGGAGACCGCCGATCCCCGCGACCGCCGTCATCCGCAGCGTCGATCGCCGGGTGGCGAGGAGGTCCGGGCCGTCCGCCGTGCGCAGCGGCGCGGGACCCGGCACGGTCGGGAGGGCCATTGCGCGACCCGCGACCACGGTCCGGACGGCGGCGCGCAGTCGCCCCAGCTCGTCCCGCGCGGCGGCCTCGTCCTCCGCGGTGATCCGGGCCGCCACGGCGAAGCGCTCGGCGACGTCGGCGCCGAGCGCACCGGGGTGCGCAGCGACCCACGCCCCGTGGTTCCGGTGCGCCTCGGCACCCTGCACGATGCGCAGCGTCTCGGCGAGGTCGTCGAGGGCCGGCAGCTCGACCGTCTCGACGGTGCGCCCCGTCCGGTCCAGCCAGTCATCGAACACCCGCCGGGTGGCGGGGTCGGCCGCGGTGAGCAGGGCGTCGCACACCAGCAGTGGCGACCCGAGCCCGGCTGCTCCCGGACCGAGCGCGACGGTCGCCACCGCACGGAGCGTCTCAGGCCGTCGCGCCAGCCACCCGACGGTGTCGAAGCTCTGCGCGAGGGGCAGCACGCCGTCGCGCGACACGTGCCCGTGGGTCGTCCGCAGGCCCCAGAGTCCCTGGTAGGAGGCGGGGACGCGGATGCTCCCGGCGGTGTCGGTACCGAGCCCGACGTCCGCCTGCCCCAGCGCCACGGCCGACGCCGGTCCGGAGGTCGACCCGCCGCTGATGCGCTCCGGATCAGCCCCGTTCGGCGGCGCACCGTGGTGGGCGTTCCGCCCGGCGAGTGCGTAGGCGAACTCGTCCGTCCGGGCGATCCCCGTCAGTTCCGCCCCGGCGGCCAGCAGCATCCCGACGGCCGGCGCGTGCTCGGTCTCGACGGGCGCGGCGGACTCCCACGTCGGGTTGCCGGCGCCGACCACATGGCCGCGGACGGCGACGAGGTCCTTCACGGCCACCCGGAGTCCGGCGAGCGGACCGCCGGTGGACACACCGGGAGCCCGGACGAGCGGGTCGCCGACGACCCGCCACACGGTCCGGTCGAGCGCGGGCGCCCGACCCGTCACGTGTGCCGTCCGGATCCGCCACGCACCGGTCGTCCGTCGCCAGAGCTGTGTCTGCAGCCCGCGTCCGCCGCCCGCGAACCGCGACTCCCCGACGACGAGGACCGTGCCCGGAGCCAGTTCCTGCACGTCGAGGCCGACGAGCGTCCGTCGTGCGACACCACCGCGGGCGGATCGGTACGCGCTGATCCGGTCGTGCCCCCGGAGCAGCCCCGACCCGTCGCCGCGCAGGGTGTCCGGCCCGGGCTCGAACAGTGCGTCCAGCTCGGCGGTGTCGTCGCGCATGAGGGCGTCCTCGTATGCCCGGAACGCGGACTCCAGCCCGTCCGGCCACGACCCGGTCACCCGCACGCCGGCACCGCCTGGAAGTCGCTCTTCCGCACGGTCGCGTGCACGCCGCACACGAGGTCGACCACCTGCGAGATCCGGAAGTCGGTCGCGGCGCTGAGGTAGGCGTACGCCAGGTGCTCCTCGACCCCCCACCGTGCCCGGAGGAGCGTGATCGCGGCCCGGACGCACCGACGGACGGCGTCGTCGAGGCCGGCGTCCATGCCGGTCGGGACGAGGTACTCCGTCGTCTCCGCCAGGGGCCCGACCAGCTCGCCGAACCGCGCGAGCGCCGTGGCCCGCGGGACCAGGTCGAGGCGCAGGGTCAGCCGGAGCGAGGCCTCCATGGCGGTCAGCGCGACCTCGCCGTCTCCCTGTGCGAAATGCGGGTCGCCGACGGAGACGCCGCCACCGGGCACCTGCACGGGCAGGTGCAGTGTGGCGCCGGCGGTGAGCAGGGCGATGTCCACGTTCCCGCCGTGCGGCCCGGGCGGGACGGAGTGCGGCCGGACCTCGTTGTCGACGGTCACGCCGACGATGCCGGGGAACGGCCGGAGTGGGAACGTGACCACCCGGGGCCCGCCCTCCACGACAGGCAGTCGCCCGAAGTCGACCCCGTCGCGGGTCACGACGTCCGCGAAGACCGAGACGGGCTCGTCGCCGCGCGGGAGCTCCCCGGGAAGCGCTCCGCGACCGTGGCGGTTGGAGATCACGCCGTACGGCACCCGCGGGACGGCGTCCAGGACCGTGACGGACAGCACGTCGCCGGGCTCGGCCCCGTGCACGGCGACCGGACGGGACACCACGTGTGGACCGTCTGCAGCGTCGCGCGTCAGGTGCCGGACGATGTCGACCGCGTCCGGGAGCACGTCCGCGGCGGCCACCCCGTGCCGCCCGAAGAACGACACCGGATCGGACCCCTGGTCGGGCAGCAGGCCTTCGTGGCTGACGGTGTCGATCGTCACGACGGTCCCGGGCGCGACGGTGCGGACCGGTGCGTCATCCCGACTCGGCAGCCGTCCCCAGAGGACGTCGTCGGGCGTGGCGCCGAGGTGCACGTCGGCTGCGGCGAGCGTCTCAGCCACGGTCCACCAGCTCTCCGGCGACCACGTCCACGGTCGTGACGTCGTCCGTGGTGGAGGTGATCCGCCTCCCGCGCAGCCAGGTCTCCGTGACCCGACCGCGGACCGACAGCCCGTCGAAGGCGGAGACGGGGTTGCGGTGGGCGAGCGCGTCGGCCCGGACCGTCGACTCGGCGTCCGGGTCGAACACCGCGAAGTGCGCGAGGGCACCCGGCGCGATCCGACCGCGGTCGGTGGAGCCTGCGAGCGCCGCCGGTCCGGTCGTGACCGCCGGCACCACGGCATCGAGCGGCAGGCCGCGGCGCACGGCCTCGGTCCACACCGCCCGGAACCCGACCTGGAGCCCGGCGATGCCGCCCCACGCCAGACCCCAGTCGTCGACCTTGAGGTCGGCGGTCGACGGCGAGTGGTCGGACACGACCATGTCGATCGTGCCGTCGACGAGTCCCGCCCAGAGTGCGTCACGGTTCGCGTCGTCGCGGATGGGCGGGCAGCACTTGTAGGCGGTGGCCCCGTCCGGGATCGACCCGGCCTCGAACGCCAGGTAGTGCGGGCAGGTCTCCACCGTGACGCGCACGCCGTCGTCCTTCGCCGCCCGGATCATCGGCAGCGCTCCGGCGTCCGACAGGTGGAGGACGTGGACCCGGGCCCCGGTCTCCCGGGCACCGTCGATCACCCGGGCGATCGCCGATCGTTCGGCCTGCGCCGGTCGAGTGGCGAGGAAGTCGCCGTAGTGCCCGCCGAGGGCGTCGTGGTCGACGAGGTGGTCCGGGTCCTCGGCGTGCACGATGAGCAGCGCGTCGAGGGCCGCGACCTCGGCCATCGCCTGCCGCAACGCACCGGGGTCGAGGTGTGGGAACTCGTCGACACCGGACGGTGCCGTGAAGCACTTGAAGCCGAAGACCCCGGCGTCGTGCAGGTCGGCGAGGGACCCGGCGTTGCCCGGGACCGCACCGCCCCAGAACCCGACGTCGACCGCCACCCGGCCGGCAGCACTCGCCCGCTTGACGGCGAGGGCGGGGACGTCGACCGTCGCCGGGATCGAGTTGAGCGGCATGTCGATGATCGTCGTGACCCCTCCGAGTGCGGCGGCCCGCGTGGCGGAGGCGAAGCCCTCCCACTCGGTCCGGCCGGGCTCGTTGACGTGGACGTGGGTGTCGACGAGGCCCGGCAGCAGGACGTGCCCGTCCGACACGGTCTCGTCGCGGTCCGCGATGACTCCGGCGTCGACCGGTCCGACGGACGCGATCCGACCGTCGCGCACGACGACCGCCGCGGGGCGGAAGGCACCGTCGACCCAGGCGCGCTGTGCGCGGAGCACGAGGTCGGCCGGCGCCAGGCCCTCGTCCACCGTCACGGACCCGAGGCTCGTCATGCGCCCACCTCCACCGGCTCGCGCGCGTCGGCGAGCGCGAAGGACGCCAGCAGGCCCGAGAACGGCTTCCGCGGTGGCGGGGCGTACTCGCCGTGTTTCCCGGTCGTCAGGCCGAGGCGGACGAGGGACTCGGCGAGGAGCGTCGTCGCGCTGACACCGTCCACGACCGGTGCCCCGATCTCCTCCGAGACGGCGGCGCAGAAGTCGGCCATGCCGGCGCACCCGAGCACGACGGCGTCGGCCCCGTTCGCGATGACCTGCCGGCACTCGGCGACGACGAGGTCCCGCGCGGCGGAGGTCGGGTCCTCGAGCCGGAGCACGGGCACCTCGCACGCGCGCACCTCGGTCAGGAGCGACGCGTACCCGTAGCGCTCGGCGAGCTCACGGGCGCGCCCGGTCGTCCGCGCGAGCGTGGTGACGACCCCGAACCGCCGACCGAGCACCGCAGCCGTCCGGAAGGCGCCCTCGGCGATCCCGATCACCGGCCCGCTGGCGAGCTCCCGAGCGGCGTCGATGCCGGGGTCGCCGAAGCAGGCGACGACGGTGGCGTCCACCCCGTCGCGCTCGCCCGCGGCGACCTGCTCGAGCAATCCCGGGACGGCGAGCGCTTCCTCGTAGTGGCTCTCGATCGAGGCCGGCCCCATCGTGGGCTGCACGGCCTCGACGACCGTGCCCGGGCCGACGACCGCGGCCGCGGCCCTGCCGATCGCGGCGGTCATGGTCGCGGTGGTGTTCGGGTTGACGATCCGGATGCGCATCGCGGGTCCTTCCGGTGGAGCTGGTGGGATGGCCGGTGGTGCTGGCCGGTGGTGCTGGTGGTGCTGGTGGTGCCGGGTGGTGACGATCCTCGGCGGGGCGGCGGCGAGCCTCCCGGCTGTCCACAGGGGAACCGACTGGGGTGCCCTGCCGGCTCCCCTGTGGACGACAGGCCCGCCGGTCAGGCGCGGCCCGGGGCCGCGCCGTCGTCCACCGTCGGGTCGTCCGCGGCGAGGACGGGCATCCGCGGCGAGCGGCGTTCCAGCGCCCAGAAGACGACGAGTCCGAGTCCGCAGCCGATGAACCAGCTGTAGGTGCTCAGCTCGGGCAGGACACCGAGGGCCGGCGGGAGGACCGCGCTGCCGACCGAGACCGCGCCGGTGAGGACGAGCGTCCAGATCGCGTTCGGGTTGAAGCCCTTCCGGTACCAGTACCGCGCGGAGGGGTCCATCGAGTACATGTCGTCGACCGCCACGCGCTGCTTCCCGACGATGTAGTACCCCGCGATGAGGATGCCGAACAGCGGACCGATCAACGCGCCGAGCACGCCCAGGGTGTACAGGATCGCCTGGTCGTTGCCGTACCAGTTCCACGGGGTCAGGAGCACCGACCCCACCGCGGCGATCATGCCGCCCGCCCGCCAGCTGATCCGACGCGGGGACACGTTCGAGAAGTCGAAGGCGGGACTGATGAAGTTCGCGACGATGTTGATGCCCACGGTCGCGATGACGAAGGTCAGCCCGCCGAGCAGGATCGCGAAGGGGGCGTCGATCGCCTGCACGGTCGCGATCGGGTCGGTGATGAGCTCCCCGAAGACCGGCACCGTGGCACTCGCGCACAGCACGGTCAGGATCGAGAAGAACAGGAAGTTGACCGGCAGACCGAGCAGGTTGCCGCGCTTCACGGCCGCGAAGGACCGGCCGTACCGGGAGAAGTCGCCGAAGTTGAGCATGGGACCGGAGAAGTAGCTGACGACCAGGGCGATCGCGGAGAGCATCACCGGGATGCTCTCCGCGAAGGACATCGGCGCACCGACCGACAGCGTCAGCGAGATGTTGCCGATGCCGGCGCGCGCGACGAGGTACACCGCGAGGGCGATCATGACGACGTACACCGCGGGCCCGGCCCAGTCGATGAACCGCCGGATCGCGTCCATGCCCATCCAGAACAGTGCGCCCTGGGCGACCCACAGCACGGCGTAGGAGATCCACCCGAGCGCGTCCAGGCCGAGGAAGGACGGTTCGAGGAGTGCGGCGGCGCCCGGGATGAACTTGAGGAAGACGATGTTCAGCGACTGCGCGGCGAGGAACGTCTGCACGCCGTACCAGGCCATCGCGATGAGGCCCCGGATGATCGCCGGCACGTTCGCGCCGAGCACGCCGAACACCGCGCGGTTGATCACCGGGTAGGGGACCCCGGTGCGTTGGGACGGCTTCGCGACGAGGTTCGCGAACACCTGCACGACGAGGATGCCCACGACCAGCGCGACGAGCACCTGCCAGCTCGCGATGCCGAGGGCGAAGAGCGACCCCGCCGTGACGTACCCGCCGACGGAGTGGACGTCCGACATCCAGAACGCGAAGACGTTGTAACTCGACCACGTCTGCTTCCGCAGCGGTGCGAGGTCCTCGTTGGTGAGGGCCGGGTCGTACCCCGGCTTGATCAGGCCGGCGCCCGCGGGGGCGGTCGACGTGACGGGGGCGTGGGGCGGTGCGACGGGTGCCGCGACTTCGGTTGCCATGACGTCCTCCGGAGTGGGAGAGGGTGAGGTCGGCGTCTGCCTGGGAAGGAAGCTACGGACACCGGTCGCACCGCCCGTTTCCCCTGTGTGACGAGCGTGTGACATGACACCTGCGTCGGAACGATCGTTCCAGGAGCGACCTGACCCGCAGCGCGCGCGTGCCCGCGGCGCGGGCGCAGATCTCCCCCTCGAGGGGGAGGCAGCGACGGGACCGGCTCGCCTAGCGTGGCCAGCGATGATCGAAGTACAGCACCTCTCCAAGCGCTACGGCCCGAAGACCGCGGTCGACGACGTCTCGTTCGTCGTGCACCCCGGCATGGTGACCGGCTTCCTCGGTCCGAACGGTGCCGGCAAATCGACGACCATGCGGATGATCATGGGCCTCGACCGCCCGACGTCCGGCAGCGCGACCGTGAACGGACGGCCCTACCAGAGCTTCCGCGACCCCCTCCGCCAGGTCGGGGCGCTGCTCGAGGCCAAGGCGGTGCACTCCGGGCGGAGCGCCCACAACCACCTGCTCGCCCTCGCGGCGACGCACGGCATCCCGAAGCAGCGCGTGCACGAGGTCATCGAGATGACCGGCCTGGAACCGGTCGCGCGCAAGCGGGTCGGCGGGTTCTCGCTCGGCATGGGCCAGCGACTCGGCATCGCAGCGGCACTGCTCGGCGACCCGCACACGCTCATCCTCGACGAGCCGGTGAACGGACTCGACCCGGACGGGGTGCTCTGGGTGCGACAGCTCGCCCGCCGGATGGCAGCGGAGGGCCGGACGGTGTTCCTCTCCAGCCACCTCATGAGCGAGATGGCGCAGACCGCTGACCGCGTGGTCGTCCTCGGTCGCGGCAAGGTGCTCGCCGACGCCCCGATCGCGGAGTTCGTCGCAGGTGCCGGTGGCCCGGACGGCAGTCGGGCACTCGCCCGGGTCGTCGTCCGGACGCCGATGCCGGACCAGCTCTTCGCGGCGATCGGCCCGGCAGCCACCGTCACCCGACACGAGGACGGGTCGTTCCTCGTGGTCGGGCCGGACGCACCGACGGTCGGTGACATCGCCGCCCGCGCCGGCGTCGTCCTGCACGAACTCACCCCGACCGGCGCCAGCCTGGAGGAGGCCTACATGGCCCTCACCCGCGACGACGTCGAGTACCGATCGGAGGGCACGCGATGAGCGCCGCGCAGCAGACCGACCGCCACGAGGCGAAGCAGCACCGGCACCGCGGTCCGAGCTCGCTCGAGGGCAAGCGCCTCGGTTTCCCGCGACTGGTCCGCAGCGAGTGGATCAAGTTCTGGAGCATCCGGTCGACGTTCTGGTGCTTCGCCGTCATCGCCGTGCTGACGATCGGCCTGGCGACCCTCATCGGCGCGCTGGCCGAGGGCGACGCGCCGACCACCGCCGCCGCGAACGAGGCGATCGTCGGGATGAACACGATCAGCGTGTACCTGTCCGCCCTCGTCGTCGGGGTGCTCGGCGTCCTCATCATCTCGGGCGAGTACGCCACCGGGCAGATCCGGTCGACCTTCACCGCCGACCCCGGACGCCTCGGCGCCCTGCTCGCCAAGGCCACCGTGCTCGCCGTCTCGACGTTCCTCGTCAGCGTCGTCGCCACCTGGATCGGCGTGGCCGCCTCGACCGCCCTGCAGTCGGGCAAGGGGGTCCACCCGGACCTCGCCGACCCCGCGGTCTTCATGCCGCTCCTCGGTGCGTCCGTGTACGTGACGCTCGTGGCGCTGCTCGCGTTCGGCATCGGTCTGCTCGTCCGCTCCAGTGCCGGCGGCATCGCCGTCACACTCGGGATCCTGCTCGTGCTGCCGATCGTGCTCAGCCTGGTGTCCGTGCTCGCGGGCATCGACTGGCTCGGCACGGCCGCCGGGTACCTGCCCGATGCGGCCGGCGCGCAGCTGTACGCGTACGCGTCCGACGCGCCGGCGGGTGCGACCGGGGCCCCGGCGACGGCCGAGGGTGGCTCCGACCTGAACGGGTGGAGCGGTGCGGGCGTCCTCCTCGCCGAGGTGGTCGTGGTCAACGCGCTCGCGATGGTGGCCGCGCGACGCCGCGACGTCTGAGCTCACCGGCACACCGGTGACCGGTCGCCGCCGACGGGAGGCCCGTGGCGGCGACGTCTGAGCTCACCGGCACACCGGTGACCGGCCGCCGCCGACGGGAGGCCTGTGGCGAGTCCGCCGCGGGCCTCCCGTCCGTCACCGTGGTGCGGGATCCGCCGTCGGTACCTGCCCCGCACGCAGCATCGCCTGTTCGAGCAACTCCACGTCGATGCCGACATGCCGGCGAGCGACCTCGCCGGCCTCCACCGCCCGCCCCGCACACAGCGCCTCGACGAGGACCTCGTGGTCCCGCGTGGCACGTGCCTCCATGTCCGCCATGCCCTCCTCGGTCCCCCAGAGGTGTGCCGGTGCCGCGATCGAGATCTGCGCCTCGAGGGTCGCGAGGGTCGCGCGGAGGACGTCGTTGCGCGCCGCGTCGATGATGCTCCGGTGCAGAACGGCGTCCGCCTGCTGCTTCGCCGCGCCGCTCGAGGCCTGCCGGAAGGCGTCGAGCCGGTCCCGGAGCGCGGCCGCCTCCACCGGGGTGATCCGCTCGGCTGCGGCGGCGGCCAGGGCCCCGTGCAGCAGCGCGATCGCGTCGGCGGTGTCCTGGATGCCGGCCCACCGGGCGAGCAGGGTCCGGCCGACCGACTCGGACGAGCTCGCCGGCCACTGCGTCCGGACGAACGTGCCGCCACCACGTCCGCGTCGGGTCTCGAGCAACCCACGGTCGACCAGGCGGGCGAGCGCGCTCCGCACGGTGACACGCCCGACGCCGAGCAACCCCGCGAGCTCGCGCTCCGGTGGCAGACGCGCCGCGGGCAGGTACTCCCCCACGGCGAGCGCGGTCACGAGGCGGTCCTCGACCTCGTCGACCCGCGTCTCCGTCGCGCGATCCGTCACGGCACCCCTTCCGACGGTCCACCGTGCCCCGGTGCTGTTACGGCCACGTTAAACGAGGAGAAAAGGTCTTGCCTGGGACCTTTCGAGGGGCCATGCTCACCCCATGTCCCGCATCACCGAGAGCACGATGCCGTTCCTGGACGGCGAGACCTGGTACCGGATCACCGAGCCCGACCACCCCGTGGCGGGCGCGCTGCCCCTCGTCGTCCTGCACGGCGGCCCCGGCATGGCGCACGACTACCTGCGGAACCTCGAGGCGTTCGCCGACGAGACCGGCCGCACGGTCGTCCACTCCGACCAGTTCGGTTGCGGTCGGAGCAGCCACCGGCCCGACGCCCCCGCCGACTCCTGGCAGCCGCAGCTGTTCGTCGACGAGTACCGCGCGCTCGTCGCCCACCTCGGCCTCGGCGACCACCACGTGCTCGGGCAGTCGTGGGGCGGCATGCTCGGCAGCGAGATCGCGGTCCGCCGGCCGGGCGGCATCGCGAGCCTGTCGATCTGCAACTCGCCGGCGTCGATGCAGCTGTGGGTCGACGGGGCCGCCGAGCTCCGCGCCCAGTTGCCCGCGGAGGTGCAGGACGCACTCACCCGGCACGAGACCGCCGGCACGACCGACGACCCGGAGTACCTCGCCGCGACGCAGGTGTTCTACGAGCGTCACGTCTGCCGCGTCGTCCCGATGCCGGCCGACTTCGTCGCGTCCGAGGAGCAGATGGAGGCCGAGCCGACCGTCTACCACACCATGAACGGGCCGAACGAGTTCCACGTCATCGGCTCCCTCCGCGACTGGTCCGTCATCGACCGCCTCGACCAGGTCGACGTGCCGACCCTCGTCGTCGCCGGTGAGCACGACGAGGCCACCCCCGCCACCTGGCAGCCGTTCGTGGAGCGGATCGCGGGTGCCCGCCAGCACGTCTTCCCCGGCGCGAGCCACTGCACCCACCTGGAGCAGCCGGAGGAGTTCCGTCGCGTCATCGGCGCGTTCCTCGCCGAGCACGACGCCCAGCCTCCCGTCTGACCAACCCGCGGCCACCGGCCGCGCCCCACACCGTCCCTGCACCGTCGGCACCACCCCGGCCGGCCGCGCACCGGACGGGAGGCTCGTCCCCATCCGTCACGAGCCTCCCGTCCGGCGCCCCATCCCCTGCACCGTCCCTCCTCCCCCGAAACGGAACCGACATGTCGCAGCAGCAGAGCGAACTCTCCGCACAGCAACAGCTCGAGGCCTACGGCTACAAGCAGGAGCTCAAGCGCTCCGTCTCCACCACCGACCTGCTCGTCTACGGGCTCGTCTTCATGGTGCCGATCGCCCCGTGGGCGATCTTCGGCACCGTCTACAACGCGTCGAGCGGCATGGTCCCGCTCGTCTACATCGTCGGCCTCGTGGCGATGATCTTCACGGCCCTGGCGTACGCCCAGATGGCGAAGTCGATCCCGCTCGC
Organism: Curtobacterium sp. MCBD17_032; assembly: GCF_003234855.1. Taxonomy (GTDB): domain Bacteria; phylum Actinomycetota; class Actinomycetes; order Actinomycetales; family Microbacteriaceae; genus Curtobacterium. The sequence goes on from NZ_QKTO01000003.1 coordinate 337,335, forward strand.
CGGCAGCGTGTTCTCCTACGTCGGCCGCGGCATCCACCCCACCGCCGGGTTCTTCGCCGGCTGGGCGATCCTGCTCGACTACCTGCTCGTCCCGACGCTGCTCTACGTGTTCGCGGCGGAGAGCATGGTCGGCATCTTCCCCGGCACCCCGCGGTGGATGTGGGCGCTCGTCTTCGTGGTGATCAACACGGTCATCAACCTGGCCGGGGTGTCGTCGCTCAAGCTGGCGAACCGCGTCTTCCTGCTCATCGAGCTCGTGTTCGTCGCGGTCTTCGTCGTCATCGCGATCGTCGCGCTGACCGGTGGCACGGTGCCCGGCGCCTCGTTCAGCACCGACCAGGTGTTCGACCCGTCGAAGGTGTCCGCGCCGTTGATCGCGTCGGCACTGTCGATCGCGGTGCTGAGCTTCCTCGGCTTCGACGGCATCTCGACCCTGTCCGAGGAGTCCACCGGCCGCCGTGGCGGTGCCGGGCTCGCGATGATCCTGGCGCTCGTCATCGTCGCCTTCCTGTTCGTCCTGCAGACCTGGCTCGCCAGTGCCCTCGCCGCCGGGCGCGACTCGTTCTCGGACAGCGAGGCCGGGAACGCCTTCTTCACCGTCGTCGAGCAGGCCTCGTCGAGCGGCTGGGCGACCGCGTTCTTCGCCGTCAACGTGCTCGCGGTGGGCATCGCGAACGCCATGGCCGCGCAGGCAGCGACGAGCCGCCTGCTCTTCTCGATGAGCCGCGACCGGCAGCTGCCCGCGTTCCTGCACAAGCTCAACGGCCGCCAGGTCCCGCAGAACGCGATCCTGGTCGTCTCGGTGCTCTCCGCGATCCTGGTGCTGTTCTTCGTCGGTCAGATCAACACCATCTCGTCGCTGGTGAACTTCGGCGCACTGTTCGGGTTCATGCTCCTGCACGTGTCGGTGTTCGTGCACCACGTCGTGAAGGGGAAGTCCCGCAACTGGCTGCTCCACCTGGTCGTGCCGCTCATCGGGTTCCTGGTCATCGGGTACGTCCTGCTGAACGCCGCCGTCGAGGCGAAGGTCGGCGGCATCATCTGGCTCGTCGTCGGAGCCGGCGTGTTCCTCTACTACCGGGCGACGGGGCGCTCCACCGAGGTCGGTTCGGAGGAGCCGGGCACACTGGGTGAGGGCGACCACACCGCCGCGACGACCGTGACGAAGGACGAGGACCACCGATGACCGCGGACCACCACCTCCCGAACACCCTCGGCCGCCCCGGCTACGCCGCCGACCGCGAGCCCGTGCTCACCATCGCGCCCGGCACCGGCGAGACGATCGGGTTCGAGACGACCGACGCCGTCTACGCCGAGCTCGACGACCACCACGACATGGCGCAGCTGCAGGCCCCGATCAACCCGGTCACCGGCCCGGTGTACGTCGAGGGCGCGGAGCCGGGCGACACCCTCGCCGTGACGATCCACGACATCGAGCTCACCACACACGGCTGGTCGGTGTCGCTGCCGGGCTCGGGCGCCCTGCAGCACGTGATGGGCGACCGCGTCTTCACCCGCCGCTGCCCGATCGAGGACGGCGTCGTGCACGTCACCGACCGGCACGCGTTCCCCGTCCGTCCGATGATCGGGTGCATCGGGACCGCCCCTGCCGAGGGTGAGAACTCGACGATCATGCCGGCCTACGCCGAGGGCGGGAACATGGACGTCACCGAGGCCCGCCCCGGCTCGACGGTGTACCTGCCGGTCCGGGTCCCCGGCGCGCTGCTCTCGATCGGCGACATCCACGCGATCATGGCCGAGGGCGAGTCGTCCTTCGTCGCCATCGAGGCGCAGGGCACCGCCGTCGTGTCCGTCGACCTCGTGAAGGGCGGACCAGCTCTCCGTGCCCCGCGCATCGAGACCGCCGACGAGTGGCTGTTCGTCGGCCTCGGTGAACCCGTCCAGGAGAGCATCCGCCGCGGGTACGAGGACGCCTACGCGTTCCTGGTCGACGAGCACGGCTGGAGCGGGGACGACGCCTACGCGGTGCTCAGTGCCGTGGGTGACTCGAAGCTCGGCGGGCCGACGGGCTCCGGTGCGCCGGACCCGCTCCACCCGTTCGACGCGGTCGGTGCGGTGACGCTGCACCGGGTGCCGAAGGCGGTGCTGGAGCCGGCCGCAACGCCGTAGCCTCCGGCCGCCGCTCGCCGGACGGGAGGCCCGGACCGCGTGACCGACGTCGGTCACGCGGTCCGGGCCTCCCGTCCGTGCGTCCGTGCGTCCGTGCGTGCGCCCGTGCGGTGCGTCCGTGCTTGCTCGCTTGCGTTCGAGGTCCCGCAACACGCCGCCGGTTGCCCGTCCCGGTTGCGCGATCCGAACATCTCGCGCGCGAGGTGCGCGGATCCCAGGACCGCGGGGACGGGGCCCGGGCGCGTCAGAACGCGTGTGCTCCGAGGAGCGTCCCCGCGGCGTAGGTCGCGGCGAGCGCGAGCGCCCCGCCGAACACCACGCGGACGGTGGCGCGGCCGCGACGAGCACCTCCGAGTGCGGCGCCGGTCGTCCCGGTCACGGCGAGTGCGACGAGCACGGCGACCACCGTGACCGCGATCTGGATCGACGTCGGGGCGAGGAGCATCGCGAGGAAGGGCAGCGCGGCGCCCGCGGTGAATGTCGCGGCCGAGACCCAGGCCGCGCGCCACGGGCTGACGACCTCCTCCTCGGCGTCGCGCAGTGCTGCGGCGGCGCGGCGGTCCCGGACCTCGGGACGGGCGAGTTCGGCGGCGACGGACGCGGCGACGTCGTCAGCGACACCGAGCGCGCGGTAGTGGGCGGCGATGGTGCCGGCGTCCTCGGACTCGGCCTCGAGCTGCGCCTGGTGTGCTGCCTGCCCCGTGCGCTGGGCGTCGCGCGCGCCGCTGACCGAGACGTACTCACCGAGCGCCATCGAGACGGCACCACCGACGAGTGCCGCGGTGCCGGCGGCGAGGACGGGTCCGGTGGTGGCACCGGTGCCGGCGACGCCGACGAGGACGGCTGCGACGGAGACGATGCCGTCGTTCGCGCCGAGGAGCCCGGCGCGCAACCAGTTGAGGCGGGCAGCGCTCGTGGCATCGTCGTGCTCGCCCGCGGGGAGCGCGAGGTCAGCTGCGGTCGACATGGGGAGAGCCAAGCACCTGCGCGCCGATCGCACCAGCAAGGGAAGGCTGCCCTGACCGGGCGTTTCCCGCCGTGGAGGACCGCGCCGCACCGGCCGACGGCCCGCAGGAGCACGATGGACCGGACCGCACGCTCCACCGCCGCCGGCAGTCTCCGAGGAGAACCATGTCCACCGTCCCCGCCCGCACCGACCCCGTCCGCTACGTCGCCATCGGGGACAGCTTCTCCGAGGGCGTCGGCGACGACGGGGACGTCCCCTTCCCCGGTTGGGCCGGACGGCTGGCTTCCGGGCTCGCCGACCACCTGTCGGCGCCGGTCTCGTACGCGAACCTCGCGATCCGCGGTCGCCTGCTCGCCGGGGTCCTGGACGAGCAGCTCGACGCCGCGCTCGCCCTCGACCCGGCGCCGACGCTCGTCACGTTCTGCGGCGGCGGGAACGACATGCTCCGGCCGGGCTACGACGTGGACGTGCTGCTCGGTCGACTCGCGACCGCGGCGGACGCGGTCGCCGCCCGCGGGATCCGGCTGGCGCTCCTCAGCCCGGCCGACCCGAGCGCCCGACTGCCGCTCGGCAAGCTCATCAACGCCCGCGGGGACGCCTGGGCGGAGGCCCTGACCGGCTTCGCGCAGGAGCGGGGCCTGCCCTACGTCGACGTGTCCCGCGACCCACACCTGCGGCGTACCGAGTTCTGGTCCGAGGACCGGCTGCACATGAACCCGCTCGGACACCAGCGGGTGGCCGACCTGGCCCTGCACGAGATCGCGGGTGGACCGACCGTGACGGTGCCGGTCGTCCCGGACGCGACGCGATCGTCGGTCACCGAGGAGCTCCGGTACTACCGGGACCACGTCGTGCCGTGGGTCCGGCGGCGCGTGACCGGCCGGTCCTCCGGTGACGGACGGGTCGCGTCCCACGGGGACTGGACGCCCGTGCCGCCGAGCGGTCGACGACGCTGATCCGGGCGGGCCGCGGCCCGGCAGCCGCGGTCAGACCACGAAGGTCCGGGTCGGGCGGCCGCTGAGGGCGTGCGGGAACGGCTCGCCGACCGGGCGGAACCCGGCGCTGCGGTAGAGGCGCACGGCCGGCGCGTTGTCCTCGAGCGCGTGCAGCATGCAGTGCTCGTACCCGGCGTCCCGGGCAGCGTCGACGGCCGCGACGAGGAGCGCACGACCGAGCCCGCTCCCCTGTGCGGCGGGCGCGACCGCGAGCAGGCTGAGGTAGGCGGCGTCGTTCGGGCCCGCTCCCCCGCCGGTCCCGGGCGCGGTGACGAGTGCGAAGCCGCGGACGCCGTCGTCGGAGTCCCCGGGCGCGACCACGAGAGCGACCCGCTCGGCGGCGAACTTCGCGGCCGCTCGCGCTCGGACCGCCGGGTCCCGGGGACGACCGTCGCGCGCGGCGACGGCGGCGGCCCACAGGTCGATGCACGCGGTGTCCGTCCCGGCCTCCGCCGTCGCGACCCGCACGGCTGCAGAGGACTCGATCACCGGACCACCCTACGACCGGGCTCCTGCGTGTGCCGGCCGCGTGCGGACGCCGTCACCGGCCCGCCGGTCACGCGGTGGCCGGCACCCGCACCCGGAACGACGCTCCGCGGTGTTCCTCCGGCAACCGGTCGCCCCGTCCGAGCAGCTTGTGCCGCAGGGACCCCTCCTCGTACCCGTCGGGGTAGGCGTTGCGCGCCCGGAGTTCCGGGACGACGAACTCGATGACGTCCTGCCACGTGCCCGGCGTCACCGCGTACGCCAGGTTGAAACCGTCGACGTCGGTCTGCTCCTGGATGTCGATGAGCCGCTGCGCGATCGTCGCCCCGCTGCCGACCTCGACCGGACCGAGCCCGCCGATCGCCGTCTGCCGGGCGATGTCCCGGACCGTCCACGTCGTCCCGTCCTCACCGGTCGCGGCGGACAGGTTCGCGGCGGCCGACTGGATCGCGTTCGACTCGATGTTGCCGAGCGGCTCGTCCAGGTCGTACTGCGACAGGTCGACGCCCATCCACCCGGAGTTGAGCACGAGCGCACCCGCCTCGGACGCGTACGACAGGTAGTCGCGGTACTTCGCCTGCGCGGCCTCGTCGGTCTCGTCCGTGATGACGGTGAGCAACGTGTACACCCTGGCGGCGTACCGGTCGCGACCAGCGGCCTCCAGGGCGTCCCGGATCTTCCCCACCGTCGCGGCGAGCTGCGGCAGGGTCGGCGCCCCGACGAACACGACCTCGGCGTTCTCGGCGGCGAAGCGGATCCCGCGCGGCGAGGCGCCCGCCTGGTAGATGACGGGCGAGCGCTGCACGGACGGCTCGGACAGGTGGATGCCCGGCACGTCGAAGTGCGCACCGTGGTGCTCGATCGGGTGCACCTTCGCGGGGTCGGTGAAGACACCGGTCTCGCGGTCCTCGACCACGGCGTCGTCCTCCCACGAGCCCTCCCACAGTTTGTAGAGGACCTCGAGGTACTCGTCGGCGACGTCGTAGCGGTCGTCGTGGCCGAGTTGGTCCGTCTGGCCCATGTTGCGGGCGGCGCTCGGCAGGTACCCGGTGACGACGTTCCAGCCGACACGGCCCTTCGTCAGGTGGTCGAGCGTGGACATGCGTCGGGCGAACGGGTACGGGTGCTCGTAGGCGGTGCCCGCGGTGATGCCGAAGCCCAGGTGCTCGGTGACGGCGGCCATCGCGGACACGAGGAGGATGGGGTCGTTCACGGGCACCTGCGACCCGGTGCGGAGCGCGGCCTCGTTCGTCCCGCCGTAGACGTCGTAGGTCCCGAGGACGTCGGCGATGAAGATGCCGTCGAACGCCCCGCCTTCGAGGATCTTCGCCAGGTCCGTCCAGTACGACAGGTCGTTGTAGTGCCGGGATCGGTCGCGCGGGTGGCGCCACAGCCCGGAGGACTGGTGCGCGACGCAGTTCATGTCGAACGCGTTGAAGCGGATCTGCCGGGGCTCGCGGTTCGTGGTCACGACGCGACCGTACGTCGGGCGCACGGAGCGCGTCACGGACGATGACGCCCTGTGACGCGGTCCGGGTGCCGACGGAGGGCGCGAACGTCAGGCGCGGTCGTGCAGGGTGACGTGGTACCCGTCCGGGTCGGCGAAGGTGACGGTCCGACCGAACGGGCCGTCGAACGGCGGCGTCACGATCCGGTGCCCGTCGGCCTGCAGGGCGTCGTGGACCTCCTGGACGTCGGTCGCGTGCAACCACAGGGCGACGCCGAGGCCGGGCTGGTCGACCGACGTGAGATCCGTGCCGGGGAGGACGTCCCGCAGCGCGAAGGCGATCGGCGTCGTGGTGAAGACGACCGCGTGCGGCGGGCCGGCGGGCGAGCGCTCGAGGCCGAGGTACCGCTCGTAGAACGCCTGTGAGGCATCGAGGTCGCGGACCTGCAGGGAGAGGAAGTCGGGGCCGGTGGCGGGCATGGGTGCTCCTTCTTGTTCATGTCAGTTTTCTGACATCGAGCACCATATGTCAGACTGCTGACATGAGTCAACAGGACGGCGTCGACCTCCCGACCTCGATCGGGTACCTGCTCAAGGAGACCGCGACGGCGCTCCGGACCGCGATGGAGGCCGTGCTCCGCCCGCTCGGCATGACCGTGACGCACTACTCCTGCCTGGAACTCCTGGCGCAACGGCCGGGGTCGTCGAACTCCGAGCTCGCCCGCGGCACGTTCGTGACCCGGCAGTCGATGAACGTCCTGCTGCAGACCCTCGAGCGCGACGGCGTCGTCGAGCGCCCGTCCGAGGCCCGCTCCGGCCGGGTCATGCCGGCACAGCTGACCGACCGCGGACGCCGGGACCTCGCCGCCGCGACGGCCGCCGTCCGCTCGGTGGAGGACCGGATGCTCGCCGACCTCGACGAGGACGACCGGGCAGCGGCCAGGCGGCTGCTGCGGAGCATGGTGGCCGCCCTGCGCGACGGTGCCGCGCACTGACGGACGGGAGGCCCGGCACCCGCTGGCACCGCGCCTCCCGTCCGGTGGGCGCGCCGGTCAGCGCGCCGCGACCGCCTGCTGCGCCGCCGCCTCGGCGGCGACCCATGCGAGCATCCCGCACTTGACCCGCATGACGAACTTCGAGACGCCCTGGAAGGCGACGAGGTCCTCGAGCACGTCCTCGTCCGGCTCCCCGACACCGCGGGAGCGCATCATCGTGCGGAACGCCTCGGTCAGGGCCAGGAACTCCGGGACGGTCCGGCCGACGGCCATGTCGGTGAGCACCGAAGCCGACGCCATCGAGATCGAGCAGCCGTCCCCCTGCCAGGCGACGGCGGCGATCCGGTCGGTGCCGGACTCGAGTCGGAGCCGGACGGTGATCTCGTCACCGCACGTCGGGTTGCGCTCGAAGTGCTCGGCGTCCGCGTCCGGCATCGGACCGTCTCCACGACGGGCCTTCGCGTGGTCGAGGATCACCTGCTGGTAGAGCCCGTCCAGGCCGCTCACGCGGGCTCCTCCGCCCCGAAGTAGCCGCGGATGCCGCCGACCGCGGTCACGAAGCGGTCGACGTCCTCCTCGGTCGTGTACACGTACGTGCTCGCGCGGCTCGTCGCGGTGAGCCCCAGGCGACGGTGGAGCGGCTGCGCGCAGTGGTGGCCGGAGCGGACCGCGATGCCCTGCGCGTCGAGGTACTGGGACACGTCGTGCGCGTGCACCCCGTCGACGACGAAGGACGCGAGTCCACTGCGCGGGACACCGGCCGCGGGCCCGACGACGGAGACGCCGGGGACGGTGGCGAGACCGGTGAGCATCCGCTGCGCCAGGTGCTCCTCGTGCGCCTGCACCCGGTCCATCCCGATGCGCTCGAGGTAGCGGACGGCCTCGGCGAGCGCGACGGCCTGCGACACGGGCTGCGTGCCGGCCTCGAACCGCTCGGGAGCCGGCATGTAGTCGGTGTGCTCCATCGTCACCGTGGTGATCATCGAACCGCCGGTGCGGAACGGCGGGAGCGCGTCGAGCAGGTCCTGCCGTCCCCACAGCACGCCGATGCCGTTCGGGCCGAGCATCTTGTGCCCGGAGAACGCGGCGAAGTCGACGTCGAGGGCGCGGACGTCGAGCGGCCGGTGCGGCGCGGACTGGCAGGCGTCGAGCACGACGAGCGCCCCGACGGCGTGGGCCGCCGCGACGACCTCGGCGACGGGGGCGATCATCCCGGTGACGTTCGACACGTGCGCGAACGCGACGACCCGGGTGCGCTCGGTGACGAGTGCGACGGCGTCCTCAGCGGTCCAGCACCCGGCGTCGTCGACCGGCACCCAGCGCATGGTGGCACCGGTCGCAGCCGCGAGCTCCTGCCAGGGCACGAGGTTCGCGTGGTGCTCGGCCTCGGTCACCAGGACCTCGTCGCCGGGGCCGAGGCGGAAGCGGTCGGCCTCGGGTCCGCCACGGCCGGCGCTGGCGTTGCGGATGCCGTACGCGACGAGGTTGAGCGCGTCGGTGGCGTTCGCGGTCCAGACGACCTCGGACGGGCTCGCGGCTCCGATGAAGCGGGCGACCGTCGCGCGGGCGTCCTCGTAGGCGTCGGTGCTCAGCGCCGCGAGGGTGTGGGCGCCGCGGTGCACGGCCGCGTTGTCCTGCTCGAGGAAGCGCCGTTCGGCGTCCAGCACCTGTACGGGCCGTTCGGCGGTCGCGCCGGAGTCCAGGTACGCCAACTGCTGCCCGTTCACCTCCTGCTGCAGGATCGGGAAGTCCGCGCGGATGCGGAGGACCTCGTCCTCGGTGAGCGGCTCGACGGAGCCGTCCGTCGGCGCTGGTGCAACGATCGTCACGGTGCTGGCCCTCCTGTGCGTCTCCGGGAGACAACCCGTCAATGGTGGTCGTTCTTCCCGTCGACGTCCAGTCGGGCCGGCACCGCGCGGGCTACTCGTTCCCGACGCGCTTGTCGGCCTGCTCGCGGGCGGCGTCGATCTTGTCGTCGTACTTCCCGCCGGTGGCCTTCTTCACGGCGTCCGCGACCCCGTCGAAGACCTTGTCGCTGACACCCTCGGCCCTCTCGCTCTTCAGCGCGTCCTGCACCTTGCCGTCCTGCAGCAGCGCCTGGGCCTTCTTGGTGATGTCGTCGAACCCTGCCATGACCGGCTCCTCGTGTCTCGGGCGGGACCTCGTGTCCCGCGTCCTGGCGCCGATGCTAACCAGCGTGCGCGACTCGGGTCCGGGTCGTCCACCGGACGCCCAGCAGCGGACCGGTCGACGGCCGGGTGACCGGGCCGCTCAGGTCATCTGCGCGCTCCGTCGACGGGCGAGGACGTACCCGACGGCGACGGCCCCGCTGACCGCCAACAGCGAGGGGATGAGGATGTCGGTGCCCTCCTGCGTGAACTCGACGACGAGCACGAGGGCCGTGAACGGTGCACGCATGGTCGTGGCCAGGAACGCGGCCGCGCCGACGAACGCGAAGGTCGCCAGGGCGCCGCCGTCGGTCGGCCAGAGGAGCATCCAGGCGGCGCCGAGGAAGCCGCCGAGTGCCGAGCCGACCGCGATCGAGGGCGTGAGCGTCCCGCCCACGGCGCCGGCCCCGATCGTCGCCGCGGTCGTCACGGTCTTCAGCAGTCCGACGACGAGGAGCGCGAGCAGGGGTGCCATGCCGAGCAGCGTCGGGCCGTCGAGGTCGGCGTTCATCGCGGCGAGCCCGAGAGCGCGGCCGTTGCCCATGACCTCCGGGAACGGGATCGCGACGAGGCCGACGAGCGCGAAGACGACGGGCAGCACGACGAGCAGCTTCCACCCCGTCGGAGCGATCGCCTGCAGCCGGTTGGTGGCCCGGACGAACCCGACGCCGGCGAGCCCGAGCAGCGGCCCGACGACGACCGCCCAGACGAGCAGCGACGGCGAGAGCTGCATCGCGGGCACGTGGTACAGCACCTCGTCCGGGATCACGAGGCGGGCGACGAACGCCGCGACGGCACTCGTCACGAACGCGGGCAGGGCGGTCGCCAGCGTGAGTTCGCCGAGCAGCACCTCGACCGCGAACAGCGCGCCGCCGAGCGGGACGTCGTAGACCGCGGCGAGTCCGGCGGCGGCACCACAGGCCACCAGGACCTTCGTCTCACGTGCCGTCAACCCGGCGCGGACGGTCAGGAGTTGCGCGGCCCACGCGCCGAGTTCGCGCGGCGCGACCTCCTTGCCGATCGAGGCACCGAGGCCGACCGCGAGGATCTGCACGCCCGCGTTGCCGACGGTGACCAGCGAGGGCATCCGCCTGCCCGCCACGGCGGCCGGGACCCCGACGACCGGGCGACCCCAGCGACGGATCGCCCACCACGCGACCGCGGTGAGGACGCCGGCGGCCAGCACGGCCAGGAACCGGTTCAGCCCCGAGGGGGCGTCGGCGGCCTCCCGGTGCCCACCGAAGGTGTACCCGAAGGCGACGAACTGGATGAGCTGGAGCGCGAGCCACACGGCGATCCCGGCGACCCCGCCGGCGATGCCGACGAGTCCCGTGACCACGGCGAGCTTGAGCGCCCAGGCCGGAGTGGCGAGACCGTTGTGTGGCATGTCGGCAAGCGTAGCGGGCGCGCGGCCGCGCGCCCTGCGACGCGTCGACCGGGAGGCCCGGCCCGCCACCCGGGGTCGGGCACCGGTCCCGGGAGGGGTGGTCCGGGCCTCCCGGCCGGTGCCGCGTCCTCAGACCGCGGTGACCCGGTACGGCACGACGGTCTCCGGGTACGTCATCGGCGCCTGGACGCCGACGAGCTCGAGCGACCGGCCGGTGAACACCCGGTCGCCGGACTCCCAGGGCGCGGGCTCGAGTCCGGGAACGTCCCCGATGACGAGCGGGTCGACGCGGTAGCGGGTGTCCGGGTCGAGGCCGCGCAGGGTGATCCGACCGCGCGGGCTGACCTCGGACCGGCCGACCACGGCGAGGAAGAACAGCGCCTCCCGCCGGTCCGGGGCCACCGCGCCGTAGACGAGCTGCGTCTCGTCGGCCTGGTCGACACGCACCAGGTCCCCGTGGTGCAGGAGCTCCCGGCACTGTCGGTAGGTCGTCACCCACTCGGCGAGCTCGCGTTCCTCGGCCGCGGTCGCGGTCGCGAGGTCCCACTCGATGCCGAGGTGCCCGTACAGCGCGGTGCCGGCGCGGAAGGCGAGCGTGTGCCGGCGTCCCGTCGTGTGGTTCGTGCCGCTCGCGATGTGCGACCCGAGCATCTCGGGTGGCAGGAGTTGCATGGTCCACCGGTTCATCTGCTGCCGTTCGAGCGGGTCGATGCAGTCCGAGGTCCAGACCCGGTCGGTGTGCTCGATGACGCCGAGGTCGACCCGGCTGCCACCGGACGAGCACGACTCGATCTCCAGCCCCGGGAACCGGTCCTTGAGCGCCGCCATCAGCCGGTACGCGGCGAGGGTCTGCTCGTGCACGGCGGCACCGGCACCGCGTGTCCCGGCGTCGACCAGGTCGCGGTTGTGGTCCCACTTGACGTAGTCGACCCCGACCTCGTCGATGACGGCGGTCAGCCGCTCGAGGACGTGGTCGTACGCGGCGGGGATCGCCAGGTCGAGCACCTGTTGGTTCCGGGCACGGACCGGCAGTCGGCCGTCCGCCTGCATGATCCACTCCGGGTGCGCGCGGGCCAGGTCGCTGTCCTCGTTCACCATCTCCGGCTCGAACCACAACCCGAACTCCATGCCGAGCCCGCGGACGTGGTCGACCAGCGGGGCGAGCCCGTCCGGCCAGACGTCCTCGTCGACGGACCAGTCACCGAGCCCGGCCCGGTCGTCGCGGCGGCCGCGGAACCACCCGTCGTCGAGGACGAACCGCTCGACGCCGATCCGGGCCGCTCGGTCGGCCAGGTCGGTCAGGCGGGCCAGGTCGTGGTCGAAGTAGACCGCCTCCCACACGTTGATCGTCACCGGCCGGGGACGGACGGGGTGCTGCGGGCGCTGTCGGAGCCAGTCGTGGAACCGGTGGGCCTGCGCGTCCGACCCGTCCCCGTACGCGCCGTACACCCACGGTCCGGCGTACGTCGCGCCCTGGTCGAGCCGGACCTCGCCGGGCAGCAGGAGTTCCCCGCCGCCGACCACCTGGCGGCCGTCGGCGACGCGCTCGGCGTGGTGCCGGTGGTTCCCGCTCCACCCGACGTGCACGCCCCAGACCTCGCCCGCCGCGAACCCGAACCCTCGGGTCCCGACGCTGAGGACCGTGGCGGCGTCCGGACCGGTGCGACCACGGCGTCCCTCGCGCTGGTGCGTGCCGACGACGAGCTCGTGCCGCTGCGGGGTGCGCTCCTTGCCCCACCGTCCGGCGAAGTCGAGCACCTCACGGGCCCGCCCCGGGACCGGCAGCGCGACCGTCACGTCGTCGACCGTGTACGTGCCCGGTGCCGTGTTCGTCACCGCGGCGCGGAGCCGGACCAGGCCGGAGACGAGGAGCTCGACCTCGATGCGGACGGACAGGCCGGCGATCCGGTCCTCGGCATCCACGACGAGGCGTCGACCGGGGGCGACCCCGGCACCGGGGTCGGTGTCCTGGCCGGAGGCGCCGTCCCGGCCGGGCGCGCTGACCTGGCCGGTGGTGCTCGGTCCGCGGCCGCTCACGTGCAGGTCGGTGACGTCCACGGCGGTGAGCGTGAACGCGGGCGCCCAGTCGCGGCCGTCCCGGTGTCCGACGATCCCGGGTCGGCCCGTCCACCCGGTGTGCGGTTCGGGGAGGACGCTCAGGCGCACGGCGACGTCGGGCGTGCTCGGCTGCAGCGGGAGGACGTCGGCGGCGGCGAGCGCGAGCAGCTCGGCATCGGACAGGTCACCGAGGGCGGCACCCCAGTGCACGACGGCGGGGAGTCGGCCGGCCGAGCAGTCGAGCACGAGGGACACACCCCCGGCGCTCAGGTGGACGGGGACGGTGGGGAGCGACGACATCGGTTCTCCTCGGTGGGGACGGGTGGGGTGCGGTCCTCAGAACCAGCGCTTGACCTTGAACACCGCGTACAGGACCGCGGCGAACAGGACCATGAGCACGATCGACAGCGGGTACCCCCACGTCCAGGACAGCTCGGGCATGTGCTCGAAGTTCATGCCGTAGACCGCGGCGATGAGCGTCGGCGCGAACAGGATCGCCGCCCAGCCGGAGATCCGCTTCGTGTCGTCGTTCTGCTTCTGTGCCGCGAGGGTCGAGTCGACCGTCAGTGCGTTCTGCAGGAGCTGGCGGAAGGTGTCCAGCCGTTCGACGACCCGGATGACGTGGTCCAGGACGTCCCGGAACCGCCGCTGGAGTTCGACGGGCAGGTGGTACTTCTCGGCGCCGCGGTGCAGGTCCTCGATCATCCGGATGAGCGGACGGGCGGCGCGCTGGAAGTCGACGACCTCGCCGAACAGCTCGTAGACGCGACGGGAGACGCCGGCCTCGCCGGAGAACAGCTGCCCCTCGATCTGGTTGATGTCCTCCTCGAGCCCGTCGATGACCGGACGGTAGTCGTCGACGATCGAGTCCATGAGCGCCCAGAGCTGCGCCTGCGGTCCGGCGGTGACCAGTCCGGGCTTGCCGCTCATCCGCTGCAGGGCACGCGGGACGGCGCGTGTCCCCCGCGGGTCGGCCTGCACCACCGCGAGGAAGAAGTCCTCGCCGACGAACGCGTGCACCTCGCCGAACTCGACCTCCTCCGCAGCGTCGCGGTACACGGCGGGCTTGAGCACCGCGAAGAGCGTCGACCCGTACCGCTCGAGCTTCGGGCGCTGGTGCCCCTCCGCCGAGTCCTCCACCGCGAGCTCGTGCAGGCCGAGGGCGACCGCGACGTCCCCGAGTTCCTCGGCGTCCGGGCGGTCGAGCACGATGCAGGCCGAGGCGCCGTGCTCCGCGAGCATCGAGAAGCTCTCGTCGAGCGAGGGACTCGTCGTCGGGGCGATCCGGTCCACGTACACGGTGTTCAGCTCGACGGTCACGGCACCACCGTACGCACCCTGGGCAGCGGCTGCGCGACCACGGGCGGGACGGCGTACCGTCCTGGTCATCAGCATGCTGACGAGAGGGAGCACGATGCGCTGGATGCGGAAGGTCATGGTCGCCGTGAGCACGGTGGTCGCCGTGGTGGGCTCGTTCATCGGGTCCGGCGCTGCGGGCGGCACACCGATCGCCGAGGCAGCCGACGGAGCACTGTCTGCGTCGGCCACCGCGATCGCCCCCGCCGGCCCGGCCTTCGGCATCTGGAGCGTCGTCTACGTCGGCCTCGTCGCCTTCGCCGTCTGGCAGTTCCTCCCTCGTCGCGACGACCAGGCCCGGCACGACCGCCTCGCCGTGCCCGCGACCCTGTCCCTGCTCCTCAACGCGGCGTGGATCCTGTCCGTCCAGTTCGGCTTCCTCTGGCTGAGCGAGCCGGTCATCCTCGCACTGCTCGGCGTGCTGGCGTGGACGTTCGTGGTGCTCCGTCGCACCGCACCGTCCGGCCGGGTCGAGGCGGTCGTCACGGACGGCACCTTCGGGCTGTACCTCGGGTGGGTCTGCGTCGCGACGGCGGCCAACACGGCGGCGGTCCTGACGGCGGCGGGCTTCCGCGGCTTCGGCCTCGACCAGGACGTGTGGGGCGTGGCGGTCGCGGCGGTCGCCGGTGTCGTCGGGGTCGTCCTCGCGCTGACGGGCCGCGGCCGCATCGCACCGGCGCTGGCGCTCGGCTGGGGTCTCGCGTGGGTCGCGGTCGCGCGGCTCGACGGTCCGCTCGTCTCGGTGCCCACCGCCGTCGCCGCCGTCGTCGCCGTCGCCGCGGTGCTGGTCGTCACCCTCGTGGCGCGCGCCCGTGCCGGCTGGACCGCCGGATCGGCCGCACTCCGGACCGCGTAGCCGCGCGGGCGGGGCCGGCGGGCTCCTCGTCCGCGGGTGCGACCGACGGGTCGTCGCAGTCCTCCCGGGCCGGTCCGACGGACGCACGCGCGCGACCGGGGCATCCGGGCCGGGCCGACCGGATCGGGCACCCGGGCCTTGCCGGGCACCCGGGCCGGCTGCCCTCAGCGCGACGCGACCGCCATGCCGTGCGCGGCCGCGACGGCCTCGTTCGTCACGGCTCCGGCGTGCACGTTGAGTCCGCGGGCGAGTGCCGCGTCGGACCCGAGCGCCCGCTCCCACCCCTGGTCAGCGATCGTCACGGCGTACGGGAGCGTCGCGTTCGTCAGCGCGATCGTGCTCGTCCGCGGCACCGCGCCCGGCATGTTCGCCACGCAGTAGTACACGGCGTCGTGCACGGCGAACGTCGGGTCGTCGTGGGTGGTGGGCCGCGACCCCTCGAAGCACCCGCCCTGGTCGATGGCGATGTCGACGAGGACCGACCCGGCACGCATGTCCGCGACCATCGCGTCCGTGACGAGCTTCGGCGCCGAGGCGCCCGGGATGAGCACCGACCCGATCACCAGGTCGGCGTCGGCGACGGCGTGCGCGATCGCGAGCGGACTCGACCGGAGGGTCGTCACGCGGCCGTCGAAGCGGGCGTCGAGGGCGCGGAGGCGCGGCAGGCTGATGTCGAAGACCGTCACCTCGGCGCCCATGCCGAGCGCGATCGTCGCCGCGTGCTCGCCGGCGACACCGCCACCGATCACCACGACGCGCCCCTTCGGTGTGCCGGGCACGCCGCCGAGGAGGAGCCCGCGACCACCGTTCGCGCGCATGAGGTGGTGTGCGCCGACCTGCGCCGACAGCCGTCCGGCGATCTCCGACATCGGGGACAGCAGCGGCAGCGATCGGTCGGGCAGCTGCACGGTCTCGTAGGCGATCGCGGTGGTGCCGGACTCGACCAGGGCCGAGGTCAGCGCGCGGTCGGCCGCGAGGTGCAGGTACGTGAAGAGCACCTGTCCCGCGCGGAGGAGCGGGTACTCGGCGGCCACGGGCTCCTTCACCTTGAGCACCATCTCGGCGTCCCAGGCCGAGAGGGCGTCCGGGACGACCACCGCGCCGGCGGCGGCGTACTCGTCGTCGGAGAACGCCGAGCCCGTGCCCGCTCCGGCCTGGACGCGGACCTCGTGCCCGTGCATCACCAGCTCGGCGACACCTGCCGGGGTGGCGGCGACGCGGAACTCGTTGTTCTTGGTCTCGGTGGGGACGCCGATGCGCATGACGGACTCCTTCGTGAGCAGTGCACTGGACACCGCTCATTCAGCCGCAGGTTCGTCGCATGCGCCCGCCCTCCGAAGGATCGGTTGCCGGACGACGGTTCGGTGCCACCACGTTCGGGAGGACCCGCGCTCGGAGCGCTCCCGCCGAACGGAGCGCCTCTGCCGGACCACCCACGCACCGGCCGGAAGACCTCCGCCGGTCGCGCACGGTCGGCCTCAGCGGCGCGTGCGGGTCCGCAGGGTGTCGCTCGGCAGCTCGCCGAAGCGGGACCGGTACGCAGCCGAGAACCGACCGAGGTGCCCGAAGCCCCACCCGCGGGCGATGTCCGCGACCGAGGTCTCGTCCCGCTCGGCCCGGCGCAGCTCGTCCAGGGCACCGTCGAGCCGGACGGAGCGCAGCAGTTCGCCGGGCGTCTGGTCCAGGTGCCGTCGGAGCGACTGCTGCAACCCGCGCGGGCTGAGCCCGGCGGCCGCGGCGATCTCCGGCGTGCCGATGGGTTCCCGGGCGTGCGCCTGCACGTAGTCGAGCGCGCGCCGCAGCCGCTGGTGCTCCGGCCCGGACCCGGTCACGGCGGCACGCCAGGTGCTGCGCCGGGGGAACGCCCGGAGCGCCGCGTTCGCGAACGCGTCGGCGATGTCGCGTCGCACGGTGGCGGTCATCGGCGCGTCCACCTGCAACCACGTCGACGAGAGCCGCCGGACGGTGTCCCGCCAGACACCCATGCCGTCGACGGCCGGGCGCTCGAGGGGCTCGAACGAGAACGTGTCGTCGCCGACCAGGCTCGTGACGAACTGTCGGTCGAGGTGCACGAGGTTCAGGCCGATGTCGCGGTGGTGCAGGTCGTACGTCTCCGACGGCAGGATCACCGGGACGGCGGGCTCGAGGTCGACGGAGCGGCCGTTGTACGTGATGGTGCTGCTGCCGCTGCGGAGCCACGCGACGATGAAGTCGTCCGACTGGCTCTGGCTGCGCAGGTCGACACCGAAGCGGGAGGTCCGGAGGGACATCCGTTCGTCGGTGACACCGGCGAAGTCCCAGGCGGTGTCCGCGTGGGTCCGCCGGATCGCGGGCGCTTTGAGGTCGTAGTCGGAGGTGAAGAACGCCATCGCCTGGTCGACGTCCGTCCCGGCCAACCGCCGGTACGACCGACTGTCGGCACGCTCGACGCCGAGGGGCGGAGCGGACGCAGCGGGACCGGCATCGGGAGTGAGCACCATGCTCCGACCGTACGCGACACCTCCGACATCCGAGCCGGCAGCCCTCCCCCAGACCCGGGGGCAGGTACTCCGGGACAGCCGTCCCCGGGTCTGGTCAGCCCTGCAGGATCGCCTGTCCGACGCTCTCGTCGAGGATGAGGTCCGTCACGAGTCCGGCGGCCAGCGCCCCGCGGAGCGACGCGGCCTTCCCTCGCCCGGCGACGACGCAGATCCGACGCGGAGCCCGTTTCACGGTGTCGAGGTCGGGCGCCCCGGCTCGCGCGTTCACACCGATGTCCTTCCACGACCCGTCCGCGCGGTAGAACACGGTCGAGACGTCACCGACGACGCCGGCCTGGCGCAGTTCCTCCTGGTCGGCCGGGTCGAGGTACCCACCGGAGTACACGTGCGACGGCACCGGGGCCTGCGGGGCGCCGACCCCGAAGACGACCAGGTCCATCCGCTCGTGCAGGTCGAGCACGCGCCGGATCGAGCGTTCACGGAACAGCGCGGCCTTCGTGGCCGGGTCGTCGAAGAACGCCGGTACGGGGAACTGCTGCACGAGCGCGCCGTAGGCCTCACCGAAGCGCCGCAGGATCTCGGACGCGTAGACGATGCCGGTCGTGCGGGTGTTCGCGGCGCCGTTCACCTGCACGACGGTCGAACCGTGCGTGGTCTTCGGCACGAGGTACCGGCTCACCGCGCTGACCGTCGAGCCCCACGAGATGCCGATGACCATGTTCGACTCGATGTACTGCGTCAGGATCCGGGCGGCGGACAGGGCGACCCGCTCGAGCCGGTCCACGTCGCTCGTGTGGTCCGGCACCGGCACGACGTGCGCGTGCACGCCGAAGCGGGCCCGGATGCTCCGGCTGAGCGCCGCCGCCTGGTCGAGGGGCGAGCGGATCTGGATGTCGACGAGCCCGGTGTCCCGCGCGTACTTGAGCAGTCGCGACACCGACGAGCGCGAGGTGCCGAGTTCGTCGGCGATGGCGTCCATCGTCAGGTCCTGCAGGTAGTAGAGGTGCGCGGCCCGCAGGGCCTGCTGGGTGCGCACGGGCTGCGCGGCGTCGCTCATGGAACCGAGCATGCACGGACGTGCACGCCCTCTGCAACCCTGCCCGGCCCGCCCGTCCGCCGTCCGGCGGCTCCGACGGGAGGCGCGACGGGCGTTCTGCACGTCCGTGCACGGAAGTTGCCCACACGTTCCGACGAGCGCACGATCGATGGAGTACCAACGGAATCGACCCCAGAAAGCGATGCGAACGACCATGTCGAAGAAGACGCAGCCCAGGAACACGGTCACCGCCCTCACCGGACGCCCGAACGCACAGGTCCTCATCGTCGGTGGCGGCATCAACGGCATCGCCACCTTCCGCGACCTCGCCCTGCAGGGCGTCGACGTCGCCCTCGTCGAGCGCAGCGACTACGGCTCCGGCGCCTCCGCCGCGTCGAGCCACATGATCCACGGCGGCATCCGGTACCTCGAGAACGGCGAGTTCCGCCTCGTGCGCGAGAGCGTGCAGGAGCGCAACGGCCTCATCCGCATCGCCCCGCACTACGTCAAGCCGCTGCAGACGACGATGCCGGTCTTCTCGACGTTCTCCGGCATCATGAACGCGCCGCTGCGCATGCTCACGCACAAGCAGCGCTCCACGAAGGAGCGCGGCGCGATGCTCATCAAGATCGGCATGACGATCTACGACTCCTTCTCGCGCGACGGCGGCTCGGTCCCGAAGCACGTCTTCCGCACCAAGAAGGCCGCGCTCGAGGACATGCCGGCCCTCAACCGCGACCTCAAGTACACGGGCACGTACTACGACGCCTCGGTCCACGAGCCGGAGCGCCTGGCGCTCGACGTCCTCAAGGACGGTCTGGCCGCCGGCACCGGCACCGGTGCCGACGCGACCGCCCGTGCGACGAACTACGTCGAAGCCGTCGGCAGCCGTGACGGCGGCGTCCTGCTCCGTGACCGCGAGACCGGCGAGGAGTTCGTCTTCACCGCGGACGTCGTCGTGAACGCGTCCGGTCCGTGGACCGACCTGACGAACGAGGCGTTCGGCGGCGAGACGAAGTACATGGGCGGCACGAAGGGCTCCCACATCGTCGTCGACAACCCCGAGCTGCTCGAGGCGACGAAGGGTCGCGAGCTGTTCTTCGAGAACAACGACGGCCGCATCGTGCTCATCTACCCGCTCAAGGGCCGGGTCCTCATCGGCACGACCGACATCGACGCTGACCCGTCGCAGCCGGTCGTCACCACCGACGAGGAGATCGACTACTTCTTCGGGCTCGTCAAGCACGTCTTCCCGCAGATCGAGGTCACGCGCGACCACATCGTCTACAGCTACTCGGGCATCCGGCCGCTCCCCCGCCACGAGGACACCGCCCCGGGCTTCGTGTCGCGCGACTACCGGATCGTCGACACCGCGATCGCCGGCCTGCCGGACACCACCGTGCTGTCGCTCGTCGGCGGCAAGTGGACGACCTTCCGCGCCCTCGCCGCACACCTGTCCACCGACGTCACCACGAAGCTCGGCGTCCCTCGGAAGGTCGACACGACCGGCATGCCGATCGGCGGTGGCAAGGACTTCCCGACCACCGACGGCCAGCGTGCCCTGTGGATCAAGTCGCACCGGGACGGCCTGGCGTCCGAGACCGTCGACCGCCTGCTCGACCGCTACGGCACCCGCGCCGCGGAGGTCGTCGACGCACTCGTCACCGGCCCGGTCGAGCCGCTCGAGTCGGACGGCACGCTCACCCGCGCCGAGGTCCGGTACTTCGCCGAGCACGAGCAGGCCGTGCACCTGGTCGACGTGGTCCTCCGCCGCACGAACCTGGCGTTCGTCGGTGGCGTCACGATCGACCTGCTCGACGAGCTCGCCGACGTGATGGCTGACGCCCTCGGCTGGACCGCCGAGGAGCGCGCTGACGAGGTCCAGCGCACGCTCGACGTGCTGCGCGAGTCGCACCGCGTCATCGTCCCGCAGCACACGGCGGCGCAGCCCGCGTAGTCCACGCGACGCACGACGGACGGGAGGCACGGTGCCAGCTGGCACCGTGCCTCCCGTCCGTCTGACAACCCCGTCCGCGCTGAGACGCCGCCTCACCGCCGAGACGCCGCCGGATCCCGCGGCGTCTCGTCGTCCCGGCGGCGTCTCGCCGTCGCTGCCGTCAGAAGCGCTCGCCGGTCGGGTCCTGCGCACCCAGGTCGGCGAGGTCGTCGCCGCCGACCGGCTCGCCGGCCCAGTCCACGAGGCGCCACCCGTCAGCGGTCGAGCCCTCGAGCTCCACGACGCCGGTGTTCTCGAGGTGCCGGTTCCGCCCCAGGTCGTTCGGCACGTTCCGTGCGGTGACCGCGGCCCAGATCCGGATCGCCGCCCCGTGGCTGAACGCCGCGACGACGTCGGCCCCGGTCTCCTCGATCTGTCGCACGGCGTCGTCGTACCGCGCGAAGAACGCGTGACCGTCCTCCGCGCCGGGCATGCGCTCGTCGCGGTCGCCGGCCGCCCAGGCGTACGCCGCGGCGAGGTACTGCTGCACGGAGACCGTGTCGCGCTTGCCCTGCAGGTCGCCGGCCTCGATCTCCCGGAGGCCCGGCAGCACCACGGGGTCGAGGTCGAGCGCCCGGGCGAGCGGGGCCGCGGTGAGCTGCGTCCGCACCATCGACGAGGTGAACAGTCGTTCGATGCCCCGGTCGCCCAGGGCGCCCGGTAGCGCGTCGGCCTGCTCCTGCCCGAGGTCGGTCAGGCCGGGTCCGGGCACCTCGGCGTCGAGCAGGCCGGTCACGTTGGCGGGGGTCTGTCCGTGGCGGACGAGCAGGAGTCGCATGTCCTCACCCTACGGACGCGGTCCGGGCTACCCCTGACGGGTGTTCCAGCGCGGGTTCTCCTTGTTGATGACGTACACGCGCCCGCGGCGCCGCACGACCTGCGAACCGGGGATCTTCTTCAGTGCCTTGAGCGAGTTGCGGACCTGCACGTGCGCCTCCTTGTTGATAACGGTTTTCATGTACCGTACTGCACATGGCCGTCGTCCCGATCACCCTCGTCTCCGCCCTCCACGACGTCGACGCCGCACGCATCGCCGCGCGACTGTCCGACGGGCACCGGATGCACGCCGCCGGCAGCGCGTCCGTCGCAGCACGAGCCGTGGCGGACCGGGCCGAGCGCCTCACCGACGTCTGCGGCCCCGGTGCGCGGCACTCGCTCGTCGTCACCCTGCCGGTCGGCGGCGACGCCCGCGCCGTCGGGATGATGCTCGCGAACGCGGCCCGGGCCGAGCGGGGCGACGACCGCGTGCTCCGTCACGTGGTGTCCGTGCTCCGCGCCGACGAGGCCGAGCACCTGCTCTGGTCCGGCGTCGACGACGCGTTCGTCGCCGGCGAGCGGCTCGCGGCACTGGTCGAGTACGCGACCGTCATCGTGCTCGACCGCACCGACCGCCTGCCCCCGGCACGGCGCCGGGCCCTGGTCGCCCTCGTCCACCGCTGTGCGCCGTCGGCGGTCGTCCTCGCCGACGAGCGGGTGCACAGCGCGGACGACCTCCCGGCGTCGAACAGCGGCGCGACCCGGGTGCTCGCCGGTGCTGCCGGGTGGATGCGCGCCCTGTCCACCGGAGCCGACGACGTCGACCGTCCGGCCACGGACGGACTCACTGCGCTGCGCTACCGTGATCCGCTGCCGTTCCACCCGTCCCGACTGGCGGACGTCGTGGCACACGACCTGGCAGCCGGCCCGGACGGTCGGGTGCTGCGCTCCCGGGGGTTCTTCCGCCTCGCGTCCCGTCCCGACCACGTCGGCTCCTGGTCGAGCGTCGGGGCGATGCTCGCGCTCGATCCGACCGCGAACCCGTCCTGGGACGAGGACGCCCCGATCGGGCAGGCGCTCTGGTTCGTCGGCGAGGACCTGCACGCCGAGCGCCTCACACGGGCACTCGACGGCGCGCTCATCACCCCGGCAGAGCTCCTCGCCGGACCGGACCTGTGGCGGTCCTGGGCCGACCCGTTCCCGGTGTGGCCCGTCCTCGGCCGCGACTGACGCAGAGCCGTCCGCGGCTGCTAGCGTCTCGCCGTGGCGATCGAACCGGACACGAAGAACTGGACCTGGGTCATCGATGCGGCGTGCCCGGACTGCGGCTTCGACGGCAGTGCGGTGACGATCGGGGACGTCCCGGGCATCATCGACGCGAACACGGACGGCTGGCCCGAGCAGCTGGACCGCCCGGACGTGCGGGAGCGCCCGGACGGGTCGACCTGGTCGCCGCTCGAGTACGGCGCCCACGTCCGTGACGTGCACCGGAAGATGACGGAACGCCTCGAGCTGATGCTCGCCGAGGACGACCCGCTCTTCCCGAACTGGGACCAGGACGCGACCGCGGTCGCCGACCGGTACGGCGAGCAGGACCCCGCGACCGTCGCCCGCGAGCTCCGTGCCGCCGCCGACCGCGCCGTGGCGGCCTTCGGCGCGGTGTCCGACGACCAGCTCGACCGGACCGGGCGCCGCTCGGACGGCAGCGGCTTCACGGTCGCCACGCTCGCCGTGTACTACGCGCACGACCCCGTCCACCACCTGTGGGACGTGCGCCGGACCAGCTGAGCGGACCGGGCCGCCCCGACCGGACGTCAGGCGAGCGCGTCGAGCAGTGCCCGCGCGGTCGCCGCGTCGGTGACCAGTTCGTTGACGAGCCGCCCGCGCACGGCGCTGATGATGCTGGGCACCTTCACGGCGCCGACGGCGACACCGACCGCGTGCGGCACCGCGGCGAGGACCTCGCGCGAGGTCCGGACCATCCGCTCGCTGCCGGGGAACTCGATCGCCTCGCCGTCCGGACCGGTGAAGTTCAGGCACACGTCCCCGGTCGCGCGGTCGAACACCACGTCGTCGACGGGCAGCCCGCGCGCCATCGCGTCACGGGTCGCGACCGGCGCGCCGATGCCGAGGATCGCGCCCGTCGCGCGCCCCCAGAGGCCGACGACGTGCTGGAACGCCGGGTCCTCGTCCAGGGAGGCCCGGAGCGCCTCCGACGGGAGCGCCTGCGCGAACAGGAAGGTCGGGATCGCCCCCGACCGTTCCGCGGCCGCCCGGGTGATCTCGTTGGTCTGGAACCACTGGTTCGGGTCGGCCTGGCCGCCGACGGTCGGCACGAGCTGCACACCGGGCATGGGCGGCACCACGCTGTGCGCGATGGCATGCACCGTGCTGCCGGAGGACACCAGGACCGCGTCCCCGGGGGCGAGGTGCATGGCCTCGACCGCCGCGGCGACCGGCTCCGCGAGGTCCACGCCGAGCGTCGCCGTGTGCGTGACGGCCGCGAGGTACACCGCCTGGAGCCCGAGCACGACCCGCAGCCGCTCGGCCAGGACGGCGGTCTCGTCCTGGAACGGGTCGACGACCTCGATCCGGACGAGCCCGGCGCGGCGGGCCTCGGACACCAGGCGGCTGACGGTCGGGCGCGAGACGCCCAGGCGGTGCGCGATCTCGTTCTGGGTGGCGTCCTCGAGGTAGTACATCCGAGCGGCCTGGTACACCGTGTCGAGCGGGAACCGGGAGCGGGGGCCGTCGCCGACGGGGACCGGTGCCTCCGTCGGCGGACCGCCGGTGGGCGCGGGGTCGGACGGACTCGTTCCGGACATCGAGCGCGGGCCTCCCGGGGTGGTGCCGTCGGCCGGGTGCCGGGACGACACCGCGATCGTAGCGCCGACCGTCCTAGCGGATGGTGAAGCCGCCGTCGACCCGGAGGTCGGCGCCGTTCACCATCCCTGCCGACTCACCGGCCAGGAAGAGCACGGCGGCGGCGATCTCGTCCGGCGTCGCGAACCGTCCGGTCGGGATCTCGTCCTGGTGCCGCAGGCCCGCCTCGTTCGCCCAGGCGGACCGACCGAGGGCGGTGAGCACGACGGTCGGGGACACGGTGTTGACGGTCACGCCGCGGCGCCCCCACTCGAGCGCGAGCACGCGGGTCAGACCGAGCAGACCGGCCTTCGACGCGCAGTAGGCGGCGTGGCCGTCGATCCCGACGTGCGCGGCCTGGGATGCGATGGTCACGACCCGCCCGTGTCCCGCGGCGAGCATGTGCCGGCCGACCGCCTGCGTCACGCGGTACGTGCCGGTCAGGTTGACCTCGAGCGTCCGGGCCCACGCGTCGGGCGCGAGGTCCTCCGCCGGGGCCAGGGCGACGATGCCCGCGCAGTTGACCAGGACGTCGACGCGACCGGCGACGGCGAGGACCTCGGCGACGGCCGTGTCGACCGAGCCCTGGTCGGCGACGTCGCACGCGACCCCGAGGTGACCGTGACCGGGCAGCTCCGACGCGGCCGCGGTCGACGCGTCCGCACGGACGTCGAGGACGGCGACCCGCGCTCCGCGTCCGGCGAGCGCGCGGGCGACGGCGTTGCCGATGCCGGACGCGCCACCGGTGACGACCGCCACGCGGTCCGTGAACGGGTTCGTGTGGTCGACGTGGTCCGGCCCCGGACGCAGCGACGCGGCGACGTCGGCCGACGGCGCTGCCGGGTCCGTCGTGGGACCGGTGGACGGGTGGTGGTTCTCGATCGCGGACATGACGGGTAACATACCCGATGTCAGATACCGCTGCGATCGAGAGAGCCATGTCAACGACGACGAACCCACTCCTGCGCACTGCGCCCACGCCCACCACCGCTCCCGCCCCCGGTCGCCTCGACCGGCTCGGGATCCCCCGTCCCCTCGCCCTCGGCTTCCTCGGCGTCCTGGTCGTGATGACCGGGGTCGGTGTCGAGTCGAACTTCGTGACCCCGCACATGGTCGCCGTGCTCGGCAGTCCGCCGGCCACGGTCGCCACGATCGTGACCGGCGCGAGCCTCGCCACGCTCGTCGGCAGCTACCTGTCCGGCGCGTTGGCCGACCTGCTCGGTCCACGACCGGTGATGACCCTCGGCGTCGCCGTCTGGGTCGTCTTCGAGCTCCTGTTCCTCGGGGCCCTCCACCTCGGCAGCGTGCCGCTCACCGCGGTGGCGTACACGCTCCGCGGACTCGGTCACCCGCTCGCCGCCTTCGCGTTCCTGGTCTGGGTGAACGTCACCGCCCCCGTCGAACGCCGTGGCGCCGCCGTCGGGTGGTTCTACGTCGCCTTCACCGGCGGGCTGCCCACGCTCGGGTCGCTGTTCGCCCTCGGGACGATCCCGGTCCTCGGCGGTGGGGTCGTCGGGGAGACCGGCGCGATGACCGCCTCGATCGCCCTCGTCGTCGCCGGATGGGCGCTCGTGCGGTTCGGCGTCCGACTGCCGAGCGGCACCCAGCGCATCGCCCCGGCCGGCGAGAGCGCCTGGCGGGTCGTGACGAGCGGCGTCCGCCTGACCGCGACCCGGCCCCGCGTGCTCATGGGCTTCCTCGTCCGACTCGTCAACACCGCACCGGAGTTCGGCATGTTCGTCGTCCTGCCGGCCGTGATCGCCGACGAGCGCGGCTGGGGGCAGCAGCGCTGGCTCCTCATGACCGTCTGCGTGTACGCCACGAACATCCTCGTGAACGCCCTGTTCGGCTGGGTCGGCGACCGCATCGGGTGGGTCCGCACCGTCCGCTGGTTCGGCGTCGTCGGGTCCGCGGTCGGGCTGCTCGCCTGGTGGTACGTCCCACAGCTCGTCCCTGCCGGCTCCGACTGGGGCTACGTCGCCTCCGTCGTCGCCGGCTGTGTCTTCGGCTGCTCGCTCGCGGGCTTCGTCCCGATGGGCGCGATCATGCCCGCGCTGGAACCGCGCCACCGGGGCGCCGCGATGGCGATGTACACGACCGCCGCGGGCGGGGCCGCGTTCCTCGGCACCGGGGTCGTCGCCGTCGTGTTCGCGCTCGGCGGCGGCGGCGCCGCCGTCACGTGGACGTTCGTCGGGCTCTACGCCTGCGCGTTCGTCATGGTCGGTCGACTCCACGTCCCGCAGCACGGCGAGGCCCACTGACCGACATGACCCCACCCCTTCCCATCCACCCGTCCCCCGAGGAGGACCGCACATGACCACGATCTGCGACGAACCGGACGAGTTCGCCGAGGACCAGCTCGCCGGCTGGCTCGCCCTGTACGCCGACCGCGTCCGTGGGGTGACCGGCGGCGTCATGACGCTGCCGACGGCCGGCGCCGCCCCGCAGGTCGCGGTCGTCATCGGCGGCGGCTCCGGTCACTACCCCGCCTTCAGCGGCCTGGTCGGCCCCGGGCTCGCGACCGGCGCGGTCGTCGGGAACGTCTTCACGTCGCCGTCCGCGGCCCAGGTGTACTCCGTGGCCCGGGCCGCCGACCAGGGCCGCGGCGTCGTCCTCTGCTTCGGCAACTACGCCGGCGACACGATGAACTTCGGGATCGCCGCCGAACGGCTCCGCGCCGCCGGCGTCGACACGCGGGTCGTCGTGGTCACGGACGACGTCGCCTCGGCGGACGAGGTCGACCGACGCCGCGGCATCGCGGGCGACTTCGCCGTCGTCAAGGCCATGGGTGCCGCAGCGGCAGCCGGGGCCCCGCTCGACGAGGTCGAACGGGTCGGCCGACACGCGAACGACCGCACCCGGACGATCGGGGTCGCCTTCTCCGGGTGCACGCTGCCCGGCGCGGTCGAGCCGCTCTTCACGGTACCGGCGGGACACCTCGGGCTCGGACTCGGGATCCACGGCGAGCCGGGCATCCGCGACGTCCCGCTCGTCCCGGCCCGGCAGCTCGCGCAGCTCCTCGTCGACCGGCTGCTCGCGGAGCGTCCGACCGGGGTCGCGGCGGGCGGTCGGGTCGCCCCGGTCCTGAACGGCCTCGGCGACACGAAGTACGAGGAACTGTTCCTGCTCTGGGGACGCATCGCGCCCCTGCTCGAGCAGGCCGGGCTCGAGGTCGTCGAGCCCGAGGTCGGCGAACTCGTCACGAGCCTGGACATGGGCGGGTGCTCGCTCACCCTGCAGTGGCTCGACGACGACCTCGAAGGCCTCTGGCTGGCCGACGCGTACGCGCCCGCCTACCGCAAGGTGGCCGCGCCCGTCGCGGCCCTCGTCCCGGTCGCGGTCGGGACCGAGACGGCTGCCGGCGCGACGGTCGTGCCGGACGCGACCCGAGCCTCCCGGGAAGCCGCCGAGACGGTCCGCACGGTCGTCGCTGCGATGGACCGGTTGCTCCGCGAGCAGGAGCACGAGCTCGGTCGCATCGACGCCGTGGCCGGCGACGGAGACCACGGACGCGGGATGGTGAAGGGCGTCGGTGCGGCACGCCGCGTGGTCGACGCCACGAACGCGGACGCCGGCGTCGCGTTCCTGCTCGGGCGCGCCGGGGAGGCCTGGGCGGCGGAGGCCGGCGGCACCTCCGGCGTGCTCTGGGGTGCCGCACTCGAGGCCTTCGGTGCCGCGCTCGGCGACGACGTCGACGAGGTCACGCCGCCGCTCGTGGTCGCTGCAGCCCGCGCCTTCGCCGACGCGATCATCCAGCTCGGACGGGCACGACGCGGCGACAAGACGCTGCTCGACGCCCTGCTGCCGTTCGTGGACGCCCTCGACACCGACGTCCGCGCGGGCGTCCCGCTCCCGGAGGCCTGGGCCGCAGCCGCCGAGGTCGCCCGGCTCGAGGCCACGGCCACCGCCACGCTGTCGCCGCGCGTCGGACGAGCCAGGCCGCTCGCCGAGAAGAGCGTCGGCACCCCCGACGCCGGAGCCGTGTCGATGGGCATGGTCCTCACCCGGGTCGGCGAGGTCCTCGCCGCACGACGCGACGGCACCACCACCACGACCGCCACCACCACAGGAGGAGTGCACGCATGACGTTCCGCATCGTGACCGGCTCGGACGACGCCGGCTTCACACTCAAGGAGGTGCTGCGCGCCGACCTCGCGGCGGATCCCCGGGTCCGAGCCGTCGTCGACGTGGGTGTCGACGCCGACGGACACACCGCCTACCCCCACGTCGCCGTCGAAGCCGCGCGGCTCGTCGCCGCCGGGGACGCCGACCGGGCGCTGCTCGTCTGCGGCACGGGCCTCGGGGTGGCGATCAGTGCGAACAAGGTCCCCGGGATCCGGGCCGTGACCGCACACGACCCGTTCAGCGTCGAGCGCTCGGTGCTGTCCAACGACGCGCAGGTGCTCTGCCTCGGGCAGCGGGTCATCGGCACCGAGCTCGCCCGGCGGCTGGTGCGTGAGTGGCTCGGGTACACCTTCGACCCGGCATCGGCGAGCGCCGAGAAGGTCGAGGCGATCCGGTCGTACGAGCTGCCCGTCGGCTGACCGGACGGACGCTGTGCTCCGGTCGCCCGACCCGGCCGGAGCACAGCGTTCTGTCGGCTGTCGGACGTACCGTGCTCCCGACTCCGATGCACCACCGCGGGTCCGATGCTCGACCGAGGGGAACCCCCATGAAGAAGTCCGTCTGGCTGCCGGCACTCATCGCGCCCGTCGTCGTCGCCGGGGCCGTCGCCGCTCCGGCACTGGCGAACGCCGCCGCCACGCCCGTCGCGGGCGCGGACCCGACCGCCGCCGCGGTCATCGCCAGCATCGCCGGGTCCTCGGACGCGCAGTACTCGGCGAAGCTCTCGCAGACGAGCGACCTCGGGCTGCCGGAACTGCCCACGGGCTCCGGGGGCTCGTCGCTCGAAGGGGACGCGTCGGACGCCCTCGGTCTCCTCACCGCGTCGCACACCGCCCGCGTCTACGTCGACGGCGCCGCGAAGCAGCGGGTGCAGGTCACCGAACAGCTCGCCGAGCAGGACCTCGTCCGCAACGGCGACACCGTGTGGACCTGGGACTCGGAGGAGCGCACCGCGACGAAGGTCACGCTGCCGAGCCGCACCGCCCAGGCCCCGGGTCCCGGCACCACCACCCCGACCGACCTCGCCGAGCGGGCGATCGACGCGATCACGCCGACGACGGCGGTGTCGAAGCCGGTCGCGACCTCGGTCGCCGGCCACGACGCCTGGCTCCTGACGCTCACCCCGAAGTCCTCGGACACCCTCGTCGGCGCGGTGCAGATCGCCGTCGACCAGCAGACCGGACTGCCGCTGCGTGCGTCGGTGACCGCCGCGGGGAAGACCGATCCCGCGTTCCAGGTCGGCTTCACGAGTCTTGAGTACGGCGCACCGGCAGCGCGGCTGTTCGACTTCACGCCGCCGACCGGCGCGGACGTCACCACGAAGGACCTCTCCGACGTCGACCCCGGCGCTCGCGGACACGGCGCCGCGGACGACGGCGGTGCGACGGTCACCGGCAGCGGATGGGACACCGTCGTGACCCTGCCCGCCGGGACCACCGTCCAGGCCGACCTCGGCTCGGACGCCTCCGGGCTCCTCGACCAGCTCACGACCGCGGTCGACGGCGGTCGCGCGGTGCAGACCTCGCTCGTCTCGGTGTACCTGACCGACGACGGCCGTGTCCTCGCCGGCGCGGTGCCGGTCGCGACGCTGGTCGCCGCCGCGACGTGACGACGGGGACGGACACCGAGGCCGCGCACCGGGAGACCACGGACACCCCGATCGAGCTGGCCATCCGCACGACCGGCCTCCGGAAGGTGTTCCGGAAGCAGCGCGCCGTGGACGGCATCGACCTCGCGGTGCCGCGTGGTTCGGTGTTCGGGTTCCTCGGGCCGAACGGCTCCGGCAAGACCACCACGATCCGGATGCTCCTGGGCCTGTCCAACGCCACGAGCGGCTCGATCGAGGTGCTCGGTGAGTCGATGCCGCGCGGACTGCACGCGGTGCTCCCCCGGGTCGGCGCACTCGTCGAGGGTCCGGCGTTCTACCCGTACCTGTCCGGCCGGGCGAACCTGTCCCGCTTCGACGCGGCCGACCCGACCTCCGATCCCCGCTCGCGGAAGGACCGGGTCGCACGGGCACTCGACCGCGTCGGTCTGACGCACGCCGCCGACAAGAAGGCGCACGCGTACTCGCTCGGCATGAAGCAACGCCTCGGACTGGCGAACGCGCTGCTCACCCCGCGCGAGCTCCTCGTGCTCGACGAGCCGACGAACGGCCTCGACCCGCAGGGCACCCGGGAGGTCCGGCACCTCATCCGTTCGCTGGCGGACGACGGCACGACGGTGTTCGTGTCGAGTCACCTGCTGGCCGAGATCGAACAGGTCTGCACGCACGCGGCCGTGATGCGGACCGGGTCGATCGTCGCGCAGGGCCCGCTGGACGACCTCCGTGCCGCCGGCGCGCGGACCGTCACCGTCCGGACCCCCGACATCGGTCAGGCCGGGGTCGTGCTCACCCGACTCGGTCTCGTGCCCCGGCGCGACGGCGGTTCGGACGTCCTGGTCGCCGACCTCACCGCCGCGGTCGAGCCGGAGACCATCACCGCCGAGCTCGTCCGTGCCGAGGTACGGGTGCGCGGCATCGCGGTCGGCGGCGGCACGCTCGAGGACCTGTTCGTCGCACTGACCGGGGAGGGGTTCGATGTCGCAGGGTGACACGGCGGCCCGGTCCGCCCCCACTCCGCCGGCACCGGGCGTTGCACGGCGCACCCGTCCGTTCGCGCTGCTCGGCTCCGAACTCGCGCTCGTGTTCCGCCGTCGCCGGACCTGGGCGATGCTCGGGGCGCTCGCCCTCGTGCCGATCCTCATCGCGGTCGCGGTCCGGCTCACCACGGACGGCGACGACGGTGGCCCGGCGTTCCTCGGGGACATCACGAACAACGGTCTGTTCGTGTCGTTCACGGCGTTGACCGTCTCGATCCCGCTCTTCCTGCCCCTCACGGTCGGGGTGGTCGCCGGTGACACCGTCGCGGGCGAGGCGAGCCACGGCACGCTCCGCTACCTGCTCGTCGCCCCGACGGGACGGGTGCGGTTCATCCTCGTGAAGACCGTCGGCGCCGTCGCGTTCTGCCTCGCCGCCACCCTGCTCGTCGTCCTGGCCGGGGCCGCGATCGGTGCCGCGCTGTTCCCGGTCGGGCCGGTCACGCTGCTCTCCGGAACGCAGGTGGACGGGTGGTCGTACGCCGGCCGCGCGGTGCTGCTCGCGCTGTACGTGACACTGTCGATGCTCGGCCTGGTGGCGATCGGACTGTTCGCGTCGACGCTGACGAACGTGCCGGTCGGGGCGATGGCCGCGACGGTCGTGCTGGCCGGGGCATCGCAGGTGCTCGACCAGCTCCCGCAGCTCGACTGGCTGCACCCGTTCCTGTTCTCGCACCTCTGGCTCGGGTTCGGCGACCTGTTGCGCGACCCGATCTCGTTCGACTCGTTCGGCAGCAACGCGCTGCTCCAGCTCGGGTACCTGGCGGTCTTCGGCGCACTCGCCTACGGCCGGTTCGCCAGCAAGGACGTCCTGAGCTAGGTCGGGACCGAGCACCGCGGCACAGCAGCCCCGGCACTGCGGCACTGCGGGCGCCGCGGCACTGGCCGTCTCAGTCGGCGCCGCGGGCCGCGGGCGAGCCGCTCTCGAGGGTCCCCTCGGCCTTCTCGTGCGCGTAGACGTCGCGGAGGTCGCGGGCCTTCTCGGACCGGTACCAGTCCTGCCGGGCGCCGGTCTCGACGGGCTGCATGCCGACGACGACCTTGCCGCGGGAGTGCATCTCCGCCAGGTCCTCGTACGCGTCGACGATGTACTCGAACGGGTAGAAACCGGAGATCAGGACCTGCACGCGGCGGTCCTCGACGGCCTTCACGAGGTACGTGATGAGCTCACGCGCCTCCGGGTCGGACGCCGGGGCACGGAGGAACCGGAGTTCGGCGTCACGCCGGTCGTCCGACGACACGAACCGCTTCTCGTCCACACCGAGCCGGCCAGCGAGCGTGCGCGCGGACTCGTCACCGTGGTTGTCGATGAAGGCGGTGACCGGCCGGCCCTCCGCGATCTCGGTGATCCGGGCCTCCTCACCGTCCCCGTAGGCGACCGGCAGGATGCCGATCTGGCGCAGGTAGTCGTGGTTCCGCGGGCTGCCGAGCCCGATGACGGTCGCGCCGGCGTCGCGGGCGAGCTGGCACTGGATGTGCCCGACGCCGCCGGCGGCAGCACTGATGACGACGGTGTCGTCGGGGCCGAGTCGGAGCTTCCGGACGACGTCGACGGCGGTGCACCCCGCCAGGTAGAGGCCGCCGGCCACCTCCCACCCGACGTGGGTCGGCTTGATGACGACGGCGTCGCGGGGCACGACCACCCAGGTGGCGTGTGAGCCGCCCTCGGGCGCGTGGCCCATGACCTCGTCGCCGACGCGCAGGTCCTTCACCCCGTCGCCGCGGGCGCGGACGATGCCGGCGAGGTCGACGCCCTGGCGTGCCGGGAAGTCGACGTGGACGTGGTCCTGGAGCTTGCCCTCGCGGAGGAACCGCTCGATGTGGTTGAGACCGGCGGCGATGACCTCGACGAGGACCTCGCCGGGCCCGGGCGTGGGGCGTTCCTGCGGCACGACCTCGACCACGTCGAAGTCGCCGTACCGTTCGTACTGCACTGCGCTACCGGTTCGCATGTCTTCCTCCTCGGACCTCGTGTCCGTCCGTCCTACTCGCCGCTCCCCTGTCGGGGCCCGCGGATGTGGAGGACTCGCAGGGACCGGACGGACGGGAGGCACGGTGCGGGCCCGGCAGGCGCCTCCCGTCCGGTGGGGCCACGTCGCGGCGGCCCGCCGCGGGACGGGAGACGGGTCCGGCACGTGCCTGCCGTCCAGTGGTCCCGGCGGCGGCGACCGGCGGTGCCGCCGGTCAGGACGGACCGAAGGCGGCCGCGATGCGGGCCGCGGTGGCCCCGTCGAGGTGCAGCGCCCGCCGGTCGGCGTCCGGACGGGGCACGCGGACCGGGGTCGACCAGATCGAGCCGTCCTCGGCCAGGTCGACCACCAGGGCGCCGGTGCCGACGAGCGCGGTCTCCTCGTCGTACGGCCCGGCGACGTCGTTGTCGTTCGCGACCCCGGGTGCGACGAGGACGGGGACGCCGCCGAGCGACCCGGCGAAGTGGTGGTGGTAGTGGCCGCCGAGCACCACCCGGACGTCGGTCCCCCGCAGGACGGCGGCCAGGTCCTCGGGGTTGCGGAGCTTCAGCGCGTCGTGCAGCGAGGTCGGTGCGGGCAGCGGCGGGTGGTGCAGGACGACGACGGACCCGTGGGGTGCCGGCTCGGCGAGGGCGGTCCGCAGGTGGTCCGCCGCGGTCACGGACAGTTCGCCGTACCCGGCGCCCGGGACGCTCGTGTCGACGGTGACGATCCGGCGCCCCGCGACGAGGGACTGCCCGGCCACCGGGACCGCGGGGTCGTGGTGCTCCATCGTGTGCATCAGGGGACGCCCGCCCTCGCCGAGGACGTGTCCGTCGAACAGGACCCTGCGGAACCCCTCCCGCCGGTCGTGGTTGCCGGGGACGGTCACGAACGCGGCACCGTGCCGCCCCGACCAACCGCCGACCAGGTCGCGGACCGTCGCGTACGACTCCGGGGACCCGTCCTCGGACACGTCGCCGGAGACGACGACGAGCCCCACGCCGTCGAGCCCGTCGACGTGGTCGAGCAGGGCCGTCAGCGCCGCCGGGGTGTCGACGGTGCCCTGGTGCAGGGCGCCGTCGCCGGTCAGGTGGGTGTCCGACAGGTGCAGGACGCGGAGGGTTCCGGGAGCGGGAGGCTGCATGTCGCACACCGTAGCCGGGCCGTGCAGACGAGGGCCGTCTCCGGGTTACCGTTGTCCGGTGATCGACCTGCGTTCCGACACCGTCACCCGTCCCACCCCGGCGATGCGCCGCGCCATGGTCGACGCCGACGTCGGTGACGACGTGTTCGGCGAGGACCCCGGGACGACCGCGCTCGAGCGGGAGGTCGCCGCGCTCCTCGGGCACGAGGCCGGCCTCTTCACCCCGTCCGGGTCGATGGCGAACCAGCTCGGGCTCCGCCTGCTCGTCGGCCCCGGCGAGGAACTGCTCGCCGACGTGCAGGCCCACGTCGTCCGCGCCGAGCTCGGTGCCGCCGCGGTGTTCTCCGGCATCACGACGCGGACCTGGGCGTCCGAGCGCGGCCGCCTGGTCGCCGACGCGGTGCGGGAGATCGCGGAGCCGAACGCCGGCGCGTACTCGGTGTCGACGACGGCGATCGCGGTCGAGAACACCCACAACTTCGGCGGCGGCACCGTGCAGCCCGTCGCCGAGGTCCGTGCCGTGCAGGCGTTCGCCCGCGAGCACGGCATCGGCCTGCACCTGGACGGCGCCCGACTGTGGAACGCCCACGTGGCGTCGGGCACCCCGTTCCGCGACCTGGCGAGCGGGTTCGACACGGTGTCGGTCTGCATGTCGAAGGGCCTCGGCGCACCCGTCGGGTCCGTGCTCGTCGGGTCGGCGGACCGGATCGCCGCCGCGCGGATCTGGCGGAAGCGCTACGGCGGGGGCATGCGGCAGACGGGCATGCTGGCCGCTGCCGCGCGGTACGCCCTGCACGAGCACGTCGACCGCCTGGCCGAGGACCACGCGAACGCCCGTGTGCTCGCCGCGGCGCTCGACGTCGACCCCGCGACCGTGGACACGAACATCGTCTTCGCGCAGGTGTCCGACCCGGACGCCTTCGTCGCCGCCGCCGAGGCCGCGGGCGTCCGGGTCATGCGACTCGGACGGACGACGGTGCGGCTCGTCACCCACCTGGACGTCTCGGCGGAGGACGCCGCACGGGCCGCCGAGGTGCTCGCCACGCTGCCGCGCTGACCCGGCGGGCGACCGCGGGAAGCGCGGCGACCGTGTCCGTGCGCGGACGCCGACGACGCCGTCGGTCCGCAGCGGCCGGAGCGACGGCAGGCCCCGGCGTCAGCGTCAGCGTCAGCGCCGTCGACGGAGCGCAGCCCGTCCGAGCACGACACCGACGATCCCGCAGAGCACGCCGACGACGCCGAGCGGGTCGGTGGGCGACACCCGGACGAGCACGACGGCGCCGCCGAGCAGCAGGACCCCGGCGGTGCCGAGACCGAGGCGGACGGAAGCCCGCCGCGACCGTCCCACCACCGGGGGCCCCGACGGCGGCCAGGGCACGGGCCTCCCGGCTCCGGCTCCGGGCGGGACAGACGGCTCGGCCGGGCCGACGAGCACCGCACCGTGCTCGTCGATCCAGCGTCCGACGCCGATCCGGGGGCACGCTCCCTGCACCTGGCGGACGAGGGTCTCGAGATCGGCAGGCGCCCGGCGGCCCGTCGCCCGGCTGAACGACACGTCGTGGGTGATGTGCCCGTCCGGCCACCAGGCGTCGTACCGGCAGACGCGCACCGGCCGACGGCGGGACCGGGACGGGCGGTACGACGCGACGGCGCGCACCGCGACCGCGCGCTCGTGCTCGTCCTCCACGCCGTCCATCGTGCCACCGCCGGGCGCCACTCGTCGGTCGGGACGGGGCGGCTCGTCAGCCGACGGCCACCGACGCGTCCGTCGGCCGCAGCTCGAACGACAGGGGGTCCGCCCGGACCGTGTCGAGCGCGAGCGCGACGGCACCGGTGACGACGACGTCCGCCCCGAGCGTCGACGCGACGATCTCCGGCACCGGATCGAACCGCCCGCTGCCGAGCACGGCCGAGGCGCGGTCGATGACGGCCCCGGCGTGCCCGGCGATCGCTCCGGCCACCACCACGCGGTCGATGTCGAGCAGACTCGCCAGCAGGACACACACCCGCGCGAGCAGGTCCCCGAGCTGGTCCACGACCTCGAGCGCCACGGCGTCGCCGTCGTCGGCAGCGTGGAACACGGCACCCGCGTCGACCCCACCGCCCGCGACGGCGCGGCCCAGGGGACTGTCCGGGTCGATCCGTCCGGCCTCCACCGCAGCGGCGACGGCGGTCCGGGCGGCGGCGCCGAGACCGTCGGAGGACCCGACGCCCACGACGAGCTCGAGGGCGCGCAGCTCCCCCGCGCCGCCACGGGACCCGCGGAGCAGCACACCGTCGACGACGAGGCCGGCACCGAACCGCTCCCCCGCGAGCAGCGCTGCGAAGGACGCTTCCGGAGCGGACGGCCGCTCCGCGAAGGCGGCGAGGTTCGCGTCGTTCTCGACGACGACCCGAGCGCCGGGGACGACCGTGGCGAAGCCGGGGTTCATGCGGACCCAGAAGCCTCCGTCGTCCGGTGAGGCGCCGCGGGCGTCGACCGGTGCGGGCACACCGACGGTCGTCACGAGGACCCGTTCGGCGTCCGCTGCGGCTGCGGCGAGCGCGGCGGCGACGGTGGTCCCGACCGCGTCGAGCCGGAACCCGACGTCGAGCCCCCGCGTGCCGAGGTCGGTCTCCGCGCGCGCGAGCACGGCGCCGCGGAGGTCGGCGACGAACGCAGCGACCCGGTGCTGTCCGGCGTCGACGCCGACGACGAGTCCCGCCGTCGGGTCGAGTTCGTAGCGCCGTGCGGGTCGACCGATGCGGTACTCGCCGGCGGTGCGCGCGTCGTCGAGCTCCGTCAGCCAGCCACGGGCGACGAGGTCCTCGCACGCGGCGAGCACCGTCGAGCGGGTCAGGCCGGTGGACTCCATCGCCTCGGACGCGGTGAAGACGCCGACGTCGAGCGCGTGGTCGAGCACGGTCTCCGCGCTGGAGGCACGGGGAGACCCTCGACGTTGCGGCATGGAGGGAGACTACCGCGGCCCGGATTGCTTGCGCGAGTAGATATTGTCCGTATATTTAGTTCAGCGGGCGGCATCGGAGCCGCTCGTGCACCGGGACGGCGAGGGCGCCGGTCCCGGCGAACGGAGACGACGTGCAACCACGCGCCACACGGGTCGGCAGCGCTTCCGCGCTGAGCCGGCGGTCGTTCCTGCTCGGGGCGGGCGGCATCGCCAGCGGCCTCGCACTCGCCGGCTGTGCGCCGGTCGGGTCCGCCGGAGCACGACCCGAGACGATCAGCTTCTACGTGTCGAAACCCGAGGTGATCGGGTACTTCGACGAACTCATCGCGCAGTTCCACCGGACGCAGTCGCGGATCCGCGTGGTCCGTGACTCGACGTCGAGCATGTCCGCGAACTTCGTGCGGAACAGCCCGCCGGACCTCGGCTGCTGGAACTACAACTTCTCCGTCGTGCCCTTCGTGGAGCACGGGGCGCTCACGGACCTCTCGGACCTGCCCGAGGCCGCCACGATCAACCCCGACCTGTGGCCGCTCATGGAGCAGACCGCCGACTACCCGGGCCGGAAGAGCGCGCTGCCGTACTCCGTGACCGCCGCGTCGGTCATCTACGACCGAGCGCTGTTCGCCGCGCAGGGGCTCGACGTCCCGACGACGTGGTCCGAGTTCGCCGACCTGTGCCGGCGTCTGCAGCAGGCCGACATCACGCCGCTGTACGGCACGTTCAAGGACAACTGGACGATCGCGCAGGGCATGTTCGACTACAGCATCGGCGGCATGATCGACACCCCGGCGACGTTCGCGGCACTCCGCGCGGCAGGGACCCGCGTGGGCACGGGTTCGGCGCCGTCGTTCGCGGAGGACTTCGCCGCCCCGATGGAGCGGATGGCGCAGCTGCGCGAGTGGCACCAGCCGGGGGCGGTCAGCCGCGGGTACGGCGACGGCAACCTGGCCTTCGCGCAGGGGAAGGCGGCGATGTACCTGCAGGGGCCGTGGGCGCTCGGCGAGATCGCCAAGACCACGCCCGACATGGACCTCGGGACGTTCCCACTGCCCGTGACCGAGGACCCCGCCGACCGGAAGGTACGGGTCAACGTCGACCTGGCGCTCTGGATCCCGGAGGCGTCCCGGAAGCAGGAGGCGGCACGGGAGTTCCTGTCGTTCCTCATGACTCCGGCGGTGAACGACCGGTACAACGCGGACAACAACGGGTTCGGCGTCCGCGAGGACGCCCCGCCCGCGTCGAACCCGGCCCTGCGCGGCATGCAGTCGTACTACGACGACGCCGCCTTCTACCTCGGCGCCTCGCAGCTCATCCCCGCCGAGATCCCCGTCGCGAACTACGCGCAGTCGATCGCGTTCGGCGGCGACCCACAGCGACAGCTCCGCACCCTCGACTCCGACTGGGCGCGCCTGGCGCTCCGCTCGGCCGCGTGAAGGAGACGACCATGACCCTCACCACCAAGGCGTCCGCGAGCCGCACGCACGCGCGGACCACGGGCCTCCCGGCCGGACGCCGGCGACGCCCGCGCACCGATCCGCTGTTCCTGGCGTTCCTGCTGCCCACCCTCGTCCTGTTCACGCTCGCCATCACGCTCCCCGCCGTCATGGGCATCGTGCTGAGCTTCACGAACTCCGTCGGGTTCGGCGAGTTCCGCTTCATCGGCGTCACGAACTACGTCGCGGTGTTCTCCGACCCGGCGATCCTGCAGGCGTACCTGTTCACGATCGGGTTCTCGCTCGTCACCGTGCTCGTCGTCAACGCGGTGGCGTTCCTGCTCGCGATCGCCCTGACCTCGAAGGTGCGCGGCAAGATCGCGCTGCGGGCGGTGTTCGTGCTGCCGATGGTCATCTCCGGCATCGTCATCGCCTACGTGTTCTCGTTCCTGTTCGCGAACAGCCTGCCGGCGCTCGCGACCACGCTCGGGATCGCCCCGCTCGAGCAGAGCATCCTGGCGGACCCGGACCTGGCGTGGATCGCGATCGTCGTCGTCACCGCCTGGCAGGCGATCCCCTCGACCCTGCTCATCTACATCGCCGGGGTGCTGTCGATCCCCGGCGAGGTGTACGAGGCGGCATCGCTCGACGGTGCCGGCGGATGGCGCCAGCTCCTGTCGATCACCGTGCCGCTGACGGCCGGGTACATCCTCATCAACCTCGTCATCGGCTTCAAGAACTTCCTGAACTCGTACGACATCATCGTCGGCCTCACCGACGGTGGCCCCGGCACCTCGACGACCAGCGTCGCGATGTCGATCTTCAAGGGCTTCAACGGCGGCGACTACGCCTACCAGATGGCCAACGCGACGATCTTCTTCGTGATCGCCGTCGTGATCGCCGTGATCCAGCTGCGGGCCACCCGCGGGAAGGCAGCGCTCTGATGTCCCTGCAAGCACCCCTCCGACCGGGCACGACGGCGACCGGCAGCATCCGGTCCGTGGACGCCGACCGGACCGCCGGCGGTCGCGGCGCGGGTCGGCGCGAGCGCGCCAACTGGCCGGTCACGATCGTCCTCGTCCTCTGCGCGCTGTCCGTGCTCGTCCCGCTCTACGTCACCCTGACGATGGCGTTCAAGACCACCGGGCAGGCGGTCGACGGCAACGCGTTCTCGCTCCCCGCCCCGTTCAGCGTCGACGGGTTCGCGCAGGCCTGGGAGCTGACCGACTTCCCGCGGGCCTTCGGCATCTCGGTGCTCGTCGCGGCGATCACCGTCGCCGGCACGATCCTGCTCGCCTCGTTCACCGCGTACGCGATCGCCCGGAACTGGGACCGCCGCCTGTTCCGGTGGTCGTTCTTCTACCTGCTCGCCGCGATGTTCCTGCCGTTCCCCGTGCTCGCCCTGTCGCAGGTGAAGCTCACCGGACTGGTCGGGCTCGACAACCCGATCGGCGTCGCGATCCTGCACGTCATGTTCCAGCTGTCCTTCAGCGTGCTCCTCTTCACCGCGTTCCTGCGATCGATCCCGGCCGAGCTGGAGGAGAGTGCCCGCATCGACGGTGCGAGCACGGGGCAGGTGTTCTGGCGACTCGTGTTCCCGCTGCTGGCACCGATGAGCGCCACCGTCGGCATCTTCGCGTTCCTCGCGTCCTGGAACGACTTCGTGATGCCGTCGCTGATCACCTCCGACCCGGCACTGCAGACCCTGCCGGTGCTGCAGCAGATGTTCCAGACCCAGTTCAGCAACAACTACAACGTGTCGTTCGCCTCGTACCTGATGGCGATGGCCCCGGCGATCATCGTCTACCTCATCACGCAGCGGTGGGTCATGGCCGGTGTGACGCAGGGGGCCATCAAG
Organism: Curtobacterium sp. MCBD17_032; assembly: GCF_003234855.1. Lineage (GTDB taxonomy): Bacteria > Actinomycetota > Actinomycetes > Actinomycetales > Microbacteriaceae > Curtobacterium. The sequence continues at coordinate 377,410 of NZ_QKTO01000003.1, forward strand.
TGACCGGCACCTCCCCGACCCCGACCGAAGGAAGCAACCCCATGACCGACGTGCTCGACCCGGCCGTGCAGCCGACGACCCCCGCGACCGACGAGACCTGGTGGCGGCAGGCGAGCGTCTACCAGATCTACCCCAGGTCCTTCGCGGACGCCGACGGCGACGGGATCGGCGACCTGCGCGGTGTCACCGACCGGGTGCCGTACCTGACGTCCCTCGGCGTCGAGGCGGTCTGGCTGAGCCCGTTCTACCCGTCCGCCCTCGCCGACGGCGGCTACGACGTGGACGACTACCGGGACGTCGACCCCCGGCTCGGCACGCTCGACGACTTCGACGCGATGGTGGCGGCACTGCACGGCGCCGGCATCCGCGTGATCGTCGACGTCGTCCCGAACCACACGAGCGACCGGCACGCGTGGTTCCGCGAGGCGCTCGCGTCCCCGAAGGGCTCCCCCGCGCGGGCCCGGTACGTCTTCCGCGACGGCACCGGTCCGTCCGGCCAGGACGCCCCCGCCGACTGGGTGTCGATCTTCGGCGGCCCGGCGTGGACCGCGGTGGGCGACGGCCAGTGGTACCTGCACAGCTTCGCGAAGGAGCAGCCGGACCTGGACTGGTCGAACCGGGAGGTCCGCGACGACTTCCTGCGGACGCTGCGCTTCTGGTCCGACCGCGGGGTCGACGGGTTCCGCATCGACGTCGCGCACGGTCTGGCGAAGGACCTGCCGGACGGCGACCTGCCGACATGGGCCGAGGTCTCCGCGATGCCGAAGGACGGCACGCACCCGCTCTGGGACCGCGACGAGGTGCACGAGATCTACGCCGAGTGGCGCCGGGTGTTCGAGGAGTACACACCGGCCCGGACCGCGGTCGCCGAGGCCTGGGTGCCGGCGGACCGGCGTGCCCGCTACGCCAGCGCCGAGGGACTCGGGCAGGCCTTCAACTTCGACCTGCTCGAGGCGGACTTCGACGCCGGGCAGTTCCGCTCGGTCATCGAGTTCAACCTCGGTCTGGCGGAGCAGTCCGGGTCGTCGACCACCTGGGTGTTCTCGAACCACGACGTCGTCCGGCACGCCACCCGGTACGCGCTGCCCCCGCGCAGCGGCGACGCCGAGCACGCCCCCTCGACCGACAAGCAGGGCAGCGCCTGGCTGCTCGCCGGCGGGTCACAGGAGGACCTGGACCGCGACCTCGGCCTGCGCCGGGCGCGCGCCGCGACCCTGCTCGAGCTCGCGCTGCCCGGCTCCGCGTACCTGTACCAGGGCGAGGAGCTCGGCCTGCACGAGGTCGGCGACGTCCCGGACGCCGACCGCCAGGACCCGGCGTACTTCCGCAACCCGGGCGTCGACGTCGGTCGTGACGGCTGCCGCGTCCCGATCCCGTGGACCCGGACGGGCGAGAGCTTCGGGTTCGGCCCGGGCGGTGCGCACCTGCCGCAGCCGGCCTGGTTCGCGGCGTCGAGCGTCGAGGCCGAGGACGCCGACCCCGACTCGACCCTGAACCTGTACCGCGCGGCACTCCGGCTGCGCCGCGCGCTGCAGTCCGAGGAGCACCTGGAGTGGCTCGAGACCGGACGCGAGGACGTCCTGGCCTTCCGCCGCCCGAACGGGTGGACGAGCGTCACCGTGTTCGGCGACGAGCCGTACCGGCTCCCCGAGGGCGAGCTGCTGCTCGCGAGCGCCCCGGTGACGGACGGCGTCCTCGCCGGCGTGGGGACCGCCTGGCTACGGCCCTGACGCGACCCGGGGACGGACGGGAGGCCCGGTGCACGTCGCGCACCGGGCCTCCCGTCCGTCCGGGGTCGCCGACGGCGACCGGTTCCGACAGCCGACCTCGGTAGGGTCGGCACGTCGAGAGGGGGCCGTGTGGCCGGAGCAGCCATCAGCGTGCGGGACTTCGTCATGCGGTTCGGGGAGCGGACCGTCGTCGACGGCCTGACGTTCGGCGTCGGCCCCGGCGAGACGTTCGGGCTGCTCGGCAGCAACGGCTCGGGCAAGACCACGACGATCCGCGCCCTGCTCGGCATCACGACCCCCACGTCCGGGACGCTGACGATCGACGGCGAACCGTACCGGCCGGCGACCGGGGGCATCGGGTACCTGCCCGAGGAGCGCGGGCTCTACCGCAAGGAGACCGTCATCGACGTGATGACGTACTTCGCGGCCCTCCGCGGCATGCCGCGCGGACCGGCGACGCGGTGGTCGACGGAGTACCTGGAGCGCGTCGGACTCGCCGACAAGGCGAAGGTGCGGATCGACAGGCTCTCCGGCGGCCAGCAGCAGAAGGTGCAGCTCGGCATCACGATCATGGACCGTCCGCGCCTGCTCATCCTCGACGAGCCGACGAAGGGACTCGACCCGGTGAACCGGCGGCTGCTGCTCGACCTGGTCGCCGAGCGGAAGGCGGACGGCGCGACCGTCGTCCTCGTCACCCACCAGATGGACGAGGTCGAACGGCTGTGCGACCGGATCCTGCTCCTCAAGGACGGCGTCGCGGCCGCGTACGGCACCGTCCCCGAGGTGCAGGACGCCTTCGGCGGAGCGGTCGCCGAGGTCGGGTTGACCGGGCTCGTGCCGCCGTCGGACCGCTACCGGCTCGCCCGGCACGAGGGGCACGTCGCCCATCTCGTCCCCACCGCTGCGTCCGCCCCCGACGGCTCCGACATCCTCGCCGAGCTCGTCGGCGCCGGCGTGCACGTCACGGCGTTCGCGATGCGCCGCATCCCGTTGGAGGAGATCTTCGTGCAGCTGTACGGTCACGACGCGACGGCCGACGCCGACCCGGACGGCGGCCGTCCGGCTACGGTCGGAGTGGCGCGGTGAGCCGGCTGGGCACCGTCGTCCGGTTCGAGTTCGTCCGGGCGGTCAAGAAGCCGGCGTTCTGGATCGGCACGCTCGCGCTCCCCCTCGTCGTCGTCGTGGTCTCGCTGCTCGTCGGGATCGGACAGGCCGCGGGCACCGACTCGGCCGTCTCGAGCGGCTCGGCGGCGAAGACGCCGTTCCACTACGTCGACCACTCCGGACTGGTGTCGGAGCGGATCGCGGCGAAGTGGGGCGGGTCGCCGTCGGAGGACCCGGCGGCCGACCGCGCCGCCGTGCGCTCCGGGCACCTCGACGCGTTCATCGAGTTCCCCGCGGAGCCGTCCGGGTCCGCGGTCACCGTCCTGGGCGCCGACCGCGGCCTGTTCGCGAACAACGGCTACGCGGCGCTCGCGGAACGGGTGCTCGGACAGAGCGTCGCCGCCGGCGTGGACGACGCCGAGGCGGTCCGCATCCTCCGGTCGCCGCCGACCACCGACGTCACGACCTACGTCGACGGTCGCGTCGCGCCGGGCTGGCTGTCGGTCGTGCCGCCCCTGCTCTACGTCGCCGCGTTCTTCGGGCTCGTGGTCCTGCTCGCCGCCCGGATGGTGACCGTCGTGGTGGAGGAGAAGGAGAACCGGATCTCCGAGATGATCCTCACCACCGTCACGGCCGGCACCCTCATCCGCGGCAAGGTCGTCGCGATGCTGCTGGTCGGACTCGTGCAGGTCGGCGTGTTCCTGGTGCCGGGGTTGGTGTCACTGGCCGTGGTGCTGCCGCTCGTCGCCGGACGGGTCGGCCCCCTCGCGGTCGACCCGTGGCGTATGGTCGCCGGGGCGCTGCTCCTGGTCGGCGGGGTGCTGCTGGCCTCTGCGCTGTTCGTCGCCGTCGGCGCGGCGGTCCCCACGATCAAGGACGCCTCGACCCTGCAGTCCGCGGCGCTGTTCGCGGTCATCATCCCGCTGTACGCCGCGTTCTTCGTCACGACGACCCCGTCGTCGCCGGTCGCCGCGTTCTTCACGTACTTCCCGACGTTCACCCCGGTCACGGCGATGGTGCGGAACGCGGTCGGGTCGCTCTCGGTCCTCGAGACGGTGGTGTGCGTCGTCGAGGTGTTCGTCGTCGCGGCGCTGCTGCTCTGGTTCGCCGAGTACCTGTTCCGGCACTCGGTCGCGCAGTACGGCTCGAAGGTGACGCTCCGGCAGATCGCCGCGTGGCGCCGGACGGGGTCGGTGCCGCGCTCCCGGTGACGGGCCGCCCGTGGTGGACGGGCCACGGGCCCCCGTCGGTCAGCCGACGGTGACGGGTGCCGCCGACGGCCGGCGGCGCTGCTGCATCCAGACGAAGAAGCCGGCCAGCGTGAACGCGCCGTAGACGACGTACATGAGGCCCGAGGCGTAGTAGCCGGCCGAGAACAGCAGCGGGACGCCCACCAGGTCGACGGCCACCCAGACGAGCCAGAACTCCACCCACCCCTTCGCCATGCCGTAGGTGGCCAGGAGCGACCCGACGAAGATCCAGGCGTCGCTCCACACCGGCTCGTAGGACCCGAGCGCGCGGAACACCGGGGTCAGCAGCGCGGTACCGCCGACCAACCCGAGGACGAGCAGCGCGCGGGACCGCCACGACGCCCAGTGCGGCTCGAGCACCCTCGCGGTGTCGTCCGACCGGTGCGTCCACCGGTACCAGCCGTAGACGCTCACCAGGATGAACATCACCTGGCGGCCGGCCTGGCCGAGCAGGTTGACGGGGTTGGGCGTGTCGAACAGCGCCCCCATGAAGACGGTGAACAGCAGGGCGTTGCCGGCGATGCCGACGGGCCAGGCCCACACCCGGCGCCGCATGCCACCGAGGGCGCTGAGCAGACCGAACGCGTTCCCGATCACCTCGCGCCACAGCACCGTCTGGTCGCCGATGACGAGGTGCGCTTCGAACAACCACCGCACGAAGCCCATGTGACCCTCCTCGATCCGGTCGATGCAACTGCAACCACCTGACGAGCATTCCACGGCCGACGCGCGCGGCGGGAGCACCGCCCCCGAACTGGGGAGGAGGCAAGCGGACATCGGCCTGTCCGCACAATGGGGGACCGGGTACCGTCAGCGACAGGACGACCGCGTCCGAGTTTCCCTCACTCCTGGGCACCGGTCGTCCTCCGGCACCGGTCAGCCGCGGCCCCTGCACGCAGGGGTCGGTGACAGCCGTCCCGTCGGGCTCTCCCGAAGTCCAAGACGCCAACAGCGCTGCCCTGCGCAGGAACGGAACAACCATGCACAAGATCGTGACCGGCACCATCGCGAGCGCCGCCGGCGTCGCACTCCTCCTCGGCGGAGCCGGCTCCTTCGCCCTCTGGAACGCGAGCGCCAGCACCGCCGCGACGGCCGTCAGCTCCGGCACCCTCACGCTGCAGGCCGCGGACGACGGGACGTGGACGGACATCACGAACGGTCGCGCGGACACGATCGACCCCGCATCGGTGCTGATGGTCCCCGGCAACACCTACCGCTTCACGCAGACCCTCGTGGTCGAGGCCACCGGCGACGACCTCAGCGCGGAACTCACCTACGCGCAGCAGAGCATCACCGGCGACCCCGGGCTCGTCGCCGCGACCGAGAAGACCCTCGCGGTCACCTCGTCGACCGCCGCGATCGCGCCGACGGCCGACGACACGGTCTTCACGGTCTCGCCCGGCGCGGGCTCGTCGACGGTCACGGTGACCTTCACCATCGCCCTGCCCGAGTCGGCCACGACGGGCAAGGACGGCACCGTCGACGTCGGCGCCCTCACGTTCACGCTCACGCAGACCGCGATCGGCTCGGAGCGGTCCTGACCGGCTGACCGCCTGACCGCCCGCGGACGACGGGGTCGGATCCCTCCGTCGTCCCGACCACCACAGGACCACGACGAGGACCACGACGTCCGAGGGGGACGACCATGACGACGACCAGACCGACGCAGGGACGCCACCGCGCACCGCGACGGCGGCGCTGGGCGTGGCCGGTCGCGCTGGTGCTCGTCGGGGCGGTCGCGATCGCGGTCGCCGGCGGTGGCAGCACCTACGCCCTCTGGAACAGCAGCACCACCACGGACGGTGCACAGGTCCGGTCGGGCACCGCCAGCCTCGTCGTCAGCTCCCTCACGGCCATGAACACAGCAGCTCTGGCGCCGGGGACGAGCACGACCGGTACCTTCTCCGTCCGGAACGCCGGCACCGTCCCGCTGTCCGTCCGGTTGGCGACGACGACCACGGAGGTCGCGTACGCGTCCGTCCCCGCCGCTGCCGTCCTCGACGAGCTCACGCTCCGGCTCGCCCCCGTCGCACGGGCCTCCGACTGCCGTCCGGGTCTCGGCGGGTACGCGGCCCGTCCCGCTGCCTTCGACACCGGCAGCGGCTACTACACGCTCCCGGTGGGCGTCCGGGCCACCGCCTGTCTCGAGATGGTGCTCGACGCCGACGCCCCGCAGTCCGTCTCCGGCGCGGTCACCGACTTCACCGTGACGGTGACCGGCACCCAGGTCGCACCGTGACGGGACGTCTCCGCGGCCTCCTCGTCCTCGTCCTCGTCGGGGTCCTCGTCGGCAGCACGTCATCGGCGGCGTGGGCGCTCTGGACGGCGACGGGGAGCACCCGGTCCAGCGTCACGAACGGCAAGGTCTCGGCCGCCATCTCGGGCACCGAGGCGATCACGACGACCTACTCGACGACCTCCCGCTCGGTCACCCGCCCGGTCACGCTCGAGAACGCGGGGAACATCCCCGGGACCACCGCGACCAGGACGGTCGTCGCCGGCGGCTCCACACCGCTCGCACAGGCCGTCGACGTCGCGGCGTGGCCCGTCGCCGCCCCGGCCGACTGCACGGCCGACGCCCCGGTCGGCCCCGGCGCCGTCCGCGGTACCTGGGCGGCCCTGCCGAGCCTGCGGTCCCCGCTGCCTGCGGGAGCGTCAGCGGTGTGGTGCGTCCGCTCGGTCGTCACGGCGAGTGCCCCGACGAACGCGACGACGGACGTCCACGTCGTCCTGACGACGTCGAACGCGACCTGGGTGTCGGACACCGTCTGGGGCGGGTTCTACCTCAACACCGGGACCGACCTGCCGACGTTCACCTGCGCGGACGAGGCGTCCGACCACAACTACGTCGAACTGCGCTGGGCGCAGGGAGGTCGCCCTGAGGACACCCGGTACGCCGCCTTCGTCGGTGACCGGCAGGTCGGGGACGCCCAGCCCGGCCGCTACGGACGGATCACCCTCGCTCCCGAGCAGGTCACCCCGAGCGCCGGGGGCGCCACCACGGTCGTCGTCGACATCCGTCCCCTGGACGCCGACGGACGCCCCACGACCGACGTGGCCGGCAGTGGCCCGGTCACCCTGTTCACGAAACCGGACGCCGGCCCCGCCATCCGGTGCGGCGCATGACCGCGATCAGCAGCGGCACCCGGTCGGGAGGCGCGGCACGACCCCGCCACGCCGCCCGGCCCGTCGTCCGACGCGTCCCGACCGGGCTGCCGGCGGTCCTCCGCGCGGTCGGACTCGGGCTGAGCACCGGCCTGGTCCTGCTCGTGGCGGCACTGGCCGTCGTGCTCGTCGTGCTGCCGAAGGCCACCGGCTCGGTGCCGCTCTCCGTCCTGACGCAGTCGATGGAGCCGACCCTGCCGCCGGGGACACTCGTGGTCGTCCGGCCGGTGGCACCCGAGGACATCCGCGTCGGGGACGTCGTCACCTACCAGATCGTCTCGGGTCGACCCGAGGTGGTCACGCACCGGGTCGTCGCGATCGGGGCGTCCTCGGACGGCACCCGGACGTTCGTGTTCCGCGGTGACGCGAACGCCGCGGTCGATCCCGACCCGGTGATCCCGGCACAGGTCCGCGGCGAGGTCTGGTACAGCGTGCCGGGGCTCGGCGCGGTCAACCAGGTGGTCAACGGGTCACGGACGTGGTTGCTGCCGACGCTCGCCGGCGCACTGCTCGCCTACGGCCTCGTCATGACCGCCACCGGGACGGTGTCCGCGATGCGGCGCCGGCGGCGGCGGGCGGAACGACGCCGGACGGGCCGCGACCACGTCGCCCGCGACGGTCACGACACCGGGACGGCCTCCCGGGCGGGGTGACCGGCCTCCGCGAGCGCGGCCTGTGCGTCCCGGAAGGACGAGTACGGCACGTGCACGCCGCGGACGTCCCGGTAGTCGGTCAGGCCCGGACCGGCCCAGTACACGACGCCGTCCTCCCCCACCGCGGCGAGGGCGTGGCGGACGGCCTGCGCCGGGTCGGCCAGTTCCACGACGCTCGCCGTCCCTCCGGACCGCCGCGCGCCGTCGAGGACCGCCGCCCGGATGACGTCCGGGTCCTCGAACCTCGGGTGGTGGTCCGCGACGACGACGACGTCCGCCATCGTCGCCGCGACGGCGCCCATCGGGCCGCGCTTGCTCGGGTCGCGGTCGCCGTCCGCGCCGAGGACGATCGCCACCGGCCCGGCGGTGAAGGCCCGGATCGCCGCGAGGCTCTTCGCGAAGGCGTCCGGGGTGTGGGCGAAGTCGACGAACACACGCGGGCCCGTCGCGGCGGACGCGTCGGCCATGCGACCCGGGACGACGACGTCGAGCGTCCCGTCGACCGCACCGACCAGCTCGTCTGCCCCGAGGCCACCGGCACGCAGCATCGCGACCGCCAGCCCGACGTCCGCCGCCATGTGCCGTCCGAGCAGCGGGACCGCGGTCGTCACGTGCACGCCCGGTCCGTCGATCCGGAAGCGGGTGCCGTCGGGGCGCTGCTCCAGGACCGTCACCCGCCAGTCCGCCGCCGTGTCCGGGTCGCTCGTGACCGTCTCGACCGGGATGCCGCTCGCCCGGACCACGGCCCGACCGGCGGCCGAGTCGAGGGACACGACGCCGCGTCCGGCCCGGTCCGGCTGGAACAGCTGCACCTTGGCGCGGAGGTAGTCGTCCATGTCCGCGTAGTCGTCGAGGTGGTCGTGGCTGAGGTTCGTGAAGCCGGCGACGTCGAACCACACGCCGTCGACCCGGTGGCGGGTCAGTCCCTGCGCGCTGACCTCGATCGCGGCCCCCTCGACGTGGCGTTCGCGGGCGCGCGCGAGGAACGCGTGGAGTTCCGTGGCCTCCGGCGTCGTCAACCGGCTCGCCACGACCTCGTCGGCGATGCGGCGTTCGGCGGTGGAGGTCATGGCGGTCGTCCACCCGAGCCGCCGCATGACCGCGTCGAGGACCGACACCGTGGTGGTCTTGCCGTTGGTGCCGGTGACGCCGAACAGCGGGAAGCCGGGGTCGGCGCTGCCCGAGACCACCCGTGCGACCGCACCGAGGACCGCGCGTGGATCCGGGACGACCACGGTCGGCAACCCCGCGAGCGCAGCGTCCCGCGCCCCGGCGTCGTCGGTGAGGACCGCAACCGCTCCGGCAGCCCGGGCCGCGTGGACGTGACGCGAACCGTGGGCACGACGACCGGGCACCGCGACGAAGAGCCATCCGGGTCGGAGGTCCTCGGTGGCGACCGCGACGCCCGTGACGGCGGTCTGTGCGGCGGCAGCGCTCAGTGGTCCCGCTCCGGCCGCCGCGGCGACCTCGCCGAGCGCGACCGGTCGGGGGTGCTGGGGATCGAAGGCGTGCGGCACGGTGTCCTCCTCGCACGGGCGGCGGTCGTCGGGGTCGACGGGCGTCGGTACGACGGACGTCGTGGTGGCGGTGGCCAGGGTGCTCACCGCCGGGTCCCGTCGCCGGTGGCACGTCGGCTGCGACGGCTCGGGACGAGGACAGGTCATCAGTGAACACCCGGGAGACCGAGCGGGGACACAGCCGGCCGTACCCCGACCGGGCGTCGGGCTCCGAGTCGTCCGGGCTCCGGGCCGTCTAGGCTCTGGCGCGTGACGGACGGGGTGGAGCGGGCGCGCGTGCTGCTCGCGGGAGCAGCAGACCGCCTCGGCGCGGCCGGCACCCGGGACGAGGCGCTCGGGGAGTACGTCGAGCCGAAGCCGGTGCTCGGGATCCGGCGCGACCCGACCATCCGGTCCCTCGGCCGGGTCTGGCGCGTCGGGGCGCTGCTGCTCGGGTCGTCGCCCGAGACCGCAGGACGGGTCTGGGCGACCGGGTCCATCACCCGGGTGACCGAGGCTGGCCGGTCGCAGTTCGTGTCGGTGTCCGCCGAGGTCCGTCGCGCCTACCGGGCCGCCGCGGCCAAGGGGCACTTCGCCCCCGGTGACACCGTGAACCACGGAGCGACGCCGATCCCCCTCGACGACTCCCTGGTCGACGCCAGCGGCACGCTCTTCGTGCGGGACGGCGCGCCCCGCGTCCGCTGGTCGGCGACGGCCGGTACCGACGTGCCGCTCGCCGACTACCTCGACGACCGCGTCGCGCTGCTCGTCGACCCGCCGCCCGGCGCGACCGACTGACCGGCGCCTGACCCGACGGCACCGACCCGACGGCACCGACCCGACGGCACCGACCCGACGGCACCGGACCGACGGCACCGGACCCGACGAACCGGTTCGCCGGTGCGGCCGACGAGGGGAACGCGGGCGACCGGTGTCGGGTGTCCCGCGTAGCGTCCGCGAGGTGACCGACACCCCTCGCCGCCGCCTGGTCCTGCCCGGACAGTACGGGCCGCTCTTCGACGACGGCGGACCGATGCTGGTCGTCGAGGCCCTCGAGTCGTTCACCGCGCGGCCCGTGCACCGGGCGAAGGCGCACCTGTGGCTGAGCGCCCTCCGACACCGTGTCCGCGAGCTCGGCGACCGCGCCGAGCTCGTCCGGGTGGACCGGTTCCGGGACGCACTCGACGGGCGTGCGGGCCTGCAGGTGGTGGACCCGCCGTCACGCGTCCTGCGCGGGCTGGTCCGGCGACGGTCCCCGGTCATCGAGGTGCTGCCGAGCCGGGGGTTCGTCACGGACGAGGACGAGTTCACCGCGTGAGCGTCGAGCCGGGACGGACGGTTCCTGATGGAGGCGCACTACGAGCGGGTGCGTCGGCGCGAGGGCTGGCTCATGGACGGCGACGTGCCACTCGGCGGCGCGTTCAGCCTCGACGCGCAGAACCGACAGCCACCGCCCCGGGGTGCCACGACCCTGGGGCTCCCGGGCCCGTGGTGGCCGACCGAGGACGAGGTCGACGAGGAGGTCCGCGCCGACCTGGACCGCTGGGAGCGGGACGGCCTCGTGCGCTTCGTCGGGCGTGACGACCGACGGCGGTTCGCGGTGACGGCCGACGAGGCGCAGGCCGCGCTCGACGACTTCGTCGCGGTCCGGCTCGGCGACTTCGGCCCGTACGAGGACGCCGTGCTGACGAACGACCGGACGATGGCGCACTCGCTGCTCAGCGTGCCGCTCAACCTCGGCGTGCTCGACCCCCGGGACGCGATCGACGCGGCGCTCCGGGCACACGAGCGGGGTGCGGCCCCGCTGGCGAGCGTCGAGGGGTTCGTCCGCCAGATCGCCGGCTGGCGCGACTACGTCTGGCACCTGTACTGGTGGCTCGGGGACGACTACGGCAGCGACGCCGGAGCCCTCGGAGCGCGACCGTCCGCCCCGGAGCCGGAGCGCGCCGCGCGCGGGCCGGCCGTCGGAGCCGGGAGGGGCCTCCCGGCCTGGTGGCGGGAGCTGGACGCGACCGAGGTGGACGCGGTCTGTCTCACCGTCGCCCTCGACGACCTCCGCGACCACGGGTGGTTGCACCACATCCAGCGGCTCATGGTCCTCGGCAACTGGGCACTCCAGCGCGGGTACGACCCCGTGGAGCTCACCGCCTGGTTCACCGACGTGTTCGTCGACGGCACCGACTGGGTGATGCCGGCCAATGTCATCGGGATGTCCCAGCACGCCGACGGCGGCGTCGTCGCGTCGAAGCCCTACGCTGCGGGCGGTCGCTACATCGACCGGATGACCGACCACTGCGGTGGATGTCGGTTCGACCCGACGGTGCGCCTCGGGCCGGTCGCCTGCCCGTTCACCGCCGGGTACTGGGCCTTCCTGGACCGCGCCGAGCCGGAGCTCCGCCGGAACCCGCGCATGCAGCGGCCGCTGCAGCAGATGCGCGCGATGCCGGACCGCGACCGGGTCATCGCCCAGGAGGCCACCCGCCGGATGCCCTGACGAGGGCGGCCGGACGCCGGTAGGGTCGGCGACGTGGCTTCGATCAACGACGCGTCCGCCGACCGCTACGAGCTCCGGGAGTTCCACCCGGGGACGGACGACCAGGGGGCTCCGGACAGCAGGACGAAGCCGTGGATGGACGCCGTCGGCCTCGGGTTCCACGAGCCGACCGAGTCCGACGAGGCGGCAGCCCGCATGGTGGCCCACATGGTCGCCGACCAGGAGACCTTCCTCGGCGTGTACGTCCGGCAGCCCGCACCGGGGTCGGTCGACGAGACCTGGCCCGCCGGGACCTTCACGTGGTTCCGGAAGGCCCTCAGCTGGGGCGACGGGACCGCGATCGACACGCAGGCGGTGTCCGCGGTGACCGTCCGCCCGACCGAGCGTCGGCGCGGGGTCCTCCGCCGGATGATGACGCACGCGCTCGAGCGGGGTGTCGCCGAGGGGTACGCGATGGCGTCCCTGACCGCGTCCGAGGGCACGATCTACCGACGCTTCGGGTTCGGCTGCGCCATCCGCGAGCGCGCGGTCCGCGTCCGCCGGGCCCGGGCACTCCCCTTCCTCGCCCCCACCACCGGTGTCGTCACGATGGTCCCGACGCGGTGGCTGGCGGACGGCGTCGGCCGGGACGTGTTCGACCGGTTCCACGCCCGCACGCCGGGCTCGATGGTGCGCAACACCGGCACGTGGCCGATCGTGTTCGGCGAGATCGGTCGTGACGGTCAGAAGGCGAAGGACGTCCGCGCCGCCGTGCACCGCCCCGATGGCTCGGACGAGGTCGACGGGTACGTCACCTGGCGGGTCGTCGAGGGCAAGACCGGCGAGGACACGCGCGTCGAGGTCGTCGACCTGGTCTACGTGACCGACGAGGCCTACCTGTCGCTGTGGGAGTTCCTGCTCTCGATCGACCTGAACGACGTGGTCGTCTACGACCGCTCGCGTCTGGACGACCCGATCGTCGCAGCCGTCGCCGACAACCGCGCGTTCGACGTCGACCACGAAGAGGACCACGTCTGGCTCCGCGTCCTGGACGTCGCCGCCGTGCTCGAGTCCCGCCCGTACGCGGTCGACGGATCGCTCACGCTCGCCGTCACGGATGCGCTCGGCCATGCGTCCGGCACGTACCGGCTCGACGTCCGGGAGGCCCGTGGCACCGTCACCCGGCTGGCCGACGACGCCGACGCGGCCGGCTCCGACATCGCGCTGGACGTCGCCGACCTCGGCGCGGTGCTCATCGGGTCGGTGTCGCCGCAGACGCTGGCGGCGGCCGGACTGCTGCGCGCCGCCGACGAGGCGGCGCCGGTCCTGCTCCGGGCGATGCTGACGCCGCCACGGACGCCGCACGGGGTCACGTACTTCTGACGGCGCCCTGGTCCGTCGTGGCGCGAGCCGACTGCGGACCAGGACACCCGACGACCGTCGACGGCTCAGCGGTCGAAGAAGTCGCCGATCCCGGGCCACTGGAAGCCCTCGCCGAGGTTCCCGACCTGGTCGCCGAGCCCGCCGAGTGCCTGCTCGCCCTGGGCGGCGACACCCTCGACGCTGCCGCCGAGATCACCGAGCCCGCCGCCGACGGTGTCGCCCAGGCTGGACGCGACGCCCTCGAAGTCGACGCCGAGGTCCGCCGCCTGCGCGAGCACCGGTCCCGCTGCCGCGCTGAGGACCGCGCCGCCCGCGACCGCCACCGCGAGTCCGCCGACCGCGAGTGCTCCGCCACCGATCGCGGTGCCGGCGAGGACCTTCCGCATCGTCCCCGGCCGGCTCGTCTCCCCCCGGGTCGCGGCCCTCGCCAGGCCCGCCGGGGACGCGTCGGTCGACCGGTCGTGCTGCGGGACCTCGGCGTTGAGACGCTGGAGGACCTGCTGGCGCTGCTCCGGGGTCAGGCGAGCGAAGGCGTCGTGGTGCGCCTGCTCCAGACGCTCGGGGTCCGCCGTCTTCAGCAGGTAGTCGTACTTGGCGATCGCCACGCGGTCGGCGTCGGTCGACGGCGTGCGTCCGGGTCGGCCACCGTTCTGCTGCGGCTGTCCGTGCGGCTGCTGTCCGTACGGCTGCTGTCCGTACGGCTGCTGTCCGTACGGCTGCTGTCCGTACGGCTGCTGCTGCTGCGGCGGCTGCCGCGCGGGGTCGTGTCCGCCACGATCGTCGCCGGTCAACTTGTCCGCGGCCGTCCGGACCAGCCCGCGCCAATCTGTGCCACCGGACCGTCCGGGCTGCCGGTACTGCTGCATGCCGCCGGACTGCCGGGAACCGCCCTGGTTCCCGGAGCCGGGCTGCTGGCCGGATCGCTTCTGGAGTTGCTTGTCGATGACCTTCGAGGCCATGCCGAGGATGCGGTTCAGGTTCGCCATGCCTGACCTTTGCGTCCTCACATGTGCGCGCACAGCACGACGCCGGTGCGTGGACGGTGCACTCCCCCGACATCCCCTGTGAGTGTCGCAGACGAAGGACCGACGTCGATCTGGAATACGTGTATCACGCCGGTGGGCTGGACCTCAAGCGCGCCACCGCCGGAGCGTGCTCAGGGCGAACGGCGAAGCCCGGGACTGCAGCAACAGTCCCGGGCTTCAGTTCGCTCTCCGAGTGGAGGGCCAGGGGAACACACACTTCCCCGAGTTCAGCACTCGGGAGCAAGTGTAGCCGAGCCCGCTCGGCGACACACCCCTGGCCCGACGCTCCTCGTGTCCGCCGGCGATGACACCAGGAGGTCCTCCATGTCGCACGACGCCGAGCGCCGGCCCAGGCGTCAGGTCCCGTGGCTGGGGATCGCGAGCTTGCTCGTGACACTCGCCCGGTTCCTGCGCGACCTGCGCCGCACGGGCCAGTGACACGGGTGCCCCGCACCGCATCCAGCGGTGCGGGGCGCTCCGGTCCGATGCGCCGTGCGCGCTAGCCGAGCACGCGCTCCAGGAACGGGTTGCGGAACCGGCCCTGCGGGTCGAGGTCCCGCGCGAGTGCCGCGAACGCCCCGAGCTGCGGGTACACCTGGTGCAGGCGCTCCGGCGTGGACGCGGTGACCTTCCCCCAGTGCGGGCGGGGAGCGAACGGCGCGAGGGCGTTCTCGATGAGGGGCAGCGCGACGGCCACGTCCTCGGTCTGCCGACGGAACGTGAAGTGGAACGCGACCGAGTCCTGTCCCGAGCTCGGCGCGAGCCAGGCGTCGTCGGCCGCGATGCGTCGGATCTCGGACACGAAGAGCACCGGCGCGATGGCCTCCCCGATGCCGCGGAGCGCCTGGATCGCCGGCACTGCGTCCGTCGCGGCGACCATGTACTCCGCCTGGATCTCCTCGCCGGCCGACGGCGTGAACGACGACCGGAAGTGCGGCAGGCGCTCGTGCCAGGGTCCGGGGACGCCGCCCTGCTCGGTGACGCCCGCGGTCTCGCTGCCCGGCACGGGGTGGATCGGTTCGGCGCCGGCGACGGCCCCGAGTGCGGCGAGGTCGACGGCCGCGTCGTCCCGGTCCTCACGCCGCTTCGTCCAGATCTGCCGGATGCCGTCGGCGGTGTACCCGGTGAACATGCTGACGCTGTACCCGGCCGACATGATCTGCTCGAACTGCGCGTCGACGACGTCCCAGCCGAGGCCGGTGTGCACGGTCTGGGCGACGCGGTAGGTCGGTTCGATGGCGAGGTGCACCGCGACGACGACACCGAGCGCGCCGAGGGCCACCCGGTGCGCGTCGAGCCGCGGGTCGTCCGCCCCGACCACCTCGATCTCGCCAGAGGCCCGGACGATCTCGACCCCGACGACCGACTGCGCCAACGAGGCGTTGCCGACGCCGGAGCCGTGGGTGCCCGTCGCGACGGCACCGGCGACCGAGATGTGCGGCAGGGAGGCGAGGTTCGCGAGCGCCCAGCCACGGGCCTCCAGGCCGACGGCCACCTGCGCGTGCGTGAGACCGGCGGCGACGCGCGCCACGCGCCGCTCGCCGTCCACGTCGAGTTCGGGCGGGAGGCCCGTGAGCGTCACCTGCACCGCGTCGGTGTCGGCGATGGTGTTGAACGAGTGCCGCGACCCGAGCGCCGTCAGGCGCGGGGTCGACGCCACCAGCTGCTGGAGCTCGGCCACCGTCGTCGGCTCCGCCAGACGACTGGCCGAGTACGTGACGTTCCCGGACCAGTTGGTGCGGACAGCTGCGGAGGTGTCGTCGGTGATCACGTCGCTCATGCTAGGCCTCCCGACCCGACTCAGAAGCCCCGGTCGAGCCGGTGCCAGGTCTGCTGCGTGCGGACCTCGTCGCGGAAGCCGCGCAGCGTGGTGTGCTCGTCGATGACCAGGAACTCGGTGCCGATCATGGTGGCGAGGTCCTCGACCACCTGGATGCCGACGGCGGTCGTCATCACGGTGTGGTGCGCGGCACCGGCGGTGAGCCAGGCCTCCGCGGACACCGGGAAGGACGGCTGCGGCTCCCAGACGGCACGGCCGACGGGCAGGTTCGGCAGCGCCTCGGTCGGCTCGACGACCTCGACGACGTTCGCGGTGAGGCGGAAGCCGTCGCGGGTGTCCGACAGTGCGGCGACCACGGCGGGCCCGGCGTCGGCCGTGAAGACCAGGCGCACCGGGTCGTCCTTGCCGCCGATGCCGAGCGGGTGGATCTCGAGCGTCGGGGTGGACGCGGTCAAGGTCGGCGAGACCTCGAGCATGTGCGCGCCGAGGATCTTCTCCGCGCCCGGGGTGAGGTCGTACGTGTAGTCCTCCATGAGCGAGGCACCACCGGGGAGCCCGGCGCCGGCGACGTTCATCGCGCGGACGAGGACGGCGGTCTTCCAGTCGCCCTCGGCGCCGAAGCCGTACCCGTCGGCCATGAGCCGCTGGACCGCGAGGCCGGGCAGCTGCTTGAGGGTGCCGAGGTCCTCGAAGTTCGTGGTGAACGCGGCGGACCCGTTCGCGGTGAGGAGGGCACGGAGGCCGAGTTCGATCGCGGCGCCGTCGCGGAGGGACTGACGACGCTCGCCGCCGTCCCGCAGCTCCGGGACGAGGTCGTAGGCGGCGTCGTACTCGGCGACGAGCGCGTCGACCGTCGCGGTGTCGGCGGTCGCGGTGTCGACGGCCGCGACGAGGTCGTTGACGCCCCACGTGTTGACCTGCACGCCGAGCTCGATCTCGGCCTCGGTCTTGTCGCCCTCGGTGACGGCGACGTACCGCATGTTGTCGCCGAAGCGGGTGAGCTTGAGCTGGCGGATCGCGGCGGCACCGGCCGCGGCGCGCGACCAGTCGGACACCCGCTGCTGCACGCGCGGGTCGGACACGTGGCCGACGGCGGTGGCGTGCCGGACACCCATGCGGGCCAGGGCGTACCCGAACTCACGGTCACCGTGCGCTGCCTGGTTGAGGTTCATGAAGTCGAAGTCGATGTCCGCCCAGGGCAGCGCGACGTTCGCCTGCGTGTGCAGGTGCAGCAGCGGCTTGGTCAGGGCGTTGAGGCCGCTGATCCACATCTTCGCCGGGCTGAACGTGTGCATCCAGGTCGTGACGCCGATCACCTTGTCATCGGCGCTCGCCTCGATGAGGGCGCGACGGATGCCGTCGGCGTCCTTGAGCACGGGCTTCCACACGAGCGTGACGGGCACGTGCGGCGCCAGTTCGGCGTGCACGGCACGGCTCTGCTCCTCGACCTGGCGGAGGGTCTCCTCGCCGTACAGGCCCTGCGACCCGGTGAGGAACCACACCTCGTAGCCGTCGAGGGTCGTCTGGGGGTCCACCTGCGTCATCGCATGGCTCCTTCGGGGTTCTGTCCGTAGACGTTCTGGTACCGGTCGAACAACCGGTCGATGTTGTCCTGCGCGATCGGGACGAGCTCGCCGCCCTGCTTCGCGATGTGCACGGTGCGGGCGACGTCCTCGCACATCACCGCGGCCTTGACGGCGTCCTTCGCGTCCTTGCCGATCGTGAAGACGCCGTGGTTCTGCATGAGCACCGCACGGGAGCGGTGTCCCGACAGGGTCTCGACGATGCCGCGGCCGATGGTGTCGTCGCCGATGATCGCGAACGGGCCGACCGGGATCGGTCCGCCGAACTCGTCCGCCATCGCGGTGATGACGCACGGGATCGCCTCGGCCCGGGCGGCCCAGGCGGTGGCGTACGTCGAGTGGGTGTGCACGACGCCGTTCACCTCCGGCATGTTCCGGTACACGTAGGCGTGCGCGGCGGTGTCGCTCGACGGGCCGTGGGCGTTGTCCCAGCCGTCGGCGGGCACGCCGTCGAGGGTGCAGACGACCTGGTTCTCGGGCGCGAGGTCCTCGCTGACGACCCCGCTCGGCTTGATCACGAAGAGGTCGGTGCCGGGCACGCGCTCGGAGACGTTGCCGCCGGTCCAGATCACCAGGCCGTAGCGGACGAGCTCGCCGTGCAGGCGGGCCACACGCTCGCGCGCTGCGGCCACGGCCGCTCGGGTGGTGTCGTCGGTCATCGGGTCACGTCCTGTTCCTGCTGGGGGTCGGTGTCGGCGTCGGCGTCGGTGTCGGTGTCGGTGTCGGCCGGGAGGCCCGGCTCGCCTGCGACCGTCGGCTCGCCGCTCCGGGTGGTCGCGCCGGGCACCGTGGCCGCGATCGCCTGGATCGGGAGCGCGGCACGGAAGCGGTCGAGGGAGGCGGTGAAGCCGTCGACGTCGCGGTCGTCCGGGTCGACGACGTCCGCCGCAGCACTCCCGAAGACGGTGGTGTCGAGGTACTCGGCGAGCGACGTGTCGGCGGCGTGCTCGAGGTAGGCGGCGAGGACGGCGATGCCCCATGCCCCGCCCTCGCTCGCGGTGGCCTCGAGCGCGACCGGCACGCGGAGGGCGGCGGCGAGCTGGCGCTGCGGCAGTCCGGGCGTGCGGAAGAGCCCGCCGTGCGCGGTCATCCGGTCGACGGTGACGCGCTCGCCGTGCAGGACCTCCATGCCGATCGCGAGCGTCGCGAACGCACCCATGAGCTCGGCGCGGACGAGGTTGCCGAGCGTGAACCGGGCGTCGGGCGCACGGAGGAGCAGCGGTCGGCCGGCCGCAACGCCGGTGACGGGCTCGCCCGCGAGGTAGTTCACGGCGAGCAGCCCGCCCGCGTCGGGGTCGGCGGCGGCGGCCTCGTCGAGGAGCGTGCGGAACACGGTGTCGGCGTCGACCGGGCTGCCGGCGGCCTCGGCGAACCGCCCGAAGACCCGGGCCCAGCTGCCGATCTCGCTCGCACCGTTGTTGCAGTGCACCATCGCGACGGCGTCACCGGCGGGCGTGGTGACGACGTCGAGCTCCTCGTGCGGGGTCGACAGCGGTTGTTCGAGCACGACCATCGCGAAGATGCTCGTGCCGACGCTGACGTTGCCGGTGCGCTGGGCGACGGCGTTCGTGGCCACCATCCCGGTGCCGGCGTCACCCTCGGGCGGGCAGAGCGGGGCGCCGGGCTGCAGCGCGCCGGAGGCGTCGAGCCACGCAGCGCCCTCCGGGGTCAGCGCGCCGGCGTCCTGCCCGGCGACGAGCACCTCGGGCAGCAGGGCACGGAGGTCGTCGACGCCGATGAGGTCCTGCGCGGTCGCGAGCATCGCGGCGTCGTAGTCCTGCGTCGCCGGGTCGATCGGGAACATGCCGGAGGCGTCACCGACACCGAGGACGTCCCGGCCGGTCAGGCGGCGGTGCACGTACCCGGCGAGCGTCGTGACGCCGTCGATGTGCGCGACGTGCTGCTCGTCGTCGAGGACGGCCTGGTACAGGTGCGCGACCGACCAGCGGAGCGGGATGTTGAAGCCGAGCGCGTCGCTGAGCGCGGCGGCCGCAGGGCCCGTCGAGGTGTTGCGCCAGGTGCGGAAGGGGACGAGGAGGTCGCCCGCTGCGTCGAACGGCAGGTAGCCGTGCATCATGGCCGAGACGCCGACCGCGCGGAACGTCGTCGGGACGGAGCCGTGCTGCTCCTGGACGTCGGCGACCAGCGCGGCGTACGCGGCGCGGACACCGGTCTCGACCGCCGCCAGCGGGTAGGTCCAGCGGCCGTCGACGTACTCGTTCTCCCACTCGTGCGAGCCGGAGGCGATGACCGTCAGGTCCTCTCCCACCAGGCACGCCTTGATGCGGGTCGAACCGAGTTCGATGCCGAGGGTCGTGCGGCCGTCCGCGATCTCGCGGGTCCGGTCGTCGCTCATGGGGGCCTCCTGCTCTCGCCGTCGAGTGAGCGCTCACACCGTAGCGCGTGAGCGCTCACGCGGACAACTCGTCGGCCGTGTCGGCGGGGCGTCCTACCCGACCGGGAGGAACACGCGCATGGTCGACGGACCCCGGTTCCCCCACGACGCGTACGGCACCAGCCGGACGGGTTCGGCTGCCCCGTCGTCCACGGACGTCGCCCCGTACGGCAGCGCACCGTCGGCGCGCACCGACCGCGGCCGGAGCCACACCCGGACGTCGTCCGGACCGTCGTCCTCCGGCACGGAGTCCGCGACGAGGACGACCTCCCCGACGTCCCGACCGAGGTCGGTCGACTCCAGGGCGTAGACGAGCGGGCCTCGTTCGACGGCGAGCGTGCCGCGGACCGCGTCGATCCGCGGGTCCGGAGCAGTGAGCCGTGCGGCCACCGGCACCCGGAGCACGACCCGATCCCCCGGGACGAACGCGCGCTCGACGGTCACGGTCTGCTCGCCGGCCACCTGACGGGAGCCGTCCGGCGTCTCGAGTGTGGCCTCGCCGGCCCACGAGGGCACGCGGAGCCGGAGCGCGACCGGGATGCCGGTCGCCCGGGTCGCCTCGACGACGACGGTGCCGTCGGTCGGCCACCCAGAGCGCACCCGGAAACCGACCTGGGCGCCGCCGGGCAGGGTCAGCTCGATGTCGAGGTCGCCGTACTGGTGCAGCTGCAGGCCGTCGTCGGTCATCGTCGCGAAGACCGACTCGACACTGGCCAGGGTCCGGGCGAGGTTCGTCGGGCAGCACGACACCGCGAACCACGGCGCGCGGAGGCTCGACAGGGCGCGGTCGCTGAGGTCGCCCTCCGGGGGCACCGCGCCCTCGACGCGCTGGTGCATCGTGTTCGCGTAGAAGAACGCCCGACCGTCCGCGCGGGGTGCCACCATGACGGCGTTGTACAGCGTGCGCTCGATGAGGTCCGCGTACTTCGACTCCCCCGTCTCGAGCAGCAGACGCCACGACACCATGTTCGACGCGATCGCCGCGCAGGTCTCGCCGTACTCGCGGTCCGGTGGCAGCTCGAAGTCGGCCCCGAACGCCTCGTCCTGGTGGTGGGAGCCCATCGCACCGGTCAGGTAGGTGCGCGTGGCCACGGTGTTGGACCACTGCCGTTCGACTGCGGCGACGAGATCCGCGTCGCCGGTCTCGACCGCGACGTCGACCGCTCCCGCCGCCAGGTACATCGCCCGGACGGCGTGCCCGCGCCAGACGTCGGCCTCCCGCACCGGCACGTCGTCCTGGAAGTACTCCGGACCGAAGGCGATCGGCCCGAGCCGACCGTGTCCGCGTCGTTCGATGAAGAGCTGGGCCAGCCGGACGTACCGGACGTCGCCGGTCGCCCGACCGAGCTCGACGAGGGCCGGTTCGATCTCCGGGTGGCCGCACACCGCCTCCCGTCCGCCGTCCCCGAACACCACGACCAGGTGGTCGGCGACGCGGACCGCCACGTCGACCAACCGCCCGCTGCCGGCCGTCCGGAGCCGGGCGACGGCCGCCTGGATGAGGTGGCCCATGCAGTAGAGCTCGTGGCCCCACTCGAGGTCCGACCACCGGGGCCGCTGCCACGGCCGTCCGAACGCGGTGTGCAGGTACCCGTCATCGTCCTGGGCGGCGGCGACCCGGTCGACGAGCCGCTCGTACCGCACCTGGAGCTCCGCGTCCCCGGTGCGTCCGAGCTCCCAGGCCATGGCCTCGAGGAGCTTGTACACCTCGGAGTCGACGAACTCGATACCCGCGTGCTCGAACGGCGCACCGGTGGCCGCACCGTCGAAGTTGCCGGCCCAGCCGATCCGCTCGATCCAGTCCTCGCAGTGCCGGAGCACGGCGCTCCCGTTCCGCTCCTGCCACGCTCCCCAGTACCCGGCACCCAGGCGGAGGGCACCGTGCGGCAGGGGGCGCAGGGCCGAGGTGGAGGGCGAGACAGGGCCGGTTGCGGGAGACGTCGTCGTCATGGCGCGAGGCTACGCCGAGCGCCGCACCACCAGCTCCGGCTGCAGCAGTGCCTCGTCGTGCTGGCCGCCCTCGAGCAGCGCCCGGGCCGAGGCGAGCACGCGCTCCCCCATCGCCTGGAAGTCCTGGCGCACGGTGGTCAGCGGCGGGGTGAAGTGCGCCGCCTCCGGGATGTCGTCGAAGCCCACGACGGCGACGTCGTCGGGGACGCGCAGGCCCTCCTCCGCGAAGGCGTGCAGCACGCCGAGCGCCATCTGGTCGTTGCCCGCGAAGACCGCGTCGACGGCCGTGACGTCGAGCGAGCGCCCGGCCGCGAACCCGCTCGCCGGGGTCCAGTCGCCGTCGAGCACGACCGGGGTGAGCCCGCGGGCGCGCATGGTCCGCTCGTAGGTGGCACGGCGCACCTCGCCCTCCTGCGAGATGCCGGGGCCGGCGATGTGCACGATCCGCCGGTGTCCGCGGTCGAACAGGTGCTGCAACGCCATGGTCGTCCCGGCGGCCTGGTCGATGGCGACGGCGGAGACGGTGGCACCGCCGCTCCCGGGCACGACCAGGTCGGTCGGCACGGCGTCCCGCTGGACCGCGTTCGCGACCACGACGGGCACCGTCACGGCCATGGTCAGCGAGGCGAGGGCGTCGAGCACCCGGTTGTCGGCGGCGACGAGGACCACGGCGGCGACGTCCTGGGCGAGCAGTGTCGTGAGCGCCTCGGACAGGTCGACCGGCCGGGGGTCGTCGGGCAGCGTCGAGAGGAGCACGTGGTACCCGGCGGTGCGCGCGGCCCGCTCGAACCCGATCGCGGTGCTCGACGGTCCGTACAGCGCGTCCCCCGCACTGACCAGGCCGAGCGCCCGGCTCCGTCCGCCGGCCAGGGCCCGGGCAGCGGCGCGCGGACGGTAGCCGAGCTCCCCGATCGCGGTCGTCACCCGCGACCGGAAGCCGTCCCGGACCGTCGGGTCCCCGTTGATCACGCGGCTCACGGTCTGGTGCGAGACGCCCGCGCGCTCGGCGACGTCGAAGATCGTCGGGGCCTTGCGGGGCCTGCCGTTCGGCGTCGTCGTCGTGCTCACCCGGTCACCGTACCGCGGCGTTCGTCCGGGGCGGCGCATACCGATACGGTCACGACGAGTTGACACCGTGTACCAGAACCAACATGATGTGAGCGCTCACTTGGAGCATCACATCCCCAGCGGGACACAGCAGCCCCGCACCCGAGCGCGTCGACGTCGACGCGAGAGGAACAGAGGTACTTCGATGAAGAAGCGCAGGATCGTCGCGAGCGTCACCGCTCTCGGTCTCGCCCTCTCCCTGGCCGCCTGCTCTGCCGGCGGCCGCGGTGCCACCGGCTCTGACAGCGGCGGCGACAGCAACGGCAACAAGGGCGCCCTCGTCGGCGTCGCGATGCCGACCAAGGTCTCCGAGCGGTGGATCAAGGACGGCGACGCCGTCAAGAGCAGCCTCGAGAAGGCCGGCTACAAGGTCGACCTCGAGTACGCGGACAACAAGATCCCGCAGCAGGTCCAGCAGGTCAGCAACATGATCACCAAGGGCGCGAAGGTCCTCATCGTCGCGTCCATCGACGGTGGATCGCTGTCCGACCAGCTCGACGCCGCGGCCGACGCCGGCATCAAGGTCATCTCCTACGACCGCCTGCTCACCGGCAACGAGAACGTCGACTACTACGTGTCGTTCGACAACTACAAGGTCGGTGTCGACCAGGCGACCTCGCTCCTCACCGGCCTCGGACTCGTCGACGCCGACGGCAAGAAGACCGACGAGAAGGGCCCCTTCAACATCGAGGTGTTCGCCGGCTCGCCCGACGACAACAACGCCACGTTCTTCTTCAACGGCGCGATGGACACCCTCAAGCCGTACCTCGAGGACGGCACGCTGACGATCGGCTCCGGCCAGGACGGCTTCACGCAGGCCGCGACCCAGCAGTGGGACCCGGCGCTCGCCAAGGCCCGCATGCAGAACCTCGTGGCGAAGTCGTACTCCGGCGGCACCAAGCTCGACGGCGTGCTCTCCCCGTACGACGGCATCTCGATCGGCATCATCTCGGCGCTCCAGGGTGCCGGCTACGGTTCGTCCGACCGACCGCTCCCGGTCGTCACCGGCCAGGACGCCGAGGCCGCCTCGGTGAAGTCGATCATCGCCGGCCAGCAGTACTCGACCATCTATAAGGACACGCGCCAGCTGGCCGACAAGTCCGCGTCGATGGCCCAGGACCTGCTCTCGGGCAAGAAGCCCGAGGTCAACGACACCAAGACCTACGACAACAAGGTCAAGGTCGTCCCGACGTTCCTGTTCCAGCCGACGGTGGTCACCAAGGACAACTACGAGAAGGTCCTCGTCGACTCCGGGTACTACACGGACGCCGACCTCAAGTAGGTCGCAACCCTCCCTCGGACGGGAGGCCCGGTGCCGGGCCGGCACCGGGCCTCCCGTCCGTCCCCACCCACTCGCGCGCCGTCCCGGCGCCCAACGGAAGGCGGTCCCGTGGCGGACACCATCCTCGAGATGCGCGACATCACCAAGACGTTCCCCGGCGTCAAGGCCCTGCAGAACGTCTCGCTCCAGGTCGAACGGGGCCAGGTCCACGCGATCTGCGGTGAGAACGGCGCGGGCAAGTCCACGCTCATGAAGGTCCTGTCCGGCGTCTACCCGGCCGGCAGCTTCGAGGGCGAGATCCTGCTCGACGGCAAGCCGGTCTCGTTCTCGAACATCAACGACTCCGAGGACGCCGGCGTCGTCATCATCCACCAGGAGCTCGCGCTGAGCCCCTACCTGTCGATCGCCGAGAACATCTTCCTCGGGAACGAGCGCTCCAAGGGCGGCTTCATCGACTGGAACAAGACGAACCTCGAGGCCGCGACGCTCCTGAAGCGCGTCGGGCTCAAGGACAACCCGATCACGAAGATCACGGACATCGGCGTCGGCAAGCAGCAGCTCGTCGAGATCGCGAAGGCGCTCTCGAAGAAGGTGAAGCTCCTCATCCTCGACGAGCCCACCGCAGCGCTGAACGACGACGACTCCGCGCACCTGCTCGACCTGATCCGCTCGCTGCAGGCCGAGGGCATGACGGCGATCATCATCAGCCACAAGCTCAACGAGATCAAGGCGATCGCGGACAAGGTCACGATCATCCGTGACGGCCAGACCATCGAGACCCTCGACATGCACGCCGGCGAGGTCTCCGAGGACCGCATCATCCGCGGCATGGTCGGCCGCGATCTCTCCACCCGCTACCCGGAGCACGAGTCGAAGATCGGCGAAGAGCTCCTGCGCATCGAGGACTGGACCGTCCACCACCCCCTCGACGCCTCCCGCGAGATCATCCACCAGGCGAACCTCACCGTCCGCGCCGGCGAGATCGTCGGGATCGCCGGGCTGATGGGCGCCGGCCGCACCGAGCTGGCGATGAGCGTCTTCGGGCACTCGTACGGCACCGGGATCAGCGGCACCGTCTACAAGCGCGGCACCCCGATCAAGACGAACACGGTCACCGCCGCGATCGACAACGGCCTGGCCTACGCGACCGAGGACCGGAAGCGCTACGGCCTCAACCTGATCGACGACATCAAGCGGAACGTCTCCGGCTCGGCACTCGGCAAGCTCGCCAAGTGGGGCTTCGTGAACGGCTCTGAGGAGACGACCGTCGCGCGCCAGTTCCTCAAGAACATGAACATCAAGGCGCCGACCGTGAACGCGGTGACCGGCAAGCTCTCCGGCGGGAACCAGCAGAAGGTCGTCCTGTCGAAGTGGATGTACTCCGACCCGGACGTGCTCATCCTCGACGAGCCGACCCGCGGCATCGACGTCGGCGCGAAGTACGAGATCTACACGATCATCAACGCGCTCGCGGACCAGGGGAAGGGGATCATCGTCATCTCCTCCGAACTCCCCGAGCTGCTCGGCATCTGCGACCGCATCTACACGCTCTCCGAGGGCACCATCACCGCCGACGTCCCGCGCTCCGAGGCGTCGCCGGAAGTCCTCATGCAGTACATGACCCAGGAACGGGAGACCCCAGTCAATGAACGCGCTTAAGTCCGCCGCCAGCTACCTCACCGGGCAGCTCCGACAGATCGGCCTGTTCATCGCGCTGATCGTCATCGTCATCTTCTTCCAGGTGACGACGAACGGCATCACGCTGGCCCCGATCAACGTCTCGAACCTGATCGTCCAGAACAGCTACATCCTGATCCTCGCGATCGGCATGGTGATGGTGATCATCGCCGGCCACATCGACCTCTCCGTCGGTTCGGTCGTCGCGTTCACCGGTGCCATGGCGGGCGTCATGATCACCCAGTGGGGCATCCCCTGGCCGATCGCGGTCGTCCTCTGCCTCGTCCTCGGCGCACTGGTCGGCGCGTGGCAGGGCTTCTGGATCGCCTACTTCGGGATCCCGGCATTCATCGTGACCCTGGCGGGCATGCTCGCCTTCCGCGGTGCCGCGCAGATCGCCCTGCAGAACCAGCAGATCTCGCCCTTCCCGGACGGTTTCCGCTCGCTCGGCTCCGGCTTCCTGCCGTCCTTCGGCACCTCGGGCTACGAGCCGCTCACGATGATCCTCGGCCTCGCCGCCGCCGCGATCCTCGTCATCACCGGCTTCCGTGGTCGTGCGACCCGTCGCAAGTACCAGCTCGAGGACGAGCCGTTCGCGTGGTTCATCACCAAGATGGCGTTCACGGTCGCGCTGGTCATCTTCATCGCGCTGCTGCTCGCCAGCTACAACGGCACCCCGATCGTCCTCGTGATCCTCGGCGTCCTGGTCATCGCGTACTCGATGGTCATGCGCAGCGCGGTCTTCGGTCGCCACATCTACGCGATCGGTGGCAACCCGCTGGCCGCACAGCTCTCCGGCGTCAAGACGAAGCGCGTCACGTTCCTGCTCTTCGTCAACATGGGTGTCATCTCGGCCCTCGCCGGCGTCGTCTTCACCGGCCAGCTCAACCTCGCCTCGCCGAGCGCGGGCAACGGCTTCGAGCTCGACGCCATCGCGGCCGTGTTCATCGGTGGCGCTGCCGTCACCGGTGGCATCGGTACGGTCCCGGGCGCGATCGTCGGTGGTCTCATCATCGGTCTGCTCAACAACGGCATGTCGATCCTCGGTGTCGGTTCCGAGTTCCAGCAGCTCATCAAGGGTCTGGTGCTCCTCGCCGCCGTCGCGTTCGACGTCTTCAACAAGCGTCGCGCCGCCTCGGCCCGGAAGTAGCACCCGCGGTTCCTCCCCGAAAGCGACAGATCTCCGTGGAAGTCCCACGGAGATCTGTCGTTTTCGCGTTGCCGTCAGGTCGGACGGCTCAGGCGGTCAGGACCGCCCAGGCGCCGGCCGGGAGGCGCAGCCCACCCTCCGACAGGTCGCCCCGGCCCGCCTCGACGCGCGTCGCGTCGGCCGCGGGCAGCACCACCGGCTCAGGCGAGAGGTTCAGGGCGGTGACCACGGCCTCCCGGTCGGTCGCGGTCCGGAGGACCAGCGTCTCGTTCGTCAGGTGCACCACGTCCGTGTGCGCGCGGTGCAGCCACGGGTGCCGACGCCGGAGGGCGACGAGCGCCTGGTGCGCGTGCACCAGCTCGGCAGCGGTCCCGCTCGGCTCCGGCGGCGTCGCCGGGAAGGCGGGGCGGACGGCGTCGTCGCCGCCCTCGCGCTGCTCCTTGACGCCGGTCCAGCCGAACTCGTCGCCCGCGTACACCGACGGCGTGCCGGCGACGGTGAAGAGCACCGCGACGGCGTGACCGACGAACCCCTCCCCCACCGCGCTCGCGATCCGGGTGACGTCGTGGTTGCCGACGAACGTGCTCGGGGCGGAGGTCGCGAGCAACTCGTCGTGCCGCTCGATCGCGTGCGCCAGTTCGAAGCAGTTCCGGTCCGCGATGCCGTGCCAGATGCCCTGCCACAGCTCGTACTGGGTGGTCGAGTCCATCGTCGACTCCCGGACGATCGCCGCGGTGTCGCCGTGGATGACCTCGCCCGAGAACCAGGCGTCCGGGAACCGCTCGCGCACGCGCGGCAGCACCCGGGCCCAGAACGCCGGCGGCACCGCGTAGGCGGCGTCGAGCCGCCAGCCGTCGATGCCACGCTCCAGCCAGTGCGTCATGACCGCTACGACGAGGTCCTCGGTCTGCTGCGACGCGTGGTCGAGTGCGACGAGGATGTCGTGCCCCTCGAACGACCCGACCGGTACCGGCTGCCCCGGCTGCCAGCCCGACCAGTCAACGGCGAACAAGCCCGCGGTGTCGGCGTCCGGTCCCGCGGTCTCGAGCTGGCGGAACGCCGGGTGCTCACGGCCGACGTGGTTGAAGACGCCGTCGAGCAGCACGCGGATCCCCCGCTCGCGCGCAGCGGCCACCAGGCGGTCGAAGTCCGCGTCGTCGCCGAGTCGGGGGTCGATCCGGAAGTGGTCGACCGTGTCGTAGCCGTGCGACGAACTCGCGAAGACCGGCCCGAGCAGCAGTCCGTTCAGGCCGAGGTCCACCACGTGGTCGAGCCAGCCCTCCAGGTGCCCGAGCCGGTGCTCCACGGGACGTGCGTCGACCGTGGTGTCGGACCGGACCTCCGCGCCGACGAAGCCGAGCGGGTAGACGTGCCACCACATGACGTGCTCGACCCAGGCGGGCTCGCTCGGCCTCGTCGCGGCGGCGGGGTCCGGCTCGGCTGCTGTGTCCATCCATGCATGCTGCCAGGCGGCCCTGGCCAGGACCGTGGACCGGGGTACCGCCAGCCTGGAAGCGCGTCGGTGGCCGGGACGATCATGGGGGCATGGGACGAACCATCCGGACCGAGGACGACGCACGCCGACTCGAGGCCGCGCACGCGGAACGGACGTGCGCGTCCTGCGGTCGGCGCATGCCCGACACCGCCGGCCCGGACACCAAGTGGTGCTCCGACGCGTGCCGACGCCACGGGCTCGACGACACCGACCGGACCCTCGAGCACACGATCGACGCGCTGCTCGACGCCCGCGCGCTGACCTCGAGCATCTGCCCGTCGGATGCCGCCCGTGCCGTCGGCGGCGAGGACTGGCGCGACCTCATGGAACCCGCGCGTCGCGCCGCCCGGCGGATGGTCGCGCGGGGCGAGGTCGAGATCACCCAGGGCGGGAACGTCGTCGACCCGTCGACCGCGAAGGGCCCGATCCGGATCCGCCGTCCGCGCTGAGGCGGTGGTGCCGCCGGTGGAGAAGGGTCGAGCACGCCGGCGCCGAGCCTGTCCTTCCGCTCAGGGAGAGGTAGGGTTCCCACGGCGGGAGCGTCGTGAACGAGATCGAGATCACTGCCGATCCGAGCTCGATCGTTGCCTGCGTCTCCGACTCCTCGGCGTGCAACCACCTCCAGCCTCCGGACTGCGTACGTGAGTACCACTTCCGATCCGGCTGGCTGCTGTCGAGGGGCGAGGGGCGAGGGCGTGACGCTGCGCCCGCCAGTGACCGACACTCCCCCGACGGATCAGGACCAATGACACATCCTCGAACACAGACCGACGTGGCGACACGCAAGGGCCTCACCGCCTTCCTCGCTGCACCACCTCCGGCAGCCCGACTCGACGCGGCGACGGTCGCCCGGCGCTACCCGCGCTTGCGACTGCAGGTCTTCATCGGCATCTTCATCGGCTACGCCGCCTACTACCTCATCCGCAACAACGTGCCGCTCGTCGCGACGATCCTGCGCGACGAGAACGGGTTCAGCACCGTCGGCCTCGGTGTCATCACGAACGGCGTGCTGCTCGCGTACGGCGTCAGCAAGTTCCTCAGCGCGATCGTCAGCGACCGCAGCAGCGCACGCTGGTTCCTGCCGATCGGGCTCGTGCTGTCCGCGATCGCGAACCTGTTCATCGCCTTCGTCCCGGCGGTCGGCGCGTCCGTCGCGTTCTTCGCCGTCGTGATGATCTTCAACGGGTTCTTCCAGGGCATGGGGTGGCCGCCCAGCGGGCGTACCCTCGTGCACTGGTTCTCGACGTCGGAGCGCGGAAGCAAGACGGCGATCTGGAACGTCGCGCACAACGTCGGCGGCGCCGGGGCCGGCGGCCTCGCGGGTCTCGGCCTCGCGTGGTTCGGCGGATGGCAGAGCGTCTTCTGGTTCCCCGCCATCGTCTGCCTCGTGATCGCCGTGGTGGCCTTCGTGCTGCTCCGGGACACGCCGGAGTCCGAGGGCCTGCCGCCCATCGAGGAGTACCGGAACGACCCGGCACCGGTCGAGACCGATGCCGCTGACGACGGCGCGTCCACCTGGACGACCCTGCGCCGCTACGTCCTCACGAACGGCACGATGGTGAAGCTCGCACTCGCCAACGTGTTCGTCTACACCCTCCGCTACGGCGTGCTCGTCTGGGCGCCGGTCTACCTGGCCGAGGTCCGTGGTGCCAGCCTCGGCGAAGGCATCGCCGGGTTCTCACTGTTCGAACTCGCCGGCATCCCGGGCACGCTGCTCTGCGGCTACATCAGCGACAAGGTGTTCCGCGGGCGACGGTCGCCGACCGGCATCCTGTTCATGGCCGCCGTCGGTGTCGCACTCGCGGTGTACTGGCTGTCCCCGGTGGAGGGCCCGCTCGGGGTCTCGCTCGCGATGCTCGTCCTCATCGGCGGCCTCATCTACGGGCCGGTCATGCTCATCGGGCTGCAGGCGCTCGACCTCAGCCCGCGCTCCGTCGCCGGCACCGCCGCCGGGTTCACCGGCCTGTTCGGCTACGTCCTGGGCGCCACCCTGGCGTCGACCGGTGTGGGCCTCTCGGTCCACGCGTTCGGGTGGGACGTGACGTTCGCGTTGATCCTCGGCTGCGTCGTGGTCGCGATCGTCCTGCTCTTCTTCGTCGGCAAGGACGAACGCGCGCTCGCTGCACGCAAGCTCGAGCGGGAGCA
Organism: Curtobacterium sp. MCBD17_032; assembly: GCF_003234855.1. Taxonomy (GTDB): domain Bacteria; phylum Actinomycetota; class Actinomycetes; order Actinomycetales; family Microbacteriaceae; genus Curtobacterium. Next base: position 408,253 of record NZ_QKTO01000003.1, read on the forward strand.
GCAGCGCAGCGCCTGACGATGAGGAAGTCAGCTCAGCTCTCGGTCGCCACCGTCCGAGGGCTGAGCTCTCCTTCGCCGCGACGGCAGGGGCCGATGTCGAGCATCGGACCGCGAGCCCCCTCCCGCCGACGTCGGTCTGCGCGAGGACACGGAGGGCGTCGGCCAGGGTCGGCCCGACCAGCGTGGCGAGCGGATCGGTGAGCTGCATCGGCCTCGTGTGCGGGTCAGGGACGCCGACGGGCGAGCAGTGTCCCCACGGCGACGAGCGCGAGGCAGGCGATGATCGGGACGCGCTGGTCGCCCTTGACGTCGCGGTACTGCACTCCGGGATCGGCCAGCGCCGTGCCGGGGAAGGCGAGGCTCGTCACCTGTGTCACCCAGTAGGTGGAGGCGATGCTGCTCGCGAGACCGACGTCACGCACCGCGGGACGCAGGCGCCACACGGTGAGGCCGGCCAACGCCACCGCGAGTGACATCGTCTGCGCGTTGTGGAACTTGGCGTGCGGCGGCCAAGCCGGGTTCTTGACGTGGGTCTCGTTGTAGTCGAAGACGAAGGCGCCCACGGGGGCGGCGACCGCAGCGACGCCGATGCAGATCCGCCCGGCCAGTTCGCGCGCAGAGAGTGTCATGACGCCAGCCTGCCCGGTACCAGGTCAGAACGCGTAGCGGATGCGGCAGGAGGGCAGGTTCTCGTCGACGAGCTGGCGGAAGCGCTCGATGTGCCGCGCCTTCATCGCCGCGCGGTACCGGATGTTGACGGCACCGTTCTGGGACAGCTTCTGCTCCTGCAGATCCGGACGCCAGAGCAGGTCCTCGGCCTTCGGGTGCCAGCCGAGGTTCACCTCGTGCAGCTGCTCGTTGTGGGTGAGGAAGATCACCTCGGCCGCGAGCTGCGCCTTCGCTGCCGGCGAGAGCACGTCGTCGACCTCCCGCAGCAGGGCGGCCCAGTCGGTCTCCCACGTCGGCGTCAGGATGACGGGCGAGAAGTTCAGGTGCACCTCGTACCCGGCCTCGACGAAGTCGTTCACGGCGGCCAGTCGTTCCGCGATCGGTGACGTCCGGATGTCCGTCACCTTCGCCGTCTCGTGCGGCATGAGTGAGAAGCGGATGCGGGTGCGCCCCATCGGGTCCCAGTCGAGCAGGTCGCGGTTGACGTACTTCGTCGCGAACGAGGCCTTCGCGGTCGGCGTCATCCGGAACAGGTCGCAGAGGTCGCGGACGTTGTCGCTGAGCATGGCGTCCACCGAGCAGTCGCTGTTCTCACCGATGTCGTACACCCACGCGTCGGGGTCGCACTGGTTCGGCTCGGTCTTCGGTCCCTGCTTCTGGATGTTGCGAGCGAGGTGCTTGGTGATCTGCTCGATGTTGGCGAAGACGGTGACCGGGTTGCTGTAGCCCTTGCGCCGGGGGACGTAGCAGTACGCGCACGCCATCGCGCAGCCGTTCGCGGTCGACGGGGCGATGAAGTCCGCCGAGCGCCCGTTCGGCCGTGTGACGATCGACTTCTTGACGCCGAGGACGAGCGCCTCGGTCTTGATCCGCACCCAGCGGGAGACGTTCCGCTCGTCGCCGTGCACCTCGGGGATCTGCCAGTGGGACGCGACCGGCACGATCTCGGCGTCCGGCCACTGCCCGACGATCTCCTGCCCGCGTGGCAGTTCGAGGGCGGCGTCCTCGGCGTAGATGCGCTTGACGTCGAGCAGGGGGCGCATGCGGGACTCGGTCATCACCCACCGTTCTACCGGTCACCACCGACACCTCTGGGGGTGGCTCGTGCAGACTCGACGGCATGACCGCCGGCGTGGAGGACGACCACTACTTCGTCGTGGACGGACGGCGCTGGCGCCGGACCGACCCGACGCTCCCCGAGGACGTCGCCGCACGCCTCCGGTCCCACCTCGGCCGTGGTCGCAACGCCGTGAAGCAGGCGCGACGGGCCGGCGACGAGGACGCGGTCGCAGCTGCCCGTCACCGCAACGGGCTCGCGAAGCACGGCCTCGGGGAACGCGGCCCGGAGTGGTGGACCCGACCGGAGTCCGAGCGGCTCGCGCAGGCCGAGCAGGCCCTCGCGGACCTCGACGGTCTCGACGAGGTCGGGTGATGGCCGGCCAGGTCATCCGGGCGCCGCGATGGGAACGAACCGCGAACGCCGCAGCGGTCGGCCCGCTGCAGATCGTGGTCGGCATGGTCCTCATCGGGGTTGCCTTCGTTCCGGAGGCATCGGCGCGGGCGTTCGTCGTGGTCCTCGGGACGCTGTTCGTCGGACTCGGTCTGTGGATGACCGTCCGCGCCCACCGCGTCGCGGTCCGCCTCGAGGACCAGATGCTCCGGTACGACGGGTACGTCATGAGCTGGTCCGTGCCTCGAGTGCAGATCACGACCGTCCTCGACGACGGCTTCGTCGAGTGGGTGGACGACGACGGGCGGCAGCACCGACGGCAGATCTGGCTCCTGACGAAGGCACGGGAGGACGACGGCACGAAGTTCGCCCCGTACTGGATCTGGCGCCGCGAAGGGCTCCTGCGCGTCCGCGGATGGGCAGGCGCGCGCGCCTTCTGAATGCACGTGACCTCGAGGAGCTCGCCGAGGTCGCATGGACCGCCGCTCCGAGCCAGCCGATCCGGCAGGTCGTGCGACTCCGGCGGCCGACCGACGGCACGTTGCGCGACCCGGGCGGCGGGCCCGGCTCCGCCTCCGATGCTGCCGTCAGCCGAACGGCGGACGACGCGTCCCGTTTCCCCACCTTCCGGATGAGGTGCGAGAGATCCTCGCAGCCGTAAGCTCATCGCGGCGAGGACGCCGAGAACGAGGGGGAACCATGAACGAGATCGTCACGCACACGGGCGCGCTGGTGGGGCTGCGCACCGGGACGACCACCACCGAGGGGCCGACGGGGACGCGGGTCGGCGTCCTGCTGGAGCTGTGCTCCGAGGACAGCGCGGGCGTCCGCCGCCCGTGGGAGTTGCTGGTCACACCGGCCCAGGCGGCCGCGCTCGTCGAGGCCGAGCGGACCGAGCCCGGCGTGCTCGTCCGGTTCGCCGGTGAGCGGCTGGGTGAACGCGGTGGGGTGCCGCTCGTGCGCGTCGGGCGGATCGCGGTGCTCGTGCCCGAACCGACCTGCTGACCGCACGACCACGATCGAACGGCCCCGGACATCCGCCGGGGCCGTTCGTCGTCGCGGGACTCGGTCGGTCAGGCCTCGGTGTGCCCGAGCTCCGGCTCGACGCACATGCAGACCGTGCGCGAGGCCGCGGCGTGCACCTCGAAGACGACGACCTCGTTCCGCCCGGCCCGGAGCACCGGACCGGGGACGGCGAGGGTGCCCTGGGGTCCCCGCGACCAGTACCGACCGAGGCAGAAGCCGTTGACCCACGCAACGCCCTTCCGGAACCCGTCCAGGGCGAGGTACCGGTCGAGCACCGCCCCGCTCTCGGGGAGGTCGAACGAGCCGGAGCCGAACGCCGGACCGGCGATGGTCTCCCCCGCGGACGCCGGCGCCGCGCGGAGCGCCGCGACGGCCGTGTCCGGCAGCGGGTCGAGCGCGAGCGGCGACACCGTCCAGCGTGCGAGGACGACGTCGTCGACGCGCACCGCACCGATGAGCCCCTTCGGCTCGCCGATCCGGGGGCCGTAGTCGACCCGGCCCTGGTCCTCCACGAGCAGTTCCAGGAGGCCCGTGGCCGGCGGCAGCGTGATGGCGCGGTCGTGGTGCTCCCGCTCGAGGACGCCGACCGGACGTCCGGCGAGGCTGACGAGCACGCGGTCGCGCACCTCCTCCGCGACCGTGAGGACGCCGCCCTCCGGCAGGTCGACCTCGGTCCGGTACAGGACGAAACCGGAAGCGGCGCCCAGTTCGTCGAAGGTCGGCGGCGTCTCGTGCGTGGTCCAGGACGTGATCGTGGGCAGCAGTCCGGCGAGCGGTACGACGCGGTCGAGGCGGACGGCCACGTCCGCGGCGGGAGCGCGTCGGGCCTCCAGGCCGTCGAGCGCGCTCGCGAGCCGGCCGGACCCGCCGGGCTGCATCGTCGGGGGCAGCTCCGGGACGGGCGCGTAGCGCGCGATGACCTGACGGAAGGCGTGGAACTTGTCGGTCGGACGGCCGGCCTCGTCGAGCGGGGCGTCGTAGTCGTAGGACGTGGCGATGGGCCGGTACACGCCCTTGTCGTTCGCACCGTTCGTGAAGCCGAAGTTGGTCCCGCCGTGGAACATGTAGATGTTCACGGAGCCGCCGGCAGCGAGCAGGACGTCGAGGTCCTCCGCGCTGGCCGCGGCCGGCGTGGTGTGGTGGTGCTCACCCCAGCTGTCGAACCAGCCGTCCCAGAACTCGGAGCACATCAGCGGGCCGGTGGGCTGTGCCTGCCGCAGCCGCTCGAGCCGAGACGCGGAGCGGGACCCGAACGACCCGGTCTTGTGCAGCGACGGGAGCGACCCGTCCTCGAGCATCGAGTCCATCGGCTGGTCGACGCTCGTGAACGGCACGGTGAGCCCGATGTCCCGGTGCATGCGCTCGAGCTTCTCGAGGTACACGGGATCGGAGCCGTACGCGCCGTACTCGTTCTCCACCTGCACGAGCACGATCGGTCCGCCGGCGTCGATCTGCCGGGGCACGAGGATCGGCGCCAGGGCGTCGAGGTAGCGACCGACGGCGGCGAGGAACTGCGGCTCGTCGCGGCGGATCCCGACGGTGCCGTCGGTGAACAGCCAGAACGGTAGCCCGCCGTTCGTCCACTCGGCGCAGATGTACGGGCCGGGACGGACGATGGCGTGCATGCCCTCGGCGGCCACGAGGTCGAGGAACCGGCCGAGGTCGAGGCCGCCGCTGAAGTCGAACGAGCCCGGCGTGGCCTCGTGCGCGTTCCACGCGACGTAGGTCTCGACGGTGTTGAGGCCCATGAGCTTGGCCTTGCGGATCCGGTCCGCCCACAGGTCGGGGTGGACGCGGAAGTAGTGGATCGCGCCGGAGAGCACGCGGTGCGGCTGCCCGTCGAGCAGGAAGTCGGTGTCGCCGATGGCGAAGCGCATCTCGCGCCTTTCTGGGAGGGGGCGGCAGGGGGACGCGGCCGTGCGGGATGCCCGCACGGCCGCGTCGGAGGGGTGCTGCTACTTGGTGGAGACCGTGAAGCCCTGGTCCTTGCCGTACTTCACGAGCGCGTCCTGCCAGGCCTTGAGACCGGACTCGAGCGACGTGCCCTTCTCGTACGACTGCCCGACGGTGTCGGCGTAGACGCTGTTCGCGTACACCTGGTACGGCAGGTAGGTGAAGTCGTTGTCCGAGGACTTCGACGCGTCGACGAGCACCTTGTTGATCTGCTGGCCGCCGAAGTACTCCGGCTTCTCCTCGAGGAACGCCGAGGACTCGAGGTCGGCGGTGGTCGACGGGAACCCGCCGGACTCCATGAAGACCTTCGTGGACTCCTCCGACGAGTTCAGCCACTTGAGGAAGCCGGCCGCGAGCGCCGGGTTCTTCGACTGCTCCATGACGACCTGCGCGCTGCCGCCGTTGTTCGCGGTCTGTGCGGGCCCGCCGTCGTAGGTCGGCATCGGGGCGACGCGCCAGTCACCGGCTGCGTCGGCGACGCTGGCCTCGAGGTTGCCGGGCATCCAGGCGCCGGTGATCATCGTGGCGATCTGGCCGTTGCCGAGCTGCTTGTACCAGTCGTCGGTCCAGCCGACGGTCTTCGCCAGGAGGCCCTGCTCGACGAGCTGGTCCCAGGTCTGGGTCCACTTCTCCGTGCCCTCGTCCTGCAGGTTGATCGTCACCTTGTCCCCGTCGGTGGCGAACGGGGTACCGCCGGCCTGGGCGATCATGCTCGTGGTGAAGCCCGCGTCGCCGGAGTCGGCGGCGAGGTACTTCTCGGGGTCGGCTTCGTGGAGCTTCTTCGCTGCCGCGACGTACTCGTCCCACGTCTTCGGCACCTCGATGCCGTACTCGTCGAACACCTTCTTGTTGTAGAACATGGCCATCGGGCCGGAGTCCTGCGGCAGACCGTAGACCTTGCCGTCCATCGACACCGAGTTCCACGTGCTCGCGGCGAACTTGTCCTCGAGGTCGTCGAAGCCGTAGGAGCTCAGGTCGAGGAGCGACTCGGACAGGGCGAACTGCGGCAGCGCGTAGTACTCGACCTGGGCGACGTCGGGCGCACCCGAGCCGGCCTTCACCGTGTTCTGCAGCTTCGTGTACTGGTCGGCTCCGGTGCCGGCGTTGACGAGCTTGACCTTCACCTTCGGGTACTGCTTCTCGAACGCGGCGACCTGGTCCTTCGCGGACGGGGTCCACGACCAGTAGGTCAGGGTGCCGCCCTCGTCGAGTGCCTTCGAGATGTCGGAGGACGAGCCGCCTGAGCCGGAGCCGCCGGACGCGCAGGCCGCGAGGGCCATGGCGGCGGTGACGCCGATGGCGAGGGCGCTGAGCCCGCGCCGGAGACGCTTCTGCATGGTGGTGCCTTTCACTTCGTTGTGGAGAACTGCTGCGGGGTGCGGGGGTGGAGCGAGGGGCGGCGCGGTCCGAGGCGGGGTGGCGCCGGGCCTCCCGGCTGGTCCGTCGTGTGGACGGGGCCGGGTGGCGGGATCAGGCCTTGACGGAGCCGGCCGCGAGGCCGGACTGCCAGAAGCGCTGGAGGAAGAGGAACGCGACCACGATCGGGATGATCGTGAGGAGCGAACCGGTGACGACGAGGTTGTAGATCGGCTCGGCACCGGAGCCGGTGGCCTGCGCGTTCCACTGGTTCAGGCCGACGGTCAGCGGGTACCACTTCGGGTCGCTCAGCATGATGAGCGGCAGGAAGTAGTTGTTCCAGGTGGCGACGACCGCGAACAGCAGGACCGTGACGACGCCCGGGGCGAGGAGCTTCAGCGCGATGGTGAAGAAGATCCGGAACTCGCCGGCGCCGTCCATGCGGGCGGCCTCGATGAGTTCGGTGGGGATCGCCTCGACCGCGTACGTCCAGATGAGGTACATGCCGAACGGGCTGATGAGCGACGGCAGGATGATCGCCCACGGGGTGTTCGTCAGGCCGACCTGCGAGAAGAGCAGGAACGTCGGGACGGCGAGGGCGGTGCCCGGCACGGCGATCGCGCCGAGGACGATCGCGAACACCGCGCGACGGCCCGGGAACTGGAACTTCGCCATGCCGTACCCGGCGACGGTCGCGAGCAGCGTCGCGCCACCGGCCCCGACGACCACGTACAGCAGCGTGTTGCCGAGCCACTGGACGAAGATGCCGTCGTTGTAGGTGAGCGTGTCGACGATGTTCTGCCAGAGGTGGAAGTCGCCGCCGAACCAGAGGCCGAACGTCGACAGGAGCGACGCCTGGGTCTTCGTGCTGTTCACGAGCAGGTAGAACAGCGGCGCGAACGAGTAGACGACGAAGACGACCATGACCGCGGTGAGCAGGCCGGAGCGCTTCACCTTGCGTCCGTCGACGGGCTGCGCCGCCTTCCGGGAGGCCCGGGTCCGGCGCGCGCGCGGGTCACCCTGCGTCGTGGTCGCCTCGGTGACCGTGGCCGGTGCGGTCGGGCCGGCGGCGGGCTGCTGCAGCGTGCTCATCGGTTCTCCTGTCGGGTGCCGCGGACCTGCACGACGTAGGCGATGACGGCGGTGATGACACCCATGACGATCGCGACGGTGGCGGAGTAGTTGAACTGCTGCCCGCTGAAGGACAGCGAGTAGGCGTACATGTTCGGGGTGAAGGCGCTGCCGATGACGTTCGGGGCAAGCGTCTTGAGCAGGTTCGGCTCGTTGAAGAGCTGGAAGCTGCCGATGATCGAGAAGATCGTGGCGATGACCATCGGACCGCGGAGGGCCGGGAGCTTGATCGAGAAGACCGTGCGCATCGGGCCGGCACCGTCGAGTTCGGCCGCCTCGTACAGCTCACCGGGGACGGTCCGCAGGGCGGCGTAGAAGATCAGCATGTTGTAGCCGAGGAACTCCCACGTGACCACGTTGCCGATCGACGTGAGGACCCAGGTCGGGCTGAACGGCTGGAGCAGGTCGATGCCGAGCGCGTCGTTCGCCGCACCGGTGAGGCCGAACTGGTTGCCGTAGATGAAGCCCCAGATGAGCGCCGCGACGACGCCCGGGACCGCGTACGGCAGGAACACCGCGATGCGGAAGAACCCGGTGCCCCAGAGGCGCGCGCTGTCGAGCGCGAGGGCGGCGACGAGGGCGAGACCGAGCATGATCGGCACCTGCACGACCAGGAAGATGGCGACCCGACCGAACCCGGACCAGAACTTGGCGTCCTGGAAGAGCTGGACGTAGTTCGCGAACCAGACGAACTGGTTGCCACCGATGAGCTGGTCGCGGAACAGGCTGAGCCAGAGCGCGTAGCCGATCGGGACGATGAGCATGAGGACGAGGACGGCGACGAACGGGCCGACGAAGAGCCATCCGGTCATGCGGCCGCGGGGCTTCCCGCGGCGACGGGGAGCGGGAGCAGTGCCCGCGCTCCGTCGCGGCGCGGCCTCGGGGCTCCGCGCGGTGAGCGTGCTCATGTGACTCCTTCGTCGTGTCCTGCGAGCCGTCGGTGCGGACGCCGGCCGGCTGCTGTGCTGGCACGACTCCGTGCCACGGTGACCGACCGATGTTGACGTCAACATCGAACGGCCCGACCATAGCATGGCAACGTCAACATGCACTAGCGTTCGCAGCACCGGTCGCGCACGGACGCCGACCTCGGACGTCCGTACGAAGGGGGCGCGTGACCATCTCGACCACCACCGACCCCGCGGCCGCTCCCCGCCGGGCACCGTCGCTCTCCGCCGTGGCGGAGGCCGCCGGCGTCTCCATGCAGACCGTCTCCCGCGTCGCCCGCGGCTTCGACAACGTCAGCCCCGAGACCCGGACCCGCGTCCAGCAGGCGATGGCCGAGCTCGGGTACCGCCCGAACCGGGCCGCCCGTGCGCTGCGCTCCGGGCGCTTCCGGACCATCGGCGTGATCATGTTCACGCTGGCGTCGTTCGGCAACATGCGCACGCTCGAGGCCATCGCCGACGCCGCGGGCGCCGCCGACTTCACGATCACGCTGCTGCCGATGGCGTCCCGGACCGAGGAGGGCGTCCGCAGCGCGTTCTCCCGCCTGCACGAACAGGCCGTCGACGGCGTCGTCATCATCATCGAGTCGCACGTCATCGACACCGCCGAGGTCGCCCTGCCCGACGGCGTGCCCATGGTGGTCGTCGACTCGACCGGCACCACCGACCACCCGGCGATCGACACCGACCAGGCCGAGGGCGCTCGGCTCGCCACGCAACACCTGCTCGACCTCGGGCACGAGACCGTCTGGCACGTCTCCGGTCCGGCGTCGTCGTACTCGGCCGCACGGCGCCAGGCAGCGTGGGCGGCGACGCTGACGGGGGCAGGACGCCCGGTCCCCCCGGTGTTCGAGGGTGACTGGAACACCTCCTCCGGCTACCGCGCCGGGCTGTCGATCGCGGCCCGCCCGGAGATCACGGCGGTGTTCGCGGCGAACGACCAGACCGCGCTCGGGGTGCTCCGGGCCTGCCACGAACTCGGCCGTCCGGTGCCGTCGACGCTCAGCGTGGTGGGGTTCGACGACTCCCCCGAGTCCGACTCGTTCTGGCCACCGCTCACCACCGTGCACCAGTCCTTCGACGAGGTCGGTCGTCGCGCCGTCGCCACCCTGCTCACCCAGATCGCGGGCGGAGCGGTCACGGCGGCGACGGACCTGGTGCCGGTGCGGCTCGTCGAGCGCGCGAGCACGGCGGCGCCGCCCGCGCGCTGAGCCCCGGCGGCCGCGCCGCGGCCGCGCCGAGGCTCGGCCCGGCGGACGGAATCCGCCTCGCAGACGCCGAGCCGTGTCCGCCCAGGCGAGCCTCGCCGCACGGGAGGCGCGGGGCTCGCCCGGCACGCGCCTCCCGGCCCGCCACCGCCGCCGCGGCGGCCGCGCCGAGGCTCGGCCCGGCGGACGGAATCCGCCTCGCAGACGCCGAGCCGTGTCCGCCCAGGCGAGCCTCGCCGCACGGGAGGCGCGGGGCCAGCCCGGCACGCGCCTCCCGTCCGACCACCGGCCCGCCACCGCCGCCGCGGCGGCCGCGCCGAGGCTCGGCCCGGCGGACCGAATCCGCCTCGCAGACGCCGAGCCGTGTCCGCCCAGGCGAGCCTCGCCGGACGGGCGGCGGCCGCGCGGCCAGCCCGGACACGAGGAACGCCGGGCCCCGAGGGGCCCGGCGTCCTCTGCTCACTCGGCGCCCGCCGCGTGCAGCGTGCGCCGAGGCGTTCAACCGATCGAGATCGCCGTCCAGGAGACGGGCGGGAGCTCGATCGTGATCGTGTCGCCCTCGCGGCGGACGGACTCGTTCGTCTTCAGGCCGACGCGGGCGGTGTCCGTCAGGTCGTTCACGGCGTGCAGGTCGTCGTCCCAGATGCCCTCGGCGTGCACGTCGCCTTCGACGGACAGGCCGGCGAGGTCGATCGTCACCGTGGTGCTCTCGGTCTGGTGGCGGTTGACGAGGAACACCGCGGCCTTGCCGTCCTCGACCGTGGCGGCGGAGTCGACGACCGGGACGGTGCCGTGCTTGCCGCCGTCGACGGTGTCACCCGAGGCCACGACGTTGAGCGACGTGCCGTGGGCCAGACGCGAGGTGACCGAGAACGGGAAGAACGTGGTCTGCCGCCAGGCCTCGCCACCGGGCTCGGTCATGATCGGGCCGATGACGTTGACGAGCTGCGCGATCGACGCGGACGCGACGCGGTCGGCGTGCCGGAGGAGCGAGATGAGCAGCCCGCCGAGCACGACGGCGTCGGCGACGGTGTAGACGTCCTCGAGCAGGCGCGGGGCGACCGGCCAGTCCTCGAGCGTGAAGGTCTTCGCCTTCTCCTCCCACTTCGTGATCGACCAGACGTTCCACTCGTCGAACGAGATGTCGATGCGCTTGTCGGACTTCTTGTGCGCCTGCACGTGGTCCGCCGCGGTGGTGACCGTCTTGATGAAGTGGTCCATGTTGGCGCCGGACGCGAGGAACGAGGTGAGGTCGTCGTCCTCCTCGTAGTACGCGTGGGCCGAGATGTAGTCGACGTCCTCGTAGGCGTGCTCGAGGACGGTGCGCTCCCACTCGCCGAACGTGGGCATCGAGGCGCCCGACGACCCGCACGCCACCAGTTCCAGACCAGGCTGGATCTGCCGCATGGCCTTGGCGGTCATCGCGGCGAGCTTGCCGTAGTCCTCGGCGTTCTTGTGGCCGAGCTGCCACGGTCCGTCCATCTCGTTGCCGAGGCACCACATCGTGATGCCGAACGGCTCGTCCTTGCCGTTCGCCCGGCGCTGTTCGGACAGGGCCGTCCCACCGGGGATGTTCGCGTACTCGAGGAGTTCGATCGCCTCGGCGGTGCCGCGGGTGCCGAGGTTCACCGCGAGCATCAGCTCGGAACCGACCGAGTCGAGCCACTGCTGGAACTCGTGCAGGCCGACCTCGTTCGTCTCGGTCGAGTGCCAGGCCAGGTCGAGGCGGCGAGGGCGCTGGTCGACAGGGCCGACGCCGTCCTCCCACTTGTAGCCGGAGACGAAGTTGCCGCCCGGGTAGCGGATCGTGGTGACGCCGAGCTCCTTCACCAGCTCGATGACGTCCTTGCGGAAGCCGTGCTCGTCCGCGGACTCGTGCGCGGGCTCGTGGATGCCGTCGTAGACGTGCCGCCCGAGGTGCTCGACGAACCCGCCGAACAGTCGGCGCCGCACCGGGCCCACCGTGAACGCGGAATCGAGGACGAGGTGTGTGCGGGGCATGGGTGATCTCCTTCGATCAGGCTGTGCGTCGAGCAGTTGTGTTCCGCGGCGTCACGGAAGTGAGCGCTCACCTGAAGGAAACGCTATCGGGTGTCGACACGGGACGGAAGGGCTGGCGCACCCGTCGGCGCGGCGCTAATGTGAGCGCTCACGGGGCACCGACGCCCCGAGAACGGGACAGCACTCCTCCCCCGGATGACGTCCCGCTTCGGCCCGTCCCGATGGAGTGATGCCATGCCGAACCGTCCAGTCCCGCCACCCCGCGGGTCCGCGTTCACCCGCAGGAGCCTGCTCGCCGCCGGAGCCGCGGCCGCCACCGTGCTGCCGCTCGCCGCCTGCGCGAGCCCCCTCTCCGCCGGTCTCGCCGGGACCCCGCTCGCCCCCGAGACGCTCGTGTTCTGGAACCTCTTCGGCGGTGGCGACGGCGTCCGCATGAAGGCCATGGAAGACGGGTACGCGAAGCAGCACGGCGGCTCCTCCGCCCTGCAGGCGACCACGTTCGCCTGGGGCAACCCGTACTACTCGAAGGTCACTCTGGCCACCGTCGGCAACAAGCCGCCGGACGTGGCGATCGCGCACCTCACCCGCGCGAAGCCGCTCTGGGACGGCGACCTGCTCGACCCGATCACCGCGGACGACCTGGCGAGCGTCGGACTCAAGGCGAGCGACTTCAACCAGAAGGCGTGGACGGCGCAGAAGACCGACGGCAACAACATCGCGATCCCCCTCGACACGCACCCGTTCGTGCTGTTCTACAACGTCGAGGTCTGCCGCAAGGCCGGTCTGCTCGACAGCGACGACCAGCTCACGAACCTGGACGGGATGGAGAACTTCGAGCGTGCCCTCGCCGCGGTGTCGAAGGTCACCGGCGGCAACGCGCTGAACGTCGCGAACGTCGTCCCCGAGACCGCCACGCCGTGGCGCTTCTTCTGGACGATGTACAACCAGATCGAGGGCGCCACCCCGTTCATCAGCGACGGCGGCGCGAAGCTCACCGTCAACGAGGACGCCTACAACGAGGTCACGAGCCGCACGCAGAAGTGGGTGAAGGAGGGCTGGATGAACAAGGCCCTCGACTACGCCACCGCGCAGTCGCTCATGTTCGACGGCAAGGCCGGCTTCTTCATGCAGGGCGAGTGGGAGATCAGCACCGCCCAGTCGATCAAGGGGCTCGAGTTCGGCATGGCGCCGATCCCGCAGCTCTACGACAAGCCCGCCACGCAGGCCGACGCGCACACCTTCATCCTGCCGAAGAAGGACCGCACGCCCGAGCAGCGCAAGCAGCACATGCTCTTCATCAAGCAGATGCTCGAGCAGAGCCTGACATGGGCAGAGGGCGGGCACGTCCCCGCGTACATGCCGACGTTCGAGAGCACCGCGTACCGGGAGCTCACGCCGCAGTCGAACTACGCGGCCGCTGCCGAGACGGCGGTCTTCGACGACGCTGCCTGGTACGGCGGGTCCGGATCGACCTTCGAGGGCACCGTGGGCGCCCAGTTGGCCCTCGTGCAGCAGGGCAGCTCGTCCCCCGCACAGGCCCTCAGCGCGATCAAGAGCCAGCTGGCGACGTACCTCAACACCCCGAGCCCGCTGTGACCGGGCACGTGCACACCACGAACGACGTGAACACCGCGCGAAAGGCACGATGACGTGACCACAGCACCAGTCCTCGACCGGCCGACGGACGCGACCCTCGCGCCTCGGCCGCGCCGCTCCTACCGGACCAGCATCAGCAGCGGTCAGGGCCGCAGCGGATGGCTGTTCCTCGCCCCCTTCGGCCTGTTCTACGCGGCCTTCCTGCTCGGACCGACGATCTGGATGATCGTCACGAGCTTCTTCAACACCTCGACCGTGCGGACCGGACTCGGGAGCTTCGCCGGGTTCGCGAACTACGCCGAGATGCTCGGGCGCAGCGACTTCTGGTCCTCGCTCTGGCACACGCTGCAGTTCACCCTGTACACGACGCCGCCGCTGGTGATCCTGGCGTTCGTCTTCGCGGTGCTGACGAACCGGATGAACAAGGGCCAGTGGTTCTTCCGCCTGGCGTTCTTCCTGCCGTTCATCCTGCCGTCGGCGACGATCTCGCTCATCTGGGTGTTCATCTTCACGCCGAGCACCGGCCTCTGGGCGAGCCTGCAGACCGCACTCGGCATGACCCCGGGGTCGGGCATGCTCTCCAGCCCGAACACCGCGATGATCGGCGTCGCGATCGCCACGGTCTGGTGGACCCTCGGCTTCAACTTCGTGCTGTACCTGGCCGGCCTGCAGGAGATCCCGCGTGAGCTGTACGAGGCGGCAGCGGTCGACGGCGCCTCGAACTGGCAGCAGATCAAGTCCATCACGCTGCCGCTGCTCGGCCGCACGACGACGCTGGTCATCCTGCTGCAGATCATCGCGAGCCTGAAGATCTTCGACCAGGTGTACCTCATGACGAACGGCGGCCCGGGCATCTCGACCCAGGTCTCGCTGCAGCTCATCACCGGCGTCGGCTTCACCGACAACCGGCTGGGCGCAGCCTCCGCAGCGTCCGTCCTCTTGTTCATCGTGATCGTCGCGATCGCGGTCATCCGGCAGCTCGTCGAGCGCGCTGCCGCCAAGCGTGAGATCGGGGCCTGAGATGACCACCACCGAGAGCATCACCACCGGCCGCGCCAAGCTCCGCACCGGCGTCTCCTCGGCCGCCCCCACGAGCGCCGCGAAGATCGGCGTCTCCGGCAGGGGCTTCACGATCGCGTCGGGCGTCGTCCTCACGGTGTTCGCGATCATCTGGCTCATCCCGAGCCTGTTCGCGCTCAAGACGTCCCTGTCGGACAACGGGGTCGCCGCACTCGGTGCGGGCGCGATCCTGTCCGACTGGAACCCGACGCTGCACTCGTACTCGTCCCTGTTCCAGTCCGGGGACATCTGGAACTGGTACTTGGCCAGCGGCATCACGAGCGTCATCACCGCGGTGCTCACGGTGCTGTTCGCCTCGATGGCGGCCTTCGCGCTGTCCCGGCTCGTGTTCCGCGGCCGCAACGTGGCGTTCCTGCTCATCATCCTGGGCATCATGATCCCGACGCAGGTCCTGATCATCCCGATCTTCCAGGAGCTCAACGCGGTCGGCCTGCTGAACACCTACTGGTCGGTGATCTTCCCGCAGGTCCCGGCGGTGATCGCGGTGTTCATCTTCAAGCAGTTCTTCGACGGCATCCCGAAGGAGCTCGAGGAGGCGGCACGCATCGACGGTGCCGGCATCTGGAAGGTCTACTGGTCGGTCATCCTGCCGCTGTCGCGTCCGGTGATCGCCGCGGTGACGATCCTGACCTTCGTCGGGGTGTGGAACAACCTGCTGCTGCCCCTGTTCGTGCTGTCGAACCCGGACCTCATGACGATCCCGGTCGGGCTCGCCACGGTCCAGGGCAGCTTCGGTCAGCGGTACGCCGACATCCAGGCGGGCGCGCTCCTCGCGGCGCTGCCGCTCATCGTCCTGTACCTGGTCTTCCAGCGACAGATCGTCGAGGGCGTCACGGGGTCCGGTCTGAAGGGCTAGGTCCGGACCGGTTGACGGACGGGAGGCACGGTGCCAGCTGGCACCGTGCCTCCCGTCCGTCCGTCCGTCGGTCGCCGCTCCGGCGACCCGTCGCGTCAGAGGGGGTCGAGTCGCGTCCGGAGGAGGCAGAACTCGTTGCCCTCCGGGTCCTGCAGCACGTGCCACGACTCGTCCCCGGTCTGCCCGACGTCCGCCGGGCGGGCGCCGAGCGCGAGGAGCCGCTCGAGTTCGGCGTCCTGGTCGCGGTCGACGGGGTTGACGTCGAGGTGCAGGCGCAGCGGCTGGGTCGTCGCGTGCGGGACCTTCGCCAGGATGATGGTCGGTGTCGCCCCACCGAAGCCGGACACCGGGCCGATCTCGATGCCGTCCTCGTCCTTCCCCAGTTCGACGTAGTCGAGGACGGCGCACCAGAAGCGCGACAGCGCCTCGGGGTCGTCGCAGTTGAGGACCAGTTCGCTCAGTCGGCAGCTCATGGCGCGAGGGTACCCGCGTCCTCCGCCCGGACGGGATCAGGGTGTCGGGGTGATGCGCCACGACCCGTTCGTCGCGATCGCGACCACGCCCGGCAGGTCGGCCTCGAACGTGTCGGAGAACGCCTCGGTGTCCCCGAAGAGCTGTGTGTCGTCCGAGGTCGTGAAGACCCGCGCGCCGAACCGGTCGTCTGCGTCGGCCGGCGTGTACTCGACCTGCACGTGCGAGACGTCGTCCGAGAAGAACAGGACCGCGGGACCCGTGCCGGCCTGCGGCCCGGACACCGACGGTAGGTCGTTCCAGCTCCGCATCGTCATCGACCAGGGACCGTCCGCCTGCACGATGAGCATCTGCTCGTCCGGGTCGGACCGCATGACCCCCGTCAGGAACGACGCCGTCAGCGGCGCCGAGGCCTCGCCGAACGGCGACATCCGACCGGGTGCCGTGACGGCCGCGGTCCCGGTGCACCGCGAGCAGTCGAGGTCCATCACGACGGCGAAGTCGCCGCGCACCCGGAAGGCGACGTCGGCGGGGCCGGTGCCGGACACGGTCGCGGGCGCGCCCTCGCCGACGTCCCCCGCGTCCAGCGTGACCCCGACGAGTTCCGCGACGGGCGGCGTCGTGACAGTCGGGGTGGGCCTGGGGGTCGCGGACGGGCTCGGCGCAGCGGTCCGGCGTGGCGTGCCGTCCGTCGGAGCCGCGTCCGGGACGCTGCCGCCCGCCAGCATCGAGCAGCCGGTCACGAGCAGGAGCGCCGCGACGGCCGCCACCGCCGTCCCCGCGCGTCGGACGTGTCCCGTGCCCTGTTCCCCCATGCGCACAGCGTGCCACACCGGCGGTGGACACGGTCCGGCGGAGGGCCTCAGACCGGGACGGGCATGCGGGCGTCGTGCTTCCAGAACCCGGAGAACGTGATCCGCGACTTCGGCAGCCCCGCGCGGTGCAGGTGGCGCCGGCCCTCGGTGGCGAGTCGGGACTCCCCGACGACGAAGGCGTACCCGCGGTCGTCGCAGGGCACGTGCCGCTGGAGTTCGGCGAGCGCCGCACGTCCGGGCACCGCGGTGGCGTCGCCGCGCACGAGCCACGTCACGGTGACGCCGACGGGCGCGTCGAGGTCGCGGACGTCGAGCGCTGTCGGGACCTCCTGGATGATGCGGCCGACGGCGTCGCGCGGGAGCGACCGGGCGATGCCGACGACGGCGGGCAGGCCGGTCTCCTCCGCCGCGATGACGACCTCGCTGGCGTCGTCGGGGCAGTCGAAGATGCAGCCCTGGTCGAGCAGGGCGAGTTCGTCACCGGGTCGGGCGCTGCAGGCCCAGATCGCCGCGCGGCCCTCGAGTCCGCCGTCCTGGTCGGTGTGCACGACGAAGTCGATGTCCATCTCGCCGAGCTCCGGCCGGTGTCCGGCGACGGTGTAGTTGGCGCAGTGCGGTCGCGACTCCTCGGGGATGCGGAGGTACTGCGGCCACCACTTGGCGCCGTCGAGCTCGGGCATCCGGAAGGCGTCCTGCTCGGGGCGCTGCAGGAACAGGCGGAACCAGTGGTCGAAGCCGAGGAACGGGAAGTCGCGGATCTCGTCGCTCGCGATGGTGACGCGGTGGACCGACGGGGTGTGCCGTGCGGTACGGACGACCCGCGCCCGGAACAGCCGCGGGTTCTCGGGCATCAGCCTCGGGATCTTCGCCATGAGGGAAGGCTAACCTAATATGGCTCCCGTGCCACCCCCTCCCCTCGCCGTCCGAACCGCGCCCGCTGCCCCTCCCGGAGCGGTCGTCGGTGCCACCGGCGTCCACCGGCGGACGGCTCGTCGTCGGGTCGGCGTCCTGCTCGGGCTGGCGGTGCTGGTGCTGGGCGCAGCGGTCGCGAGCATGCTCCTCGGCAGCAACCACATCGGCGTGGACCGGGTGCTCGCCGGCCTCACCCGCAGCGGCTCGGGCACCGACGAGGCCGTCGTCTGGGGCTCCCGCATCCCCCGCACGCTCATCGGCGCGAGCGTCGGCGCCGCGCTCGGGATCGCCGGGCTCCTCATGCAGGGGCACACGCGGAACCCGCTCGCCGACCCCGGACTGTTCGGCGTCTCCGCCGGCGCCGGCCTCGCCGTCGTGCTCGGCGTGTACGTCTTCGGTGTCACGAGCACCGGCGCCTCGGTCTGGTTCGCCCTGATCGGCGCACTGGTCGCCAGCGTCGTCGTCTTCTCCGTCACGGTCGCCGGCAGCGGGACCGCGAGCCCCGTCCCCCTCGCCCTGGCCGGCGCCGCGGTGTCCGCGCTGCTCGGCGCCCTGACCTCGTTCATCGTCCTCACCGACCAGGAGTCCCTCGACGCGTACCGGCTCTGGGTCGTCGGGTCACTGTCCGGCCGACAGCTCGACGTCCTGCAGGCCGCGTGGCCGTTCATGGCCGTCGGACTCGTGCTCGCGATCTGGAACACCCGGGCCCTCGACGCACTCGGTCTCGGGTCGGAGCTCGCGAAGGGACTCGGCGAGGACCTGCTCACCGCGCGGCTCGTCGGACTGGGTGGCATCACGCTCCTCGCCGCCGGCGCGACGGCCGCCGCCGGTCCGGTCGCGTTCGTCGGGCTGACCGTCCCGCACGTCGCCCGGGCCGTCGTCGGCCCGGGGCACCGCTGGACCCTGCCCGCCTCGGCGCTGCTCGGCGCCGCACTCGTCCTGCTCGCCGACGTCGTCGGCCGACTCGTGGGCGGGTTCGCCGAGGTCGAGGTCGGGATCGTGCTCGCCGTCATCGGCGGACCGGTGTTCGTCGCCGTCGCACGCCGTCGATCGCTGGTGTCCCTGTGAGCGCGGCGACCACGACCGCGCCTGCCGCGACACCGGCCGGGGCCCGGAAGGGCATCCGCATCGGGCCGGTCGGGCTCGCCTGGCGTCCGCGGGTCCTCACCGCCTCGGTCGTCGCCGTGGTCGCCGCCCTGCTGCTCGTCGTGCTCGGCGTCGCGATCGGCTCGACCTTCATCGCACCGGACACGGTCGTGCGGGCACTGCTCGGACTCGAGTCCGGGCCGGAGTCGTTCATCGTGACGACCCTGCGCCTCCCCCGCGTCCTGACCGGCGCCCTCGTCGGCGTGACCCTGGCCGTCGCCGGAGCCCTGACGCAGACCTTCACGCGCAACCCGCTCGGGACGCCGGACATCATCGGCGTGACCTCGGGCGCGAGCGTCGGCGCCGTGGCCGCGGTGGTGCTCGGAGGCGGGAGCTACTCGGTGAGCGCCCTGGTCCTCGGCGGCGGCATCCCCGTCGCCGCCACGATCGGGGCGCTCGCCGCCGCCACGGTCGTCTACGGCCTGGGCTGGCGTGGCGGGGTGCAGAGCCACCGCCTGATCCTCGTCGGCATCGGGGTGAGCGCGACCCTCGACGCGGTGACGAGCTACCTGCTCGTCCGCGCGAAGATCACCCAGGCCACCGCGGCGTCGCAGTGGCTGGTCGGCAGCCTGTCGAGCACGTCGTGGACCACCGTGTGGCCGCTCCTCGTCATCGCCGCGGTCGGCGTCCCGATCGCGCTCGCCACCTCGGCGGCGCTCGGGATCGGCCAGCTCGGCGACGAGGTCGCGACCGGCGTCGGCCTCGGCGTGCAGCGGCACCGGCTGCTCGTCATCGGACTGGCGGTCGTCCTCACGGCCGCGGCGGTCGCTGCCGCGGGCCCGGTCGGGTTCGTCGCGTTCGTCGTGCCGCAGATCGCGCTCCGCCTGGCCAGGACGAACCGGCCGCCGCTGCTGCTGTCGGCGGCCCTCGGCGCGGTCCTCGTGCTCGGCGCGGACCTGCTCGCCCGGTCGGCGTTCCCCTGGCAGGTGCCCGTCGGCATCGTCACCACCGTGATCGGCGCCCCGTACCTGATCTGGCTCCTCATCCGTCACCGCAAGGAGATGTCCCGATGACCACGACGACCCCGCCGGCCCCCGCGGCCGTGACCATGCCGGACCGCGTGCACGCCGGACCCGTCCTGGAGGCCCGTGGCCTGTCCGTCGGCTACGACAAGCACCCGGTGCTCCGGGACCTCGACCTGTCGGTCGAGCGCAGTACCGTCACGACGTTCCTCGGCGCGAACGGGTGCGGCAAGTCGACGCTGCTCAAGGCGCTCGGCCGCGTGCTCAAACCGCAGTCCGGCGAGGTGCTGCTCGACGGTGCGCCGATCCGGAAGGAGGCGAACCGGGCGGTCGCGCGGAAGCTCGCGATCCTCCCCCAGTCGCCCCTCGCGCCCGCCGGCACGAGCGTGCTCGACCTGGTGATGCGCGGCCGCAACCCGCACCAGTCCTGGGCCCGACCGTGGACCGCGGAGGACGCCGCCGTGGCGGAGGACGCCATCGCGGCGACCGGCCTGACCGAGGTCGCACACCGCGACGTGGCGAGTCTGTCCGGCGGGCAGCGACAGCGCGCCTGGATCGCACTCGTCCTCGCCCAGCAGGCGGACACGCTCCTGCTCGACGAGCCGACCACCTACCTCGACCTCGCCCATCAACTCGACGTGCTGCGGCTGGTGCGTCGGATCAACCGGGAGCAGGGCGCCACGGTCGTCATGGTGTTGCACGACCTCACGCTCGCCGCGCGCTACTCCGACCGGCTCGTGGTGCTCCACGACGGCGGGGTCGTCGCAGACGGGTCCCCGGTCGACGTCCTCACGCCCGCGCTGCTCGAGCGGGCGTTCGGGCTGCACGCGCGGGTGGTCCCGGACCCGGTGACGGGTGCCCCGATGGTCGTGCCGGAAGCGGACGACCACACCGTCTGACGCAGCGGGTGACGCGGACTGGTGTCGAACTGCTGGTTAGGTTAGGCTCACCTAATGAACACTCCCCGCCGCGGCTCCGCTCGTGCCGCCCTCCTGACCGCCGTCACCGCGACGGCCCTCATCCTCACCGGCTGCTCGGGCACCGGTGCCTCCGACGACACCGGCAACGACGCGAAGGCGTCCTCCGGGGCCTGGTCGTACGAGGACGCCACCGGCACGACGGTGGAGGTCGACCACATGCCGGAGCGTGTCGTGGTCCTGAACGACATCGCGATCTCGTTCATCGAGTACGGCCTCCGCCCGGTCGGCACCTTCGGCCAGCTCCCGATGACGAAGGACGCCCGGTTCGACGACCTCGACCAGGACGGCATCACCCAGCTCGGCACGGCGTACGGCGACATCGACCTCGAGCAGCTCGCCGCGCTGAAGCCGGACCTCGTCGTGACCTCGGTCTACCCGACCGACGCGAAGGGCACGCTCGACTCCTCGCAGCCGGCCTACGGCTTCAAGGACAAGGAGCAGCAGGAGCAGGTCGAGGCGATCGCCCCGGTCGCCACGGTGAAGTGGGGCGGCAAGGGCCTCGACGTCATCGAGGACATCGCCGACCTCGCCGAGGACCTCGGTGCGCAGGAGTCCGCCGTCGAGTCGGCCGAGAAGGAGTTCGACACGGCGAAGGAGGCCCTCCGGACCGCATCCGAGAAGAGCGGCGTCTCCGTCGTCTCGATGTACGCCGACGGCGACGGCGCCTACGTCACCCGCCCGTCCGACGAGCCCACGCTGCAGATGTGGAGCGACTTCGGCGTCGACCTGGTCACGCCCGAGCCGAAGGGCTTCTACTGGGGCATCTACAGCTGGGAGAACGCGGGCCAGATCTCGGCCGACGTCATCCTGCTGTCGCAGCAGGGCTACCAGGTGGCCGACCTCGAGAAGCAGCCGACGTTCGCCGACGACCCGGCCCTCGAGGCCGGTCAGGTGCACAGCTTCACCTTCCCGGCGCTGGACTACGCCTCGCAGGCCGACTACATGACGAAGCTCGCCGGCTGGCTCGACGACAGCGAGCCGGTCGCCTGAGCCGCCCCACGACCACGGACGGGAGGCCCTCCACCAGAAGGTGCGGTGGGCCCACGCCGGCCGGTACCGCGGCGACGCGCCAGCGGCGTCGCGGCCGTGCCCGGTGGGGACCTCCCGTCCGTCGTCGCGCAGCGTCGTGCGGTAGGAACGAGGCATGACGGACGCGGGGTGGCACGAGGACGTCCTCGGCCCGCCGTACGAGCGACTCGAGCTCCCGCTCGGCGAGGACGCCGAAGGCCCGGTCGTCGCCACCCTGGTCCGTCGGCGGCGGACGATGACCGACCGGCTCCGACCCCACGCCGGTCCGCTGCACGACGTCGACGTCCTGTACGTGCACGGGTGGTCGGACTACTTCTTCCAGACCGAGCTCGCCGAGCGCGTCGAACGGCTCGGCGCCCGCTTCCACGCCCTCGACCTGCGGAAGTACGGGCGGAGCCTGCGGCCGCACCAGACGCCCGGGCACGTGGGCGACCTGGCCACCTACGACGAGGACATCGCCGCAGCGCTCGACGCGATCCGGGCGGAGCACCCCGGGCAGCGCCGACGGCTCGTGCCGATGGGCCACTCCACGGGCGGGCTCACCCTGGCGCTCTGGGCAGCGCGGCACCCGGCGCTCGTCGACGGACTCGTCCTGAACAGCCCCTGGCTCGAGTTCCAGGCCGACGCGATCGGGCGGGCGGTCGTCGCACCGGTCATCAAGCTGGGCGCGAAGCGGAACCCCCTCGCGCCGATGCCGGCGGTCGACCCCGGTTTCTACACCCGCACGGTGTCGAGCTCGGCGGAGGGGTCGTGGACGTACGACCAGCGGTGGCGACCGGAACGCGGCTTCCCGCTGCACCCGGGCTGGCTCGCCGCGGTGTTCGCCGGGCAGGAGCGGGTCGCGCACGGGCTCGGCCTCACGGTCCCGGTGCTCGTCATGCTCAGCGACAAGAGCATGCTGCAGCCGCGGTGGAACGAGGGCATGTCCCACGCCGACGTGGCCCTCAACGTCGACGCCGTCGCGAGACGCGCACCGTCGCTCGGCGACGAGGTGACGGTCCGCCGTCTGCACGGCGCGCTGCACGACGTCGTGCTCTCGGCGGCGCCGGTGCGCGAGCGCGCCTACGACGCCGTCGAGCGGTGGGCGGCGGTGCTCCCCCGCTGACCGACCGGGGATCAGCTCCGCAGCGCGGTGCGGGTGGCAGCGGCGACGAGCGCGTCGTCCGGCTCGGCGTCCGCGGTGTCGTGGCCCGTCATCACGACGAGCACGATCGGGTCCCGCCCGGGCGGGGTCACGATCCCGACGTCGTTCCGCACGCCGTACGACCCGGTGCCGGTCTTGTCCGCGACCGTCCACTCCTCGGGCACGCCCGCGCGGATCGTTCCCGCACCCGTCGTCGTCCCGCGCATCAGGTCGACGAGCAACGCACGGTCGTCGGGGTCGAGGGCACCGCCCAGCAGGACCGTGCGGAGGTCGGCGGCGAACTGCTCCGGAGTGGTCGTGTCCCGCTCGTCACCGGGCACGGCCTCGTTCAGGGCCGGTTCCACGCGGTCGACCCGGGTCACGTCATCCCCGATGCCGCGGAGCCACCGCTGCACGGCAGCTGGCCCGCCGACCCTGGCCACGAGCAGGTTCGCCGCCGTGTTGTCACTCGAGCGCACCATCGCCGCGAGCAGTTCGCGCACCGTCATGCCGGAGCCGACGTGCTGACCGGTGACCGGCGCGTACGAGAGCACGTCGCCCTGGCCGATCGGCACGACGGCGTCGAGGTCGTCCGGTGCGGCGGCGTCGAGCACGGCCGCGGCGATGAACACCTTCGCCGCCGAGGCGAACGCGAACCGCTCGTCCGCCCGGTGTGCGACACCGACCCCGCTGCCGGTGTCGATCGCGACGACGCCGAGCCGGGCGTCGTGCTCGGTCTCGAGTGCCGCGAAGGCCCGCTCGGCGGCCGCGTTCGTCGTCGGCTCCGGAATCCGTGTCGGAGTCGACGTCAGCGTCGGCGTCGGCGTCGGCTGTCCGGAGGTCGCGGCGGCCGTCCCGGACGGGCTGTGCATCGCATCGGTCGCAGCTGCGTCCTGGCACCCGGCGAGGCCGAGCGACAGGGCCACCACCGCGGCGAGCGCTGCCACCCGGGTGTGCCCGGCCCGTCGCCCGGTCACGGCAGGATCGCGTCGACGTACCCGCCGTCCGCGCGGAGCGCACCACCCGTCGTGGCGGACGCCAGCGGCGACGCGAGGTAGGTCACCATGTGGGCGACCTCCTCCGGTTCGAGCAGGCGCTCGACGAGGGACTGCGGCCGGTGCTCCCGCATGAACGTGCGCTGCGCCTCGTCCCAGGGCAGGTCGGTGCCGACCAGCTCGGCGACGAAGTCCTCGACACCGGCGGTGTGGGTCGGTCCGGCGATCACGGTGTTGACGGTGACGCCCGTGCCCTTGACGGCCTTGGCGAACCCCCGCGTCACGGCCAGCAGTGCCGTCTTCGTCATGCCGTAGTGGATCATCTCGGCCGGGGTGACGACGGCGGAGTCGCTCGCGATGGACACCACGCGCCCGTACCCGTGCTCGGTCATCGCGGGCAGGTAGGAGCGGATCAGGCGGATCGCGGAGAGGACGTTCACCTCGAAGTAGTGGCGCCATTCGTCGTCGGTGATCGCGAACGGGTCGCGGCTGCCGAAGATCCCGAGGTTGTTGACGAGCACGTCGACGTGCGGGTGCGCGTCGAGCACCGCGGCCGCGCCGTCCGCCGTGGACAGGTCGGCGGCGACACCGTCGACCTGCGCATCGGGGACCGCGTCGCGCACGGCAGCGATCGCCCGCTGCACACCGTCGGCCCCGCGTCCGTTGACGACCACCGACGCCCCGGCTCGGGCCAGGTCCAGCGCGATCGCGAGTCCGATGCCCTGGGTGGAGCCGGTGACGAGGGCGGTCCGGCCGGTCAACTCGATCTGCGTCATGGCCGCCACGCTAACGGTCCGCGATCCGGGTCGTCACGGCACGCGCATCACCGGGCGTCGGTGCCCTCGACGTGCGCCCGGAGCACGTCGCGGACGGTCGTCCAGGTGTGCGGACCGTAGCGGTCGTCGTCGACGTGCCGCAGCTGCGCCTCCCCGCTGAACATGCTCACGAAGTACTGCATCCCCTGCCAGGCCGGGAACGTCTCGTCCGGGTTCCCCGACAGCCGCTTCCCGACCGCGCTCATCGCGGAGAGCGTCCCGGTCGTGCCGGCCCACTGCAGGCGGAAGGCGGTGCCGGTCAACTCGCTCATGATGTGCGCGACGTCCCGTGCCGAGATGTGGTCACCCGCCGTCTCGATGACGCGCGGGGCGTCGTCGTCCAACGCGGTGAGGGCCACCACGCGGGCGACGTCGTCCTTCGTGGTGAAGTCGAGGACCTGGTCGGCGGAGGACCAGAACAGGACCCGGCGCCGCCCGAACAGGATCATCGGCGCCTGGCCGGTGAGCAGGTCGGTGAACATGCCGGTGAGGATCGACGTCGCGCGGACGGGCGCGGCGTCGACCTCGGCGGCGAACTCGCGTCGGAGTTCGAAGTTGCGGTTCGTGCCGGGCGTGATGCGTCGGTAGTCGGCCGAGTAGTCCGACGGGATGAAGCGCGGCACGTCGGCCGCGACGGTCGCCGCGAGCAGGGCGCGCTGCGCGTCCACGATCACGGGACGGGTCCCGCTGACGGCCGAGACGACGACGTCGACCCCTGCCACGGCCTCGATGAGGGCCGCGTGGTCCGTGTACGCCGCGGCGACCACGTCGACGCGCGGGTCGGCGCCGAAGAGGTCGGTGGCGGTCCCGCTCCCGGGGCGGGTGAGGACCCGGACGCGGACGTCGCGCTCCACGAGTTCGCGGACGATGCGCTGGCCGAGGTCGCCGGTGGCGCCGGCGACGAGGACGGTACTGGTCATGGGGAGTGGCCTCACTGTGGGGTGGTCGACGAGGTCGACGAGGTGGTGGTCTGCGTGCGCCGCCGGGATCGCTCCGGGACGGCGAGGGGGTGCTCGAACGCTGGGTCGTCCCCGCGCGCTCCTGCTGTCCCTGCGCCGGCGGCGAGCGCGACGCGGGCCAGGAGCCGACGCATCGTGGTCTGTTCGTCCGGCTCGAGGTGGCGCATGAGGACCTCCTCGGCAGCTCTGAGGGTCCGGCGGGTGCGGCTGAGCAGGGCGCGCCCGGCGTCGGTCGGGTGCACCTGACGGACACGGCGGTCGGTCGGGTCCGGTCGGCGTTCGACGAACCCGCCGGCCTCGAGCGCGTCGATGACGTAGGTCATCTGGGTCTTGTCGATGCCGAGTCGGTTCGCGAGCAGGAGCTGCGAGGAGGCCTCTTCCGTCGTGGTCGCCACGAGCACCTGGTAGCCGCGGGGACCGCCGGGGACGTCCGCGACCGCCACGCTCCCGAGCCGGACGTACTCCTGGAGGACGAGGGGGACGGCCCAACCGAGCTCGGTCTCGATGCCCTGCGCGTCCCAGTCGATCTCCGGGAGGTCTGCCTTCGCTGCCCGATCATCCATGGAACAGACGGTACACGAGGAAGATCGTCTTGTGCAAAGATCATCTCCACGACGGAACGAACACCCTCGACGAGGAGACAACCATGAGCGACCCGGCAGCGATCACCCCCTTCACCCTCGACGTCCCGCAGGAGGAACTCGACGAACTCCGGCAGCGTCTGCTCGCCACCCGGTGGCCCGATCGCGAGACCGTGTCGGACACCTCGCAGGGACCGCGGCTCGAGAAGGTCCGCGCCCTGGTCGAGCACTGGGCGACCGACTACGACTGGCGCCGGGTCGAGACGCTCCTGAACGGATGGGGCCAGCACACGACGACGATCGACGGGCTCGACGTGCACTTCCTCCACGTCCGATCGGCCGAGCCGGGAGCGCGGCCGTTGCTCCTCACCCACGGCTGGCCCGGCTCCGTCCTCGAGTTCCGGCACGCGATCGGGCCGCTCACGGACCCGGTCTCCCACGGCGGCGCGCCGGAGGACGCGTTCCACCTCGTCATCCCGAGCCTGCCCGGGTTCGGGTTCTCGGGGAAGCCGACCACCCCGGGCTGGGACCTGGCGCGCACCGCACGTGCGTGGTCGGTGCTGATGCACCGTCTCGGGTACACGGATTGGCTCGCACAGGGCGGCGACCTCGGCGCGACCGTCACCGCCGAGCTGGCCGCGCTCGAAGCGGCCGAGGGGATCGGACTCGCCGGCATCCACCTCAACATGGCGCTCTTCATGCCGACCGACGACGAAGTCCGGAACGCCTCCCCGGAGGAGCAGGCGATGCTCCAGGAGAGCGGCCACTACTGGCAGGAACTGTCCGCGTACTCGCAGCAGATGGCGACACGCCCCCAGACCATCGGCTACGCACTCAGTGACTCCCCTGTCGGCCTGGCCGCGTGGATCTACGCGATGTTCCAGGACGTCGGTGGCTCCCACGACGAACACGGCGACGCCGAGCGGCTGTTCAGCCGCGACGAGGTGCTCGACGACGTGATGCTCTACTGGCTCCCGAACGCCGCGGCCTCCTCGGCGCGGATGTACTGGGAGGCGAACCGGACGGGGTGGGCGAACCCCGGCACGGTGGAGGCACCGCTCACCGTGCCGGTCGGGCTGAGCATCATGCCGGGCGAGTACGTCCGACGCTCCCGCCGCTGGGCCGAACGTCGGTACACGCACCTCGTGCACTTCA
Organism: Curtobacterium sp. MCBD17_032; assembly: GCF_003234855.1. Taxonomy (GTDB): domain Bacteria; phylum Actinomycetota; class Actinomycetes; order Actinomycetales; family Microbacteriaceae; genus Curtobacterium. The sequence goes on from NZ_QKTO01000003.1 coordinate 435,469, forward strand.
GCGAAGTCGCCCGCGGCGGCCACTTCGCCCTGCTCGAGCAGCCGGAACTGCTCGTCGCCGACATCCGCGCGACGTTCCGCCAGCTCCGCTGACACCACCCGCACCGGCAGCGCCGCACACCCGGCTCCGCGTCCACCGGACACGGCGGTGATCGGGTGTGCGACGCGGCCGGACGCGTCGTATCCTCTCCGCACAGCCACGCAACGGAGCGTGACGGGACACCGGAGAGGTTCGGGCCATGACTGCTGTCGACGATGCACGCACCACTGCAGACACCACCCCATCGATCGCGATCGACCGGGACGGCGGCAAGCTGTCCTGTCCCCGGTGCGCACGTCCGCTCCGCGTCGCCCGGAACCAGTACTACGGCATCGGGCTCGCCGTCCACGAGTGGCTGCACGTCTGCCCCAACTGCCCCTGGTTCGCGTTCGCACCGTCCAGCACCGCGGAGGCGGTCGTCGCCGGCGATCGCCGCCTCCCCCGCTGGGTGGCACTGCTGCAGCGACACGGACGGCACCGGCGCGCACCGCGCTGAGTCGATCGGGGGATGTTCCTGAGGATCGGCCCGACGAAGATGCACCGAGTGCATCGATGCACCTAGTGTCGACGTCGTGACCCGCTCGCCCGATCGCCGTACAGCCCTCAAGGCACGGCACCGCGAGGCGATCCTCGGCGCTGCCCGCGAGCTCATCGAGGACCGCGGCGGCGAGATCAGCGTCGACGAACTCGCGGCACGCGCCGACGTCGCCCGGCGTACCGTGTTCAACCACTTCGCCTCGCTCGACGAGGTGCGCCTGGCCGTGTGCGAGGAGGCACTGTCCGTCATCATCGACCGGTTCCTCGCCGAGATCGCCAGCACGCCGGTCGGGGACGGCTCACGGTCGTCGATGTTCGACGAACTCGAGTCGGCCGCCCGCGGCACCGACCTGCCGAGCGCCATCGTCCGCCTGCACCGGATCCTCGGCGAGCCGGAGGGTGACGACCCGAAGGCGACCGCCCTGACGCAGACCGCCTTCGCGCGCGTCACGGGGCGCCTCCGCAGCGAGGTCGCCCGTCGCCACCCCGCAGCTGATGCCCTGGACACCGCCCTGCTGGTGGACTCGTTGATGAGCGGCATCGTCGTGATCGCCGACCACTGGCTCACGACCACCGGACCGCGGCTCGACGACGACGCCCGGGCCGCCTGGGACGCACTGCTCGGGCGGCTCGTGCACAGCGTCCGCAGCGGCTACCTCCCCGAATCCTGACCCGCTCCACCGACCACTCCCCCGGGGTCCACCGGCGCACCCCACTCCGACCAACCACCCCACACCACGAAAGGAACGGCGCCCAGCATGGCCGGTCTCCTCTACCGCCTCGGTCGCTTCGCGGCCCGCCGACACTGGACGGTGATCATCGCCTGGATCGTCCTCATGGCGATCGCCGGTGTCACCTTCAGCCTGTTCTCGGGCACGATCTCCTCCGCGATCTCGATCCCCGGCACGAAGACCAGCCAGGTGCAGGACGAACTCGCCGACAAGTTCCCGAGTGCGAACGGCGGCAACGGGACGATCGTCTTCCAGACGAAGGACGGCGGGGCCTTCACGAGCGCCCAGCGGGACGACGTGCAGGCGTTCCTGACGGACCTCGAGGACCTGCCGGGTGTCAAGGGCACGACCGACGGCTTCGCGACGCAGCAGCGACTCGACGACCAGCGGCAGAAGATCGTCGACGGGCGCAAGGAGATCAGCGACGGGCGGAAGGAGCTCGAAGACGGTCAGGCGCAGCTCGACGCCCAGGAGGAGCAGCTGGAGTCCGGCAAGCAGCAGATCGCGGACGCCCAGGCCCAGCTCGACGCGCAGAAGGCCCAGGCGGAGGCCCAGGCCAGCGCCGCCGGTGCCGCCGCGGCTGCGAGCCCCGCCGCCCAGGCGCAGGCACAGGCCGGCCAGCAGCAGCTCGCGCAGGCGCAGGCGCAGATCGACGCCCAGCAGCAGCAGCTCACCGCGGGCGAGCAGCAGCTCGCCGACGCGCAGAAGACCATCGACGAGAACACGCAGAAGCTCGAGGACAGCGAGCGTGAGCTCGAACAGGGTTCCGACCTGCTCGACCTGTCGGAGGACATCCGCTTCGTCTCGTCGGACGACTCCGCGGCCATCGGCACGGTGCAGTTCACGAAGTCGACGTACGAGGTCCCGCAGACCACGAAGCAGGAGATCTCCGACCGCGCCGAGTCCGCGACGATCAGCGGCGTCGACGTGTACGTGTCCAACGACATCGCCCAGGGCGTGCCCTCGATCCTCGGACCGGGCGAGATCGTCGGCGTCGTCATCGCCGCGCTCGTGCTGTTCCTCATGCTCCGCACGCTCATCGGTGCCGCCATCCCGCTCCTCAGCGCGGTGCTCGGCGTGGGCGTCGCCACCCTGGCGTCGCTGTCGTTCTCGGACCTGGTCGAGTTCATCTCGGTCACGCCGGTCCTGGGGGTGATGCTCGGCCTGGCCGTCGGCATCGACTACTCGCTGTTCATCCTCAACCGACACCGGACCCAGCTGAAGCAGGGCATGGGCGTGCACGAGTCGATCGGCCTGGCGAACGGCACGTCCGGCAACGCCGTGGTCTTCGCCGGCACGACGGTCATCGTCGCGCTCCTCGCGCTGAACATCACCGGCATCCCGTTCCTCGGGCTGATGGGCACGGTGGGCGCGGTCGCGGTCCTGTTCGCGATCCTCATCGCCACCTCGTTCACCCCGGCGCTGCTCTCGCTGCTCGGCTTCCGGATCCTCCGGAAGAAGGAGCGTCAGCAGATCGGGCACACCGGCTCGGTGCCGGTGCCGAACAAGCCGATGTCGACCTGGCGTGCGGTCATCACCCTCGTCGCGGGCGTCGCCGTCCTCGGCACGATCGCCCTCCCCGCCACGCAGATGCGACTCGGCCTGCCCTCCGGCTCGTCCGAGGCGGTCGAGTCCAGCCAGTACAAGGCGTACAAGACCCTCGAGCAGGAGTTCGGTGCCGGCCAGAACGGCCCGCTGCTCGTCGTCGCGACCCTGCCGCAGGCGGTCAGCGAAGACGACGTCACCGCGACCGAGGTCACCATCGGTCAGGCGCTCGCGGAGAACAGCGACGTCGACGCCGTGCTCCCGATCGGTGCGTCGAAGGACCGCACGATCATCGCCTTCCAGGTGAAGCCGAACGGCGGCCCGGACAGCGTCTCGACCGAGGAGCTCGTCAAGGACCTCCGCGCCCAGAGCGTCTCGACGGACGACGGCAAGGTGGAGCTCGGCGTCGCCGGCAACGCCAGTGCGAACATCGACGTCTCCGAGAAGCTCGCCGACGTGCTGCCGCTCTACCTGGCGGTCGTGGTCGGCCTGTCGCTCATCATCCTCATCATCGTGTTCCGGTCGTTCCTCGTCCCGATCACGGCGACGGCGGGCTTCATCCTGTCCGTGCTCGCGTCGTTCGGTGGCCTCACCGCGATCTACCAGTTCGGCTGGCTCGGCAGCGTGTTCGGCGTGCACGACCCGGCACCGATCCTGAGCTTCCTGCCCATCATCGAGATCGGCATCCTGTTCGGACTCGCGATGGACTACCAGCTGTTCCTGGTCTCCGGCATGCGCGAGGCGTACGCCCACGGCGCCAGCGCCAAGGTCGCGGTGCAGCGCGGTCTGCACGCCGGCCGCGCGGTGGTCACGGCGGCCGCGATCATCATGATCTCGGTGTTCGCGGGCTTCATCTTCTCGGAGTCCTCGACCATCAAGCCGATCGGCTTCGGGCTGGCGTTCGGTGTCCTCCTCGACGCCTTCGTCGTCCGCATGCTCCTCATCCCCGCGGTGATGCACCTGCTCGGGAAGAGCGCCTGGTGGATCCCGAAGTGGCTCGACCGGATCCTGCCGGACGTCGACGTCGAGGGCGCCAAGCTCGAGCGCGACCAGCCGGGAGCGCACCCCGGCGGCGGGTCCGAGGGTCGCACCGACGGCGCCGGCCCGCACCAGGGGTCGCATGCCGCTCCGGCCGAGCCGGACGCCCCGACGCACGGTTCCGGCCACCCGCCGGCGCACCGCGCCTGACGCCACGGCCTGGAGGCCCGGCACCGGTCCCCGAGACCGGTGCCGGGCCTCCCGGCGTCGCGGCCCGTCGATGACCGATGCGAGGAGTCAAGTCATTCCCTTCGTGCACGAAGGGTACGGTGGCACCATGCACGACACCCCGATCGACCCGCTGTCCCTCGACCGACAGCTCTGCTTCGCCCTCGTCGCGACGAGCCGCAGCGTCGTCGGGCTCTACCGCGAGATGCTCGAGCCGATGGGACTGACGCACCCGCAGTACCTCGTCATGCTCGCCCTCTGGGAACGGGATCCGCGGTCGGTCCGGGAGATCGCCGGCGAACTCCGTCTCGAGTCGGCCACCCTCAGCCCTCTCCTGAAGCGCCTCGAAGCAGCCGGGTACGTCCGCCGGGCCCGCAGCGCCGCGGACGAACGCCAGCTCGCGGTGACGCTGACCACGGCGGGCCGAGCACTCCGCGACCGTGCCGAGGCCGTCCCCGTCGCGGTCGCCGCGCGGCTCGGATGGCCGGTCGCACGGCTCGAGGCACTCAAGGACGAGCTCGCGGCGCTCCTCGAGGTCGTCGACGCCGCCGGTGGCGAACGACGAGTACACTAACGATCAGGGCACGAACGAAGGAACAACCATGGGACGCTTCGCGCAGTGGTACGAGCGCTGGAACACGACGTTGATCGACAAGATGGGTCCCTCCCAGATCGGTGCCGGACACCCCGAGGGCGTCGACGACCGCACGGTCGACCGCGCGTGCCCGATCTGCCACCAGCCGCTGTCCCTGCACACCGTGATCCGGCCGGAGGGCCAGGTGCGCTCCTCCACCCTCGTCTGCCCGCGCCGCTGACGCCCGTCGGACCGCCGCCGCCTCCGCCGAAGTCGGAATACGCAACACGTCGGCCGGGTTCCCGCCCGACGTGAAGCTCTTCGAACCCGCCGCACTCGGCGCCCTCCGACTCAGCAACCGCATCGTCATGGCACCGCTCACGCGCACCCGCGCGGGCGAGCACGGCGTCCCGAACGACCTGCTCGTCGAGCACTACGCGCAGCGCGCGACGCTCGGCATGATCATCACCGAGGGCACCTGGCCGGTGCAGGAAGGCCGTTCCTACCCCGGGCAGCCCGGCATCGAGACCGAGGAGCAGATCGCCGGCTGGCGCCGCGTGGCCGACGCCGTGCACGAGCGCGGTGGCACGATCGTCATGCAGCTCATGCACGGCGGCCGCGTCTCGCACCCCGCGATCGCGCAGACCCCGCGCATCGTCGGCCCGAGCGCGGTCGCCGCCCCCGGGCAGACGCACCTGGCCGACGGCTCGAAGGCCGACATGCCGGTGCCCCACGAGCTCACCACCGACGAGGTCGCCGAGGCCGTGCAGGGCTTCGCGCAGGCCGCCCGCAACGCGATCGCCGCCGGCATCGACGGCGTCGAGGTGCACGGCGCGAACGGCTACCTGGTGCACGAGTTCATGTCCGCCTCCTCGAACACCCGGACGGACCAGTACGGCGGTTCGCCGGAGAACCGCGCGCGCTTCGCGGTCGAGGTCACGGCGGCCGTCGCCGAGGCCGTCGGCGCAGACCGCACCGGCATCCGCCTCTCCCCCGAGCACGGCATCCAGGGCGTCGTCGAGGACGACGCCGAGGACGTGCGCGCCGTCTACACCGCGATCGCCGAGGGTCTCGCACCGCTCGGCCTCGCCTTCATCGACGTCCTGCACGCCGACCCGGCCGGTGACCTCGTGCAGCACATCCGCCGGACCGCCGGTGCGCCCTTCGTCGTCAACTCCGGCTTCAGCGCGATGACCACCCGCGACGAGGCGGTCATGGTCGTGGACGAGGACATCGCCGACGCCATCGCCGTCGGCCGCCCGGCCATCGCGAACCCGGACCTCGCCGAGCGCTGGGAGCAGGACGCCGAGCTCAACGAGCCGCGGCCGGAACTCTTCTACGGTCAGGGCGCCGAGGGCTACACCGACTACCCGACCCTCGCCGAGGTGCGCGCGTCGGTCGCGTAGCCCGTACCTCCGCCTGACGGGAGGCCCGGTGCCGGTGGGTGCCGGGCCTCCCGTCGTCCGGTCGGCGGCCGGTCCGCGCAGGTCCGGGCACGGGTCGTGCCGCCGGTGCGGGTCACCGACCGTCCGGCCCCGGCCGGTCCCGGTCCGTCCCGTCCCAGAGGTCGCCGCACTCCACCGGCTCGGCGCCGACCGCGCGGAGCCAGGGGCCGGCGCCACGGTCGCGGTCGTCGGCCGGTGTCGCCAGGGCCACCCCGAGCGCAGCCCAGTGGGACCGCCCGACGAGCACGGGGTGACCCGGGACACCGTCGTGCGTCGCCCGCCGTAGCGCGGTCCGTCGGCCGCCGGTCCCGAGGACGCGTCGCACGGCGGCGGCGGGCAGGTCGGGCAGGTCGACGAGCGACACGAGGACCGCGGCGACGGCCGGGTCCGACGCCACGGCAGCGAGCCCGGCGCGGAGCGAGGCCGAGGGGCCGCGCGCCCAATCCGCGGTCACCACGCTGCGGACGGTCGGTCGGCGTGGGACCAGGGCACGGGCCTCCCGGCCGGCCGCGCCGAGCACGACGACCACCTCGTCGCAGCCGCCGTCGAGAAGGGTGCCGACCGCGGCGCCGAGCCAGGGCCGTCCGTCCGGCCGCCGGACCAGCGCCTTCGGACGACCCATACGGGTGCCCGCGCCCGCGGCGAGGACGACGCCGACCACGAGCCCGTCCGTCCTCGCCGGTGGTGTCACGGTCCTCGACGTCTCAGGCGAAGCCGGGCACGGCGAGCCACGCGGCCGGCGCCTCGGCCACGCCGTCCCGGACGACCGAGCCGGAGATGAGGCCGTACGGGCGGTCGGCGGCGAAGAAGACCTCGCCCGGGTTGTCGAGCCCGAACGGCGCGAGGTCGACGAGGAAGTGGTGCTTGTTCGGCATCGAGAAACGCACCTCGGCGATCTCGGGGAACGCCTCGATCGCGGCCCGGCCCATCGCGAAGAGCGTCTGCTGCAGCGCGAGGGAGTGCAGCTCCGCGAAGGTCGCGAGCATGGTCTCGAGCACACCGGCGTACACGGCATCGTGGTCGATGCCCGCCGCGACCGAGTCCGGCAGGTACCGCCAACGCGCCGTCACCGAGGTCGCGAGGATCCGGTCGTCGGTCTCGGCCAGGGTCGTGTAGCCGTCCCGCGGGAAGCCGTGGAACTCGCTGCCGGTGGACTTGAGCACCGTCAGGTCGGTCACACCGGCGATGACGTGCACGTCGTCGCCGTCGACCTGGACCACCGCGGTCCGGGTGCCGGCCCCGGCGCGGACGAACGCGTGGTCGTGCTCGCGCCCCGCGACGGTGATGCGTTCCCAGGTGTGCTGCTCGGCGGAGAGGGTCGCACCGTCGTACCAGTCGAAGGCCGTGGTGAAGTGCCGACCGAGCCGGAGCAGGAACTCCTCGGGGCTGTGCACGCCGTGCTCGCGGGCGAAGGCGTACACGGTGTTCTTCTGCGTGTCGGTCGCGACGACCTTCGCGTTGTCGCCGTCGGTGTACGAGTCGGCGAGCGCCGCGCCACGCAACTGGGTGGTGACGGTGAGGTCCTCGATCTCGTGTCGATCGGTGTCGCGGGTCACCCGGACCAGGCGGACCTCGGCCTTGCCGTACTGGTTCGCACCGAGGTGCACGGTCGTCGGGACGGACGTGCTGGTGGTGGTGCCGGTCGTGGTGGTGCCGGTCGTGGTCGTGTCGGTCATGGTCGGGGTCAGCTCCCTCGGTAGGTGGAGTGGGCGAACGGACTGAGCAGCAGGGGGACGTGCAGGTGCACGGGGTCGTCCGGCACCGTGAGCACGACGACCACGCGTGGGTGGAACGCCGGCAGGTCGAGTCCGGCCCAGTAGGCGCCGGTGGCGAACGTCAGCGTCCACTCCCCCGGCGGCAGGCGGTCCGGGCCGAGCGCTCCGATGCGGCCGTCCGGGTCGGTGGTGCCCGAGGCGAGGAGGGCCCCGTCAGCGTCGACGAGCGTGACGGCGATGCCCGCTGCGGGCCGACCGTGGGTGGTGTCGAGCACGTGGGTGGTGAGGTGGCTCATGCGACGCTCCTGGCGAGTCGGAGGAGTGCGATCTCCCGGAGCTGGTCGGCGACCTCGGTGCGTTCGGTGTCGTCGTCGTTGCCGAGTCGTCGGCGGAGCTCGGCGAGCACCTCGTCCGCCGTCCGGCCGGCCGCCCGCACCAGGAACACCCGGTCGAACCGCGCTTCGTAGTCCGCGTTGCCCTGCCGCAGGGCCGCAGCGGTGGCGTCGTCGGTGTCGGCCGACGCCGCCTGCTCGAGCCGGGAGGCTGCTGCCGCGGCTCCGTCGCCGACGGGACGGTCACCGATGCGCGGGTGCTCGGCGAGCGCGGCCTCGACCTCGGCGTCGGTCCAGGTGCGGGCGAGCCGGTCCGCCGCGGCGGCGAGGTCCTCGACGGTGCGGAAGGGGCGACGGGCGAGCACGGCCTCGACCCACCGGGGCACGGCGGCCCAGGACGTCACGAGCGCACGGGCATCGGCGTCCTCGAGTCGGTCGAACACGTGGACGCCGACGGGGGTGGACAGCGGAACGGTCATGTCCGGGAGGATGGCACCCCCGTGTTTCGGGCAGGGGTCGGGCACGTCACGGCTCCCGCGCACCGGCCGACGACGCCTGTTCCCTCCCCGAAACGACGCTGAAACACCGGTTCCCTACCGTTGCCGACATGGCATGGAACCGGGGCATGATCGCGCACGGCCGACGAGTCGGTGCGCTGACCGTCCCCCGTCGCCCTGCCCTGATCGGACCCGTCCATGGACCTCGTCTCCGTCCGCACCGTGCGGACACCGTCGCACCGCGACGACCTCGCTCTCTCCCCCGGTGACCGCCCGCTCGGCGGCGGCACGTGGCTGTTCTCGGAGGAACAGCCCGGCCTGACCGGCCTCGTCGACCTGACGACGCTCGGCTGGCCCGACGTCGAGCGCACGCCCGGCACCCTGACCGTGGCCGCGACCTGCACGATCGCGTCACTGCTCCGCGTGCGGCCCGACGACGCGTGGCGCGCGTGGCCGCTCGTCGAGCAGTGCGCGAACGCCCTGCTCGCGTCGTTCAAGGTGTGGAACGCCGCGACCGTCGGCGGGAACGTGGCCGTCGGACTGCCCGCGGGGGCGATGACGGCGCTGCTCGTCACGCTCGACGCCACCGCGGTGGTGTGGACGCCGGGCGGTGGGGAGCGGCGGGTGCCCGTCGAGCGACTCGTCCTCGGCGTACGCACGCTCGACCTGCGCCACGACGAGGTCATCCGGTCCTTCGAGGTCCCGGAGGCGGCACTCCGAGCGACGACCGGCCACCGGCGCGTGTCGCTCAGCCCGCATGGCCGATCCGGGTCGCTCGTCACCGCGCGGTGGTCCGAACAGGGACTCGTGCTCGTGGTCACGGCTGCGACCCCGCGCCCGGTCGTGTTCCGGTTCGCCGGGGTCCCGACGGCCGACGAACTCGATGCCGCGCTCACGGCCACGCTCGGGTCCGACGACCACTGGTACGACGACCCGCACGGGTCCCCCGCCTGGCGCCGCTCGGTCAGCACCCGCTCTGCGCACGAGCTCCGCGACGAAGCCGCAGCGGGAGGGACCCGATGAGGATCGAGGTCGACGGCACCCCGATGGAGGTCGCGCCGCAGCCCGGCCAGGTCCTCCGGACGCTCCTCCGGCAGCACGGCGTGACGGCGGTGAAGAAGGGGTGCGACGCCGGCGACTGCGGTGCCTGCTCGGTGCTCGTCGACGGGGTGCCGGTGCACTCCTGCATCACCCCCGCGCACCGGATGGAGGGCCGGACGGTCACGACGGCAGCGGGCCTCGGCACCCCGGAGCGCCCGCACCCGGTGCAGCGCGCGTTCGCGGAGGCTCCGGGGTTCCAGTGCGGGTTCTGCACGGCGGGGTTCGTCGTCACCGCGTCCACGCTCACCGACGACGACCACGCCGACCGGCACCGGAAGCTCAAGGGCAACCTCTGCCGCTGCACCGGGTACCGGGCGATCGAGGACGCGCTCGACGGTGTCGTGAACACCGCGTGCGCGACCCCCGGCGCAGCGGTCGGCACGTCCGTCGTCGCGCCGGCCGCGATGCGCGTCGTCACCGGGCAGGAGGAGTACACGCTCGACGTCCCCGACACCCCCGCGGTCCGGGCCACCGAGGCCCTGCTGCACCTCGCCGTCCTCGGCAGCCCGCATCCGCACGCCCGCATCACCGCGATCGACACCACCGCGGCCGAGGCGCTCCCCGGGGTGCACGCGGTGTTGACGTACCGGGACGACCCCGGCGTCCTGTTCTCCACCGGACGGCACGAGTCGCGGCTCGACGACCCGGACGACACCCGGGTCCTCGACCGCGTGCTGCGGTTCCGCGGACAACGGGTCGCCGCGGTCGTGGCTGACAGCGTCCGGACCGCCGAGCTGGCGTGCGCCCTCGTCCGGGTCGACTACGAGGTCCTGCCGAGCGTGCACGACGTCGACGCCGCCCGCCGACCGGGCGCACCCCTCCTGCACGGCGACAAGACGTCGGCCGAGCACCGGATCGCCGAGCCCGCACGGAACGTCGTGGCGAGCCTGCACGGCGAGACCGGCGACGTGACCGGTGCCCTCGCCGCCAGCGCGGCGACCGTCGACGGCACCTGGAGCACCGGCCGGGTCTCGCACGCCGCCCTCGAGACGCACGCCACCCGCGGGTGGGTGGACCCGGACGGGAGGCTCGTGCTCCGGACCGCCACGCAGGTCCCGTTCCTGGTCCGCGACGAGATCGCGCGCGTCTTCGCGCTCGACCCGGCCCGGGTGCGCGTCGTCGCGAAGCGCGTCGGCGGCGGGTTCGGCGGCAAGCAGGAGATGCTCACCGAGGACCTCGTCACGCTCGCCGTGCTGCGCACGGGCCGGACCGTGCAGTACGAGTTCAGCCGTCGCGACGAGTTCACGATCGCGCCGACGCGGCACCCGATGCACGTGCGGGTCCGCCTCGGCGCCGACACCGACGGTCGGCTGACCGCGATGCACGTCGACCAGACGATGGACACCGGGGCGTACGGCAACCACGGCATCGGCGTCATGTTCCACTCGGTCAGCGAGTCCGTCGCGGTGTACCGGTGCCCGGCCAAGCGGGTGGACGCGGAGTCGGTGTACACGAACAACTTGCCGTCGGGGGCGTTCCGCGGGTACGGCCTCGGGCAGGTGGTGTTCGCGATCGAGTCCGCGATGGACGAGTTGGCGCGCGAGCTCGGGATCGACCCGCTCGAACTCCGCCGGCGGAACGTCGTCGTGCCCGGGGACCCGCTCGTCGTGACCGATCCGCACGAGGAGACCGACCTGCGGTGGGAGGGCAGTTACGGGCTCGACCAGTGCCTCGACCTCGTGGAACAGGCCCTGGCCGGTCCCCTTCCCGAGGTCCCGCGGGAGGACGGGCCGGTACTGACGGGTCCCGGGCCCGACGGCTCCCCGGACTGGGCGTTCGGCACCGGCGTCGCACTCGCGGCCATCGCGACCATGCCGCCGCGGGGACACCACGCGCACACCACGGTCGAGCTGTTGCCGGGCGGCCGCTACCGCATCGGCGTCGGCACGGCCGAGTTCGGCAACGGCACGACCACCGTGCACACGCAGCTCGTCGCCACCGCGCTCGGAACCACCCCGGACCGCGTCGACGTGCACCAGTCCGACACCGACGCAGCCCGGTACGACACCGGGGCGTTCGGCTCCGCGGGCGTCGTCGTCGCCGGGCGGGCCCTGTCCGCGGCGGCGCAGGCGCTCCGCGACGACATGACCGCACGGGCCCTCGCGATCGTGTCGGCCCGGACCCCGCGGACCGCCTCGGGTGTGCTCGGACCGGCGGTCACCGTCGAGCCGGCGGGTGTGCGGGTCGGGGACGAACTCGTCGGGCACGCCGAACTCCTCGCCGAGGGGCCGCTCGTCGCCTCCGGCACCCACGACGGCACGCCCCGGTCGCTCGCGTTCACCGTGCACGGCGTCCGGGTCGCCGTGCACCGACCCACCGGCGAGGTCCGGGTCCTGCAGAGCGTGCAGGCGGTCGACGCCGGGACCGTCCTCAACCCGGAACAGCTGCGGGGACAGGTCGAGGGCGGTGCCGCGCAGGCGGTCGGCTCGACGCTCTACGAAGAGGTCGTGCTCGACGACACCGGACGGGTCACCACCGATGCCTTCCGGTCCTACCGGGTGCCGAAGATCTCGGACGTGCCGCGCACCGAAGTGCTGTTCGCCGACACGCACGACCCCCTCGGCCCGCTCGGGGCGAAGTCGATGAGCGAGGCCCCCTACAACCCGGTCGCCCCGGCGATCGCGAACGCCGTCCGAGACGCGGTCGACGTGCGGCCGTACCGCCTGCCGATGACCCGGGACCGGGTGTGGGCGCTGCTCACCGACGCGACCGTCGTCGGAGGTGCGTGATGTTCGAACTGGCACCGCGCCTCCTGGCCGTGCTCGACGCGGGCGAGCCCGTCGTCGTCGCGACCGCCGTCGACGTGCAGGGCAGCGGACCGAGCGGGACCGGCACCTCGATGGCCGTCCTGCCCGGTGGCGAGGTCGTCGGGACGATCTCGGGCGGGTGCGTCGAGGGGTCGCTCTACCTGACGGCGGAGGAGGTCCTGACGACCGGCGTCGCCGCGCTCGAGCGCTTCGGAGCCGAGGACCCGTCCGACGCGGACGCCGACTGGGCGCCGGGGCTGCGGTGCGGCGGCCGGGTCGAGGTCCTCGTGCGCCGCGTCCTGCCGACCGACACCGACGTGCTCGACGCGCTCCGTGCCGCCGCTGCCGGGACGCCGACGTCGCTCGCGCTGTCCCTCGAGCCCGCGTCGCTCGGTCGGGTGGTCCCGCTGTCGGACGGCTGCCGGACCCGGGTCTTCACCGAGTACGCCGGCGGACGTGCCCGCTGCATCGTCGTCGGTGCCGTCGAGGCCGCCGTCGCCGTGACGAACACCGCGGCGATGCTCGGCTACGCGGTCACCGTCGTCGACCCGCGGCCGGTGTTCCTCACCGACCAGCGGTTCCCGGCGGCGCAGCAGCGGATCGTGGGGTGGCCGCCCCGGGTGCTGGCCGACACCGCGATCGGGCCGGACACCGTCGTGGTCCTGCTGTCCCACGACGACCGGTTCGACGCCGACGTGCTCGACCTCGCGCTCCGCCGCGGCGCGGGGTACGTCGGCGCCATGGGGTCCCGGGCGACGCACGAGCGGCGTCTCGCGGTGCTGCACGACCTCGGGACGCCCGACACGGCGCGGCTGCGCTCCCCGATCGGGCTCGACATCGGGGCGGAGACGCCGGCGGAGGTGGCCCTGGCGGTCATGGCCGAGGTGGTGGCGGTGCGCCGCGGTGCCCCGGGCGGGCCACTCGTCGGCGGGAGCGGCCCCGTCCACCGGCGCGCGGTGGAGGTCCGGTGAGCAGCCGTCGTCCGTCGACGCGACAGGCTCGTCCCACCGGTCTGCCGCCGGACCGGGTCACGCCCCGCCGGTACCCCGGACGGTGAGCGACCAGGCGGAGTCCCGCGTGCTGTCCCCGACGGTGAAGGAGACCTCGTCGACGTCCGCCCGCCATGTCGCCGGCAGTCGGACGCGGTGCACACCCTCGGCGCACGCCACCGGGTCCACACCCGTGGACCGTGACGAACTGCCCGACCTGGTGACGACGAACCCGGTCATCGCGCCGTCCCCGAAGCACGAGAAATCGACCGCCGTGATCTGAGCGTGACGCGCGAAGGTCATCGAGACCCCACCGCCGACGTCGACGTCCCTCGCACGGTCCCGCGCGGCGACCTGCCCGGAGAGCACGCCGAGCACGTCCTCGTCGCCGTCCTCGGCGGTCTGGTGCGCCGCTGTCCAGCGCGTCAGCGCGGCCTCGTCGACGGGCTCCGGCGCACACCCGGTCAGGAGGGACGCCCCTGCCACGACCAGCGCGAGCACGGAGGTCCCGCGGCGGACGCGCACGCGACCGGCTCTGACGGGACCGCGCGCCGTCCCGTCGCGGAGCGCGCTGGCGGGGGCATCGTCGAGGAGCACGACGAGATCGTCCCACGGACCACGGTCGCGGTGCACCCCGTCAGCCGAGGACCCCGGTGTGCTCCAGCACGATCTGCACGCCGATCAGGACGAGCACCACGCCGCCGGCGATCTCCGCCGGTTTCCCGAAGCGCGCCCCGACCCGTCGCCCGACGACCACCCCGACGTAGCTCAGCACCGCGGTCGTGACGCCGATGAGCAGCATCGCCCACCCGATCGACACCGGCAGGAACGCCAGCGTGATGCCGACCGCCAGCGCGTCGATGCTCGTGGCGACCGCGAGGACGAGCAGCTCCCGGACGCGCAGCCGGTCCGTGTCCTCGTCGGTGTCCTCGTGCCCGTGGAACGCCTCCCACAGCATCTTCCCGCCGACGAGCGCGAGCAGGCCGAACGCGACCCAGTGGTCGACGTCGGCGATCGCGCTCGCGAACGTCGTGCCGAGCAGCCAGCCGAGCAGCGGCATGAGCGCCTGGAAGGCACCGAACACGAGTGCGATCACCACGGCCTGGCGCACGGAGAACCGCTTCATGTGCAGGCCCTTGCCGAGCGCGACGGCGAAGGCGTCGGCGGAGACGCCGAGCGCGATCAAGAACAGGGCCCAGAACGACATGGGGTGGTGCCTCTCGAGACGGACGGTGGAGACGCCGTCGTCTCGGAACTCGACGATCCTGCCATGCCGTGGCGACGCTCCCGGACCGGAAAGGCCTGATCAGGAGGATTCGCCGCACCGAATCCACCCGTTGGGCACCCCGGCGTCGACTGGCGGGCGCGGCCTCTGGCGACACGCAGATGTAACAGGAAGGTAACGACGCCGAACCCGCCCAAACCATGTCGGGAACGGCGCCGAACAACTGTCACAAGCCGGGAAACACCCGCAGCGCTCACCAGCAGCTCACCGCTGGTTCTCCACCCCTTCGCGGGGTGTGTTCGGCGCGCTGTCACCCACCGCG
>NZ_QKTO01000004.1 GCF_003234855.1 Curtobacterium sp. MCBD17_032
GATCTCGACGTAGCGGTCGTCGTCCGTCGCCGGACCACCGTCCACGCCCTACAGGAAGCACCATGCAGACCGCAGAGATCCGCCGCCGTTGGCTCCAGTTCTTCGGTGACCGCGGCCACACCGTCGTCCCCTCCGCGTCGCTCGTCTCGGACGACCCGTCGCTGCTGTTCACGGTGGCCGGCATGGTGCCGTTCATCCCGTACCTGACCGGGCTCATCCCGGCGCCGTACCCCCGTGCCACGAGCGTGCAGAAGTGCATCCGCACGAACGACATCGAAGAGGTCGGCAAGACCCCGCGGCACGGCACGTTCTTCCAGATGAACGGGAACTTCTCGTTCGGGGACTACTTCAAGGAGCAGGCGATCCAGTACGCCTGGGAGTTCCTGACGAACCCGGAGTCCGACGGCGGTCTCGGGTTCTCGGCGGACGACCTCTGGGTCACGGTCTACGAGGAGGACGACGAGGCGATCGCGTTCTGGAAGCGTCACTCGAGCCTGCCCGACGACCGCATCCAGAAGCTCGGCAAGGACACGAACTACTGGTCCACCGGGCAGCCCGGTCCGGCCGGTCCCTGCTCGGAGATCTTCTTCGACCGCGGCCCCGAGTACGGCGTGGACGGTGGTCCGGCGACGGACGACGACCGCTACGTCGAGATCTGGAACCTCGTCTTCATGCAGTACCAGATCGCCGACGTGCGGTCGAAGTACGACTTCGCGATCACCGGCGAGCTGCCGAACAAGAACATCGACACCGGCATGGGGCTCGAGCGCGTCGCCTTCATCAAGCAGGGCGTCGACAACATGTACGAGATCGACCAGGTGCGTCCGGTGCTCGACGAGGCGGCCGAGGTGTCCGGACGACGCTACGGCGCGGACCACGAGGACGACGTCCGCATGCGCATCGTCGCGGACCACGTGCGCTCGGCACTCATGCTCATCGCCGACGGCGTCTCGCCGTCGAACGAGGGTCGCGGGTACATCCTCCGCCGACTGCTCCGTCGGACCGTCCGCGCGATGCGCCTGCTCGGCGTCGAGGGTGCGACCTTCCCCCGGCTCTTCCCGGCCTCACGCGACGCGATGCGCGACGCCTACCCCGAGGTCGGCGAGCAGTTCGACCGCATCGCACGGATCGCCTACGCGGAGGAGGAGACCTTCCTCCGGACGCTCGCGCAGGGCACGACCATCCTCGACGTCGCCGTCGACCGCGCCAAGCAGGACGGCCGCCCGGCGATCGGCGGGGACACCGCGTTCCTGCTCCACGACACCTTCGGCTTCCCCATCGACCTGACCATGGAGATGGCGGAGGAGGCCGGCGTCCACGTGGACCGTTCCGCGTTCGAGACCCTCATGTCCGAGCAGCGCGCCCGCGCGAAGGCCGACGCGAAGAGCAAGAAGACCGCGCTCGCGGACCTGAGCGTCTACAGCTCCTTCCGCGCGGCGGGTGAGACGGTGTTCCTCGGCTACGAGGCCCTCCAGGCCGAGAGCCGCGTGCTCGGCCTCATCGTCGACGGGCGGAGCGTGGACCGCGCGGTCGCCGGTGACATCGCCGAGGTGATCCTCGACGAGACCTCGCTGTACGCCGAGTCCGGTGGACAGGACGCCGACCAGGGTTCGATCGTCGGCAACGGCTTCGACCTCGAGGTCCTCGACGTCCAGCGTCCGGTCTCCGGCCTGTGGAGCCACACCGTGCAGGTGCGCTCGGGCGAGGTCGGTGTGGGCGACGCGGCCACCACGGTCGTGGACGCCGAGTACCGCCGCGGCGCGACGCAGGCCCACTCCGCGACACACCTCGTGAACGCGGCGCTCCGGGACGTCCTCGGCCCGGAGGCGCTCCAGGCCGGCTCGTACAACAAGGCCGGCTACATGCGCCTGGACTTCTCGTGGAGCCAGCCGGTGTCGCTCGAGACGCGCTCGGAGATCGAGGAGGTCGTGAACACCGCGATCCGCTCAGACCTCGAGGTGTCGACCCGCATCCTGCCGATCGACGAGGCGAAGGCGCTCGGCGCGCAGGCCCTGTTCGGCGAGAAGTACGGCGCCGAGGTCCGCATGGTCGACATCGGCGGCCCCTGGTCCCGTGAGCTCTGTGGTGGCATCCACGTCGCGTCGAGCGCGCAGGTCGGCCTCGTCAACCTCGTCGGTGAGGCGAGCGTCGGATCGACGAACCGCCGCGTCGAGGCGCTCGTCGGACTCGAGGGCTTCCGCGAGCTCGCGGTGGAGCGGACGATCGTCTCGCAACTGTCGAGCGCACTCAAGGCGCAGCGCGACGACCTGCCGGGTCGTGTGCAGACGCTCCTCGACGACCTGAAGACCGCCCAGAAGCGGATCGCGGAGTTCGAGTCGGCCAACCTGCAGCAGCGTGTGCCGGCCATCGCCCGTACGGCCCAGCGGGTCGGCAGCGTCTCGGTCGTGGCACAGGTCGTCGACGGGCTGTCGGCGAGCGACGACCTCCGTTCGCTCGCCACCGGTGTGCGCGGCCAGCTCGGTGCCGATGCGGCCGTCGTGGTCCTCGGCGCCGTCGTCGGCGGCAAGCCGGTCGTGATCGTCGCCACGAACGACGCAGCCCGGGCCGCGGGCGTGCAGGCCGGTCCGCTCGCGAAGGAGGCGGCCGGCGTGCTCGGCGGTGGCGGTGGCGGCAAGCCGGACCTCGCGCAGGGTGGTGGGACCGACGCGTCGGCCCTCCCGGCGGCGCTCCGTGCCGTGACCGACCGCATCGCGGCCTGATCGTGGCGATCCGGTCCGGGCGGCGGCTCGGCGTCGACGTCGGCCGCGCCCGGATCGGGGTCGCGGTGTGCGACCGGGACGGTCTGCTCGCGACCCCGGTGGAGACCGTGCGGCGGGACGACTCGTCCGACCTCGGGCGGATCCTGGCGATCGCCGAGGAGTACGACGTGCTCGAGGTCGTCGTCGGTCTCCCGCTGTCCATGTCGGGCGGGGAGACCGCGTCGACGGCGGACGCCCGGGACTTCGCGACCCGCATCGCCGCGCACCGCCCGGTCCGGCTCGTGGACGAGCGGCTCTCCACGGTCACGGCCCAGCGGGGCCTCCACCAGGCCGGCAAGAACACGAAGAAGTCCCGGGCCGTGATCGACCAAGCGGCCGCTGTTATCATTCTGCAACATGCGCTCGACCACGAGCGTGCATCCGGCGCCCCGCCCGGGGCCGAGCTCCCCTGATCGGCTGCCCTCCCGACGTCGCACCCGCGACCCGGAGCCGCGGAGTTCCCGACCGAGAGACCGAGGACCGTTGGCAGACGATCTGGACTGGAACGCGATCATCGCGACCGGCAACGACGCCGAGCGCCGTGGGCGCACCGGGACCCCGACCGACGGCTCCGGCGAGGGCAGCGGGTCCGCACCGCTCTCCCGCCGAGCCGCTCGTGCGGCACGCGAGCGGCAGGAGGCGGCGTCTCTGACCGGAGCGCCGACGGCGGCTCCCGACGACCGCTCGGCAGGTGGAGCCGGGAGGCCCGCCCCGCGTCCCGTCGTCGGCGCCGGTCCGGCGGTCGGGCCCGACGGGCAGGAGCGTGACGCCCTGGAGCGTGACGACCTGCACCCCGACGTGCACGCCCTGCTCGGCGGCACGCTGCACAGCGGACCCGTGCCCGCGGCTTCCGGTCGACGGGCCCAGGGCGACGCCGAGGCCGGCGACGCTCCCGTCCGCCGCCGCGGCACCTGGCAGGGCGTCGACGCCGGCCCGGCCGAGCAGCGGGGCACCGCGGTGACCGACCAGCGGCGCACCGACCTCGACACCGCGCACGACGACGACACCGCGACCGTCGTCCCGGTCGACGACGGCCGGGTCCCTCGCGACGGCGGTGCTGCCGACGGCGGTGCCGGCGACGCCGGACACGGTGACGGTGACGACGGACGCGGTGGCGGCGGCGACGACGGTGGCCGGCGCGGCGGACGCGGGGGAGCCTCCCGTCCGCCGCGGAACGAGCGCCCGGCCCGCCGCAAGGGGCCGCTCATCGCGGGGATCGTCATCGTCGCCCTGGTGCTCGCCGCAGCCGGCGGTGCCTACGCGTTCGCCGCGCCGAAGGTGCAGGCGGTGATGAGCGCGATCTCCGGAGCGCAGGAGAGCGACGACTACACCGGCGACGGCACCTCGAAGGTGACCATCACGATCAAGGAAGGGGACATCGGCGAGGACGTCGCCGCGACGTTGCAGCGCAGCGGTGTCGTGAAGACCTCGAGCGCGTTCTACGAGCTGCTCCTCGCGTCTCCGGAGATCCAGTTCCAGCCCGGGTCCTACGCGCTCAAGAAGGAGATGAGTTCGAAGGCCGCGCTCTCGGCGCTGCAGGACGAGGCCAACCGCGTCGAGGACCCGACCCTCGTCATCCCCGAGGGCACGGCGCTGCAGGACATCGAGGCCGGCATGGTCTCCAAGGCCGGTCTGAGCAAGGACGAGGTCTCCGCCGCGGCGGAGGACGTCGCGGCCTACGGTCTGCCGGCGGGCGTCACGACGCTCGAGGGGTGGCTGTTCCCCGCGACGTACCCGATCCGGCCCGACTGGACGGCGAAGCAGTACTTCCAGGCGATGGTCGACACGATGAAGCAGCGGCTCGAGAAGGCCGGCGTCGCCCCGGCCGACCAGGAGCGTGTGGTCGTCTTCGCCTCGCTCGTGCAGAAGGAGGCCGGTCTCGCCGCCGACTACCCGAAGGTCGCGCGGGTGTTCCAGAACCGACTCGACGACGGCATGCGGTTGCAGTCCGACGCGACCGTCGCGTACGGCACCGGGAACACGCACACCGTGACGACGACGGACGACGAGCGCGCCGACGCGTCGAACGAGTACAACACCTACCAGCACGACGGACTGCCGCCGGCCCCGATCTCGAACCCCGGCGACATCGCGATCGACGCGGTCGTGCACCAGGCCACGGGCAACTGGCTGTACTTCGTGACCGTCGACCTCGAGACCGGCGAGACGGTGTTCTCGGACACGTACGACCAGCACCTCGTCGCGGTCGAACGCTTCCGGAGCTGGCTGCGGGCACACCCGGAGTACCAGTAGTCCCTCCCACAGCGCACGCACCTCGCACGACCGTGCGCTGTGGGAGGATGGCCCCATGCTTCGTTGGTTGACCGCTGGTGAGTCCCACGGACCCGAACTCATCGCCATGATGGAAGGCCTCCCGGCCGGCGTCCCGGTGTCGTACGAGTCCATCCGCGCCGACCTCGCGCGCCGCAAGCTCGGCTACGGCCGTGGGTCCCGCATGAAGTTCGAGCAGGACGAGCTGCACCTGTCCGGCGGCGTCCGACACGGCTTCTCGATGGGCAGCCCGATCGCGATCCGCATCGGCAACACCGAGTGGCCGAAGTGGGTCGAGGTGATGAACCCCGAGCCCGTCGAGCAGACCGACGCCTCGCGCGGCCGTGGCGCCCCGCTGACCCGCCCGCGCCCGGGGCACGCCGACCTGGTCGGGATGCAGAAGTACGGTTTCGACGAGGCCCGACCGATCCTCGAGCGCGCGTCCGCCCGTGAGACCGCGGCCCGGGTCGCACTCGGCGCCGTGGCGAAGTCGTTCCTCGCCGAACTCGGGATGACCTCGGTCGCGCACACGCTGCAGGTCGGTACGGTCCGCGTGCCGGAGGACGCCGCACTGCCCGTGCCCGCCGACGTCGACCGCCTCGACGACGACCAGCTCCGCTGCGCCGACCCCGCGACCTCCGCCCGGATGGTGACCGAGGTCGAGGCCGCGAAGAAGGACGGCGACACCCTCGGCGGCGTGGTCGAGGTGCTCTTCTACGGGGTCCCGCCGGGACTCGGCTCGCACGTGCAGTGGGACCGTCGGCTCGACGCGCGTCTGGCAGCGGCGATCATGGGCATCCAGGCGATCAAGGGCGTCGAGGTCGGTGACGGCTTCGCGACCGCGGCTCGCCGCGGGTCCGCCGCGCACGACGAACTGCAGCGCGCCGACGGTGCGATCGTGCGCACGAGCGACCGTGCGGGCGGCACCGAGGGCGGCATGTCCACCGGGACGGTCCTCCGCGTCCGTGCCGCGATGAAGCCGATCGCCACCGTCCCGCACGCGCTGCAGACCATCGACGTCGCGACGGGCGAGGACGCGAGCGCGCACCACCAGCGCTCCGACGTCTGCGCGGTGCCGGCGTCCGGCGTCGTCGCCGAGGCGATGGTCGCCCTGGTGCTCGCCGACGCCGTGCTCGAGAAGTTCGGCGGTGACAGCGTGGCCGAGACGAAGCGGAACCTCGAGGGCTACCTCGCGGCGATCCCGGAGACGCTCCGGACGGCCGGGGCGACCGCGCACACGCCCGCACGGTGAACACGGCCGCGCCCCGGCCCGTGGTCGTCATCGGACCGATGGGTGCCGGGAAGTCGAGCGTCGGCCGACGCGTCGCGAAGGCGCTCGGCGTCCCGTTCACCGACACCGACCGGATGATCGCGCGGGAGCACGGTCCGATCCCGCGGCTCTTCGCCGAGCGCGGGGAGCCGGTGTTCCGCGAGCTCGAGGCCGCGGCGGTCCGTCGCGCGGTCGAGACCGGCGGTGTCGTCTCCCTCGGTGGGGGAGCGGTCATGCACGCCGCGACGCGTGCGGCGATCACGGGCGCCCACGTCGTCCTGTTGACCGTCTCGGCCGAGGCGGTCGCGCCCCGGATCCTCGGCAGCGACCGTCCGCTCATCGCCACCGGGGGCATCGCGGCGTGGCAGGCGATCCTCGACGAGCGTGCCCCCACCTACGACCGCCTGGCCGACCTCGTGCTCGACACCTCCCGTCGCCCGATGTCCCGCGTGGCAGAGGACGTCGTCGCCTGGGTCCGCCGCGGCGGGCCGACGCACGGCGACGCCAGCAGCCCCACCACCACCGACGAAGGAGCACCGTGACCGAGTCGACCCTGCCCGAGGGCACCACCGCCATCCGCGTCGGCGGCGATGACGGCTACGACGTCGTCGTCGGCAACGGCCTGCTCGGTGCCGTCCCCGCGCTCCTCGGACCCCGCGTCGCGAAGGTCCTCATCGTGCACGCGCCGACGCTCGGCGCCCGGGCCGAGGACCTCCGACAGCTGCTCGTCGACGCAGGGCTCGAGGCCCTCATCGCCGAGGTACCGGACGCCGAGGCTGCGAAGCGGATCGAGGTCGCCTCGTTCTGCTGGCAGGTCATGGGTCAGTCCGACTTCACCCGGACGGACGCCGTGATCGGGCTCGGCGGCGGTGCCGTCACGGACCTCGCCGGGTTCGTCGCCGCGACCTGGCTCCGTGGTGTGCCGTACGTGTCGATGCCGACGACGGTGCTCGGCATGGTCGACGCGAGCGTCGGCGGCAAGACCGGCATCAACACGAACGAGGGCAAGAACCTCGTCGGCGCGTTCGCCGCACCGCGCGCGGTCGTCGCCGACCTGGACCTGCTCCGGACGCTGCCGCGGAACGAGGTCCTGGCCGGGTTCGCCGAGATCGTCAAGGCCGGATTCATCGCGGTGCCGGAGATCCTCGACGTCATCGAGGCGGACGTCGACCGTGTGACCGACCCGACGACGCCCGAGTTCCGCCGCGTGGTCGAGCTCGCGATCGCGCTCAAGGCGCAGGTCGTCTCGGAGGACTTCACCGAGCAGGGCCGCCGCGAGGTGCTCAACTACGGACACACCCTCGGTCACGCGATCGAGCACGCCGAGCGGTACCAGTGGCGACACGGTGCCGCGGTCGCCGTCGGCATGGTCTTCGCCGCGGAACTCGCCCGGCTGACCGGCCACCTGGACGACGCCACCGTCGACCGACACCGGGCGGTGCTGGACTCGCTCTCGCTCCCCACCACCTACCCGCTCGGACGGTGGCAGAGCCTCCTCGCGACCATGCGTCGGGACAAGAAGGCACGCGCCGGCATGCTCCGGTTCATCATCCTCGACGGGATCGGCAAGCCGGTGACGCTCGAGGGCCCGGAGGACCACCTGCTCTTCACCGCCTACCAGGAAGTCGGCGCCTGAGGTCCGACGGCGCCCGGCACCCCGGTCCGCCCCAGGCCCACGGAGCAGACTGAGGACGTGCCGAACCCGCCCCGTCTCAGCGACTTCTCCACCCAGCAGCGTCCGGACGCGGGGACCGCCCGCGGTCGCGCCCGTCGGTTCGCCGAGGTGCTCGGGATCGCACGGCGCCACGGGCTCCTGCCGATCCGTCGGCTCGACTTCTCGCGGGAGCCGGCCACGGCCGACCTCCGCCGGGACCAGGCCGACCACCTGCGCCTGGCGCTCGAGGAGGCCGGCGGTGGCTTCGTGAAGATGGGCCAGGTCCTGTCCACACGCGACGACCTGCTGCCCGACGAGTGGACGGAGCGCCTCGCGCTCCTGCAGGGCAGCGTGCGTCCCGCCGCGCCCGACGAGGTCGCCGCCTTGCTCGAGGCCGAGCTCGGCGCGCCGGTGGCCGGGGTGTTCGCGTCCTTCGACCCGGAGCCCGTCGCCGCGGCCTCCATCGCGCAGGTGCACCGCGCACGGCTCGCCGACGGCACCGCGGTCGCGGTCAAGGTGCAGCGTCCGGGCATCGACGCCGCGGTCCGGCGGGACGTCGACATCGCCCTGCGGCTCGTGCGCTTCCTCACCCGGACCTCCGCGCAGGCGCGGCAGCTCGGCGTGGTCGAGGTGGCCGAGCAGTACGGCGCCGACCTCGTCCGACAGGTCGACTTCACCGCGGAGCTGCGGAACCTCGAGTCGCTCCGCGCGGCCCAGGCCCGGAGCGCGCGTCCCGACGAGGTGCGGTTCCCGGAGCCGTACCGCGACCTGTCCACGCGACGCGTGCTCGTGATGGAGTTCCTGGAGGGCGACACGCTCAGCGCGATCCGCGCGGAGCGCTCCGACCGCGACCTCGACGAGCCGATGCGCTCGGTCCTCCGCGCGTTCCTCCGTCAGGTCGTCTTCGACGGCGTCTACCACGCGGACCTGCACCCGGGGAACGTCCTGCTCCTGCCCGACGGACGGCCGGCACTCATCGACTTCGGATCGGTCGGGAGGCTCGACCCGGGCCTCCGGGACACGGTCCAGGAACTGCTCGCCGCCTACCTGCAGGACGACACCTCGCGCATCGCGGACGCAGTCCTCCGGATGGCGCCGGTCCGCGACCCCGAGGACGAGGCGGACTTCCGGCGCGACATGGCGCGCTTCGTCGCCGAGGAACTCGGTCCGGGCGCGCGGATCGGCGTCGAGACCGTGGACGACGCGGTCGAGGTGTTCGGTCGCTACCGGCTGCGTGCTCCGGCCGACTTCGTGGCGGCCGCCCGCGCGCTGGCGATCTTCGAGGGGACGCTCCGCACGCTCGCGCCGTCGTTCGACCTGCTCGAGGAGTCGCGTGGCCTCGCGGCGGAGCAGATCCGCGACCAGCTCCGGCCCGCCGCGGTGCGGAGCGTCCTCGTCCGCGAGCTCTTCGGGCTGGTGACCTCGGCGCGGCGGCTGCCGCGCCGCATCGACAAGATCACCGAGGCGGTCGAGGCCGGTCGGCTGTCGGTCAACATCCGGCTGCTGAGCGACCGGCGCGACCGGCAGACCGTGTCGGGCATGATCCGTCGGGTGTTGCTCGTGCTGCTGGGGGCCGGGGCGGGCCTCCTGGCGGTGGTCTACCTGGCGGCACCGGCCCGGCCGACGGCGGTGATCAGCACCCTCGTGGCGGGGTCACTGCTCGGCGGCACGTGCGTCGTGCTGCTCACGTGGGCGGCGGTCGACGCGTGGCTGGCACGCCGACGGCAGTAGGCCGTCGGCCCGGTCCCGGCACGCCGGGCCCCGTCCGCTACACTCGTCCGGGGCTCCACGAGCCTGGACACCTTCACAACACCATCGAACGGAAGACCCATGGCGAGTACCACTGACATCAAGAACGGCGCCGTTCTCATCATCGACGGGCAGCTCTGGTCGGTCGTCGAGTTCCAGCACGTGAAGCCGGGCAAGGGCGGCGCCTTCGTGCGCACCAAGCTCAAGCAGGTCGTCTCCGGCAAGGTCGTCGACCGCACCTTCAACGCCGGCGCGAAGATCGAGACCGCCACGGTGGACCGTCGCGACTTCCAGTACCTCTACGAGGACGGCGACTCGTACGTCTTCATGGACCAGGACACCTACGACCAGGTCAACGTCCCGGCCGCCGTCGTCGGCGACGCGCGCAACTTCCTGCTCGAGTCCGCGCAGGTCACCATCGCGATGAACGAGGGCAACCCGCTCTACGTCGAGCTCCCGACCTCGATCGTCACCACGATCGAGACCGAGCCGGGCCTGCAGGGCGACCGCTCCTCCGGCGGCACGAAGCCGGCGACGATCGTCACGGGGTACCAGATCCAGGTCCCGCTCTTCCTCGAGTCCGGCACCAAGGTCAAGGTCGACACCCGCGACGGCAACTACCTCGGCCGCGTCAACGACTAGGCGCTGACCGTATGAGTGCTCGTTCGAAGGCCCGCAAGCGCGCCCTCGACATGCTGTACGTGGCCGAGGTGCGCGAGCTGCCGATCGCGGACGTCCTCGCGACCGAGACGGTCCGCCACCTGGACCAGCCGGAGCGGGCCTCCAGCTGGGACTACGCGCGGCAGATCGTGACCGGCATCGACGAGGCCCGGCACGAGATCGACGGCGTCATCACCGACCACGCGCAGGGCTGGTCGATCGCCCGGATGCCGGTCCTCGACCGCTGCATCCTGCGGATGGGCGTGTGGGAGATCCGGTTCAACCCGGAGGTCCCCGACGCCGTGGCGATCGCGGAGGCCGTCGAGCTCGCGCAGTCGCTGTCCACCGACGACTCGGCCGGTTTCGTGAACGGCGTCCTCGGCGCCGTCGCGGAGGGCCGCGGACCGTCCGGTCGGTCGGTCGCGGAGGACCAGGAGTCCCGCTAGGCTCGAACGCAACCAGCATCCTTTGATGCCGTCCAGTGAGGCGGGGGTCGTCCAGAGAGACGAGGAAGGAGGTCGGCGTGGGCACCAGAACGGTCCTGCAGCAGTCCGACATCACGCGTGCCCTGACACGCATTGCACACGAGATCCTCGAGGCCAACCACGGCGGCTCGGACCTCGTGCTGCTCGGCATCCCGACCCGCGGCGCCGTCCTCGCCGAGCGACTCGGTCGCGTCCTCGCGGGGATCGAACCCGGGTGGGAGTCCGCGTCCGGCGGCATCGGCACCGAGCGCGTCGGAGCCCTCGACGTGACGATGTACCGCGACGACCTCGGTCGGGGCATCGGTCGGTCCCCGCACCGGACGGTCATCCCCGCCGGCGGCGTCGACGGCAAGGTCGTCGTCCTGGTCGACGACGTCCTCTACTCCGGCCGGACGGTCCGAGCGGCGCTCGACGCGCTGCAGGGCATCGGCCGCCCACGCGCCGTCCGCCTGGCGGTCCTCGTCGACCGGGGCCACCGCGAGTTGCCGATCCGGGCCGACCACGTCGGCAAGAACCTGCCGACCGCGGGCGACGAGCGGGTCTCGCTGCACCTGACCGAGACCGACGGTGTCGACGAGGTAGTCATCGAGCAGGGCGGTGCGGCATGAGGCACCTGCTCTCCACGGCGGACCTGTCCCGTGACGACGCCGTCCGCATCCTCGACGTCGCCGAGGAGATGGCCGAGGTGAACACGCGCGAGGTCCGGAAGCTCCCGGCCCTGCGCGGGCGCACGGTCGTCAACCTGTTCTTCGAGGACTCGACGCGCACCCGGATCTCGTTCGAGGCCGCCGCGAAGCGCCTGTCGGCCGACGTCATCAACTTCGCCGCGAAGGGCTCGAGCGTCTCGAAGGGGGAGTCCCTCAAGGACACCGTGCAGACCCTCGACGCGATGGGCATCGACGGCATCGTCATCCGGCACGGCGCGTCCGGAGCCCCGCGCGTCCTGGCCGAGGCCGACTGGATCGACGTCCCGGTCGTGAACGCCGGCGACGGCACGCACGAGCACCCCACGCAGGCGCTCCTCGACGCGTTCACGATGCGCCGCCGACTGCACGGCTCGGCGAGCCGGGGGCAGGGCCTCGACGGTGTCCGCGTGCTCATCGTCGGGGACGTGCTGCACAGCCGCGTGGCGCGGAGCAACGCCTGGTTGCTCCGGACCCTCGGCGCACACGTCACCTTCGCCGCGCCGCCGACGCTGCTGCCCGCGGTGGACCGGCCCTTCGGCGCCGCGGTGCACCACGACCTCGACGCCGCACTGGCCGAGGACCCCGACGTCGTCATGACGCTCCGGATCCAGCAGGAACGGATGAACGACGCGTTCTTCCCGAACCCCCGCGAGTACACGCGGCACTTCGGGCTCACCGCCGCACGGTTCGCCCGGCTGCCCGCGCGCACGCTCGTGATGCACCCCGGTCCGATGAACCGCGGGCTCGAGATCGCCGGCGTGGCCGCTGACGACGACCGCTCGACCGTGGTCGAGCAGGTCGCGAACGGCGTCTCGGTCCGGATGGCCGTGCTCTACCTCGCCCTCACCGGCGACCACGAGAAGGAGACCGTCGCATGACCGCACACCTCATCCGCGGCGCGCAGCTGGTCGACGGCACCCGCGCCGACATCCGCCTGGAGGGTCGGCTCGTCACCGCGGTCGGGTCCGGTCTCGACACGGCCGGTGCCACGGTCGTCGACGCCGACGGGCTGCTCGCCCTGCCCGGTCTCGTCGACCTGCACACCCACCTCCGCGAACCCGGCCACGAGGAGTCCGAGACCGTGCTGTCCGGCTCACGGGCCGCCGCCGCCGGCGGGTTCACCGCGGTGAACGCGATGGCGAACTCCTCGCCGGTGGCCGACACCGCCGGGGTCGTCGAGCAGGTGCAGGCGCTCGGGGAGGACGCCGGCTACGTCACGGTGCGTCCGATCGGCGCGGTCTCCCAGGGGCTGCAGGGCACGCACCTGTCCGAGATCGGCGCGATGGCGACCTCACGCGCGGCCGTCCGGGTCTTCTCGGACGACGGCTCGTGCGTCGCCGACCCGCTGCTCATGCGGCGCGCGCTCGAGTACATCAAGGGCTTCGGCGGGGTGCTCGCCCAGCACGCCCAGGAGCCCCGCCTGACCATCGGTGCGCAGATGAACGAGGGCCGCCTGTCCTCCGAGCTCGGCCTCGCCGGATGGCCCGCCGTGGCCGAGGAGTCGATCATCGCGCGCGACGTCCTGCTCGCCGACCACGTCGGTGCCCGGCTGCACGTCTGCCACGTCTCGACGGCGGGCAGCGTCGAGGTGATCCGCTGGGCCAAGTCCCGCGGGATCGACGTCACGGCGGAGGTCACCCCGCACCACCTCGTCCTGACCGAGGACCTCATCGCGGGCCACGACGGTGCGCCCGGGTACGACGCCCGCTACAAGGTGAACCCGCCGCTCCGCAGCCGCGAGGACGTCGACGCGCTCCGCGCCGCCCTCGCCGACGGCACGATCGACATCGTCGCCACCGACCACGCACCGCACCCGGCGGAGGCCAAGCACTGCGAGTGGCCCGCCGCCGCGAACGGCATGGTCGGGCTCGAGTCGGCGCTCAGCGTCGTGCACGCGGCCGTGGTCGCGGACGGCCGACTCGACTGGGCGGACGTGGCACGGGTCCTCTCCTCCGCGCCGGCCCGGATCGGCCAGGTCGCCGGGCACGGGCACGCGGTCGCCGAGGGCGCACCGGCGGAGGTCACGCTGTACGACCCGGCCGCCGTGCGGGACTTCTCGGTGGCCGACCTGCACGGGCAGTCGCAGAACTCGCCCTACCTCGGCATGCGCCTGCCCGGCCGGGTGGTCGCCACGTTCCACCACGGCATGCCCACCGTCCTCGACGGGGAGCTCCTCGACGCCGGGACGGTCGCGGCGCGGGCCGCGCACGAGCGGGCGGCGACCGCATGAGCGGTGACACGGCGCGCTGGCTGCTCGGCGGGGTGATCCTGCTCGCGGTTGCGGCGCTGTTCGTCGCGATGGCCCGCACGTGGCGGACGCGCAGCCGACGGCAGGCGGAGGCCGTGCCTGCCGTCCCGGTCCCAGCGGACCCCGGGCCCGTGGTCGGGTCGTGGGACGGGTTCACCGTCGCGACGACCCGCGCCGACGAGCCGCTCGAACGCATCACGGCCGGCGGCCTCGGGTTCCGCGGCCGCGGCGGTGTGACGGTCCACCGGTCCGGCGTCGTGCTGCACCACGCCGGCACGGACGACCGATGGATCGCCCGGAGCGCGGTGCGCGGTGCCGACCGGGCCACGTGGGCCATCGACCGGGTGGTCGAGCCCGGGGGACTGGTCCGACTGCGATGGACGGCGACCGGCGCCGCAGCTGCGACGGACCTCGACACCTACTTCCGGTTCCCCCAGGGCGACGCGGACGCGCTCCGCGCGCTGCAGGGACCGGCGACGACGAACGACTCCCCGCACACCGCGGGCGAAGGGACGAACTGATGACACGCGAACGGGCCGTACTGGTCCTCGAGGACGGCACCCGGTACGACGGCTGGGCCTACGGCGCCCGCGGGCGCACGCTCGGCGAGGTGGTCTTCGCGACCGGCATGACCGGCTACCAGGAGACGCTCACCGACCCGTCGTACGCGGGCCAGATCGTGGTGCAGACGGCACCGCACATCGGCAACACGGGGGTGAACGACGAGGACCCCGAGTCCCGGCGCATCTGGGTCGCCGGGTACGTCGTGCGCGACCCCAGCCGGGTGGTGTCGAACCACCGGGCCAACGCCTCGCTCGACGAGCACCTCGTGCGCGACGGCATCGTCGGCATCTCCGGGATCGACACCCGGGCCCTGACCCGGCGCATCCGCGACGCCGGCGCGATGAAGGGCGGTGTCTTCAGCGGGGCCGACGCGACGCTCGACGCCGACGAGCAGCTGCGCCTCGTCACCGAGCAGACCGGCATGACGGGCAAGAACCTGTCCGCCGAGGTCTCCACGGCCGAGGAGTACGTCGTCCAGCCGGTCGGCGAGCGAATCGGCACGCTGGCGGTCCTCGACCTCGGTGTCAAGGCGTCGACCACCCGGTACCTCTCGGAGCGCGGCTTCGAGGTGCACGTGCTGCCGCAGGACGTCACCGTCGAGCGGCTCCGCGAGCTCGACCCGGACGCGCTGTTCTACTCGAACGGTCCCGGTGACCCGGCCGCCTCCGACGCCCAGGTGTCGCTCCTGCAGGACAGCCTGCGCGACGGCCGACCGTTCTTCGGCATCTGCTTCGGCAACCAGCTGCTCGGCCGCGCGCTCGGCTTCGGCACGTACAAGCTGCCGTTCGGCCACCGCGGGATCAACCAGCCGGTGCTCGACACGACGACGGGCAAGGTGGAGATCACGAGCCAGAACCACGGCTTCGCGGTCGACGCCCCGGTCGGGGAGACCCTCGAGTCGCCGGTCGGTTTCGGCCGGGTCGAGGTGTCGCACTACTCGCTCAACGACAACGTGGTCGAGGGCCTCCGCGCGCTCGACATCCCCGCGTTCAGCGTGCAGTACCACCCCGAGGCGGCCGCCGGACCGCACGACAGCATGTACCTGTTCGACCGCTTCCGGGACATGGTCCTCGCCCGACGACAGGGGGAGCCGCTCGACGCGGCCACCGCCGACGCGACCACCCCCGCCGCCGACGTCACGACCGCCGACACCACGAAGGAGGGCAACTGATGCCCAAGCGCTCCGACATCAGCTCCGTCCTGGTCATCGGCTCCGGTCCGATCGTCATCGGGCAGGCCGCCGAGTTCGACTACTCCGGCACCCAGGCGTGCCGCGTCCTGCGCGCCGAGGGCGTCCGGGTCATCCTCGTGAACCCGAACCCGGCGACGATCATGACCGACCCCGACTTCGCCGACGCGACGTACATCGAACCGATCACCAACGCGTCGCTCGAGGAGATCATCCGGATCGAGCAGCCCGACGCGGTCCTGCCGACGCTCGGTGGGCAGACCGCGCTGAACGCCGCGATCGCGCTCGACGAGGCCGGCATCCTCGAGAAGCACGGCGTCGAGCTGATCGGCGCGAAGGTCGACGCCATCCAGCGCGGTGAGGACCGACAGCTCTTCAAGGAGCTCGTCCTCGAGTCGGGCGCGGACGTCGCCCGCAGCCACATCGCGCACACGCTCGAGGAGGCGAAGGAGTTCGCGCAGGACCTCGGCTATCCGCTCGTGGTCCGGCCCTCCTTCACGATGGGCGGGCTCGGCTCGGGCTTCGCCTACAACGAGGAGGAGCTCGTCCGCTTCGTCGGCGACGGCCTGCAGTCGTCCCCGACGACGGAGGTCCTGCTCGAGGAGTCGATCCTCGGCTGGAAGGAGTACGAGCTCGAGCTGATGCGGGACAACGCCGACAACACGGTCGTCATCTGCTCGATCGAGAACGTCGACCCGGTCGGTGTGCACACCGGTGACTCGATCACGGTCGCCCCGGCGCTGACGCTGACCGACCGCGAGTACCAGAACATGCGGAACATCGGCATCGACATCATCCGTCGGGTGGGCGTCGACACCGGGGGCTGCAACATCCAGTTCGCGGTCGACCCCTCGAACGGTCGCGTGATCGTCATCGAGATGAACCCGCGCGTCTCCCGCTCGTCGGCCCTCGCGTCGAAGGCGACGGGCTTCCCGATCGCGAAGATCGCCGCGAAGCTCGCCATCGGGTACCGGCTCGACGAGATCCAGAACGACATCACGCAGGTCACCCCGGCGAGCTTCGAGCCGACGCTGGACTACGTCGTCGTGAAGACCCCGCGCTTCGCGTTCGAGAAGTTCCCCGCCGCCGACGCGACGCTCACCACGACGATGAAGAGCGTCGGCGAGGCGATGGCCATCGGCCGCAACTACGCCACCGCGCTGCAGAAGTCGCTCCGGTCGCTCGAGAAGCGCGGGTCGAGCTTCCACTGGGACGTCCCGGCGGACCAGCTCGACAAGGCCGCCCTGCTCGAGACGTCGCGCATCCCGACGGACGGCAGGATCGTCACGGTCCAGCAGGCCCTCGTCGCCGGCGCCACCACGGCGGAGGTCTTCGACGCCACCGGCATCGACCCCTGGTTCATCGACCAGATCGTCCTCATCAACGAGGTCGCGGCCGAGGTCCGGGACGCCGCGACGCTCGACGCCGACACGGTCCGCTGGGCGAAGGAGCACGGCTTCAGCGACGTGCAGATCGCCGCGCTCCGGGGCATCACCGAACAGGAGGCCCGCGACCAGCGGCACGCGCTCGGCATCCGCCCCGTGTTCAAGACGGTCGACACCTGCGCCGGCGAGTTCCCGGCCCTGACGCCGTACCACTACTCGTCGTACGACACCGAGACCGAGGTCGCCCCGAGCGACCGCAAGAAGGTCGTCATCCTCGGCTCCGGCCCCAACCGCATCGGCCAGGGCGTCGAGTTCGACTACTCCTGCGTGCACGCGTCCTTCGCGCTGAGCGACGCCGGGTTCGAGACGATCATGGTGAACTGCAACCCGGAGACGGTCTCGACCGACTACGACACCTCGGACCGCCTGTACTTCGAGCCGCTCACGGCCGAGGACGTCCTCGAGGTCATCGCGGCCGAGCAGGCCTCGGGGGAGGTGGTCGGCGTCGTCGTGCAGCTCGGTGGGCAGACCGCGCTCGGGCTCGCGAAACCGCTCGAGGCCGCCGGCATCCCGATCCTCGGCACGAGCCCGGACGCCATCGACCTCGCCGAGGAGCGCGGGGCGTTCTCCCGCATCCTCGACGACGCCGGCCTCCTCGCCCCGAAGAACGGCACCGCCCACGACCTGGCGAGCGCGACCACCGTCGCCGAGGGCATCGGCTACCCGGTGCTCGTCCGCCCGTCCTTCGTGCTCGGTGGGCGCGGCATGGAGATCGTCTACGACTCCGCCGCCCTCGCCGACTACTTCGACCGGATGGCCGACCAGGCGATCATCGGCCCGGACCTGCCGCTGCTGGTGGACCGCTTCCTCGACGACGCGGTGGAGATCGACATCGACGCGCTGTACGACGGCGAGCGGCTGTACGTCGGCGGCATCATGGAGCACATCGAGGAGGCCGGGATCCACTCCGGTGACTCGTCCTGCACCCTGCCCCCGGTCGGCCTCGGTCGCGCCGAGATCCAGGCCGTCGTGGACGCGACCGAGGAGATCGCGCGCGGCGTCGGCGTCCGCGGCCTTCTGAACGTGCAGTTCGCGATCGGTGCGGGCGTGCTCTACGTCCTCGAGGCGAACCCGCGTGCCAGCCGCACGGTGCCGTTCGTGTCGAAGGCACTGGGCATCGCCCTGGCGAAGGCCGCCGCGCGCATCATGACCGGCTCGACGATCGACGGGTTGGTCGACGAGGGGATGCTGCCCGCCCGCGACGGCGCGTTCGTCCCGGCGCAGGCGCCGGTCGCCGTCAAGGAGGCCGTGCTCCCGTTCCGCCGGTTCCGCACCGCGGACGGACAGGTCGTCGATTCCGTGCTCAGCCCGGAGATGCGCTCGACGGGTGAGGTCATGGGCATCGACCGGGACTTCCCGCGGGCGTTCCTGAAGAGCCAGGAGGCCGCGTACGGCGGGCTCCCCACCAGCGGCACGGTCTTCGTGAGTGTCGCCGACACCGACAAGCGCGCCATCGTGCTGCCGGTGCACCGCCTGCAGCAGCTCGGCTTCCGGATCATCGCCACCGAGGGCACCGCGGAGGTGCTCCGCCGCAACGGCATCCTGGTCGGCACGGTCGGCAAGTACAGCCAGGGGCAGGAGAGCGTCGTCGACCTGCTCGCCCGCAACGAGGTCGACATCGTCATCAACACGCCGAGCGGTGCGTCAGGTCGTGCGGACGGGTACGAGATCCGTGCGGCCACCGTGGCGGCCGACAAGCCGCTGTTCACGACGATCTCGCAGCTCGGCGCGGCGGTCGCGGCGATCGAGACGATCGGGACGCCGCACAGCGTCCGGAGCCTGCAGGACTACGCGCTCGAGCGGGCCGGCTGGTGACCAGGGGACCCGGTGGGCCCACACCGCCGGCCGTGCCGGCGGGGGAAGGCCCGACCCCCTTCGGCGTCCGGCTCGCGGCTGCGATCGACGAGCGCTCTGCGCTCTGCGTCGGGATCGACCCTCACGCCGCCACCCTGGCGGCGTGGGGGCTCGGCCGTGACGAGGCGGGCCTGACCGCCTTCGGCGCGACCCTCGTCGACGCGGCCGCGGGCCGTGCCGCCGTCGTGAAGCCGCAGATCGCGTTCTTCGAGGCAGCCGGGGTGCCGGGCTTCCGGGCGCTCGACGCGACCATCCGTCGTGCACGCGATGCGGGCCTCCTGGTCGTGGCCGACGTCAAGCGCGGCGACATCGGGTCGACCGGCGACGACTACGCGCTCGCCTGGCTCGACCGCGACGGGCCGTTCGCCGCGGATGCGATGACCGTCTCGCCCTACCTGGGCTACGGCTCGCTCACCGGGACCATCGGCGTGGCTCGTGCGAACGGCGCCGGCGTGTTCGTGCTCGCCGCGACGAGCAACCCGGAGGCACGGGTGCTGCAGACGGCGGTGGTGGCCGAGGGGCCACGTGCCGGTCGGACCGTGGCGGCCGGTATCGTCGTGGACGTGGCAGACGAGAACCGGACGACGGCCGACCAGGCCCTGGGGGACGTGGGGCTCGTGCTCGGCGCGACGCTCGACCTCGACGACTTCGGCATCACCGCCGACGACATCGGCGCCGCGCCGGTGCTCGCGCCGGGGTTCGGTGCACAGGGTGCATGCATCGAGGACCTCCGCGCGCTGTACGGCAGCCGCGCCGAGCAGGTCCTCGTCAACGAGTCGCGCGGTCTCCTCGTGGACGGCCCGGACGGCGTCGTCGGCCTGGTGGCGGACCGAGCAGACCGGATCAGCCGCGCACTGGCGGTGGCCGCGTGAGCGAGCAGACCGGGGGAGCACCCGACACGTCAGCGGACGACCGGGCCGAGCTGCCCGCGCACCGCAACCCGCCGGAGGTCGACCGCGTGGCGGCCGCGAAGGCCGCGGTCGCGGCGCGACGCGCACGCGCAGCGGTGAAGGCAGCGGTCGCGTCGGGGGAGCGCTCCCCACTCGAGGTCGCGAAGGCCGCGTGGTCGGAGGACGAGTCGGTGGTCGCGACGACCGCCGCCGAGCGGTCCCTCCGGGTACGGGACCTCCTCACGAGCCTGCCCGGCGTCGGACCGGCCCGTGCCGAGGCCGTCATGGGTGCCCTCCGCATCGCGCCGTCGAAGCGGCTCGGTGGACTCGGGAGCCGGCAGCGCACCGAGCTCGCGGACTGGCTGGCGGCGCGTGGCCGCAAGCGTGGTGCGTCGAAGCTCGTCGTGCTCGCGGGGCCGACGGCGGTCGGCAAGGGCACGGTGAGCGCGCACATCCGCGAGCAGTACCCCGAGGTCAACCTGAGCGTCTCGGCGACGACCCGCAAGCCCCGCCCGGGCGAGGTCGACGGCGTGCACTACTACTTCGTCGACGACGCCGAGTTCGACCGGATGATCCGCGACCGCGAACTGCTCGAGTACGCCACCGTGCACAACTCGTACCGGTACGGCACCCCGCGGCCGCCGATCGACCGTGCGCTCGACGCCGGCGAGAAGGTCATGCTCGAGATCGACCTGCAGGGCGCCCGTCAGGTGCGGGACGCCATGCCCGAAGCGGTGCTCGTGTTCCTGCTGCCGCCGACCTGGGACGAACTCGTCCGTCGGCTCATCGGCCGCGGCACCGAGTCCGCCGAGGAGCAGGCCCGACGGCTCGAGACCGCCAAGGTCGAGCTCGCCGCACAGGACGAGTTCGACGTGCGGATCGTGAACTCGGATGTCAGCACGGCGGCACGCGAGGTCGTAGACTTGTTCTCTGCGCCCTGACGGGTGCACCGACTTGTGAGGAGCATCCCCATGGCCAACCCCCAGGGCATCATCGACCCGCCCATCGACGACCTGCTCAGCAAGGTCGAGTCGAAGTACGCGCTCGTCATCTTCGCGTCGAAGCGCGCCCGGCAGATCAACGACTACTACGCCGACCTGCACGAGGGCTCGCTCTTCGACAACGTCGGTCCGCTCGTCGACTCGACGATCGACGACAAGCCGCTCTCGGTCGCGCTCCACGAGATCAACGAGGACAAGCTGACCGTCACCAAGCAGCAGCCCACCGCCTGATCCCGGTGACGAGCGCACTCCGTCTGTTCACGTCGGAATCGGTGACCGAAGGCCACCCCGACAAGATCTGCGACCAGATCTCGGACGCGATCCTGGACGCCCTGCTCACCGTTGACCCGCACGCCCGGGTCGCCGTCGAGACGATGGTGACGACCGGACTCGTGCACGTCGCTGGCGAGGTCACCACCTCAGGCTACGTCGAGATCCCGCAGCTGGTCCGTGACGTCATCACCGGCATCGGGTACAACTCGTCCGACGTGAGCTTCGACGGCCGCACCTGTGGCGTCGAGATCTCCATCGGCGCGCAGTCCCCGGACATCGCGCAGGGCGTCGACGAGTCGCTCGACACCCGCTCGGGTGCTGGCGTCGACCCGCTCGACCGGCAGGGCGCGGGCGACCAGGGCATCATGTTCGGCTTCGCGACGAACGAGACGCCCGAGTACATGCCCGTCGCCATCTGGCTCGCACACCGCCTGGCGGAGAAGCTCGCAGCGGTCCGCAAGTCCGGTGAGCTCACCTACCTGCGCCCGGACGGCAAGACCCAGGTCACGGTCGGGTACGACGGCGTCACGCCGAAGACCGTCGAGACCGTCGTGCTGTCGACGCAGCACGCGCCGAGCGTCACGCTCGAGCAGCTGACGGCCGACATCACCGAGCACGTCATCCGTCCGGTCCTCGACCTGGTGGACCTCGACTCGTCCCGTGTGGACGTCATCGTGAACCCGACCGGTCGGTTCGAGATCGGCGGGCCCCAGGGCGACGCCGGCCTGACCGGGCGCAAGGTGATCGTCGACACCTACGGTGGGGCCTCGCGGCACGGCGGTGGCGCGTTCAGCGGCAAGGACCCGTCGAAGGTGGACCGCTCGGCGGCGTACGCCCTGCGCTGGGTCGCCAAGAACGCCGTCGCGGCGGGACTCGCCGACCGGCTCGAGGTGCAGGTCGCCTACGCGATCGGTCGCGCCAAGCCGGTCGGTCTGTACGTCGAGTCCTTCGGCACCGGCCACGTCGACGACGCCACGATCGAAGCCGCGATCACCGAGGTGTTCGACCTCCGACCGGCCGCGATCATCCGCGACCTCGACCTGCTCACGCCGAAGTACGCGCAGACGGCGACCTACGGGCACTTCGGTCGCGACCTGCCCGGCTTCACCTGGGAGCAGCTCGACCGCGTCGAGGAGCTCCGCACGGCGGCAGGACTCGTCCCCGCCACCGCCTGAGGCCCTCCGTGGCCACCGTCGCGCGCGTCGTCCTCGACTCGCCGCTCCCGCAGCTCGACCGTCTGTTCGACTACCGGGTGCCGGCCGAGTTCGAGGACGACTGCGTGCCGGGGGTCCGCGTGAAGGTGCCGCTGCGCTCCGGTGCGCGCATGACCGACGCCTACGTGGTCGAGGTCGTGCCGGACGACGCCCTGTCGCCGGAGCACGACTTCCCGGGGGAACTCAGCGTCATCGAGGAACTCGTGAGCCCGGTGCCGGTGCTCGCGCCCGAGGTCTGGCGACTCGCGCGGGCCGTGGCCGACCGTGCCGCCGGGGTCGCGAGCGACGTGCTGCGGCTCGCGGTGCCGACCCGGCAGGTCCGGCCAGAGAAGGCCTGGCTCGAGCGGGACCCGGAACACGTACCGCCGGCGGTCGAGGCGGTCCCGGTCACCGGGTACGCGGACGGCGCGCTCGAGGCCGTCATCGACGCCGGTGGCCGTGCGGCGGTCAGTGCCGTCCCGCACCCGGTGCTGCTCGCGGCACCGGCACCGGCACCGACGCCCGCGACGGCGCCAAACGTCGGCGCTGACGTTGACGTTGACGCTGACGCCGGCGCTGACGCCGACCCGACAGCGGACGGCCCTGCTCCCGCCGACGGCGGTCCGCAGCCGGTCGCCGCGGACGCGCCTGACGGCGTCTGGGTGCCGGGCTGGGCCGCGACCCTGGCCCAGGCCGCGGCGCACACCCTGGCGGGCGAGCGCTCCGCCGTGCTCGCCGTCCCCGACTTCCGGGACGTCGCCGACCTCGAGCGTGCGCTGCACGTCCTCGTGCCACCGGAGCGGGTCGTCCGCTTCGACGCCAAGCAGACGAACGGGCAGCGGGCCCGCGCGCTCCTGACCGCCCGGACCCACCCCGTGGTGGCGATCGGCAGCCGGGCCGCCGTGTACGCCCCGGCCGCCGAGCTCGGGCTCATCGCGCTGTGGGACGACGGCGACCCGTCCTTCGCCGAGCAGCGTGCACCGTACGTGCACACCCGGGACGTCGCCCTCGTGCGGACCGCGCAGTCGGGCGCGGCGCTGCTCATGCTCTCGCACGCCCGGAGCACCGACGTGCAGCGGCTCGTCGAGCTCGGCTGGTTGCAGGAGCTCACTCCCCACCGGGTCCGGGTGCCGAAGGTCGTGCCGACGGCGCACCAGACGAACGCCGACGGGTACGCCGCGCAGGCCCGGATCCCGAGCAGCGCGTGGCGGGCGGCGCGCGAGGCGAGTCGTGAGGGTCCGGTCCTCGTCCAGGTGTCGAACCCCGGGTTCGGGACGGGTCTGGTCTGCTCCGAGTGCGGGGAGCGCGCGCACTGCCGGGTCTGCGGCGGCCCGCTCGGCAGTCCGCATGCTGGGTCGACCCCGCAGTGCCGGTTCTGCGGCTCCCTCGCCGCCGGCTACCGCTGCCCGACGTGCGGCAACGGCACGCTCAAGCCGGTCGGCCAGGGGGCACAGCGCACCGCCGACGAACTCGGCCGGGCCTTCCCGAACACCCGCATCGTCGTCGCCGACGGGTCCCGCCCGATCGACGAGGTCCCGGCGCGTCCCGCCGTCGTCGTCGCGACCCGCGGAGCCGAGCCGGACGTCGCCGGCGGGTACGCGTGCGTCCTGCTCCTCGACGGCGAGCGGATGCTGGCGCGGGAGGGGCTCCGGGTGCAGGAGGACGTCCTGCGCGTGTGGGCGAACGCCGCGGCCAAGGGCGCGCCCGGTGCTCCGGTCTACCTGGTCGGCATCGGCGGGAAGCTCGCGAACGCGATGGCACTCTGGCGGCTCGACCTGCCTGCGCACGACGAGTTGACCGACCGCCGCGAGCTGTTCTTCCCGCCGGCCGTCCGGGTCGCGACCCTCACCGGCACCGACGAGGCCGTCACCGGCGCGGTCGAGGCACTCGGCGACGCTCCGGTGGGGCCCGTCCTCGGGCCCGTCCCGGTGGAGGACCCGACGCCGGGGACGGTCCGCGCGATCGTGCGGTTCCCGTACGGGCACGGCGCCGAGGTCGCGGCGACGCTCAAGGCGGAGGTCATCCGGCGCTCCTCGACGCGACGGGTCGTCGCCGGTGGCACGAAGCGGCGGGCGGCTCCGGCGCTCCGGGTCCGGATGGACGACGCCGAGCCCTTCTCCGAGGTCTGAACCGGGCTGCATGGGCCTCGCGCTCCACGGGCCCACGCACCGTACGCGCCCCCGCGCTGTGCGGCCCGGACGCACGGGAGGCCCGTGGCGATCTCGCCACGAGCCTCCCGTCCGTCACCGCCGCGGGTCAGCGAGCAGTGCGCTCCGCACCGACCGGTGCGCGACGGCCGCGGGACAGCACGACGCCGAGCGCGACCATGCCGATCGCGAGGACGAGGTGCAGCCAGTTGTCGGCCGAGTTGAGCGGCACGAAGTTCGCCGCGCTGTCGCTGTTCGCGGTGAAGAGGCCGTAGATCCAGAGGACGAAGTACACGACGCCGCCGATCACCAGGTAGAACCGGGACCCGCTGGCACGACGTGCTGCGAGGACCCCGACGACACCGAACAGCAGGTGGACGATGTTGTGCAGCACCGACACCTGGAAGATGCCGAGCAGCATGCCCATCGAGTCGTTGCCGGCACCGCCCAGGTCACCGGTCGTGAGGCCGGGGACGAAGCCGGCGAGGCCGACGAGCAGGAAGACGATCCCGACGACGAGGGCGCCCTTCTGGACGGGCGTCTCGGCGAAGCTGGTGGGAGCGGGGGTGGACAGTCGGTCTGACATGGTCGTTCCTTTCAGCGGATTGCCTGTGACCGTACCCGTGCGACGACGGGGACGTCCGGAGGTGCCGCGGACCCTCGTCACGGGGACGGAGCCGCCGACGGACCTCCGGCTGCCGGGCTCAGCGCGGCTGGGCGGGGTTGGTCGGGTCGCCGTGCGACGGCGGGTTGACCACCGGGCCGGAGGTCGCGGGCGTGACGCCGGGCGAGGTGGTGCCCTGCTGGACCTCGGGCAGGTGCTCGGGCACCGTCCCGGTCGGCTCGGCGCCGGCGTCGAGGGCTGCGATGCGGGAGGTCAGCACCTGCACGACCGGCAGTCGGTCGCCGTGGCCCCGTTCGTGGTCGAGCAGGGTCTGCAGTTGGTCGCGGTCGAGCGGGCGGACGTGTTCGGCGAGGTTGCCGAGCGGGAGGTGGTCGAAGTCGGGCAGGGGCAGTGCGTCGCTGGTCATGGTGGTCCTTCCGTCGAGGTGCCAGCGACCGTAGGCAGGACCGCCTCCGCACACACCCAGTCCCGGCGCGGACCGAGCGCGACCTCGGCCGCCCGTCCCGTCCGGGTCTCGTGGGAGACTGGTCCGATGCGTCTCGTCGTCGCCGGCAGCCCCGCTGCCGCGGTCCCCACCCTCCGCGCTCTGGCGGCGTCCGACCACGAGATCGCGGCGGTGCTCACCCGGCCGCCGACGCCGCAGGGACGGAAGCGCGTGCTCACCCCCACGCCGGTCGCGCAGGTCGCGTCGGAGCTCGGGCTCCCGGTGATCGAGGCCGCCCGCGTGGACGACGAGGTGACCGCCCGGATCGCGGACCTCGACGTCGAGCTCGGCGTGATCGTCGCGTACGGGGCGCTGCTCCGCCGTCCGGCCCTCGACGCCCCGCGGCTCGGATGGGTGAACCTGCACTTCTCGGACCTCCCCGCGT
Source organism: Curtobacterium sp. MCBD17_032 (assembly GCF_003234855.1). Taxonomy (GTDB): domain Bacteria; phylum Actinomycetota; class Actinomycetes; order Actinomycetales; family Microbacteriaceae; genus Curtobacterium. Next base: position 25,833 of record NZ_QKTO01000004.1, read on the forward strand.
ACCGCGGCGCCGCCCCGGTGCAGCGCGCCGTGATGGCCGGCGAGACGACCACCGCGGCGACGGTGTTCCAGCTCGTCGAGGCCCTGGACGCCGGCCCGGTCTTCGCGACCGAGCCGTTCACGATCGACCCCGAGGCGACCGCGGGCGACGTCCTCAGCGCGATGGCGGAGCGCGGCGCGGAGCTCGTCGTCCGGGTCGTCGACGACCTCGCCGCCGGCACCGCGGTCGCTGTCGACCAGGTGGGCGAGCCGACGACGGCGCCGAAGCTGACGCTCGAGGACGGCCGCACCGACTTCGCCGCCCCCGCCGCCGTCGTGCACGCACGACTCCGCGGGGTCACCCCCGAGCCCGGCGCGTTCGCGCTGCTCGGCGAGACCCGGGTCAAGCTGCTCCGCGCGGGCCGGGTCGGACCGGGAGGCGCAGGGGAGACCGCCCCGCGTCCCGCCCCCGGTGCGCTCCGACTGGTGGACGGTGTGCTGCTGGTCGGCACGGCGGACGAGCCGCTCGTGCTCCGCGAGGTGCAGCCGGCCGGCAAGAAGGCGATGGACGCCGCGGCCTGGGCCCGCGGGCTCGGTCCGCTCGACGGGAAGGTGCTCGCATGAGCGCGGGACAGGCACGGCCGCGGGGCCGACAGGGGAGCGGTGACGAGGGTCGGCGCAGCGGCGGACCCGGTGCCGGCGGACGTCGGACCGGGGGTCGCCCCCAGGGAGCCCGCCAGGTCAGCGCCCGCCGGGTCGCGTTCGACGTGCTCCGTGCCGTGCAGGTCGACGACGCCTACGCGAACCTCCTGTTGCCGACCCGCATCCGCCGCGCCGGGTTGAGTGCCCGCGACGCCGGCTTCGCGACGGAGCTGACCTACGGCACCATCCGGATGATCGGCCGGTACGACGCCGTCGTCGCCCTGGCCTCCGGACGTCGCGCGGACCTCATCGAGGCCGACGTGCTCGACGTGATGCGCCTCGGCGTCCACCAGCTGCTCGCCATGCGGACGCCGACCCACGCGGCCGTGTCCGCGACGGTCGAACTCGCCCGTGAGGTCGGGGTCGCCCGGGCGACCGGCTTCGTCAACGCCGTGATGCGGAAGGTCGCCGCGAAGACCCCGGAGGAGTGGGACGCCCTGGTGACGGCGGGCCTCGGTGGCGAGGCACTGCTCGCGACGCGGTGGTCGCACCCGGTCTGGGTCGTGTCGGCGTTCCGTGACGCCCTCGCCGCCGAGCGCTCCCGCGACGAACTCGTCGCACTCCTGGCGGCCGACAACGAGGCACCCCGGGTCCAGCTCGCGGCACTGCCCGGCGTCGCCACCGCGGAGGACGTCGAGCAGGCGACCGCGCGCGCCACGGGCGAGGACGACGCCTCCGGCGACGGGCCTCCCGTCGGTCCCGCCGACGACGACACGACCGGCGACCACGCGGTCGGCGACGACACCGCCGCCGAGGACACCGCCGGTGGCGACACCGCCGGTGGAGACACCGCGCCGGCGACCGCACCGGTCGCGCCCGACCTGCCCGTCTCACCGGTCGGCATCCGCGGGGTCGCCGGCGACCCGGCACGCGTCCCCGGCGTCGCGGCCGGCCGCCTCCGCGTGCAGGACGAGGGCTCGCAGCTCGCCGCGCTCGCGCTCTCCCGGTCCTCCGAGGTCCGGCCCGGCGAGCGGTGGCTCGACCTCTGCGCCGGTCCCGGCGGCAAGGCCGCGCTCCTGGCGGCCGAGGCCGCACAGGCCGGGGCGACCCTCGTCGCCAACGAGCTCGTCCCGGCCCGGGTGGGACTCGTCCGGGAGGCCCTCCGCGCCTTCCGGGACACCGTCACGGTGGTCGAGGGCGACGGCCGCCGCTACGGTCAGGACGGCTCCGGCGTCCGGTTCGACCGCATCCTGCTCGACGCGCCGTGCACCGGGCTCGGTGCGCTCCGCCGCCGCCCGGAGGCCCGCTGGCGGAAGCAGCCCGAGGACGTCGCCGAGCTGGCCGTGCTGCAGGAGGAGCTCCTCGAGGCCGCGGTCCGGGTCCTCGCACCCGGCGGCACGCTCGCCTACGTGACGTGCTCGCCGCACCTCGCGGAGACCCGCGGGCAGGTCGACGCCCTGATGCGCCGCCACGGCGACGAGCTCGAGCAGCTCGACACGGCGTCCGTGGTCCGCTCGGTGGCAGCACGGGACCCGCGGGTCGCGGACGGTCGGACGGTGCAGCTCTGGCCGCACCGCATCGGCACCGACGCGATGTTCATCGCACTCGTCCGCCGAACGGCCTGAACCGCGGCCGGTAGGCTCGACGGGTGACGATCCGCATCTCGCCGAGCATCCTGTCCGCCGACTTCGCGAACCTCGAGCGCGAGCTCCAGCGCATCGGGACCGCCGACATGGTGCACGTCGACGTCATGGACAACCACTTCGTGCCGAACCTGACGCTCGGGCTGCCGATCGTGCAGCGCCTGCAGCAGGTCTCGCCGGTCCCGCTCGACGTCCACCTGATGATCACCGACGCCGACACCGAGGCGCCGAAGTACGCTGAGACCGGCGCGGCCAGCGTGACGTTCCACTTCGAGGCGGCGACCGACCCCGTGGCCACCGCGGCCGCGATCCGGTCGAACGGGGCCCGCGCCGCCGTCGCCGTGAAGCCCGGGACGCCGATCACGTCGGTGCTGCACCACCTCGACGCCTACGACATGGTCCTGCTCATGACCGTCGAGCCCGGCTTCGGCGGGCAGTCGTTCATGCCCGAGGTGATGCCGAAGCTCGCCGACGCGCGCGCCGCGGTCGACGCGTCGGGGCTCGACGTCTGGCTCGAGGTCGACGGCGGGATCGCGGTCGACACCGTGCCCGAGGCCGTGCGCAGCGGCGCGGACACCCTCGTCGCCGGCTCGGCGGTGTACGGCGGCGAGCCGGCTGCCCGCATCGCCGATCTCCGGGCGGCGGCGCAGCGTGCCCTCGCGGACCGGTAGCCTGGCAGCGTGAAGACGTTCGACGACCTGTTCGCGGAGCTGACCGAGAAGGCCGCATCGCGCCCGGAGGGCTCCGGCACCGTCGCCGAACTGGATGCCGGCGTGCACCAGATCGGCAAGAAGATCGTGGAAGAGGCCGCCGAGGTCTGGATGGCGGCCGAGTACGAGGGCGACGAGCGCACCTCGGAGGAGATCTCGCAGCTCGTGTACCACCTGCAGGTGCTCATGGTCGCGAAGGGCCTCACCCCGGCGGACGTCTGGCGACATCTGTAGGGAGCGCTGGTCCAGCGCACCGCAGACCCGTCACCGACCCTCCACCAGGAAGCAGACCCCTGATGCTCCGCATCGCCGTGCCCAACAAGGGCTCCCTGTCCGAGACCGCCTCCGAGATGCTCCGGGAGGCCGGGTACGCCGGTCGCCGTGACCCGAAGGCGCTCCACCTGCTCGACGAGCGCAACGGCGTCGAGTTCTTCTTCCTCCGCCCGCGCGACATCGCGACCTACGTCGGCTCGGGCGCGCTCGACGTCGGCGTCACCGGCCGTGACCTGCTGCTCGACTCCGGCTCGGCCGCGCACGAGGTCGACGCACTCGGGTTCGCCGACTCGACCTTCCGGTTCGCCGGGCCCCCCGGTCGCTACGCCATGCTGCAGGACCTCGATGGTGTCCGGGTCGCGACGAGCTACCCCGGACTCGTCGGCGAGTTCCTCGCGCGGCACGGCGTGACCGCGACGCTCGTGAAGCTCGACGGCGCCGTGGAGAGCGCGGTCCGCCTCGGTGTCGCCGACGCGGTCGCGGACGTCGTGTCCACCGGCAGCACCCTCCGCGCGGCGGGGCTGGAGATCTTCGGCCCGGTCATCCTCGAGTCCACCGCGGTGCTCATCACCACGGACGAGACCATCGCCGGGATCGACGTCCTCCGCCGGCGCCTGCAGGGCGTGCTGGTCGCCCGCGGGTACGTCATGCTCGACTACGACATCCCGTCCGCCCTGCTCGAACGGGCGACGGCGATCGCCTCGGGCATCGAGTCACCGACCGTCTCACCGCTGCACGACCGCGACTGGTCCGCGGTCCGGGTGATGATCCCGCGCGAGGACGCGAACCTCATCATGGACGCGCTCTACGACCTCGGCGCGCGGGCCATCCTCGTCAGCCCGATCCACGCCGCACGCCTGTGACCGACGCGCCCGTCGCGACCGCCCTCGGCGGCGTGTCCGTCCGTGTCATCCCGTGCCTCGACGTGTCCGGTGGTCGGGTCGTCAAGGGCGTCAACTTCCTCGACCTGCAGGACGCCGGGGACCCCGTCGAGCTCGCCGCGCGGTACTACGAGCAGGGCGCGGACGAACTGACCTTCCTGGACGTCGGGGCGACGGTGGAGAACCGCGCGACGATGTGGGACACCGTCACCCGCACCGCCGAGCAGGTGTTCATCCCGCTCACCGTCGGGGGTGGTGTCCGGAGCGTCGACGACGTCTCGCGGCTGCAGCAGTGCGGTGCGGACAAGATCGGCGTGAACAGCGCCGCGATCGCCCGGCCCGAGCTCGTCACCGAGATCGCCGACCGGTTCGGCTCGCAGGCGGTCGTGCTCTCCCTCGACGTCAAGCGCTCCGCCCGCACCGCCTCGGGCTTCGTCGTCACGACCCACGGCGGCCGCACCGAGACCGACATCGACGCGATCGCCTGGGCGCGCGACGCGGTCGAGCGCGGCGCGGGCGAGCTCCTCGTCAACTCGATCGACGCGGACGGCACGAAGAACGGGTTCGACCTCGAGCTCGTCACCGCGGTCCGCGCGGTGTCCTCGGTGCCGGTCATCGCCTCAGGAGGTGCGGGACGCGTCGAGCACTTCGCACCGGCCATCGACGCCGGAGCAGACGCGGTCCTCGCGGCGAGCGTCTTCCACCGTGGCGAGATGACCGTCGGCGACGTCAAGGACGCGCTGCGCGCCACCGGGCACGTCGTCCGCTGAGCCGGCCGGACCGCCCGGGACGGGCCTCCCGGCCGGGTCGGACCGCCGCGCCGGTCGCCGCCCGCGCCGGGCCGTAGGCTGGTGGTCTCATGACCGACAGCACCAGCACCAGCACCGGAGCGGTCCTCGACCGCGCGCGCTTTGGTGCGGACGGACTGCTCCCCGCCATCGTGCAGGAGGAATCGTCGAAGGACGTCCTCATGCTCGGCTACATGGACCGGGAGGCCCTCCGCCGCACCCTGACCGAGGGTCGGGTGACCTTCTGGTCGCGGTCCCGGCGCGAGTACTGGCGCAAGGGCGACACGTCCGGGCACGCCCAGTACGTCCGCGGTGCGGCCCTCGACTGCGACGACGACACCCTGCTCGTGACGGTGCACCAGGTGGGGGCGGCCTGCCACACCGGTGCGCACAGCTGCTTCGACGTCGACCCGCTCGACCCGGTGACGGCGTCCGCACCGGCCGACGCGCCGACCGGCTCCGGCGACGCCGCCGAGCCCGCGGCGGGGTCCGACCGGTGAGCGACGCACCCCGCACCACCAGCCGTGCCGACTTCGACCGGCTGGTCGCCGAGGGGCACCGCGTCGTCCCCGTCGTCCGTGCGCTCTTCGCCGACAGCGAGACGCCCGTCGGCGTCTACCGGAAGCTCGCCGACGGACGCCCCGGGTCGTTCCTGCTCGAGTCCGCCGGACAGGGTGGGCTGTGGTCGCGCTGGTCCTTCGTCGGCGTGCGGAGCTTCGGCGTCCTGACGCAGGAGGGCGACCGGGCGGCCTGGATCGACACCGGCCTGTCGGCGGAACGTGCCGTCGGGTCCCTCGACGGCGCTCCGCTGGAGGTCCTCGCCCGCCTGCACGAGCGGTGGGCCACCCCCCGCGTGCCCGGGACCCCGCCGCTCGTCGGCGGCACGGTGGGGTTCATCGGGTGGGAGGCCGTCCGCCAGCTCGAGCACCTGCCCGACGCCCCACCGGCGGACTTCGACGTGCCCGGCCAGGCGCTGTCCTTCGTCGCCGAGCTGGCCGCGCTCGACCACCGCACCGGGCTCGTGCTGCTCGTCGCGAGCGCCCTGCACGACGGCACGGACGACGCCGACACGCTGTGGTCCGACGCCCAGACCCGACTCGACCGGATGCAGGCCGACCTCGTGCAGCCGAGCGTCGCCACCGTCGCCGAGGCGTTCGACATCGCCGAACCGACCGCACGCTCCCGGTCCACCCCGGAGGAGTACGCGGCGGCGATCGAGCGGTCGAAGCGGTACATCCGCGACGGCGACGTCTTCCAGGTGGTCATCTCGCAGCGGTTCGACTCCGACGTCACGGCCGACCCGCTGGACGTCTACCGCGTGCTGCGGACGCTCAACCCGAGCCCGTACATGTACTTCCTGTCCCTGACCGGCACCGACGGCGAGCCCTTCTGGATCGTCGGCGCGTCGCCGGAGGCGCTCGTGAAGGTCCAGGACGGCCGGGCGATGACGCACCCGATCGCCGGCTCCCGGCCCCGCGGTGCCACCACCGAGGAGGACGTCCGCCTCGGTGAGGAGCTGTTGCAGGACCCGAAGGAACGGGCCGAGCACCTCATGCTCGTCGACCTGGCCCGCAACGACCTGCAGAAGGTGTGCGAGCCGGGCACGGTCGCGGTCACCGAGTTCATGACGGTCGAGCGTTTCAGCCACGTCATGCACCTCGTGTCGAGCGTCGAGGGTGCCGTCCGGCCCGGGGCGTCCGCGATCGACGTGTTCCGCGCGACCTTCCCGGCCGGCACGCTCTCCGGGGCACCGAAGCCGCGGGCACTGCAGATCATCGACGAGCTCGAACCGGCGGCGCGCGGTGCCTACGCGGGCGTCGTCGGGTACTTCGACTTCGCCGGGGACGCCGACGTCGCGATCGCGATCCGCACCGCGCTCATCCAGGACGGCGTCGCCCGGGTCCAGGCCGGCGCCGGACTCGTCGCCGACTCCGACCCGACGAGCGAGCACCTCGAGGCGGTCAACAAGGCCGCGGCGCCGCTGCGTGCCGTCGCGACCGCCAACCGGATGACCGGGGTCCTCCGGTGAAGCGCTCCCGTCCGCTCGTCGTCATCGCGGGACTCGCGGTCGCGGGCCTCGTCATGCTCGCGTGGACGCAGACCTGGTTCACCGTGCACCTCGACTCCTCCGCGGCGGTCGTGACGACCGTGGCCGCCGACGGCGCGACGGTCGTGCCGCAGTACACCGCGGTCGCGATCGCGAGTCTCGCGCTGTTCCTCGCGTTGACGATCGCCGGCCGTGCGGTCCGGGTCGTGCTCGCGGTCGTACAGGTCCTGCTCGGTGTGGCCGTCGTCGGCACCGGGGTCACCGCGCTGTCCGACCCGGTCGCCGCCGCGCGCAGTGCCGTCGGGTCGGTCGCCGGCGTGAGCGACATCGGCGCCGTCCGGCAGGTCGTCACGAGCGTCGACGTCAGCATCTGGCCCCTGGTGGGCATCGTCGGCGGCGTGCTCGCCGCGCTGCTCGGCGTGGTCGTGCTCGTCGTGCAGCGGTCCTGGCCCGGACCGAGTCGGAAGTACGGCGACGCCGCCACACCCGGGTCGGCGTCGGCAGCGGACGTCTCCGGCTCCCACGCGTCGGACGGCACCGGCACGTCCGACGGCGCCGGCACGTCGGACGGTACCGGCTCCCGGACCGGGTCCCGGGCGCCCGTCGTCCGCGACGCCGTCGTCGACTGGGACGACCTCAGTGCGGGTGTCGACCCGACCGCGGGGGACACCGCCGACGGGCGGGTCCGGACCACGGACGCGGTAGGATCGTCGGAGCGTCGCCCGACCGGCGGCGCCAGCGACAACGAGGAGCACCGTGAGCAACACTGAGCCCGCAGAACTCGGCGAAGGCCACTCGCCGGCGGCCTGGACGGCCGTCGTCATCATGCTGATCGGCTTCGCCGCCGGGACGCTCTTCTTCTGGTTCGACATGGCCTGGGGCGTGTGGGCTTCCGCTGCCATCGTGGTCATCGGTCTCGTCGTCGGCGCGGTCATGGGCAAGGCCGGCTACGGCGTCAACGGTCCGAAGTTCGTCCCCAAGCACCACGGCGAGTGAGCGCGTGACCGCGCCCGGGGCCAACCTCCTCGAGACCCTCGTCGCCGGCGCGCTCGACGACGCCGCGGCCCGTCGCCTCGACCGGCCGTACGCGGACGTCGAGCGGGACCTCGACCGGGTCGCGTCGCCGCTCGACGCTCTCGCGTTCCTCGCGCCGGGGGACCGCGTCAAGGTCCTGGCGGAGGTGAAGCGCGCCAGCCCGTCCCGCGGGTCGATGGCACCGATCGAGGACCCGGCGTCCCTCGCCGCGGACTACGAGCGCGGCGGCGCCTCGGCGATCAGCGTCCTCACCGAGGGGCGGAAGTTCCTCGGGTCGCTCGCCGACCTCGAGTCGGTGAAGGCCCGGGTGTCCGTGCCGGTGCTCCGCAAGGACTTCATCGCCGACCCGTACCAGGTGGTCGAAGCGCGCGCAGCGGGGGCGGACATCGTGCTGCTCATCGTCGCCGCACTCGCCCAGCCCGCGCTGGTGGAGCTGCACGGCCTCGCCGAGGACCTCGGCATGCGCGTCCTGGTCGAGGCACACTCCGCCGACGAGGTCTCGCGCGGGCTCGACGCCGGTGCGCGCATCCTCGGCGTGAACGCCCGCGACCTCACCGACTTCTCACTCGACCGCGACCTGTTCGGCTCGCTCGCCGACCGCATCCCCGACGGGGTCGTGCGTGTCGCCGAGTCGGCCGTGAAGACCCCCGCCGACGTCGCGCACTACCGGTCCGCCGGGGCGGACGTCGTCCTCGTCGGGGAAGCGCTCGTCACCGGCGCCGACCCCGCCGCCACGCTCGCGTCGTTCATCGACGGTTGACCACCCGTCCGGCTCCTCAGCCGGACACTCCCGGGAGCACCACCGTGACCTCACTCCGTGACCTGCAAGGCCCGTACTTCGGCGACTTCGGTGGGCGCTTCGTCCCCGAGTCGCTCGTCCTGGCGCTCGACGAGCTCGAAGCCGCCTTCCGGGAGGCCTGGGCCGACCAGTCCTTCCGGGACGAGCTCGACACGCTCCAGCGCGAGTACACCGGTCGGCCGTCGATCATCACCGAGGTGCCGCGGTTCGCGAAGCACGCCGGCGGTGCCCGGGTCGTCCTCAAGCGCGAGGACCTGAACCACACCGGTTCGCACAAGATCAACAACGTGCTCGGCCAGGCGCTCGTCGCCCGCCGCCTCGGCAAGACCCGGCTGATCGCGGAGACCGGGGCCGGGCAGCACGGTGTGGCGACCGCCACGGCCGCCGCCCTCTTCGGCATGGACTGCGTCGTGTACATGGGGGCCGTCGACACCGAGCGCCAGGCGTTGAACGTGGCCCGCATGCGGCTGCTCGGCGCCCAGGTCATCCCGGTCGAGACCGGTTCGCGCACGCTCAAGGACGCCATCAACGAGGCCCTGCGCGACTGGGTCGCCAACGTCGACTCGACGCACTACCTGCTCGGGACCGTGGCCGGGCCGCACCCGTTCCCGGAGATGGTCCGGCAGTTCCACAAGGTGATCGGGGAAGAGGCACGTCAGCAGGTCCTCGACCGCGTCGGACGCCTGCCGGACGTCGTCGCCGCGTGCGTCGGCGGCGGCTCGAACGCGATGGGCATCTTCGAGGCCTTCCTCGACGACGAGTCGGTCCGCCTGTACGGCTTCGAGGCCGGCGGCGACGGCGTCGAGACCGGACGGCACGCCGCGAGCATCACCCTCGGGCGCGAGGGCGTCCTGCAGGGCGCGAAGTCGTACCTGATGCAGGACGAGGACGGGCAGACGATCGAGAGCCACAGCATCTCGGCAGGGCTCGACTACCCGAGCGTCGGACCGGAGCACGCCTACCTGGCCTCGATCGGCCGGGCGACCTACGAGCCGATCACGGACACCGAGGCGATGGAGGCGTTCCGCCTGCTGAGCCGGACCGAGGGCATCATCCCGGCGATCGAGTCCTCGCACGCCTTGGCCGGTGCGATCAAGCTCGGCAAGGAGCTCGGACCGGAGGGCGTCGTCCTCGTGAACCTGTCCGGACGCGGCGACAAGGACGTGGCGTCCGCGAGTCGGTACTTCGGCATCCTCGACGAGACGGCGGTGCAGTCGTGAGCACGAACAAGACGGTCGCCGCGACGATCGACCGCGCGAACGACGAGCGCGCCGGCGCCGTGGTCGCCTACCTCCCCGCGGGCTACCCCGACCTGCAGACGAGCATCGACGCCGCCGTGGCCCTGGCCGAGAACGGCGTGGACGTCATCGAACTCGGTCTGCCGTACTCCGACCCCGTGATGGACGGGCCGGTCATCCAGCGCGCCGCGGAGGAGAGCCTGGCGAACGGCTTCAAGGTCGCGCAGGTCTTCGACGCCGTGCACGCGATCACCGAGCGCGTCGACACCCCCGTCCTCGTGATGACGTACTGGAACCCCGTGCTGCGGTACGGCGTGGACCGGTTCGCGGACGATCTCGTCGCCGCCGGAGCCGCCGGTCTCATCACGCCCGACCTGATCCCGGACGAGGGTCAGCAGTGGATCGACGCGTCCGAGCGGACCGGGCTCGACCGGGTGTTCCTCGCGGCCCCGTCCTCGACGGACACCCGCATGAAGCAGGCCGTCGACCGGAGCCGAGGGTTCGTCTACGCGGTCTCCACCATGGGCGTCACGGGTGCCCGGGCCGGCGTCGACAGCGCAGCGCGCACGGTGGTGTCCCGGCTGCGGGACGCCGGCGTGCAGCGGACCTGCGTCGGGCTCGGCATCTCGACAGCCGACCAGGTCGCCGAGGTGCTCGAGTACGCGGACGGCGCGATCGTCGGTTCCGCGTTCGTCCGGGCGCTCGCGGACCTCGGGGTCGCCGGCGTCGCAACGCGGGCGGCCGACCTGTCGTCAGGTGCCGCCCGACGCTGAGCCGCGTCCACCCGCGCTACAGTGATCGGGGCCGACCGGCCCCCGGCACCACCAGGACCGGCGACTCCAGCCCCCGTGAAAGGCGACTGCACCCACATGTCCCTCCTGAGCATCCCGAGCCCGAGCACGGCGTGGCAGTACTTCGACCTGACCGCCTGGCTGCAGAGCACGTTCGGCATCTCGATGCCGCTCGACTTCCGGATCCACGCGTACGCGATCTGCATCCTCGTCGGGATCGTCATCGCGGTGCTGCTCACGAACTCCCGGCTGAACGCGCGCGGTGCCGAGCGCTGGATCATCATCGACATCGCCATCTGGGCGGTGCCGGCGGGCATCATCGGCGGCCGCCTGTTCCACGTGCTCACGCACGTCGACGACTACTTCGGTCCCGGGATCGACCCGCTCTCGGTGTTCTACGTGTGGGAGGGCGGGCTCGCGATCTTCGGCGCGCTGATCCTCGGGTCGCTCGGCGCCTGGATCGGCTGCCGGCAGACCGGCCTGCGGTTCTCGGCGTTCATCGACGCCGCCGCGCCCGGCGTCCTGCTCGCCCAGGCCGCCGGCCGCCTCGGCAACTACTTCAACCACGAGCTGTTCGGCATGCCGACGAGCCTGCCGTGGGGGCTGCAGATCGAGTCGACCAACCCGGCGTACCCGGCGGGCCTGCCCGAGGGCGTCCTGTTCCACCCGACCTTCCTGTACGAGATCATCTGGAACGTCGTCGGTGCGGTGGTCATCCTGCTCCTCGACCGGAAGTTCCGCCTGCAGTGGGGTCGTGTGATGGCCCTCTACCTCATCTGGTACGGCGTCGGCCGCTCCGTCCTCGAGTCGATCCGCGTGGACACGAGCGAGACCTTCGGCGGGGTCCGGACGAACGTCTGGATGTCCTTCGCCGCGATCCTGCTGGGCTTGCTGGTCTTCTGGGTGCAGTCCCGTCGTCACCTCGGCAAGGAGCCGAGCCCGTACCTGCCGGGTCGCGAGCCCCGCTCGAAGTCCGATGTAGACTCGGACGACACCTACTCGGAGCACGACACCACGACCGGTGTCGCCGATCCGGAGCCGGTCGCCATCGCAGCCGACCGACACTGAGGTCCCGACCTCTCCCGAACCCAGCACCACACCGCGATCGCGGTCCGCCACAAGCGGGCCCCACTCCTCGCACGCCGCCCGGACACCTCCTGGCGGCGAGCACGGGCACCAGTCCCGCCCGCTCGGGCGGAACGCACCACCGGGCCACCGCTGTCCCTGTTCCACTTCCTCGTGAGGACGGTTCCCCATGGCGCTCCTGCCATCTCAGCCCTCTGCAGTCCCGAACGGCGCGACGGACTCGTCGTCCCGGACCGGGCTCCGCTCGCCGCACCGACGCTTCTCGGCGGTCCCCGACGCCGCCGGGATGTACGACCCGGCGAACGAGAAGGACGCCTGCGGTCTCGCCATGGTCGCGACGCTCCGCGGCACGCCCGGGCACGACATCGTCGACGCCGCGCTCGGCGCGCTCCGGAACCTCGAGCACCGCGGTGCCGTCGGTTCGGACGCCGGCACCGGTGACGGTGCGGGCATCCTCTGTCAGGTCCCGGACGCGTTCTTCCGCGCCGTCGCGCCGTTCGCCCTGCCCGACGCCGGCCAGTACGCGGTCGGCACCGCCTACCTGCCGCTCGACGCCGACGCGCGCGCCGCCGTGAAGGCGACCGTCGAGGCACTCGCGGCCGACGAGGGGCTCCGCGTGCTCGGCTGGCGTGAGGTGCCGGTCCGGCCCGAGGTCCTCGGCACCCTGGCGCGTGCGGCGATGCCCGCGTTCGAGCAGGTCTTCGTCGCGTCCACGCACACGGACGAGCACGGCGCGCCGCGTTCCGGCATCGAGCTCGACCGCCAGGCGTTCCGACTCCGGAAGCGTGCGGAGCAGGGCAGCGAGCTCTACTTCATGTCGCTGTCGAGCCGCACCATGGTCTACAAGGGCATGGTCACGACACTCCAGCTCGAGCCGTTCTACCCCGACCTCAGCGACGAGCGCTTCGCGTCCCGCCTGGCGATCGTGCACTCGCGCTACTCGACGAACACCTTCCCGTCATGGCCGCTCGCGCAGCCGTTCCGCTCCCTCGCCCACAACGGGGAGATCAACACCGTCCGCGGTAACCGGAACTGGATGCGCGCCCGCCAGTCGCAGCTCGAGAGCGAGCTCCTCGGCGACATGGCGCCGCTGCTGCCGATCGTGAGCCCGGGTGCGAGCGACTCCGCCTCGTTCGATGAGGTGCTCGAGCTCCTGACCCTGACCGGGCGGTCCCTGCCGCACGCGATGTCGATGATGGTGCCCGAGGCCTGGGAGAACCAGGTCGACATGGACCCGGACCTCCGCGCCTTCTACGAGTACCACTCGATGCTCATGGAGCCGTGGGACGGCCCCGCCGCGATCACCTTCACCGACGGCTCGCTCGTCGGTGCCACGCTCGACCGCAACGGCCTGCGTCCCGGACGCTTCCTCGTCACCGACGACGGCCTCATCGTGATGGGCAGCGAGACCGGCGTCATCGACGTCCCCGCCTCGAAGGTGGTCCGCAAGGGCCGGCTGCGCCCGGGCCGGATGTTCCTCGTCGACACCGAGAACGGCCGGATCATCGAGGACGACGAGGTCAAGCGCGAACTCGCCGCGTCCGGTCCCTGGTCCGAGTGGCTCGAGTCCGGTCGCATCAACCTGAACGACCTGCCGGAGCGCGAGCACATCGTGCACACCCCGGCCTCCGTCACCCGGCGGCAGCGTGCCTTCGGGTACACCGAGGAAGAGGTCCGGATCCTGCTCCGCCCGATGGCGCAGACCGGGGCCGAACCGCTCGGCGCGATGGGATCCGACACCCCGATCGCGGTGCTGTCCCAGCGCCCTCGCCTGCTCTTCGACTACTTCACGCAGCAGTTCGCCCAGGTGACGAACCCGCCGCTCGACTCGATCCGCGAGCAGGTCATCACCTCGATGGGGCTCGGCCTCGGACCGGAGCGCAACCTGCTCGCCGCCGGTCCCGAGCACGCGAAGCAGATCGTGCTCGACTTCCCGGTGATCGACAACGACCAGCTCGCGAAGATCCAGCACTTCGAGACCGCGTCCGGGCGGCACCTCACCGTGACCGTCCGCGGGCTCTACCGCGTCGACGCCGGCGAGACCGCGATGGAGCAGCGGATCAGTGCCGTCTGCGACGAAGTGGACGCAGCCATCGAGTCGGGCAAGCAGTTCATCGTCCTGTCGGACCGTGACGGCAACGCCGAGTACGCCCCGATCCCGAGCCTGCTGCTGCTCGCCGCGGTGCACCACCACCTGATCCGCACCGAGCAGCGCATGAAGGTCGGTCTGATCGTCGAGGCCGGCGACGTCCGCGAGGTGCACCACGTCGCGACGCTCATCGGGTACGGCGCTTCCGCGATCAACCCGTACCTGGCGATGGAGACGTGCGAGAACCTCGTGCGCTCGGGCATGATCACCGGCCTCACGCCGGAGCAGGCCGTCAAGAACGTCATCAAGGCGCTCGGCAAGGGCGTCCTGAAGATCATGTCGAAGATGGGCATCTCGACGGTGTCCAGCTACGCCGGCGCCCAGGCCTTCGAGGCGGTCGGACTCAGCCAGGAGGTCGTCGACCGGTACTTCACCGGCACGTCCTCGATCCTCGGCGGTGTCGACGTCGACGTGATCGCCGCGGAGAACGCCGAACGGCACGCGCAGGCGTACCCGCAGGACGGCGCGGTGCTGTCACACGAGCGCCTGCAGACCGGCGGCGAGTACCAGTGGCGCCGCGAGGGCCCTCCGCACCTCTTCAACCCGGACACGGTCTTCCGTCTGCAGCACGCCACGCGCGCCCGTCGGTACGACGTCTTCCGCGAGTACTCGAAGGCGGTCGACGACCAGTCCGAGCAACTCATGACGCTGCGCGGTCTGTTCGGCTTCACGCACGGCACGCGCAAGCCGGTGCCGCTCGACGAGGTCGAGCCGATCGCGGAGATCGTCAAGCGCTTCAACACCGGCGCGATGTCCTACGGGTCGATCTCGCAGGAGGCCCACGAGACGCTCGCGATCGCCATGAACCGCCTCGGTGGTCGCTCGAACACGGGCGAGGGCGGCGAGGACGTCGAGCGCCTGCTCGACCCCGAGCGGCGGAGCGCGATCAAGCAGGTCGCGTCCGGCCGGTTCGGCGTGACGAGCATGTACCTGACGCACGCCACTGACATACAGCTCAAGATGGCGCAGGGTGCGAAGCCGGGCGAGGGCGGGCAGCTGCCCCCGCAGAAGGTCTACCCGTGGGTGGCCCGGACGCGGCACGCCACCGCGGGCGTCGGCCTCATCTCGCCGCCGCCGCACCACGACATCTACTCGATCGAGGACCTCAAGCAGCTGATCTTCGACGTCAAGCGCGCCAACCCCTCGGCCCGCGTGCACGTCAAGCTCGTCAGCCAGTCCGGGATCGGCGCGGTCGCAGCGGGCGTGACGAAGGCCCTGGCCGACGTCGTGCTCGTCTCCGGCCACGACGGCGGTACCGGTGCCAGCCCGTTGAACTCGCTCAAGCACGCGGGGACCCCGTGGGAGATCGGTCTCGCGGAGACGCAGCAGACGCTCATGCTGAACGGCATGCGCGACCGCGTCACGGTGCAGGTCGACGGCCAGATGAAGACCGGTCGTGACGTGCTCGTGGCGGCCCTGCTCGGTGCGGAGGAGTACGGCTTCGCGACGGCCCCGCTCATCGTCGAGGGCTGCATCATGATGCGCGTCTGCCACCTCGACACCTGCCCGGTGGGCGTCGCCACGCAGAACCCGGAGCTCCGGGCGCGGTTCTCGGGCAAGCCCGAGTTCGTCGTGAACTTCTTCGAGTTCATCGCGCAGGAGGTCCGCGAGCTGCTGGCGGAGCTCGGGTTCCGCAGCCTCGACGAGGCCATCGGACGCGCCGACGTGCTCGACGTCGACCGTGCCGTCGCGCACTGGAAGGCGTCCGGACTCGACCTCGAACCCGTCCTCAAGGGGCCGGACTTCGCCGAGGACGAGCCGCGCACCCGGCGCCGCGCGCAGGACCACGAGCTCGAGCAGCACTTCGACAACCGGCTCATCGCCGAGGCGTCCGACGTGCTCGAGCACGGCGGCACGCTGACGCTCGACCTGCCGATCCGCAACACGGAGCGCGCGGTCGGGACGATGCTCGGCCACGAGGTGACGCTCCGGCACGGGGAGAACGGCCTGCCGTCCGGGTCGATCGACATCACCCTCCGCGGCTCCGCGGGTCAGTCTCTCGGCGCGTTCCTGCCGGCCGGCATCACCCTGCGGCTCGTGGGCGACAGCAACGACTACGTCGGCAAGGGGTTGTCCGGTGGCGAGATCGTCGTCCGCCCGGCGGCGGACGCGGGCTTCGACCCGTCCGAGAATGTCATCGCCGGCAACGTCATCGGCTACGGCGCGACCCAGGGCAGCATGTTCATCCGCGGCATCGTGGGGGAGCGCTTCCTGGTCCGCAACTCCGGCGCCACCGCGGTCGTCGAGGGCGTGGGCGACCACGCACTCGAGTACATGACCGGCGGGCTCGCGCTCATCCTGGGCGAGACCGGCCGGAACCTCGGCGCGGGCATGTCGGGAGGTACGGCCTACGTCCGCGGACTCCGTCGCGAGCTCGTCAACACCGATGCGCTCGCGTCCGGTGAGCTCCGCCTGGAACCGCTCGACAGCGCCGACGTCGCGATCGTCACCGACCTGCTCCGCCGGCACGCCGACGAGACCGGCTCGACGATCGCCGCCGGTCTGCTCGACTCGGGGGACCTGTCCGAGTTCGTCAAGGTGCTCCCGCGTGACTACGCGGCGGTGCTCGAGACGCGTCGGCAGGCCGTCGACGAGGGCCTCGACCCGGACGGCACCGTCGTCTGGAACCGCATCCTGGAGGTCACCGGTGGCTGATCACGCGCGCACCCGCCGCCTCCACTCCCGCTCGACCCGCACCCTCACCCAGGAGGTGACCCGTGGCTGACCCCAAGGGGTTCCTGAAGGTCCAGGAACGTGAACTGCCGGCCCGCCGTCCCGTCCCACTGCGGCTCATGGACTGGAAAGAGGTCTACGAGCAGCAGGAGTCCGGCGCGCTCAAGCGACAGGCCGGGCGCTGCATGGACTGCGGCGTGCCGTTCTGTCACCAGGGCTGCCCGCTCGGCAACCTCATCCCGGAGTGGAACGACCTCACGTGGCGTGGCGAGGGTCGCCAGGCGATCGAGCGGCTGCACGCGACGAACAACTTCCCGGAGTTCACGGGGCGACTGTGCCCGGCTCCGTGCGAGGCGTCCTGCGTGCTGGGGATCAACCAGCCGCCGGTCACCATCAAGCAGGTCGAGGTCTCGATCATCGACGAGGCGTACCAGAACGGCTGGGTCACGCCCCACCCGCCGGAGCGCCTGACCGGCAAGACGGTCGCGGTCGTCGGCTCCGGTCCGGCCGGGCTCGCTGCCGCGCAGCAGCTGACCCGCGCCGGGCACACCGTCGCGGTGTACGAGCGGGACGACCGCATCGGCGGGCTGCTCCGCTACGGGATCCCGGACTTCAAGATGGAGAAGCGGCAGATCGACGCCCGCCTCGCCCAGATGCAGGCCGAGGGCACCCGCTTCCGCGCCGGCGTCGAGATCGGCCGGGACATCACCTGGGACGACCTCAAGTCCCGGTACGACGCGGTCGTGGTCGCCACGGGCGCGACGGTGCCGCGTGACCTCCCGATCCCGGGTCGCGACCTCGCCGGTGTGCACTTCGCCATGGACTACCTCGTCCAGCAGAACAAGGCGAACGCGGGCACCGTCGTCGACAACCAGATCAGCGCCGAGGGCAAGCACGTCGTGGTCATCGGCGGCGGTGACACCGGCGCCGACTGCATCGGCACGGCCCACCGCCAGGGTGCGCTCAGCGTGACGAACCTGGCGATCGGCAAGCAGCCGCCGCTGGAGCGCCCGTCCCACCAGCCGTGGCCGATGTTCGCCACGGTGTTCGAGGTCACGAGCGCGCACGAGGAGGGCGGGGAGCGCATGTTCCTCGCCACCACCGTCGAGTTCCTCGCGAACGACGCCGGCGAGGTCCGCGCGCTCCGGGTCGCCGAGACCGAGTACGTCGACGGCCGCCGTGTCCCGAAGGCCGGGACCGAGCGGGAGATTCCGGCGGATCTCGTGCTCATCGCGATGGGGTTCACCGGTCCGGAGACCGACACGATCGAGCCGCAGCTCGGCCTCCCGACCACGGTGTCGGGCGCGGTGTCCCGCCAGGCGGACTACACCACGAACGAGCCGGGGGTGTTCGTCGCCGGCGACGCCGGCCGCGGGCAGTCCCTGATCGTGTGGGCGATCGCCGAGGGGCGTGCCGCCGCCGCGAAGGTCGACGAGTACCTCGAGGGGTCGACGATCCTGCCGGCCCCGGTCAAGGCGACCGACCGGGCGATCACGGTCTGATGGACACCACCGCGTAGACGAGAGGCCACCAGCACTCGATAGGGTGCTGGTGGCCTCTCGTCGTTCCACGAAGCCACCTCCACCACACGAAGGAATCCATTGAGACGCGCAAAGATCGTTTCGACGCTCGGACCTGCCACCTCGGACTACGAGGTCGTCAAGCAGATCATCCAGGCCGGGGTCGACGTGGCCCGCCTGAACCTCAGCCACGGTGACTACAGCGTGCACGAGGCCAACTACGAGAACGTGCGTCGCGCGGCCGAGGAGCTGGGGAAGCCGGTCGCGATCCTCGTCGACCTGCAGGGTCCGAAGATCCGCCTGGCCAAGTTCGCCGACGGCCCGCACGAACTGGCGGTCGGCGACGTCTTCACGATCACGACCGAGGACGTCCCCGGCTCGAAGGAGATCTGCGGGACGACGTTCAAGGGCCTGCCGCAGGACGTCAAGCCGGGTGACCCGCTGCTCATCGACGACGGTCGCGTCCGTCTCCGCGTCCTCGACACCGACGGCGTGCGCGTCCGCACCGAGGTCGTCGTCGCCGGGACCGTCTCGAACAACAAGGGCATCAACCTGCCCGGTGTCGCGGTGAACGTCCCCGCGCTCAGCGAGAAGGACGAAGCCGACCTCCGCTGGGGCATCCGCATGGGCGCGGACCTCATCGCGCTCTCGTTCGTGCGCAACGCGAAGGACGTCGAGCGTGCACACGAGATCATGGACGAGGAGGGCAAGCGCCTCCCGGTGATCGCGAAGGTCGAGAAGCCGCAGGCGGTCGACGCGCTCGAGGAGATCATCGACGCGTTCGACTCGATCATGGTCGCCCGCGGTGACCTCGGTGTCGAGCTGCCGCTCGAGGCCGTCCCGATCGTGCAGAAGCGCGCCGTCGAACTGTCCCGCCGCATGGCCAAGCCGGTCATCGTCGCGACGCAGATGCTCGAGTCGATGATCTCGTCCCCGATCCCGACCCGCGCCGAGACGTCCGACGTCGCGAACGCCGTCCTGGACGGCGCCGACGCGGTCATGCTGTCCGGTGAGACGAGCGTCGGTGAGTACCCGGTGGAGACCGTCCGCACGATGGCCCGCATCGTCGAGTCGACGGAGGACCACGGCCTCGAACGCATCGCCCCGCTCGGCACGAAGCCGCGCACGCTCGGGGGTGCGATCACCCTCGCCGCCGTCGAGATCGCGGAGTTCACCGAGGCGTCGTACCTCTGCGTGTTCACAGAGTCCGGTGACTCCGCCCGTCGCATGTCGCGGCTGCGGCACGGCCTGCCGATCATCGCCTTCACCCCGAACGAGGCGACCCGTCGTCGTCTCGCGATGACGTGGGGCGTCCGGTCCTACCTCGTGGACCGCAAGACCCACACCGACGAGCTGTTCTCGCAGGTCGACGACGTCCTCATCGGCAACGGCCTCGCCGTCCCCGGTGACCGGGTCATCGTCACGGCCGGTTCGCCTCCCGGACTCGAGGGGTCGACGAACGACCTCCGGGTGCACCGCGTCGGCGACGCCCACGCCGAGGCGGCTCCCGCGTACGTCCGCGACTGAGCACCGCCGCGTCGGTCCGCGACCGACGCCGACCCGGAGGCCGTCACCCGTCGGGTGGCGGCCTCCGTCGTCCCCGGAGGGGAGGCCCGTCACCCGTCGGGTCTCGCCCGCACCCGGGTACCGTGGTCCCGTCCACACCGGTCGGGCCCGTCCGACACGAACACGCGAGGAGCGTCGTATGGCCGATCCGAGCCTCCGGTCCGACCCGGCGACACGGTCCCGCGCCGACGTGCAGCGGTGGCGTCGCTACCTGGCCGACGAGCGCGCCGAGGCCGCCGTCTACCGGAACCTCGCGTCGCGACGCACCGGCGAGGAGCGCGAGATCCTCGTCGCCCTGGCGGAGGCCGAGGGTCGTCACGAGCAGCACTGGCGCGACCTCCTCGGGGACGACGTCGGACGACCGCTGCGGGGGAGCATCCGTACCCGGGTGCTCGCCGCGCTGGCGGCGCGGTTCGGATCGGTCTTCGTGCTCGCCCTCATGCAGCGCGCCGAGGACCGCTCGCCGTACGCGGACGACGCCGACGCGACCGCGCAGATGGCGGCCGACGAGCGGATCCACGGCGAGGTGGTACGCGGGCTCGCGAACCGCGGCCGGATGCGGCTGTCCGGCACCTTCCGTGCGGCGGTCTTCGGTGCCAACGACGGACTCGTGTCCAACCTCGCGCTCATCATCGGCGTGAGTGCCTCCGGGGCGGACCGGCACGTCGTCCTGCTGAGCGGCGTCGCCGGCCTGCTCGCCGGGGCGCTGTCCATGGGGGCGGGGGAGTACGTGTCGGTCCGGTCGCAGCGGGAGCTCCTCGACGCATCGGCCCCGCACCCGGAGGCGCAGCGCGCGGTCGCCGACCTCGACGTGGACGCGAACGAGCTCGCGCTCGTCTACCGGGCGCGGGGCATGTCCGAGGACGAGGCAGCCGCCCACGCCGACGAGGTGCTCGCCGCCCTGCTCGCGAGCCCCGCGACCGGGGGCCTCCCGGTCGTGCGGAGCCGTTCCGCGCTGCCACGCCCGGCCGCCACCGAGGGGACCGACGAGCACGAGGCGGTCGGCACCGGTACGGGTGCGGCGCTCTCCAGCTTCTGCTTCTTCGCCTCCGGCGCGGTGATCCCGGTCCTGCCCTACCTGGTCGGGCTCGACGGGTGGGCGGCGATCGGGGTGGCGTCCACGCTCGTCGGCCTCGCCCTCCTCGGCACCGGCGCCGTGGTCGGTGTGCTCAGCGGGGCGTCACCGCTCCGACGGGCACTCCGTCAGCTCGGTATCGGTTTCGGGGCTGCGGCCGTCACGTACGTCCTCGGGCTGCTCTTCGGCACCGGATCGGCCTGACGCACCGGTCGGCCTGACGCACCGGTCGGCCTGACGCACGGGATCGGCCTGACGCACCGGGTCGGCCTGCACCACGGGCCGACGGGAGGCCGGTGGTGCAGCGGACGGGCGGTTCAGCGTCGGGCGGCGGCGCGGGCGGGCAGGAGGAGCAGCGCCGCGCTGCCCACGCCGACGAGGGCGATGCCCGCCAGGACGGTGAAGACCTCGAGGGCGAGGGTCGGGGCGAGCAGCACGGCGACACCGCACAGCAGGGACAGCACGCCGCTCACGACGGACGGCACCCGGGACGACCCGGGGTGGCCGACCAGTGCACCGACGAGTGCCGCGACGCCCTCGACGAGGAACCCGACCCCGGCGAGCACCGCGTACACGACGAGTGGCACCGCGGGGTCGACGAGCGTCACGAGTCCGGCGAGCCCGACGAGCGCACCGACGACGCCGGAGGTCCAGCGCCAGACGGGGGACGTTCCGTGTCCTCGGGCGGCGGCGAAGACACGCATCGACCCGGCCACGACGAGGTACACACCGAACAGGAGCGCGACGAGCACCAGCGTCGGCCGGGGCCACACGACGGCGACGATGCCGGCCGCGACCGCGACCGCGGCGGTGACGATGACGAACGCACGGAACGTGCGGACGGCGCGTGAGTCCACCGTGGCTCCTCCCTGACTGGTCTGCCGGACCTCCGACCGTACCGTGCGCGGGTCCCGCGGTCCGGGTGGGTCGTCACTGCGGTGGCTGGTACGCTGAGTGCGCTCGCGAGTGTGGTGGAATGGTAGACACGGGGCACTCAAAATGCTCTGCCTCTGGCGTGCGGGTTCGAGTCCCGCCACTCGTACACAGTCGTCCCGGCCGACCTCGTCCGGTCCCCGTCGCCCGTTCCGGATCGGCTCCGGATGCCGCCCTCGGATCGCGCGTCTAGTAGGCTCTTCGTCGTGAGTGACACAGAAGCAACCGCAGCCGCACCCCGTCGCGTCGTCGTCGCCGAGGACGAGTCGCTCATCCGCCTCGACATCGTCGAGATCCTCCGCGACAACGGGTTCGACGTGGTCGGTGAAGCCGGCGACGGTGAGACCGCGGTGCAGCTCGCGACCGACCTGCGTCCCGACCTCGTGATCATGGACGTCAAGATGCCGCAGCTCGACGGCATCTCCGCGGCCGAGAAGCTGTCGAAGAACCACATCGCACCGGTCGTGCTCCTCACGGCGTTCAGTCAGAAGGAGCTCGTCGAGCGTGCGACCGAGGCCGGTGCGCTCGCGTACGTCGTCAAGCCCTTCACCCCGAACGACCTGCTCCCCGCGATCGAGATCGCCCTCTCGCGGTACCAGCAGATCATCACGCTCGAAGCCGAGGTGGCCGACCTCGTCGAGCGCTTCGAGACCCGCAAGCTCGTCGACCGCGCGAAGGGCTTGCTCAACGAGAAGATGGGCCTCACCGAGCCCGAGGCGTTCCGCTGGATCCAGAAGGCCTCGATGGACCGCCGGCTGACGATGCACGACGTCGCCAAGGCGATCATCGAGCAGCTCAGCGCGAAGAAGTAGTCGCCCGCGACCGCTCAGGAAGGCGCCCTCCCGGACCGGGACGGCGCCTTCCGTGCGTCCTGCCCCGACCGGGGCGGCCTTCCCTCCCCGCGCGACCACCTGGCAGGCTGGAGGCATGGACGACGTGGTGATCCGGGCCTCCCGGGCCGACGACATGCCGGCGGTGGCCGACCTGCGGTGGCGGTGGCGCGTGGACGAGGACGGCATCGCGCCGGTCGGGACGCCCGCGTCCTACCGGGTGGCGGTGACGCGGTTCGCGGCGGCCCACCCGGAGACGCATCGGTGCGTGGTCGCCGAGCACGGCGGGGTCGTCGTGGGCATGGCCTGGCTGGCGATCGTCGCCCGGCCGCCGACGCCGGACCGGCCGGCGCGCAGCACGGCGGACGTGCAGACGGTCTACGTCGCACCGGAGGCCAGGGGCCGCGGCATCGCGCAGCGGCTGGTCCGGGCGGTGCTCGACCTGGCCGACGAGGCCGGGGCGGAGCGCACGACGGTGCACTCGAGCGTGGTGGGTGAGTCGTTGTACCGGCGGCTCGGGTTCGGGGATGCCCCGCGGCTGCTGCAGGCGCCACCGGAGGACTGACCGGCGCGCGGGCGCGGTCGACCCGGTCAGCGGGCGTCGCGGATGATGTTCGTGATGCGCACGGTCGAGCAGCGGCGACCCTCGTCGTCGGTCAGGACGATCTCGTGCGTGGTGAGCGTGCCGCCGAGGTGGATCGCGGTGCACGTGCCGGTCACACGGCCGCTCGTCGCGCTGCGCGAGTGCGAGGCGCTCAGCTCGATGCCCATGGCGTAGCGGCCCGGGCCAGCGTGGATGTTCGCCGCCATCGACCCGAGGCTCTCGGCGAGGACGACGTACGCGCCACCGTGCAGGAGCCCGACCGGCTGGCGGTTGCCCTCGACGGGGATGCTCGCGACGGCACGCTCGGCGGAGAGTTCGGTGAAGACCATGCCCATCTTCTCCGCGAGTTCGCCCATGCCGCGGTCGGCGTACTCGGCGAGGCCCTCGGGGGAGCCGGTGGTGGTGGTCGCGTCGGTCATGCGTGCTCCTCGGGCGGTGGTCCTGCCCGCCGTCCTCGGAGCCGGCCCGGGGCCGGCCGTCGGGGGCCGTCGGTAGGCTGTCCGGGTGTCGGACTCCGCAAAGCCTACCCTCATGGTCATCGACGGCCACTCGCTCGCGTTCCGGGCGTTCTACGCCCTCCCGGTCGACAGTTTCGTGAACCGCGAGGGGCAGCACACGAACGCCATCCACGGCTTCATCTCGATGCTGCTCATGCTCCTCCAGCGCGAGAAGCCGACGCACCTGGCGGTCGCGTTCGACATCTCCCGGTTCTCGTTCCGCACGCGGGAGTACGAGGACTACAAGGGCACGCGCTCCGAGACCCCCGCGGAGTTCAAGGGCCAGATCCCGCTCCTGCAGCAGGCGCTCGAGGCGATGGGCATCACCACCGTCACGAAGGAGGACTTCGAGGCCGACGACATCCTCGCGACCCTCTCGAAGCAGGGCGCCGACCAGGGGTACCAGGTGTACGTCGTGTCCGGCGACCGCGACTCCATCCAGCTCGTGAACGACGACGTCACGCTGCTGTACCCGTCCGTCCGCGGCGTGTCCGAGCTCACCCGGTACGACCGCGACAAGGTGTACGAGCGCTACGGCATCGAGCCGCACCAGTACCCGGACATCGCCGCCTTGGTCGGCGAGACCAGCGACAACCTGATCGGCATCGACAAGGTCGGCGAGAAGACCGCCGTCAAGTGGATCACGCAGTACGGGTCGCTCGACGGCGTGCTCGAACACGCCGACGAGATCAAGGGCGTCGTCGGGAACAACCTGCGCGAGCAGAAGGACCGGGCGATCCGGAACCGGAAGCTCAACCGGCTCGTCACCGACGTCGAGCTGCCGGTCGGACCCGGTGACGTCGCCCTCCGCCCGCTCGACGAGACCGCGGTGCGCGAGCTCTTCGCGACGCTGCAGTTCCGCACGCTGCTCGACCGCGTGTTCAAGGTCATCGGTGGGAGCGAGTCGACCGAGGCCGGCACGACCGAGGGCTCCGTCGAGGACGCCGGACCCACGCCCCCGCCGGTGAAGACCCTCATCGACGAGGAACTCGGCCACTGGCTCGAGCGGAAGGGCGCGGCCGACGCCGAGAACGGGTACGGCGTCGCGGTCGAGGTCATCGACGGTCGGCTCAGCGCGATCGGCATCGCCACCCACGACGACGCCGTCCTCGTGCCGGGCGGCAGCGGGGCGCTCGACTACGAGCAGTTGGCCACGTGGTTCGCCTCGGACGCCCCGAAGCACTTCCACGACGCCAAAGCCGCGATCAAGGCGCTCGGGACCGCGGGGTTCACGGTCGCGGGCGTCGCAGGAGACGCCCGCATCACCGGGTGGCTCGCGAACCCCGGCAAGCAGGGGCAGCCCCTCGCGGACCTCGTGTACCAGGAACTGGGCGAGGAGCTTCCGACCGCCGACCCGAACCAGCTCGTGCCGGAGACGGACCCGGTCAACGTCGGCGTGCACGCCTGGTACGTGCTCCGCGTCACCACGGCCCTCCGTGCCCGGATCGACCCGAGCTCGCTGACCGTGCTCGACGACATCGAACTCCCGCTGACGGCCGTGCTCGCGCGGATGGAGACCACGGGTGTCGGGATCGACCGACCGGTGCTCACCGGGCTGTCGCACGAGCTGGGGGAGCGCGCCGCCGACCTCGCGCAGCAGGCCTTCGCGGAGATCGGGCACGAGGTCAACCTCGGGTCGCCGAAGCAGCTGCAGGAGGTCCTGTTCACCGAGCTCGCGATGCCGAAGACCCGGAAGACGAAGACCGGGTTCTCCACGGACGCCGCGAGCCTGGCCGACCTGCAGGAGCAGCACCCGCACCCGTTCCTCGGTCTGCTGCTGCAGCACCGCGACGCCACGAAGCTCCGGCAGATCGTCGACACCCTCGACGCAGCGGTCGTCGACGGTCGCATCCACACCCGGTACGAGCAGACCGGCACGAGCACCGGGCGGGTGTCCTCGACCGACCCGAACCTGCAGAACATCCCGGTGAAGACGGCCGTCGGGCGTCGTATCCGGTCGGCGTTCGCCGTGGCCGAGCCGTACACGACCCTGCTCACCGCCGACTACTCGCAGATCGAGATGCGGATCATGGCGCACCTGTCGGGGGACGCCGGTCTGATCCAGGCGTTCAACGAGGGCGAGGACCTGCACCGCTTCGTCGGTGCCCGCGTGTTCGGCGTCGAACCGGCGGACGTCAGCCCGGAGATGCGCACGAAGGTCAAGGCCATGTCCTACGGCCTGGCGTACGGCCTCAGCGCGTTCGGGCTCTCGAAGCAGCTCCGCATCGAGCAGAGCGAGGCCCGCACCCTCATGACGGAGTACTTCGCCCGGTTCGGCGCGGTACGCGACTACCTCCGCAACGTGGTCGAGCAGGCGCGTGAGGACGGCTACACCGAGACGATCTTCGGCCGGCGCCGCCCGTTCCCGGACCTGAAGAGCCCGAACCGGGTGCTCCGCGAGAACGCCGAGCGCGCGGCGCTGAACGCTCCGATCCAGGGGTCCGCGGCGGACATCATGAAGATCGCGATGCTCGGGGTCGACGCGGACCTGCGCGACGGCGACCTCGGCTCCCGGCTGCTGCTGCAGGTGCACGACGAACTCATCCTCGAGGTCGCGCCCGGTGAGCAAGACCGGGTCGAGGAGATCCTCCGCACCCGCATGGGTGGGGCAGCCGAACTGACCGTCCCGCTCGACGTGTCGGTCGGGCTCGGCACGAACTGGGAGGCTGCGGCGCACTGAGCGCGGTCGCACCCGGGTGAGCGGCGGGACGGACGGGAGGCGCGCCTCCCGTCCGTCCCGCCGCTCGCTCCGTGCTGGTGGGTAGGGTCGGGGACATGAGCGATGACCGTCCCGTCCGTCAGCCGTCCGCCGTCGACCAGGTCGCCGAGGAGTGGGTCACCACCCTCGTCGAGCTCGACCCGACGGTCGCCACGTACATCGGGGTCCCCGGGCGCACCGACTCCTACGGCGACACGTCGCCGGCGGGTGCCGCGGCCCTCGCCGACGCCGCTCGCGCCGCCCGCCGAGCGCTCGACGCGGCCGGAGCCCGCGACGACATCGACCGCGTGACGAAGACCGACCTCGGCGCGGAGCTCGACCTGACCGTCGAGTCTGTCGAGCGGAAGCTCCACCTGCGTGACCTCAACGTCATCCAGAGCCCCGCGCAGTCCCTCCGCGACGTGTTCGACCTCATGCCGACCGCCACGGCGGACGACTGGCAGGACGTCGCCGGGCGGCTGCACGCCCTGCCGGACGCCCTCGAGGGCTACCGGGAGACCCTGCTCGAGGGCACCCGCGAGGGGGTGACCGCGGCGAAGCGCCAGGTCGAGCTCATCGCCGAGCAGGCCGCCCGGAACGGTGCTGCCGACGGGTTCTTCCGCCAGCTCGTCGACGGCGCCGCGCTCGAGGGCGGTGCGCCGGTCCCGGACGAGCTGCGCGCCGACCTGACGCGCGGAGCCGAGATCGCGGCGGCCGCCTACCGGTCCTTCGGCGCGTTCCTGCAGCACGACGTCCTGCCGCTCTCGACCCCGGTCGACGCGGTCGGTCGGGAGGACTACGCCCTGCACTCCCGCCGGTTCCTCGGCGCGGTCGTCGACCTCGACGAGACGTACGAGTGGGGGATCGAGGAACTGGCCCGGATGCGGGACGAGCAGGAACGGATCGCGGACCGGATCGAGTCCGGCGCGAGCGTGGCCCGGGCGATCGAGGTGCTCGACGCCGACCCGTCGCGCACCCTGCACGGCACGGAGGCCCTCCGCGCCTGGATGCAGGAGACCAGCGACGAGTCGATCCGGGCGATGGACGGCCGGTACTTCGACATCGCCGACCCGATAAAGCGCCTGGAGTGCCGGATCGCCCCCACCCAGGAGGGCGGGATCTACTACACGGGCCCGTCCGACGACTTCTCGCGCCCGGGGCGCATGTGGTGGTCCGTCCCGCAGGGCGTCACCGAGTTCGGCACCTGGCGGGAGAAGACCACGGTCTACCACGAGGGCGTCCCCGGGCACCACCTGCAGATCAGCCAGGCCGTGCACAACCGCGGCGAGCTCAACACCTGGCGGCGCCAGCTCGCCGGTCCGTCCGGACACGTCGAGGGCTGGGCGCTGTACGCCGAGCGCCTGATGGAGCAGCTCGGGTTCCTCGACGACGACGGGGACCGCCTCGGCATGCTCGACGGGCAGCGCATGCGGGCGGCCCGCGTGGTCCTCGACATCGGCGTGCACCTGCAGAAGACCAACCCCGACGGGGGCGGGTGGACGTGGGAGTACGCCCTCGACTTCATGGGACGGAACGTCAACATGGACCCCGCGTTCGTGCAGTTCGAGGTCGCCCGCTACTTCGGGTGGCCGGGCCAGGCCCCGTCGTACAAGGTCGGGCAGCGCGTCTGGGAGTCGATCCGGGACGAGGTGGCGGCCCGCGAGGGCTCGTCGTTCGACCTCAAGGCGTTCCACCACCGGGCCCTCGCGCTGGGCGGGGTCGGGCTCGACACCCTGCGGAGTGCGCTCGTCGGCTGAGGGCGACACGCCCGGTTGTGGGCGCCGGTCCCGCTGGATAGACTTGTGCGGCGCAATCCGCGCCAACAACACACATCGCCACGGTGGCTCGCACCGGGCCCGACAGGTCACACGGCCTGCAGGACCGGACCGCGGACCGGGGGTCGCTCCCTCGCCGCCTGGCCCGACTCATGTCCGTTCGGAGCAATCTCTACATGACAACCACCACGACCAAGGCTCCCAAGCAGGTCGCCATCAACGACATCGGCTCGGCTGATGACTTCCTGGCCGAGGTCGAGAAGACCCTGAAGTTCTTCAACGACGGAGACCTCATCTCCGGCACCGTCGTGAAGATCGACCGCGACGAGGTCCTCCTCGACGTCGGGTACAAGACCGAGGGCGTCATCCCCTCGCGCGAGCTCTCGATCAAGCACGACGTCGACCCCAACGAGGTCGTCAACGTCGGTGACGAGGTCGAGGCCCTGGTCCTCCAGAAGGAGGACAAGGAAGGCCGCCTGATCCTGTCGAAGAAGCGTGCACAGTACGAGCGTGCATGGGGCGACGTCGAGAAGATCAAGGAGTCCGACGGCGTCGTGACCGGTACGGTCATCGAGGTCGTCAAGGGCGGTCTGATCGTCGACATCGGCCTCCGCGGCTTCCTCCCGGCCTCGCTCATCGAGCTGCGCCGTGTCCGCGACCTGACGCCGTACCTCGGTCAGGAGCTCGAGGCGAAGATCCTCGAACTCGACAAGAACCGCAACAACGTGGTCCTCTCGCGCCGCGCCCTGCTCGAGCAGACGCAGTCCGAGTCGCGCACCACGTTCCTCAACAACCTCCACAAGGGCCAGGTCCGCAAGGGCGTCGTCTCGTCGATCGTCAACTTCGGTGCGTTCGTCGACCTCGGTGGCGTCGACGGCCTCGTCCACGTCTCCGAGCTCAGCTGGAAGCACATCGAGCACGCCAGCGAGGTCGTCGAGGTCGGTCAGGAAGTCACCGTCGAGATCCTCGAGGTGGACCTGGACCGCGAGCGCGTGTCGCTCTCGCTCAAGGCCACGCAGGAGGACCCGTGGCAGGTCTTCGCCCGCACCCACGCGATCGGTCAGATCGCGCCGGGCAAGGTCACGAAGCTCGTGCCGTTCGGTGCCTTCGTCCGCGTCGCGGACGGCATCGAGGGTCTCGTGCACATCTCGGAGCTCTCGAACAAGCACGTCGAGCTCGCCGAGCAGGTCGTGTCCGTGGGCGACGAGGTGTTCGTCAAGATCATCGACATCGACCTCGACCGTCGCCGTATCTCGCTCAGCCTCAAGCAGGCCAACGAGGGCGTCGACCCGGAGAGCACCGAGTTCGACCCGGCGCTCTACGGGATGCCGACCGAGTACGACGAGAAGGGCGACTACAAGTACCCCGAGGGCTTCGACCCGGAGACCAACGAGTGGCTCGAGGGCTACGACACCCAGCGCGAGGAGTGGGAGCGTCAGTACGCTGCCGCCCAGGCCCGCTGGGAGGCCCACAAGGCCCAGGTCGCCAAGTCCCTCACCGAAGAGGCGCAGGGTGGCTTCGACCTCCCGGCCGCCGCTTCGTCGTCGTTCACGAGCGAGACGACCGGCGCCGGCACCCTCGCCGACGACGCGTCCCTCGCGGCACTCCGTGAGAAGCTCAGCTCGACCAACTGAGCACCGCTCGATCGACTGATCGAGTCGCACTGACCGGAGCCCGGTCCTGATCGTCCCGCACGGGACGGACGGGGCCGGGCTTCCGGCGTTCCCGGAGACGACCGTGCCACGCTGTCGTCGTGCGCATCATCGGACTCACGGGCGGCATCGCCGCGGGCAAGTCGACGGTCTCGAGGCGGTTCGCCGAGCACGGCGCGGTGGTGGTGGACGCCGACCAGCTCGCGCGGGACGCCGTCGCCCCCGGCAGCGCGGGCCTCGCCGCGGTGCGGGAGCGCTTCGGCCCTGCCGTCGTGACGGCCGACGGTGCGCTCGACCGCCCCGCACTCGGCTCGATCGTGTTCGCGGACCCGGCGGCACGGAAGGACCTCGAGGGAATCACCCACCCGGAGGTCTGGCGCCTCGCTCAGGAGCGCTTCGATGCCGCTGCGGCGGCCGACCCGGATGCGCTCGTCGTGTACGACGTGCCGCTGCTGGCCGAGGCGGCGGGC
Source organism: Curtobacterium sp. MCBD17_032 (assembly GCF_003234855.1). GTDB lineage: Bacteria > Actinomycetota > Actinomycetes > Actinomycetales > Microbacteriaceae > Curtobacterium. The sequence continues at coordinate 56,186 of NZ_QKTO01000004.1, forward strand.
TCCCGTCCCCTGCGCTTCGACGCGGTCGTGGTCGTCGACGCGCCGGCCGCGGTCCGTGTCGACCGGCTCGTCGGACACCGGGGCATGTCGCGAGCGGACGCCGAGCGTCGGGTGGCGGCTCAAGCGTCCGACGCGGACCGCCTCGCCCTCGCCGACCACGTGGTCGACGCCACCGGTTCGGTCGCGGACACGATCCGCTCGGCGGACGAGGTCTGGGCCCGTCTCACCCGATGAGGGCACACCACCGGCTGCTCGTCGTCGCCGTGCTCGTCCTGGTCGCGATCGGCCTGGCATCGCTCGTCGGCGCGAACGTGCTCGGCGCCGAGCGGGTCGCCGAGGGCGGACGACCGGGGCAGCCGCACCGCACGCTCGAACCGGGCGAGGCACCGCACGACGACTTCCACCGCTTCCGCCTCGGGTCCATCGACGGGGAGCGTCTGTCGCCGAACCGTGACGACTTCGCCGCACGGACGTCACCGGACGGGCCGCTGCTGCTGTTCCTGCCGGCCACCCGGTCGAAGCCGGCCGACTACCAGCGCTTCCTGACGACGGCGCTCGGCGACGGGTACCACGTGCTCGGTCTCGACTACTGGAACCTGGGCAAGACGCTGTCGGCCACCTGCGAGGCCGACGCGCGCTGCTACGGACAGGTCCAACGGAACCGGTTCGACGGGACGCGGAGTTCCGGGTACAGCAGGGTCACCCCGGCGGGCTCGATCGTGTCGCGGTTCCGTGACGCGGTGGCGCACCTGGACGAAGTGGACCCCGACGGCGGCTGGGGGCGGTTCGTGCGCGGGGACGAGGACATCGCCTGGGAGGACATCGTCGTCGCCGGGCACTCCCAGGGCGGCGGTGAGGCCGCGTACATCGCCCACATCCGACCCGTCCTCGGCGCCCTGGCCTTCTCGGCACCGGTGGAGTCCGTCGGCCCGGTCCACGCGGCCTGGATGGACCGGCCGGGCAGGACCCCGGCGAGCCGGGTGTACGCGATCGACGACGTCCGCGACCACTACGGTCCCCGGATCACCGGGTCGTGGACGGCGCTCGGTCTCGACGGACCCGGTGGCGCCGCCGGTGGGAGCCGTCCGTGGCGGACCGACACCGCGCCGCCTCCACCGGGGGCCGATCCGCACGCGATCCTCACCGATCTGCCCGGCGGCGACGCCCGGTCCGCCCACTCGCGGATCATCAAGGACTCGACCCCGCTCGACGAGCACGGGGACCCGCGCATGCTCCCGCTCTGGCAGTGGATGCTGCACCGGTTCCCCACCCCGGACCTTCCCTCCGCGCGGTCATAGGTGCCGGAAATACGATGGGACGGTGCAGCACGACGGCGATCCCTCCATCCACTCCGCTCCGCCCGCCCCGGACCGCGAGGACCCCGCGGCGCCCGCGGTGGACGGAGCGCCGTCGGGGCCCGACCTCGCCGACCTCGTCCGACTGCGTGCAGAACAGGACGGCGACCGCCCGTACCTGGAGGACGCCCGGTCGGACCGTGTGCTGACGTACCGCGCACTGCACCGGGCCGTGACCGCCTGGTCGCGCACCTTCGACGCGATCGGGGTGCCGGCGTCCGGCGGGGTCCTCGTCGACGTCGGCGATCCGCTCGCCTTCGCCGTCGTCCACCTCGCGGCCGTGGCGTCCGGCCGCCGGTCGGTCCCGGTGGACACCGGGCAGCCGGTCACCGAACCCGCTCGTCTCGCGGCGCTCCTCGGCGGCGCGGTCATGGTGGTGTCCGATCGTGCCGAGGACGCGACCGTCCCCGGAGCGCCCGCCGCCGGGGTGGACCCGGCCACGGGCCTCCCGGTCGGCGTGCGCGACGGCGACGTGGCGGACGCCGTCACGGACGGGCCGGGCCAGGGGTCGGTCGTCCTGTTCACGTCCGGGTCCACCGGCACGCCGAAGGGCGTCGAACTGCCCGAGTCGCAGCTGCTCGTCGTCGCCCGGGCGGTGGCGACACACAACCGGCTGACCGAGCACGACCGAGGGTTCAACTCGCTCCCGCTCTTCCACGTCAACGCGGAGGTCGTCGGTCTCCTCGCCACCCTCGTCGCCGGCGCGACGCTCGTGCTCGACCGTCGGTTCCGGCGGACCGGCTTCTGGGAGTTGCTCGAGGACCGGCGGATCACCTGGGTGAACGCGGTACCCGCGGTCCTCGCGGTGCTCGCCAAGACCGGTCCGATCGCGTTCCCGGCATCGCTCCGCTTCGTCCGGAGCGCGTCGGCGCCGCTGCCCGACCCGGTGCGGGCCGCCCTCGGCGACGTCCCGCTCGTGGTGAGCTGGGGCATGACCGAGGCGGCCAGCCAGATCACCGCGACACCGCTCGGCGCACCGGCGCGACCCGGGTCCGTCGGACTGCCCGTCGGCTCCGAGGTGCAGGTCCGGGGCGACGACGGCAGCGTGCTGCCGGCTGGGGAGATCGGTGCGCTCTGGGTGCGCGGACCGGGCATCGTCCGGTCGTACCTCGGGGGCCGCGCGGCCGACCGGTTCGACGAGGCAGGGTGGCTGGCCACGGGTGACCTCGGGTCCGTCTCGGCCGACGGGTGGGTGTCCCTCGCGGGGCGCTCCGACGACGTCATCAACCGCGGCGGGGAGAAGGTGTACCCGTCCGAGGTGGAGGACGTCCTGCTCCGCGACCCGCGTGTGCTCGAGGCCGTCGTGGTCGGCCGTCCGCACGACGTGCTCGGCGCCGTCCCGGTCGCGTACGTGATCGCCCAGGACGACGTCGACACCAAGGGCTTGCTCGACGACCTCGCGACGCTGGCGGAGACCGCCCTGACACGGTTCCGTCGCCCGGCCGAGATCTCCCTGGTGCCGGACCTGCCACGTGCGCCCACCGGCAAGGTGCAGCGGGCACGCGTCCGAGCGATGACCGAGTCCCGGTGAACGCCCGCACCACCTCACCCGCGGCGACCGCGGCGACGAGCCCGGGCGCGACGGGCGTGCAGACACCGACCCGGACGGCATCCGGGCGTCCCCGGCACCTGTACGAGGTCGACGTCCTCCGCATCCTCACCTTCGCCTGCGTGATCGGCGTGCACACGACGAGCCACACCATCGCGGACGACGACGTCCCGCTGTACGCCGTGCTCGGGCTGCTGCACTTCACCCGCCTGGTGTTCTTCTCGCTGACCGCGTTCGTCCTCGTCTACAGCTGGTCGCTCCGCCCCCGGCCGCTGGCGCAGTTCTGGCCCCGCCGGTTCCTGCTCGTCGGCGTGCCGTACCTCGCCTGGTCGTTCGTCTACGTCCTGGCGGCCTGGCTCATCAGCGGCACGACCCGAGGCGACGTCCCGGCGCTCGTGACGTCCGCCGCCGAGGGGATCGTGACCGGCACCGCCTGGTACCACCTGTACTTCCTGCTCGTGACGATGCAGGTGTACCTGCTCCTGCCCGTGATCGTCTGGCTGGTGCGGGTCACCCGACGGCACCACGTCACGCTGCTCGTCGTGGCGTTCGTCGTGCAGCTGGCCGTCTTCGCCGCCTACAAGTACCAGCCCCACTCGATCGACTGGTTGCACGGCTACCAGAAGCAGTTCTTCTTCTCGTACGCGTTCTTCATCGTGGCGGGCGCGGTCGCGGCCGACCACGCCGACCCGTTCCTGCGCTTCATCCGCCAGCACCGACGGGCCGTCCTGTGGGCGTTCGCCGGGGCGGGAGCCGTCACGCTCGGGGTCTGGTGGCTGCAGGTCGGCCTCGGGCAGTCCCTGTACGCCGCCGGCACGCCGCTGCAGCCCGTCCAGGTCCTGTGGAGCGCCGCGGTCTTCGTCGGGTTCCTGACGATCGGTGCGGCGTGGGCGGACCGCCGCCGAGCCGACGGGTTGCTGGCCCGTGTCGTCGACTACGCCTCGGACCGGTCGTTCGGGATCTTCCTCAGCCACCCGTTCCTGATCTGGATCCTGCTGTACGGCGACAGCTGGCTCGAGTCGGTCGTCCCGGAGCCCTGGCTGACCGTCGTGACGTACGTGCTCGTGCTCGTGCTGTCGGTCGCCGTGACCGAGGCGTTCCGCTGGACACCGTTCAGCGTGCCGCTCACCGGTCGACCGTCGCTCGCGCGGCGGCGCGCGGGACGCACCGCGGGCTGACGCGACCCACCCGTCCGGCGGTGCTGCGGGCCTCCCGAACGGGCGGCGGTCAGCGGGTCCCGTCGCGCTCGGCGGCCGGGACGCCGACCTCGAGGACCCCGTCGGTCATGGTGAGCCGCTGCGGGTCCATCACCCATGCGACGACCGCCGCGGCCGCGAGCAGGACGCAGGAGATGGCGAACGGGATCTGCCACCCGGAGGCCTCGATGAGCGTGCCGAAGACGATGGGGGAGACGACGCCCGCCACGCCGAAGCCGGTGTTCATGAAGCCGGACGCCGTGCCCGACCACTGCGGCGCGACGTCCATCGGGATGGCCCACAGGTTGGCGTTGCAGAGCTCGAGGAAGAAGAACGACAGCGCGAGCGACACCGTGGCCACCGCGAGGCTCTGTCCGGCGACGAGCAAGGGGAGCAGGCACACCAGCGACCCGCCGAGCCCGACGACCAGGACCAGACGACGTGCGTGGCGGCTGTTCCCGCCGCGGTGGATGATCCGGTCGCTCAGCATGCCGCCGACGGTGTCGCCGACGACCCCGGCGAGCAGCACCGCGGTGGTGAACCAGGCGAAGGCCGTGATCTCGAGGTCGTACTCGTCGCTGAGGAACGTCGGGATCCAGGTGAGGAACACCCAGAGCGTCCAGCCGTAGCCGAAGTCGACGAAGGAGACCGGCAGGACCTGCTTCGCGAGGGCCCGCCACGGGACAGGCGGCCGGGTCGCCCGGGTCTCCACGGGCGGGAGCTCCGCCAGCTCGGTCGCAGTGATCCCGCGAGCGTCCTCGGGGCGGTCCCGGAAGGCGACGAACCAGACGATGCCCCAGGCGACGGACAGGAGGGCCGTGGCGAAGAAGGCGAGGCGCCATCCGCTGATCGCGATGAAGTACGCCACGAGGAGGGGCGCGAGGGCGTTGCCGAGGCGGGCGGCCGAGTGCACGACGCCCTGCGCGAATCCGTTCCGGTCGCGCGGGATCCACCGGCTCATCGCCTGGGTCGCGGACGGGAAGGCGGCTGCTTCGCTGAGGCCGAGGAGGAGCCGTGCGGCGAGCAGGGTCCAGAACCCGACCGCGAGACCGGTCCAGAGCGTCGCGACGCCCCACACCACGGTGATGACGAAGAGCGCGCGGCGCGGACCGGCCTTCTCGCTGATCGTCCCACCGAACACCTGGAGCAGCGCGTAGGGGAGTGAGAAGGCCGCCACGACGTACCCGGCGGCGGACTCGGTGAGCCCGAACTCCTCGGTGATGTGCGGCAGGGCCGTGGAGATGTTCGTCCGGTCGATGTACGAGATCGCGTACATGAAGCAGAGCAGGACGAGTACCCGGCCGCGGATGCGTCCGCGGAACGGGGTGCCCTTCGTCGGGATCGGTGCTGGCGCCGCAGCGGGGGCCGTGGTCATGGGGCCTCTTCGGTCGGGTTGCTGAACGGACCGGAGGCTACGACCGTCGCCGATCAGGACCCTCGGAGTCCGCTGTCAGCCGACAGTACGCCGTGGGCGAGCAGAGCCGTCCGATGTCGGTAGGCGCGCCTACTGTGGACGGCATGGGAGTCGCCGTCAAGCCCACGCGTGCCATCCGTCCGTTCGAGGTCATCAGCGAGTACTCACCGAGCGGTGACCAGCCCGCGGCGATCGCCGAGCTCGCCGGTCGCATCAACGCGGGTGAGACCGACGTCGTGCTGCTCGGCGCGACCGGTACCGGCAAGTCGGCGACGACGGCGTGGCTCATCGAACAGGTGCAGCGCCCGACGCTCGTGCTCGCGCACAACAAGACGCTGGCCGCGCAGCTCGCGAACGAGTTCCGCGGGCTCATGCCGAACAACGCCGTCGAGTACTTCGTGTCGTACTACGACTACTACCAGCCCGAGGCGTACGTCCCGCAGACGGACACCTTCATCGAGAAGGACTCCTCCGTGAACGCCGAGGTCGAGCGGCTCCGGCACTCGACGACGAACTCGCTCCTCAGCCGACGTGACTCCGTCGTGGTCTCCACCGTGTCCTGCATCTACGGCCTCGGGACGCCGGAGCAGTACATGAACGCCTCGGTCGCGCTGCACATCGGTCAGACCATCTCACGGGACCAGCTCGTGCGGAAGTTCGTCAGCATGCAGTACCAGCGCAACGACGTCGACTTCGCGCGGGGCACCTTCCGGGTCCGCGGCGACACCCTCGAGATCATCCCGATGTACGAGGAGCACGCGATCCGCATCGAGATGTTCGGCGACGAGATCGAAGCCCTCTCGTCCCTCCACCCGCTGACCGGCAACGTGATCGACGACCTGCCGGCCGTGTCGATCTTCCCGGCGTCGCACTACGTCGCGGACACTGACGTCATGCACCGGGCGATCAGCTCGATCAAGGAGGAACTGGCCGAGCGGCTCGCCGAGCTCGAGGGCCAGGGGAAGCTGCTCGAGGCCCAGCGCCTGCGGATGCGCACCACCTTCGACATCGAGATGATGGAGCAGATCGGGTTCTGCTCCGGCATCGAGAACTACTCACGCCACATGGAAGGCCGGGGACCCGGGGAGGCGCCGCACTGCCTCATCGACTACTTCCCGGACGACTTCCTCCTCATCATCGACGAGTCGCACGTCACCGTGCCGCAGATCGGTGCGATGTACGAGGGGGACGCCTCGCGCAAGCGCACGCTCGTCGAGCACGGGTTCCGGTTGCCGAGCGCGATGGACAACCGCCCGCTCAAGTGGGAGGAGTTCCTCGACCGCGTCGGGCAGAAGGTCTTCCTGTCCGCCACCCCGGGCAAGTACGAGCTCGGCATCACGGACAGCGTCGTCGAGCAGATCATCCGTCCGACCGGCCTGGTCGATCCCGAGATCGTCATCAAGCCGAGCGACGGCCAGATCGACGACCTGCTCGAGGAGATCACGAAGCGCACAGAGAAGGACGAGCGTGTCCTCGTCACCACCCTGACCAAGCGGATGGCGGAGGAACTGACCGACTTCCTCGGGAACGCCGGCGTGCGCGTGCGGTACCTGCACTCGGACGTGGACACCCTGAAGCGCGTCGAGCTCCTGACCGAGCTGCGCCAGGGCGTCTACGACGTCCTGATCGGCATCAACCTGCTCCGCGAGGGCCTCGACCTGCCCGAGGTCTCCCTCGTCGCGATCCTCGACGCCGACAAGGAGGGCTTCCTGCGGTCGTCGACGTCGCTCATCCAGACCATCGGTCGTGCGGCCCGCAACGTCTCCGGGCAGGTGCTCATGTACGCCGACAAGATGACCGACTCGATGAAGCAGGCCATCGAGGAGACCGACCGCCGCCGCGAGAAGCAGGTGGCCTACAACCTCGAGCACGGGATCGACCCGCAGCCGCTCCGCAAGAAGATCGCGGACATCACCGAGGTCCTCAACCGCGAGAGCGACGACACCCGCGAGCTCCTCGAGCGTCGTGGTGGTGGCGTCCGGGACGGGCGACGGGCTCCCACGCCGTCCCTCCGACGCGAGGGCATCGCCGGTGAGGGCGCGACGCAGCTCGAGGCGACCATCGCCGACCTCAACGACCAGATGCTGCAGGCCGCGGCCGAGTTGAAGTTCGAACTGGCGGCTCGGCTCCGCGACGAGGTGCAGGACCTCAAGAAGGCTCTGCGGCAGATGGAGTCGGCGGGCCATGTCGTCTGAGCCGGGGGCGCCGACGGCGTCCGGGGACGGTCAGCGGACCGTCGTCGTGACGGGTGCCAGCGCCGGCCTCGGGTACCAGGCCGCGGAGCAGCTCGCCGCCTCGGGGCACCGCGTGGTCCTCGCGACGCGGAGCCCCGAGAAGGCGGCCGCCGCGGAACGCAGCATCCGCACGCGTGTCCCCGACGCGACGCTCGAGCACGTGCACCTCGACCTCGCCGACCTCGACTCCGTCCGCTCGGCAGCCGACTCCCTCGCAGCCCTCGGACCGGTGCACGCAGTCCTCAACAACGCGGGCGTGGTCGGGTCGCGCGAGCGGCGTTCCACCGCGCAGGGACACGAACTGCAGGTCGGGACGAACCACCTGGGCCACTTCGCGTGGACCGGCCTCGTGCTGCCGCTGCTCACCGCCACGGGCGGTCGGGTCGTGCACCTCGGGTCCATCTCGCACCGCTGGGTGACGCTCGACCGCCGGGACCCGCTCGGTGCCGGGCACTACAACGGCTACCGCCAGTACGCACGGAGCAAGCTCGCGGTGATGCTCTTCGGGTTCGAGCTCGCGCAGCGGCTCGCCGACGCCGGGTCGCCCGTGACGAGCGTCGTCGCGCACCCGGGCCTGGCGCTCGACTCGTTGACCGGGACGAGCCCCGCGACGTCCGGCCCCGCGCACCCCGGCCCCGTGCGCCCCGGTTCCACGGGGCCCGGGCTCGCCCACGAGCAGCCCTCGTGGATCGTGCCGGGTCAGCGCTGGATCGCGCAGGGCAAGGACGCCGGGGCGGTGCCGCTCGTCCACGCCACCGTGGGATCGGACGTGCGGTCGGGGGAGTACTGGGGACCCGACGGCTGGTTCCAGCTCCGCGGTCGTGCGGCCGTCGTGCCGGCCGAGCCGCGCGCCCACGACCGCGGCGAAGCGGCCCGACTGTGGGCGGCGAGTGAAGCCGCATCCGGGGTCGCGTTCGCTCTCGACGCACTCGGCTGACGGTCCCCGGCGGACGTTTGTCGGAGCGGCTTCGTAGAATCGTCTGCGATGACCATCACCTCTGACCGCGGAACCGCCATGTCCGACCCGGACGACTTCGACGAGCCGTCGGACCTGCACCTGCCGGGCGGGACGGCTCCGCACGACACCTCGACGCTGAGCGTCCGTGGCGCTCGCGTGCACAACCTCCGCGACGTCGACCTCGAGATCCCGCGTGACTCGCTCGTCGTCTTCACCGGGCTGTCCGGCTCCGGTAAGTCCTCCCTGGCGTTCGACACGATCTTCGCCGAGGGACAGCGCCGCTACGTCGAGTCCCTGTCCGCCTACGCGCGCCAGTTCCTCGGCCAGGTCGACCGCCCGGACGTCGACTTCATCGAGGGCCTCTCGCCGGCGGTGTCGATCGACCAGAAGTCGACGAACCGCAACCCGCGGTCGACGGTGGGCACCATCACCGAGGTCTACGACTACATGCGTCTGCTCTGGGCACGCATCGGCATCCCGCACTGCCCCGTCTGCGGTGAGGTCATCAGCAAGCAGAGCGTGCAGCAGATCGCCGACCAGCTCATGACGCAGGAGACCGGCACCCGGTTCCAGGTGCTCGCGCCCATCGTGTCGAAGAAGAAGGGCGAGTTCGTCGACCTCTTCCAGGAGCTCGCCGCGTCCGGCTACGCACGCGCGATCGTCGACGGGGAGCGCATCCAGCTGAGCAACCCGCCGACGCTCAAGAAGCAGGTCAAGCACGACATCTCGGTCATCATCGACCGACTGGTCGCCAGTGACGACATCCTCGGCCGCCTGACGGACTCCCTCGAGACGGCACTGCGGCTGACGAACGGCACCGTCGCGATCGACCTCGTCGACCACGAGGGCCCCGGCGCGGTCCGGACGTACTCCGAGAACCTCTCCTGCCCGAACAACCACCCGCTCGCGCTCACCGAGATCGAGCCGCGCACCTTCTCGTTCAACGCCCCGTTCGGCGCCTGCCCGGAGTGCTCCGGCCTCGGCACCCGCATGTCGGTCGACCCGGACCTCGTGCTCGGCGACCCGGAGGCCTCGCTCGCCGACGGCGTCCTGCTGCCCTGGACCGGGACGAGCGGTCTGTACTCGTACTTCGAGAAGCTCCTCGCCGGCCTCGGCAAGGAGCTCGGGTTCCGTCTCGACACCCCGTGGAACCAGCTGCCCTCGTCGGTGCAGGCTGCCATCCTCACCGGCAAGGACTTCGAGGTCTCGGTGTCGTGGAAGAACCGCTTCGGTCGCGAGATGCGGTACACGAGCGGCTTCGAGGGCGTCATGCCCTACATCGAACGCAAGTTCGCGGAGGCCGAGACCGACTCGCAGCGGCAGCGGTTCCAGGGCTACCTGCGCGAGGTGCCGTGCCCCGTCTGTGACGGCACCCGCCTCAAGCCGGAGGTCCTGGCGGTGACCGTGGACGGACGCAGCATCGCCGACGTCACGGACATGGCCCTCGACGAGGCGTACGCCTTCATGGCGGACATCACGCTCACCACTCGGGAGGCGCACATCGCCGCCGCCGTGCTGCGGGAGATCCGCGCGCGGCTCGAGTTCCTGCTCGAGGTCGGACTCAACTACCTGACTCTGGCACGCGGCGCCGGCGGGCTCTCGGGTGGCGAGGCGCAGCGCATCCGGCTCGCGACCCAGATCGGGTCCGGCCTGACGGGCGTGCTGTACGTCCTCGACGAGCCGAGCATCGGGCTGCACCAGCGCGACAACCGCCGGCTCATCGACACCCTCGTCAAGCTCAAGGACCTCGGCAACACGCTCATCGTCGTCGAGCACGACGAGGACACGATCCGCACCGCCGACTGGGTCGTCGACATCGGTCCGGGCGCGGGCGTGAACGGCGGCAACGTCGTGCACTCGGGCTCGTACGCGGACATGATCGAGAACCGCGAGTCGATCACGGGCGACTACCTGGCCGGACGTCGGGCGATCGAGATGCCGTCCGAGCGTCGGACGGTGAACCGCAAGCGCGTCATCAGCGTGCAGGGTGCCCGGGCGAACAACCTCAAGGACGTCGACGTCGACTTCCCGCTCGGGGTGTTCACCGCGGTGACCGGGGTGAGCGGGTCCGGCAAGTCGACGCTGGTCAACGACATCCTGTACAAGGTGCTCGCCAACCAGCTCAACGGTGCCCGGCACATCGCGGGCAAGCACACCCGCGTGAAGGGGCTCGACCAGCTCGACAAGGTCGTGCACGTCGACCAGGCCCCGATCGGCCGCACCCCGCGGTCCAACCCGGCGACCTACACGGGCGTGTTCGACCGCATCCGGCAGTTGTTCGCGGAGACGCAGGAGGCGAAGACCCGCGGGTACCAGCCCGGACGCTTCAGCTTCAACGTCAAGGGCGGGCGCTGCGAGAACTGCTCCGGTGACGGCACGATCAAGATCGAGATGAACTTCCTGCCCGACGTGTACGTCGCGTGCGAGGTCTGCGGCGGCGCCCGGTACAACCGCGAGACGCTGCAGGTGCACTACAAGGGCAAGAACATCTCCGAGGTGCTCGACATGCCGATCAGCGAGGCCGCCGAGTTCTTCGAGCCGATATCCGCCATCCACCGCTACATGGCGACCCTCGTCGACGTGGGCCTCGGGTACGTCCGGCTCGGCCAGAGCGCGACGACGTTGTCCGGCGGTGAGGCCCAGCGCGTCAAGCTCGCCACCGAGCTCCAGCGTCGGTCGAACGGCCGCACGGTGTACGTGCTCGACGAGCCGACCACCGGTCTGCACTTCGAGGACGTCCGCAAGCTGCTCCTCGTGCTGCAGAGCCTGGTCGACAAGGGCAACACGGTCATCACGATCGAGCACAACCTCGACGTCATCAAGTCCGCCGACTGGCTCATCGACATGGGCCCGGAGGGTGGCTCCGGCGGCGGGACCGTGCTCGCGACCGGCACGCCGGAGCACGTCGCCGACGTGCCCGAGAGCCACACGGGCGTCTTCCTGCGGGAGATCCTGGACGCGCAGGACGCGCGCGTCGGCAAGCAGCGGTCCGTGCAGGGCCGTCAGGGTGCGGTGCGCGGCGCCACGGCGACGACGGCGGGTGCTCGGTAGGTGGCGGACACCGTCGCATGGCGTCCCAAGGCCGGTGAGATCCCGACCGATCCGGGGGTGTACCGGTGGCGAGACGAGAACGGCCGTGTGCTCTACGTCGGCAAGGCGAAGAACCTCCGCGCCCGGCTGAGCAACTACTTCGCACCGCTGCCGACCCTGCACGAGCGCACCCGGCGCATGGTCCTCACGGCCCGCAGCGTCGAGTGGACCACGGTCGGTTCCGAGATCGAGGCGCTCCAGCTCGAGTACACCTGGATCAAGGAGTTCGACCCGCCGTTCAACGTCAAGTTCCGGGACGACAAGTCGTACCCGTACATGGCGATCACGATGGCGGACGAAGCGCCGCGGGTGATGGTGACACGCAACCGCAAGATCAAGGGTGCGAAGTACTTCGGGCCCTACCCGAAGATCTGGGCGGTGCACGACACGATCGACCTCATGATCAAGGTGTTCCCGATCCGCACCTGCTCCGAGTCGTCGTACAAGCGGGCGATGCAGACCGGCAAGCCCTGCTTCCCGGGGCAGATCGGCAAGTGCGGAGGGCCGTGCTCGCAGCGCGTCACGATCGAGGAGCACCGGGCGCTGGTCGAGGAGTTCGTCCGCTTCATGGGCAGCTACGACCGCCGTGTGATCACGCAGCTGCGGCAGCGCATGGCCGCCTCGGCCGACGCCATGCAGTACGAGCAGGCAGCGCGGTACCGCGACCAGGTCGAGGCCCTCGAAGCCGTCCTCGAGAAGTCCGCCGTGGTCCTGAAGGACTCGGTGGACCTCGACCTGTTCGGCATCGCCGAGGACGAGCTCGCCGCCGCCGTGCAGCTGTTCTCGGTGCGGGGCGGCCGCATCCGCGGTGTCCGCGGCTGGGTGGTCGACAAGGAGCTCGACATCAGCACGGGCGACCTCGTCGAGCAGATCGTCCAGGGCGTCTACACCGGCAGCGAGCTGCCCGCCGGCGCCGGCGGCGAGGAGCCCCCGCGCGAGGTCGTGGTCCCGGTCCTGCCCGACGACGCCGACGCCCTGCAGCAGTGGCTGAGCGACCGCAGGGGCGGTCGTGGCACGAAGCTCAGCACCGCCCAGCGTGGTGACCGCGCCGGTCTTGCCCGCACCGCTTCGCAGAACGCCCAGCAGGCGCTCATGCTGTACAAGACGAAGCGCTCGGCCGACTACACGACCCGGGCGGCGGCCCTCGCCGACATCCAGGAGGCCCTCGGCATGACGGAGGCGCCGCTGCGGATGGAGTGCTACGACATCTCGCACCTGCAGGGGACGAACGTCGTCGCCTCGATGGTCGTCTTCGAGGACGGGCTGCCCCGCAAGGACCAGTACCGCCGGTACACGATCGCCGAGACGACCGACGACACCGACAGCATGTACCAGGTCCTCACCCGACGGCTCGCCCGCCTCGACGAGGACGCGGCCGTCCCGGACGTGCCGGACGCGACCGCGGACGACGTCGTCGAGGGCACGAAGCCGACGAAGCGCTTCGCGTACCGCCCGCAGCTCCTCGTCGTCGACGGCGGACAACCGCAGGTCGCGGCGGCGAAGCGTGCGCTCGACGAGGCCGGGGTGACGGACATCGCGCTCGTCGGCATCGCGAAGCGGCTCGAGGAGCTCTGGCTGCCCGACGACGACTTCCCGGTGATCCTGCCCCGCAACTCGGAGGCGCTCTTCCTGATCCAGCGCCTTCGTGACGAAGCCCACCGCTTCGCGATCACGCACCAGCGCACGCGGCGCAAGCGGGACGTCAAGTCGCAGCTGTCGGAGATCCCCGGGCTCGGGCCGAGCCGTGTCGCCGCGCTGCTGAAGCACTTCGGCTCGGTCGCCCGGCTCCGGCAGGCCACCGCGGAGGAGGTCGCCGAGGTACCGGGTGTCGGACCCGCGACCGCGGCCGCCGTGGTGCGCAAGCTCACCACCGTCCCGGTGAGCGCCCCGGAATCGGCCAGTGCGCCCACCCCGGCCAGCGCTCCCACCCCGACCAGTGCTCCCACTCTGACCGGCGCACCGGACACGGGTGCCGACCCGGTCGGCGCCCGGTCGGGAGGCCCGGTGCGCGTCCCCGACGCGGGTCCCGACGGGCCGCAGCGGCCCGCATGAGATCCGCACGGGCCTCCCGGCCGGACGGTAGCCTGGTCTCCGACCTGGGCCGGCGGCGCTCGCACCGGCCGGGCGACCCGCCCGGCCCGACCACGACGGAGCTCCTTCGCAGATGACCGACACCTCCTCCCAGCAGCAGCACGACGTGCTCATCGTCACCGGCATGTCCGGCGCCGGCCGGTCCACCGTGGGGAAGGCGCTCGAGGACCTCGGTTGGTACGTGGTCGACAACCTCCCCACCCAGATGCTCGGACCGCTCACCGACCTCGCCGACCGGGCGGGGGAGTCGATCCCGAAGATCGCCACCGTCGTCGACGTGCGCGGGGGCCGGTTCTTCACCGACCCCGAGCACGCGGTCCAGCAGGTGCGGGAGAGCACCAGCGCGCGCGTCCGCGTGCTGTTCCTCGAGGCCACCGACGAGGTCCTGGTGCGTCGGTTCGAGCAGGTCCGCCGTCCGCACCCGCTCCAGGGCGAGGACACCCTGCTCGACGGCATCGCCCGCGAACGCACGCGGCTGCTCGGGCTGCGGGAGGCGTCGGACGTGGTCATCGACACGTCCGACCTGAACATCCACCAGCTCGCGAACGCGGTGACCGAGCGGTTCGCCGAGGACCGTTTCGTCGGTGTGCAGGTCACCCTGATGAGCTTCGGCTTCAAGTACGGCCTCCCCGCGGACGCCGACATGGTGGCCGACGTGCGCTTCATCCCGAACCCCTACTGGGTGCCCGAACTGCGGCCGCACACGGGCCTCGACGCGCCCGTCTCCGACTACGTCCTCGAGCAGCCGGGAGCCCGCTCGTTCGTCGAGCGCTACGCCTCCGTCCTCGAGCCGGTGTTCGAGGGGTACCAGCGGGAGAACAAAAGACACGCTACGATCGCCATCGGCTGTACCGGCGGCAAGCACCGTTCGGTCGCCATCGTCGCCGAGCTGGCGAGCCTCCTCCGCGGGATGCCCGACGTCGCCGTGCGTGTGAAGAACCGAGATCTCGGCCGGGAGTGACCGTCCCACCGGCCGTCTCCACACGCGTGCGCCCCGGGACCGCGGAACCCCACCCCGAAGAACGTAAGGAATGATGCCGTGCCGTTGACTGCCGAGGTGAAGGACGAGCTGGCCAGGGTCGTCGTCAACCGGAACACGGTCCGCGCCGCCGAACTCGCGACCGTCCTCCGGTTCGCGGGAGGGCTGCACGTCATCTCCGGCCGGATCGCGGTCGAGGTCGAACTCGACACCCGGATCATCGTGCACCGCGTCCGCAAGGACCTCGCCGAGCTGTACGGCGTGCGCAGCGAGGCGTCCGTCGGGTCGACGGCCTCGTCCCGGCGCGGCACCCGGTACCTCGTCCGTGTCCTCGAGGCCGGCGAGACGCTCGCCCGTCAGACCGGACTCATGGACGCCCGTCGCCGCCCCGTGCGCGGTCTGCCGAACCGCTTGACGACCGGCACCCGCGAGGACCTGGCCGCCATCTGGCGCGGCGCGTTCCTCGCCTCCGGCACCCTCACCGACCCGGGCCGCGCCGCTGCGCTCGAGGTCACCTGCCCGGGCAACGAGGCCGCGATGGCGCTCGTCGGCGCCGCATCCCGGCTGGGGATCGCCGCGAAGGGCCGGGAGGTCCGGGGCGTGCACCGCGTCGTCATCCGCGACGGCGAGGCGATCGGGCAGATGCTCACCGCGATGGGCGCGGCCCGGACCACCGCCGACTGGGAGGAGATGCGCCAGCGCCGCGAGGTCCGTGCCACCGCCAACCGGCTCGTCAACTTCGACGACGCGAACCTCCGTCGCTCCGCTCAGGCCGCGGTCGCGGCGTGTGCCCGCGTCGAGCGTGCACTCGAGATCCTCGGCGACGACGTCCCCGACCACCTGCAGTACGCCGGTGCCCTGCGTCTCGAGCACCGCGACGCCTCGCTCGACGAGCTCGGCCAGCACGCGGACCCGCCCATGACGAAGGACGCCATCGCCGGACGGATCCGCCGGCTGCTCGCGATGGCGGACAAGCGCGCGTCGGACCTGGGCGTCCCCGGCACCGAGGCGAGCGTGCCCGAGGAGCTCGAAGGCGCCTGAGCCAGGTCGTCCCCGGGACCCCCTCGACCACCCGACGTCGACGCGCACGAGCAGACGTCATGCAGGTGGTCCGAGGGGGTCCGACTGCTAGGGTCGTTCCGGCGACGTTACGGGGCGTATCGTCCACCACACGTGGGCCGGCCGTCGTCCCCGACGACGCCTCCACACTCCGAAAAGCAGCGCCTCCCGAGGCGCTCCACACCCAACAGGAGCTCCATTGACCGTCAAGATCGGTATCAACGGCTTCGGCCGGATCGGCCGTAACTTCTTCCGGGCCGCTCTGGCCAAGGGCAGCGACCTCGAGATCGTGGCGGTGAACGACCTCACCGACAACGCCGCGCTCGCGAACCTGCTCAAGTACGACTCGATCACCGGCAAGCTCGGTGTCTCCGTCGAGCTCGACGGCGACAACATCGTGGTCGACGGCAAGGCCATCAAGGTCCTCGCCGAGCGCGACCCCGCCAACCTCCCCTGGGGCGAGCTCGGTGTCGACATCGTCATCGAGTCGACCGGCTTCTTCACGAAGGCCGCCGACGCGCAGAAGCACATCGACGCGGGTGCCAAGAAGGTCATCATCTCCGCCCCGGCGACCGGTGACGACGTCACGATCGTCCTCGGCGTGAACGAGGACACCTACGACGCGGCGAACCACCACATCATCTCCAACGCCTCGTGCACCACGAACAGCCTCGCGCCGCTCGCCAAGGTGTTCCACGACGCGTTCGGCATCGAGCGTGGTCTCATGACGACGGTCCACGCCTACACCGCCGACCAGAACCTCCAGGACGGCCCGCACAAGGACCCGCGTCGTGCCCGCGCCGCCGCCCTGAACATCGTCCCGACCTCGACCGGTGCGGCCAAGGCCATCGGCTTGGTCCTCCCCGAGCTCGCCGGCAAGCTCGACGGCTTCGCACTCCGCGTGCCGGTCCCGACCGGCTCGATCACGGACCTCACGCTCGAGACCAAGTCGGACGTCACGGTCGACGAGATCAACGCCGTCTACAAGGCCGCTGCCGAGGGCCCGCTCAAGGGCATCCTGCTCTACAGCGAGGACCCGCTGGTGTCGACCGACATCACGACGGACCCGCACTCCTCGATCTACGACTCCGGCCTGACCAAGGTCATGGGCAACCTCGTCAAGATCACCTCGTGGTACGACAACGAGTGGGGCTACTCGAACCGTCTGGTCGACCTGACCGAGTTCGTGGGCGAGAAGCTCTGACCTGATGGCACTCCGCACCCTCGAGGACCTCGGCGACCTCGCCGGCAAGCGCGTCGTCGTCCGCTGTGACCTGAACGTCCCGCTGAAGGACGGCACGATCACGGACGACGGCCGTGTGCGGGCGTCGCTCGGCACGCTGAACACCCTGGTGAACGCCGGAGCGCGGGTCATCGTGATCTCGCACCTCGGTCGGCCCGATGGGTCGCCGGCCCCGGAGTACTCGCTCGCCCCCGTGGCGCAGCGGCTGTCCGAGTTGCTGGGCAAGGCGGTGACCTTCGTCGGCGAGACCGTCGGCGACGAAGCGACCGCGGCTGCCGAGGCCCTCGGGGACGGCGACGTGCTGCTGCTCGAGAACCTCCGGTTCAACCCGGAGGAGACCGCGAAGGACGAGGCGTCGCGCACGGAGTTCGCCGAGCGGATCGCGGCACTGGGCGACGCCTTCGTGTCGGACGGCTTCGGTGTCGTGCACCGCAAGCAGGCCTCGGTGTACGAGCTCGCCGCCGCGCTCCCCAGCGCCGCCGGCTCCCTCATCGAGTCCGAGCTGACCGTGCTCGAGCGCCTGACGAAGGACCCGCAGCGGCCGTACACGGTCGTGCTCGGTGGGTCGAAGGTGAGCGACAAGCTCGGCGTCATCGAGCACCTGCTCCCGCAGGTGGACACGCTCTGCATCGGCGGCGGCATGCTCTTCACGTTCCTCGCGGCCCAGGGCCACGGGGTCGCGAAGTCGCTGCTCGAGCAGGACCAGCTCGACACCGTGCGCGCGTACCTGGCGAAGGCCGACGAGCTCGGGGTGACGATCGACCTGCCGACCGACGTCGTGGTCGCCTCAGGGTTCGCCGCTGACGCCGATCACGAGACCGTCGCGGCCGACGCGATCGAGTCCTCGTCGTTCGGTGCGGACGGCATCGGTCTCGACATCGGCCCGGAGACGGCGTCGCGGTTCGCGGCGGCGGTGTCCGGTTCGAAGACGGTGTTCTGGAACGGCCCGATGGGCGTGTTCGAGTTCCCGGCGTTCGCGGCCGGTACGAAGACCGTCGCGCAGGCCCTGACCGAGGTCGACGGCCTCGGCGTGGTCGGCGGTGGCGACTCCGCGGCGGCCGTCCGGTCGCTCGGGTTCTCCGACGACCGGTTCGGGCACATCTCGACCGGTGGAGGAGCGAGCCTCGAGTTCCTCGAGGGCAAGTCGCTGCCCGGCCTCGAAGCCCTGGGGTGGACCCGATGACCCGCACGCCCTCCATCGCGGGGATCGCCGGGAAGGACGAAGCATGAACCGCACCCCCTTCATCGCCGGCAACTGGAAGATGAACCTGGACCACCTCCAGGCGATCGCCACCGTGCAGAAGCTCGCGTGGACGCTGAAGGACGCCCGCCACGACCACGACGACGTCGAGGTCGCGGTGTTCCCGCCCTTCACCGACCTGCGGAGCGTGCAGACCCTGATCGCAGCCGACAAGCTGCAGATCCGGTTCGGCGCGCAGGACCTGTCGCAGTTCGACTCCGGCGCGTACACCGGTGACGTCTCGGGTGCCTTCCTGGCCGCCCTCGACGCGCAGTACGTCATCGTCGGGCACTCGGAGCGCCGGACGATGCACGGGGAGACCGACGAGGTCGTCGCCGCGAAGACCGCCGCAGCCGTCAAGCACGGCATCGTGCCGGTCGTCTGCGTCGGGGAGACCGGCGAGCAGCGTGAGCAGCGCGGCGCCGGCGTCGTCCCGGTCGAGCAGCTCCAGGTCGTCCTCGACGCGGTCACGCCGTCCGAGATCGTCGTGGCGTACGAACCCGTCTGGGCGATCGGTTCCGGCCAGGCCGCCACTGCCGAGCAGGCCCAGGAGGACTGCGCCGCCCTGCGTCGCGGGGTCGCCGCGGCCTGGGGCGACGAGCTCGCTGCGACCACGCGCGTGCTCTACGGTGGCTCGGTCAAGTCGGGCAACATCGCCGGCTTCCTCCGTGAGCCCGACATCGACGGGGCGCTCGTCGGCGGCGCATCGCTCGACGTGCAGGAGTTCGCGGCGATCGCGCGCTTCCAGCAGCACGTCGGTCTCTAGAACGACCGCACGAGGCGCGGCGGGTTCGACCCGTCGCGCCTCGTGCTGTGCACACACCCCGTCCGGGTCCGGAGCGCACCCCGCGTGACCGGTATACTCGGATGGCTGACTGACACGAAAGGTACGTCGTGGCGATACTCTCCGTCGTGCTGCAGGTCCTGCTCGCGATCACGAGCCTCCTGCTCACGCTCCTCATCCTCCTGCACAAGGGCCGCGGTGGCGGCCTCTCCGACATGTTCGGCGGTGGTGTGACGAGCAACCTCGGGGCATCCGGCGTCGCCGAGCGCAACCTGAACCGGATCACCGTGATCCTCGGGCTCCTCTGGATCTCGAGCATCATCGTGCTCGGTCTCATCAACAAGTTCACGGCAGGGAGCTGACATGGCATCCGGAGGAAGCGCCATCCGTGGGTCGCGCGTCGGCGCCGGCCCGATGGGCGAGCAGGACCGCGGCGTCCAGGCCGAGCGCGTCGCGATCTCGTACTGGGACGCGATGGGCAACGAAGTCGTGCGGTACTTCGCCGCGAACCTGCCCGACGAGGAGATCCCTGAGACGGTCGACTCGCCGTCCACCGGTCTCCCGGCCGGTCGCGACAAGGAGAACCCGCCGCAGGTCGCGAAGACCGAGCCGTACAAGACGCACCTCGCGTACGTGAAGGAACGGCGCACCGAGGAAGAGGCAGCGCAGCTCCTCGAGGACGCGTTGCAGCAGCTGCGGCAGCGCCGCGGCACCGCCGCCAAGTAGCGCAGACGTCCGAAGGCCCCCGCACCGATGGTGCGGGGGCCTTCGTCATGGCAGGTCCAGGACCGCGCCGCGGCGCACGGTCGGCGGGCGGACCGCAGACGGACGGGAGGCCCGGTACCAGCTGGTACCGGGCCTCCCGTCCGTCGTGCGATGCGTCAGTAGGTCGACGCGATGAGGTTCTCCGGGACGTCGCGGGCGGCGTCCTGGTCGACGAAGAACACGGTGCGCTTCCGGCCCTGCACGCCGCCGACGGGGACCTCGTCCACGGCGGCACCGGCGAGGGCGAGCCCGAGGACGGACGCCTTCTCGGCGCCGGACAGGATCACCCAGACGCGCTGCGACGCGTTGATCACCGGGTAGGTGAGCGTCAGGCGCTGTGCCGGGGGCTTGGGGGAGTCGTCGACGGGCACGACCATGCGGTCGGTCACGCGGAGCTGGGGGAACTCCGGGAACAGCGACGCGGTGTGCCCGTCCGGCCCGACACCGAGGAGCGTGATGTCGAAGCGCGGCGCGTCGGCGGAGTCGGGAGCGGCGTCGTGCAGCTCGCGCTCGTACTGCGCCGCTGCCTCGTCGATGGTGAGGCCCGCGTCCGACGTCGCCATCGGATGGACGTTCTCGGTCGGGATGCCCACGTGGTCGAGGAAGTCGGTCTGCGTGCCCGCGTCGTTGCGGTCCGCGTCACCCGCGGGCACCCAGCGCTCGTCGACCCACCAGACGTGCACCTTCGACCAGTCGACGCTCTCCTGCGCCTGGGACTGACCGATCGCCGCGAGGACGAGGGTCGACACCGATCCACCGCTGATCGCGATGTCGGCCCGTCCCTGCTCGTCGAGCACGTCGATGATCTTCGTGATGAAGCGTGCGGCGACGGAGGCGCCGAGGGCCTGCTTGTCGGGGTGCACCAGCACCCGCCGTTCGTTGGTCACGTGACTCCCGTGTTCGTGGTGCGGTCACCGGTGTGACCGCGGTCGGTCCGGCCGGCCGTCCGACCTGCCGACCTGACGGGCAGGGCGGGGAGGACGGACGGTCGGACCGTGGCGGTGGTCAGCCCGCGATGCGTTCGCGGAGCTTGGCCACCCCGTGCTTGACGACGTCTCCGAAGAGGACGTCCGGGTCGAGTCTACGGAGTTCCTCGGCCAGGCAGTCGCGCAGGTTGCGGCGCGGCAGGGACAGGTCGTGCGTCGGCTGTCCGGGCATCGACAGCGTCGCCACGTCGACCAGCGACCGCTCGAGCTCGATGGTGCCGGAGTCGCGTACGAGCTTCACACCGTGGATGCCGCTCGAACCGGTGGCGCGGGGCGAGGTCGACACCTCGACCGGGACCTGCAGCTGCAGTCCGAGCCAGGCGGCGAGGAGCACCGTCGACGGGCTGTCGAAGGCGCCGGTGACCTCCACCGCGGTGATCGGCTCGAACGGCGGCTGGTCGAGCGCTGCGGCGAGCTGGTTCCGCCACAGCGTGAGCCGGGTCCACGCGAAGTCCGTGTCGCCGGGTGCGTAGGAGTCCGCGAGCGCCATGATGGCGGCGTTCGGGTCCTTCTGCGCGGCGGCGTCGGTGATCCGGCGCTGGGCGATGCGACCGAGCGGCGAGACCGACGGCTTCTCCGGCGCGGCTTCCGGCCACCAGGCCACGACGGGCGCGTCGGGGAGCAGCAACCCGGTGAC
Organism: Curtobacterium sp. MCBD17_032; assembly: GCF_003234855.1. Classification (GTDB taxonomy): domain Bacteria; phylum Actinomycetota; class Actinomycetes; order Actinomycetales; family Microbacteriaceae; genus Curtobacterium. Next base: position 77,766 of record NZ_QKTO01000004.1, read on the forward strand.
CAGGCTCTCCTCGTCCGACCCGGTCTCGCCGTAGGCCCGGAGGACGATGACCTCACTGGCGCCCGCGTCGCTGCCGACGCGGATCTGCGCGTCGAGGCGACCGGGCGACGCGACGTCGCCCTCGTTCCTCGAGACGATCACGACGCGCATCGGGTGTTCCCGGGACGCCTGGTTCGCCGCCTCGATCGCCTCTTCCTCGCGCCCGAGGGCGGTCGAGACGACGAGGGTCAGCACGCGACCGAGGGCGACGGCGCCGCCCTCCTCGCGGATGTGCACCAGGGTCTTCTGGATCTTCGACACGGTGGTGTTCGGCAGGTCGATCTTCATGGACGCCTCCAGGTCCGACCGTCGCGGGCGAGGAGCTCGTCGGCCGAAGCCGGGCCCCAGGTGCCGGGACGGTACTGTTCGGGCTGGCCCTGTGTCCGCCAGAACTCCTCGATCGGGTCGAGGATCTTCCAGGACAGCTCGACCTCCTGGTGCCGCGGGAACAGCGGCGGGTCACCGAGGAGCACGTCGAGGATGAGCCGTTCGTAGGCCTCGGGGGAGGCCTCGGTGAACGCGTGGCCGTAGCCGAAGTCCATCGTCACGTCGCGGACCTGCGTCCCGACGCCGGGGACCTTCGAGCCGAACCGGAGCGTGACGCCCTCGTCCGGCTGCACGCGGATGACGAGCGCGTTCTGCCCGAGCGGGGACTGCTCGATGCCGAACACGTCCTCCGGGACGCGCTTGAACACGATCGCGATCTCGGTGACGCGGCGACCGAGACGCTTGCCGGCCCGCAGGTAGAACGGGACACCCTGCCAGCGGCGGGTCGCGATGTCGAGCCGGATGGCTGCGTAGGTCTCGGTCGTGGACTCGGGGTTCATGCCCGCTTCCTCGAGGAAGCCGAGCACCTTCTCGCCGCCCTGCCAGCCACCGGCGTACTGGCCGCGGCTGGTCGCCGTGGACAGGTCCTCGGGGAGCCGGACCGCGGAGAGCACCTTCTCCTTCTCGGCGCGGAGGTGGCCGGCCTTGAACGACACCGGTTCCTCCATCGCCGTGAGGGCGAGGAGCTGGAGCAGGTGGTTCTGGATGACGTCCCGCGCTGCACCGATGCCGTCGTAGTAGGCGGCACGTCCCGCGACCCCGATGTCCTCGGCCATCGTGATCTGCACGTGGTCGACGTAGTTCGAGTTCCAGATGGGTTCGTACATCTGGTTCGCGAACCGGAGCGTCAGGAGGTTCTGGACGGTCTCCTTGCCGAGGTAGTGGTCGATGCGGAAGACGTCGTCCGGCGCGAAGACGCTCTCGACGATCGCGTTCAGTTCGCGGGCCGTGCGGAGGTCGGAGCCGAACGGCTTCTCGACCACGACGCGGCTCCACGACCCGTCGCGCTTCTCGGTCAGGCCGGACAGCTTGAGCTGCTCGGTGACGACCGGGAACATCTTCGGCGGGATGGACAGGTAGAACGCGTGGTTCCCGAGGGTGCCGCGTTCGGCGTCCAGCGTGTCGACCGTCTCCTTGAGGAGCGTGAACGCCTCGGGGTCGTCGAACGACCCCTGGACGAAGCGGATGCCCTGTTCGAGTTGACGCCAGACGTCCTCGTCGAACGGGGTCCGCGAGTGCTCCTTGACGGCGTCGTGGACGAGCTGGGAGAAGTCCTGGTCCTCCCAGTCGCGCCGAGCGAACCCGACCAGCGCGAAACCGGGAGGCAGGAGCCCCCGGTTGGCGAGGTCGTAGACCGCGGGCATCAGCTTCTTCCGGGAGAGGTCTCCCGTGACTCCGAAGATGATGAGGGTGCTGGGACCCGCGATCCGGTTCAGTCGACGGTCCGTGGGCAGCCGGAGCGGGTTGTGTTCCGGGGTGATCGCCACCGGTGACATGTCGGTGAACTCCTTGTGAATCAGGTGGTGACTGCAGCCGTGACGACCGCCGTCGCTGCGGAGAGGTCCCGCGTCGACAGGGTCAGCACCGGGCGGCCGTGTTCGGCGAGGACGCTCGCGTCGCCGGCGGCCTGGGCTCGGATGAGCCGACCGAAGGTGAAGGGGCGGCCGGGGACGGCCAGGTCGTCCTGCTCGTCGGAGACGATCTGCAGGAAGACGCCGTTCGCGGGACCGCCCTTGTGGTACTGGCCGGTGGAGTGCAGGAACCGGGGTCCGTACCCGAAGGTGACGGGACGACCGGTGCGCTCGGCGAGGAGGTCACGGAGGGCCTCCAGGCCGTGGCCCGCGGTGCGGTCCACGTAGGCCTGCACGGCCAGGTAGCCGTCCTCGCCGACGGCGGCCAGGAGGCTCGACACGGCCTGGGTGAGCGACGCGCCGGTCTCGAGTCCGCCGGCTGCGGAGACGGCGATGCCGTCCTCCTCGAACGCGGGGAGGGCGGTTGTGGACGTGGGGGCGTCGAGCAGGGCGCGTGCGGCGACCTTCGCGGCCTCGACGTCGGGCTGGTCGAACGGGTTGATCCCGAGCAGGCGTCCGGCGACCGCGACCGCGTACTCCCAGACGAGGAACTGCCCGCCGAGCGTGCCCGTGATCTCGAGCTCGCCGGCCGCGACGTGCCGTTCGTCCTCGCGGGAACCGACCAGCCGGACGACCTGCAGGTCGGACAGACCCGCGGTCACCTCGGGGGAGTCGAGGTCGAGGACGACCGGCAGGAGACCGCGGCCGTCCTTGCCCGTCGACTCGGCGAGGAGTTGTTCGATCCAGTCACCGAGACCGAGGATGTGCGTGCCGTCGGCGACGATCCCGATCTTGTCCCGCAGGGGAGCGGTCCCGCCCAGGACGGCCCCGAGCACGAGGCCGGGGTTCTCGTCGGTGTCGACCGCGAGGAGCACCGAGATGGCGTCGGCCTCGTCGAGCAACTCGGCGATGTCGGCTCCGGCGAGGCCGGCGGGGACGAGCCCGAACGCCGTCAGCGCGGAGTACCGGCCGCCGACGGACGGGTCGGCGGTGAAGACGCGGTACCCGGCTTCGCGTGCCGTCGACTCGAGCGCGGAGCCCGGGTCGGTGACGACGACGATCCGTCCAGCGGGGTCGATGCCGGCGTCCTGGAACGCCTGCTCGAAGACCCGACGCTGCGAGTCGGTCTCGACGGTCGATCCGGACTTCGACGACACCACGAGCACCGTGCGCTCGAGGTCGGTCAGCGCCGCGCGCACCTGCGCGGGGTCGGTGGAGTCGAGGACGACGAGCGGGACCCCGGCCGTCCGGGTGATGACCTCGGGTGCGAGCGACGAGCCGCCCATCCCCGCCAGCACGACCCGGTCGACGCCCTGGGCGAGCAGCTGCTCACGGAGCGCGGCGACCTCGGCGACGAGCGGACGGGAGACGGAGACCGCCTCCACCCAGCCGAGCCGTCGCGACGCCTCGTCCTCCGCGTCGGGACCCCAGAGGGCGGCGTCCTGCGCGGTGATCCCGGACGCCACCAGGTCGGCGACGAGGCGCGGGACCACCGTGTCGATGGCCCGCGCCGCGTCACCGCTGGCGGCGATGGAGACGGTCACTCCTACTTGGCGTTCTCGAGCGCGGTCTGGACCGTGTCGACGAGCTCGCCCCACGAGACGTTGAACTTCTCGACGGCTTCCTTCTCGAGGAGCGCGACGACGTCGTCGTAGTCGACACCGACGGCGGCGAGCTGGTCCATGACCTGGTTCGCGTCGTCGAAGGTGCCGGCGATCGCGTCGCCGTGGACCTCACCGTGGTCGAACGTGGCCTCGAGGGTCTTCCCGGGCATCGTGTTGACGGTGTTCGGGGCGGCGAGCTCGGTCACGTACAGCGTGTCGGGCAGCGACGGGTCCTTGACGCCGGTCGAGGCCCAGAGCGGACGCTGCGTGTTCGCGCCGGACTCGAGCAGGCCGAGGGCACGCTCGGTCGCGAAGGCCTGGGTCCAGACCTGGTACGCGAGCTGCGCGTTGGCGATGCCGGCCTTCGACTTCAGCGCGGTGGCCTCGTCGGTGCCGATCGCGTCGAGGCGCTTGTCGATCTCGGAGTCGACGCGCGAGACGAAGAACGAGGCGACGGAGTGGATCTTGGAGAGGTCGTGGCCGGCGGCCTTGGCCTTCTCGAGCCCACCGAGGTAGGCGTCGATCACGGCGCGGTAGCGCTCGAGCGAGAAGATCAGGGTGACGTTGACCGAGATGCCCGCACCGATGACCTCGGTGATGGCCTCGAGGCCGTCGACCGTCGCCGGGATCTTGATGAGGACGTTCTCCTTGCCGACCTTGTCGAACAGGAACTTCGCCTGCTCGATGGTCTTCGCCGTGTCGTGCGCGAGACCCGGCTCGACCTCGATGGAGACGCGGCCGTCGAAGCCGTTCGAGGAGGCGTAGATCGGGGCGAAGATGTCGGACGCGTCGGCGACGTCACGCGTCGTGATCTCGAAGATCGCGTTGGTCACGTCGGTGCCGGCCGCGGCCAGCTCCTTGACCTGCGCGTCGTAGCGCTCGCCCTTGGCGAGGGCCGAGGCGAAGATCGTCGGGTTGGTGGTGACGCCGACGACGTTGCGGTCCGCGATGAGGTTCTCGAGACGGCCGGTCTCAAGGAGCTCGCGGGACAGGTCGTCGAGCCAGATGCTCACGCCGACGGCGGAGAGGGCTTCGGTGGGAGTGGTGTCAGTCATTCGCTTCTTCTCTTCTTCGTTTCGTTCGTCGGCTGCTGCAGCCGGGGTCTGTGCGGGGGCCGTGGCCCCGGGACGGGAGGTCCGCGGCGGAGTCGCTGCGGGCCTCCCGTGCGGAAGGGCCGGGCCCGGAGTCCGGACCCGGCCCAGGGGGTCAGGAGGCTGCTGCGATCGATTCCTTGGCCGCCGAGATGACGTGCTCGGTCGTGAAGCCGAACTCCTCGAACAGCTTCTGGTAGTCGGCCGAGGCACCGAAGTGCTCGATCGACACGCTGCGGCCGGCGTCGCCCACGATGTCGCGCCAGCTCATCGCGATCCCGGCCTCGACCGAGACGCGGGCCTTGACGGCCTTCGGCAGGACCGACTCGCGGTACGCCTCGTCCTGCTCGTGGAACCACTCGAGCGACGGAGCCGACACGACGCGGGCGTTGACGCCCTCGCCCTTGAGCTGCTCACGGGCGTCGAGCGCGATCTGCACCTCGGAGCCGGTGGCGATGAGGATGACGTCCGGCGTGCCGTTCGGGGCCTCTGCCAGGACGTAGGCGCCCTTGGCGACGTTCTTCGCCGAGGCGAGCGTCTCGCCGGAGGCGTCGCCCTCGCCGCGCTCGAAGACCGGGAGGTTCTGACGGCTCAGCGCGATGCCGGCCGGGCGGTCCTGGTGCTTGAGCATCTCGAGCCAGGCGTAGGCGACCTCGTTGGCGTCCGCGGGGCGGACGACGTCCAGGCCCGGGATCGCGCGGAGGGCGCTGATCTGCTCGACCGGCTGGTGCGTCGGGCCGTCCTCGCCGAGGGCGATGGAGTCGTGGGTCCAGACGTAGATCGCGGGGGCCTTCATGAGGGCGGCGAGACGGACCGCCGGACGCATGTAGTCGCTGAAGATCAGGAACGTCCCACCGAAGGGGCGGGTGTTCCCGTGCAGGACGATGCCGTTGAGGATCGAACCCATGGCGTGCTCGCGGATGCCGAAGTGCAGGACGCGGCCGAACGGGTCGGTGGTCCAGGTCTTCGTCGTGGCCTCGGCAGGACCGAAGGAACGGCCGTCCTCGATGGTGGTGAGGTTCGACTCGGCGAGGTCGGCCGACCCACCCCAGAACTCGGGCATGAGCGGTGCGATGGCGTTGATGACCTTGCCGGAGGCGGCGCGGGTCGAGACGGCCTTCTCCGAGGTGAAGACCGGGAGCGCGGCCTCGAGGCCCTCCGGGAGCTCCTTCGCCTGGACGCGGTCGAACAGCGCCTTCTTGTCGGCGTTGGCCGCTGCCCACGCGTCGAACGACTTCTGCCACTCGGCGTGCTCGGCCTGGCCCTTGGCGATCGCGCCACGGGTGTAGTCGAGGACCTCGGGGTCGACGTCGAAGGTCTTCTCCGGGTCGAAGCCGAGGACCTCCTTGAGGCCCTTCAGCTCGTCGGCGCCGAGCGCGGAACCGTGGATCTTGCCGGAGTTCTGCTTGGTCGGCGACGGCCACCCGATGATCGTCTTGAGGACGATGAGCGACGGCTTGTCGGTGACCTGCTTGGCGGCCTCGACGGCGGCGAAGAGCGCCTCGGCGTCCTCGCTGTACTCGCCGGTCTTCTTCCAGTCGACGACCTGGACGTGCCAGCCGAGCGCCTCGTAGCGGGCGTGGACGTCCTCGGAGAACGCGATGTCGGTGTCGTCCTCGATCGAGATCTGGTTCGAGTCGTAGAACGCGATGAGGTTGCCGAGCTGCTGGCGGCCGGCGAGGCTCGCGGCCTCGTTCGTGACGCCCTCCTGCATGTCACCGTCACCGGCGATCACGTAGGTGTAGTGGTCGAACGGCGACTGGCCCGCCGGAGTCTCGGGGTCGAACAGGCCGCGCTCGAAGCGCTGCGCGTAGGCGAAGCCGACAGAGGAGGCGAGGCCCTGGCCGAGCGGGCCGGTGGTGATCTCGACGCCGTCGGTGTGGCCGTACTCCGGGTGGCCCGGGGTCTTCGAGCCCCACTTGCGCAGGTGCTGCAGGTCGTCGAGCTCGAGGCCGTAGCCGTGCAGGTAGAACTGCACGTACTGCAGGATCGAGGCGTGGCCCGCCGAGAGGATGAAGCGGTCGCGGCCGATCCACGTGGAGTCGCTCGGGTCGCGGCGCATCACCTTCTGGAACAGGAGGTGAGCCAGCGGCGCGAGGCTCATCGCGGTGCCGGGGTGACCGTTGCCGGCCGCCTCGACAGAGTCGGCGGCGAGGACGCGGGCCGTGTCGACGGCCTTCCGGTCGATGGCGTCCCAGGTGAATTCAGCCACTTGGATGTTGACCCTTCATTGATGCGACATGTGCGAGGGCTCGTGCCATCGCACGGACATGTTGCCGACCCGGGGCTCCGTCGCGGTGCCGTTGCCGGCAGCCGACCGGCTCGAACGCGGCCGACGTCATCGGGGCACGCTGCGGGAGGGCCTCTCCAGCATAGTGAACCGGCACTCAGAAGGTGTCCAGGTGACCGGCGGGCCGTGGAGACCGTGGCACGCGGGTCGGCTGACGGGGTGGGCCGTGCTGTGGACAGCCTGCAGATCCGACCCGGACGCGGCAGCGGGACATCGTCGCGGCTCCGTCCATCCCGTAAACTGTCGGTGACCCGCGATCACCCCGCGGACACGCATGCCCGGACGCCGACGGTGACGTCCACCCGAGCATGCGGACTGCAGCGAAACAGACTGAGGTTCCCTTGCCGACTGCCACCGTGACCAGGCCAGACACCGTTCGTCGGTCGATGCTGTCCCGCAAGGTCCGGGCGTACGTCTCGCTCACCAAGCCGCGCGTCATGGAGCTGCTGCTCGTCACGACGGCGCCGACGATGTTCCTCGCCGAACGCGGCGTGCCCGACCTGTGGCTCGTCTTCTGGACGATGCTCGGCGGCGCGATGTCCGCCGGCTCGGCCTCGGCCTTCAACTGTTACATCGACCGCGACATCGACCGCCTGATGAAGCGCACGAGCACGCGACCGCTGGTGACGGGTGAGCTCTCCGACCGCGAGGCGCTCGTGTTCTCGTGGGCTCTCGGCATCGCGTCGACGGTGGTCCTCGTCGTCTTCGTGAACTGGCTCGCCGCTGCGCTGAGCATCGCCGCGATCCTCATCTACGTCTTCGTGTACACGCTCTGGCTCAAGCGCCGTACCCCGCAGAACATCGTCTGGGGCGGGTCCGCGGGCTGCATGCCGGTGCTCATCGGGTGGGCGGCCGTCACCGGGTCGCTGACGTGGGCGCCGGTGATCCTGTTCATGGTCATCTTCCTCTGGACGCCCCCGCACTACTGGCCGCTGTCGATGAAGTACCGCGACGACTACGACGCCGCCGACGTCCCGATGCTCGCGGTCGTCCGTGGTCGCACCGTCGTCGGGCTCCAGGTCGTGCTGTACGCCTGGGCGACGCTGGTGTGCTCGCTGCTGCTCGTCCCCGTGGCGAACATGGGGCCGCTGTACACGGTGGTCGCGCTCGCAGCCGGGATCTGGTTCGTCGTGGAGTCGCACCTGCTGTACAACCGGGCGATCCAGCACATGGAGCAGGTGCAGCCGATGCGCGTCTTCCGCAGCTCGATCACCTACCTGACGCTGCTCTTCATCGCCGTGGGCATCGACCCGCTGCTGCCGCAGGTCTTCACCTTCACCATCTGACGCCGTCGCGACGGGCCCGGCCTCCGACGGGGACCGGGCCCGTCGTCGTCCGCAGGTCCTGTGGTCCCCGCTCCGTTCCGCGGGTCGATCGGTCCGTCGGGGTGCGACGGACCGCACAGTTCCTCGGCGGAGCCGGTCTCGGCGGAGCGAGCCCTCCTCCGCGGAGCGCGCCTGCCCGGCGCGGCGTGCCTCCACAGCACCCCGCTGGCCGGTGGCGGGTGAGCCCACGGCAGCACGACGGCACGCGGCGACACTGCGAGCCGGTGCGAGCGGGCCCTCGACCGGGAGGCCCTGGCGCACACACCGTCGACGCTGCGGTCCGGACGTGGTCGGTCCGGGCGACCGTGGCCTCCCGACAGGGACGACGCGGCGACGGCCTGGGGTCGCACGGATCGCCGGGTGCCGCGTCGAGCGCGTCGGGTGCGTCGGGCGCGTCGGCGCGTCGGACGCGTCGGTGTGTGCGGCGCGTGGGCTGCGTCAGGCGCTGACGGCGTACCGGCCGGCGCTCGACCGCGTGGACAGCACCACGGCGGTCATCGCCGCGACGAGCAGACCGGCGAGCACCATGTGGGCGCCGACGAGCCCGACGGGCAGGCCGGTCTTCGCCTGGGTGAGTCCGACGGCGATCTGCACGAACTCGACCACGAGCAGCAGGAGCGCTGCACGACTCGACATCCGGAGCCGCACCGCACCGATGACCAGGACCAGGGTGAGCGCGAACGTGACGTAGGCGGGGACCGCGTGCAGGTGCTGCAGGAGCTCGGTGTCGAAGCCGGTCCGGTGCAGGGCCCCACCGTCGACACGTTCGCTCGCCCCGGCGTGCGGGCCACTGCCGGTCGTGAGGATGCCGACCAGGACCGTCACCGCGACGGCAGCGACCGCGCCCCGGACGACGCCGAGGTACCACGGCGGGACGATCCGGTCGCGGACCCGCGGTCCGTTGACCGAGCGGTACACGAGGGCAGCGGTGACGCTCGTGAGCACGGCGGACACGACGAAGTGCAGTCCGACCACGTACGGGTTGAGGTTCGTGATCACCGACACGCCGCCGATCACGGCCTGCACCGGGATCGCTGCGCCCTGGGCGAACGCCAGCCAGAACAGTTCGGGGCGGGTCTTCCGCATCCGGACGACGGCCAGGAACATCGCGATCGCGACGATGACGAGCACGAACGTCAGCAGCCGGTTGCCGAACTCGATGACCCCGTGGATGCCCATCTCGGGCGTCGACACGAGCGAGTCCGTCGTGCACTTCGGCCAGGTGGGGCACCCGAGACCGGACGCGGTGAGGCGGACGAGCCCACCGGTGCCGATGAGGACGACCTCGACGACGAAGGAGGCCCAGGCGAGGGCGACGACGCGGCGGTCCACGGCCCGGGGGAGCGACCACCAGCGGGTCGAGGTCGGGCTGTCCTGCTCGACGGACGGTGCGACGCGAGTCACGAGGGTGGTGCCTTCCTGTTGTTCCGGGCCCTGGACCTGTAGGATTCGAGGGTTCAGCAGCAGTCAAGTCTAGGCAGGCGCCGGCTCCGAATGGGCCGTGATCGCCGCTCGATGCCAGGACTGCGTGGAAGCATCGACGTTGCGAGGCAGCAACACCCGGGCCGTCGTGTCGGCGGTCCGCGGTGGAATGGTGTCCGACACCACCGGGTTCACCCCGGAGACGCTGTTGCGAGAAGGAAACGAGGAGACCATGTCCGACGTGCTCATCGACCGTCCAGAACTCGAAGGGCTCGGCCAGTACGAATTCGGCTGGGCCGACTCCGACGCTGCCGGTGCCTCCGCGCGCCGCGGGCTCTCGGACGAGGTCGTCACCGACATCTCCGAGCGCAAGGGCGAACCGGAGTGGATGCGGGCGAACCGCCTCAAGGCGCTGAAGATCTTCGACCGCAAGCCGATGCCCGCGTGGGGTGCCGACCTGTCGGACATCGACTTCGACAACATCAAGTACTTCGTGAAGTCGACGGAGAACCAGGCCGCGTCGTGGGAGGACCTCCCCGAGGACATCCGCACGACGTACGAGCGCCTGGGCATCCCCGAGGCCGAGCGGCAGCGTCTCGTCGCCGGCGTCGCCGCGCAGTACGAGTCCGAGGTCGTGTACCACCAGATCCGCGAGGACCTGGAGCAGCAGGGCGTCATCTTCATGGACACCGACACGGCGCTCCGTGAGCACCCGGAGCTGTTCCAGGAGTACTTCGGCACCGTGATCCCGTCCGGCGACAACAAGTTCGCCGCGCTGAACACGGCCGTGTGGTCGGGCGGCTCGTTCGTCTACGTCCCGAAGGGCGTCCACGTCGAGATCCCGCTGCAGGCCTACTTCCGGATCAACACCGAGAACATGGGCCAGTTCGAGCGGACGCTGATCATCGCGGACGAGGACTCCTACATCCACTACATCGAGGGCTGCACCGCCCCGATCTACAAGTCGGACTCGCTGCACTCGGCCGTCGTCGAGATCATCGTGAAGAAGAACGCCCGCGTGCGCTACACGACGATCCAGAACTGGTCGAACAACGTCTACAACCTCGTCACCAAGCGTGCGATCGCACACGAAGGCGCGACGATGGAGTGGATCGACGGCAACATCGGGTCCAAGGTCACGATGAAGTACCCGTCGATCTACCTCGCCGGCGAGCACGCCAAGGGCGAGACCCTCTCGGTCGCCTTCGCCGGTCCGGGGCAGCACCAGGACGCCGGCGCGAAGATGATCCACATGGCGCCGTACACGACGTCGTCGATCGTCTCGAAGTCGATCGCCCGTGGTGGCGGTCGTGCCGGGTACCGCGGCGAGGTCCGTGTCGACCCGGCCGCGCACCACTCGGCCAACACGGTCCGCTGCGACGCCCTGCTCGTCGACACCGTCTCGCGCAGTGACACCTACCCGGCGATCGACATCCGCGTCGATGACGTGCAGCTCGGGCACGAGGCGACGGTCTCCCGCGTCAGCGAAGAGCAGCTGTTCTACCTCATGTCCCGCGGCATGCCCGAGGACGAGGCCATGGCGATGATCGTGCGCGGGTTCATCGAGCCGATCGCTCGCGAGCTCCCGATGGAGTACGCACTCGAACTCAACAAGCTCATCGAGATGAGCATGGAAGGATCCGTCGGCTAGATGTCCAGCACCACCCCTCCTCCCCACATCGACCAGCCGACGGAGCCCGCGAGCACGCTCTCGTCGGGCGGCACGGACCAGCACGGCGCCCGGGCGCACTCGGACGGCGGCTGGGACACGAAGGTGCCGGTGCAGACGCGCTCCGAGCGGTTCCGCTCGGGCGACGTCGACGCCTTCCCCGCCGTGACCGGCCGCGAGGTCAACTGGAAGTTCGCCCCGCTCGACAAGATCCGGCCGCTCCTCGAGCGTGCGCTGGACGGCTCGGCGTACCCCTTCCTCGCGACCCAGTCCGCCGGCGCCGACGTCGAGTGGGGTCGGAGCGACGACCCCCGCGTCGGTGGTGCCGGCCTCCCGGAGGACCGGGCGGCAGCCGCTGCCTGGAGCGCGCGTGACGCCGTCCTCGCGATCACCGTGAAGGCGACCGACGAGCACGAGTTCATCACGGTCACGCGGTCGGACTTCGGGAGCCAGCCGCGAGCTGCGCACACCGTCATCACGGCGGAGCAGCACGCCGAGGGCATCGTCGTGATCGACAACCGGGGGACGGCGCTGCTCAGCGAGAACCTCGAGATCGTCGTGCGGGACGGCGCGCGCCTGACCGTCGTCACCGTGCAGGACTGGGACGACGACGCCGTGCACGTGTCGACCCACTTCGCCGAGGTCGGGCGGGACGCCTTCCTCAAGCACGTGGTCGTCTCGCTCGGCGGGGACGTCGTCCGGGTCAACCCGTCGACGCACCTCGGCGCCCAGGGCGCCGATGCGGAGATGTACGGGGTGTACTTCGCGGACGCCGGGCAGTACATCGAGCAGCAGGTCTACGTGGACCACGACGCTCCCAACACCCGCAGCCGGGTCAACTACAAGGGCGCACTGCAGGGTGCGGGAGCCCACACGGTGTGGATCGGTGACGTCCTCATCGGTCGGACGGCTCCGGGCACCGACTCCTACGAGCAGAACCGCAACCTCGTGCTCACCGACGGCACTCGTGCGGACAGCATCCCGAACCTCGAGATCGAGACCGGCGACATCGAGGGTGCGGGCCACGCCAGCGCCACCGGCCGCTTCGACGACGAGCAGCTCTTCTACCTGCAGGCCCGTGGCATCCCCGAGGAGGAAGCGCGTCGCCTCGTCGTCCTCGGCTTCCTCGTCGAGGTCATCCAGAAGATCGGCGCACCTGCGCTCGAGGAGCGTCTGATCGCCGCGGTCGAGCAGGAACTGGCCGAGGGGCGCACGGTCCTCGCCGGACCCGCCGCCGACCTGGTCGGCGTCGATTCGACCGGAACGGACGCCTGATGGCCGAGAAGGTCTGCGCCGAAGCCGACATCGCCGTCGACAGCCCGATGCGCGTCGTCGTCGGCGGCACGGCGGTCGCGATCGTCAAGGACTCGGCGGGCACGGTGCACGCCATCGGCGACACCTGCACGCACGGGGAGATCTCGCTGTCCGAGGGCTTCGTCGAGGACGACTCGCTGGAGTGCTGGGCGCACGGCTCGCAGTTCTCCCTGACGACCGGCAAGCCGAAGAACTTCCCGGCGTACGAGCCGGTCCCGGTCTTCCGGGTCGAGGTGCGGGACGGCGACGTGTACGTCGACGTCCACGACCCGGTCCCCGTCGACTGACCCGTCCACTTCTCCCGCGGCTGACGCCGCACCCTAGCCACGACCGAAGGAACGCAATGTCCACTCTCGAAATCCGCGACCTGCAGGTCTCGATCGACACCGACCAGGGCACGAAGGAGATCCTCAAGGGCGTCGACCTGACGATCAACGAGGGCGAGATCCACGCGATCATGGGCCCGAACGGCTCCGGGAAGTCGACCCTCGCCTACACGATCGCCGGGCACCCGCGGTACCACGTCACCGGTGGGTCGATCACGCTCGACGGTGAGGACGTGCTCGCCATGAGCGTCGACGAGCGCGCACGGGCGGGCATGTTCCTCGCCATGCAGTACCCGGTCGAGATCCCCGGCGTGACGGTGTCGAACTTCCTGCGCACCGCGAAGACCGCGATCGACGGCGAGGCACCGGCGCTCCGCGGCTGGGTCAAGGACCTCCGCTCGTCGATGGCCGACCTCAAGATGGACCCGTCGTTCGCTGAGCGCAACGTCAACGAGGGGTTCTCCGGCGGCGAGAAGAAGCGCCACGAGATCATGCAGCTCGAGCTCCTCAAGCCGAAGTTCGCGGTGCTCGACGAGACCGACTCGGGTCTCGACGTCGACGCGCTCAAGATCGTCTCGGAGGGTGTCAACCGCGCCAAGGCCGCGACCGGACTCGGCGTGCTGCTCATCACCCACTACACGCGCATCCTCCGGTACATCACGCCGGACTTCGTGCACGTGTTCGTCGCGGGCAAGGTCGCCGAGCAGGGCGGTCCGGAGCTGGCCGAGCGCCTCGAGAACGAGGGCTACGACCGCTACGTGCAGGCCGCTGCGGCGACGGCGGAGTGACGATGATCACGACACTCGCCCCTGAGAAGTTCGACGAGGTCGTCGAGGGCCTGAAGGAGGTCCAGGACCCGGAGCTCGGCGTCAACATCGTCGACCTCGGCCTGATCTACGACCTCGCCTGGGACGACGAGGCCAGCGCCCTCATCATCAGCATGACGCTGACGAGCGCAGGGTGCCCCCTGACCGACGTCATCGAGAACGACACGGCGAACGCCCTCGACGGCATCGTCGACGCCTTCCGCATCAACTGGGTGTGGATGCCGCCGTGGGGTCCGGAGCGGATCACGGACGACGGCCGCGAGATGATGCGGGCCCTCGGCTTCTCGATCTAGCCGACCAGACGCACGACGGGAGGCCCGGTACCAGCTGGTACCGGGCCTCCCGTCCGTCGTGGGGCCGTGCCCGCCGCGCACGAGGGCCCCGCACCGGAGTGACGGTGTGGGGCCCTCGTGTCGCCGCGGTGCCTCAGCGGCGGCCGACGGCCTTCCACACCAGGGGCAGCACGCCGGCAGCGATGAGCGCCTTCGCGATCCCGCCGACGATGAACGGGTACAGACCGGCCGCGAGGACGGACTGCGGGTCGTTCGGGGCACCGAGCTGACCGAGCACGACGGCGAGGTACGGCAGGCCGGTCACGAACGGGACCGCACTCGCGAGGGTGAACGCCAGGACGGCACGACCGACCTTGCGGTCCCAGTTCCGGCGGGCGAGCCAGCCGATGAGTGCCGCGGCCGGGATGAACCCGATGACGTACCCGAAGCTCGGCAGGGTGAGCGCCTGCAGGCCGCCGTTCATGTCGGCGAAGAACGGAGCACCGGCGAGACCGGCGATCGCGTAGACGAGCATCGACAGGACACCGCGGCGCGCTCCGAGGGTCGCCCCGACGAGCACGACGGCCAGGGTCTGTCCGGTGACGGGGACCGGCCACATCGGTACCTCGACCTGGGCCAGTACGGCCGTGAACAGGGCGCCGCCGGCGACGAGCGCGGCGTCGGTGGCGAGGCCGTGCGTGCGCAGACGGTCGGCGAGGACTGCGCGGGGAGCGAACCCGGTGGCGTTCGTCATGGATTCTCCTAGAATGGACTGCTGGTCCGTTTCGGACCATCGGTCCCGTCAGCGTAGCGGTGCACCTCCCGCACACACCGTTGTGCACATCCACCAACTGATTGGACGACCTCTGTGCTTGCCGTGCACGACCTCGAGATCCGCGTCGGGGCTCGCCTCCTGATGGAGAACGTGTCCTTCCGCGTCGAGCGGGGGGACAAGATCGGCCTCGTCGGCCGCAACGGCGCCGGCAAGACCACGATGACCAAGGCGTTGGCGGGCGAGACCGCCCCGACCGACGGCAAGATCGACCGGTCCGGACAGATCGGCTACCTGCCGCAGGACCCCCGGTCCGGCAACCCCGAGGACACCGCTCGCAAGCGCATCCTCGACGCCCGTGGCCTCGGTGAGCTCGTCGACGGGATCCGCAAGGCGACGCTCGACATGGCCAGCGAGGACGCTGCCGTCGCCGAGAAGGCGATGAAGCGCTACTCGCGCCTCGACGACGAGTTCAACGCCCTCGGCGGCTACGCGGCCGAGGCGGAGGCGGCCTCGATCGCGTCGAACCTCAAGCTGCCGGACCGCATCCTCGACCAGCAGCTGAAGACGCTGTCCGGTGGCCAGCGACGGCGCATCGAACTCGCCCGCATCCTGTTCTCCGACGCCGACACGATGATCCTCGACGAGCCGACCAACCACCTCGACGCGGACTCGGTCGTCTGGCTGCGCGAGCACCTGAAGACCTACCCCGGCGGCGTCATCGTCATCTCCCACGACGTGGAACTCGTCGAGGAGGTCGTCAACCGCGTCTTCTACCTGGACGCCAACCGGCAGACCATCGACATCTACAACATGGGCTGGAAGCTGTACCAGCGGCAGCGTGTCGCCGACGAGGAGCGCCGCCGCAAGGAGCGTGCCGGTGCCGAGAAGAAGGCCGCGACGCTGAAGGACCAGGCCGCGCGCTTCGGTGCGAAGGCGTCGAAGGCGGCTGCTGCGCACCAGATGGTGGCGCGCGCGGAGAAGCTGCTCGCGGGCCTCGAGGACGAGCGCGTCGCCGACCGGGTCGCGAAGATCCGCTTCCCGACGCCGGCACCGTGCGGTCGCACCCCGCTGATGGCCGAGGGGCTGTCCAAGTCCTACGGGTCGCTGGAGATCTTCGCGGGGGTCGACCTGGCGATCGACCGCGGATCACGCGTCGTCATCCTGGGGTTCAACGGTGCCGGCAAGACGACACTGCTGCGCATCCTGGCCGGAGCCGACGAGCCGGACACCGGGGCGATCCAGCCCGGTCACGGTCTGCGGATCGGGTACTACGCGCAGGAGCACGAGAACATCGACGTCAACCGCACGGTGATCGAGAACATGGTCTCCGCGTCGACCGACCTCAACGAGACCGAGGCCCGCCGGGTGCTCGGGTCGTTCCTGTTCACCGGTGACGACGGCTACAAGAAGGCGGGGGTCCTGTCCGGTGGGGAGAAGACGCGGCTGTCGCTCGCGATGATCGTGGTCTCCGGCGCGAACGTGCTGCTGCTCGACGAGCCGACGAACAACCTCGACCCGGCCTCGCGCGAGGAGATCCTGAACGCCCTGGCCGGCTTCGAGGGTGCGGTCGTCCTGGTGTCCCACGACGCCGGCGCGGTCGAGGCGCTCAACCCGGAGCGCGTCCTGCTGCTGCCGGACGGCACCGAGGACCACTGGAACAAGGAGTACGCGGAGCTCATCGAGCTTGCGTAGGCAACGGTCTGGCGGTGCTGCCGCCAGACCGTGACGTCAGCCCCGGGCCTCGAGGAGTTCGTCCTCGATCTCGGCGTCGGACTTCGGCTTCGTCTCCTTGCGACGCTGGCGGTCGAGCGCGCGCTCGCGCTCCTCGGGGTCGTCCTGGTTGAGGTTCCGGTACTCCTGCAGCATCACGTAGCCGAGGAACCCGAACCCGCCGATCGCGAACAGGAACCACTGGATGAAGTAGCTGAAGTGCAGACCGGTGTCGGCGCTCGGCCGTTCCCACCCGAGCGGACGGGCTTCGGTCGGGGCCGGGCACTCACTGTCGAGCTGCCCGTAGGCCCCCGTCCAGATCGGGTGCCCCGCCTTGTCGGCGACGTCGGCGAGCGTGACCGACTGCACCTGGTCGGAGCCGGCGGGGTCCTTCCGGCCGGGGATACGGGGTTCGGACTCCTGCAGCCGGACGACGACGGTCACGGTGCCGCTCGGCGGTGCGGGGACGCTGTCCGGGCTGTCCTGGCGGTTCCCGGTCGGCACCCAACCGCGGTCCACGACGAAGGCCCGGCCGTCGGCGGTCACGAGCGGCGTGAGGACCTCGAACCCGGGCTGACCGTTGTGCACCCGGTTCCGGACGAGCATCTGGTGGTCGGTGTCGTACCGTCCGGTGACGCTCACCCGGAGCCAGGTGAGGTCCTCCCGCCACGTGTCGGCGCGCGGGAGGACGTCGTCGAGGGGCACCGGGGCGTGGTCGTAGTTCGCGGCGATCTGGGCGTTCTGTCGGACCGCCTCGTTCCGACGGTCCCACTGCCACATGCCGAACAGGGCGCACACGACGGCGAAGGCGACGGCGATCGCGAAGTACCCGAGCCACCGGCGGCTGCGGACGAACCCCCACCCGACGAACGGGTCGATCGGCTGCCCGGCCCGTTCACCCTCGGTGTCGGGCTGGCCTGTGGACGGTGCGGTGGCGCGGCGGAGCCGTTCGGCGTGGCGACGACCGTACCGCGAGCCGGGGTCGAAGCCGTCCGTCATCGCCCGTCACCCGCGACGCGGGCGGCGGTGTCGTCGAGGTCGTCGACGTCCTCGTCG
This sequence comes from Curtobacterium sp. MCBD17_032, assembly GCF_003234855.1. Taxonomy (GTDB): domain Bacteria; phylum Actinomycetota; class Actinomycetes; order Actinomycetales; family Microbacteriaceae; genus Curtobacterium. The sequence continues at coordinate 95,384 of NZ_QKTO01000004.1, forward strand.
ATGCCGGTCACCCGGACGGGGAAGGACCGGGACCGGAGGTAGTCGGCGAGGAAGCCGCGGTGGTCGTCACACGCCGCCCAGATCTTGACGCGATCGGCGGCGTGGATGCGCGGGTTGCGCCAGTTGACACGCCACGCGGCCGTCGACGAACACCCGGCACGCGAGCAGACCGGTGTCGCCCCGGGTTCGGTGAACAGGTCGAACGTCGCTCCCATCAGCGGCGGCCACCGTTGCGGGTCGGCCAGACACGGGACCGGTCACCGTTGCGCTGCCAGTCCTCCTGTGCCCGCTGTGCGGCGTTACGGAGTCGCTCCTGCTCGGAGCGGTACGCCTGGGCACGGGCTTCCTCCTGCTCGTCGCGGAGGCGGGTGTCGGCGGCGTACAGCTCGACGGCTCCGCCGGGGCGGACGACGTCGCCGCCGGTACGGTTGCCGGCGTTCGCGAGGACGACCGCCACCCAGGGCACGATCGCGGCGGCCAGGATCGGCACGACCGCGATCCAGCTGTGCCAGGCGCTCCAGATGAGCACCGCGGCCACGAAGCAGACGACGCGGAACGCCATCTGCCAGATGTAGCGGGAGAGCCGGTGCGCCCGATCGATCTCCGGGTTGTCGGGGAGCGTCGTGACGTTCTGCGCGCCCACCGGGCGCGCGGTGACGTACTCCGGGGTCGAGCGCTGGAGCTGGATGCGCTGCGTGCTCTGCGTCTTGCGGTTCATGCGGTGGGGTCTCCGTCTGCCGGCCTCCAGTTTACGCCCGGGGTACGACATCTGCGGGGCCGTGCGGGGACCGGCCGTTCGCCCGGAGCGCACCGGTAGGCTCGTGCGGGCGTGTCCGGGCTCGGCGTCCGGACCCGCCAGTGACCACCAGCGAACGGAGCGCCCATGACCACCCCCCGTACCGTCCTCATCACCGGCGGCAACCGCGGCATCGGCCACGCGCTGGCGGTCCGGTTCGTCGCTGCGGGGCACCGGGTCGCCGTCACGTCGCGGAACGGGCAGGGCGGACCTGATGGTGCCCTCACCGTGCAGGCCGACATCACCGACACCGCTTCGGTCGACCGCGCGTTCACCGAGGTCGAGGCCGCACTCGGTCCGGTCGAGGTCCTCGTCGCGAACGCCGGCATCACGAACGACCAGCTCCTGCTCCGGATGTCGGAAGAGGACTTCACGAGCGTCGTCGACACGAACCTCACCGGCACCTTCCGCGTCGTCAAGCGCGCCACGAAGGGGATGATGAAGGCGAAGTTCGGCCGGATCGTCCTCATGTCGAGCGTCGTCGGTGCCTACGGCCAGATCGGGCAGGTCAACTACGCGTCGTCGAAGGCCGCCCTGGTCGGCATGGCCCGCTCGATCACCCGTGAGCTCGGGTCGCGCGGGATCACCGCGAACGTCGTCGCCCCCGGGTTCATCCAGACCGACATGACGGCGGCGCTCCCGGACGAGCTGCAGGCCGAGTTCAAGAAGGCGATCCCGGCGGCCCGCTACGGCAGCGTGGACGACGTCGCGGACGCCACGCTGTTCCTGGCCGGCGACGGCGCCGGGTACATCTCGGGCGCGGTGATCCCGGTCGACGGCGGCCTCGGGATGGGCCACTGACGCACTGATCGTCGACGCGCCGAGGCTCGGCCCGGCGGACACCGCTCGGCCTCCGGGAGGCGCGGCCCGGCCGCGGCGCCGAGGCTCGGCCCGGCGGACACTGCGCAGCGCGCCGTCAGCCGCGCAGGCCGAGCGCCGCGAGGACGACCGACAGGTCGCGGTCGACCACGGCCACGTCGGCCTCGGCGCGGACCCGCGGCTTCGCGTCGAAGGCGACGGCCAGCGCGGCGACCGCCATCATCCCGAGGTCGTTCGCGCCGTCACCGACCGCCACGGTGCGCGCCGGGTCGACCCCGTCCGCCGCCGCCCATGCGAGCACCGCGTCCGCCTTGGCCTGCGCGTCGACGACGTCGCCGAGCACCCGCCCGGTCAGCACGCCGTCCCGCACCTCGAGTCGGTTCGCCCGGCAGTGGTCGAGGCCGAGCCCGTCGGCGAACGGGTCGAGGACCTCGTGGAAGCCGCCCGACACGACGCCGACAGTTCCTCCTGCGGCGTGGACACCGTCGACGAGCGCACGCGCTCCGTGCGTCACCCGGACGGCCCGCTGTGCCGCGGCGAACACCCCGGTCGGGAGGCCCGCCAGCGTCGCGACCCGCTCCCGGAGGCTCGCGGCGAAGTCGATCTCGCCGCGCATGGCGCGCTCGGTGATCGCCTGGACGTGTGGCCGGGTCCCGGCGGCGTCGGCGAGGAGCTCGATGACCTCGTCCTCGAGCAGTGTGGAGTCGGCATCGAGGACGACGAGGAAGCGCGGCACCCGACCACGGTAGCGGGAGGCCGGGTCGTGTGACGGCGGTCCGGGTCGCCGGACGACGAGGACCGGCGTCACCCACCGTGGGCGACGCCGGTCCTCGTCAGGCAGGATCCGAGGGTCAGGCCTCGACGCGGACGCCCTTGCCGACCACGGTGATGCCGGAGTCGGTGACGGTGAACCCGCGGGCCTCGTCGGCCTCGCGGTCGAGCCCCACCGAGGCGCCCGGGGCGAGGACGACGTCCTTGTCGAGGATCGCCCGGTTGACGACCGCGCCGGCACCGATCGTCGCGCGCTCGAAGACGATCGAGTCGAGGACGCGTGCCTGCGAGTCGATGGTCGCCCACGGCCCGATCACGCTGCGTTCGACCTGCGCGCCGGAGAGCAGGCAGCCGAGGGACACGATCGAGTCGACCGTCGCGCCGGTGTTGCCGTTCGCGTCGCGGACGAACTTCGCCGGCGGCAGGTTCGTCTGCTGGTTGAAGATCGGCCAGTCCTGGTTGTACAGGTTGAAGACCGGCACCGGGGCGATGAGGTCCATGTGCGCGTCGAAGAACGAGTCGATCGTGCCCACGTCGCGCCAGTAGTACTTGTCGCGGTCGGTCGACCCGGGCACCTCGTTGCGCTGCAGGTCGTACACGCCGGCGTCTCCGCGTGCGACGAAGTCCGGGATGATGTCGCCGCCCATGTCGTGGTTCGACGACTCGACCTGGCCGTCGCGGAGCACCGCGTCGACGAGCGCGTCGGCGTCGAAGACGTAGTTGCCCATGGACGCGAGGACCTCGCCGGGTGAGTCGGGCAGGCCGGTGGCGTCCTTGGGCTTCTCGAGGAACGCCTCGATGCGGGTCGGGTCGGCGTCGTCCACCTTGATGACGCCGAACTGGTCGGCCAGCTCGATGGGCTGCCGGATCGCGGCGACCGTCGCGCTGCGGCCGGAGGCGATGTGGGCCTCCACCATCTGCGAGAAGTCCATCCGGTACACGTGGTCGGCGCCGACCACGACGACGATGTCGGGCCGCTCGTCCCGCATGAGGTTGAGGGACTGCAGGATCGCGTCCGCCGAGCCGGCGAACCACCGCTTGCCGAGCCGCTGCTGCGCCGGGACCGAGGCGACGTAGGAGCCGAGCAGCCCCTCCATGCGCCAGGTCTGCGACACGTGCCGGTCCAGTGAGTGCGACTTGTACTGCGTCAGGACGACGATGCGCTGGAGCCCGGAGTTGACCAGGTTCGACAGCGCGAAGTCCACGAGGCGGAAGTTCCCACCGAACGGCACGGCCGGCTTCGCTCGGTCCGCGGTGAGCGGCATGAGTCGTTTGCCCTCGCCCCCGGCGAGGACGATGCCGAATACCTTCTTCGTTGCCATGTCGTTCACAGTAGGCGTCAGCACTGGGAAACCGTTACCGTGAACGCGTGCGAGTCGATCTACTGACCAGGGAGTATCCGCCAGAGGTGTACGGCGGAGCCGGTGTCCACGTTGCCCAGCTGACCGCGGCGCTGCGGTCCGGGACGGACACCGACGTCCGCGTCCGGGCCTTCGGCGGGTTCCGCGACGAGGAGGGCGTGTGGGCCTACCGGACCCCCGCCGGCCTCGAGCAGGCCAACCCGGCCCTGCAGACCCTCGGCACCGACGTGCAGATCGCCGCCGACGCGGCGGGTGCCGACCTCGTGCACTCGCACACCTGGTACGCGAACTCCGCGGGCCGGTTGGCGCAGTTGACGCACGGGATCCCGCACGTCGTCACCGCACACAGCCTCGAACCCCTCCGCCCGTGGAAGGCCGAGCAGCTCGGCGGCGGGTACCGCCTGTCGAGCTGGATGGAGCGCGAGGCCTTCACGAACGCGGACGGTGTCGTCGCGGTGTCGAAGGCGATGCGCGCGGACATCCTCCGCTCGTACCCGTCGATCGAGCCGGACCGCGTCAAGGTCGTCTACAACGGCATCGACATCGACGACTGGAAACCCGCGCGCGACGACGACGCCGTCCGTGCGCTCGGCATCGACCCGGACCGCCCGAGCGTCGTCTTCGTCGGTCGCATCACGCGGCAGAAGGGCCTGCCGTACCTGCTCCGCGCGGTGGCCTCGCTGCCGGATGACGTCCAGATCGTGCTCTGCGCCGGCGCGCCCGACACGCCGGAGATCCTCGCCGAGGTCACCGGTCTGGTCGAGGACCTCCGGACCCGCCGCAGCGGTGTCGTCTGGATCGACCGGATGCTCGAGCACCGTGAGGTCGTCAACGTGCTCTCCAGCGCGACGGTGTTCGTCTGCCCGTCGATCTACGAGCCGCTCGGCATCGTCAACCTCGAGGCCATGGCCTGCGGCATCCCCGTCGTGGGCACGGGGACCGGCGGCATCCCCGAGGTCGTCGCCGACGGGTTGACCGGACGCATCGTGCCGATCGACCAGGCCACGGACGGCACCGGCACGCCGACGGACCCCGACGCGTTCGTCGCCGACCTCGCCGCGACCCTGAACGAGGTGCTCGGGGACATCGGGCTCGCGAAGCTCATGGGTCGTGCCGGCCGCCTGCGCGTCGAGAGCGAGTTCACCTGGGGCGCCATCGCGACGAAGACGCGCTCCGTGTACGACGCGGTGCTCGCCGGGCGCTGAGCCCGACGCAGGCGCGCCCGAGGCGACCGCCTGGAGGCCCGGTGCCGGTCCCTGGGACCGGCACCGGGCCTCCCGTCCGTCCGGCCGCCGGCTCGTCGTGCGCGGCGCTGACGGGGGAGCGGAGTCCGCTCGCGTAGGCTGGGCGCATGCCCTCGGTCGTGCGCTTGTCAGACGTCTCCGTGGTCCGCAACGGGGCCACCATCCTCGACGGGATCTCGTGGGAGGTGCAGGACGACGAGCGCTGGGTGGTGCTCGGTGCCAACGGTGCCGGGAAGACCACGCTGCTGCAGATCGCCGGCGCGCAGACCTTCCCGACGTCGGGTGACGTCGAGGTGCTCGGCACCGAGCTCGGCGGCGCCGACCTCTTCGACCTCCGCCCGCGGATCGGCTTCGCGTCGACGGCCCTCGCGCGCCGGATCCCGGTGACCGAGAAGGTCATCGACGTCGTGCTCACCGCCGCGTACTCGGTGACCGGTCGCTGGAACGAGGAGTACGAGGAGCTCGACGTCCGTCGCGCGCAGCGCGTGCTCGAGGAGTGGGGCCTCGGCGCCTTCACCGACCGGACGTTCGGCGAGCTGAGCGACGGCGAGCAGAAGCGGGTCCAGATCGCCCGCGCCGTGATGACCGACCCCGAGGTGCTGTTCCTCGACGAGCCGGCCGCGTCGCTCGACCTCGGCGCGCGGGAGAGCCTCGTGCGCACGCTCGGCGGCTACGCGCAGAGCGAGGACTCGCCCGCGATCGTCATCGTCACCCACCACGTCGAGGAGATCCCGGCGGGCTTCACGCACGCCCTGGTCCTGTCGGACGGTCACGTGCAGGCTGCCGGGCCGATCGACGAGGTCCTGACCGCCGGGACCCTGACCACCGCGTTCGGTGTCGAGCTCTCGGTGTCGAAGGACGCCGGGCGCTGGACCGCCCGGGCAGCCTGACACGCCCCACCCGGCGCTCCCGATCCGTCCCGCGTTCTGGTAACGTTGACGGCTGGCGTCCGCCAACGACTTCCCATCTCCCGTCATCGCGATCCACCGAGGAATCCCCATGAAGACCGACACCCACCCCGAGTACCGCGCCATCGTCTTCCGTGACCTGGCTTCCGGTGAGACGTTCCTGACGCGTTCGACCGCGAACAGCGACAAGACCATCGAGCTCGACGGTGCGACCTACCCGGTCATCGACGTCGAGATCTCGTCCGCCTCGCACCCGTTCTACACGGGCAAGCAGCGCATCCTCGACTCGGCCGGCCGCGTCGAGAAGTTCAACCAGCGCTTCAAGGGCTTCAGCAAGTAAGCAGCCCCACACGCCGAACGGGCGGTCCTCCTGCGGGAGGGCCGCCCGTTCGTCGTGTCGGCCAGACGGGCCTGCCGGTCCGCGTCGGACCGATCGTCCCGCTCAGACCTGCGTGGGGACGTCCGCGACAGCGTCGGCTGCGAGCCGGATGAGCTCCTCGCCCGCCAGCACGCCCTGGGCGGCCGTGACGACGACGTTCGGTGCCGTCCAGCCGACCGCGTGCAACTCGCCGTGGGCCGGTCGGATCGCGACGTCCGCCCAGGCGAGCATCTCGCGGTCGAGGAGCGAGTCCCCGGCAGCGACGGTCCGCGTCGCCCCGGTCCGCTCGGCGACGGCCGCCAGGGCACGCTCCTTCCGGATCGGCGCCGGGACCGCGTAGAGCTTCCGGCCCTGCACCGACACCCGCCAGCCGAGCCCGGCGAGCTCCGCGGCGAACGACTCGACCGCCTCATCCGGCAGTTCGGACCGCTCGACGATGGCGTACACGAACAGGTCCTCGGCGCGCCGCGTGCGGAGGACCGCCCCGGTCGGCAGACCGGTCGCGAGCCGCGCCTCGACCTCGGGCAGCGGAGCCGACGTCGCGGCCATCTCGCTGCGGAGCGTCTCGGTCCACGCCCGGTCCGGCTCGCCGTCGTGCAGGACGACCGCGCCGTTCGTGGTCACGGCCCACCCGACCGTGGGCAGCGGCAGGCGGATCCGCCGGTACTGCGCCACCGTCCGGGTGGTCACCGGCACGACGACCGCGGCCGCCGCGAGGTCCGCCAGGGCGCGCTCCGCCGTGCGGGTCATGAAGGACAGCGGCACGCCCTGGTACACCTCGGTGACGACGAGGGAGGGCGCCGCCTCGTCCGGACCGTCGAGCATGAGCGCGGCGGACGAGTAGACGACGGTGCGGTCGAGGTCGAACCCGACGAGGGCGGTCACGCGTCGCCTCCGGTCGCCTCGGCCGCCGCCGGCCCGGTCACGCGGCTGCCGAGCGGGTGGATGAGTCCGACGCAGCTGTAGGACAGGTCGGGCCGGGTGACGACCGGGACGCCGCGCTCGCGGGCGAGGGCGACGACGTGCGCGATGTCGACCTCGTCGGGGTCGCGGACGAGGACCTGCCACGGCACCCGTCGGAGCAGGACACGGGTGGTCTCGCCGACGCCCGGCTTGACGAGGTGCAGGTCCGCGATGCCGTACTCGGCGCCGATGGCCTCGACGGTCCGCATGCCACGCCAGTCGGCGGCACGGCTCGCCGGCCCGGTGTCCGCGGCGACCGCGGCGTCCACCCGATCGCGGACCGCCGGGAAGCGGGCGGTGATCGCGGCGACGAAGGACCGGGAGCGGTCGCGCCCGGCGAGCCCGCGGTACTGCTTCGCGCCGTGCAGGGTCCCCTCCGGCGTCCACACCCGGTTGAAGACGGTGCGGGACACCAGCCCGGAGACCGTCGAGTTCAGGCAGGCCGAGGGCACGAGGTAGTCGTCCCGGGTCCCGTGCAGCGGGGTGCACCCGGCGGGGTCGGCCAGGACGGCCAGCTCGTCGCCGAACCGCAGGCCGTCGGACGCGGCGAACCGGTCGAGCGCGTCCGTGAGTTCGCGCGTGATGGCACCCTTCCCCGTCCAGCCGTCCACGAAGACGACCTGGGTCGGGTCGTGGTGCGCGGCGAGCCAGCGGAGCGCTGTCTCGTCGATGCCGACCCCGCGGACGATGCTCGCCGTGTAGTGCTGGAGGCGCAGCCCGCGCTGCTCGGCGGCCCATCGGCGCATGAGGATCCCGACCGGTGTCCCGGCGCGCGCGAGGGACACGAGCACGGCGCGGGGGCGGTCGCGGAGCACGAGGTCGGTGACGATGCCGACCGCTTCGGCGATGCGCTCGGCCGAGCGGTCGAGCGCGTCGCGGTACAACGCCTCGTAGGCCTCGGTGGGCACGTACTCGACGGGCAGCGACTCGGCGTAGTTCGCGCCCTCGAGCTGGATCGCGCGCTCCCGGTCCGCGGTGTCCGCCTCGAGCGCCGCGTCGGCCAGGTCCTGCAGCAGCCAGGTGACGTCGTCTGGCTCGTAGGAGCCGAAGGACGGTCCCGTGAGCGGACGGGGCGACGCGCCGGGCCGGCCCGCGCGGACGGCGGCGTCCTCGAGGGTGCTCGTGACGAGCACCACGCGGGGGGTCACGGCGGCGAGGGCCGCGAGCAGGCCGTCCGGGCCCACCAGCCGGGCCGGATCGGTGCCGGGCTCCGGGAGCACGACGACCGCGTCGAAGCCGCGGACGTTGTACGCGAAGCGGTCGCCGGGGCCGTCGACGGTGTCGTCGTGTGAGCGGTGCCGGATGCCGGACCGGATCGGCCACGCCGGGTCGTCGAGGACGGCGACGGGGGAGCGGGTGCTCGTGGAGGACAGGACGCCGGCCCCGGTCCGCCGGCGGAGGGCGTCGGCCACCGCGAGCGGGGTCGCCATGTGCTCCTCGGTGCCGAGCACGAGGACCCGGCCGGGCACGTCGCCGAGCACGGTCGCGACGTCCGCGGCGGTGCCCTCGACGTCGGTGCGCGGGGTGCGGACACGGGCTGCCGGCGTGCCGGTCCGGTCGACGGCGGTCGGCGCGCCGGGCACCACGGTGACCCTCTCGGGACGGGAGGCGCGTGCCGGCGCCGGGACGGGCCTCCCGTCCGCGGTCAGGTCGGCCTCCGACGTGCCCTGCCTGTCCGCACCGGACGCACCGGACGCACCGGACCAGCCGGACGCATCGGACCAGTCGGACGCACCGGACCAGTCGGACGCACCGGACCGGTCGGACGGGGCGGGCCGGTCGGACGGGGCGGGCGCGGTCAGCGGGGCGGCCAGGGTCGCGACGACGTCCGCGGCGGTCGTGGGGAGGTCCGCCGGGAGCGTCACGTGTCCGCGCCCGAGCGCGACGACGGCGACGGGGGCGCCGAGTTCGACGGCGAGGGCCTCGGTCGCCGCGACGTCGGCGTCGGAGCGGAGGTCGACGAGTGCCGCGACCACCCACTGCCGCTGCGGCGCGAGTGCGTGCAGGGCCCGGATCGTGGCGCGGGCCGTGGCCCCCGTGCTGAGTTCGTCGTCGACGAGGACGACCGTGCCGTCGGTCGGCAACCAGTCGTCGTGCGCCGGGAGGAGCCGGTGCGCGGTCGCGTGCGAGTGCGCCTCGTCGAAGCCCGCGGCGGCGGACACACCGGGGAGCTCGTGCCGGGTGGAGTGCAGGGTCGCCGCACCGAGCGACTCGGCGACCATCGCGCCGAGGGCGGTCGCGGTCTCCGCGAAACCGAGGACCAGGGCGTCCGGGAGGGTCGGACGCGACGCGGCGAGGTCCGTCCGCAGCGTCGTCGCCACCCGGTGGAGCGCGTCGTGCGCTCCGGCGTCGACGGCCGCGGCCTGCGTGTCGAGCACCCCGCGGAGACGCTCCGCCGCGGCACCGTCGAAGCGCGCGCCACCGTCGAGCACGTCGGCGACGCGTGCGCCGAGCGCCTCGCCGGCCAGGAGCGCGACCGCCGGCACCGTGGGGACGTGCTTCGCGAGCACGGTCGACACGAGCAGGTGTGCCCGCTTCGGGTTGCGGCGGAGCGCGAGCCGCACGAGCGACGACAGCGGGACGGTCGCCTCGCCCGCCGTCATCGGGTCGTCGACGAGCACGACACCGAGGTCGGCGGGGGTCGGCATCGTGGTCGTGGTCACGGGAGGCTCCGCTCGAGCAGGTCGACGGTGGTCACGTCCGGTGCGGTCACGCCGAACGCGCGGGCACGCAGCATGGTGCGCTCGGCCCAGGCCTGGTGCGGCTTCATCTCGTTCATCTTGTTGCCGTACTTCGACGCAGCGACCCCGCCCGTGGCGTTCGCGAGCACGTCCGACGCGTCCGAGAACTCCTCGTCGCTCACCACGGACATCGCGTGCACGAGCGGGACGTGGCGCGGGTGGATGACGGTCTTGCCGGTGAGGCCGTTCGCCCGGTCGAGGGTGACCTCGCGGAGGAGCCCGTCGAACCCCTCGAGGAGCAGCTGCCGACGGAGCGCCAGGTCCCCGGCCTCCTGGAACGGCGACGCCCGGAGCTGGGTGCGGAACACGCGGTCGGAGTCCGGGTAGTGCTCCCACACCGGACCGGCGACGACGAACCCGTCGCGGGCACGGCCGAGGACGTTCACCACGTCGCCGATCACCGACGCGAGGACCTGCACGTCGTAGACGGTCAGGTGCGATGGGCGCCGGAGCCCGTACACGCTGGACAGGTCGGTGGCGCCGATGCGCACCGCGAGCACGTCCCGGCGTCGTGCGAGCAGCAGGTCGTGCACGGCGGCCAGGGCATCGGTCCGGGACTCGCGGTGCATGATCGCCGGGGACTCCAGGATCGGCATGACGAGCAGCCGACGAGCGGACCCGCGGTCGACGTTCGCCGCGTCGAGCACGTCGAACCAGCGGGCACCGGCCCCGTCACCGTTCTCGAACTTCGGCAGGACGACACCGCTGAGCACGTCGAGGGCCCGGTCACCGAGACGGTCGACGAGGCGGGCGAGGTGGTCGGGCGTCCGGACGCGGAGGAACAGCTGCGGCAACGTGGCTGGGTCGGCGTCCTCGGTCAGGGCGCGCAGTGCTGCTTCGACGTTCGCCTCGGCACGCGGCAGGTCGTCGTCCCCGACGGAGTCCTCGAGGCACAGCACGATCGAGCCGGCACCGAGCTCGGTCTGCCTGCGGACGTCGCGGACGAGGTCGGGGCGGATCCCCGGCGTGTACAGCGTCGCTCCGAGGGCCACCGCGCGGAGGTCCTGGTCGCTGTCCCGGGTGACGTCCTCGGGCGGGCGGAGGAACAGCTGTTCCTGGTCGGGGATGGCGGCGAAGTGGCGCACGGGTCAGACTCCGACTGTCGGGGCGGACAGGACGAACCCGAACGCGGCGAAGACGTCCCCGTCGTGGGACGCCCTGGGGAACGGCTCGGCGCGGAGCTCGAGTTCACCGTCGATGACGGAGAGCGCCAGGACCACGGTCGTGTCGGCGTCGCCGGGGTCGACGGCGAGGGTCGTGCCGTCGTGGAGTGCCACGACGAGGCGCTCCTGGCCCCGACCCATCACGAGGGCACGGCGGAGCGCGCGGACGTGCCGCAGGGCGACGAGCACGTCGCGGCCGTCGTAGCCGACGAGCGGACGGTTGCCCCTCGTCTGCACGGCGCGACCTGCGGTGGCGCCGTCGACGGTCATCGCGCCGACCACCCGGTCGTCGGACTCCCAGGCCACGCTCGTCGACCCGGTGACGCGCAGCGCGCCCACGGCGGACCGGCGACGGTCGATGCGGGCGACCGGCTCGTCAGGACCGAGGACGCGGACGTCACGGGGGTCCGGTGCCGGGAAGGGACGGACTCGTGAGGCGCGCTCGGCCAGGCGACGCGCGACGCGTTCCGAGGTGGTCGCGTCGGTCGCTAGGGAGCGCGTGTGGCCGGTCGACGCGCCGGGCCCTGCGGTCGCGGGGCGGGGTGTCGCCGCGCGGGTCGCCGCCGGGTCGGCCGACGACGGCCCGGCCGTCGCGGAGGCCGGAGCCGGTCGCGCCCCGCCCGAGGACGTCGGCGACGGTCGGCCGAAGGACAGGCTCAGTCCGGAGCCGGAGCCGGAGCCGGAGCCGGAGCCGGAGCCGGAGCCGGAGCCGGAGCCGAGGGGCGGCCCGCTCGGCGCCGGGGACGTGTGCGGAGGCGCGACGGCCGGCCGCCCGGCCTGTGCGCCAGTGGCCGGGCTGCCGGGTCCGGCGGACGGGGCCGGGGTGCCGTGTCCGGCAGACGTGGCCGACACGGCGGCGCCGGGACGGGCCTCCTGGCCGGTCGGGGTGGGACGGACGCGACGGCGGAGGAACGGGTGCCCCGTCGTCATCGCGCGCGGCCGATGCCGTGGTCGGTGCGCAGCCCCGTCAGGCCGGTCGTGTAGCCCTGCCCGACGGCGCGGAACTTCCACTCCGACCGGTGCCGGTACAGCTCGCCGAGGATGACCGCGTCGATCATGTGGTTGCGCTCGGACGGCAGCGGGAAGACGACGAGCTCTCGCCCGTCCGGAGCACACACGCGGACGGACATCGAGCGGACCGAGCCGAGGTCCTTCGGCGACCGCGGGTCGGGGTCCAGGTAGACCGCGAACACGATCTTGTCGACGGTGTCCGGTACCGACGCGAGGTCGACGTCGATCTCCTCCTGGTCGGACTCGTCCAGGTACCGCACGGAGGCGTCCGCGTTCTCGAGCTGGTTGAAGAACACCAGGTCGTCGTCCGAGAGCACCTTCCCGTCCGGCCCGCACACGATGGCGACCGGGACGAGCTCGGCGGACGGACCGCGGCTCGCGATCTGGTCCCACGAGATGCCGACGACCACGGCCGTGAGCCCGGGGTTCTCCGCGGTGACGGCCGCGTTCGCTCCCGGGACGAGCCGACCGGTCACGAGTCCGCTCCGCGGAGACGCAGACCCTCGTCGCCGTCGCCGAGGCGGTCCCGCAGGAAGCGGCCGTGCGAGGAGAGCTCGGCGATGGCCCCGCTCCTGATCTGTTCGTGCATGTCCTCCACCGTCTCCGCGACGACGTCGAGTTGGCCGGCGAGGGTCGCCGTGGCGGTGCTGTCCGGAGTGCGGTCCGACGGGGGCAGGGACCGGTACGTCCGGACGGGCGTGGGCAGGTAGTCGTCGACGATCGCCTGGAACAGGTAGCGCTGCTCGGTTGACGCACCGCGCGCGATCACGGTCCCGGCGGCCTCGCGGAGGAGGTCCTCGACGTGCCGCACCCGCGAGGAGACGACCGTGGGGAGCTCGGCACCCGCCGCGCGGACGAAGGCCCGGAGGTCGTCGAGACCGGCCGCGGCGGTCGCGTCGTCGGCGGCTCCGCCACCGCCGCGGACGTCGATGCGCGCCGCCGCGGCAGCCGCGGCAGACGCGGGCGTCTCGGCGTCCGGGGCGGTGACACGGCGGTCCTGGTCGTCGTCGCGGCCGAACAGTGCGCGGAATCGATCACGCACGGGCGTCGACCGCGGTCGTCATCGTGTGACCGATCGCTGGTCGTCCTCACCCTGACGGGCACGCTCCAGGTACGGCTTCGCACGCTGGATGCCCGACTCGAGCGCCGAGACGGTCGACGACATGTTCTGCGCGGCCTGCGAGCGGAACGAGTCGATCGCGTCCATCGTCTGGAACACGTTGTCGAACGCCTTTTGCAGCGTCTCGACGCTCACACCGGAGTTCGTCGCCTGCTCGTGGATCCGCGTGGTCTGGTCACGGAGCATCTCGCTCGTCTGCAGGATCATCGCGTTCGTGGTGTTGTTCACCGCGTCGATCTGGTCGAGGACCATCTTCTGGTTCGCCAGGGCCTGCGCCACGACGACGGCCGTGCGGAGCGCCGCGATGGTCGTGGTGCGGGCGCGCTCGACGCCCTTGATGAGCTCCGTGTTGTTCTTCCGCACGAGGTCCATCGCCAGGTACCCCTGCACGGAGACGGCGAGCTGCGTCAGGATGTCCTGGTGCCGCTGGCGCACGGGGAACAGCACGTCCGACTCGAGCTTCTGCGCCTCCTCCACCCGACCGCCGTTGCGGAGGGTCTCGATCTTCGACACGGTGGCCGCGTCGAGCGCCTTCGCGAACACGGCGTACTCGCTCAGCTGCTGCATGGTCTCCCACAGCTGGACCTTCTCGTCCGCGAGCGTCGCGTTGTCCTTCCGGAGCTCGTCCTGCCCCGCCATGAGCGACTTGATGATCTTGTCGAGCTGGGTCTGCGCCGACTCGTAGCGCTGGAAGTACTTCGCCAGCTTGTTGCCGCCGGGGATCATGCCGAGGATCTTCCGGCCCGTGCTGAGGTCGGCCTGGTTCGGTGTGAGGTCCTCCACCGTGGAGCGGAGGTCCCCGAGGGTCGCCGCGACCTTCACCTGGGCGCCGTCGCCGGTGCGCTTGGCACCCGCCACCGACGACTGCGACCGCTCGAGCATCCGGGACGAGAAGCCGCCCGACCGCGCGATCTCCGAGCTCGCGATGGCGTTGATGCCGTCCACCTTCTCGGTGAACGCCGGCGACCGGGGGTCGAGGCCGGCGACCTCGTCCACGAACTCGCGGGCCTGCGCCGCGATCTGCGCCTGCCGACCGGCGTCCACCGGCACCATCCCGGGGGCGTCGTCCGGCTCGACCACCTCGGCGGCGTCGGCAGCGCGGAGGACGAGTGCGTCCTGGGACGGGTCGGTGGGCTCCGGCGGAGCGAGCGGTCCGGGCATCGGTGGTCTCCTGTGACGTGGTGGGTGCGGGTGCTGCTGGGCGTTGGTCGGGTCAGCTGAGGTTGACGCCGAAGTCGGTCGCCACGCCGGCGAGGCCGGACTGGTAGCCCTGGCCGACCGCGCGGAACTTCCACTCGGGACCGTTGCGGTAGATCTCCGAGAAGATCATCGCGGTCTCGGGGGCGGCGTCCTCGGACAGGTCGAAGCGCACGATCTCGGTGCCGTCCTGGTCGAGCACGCGGGAGTACGCGCTGCGCACCTGCCCGAAGTTCTGCCGACGGGCTTCGCCCTGGTCGATCGAGACCACGACGACGACACGGTCGACGTCGGCCGGCAGGCTCTGCAGGTCGATCGCGATCTGCTCGTCGTCGCCGTCGCCCTGACCGGTGCGGTTGTCGCCCTTGTGCTCGACGGACCCGTCGGCGCTGCGGGGCTGGTTGTAGAAGATGAAGTCGGCGTCCGAGCGCACCTTGCCGTCGGCGCCGACGAGCAGTGCCGAGGCGTCGAGGTCGAAGGCCTCCCCGGCGGTCGTGCGCGGGTCCCAGCCGAGGCCGACGGTGGCCACGGTGAGCCCGGGGCTCGTCTTCGTGAGGGAGAGGTTGCCGCCCTTGCTGAGGGAGAGTCCGGCCATGATCGGTCCTTTCGGGTTGGGGGAGTGTGTCAGTCGAGCACGACGCCGTAGTCGGTCGCGACACCGCGGAGTCCGGTGGCGTAGCCCTGACCGACGGCGCGGAACTTCCACTCGCCGTCGTACCGGTAGATCTCGGCGAAGATCATGCCGGTCTCCGATGCCGCGTCCTCGGTGAGGTCGAAGCGGACGACCTCGTTGCCGGTCTCGTCGTTGACGACCCGGCAGAACGCACCGCGGACCTGACCGAAGTTCTGGTGCCGGGCGTCGGCCTGGTCGATCGTGACGACGATGACCACGCGGACGACGTCGGCCGCGACGAGGTCGAGGTCGATGAGGATCTGTTCGTCGTCCCCGTCGCCGTCACCGGTGCGGTTGTCGCCCTGGTGCACGACGGAGCCGTCCACCGACTGCAGCTGGTTGTAGAAGATGAAGTCGTCGTTCGACCGCACCTTGCCGGACGCGCCGACCAACAGGGCCGAAGCGTCGAGGTCGAACTGCTCCCCGGCGGTGGTGCGCGGGTCCCAACCGAGACCGATCATCGCCCGACGCAGGCCCGGGTCGGTCTTGGTCAGCGAGAGGTTGTTGCCCTTCGAGAGCGAGAGGGTCGCCATCGGTCGTCCTTCCGTCAGTGCGCTGCTACCGGTGCACGGTCGCGGGTCAGAGTGCAGCCGCTGCCGGACCGACGAGGTCCTGCACGGTGCGGCCGTCCGCCCGCTCACCGATGGCGGTGAAGCTCCATCCTGCTCCCGTCCGCGACACCTTCGCCATGACCATGGCAGTGTGCTGCCCGGAGTCGGTGAGCTGGTAGCGCGCGACCTCGGGCGCGCCGGCCGTCGAGTCGTCGACCACCCGGCAGAAGGCGTTCTGCACGTTGTCGAACGTCTGGCGGCTGTAGCTGCTGATGACGAAGACGATCTGCTGGACGGCGCCGTGCACCGCGCTGAGGTCGATGCGGATGACCTCGTCGTCGCCGTCGCCGTCACCGGTCAGGTTGTCGCCGGTGTGCTGCGCCGAGCCGTCCTTGCTCCGGAGCTGGTTGAACCAGACGTAGTCCACCGGCTGGCCGTCAGCCCCGAAGAAGACCGCGGAGGCGTCGAGGTCGACCTCGGCCGCCTTGCGGCCGAACAGCCCGCGCTTCGTCGTGACGGCGTCCCACCCGAGTCCGAGCCGGACGCGGGTGAGTGCACTCCCGTCGTTCTTCGTGAGCGAGAGCGCTTGGCCCTTCTGGAGGCTGAGACCCATGGCGGTGAACCCTTCGTCGTGGTTGCGGTGGTGCGGTCTGTCCCGGTGTCAGGACGCGACGGTGACGTGCTGGTCGGCGGGCTGGTGCTCGCCGGACTTGTGCTTGTTGCGCACCACCGAGGAGATGAACGCGGCGATGATGAAGACGACGCCGATGAGGCCGGTGACGACCTCGTTCACCTCGGTGGTGATGGTGACGAGCAGGATCGCCGCGAGCGCACCGATCGCCCAGTGCGCACCGTGGTCGAGGTACTCGAACTCGTCCAGCGTGCCCTGTCGGACCAGGAAGACGGTGAGAGAGCGGACGAACAGGGCACCGATGAGGCCGAGGCCGAGCGCGATGATGATCGGGTCGGCCGTGATCGCGAAGGCTCCGATGACGCCGTCGAACGAGAACGACGCGTCGATGACCTCGAGGTACAGGAACAGCAGGAACGCGGCCTTGCCCGCGACGGTGCCGATCTTGCGCTTGCCGCTGATCCGGTTCGCCTCGGCCACCATCTCGCCGGTGGTCTCGAAGGAGTTGCCGTCGTCTTCCGGGTCGTCGACGTCGAACAACCCGCCCAGGCCGGTCACGAGGAAGTAGGTGACGAGGCCGGCGATCCCGGACACGAGGACGATCGCCTGGTGGTCGCCGGCGGTGGTCCCCGCGACCGCGAGGACGGCGAGGGCCACGATGACGTTGACCATCGGGAGCTTGCCGATGAACAGCAGCGGCGCCTCGAGCCACTTGAGCCACAGGATCTCGCGCTCCTCGAACATGAAGTCGAGGAAGATCATCAGCAGGAACATGCCGCCGAAGGCCGCGATCTGCGGGTGTGCCTCGTGCAGCAGGTACGCGTACGTACCGGGCTCGTCGATCGGGCCCTTCTCCAGCGCGAGCTGGACGGCCTCGACCGGGTTGAGCGACGCCGTGACGCCGACGATGAGGAGCGGGAAGAGCACGCGCATGCCGAACACGGCGATGATGATGCCCACGGTCAGGAACATCTTCTGCCAGAACGGGTTCATCCGCTCGAGGATGCGGGCGTTGACGACCGCGTTGTCGAAGCTGAGGCTGATCTCGAGCACGCCGAGGATCGCGGTGATGATGACCGCGCTCCACCCGCCGTACACGAGCGCCACGGCCAGGGCGATCACGGTGATGGCCAGGGACCACCCGAAGGTCTTCAGGAACACGTGCGCGGATCTCCCCATGGTGCGTCGTGAGGGGACGGCACGGTCGAGCACGCCCCGTTCGGAATGCTACATGCCCGGGGCAGAGTGGCGGCGGGGCCAGCGGCCGTCGGCGGTGAACGTCGGGTCCCGCTTCGCCCGCATGTACTCCTGGAACGAGGTCGCCTGCTCCGAGCACCAGACGACCTGCTTGCGGTGGAGCTCCTCCGCGCTGATCGCGAGGTCGTCGGGGTACTTCGCGGCGATCGCCTGCGCCACCCGTCCGGCCGCGATGGCGTCCGCACCGGCGTCGTGGGCGTCGTCGAGTCGGACGCCGTAGCACGCCGAGGCGGCCTCGAGCGTGCGCTTGCCCTTGCGGTAGGTGTCGAGGGCCTTGTCCATCACGAGCGGATCGACGACGTTCCCGATCACGGGCGAGGCGATGCCGTGCCGCTTGGCCTCCCGGTCGAGGACGGTGAGGTCGTAGGGGGCGTTGTAGATGACCAGGGGGATCCCGCGGGCGAACACGGCCTCGACCGCGGCGACGATCTCGGCCACGACCTCTCCGGCGGGGCGGCCTTCGGCGCGGGCGCGCTCGGTCGTGATGCCGTGCACCGCGGACGCCTGCTCCGGGATCGCCACACCGGGGTCGGCGAGCCACGCACCCTCGACGATGGAGCGACCCGTCATGTCGATGAGCCCGACGTGCGCGGTGACGATGCGTGCGGTCTCGACGTCGATGCCGGTCGTCTCGAGGTCGAAGACACCGAGCGCGTGCCACCAGGGTCGGGTCGTCAGGTCCTGCGGGGGCCGGGTCGACGGGTCGACGGCGGCAGCGGGGGAGGTCACGCGGCCAGGCTAGCCAACCGCACCGACACGACCGGACCGCACGTGCCGCGGCCTTCCCTAGACTGGCGCCGATGCAACCGCCCGTCCTGTCCCCGTACCAGTCGCTCCTGGCGGCGACGCCCGTCGTGCACCGTGCGGTCCAGGTCGACGGCCGGACGACGCACTACTGGGAGTACGGACCGGCAGTGGACGCGGCGGGCGGATCCCCTCCGGCGACCGTGCTCGCCGTGCACGGCTTCCGCGGGGACCACCACGGCCTCGAGTCCGTCGCGGCCCAGCTCGTGGCCGGTCACCCGACGGGCGTGCGCGTCGTCGTGCCCGACCTGCCCGGCTTCGGCGCCTCCGACCCGCTGCCGACGGCGGACCTCCACGCCTACGTCGACTGGCTCGACGGCTTCCGGGCCGCGCTCGGGCTCGACCGTGACACCGTCGTCCTCGGGCACTCGTTCGGCTCGATCGTCGTCGCCGCCGCGGTCGCCGCCGGCCTCGACACCCGCCTGCTCGTCCTCGTCAACCCGATCGCCGCGCCGGCCCTGCAGGGTCCCCGAGCGATCGGCACCGCCGTCGCGATCGCGTACTACCGCCTCGGTGCCCGGCTGCCACGCGCGCTCGGCCTCGCGTTGCTCCGCAACCGCGGCATCGTCCGGGCGATGAGCATCGCCATGCTGAAGTCCACCGACCCGACGGTCCGACGCTGGGTGCACGACCAGCACGACCGCTACTTCTCCGCGTTCGCGAACCGGACCAGCGTCCTCGAGGCGTTCCGCACGTCCGTCACCTCCGACGTCTCGCAGTTCGCCGACCGGATCCCGGTCCCGGTGCTCATGGTCGCCGCCGAACGCGACGACATCACGGCCGTGCCGGAGCAGCGCGCCCTCGCGTCGCGTCTCCGCGACGCCGAGCTCGTCGTCGTGCCGGGCGTCGGTCACCTCGTGCACTACGAGACGCCGGAGGCGGCCGCGTCGGCGGTCCTGCGCAGGATGCAGGAGCCCACCCCCGGCGCGCCGGGCCGAGGGAAGCGACGGAGCGTCCCGCGACGGGCACCCGCCCCCGAGGGCTCGTCGGGCCGTACCGCGGGTCGTCCCCCGCGCACGGGTGGGGAGCCGTCGTGACGCGCCTGCGCATCGGCATCGACTGCCGCTACGTCCGGATCGGTCGCCACGACGGCATCAGCCGGTTCACGGCGGGCGTCGTCGCGCACCTGCCGGACCGACACGACCACGTCCTGCTCGTGTCCGACGAACGCCAGCTCGCGTCGCTCCCCGCGGGGCTGCCCTGGGAGCGCATCCCGGCACCGACCGAGCCGGGCGAGCCCCTCGTCGCCCGGCACGTGAACCGGCTCGGCCTCGACGCCGTCTTCTCGCCCATGCAGACGATGGGGTCACGCGGTCGGCGGTACGCGCTCGTCCTCACCCTGCACGACCTCATCTACTACCGGAACCGCACGCCGCCGCGGGAGTTCGCCTGGCCGTTGCGGCTCGGTTGGCGCGCGTTCCACCTGGCCTGGTGGCCGCAGCGCCTCCTGCTGAACGGCGCCGACGGCGTGGTGACGGTCTCCGAGACCACCGCGGGGCTCATCGCCGAGCACCGCCTCACGCGTCGTCCGGTGACCGTCGCGGTCAACGCGGCCGACCCGGTCACACGGCGACCAGAGGGCGGCGCGCGCGAGAAGTCGCTCGTGTACATGGGCTCGTTCATGCCGTACAAGAACGTCGAGACGCTCGCCGCGGCGCTGCCCCTGCTCGGACCGGACTGGACGCTGCACTGCATGTCCCGCGTGACCGCGGCCGACCGTGCGCGGTTGCAGCGGCTCGCCCCGACCGGCGCGCTCGTCTTCCACGACGGTGCGTCCGACGACGAGTACCTCGCCGTGCTCCGCTCCGCCACGGCGCTCGCGAGCGCCTCCCTCGACGAGGGGTTCGGCATCCCGCTCGTCGAGGCGATGGGTGTGGGGACGCCGGTCGTGGTCAGCGACATCCCGATCTTCCGGGAGATCGGCGGCGACGCGGCCGAGTACTTCGACCCGTCGTCACCGTCGGCCGTCGCGGCCGCCGTCCGCCGTCTGGAGGCCCGCTGGGACGCCGCCTCGTCGGCCTCCGTCGTGCAGGCGGCACGGTTCCGCTGGCAGGACTCCGCCGAGCGCGTCACGCAGGCGGTCGAGCGGGCCGTTGCCGACCGGGCGGCAGGCCGCCGGAGCTGAGGCACCGGCCGGACCGCGGTCGGGTGGCTCGTCGCTCACGGGCGACGCGTCGACCAGGGTGGCTCGCCGGTCCGCGTGCTCGTCGGCGCGGGTGCTCGTCGGCGCGGGTGCTCGTCGGTCCGGGAGCTCGTCGGTCCGGGAGCTCGTCGGTCCGGGAGCTCGTCGGTCCGCGTGCTCGCCGGTCCGCGTGCTCGTCGGTCAGGGGCGCCGCGTCTGGACCTGGACGCCGGGGAACACGTCGGCGCCGAGTGCCTCGGCTGCGGCGGCCACGGCGGCGAACCCCGCGCCCTCGCCGTGCGTCGTGACGACCGCCCGTTGCGCGCCGGCGTCGTCCGAGCGAGCGCCGGAGTCGTCCGCGAACCCGCAGGTGACGGCGTCCACACCGCCGATCGCGTCGAGGCGGTCCGCGAGTGCGAGTCGCCGCTGGCTCGTCTCGGGGGAGTCCGACACCCCGACCTGGACGGTGCCGAGGTCCAGGGTCACCCAGATGCGGACGCCGGAGCCGGAGGAGTCAGCGGACGCGGTGCTCACCGCGGTCACGAGCGCTCGTCGGTCGGCGGCGGGGAGGTCGGGTTCGGCGTGCACCACCGCGGTGACGTCGTAGCCCGCGAACGAGGTCTTCTCGGTGCGGGGTGCGTCCACGGTCGCGACGCCGGGCAGCGCGGCGGCAGCGGTCGCGAAGCGGCGGCCGTCGGCGTCCGGCTGCGGGAAGACCCCGCCCACCCCGTGCTGGACCTGGCTCAGGATGACACCGAGCACCAGGACGAGGACCGCTGCCACCACGGCGACGCCGAGGAGCACGAGCGTCCCGGCCCGGAGTCGCTCGGCACCGGTCCGGGTCCGTACGGATGCCGTGTCGGGACCGAACGCGGCGTCGAGGTCGTCGCCGTCGTCCCACGGGTCGCGCCGGAATGCGTCGCGCTCCCGGGAGCGGTCGTCGGTGTGTCGTCCGCCTGCGTTCACTGCCTCACCTCGCAGCGGCGGTCCGGTCGTCGGGTCGCCGTGCACCGGAGGGTAGTCCGCCCGGGCCGGGCGCGCCCCTGGGGAGGCGGTGTCAGCCTCGGCGTTCGAGCGGGTTCTGGTACTCGAAGGCGTACCGGCCGGGAGCGTCCGAGAGGTCGTCGATCGGGTCGTCGGAGCGCACGAGTTCGGCACGGAAGCGGTCCGGGTCCCACCGGAAGGTGTGCACCGACCCGTTGCGGATCGGGACCGTCGACCGCTCGACCGTGCCCGGGGCCGCGGCGTCGACCACGGTCCGGATCACCGCGCCATGGGTCGCGACGACTACCGCGCCGGCGTCGTACCGCACCGCGATCTCGGCGAGGGTCTCGGTCACGCGGTCGAGGAGCGCGGCGCGGGACTCCCGCCCGGGGACGGCGTCGTGCGGCCAGCGTTCGGCGATCTCGACGTGGGTGAGGCCCTCGGCCTCGCCGTAGGAGCGTTCCCTGAGGCCGTCGTGGCTGGTCGGAGCGGGCAGTCCGAGGTGGTCGGCGATGATCGTCCCCGTCTCCAGGGCCCGCGACAGGGGGGACGACACGACGGCGTCGAAGGACCGACGCGCCAGCAGGACGGCGGTCTCGGCGGCCTGCCGTCGCCCGGTGTCGTTGAGGGGCACGTCCGTGGACCCCTGGATGCGCCGTTGCCGGTTCCAGTCGGTCTCGCCGTGTCGGACCAGGCAGAGGAGGGTCGTCACCGGTCGATCATCGCAGACGAGGTGAGTCGGGCCGCGAGCGCGACGAGCGTCTCGGTCGTGCCGGCGTCGAGCTTCACCGCGGCACGACGGTCGCTCCGGGTGGTACCCCGGTTGACGATGACGACCGGGCGCTTCCGCCGGGTGGCGTGGTCGAGGAGCCGCACTCCGGAGTTCACGGTGAGCGAGGACCCGACGACGAGGAGCGCGTCGGCCTCGGCGACGAGCGACACGGCCTCGCGGAACTTCTCGGCGGGCACGAACTCCCCGAAGAAGACCACGTCGGGCTTGAGCACGCCGCCGCACACCGTGCAGTCCGGCACCCGGAAGCGCTCGACGTCGGTGATCTCGACGTCGCCGTCCGGCTGCAGCTGGACGGTGCCGGGTTCGTCGATCCAGGGGTTGTCGCGGTCGAGCACCGCGGCGAGGTCCGCGCGGGAGAACACCTGCCCGCACGTCAGGCACACCGCGCGGTCCATCGAGCCGTGGACCTCGACGACGCGGCGCGAGCCGGCCCGCAGGTGCAGGCCGTCGACGTTCTGCGTCACGATGCCGCTCACCACACCGGCCTGCTCGAGCGCGGCGAGCGCACGGTGTCCGTCGTTCGGTCGTGCCGCGGCGAAGGTCCGCCATCCCAGGTGCGACCCGGCCCAGTAGCGCTGCCGCTTGGCGGGGTCTGCGAGGAACTCCTGGAAGGTCATCGGCTTGCGCACCACGCGACCCGCCCCGCGGTAGTCGGGGATCCCGGAGTCGGTGCTGACCCCGGCGCCGGTGAGCACCGCGATCCGCTTGCCCTCCAGCACCGCGACGGCCTGTTCGAACTCCGCGGCGGAGCCTCCGGCCGCAGCCTGTCGGTCGGTCGTGGGCACGCCCGTCGCCGGACCGTCCGTCGCAGTGCCGTCGCTCGTCGCCATCGTGTCCACGGTACCCTCAACCGCCGACCGTCCCCGGGCCTTCCCCGGGCCGCCGCCTTCGGCCCGGGACCCGCGCTGTCGGGCCCCCGGACCGACCCGACCACCGACCTCCCGACCGGAACGAGCACCGTGCACCCCGTCCGCATCGACTCCCTCGACGACCCGCGCCTCGACGACTACGCCCGGCTGACCGACGTCGCCCTCCGACGGGTCACCGAGCCCGAGGGCGGTCTGTACATCGCCGAGTCGAACACCGTCATCGAGCGCGCGGTCCGGGCGGGACACGTGCCGCGGAGCGTGCTCGTGCAGGAGAAGTGGCTCGACAGCGTCCTGCCGCTCGTCGCCGGACACGACGGCCCGGTGTTCGTCGGGTCCGACGCGCTCCTCGAGGAGCTGACCGGTTTCCGGATGCACCGCGGAGCGATCGCCGCGATGCACCGCCCCGTGCTGCCCACCGTGGCCGAGGTCGTCCGCGACGCGCGCCTCGTGGTCGTCCTCGAGGACGTCGTCGACCACACGAACGTCGGGGCGGTGTTCCGCAGCGTCGCCGGGCTCGGTGCCGACGCGGTGCTCGTCAGTCCGCGGTGCGCCGACCCCCTGTACCGGCGGAGCGTCCGGGTGAGCATGGGCACGGTGCTGCAGGTGCCGTGGACGCGCATCGGCGAGTGGCCGGCCGCGGGCGAGGACCTCCGCGCCCAGGGCTTCCACGTGGCAGCGATGGCGCTCACCGACCGCTCGGTCGACCTGGAGGCGTTCGTCGCGGACGTCCCCGAGCGCGTCGCGCTCGTGATGGGCACGGAGGGGCAGGGTCTGACCCCGGCAGCGGTCGCCGCCGCCGACACGACGGTCCGCATCCCGATGCACCACGGGGTGGACTCGCTGAACGTGGCGGCGGCGAGCGCCGTCGGCCTCTGGGCGGTCGCCCACGCGCAGCGCGCCCGCTGACCGGCACGGCCGCCGGTCGGTCCGGTCGGACGACGGGAGGCCCGTCCCGGCTCCGCGTCCACGGGTGCCGGTCCCAGCGACGCGCCCCGGGCCTCCAGTACCATCCGGTCTCGTGCCGAACGTCGTCCGCCGCCCCCGCTCCGCGCTCCGGAGGCCCGCGACGGTCGCCGTGGTCGCGGTCCTCCTGCTGGTCGTCGCGTTCCTGGCCGCGGCCGCGCTCGTCCCGTTCGCCCCGGCGACCGCGAGCACCGCGACCTACCGGGCGCCGACGGCGACAGCGCCGGAACTGCGGTTCCCCGGCTACGGTGCCACGGCGGTCGAGGCCGAGGGGTTCCCGGAGAGCCTGACCACCAGCGGTGACCGGCAGCAGCGGTCGATCGCGAGCATCTCGAAGATCGTGACGGCGCTCGTCGTGCTCGAGCGGAAGCCCCTGCCCGTCGGCGAGCAGGGACCGTCGGTGCGGTTCACGCCGGCGATGGAGGCCCTCTACGCCGAGTACGCGGCACAGAACGGGGAGGTCGCGCCGCTGCCGTCCGACAAGCGGATGTCCGAGTACCGGGTGCTGCAGGTGACGCTCATGGAGTCGGCGAACAACTACGCCGGGTCCCTGGCGCTCTGGGCGTTCGGCTCGATGGACGCCTACCGCACCGCAGCCGCCGCGTGGCTGAACGACCACGGCCTGGACGACACGACGATCGTGGAACCGACCGGCCTCGATCCGCGGAACCGGTCGACGGCGACCGACCTGGTGGACCTCGGGCAGCTCGCGCTCGCGGAGCCGGTGGTCGAGGAGGTCGTCGGCACGGCGTCGGTGACCATCCCGGGGCTCGGCGAGATCGAGAACTCGAACAAGCTGCTCGGCATGGACGGCGTCGAGGGGATCAAGACGGGCACGCTCGACGAGGCCGGCGCGTGTCTGCTCTTCGCGGCGACCTACGAGCGCGGCGGCCGGCCGGTGACGGTCGTCGGCGCGATGCTCGGCGGCGTCGACCACGAGTCCCTCGACGCCGACGTCCGGCGGTTGCTGCACTCGGTCGCGGACGGCTTCCACGTGGTGACCCTGACGAACGAAGGGCAGACGTTCGGCACCTACACGGCGCCGTGGCAGGACGAGGTCGACGCGACCGCGGGTCGGGCGGCGTCGGTCCTGGTGTGGGGGAGCACGACCGTGCGCGCGGAGACGACGCTCGAGCCGGTGACGCTCGGCACGGCCGGGGAACGGGTCGGACGGGTCCGCTTCACCGTCGAGCACCACGACCCCGTGACGGTGCCGCTCGAGCTCGACGGGGCGATCGAGGACCCGGGCGTCTGGTGGCGGTGGGCGAACCCGTTCCGTGGGGTGGAGCTCGATCCGGCCGCGCTGACGGGCTAGCGCGCGACCGTCGGCAGTGCGGCGTCGACCGGACCTCAGCCGCGACGCTCGACCGGCTGCAGCGTGCGCCGCTTCGCCGTCACGCCGTCGCCGGAGGACGTCCCGCGGACGCGGCGCACGACCCACGGGACGAGGTACTCCTTCGCCCAGCCCAGGTCCTCGACCCGCGCCTCCCGCCACGGACGGGCCGCGAGCGGCTCCGGCGCGGACGTCTCGAGCGTGTGCGGGACCCCGAGCGTGTCGAGCACGGCGGCCGCGACGGTCGCGTGTCCGAGCGGTGAGTGGTGCAGCCGGTCCGGCGCCCACATCCGCGGGTCCCGGAGGACCCGGAGCGCCCAGAGGTCCGCCACCAGGGCGCCGTGCTTCAGGGCGATCGCATGCAGGTGCTCGTTGTAGACGGCCGTCTTCCCGCGCACCATGCCGAGCACCGGGGTCATCCCGACGTCCGGTCCGGTGAAGAGCACGACCGTGGCGCCGTCGCGTCGGAGGCGCTCGACCATCCGGTCGTACCGTTCCGCGAGCTCGTCCGGGTCGGACCCGGGGCGGATGACGTCGTTCCCGCCAGCGGAGACGGTGACGAGGTCCGGCCCGAGGGCGAGGGCTGCCTCGACCTGTCCGTCCACGATCTGCCGCAGCAGTCGCCCGCGGACCGCGAGGTTGGCGTACGTGAAGTCGGCGTCGGTGCCGTCCGCGAGCGTCTCCGCCACGCGGTCTGCCCATCCGCGGTGCCCACCGACCGACGCCGGGTCCGGGTCACCGATCCCCTCCGTGAAGGAGTCCCCGATCGCGACGTACTTGGTGAAGGGATGACGGTCTGACACGCCTCGCGACCGTACTCTCGTCCCATGACCCCGTCCACTCCGCTCGAGCAGCGTCCATGGGCCGTCCCCGAGGAGCTCCTCGCCCGCATCGCCGCACGTGCTCCCGGGTACGACGCGGACAACGCCTTCTGCGCCGAGGACCTCGACGAACTCCGTCGGACCGGCTACCTCCGGATCGGCGTACCGGTCCGGGACGGAGGCTCGGGGCTGGGTCTCCGGGCGACCGCAGCCGTCCAGCGGACACTCGCCGAGGCGGCGCCGGCCACGGCCCTCGGCCTCGGGATGCACCAGGTGTGGGTGCAGGCGGCCCGTACCGTGGCAGCCCGGGGCGGGTCCTTCCTCCAGACCGTCACCGACGCCGCCGCGGCGGACCGGCTGCTCGCGTTCGGCGTGAGCGAGCCCGGGAACGACGCCGTCCTGTTCGACTCGCGCACCGAGGCCGAGCCCGACGGCTCCGGCGGCTACCGCTTCACCGGGACGAAGGTCTCGACGTCCCTGGCGCCGGCGTGGGACGTGCTGAGCGTGTTCGGCAAGGACACCTCGGGAACCGAACCGCGGCTCGTGCACGGTTTCGCCCTGCGCAGCGACGGCGGCGTCCGGCACCTCGACGACTGGGACACCCTCGGGATGCGGGCCACGCAGAGCCGGACGACGGTGCTCGAGGGACTCCACGTCCCCGCGGACCGGATCGTCCGCGTCCTGCCCGTCGGGCCCGTCGCCGACCCGCTCGTGTTCGGGGTGTTCGCCGCGTTCGAGCTGCTCGTCGCCTCGGTGTACGTCGGCATCGCCTCGCGCGCCGTGACGCTGGCGGTCGAGCGGACCGCCGGGCGCACCGCGATGGACGGCACGACCCGCTCCGCCGACCCGGACGTCCGTCGTGCCGTGGCCGCGATGCGGAGCGCCACCGACGCCGTGCACCTGCAGGTGGACGCGCTCGCGCGGGACGTCGACGACCTGGTGGACTCCGACCGGTGGTCCCCGCTCCTCGTGGGCACGAAGGCCCGTGCGGTGGACACGGCGCAGCACGTCGTGGACGAGGCCATGCGGGTCGTCGGCGGGTCGGCCTTCCGGTCGACCGACGAACTCGCGCGCCTGGCCCGGGACGTCCGCGCCGGTCAGTACCACCCGTCGACGCGGGACTCGGCGATGCGCACGATCGCGCTGGCCGAGTTCGGGCCGCTCCCGTCGTGACGCCCGTGTCGGCGGCCCGTGCGACCATGACCCGGTGAGCAAGCAGGACGGACGCAACCGGGTCGTCTCCGACACGCCCGTCGACGACCGCACCGCGACGGTCCTGCACGTCGACATGGACGCCTTCTTCGCCTCCGTCGAACTGCTCGACCGCCCGGACCTCGTCGGTCTGCCGGTCATCGTCGGTCACGACTCGGACCGTTCCGTCGTGACGGCCGCCACGTACGAGGCCCGCAAGTACGGGGTCAACTCCGCGATGCCGATGGCGATCGCGAAACGCCGGTGCCCGGCCGCGGTCATCGTCGAACCGCACTTCGAGAAGTACAGCGCCCGGTCCGCACAGGTCATGCGTGTCTTCGACCGCTTCACCCCGCGCGTCGAACGGCTCGGCATCGACGAGGCGTTCCTCGACGTCGCGGGTGCGCTCCGCCTCTACGGCACGCCGTGGCAGATCGGCGCCGAGATCCGCCGCACCGTGTTCGCCGAGACCGGTCTGCACTGCTCGGTGGGGGCCGCATCGACGAAGTTCGTCGCGAAGCTCGCCTCGAGCCGCGCCAAGCCGGACGGGCTGCTCGTCGTCCCGCACGCCGACACCGTCGCCTTCCTGCACCCGCAGCCGGTCTCGGCCCTGTGGGGTGTCGGCGGCAAGACGCAGGAGACCCTCGAGCGCCGGGGGATCCACACCGTGCGGGACCTCGCGACGACCCCGCTGCCGTCGCTGGTCGCGCTGCTCGGCCCGTCGGGCGGGCAGCGCCTGCACGACCTGTCGTGGGGGCGGGACCCCCGCAGCGTGGAGTCCGGCGTCGGCGAGAAGTCGATCGGGCACGAGGTCACGTTCGGTCGCGACCTCACCGAGCGGGACGACGTCGCGCGGGAGCTCCTCCGGCTCGCCGAGAAGGTCGCCGTCCGACTCCGGCGTGCCGAGGTCCAGGCCCGCACCGTCGCGCTCAAGGTGCGGTACACGGACTTCACGACGCTCACCCGGTCCCGCACGCTCGCCGAGCCGAGCGACGTCGCCAAGCGGATCCACCGGGAAGCCGTCGAGCTGTACGACGTCCTGCACCGCCCCGGCAACCGGATCCGGCTCATCGGTGTGCGCGGCGAGAACCTCGTGCCGGCGGCCGCGAGCAACGCACTCTGGGACGACGACGCGCCGTGGCGGGACACGGAGACGACCGTCGACGCGGTCACCGCGCGCTTCGGCGCCGGCGTCCTCCGCCCGGCGTCGCTCGTCCGTGGCGCCGGCGGTGGCTCCGGCCCCACCGCGCCGCGAGCCCCGCACGCCCGGCAGGACTGAGACGTGGCGGGGGACCGCGTGCCGGTACACTCGGGTGGAGTGAGCGCAGCGGAGAACATCGAGCACCAGGAACCCGCCGAACTCCCGATCGACGGGCCGTCCGACGACCACCGACCGACCGCACCGGCCGCCATCGCCGAGGTCGCGGGCAACGCGGCGGCCGAGCACCTCTCGCCCGCCTTCCCCGAGCGGGCCGCGTGGGGGACCGCCTCGAAACTCCGCGCCTGGCAGGTCGAAGCGCTCACGAAGTACTTCGAGAAGGAGCCGCGCGACTTCCTCGCCGCCGCGACCCCCGGCGCCGGCAAGACCACCTTCGCGCTGCGGCTGGCGACCGAGCTCCTCGCCCGCGGGACCGTCGACCGCCTGGTCGTCGTCGCCCCCACCGAGCACCTCAAGCGGCAGTGGGCGGACGCCGCGGACCGCGTGAACATCCGGCTCGACCCGATGTTCAAGAACGGCGACGGCATGTTCGGCCGGCACTACCAGGGCGTCGCGATCACCTACGCGCAGGTCGGCATGAACCCCGAGGTGCACGAGCGCATCACCGCTGGCGGCAGGACGCTCGTGATCCTCGACGAGGTGCACCACGGCGGTGACGCCCTGACCTGGGGCGACGGCATCCGGCAGGCGTTCACCAAGGCCACCCGGCGCCTGTCGCTGTCCGGCACGCCGTTCCGCTCGGACACCGCGCCGATCCCGTTCGTCCAGTACGCCCCCGACGAGCAGGGCATCCGCACCTCGATCTCGGACTACAACTACGGGTACGGCCGGGCACTCAAGGACGGCGTCGTCCGCCCGGTGCTGTTCATGGCCTACGCCGGACAGATGCGGTGGAAGACCCGGATGGGCGACGAGATGGCCGCCTCGCTCGGTGACCCCGTCACGAAGGACATCACCGCGCAGGCGTGGCGCACCGCGCTGTCCCCGGAGGGCGAGTGGATGCCCGCCGTGCTCTCCGCGGCGGACAAGCGCCTCACCGAGGTCCGCCGCGGTGTGCCCGACGCCGGCGGACTGGTCATCGCGACCGACACCACGACGGCCCGCGCGTACGCCAGGATCCTGCAGCGCATCACGGGGGAGCGGCCGACCGTGGTCCTGTCCGACGAGGCCGCGGGGTCGAGCCGGATCCAGTCCTTCGCCGAGGACACCTCGCGGTGGATGGTCGCCGTCCGCATGGTGTCCGAGGGCGTCGACGTGCCGCGGCTCTGCGTCGGCGTCTACGCCACGAGCGCGAGCACGCCGCTGTTCTTCGCGCAGGTCATCGGTCGGTTCGTGCGCGCCCGGCGTCGTGGTGAGACCGCGTCGGTGTTCCTGCCGAGCGTCCCCGGCCTGATGGCGCTGGCCGCCAGTCTCGAGCTGGAGCGCGACCACGCCCTCGACCGTCCGAAGGACGCCGAGGACGGCATGTACAACCCGGAAGACGCCATGGTGGCCGAGGCGAACAAGGAGGACCGGGCCTCCGAGAGCCTGCTCGACGTCCAGCCGTTCGAGGCGCTCGACTCGCAGGCGTCGTTCGACCGGGTCCTCTACGACGGCGGTGAGTTCGGCACCGGCGGCGAGGTCGGGTCGCTCGAGGAGCTCGACTTCATCGGCATCCCGGGTCTGCTCGAACCCGACCAGGTGCGGGACCTCCTCCGCGCGCGGCAGGCGACCCAGGCCAAGCGGTCCAAGGGGCGCGTCCCGAAGGACGGCATGCCGAAGGCGCCCGAGCCGGTGGACCGGCCGATGTACATGACGATCAAGGAGCAGCGCTCGGAACTCCAGCGCCTCGTCTCGATCTGGTCGCGCCACGCGAACGAACCGCACGGAGCGATCCACGCCGAACTCCGCCGGATCAGCGGCGGACCGGCCGTCGCGCAGGCGAGCATCGAGCAGATCCAGAAGCGGATCGACATCCTCCGTTCCCGCATCGGCGGTCGACGGTGACGCACTCGTGATCGAGCCCGTCGACGACGACCGCACGTGGTACGTCAAGCGCGACGCGGACTCCTCACCCGAGGCGATCATCGACCGCTTCGGCGGGGGCTACCGGCTCCGGCGGTTCTCCCTGCACGAATCCCGACGCACGCAGTACGGCGTGTACACCGGCCGCGAGATCGCCGAGACCGCGTGGTGGCGCCTCCGCGACGGTCGCGGCTGACCCCCGCACGGACGGCGGACGATGCAGATCGTGGTCCGGATCGGGAACGGATCGGCCGCACAGGTGCGGCGCTGATGACGAGGAGGGGCCGGATCGGGTAGACCGGAGGAATGGCAGACTCCATCCCCCACGTCCTCGTCCTCGGCGGCGGCTCGGCCGGCTACACCGCGGTCAAGCAGCTCCAGAAGCACGCCGCCTCGGTGCCGATGCGCATCACCCTCGTGGACCAGAACACGTACTACACGTACCTGCCGTTCCTGCCCGAGGTCGCCGGCGGGCACATCGCCCCGAAGGACGTCACCGTCGAACTCCGACGTGCGCTCCGCAAGACCCGGGTCATCCAGGGCAAGGTCACCGGGATCTCCTCGGCCGACAAGACGGTCTCGGTCGCGACGGCAGGCGGCGACGACCGGTCCTTCGAGTACGACCACCTCGTCGTGGCGCTCGGTTCGGTCACCCGCACCTTCCCGACGCCGGGCCTCGACGAGGTCGGCGTCGGCTTCAAGACCGTGGAGGAGGCCGCGTACGTCCGCGCGAAGCTCCTCGACAACATCGCGAAGGCCGCCGCCACGCGGGACGAGGACGAGCGTCGTCGCCTGCTCACGAGCATCTTCATCGGCGGTGGCTACACCGGCGTCGAGGCGATCGGTGAGCTGTTCGACGTGTCCCAGGCCGCGATCGCCACGTACCCGTCGCTCGCCGGCGAGCAGCCGCGCTGGGTGCTCATCGACGCCCTCGACCGCGTCGCACCCGAGGTCGGCCCCGAGCTGTCGAAGTGGACCCTCGAGTCCCTCCGCGCCCGCGGCATCGACGTCCGCCTGAAGACGACCATGCCGAGCTGCGAGGGCGGGATCGTCAAGCTCTCCGACGGTGACGAGTTCGCCACCGGCCTGCTCGTCTGGACGGCCGGCGTCAAGCCGAACCCGCTCCTCGACGCCACCGACCTGCCGCGCGGGCCGAAGGGGCACCTCGCCGCCAACGCGAAGCTCCAGGTGGAGTCCGAGGACACGCACGAGGTCGTCCCGGGTGTCTGGGGCCTCGGCGACGTCGCCCAGGTTCCGGACCTGACGGCCGAGAAGCAGCCGGCGTACTACCCGCCGAACGCCCAGAACGCCGTCCGTCAGGCCGTCGTCGTCGCGGACAACATCGTCGCCTCGATCACCGGCAAGCCCCTCGTGGAGTACCGCCACCCGTCCATCGGCACGGTCGCCTCGTACGGTGTCGCCAAGGGCGCGGCGAACATCAAGGGCATCAAGATGACGAACCTGCTGGCGTGGATGGCGCACCGCTCGTACCACGTGTACGCGATGCCGACGCTGAACCGCAAGGCACGCATCATCATCGGCTGGGTCACCGGCGCCGTGTCCGGCCGCGACGCGACCTCCCTCATCAAGGAGACCGACCCGCGCCGTACCTTCGTCGAGGCCGCGAAGCACTAGCCCGCGTCGCGACGCGACTGCCTGCGGACGGGAGGCCCGGTACCAGCTGGTACCGGGCCTCCCGTCCGTTCGCGGTGGCGCTTGTGCGCCGAGCGCGAGCCT
The DNA here is from genome assembly GCF_003234855.1 of Curtobacterium sp. MCBD17_032. GTDB lineage: Bacteria > Actinomycetota > Actinomycetes > Actinomycetales > Microbacteriaceae > Curtobacterium. Next base: position 127,809 of record NZ_QKTO01000004.1, read on the forward strand.
GGACCGCCTCCCACCCGCCGACGGTCACCGTGGACCGGACGAGCGAGAGGAGCGCCATGCGCGCCATGACCTACCGCGGCCCCTACCGGGTCCGCGTCGAGGACAAGCCCGACCCCCGGATCGAGCACCCGAACGACGCGGTCATCCGCGTGGAACGCGCGGCGATCTGCGGGTCGGACCTGCACCTGTACCACGGGATGATGCCGGACACCCGCGTCGGCCACACCTTCGGCCACGAGTTCATCGGGGTCGTCGAGCAGATCGGGTCGTCCGTCGAGACCCTCAGCGTGGGCGACCGGGTGATGGTCCCCTTCCACATCTCCTGCGGGACGTGCTGGTTCTGCGCCCGCGGCCTGTTCACGAACTGCCACAACGTCAATCCGAACGCCACCGCGGTCGGCGGCATCTTCGGGTACTCGCACACCACCGGCGGGTATGACGGCGGGCAGGCGGAGCGCGTGCGCGTGCCGTTCGCCGACGTCGGCCCGCAGGTGATCCCGGACTGGCTCGACGCCGAGGACGCCCTGATGATGACCGATGCGCTCGGCACCGGGTACTTCGGGGCCCAGCTCGCATCGATCCGCGAGGGCGACACCGTCGTGGTGCTCGGCGCCGGGCCTGTCGGGCTGTACGCGGCGAAGTCGGCGTGGTTCATGGGCGCCGGCCGCGTGATCGTCGTCGACCAGCTCGAGTACCGGTTGGCGAAGGCCCGCGAGTTCGCGCACGCCGAGACGATCAACTTCGCCGAGGTGGACGACATCGTCGTCGAGATGAAGAAGCAGACGGACTTCCTCGGTGCCGACAGCGTCATCGACGCGGTCGGGGCGGAGGCCGACGGCAACTACCTGCAGCACGTGACGAGCTCCAAGCTCAAGCTGCAGGGCGGCTCGCCGATCGCGCTGAACTGGGCCATCGACGGCGTCCGCAAGGGCGGCACGGTGTCGGTGATGGGCGCGTACGGCCCGATCCCGAGCGCCGTCAAGTTCGGCGACGCACTGAACAAGGGCGTCACCATCCACATGAACCAGGCACCGGTGAAGCGACAGTGGCCGCGGCTGCTCGAGCACATCCAGGCCGGACACCTGAAGCCGAGCGACATCATCACGCACCGGATCCCGCTCGAGCACATCGACGAGGCGTACCACCTGTTCTCGGCGAAGCTCGACGGCTGCATCAAGCCGGTGATCGTGCCGTGAGCGGGAACGGAGACGAGAGCATGAGCACCACCCCAGGGGCAGACGACCACATCGCGTACGTCGCCGACAAGCCGCGGGACCTGCCCTCGGCGGACGAGCTCCGGGCGCGGATCCCCGGGTGGGGGAGCGACCTCGACCTCGCCGACCGCCCGAGCGTCCCGAAGTTGTCCCGGGAGGCCGGCTCGGCGACGAACGCGCACTGGGAGCGCCCCGAGCAGCAGTCCGGCGCCGAGGGCCGCGAACGGTCCATCGAACACGCGCACGTGACGCCCGTGTTCGGCACCGCGCAGCCGCTGTCCGGCGTCGCCGGGATCGTGAAGCGCTACGCCTACCGTCGCTTCAGCGAGGGACGCCTGGCGCACTGGATGCTCCTGGTCGTCGGGGACCGCCTCGACGTCGCCACGCACCGGGTCACCGACGCGCTGCGTGGCCGACCCGACCGGTTGATCCAGGAGACCGGCATCGCGGCCGAGGGCGCGGACGACCCGGTCGGCGCCCGGCTCGGCTCGACCCGGCGGGACTGGCGGCACGGCGTGCTCGATCCCGTCATCGCGACCTGGCCGTACCTGCTCATCGGCGGCGTGGCGGTGTGGGTGGTCCGGCGCGCTCGACGCTGACGGCCACGCCGAGGCTCGGCTCGGCGGACACCACTCGCGTGCCGAGTGCCGCACGGTGTCCGCCGGCCCGAGGCTCGGACCCGCCCCGACGGTGCCGCGCCCGGCCAGAGGCTCGGCCCGGACGCCGGGCACGCGAAAACGAACGGCCCTCCCGAAGGAGGGCCGTTCGCCGCTTGTCTCAACACAAGTGTCCGAGCACGTGGTCCGGAGACCAGGTACTGCGTGTCCGAGGGGGGACTTGAACCCCCACGCCCTAATACGGGCACTAGCACCTCAAGCTAGCGCGTCTACCAATTCCGCCACCCGGACTGGGTGTGGTGCTCTCGCACCGGGCTGTCCGACCGGGTTTCCCCGGCGTTCCTGCCGAGAGAAGACACTAGCACGGCCGCGGACGCACGCCGAACACGGGCGCGCATCCCGGGCGCGGCGCGGTCGGAGCCCGGTCGCCGTCGCCGGCGCCGGTAGCGTTGGCGCATGACGTCCGAGCTGGAACGCACCGCGGCGATCGCGCGGGACCTCATCCGGATCGACACCACGAACTGGGGTGAAGGGAAGTCGCGCGGCGAGACCGAGGCGGCACACTACGTCGAGGCCGCGTTGCAGGACCTCGGCCTCAGCCCCCAGCTGTTCGAGTCCGAGCCGGACCGGGTCAGCGTCGTCGCCCGCGTCCCCGGTCGGGACCGGAGCAAGCCGGGGCTCGTCGTGCACGGGCACCTCGACGTCGTCCCCGCCGACGCGGCGAACTGGTCCGTCGACCCGTTCGGCGGCGAGGTGCGCGACGGCTCGCTCTGGGGGCGCGGCGCCGTCGACATGAAGAACATGGACGCGATGATGCTCACCGCGTTGGCGGACGTCATCGACCGTCAGGGGGCACCGGAACGGGACCTCGTGATCGCCTACTTCGCGGACGAGGAGGCCGGTGGCGTCCTCGGCGCCCACCACGTCGTCGACACCCACCCCGAGGTCTTCGACGGCGCGACCGCGGCGATCAGCGAGGTCGGTGGCTACTCGATCACGCTCGGCGACCGGCGCGCCTACCTGCTCCAGACCGGTGAGAAGGCCCTCATGTGGGTGAAGCTCACCGCCCGGGGGACCGCTGCGCACGGCTCGCACGTCATCCGGGACAACGCCGTGACGAAGGTCGCCGCAGCCGTCGCCCGCATCGGTGGCGAGGAGTGGCCGGTCCGGCTGTCGGCGACCACCGAGGCGATGGTCGCCGAGGTCGCCCGCTTCCTCGGTGTCGACCCGGTCGCCACCGGCCCGGACGAGGTCGCCCTGGCCACCGGCTCGGCGGCGCGCTTCATCCACGCGGCACTGCACACCACCACGAACCCGACCGTCCTCAGCGCCGGGTACAAGCACAACGTGATCCCAGACGAGGCCACCGCGCTCGTCGACATCCGATGCCTGCCCGGGGACGAGGAGACCGTGCTGGCCCGCGTGCGGGAACTCGCCGGCGAGGACGTCGAGGTCACCATGACGCACCAGGACGTCGGCCTCGAGCAGGACTTCGGCGGCCCGCTCGTCGACGCCGTCCGTGACGTGCTCGAGCGGCACGACCCCGGCGCCCCGGTCCTGCCCTACCTGCTGTCCGGCGGCACGGACAACAAGGCGCTGTCCCGTCTCGGCATCGCCGGGTACGGGTTCGTGCCGCTGCAGCTGCCCGCCGGGGTGGACTTCCCCGCGATGTTCCACGGCGTCGACGAGCGGGTCCCGCTCGCGTCGCTGGCGTTCGGCCGCCGCGTCCTCGGAGACCTCTTCGCGACCTACTGATACCGTGCATGGTCGTCGTCGGGAACGGCGACCGAGTCCAGCACCGGCGAAAGGCCGCACACGTGCACATCTTCGAGGCGATCTTCCTCGGCTTCGTCCAGGGTCTGACCGAGTTCCTGCCGGTCTCCTCCAGCGCGCACCTGCGCATCGTCGGGCTGTTCCTGCCGGATGCCGAGGACCCCGGCGCGGCCTTCACCGCGGTGACGCAGCTCGGCACCGAGACCGCAGTGCTCATCTACTTCTGGAAGGACATCACCCGGATCATCGGGCGGTGGTTCCGCGCGCTCGGCGGCACGGTCCCGCGGAACGACCCGGACGTCCGCCTCGGTTGGCTCGTCATCCTCGGCACCATCCCGATCGGCGTGGTCGGCCTGCTCCTCCAGGACAGCATCGAGACCACCTTCCGGTCGCTCTGGATCGTCGCGATCGTGCTCATCGTCTTCGGCGTCGTCCTGGGGGTGCTCGACCGGGTCGGGCGGAAGGTCCGGCGGATCGAGCACATGACCTTCAAGGGCGGCATCCTCATCGGGCTCGCGCAGGTCCTCGCGCTCGTCCCCGGCGTCTCCCGGTCCGGGGCGACGGTCTCGATGGGGCTCGCGCTCGGCTACACCCGACCGGCGGCCGCACGGTTCGCGTTCCTCCTGGCGATCCCCGCGGTGTTCCTGTCCGGGCTGTACGAGGCCGCGACGAGCCTCGGCGACACCGGAGCGCCGTTCGGCGTGGCGGACACCCTCATCGCGACCGTGGTCGCCTTCGTCGTCGGGTTCGTGGTCATCGCCGCGTTCATGAACTACATCAGCAAGCGGAGCTTCATGCCGTTCGTCGTCTACCGCATCGTCCTCGGTGTCGTCCTCATCGTGCTGCTCTCCCTCGGGGTGGTCGAGCCGTGAGGGCCTGGCAGGCACCGAGCGTCCCCGAGGTCCCGGGGTCCGGCCCCCGTCCGCTCGTCCACGACACCGCGACCGGCAAGCCCGTCGACCCGACGCGCGGCACCGACGACGCATCGCTCTACGTCTGCGGGATCACCCCGTACGACGCCACGCACCTCGGGCACGCCGCGACGTACCTGGCGTTCGACACGCTCGGCCGGGCGTGGCGGGACGCCGGGTTGCCGGTGCGGTACGCGCAGAACACGACGGACGTCGACGACCCGCTCCTCGAGCGCGCGACCCGCGACGGCGTGGACTGGCGGGAGCTCGCCGCCTCGCAGATCGACCTGTTCCGCCGCGACATGGAGGCCCTGCGCGTCCTGCCGCCGGACGACTACGTGGCGGTCACCGACGAGGTCGAGCGGGTCGCCGAGGCCGTCGCGTACCTCGAGGAGACCGGGTACGCCTACACGGTGCCGACAGCCGACTCGGACGGCGAGGACCTCTACTTCGACGTCAACCGTCCCACCGAGACGTGGGCGCTCGGCGACGAGAGCCGACTCGACCGCGAGACCATGCTGGCCCTCTCCGCCGAGCGTGGCGGCGACCCCGACCGCCCCGGCAAGCGCGACCCGCTCGACCCGTTGCTGTGGCGTGCCGAACGCGAGGGCGAGCCGAGCTGGGAGACCGAGATCGGCCCCGGCCGCCCGGGGTGGCACATCGAGTGCAGCGTCATCGCCGGCGACCGGCTCGGCCTGCCGATCAGCGTGCAGGGCGGCGGCAGTGACCTCGTCTTCCCGCACCACGAGATGAGCGCCGGGCACGCCGCGGCCCTGGCCTCCCAGCCACTGGCGAACGCCTTCGTGCACACCGGGATGGTCGCCTACCAGGGGGCGAAGATCTCGAAGTCGCTCGGCAACCTGGTGACGGTGCGCGGGCTCCTCGACGGTGGCGCCGATCCGCGGGCGATCCGCCTGGCCCTGCTCTCGCACCGGTACTCCGACGACTGGGAGTGGACCGACGGCGACCTCGAGGACGCCGACCGTCGTCTCGCAGCCTGGGACACCTGGGTGCGCTCCGGCTCCGGCTCCGAGCAGGACGCCGACGCCGTCGCGGCACGGCTCCGCGCCCGGGTCGCGGACGACCTCGACACGCCGGGCGCCGTCGCGGTGGTCGACACCGCGATCGCCGGCGGCACGGCAGCCACCCCCGGGCTCGTCGACCTCGTCGACGCCCTGCTCGGCATCCGCATCGCCTGACGGGAGCGGCGACGGTCGCCGCCACCCCGTGTCGGACGGGAGGCCCGGTACCAGCCGGTACCTGTGCCCTCGCCGCCGGTTCCGAGCCGACGCGCCAGCGGCGGATCGGCCGTGCTGGTGGGGAGCCTCCCGTCCGGCACACGCCCGCGGCTACTGCGGCGGCTGCGGCGGCCGCCACGGGCCCTCGCCCGCCGCCCCGCCGCCGTCCTTGCCGTCCTTGTGCTCCCGGCGCCGCAGGTACTGCTCGAACTCCTGCGCGATGGCGTCGCCGGACGCCTCGGGGGAGTCGACCGTGTCGCGCGCCTGTTCCAGCTGGCCGATGTAGGACGCCATGTCCTCGTCGTCCGCGGCGAGGGCGTCGATGCCCTCCTCCCACTGCGCGGCGTCGTCGAGCAGGGTGCCGCGCGGCACGGTGACGTCCGTCAGCTCCTCCATCTTGTCGAGCAGCGACAGGGTGGCCTTCGGCGACGGGGCGTTGTGCACGTAGTGCGGCACGGACGCCCAGAGCGACAGGGTCGTCAGGCCGGCCTTGTCCATCGCGTCCGCGAGGACCCCGAGGATGCCCGTCGGTCCCTCGTACGTCGACTTGTCCACGTCGAACGCCGCACGCACGCCGGCGTTCTCACTCGACACGAAGACCGAGATGGGCCGGGTGTGCGGGACGTCGGCGAGCATGGCCCCGACGAAGACGACGGCGTCGATCGAGTACACGTCGGCCAGGTCGATGACCTCGGCGCAGAAGGCACGCCAGGTCCGGGACGGCTCCGGGCCGACCAGGACGAACACGTCGCGCTCCGTCGGCGCGCCGGTCGCCCCGATCACCGGACGTCCCTCGGCGCTCGGGCCGTGCAGGACGATGCGCGGCCAGGTCACGGCCCGTTCGCCCTCGTCGTCGAATCCGACCTCAGGGCGGTTGAACTGGTAGTCGACGTACCGCTCCCCGTCGATCTCGCGGAGTTCGTCGAGCTCGAGGGCGTCGACGATGCGGCGAGCGAGTCCGCTCGCGGCCTCGCCGGCGTCGTTCCAGCCCTCGAACGCGACGACGAGGAGTCGTCCGTCGCTGAAGGGGGAGTGCTGTGGCACGGCAGGGGCCTCCTGGTTGTGGAGCGGGTCGACGCGCCCGCGGTCGCGCGCGCGTCGGGACCGGAGCACGATCAGGCATCCACGATAGACCCGCTGCCACCGGGCGGGCATCCGCGGCCCGGGCGCCGCCGACACCGCCGGTAGACTCGTCGCCCGTGACCGCGCAACCCCCTGCCTCCGCCCAGCACGAGACCGCGCTGCCCGCAGCCGTCCTCTGGGACATGGACGGCACGATCATCGACACCGAACCCATCTGGCAGGAGTCCCAGGTCGTGCTCACCGCCCGCTTCGGAGCCGAGTGGACCCACGAGGACGGCCTGTCGCTCGTCGGCAGCGGGCTCGAGCGGTCCGGCGAGATCCTCCGCGCCAAGGGCGTCGACCTGGAGGTCGAGCAGATCGTCGAGTGGATGACCGACTTCGTGGTCCAGCGCCTGCACGGGGACGACCTGCCGTGGCGACCCGGTGCCCGTGAGCTCGTCGAGGAACTGCACGACCGCGGGGTGCCGACCGCACTCGTCACGATGTCGCGCCGCACGATGGCCCTCGTCACCGCCGAGGCGTTCGGCGCACGCGGCTTCCGGGTCGTCGTCGCCGGTGACGACGTCGAGCGCCCGAAGCCGCACCCGGACGCCTACCTGAGCGCGGCCGCGCAGCTCGGCGTCGACCCGACCACGTGCATCGCGATCGAGGACTCCGCGACCGGCGTCGCCTCGGCGGTCGCGTCCGGCGCGGTGACGGTGGGCGTCGAGCACATCGTCCCGCTCGCCGAGGGTGCCTGCGACGTCCTCCTCGACACCCTGGACGGCGTGACCGTCGACCGCCTGCTCGAACTCACCGGCCCGGCCCTGGCGGCCCGCGCCACCGACCGCCAGGGAGGCCCGGCCTCCGTCCCGGCGTCGGCCCCCGTCACCGAAGGGGACGCGCGATGAGCGACGCCACGACCGACGAGCCCACCACCCCCGGCGAGCCGACCACGCAGGACGCGGTGGAGCTGCCGCACACGGTCGGGGGTGCGCCGCACACCCCGCCGCGCGGACCGTTCCGTGCCGGCGACCGCGTCCAGCTCACGGGCCCGAAGGGGAAGCTCACCACGCTGTCGCTCGAGCGCGGCGTGGTCTACCACACGCACCGCGGCATGCTCGCGCACGACGACGTCATCGGGCAGCCGGACGGCTCGGTCATCCGGGCGAGCTCCGGGGACGAGTACCTGGCGCTGCGTCCCCTGCTCAACGACTACGTCATGTCGATGCCGCGCGGTGCCGCGATCGTGTACCCGAAGGACGCGGCCCAGATCGTCGCGTTCGCGGACGTCTTCCCCGGCGCACGCGTCGTCGAGGCCGGGGTCGGTTCCGGCGCACTCTCGCTGTGGCTCCTCCGGGCGATCGGCCCGACCGGCAGCCTGCAGTCGTTCGAGCGCCGCGACGAGTTCGCCGCGATCGCCCGCGGCAACGTCGGCACCTTCCTCGGGGCGGTCCCGGACAACTGGTCGGTGACCGTCGGGGACCTCGTCGAGGAGCTCCCGCAGGCCGTCGAGCCGCAGAGCATCGACCGCGTGGTGCTCGACATGCTGGCTCCGTGGGAGTGCGTCGACGAGGCCGCCGACGCCCTCGTGCCCGGCGGGCTCATCGTCTGCTACGTCGCGACGGTCACGCAGCTGTCGCGCACGGCCGAGGCGCTCCGTGACACCGGGCGCTTCACGGACCCGCAGTCGAGCGAGACGCTCGTGCGCACGTGGCACGTGGAGGGGCTCGCCGTGCGACCTGACCACCGGATGGTGGCGCACACCGGCTTCCTGATCACCGCACGTCGCCTGGCGGACGGGGTCGTCCTGCCGAACCTGAAGCGTCGGGCCGGCAAGGCGGAGTTCTCGGACGAGGACGTCGAGGCCTGGACCCCCGGAGCCGTGGGTGAGCGAGGCGCGAGCGACAAGAAGCTCCGCAAGGTCGCGCGCCAGGCGGCCGCCCAGGCACGCAAGGTGGCGGCTGCCGAAGCGGGCGAGGACGGTGCCCCGGACGGTGGCCCGGCGACGTCCGGACCCGTCGACGACGCCCACTAAGCTGACCTGCGTGCCCGTCCTGCATCGAACGGAAAGAGGATCCGTGCGCACCATCCCCGCACTCGTGGTCACCATCGGTCTCGTCGCGTCACTGACGGCGTGCGCCGCTCCCGGTGCGGGATCGGCCGGCACGTGCGCCCCGTCCGGAGCGGCGTCGGAAGCCGTCTCGGCCACGGGCGCCTTCGGGTCGCAGCCGGACGTCACGGTGCCCGCCGGCCTCACCGCCAGGGGCACCCAGGTCTCGGTCCTCCGACAGGGCGACGGCCGCACGATCGGGGACGGAACCCCGGTCGTCCTCGAGTACACGCTCGTCGACGGCACCACCGGCGAGGTCGCCCAGACCAGCGGCTACACCGGCGCCTCGAACCCGATCACGGCCGGCTCGACCAACGCCGGCGCACTCGGCGAAGCCCTGGAGTGCGCCCAGGTCGGCGACCGGCTCGCCGTCGCGCTGCCGAAGTCGGCACTCTCCGGCACCGCCACCTCGTCGTCGGGGAAGGCCGAGGACGCGGCCGTCTTCGTCGTCGACGTACAGCGCGCGTTCCCGTCCCGGGCCACCGGCACGCCGCAGCTCGCGGGCGACGGCATGCCCGCCGTCGTGCTCGCCCCGGACGGCGCACCCGGCATCACCATCCCCTCGTGGTCGGCGCCGGAGAAGGACGAGCAGCACCTGCTCCGCAAGGGCGACGGCGCGACGCTGACCGCGGAGGACACCGCGGTCGTCAAGTACACCGCCGTCACGTGGGGGAGCAGCACGACCGACTCCACCGTCGCGGGCTCGAGCTGGACCGACGGGTCCGGCGCGCAGCCGCTCCCGCTGGCCGAGGGCCAGGTCGTCGACGGCATCCGGAACGCCCTGATCGGCCGACACGTCGGGGACCAGGTCCTGGCGATCGTCCACCAGCAGGGTGCCGCGTACGCGTACGTCATCGACGTGCTCGGCGCGATGCCGCGCTGACCCGCGGCTGCGTAGGATCGGCACGTGCCCACCACCCGTGCTCCCCGTGTGCCCGCCGAGGAACGGCTGTTCAGCCTCGTGCTCGCACTGCTCTCGACGGAGTCCGGGCTGACGAAGTCCGAGATCCTGGCGAACGTCCAGGGGTACCGGCAGCGGTACGCGCCCGGCGGTGACAACGCCTCGCTCGAGCGGCAGTTCGAGCGCGACAAGGACGACGTCCGCGAGCTCGGGATCCCGCTCGAGACGATCGAGACGCCGGGTGCCGCGGGGAACAACCAGACGCTGCGCTACCGGATCCCGAAGGGCGAGTACGACCTGCCGCTCGACGTCCGGTTCACGCCCGACGAGTCCGCCCTGCTGTCGCTCGCCGCGATGGCGTGGCGCGAGGGCGCCCTGTCGGCCGACTCCAGGCGCGGACTGCTCAAGGTGCGGTCGGCCGGGTCGGAGGACGACTGCTCGGAGCACGAGAGCGGCGACGGTGCGACCGCGATCGGTGCCTACGCCCCGCGGTTGCGCACCCGGGACACCGCGTTCGAACCCCTGCGGTCAGCCCTCGACCGGGGCGCCGCCGTCCGGTTCGCGTACATCACGCCTGGCCACCACGAGGCCCGGGTCCGCGAGCTCGCGCCGCTCGCGCTCGTCCAGCACGGCGGCCGGTGGATGCTCGCCGCGCACGAGTTCGCCACGGGGTCCGAGAAGAACTACCTGTTGTCCCGGATCGTCGGTCCCGTGACCCTGTTCGAGGTCGGCCGGCACCCCGCACCCGCGGACGCGGGGGAGCGCGCGCTGGCGGGCCTGGACCGGGTGTGGGCCGAGCGCACCGCGACGGTACAGGTCGCCCCGGACTCGGATGCCGAGCGCCGCCTGACCCGGCGCCGGGACACCACGTCGACGTCGGACGGTCGACTGGTCATCCACCACGTCGACCCGCAGATCCTGGCTGAGGAGCTCGCGGCGTTCGGCCCCGAGGTCCGGGTCGTCGAGCCGGAGGACCTCCGTCAGCGCGTGGTCGACCGCCTCCGCGTGCTCGTCGCCGACCACACCGGGTCCCCGGAGCGGACCGTCGACCACCGCGGTGCCGGTGCCGGCCGTCCCGCCGAGGAAGGAGCGCCCCGTGGCTGACGCCCAGCCCCTGCAGGCGCAGGACAAGCTCGCGTTCCTCCTCGCCCTCGTGCCGTACCTCATCGACCGCGAGCGTGTCTCGGTCGCCGAGGCCGCGCGGCACTTCGGGGTCCCGGAGTCCCGCATCCGCCGCGCCGTCGAGCTCATCGCGGTGTCCGGCGTCCCGGGCGAGACCATGCAGTACCAGCACGGCGACCTGTTCGACATCGCCTGGGACGACTTCGACCAGAACGACATGATCGTGCTGACGAACCTCGTCGCCATCGACGACGCGCCCCGGCTGTCGGCGCGCGAGGCGTCGGCACTCATCGCGGGTCTCCAGTACCTCTCCGCCCTGCCCGAGGCCGCCGACACGGACGCGATCCGCGCGCTGATGGCGAAGCTGTCCCGCGGCGCCGGGGGAGCAGCGGGGAACGTCGCCGTCGGGCAGGACCTGCACGACGCGTCCCTCACCGTCATCCGCGAAGCCATGTCCGGCCGGCGCGGGCTCCGGTTCGAGTACGCGGGACCACGCACGCAGGGCAGCACGCGCCGGGTCGACCCGCTCCGCGTCGAGTCGATCGACGCCGACTGGTACCTCCGCGCCTGGGACCTCGACCGTGCTGCCATCCGCACGTTCCGCCTCGACCGGATGTCCGGCGTGCGCGTGGACGACCGCGCCGCCGAACGCACGATCGACGACGTCGTCCTGCCCGACACGCTCTTCCAACAGAGCGCCCAGGACGTCATCGTCACGGTCGAGCTCGACGCCTCGTCCCTGCCGCTCGTCGCGGACTTCCTCGCCGACACCGCCGACGCGCCGGACGACGACGGACGGGTGCGCATCCGGTTGGCCGCGTCGGCCGGGTTCGACGGCGTCGTCCGGCTCGTCGCCGGGCTGCCCGGTCGCGCCGTGGTGATCGACCCGCCGGCCGCCCGGGAGGCCGTGCGCGCGTTCGCCGCCGCCGCGCTCGACGTCCACTGAGAGACCGCTGCCGTAGGATCGGTGCATGGCTTCGACGACCGCCGGCGGGCGAGAGAAGCGGCACGGGCGCCGACCGAAGGAACCCGAAGGCCGCATGTCCCTCGGTCAGCACCTGATCGAGCTGCGCAACCGCCTGTTCAAGGCCGTCGTCGCGGTCCTGGTGGCGGCGATCGGCGGCTGGTTCCTCACCCCGTTCGTGCTCGACGCGCTCCGGTCACCGGTCACCCAGCTCGCCCGGGTCGGCGGACACACCGCCGAGCTGAACTTCCCCATGATCACGGGCGCGTTCGACCTCCGTCTGCAGATCGCGATCACAATCGGTGTCGTCATCGCGAGTCCGGTCTGGCTGTACCAGATCTGGGCCTTCATCGTCCCGGCCCTGGTGCGCCGCGAGAAGCAGTACGTCTGGGGCTTCCTCGGTTCGGCGATCCCGCTGTTCTTCGCCGGCTGCGCGTTCGGCTGGTACGTCCTGCCGCACGTCGTCGGGATCCTCGGCAGCTTCGTCTCGGCGCAGGACACGTCGATCGTCGATGCGAAGGCGTACTACGACTTCGTCATCAAGCTCATCGTCGCGGTCGGCATCGCGTTCGTCCTGCCGGTCTTCCTCGTCCTGCTCAACTTCGTCGGGGTCCTGACGGCCGCGGCGATCGTGCGGTCGTGGCGGATCGCGATCGTGCTGATCCTCGTCTTCACCGCGCTCGTCACGCCGTCGGCGGACGTGCTGTCCATGTTCATCCTGGCCATCCCGATGGTCGTGCTCTACTTCGCCGCCTGCCTGGTGACGTGGGTGCACGACCGCCGGGTCGCGAAGCGCCAGGCGAAGCTCGACGAGGAGTACGGCCTGTGACCGAGACCAGCCTGAGCCCCGCCGAACGCTTCGCCGCCGCGAAGGTCCGCCGTCGGTCGCGGAACCTCGAGCTGTTCCGGACGGACCTGCGGTTCGACCTCGACCCGTTCCAGTTCGCGGCCTGCGACGCGGTCGACCGCGGCAACAGCGTGCTCGTGGCCGCGCCGACCGGAGCGGGCAAGACGATCGTCGCGGAGTTCGCCATCTGGCTGGCGATGCGGCAGCCCACCGCGAAGGTCTTCTACACGACGCCGATGAAGGCGCTGAGCAACCAGAAGTACGCCGAGCTCGTGCAGGCGTACGGCGAGACCGAGGTCGGGCTCCTCACCGGCGACACGAACGTCAACCCCCGGGCCCGCGTCGTCGTGATGACGACCGAGGTCCTGCGGAACATGATCTACGCCGACTCGGACCTGCTCGACGACCTGGCGTGGGTGGTGCTCGACGAGGTGCACTACCTCGCCGACCGGTTCCGCGGGGCCGTCTGGGAAGAGGTCATCCTGCACCTCCCGACCGAGGTCCGGCTGGTGTCGCTCTCCGCCACCGTGAGCAACGCCGAGGAGTTCGGCGACTGGCTGCAGACGGTCCGCGGCGACACCGACGTCATCGTGTCCGAGGACCGCCCGGTCCCGCTCGAGCAGCACGTGCTCGTCGGGAACAAGATGGTCGACCTCTTCGACTCGTCCGGGGCCGCGGCGACGAACCGCGTCAACCCGGAACTGCTCCGGCTCGTGGGCGGCGCCAACCGGCACGGCACGAACGGACCCCGCGGCCGCCGGGGACGCCCGGTGTACCCGGACCGCCGGGGGCCCCGTGCGGAGAAGGCGCACCGCGAGCAGATCGCGAAGATGCTCGACGAGCGCATGCTCCTGCCCGCGATCTTCTTCGTCTTCAGCCGGAACGGGTGCGACCAGGGCGTCCGGCACGTCGTGCGCTCCGGGCTGTCGCTGACCACCGCCGACGAGCGCCGGGAGATCCGCGAGACCGCCGAGTACCACTGCCGCACCCTGCTCGACGAGGACCTCGCCGTCCTCGGCTACTGGGAGTGGCTGGAGGGGCTCGAGCGCGGGGTCGCCGCACACCACGCCGGACTGTTGCCCGCGTTCAAGGAGGTCGTCGAGGACCTCTTCCAGCGCAAGCTCCTCAAGGTCGTCTTCGCGACCGAGACCCTGGCCCTCGGGGTGAACATGCCGGCGCGCACGGTCGTGCTCGAGAAGCTCGAGAAGTTCAACGGCGAGGCCCGGGTCCCGATCACGCCGGGGGAGTACACGCAGCTCACCGGTCGTGCCGGGCGTCGGGGGATCGACGTCGAGGGGCACTCGGTCGTGCAGTGGTCCGACGGTCTCGAGCCGCAGGCCGTGGCGTCGCTCGCGAGCCGTCGCACCTACCCGCTCAACTCGTCGTTCAAGCCGACGTACAACATGGCCGTGAACCTCATCGAACAGTTCGGTCGGGACCGCACGCGTGAGGTCCTCGAGACCTCGTTCGCGCAGTTCCAGGCGGACCGCTCGGTGGTCGACCTCGCGCGCAAGGTGCGGTCGCAGCAGGAGTCCCTGGACGGCTACCAGAACGCCATGCAGTGCCATCTCGGCGACTTCACCGAGTACGCCGCACTCCGCCGACAGCTGTCGGACCTCGAGCGGTCGAACGTGCCCGGCGGACGCGAGGCATCGCACGGTGCGCGTCAGGACCGCCAGTCCGCGATCACCGAGGTCCGCCGACAGCTCCAGCGCCACCCATGCCACGCGTGTCCGGACCGTGAGGCGCACGCCCGCTGGGCGGAGCGCTGGTACAAGCTCAAGCGCGCCAACGACAAGCTCGTGCAGCAGATCCGGTCCCGCACGGGAGCGGTGGCGACGACGTTCGACCGCGTGACCGACGTGCTCCTGACGCTCGGGTACCTGGTGCAGGACGACGCCGGCGACGTCACGGTGGCCGCCGGTGGCCGGCGTCTGCAGCGCATCTACGGGGACCGCGACCTCCTGGTCGCCGAGTGCCTCGAGGCCGGCGTGTGGAAGGAGCTGACCCCCGCACAGCTCGCCGGGATGGCCGCGACCATCGTCTACCAGCCCCGTCGCGAGGACGCGCCCGGCACCGAGCACGCCGTGCCCCGCGGCGCCTTCCGACCGGCCCTCGACGAGACGCTCTCCATCTGGGCCCGCCTCGACGACGTCGAGCGCGACGCCCGGCTCGCCGGCTCGGAACCGCCCACCCCGGCGATCGCCCTCGGCATGTTCCGGTGGGCCTCCGGCTCGCCGCTCGACGACGTCCTCCGGTCCCTCGACCTGGCAGCCGGTGACTTCGTCCGGTGGTCGAAACAGGTCATCGACCTGCTCGACCAGATCCGGAACGCGGGCGACGAGGACCTCGCCCGGACGGCCCGCCGGGCGACGGACGCGGTGCGCCGCGGCATCGTCGCCTACGCGACGGTCTGACGGGAGGCCCGGTGACGGTCCTCGACACACCCGTACGTCCGGTGCGCGCCGCCGTGGGACGGTGGCGACCGAGCGCGGACGACGGCATGCTGACGGCGGCCCTGCCCCTCGCACAGGCGCTGCCGCTGTCGGTCGTCGGCGGCGTGCTGTTCGCGCTGTCGTTCCCGTCACCGGGGTGGTGGTTCCTCGCGTACCCCGCCGTCGGGTGTCTCCTGCTCGCCGCGAAGGGGCAGCGGGTCCGCCGCGCGTCCTGGCTCGGGTTCGTCGCCGGCGTGGCGTTCTGGGTGCCGGTGATCTCGTGGGCCGGACGGTACCTCGGACCGGTGCCGTGGTTCGCACTCGCGCTCCTCGAGGCGGCGCTCACCGCCCTCGGCACGGTCGCGATCGCGCTCGCCTACCGGTGGGTCGGCGGGGTCGTGACCTCGACCGCGGGACGTGTGTGGGGCCTCCCGGCCGTCATCGCGGCCCTGTGGACCGGACGCGAGTGGTTCTCGGGGAGCTGGCCGTACGGCGGCTTCGCCTGGGGTCGGGTGGGTCTGTCCCAGTCGGAAGGCCCGTTCACACACCTCGCCGCGTACGTCGGCGTCCTCGGGCTGAGCTTCGTCGTCGTCTACTGCGTCGCCGTCGTGGTGTCGCTCGGCCTCGTCGGCGGGCTCCGCCTGCCGGTCCGCATCGCGACCGCCGGTCTGCTCGTGTCGGCGGTCCTGGCGGTGCCCGCGTGGCCGACCGCGGTCGACGGCACGGTGCGCGTCGAGGCCGTGCAGGGCAACGGCCCAGCCGGCTACTTCGACGGCGCCGAGCCGGGCGACGTCCTCCGGTCGCAGGTCGCCGCCACCGACGTCGACGCCCGCGGTGTCGACCTCGTCGTGTGGCCGGAGGCGGCGGCGGAGTACGACCCCCGCCGGGAGGCGGTCATCGCGTCCACGCTCGACGCCGTCGTCCGGAGCGTCGGCGCCCCGCTCGTCGCCGGCGGCGTGACACAGACCGCGTCCGGGGTCCTGCACAACACCTCGTTCGTGTGGGACGCCGACGGATGGGGGGCCTCGTACGACAAGAAGAGGCCGGTCCCGTTCGGGGAGTACGTCCCCGACCGCTGGTTCTACTCGAAGCTCGCACCCTCGCTCATCGGGCTGCTGCAGCGCGACTACACCCCCGGGACGAAGCCGAACGTGCTGCCGGTCGCCGGCATCCGGGCCGGCGTGATGATCTGCTTCGACGTCGTCGACGACGGTCTGACCGCGGACCTGGCGCGCGGGGGAGCGCAGGTGATCCTGGCGCAGACGAACAACGCCGACTTCGACGGGACCGACGAGAACCTCCAGCAGCTCGAGATCGCACGGATGCGGGCCGTCGAGACCGGGCGGTCGCTCGTCAACATCTCCACGGTCGGTGCGTCGCAGGTGATCGACCCGAGCGGCCGGACGATCGACCGCGTCCCGGCGTACACGGCGAGTTCGATGGTGACGGACGTCCCGCTCGGCACGTCGACGACGCCTGCGACCGTCGCGTCCGGCAGCATCACGCTCGCGCTGTCGCTCGGCGGTCTCCTCGTGCTGCTCGCCTGCGCGCCGTGGGGGCGCCGGCGCCGCTGACCGTCCTCCGCCGGGCCACCGGCGTCGCCGTGCCAGGTCGCTGACCACCGCGCGCGGGGGCCGCGCCGTGCACTGGGAACCGACTGTGAATGCCACCCCTCCGGAACGAAAGGCGGGTGGTGTGGGTTGGACCGGAGGAACGAGCGAGAGGAGTCGGACATGGCTGATCGGAGTCTCCGAGGCATGCGGCTCGGGAGCCAGAGCCTCCAGAGCGAGGACGGTGTCGAGCTCTCCGAGCGGAAGCGTGCCGTCTACCAGGCGGTCTCGGGAGAGACCTTCGACGTGGTCTTCTCCGCCGAGGCAGAGGTCCCGGCGATCTGGTCGGACCCGCGCACCGGGATGGAAGGACGACTGCTCGGCGAGGACGGCACGCCGGTCGAAGTGGCTGCGGAGGACGTCAAGGCGCCGCGGACCCACTGGGACATGCTGCTCGAACGGCGGTCACGGGAAGAACTCGAGGAGCTGCTGCAGGAACGCCTGCAGGTACTCCGCGCCCGCCGCGGCGCCTAGGCGTCGAAGCGGCACACACGACGACGGCCCGCTCCCTCGGGGGTGGGCCGTCGTCGTGTGTCGGGTCAGGAGCCGGGGGCGGGATCCGCACTGGACGCCTGTCCGTCGGTCGCTCCCGGACGCTCGTCCGTCCGGAGCTGAGCGCGGGAGGCCTCAGCGGCGGCCGCCAGCTTCTCCTCGACGGTCCGGCCCGACCCGGACGAGGGTCCCGTCAGGGTGGACTCCGGCACGATGTCCGCCGCGGTGGCGTCCGCGTTCCCGGCGGCGGCGCTGCTCCCGGTCGTCGTGGCGGTGGTGGTGGTCAGGCTCTCGCCCGCGAGCTTGGAGATCTTCTCGAGGAAGTCCCCACTGCCGGCCGGGCCGGCCGCGGGAGCGCCGCCGGTGCGCGGAGCGCTGAAGCCCTTCGCGACGCCGGAGAGTGCCTCGGTGAACTCGCTCGGGATCATCCAGAGCTTGTTCGAGGTGCCCTCAGCGATCTTCGGGAGCATCTGGAGGTACTGGTAGGACAGCAGCTTCTCGTCCGGGTCGCCCGTGTGGATCGCGTCGAAGACGGTCGCGATCGCCTGGGCTTCACCCTCGGCCCGGAGGACCTGCGCCTTCGCGTCACCCTCGGCCGCGAGGATCGCGGCCTGCCGCTGTCCCTCGGCCTCGAGGATCTGGGACTGCTTGGTCCCCTCGGCCTGCAGGATCGCGGCACGACGGCTCCGCTCGGCGCGGAGCTGCTGCTCCATGGCGTCCTGGATCGACACGGGCGGCTCGATCGCCTTGAGCTCGACGCGACCGACGCGGATGCCCCACTTCCCGGTCGCTTCGTCGAGCACGACGCGAAGCTGCCCGTTGATGTTGTCGCGGCTCGTCAGGGCCTCTTCGAGGTTGAGCCCACCGACGACGTTGCGGAGCGTCGTCGTCGTGAGCTGCTCGACGGCGCCGAGGTAGTTCGCGATCTCGTAGGTCGCGGCGCGGGCGTCGGTGACCTGGAAGTACACGACGGTGTCGATCGAGACCACGAGGTTGTCCTCGGTGATGACGGGCTGCGGCGGGAACGAGACGACCTGCTCGCGCATGTCGAGCAACGGCCGGAGACGGTCGATGAACGGCACGAGCAGGTTCAACCCGGGGTTGAGTGTCTTGTGGTACTTGCCGAGTCGTTCGACGATCCCGGCGGTGGCCTGGGGGACGATCCGGATGGCCTTCGCGAGGACGACGATCACGAAGACGACGACGACGGCGATGAGGACGATCAGGACGACCGTCCCGGTGGACAGGGTCATGTGCCAGCCTTCTGTTCGGTGCGGACGACGGCTGTGGAGCCCTCGATGGACTCGACGACCACGCGGGTGCCGAGCGGTGGTGTGCGGTCGGTGGTGCCCGGGGCGAAGCGCGCGCTCCAGGTCTCACCGTTGGCCAGGCGGACCTGGCCGGGAGCGGAAGACGTGAAGGCGAGGGCGACCGTCCCGGTCATGCCGACGAGACCGTCGACCCCGGTCCGGTGGGGGTCGGCGCCGCGGTTCAGCGCCCGGAGCACCCGGGGGCGCACGACGGCGAGCAGCAGCAGCGCGAGCACCGCGGCGATGAGCGTCGACAGCCACCACTCGGCACCGAGCAGGGCGGCGACCAGGCCGCCGGCTGCTCCGGCAGCGAGCATGATGAAGACGAAGTCGAGGGTGAACACCTCGACCACCCCCAGGACGAGCACCAGTGCGATCCACACGATCACCTGTGTCCATTCCGTGACGTCCACGCGATCTCCCTCCCCGTCCATCGCGCGCGGCGGTCGCTGCGTCGCGACGTCCGGTCTCGTCCGACCAACGTACCAGCGCCCGCTGGCGCACCCCCTGGTGGCCCGGCCGGTGCAGGGCGGGCCGTCCCCGGCCCGGCCGGTGCCGGGCGGGCCGTCCCCGGCGAGAGGTCGGTCACGTTCCGCGCCTTGGTAGGCTCGATGCCGCCCGGGACGACCAGGACCGGCGCCGCCCCACGACAGGAGACACCACTGTGAGCAGCCCCCTCGCCCCCGGATCCCTCGACGGCACGCGCGCCCTCGTCACCGGGTCCTCCCGTGGCATCGGAGCGGACACGGTCGGGTACCTGGCGGAGGCCGGCGCGAAGGTCGTCGTGAACTACCGCAACAAGGCCCGCCGCGCCGAGCAGATCGCCGAGAAGATCGTCGCCGACGGGGGAGCGGCCCTCGCGGTCGGAGCAGACCTCACCGACCACGACTCCGTGCAGGCGATGGTCGACACCGTCGTGCGCGAGTGGGGCGGCATCGACCTCCTCGTCCTCAACGCCTCGGGCGGCATGGAGTCCGGCATGGGCGAGGACTACGCCCTGCGTCTCAACCGCGACGCCCAGGTCGACATGCTGCAGACCGCCGTGCCGCACATGCCCGCCGGGTCCCGCGTCGTGTTCGTCACGAGCCACCAGGCCCACTTCGTCGAGACCGCCGAGACGCTGCCCGAGTACGTCCCCGTCGCGAAGAGCAAGCGCGCCGGTGAACTCGCCCTGCGCGAACTCCTGCCGCAGCTCGAGGCCGCGGGCATCGAGTTCGTCACCGTCTCGGGCGACATGATCGAGGGCACCATCACGGCGACCCTGCTCAACCGCATCAACCCCGGCGCCATCGAGGGCCGTCGCGAGGCCGTCGGCAAGCTCTACAGCGTCTCCGAGTTCGCGGCCGAGATCGCCCTCGCCGCGGTGGAGCCGATCCCCGCGGACCACACGAAGCTCGTCGGCGACGTCAGCTCCTTCACGAACTGACCGGCAGGACCGCACCGGCCCGCCGCAACCGGCACGCCGGGCCGCTAGCGTCGGTGTCGTGACTGCTGCACACGGCCTGCGCCGGACCTCCCGGATCCTCCTGCTCGACCCCGACGGACGCGTGTTCCTCATGGACACGAAGGCGCCGTCCTCGGACGGCGCGCACCGGTGGATCACCCCGGGCGGTGGTGTCGACCCGGGGGAGTCGCACCGGGACGCGGCGATCCGGGAGCTCCACGAGGAGACCGGCATCGTCATCACGGACCCGGGGGAGCCGGTGTGGTCGTGGGACTTCCCGGTCACCTGGGACCAGGCCGACCACGACCGCGGACACGCCGAGTTCTACGTCGTCCGGACACCGGGGTTCGCGTTGTCCGACGCCGGCTGGACGGACGACGAGCGGGTCGACATCCTGGCGGCGCGGTGGTGGACGGCGGACGAGCTCGACGCCACGGACGACCCGTTCGAGCCGGACGAGCTGCCGGAGCTCGTGCGCCGGCACGGGCGCTGACGCGGTACACACCAGCCCTCGCACGGCCGTTCTGCCCCCAGTTCGTGGGTGGCCGTACCGCTCTCCGGACACCGGATCACCGTGTCAGTACGTTCAGAGTCGACCAATCGTCAGCGACCTGACGTCATCCTCGCACCGGAGTGACCATGACCAACACCACCAACCCGTACCAGAGCACCGCGCAGAGCAGCCAGAAGTTCAGCACGCTCGCGATCGTCGGCTTCGTGCTCGCCTTCGTCATCAACATCGCGGGCCTCGTCGTCAGCCTCATCGCGCTGTCGCAGATCAAGCGCACGGGGGAGCGCGGCCGTGGCCTCGCGATCGCTGGCGTGATCATCTCCGTCCTGTCGCTCGTCATCGGCGTCTTCTCGTCGATCGCGTTGTTCAACGCGGCGGCCAACATGAACACCGCGCTCGGCTTCTGACCTCCTGCGGTCGGACGGACGGGAGGCCCGTGGCGGACGTCGCCACGGGCCTCCCGTCTGTCCGGTGACGAGCCGTCCCTGCGCCCGTCGAGGGACCGCGGCGTAGCGTCGACGGCATGACGTACAGCCAGCCGGACCCGGCAGAAGAGACCACGCAGGCCGACGACCCCCAGCAGCCCGACACGGACAACACCGTCGAGGAGCAGGGCGAGGAGGACGCAGCCCTCGAGATCGACAGCTCGGACGTGCCCACCACGTCCGACGACTCGGCGAACTGAGGGCCACGAACTCGACCCGGACGCCTGGGAGCGGCGCTCAGACGAGCGTCGCGACCAGGCGTTCGACACGTCCGCGGACGTCGTCGCGGATCGGGCGGACGTCTTCGAGCGGCAGGCCGGCCGGGTCGCGGAGCTCCCAGTCCTCGTAGCGCTTGCCGGGGAACACCGGGCAGGCGTCGCCACAGCCCATCGTGATGACCACGTCGGCGTTCCGGACCGCGTCGGTCGTCAGGATCGCCGGGGCCTGGCCGACGATGTCGATGTCGACCTCGCGCATGGCGGCGACGGCGACCTGGTTCACCTGATCGGCCGGCTCGGACCCGGCGGAGAAGACGTCGACGCGGTCACCGGCGATCGCGCGGAGGAACCCGGCGGCCATCTGGGACCGTCCGGCGTTGTGCACACAGACGAAGAGGACGGCGGGCTTCTGGGCGGACGGGTCGATGCTCATGCGACGATCTTCCCGCAACCGACGAGTCAGTGCTGCGCGCCGATAATGCATATTATGTCAATTCGTGTCGACGGAGGCTGGAGGGTGACGGTTGGACGCTCCCTCCACGGCCCTCACGACGCCGAGCCCTCATGCCCGCAGATCCCGCAGCACTCTCGCCGTCGCGGCGCGGTCCCGCCGGCCGCCGGCGCGATGTGCGGGACGGGCCAACGTCCTTCCGCTGCAGGGCGATCCTCGCCGGCGGAGGAGATACGTGGGTGCTGGCGGGCGATCCCACAGCTCCTGACCGGATGATCCCGTCGGCATCCACGGCTCGTCGATCCACCCCACCGCATCGCAGGTCCGGCGTTCGCGCCTCGGCTCCCCTGCCGTTCGGAGCTCCGTGTTAGGTTGTGCACAACATGACTGTCCGAGAGATCGACCGCCGCCGTCCCGTTCACTCCTCCGTGCCTCGCACGATCGTCCGCATCCTGCTCGGTGCGGCCATGGCGTGGGCGGGCATCAGTCACCTCACCGTCGCCCGCGAGGAGTTCCGGGCGCAGGTCCCGGAGTTCGTGCCGCTCGACCCGGACGTCACCGTCCTGGCGTCCGGCGTCGCGGAGATCTCCCTCGGCGCCGCGCTCATGCTGCTCGTCCGCCGGCAGGCGACCGTCGGCTGGGTGGCCGCGGTCTTCTTCACCGCGATCTTCCCCGGCAACATCGCGCAGTGGCTGCACCACCGGGACGGCTTCGGGCTCGACACCGACACGAAGCGGTTCGTCCGACTCCTCTTCCAGCCCGTGCTGATCGCCGTCGCGCTCTGGGCGACGAACGCCCTCCGGACGCGGCGCTGACCACCGCGGACGGCGCCGCTCACGTCGATGTGGAGCCTCACCCCTGATGACGACACGCACCCGGGTGACCCTCGGCCGCCGCGAGGACCTCGGTGCCGACTGCGCGAACTGCTTCGGCCTCTGCTGCGTCGCGCTGGCCTTCACCCGGTCCGTCGACTTCCCCGTCGACAAGTCCGCCGGCGACCCGTGCACGAACCCCGACGGCGCCGACGCCTGCACGATCCATCCGCGCCTCCGGGCCGAGGGGTTCCGCGGCTGCACGGTCTTCGAATGCTCCGGCGCCGGGCAGAAGGTCTCGCGCCACACCTTCGCGGGTCGGTCCTGGCGGGACGACGACGCCACCCGCCAGGCGATGGCCGCGACGTTCCCGGTCGTGCGGCGGCTGCACGAACTGCTCCGGTACCTCGACGAGGCCATCACGATCACCCCCGCCGACACGGACGCCGAACGGCTGACGCGGGACTTCGAGCGCGTCCGTGCATTCAGTGACGCCGACCCGGACACGATCCTCGGCATCGACGTCGACGCGGAGTACGACGCCGCACGACCGCTGTTGCTCGAGGCGAGCCGGAACGCGCGGGCCCTGGTCCGCGGCGGGGACAGCCGCGACACCCGGGCCGACGAGCGTCGCGTCGGCCGCCTCCGGGTCGGCCCCGGCGCCGACCTGGTGGGCGCCGACCTGCGGCGGGCGGACCTCCGGGGCGCGAGCCTCCGCGGCGCGTTGCTCATCGGGGCCGACCTCACCGGCGCGGAGCTCCGCTCGTGCGAGTGCATCGGTGCCGACCTCCGCGACGCCGACCTGTCCGGTGCGGACCTCCGCGGGGCGGTCTTCCTCACTCAGATGCAGGTGAACGCGGCACGAGGTGACGCCGACACCCGGCTCGACGACGGCTTCCAGCGGCCGTCCCACTGGGGCGGCTGAGGCCGCCGTCCGGTCCGACACGTCCCCGCTGGACCGACAACGGACGGGAGGCGCGCGGCGAGCCCGCCACGCGCCTCCCGTCCGTCCAACCCAGCGTCGACGTCAGTAGTCGATGCGCCCGTGCCGGTTGTGGAACTCCCCCGTCGGGCCGTCCGGGCCGACGAGCGCCAGCGCGACGGTCGCGTCGGTGCCCTCGGTGACCGTCTGGTGGCCCGAGTGGCCGTTGAAGTCGGTCGCCGTGTAGCCCGGGTCGCTGACGTTGACGCGGAAGGTCGGCAGGTTCTTCGCGTACTGCACGGTCAGGGCGATGACGGCTGCCTTCGAGGCCGCGTACGGGATCATCGGCACCGGGAACTCGTCGTGGCCGGGCGTGCTGAGGAACCGCGGCCAGCCGACCCCGGAGGCGACGTTGACGACGACGGGGTGCTCAGACGCGTGGAGCAGCGGCAGGGCGGCCTGGGTGACGCGGACGATGCCGGTGACGTTCGCCTCGAGGACGGTCGTCATCGCCTCGGCGGTCAGGTCGTCGACCCCGTACGAGGTGCCGCTGATCCCGGCGTTGTTGACGAGGACGTCGAGGGCGGGGACGGACGCGAACGCGGCGTCGACGCTCGCCTGGTCGGTGACGTCGAGCTGGACGACGGAGGCGCCGAGGGAGCGGACGGCGTCGGCGTCGTCGGGGTCGCGGACGCCGGCGATCACGGTGTGGCCGGCGTCGATGAGGCGGCGGGCGGTCTCGAGTCCGAGGCTGCGGTTCGCCCCGGTGATGAGTGTGGTGGTCATGCGTCCATCGTGCTCGTACCCGGTCCGCTCCCCCAGGCACCCCTCGTCGTGCTGCCCGGCGGACGGGAGGACTGCGAGTACCACCGTCCGGCCGTGGAACCGCGCGAGGATTGCCACATGAGTGAGTTCGCGGACGTCCTGCGGTCCTGGCGCGAGCGGGTGACCCCCGCCGAGGTGGGCCTCCCAGCCGGCCCCGGACGGCGCACGGCCGGTCTGCGGCGTGAGGAACTCGCGGCGCTCGCGGGGGTCAGCGTCGACTACGTCGTGCGGCTCGAGCAGGGGCGGGCGCTCAACCCGTCGCCGCAGCTCCTCTCCGCGCTGGCCACCGCGCTCCGGCTCACCGAGCAGGAGCGCGACCACCTGTTCCGCGTCGCCGGTGCAGCTCCCCCGTCGCGCGGTGTCGTGCCCCGGCACATCACGCCCGGTGTGCAGCGGATCGTCGACCGGCTGTCCGACGTGCCGCTCGCCGTCTTCACCGCGAGCCACGACCTGCTGTACCGGAACGACCTCTGGGTCGCGGCCTCCGGTGACGGCGACCGGTGGCAGGGGCGGTCGGCGAACCTCGTCTGGCAGTTCTTCACCGACGGCCACGAGGGCGTCGACTTCGACGACGAGCACGGCGAGGCCTTCGCGTCCGACCTGGCCGCCGACCTGCGCGGTGCCCTCGGGCGGTACCCGGACGACCGGCGCCTCGCCGGACTCGTCCGGGACCTGCGGGCGACGAGCCCGGAGTTCGAGCGCCGCTGGGGCGAGGCCCGGATCGCCGAGCACCGGACGAGCCGGAAGACCCTGCGGACGCCGGTCGGCCCGATCGAGGTCGACTGCGACACGCTCTCGGTGCCGGGCAGCGATCTGCGGATCGTCGTCTACACGGTCGTGCCCGGCAGCGAGGACGCGTCGCGGCTCGACCTGCTGCGCGTCACCGGACTGCAGTCGGTCGTCACGAGCGCCTGACCGACTCGCCGTGCCGCTGCACCGGCCGGTCCCGCCGCCGCACCGGCCGGTCGGGGCTACTCGCCGAAGCCCGAGCGGACGAGGGCGATGAGTTCGTCGACCGCGTCCTGCGCGTCCGCTCCGGACGCCTCGACCGTGACCGACGCGCCCTTCGGCAGCGCGAGCGCCATGATCGCGAGGAGGCTCTTCGCGTCGACGCCGTTCACCCGGACCACGGCTTCGTGCCGAGCGGCCGCCTTCACGAACTCGGCGGCGGGGCGCGCGTGCAGTCCGGACTCGTTGACGAGCTCGGCGGTGGCGGTGGCGACCGCCCCGTCCGCGTCGCCGCTGTCGGCCACCTGTCCCGCGCCTCCCGGCTGGTCCGGACGGGAGGCTCCCCCGCCGCCCGCTGCGTCGGTGCGGTCGGCAGGACCAGCCGTCCCGGTACCACCGGCGGTGGACGCCGCATCGAGCACGGCCGTGACGTCGCCACCGGTCTGCGCTGCGACGGCCGCGGCCACGGTCCCCTCCACCAGTGGCGCGTCGGAGACGTGCACGCGGGCCCGGAGGTCGTCGTCGAGGAAGTCGAGAGCCGTGTCGGTCGTCAGGTAGGCGGAGCCGAGGTCGCACAGGACCACGACGGCGTCGGCGGCGGCGAGTTCCTCGATCCCGGCCGAGATCGCCTCGAACGAGGTGCCGATCCCGCCGGCGTCGGTGCCGCCCGCCGCGACGAGCCGGACGTCCCCGGCCATCTGCCGGGCGATGTCGACCGTGCCCTGCGCGACGGCGGCACTGTGCGAGACGACCAGGATCCCGACGCTCATGCCGCGTCAACCGCGGCGCGCAGGACGTAGGCGCTCGACTGGGCACCCGGGTCACGGTGTCCGATCGCACGCTCGCCGAGGTAGCTCGCACGCCCCTTCCGTGCGACGAGGGCGTCGGTCGACTCGGCGCCGGTCGCCGCGGCGTCGGCGGCTGCCGCGAGGACCTGTTCGGGCGTCTCCCCTGCCGCTGCGGCCGCGGCGGCAGCGTCGACGGCGGGGGTCCAGGCGTCCACCATCGTCTTGTCGCCCACCTCGGCCTTGCCACGGGACACCACGCCGTCGCGGGCTGCCGTGAGCACCGCCACCAGGGTGTCGGCGTCGAGTTCCGACGCGTCCCCGGCCGCCTGGGCCGCCTTGAGGTACGCCGTGCCGAACAGCGGACCGGCGGCGCCGCCGACGGTCGAGATGAGCTTCGTGGCGACCAGCTTGAACACGGCGCCGGGCGTCTCCGGAGCCGCTTCGTCCAGGGACCCGACCACCGCGCGGAACCCACGGTCGAGGTTCTCGCCGTGGTCGCCGTCGCCGATCTCGCGGTCGAGCGTCACGAGCTCCGCGCGGTGCTGGTCGATCGTGGCGGCGGTGCGGCGGACCCAGTCGATGGCCCATGCGGTGTCGAGCGACAAGGTGTGTCCCTTCGTGCGGCCGAGCGGGTCGGCGTCGTGAGCGGTGTCGTCGTGCTGGTGGTGCGTCGTGCGGTCCCGGTGTCAGCGACCCCAGCGGAGTGCCGGGGTCTCGACGGGCGCGTCCCAGAGTGCGAGGAGGTCGTCGTCGAGCACCGTGACGGTGATCGAGAGACCCTGCATCTCCAGGGACGTGACGTAGTTGCCGACCAAGCTACGCGCGACCGTGTGGCCACGATCGGAGAGGACCTCGGCCGCGCGGCGGTACGCGATGTACAGCTCCGACTCCGGCGTCCCGCCCATGCCGTTCACGAAGAGCAGCAGCTGCGAACCAGAGGGCGCGTCGAGGTCGGTGAGGACGGGCTCGAGCACGCGGTCGACCAGCTCGTCGGCGGGGGCCATCGCGATGCGCTCCCGGCCGGGCTCGCCGTGGATGCCGATACCGAGCTCGACCTCGTCGTCCGCCAGGGTGAACGACGGCTCGCCCGCGTGCGGGACCGTGCCCGATGCGAGCGCGAGACCCATGGAGCGCGTGACCTCGTTGACGTGTCGGGCCACGGCCGCGACGGCGTCCAGGTCGTCCCCGCGCTCCGCGGCCGCGCCGGCGCACTTCTCGACCACGACCGTGCCGGCCACCCCGCGTCGCCCAGCCGTGAACAGCGAGTCCTGCAACGCCACGTCGTCGTCGACGACCACGCTCTCGACGCGGACGTCGTCCATCCCGGCGAGCTCGGCTGCGGTCTCGAAGTTGAGGACGTCCCCCGTGTAGTTCTTCACGATGTGCAGCACGCCCGCTCCCCCGTCGACGGCCTTGGTCGCCGCGACGATCGGGTCCGGGGTCGGGCTCGTGAACACCGGTCCCGGCACGGCCGCGTCGAGCATGCCGGGGCCGACGAAGCCCGCGTGCAGTGGCTCGTGACCGCTGCCGCCGCCGCTGACGATGCCCACCTTGCCGCGCACGGGAGCGTCGCGGCGGACCAGGTGGAGCGGTTCCTCGACGAGCACGACGTGCTCGGCGTGCGCGAGGGCGAACCCGCGCACGGTCTCGATGACGACGGCCTGCGGGTCGTTGATGAGCTTCTTCATGCTGCGCCTCCACGGTGTGGCTCGGATGGGACACCGGTCCGCAGCCGTCCACCGCCGACGTCGTCCGGAGTCGGCTCACTGTACCGCCGGACGGCCGTCGCACCAGGGGTACCGGGACGTCCGCATCGCATCTGCGTGCACATCCGTGCAGCGCTCCGGGTGCTGCCGGTGGCGCGCGCGGAGCCTGATGACCACGCGGAGTGCACGTCCGTTCACTTTCGCCGTGCGGACTCCGGTGTCCCCCGCATCGGGGAAACGCCCAGCACTATGCTCGGGCTCAATCACTCGACGGGGAGTGCCGGTGCTCAGGCCGGGCCCCCGAACACAGCTAATCGGAGGTACCGATGGACGGCATCGGCGTCAATTTCATGTCTGAGCTCGTCGGGACGGCGATGCTCATCATCCTGGGTGGCGGTGTCGTCGCCGCGGTCTCGCTCACGAAGTCCAAGGGCTTCGGGGCCGGCTTCCTGATGGTGACGATCGGTTGGGGCTTCGCGGTCTTCGCCGGTGTCACGGTCTCCTACAAGTCCGGCGGTCAGCTCAACCCGGCGGTCAGCCTCGCGCAGGCGATCCTCGGCAACATCACGGTCGGCGAGATGTTCCTCTACTGGCTCGCCCAGCTCATCGGCGCGGTGATCGGTGCCGTGATCGTCTGGCTCGCCTACAAGCAGCACTTCGACGCCGAGCCCGACGCCGCCGCCAAGCTCGGCGTGTTCTCGACCGGTCCGGCGATCCGCAGCTACGGCTGGAACGTCGTCACGGAGATCATCGGCACGTTCGTCCTCGTCTTCGTGGTCATCGCCTTCACGAACGGCCAGACCCCGGCCGAGCTCGGTGCGATCCCCGTCGCCTTCCTCGTGATCGCGATCGGTGTCTCGCTCGGTGGCCCGACCGGCTACGCGATCAACCCGGCCCGTGACCTCGGCCCGCGCATCGCGCACGCCATCCTGCCGATCAAGGGCAAGGGCACGAGCGACTGGTCCTACGCCTGGGTCCCGGTCGTCGGCCCGCTCGTCGGTGGAGCCCTCGCCGCCGTCGTCTCCGGCGCGCTCCTCCCGATGGTGTCCTAGCACCGCAGGGAACCCGCGCTCCACCAGCGCGTCCGACGCGCTCCCCACCACCTGCACCACCCTCGCGGCCGGGTCGACCCGGCCCGGCCGCAGCACCGAACACCGTCGTAAGGAGCACCAATGGCCGACTACATCGTCGCCATCGACCAGGGAACCACCAGCACGCGAGCGATCGTCTTCGACCACGCCGGTTCGATCGTCTCCGTCGGGCAGAAGGAACACGAGCAGATCTTCCCGCGCGCCGGGTGGGTCGAGCACGACCCGGCCGAGATCTGGGACAACACCCGCGAGGTCATCGGGCAGGCCCTGTCCCGCGCCGACATCACCCGCCACGACGTCGCGGCGGTCGGCATCACGAACCAGCGCGAGACCGCGGTCGTGTGGGACAAGACGACCGGCAAGGCCGTCTACAACGCCATCGTGTGGCAGGACACCCGTACGCAGTCGATCGTCGACAAGCTCGCCGACGGCGACACCGACCGCTACAAGGCGATCGTCGGTCTCCCCCTGGCCACGTACTTCTCCGGTACGAAGATCGCCTGGATCCTCGAGAACGTCGAGGGGGCGCGCGAGAAGGCCGAGGCGGGCGACCTGCTCTTCGGCACCACCGACACCTGGGTCCTCTGGAACCTGACCGGCGGCACCGACGGCGGCGTGCACAAGACCGACGTCACGAACGCGTCCCGCACGCTGTTCATGGACCTCGAGACGCTGCAGTGGCGCGACGACATCCTCGGCGACTTCGGTGTGCCGAAGTCGATGCTGCCGGAGATCGTCAGCTCCTCCGAGGTGTACGGCCACGTCGAGTCCTCGAGCCTCCTCCGCGAGGTCCCGATCGCCGGCATCCTCGGCGACCAGCAGGCCGCCACCTTCGGTCAGGCCGCGTTCGACCAGGGCGAGTCGAAGAACACCTACGGCACCGGCAACTTCCTCATCTTCAACACGGGCACCGACATCGTCCGCTCGGAGAACGGCCTGCTCACCACCGTCGGCTACAAGCTCGGCGACCAGGAGACCCACTACGCCCTCGAGGGATCGATCGCCGTCACGGGGTCGCTCATCCAGTGGCTCCGCGACAACCTCGGCATCATCGGCAGCGCGCCGGAGGTCGAGACGCTCGCGACGACCGTCGAGGACAACGGCGGCGTGTACTTCGTCCCGGCGTTCTCCGGCCTCTTCGCGCCGTACTGGCGCCCGGATGCCCGCGGCGCCCTCGTCGGTCTCACCCGCTTCGTCAACAAGGGCCACATCGCGCGCGCGGCCCTCGAGGCGACGGCGCTGCAGACCCGCGAGGTCCTCGACGCCGTCAACGCCGACTCGGGTGTCGAGCTCACCGAGCTCAAGGTCGACGGCGGCATGACCGCGAACGACGCGCTCATGCAGTTCCAGGCCGACATCCTCGACGTTCCGGTCGTCCGTCCGGTCGTCGCGGAGACCACCGCGCTCGGTGCCGCCTACGCGGCCGGTCTCGCGGTCGGCTTCTGGGCGAACCTCGACGAGCTCCGTGCCAACTGGCAGGAGGACAAGCGCTGGGAACCGCAGCTCGACGCCGCCGAGCGTGAGCGCACCCTCCGCCTCTGGAAGAAGGCCGTCACGAAGACCTTCGACTGGGTCGACGAGGACGTCCGCTGACACGGAACGGCTGACACGGACGGGAGGCCCGTGCCGGTTCCACGGAACCGGCACGGGCCTCCCGTCGTCGCGTGTGCCTGCGTGTGTGCCTTCCGGCGAGACACTTCGGTGTCCGTGAGACGCCGCCGGTTCCGGCGGCGTCCCGGGCACTCGGCGGCGTCCCGCGACGACGCCGGCGTCTCAGGCCGGGTGGGAGGCGGGGGCCACGCCGACCCACTCGTCCAATTTGCGCATGGCAGCGCCGGAGTCGACGGAGTCCGCGGCGACCACGAGTTGCTCGCGGAAGCGCTGCAGGATCGGTCGGTCGACCTGGTCCGGGTCCTGCGCCAAGCGGAAGGCGACGAGACCCGCCGCCGCGTTCAACAGGACGATGTCGCGGACCGGTCCGGTCTCCCCCGCGAGCACCCGGCGGACGATCGCGGCGTTGTCGGCCGGCTCGCCGCCGAGCAGGTCCGAGGTGGCGGCCCGGGCGATGCCGAGGTCGCGCGGGTCGAGGTCGTGCTCGGTGACGCGGCCACCGGTGACCTGCCAGATGTGACTGTGTCCGGTCGTCGTGAGCTCGTCGAGCCCGTCGTCACCGCGGAAGACGAGCGCCGTCGCCCCGCGCGTCTGGAACACCCCCGTGATGATCGGCACGAGGTCGAGCTGGGCGACCCCGACGGCGTTCGCTTCGCACCGCGCCGGGTTCACGAGCGGGCCGAGGAAGTTGAACACCGTGGGGACGCCGATCTCCCGCCGGACCGCCGCTGCGTTGGCGAATCCGGGGTGGAAGGCGCTCGCGAACGCGAAGGTCAGCCCGACACGCCGGAAGGTCTCGGCGACACGCGCGGCGTCCATCGTGAGGTCGAGGCCCAGCGCGGCGAGCACGTCGCTCGACCCCGACTTCGACGAGCTCGCACGGTTGCCGTGCTTCACCACGGGGACGCCCGCGGCCGCGATGACGATCGCGGCCATCGTCGAGACGTTCACCGTGCCGACGACGTCCCCACCGGTCCCGACGATGTCGAGGGCCATCGGGTCGACGTCGAGTGGGACCGCCGCGTCGAGGACGGCGTCCCGGAACCCGACGACCTCGTCGACCGTCTCGCCCTTCGCGCGGAGGGCGACGGCGAACGCGGCGATCTGCGCGTCGGTGGCGCGGCCCTGCACGATCTGCTCCATGGCCCATGTGGACTGCCTGATCGAGAGGTCTTCGCGCACCATGAGCGCGCTGATCACCGCAGGCCAGGAGAGAGCGTCAGACATGGCTCGATCGTACTGATTCTCGAAGACCCGCCAGTTGCCTGCGAAAACACTGTCGGTGGATTCCGCCATAATGGAGGACGTGACAAGCACCCCTCTCTCCAGATCCGTCAGCGGTCCGGTCCTGAACAGGCCGAACCCCGTTGCCGTGGGGACGATCGTGTGGCTGGGCAGCGAGGTCATGTTCTTCGCCGGCCTGTTCGCGATCTACTTCACGCTGCGCAGCACCTCTCCCGAGCTCTGGGCGACCGAGACCGCCAAGCTCGAGGTGCCGTTCGCGTCGGTGAACACGATCATCCTGGTGCTGTCGAGCTTCGCCTGCCAGTTCGCCGTCTTCGCCGCTGAGCGGTTCCAGGTGCACCGCACCAGCTGGAACCCGAAGGACTGGGGCATGACGGAGTGGTTCTTCGTCACCTACTGCATGGGCGCGATCTTCGTGTGCGGGCAGATCTTCGAGTACGCCAACCTCTGGCACGAGGGCATGACGCTCTCCTCGAGCGCCTACGGCTCCGCGTTCTACATGACCACCGGCTTCCACGGCCTGCACGTGACTGGTGGCCTCATCGCCTTCCTCCTCACGCTCGGCCGTGGGTTCGCCGCGAAGAACTTCGGGCACAAGGAAGCCACCACCGCGATCGTCGTGTCCTACTACTGGCACTTCGTCGACGTCGTGTGGATCGGTCTCTTCGCCGTCATCTACCTCCTCAAGTGAGAATCAGGCAGCCCCACAGCATGTTCAACACAACGAAGCAGAACAAGAAGGGCCGGCGCTCTCCCCTGGCGACCGTGTCCCTCCTCGCCGTCGCACTCATGACGACGGGCGGCGCCTACGCGCTCTTCAGCACCTCGGCCAACGCCGAGTCCAGCACGTCGAGCACGGTCGCCGAGTCCAGCCAGTCCCAGGTGAACGAGGGCGAGAAGCTCTTCGCCTCGAACTGCGCCACCTGCCACGGGCTGTCCGCGCAGGGCACGAGCGAGGGCCCGTCCCTCATCGGTGTCGGCGCCGCGTCGGTCGACTTCCAGGTGGGCACCGGCCGCATGCCGCTCGCCGCCCAGGGCCCGCAGGGTGAAGAGAAGCCCGAGCAGTTCACCGACCAGCAGGTCGACGCGATGGCCGCCTACGTCGCCTCGCTCGGCCCCGGCCCGTCGGTCCCCGGCAAGGAGCTCACCGACGGTTCCGAGGGTGACGCAGCCGAAGGTGCGGAGCTGTTCCGCATCAACTGTGCGATGTGCCACAACGTCGCCGGTGCCGGTGGTGCCCTGACCGAGGGCAAGTACGCACCCAACCTGCGCGACGTCTCGGGCAAGCACATCTACGAGGCCATGCTGACCGGCCCGCAGAACATGCCGGTCTTCAACGACCTGAACCTCACCCCGGACCAGAAGGCCGACATCATCACGTACCTCAAGTACGTGCAGGACAACCGGTCGCCCGGCGGCTTCGGCCTCGGGGACCTCGGCCCGGTCGCCGAGGGGCTGTTCATCTGGATCTTCGGGCTCGGCGCGGTCGTTGCGATGACCGTCTGGCTGACCGCGAAGCAGAACTGATCGTCCGTGTCGCACGACACTGAAGGGAACACCATGGCAGAGCACGATGACGAGGCGCTGAACTCGTCCTCGGCTGTCGAGCAGTACGGCGCGACGCAGCCGGCCGGGACGGCCGTCCTGCCGACGGACCGGTTCGAGAACCCGGGTGAGCCGCCGCACCGCGCTCGGCGCACCGACGTCGACCCGAAGAAGCAGCGCCTCGCCGAGCGTCAGGTCGCCACGTTCTTCTACCTGTCGATCATCGGCAGCGTCCTGTCGATCGCGGCGTACATCGCCTTCCCGATCGACGCGAACGACTTCGGTTCGGTCCGCTCGGCGAACCTCTTCCTCGGTCTCTCCATCACGCTCGCCCTGCTCGCGCTGGGCATCGGCGCCGTCTACTGGTCGAAGACCCTGGTCTCCGACCGCGAGCTCACCGAGATGCGCCACACCACGCGCGGCTCGGACGAGACCCGCGCCAAGGCGGTCGAGGCCTTCCAGCTCGCCGACAAGGAGTCGGGCTTCAGCCGTCGCAAGCTGATCCGCAACTCCCTCATCGGTGCCCTGGTCGCGTTCCCGCTGCCCGGCATCGTCCTGGTCCGTGACCTCGCGCCCAAGGAAGACCCGAACGAGCTGCTCCGTCACACGTTCTGGAAGTCGGGCCTGCGCCTGACGAAGGACCCGACGGGCCTGCCGATCAAGGCGTCCGACGTCACCATCGGATCGGTGTTCCACGTCATCCCCGAGGGCATGCTCGACTCCGAGCACATGCTCGAGGAGAAGGCGAAGGCCGCCGTCCTCCTGATGCGCCTCGACCCGAAGGACCTCAACCCCGGCAAGGGCCAGGAGAACTGGGGCTACGACGGCATCGTCGCGTACTCCAAGATCTGCACCCACGTCGGATGCCCGGTCGCGCTCTACGAGCAGCAGACGCACCACCTGCTGTGCCCGTGCCACCAGTCCACCTTCGATGTCTCGAACAACTGCGAGGTCATCTTCGGACCGGCGGCCCGCCCCCTCCCCCAACTTCCGATCTCGGTCGATGACGACGGCTACCTGGTCGCACAGAGCGACTTCCACGAGCCGGTCGGCCCGTCCTTCTGGGAGCGTGCCCGCTCATGAGCAGCACAACGACAACCACCCCCAACACCGAGTCGTCGAACAAGCCGACTCCTGACCGTGGGTCGCGGCTGATCAACTACACCGCGAACTACATCGACGAGCGCACGAGCCTCTCCGGACTGGTGAAGGAGGTCGGGCGCAAGATCTTCCCCGACCACTGGAGCTTCATGCTCGGTGAGGTCGCGCTCTACAGCTTCGTCGTCGTCCTGCTCTCGGGGACCTTCCTGACGTTCTTCTACCAGGCGTCGATGACCGAGGTCGTCTACGACGGTTCGTACGTCCCCATGAAGGGCGTCGAGATGTCGGTCGCCCTGCAGTCCACGCTCGACATCTCCTTCGAGATCCGCGGTGGCCTGTTCGTCCGACAGATCCACCACTGGGCCGCCCTGCTGTTCGTGGCCTCGGTCATGCTGCACATGGCGCGCGTCTTCTTCACCGGTGCGTTCCGCAAGCCCCGCGAGCTCAACTGGGTCTTCGGCTTCGTGCTCTGGGTCCTCGCCATGGCAGAGGGCTTCACCGGCTACTCGCTCCCCGACGACCTGCTCTCCGGCAACGGTCTCCGCATCATCGTCGGCATGATCGAGGGTGTCCCGGTCATCGGTGTGTGGATCGCCTACCTGCTGTTCGGTGGCGAGTTCCCGGGCACCGACATCGTCGGCCGCCTCTACACGCTCCACATCCTGCTGCTGCCGGCGATCCTGGTCGCGGTGCTCGGCGTCCACCTCGTGCTCGTCGTGGTCAACAAGCACACGCAGTACGCGGGTCCGGGCAAGACGAACGAGAACGTCGTCGGTGTCCCGATCCTCCCGGCGTTCGCCGCGAAGGGTGGCGGGTTCTTCTTCATCGTCGCCGGCATCCTGGCCGCGATCGCGTCGCTGTTCACGATCAACCCGATCTGGAACTACGGCCCGTACGACCCGTCCCCCGTGTCCGCCGGAACCCAGCCCGACTGGTACATCGGCTTCGCGGACGGTGCGCTCCGTCTGGTGCCGCCGCACTGGGAGGTCGTCTGGTTCGGCTACACGGTGTCCTTCAACATCCTCGTGCCGATCGCGGTCCTCATGGGCCTCATCATCGCGATCTTCGTCTACCCGTTCATCGAGGCGTGGGTCACCGGGGACCAGCGCGAGCACCACATCGCCGACCGTCCGCGGAACGCCCCGACCCGCACCGCGATCGGTGTCGCCGGCATCACGCTGTACGGCGCGCTCTTCACGGCGGCGTCGTCCGACCTCATCGCGACGCACTTCATGGTGTCGATCAACCACGTGATCCACGTGCTCCAGGCGGCGACGGTCCTCGGCCCGTTCGTGGCGTTCTGGATCACGAAGCGCGTGTGCCTCGCCCTGCAGAAGAAGGACCGCGAGATCGTCCTGCACGGGTACGAGTCCGGTCGTATCGTGCGCCTGCCGCACGGTGAGTTCATCGAGGTGCACGAGCAGCTCGACGAGTACGAGCGCTGGCGTCTCCTGGAGTTCAACGACTACAAGCCGCTGATGATCCGTCCCGACGCCCGTGGTCGCATCAGCGCCGCGCAGAAGGCCCGGGCCCGTGTGTCCCGCTTCTTCTTCGAGGACCGCATCGAGCCGGTGTCGAAGTCGGAGCTCGAGGCTGCCCACGCCGCGCACCACGGTCCGGACCTCGAAGGCACCCACCAGGCCCCGCAGGTCGGCGCCGGCACCAAGTAACACCGCTCGGCAAGAACGCGAACACCCCTCGTCCACTTCGTGGTCGGGGGGTGTTCGCGTTCGCCTCATGCCGCGGACACCGGACAGGGCGCCCCAGTTCACGGGGGGTTCACATCGCGGTGTTGGAATCGTCGAAGTCGGTGTGGCATCGTGTTGCACCACGCACTCGCTGCCAACGGAAGAAGAGACCCGATGGACGCCCGGACGGCTGAACACCCCAGGCCGAACCACTTCCTGCTCCACCTCAGCGACACCCACCTCCTCGCCGGCGACGGACCCTTGTACGGGGCCGTCGACTCGGCGGAACGCCTCGGCCAGATCATCGCCGAGATCGAGGCGTCAGGTGCCCGACCCGAAGCGATCGTCGTGACCGGCGACGTCGCGGACAAGGGTGAACCGGGCGCCTACACGCGTGTCCGCGCGATCATCGAGCCGGCGGCCGAGCGCATCGGTGCGCAGGTGATCTGGGCGATGGGCAACCACGACGAACGCGGTGCCTTCCGCCAGGAGCTGTTCGGGCTCCAGCCGACCGACCGCCCGGTGGACTTCGTCTACGACGTCAACGGGCTCCGGGTCATCACCCTCGACACGAGCGTGCCGGGCCACCACCACGGCGAGGTCTCCCCCGAGCAGCTGGACTGGCTCGCGGAGGTCCTGTCCGAGGCGGCGCCGCACGGCACGATCCTCGCGATGCACCACCCGCCCGTCCCGAGCGTGCAGGACCTCACCGTCCTCGTCGAGCTCCGCGACCAGGCAGCCCTCGCGGAGGTTGTCGAAGGCAGCGACGTCATCTCGATCATCGCCGGGCACCTGCACTACTCGACCAGCGCGGTGTTCGCCGGTGTCCCCGTCTCGGTCGCGAGCGCCACGTGCTACACGCAGGACCTCAACGAGTTCCAGCGCGGTACCCGCGGTCGTGACGGCGCGCAGTCGTTCAACCTCATGCACGTGTACGGCAACCAGGTCGTGCACTCGGTCGTCCCCATCGGGACGTACGCGACGGTCGGCGAACCTGTGTCGTCCGTGGAGACCGAGGCACGCCTCGCCGCCGCCGGAGTCGTCATCCCACCGGCGGTCGAGCCGGCGCCCGTCACCGCCTCGATGCCCGTCTTCACCCTCGACACGGTCCCGGTCTCGCCGATCAGACGGTGACCGCGACGGACGGGAGGCCCGGTGCCAGCTGACACCGGGCGTCCCGTCCGCCACGGCGCGGGTCCGGCACGGCGCGGGCCGGTCTCGGCGCCGGACTCGCCGGGCCGTTACGGGCCGTTATGGGCCGTTACGGGCCGTTGGGCCCGCTACGCGTCCTGGCCGTCCGGGCGCTCCCACGGCGCCGGGAACGGGAAGTAGCGCTCGAGGAAGTCCGTCACCCGACGGGTGCGTTCCTCGTCGCTGACCTCCGGGAAGCTGCCGTCGTTCAGGCAGAAGAAGTCGACGTTGCGCTTCTTGAGCAGCTCGTCGAGCGTCCGGAGCCCGGCCTGCATCGTCGTGTCGATGTAGCTGACCGACGCGTTCTCCTGGATGATCGCCCGTCCCGTGAGCAGTGCGTAGTAGTGGTACAGCGAGTTCGTAACGGAGATGTTGTCCGCGGCACGGAAGCGCGACGCGGCGGTGGACGCGAACTCGTCGGCGAACTCGTGCTCCATCTCGGTCATGATGCTCTTCCGCAGCGGGGTGGCCGCGTGCTCGAGGTGCCGCGTCGTCACCGCGCCGAAGCGCTGCTGCAGGAGCCGCCGGTTCACCCGCGCCGAGTTCTCGAACCCGCTCCGCGCCGCGTTGTTCACGCCGAGGCCGATCCGGGTGTCGGCGAGGATGAACTTCGTGACCGACCCCGGGCTGAAGAACACCGACGGGTCGATGAGCCGGCCGAAGAACATGTCGTCGTTCGAGTAGATGAAGTGCTCGCTGAGCCCGGGGATGTGGTGCAGCTGCGACTCGACGGCCTGCGAGTTGTGCGTCGGCAGGACGGACGGGTCGGCGAAGAACTCCTCGCTGCGGACGATCCGGACCTTCGGGTGGTCGGCGAGCCAGGCCGGAGCCGGCGAGTCGGTTGCGATGTAGATGGTGCGGATCCACGGCGCGAAGATGTGCACCGACCGGAGCGCGTACTTGAGCTCGTTGATCTGACGGAACCGGGCGGGGGCGTCGTCCCCCTCCCCCAGGACCGCGTCGGCTTGCGCGGCCTGACGGGCGCGCTGGTACTCGACCGCGTTCCCGTCCACCCACGAGAAGACGATGTCGATCGGGAAGCGGATGTCCGACACGTGGTCGTCGAACATGTGCTCGACGGTGCTCCACGACCGTCCGTAGCGGTCGATGTCGACGAGGACGAACTCCTCGATCGGCAGGGAGCGTCGCATCAGGGCGTTCTCGACCGGCGCGAGCACCTCGGTCTCGGTGACACGCCAGAACTCGAGCTGCACGCTCGTCTCCGCACCGTAGCGGAGTCGGCCCATCGGTTCGAGGCGCGGACGGAACAGCCGGAGCACCGGTTCGTCGACCGAGCCGAAGCCGTCGTCGAGGACGAGCACGGCGGGCTTGCCCGGCGGCTTCGCGTAGAAGGGCTCACCGGCGCCGGCCGCCATGACGGCGCTCTCGGCACGCTGCCGGTCTCGCTCGTCGACCGCGATCACCGGGCGCTGGTCGTTCCCCCGGATGAGCAGGTGGTCGACGTCACCCGCGGTGAGCGCGTCGTCGAGGAACAGGAGGTCCTCGATCATCGACTGCTGCGGCGTCAGGTGTCCGTTGATGAGCGTCAGACGTCCCTTGCGGAGCACGACGTCCGGTCGGTCGAGACCGCCGGAGGACGGTCGAGGGGTCAGCAGAGGACTCTCGGTCACCGGCTCGGTCTCGTCGCTCATCCACGCCTTCCAGGTCGCACTGCCGTGCTCCGTGCACAGCACCTGCGATCCTACCGTCCGCGCGGCCGGTCAGCCCGCGGCCGCCGTCGGCGCTCACTCCGCCGGGCGCGGGACCTTCACGGCGATGCCGACGACGATGAAGAGCGCAGCGGCGACGAGCTGGAGGCCCGCCCAGAGCTGGCCGGGCAGCGGCAGCGTGAGGACGGGGTTCCAGCAGACCGCCACGGCGGCGGTCAGGACCGCCGCCCACCAGGCACGTCCGCGGATGGCGAAGACGAGCACGATGAGCGCCAACACGGTGACGCCCCAGCGGGCGAACACGAACGCCGACGAGTCGATGAACGCCACGCACGCGAGCAGCACCACGGCCGCGAGCAGCGACGGGGCCAACGCGGGACGGGTGAAGTCGGGCAGCGCGCCCGTGCCCCGACCGGACCCGGACGCCGAGGCGCGGCGAGGATCCGTCGCTCGCGCTGCGGTCTGCGGACGAGCGCCGCCCCGCTGCTGCGACGACCCGATGGGCGGTCGCCCCCTGCGTGCCGTCATCGTCCCCGTGCCGTGCCGTCGTCGATCATGCCGTCTCCTCGTGCGCGGGCTGCGCGACGTCATCCTGGTACGTGGAGTTGCGCTGCGTCGAATCGGTGCGGTGCGCCTCCCGCTCGGCACGGGCCGTGATGCGCTCCACCATGCCGGGGAAGATCACACCGTGGAAAGGCAGGATCCCGTACCAGTACAGGCGTCCGGCGAGCCCCTGCGGGAAGTAGATCGCGCGCTGGTGGTAGTCGCTGCCGCCGTCGTCCGCGGGCGTGACGGTCATCTCGAGCCAGGCCCGACCGGGCGACTTGAACTCGGCGCGGAGCCGGAGGTAGCGGCCGCGGACGAGCCGTTCGACCCGCCACCAGTCGAGGGCGTCCCCCTGTTCCAGGCGTTTCGGGTCTCGGCGGCCGCGATTCAGCCCGACACCGCCGGCGATCTTGTCGAGCCACCCGCGCGCGACCCAGGCCAGGGGGAACGAATACCAGCCGTTCTCGCCGCCGATCGACTCGACGACGCTCCAGACGGCTTCCGGCGGCGCCGAGGAGTGCCGCTTGCGGTCGTCGACGTACACCGTGTGTCCGGCCCAGTCGGGGTCGCTCGGCAGCGGGTCGGCCGAGCCGCTCGACAGGGTGGCGTTGCGCCAGCTCGTCTCGACCTCGCCCGACCGCATCTTCGCGAGGGCGAGACGGACCGCGCGCCGGTAGGACGTGAGACCGCCCTCGGGCCGCGGCACGACGTCGTCGATGTCGTGCTCGCGCTGCACGCACTCGAACTGCAGCGACTCGATGATCGGTGTCGCGAGCTTGCGCGGGATCGGCGTGACGACGTTGAACCAGTGCGCTGCCAGGCGGGGCGTCAGCACGGGCAGGACGGAGATCGGACGCTGCGGCAGCTTCGCCTCGACCGCGTACCCGTTGATCATCTGGCCGTACCGGAGCACGTCGGGCCCGCCGATGTCGAAGGTGCGGTTGACGTCCGCGGGGATGGTCAGGGCCTCGACCAGGTAGTACAGGACGTCGCGGACGGCGATCGGCTGGATCCGGTTCCGGACCCACCGTGGCGCCGGCATCCACGGCAGGACGTCGGTGAGGTGCCGGATCATCTCGAACGAGGTGCTCCCGCTGCCGATGACGACGCCGGCCTGCAGCGCGACCGTCGGCACGCCGGAGCCGAGGAGGATGTCCCCGACCTCCTTCCGGCTGCGCAGGTGCTTGCTGAGCTCGCCGTCCGGGTGCAGGCCGCCCAGGTAGACGAACCGCTGCACTCCTGACTCGTGAGCCACGCGCGCCATCGTCCGGGCGGCCTCGCGCTCGGCCTGCTCGAAGTCGCCGTCGGCGCCCATGGCGTGCGCCAGGTAGTAGACGGCCTCGATCCCGTCCACCGCCGACCGGACGGCGTCGGCGTCCTGCAGGTCCCCCTCGGACACCGCAACACGGTCGTTCCACGGGACGTCCTGCAGCTTCTGCGGGTTGCGGACGAGGACCCGGACGTCGTGTCCGGCGTCGAGGAGTCTGGGGACCAGTCGGCCACCGATGTACCCGGTGGCTCCGGTGACGAGGACGCGCATGGCCGGAACGGTACGCCGTGCGCCTGCCAGTAGGCTTGCCGGGTGGACAACGCATCGTTCCCCGTCACCGCCGAGGCCGTCCGTCGGCTCATCGACCACGCCATCCTCAAGCCGGAGCTGGACCGCGCAGCCGTCGACGCACAGCTCGACGAGGCCGCCACGTACCGCGTGTTCAGCGTGTGCGTCCGTCCGAGCGACGTCCGCCACGCGGTCGAGCGCCTCCAGGGCACCGGTGTCGGCGTCGGCACCGTGATCGGCTTCCCGCACGGCACCACGACGACCGCCACGAAGGTCGCCGAGTCGCTGCAGGCCCTGGCCGACGGCGCCTTCGAACTCGACATGGTCCAGGACATCGGCGCCGCGAAGTCCGGCGACTGGGAGCGGGTCGAGCGGGACGTCCGCGCCGTGGTCGAGGCAGCCGGCGACACGGTGGTGAAGGTCATCCTCGAGACGGCCTACCTCACGGAGGACGAGATCGTCGCCGCCAGCCGCGCTGCGGTCGCCGGCGGAGCGTCGTTCGTGAAGACCTCGACGGGCTTCGCGGGTGGCGGTGCCACGGCCGAGCACATCCGCCTCATGCGCGGAACCGTCGGCCCCGACACCGGCGTCAAGGCGTCGGGCGGCGTCCGCGGTCTCGACACCCTGCTCGAGATGGTCGAGGCGGGCGCGGACCGGATCGGCACGAGCGCCTCGGCACGCATCCTCGACGAGGTCGCCCACCGCGCCGCGACCGGCTCCTCCTCCGACCGCGGCGACGACACCTCGTCCTACTGACGGCCGTCGGCCCCGGTAGGGGCCACGGCTCCGGGGCTCCGTCCCCTGACCTCCCACCCGATCCCCTCCCCGGGTCGGCTGCGCCGGACGCGACGTCAGCGTCGCGGACCGCTGCCGGGCCTCCCGACCGCCACACCGGAGTGCGCATGTCCAGCACCACGTCCTCGTCCCTCGCCCTCGCCGTCGACCTCGGTGGCACCAAGGTCGAAGCAGCGCTCGTCACCGACCAGGGCGTCGTCCTGCCGGGCACACGACACCGCAGCCCGACCGGGCCCGGACGGACCTCGGACGAGCTGCAGGCCGCGGTCGACGAGGTCGTGGTCGCCGCGCTCGCGGCGCTCCCCACCGACGCGACCCTGGTCGGCGTCGGCATCGGGTCTGCTGGACCGGTCGACGAGGTGAACGGGCTCGTGTCACCGCTCAACATGCCGGTCTGGCGCGGGTACCCGCTCCGCGACCGCGTGGCCGTCCACGTGCCGGACGGCGTGCCGGTGACGCTCCGCATGGACGGACTCGCGATCACGCTCGCCGAGCACTGGGTCGGCGCGGCGCAGGGCTCGGACCACGTGATGGGCATGATCGTGTCGACGGGCGTCGGCGGCGGCCTCATCCTGCACGGACGGACCGTCAGCGGTCCCACCGGGAACGCCGGGCACATCGGCCACGTCGAGTGCGGAGGCTACGACGACCCGTGCGCCTGCGGCGGCACCGGCTGCCTGGAGGCCGTGGCCAGCGGCCCGAAGACCGTCGCCTGGGCGCGACGGCAGGGGTTCGCCGGCACGACCGGCGAGGAGCTCGCCGCCGCCTACGCCGCCGGCGACGGGATCGCGGTCGCAGCGGTGCAGCGGAGCGGACGGGCCCTCGGTCAGGCGATCGCCGCGGCGACGAGCCTGGTCGACCTCGAGGTCGTGGCCATCGGCGGCGGCTTCTCGCATGTCTCCCCCGACCTGTTCGAGTACGCGCGGCAGGCCGTCGCCGAGCGCGTGGAGTTCCCCTTCGTGACGAAGGTGCGGATCGTCCCCACGGGGTTGTCCCAGGACGGCCCCCTCATCGGTGCGGCCGCGCTCGTGCACCGCGCCGACGTGCTGCGCTGATCCGGCTTCTCCACACCGGCGTCGTCCGGGCGGTGTGATCGGGCATCATCTCCGTGTGCCCTCCTCCCGCCTCGTGACGACGGACGACTGGCCGGCAGCCGAGTTGCACGCAGCGGTCCTCGCCGGGGAACTCGTCCCGGTGGGTGCGTGCTGGGCCTCCG
Source organism: Curtobacterium sp. MCBD17_032 (assembly GCF_003234855.1). Taxonomy (GTDB): domain Bacteria; phylum Actinomycetota; class Actinomycetes; order Actinomycetales; family Microbacteriaceae; genus Curtobacterium. The sequence goes on from NZ_QKTO01000004.1 coordinate 170,785, forward strand.
TCGCCGAACCCCAGGACGTGGCGCTGCGCGCGGCGTCCTACGCGTGGTCGGTCTCCGGTGTGCCGCTCGTCGCAGCGGGACGGACCGCCGCGTGGATCTGGGGCGCGTGCTCCCGGCCGCCGCTCCCCCACGACAGCTGCGTCCCAGCCGGCGAGCGGTCCCGCCGACGCGGAGCCTGGGCCGGGGTGCGGGAGATCGCGCTCCGTCCGGCGGACGTCGTCCTGTTGGCAGGGGTGCGGGTCCTCGGCCCCGATGCGACCGCCCTCGACCTGCTCCGCGACCGCCGCGGCTTCGGCCCGGCGGACGCGGACGCCGTCCGCGGCCTGGTCGCGACGTCGCTCGTCGACCCGCGGCACCTCTCGACCCTGCTGGCGGCGTCCGGGCGGCTGCCGATGGGGCGGCAGGCGCAGCGGCGGTTCCGCGAGGCCGGGCTCGAGGCCGACGGCGGTCAGCCCGCGCTGACGCGGTAGACGTCGTACACGGCGTCGATGCGGCGGACCGCGTTCAGCACCCGGTCCAGGTGCGTCGTGTCGCCCATCTCGAAGACGAAGCGGGACAGGGCGAGCCGGTCCGACGACGTCGACACCGTGGCGGACAGGATGTTCACGTGGTGGTCCGTCAGCACGCGGGTCACGTCGCTGAGCAGGCCCGAGCGGTCGAGCGCTTCGATCTGGATCTGCACGAGGAACACCGACTTGGACGACGGCGCCCACTCGACCTCGATCATCCGATCGGGCTCGTTCATGAGCGACTTGACGTTCGTGCACGATGCCTGGTGCACCGAGACGCCCTGCCCCCGGGTGATGAACCCGACGATCTGGTCTCCCGGGACCGGCGTGCAGCACTTCGCGAGCTTGACCAGGATGTCGGGCGCGCCGCGGACGAGCACCCCGCTGTCGCTGTTGCGCAGCTGGCGACTGGTGACGTGCCGCGGGAACGCGAGCTCCGGCTCGTCCGTCTCGGTCTCGTTCTGGATGCTGCCGAGCGCCTTCTCGATCACCGACTGGCTCGAGACGTGCCCCTCGCCGACCGCCGCGTACAGCGCCGACACGTCGTCGTACCGCATCGCCGACGCCACCTCGGAGATGGTGTCCTGGCTCATGATGCGCTGGAGCGGCAGGTTCTGCTTGCGCATCGCCCGGGCGATGGCGTCACGGCCCTGTTCGACCGCCTCTTCCCGGCGCTCCTTGGTGAACCACTGCTTGATCTTGTTCCGTGCCCGCGGGCTCCGGACGAAGGTGAGCCAGTCCTGGCTGGGGCCGGAATCCGGGTTCTTCGAGGTGAAGATCTCCACGACGTCACCGCTGGACAGCTGGCTCTCGAGCGGGACGAGCCGGCCGTTAACCTTGGCGCCCATCGTGCGGTGCCCGATCTCGGTGTGCACGGCGTAGGCGAAGTCGACCGGGGTCGCGCCCGCCGGCAGACCGATGACCTTCCCCTGCGGCGTGAAGACGTAAGTCTCCTTGGCGCCGATCTCGTACCGCAGGGAGTCGAGGAACTCCGCCGGGTCGCTCGTCTCGGCCTGCCAGTCGGTGATGTGCGCGAGCCACGCCATGTCCTGGTCGGACTGCGAGGTGGTCTCGGCGTCACGACCGGTGACGCGCTGCTTGTACTTCCAGTGCGCGGCGACACCGAACTCGGCCCGCTGGTGCATCTCGTGCGTGCGGATCTGGATCTCCACCGCTCGACCCTGCGGTCCGAGGACCGTGGTGTGCAGCGACTGGTACAGGTTGAACTTCGGCGTCGCGATGTAGTCCTTGAACCGGCCGGGCAGCGGGGTCCATCGGGCGTGCACGGCGCCGAGCATCGCGTAGCAGTCGCGCACGGTCGGTACGAGCACGCGGATCCCGACCAGGTCGTAGATCTCGTCGAACTCGCGCCCGCGCACGATCATCTTCTGGTAGATCGAGTAGTACTGCTTGGGGCGGCCCATGACGTCGCCGCGGACCTTCGCGGCCTTGAGGTCCTTCTTCAGCGTGGCCGTGACGTTCTGCACGAACTGCTCGCGCTTCGGCTGCCGTTCCTTGACCAGGCTGTCGATCTCGACGTAGAGCTTCGGGTGCAGGACCGCGAACGACAGGTCCTCGAGCTCCAGCTTGATCATCTGGATCCCGAGCCGGTGCGCGAGCGGCGCGTAGATCTCCAGGGTCTCCTTCGCCTTCCGCGTGGCGGAGGCGGACTCGACGAAGCCCCAGGTCCGGGCGTTGTGCAGGCGGTCGGCGAGCTTGATGACCAGGACGCGGATGTCCTTCGACATGGCGATGACCATCTTGCGGACGGTCTCGGCCTGCGCGCTGTCGCCGTACTTGACCTTGTCGAGCTTCGTGACGCCGTCGACGAGCATCGCGATCTCGTCGCCGAAGTCCTCGCGCAGCTGGTCGAGCTGGTAGTCGGTGTCCTCGACGGTGTCGTGCAGCAGCGCGGCCGCGATCGTGATCGTGCCGATGCCCAGGTCGGCGAGGATCTGCGCGACCGCGACGGGGTGCGTGATGTACGGCTCACCCGACTTGCGCTTCTGCCCGTCGTGCGCCCGCTCCGCCACGGAGTACGCCCGCTCGATGAGGGTCGTGTCCGCCTTCGGGTGATGCGACCGGACGGTGCGGATGAGGGTGTCGACCGCGCCGGCGGGCTGGGCACGGGAGAACAGCCGCGGCAGCAGGGACCGGAGCGACCCGATGTTGCCGGTGGTGGTGGACCCGAGCGGCGGGCTGGACGGCCGCGGTGCGGAACCGGGCCGGGCGCCGTCGGAAGGCCGGGAGGCAGCGCCGGCATCCGGCTGCGAGGACTCACGCGTGTCGGTCATGCTGCGCCTCCCGGGACTCGATCCGACAACACTACGCGCGTCGGGTCAGTGCTCGTGACCACGTTCGCCGTCAGCGGCGGCGCCCGCTCCCGGACGCACGACCGGGGCGCCGGACTGCTCCCACGCCACCATCCCGCCGGCGAGGCTGACCGCCGGCACACCGGCACGCTCGAGCGCCGCGACGACCTGGGCCGAGCGGTAGCCGCTGTGGCAGACGACGACCGCGGGGCGCTCGTCATCGGCGGGCACCTCGGACCACCGCGCCTGCAGCTCGGACATCGGGAGCAGCGTCGCCTGGGGTGCGTGGACGTCGTCCCACTCGGCCTGCTCGCGCACGTCGATCAGGGGTGCCCCGTCGTCGATCCGCTGCAGCGCCTCGGCGACGTCGACCTCGTGGGCGGCCATCAGGCGTCGGCTCCGGCTTCGACGGGACGCTGCTTCGCGGCCGCCTGTGCCTTCTTCGCATCGCTCGCCACGACCTTCGGCTCGCCCTCCCGGAGGTGCGCGTACATCGGCGCCGCCAGGAAGATCGTCGAGTACGTCCCGACGATGATGCCGATGAAGAGCGCGAGGGAGATGTCCCGCAGCGTGCCGGCACCGAGGACGTACGACCCGATGAACAGGATCGCCGCGACCGGCAGCAGCGCCACGACCGAGGTGTTGATCGACCGGACGAGCGTCTGGTTGATCGCGAGGTTGACGGACTGCTTGAACGTCCGGTGCGACTCGATCGCCGTGTTCTCGCGCACCTTGTCGAAGACGACGACGGTGTCGTACAGCGAGTACCCGAGGATCGTCAGGAAGCCGATGACGGCCGCGGGGGTGACCTCGAGACCGACGATGCCGTACACGCCCGCCGTGATGAGCAGGTCGTGGACGAGCGCGGTCATCGCGGCGAGCGACATCTTCCACGTGCGGAAGTAGAGCGCCATGAACACCGCGGCCAGGGCGAGGAAGATGACGAGGCCGCGGATCGCCTGTGCGAGGACGTCCGCGCCCCAGGTTGCCCCGATGAAGGTCGCGGCCACCTGGGACTCCGGGACGTCGTACGCGGCGGCGAGGTCTGCTGCGATCTCGTCGGTCTGCGCGTTCGTCAGCTGACCGGTCTGGACCCGGATCCCGTGGGTCCCGAGCTGCGAGACACGGGGCGCCTCGTCCGAGACGACCTTCTCGACCGTCTCGGTGGCGATGCTCTGGTCCGTGGACCGCACGTCCGAGACCGTGAACTCCGACCCGCCGGTGAACTCGATGCCGAGCTGGTACCCGCCACGGAGCCACGGCACCGCGAGGGAGATCACGATGCAGGCGACCGCGATGAGGTACCAGGTCTTCCGTCGCCCCACGAAGTCGTAGGACCGCTTGCCCGTGTAGAGGTCACTACCGAACTGGCTGAAGCTCGCCATCAGCTGTCCTTCCCGTTGCCGGTGTCGTTGCCCGTGCTGCCGGATGCCTTGCGCTCGGCGATGGTCTGCCGGCGGGCGGCCTCCCGTGCGCTGCGCTGCCGCTTGCCGTCGACGATGGGTGCGCGGAACTGCGCGCGGCCGCGGTACACGGCGCCGAGGGCGGCCGGGTCGAGACCGCTGAACCGGTGGCCCTCGCCGAAGAACCGGCTGCGGGCGATGAGCTGCATCATCGGGTGCGTGAAGAGCGCCACGACGACGACGTCGATGAGGGTCGTGAGGAGGAGCGTGAACGCGAAGCCCTTCACGTCGCTCACCGCGAGCACGTACAGCGTGACGGCGGCGAGGAAGTTGACCGAGTCGGAGGCGAGGATCGTGCGGAGGGCACGCTTCCAGCCGGACTCGACCGCGCTCTCGAGTGCCCGACCGTCACGGAGTTCGTCGCGGATGCGCTCGAAGTAGACGATGAAGGAGTCGGCCGTGATGCCGATCGCGACGATCAGACCGGCGACGCCCGCCAGCGAGAGCCGGTAGTCGACCCGCCACGACATGATCGCGATGACCAGGTAGGTCAGGGCTGCCGCGACGCCGAGCGACAGCACCGTGACGAAGGCCAGCGCGCGGTACTGGATCACCGAGTAGACGATGACGAGGCCGAGACCGATCAGGCCGGCGACGAGACCGCCGATGAGCTGCGCGGTGCCGAGCGTCGCCGAGATGACCTCGTTCGACTGCACCTGGAAGTTGATCGGCAGCGCGCCGTACTTCAGCTGGTCGGCGAGGGTCTTCGAGGAGTCCGCGGTGAAGGCTCCGGTGATCTGCGCCTTGCCGTTCGTGATCGCCGCGTTCGTCGACGGGGCCGTGATGACCGTGCCGTCGAGGACGATGGCGAACTGGTTCTGCGGCTGCGCGAGCGAGACGAGGCGGTTCGTGACGGTGGCGAAGTCCTTCGTGCCGGCCCCGTTGAAGGTCAGGTTGACGGCCCATTCGCCGGTCGTCGTGCCCTGCGAGTTCGAGGCGAGGCCGGAGGTGGCGTTGCTGATGTCCGCACCGGAGACCTCGACCGGACCGAGGATGTACTTCGCGGTGCCGTCGGCGTCACACGTCACGAGCGGCTCGTCGTCCGGCGCGGCGGTGACGTCGTCCGGAGCGGAGCACTTGTAGTTCGTGTACAGGTCCTGCAGCTTGGGCGTCACCCAGGCCAGGTCGCTGCCGTTGGTCGGCTCCGCGCTGGGGGTCGCCTGGAGCGACGCGGGCGGCGAGTACGGCGTCGGGGACGCCGACGCCGAGCCGTCGTCGCCGACCGCGCTGTCCGACGCGGCCTCGGTGTAGAGGACCGGGCGGAACGTCAGCTTCGCCGCTGCCTCGATCCGCTGGATGGTCTCCTGGTCGGGCTTGCCCGGGATCGAGACGACGATGTTGTTCGCGCCCTGCGTGTTGATCTCGGACTCCGAGACACCGGTCGCGTCGATGCGCTGGCGGATGATGTTCACCGCCTGCTGCAGCTGCTCCGAGGTGACCGCGGATCCCTCGGTGCTCTGGGCCGCGAGGGTGATCTGGGTGCCGCCCTGCAGGTCGAGCGCCAGCTCCGGGACCCAACTGGCCCCGTCGTACCACTTGTCGGAGGCGTCCTTCGACGTGCTCGCGAGGATCGACGCTGCGGTGTTCAGCCCGGCGAGGATCGCGAGGATGATCACCAACCAGGTGAGCGAGCGGAGCGCCTTCTTGACGGGTGTCGATCGTGCCACCGGTCGTCTCGTCTTTCTGTCGTGAGCCCCGCGCGTCGGAACGCGCGGGGCCCATGGTGTCGCACCGTCGGTCGGTCCCGACGGCGTCGTCTGTCAGTCTTCGGTCTTGCGCTTCGTGGTGTCGACGTCCTCGACCCGCTCGCCGTAGATCGGCTCGCCGTTCAGCTCGGTGACGTGGTCGGCTGCCGGCTCGGTCGTGGTGGTCGTCTCGACGGGCTCGGCGGTCTCCTCCGGCACGACGCGGGACAGGGTCTGGCGGTGCACCGTGATGACGGTGCCCGGTGCGATCTCGACGTCTGCGGTGACCTTCTCGTCGTCGACGGACACGAGCGTGCCGTAGAGGCCGAAGGAGAGCATGACGCGGGCACCGGGGACCATCTGGCTGGCGGTCTCCGACTGCTGCTTCTTGCGCTTGCGGCTGCTGTAGAACATGAAGGCCGCGAACGCCACGATGATGATGATGAGGAAGTACTGGTCCATGGGGACCCTCCGGTCGGTCGAGCGGTCTCGGGCGCGAGCAGTCTAGAGCACGCAGATGTACGGTACTTCACGCCCCGTCGGCGTCGAACAACCCGGGTTGTGCGGCGGCCTGGCCCGGCGTGAGTCCGAAGTGGCGCCATGCCTGCGGGCTGGCGATGCGACCGCGCGGGGTCCGGGTGACGAGGCCGATCCGGACGAGGAACGGTTCGACGACCGACTCGATCGTCTCGGACTCCTCGCCGACGGACACCGCGAGCGTGTTGAGGCCGACCGGACCGCCGTCGAACCGGGTGAGCATCGTCTCGAGCACGGCGCGGTCGAGCCGGTCGAGACCGTACTCGTCGACGTCGTACAGGTCGAGCGCGCCCTGCACCGCGGCCATGCCGTCCCGGGTGCCGTGCACGAGTGCGAAGTCACGCACCCGCCGGAGCAGGCGGTTCGCGATGCGCGGGGTGCCACGGGAGCGCCCGGCGATCTCCCGCAGGGCGTACCGGTCGAAGTCGAGTTCGAGCAGGTGGGCGGCACGGATGAGGACCTGCTCGAGCTCGTCGCGCTCGTAGAACTCGAGGTGCGCCGTGAAGCCGAACCGGTCACGCAAGGGGTTCGGCAGGAGGCCGGCACGGGTGGTCGCACCGACCAGGGTGAACGGCGCGAGGTCGAGCGGGATGCTCGTGGCGCCGGCGCCCTTCCCGACCATGACGTCGATCCGGAAGTCCTCCATCGCGAGGTAGAGCATCTCCTCGGCCGACCGGGCCATCCGGTGGATCTCGTCGATGAACAGGACCTCGCCGGGCATGAGTGACGACAGGACGGCGGCGAGGTCGCCGGCGTGCTGGATCGCCGGCCCGCTCGACATGCGCAGCGGCCGGTTCGACTCGTGCGCGACGATCATCGCGAGCGTCGTCTTGCCGAGCCCGGGCGGTCCGGCCATCAGGATGTGGTCGGGCGTGCGCTCCTGCATCGCCGCGGCCTTGAGGAGCAGGTCGAGCTGTCCGCGGACCTTGCGCTGCCCCACGAACTCGTCGAGGGACTTCGGGCGGAGCGCGCCCTCGAACGCGAGTTCCTCGGGCGACTGGGCGTCCGCGGCGGTGATGCCGCCGCTCATCGGCCGGCCCCCGCGGGGCGGAGCGTGCCGAGCGCGGCACGGAGCAGCGCCTGCGTCCCCATCTGGGCGACGCCGGGCTCGTTCGCGACGGCGTCGTCGACGGCCGAGCGCGCGGCCTCCTCGCGCCAGCCGAGCCCGACGAGCGCGATGACGACGTCCTCGGACGCGGGGTGGGCGGCGGCCGCGCCGGCCGCACTCGTGGCGGACGGCGCCTCGAACGCGGCGAGCTTGCCGGCGAGTGCCACGATGATGAGCTTGGCGGTCTTCGGTCCGATCCCGGAGACCTTGCGGAACGCGGCGTCGTCGTCGTTCGCCACGGCGTTCGCCACCTGGGCCGCGGTCATCTGCCCGAGGACACCGAGCGCGGACTTCGGGCCGACGCCGGAGACGCTGCGGAGCAGGTCGAACACGCGGAGTGCCTCGACCGAGTCGAAGCCGAACAGCTCGAACGCGTCGTCGCGGACGATGAGCGCCGTGCGCACGAAGACCTCTGCGCCGTGTCGCATGGTCAGGGCATGGGCCGGCGTGACGGTCACCGCGTACCCGACTCCCCCGACCTCGACCACCGCGGTCGATCCGGCCACGTCGATGCAGGTGCCACGGAGACTCGCGATCATGCCCCGAGCCTAGGGCGGACCGCGGACGTCCTCGGACCGCCGCTCCGCACGAGCGGCGACGCCGCGCTCCGGCCGGCCGCACCCGCCTGCGCGTCCCGCCACGCGCGCTGTGCCGGGGTGAGCGTCTGCGTACCGGTGCTGGGCGCGTCGGGTGCGCCGAGCCTCCAGGCATGGCACACCGCCAGCGCGAGCGCGTCGGCGGCGTCAGCGGGCTTCGGCGCCTCGGCCAGACCGAGGACCCGCGCGACCATCGCCTGCACCTGCCGTTTGTCCGCGTTGCCGTACCCGGTGATGGCGGCCTTCACCTCGGACGGCGTGTGCAGCCCGACGGGCAGGCCGCGCGCCGCGGCGGCGTGCAGCGCGAGGCCGGACGCCTGCGCGGTGCCCATCACGGTCCGTACGTTCGCCTGCGCGAAGACACGCTCGACCGCGACCGCATCAGGACGGTGCGCGTCGATCTGCTCGGCGATGCCTTCCGCGATCGCGAGCAACCGCAGTTCCAGGGCCATGTCCGCCGGGGTGCGGACGACCGTGACGTGCACGAGGCGGGCACGGCGGTCGGGCGTGACCTCGACCACGCCGACACCGCACCGGGTGAGCCCGGGGTCCACCCCGAGCACGCGGAGCACTGGCTTATTCCTCGTCCTCGTCGAGCTCGGCCTGGACGTCCGCGGGCACGTCGAAGTTCGCGTAGACGTTCTGCACGTCGTCGGAGTCCTCGAGCGCGTCGATGAGCTTGAACACCTTGCGAGCGGTGTCGGCGTCGACCTCGACCTTGAGGTTCGGGACGAACTCGGCGTCGGCCGAGTCGTAGTCGATCCCGGCGTCCTGCAGGGCCGTGCGCGCCTGGACGAGGTCGGAGGCCTCGGTGATGACCTCGAAGCCGCCGCCCTGGTCGATGACGTCCTCGACACCCGCGTCGAGCACGGCCGTCATGACGTCGTCCTCCGAGAGCCCGTCGGTCTTCGTGACCGAGATGACGCCCTTGCGGTTGAAGTTGTAGGCGACGCTGCCCGGGTCGGCCATGGTGCCACCGTTGCGGGACATCGCGGTCCGGACCTCGGCCGCAGCGCGGTTCTTGTTGTCGGTGAGGCACTCGATGAGCAGCGCGACGCCGTTCGGGCCGTAGCCCTCGTACATGATCGTCGTGTACTCGATCGACTCACCGGTGAGACCGGCACCACGCTTGACGGCGCGGTCGATGTTGTCGTTCGGCACCGAGGTCTTCTTGGCCTTCTGGACCGCGTCGACCAGCGTCGGGTTGCCCGACATGTCGGCGCCGCCCATCTTCGCGGCGACCTCGATGTTCTTGATGAGCTTGGCGAACGACTTGGCACGGCGCTGGTCGATGACCGCCTTCTTGTGCTTGGTCGTTGCCCACTTGGAATGCCCGGACACGGTTCTCCTTGCGTCTAGCCGAAAATCCGGTCCAGTCTACCGATCCGAGAGGCACGGATCACCGCCGCCTCGCGCCGCGTCGCGCGAGCGCTCGCCTTCCGGGTCCGCGAGACGCGATGCGGGCCGTTCCGCGCAGCGGAGTACCTGTCGCCGCGCGAGTGACTCGTCTCCTTCGCACACGACTCGTCGCCGGAGCGCGTTCCTCGGTGCTGCCTTCGTCAGGGGTCGTCTCCCGGCGAGTCAGGAGCAGCGTGCCGTGCGCGCTCGGTCGCTGGCGGGGTGAACACGGCGTTCGGCAGGAACGTGCTCGAGCGGGACGCGTAGCGATCTGGTCCCCGCGCTGGCGTCACCCGACTGGAAGTGCCGCACCCTTGCTCGGGTTCGTGAGGATGTTGCGTTCAGCGCCCCTTCACCGGGCATCTTCGCGGGACAGTCATACGGGAATCCCCAGGTCAAGCAGGACACGGGCAAGTTGTCGCGGTTGTCGCCGCCAGCCGTGATCCGGTGGACGACCGGCTATCGGAACGGCATCCGTCATGACTGACTCGCCCCATGTCTGCTTGAAGTCTCGTCGTGATCGGCGTCGTCGTGATCGCGTTCGCGCTGCTTGTGTGGATCATCAACCCGACGATCCATGGGGCGGCCTTCGTGGTGCTGCTCATCGCGCTCATCGCCGGCCTCGCCTGCGTCGTATCGGGGATCGTGCGGCGCTCACGAGGTTGACCCTCGTCGGCGTTGATACACGTTCCACCAGGGGATCGGCTGTTGCTGGCCTCAGTACCGCCTGCCCTAGGAAGGATCGGTCATCGGTACGACAACCCGTTCGGGCTCAAGCCCCGGCTGAAGCCTTCGCTGATCTCGTCGGATGGGGATCACCGTTCGACCAGCCACCGAAGCCGATCACGACTGGCTCTTCCTACTGCACGAGGACGCGCACAAAGAGCTGGTCGAAGCCGCTTACGGCCCTTGGGACCCAGAGCAACAGGGGCGCTTCTTCGCTCCGTTGGTCGGTGACCACGACGTGCACGTCATCGAGCAGGATGCGAAACCAGTCGGAGGCCTGTATCTCGGTGCCCGCGGAAACGACCTTTGGCTTGAACTCATCGAGGTGCGCCCTGAGTATCAGAACGAGGGCATCGGATCGGCCGGTCTCAGATGGGTTCTGGGAGAGGCTGCGAAGGCGCACCGCGGGACGTTGCTGCAGGTGCACAAGATGAACACATCGGCCCGCCGCTTGTACGAGCGGCTCGGCTTCGTCCGCTTTGAGGACACAGAGACTCACCACCTGCTTCGACACGCGTGATGCCGACGTCCCGCTGAGGGATCGGCTATGGAGACGCCGTTATCTGGCGGCGGTAGGAGAGGCGATCGGCCGACTTCGCGCTTGAATGCATTGCTGGATGCGCTTTCCGAGCCGTAGCCGAGGTCGGTGGCGAGAGCCTTCACGCGGACTTCGGGGTCGCAGAGTGAGCGCTGAGCGAGGACCATCGCCAGTGCGTCAGGTAGGACAGCGGCGTGCCGCCAGAGACCGTGCGGAACCGCTCCGCGAATCCGGTGCGCGACATGCCGGCGAGTCTTGCAAGTTCTCCGGTGACGCATCCGCTACGGGCCGACGTGTGCCCGAACTCGGTCGGGGGTGAGCGCTCCATCTCTCGAAGTGGACATCACCAAGTAGACTGACCCGCCGCTTCCGGCGGTCGCACCGGACATCGTCACGGACACGGGCTCGTCGCCCACCTGCGTGAACCAGGGCTCCCCGTTTTCGCCGAATCCGGCCGTCTCCATTCGCTTGCCGACCCGCGCCTTCCAGTCTGGCGTCGCCGCTGCTTCGAATGCGTAGTCGATGGATGGACCCGGCCCCGCGCCCAGGGGCCTGACCGCGACACCGGTCTCGGTGCGTCTCGCTTCCGGAATGACGCTCCGTAGATCGATGCGCTGATCAACGACGCGCATCGCGGTGAAGGCTGCGTCTGTCTTCTCACGCTGATTTGTGTCGTACCAGACACGCACCCCTACAGCGGCTCCGACGATCGCTAGCAGCGCGATCGATGCAACCAACACGATGCGCGTTCGCTGCCTCATCCCCACGAGTGGAACCGAGCCGAACCCGATCCGTCTACCGCGAGTCTCGGGAATCGAGGTCGCCCGACCTCTCGTCGCGGAGGGCGGATCCTGGTTTCCGCGGCAACTGCTGGTCCATCGTCCATCGGGACAGGTCGGTGAGGGTGCGTGACCATGCGACTTCGGTGCCGAGCTGGCCGGTTCCGACGAACAGGCGTACCTGTTGCGTCTCGGGTAGCAGGGCGGCCAGGCGTTCTCGGTCGGCATTGGTGAAGCCGAGCTTCTGCCAGAACGGCCCCGACCGTCGCGAGAACAGCCAAGCGCACGATGCCCCCGCCTGTGCCGCTTGTACGAGTGCGAACATGGCGAGGCGCGAGCCGGCACCGGCCGCACGAAGGTCGGGCGCGACGGCGACGCTCCGGATCAGCGCGTGGGTGCCGTCCCGGCTCAACTCGAAGCCGGTGCTGCCGATCACTGTCCCGGCTTCGTCCTGTTCGATCCAGAGGTGAACGGTCGGCTCGTCAAGACCGGCAAGGGTGAGGTCGGCGTCGCGTAGGAAAGCACGAAGGGGGTCGACGTCATGCTCGGTCACGGTGTGAAACGTCACGCGCTCATCGTTCCAGCACTCGGCGTCCGGTGGCCGATCGTTGTACGGGAGGCGCCGTGACCGGCGTGGCGCCCCTACGGTTGCAGGGTGGACAGTGCGGGACTGACGAAGGTCGACATGGATCGCTGGCCCCGCCGCGAGCACTTCGAACACTTCTCCCGGAAGGGCCCCTGCCTCTGGTCGATGACCGCGCACGTCGACGTCTCGGAGCTAGCCGCTCGCCTCCGCTCCTCCGACCGGAAGACCTACATCGCACAGCTCTGGATGCTCGCAACGGTCGTCAACCGTCACGACGAATTCCGGATGACGATAGACGCTGCCGGCGACCTCGCCGTCTGGGACGTCACCCACCCGTTCTTCACGGTCTTCAACCCGACGGCGGAGACGTTCTCCACGGTCTGGGCCGCGTACCACCCTGACTTCGCGGTGTTCCACGAAACCGCGCTGCCGCTCCTGACCGAGTACCGGAACTCGACCTCGTACGTCCCGCAACGCGAAGTCCCCGAGAACACGTTCGACGTGTCGAGCCTGCCCTGGACCTCGTTCACCAGCCTCGAGCTGCAACTCAAGGACGCGTGGACCTACCTGGCACCGATCTTCACCATCGGCAAGTACGAACAGCGCGACGGCAGGACACTCATGCCGCTGGCAGTGCAAGGCAACCACGCGACCGTCGACGGCTTCCACATCTCCCGACTCATCGCGGAGGTGACCGGTCTCGCGGCCGATCTGAGCTGGCTCGACCAGAAGAAGGAACAGACACTGTCTCAGTAGCGGACCCCCTATCGGAGCGACTACGAGGGCCCGAGGCGGTGACCGGCTAGCGAGACGGTGTGTGGAGCAGGTCGGCGGTGACGCGGGGCGTGAAGCGCTGCTCGAAGTCTCGTTCGTTCGGTAGCCAGATGTCGCGCCAGAGAGCCTCGTGACTCCGGCCGAGCTTCCGGTCTCGGGCGACACCACGGTGGGCGGCAGTATCAAGGTCGACGTCGCACCAGATGGTCACGTCGAGAGTCGGCAGCGCCTCGGGGTGGAAGAGTCCGATGAGGTCCACGACGAGAGTTCTCGCCTGCGGCAGGGGCTCTTCAGGGCCGAGGGCTCGCCGCGCCCAGTCGTATCGCTGGAAGTGGCTTGAGCGTCCTTCTCGGAACGGTTGCAGCACTGTCGATACCAGCCGCTTCCGATCCACGCCGTCCCAGTCGAAGGAGCGGCGGTGTGAACGTGCGGGATCCAGGAAGTCGTCACCGCGCACACGCGCTGCATCGTGAAGCGCTGCGACCAGGCCTCGCGCAAACGTCGACTTGCCGGACCCACAGAAGCCGGAGATGCCGACGACCAACGGCCGGTCCGAAGCTCGCTCCCGCTCGACGATGTGCTCGAGAACGTCGTCCTGGTTCATCTGGCGAGGGTACAAGCACCCCTCGGTGCCTGAGTCGTCTCGGCGATCGGCTACCGGACGGTGTTCGGTCGCGCGCTGGGGCGGAGGTCGAGGGTCCAGATGACGAAGGGCTTTCCCGCGACGCCTGGCCTGCTCCGTGTAGTCGGTCGCCAGCCTCGGTGCGAGTAGAAGCTCTCGGCCCGGTCGTTCCCGTCCCACACCTCAAGCTCGGCGGTGCCAGGTGGAACCACCCCGACGAACCGGTTGTGAAGCGCACTGCCGATGCTCGAACCGAACCGGTCAGGGTCGACGTAGAGGCTCAGCAGCTCAGCAGGCGAGCCACGTTCGACGGGTTGAGCGACAAGCTGACCGCGCTGCTGACATAGCTGCTCTGCGGCGACCGTTCGAGGATCGGCCATCGGGACGGTCGGTTGTCGTTCATCCGAAGAGAGGATGAAACCGTTGGACACGCCGCCCGCGAGACCTGCGAGCGTGGCTAGAAGTGCGGGGATCAGTCCGAACGCTCCGACAGCGGTCGCTGTCCATGATGGCGCGAGAGCCCATCCGCGGCCTCGACGGAGCAGAACAGCAACGAGTCCGAGCAGCAGGACGGTCAGCGCGACGGGAAGCGCTGTGGCGAGCATGATCGCGATCTGCAGATCGACGACAGCCATGTCTGGAGGCGGATCAGCTAGTGGGTCGGGATTCGTCGCCGCAGTCGACGCGGCCTGCCATCCGAGGTGCACTGGAGCCGCGTGGGCGAAGACAGCGACCGTCGCTGCGACCCGACCCGTGACGAGGGCGAGACCCACCGTGCCCGGAGCCCACGCCACCCGTCGTTGCCGCCCCCTGGTCCTCAGCTTCGCATGCTGGCCGGAAGAGCGCTCCGAGCTGCATGCCGCATCCGCCCGGGGCGTGTGCTCAGAGCGTCCGAGAGGAAAGGGTGCCGTCCTCGGTGTCGTAGGTCGTGACCCTCCACGTCGATTGGCGATCGTCGAGCACACGCTGCAGCTCGACCAGCCGCGGGCCGGGCCACTCCTCGCTCGAAGCCTGCACGGCGTCGTGGTAGTTGGTGGCCGTCTCCATGGTCTCAGCCTCGGACAAAGTGACTCCGTGCCTTCGGACGAGGCTGAGGTCCGCGGCGTCGATGAGCGCCTCGACGCCGCTTGCCGGTCCTGCATCGGCCTCTCCGAGCAGGTCCGTCTTCCCCTGGTCGGTGCTGCGGATCCGCCACATCCAGTGCTCCGACACGTACTCGAGGCGGAGCCCGACGATCGGACCGCCGACGGCCTCGGACTCACCCGCCATGCCGTCGACCCAGTCCGACGGCCACCGCACCGCGCTCGGCACGACGGTGCTCGGCCAATCCGAGCCCACCGCGCTCGGAGCTGCGGGGAATGCTGCGCACCCAGCAAGCGCGATCGCGCTCGCACTCATCAAACCGGACAGCACCACAGTTCGCCTGAAACGCATTCCGCCCCCTCATGCCCCAGCTCAGCGTAGATGAGGACGTTGTGCATGACTCCCGTGACGAGTCCGGGAGCGGATCGGCTGACGAGACCGTCCTAGCGCCGTCGAAACGGCCACAACATGTTCGCTGCGACGAACCGCCGACGCTGCGTGGTGCGGGGCGGATCAGGCGGACCGGACCATCTCGAGGAAGCGCCGGTGGAAGCGGTCCTCCCCTGCGACCTCCGGGTGGAAGGCACTCGCGAGGACGTTGCCCTGCTGCACCGCGACGACCTGGCCGTCCGCCAGCGCGCCGAGCACGCGCACGTCCGCGCCGTGCTCCTCGACGACGGGGGCCCGGATGAACACCGCGTGCACGGGTTCCGCACCGAGTTCCGGCATCGGGATGTCGGTCTCGAAGGAGTCGTTCTGGTTGCCGAAGGCGTTGCGTCGGACCGTCGTGTCGAGGACCCCCAGCGTGTGCTGCCCGGCGATGCCGTCGGTGATCCGCTGGCTGAGCATGATCATGCCCGCACACGTGCCGTACGCCGGCAGGCCGCTCCGGATCGCGTCCGCGAGGGGTTCCGCGAGGCCGAACGTCCGGGACAGCTTGTCCATCACGCTCGACTCTCCGCCGGGGATGACGACGCCGTCGAGCGCCGGGAGTTCCTCCGGCCGGCGGAGCGGCACGACGTCGGCCCCGAGCTCCGTCAGCGACGCGATGTGCTCGCGGAAGTCGCCCTGCAGAGCGAGGACCCCGATGCGGGGTCGGGCGCTCACCAGCCGCGCTCGGCGAGACGGTGCGGCGCGGGGACGTCGGCGACGTTGATGCCGACCATGGCCTCGCCCAGGCCTCGGGACACCTCGGCGATCACCTTCGGGTCGTCGGAGAAGGTCACGGCCTTGACGATCGCCGCGGCGCGCTTCGCCGGGTCGCCCGACTTGAAGATGCCGGAGCCGACGAACACCCCGTCCGCACCGAGCTGCATCATCATCGCGGCGTCTGCCGGGGTGGCGACACCACCGGCGGTGAACAGCACGACGGGGAGCTTGCCGGTCTGCGCGACCTCCTTGACGACGTCGTACGGCGCCTGGAGCTCCTTCGCGGCGACGTAGAGCTCGTCTTCCTTGAGGTTGCGCAGCGCCGCGATCTCCTTCGAGATGGTGCGGATGTGCCGGGTCGCCTCGGACACGTCACCGGTGCCGGCCTCACCCTTGGAGCGGATCATGGCCGCGCCCTCGGTGATGCGGCGGAGCGCTTCCCCGAGGTTCGTCGCGCCACAGACGAAGGGCGTCGTGAAGCCCCACTTGTCGATGTGGTTGACGTAGTCGGCGGGCGAGAGGACCTCGGACTCGTCGATGTAGTCGACGCCGAGCTCCTGGAGCACCTGGGCCTCGACGAAGTGACCGATGCGGGCCTTCGCCATGACCGGGATCGACACAGCGGCGATGATCTCCTCGATCATCGACGGGTCGGACATGCGCGCGACGCCACCCTGGGCGCGGATGTCGGCCGGGACACGCTCGAGGGCCATGACGGCCGTGGCGCCGGCTTCCTCGGCGATACGGGCCTGGTCGGCGTCGATCACGTCCATGATGACGCCGCCCTTGAGCATCTCCGCGAGGCCGCGCTTGACGCGCGAGGACCCGGTGGTCGAAGTGGCGGTGACGGTACTGGGGGTGCTGTCGCTCATGATCCCCCCATCTTAGTGCGGAGCAGGCGTCAGCGCTGTTCGCCCCAAGCGTCCGCGATGAGCACCCGGGTGTCTCCGAGCATCTGCGACATCGACTTGGTCCGGGCGATGATCGGGAAGAAGTTCGAGTCCGACTCCCACCGCGGGACCACGTGCTGGTGCAGGTGGGCGGCGACCCCGGCACCGGCGACCTCGCCCTGGTTCATCCCGATGTTGAAGCCGTCGCAGTGCGATACCTGCCGGAGGACCCGCATCGCGGTCTGGGTCAGCTCGCCGATCTCCTGGAGTTCCTCCGGCGTCGCCTCGTCGTAGAGCGGGACGTGCCGGAACGGGCACACGAGCAGGTGGCCGTTGTTGTACGGGTACAGGTTGAGCAGCACGTACGCGTGCGCACCGCGCGCGACGATGAGGGCGTCCTCATCGGACTTCCGCGGCGCCTCGCAGAACGGGCAGTCGTCCCGGTGTCCACGGCCCTCGCCTGCTCGGCCGGCGTCGATGTACGCCATCCGGTGCGGGTTCCACAGCCGCTGGAAGGCGTCCGGGACCGCCGCCTGGGTGGCGGCGTCCCGGATCACCAGCGGGTCGCCCTCGTCGTCGAGCGGACCGGACATCAGACCTGCACGCGGTCGCGGATGGCGGTGGTGATGCGCTCGACCGCTTCGTCCACGGGCACGCCGTTGTCCTGCCGACCGTCGCGGAAGCGGAAGCTCACCGCGCCCGCGTCGCGGTCGTCGCCGCCCGCGATGAGCTGGAACGGCACCTTCGCCTTGGTGTGCGTGCGGATCTTCTTCTGCATCCGGTCGTCCGAGTGGTCGACCTCGGCGCGCACGCCCTTCGCGCGGAGCTTCGCGACGACCTCGTCGAGGTAGTCGCCGTACTCCTCCGCGACCGGGATCGCGACGACCTGCACCGGGGACAGCCAGGCCGGGAAGGCTCCGGCGTAGTGCTCGGTGAGGACGCCGAAGAACCGCTCGATCGACCCGAACAGGGCGCGGTGGATCATCACCGGGCGCTGGCGGGTGCCGTCGGCCGCCGCGTACTCGAGTTCGAACCGCTCGGGCAGGTTGAAGTCGAGCTGGACGGTCGACATCTGCCAGGTCCGGCCGATGGCATCGCGCGCCTGCACGGAGATCTTCGGGCCGTAGAACGCCGCGCCCGCAGGGTCCGGCACGAGTTCGAGACCGGTCTCTTCCGCCACCTCGCGCAGCGTGTTCGTCGCCTCTTCCCAGACGTCGTCGTCACCGACGTACTTGTCCGGGTCCTTCGTGGAGAGCTCGAGGTAGAAGTCGTCGAGGCCGTAGTCGCGGAGCAGCGAGAGCACGAACTGGAGCGTCGTCGTCAGCTCCTCCTTCATCTTCTCCTTCGTGGTGAAGATGTGGGCGTCGTCCTGCGTCAGACCGCGGACCCGGGTGAGGCCGTGGATGACGCCTGACTTCTCGTTGCGGTAGACCGTGCCGAACTCGAACATGCGCAGCGGCAGGTCGCGGTACGAGCGTGCCTGCGACCGGTACGCCAGGATGTGCATCGGGCAGTTCATCGGCTTGAGGTAGTAGTCCGCCCCCTGCCGGGTGACGTTGCCGTCCTCGTCGCGGGCCTCGTCCATGTGCATGGCCGGGAACATGCCGTCCTTGTACCAGCCGAGGTGCCCGGACTGCTCGAACAGGTCGCCCTTGGTGATGTGCGGCGTGTAGACGAACGAGTAGCCCTCCTGCTCGTGCCGACGACGCGAGTAGTCCTCCATCTCGCGGCGGATGATGCCGCCCTTCGGGTGGAAGATCGCCAGGCCCGAGCCGATCTCGTCCGGGAACGAGAACAGGTCGAGTTCGGCGCCGAGCTTGCGGTGGTCGCGCTTCGCTGCCTCTTCGAGACGGACGAGGTACGCCTTGAGCTGGTCCTTGTCCGGCCACGCGGTGCCGTAGATGCGCTGCAGCTGCGGGTTCTTCTCGGAGCCGCGCCAGTACGCCGCCGCGACGCGCATGAGCTTCGCTGCGTTGCCGATCCAGCGCGTGTGCGGGACGTGCGGGCCACGGCAGAGGTCCTGCCAGACGACCTCGCCCGACTTCGGGTCGACGTTCTCGTAGACCGTCAGCTCGCCGGCACCGACCTCGACGCTCTCGCCGGAGTCACCCTCGGCCGCGGCGCCCTTGAGGCCGATGAGCTCCTGCTTGTAGGGCTCCCCCGCCATCCGCTCGCGGGCCTCGTCGTCGGTCACGACCGTGCGCCGGAAGCGCTGGGCCTGCTTGACGATGCGGTCCATGCCCTTCTCGATCGCCTTGAGGTCCTCCGGCGTGAAGGGCTCGGCGACGTCGAAGTCGTAGTAGAAGCCGTCGGTGACGGGCGGGCCGATGCCGAGCTTCGCGTCCGGGTTGATCTGCTGCACCGCCTGCGCGAGCACGTGCGCGGCGGAGTGCCGCAGGATGTCGAGCCCGTCCTGCTCCTGCAGGGTCACGGCCTCGGCGGTCTCGCCCGCCTGCACGTCGGCGGCGAGGTCCTTGAGGACGCCGCCGACGCGGATCGCGACGACACCACGGACACCGTCGAACAGCTCCGTGCCCGTCGTGGTCGTCGTCGCGGTGCGGGGCTCGGGTGCCTGGGGCAGGTCTGCGGGCTCTGCGGGTTCTGCGGCGACTGACTCGGTCACGATGGTGGGGCTCCCTCGGTCTGGTGGTACGTCGATGGTAGTGGCGAGTGGACCGCCGGTCAGGCGGGGACGCGACCGAGCGTGGTCACGGGCAGGCGCTGTTCGAGGCGCTCGCGACCGGCGAGCCCGTCGAGCTCGAGCAGTGCGGCGAACCCGACGGCCTCGTACCCGGCGCGCTCGAGCAGCGTCACGGTCGCCGCCGCGGTGCCGCCGGTCGCGAGGACGTCGTCGACGACGAGCACCCGGGTACCCGGTTCGAGCTGCCCGGGGCGCAGTTCCAGCTCGGCCTCGCCGTACTCGAGCGCGTACTGCTCACTGAGCACCTCGCCGGGGAGCTTCCCCGCCTTGCGGACGGTCAGCACACCGACCTGGTGCTGCGCGGCGATGCCGCCGGCGAGGGCGAACCCGCGCGCCTCGATGCCGGCGACCGCCGCGAAACCGGCTCCGACGGCGAAGGGCGCGGCGAGGGCCTCGCAGATGCGTCCGAACGCGACCGGGTCGGCGAACACCGGCGTGACGTCGCGGAACAGGATGCCCGGCTTCGGGAAGTCCGGGACGATGGCGGTGAGGCGTTCGACGAGTGCAGCTGCGGTTTCGGTCACCGGACAACGGTACGGGAGGCGCGGGGTGCGTCGCGCGCGCGGGCTGCGGCCCGCGTGCGGTCGGCCGGTACGGCGCCGGACCGTGCGGGCGGCGCGGGCGGGCGGACGCTGCTCCTCGTCACACGACGCGCCGCGTGCGGTCGCGCTCGTCGCACGACGCGCCGCTGGACCGGGACCCGGACGGCGTCGTGCGTCCGGAGGACCGAGGGCGGCGCGTCGTGCGTCCGGAGGACCGAGGCACGGGGCGGGTCAGCGCCACATGCGCATCGCGGCGCCCTGCACCAGCAGGGCGACCTCGCGCTCGCGCAGCTCACGCTCGAGCCGCTGCCGCGTCGCGAAGTCGACCGACGGCCGCACGCGGTGGGTCCGACGACTCCAGATGATGAGGGACATGCCGACCCGCAGCGCGATGCGGTCGGCCAGGGACACG
The DNA here is from genome assembly GCF_003234855.1 of Curtobacterium sp. MCBD17_032. Classification (GTDB taxonomy): domain Bacteria; phylum Actinomycetota; class Actinomycetes; order Actinomycetales; family Microbacteriaceae; genus Curtobacterium. Next base: position 191,195 of record NZ_QKTO01000004.1, read on the forward strand.
CGACGCTGCTGGTCGACGGTGTCGGGCGGACGGATGGACGTGGTCTTCGATGACACGGTGGTTCGCTTTCGAGCAGGACGCCCGGGAGTGGGCGCGACGGACCGACCCGGGATGCGGGCGCGGCGAAGACGCCCGGGAACGGGCGCACGGAGAATGCAGGAATGCAATGCGGTGCATTCCGCAACGGTTCCGGAACGGAACGGAGAATGACGATCCGAGGACGCAGGCGCCGCAGGGTCAGCCGTTTCCGGTGCGACCGTCAGCGCATTCTCCGCGGGCCGATCAGACCCGCTGAGCGGGGATCGGACGCGGAGCGCGAGCGGGTGCAGCGAACCCCGACGAGGCGGGGACGGCAGGTGTCGACCGGTGCGGAACGCCCGAGGTCAGCGGACCAGGAGGGAGGTCCAGCTTGTCCCACGGATCCCACGGAACGGAGTCGTCGTGGTCATGAACATGGTCAGCCCCCTCTCTCGGTCTCGTGCTGACTGGTGTGCTCGTGAACACTATCCACATTCCCAGCGGAGCCGCAACCCATTTCTCGGAATTCGTCCGGATTGCATTCCGGAACACGATGCACTGCACACAGAAGCGCCCCGGTACCGAATCGGTACCGGGGCGCTTCCACCGCGGGACTAGACCGCCGCGGGCTCCTCGACGCGGGCGACGAGCGCGTCGTCGACGACGTCGATCCGGACGGTGTCACCGCCGTGCACCCGTTCCTCGACCACGAGGGTCGCGATGCGGTCGTCGACCTCGCGCTGGATCAGCCGGCGGAGCGGCCGTGCGCCGTACTCCGGCTCGTACCCGTGCTCGGCGAGCCAGGCGGTCGCCGCCTCGGACACCGACAGGGTCATGTCCTGCGCCAGCAGCCGGAGCGCGGTGTCCTGCAGCAGCAGGTCGACGATGGACGCCAGCTGCGAGCGCTCGAGCTTGCGGAACAGCACGATGTCGTCGATGCGGTTGATGAACTCGGGCCGCATCGCCTCACGGAGCTTGCCCATCACCCGCTGGCGGAGATCCGCCTCCGCGTAGCCGCCGTCCGCCGTGGCCGAGAAGCCGAGCGCACCGGAGCGCGACGCGAGGAACTCGGAGCCGATGTTCGACGTCATGATGACGACCGTGTTCCGGAAGTCGACCGTCCGGCCCTGTCCGTCGGTCAGGCGTCCGTCGTCGAGCACCTGCAGCAGCAGGTTGAACACGTCCGGGTGAGCCTTCTCGACCTCGTCGAGCAGGATCACCGAGTACGGGTTCCGACGGACGCGCTCGGTGAGCTGCCCGGCCTCGTCGTAGCCGACGTACCCCGGAGGGGCACCGACGAGCCGCGACACCGTGTGGCGTTCGCCGAACTCGCTCATGTCGAAGCGGAGCATCGCCGACTCGTCGCCGAACAACGACGAGGCCAGCGCCTTGGCGAGTTCGGTCTTGCCGACGCCGGTCGGACCGAGGAACAGGAAGCTGCCGACCGGGCGACGCGGGTCGCCCATGCCGGTCCGGCTGCGCCGGACGGCCGTCGCGATCGCGCGCACGGCATCGTCCTGGCCGACGACGCGCTCGTGGAGCTCGTCCTCGAGGGACGCGAGCCGGGTACGGTCCCCCGCCGTCAGGCGGGTCGCCGGGATGCCGGTGGCGCGCGCCACCACCTCCGCGATGTCCGCTCCGGTGATCGACGTGCCCACCTGCTCCTGACGGGAGGCGCGACCGGCGTCACCCTGCGCGGCGGCGGTGATCCGCGCCTCCAGTCCGTCGATCTCGTCGCGCAGACGCGACGCCTCCTCGTAGTGCTCCTCGGAAACCGCCGCGTCCTTCGACGCGCTCAGCGTCGCGATCTGCGCACGCAGCGCCTCGGTGTCGACGTCACCCGACAGGGCGAGGCGACGACGCGCGCCGGCCTGGTCGATCAGGTCGATGGCCTTGTCCGGCAGGTGGCGGTCCGTGACGTAGCGGTGCGACAGCTCGACCGCGGCACGGAGCGCCTCGGCCGTGTAGGTCACGCCGTGGTGCTCGGCGTAGCGGGGTGCGAGACCGGTGAGGATCGCGACGGCGTCCTCGACGTCCGGCTCCCCGACCGTGACCGGCTGGAAGCGACGCTCGAGCGCGGCGTCCTTCTCGATCCGGCGGTACTCGTTCAGCGTGGTCGCGCCGACGAGGTGCAGGTCACCGCGCGCGAGGCGTGGCTTGAGGATGTTGCCGGCGTCCATCGAACCGCTCTCGCCGCCGCCACCGGCCCCGACGACGGTGTGGAGCTCGTCGACGAACACGATGAGCTCGTCCGCGTGCGCGGCGACCTCGTCCATGGCCTTCGTCAGACGCTCCTCGAAGTCGCCGCGGTAGCGGGTGCCGGCGAGCATGCCCGGCAGGTCGAGGGCGACGACCCGCTTGCCCTGCAGCAACGCCGGGACGTCGCCCTCGACGATGCGCTGGGCGAGTCCCTCGACGATGGCGGTCTTGCCGACGCCGGGCTCGCCGATGAGGACGGGGTTGTTCTTGGTGCGACGGAGCAGGATCTCGACGGTCTGTTCGATCTCGTCGGCGCGACCGATCACCGGGTCGATGCCGCCCTGCCGTGCGCGGGCGGTGAGGTCGGTGCCGTACTGGTCCAGCGTCGGGGTCTCCGACTGCTGGGCCTGCTGGGCGGTGGTGCCGGGCATGGGACGCCCCTCTCGTGCGGCCTCGGCCGCTTCCTGTGCGTAGGACTGCATCACCTGCGGGGTGACACCGGCGCTCGCGAGCAACTGGCCCGCGACCGTGTCCTGGTCGGTGACGAGCGCGAAGAAGACGTGCTCGGGGTCCGTGTACGTGCTGCCGAACCCGCGTGCGGCCTGCGTCGCCTCGAGCAGGATCCGCTGTGCGGACGGGGTCAGGGCGGGCCGGCCCTCGACGCGCTCGCCCGAGGGCATCGGCAGCCGCTGCTCGACCTCGGCCGCGAAACGCTCGGGGTCGGCGCCCGCCGAGCGGAGGACGGCCGCGAAGGGCTCGGTGCCGACGAGCACGTGCAGCACGTGCAGGGCGTCGATCTCGTGCTGGCCCTGCTCGACCGCGTACCCGGCGGTCTGCTGGAGCAGCTCGTGGGTCCGACGGCTCAGGAGCCGGGTGATGTCGACCGGTCGTCCGAACGGCATGGACCGCTGCGGCTGGCCGGGGTTCTGGGAAGCCGCGAGCAGTCGTGCGAGGAACTCGTCGAACGAGTCGTTGCCGCCGGTCGGGCCGAACGTCTGTGGCAAAGGGACCTCCTGGGGAACTTGAGTGCCTTCGGCTCAATGCAACGCAGGAGGGGCGGGGTCATTCCCGTTCGGAGGAAGAAGTTGCGCCGGGTCGACTCAGGTCCGGGTGATGGCGGCGGTGCTCGCGTCCGTGGCCCGCACCAGGTCGGCCGGGACCACTTCGATGTCGAACCCGCGACGCCCGCCGGACACGAAGATCGTCGGGTGTTCGGCGGCCGAAGCGTCGAGCACGGTGCGGAGGCGTGTCCGCTGCCCGATCGGGCTGATGCCGCCGACGACGTACCCGGTCCGGCGTTCGGCGAGTGCCGGGTCCGCGAGCGACGCCTTCTTGCCGCCGACGGCCGCCGCGACGGCCTTGAGGTCGAGTCGGTCCGCGACCGGCACGATCGCCACGGCCAGCGCTCCGTCGACCGACACGACGAGGGTCTTGAAGACCTGGTCCTCGCGGAGCCCGAGCGCGGCGGCGGCCTCCTCGCCGAAGTTCGTCGCGGTCTCGTGGTGCTCGTAGACGTGCGGCGTGAACGGGATGCCGGCCCGTTCCAGCGCGACCGTCGCCGGGGTGCTCGGGGAAGCTGCGCTCATGCCCCGATCCTGCCCGGTCCGACCGGCACGCCGCCGCAGGCTCGCGGACGCTACGCTGAGCCGCATCATGGCCGTCGTCGAGGTGCTGGTCCGCGTGCTCTCCGCGCTGCACACGCTCGACCCTGCCGTGCTCGGCCACGCAGTCGGCTCGGGTGCAGCGCCGGCCCTCGCGGTCTCCGTGCTCGGGTTCGGCGTCATGGGCGCCACCGTGGCAGGGATCGCCGCGCTCGCCGCGGTCGCGCTCGTGCTGCGACTCGTCGCGCTGCTCCTCGGTGCGGCCGGTGCGGCCCGTCTCCGGGTGCCCTCCACGGCACCGGACCTCGTCACCCGGATCGCGTGGAGCGACCCGGATGCGGACGGGCACGTCCGGTCGCGGGCTCCGGGGGTCGTCCCGGTGGTCTGACACCGGTCGGTGTCGGACCGCGCTCGCGCCCGACCCCTCCGATCGAAGGACCCCCTCATGGACATCACCACCCTGCCCGGCCTCCGAGCCGTGCTGCACGCCGCGGCTGACCTCGTCGCCGTCCTCACCGACGCACTCACCCCGGTCGCAGGACCGGCAGCAGCAGCCCTCGCCGTCGTCGTGCTGACCGTCGCGGTCCGCGTCCTGCTCGTCCCGTTGTCCGTCCTGCAGGTCCGGGCGGAGCGGGACCGGCGCCGCCTCGCCCCGCGGATCGCGGAACTCCGCCGGCGTGCCGGTCGCGACACCGCACGGTTCCAGCGGTCGCTCCAGGAGCTGTACACCGCGGAAGGGGTCGCGCCGTGGGCGGGCTGCCTGCCGGTCCTCGCGCAGGCACCCGTGGTCTCACTGCTCTACACGGTCTTCACGCACGCGAGCATCGACGGGACGGTCAACACCCTGCTCCGTGCAACCCTCGCCGGCATCCCGCTCGCGCAGTCGGCGGTCGCGGTCCTGACGTCCCCGCTGTGGGTGCACGGCTGGGTCGTGCTCGTACTCCTCGCGGTGCTCGTCGCCGCGGTCGAGCACACGCGTCGGGCGCAACTGCACTGGAACGCGGCACCGGCGGCCGCTTCGGACGCGACCGCGCCGGGCGCGGCCCTCACGGCCGGGATCGCGCGGTGGGCGCCGTTCGTCTCGGTCGTGTTCGCCGCGCTGGCGCCGCTCGCCGCAGCGCTGTACCTCGTCACGAGCGCCGTGTGGACGCTCGCGGAGCGCGCCGTCCTCCGCCGGATCGTGCGGTGACGAGCCGGGAGCGGGCCGTCGGCGGCCGGGGTCAGCCGCCCTGGCCCTCCTGCTGCGGTCCCTGGTCGACCGGGTCGTACTCGCTGTCGCGGCCCTGCTCCTCCTCAGGCACCGGGACGTGTCGCTCGGTGCCGCTGCCCCCCGGGCTCGTCGCGACGTAGTCGGCCTCGCCGGACTGCGTGTCGTGGCTGAGCGGTTCGAGGGTCTCCTCGTCGACGTCCGCCGGCGTGGAACCGGTGGCGTCGGCGGGCACGGCCGGGTCGGTCGACTGGTCGTTCTGCGCATCGGTCATCCCTCGGGCGTACTCCCCCAGGTCTGGGTGCGCGCCGACATCCCGGCGGTGGCAGTCTTGCAACAGGCGTGACGACGAGGAGCGCGCATGAGCCAGACCGACGACGACGCGGCAGCACGCGCCCGTCTCGAACGCGTCGCCTGGGGCGCCGGGTCGACACCCACCGAGGCGGTTCGCGCCCGGATCGCGCTTGCGGACCTCGACCGGGAGGCCCGGAGGCGGTCCCGCTCCGACGTCGCCCCCGGCACGCCCCCCGGCACACCGTCCGGCGCGGAGGGGCGCCGCCGACCGGCCGGTCCGGCGTCGGGTCGCCGTCCGTCGGCCGTCCCGCCGGACGAGCCCGCTGCGGTCAGCGGGACGTCGTCCCCGGACGCCCGGGGTGCCGGTGGACACGCGGTCGACTCCGGGGATGCCGGCCCTGGTGCGCACCAGACCGACGAGCACGAGGCCGTCGGGCGCGACGCGCACCGGGCCGTCGAGCACCGGGCCGATGAGCACCGGCCCGATGAGCACCGGGCCGTCCGGCCTGCGACCGCCGATGGCGGCACGGGGCGCGACGGAACGGATCGCGACGGAGCGGGCCGCGACGGAGCGGGGTGGCGCGGGACGGGACGGGGTGGGGCGGGCCTCCTCGCCGGAGCGCGACGGCTCACCGACCGTGTGCGCCGGACCGACCGGACCGTGCTCTGGGCCTCGGGCGGCGCGGCCGTCGTGGTCGGACTCGTGCTCGGGGCCGGCGTCGGGCTCTCGGTCGGCGCGAGGACGGCGGAGCCGGCGCGGACCACCGTGACACCGGCGGCGGGGACGGTCACCGTCGAGCAGATGCTCGACATGCCGCAGACCTTCGCCGACCAGCTGCCCGGGTCGATCGAGGCCCCGGTGGCGCTGCGGTCCACGCGGCTGGTGTTCACGAACCGCTCCCTCTCCGGCGACGCCGCGGGAACGCCGTGGAACGTGTGGGCGGCGGTCGGCCGGGACCCGTCGACCATCTGCCTCGTCGCCACGGCGGACCGGATCGAGGGGACGAGCGCCTGCTACCCCCGCGAGGACGCCCTGCACGGGACGGTCTCACTCTCCGCGACGTCGGCCAGCGGGACGGTGTGGGTGCGCCTGGTCGGCGGTGCGGTACGCGGCACCGTCACGAGCACCGCCACGAGTCGGATGTACTGACCGGGCGCCCACGTGCGTTGGAGCGCTCCTGAGAGCCTCCCGGGTGCGCTCGCACGATCCGGATCCAGCGTGCAAGACTGGATGGGCGCACTCGCCGTGGAGTGGCAAGAACTCCGTCTCCACATCCCGTCCACCCGAGCGCGCTCTCCCCCGGCCGACCCGTCGTCCGCGCGCGCTCCTCCACGTCCTCGAGGAGGTCAGCCGCCGTGTCCACCACCAGCAACCCGACCGTCCACCCGTCCACGACGCCGATCACCGTCACGACGTCGTCGGTGGTCGGCATCGCCGTGCTCGGGCTCGCCACGTTCTTCGCCATCACGACCGAGCTCATGCCGGTCGGCCTGCTCCGCACCATGAGCCGCGACCTCGGCGTGACCGAGTCCACGATGGGGATCGTCATCACCGTGTACGCCGCGGCCGTCGCACTGCTCGCCCTGCCGCTGACGTCCCTCACCGCCAGGATGCCGCGCAAGACCGTGCTCGTCGCCACCCTGGTCGGCTACACGCTGTCGAACGCGCTCGTCGCCCTGGCACCCTCGTTCGCCGTCGTCTGCGCCGGCCGGGTCGTCGGTGGCATCGCCCACGCGCTGTTCTTCTCCGTCGCGTCGGCGTACGCCACCCGGATCGTGCCGCCACGGCTGGCCGGACGCGCCATCGCGTTCGTGTACTCCGGGAGCTCACTCGGCTTCGTCATCGGTGTGCCGCTCGCGACCGGCGTCGGCCAGTCCGTCGGATGGCGACCCGCCGTCGGCGCGGTCGCCGCGTGTGCCGCCGTCCTCGCCGTGGTCGCGGCGACGTCCCTGCCCTCGGTGCGGGGTGCCGTCTCCCCGCACGTCGGGTCACCCCGGGCCTGGGCGCGGACGGGCCTGCTGTCCGTCGTCGTCGCGGACCTGCTGCTGTTCGCCGGGCACTACGTCGTCTACACGTACGTCGGCCCCTACGTCGTCGACGCCGGACTCGACGCCGGCATGGTCTCCGGCGCGCTCCTCGTGCTCGGCGGCACCGGCGTGATCGGGCTCTGGCTCGCCGGGCTGTTCGTCGACAGGGCACCCCGGCAGACGCTGATCGTGTCGATCGCCGCGATGGCCGTCGCCTTCGTCGCCATGCCCTTCGCACACGGGTCCCTGGCGGGCACCATGGTCGTCGCCGGGGTCTGGATGGCGGCGAACGGCACGACCGGGACGCTCTTCATGGCCGCGGCGATCCGCACCGGCGGTGTCAGCCCGGAGATCGCGGGCGCCCTGGTGAACGGGGCGTCGAACATCGGCATCGCGGGTGGTGCCGCGCTCGGGGGTCAGGTGCTCGGGCTCTCCGGGCTGCAGACGCTGCCGTTCGCCGGAGCGGTCATGCTCGTCGGGGGGCTCTCCGTCGTCGTGCTCGCCCGCCGCGGGTTCCCGGTGCACGCGACCGCGCAACCGCACCTCAGCACGTCGTCGATCGAGGTCCTGACCTCGTCGCTCGCCGTCGTCACGACCTCGATCCCGACGGTCAGCCGTGCGATCCAGACGATCACGGGCTCCGTCACCACGGTCTCCCGCGCGGCGACCGGCTCGATCCGGACCGCGACCGGTTCGATCCGCACCGCGACCGGTTCCGTCCGGACCGTCGGGGAGCGGTAGCACCGCCTCCCGCCCCAGGAACGGTCCACGGGTGTCGGGACTGCGTCAGGCCCGCGCCGCGAGGGCGTCGAGCGCAGCGACCTGCCCGGCCACGACGAGGTCCCGCGCCGTGTCGACCGGCGTCCAGCGCGCGTCGTCCACCTCGGGCACCTCGACGAACCGGCCGGACCCGGGCGGCAGCTCGAGCGACACCGTGTTGCTCCGGACGACGTCGACCGAGAAGTCGGGCGCGTGCACGGCCCACACCGTGACGACCTTCCCGGCGGACTGCCGGAAGTCACCGAGCAGCTCCGGCGGGCCCGCCGGGGCGGGGGTGCCGATCTCCTCGGCGAACTCCCGCAGCGCCGTCGCCAGGGAGTCCTCGCCCGGAGCGGCGCCGCCCTTCGGGATCGTCCACGCGCGCGGACGCCGGCGCCAGAACGGCCCGCCCATGTGCGCGATGAACACCTCGAGCGCGGGGCCGCTGCCCCGGTACACCAGGAGGCCGGCGGAACGGAGGGGCACGGACGAAGACTACCCTCGCGCGCATGCGCAGCATCGGACTCCGCGACGGCCGGACGGTCCTCGTCGACGCGACCGGCCCCGACGACCGGCCGACCGTCGTCTGGCACCACGAGTCCCCGCACACGGGCGCGCTCTTCGAACCGCTCGTGAGCGCCGCGGCGGCCCGCGGGCTCCGTCTCGTCGCCCTGACGCGACCGGGCCACGGCGGAGCGGACCCGTTCCCCGGACGACGCGTTGCGGACGGTGCTCGGGACCTGGAGCAGGTCCTCGACGTGCTGGGGCTCCGCCGGGTCGCGGTCCTCGGCGGGTCCGGCGGTGGCCCGCACGCGCTCGCCGCGGCGGCGCTGCTGCCCGACCGGGTCGCGGCTGCCGCCGTCGTCGCCTCGCCCGCCCCGTTCGACGACACGACCGGCTGGTGGGCCGGCATGGCCGCGGACGGCGGTCTGCGGGCGGCGACGGCGGGACGGGAGGCCCGGCTCGCCTGGGCAGCGACCGCCACCTTCGACCCGGCCCAGTTCATCGACGTCGACTGGGCAGCGCTGGAGGGCGACTGGGCCGCGCTGGGACGGGACGCGACGGCGGCGGGTGCGTCGGGCCTCCAGGGCGCGGCCGACGACGACGTGGCGTTCGTCACCGACTGGGGCTTCCCGCTGTCCGCCGTCGCCGTCCCGACGACCGTCGTGCACGGAGCACGGGACCGGGTCGTCCCGGTCGCGCACGGGCGGCTGCTCGCGACGGCGCTCCCCGGAGCCGTGTACGAGGAGCGGGCCGAGGACGGACACATCGCGGTACTGGCTGCCGTGCCGGTGCTCCTGGACCGGCTCGCAGCGGCACTGCGTTGACGGCGGCACTGCGCTGACGGCGGGACTGCGCTGACTGCAGCTCCTGCCGCGTCGGTACCGACCGCGGTTCAGCCGAACGCGCTCCGGAGCACGTCCGCGGTCCGGGCGGTGAGGAACCGCACGCCCGAGCGGTTCGGGTGGAGCGCCCCGGGGCGGAGGTCGATCCGGCTCAGCCCGCCGAGGGACTCGAGCGAGATCCCCTCGACGTAGGCGCCCTTCCGTGCGCACGCCGAGTGGGCCTGTGTGTCGGCGAACACCTCGACGAAGGTGGCCCCGGCGGCCTGCGCAGCGGTACGGGTCACGTCGTCGAGCTGCTCCTGCACCCCGTGCAGCCACCGGACGTCCGTGTCGGTGAACGGGTAGGTGTCCCGCGGGAACCGGCCGGCGAGGGTCCCGAGGTCGACCGCGGGACGGAAACACCCCGACGACGGGGTGTGTGCCGCGTCGGGGAAGATCGCCGGGTACCCGAGCACGACGACGGTGGCGTTCGGTGCCGCTGCGCGGACGTCGGCGAGGGTCTCGGCGACCCCGAGGGCGACGCGGCCCTGGATCTTCGCACCGAGGGTGTCGACGCCGTCGTCCGCGAGCGTCGACCGGCAGGAGGGGGCGTTCCGGCCCGAGAACACCGGGCCGGTGGCGGACAGCGCCAGGCACGAGCCGGCGGTGCCGAACAGGTCGGCGTCGTTGCCGCCGATGGTCAGGGTGACCAGCCGGGTGTCGGCGGACAGCGCCTCGAGCTGGGGCCGGGTCCCGCGGAACTGCACGCGGTCGCGGACGTCCTCGCTCGTCGCCCCCGCGCAGGTGACGTCGGTCAGGTCGAGGCCGAAGCGCGCGGCGATGCGGTGCGGGTAGTCCTCGCCGGACTGCGCGCACGCCCGGACCGGGAGGCCCGTGGGGTGCCCGAGTCCGTAGCCGGCGGAGTACGAGTCCCCGAGCGCGACGTACTCACTGCCCGGCGGCAGGCCGGCGAGCGTCTCCGGCGGGTCGTCGGTGGCCGGGAACGGCTGCGGGACCGGCCACTGCGGTGCCGCGACCGCGGCCTGGGGACCGGTCGTCGTCCCCGGTCGACCCCCGACCGTCATCGTCGCGGCCAGCACGACGGCCGCGACGAACACGGCGAGGACGCGGGGGACGGACGAGCGACGCAGGGTGGGCTCCGGGGCGTGTTCGGGTCGCGTGGACCCGGCGGACGGGGTCGAGCGGACCAGGCTAGCCGGTCCGGCTCGACCTCCGCCGACAGGACCTCAGCGACGACCGAGGCGACGCTCGCCGCCGGCGCCGGGCTGGTACGGCAGGCCGTAGTGGGCGAACAGCTCGGGCTCGAGCGCGGCGTCCAGCTCGCCGTCGGTCGCGATGGACGGCGCGTCCTTGACCGCCTTCTTGTCGAAGGTCACGACGAGGTGCTTCGGCGTCACGGTCGCACCGACGAGCGGGACGAAGACGAGCTTCTTCCCGACGACGCCGGTCGTGACCGAGCCGAACGCCGGCTCCGACGTCGCCGTGTCGTAGTAGATGCTCTCCAGGGTCCCGACCTTGTCGTCCTGGTCGTCGACGACCGGCAGACCGATCCAGTCCCGGATGTTGGCTGCTTCGAACACGACGACTCCCTCCGACGGCCGGACCTTCCGCGCCGTCGGATCGACGCTACCGATCGGCGCTGGGTGCGCTGACGGCCGGTGCGACCCCGAGACCGTCGACGGCCGCGAGCACGTCCTCGGCCGTGACCGCCAGGATCGCGGGGTCGGGGTCCTCGGCGAACACGTCGCCGCGCCGGACCGTCGCGTCGGTGAGGACGACGTGCGGGCCCGACGCGGGCGGGCCCCAGGCCTCGGGCGGAGCGGGGCCGAACAGCACCACGGACGGGATGCCGTAGGCCGAGGCGAGGTGCGCGGCCCCCGTGTCCACCGTGACGAGGAGGCTCGCCGCCGCCACGACCGCGGCGAACGGCTGCAGGTCGAGTCGACCTGCGAGCACCGCCTCGTCGTCCAGACCGGCCGACTCCGCGACGGCCAGCGCGCGCTCGACGTCGTCCGCGCCTCCCGTCAGCACCACGCGGTGACCGCGCTCGACGAGCCCCCGCACCACGGCGGCGAAGCGGTCGACCGGCCAGTGCCGCGCACCGTGGAAGGCGCCGACGTGCACGACGGCCGCACCCTGCACGACGGCGGGGACGGCCGGGACCGCGATCGAGACGTCGTCGGGGTCGGCGGGCATGCCGTGCGCGGTCATGAGCCCTGCCCAGCGCTCGCGTTCGTGGACGTCGTCCTGCCACTCCGGGCCGTCCGGTGCACCGTGCCCGACGACGCGCCGTGCCTGCAGCGCGTCGATGAGCTGCCCGGACTCCGGTCCGGCACCGTGCAGGTTCACCGCGACGTCCACGACGCCGGTCGGTACCGCGATCGGGTGGTCGAGCCCGTGCTGGGCCAGGTGCACGTCGACGTCGGTGACGAGTTCGACGACCGGCGCGAGCCAGGCCGTCGTCGCGAGGGTGATCCGGTGTCCGGGGAACGCCCGTCGGAGGGCGTGCAGCGCGGGGACGGCAACGAGCAGGTCGCCGAGTTTGATCGCCCGGAGCACGACGAGCTCCGGGCGGCCGTCGGACGGGGGCAGGGTGGGAACGGCGGTCACGAGGCCCGACGCTACCGGCCTCCGGACGCCCCGTCCGCCACGCCCGGGGCGTTGTCCGCGGCGCGCCACCGGAGGCCACCCGGTTGGGCGAGCCCCGCGTCCGCCCGGTAGAGAGGGGTGTGGCCCTCTCCGACCGACCGCTGCGCGGCGTGCTCTTCGACCGTGACGACACCCTGGTGGTCGACGTCCCCTACAACGCCGATCCGGCCCGGGTCGTGCCGGTGCCGGGCGCCGCCCGCGCGGTCGCAGCGGCGCGGGCGGCGGGACTCGCGGTGGGTGTCGTGACCAACCAGTCCGTCATCGCGAAGGGCATGGCCACCCGCGAGCAGGTCGACGCGACGAACGCCCGGGTGGACGAGCTCGTCGGGCCGTTCGACGTCTGGGAGGTCTGTCCGCACGACCGCGGCGACGACTGCGCCTGCCGCAAGCCGCGCCCCGGCATGGTGCTCGCCGCCGCGGACCGGCTCGGGCTCGACCCGGCGGACCTCGTCGTCATCGGGGACATCGGCGCCGACGTCGGTGCGGCCGCCGCGGCAGGAGCGCAGGGCGTCCTCGTGCCCACCGCGCGCACGCTGTCGGCGGAGGTCGGTGCCGCGACCACGGTCGCCCGCACGATCGAGGACGCCGTCGCCCTCGTCGTCGCCCGCGCCGTGCCGGTGGCACCGTGACCGTCGGTGGCGTCCCGGGCGCCGGGCACGCCCGCGGACGCCGGGTGCTCGTCGCGCGCCTCGACTCGTTCGGCGACGTCCTGGTCGCCGGTCCGGCCGTCCGCGCCGTCGCCGCCCGGGCCGACCACGTCACGCTGCTGTGCGGCCCGCAGGGCGCCCCCGCCGGTGCGCTGCTGCCCGGGGTCGATTCGCTCCGGGTGTGGGCGGCGCCGTGGGTCACGGAGACCGTCCGCCCGCTCGACGACGACGTCCTCGCCGAGTTCCGGGCCCTGATCGCCGAGGAGCGTCCGGACGAGGCCGTCGTGCTGACGTCCTTCCACCAGTCGCCGCTGCCGCTGGCGATGCTGCTCCGGCTCGCCGGTGTCCCGCGGGTCTCCGGCGCGTCCGTCGACCACCCGGGCTCGCTGCTCGACGTGCGCCTCCGCCCCGGCGAGGACCTGCCCGAGGACATCCCCGAACCCGAGCGTGCGCTCCGCATCGCGGCCGCCGCGGGCTGGACCCTGCCCGAGGACGACGACGGCCTGCTCCGCGTGCGCCTCGGCGAGGGGGTCGTGGTGCCCGAGGCGGTCGCCGCGCTGGACCGGTACGTCGTGGTCCACCCCGGAGCCAGCGTGGAGGCACGCTCCTGGCCGCCGTCGTCCCACCGGGCACTCGTCGACGCGTACGCACGCCTCGGCGTCCCGGTGGTCGTCACCGGCTCCCCGGGCGAGCGCGACCTCACCGCGGCGGTCGCCGGCAGCACCGGCATCGACCTCGGTGGTCGGACCAGCCTGGCCGAGCTGGCGGCCGTCCTCGCCGGTGCCGAGGTCGTCGTCGTCGGGAACACCGGACCGGCCCACCTCGCCGCGGCCGTCGGCGCACGGATCATCAGCCTGTTCTCCCCCGTCGTACCCGCCGTCAAGTGGGCGCCGTACGCGGCGCACGTCGAGCTGCTCGGCGACCAGGAGGCACCGTGTCGCCTCAGCCGGGCGCGGGACTGCCCCGTCACCGGCCACCCGTGTCTGGCCGGTGTCGGCGTCGACGACGTGCTCGCGGCCCACGAACGGCTCATCGGGTGCGCTCTCCGGACGAAGCAGGCGTCCCTGCGAACACCGCCAGACGCTGATCGGTAGCGTGCGGCACTGCTGCTCCTCCTCCTTCTCCTCCCCTCCTGATCGACAGCGACCGAAAGGCAGTGCATGCGGATCCTCGTGTGGCACGTGCACGGCGGCTGGATGGACGCCTTCGTCCGCGGCCCGCACGAGTACCTCATCCCGACCACCCCGGAGCGAGACGGTTGGGGCCTCGGCCGCGGCGGCCGGGACTGGGGGACGAACGCCGTCGAGATCGCACCCGAGGACGTCGCCGACGCGGACGTGGACCTGGTGGTCCTGCAGCGGCCGGAGGAACTCGAGGTCGCGCAGCGCCTGCTCGGGCGCACCGAGTTCCCCACCGTCTTCGTCGAGCACAACGCGCCGCGCGTGGACGTGCCGAACAGCCTGCACCCCTTCCGCGACCGGGCCGACGTGACGATCGCGCACGTGACGCACTGGAACGCCCTCATGTGGGACTGCGGCTCCACCCGGACGACCGTCGTCGAACACGGCGTCGTCGACCCGGGCGCCCTGTACACCGGCGAGCTCGAACGCTTCGGCGCCGTCATCAACGAACCGGTGCGTCGGAACCGTGTCGTCGGCACCGACCTGCTCCCCCGCTTCGGCGCGGTCGCCCCCGTCGACGTCTTCGGCATGGGCACCGAGGAGCTCGCCGGGCTCGGCCACGGCGACCTGCTCGTCGGGCTCGGCGACGTCAAGCCGGACCCGATGCACGCCGCCCTCGCCCAGCGTCGCGCGTACGTCCACGCGAACCGCTGGACGTCCCTCGGGCTCTCGCTCATCGAGTCGATGCACATGGCGATGCCGGTCCTCGTCCTCGCGACGACCGACGCGTCCCGCACGGTGCCCGCCGAGGCCGGCGCGATCGCGACCGACGTGGAGGAGCTGGTGCGGGCCTCCCGGACGCTCCTCGACGACCCGGACGAGGCGCGCCGACGCGGCCTCGTCGCGCGGGAGGCCGTGCTCGCGCGGCACGCGCTGTCGCGCTTCACCGCGGACTGGGACGCCCTGCTCGATGACGTGCACACTGAGCACCACGCGCGGACGCGCGCGCCGCGTCCCGAGCGGGAGACGGAGACGGCCGGAGCCGCAGCGCTGCCGACCGGTGGGAGGAGCAGCTGATGCAGATCGCCATGGTCTCGGAGCACGCGAGCCCGCTCGCGACGCTCGGCGGCGTCGACGCCGGCGGCCAGAACGTCCACGTCGCCGCGCTGTCCGCCGCCCTGGCCGACCGCGGCCACTCGGTCACCGTGTACACCCGGCGGGACGACCCGACCCTGCCGGTGCGCGTCCCGCTCCGGCCCGGTGTGGACGTCGTGCACGTCGACGCCGGCCCCGCCACGCACGTGCCGAAGGACGACCTGCTCCCGTACATGGGCACGTTCGCGCAGGTCCTCGCGTCCGAGTGGGCGACCGACCGGCCCGACGTGGTGCACGGGCACTTCTGGATGTCCGGGCACGCCACGCTGGACGCCGTCAACCAGGTGCAACTGCGTACCGGCGGACCGCGCATCCCCGTCGTCCAGACCTTCCACGCCCTCGGCGTCGTCAAGCGCCGCCACCAGGGCTCGGCGGACACCAGCCCGGCGGAGCGCGAGTGGCTCGAACCGGCCGTCGGCCGCGGAGCCGACCAGGTCGTCGCGACGTGCTCGGACGAGGCGTTCGAGCTCAAGACCCTCGGAGTGCCCCTCCGCTCCATCTCCGTGGTGCCGTGCGGCGTCGACGTCGAGCTGTTCCGTCCGGACGGCCCCGTCGAGGAGCGCGGCCGGACCCACCGTGTGCTGACGGCCTCGCGCCTCGTGCAGCGCAAGGGCGTCGGCACGACCATCGCCGCCGTCGCCCGCCTGGTCGCCGAGGGCCGCGACGTCGAGCTCGTCGTCGTCGGCGGAGCCGGCGTCGCCGGGGCCGACCTGCCCGACGACCCCGAGTACCAGCGCCTCGACGCCCTGGCCCGTGAGCTCGGCATCCGTGACCACGTGTCCTTCCGCGGTCAGCTCGCGCAGGAGGCGATGGGCGCGGTGTACCGCAGCGCCGACGTCGTCGTCTGCGCGCCCTGGTACGAGCCGTTCGGCATCGTCCCGCTCGAGGCGATGGCGTGCGGCGTCCCCGTCGTCGCATCCCGGGTCGGCGGCCTCATCGACACCGTCGTCGAGGACGCGACCGGCCTGCACGTCGAACCCCGCGACGAGGACGGCCTCGCGGTCGCGCTCGGCGGGCTGCTCGACGACCCGGAGCGCCGAGCCGCCTACGGCCGCGCCGGTCGCCGACGTGCAGAGTCGAAGTACACCTGGCGGAAGGTCGCCACCGACACCCAGCGCGTGTACGAGCGCCTGGTCGCCGCCGACCGCGTCGCCGCCACCTCCCCCATCACCGAGAGGAACGCCCGATGACCATCGAGCAGACCGGGATCGGCACGACCGAGACCGGCACAGCCGGCCCTGCCGACGGCACGAGCACGCGCGTCGTGCTCGACCACATCGCCGCGTCGGTGCCCGTCATCGCGTCGCTCGTCGACCACGGCGAGCACATCGCCGCCTGGGCGGACGACATCGCGGCCCGCCTGGTCGCCGGCCGTCGGCTCCTCGCGGCGGGCAACGGCGGCTCGGCGGCCGAGGCGCAGCACCTCACCTCGGAGCTCACCGGCCGGTTCGACGGGGACCGCCCGGCGTACTCGGCGATCGCGCTGCACGCCGAGACCTCCGCCGTGACCGCCATCGGGAACGACTACGGCTTCGAGCAGGTGTTCGCCCGCCAGGTCCGAGCACACGCCCGCGCCGGTGACGTCGTCGTCCTCCTCAGCACCAGCGGCAAGAGCCCGAACCTCCTCGCCGCCGCCGCTGCCGCGCGTGACGTCGGGGCCCGGTCCGTCGCCATGACCGGCGCCCTACCGAACCCGCTCGCGAGCGCGGTCGACGACGTCATCGCCATCGACGGCCCGTCCGCCAACGTGCAGGAGGCGCAGCTCGTCCTCGTCCACGCCCTCTGCCGCGCCATGGAGCCCGCGCTCCGCCGGGGAGGCACCCGATGACCGACCGTCAGCTCCGCATCGTCGTCGTCGGCGACACCCTGCTCGACGTGGACGTCAGCGGCACGAGCGAACGGCTCAGCCCGGACGCCCCGGTGCCCGTGCTCGACGTCCGCTCGGAACAGCGCCGGGCCGGTGGTGCCGGTCTCGTCGCGACCATGCTCGCGAAGGACGGCCACGACGTCCGGCTCGTGACCGTGCTGGGCGACGACGCCCCCGCGGAGCGGCTGCGGTCGCTCCTGCCGGGCGTCACGATCGTCGAGGGCCCCTCCGGCGCACCGACTCCGGTGAAGACCCGGGTGCGCGTCGGGGACCACGCCCTCGTCCGCATCGACGAGGGGTGCGACACCCCGCCCGTCCCCGCGGTCACCGCTCAGATGCGTGCCGCGCTCGAGGACGCCGACGCCGTCATCGTCGCCGACTACGGCCGCGGCCTGACCGCCGCCGAGGAGATGCGCTCGGCGCTCACCGCCGTCGCGGCGCACACCCCGGTCGTGTGGGACCCGCACCCGAAGGGCGAGGCGCCGGTCGCCGGCGTCACCGTCGTCACCCCCAACGCGAGCGAAGCGCAGCGCTTCACCGGGCTCGGCAGCACCGGGGTCGCGTTCGCCACCGACGCCGCGGCGGAGCTCGTGACGCGGTGGGAGGCACACGCCGTCGCTGTGACCATGGGCGAACGCGGTGCCCTCGTCGGCCGCCGCACCGAGCGCGGGCTCGACTCGCGCTTCGTACCGGCGCCCTCCGTCACCGCCGGCGACCCGTGCGGTGCCGGCGACCGACTCGCCGCCGGTGTCGCCGTGGCCCTCGCCTCGGGTGCGGAGGTCGCCGATGCGGTGACCGCTGGGGTCGGCGACGCCTCTGCCTACCTCGCAGCCGGCGGCGTCGCCTCGCTCGTCGAGGGCGCACCACCCGCACCGATCGCGGTGCCGGGCGCCGACCGGGACGCCCTCCGGGTCGTGCACGACGTGCGGGCCGCCGGCGGCGTCGTCGTCGCGACCGGCGGCTGCTTCGACCTGCTGCACGCCGGGCACGCCCGCACCCTGTCCGCTGCCCGCGCCCTCGGTGACTGCCTGGTCGTCTGCCTGAACTCCGACGAGTCGGTCCGCGGACTGAAAGGTCCGGACCGCCCGATCATGGGGCAGGACGACCGCGTGGAGCTCCTCCTCGCCCTGGACTGCGTCGACGCCGTCGTCGTGTTCGACGAGTCGACCCCCGACGAGGCGCTCCGTCGCTTCAAGCCGGACGTCTGGGCGAAGGGCGGCGACTACACCGCCGACGAGCTGCCCGAGTCCGTCACCCTGGCGGAGTGGGGCGGCCGCGTCGTCACCGTCCCGTTCCACCCGGGCCGTTCCACCACCCGCCTGGCCGCCGCGATCGAACGCGTCGGCTGAGCCCCGCTCTCCCCCTCACGACCACAGCACCAGAACCGAAGGACATCCATGCCCGTCCCCACCACCCCCATCGGCCGCGTCCTCGTCACCGGCGGCGCCTCCGGACTCGGCGCAGCCGTCGTGGCCGCCGTCACCGAGGCCGGCGGCACCCCGATCGTCCTCGACCTGCGCATCGACGCGGTCCCCGAGGGCGTCGACGCCGTCGCCGTGGACGTCTCGGACACCGACGCCGTCGAGCGCGCCGTCCGCGAGGCCGTCGAGCGTCACGGTGGCCTCGACGCCGTCGTGACCGCCGCGGGCATCGACACCCCGGCGCCGATCGACGCGATCTCGTCCGGCAACTGGGAGAAGATCGTCGGCGTCAACCTCATCGGCACCGCGTCGACCGTCCGTGCAGCACTGCCGGCGCTCGAGGCCTCGCACGGCCGCGTCGTGACGATCTCGTCGTCGCTCGCCCTGCGCGGCGTCGGCCACGGCACCGCCTACTCCGCGTCGAAGTTCGGCGTCCGCGGGTTCTCGCAGGCCCTCGCCGCCGAGACCGCGGGCCGCATCGGTGTCACGAACGTGATCCCGGCGGGCATGCGCACGAACTTCTTCGCCGACCGCACCGAGCAGTACAAGCCGGGCCCGGACGCGCAGCTCATCGAGCCGGAGTACGTCGCGAACTCGATCATCTTCGCCCTCTCGCAGCCGGCCGGTTGCGAGATCCGCGAGCTGTCGATCATGCCGGCGACCGAGCCCAGCTGGCCCTGACCGGCGCACACGCCTGACGGACGGGAGGCCCGGTACCAGCTGGTACCGGGCCTCCCGTCCGCCTGCGGTGGCGCCGCGCGGGCGAAGCCGCTCAGGCGGTGGCCAGCAGGTCCTCGACGTCGGCGAGCACCCGGTCCGGCGTGACCTCGTCGACGAAGGACGGGTCGTGCTCGCAGCGCTCCGCGCTCCACCCCACCTGCGTGACGTCGACGTCACACACCGGGCAGCGGGTGACGAAGCTCATGAGCACGCGGTGCCGTCCCCGGTCGAGCGGACCGGCGTTGATGACGTTGCCGAACCAGAAGACGCCCACGGTCGGCGTGCCGACGGCGACCGCCAGGTGCCGGGGGCCGGAGTCGTCCCCGACCATGACGTCGGCGGCCGCGAGCACGGCGGGGAGTTCCTGGAGGGGCAGCGCGGCGGTCAGGTCGTGCAGCCGTGCGGCGACCTCCGGCTCGACCGCCTCGGAGACGGACGCCCGGATGCTCGTCGCGGCCGGTCGGTCGGAGTCGTCGCCCACGAGCACGACGTCGTCGCCGGCCTCGAGCCGGGCGATCGCCACGGCGGCGAAGCGCTCGGGGCTCCACCGGCGGCGCGGGTCGGTCGCGCCCGGGTGCATCGCGACCAGGCGGCCCCGCACCCCGAGTCGTTCCCGGACCGCGGCGCGCTCGTCGGCCCCGACGATGATCCTCGGGTCCAGGGTGACGGGTTCGGCACCGGCCAGCCCGACGACCTCGAGCGCGCGCAGCACCTCGTGCTGGTAGTAGACGTAGCGCACCCAGCGCTCGGTCGGGGTGGCGTCCTCGGTCGCGGTGCCGACCGAGTGCGCGGCGCCGAGGCGGAGCAGGAACGGGTTCGAGTTGCGCCCGCCGCCGTGCAGTTGGACGGCGAGGTCGAACCGGCCGGTGAGCCGGGCGAAGAAGTCCTCGAGGTCCGGTGCCCCGTCACCGCCGTCCCGCACACCGGGCGAGACGGGCAGTTCCTCGACGGCGTGCACGGCGTCCGTGCGCCCCGGCAGGAGCGCCGC
This sequence comes from Curtobacterium sp. MCBD17_032, assembly GCF_003234855.1. GTDB lineage: Bacteria > Actinomycetota > Actinomycetes > Actinomycetales > Microbacteriaceae > Curtobacterium. The sequence continues at coordinate 211,215 of NZ_QKTO01000004.1, forward strand.
CGCCATCGGCGTGCCGAGCAGCGTCAGCCGGGCCTCCGGGTACGCGGCCGCCAGGGCTTCGATGGCGGGCATCGCGAACATCAGGTCGCCGAGTCCCCCACCGCGGAGCACCGCGATCTCGCGGACCCCCTCGAACCGTTCGCCGCCACGTCCGATCTGCACCACGCCCGTCGTCCTCCTCGTGTCCGACGCGGTGGGTCGTCCGACCGCATCCCTTCGTTCCTACCCGGCCACGATGCGGTCGGTGCGCAGCAGCAGCGCACGGCCGCAGGAGCTGCGTCCCGTGGACACCGGGACGGATCCCCCGGGCGTGTCCAGCGGAAGAGGAGGAGCGTGGAGGGGCCGGTGCCGTGACACCGGACCACGACCGAAGGACGCACATGACGCTCGATGCCCCCACCCTGACCGCCCCGGCGACGGACGACCCGTCCACGGACACCATCACGGTGCTCGACCCCGTGACCGGCGAGGTGGCTTCGGTGACCCGCCGGAGCACGGCGGACGAGGTGCGCGACGCGGTCGCACGTGCGCGGGCAGCGGCCACCGGCTGGGCCCGCACCGCTCCGGGTGAGCGCGGCGCGGTGCTCCGCGCGGCTGCCGAACGGCTCCGCGAGCACGCCGACGAACTCGCGGCGATGAACACCCGCGAGACCGGCAAGGTCCCGGGCGACGCCCTCGGCGGCGTCGAGGCCGGCATCAACACGCTCATCCAGTACGCCGAGCTCGGTCCGCTGCACCGGGGCGAGGCGCTCCGCGGGAACCACGGCGCGGCCGACTTCGCCGTCCCGCACCCGCGCGGCGTCGTGCTCGCGCTGACCCCGTGGAACGACCCGGTCGCCGTCGCCTGCGGGATCCTCGGCGCCGCGATCGTCGCCGGCAACACGGTCGTGCACAAGGGCAGCGAACGGAGCCCGGGCACGATCGCGCTCCTGAACCGCCTGCTCGCCGCCGAGCTCCCCGAGGGCGTGCTCGTGGGGGTCGACGGTGACGCGACGACGGGCGAGCAGCTCCTCGCCGAGGACGGCATCGCGGTGTACGCCCACGTCGGGTCGACGGCGACCGGTGACCGCCTGGCCGAGGCCGCACTCCGCACCCGCGCCCATGTCATCCGCGAGAACGGCGGCAACGACGCCGCGGTCGTGGACGCCGACGTCGACCCGGTGTGGGCGGCGGAACAGGTCGCCCTCGGCGCCTTCGCGAACACCGGACAGATCTGCACGAGCGTGGAGCGCGTCTACGTCCACCGCGACATCGCCGAGGAGTTCACCGCCGCCCTGGTACGCGCCGCGGAGCGGAAGACCGCCTCGTCCGCCACCGACTTCGGTCCCCTCGTCGACGAGCGCCTGCGCACGACCGTCCAGGAGCACGTCGACCAGGCCGTCGACGCCGGCGCCCGCGTCCTGGTGGGTGGCACGGTGCCGGAGGGTGCCGGCACGTTCTACCCCGCGACGGTCCTCACGGACTGCACCGACGACATGCTCGTGCTCACCGAGGAGACCTTCGGTCCGATCGCCCCGCTCCGCGTCGTGGACGACATGGCCGAGGGGCTCCGCCTGGCCGCGGAGGACCGGTACGGCCTGGCCGCGACCGTCCTGACCGGCGACACCGCGACCGCGCTCCGTGCCGCCGCAGAGCTGCCCGTCGGCACCGTGAAGATCAACGCGGTGTTCGGCGGCGCACCGGGCGGCAGCGCCGAGCCCCGCGGCGCCTCCGGCTCCGGCTTCGGCTACGGCCCGCACCTGCTCGACGAGATGACGACCACCACGGTCGTGCACCTCGAGGCCGCCCCGCGTCGGACGAGCGCCCCCACCGCCGGCACCGCCGACGCCGTCGACCCGGCGACCGCGGGCAGCCACGACACCGACACCGCCACCGCCGAGGACGTCCGATGAGCGCCGACGTCCGGTCCGTCCGCCGCGTCGTGGACGCGGTCGCGGCGGAGCAGCCGGTCGTCGTGGTGGTCGGGGACGTCATCCTCGACCGCTGGACGGTCGGTGCCGCCGAACGGGTCTCGCGCGAGGCCCCCGCGCCCGTCGTCCGGGTCACCGAGACCATCGCCGTCCCGGGAGGCGCGGCGAACACCGCGGTCAACGCCCGCGCCCTGGGTGCGCGCGTCCGCATGGTCGCCCTGATCGGCGACGACGAGACCGGGCGGGTCCTGCGCGACCGGCTCGACGCAGCCGGTGTCGACACACGCTGGCTCGTCGCGGTCCCGGGAGCGACGACCACCTGCAAGGACCGCATCGTCGGGGGCGACCGCGTGGTCGTCCGGGTCGACGACCTGGCCGGACCGCCGAGCGCAGCGGACACGGCGCTCCTCGCCGAGGCGGCGGCGGCAGCCGTGCGCGGAACCGCTCCCGGGGACGCTCCGGGCACGCCGACGGACGCCCGTGCAGACGCCGTCGTCGTCTGCGACTACGACCTCGGCGTCGACGCGACCGCGATCGTGCCGGTCCTCGAGCGCGACCGCCCCACGACCGTCGTCGTGGACGCCCACGACCTCAGCCGCTGGCACGCCCTCCGTCCGGACCTCGTCACGCCGAACGCCGGCGAGGCCGCCGGGCTGCTCGGCCGCGACCTCGGACAGGGTGCCGACCGGGCCGCGACCGTGATCGCCGCACGCGACGAGGTCCTCGCCGTCACCGGCGCGCGGAACGTGGTCGTGACGCTCGACCGCAACGGCACCGTGCTGCTCGAGGCCGCCGGCACGGGGCACACGCCGTCGGACGTGCACCGCACCCGTGCCACGCCGGCGTCCGAGCAGCAGGCGTCCGGCGCCGGCGACACGTTCTGCGCCGCGGCCTCGGTCGCCCTCGCCGTCGGGACCCCGGTCCGCGAGGCCGTCTCCTTCGCCCAGGCGGCCGCCGACGTCGTGGTGCGCGAGGCCGGGACCTCGGTCTGTACGGCCGATGCGCTCGTGGCCTCGGTGTCCGCCCCGGCCGAGACCGTCGTCGACCACGACGAGCTCGCCGCCGCCGTCGAGGAGGCCCGTCGCGCCGGGCGCCGCATCGTGTTCACGAACGGCTGCTTCGACGTCGTCCACCGCGGGCACACCACGTACCTCCGCCAGGCGAGCGAGCTCGGCGACCTGCTCGTCGTCGCACTGAACGACGACGACTCGGTCCGTCGGCTGAAGGGTCCGGAGCGGCCGATCAACACCGCCGAGGACCGCGCCGGCGTCCTCGCCGCGCTGGCCTGCGTCGACCTGGTGACGGTGTTCGCGACCGACACCCCGATCCCGCTCATCGAGCGCATCCGACCGGACGTCTACGTCAAGGGCGGCGACTACTCCCCCGAGATGCTCAGCGAGACCGAGGTCGTGCGGGCCCACGGCGGCGAGGTCGTCATGGTCGACTACGTCGCCGAGCACTCGACGAGCGCCGTCGTCCGTCGCATCCGCGAGACCGCCGCCGGCACCGGCGCCGGCACCGGCGCGCCGACGGGAGACCCGACCGCCGTGTCCGGGGACGCATGACGCGCGGCGCACGGTGGTCCGGCGAGTGGGGTCGCCCGACCGCGGACCCGGCGGTGGGAAGCACCCCGGTCGACGTCGACGTCCTCGTCCCGACCGTCGGGCGCACGGCGGAGCTCGCCGCCACCCTCGCCGGCCTGGCGGCCCAGACCGACGTCGCGTTCCGTCTCGTGCTCAGCGACCAGTCCGCGACGGGGGACGCCGCGGCGCAGCCGGCGATCGCCGCCATGGTCCGCGTCCTGGAGGCCCAGGGCCGGCCCGTCACGCTGCTCACCCACCCGGAGCGGCGCGGACTCGCCGAGCACCGGCACTTCCTGCTCGCGCACGCCACCGCGGACGCCGTCCTGTTCCTCGACGACGACGTCTGGCTGGAACCCGGGTCCGTGCACCGGATGCTCGACGCCCTGCGCTCGCTCGGCACCGGCTTCGTCGGGAGCGCGGTCCAGGGGCTGTCGTACCTCGAGGACCGCCGTCCGCACGAGACGGCACCGTTCGCGCTCTGGGACGGCCCGGTCGTCCCCGAGGTGGTGCGCCGCGGCACGCCCGGGTTCGACCGCTGGTCCCTGCACAACGCCGCGAACCTGGTCCACGTCGCCGCCGAGCTCGACGTCGAACCGGGCGGCTGGTTGCCGTACCGCGTCGCGTGGGTCGGCGCCTGTGCGATGTACGACCGGGCCGCGCTCGAGGCGGTCGGCGGCTTCGGGTTCTGGGAGACCCTGCCGATCGGGCACGCGGGCGAGGACGTGGTCGTCCAGTGGCGGGTGATGGAGCGCTTCGGCGGCGCCGGCATCGTGCCGTCCGGGGCCGTGCACCTCGAGGCCCCGACCACGGTGACGGACCGCTCCGTCGACGCGCCGGACGTGGTCTTCGCGCACGAAGCGCACCAGCAGCACGCGGATCAGCACCCGGGCACCTGACCGATCGGGCACGCCACGCCCAGCGCCGCGCGGCTGCTGACAAGCGGTCGACCGTGCGGCAGGATCGACGCAGCGGCACGGACGAGGCCGGCGACGACCATGGGAACGAGGACGCGATGGCCACCTTCACACGCGGGTTCGGCGGACGCCGCCGGGACGCCGACGACAGCCGCATCCCGCCCGGACAGACGCTGGTGCAGGACTGGCCGGTGCTGTCGGCCGGCGCGACGCCCGAGATCGAGCCCTCCGAGTGGAACTTCTCGATCCGCACCGAGTCCGGGCTGCACACGTGGACGTGGGACGAGGTCCGGGCGCTCGGGCTCGAGGACATCACCGTCGACATCCACTGCGTCACGCACTGGACGAAGCTCGGCATGGCCTGGCGCGGGGTCCCCCTCGACAAGCTCTTCGCGGACGTCGAGACCTCGCTCGACTTCTGCATGGTGCACAGCTTCGGCGGCTACACGACGAACGTCCCCCTCGACGAACTCCTCGAGGGCCAGGCGTGGATCGCGTTCGAGGCCGACGGCGAACCCCTGACCCCGGAGCACGGCGGTCCGGCCCGGCTGCTCGTACCGCACCTGTACTTCTGGAAGAGCGCGAAGTGGGTGCGCGGCATCACCATGCACGCCGAGGACGAACCCGGCTTCTGGGAGAACGCCGGCTACAACATGCACGGCGACCCGTGGAAGGAAGAGCGGTACTGGTGACCCTGTCCAGCACCGACGGCGCCCCCGGCCTGGAGGCGCGAACCGGTCCCGTGACGCCGGCCCGCCCGCTCCGCCGCCCGGCCTGGCACCCGGCCACCGTCGCCGCGGTCTCCCCCGAGACCCCGAACGCCCGACGACTGGTGCTCGACGTGCCGACCTGGCCCGGCAACGACCCGGGCCAGCACCTGGACCTGCGGCTGACGGCGGAGGACGGCTACCAGGCGACCCGCTCGTACTCGATCGCGTCCTCCGGGGACGGCACGCGCGTGACGCTCGCCGTCGACCGGGTGGAGGACGGCGAGGTGTCCCCGTTCCTCGTCGACGCGGTCGAGGTCGGCGACGCGCTCGAGGTGCACGGCCCGCTCGGCGGCTGGTTCGTCTGGCGTCCGGGCGCCGACCCGGCGTCCCGCCCGGTGCAGCTCATCGCCGGTGGGTCGGGCGTCGTGCCGCTCCTGCCGATGGTCGCCGCGCACGCCGGTGCCGAGGACCCGACGCCCTTCCGGCTGCTCTACGCCGTCCGCACCCCGGAGGACGTCTTCTTCCGCGGCGAGCTCGAGGCCGCCCTGCGCACCGCGGACCGCGCGCCCTTCGACCTCGACGTCGTGTACAGCCGCCGCGCTCCCGAGGGGTCGTCGGCACCCGTCGGACGTCTCACGCGCGACCGGCTCGGGGCTGCCGTCCTGCCGCCGGACGCCGGCGCACAGGTCTACGTCTGCGGGTCGACGCCGTTCGTCGAGCAGGTCCTGCGCTGGCTCGGGGAACTCGGGCACGACACCACCGGGGTGCGTGCGGAACGGTTCGGAGGCGCCTGATGACGATCGTCGACGGCAATGCCCTGGCCGGGGACCTCGGCGGGGTGCTCGGGGTCGACGCGACCTCGGCCCGGCTCCGCTGCTCGGGCTGCGACACGACCGGACTCCTCGCGGTGACCCGGGTGTACCGGACCGCGATGGGCAGCGTCGCCCGCTGCCGCGGCTGCGACACGGTGCTCGTGACGGTGGTCGACGCGGGAGCGCAGCACTGGGTCGCCCTCCCCGGCGCGCGAGCCGTCGCGAACGACTGAACCCCCCGGCCGACCGGCCGAGGGGTTCAGGTGTCCTGCTGTTCCGAGCGGATGACGAGATTCGAACTCGCGACCCTCACCTTGGCAAGGTGATGCGCTACCACTGCGCCACATCCGCACGCTGCCCACCAGGGTGACCAACGTCGACAACTGTACCCGACCCGAGCGGTGAACCTGGCCTCCCGTCCGCGTGTCGGGCGTGCCGGACCTCGGAACGGCCGGTCGGGCTAGGGTCGGACGGGTGACGACGACGTTCCGACGCAGTTCCCCGTCCGCGCTCGGCATCGACGCCGCGGGCATCGACCAGCTCGTCTCCGCGCTCGAGGCCGCGCCCGGCGTGGAGCCGCACAGCCTCGTGGTCCTCCGCCACGGCGCGGTCGCGGCGGCGGGCTGGTGGGCACCCTTCGCACCGGATCGGCCGCACTTGCTGTACTCGCTCAGCAAGAGCTTCACGGCGGCCGCCGTCGGCATCGCCGTCCGCGCCGGGCTCATCGACCTGGACGCGACCGTGATCAGCCACTTCCCGGAGCTCGACGCAGAGATCACCGACGACCGGACCCGGCGGATGCGCGTGCGGCACCTGCTCGCGATGGCGAGCGGCCACCGGAGCGAGACGATCGACCGCGCCGAGGCGATCGACCCGACGAACACCGTCCGCGGGTTCCTGCTCCTGCCGCCCGACGAGGAACCGGGCAGCGTCTTCGCCTACAACCAGCCGTGCACGTACACGCTCGCCGAGGTCGTCCGGCGGGCCAGTGGGACGTCCCTGCTCGAGTACCTGCGGCCGCGGCTCTTCGCCCCCCTCGGCATCGACGACTTCTCGTGGCGCCGCGACGACACCGACGCGGAACTCGGCTACAGCGGCGGGTACACGACGACGGACGCGATCGGTGCGCTCGGCCAGCTGTACCTGCAGCGTGGCGTGTGGGAGGGCGAACGCATCCTCGACGAGGACTGGGTCGATCAGGCGACCAGCGCACAGGTCGCGAACCCGGACGAGGGGAATCCCGACTGGTCGCAGGGGTACGGCTTCCAGTTCTGGATGGCCCGGCACGGGTTCCGTGGCGACGGTGCCTACGGCCAGTTCTGCGTCGTGCTGCCGGAGCAGGACGTGGTCGTCGCGATGACCGGGCAGAGCACCGACATGCAGGCCGTGCTGGACGCGGTGTGGGAGCACCTGCTGCCCGCCGTCGACCGCGCGGGCGCAGCGGACGCAAACGAGAGCCTGCAGGCCCGACTCGCCGGGCTCGCGCTGCCTCCGCTCGTCGGCGAGCCGCTCGGCATCCTGCCCGCCACCCCGCCGTCCTCGCCGTCGCCGGTGGACGGCGACTCCGGACTGGAGGCCGTGCACCTGACCCAGGACCCGTCCGGCCGCTGGGTGGTCACCCTGGTCGATGCGTCCGGCGAGGTGACCGCACCTGTCGGTGAGGGCGAGTGGCTCGTCTCGGGTGCGACCGCCACGAGCGGGGCGCGCACCGAGGACGTCGTGACGGTGGACGTGCGGTTCGTCGAGACGCCGCACCTGCTGCACGTGCGCGTCGACCTGGCCGACGGAGCGATCACGGCCGTCTGGGAGACGCAGCCGTTGCACGACGGCGTCGCGACGCTGCGTCGGCCGGACTGATCGGCCGTCCACCGGGGTACGGTCGGAGCGTGGCTGGGCCCTCATCGCTCTGCTGGTGCGCTGGGGCACGCGACGGAGCGGACAGCGCCCGTCTGGGACGATCGGACCATGCCCACCGACGGACGACCCCTCGAGCGCCTCGGCTTCCTGACCATCGGGACCTTCGACCCGGCTCGCCCCGGAGCCGGTCACGAGGACACGCTCCGCGTCATCGAACGCGCCGAGGCCCTCGGCCTCGACAGTGCGTGGCTCCGCCACCGGCACCTGCAGCACGGTGTCTCCTCCCCTGTCGCCGTGATGGCGGCCGCATCGCAGCGCACCCGGCGCATCGCCCTCGGCACGGCCGTCACGCCGATCGGCGCCGAGAACCCGTTCCGTCTCGCCGAGGACCTCGCGACCGTGGACGTGCTCCTCGGTGGCCGCCTCAACCCGGGCTTCTCCGTCGGGACCCCGATGCACTTCGACCTCTACCGCGAGGCGATCTACCCGGACACCGCCGAGCACGAGGACCTCGGCACCGCCCGGCTCCTCCGCTTCCGCGACCTCGTGCGCGGTGACGCGGTCGTGCCCGTCGCCGCGCGGCGCGGGTCCGAGGAGTTCGACACCACAGTCCAGCCGCACAGCCCGGGGCTCGTCGACCGGCTCTGGTACGGGACGGGCAGTACGGCGTCGGCCGTCTGGGCGGCCCGCAACGGCTTCCACCTGCTCACCTCGAGCGTCACCCGGAGCGAGATCGGGATGGACTTCGCCACGAACCAGCGCGCCCAGGTCGACGCATACCTCGACGCACACCCCGACCCCGCCTCCGCCCGGGTCTCCCAGGGACTCGTGGTGATCCCGACGGACACCGCGACCCGGGAACAGGAGGCGCGGTACCGGGCCTACGCCGAGCGCCGCGCCGACCGTGTCGGCGTCCCGACGGGTCCGGCGGGACTGTTGTTCGCCGCGGACCTCGTCGGCTCGTCGGTCGAGATCGCGGACCGGCTCCGTGCGGACGCGGGGTACCACGTCGCCACCGAGGTCGCGTTCGCCCTGCCGTTCTCGTTCGAGCCCGACGAGTACGCGCAGATCATCTCGGACATCGCCGAGCGACTCGGGTCGGAACTCGGATGGACACCGACCACCAGGGTCTGACGCGAGGCCGCTCCCGGCCCGGATCGTCACGTGCCTGCCGAGCGCCCGACGGCGCGAGCCTCCGGGAGCGACGAACGCCCCGGCCGGTCTCTGTGGTCCAGGAAGCGCGCTACCGCTGTGCCGATCGCCCAGATGGGTTCCGCCGGAGCGGACTGGAGGTGGGGACGGGATCCGAACCACACGGCGCGCTCTCCGGCGCGGCGCGTCCGCCGTGGCTCAGCGGGCCGTTCCACCGTCCCACGGACAACGATCCCCGGCGGCCGAAGCCCCGGTGCGTCGGTCCACACCGCCGCCGTGGTGGGCGGCGCGATGACCGGTGACCCGGCGGCTGGAGTCGACCCCGGTCCGACGCGTGGACGTCAGGCGGGCCCGACGGGTCCGCGCCGGTGACCGACTGCGTGAAACCCACTCATGCGCGATCCGAGGTACCGCTTCGCCGTCGCGACGCTCGGATGGACGCCACCGTTTCGATGGGACGCACGGACGAAACGGGTCCGTCCCTCCCCAGCCACGCGAGCGCTGATGCGCTCCCCGACCCGATCACGAAGGAGGCCGCCGATACGTCTCGCCCTCGACCGGTGTGGGACTCATCGTACTGTGGTCGTGCCCGGCCGGCGGCTGGTCACGAGGCGAAGGACGCCGGCGACGGCGAGGACCACCCCACCGACGACTGCGCCCAGCATGCTCAGCAGGAGCAAGAAGCCCGCGCCGATGTTCGCGCCGCCGTCGAAGCCACCGGCGAAGACCAGCACCGTGCCGGCGACGGCGACGAGGCCGGAGACAGCGGCGATGATGCCTCCGACGAGGGTGAGAGTGCGAAGACCAGTCATGGCGACAGCGTAGGCGGCGAGGACGCCGCGCCGTTCGGACACGCACCGAGGAGGCATTGCTCGCAACGGTGGAACGCGGCGAGGTCCTTCCGGTTGCCCCCCGCGGGGCTCGACCCGCGGATACAGCACCAGGTGTGAGTCAGAGGTGCGGTGCCGAACGTCGCCGCGCCTCCCGTTCGCCACGTGGACGTGGACTGGGTGCAGGTGTGGGTCGACGACGACCGGGTACCACTGCCACGACCCGATGCCGACGTCATCGACCGTGTGCTCGACCTCCGGAGGTCCTCCGCCGCGTGCTGCTGCTCTCGAAGAGCTGAACGATGCGGCGAAGGCGCTCGAAGGTGAACGGAGCGCGCGAGTTGCTTCCGGTCCTTCTGCAGCACTCAGTCCGGCGCGTCAGCGTTCCCGACCTTCAGATCGAGGACGTCGACGACACCCCTCTGCCGCCACACGACGAGATCCGCGCGGAGGCGAGTCGGTTCACCTTCGACGGCGTTGCAGAACCGCTGGCGTCGCACCGATTCCACGAGTGCACCATCGCGGTGGAGGATGGCGCTCCGGACGTATCGCTCGCCCGTCAGAGCTTCGCGGGAAACGCGGAGCGGCGTCCGATCACGGTGAGCAAGACCGCGACTGCCCCGAAGGCGACCATCACCACGGCGAGGACGAGGCCGTCGAAGACGGTGAGGAGTGCGGCACCGAAGATCCCGGCGGCGAAGATGGCGATGTTGAACGCGACTGGCAGGAACGCGCTGGCAACGTCGGCGTTCTCGCCGCCTGCTGTGGTGAGGGCTGCTTGCAGCTGCGTGGACGCTCCACCGAAGCTGACGCCCCACAGCACCGCTGCGATCAGGATCGCGACGGTTGAGGTGTGGCCGACGAGGAGGATCACGCCGGTGACCACGAACAGTCCTGCGCTGGCATGCAGCAGGGGCCTCGGGTGCCGATCCAGGAGTGCGCCGGTGATGACGACACCGGCGATCGCGGCGATGCCGTAGACCAGCAGCATCAGTCCCGCGCTGACGCCGGTGTCGGTGGCGCGCAGGTACGGGGAGATGTACGTGTAGATGGTGTTGTGAGCGAGCATCCACGTGGCGATGACGGCCAGGATGATCGCGATGCCGCGGATGCGGAACACCTTCGCGACGGAGAGCTTCGCGGCGCTGGTCTGGCCGGGGGCGTCGGGGACGAACACGGCGATGAGGGCGAGGATCACGACGCCGATGAGGCTGAGGCCCGTGAACGACCACCGCCAGCTCAACGCGTTGCCGATGAAGGACCCGAGGGGCGTTCCGAGCGCGAAGCCGACGGGCGCGCCGGTGGAGACGATCGCGAGGGAGATGCCGGCGAAGCGAGCGGGGCTGATGCGGCGGGCGTAGGTCGCGAACATGCCCCAGATCGTTCCGGACATCGCACCGGCGATGAACCGGGTGATGAGGGCCACGGCGACGTTCGGCGCGAAGGCGGTGAGGGTGTTCGCGAGGATCAGGACCGCGATCGCGGTCATGATCAGCGGCTTCCGGCGAAGCCCTCTGGTGAGGGCGATCGCCGGGACGGTGGCGATGACGGTGCCGATGGCGTAGGCACTGACGAACAAGCCGACGGTGCCTTCGCTGGTGTGCATGCTGTCCGCGATGACGGGCAGCAGCCCGGCTGGCATGGTCTCCATGGCGACGAGGACGAATCCGATCGCAGCGAGGAGGGCGAGCGGGAACCAGGGCAGGCGGTCACGCCCGGTGTCGGGGATCGTCGGCTGGCTGGACGTTGTCGTGGTCACGGCGAGGCTTTCGTTGCAGGATCGGCTGTGGGACGGCCGAAGGCATGGTGGAGAACCCCGCACGCCAGGAGCGGACGGGGTTCGTGCAGGGCGCTGCCAGCTGTGGGTGACGGCTCGCGCCTTCTCGGCGATCTGTTCGGTGGCCGCCCACGACGCGAGCAGTCTCAGCGCGTCAGCGGTGGGGCTGCCGGGCACAGCGGGGTAGACGGTGAGGGTGTGGCCGGGAACGTCTTCGAGCTCCATGCCTTGGAAGGGCAGCTCGAGCAGGCCGACGACGGAGTGGTTCAAGCTCTTCGCGCCGGAGTAGTGGCGCCGGACGTCGTGCGCCGCCCACCTGGAGCGGAACTCGTCGCTGCGGACGGAGAGTTCCCCGACGAGCGCGGCGATACCTGGGTCGTGGGGGTTCCGGCCGGCGTCGCGGCGGAGGATCGCGACGTTGACGTTCGCTGCGCGATCCCAGTCGGGGTAGAAGTCGTACGCGCGGGGGTCGAGGAAGATGAACCGGGAGTGGTTCGCGGGCCGGGCCGTCCCGCGGTACATGTCGGAGTACAGCGCGAACCCGAGGGTGTTCGCGGCGATGACGTCCATCCGGTTGTTACCGACGATGGCAGGCGCGTCGGTGATGGCGTCGAGCATGTACTGCACCGTTGCGGGCAGTTGCGCCGCGGCCGATGTGGTCTTCGCTCGTGCGCGGGTCGTCGTGGCGTTCGCGTCGCGTGCGAGGTCGAACAGGTGGTCATGCTCGGCACGGTCCAGGCTCAGCGCCGACGCGATCGCGTCGAGGACGCTGTCGGAGGCGCCGGACAGGTTCCCGCGTTCGAGGCGGGTGTAGTAGTCGACGCTGACGCCGGCGAGGCGAGCAACCTCCTCACGGCGCAGCCCGGGGACACGGCGTCGGGTGCCGAACTGCTCGACGCCGGCCTGCTCCGGCGTGATGCGCGCCCGGCGCGACGCCAGGAAGTCACGCACTTCAGCTCGGTTGTCCATACCCACCACGGTAGGCGGTGATCCTCCGGGTCAGAGAGGGTCTGCAAGACCCCGTTTAGGCAGAACCTCACTACCCGTGCGATGACAGCCGTTCGATGGTGATGACCACGAATCACCCGAACGATCGGATCCGCATCTGATGCTCGCCACGATCATGCATGCCGCCCGCGAGGTCCGCGTCGACGAGCGTGACGAGCCGACCATCCAGCAGCCCACCGACGCGATCACCAAGCTCGTCGCGGCCTGCGTCTGCGGATCCGACCTCTGGCCGTACCGCGGTGACGACGCGGTCGATGAGCCCGTCCCGATGGGTCACGAGTACGTCGGCTCATCCCGCGCGGCATCGGCGGCGGAGAGCCCTCCCACGAGCCCACCGTGCTCGCAGACACGATCTGGCGCATCCACACCGAACGCGGCGACTTCCGCACCTACGCCGCGGACCTCGACAACTGACCACCATCAGGAGGACAGCATGACCAGCACCAGCCCCGACCTGTTCACCGGCAAGGTCGCGTTCATCACCGGCGCCGGCAGCGGCATCGGCCGCGCCACCGCGCAGGCGTTCGCCGCGGAGGGCGCCCGAGTCGCCCTCGCCGACACGTCCGCTGACAGCCTCGACGAGACAGCGCAGCTCATCCGCGACGACGGTGGAGGAGCTCTCACCCTCCCCGTCGACGTCACCAATGCCGACGACGTGCACGCAGCGGTCGCGGACACCGTCAGCACGTTCGGTCGCCTCGACATCGCGTTCGACAACGCCGGCATCGAGCAGGAGCAGACGCCGACCGCGGACCTCCCGGTCGAGGAGTGGGACCGGATCGTCGCGACCGACCTGCGAGGAGTGTTCCTCTGCATCCAGCAGGAGATCCCCGCGATCATCGCCGCGGGGGGCGGCTCCATCGTCAACACCTCCTCCGGGGCAGGCGTCATCGGGATCGCCGGGCAAGCCGCTCACGCTGCCGCCGAGCACGGGCTGATCGGCCTGACGAAGTCCGCGGCGCTGGAGTACATCGACCAGTGCGTCCGGATCAACGCCGTCGCGCCCGGCGTCATCGACACCGTGATGATGGGCCGCGTCACCGGCGGCACCGACGAAGGCCGGCAGACGATGACCGCGCAGGAACCCATCGGACGGATGGGTCGACCGGAAGAGATCGCGTCGGCAGTGCTGTGGACGTGCTCCGAAGGTGGTGCCTTCACCGTCGGCCACACGCTCATCGTCGACGGCGGGCGGACCGTTGGGTGACCGCCGGCTCCACGCAGCACTCACACTCCCCATCGTCACCCTGCTCGGCGTCCTCGCCACGGGCTGTTCCAGTGAGGGCCCTGCCACGTCGTCCGACACCGTCACCGCAGGGGCCGCACCGGGTACGGCATCCGCCACCGCGAGCAGCGCAGCGAACACTCCGATCCAGATCCGCATCGGCGACACCGTGATCAAGGGCTCGCTGAACGACACCGCTCCCGCACGGGCGCTCCTGTCCCGGCTGCCCCTCACTCTGGACTTCGGAGACCTGAACGGCGAAGAGAAGATCGGGCACCTCGATCAGGAGCTGCCCATGACCCGCATGCCGGCCGGCGACGACCCGATCCCCGGCGACATCGGTTACTACGCCCCCTGGGGCAACGTCGTCTTCTACTACGGCGACGTCAGCCGCTACGACGGCATCGCCCGGATCGGCACCCTCGAGCAGACAACCCCGATCCAACGCCACGACGGCGACTTCTCCGCCACCATCCAACGCGCGAACTGACATCGCGCCGCACTCGCGGGGAACGATCTCGTCTCCTCGCAGAACAGGAAGCGTCACCTCATGATCGACACCCAGGTCTGGCTCGTCACCGGAGCAAGCCGCGGCATGGGCACCGAGTTCGCTCGCGCAGCCCTCACCGCAGGCCACCACGTCGTCGCCACCGGCCGCGACGCACAACGAGTCCGCGACGCGGTCGGCGAGCACGACAACCTCCTCGCCGTCGCGCTCGACGTCACCGACGAGAGCGCCGCCACCACCGCGGTCGCCGCCGCGACCGAGCAGTTCGGACGCATCGATGTCCTCGTGAACAACGCCGGCAGCTTCCAGGCCGGCTTCTTCGAGGAGCTCAGCGCGGAGCAGTTCCGCACGCAGATGGACACCAACTTCTTCGGCGCCCTCAACGTGACCCGAGCCGTCCTGCCGTTCATGCGACAGCAGCGTTCCGGCCGGATCATCAGCATCAGCTCGACCGCGGGCATCGTCGCCAACGCTGGCGGCAGCGCCTACTCCGCCTCCAAGTTCGCGCTCGAAGGTTGGATGGAAGCACTCCGAGGCGAGGTCGAGCCGTTCGGGATCCACACCACCGTCGTCGAGCCCGGTTTCTTCCGCACCGACCTCCTCGCCGAGGGCAACTCGACGTTCTGGGGCGACGTGCACGTCGATGACTACGCGCCCCTGTCCGACCAGGCCAAGGGGTTCTTCCGCAGCATGGAAGGCCGGCAGACCGGCGACCCCGCGAAGCTCGCACAGACGATCATCAAGCTCGCCGCCATGCCCGAGCCGCCGTTGCGACTCCCGGCAGGCGAGGACAGTGTCGACGGGATCGTGCAGAAGGGTGCGCAGCTCGCCGAGCAGGCCCGTGCGTTCCCCGAGCTCTCCGACGACCTCAACCACGAAGGAGCAGCGGCATGACTGATCAGCCGAAGCAGATCGGCGGCGGGAACACCGAACAGCTCCGCTTCCACCTCGGCCGCGCCGTCGAGAACGGCGTCACCCAGGACGAACTCATCGAAGCGATCACCCACGTGACGCTCTACGCCGGCTGGCCGAACGGCATGGCAGCGATGGGCGTCGCGAAGCGACTCTTCGCACCGGAGGAACAGTGAACATCGAGCCCGCAACACCGACCTCGAAGAACCCGCCGGAGCAGTTCGACGGAGACGTCTGGCTCGACCCGATCGCGCTCCCTCACGAAGACGGACAGCACATGGTCGTCGCGACCGTTCGCTTCGCCCCCGGCGCCCGCACAGCGTGGCACTCCCACGAGAAGGGCCAGTACCTCCGCGTCACAGCCGGTGTCGGCCGCTTCGGAACACGCGACGGTCAGATCATCGACGTGCACCCCGGCCAGACGATCTACACCCCGCCCGGCCAGGAACACTTCCACGCCGCAGCCCCCGGAGTGTTCATGGAACACATCGCGATGCTCGAGAACGGTGACGATCCTGCCACCACCACGACGTGGCTCGAACACATCACCGACGACGAGTTCAACGGGCACTGACCCACGCCACCACAACGAGCGAGACCTCTGCGCAACACAGAGGTCTCGCTCGTCTCATTCGACGATCGGCGACCGGTCGTCTGCGCCGGAAGGCGCCCGAGGTCAATGCAGGGTGACCTTCCACGTCTCGAGCCAGGGGATGACGCTGCGCAGGTCGTTTGCGTCAACGGCAGCGGATGCGGCCGCCCGAGCCATCGCGCACGCGGACCGGCGTACATCAAGCCCGGCCTACCGGACCCAGTCGGATCTGTCTCAGACGCTCGGTGCGATCAGCCGGTTCGCAGCCGTCGTACTGAGCGACGCCTCCTTCAGCAAGGGCTGGACGCAGTACGAGCTGGACGGGATCGTCACCCGCGACATCGGAGGGCAGCAGAAGCTGCTCCCGATCTGTGAACGAGCGAAACGTGCCAAGACCGCGCCAGGCGCCATGGCTCTCCGATGCCGCCGCACTCGGGCAACGCGAAAACCCCCGGTTTCCCGGGGGTTTCGTACTGTGGGCGATACTGGGATCGAACCAGTGACCTCTTCCGTGTCAGGGAAGCGCGCTACCGCTGCGCCAATCGCCCAGATGAGTTCCGCCGGAGCGGACTGGAGGTGGGGACGGGATTCGAACCCGCGTGGACGGCTTTGCAGGCCGCTGCCTCGCCTCTCGGCCACCCCACCATCAAGGTCCACGTCTGGCGTAGTACCCGATCGGTGGGATACCTCTTCTGGAGAGTTGCTGTCTTCCGGAGAAGACAGGCACCTCGAGCGGATGACGAGATTCGAACTCGCGACCCTCACCTTGGCAAGGTGATGCGCTACCACTGCGCCACATCCGCATGGTCTGACCTGAGTCACACCGGTGTTGTCCGACCCGCTCTCGCGGCGACTCGTAAACTGTACCCAGATCACGCTGTTTCTCCAAAACCGGTTCCGTCCACCGGGCGTGTCCCCCGGAGCGGTGCGGATCGGCGGGGTCTCCATGGGCCTCCCGGCCGGTCTGGCCGTGAGCGACGCGCGCGACCGGCGACGCGTGTTCGGAGCACGGCCCGACATCCGCTACTATCGATCCGCACGCAAGTGCAGGGGGCGATTGGCGCAGTTGGTAGCGCGCTTCGTTCACACCGAAGAGGTCATCAGTTCGAGTCTGGTATCGCCCACGAGCCCGTCCAGGGCCGGAACACCACCCGAAGAGCCCGACGCAACCGCGTCGGGCTCTTCGCATCCCACGACCTCTGCGCATCCCACCACCTCTGCGCACACCACCACCTCTTCACACCCACGACCCGTCCGACCACCAGGGGCAGCATGACCGACGTCGACCTCGAGTTCGCCAGGGTCAGGCAGGTGCTCGACCGGCCGACGCTCCGACTCATGTCGCGTCCGACGAGCGCCGCCGTGGTCTCGGTCTTCCGCACGGTGTTCGACCGTGACGTGCAGTACGTCCCCGCCGAGCGGATGCACCTGCAGGTCGAGGAGCACGTCGCGCGCCTGCAGGCCACCGGGGCCCGCGTGCCGGCGAGCGACTCCCCCGTTGACCTCCCCGACGGCGAGGTGCCCCGCCCGAACGGTCGGTCCCTCTGCCGCGAGTGGGTGGCCGCACAGTGGCTGGTGCGCTCGAACTCCTCGGACGGCGACGAGCAGTACAGCCTGACGAGCCACGCCCTCGAGGCGCTCAGCCTGATCGACGCCCTGTCCGCCGAGCGGGCCCTCATCAGCGAGAGCCGTCTCGCGATGATCGTCGACGCCGTGCACCGCTGGGCGGACCGGGCCGAACCGGACCGGGACGCCCAGGTGCGACGCCTGGACGCGCAGATCGCCGAACTCCAGGCCGAGCGTGACCGTCTCGCCCGCGGCGACGAGGTCGTCACGGTCGACGAGGACCGGATGCGTGACGGCTACGCGAACATCACCGACCTCATCCGACAGCTCCCGAGTGACTTCAAGCGGGTCGAGGAGGCGGTGGCCACCATGCACCGCGAGATCGTCGAGGACTTCCGGCAGGAGGTGCGCCCGATCGGCGAGATCCTCGACGACTACCTCGCGCGCACGGACAACCTGATGGAGTCGACGCCGGAGGGCCGGGCCTTCCAGGGCGCGTTCGAGCTCCTCCGTGACGACGCCCTGCTGCTGCGCCTCCGCGACGACATCACCACGATCCTCGGGCACCCGTTCGCCGACTCGCTCAGCCCGACCGAACGCCGGACCTTCCGTGGCACGGTCGGCATCCTCCGGCAGGGCATCGAGGACGTCCTCGCCCAGCGTCGGATGCTCACCGCGACGCTCCGTGACCAGATCGTCGCCCACGACGTGGTGCGGGACCGCGAGCTCGACGCGGTGCTCCGCTCGGTGAACCGCGGCCTGGCGGCGTGGATGGACGTCAGCTCCGCCCGGGACCGCGTCCCGCTCGGCCTGCTGCCCCCGTCCGCCGCCGTCGGCACGCTGCGCGAGAAGTTCTACGACCCGGACGCCGAGTCGGTGCCGCCGCCGATCGAGGAGCCGGACGACGACGTCTTCGAGGAGATCGACGTCGAGTCGCTGCGCCGCCACGGCGGCCCGCTCCTCGCCGAACTCCGGTCGGTCCTCGACGCCTCCACCGCCGGATCGAGCGTCGAGGCGTTCCACGAGCTGCCCCCCGACCAGCGTCGTCCCGTCGAGCTCTTCGGGCTCGCGCACCTGCTCACCGGACACGACGACTTCGAGGCCGGCACCGAGACCGCACCGCACCGCACGGTCCGGCCGGACGGTGCACCGGTCACCTTCCACATGCCGACCGCCGCGCTGCCCAACCGGGGCCGGACGGCGCACCCCGACGACGAACCCGGCCAGGAGGCACGGTGACCGACACGACACCAGCACCCGTCGACGACGAGGTCGCGTTCGAGGACGCCTCCGGCGTGTTCGTCGACGAGCGCGACGAGAGCACGTTCGCCCTGTTCGAGGGTGACGAGGGCCGACTCGACGAACCGCAGCGTCGGGCCCTGGTCGCGCTGCTCCGGCACCCGTACGTGAGCGCCCGGACGCACGTCGACGAGTGGCGTGCGGTCCTCGACGCGGAGCACCAGCTCCGGTCCCGTCTCAACGACCTGTTCCTCGAACTCCACGTCGACCGCGACCGCGAGGTGGCCTTCAAGCGGCAGGCCCGCTCGGAGAGCACCCGTCGTGGCTTCCCGACCCTGCTCCGCGACGCCCCGTACACGCGCGAGGAGACGATCGTCCTCGTCTACCTGCGGATGCGCCTGCGCGCCGACGCCCGGCCGGGGCCCGACCAGGTGGTCGTCGACCGGTCCGAGATCCTCGGGCACGTGTCCGGCTTCCGGCCCGCGACCGCCACCGACCGCACGCGCGACGAGGCCCGCGTCGCCAAGGCCATCGAGCGCCTGGTCACGGCTCGGGTGTTGTCGAAGACCACCGACCCGGACCGCTTCCGGGTCGCGAGCGTCGTCGAGGTGCTGCTCCCGCTGGAGCGCCTCGTCGAGCTCGACACCTGGCTGCGGACCGCGGCCACCGGCGGCGGCGAGCCGACCGACGGGGCCGGGACGAGCCTCCCGGCCGGTCCGACGGGGGCGGACGCCACCGGCGACGGCGACGGCGAGACCGACGCCGGCACGGACGCCGACGACAACGAGGAGGACCGCGCGTGAGCACCGTCGACGTCGACACCACCGGGATCCCCGCGCTGTTCGACACCGTCGCCCAGTGGCGGGCCGAGTCCATGCAGGTCGTCAACTGGGGCGGCTTCCAGGGCCACCGTCACGTCGAACTGTCCGGCACGGCGACGCTCATCTCCGGCGCGTCCGGGACGGGCAAGTCGACGCTCATGGACGCGTACCTCGCGGTGATGATGCCGTCCGACGTGCCGTTCAACGGCGCCTCGAACGACGCGACGACGGGACGCGCCCGCAGCGCCGACCAGCGCAACCTGCTGACGTACCTGCGCGGGAAGGTCGACACCCGCCGCGACCCGGAGACGGGTGCACTGCAGGACGTCACCCTGCGCGGCGAGGAGCAGACCACGTGGGGCGCGGTCGCGGTCACGTTCCGGAACGACGACGAGCGCCGCTTCACGGTCCTGCGCGCGTACATCGTGCCGCGTCGGGCCCGCGGTGTCGCCGACATCCAGATGACGATGGCGACGGTCGACGACGTGTTCGACCTGCGGCGGCTCGAGGACTTCGTGCCCTCGCGGTTCGCGCACCTGGAACTCACCGGGCGGATCCCGGGCCTCGTCATCCGAGACACCTACCAGGAGCTCGCGTACACGTTGCAGACGCGTCTGGGCATCGGTGACTCCGGCGGCGGCAACCGGGCGATGCGCCTCCTCGCCCGGATCCAGGCCGGCCAGCACATGCCGACCGTCGACGCGCTCTACAAGTCCCTCGTGCTCGAGACCCCAGGCACCTACGAGGCCGCCGACCGGGCCCTCGCGCACTTCGCCGCACTCGACGAGGCCTACGAGGCGATGGACACCGAGGAGCGCAAGGTCCGCATCCTCTCCCCCATCACCGACCTGCACGACGAGATCGAGCGGTCCCGGGCCGCGGCCGCCGCACTCGACGGCATCGCCACCGGCGCCGACGTTTCGCCGTTCGCGCACTGGACGGCGTCGCGGAAGCGGGAGCTGCTCGACCTCGAGGTCGAGCGCAACACCCGGGAGCGCACCGCCACACGCGCCGAGGTCGAAGCCGCGTCCGCCCGACACGCCGCCGTCGAGGTCGAGCTCCGCGACGCCGAGGCGCGGCTCCGGGACTCCGGCGGCAACGCACTCGCACAGCTCGAGGACCGCATCGACCGCGGGACCCGCGAGCGTGCCGCGGTCGCCCGCTCCCGCGAGGTGTTCGACGAGCGCACCGCACCCCTCGACGAACCGGTCACCACCGAGTCGGCGTTCACCGAGGCGCAGCGGGCGAGCCACGAGTTCCTCGGCACCTACGCCGCACGACGTGACGAGCTCGACGCCCGGCGTGACGCCCTGACCCGTGAGGAGTACCCGCTCCTCGACCGTGAACGGACCCTGCGCCAGGAGCGCCGGTCGCTCGAGCACCGCCAGGGCGCCATGCCGCTGCCGATGCACGAGGCGCGGGTCGCGATGGCCCGGGCCGCCGGACTCGACCCGGTGGACGTGCCGTTCGTCGCCGAGCTCCTCGACGTGCTGCCGGCCGAAGAGCAGTGGCGCGCCGCGATCGAGTCGGTGCTCGCTCCGGTCGCCCGCACCCTGCTCGTCGACGAGGACCGGCTGGACGACTTCAGCGCCGCCATCGACGGCCTCCGTCTCCCCGTGCGTGTGCAGTTCGAGGGCGTGCCGCTCGGCCCGCACCTGGACCTGCCCGGCGACCGCGACATGGTGTCCGGGAAGCTCGCGATCAAGGCGTCACCGTTCAGCACCTGGGTGCGGGAGCGCATCGAGTCCGACCGGATCGACGCCCGCTGCGTCGCCGACGCCGCCGAGCTCGGCGGCGGCGGCCGTCGGGTGACCGTGTCCGGCCAGCTCCGCGACGGCCGGCGCGGTGCACACGGCGACCGACGCCAGGCGAACGTCATCGGGTTCACGAACGAGTCGCGGGTCCGTGCCGTGGAGACCGAGCTCGCCGAGATCGCGGCGGACCTCACCGCCTTGGAGGCCCGGCGCACCGACATCGCGCAGGACCTCGCCGCACTCGACGTGCTCCGGGCAGCGCACCAGCACCGCGTCGACGTCACGTGGGACGCCGTCGACGTCGCCGGTGCCGACGCCGCCCTCGCCCGCCTCGAGGAGGAGCGACACGCCCTGCTCGCCGCCGACGACGGACTGCGGACGCTCCGCGAGTCCGTCGCCCGCCTGCGCGCCGCGCTCGACGAGGCAGCCGACCGACGGTCCGCCGCGCGGCTCGGCGTCAAGCGCCTGGAGGAGCGGCACGCCGTGCTCGTGGACGGCCAGGACGCGGCCGCCGAGATCCTCGAGCGGTTCGCCGACGCACCGGACCGGCTGCCGGACGAACAGCAGGAACGCCTGCTCGCCGAGGCGTTCGACGAGGTCGGCGCCCCCGACGGGGTGGACGGGTTCGACGACGCGACCAGACGTCTCCGCCGTCGCCTCGAGGAGCGACTCGCACAGGCGCTCGACGGCGCCGCGACGGCGTCGGTGGCGCTCACCACGACGTTCGAGCGGTACCAGGACGCCTGGCCGGACCCGAACCTGGGGACCGGGGTGGCCTCGTACCCGGACTACCGCGCGATCCTCGACCAGATCGTCGCCACGGGCCTCCACGCCCGGCGGAGCGAGTGGCGCCGTCGGCTGTCACAGTGGAGCGGCGAGGACCTCGTCCCGCTCTCCGGCGCGTTCGACCGCGCCGTCGTGGAGATCGAGGAGCGGCTCGAACCCGTGAACGAGATCCTCCGCGACCTGCCGTTCGGGGCGAACCGCGACCGGCTGAAGATCGTCATCCGCCGTGTCACCCGCGAGGACGTGACGCAGTTCCGCAAGGAGCTCCGCGCGCTGTCGGCCTCGGTCGACGCCGAGTTGACCGACGACGTGCTCGAGACCCGCTTCCGGCGACTGCGGCGGTTCATGGGCGTCATCCGGCGTGACCCGGAAGCACCCCGTGGCCGGACGACGCAGCGCGACGCCGTGCTCGACGTCCGACGGCACATGGAGATCACGGCGGTGCGCTACGACGTCGAGGGCAACGACCTGGGCGTGTACTCGTCCCTCGGCGACAAGTCCGGCGGTGAGACGCAGGAGCTCGTCGCGTTCATCGTGGGCGCGGCCCTGCGGTACCAGCTCGGTGACGAGACCCGCCCCCGGCCCCGGTTCGCCCCGGTGTTCCTCGACGAGGCGTTCATCAAGGCGGACTCGGAGTTCGCCGGTCGTGCGGTGACGGCATGGCTCCGACTCGGTTTCCAGCTCGTCGTCAGCGCGCCGCTCGACAAGGTCACGGCACTCGAGCCGTCCATGGAGCGGTTGCTGTCGATGCGGAAGCACCCGGACACCGGGTACTCGTCGGTGACCGAGATCCGCCGGGTCTGAGCGCGGTCCGCCGGGCATGAGCATGGTCCGTCGGCGGCCTCCGGGCGGCCGGCGGTAGGGTCGTCGCGTGTTCGGACGTCGTGACCCCCGCCCCGCTGCCCCTGGCGCATCTGACGCATCTGACGCACCCGTCGTGCCGGACCTGCCGGTGCTCGGCATCGGTGCCGTCGTGCGGGTCGTGCCGTCGGACCGCGGCGAGCACTGGGCGGACGAGCCGATCGGGCTCATCGTCGCCCCGGGCGGCGCCCAGCTCGCCGGCTACGCCGGAGCCGGGGTCCGCGTCGCCTGGGTCGTCGAGTTCGACGAGCCCGCGTACACGACGGACGGCCGCGGCCCGTTCGAGCGCGCGACCGTCCAGAGTCGTCAGTTGGTGCCGGTCCCGATGGACCCGGTGTCCGACCCGGTCGACGCCGGAGCGTCCTGACCGGTCAGCACCGCAGGCGGATCAGTACTCCTCGGAGCCGGCCTTCATCATCGCGGCGGCAGCCATGCAGGTGCCCACACCACCGATGACGCCGATGCCGATGATGATGCCTGCGATGAGCTCGAGCATGGGGTGACTCCTCGTGGTCCGGGGCCGGTGTGGCTCCGTCCAGGCTACCGGACGGGAGCGACCGGGCGTTGGAGGGTTCCCACCAACGGAGGGACGTGCCGCCGGGTCCCGCTTGTGGGCCGGCACCGCGGTCGTGCGTTCCGCAACACGCGTGCCTACGCTGGAGCGGTCGGACCGCCGGAGCAGTGACGCGGTCGGCGAACCGCGCAGTCCAGGAGGCACCCGATGGTCGACACCGCACCGAGCCGCAGCAGCAGCACCGCCGGCAGCACGATCCGCACCAGCACCGGTGGGGTCAGCGCACCGAAGGCCGACGCGACCGGCGACACCGCGGCGGGGACGCCCACCGGCGGCACCGACACCGACGTCCGGATCGACGTCGACCTGCTCGCCGAGCACCTGCTGGGCCGGTGGGCCGAGGACCGCCGCATCTCCCGTCGGCTGGTCCGCGACCCGGCGCTGCACAAGATCGAGGGGCAGCCCCTCGCCGAGCACCGGGCGCGCACGCTCGAGCAGCTGCGGATCCTCGTCGACGCCGGCGCGATCCAGCGTCCGTACCCGCCGGAGTTCGGCGGTCAGGACAACCACGGTGGCAACCTGGCGGCGTTCGAGGAGCTCACCGTCGCCGACCCCTCGCTGCAGATCAAGGCGGGCGTGCAGTGGGGTCTGTTCGGCTCCGCCGTGCACCACCTCGGCACCGAGCGGAACCACCGCGAGTTCCTGCCCGGCATCATCGCGTTCGACGTGCCCGGCTGCTTCGCCATGACCGAGACCGGCCACGGGTCGGACGTCCAGAACATCGCCACGAGCGCGACCTACGACCCGGAGACGCAGGAGTTCGTCGTGCACACGCCGTTCCGCGGCGCATGGAAGGACTACATCGGCAACGCGGCCCTGCACGGCAAGGCCGCCGTCGTGTTCGCCAAGCTCGTCACGCAGGGCGTCGACCACGGCGTGCACGCGTTCTACGTCCCGCTGCGCGACGACGACGGTGCCTTCCTGCCCGGGGTCGGTGGCGAGGACGACGGCGTCAAGGGCGGCCTGAACGGCATCGACAACGGTCGGCTCTGGTTCGACTCCGTCCGGATCCCGCGCACGAACCTGCTCAACCGGTACGGCGACGTCGCCGAGGACGGCACGTACTCATCCCCGATCGACTCCCCCGGGCGCCGCTTCTTCACGATGCTCGGCACCCTGGTGCAGGGACGTGTCTCCCTCGACGGCGCCGCGGTCGTGGCGCAGAAGATCGGGCTGCAGATCGCCCTGACCTACGCGATGGAGCGTCGGCAGTTCCCGACCGGCGACGGCCAGGAGGGGGTGCTGCTCGACTACGGCCGCCACCAGCGCCGGCTCATCCCCCGTCTGGCGACCGTGTTCGCCCAGTCGTTCGCACACGAGAAGCTCCTGCAGACGTTCGACGACGTCTTCAGCGGCCGACAGGACACGCCGGAGCGCCGCGAGGACCTCGAGACGCAGGCCGCGGCCTTCAAGGCCATGTCGACCTGGTCTGCCCTCGACACGCTGCAGGAGTGCCGCGAGGCGACCGGCGGTGCGGGCTTCCTCGCCGAGAACCGGATCACGGGCCTCCGTGCCGACCTCGACGTCTACGTGACGTTCGAGGGTGACAACACCGTGCTCCTCCAGCTCGTCGGCAAGCGCCTGCTCACCGACTTCCGCAAGGCCGCGCCGCGCGACGCCGCGTCGACGGCGAAGTTCGTCGCCGCGCAGGTCGGGTCGAAGCTGGCGGATGCGACCGGGCTGCGCCGGCTCGGGCAGACCGTCTCAGACCGCGGGTCACTCGCGGCCTCGGTCGCGGACCTGCAGGACCCGGAGACGCAGCGTGCCCTGCTCGTCGGACGGGTCGAGACGATGGTCACCGGGATCGGCATGCGGCTCCGCACCGCCGGGAAGGACCGTGCCCGCGCGGCCGAGCTGCTGAACCGCTCGCAGCACGAGCTCATCGAGGCGTCGAAGGCGCACGCCGAGCTCATGCAGTGGGAGGCGTTCACCGAGGCGATCGCCGACGTCCCGCCGGGCGACACCCACACGGTGCTCGTCTGGCTCCGCGACCTGTTCGCGCTCGGGCTCGTCGAGCAGCACCTCGACTGGCACCTGCTGCACGGACGCATCTCGGCGCAGCGTGCCCGGGCCGTTTCCGCGTACGTGGACCGGCTGGTCGCCCGGCTCCGTCCGGTGGTGCCGCAGCTCATCGCCTCCTTCGGGTACGAGCCGGCGCACGTCCGCTCCCCCATCGCGAGCGGGGCGGAGCAGGCGCGGCAGGACGAGGCCCGCGCCTGGTACGAGGCCGAGCGCGCCGCCGGGCGGCTGCCGGAACAGGAGAAGAAGCCGCGCCCCTGATCCGGGGTCCGGCCGACGGTCGTCGATCAAGCCGCTGGGCTTGATGATGGTCTCATCAAGCTGCTGGACTTGATGCGGGAGGTCCGATGTACGTCATCACCGCTGATCAGATCGCGAGTCGGTCACACGACGACCGCGTCGACGTCGCCATCGAGCAACTCCGGCACAGACTCGGCGACCGGGTCGTGCTCGGTCCCGAGCGAACGGCCGGGGACGAGTTCCAGCTCCTCTCGGACGAGCCGGAAGCAGCCCTGGACGCGTTGCTCCACCTGACGCGGTCCGGAGACTGGAACGTGGGGATCGGCATCGGAGACGTCCAGCTCCCCCTCCCGACATCGACCCGTGCAGCATCCGGGCCCGCGTTCTTCCTCGCGCGGACCGCTGTCGAGCGCGCGAAGCGGTCTCCGGACCGGTTCGCGGTCGAGGTCGACGGCGACCGGGTCTTCTCCGGCCCCGATGTCGAGGCCCTGCTCGCACAGACCCTGCGGAACCGCGCGAAGCGGTCGCCCGAAGGGTGGGAGCTGGCAGATCTCCTCGAAGGCGGGCTCTCCGGCGCCGCAGCCGCGAGAGCGCTCGGGATAACCCCGCAGGCAGTGTCAGCCCGTTCAGCGGCGGCCGGCCTCCGTGGTGAGGCGCAGGTGCACCATGCTCTCGTCCGCCTCCTGGCCGAGACGGACCGCGCCGCGTGATCTGGCAGTGGACGGCCTGGGGGTCCACCGTGCTGCTGGCCACGGTGTCGACCGTCGTGTCGTCGTGGCGCGGACTCCCGCCGGTCTGGCGGGCGACACCGCCCCTCGTCGTCGTCGCCGTGTTGATGCTCGCGACCGTGTTCGATCTCCGATTCCCTGCTCCGTCACCGGTGCTCGCCACCGCTGCCGGTCTCGCGGTCGTCACACTCGGCGTGGTGGGTGGCAGTTCCGTCACCTCCTTCGTCCTCGGCCTGACGGTGCGTCCGTCGTCTGTCCCCGGCCAGAACGGCGGGATCGTCGTCGACGCGAACGGACCACAGGGTGAGGGAACGGACCAGCAGGACCCGACCGGCAGCGCCACCGCGAGTACGGCCGGGTCCTCGAGCGTGCAGGAGGTCATGCGGGGAGGCGCAGCGATCGGTCACCCCGAGCGCGCGGCGATCGTCGGCGCGGCCCTGGTCGGACGCTTCGAGATCATCGCCGCCGTGATCGCGATCAAGGGCCTCGGCCGGTTCACCGAGCTGGACACCGCTGAAGCCCGCGAGCGCTTCATCGTCGGGACGCTCGCCAGCAGCCTGTGGGCTGGATGCGCCGCCGCCGTGGTGTTGCTGTCCTGACAGCGCCGCGCCTGCGCGACGGAGCTCGGCGCCGCGAAGCAGACCTCGGCGGCCGTCAGTCGGCGACGGGCGGGCGCGGCGCGCCGAGAGCCGCGCGCAGCCGCGCTTCGGCGTCGTGGTCGGCTCCGGCAGCGGCGGCGACGTTCGCCTCGGCCACGGCCCGGACCACTTCTTCGCGCTGGATCTTCACGCCGCGGGGCGCGTCGATGCCGATCCGGACGCCGTCGCCGCGGGAGTCGAGCACCGTGATGACGATGTCGTCACCGATGAGGATCCGCTCGCCGACCTTGCGCGTGAGTACCAGCACCCGACAAGCCTAGCGACTCACGCGTCGCCCCCCGGCCGGGACACGGGTCGGGACGACCGCCGGGGCAAGCACCGTCGTCAGAGCGTGCGGACCGGCAGGCCGAGCAGGTGCACGGTGTCCGGCGTCGCGGTCTCCTCGGCGCCGATGGCGAGCACGCCGGCGAGCGGCACCGGCGTCTCCGCCACCGCGGCGAGCATCGCGAGGGCGTCTTCGTGCTTCCGCCCGGCGTCGACCACGACCCACACCTGGTCGGGCGCGAGCGAGGTGGTCGTCGTGATGTCGGTCCACGCGGCGACCGCGAGCAGCGCCACGCCGTCCCGCACCGCGTCGGCACGTGCGAGGATCCCGCTGCGTCGGTCGGAGGCCGGGGTCGGACGCAGTCCGTGTCGGCTCGCGAAGACGCCGGCGGCGGCGTCGACGTCGGTGGCACGTCCGACCAACAGGACGAGGTCGCCGTCGGCGGAGCACACGGCGGGCGCGGGCGGTCTGGTCGGCCTGGGAGGCGGTGGGGTGGGCAGTTCGGGACGCACTTCGGCCCACGGGTCCTCGTCCGGGCCTCCCGGCACGGCGGACGGGACCGAGGTGATCGACGCGACCGCCACAGCGGACGTCGGCCCGGACGGGACGTCCGGGAGGCCCGGCTCGGCCGACGACGGTCCGGTGGCGGCCCGGCGCGGCGGGGCCAGCCCGTCGGCGGCGAAGCCGTCCAGCACCGACGCGAAGGCGTCGGCACGGGTGGCGGAGGTGCCGTCCGTGTCCGCGATCCGGGCCTCGGCGGCCTCGGCGTCGGCCAGGAGCGCCGCGATGCCGACCCGTTTGGCCGGTGAGGCGGCGATCGTGACGCGGGCGGTCGGCGGGTCGAGCGGGTCCGGGACCTCCACCGTCGCCTCGACGTGCGCCCTGCGGAACAGACCGGCGACCCCACCGGTCGTGACGCGCTCCGCGGCGACGATGCGCGCGCCCGGGCCGAACTCGGCGAGGACGGCGGCGCGGACCTCGTCGAGCGTGGCCCCGCTACGCTGCGATCGGATCGGCGGCACGGACCACCCCCACGGTCTCGATGGTGGAGCCCGCTGCCGTGGCCTCCTGGTAGGAGAGCACCGGCAGGCCGTTCGCCTGCGCGGACACCATGCGGTGCACGGCCGGCCGGAGCTGCGGGGCGCAGACCAGGACGGCGGAGAGGCCCTGCTCCTCGACGGCGCGGACCGAGTCCCGCACGGAGCCGAGGACCTGTTCGATCCGGTGCGCGTCGAGGAGGATCTGCGTGCCCTGCTCGGAGGGACGGAGCCCCTCGAGCATGGCCTGTTCGAGCACGGGGTCGATCATGATCACGCGGAGCACGGCACCGTCCAGGTGCCGGGCGGCGAGGGCGGGCCCGAGCGCGGCCCGTGCGGCCTCGACGAGCCCCTCGGGGTCGGTGGAGACCTTCGCGCGCAGGGTCAGCGCCTCGCAGATGCGTCCGAGGTCGTTGATCGGCACGCGTTCGACCAGCAGCCCCTGCAGCACGCGCTGGAGCTCCGCCATCGAGAGCATGCCCGGCACGAGCTCCTCGACCGCGGCGGGGTTCACCTGCTTGACGCCCTCCGTCAGGACCTTGACGTCCTCGCGGGTGAGCAGGCGCGCCGCGTTGTCACCGATCACGGCCTGCAGGTGCGTGACGAGCACGGAGACCCGGTCGATCACGGTCGCGCCGGTCATCTCGGCGGCGTGCCGGAGTTCCGCGGGCACCCACTTGCCGGCCAGTCCGAACACCGGCTCGACCGTGGGGTCGCCCGGCAGGCCGTCGAGCTGCTCACCGAGGGCCAGGACGCTCCGCGCGGGGGCGGTGCCGCGGCCGGCCTCGACGCCTGCGATGCGGATCGCGTACGTCGACGGCGGCAGGTCGATGCTGTCCCGGGTGCGGACCGGCGGCACGACGATGCCCATGTCGATCGCGATCTTGCGGCGGAGTGCCCGGACCCGACCGAGCAGGTCGTCGGAGGCGCCGGAGACCATGTCGACGAGGTCGGGCGCCAGGAGGATCTCGAGGGCGTGCACGCGCATCTGCTCGAGCAGGTCCTCGGGGGTGTCGCTCGGCGGGGCGGCCGCGGCGAGGGCCTGCTGCTCCGCGGCTGCTGCAGCGGCCTTCTTCGTGTTCTGACCGAGTCGCCAGCCGGTGAACAGGAGGGTGCCGCCGACCAGCAGGAACGCCAGGATCGGCATGCCGGGGATGAAGCCCATCGCGACGGCGGCGGCACCGGCGATCATGAGCGCGACCCGGGACTGTGAGAGCTGGTCGGCGGCCGAGGTGCCCATCTCGGTCTCCGCGCCGGAGCGCGTCACGATCATGCCCGTGGAGACGGCCATGAGGAGGGCCGGGATCTGCGTGACGAGCCCGTCGCCGATGGTCAGGATGCCGTAGTGCGCCAGGGCGTCGGTCGCGCTCATGCCGTTCTGCAGCATGCCGATCGCGATGCCGCCGATGAGGTTGATGACGATGATGAGGATGCCCGCGATCGCGTCGCCCTTCACGAACTTCGAGGCGCCGTCCATCGCGCCGTAGAAGTCGGCCTCGGCGGAGACGGCCGCACGGCGCTCCTTCGCCTCGGCGTCCGTGATGAGGCCGGCGTTGAGGTCCGCGTCGATCGCCATCTGCTTGCCCGGCATGGCGTCGAGGGTGAAGCGTGCGCCGACCTCGGCGACGCGCTCGGCGCCCTTCGTGACCACCACGAACTGGATGACGATGAGGATGAGGAAGATCACCGAGCCGATGATGATCGACCCGCCGACCGCGACGTGACCGAACGCCTGGATGACGTCGCCGGCGAACCCCTCGCCGAGGACGAGCCGGGTCGACGCGACGTTGAGACCGAGCCGGAACAGCGTCGCGACGAGCAGCAGCGACGGGAACACCGAGAAGTCGAGCGGCTTCTTGACGAACAGCGTCGTGAGCAGGATGACGAGCGCCAGCAGGATGTTGCAGATGATGAGGAAGTCCAGCAGGAACGGCGGTACCGGCAGGATGAGCAGCAGGATGATGCCGACGATGAACACCGGCACGACGAGCTTCGGCAGGTCGGAGCGCTTCATGCGGGGACCCCTTCTGGTTCGTTCTGGACGCTGCGCGGGGTGCGGAGCTTCCGGGGGCGGACGTCGCCGGTGAGCGTCGTCGGGTCGAGGACGGTGGCGACCTCGTCCGGGGTGGTCGGACGCGGCGGCGTGTGCGTCCCGGTGGCGGCACCGTGGGCGGCGAGCGTCATGACGAAGGACAGGACGCGGGCGACGGGCGTGTAGAGGTCGACCGGGATCTCCTGGCCGAGCTCGCACGCCGCGTGCAGCGCGCGGGTGAGCGGGACGTCCCGCACCATCGGCACGCGCTCCTCCTCGGCCTTCTGCCGGATGGCGTCGGCGACCGGCCCGGCACCCTTCGCGACGACCTTCGGCGCGGACTTGCCGGGCTCGTACTTGATCGCGACCGCGTAGTGCGTCGGGTTGGTCATGACGACGTCGGCGGTACCGATCGCGGCGATCATGCGGTTGCGGCTGGCGGCGAGCTGGCGCGACCGCCGCTGGGACTTCACGAGTGGGTCGCCCTCGGCCTGCTTGTTCTCGTCCTTGACCTCGCGCTTGGTCATCATGGTGCGCTTGCGGTTCCGGCGGATGACCACGAAGACGTCGATGGCCGCGAGCACGAGTCCGGCGGCGACGGCGGCCTGCAGGAGGGTGCCCGCGCCCGCACCGGCTGCCTCGAGGACGCTGGTCAACGGCAGGGACCCGCTCGACATGAGGACGGGGACGAGCCCCTGCACCGCGAACCAGAGCACGAGGCCGACCACCGCGGTCTTCAGCAGTGCCTTGACGCCGTTCCACAGCGCCTGCGTCCCGAACACCCGCTTGAGCCCGGCGACCGGGTCGAAGTGGTCGGGCTCCGGCGTGAGCTTCTTGATGTGCACACCGCCCTGCGCGACCGAGGTGGCGAGCACGGCGACCGCGACGACCCCGAGCATCGGACCGAGCGTCGTGCCGATCGACGCGAGGGCCTCGTCGAACACGTGCCGCATCGTGCCGATCGTGGGGTCGGCGATGACGAGCGCGACGGCGCGCATCTGCTGCTGTCCGGCGGCCGACGCGTGCCCGATGAGCGAGGGGAACATCAGCGCGGCCGCGGCGATGCCGATCCAGGCGCTGAGGTCCTGCGACCGGCCGAGCTGCCCCTTCCGGTGCACCTCGCGCATCCGCTTCGCGCTGGCCTGTTCGGAGCGTTCTCCGCTGTCCGACATGCCGTCACCCCCTGCCCGTGATGGCCCGGACGGCGTCGCCGGTGAGCGACGACACGACGCTCGGCAGCGCCATGAACAGCGCGCCGGCGAACAGGACGGTCAGCCCGATCTTGATCGGGAAGCCCATCTGGAACGCGTTGAGGGCGGGGGCGACACGCGTGAGCAACCCGAGGCCGACGTCGGCGAGGAAGAGCACGACGACGAGCGGCCCCGCGATCTGCAGTGCGGCGAGGAACATCTGCCCGAAGGCCGCGACGAGCATCGGGGCGACGCCGTCGATCGGGAACCGTCCGTCCACGAGCGGGACCCCGTCGAACGAGCGGACGAGTCCCCCGATGATGAGCTGGTACCCGCCGGAGGCGAACAGCAGTGCGAGGGACGCCATCTGGAACAGGCGGGTGAACTGCGCGCCGTTCACCTGCGACTGCGGGTCGAACGCCTGCGCCAGCGTGAAGCCGCCGAACAGGTCGATGAGCGCTCCGGCGGACTGCACCGCGGCGAAGACGAGGTACACCATGAAGCCGAGGACGAGGCCGACGAGCAGCTGCGTCACGAGCGCGACGAGGAAGGTCGCGGTGTCGAGTTGCTCGTAGCCGGCGGTCACCTTCGAAGCGACGCCGATCGCGAGTCCCAGGCCGAGGATGACCTTCACGACGCCGGGGAACGCGCGGTACGAGAACGGCGGGGCCACGACGAAGAACGCGACGAGCCGGACGCCGGCGAGCATCGTGCCCTCGAGCCGGGCCGCGTCGAACAGGAGCTCCATCAGCCGCTCCCGAGCAGCTTCGGGATCATGTCGAACGCCACGTGCGTGAACGCGACCATCTCGGAGATCATCCAGTTGCCACAGACGACGAGGGCGACGGCGACGGCGAGGGCCTTCGGCACGAACGAGAGCGTGACCTCCTGGATCTGCGTCACGGACTGGAACAGCGAGATCGCGAACCCGACGACGAGCGAGGTGACGAGGACGGGCGCGGCGAGCTTCCCCGCGACGAGGAGCGCCTGGAGGGTCAGGTCGATGACCGCCTGCTGGTTCACGGGCGCCTCCCGGGCCGGACGACGCTAGACAACGTGGTAGCTCTCGATGAGCGACGTGATGATGAGGCCCCACCCGTCGACGAGGACGAAGAGCAGGATCTTGAACGGCAGCGAGATCATCACCGGCGGGAGCATCATCATGCCCATGGACATGAGGGCCGCGGAGACGACGAGGTCGATGACGAGGAACGGGATGAAGATGACGAACCCGATGATGAACGCGCTCCGCAGCTCGGAGATGACGAACGCCGGGATCACGGTGGTCATCGGCACGTCGGCCATCCGCGCGGGGTTGTCGCGGCCGGCGGCACGCGTGATGAGGGCGACGTCCTCGTCGCGGGTCTGGTGCAGCATGAAGGTGCGGAGCGGTGCGGTCCCGGCGTCGACGGCCTGCTGGAAGTCGATCTTCCCGGCGAGGTAGGGCTGCAGGGCGTCGTCGTTCACGTGGCCGATCACCGGTGCCATCACGAAGAGGGACAGGAACAGCGCGAGTCCGGCGATCACCTGGTTCGGCGGGATCGACTGCAGGCCGAGGGCGTTCCGGGTCATGGCGAGGACGACGAAGATCTTCGTGAACGACGTCATCATGAGCAGCAGCGCCGGGGCGACGCTGAGCAACGTGATCCCGATGAGCGTGACGACGGCGGACGACGGGGTGCCGTCCGGCCCGTTCACGTCGACGCTGAAGCCGCCCGTCGACGGGGTCGCGGGCGGCTTCAGCGTCTGTCTCTTATACACATCTC
>NZ_QKTO01000005.1 GCF_003234855.1 Curtobacterium sp. MCBD17_032
CGGGGACGGCGCCGCGGGGGCGGTGGGCTCGACGACGCCGGCGGCGTGCGCTCCGGTGGTCGTGAGCATGAGGAAGCCGGCGACCACCGTCAGCCCGAGGAGGACGAACAGCAGGAGCCTGCCCGTGCGGGCGGCGCTCACCCGGTCCGCCGCGAGCGGAGGACCGACGCCGCCTGGCGCCAGGTGTCCGCCGAGAGGATCGACCCCTGCAGCTGGGCCGCAGTCGGGACGACCCGCGTGTCCGCCGCACGGACCGTCCGGTGGGCACGGCGGCCGCGCGGCCGGAGCGGCAGTGGGTCGGTGACTCGTCCCTCGGCGTCGGCCGGGGCGGTCGCGACGGCCGGGAGGCCCGGTGCGGCCTGGTCCTGCCGGTCGAGTTCCGCGCCGAACGCGTCGGCCGTCGGCAGCGCGACCGGACCCGTCACGATCGTCAGCTCCGGTGCGGGCGCCTGCCCGCTCGTGAGGAGCGTCACGCCCTGCTCGGCGACGCCGAGGACGAGCCGCTCGCCGTCGACGTCGACCACGACGACGCTCGCCTTGCCGCCGATCGCCTGACGGCCGACGACCTCGACCGAGGCCGCCCGACGCCCGCGCGCACGCGACGCGCCGAACTGCCCCTTCTGCATGCGCCGGTGCAACACCCACATGAGGGCGAGCACGACGCCGAGGGAGAGCGCGACGCGGAGCGCGATGACGAGCGTGTCCACCGGGGTCAGACCGTCTCGGCGACGTCGAGGATCTTGGTGATGCGGACCGCGTAGTCCTGGTCGACGACGACGACCTCGCCGTGGGCGATGAGGCGGCCGTTCAGCAGGACGTCGGCGGGGGCCCCGGCCGAACGGTCGAGTTCGACGACCGCGCCGGGCTCCATGCCGAGCACGTCGCGGACGGACATCCGGGTCCGGCCGATCTCGACCGTCAGGGTCATCTCGACGCTGTTGATGCGGCCGAGGTTGCCGGCCGGCAGGGTCGGCGCGGCACTGACGGGCTCGGTGACCGTGCCGTTCTCGCGGATCCGGACCGCGACCCAGCCGGCCGGTGCCCCGGCACCGCTGAGGGTGAAGACGACGGTCTCCGGGTCGGCGACGAGCGCGGCGGCGGACTCGCGGCGACCCTCGCCGAGCACGCCCGCACCGAGCGGTGCGACCGCGGCCTCGAGCGACGGACGGAGCACGTCGGCCACCGAGACGAGTCCGGAGTCGACGCCGCCGGCGGCGGTGATGCCGCCCAGGTCGAGCAGGACCACCGCGAGGTCCGCGGAGACGCCGCCGACGAACGAGGCGACCACGGCGTCGACCGCTCGTGCCTGCAGGTCGGGGGTCGGGCCTCCCGGCTGGACGACCGCGACGAGCGGGACGGGGGTGGGCAGTGCGCTCGCGAGCGCCTCGGCGGCGGTCGTGTGCAGCGTGGAGGTGACGACGGTCATGCGGACGGCTCCGATGCGGTGGTGGTGACGACGACGCCCGCGAGCCGCGAGCCGTTCGCGCCGACGGCGGCGGTGCCGACGGGTTCGCCGTCGACGGAGATGGTGAGCGGGCGGTGCTGCGGGTGCGGCAGGGGCAGGACGTCGCCGACGGCGAGGCCGAGCACCTGGGCGGGCAGGACGGTCGCGGGGGCGAAGCGCAGCGCGACGCCGACCGGCACGGCGGCGAGCTGCGCGTCGATGAGCGCCTTCGCGTCGGCGGTCGAGACGTCGGCGGGCCGGTCGACGAGCTGCGGCAGGACGGCCTCGGCGGGGAGGGCGAGGGTACCGTCGGCGACGCGGTCGCCGACGCGGATCTCGAAGGACGCGACGATCATCAGGTCGGACTTCTGTGCGGCCTGGGCGAACTGCGAGTTGAACTGGAAGGCGCCGGCGGCGATCGGCCGGTCGAGCAGCCCACCGAGGGAGTAGCGGAGGTCGTCGAGCGCGTCCTCGACGAGTCGGCGGACGAGGGCCTGCTCGATCGGCGTGAAGGTGCGCTCCGGGGTGGGCAGCGGCTTCGAGGCGCCGAGGGAGTGCGACACCCACGTCAGGGCGGCGTCGAGCGGCACCTGCAGGACGCCCTTCGCGACGACACCCTCGATCGGCAGCAGCACCATGCCGGTGAGCGCGGGCAGCGACGCGGCGTACTCGTCGTAGGTCATCATCGCGACCTGGTCGCTCGTCACCTGACTGAGCACGCGGACCTTCGCGGTGAGCTGCGTGCCCCACTGGCGCGCGAACGTCTCGAAGGCGAGCTCGAGGACCCTGGCGTGCTCGCGCGCGAGCGTCGACGGGCGCGCGAAGTCGTACACCTCGGGCGCGGTCAGGGTCTCGGTCACGAAGCGCACTCTCGGCCGGCGGAGGGCGGCCGTCAGCTCTGGCCCCTCTTCTGGGGCGGCGTGGTGCTAGCCGGTGCGGGCTCCGTCCTGTGCGGAGGCGAGGGCCGGCATGAGGGCGCTGACGTCCTGGTCGGCGTTGGACAGGACGACGATGTCGACGCGGCGGTTCAGGGCGAGGTCCTGCTCCCGGGTCCCCTTCGCCAGGGGCCGACTCGACCCGAACCCGACGGACTGGATGCGCTCTGCCGGCATCCGTCCGCGTTCGACGAGGTCCCGGAGCACCCCGGTCGCGCGGGCCGAGCTGAGTTCCCAGTTCGTGGCGTACGGGGCGGTGGAGTTCCGGCTGTCGGCGTGCCCCTCGACACTGACGTCGTGGTCGGCGCCGCGCAGGACCGGGGCGATCGCGTCCATGATCCGCTTCGCCTGCTCGGACAGGTCCGCGCTGTTCGTGCCGAAGTAGGTGTCGCTGCCGACGAGCCGGACGGTGAGGCCCCGGGCGTCGAGGCGGAACTGGACGTTGGCGTCCTGCCCGGCCTTCTGCAGGTTCCCGGAGATGGCCCGCTCGATGGCCTGCAGGTCGTCGAGCTCCTCCTTCGCCGCCGCCAGGTCGGCCTTCGTCGCCGACGCCGGCACGACGGTGGACGCCGGGTCGGCGTTCGTGTCCTCGGCGCCGGACGCCGCCGTGGAGTGGTCGGCCTGCGCCTTGTCGACGGAGTACCCCGTGCCGTCCTCGACCTCGTCCTTCGTGACGATGGTCCCCGAGGCGGTGTCGATCTTCTGCGACTCGACCTCGCCGAACCCGGTGGCGAGCGACTCCTTGAGGGCCATGTACTTGTCCTGGTCGACGGAGGACATCGCGAAGAGCACGAGGAACATGCACATGAGGACCGTGATCATGTCCATGTACGAGGCCATCCAGCGCTCGTCGGGGTGCTCGACCTCGTGGCCGCCCTTCTTCCGACCGCGTCCGCGACCACGGGGGTTCGCGCTCACGGTCAGGCCGCCAGCTGCTGGTCGTCGGCGTCCGACCGCTTCTTCGCGCCCGTGCCGGCCACGCCGCGCGCGCTCGGCGGAACCATCGCGGTCAGCCGCTCCCCGAGGAGGCGCGGCTGGCTGCCGGCCTGGACCGCGAGGAGGCCCTCCATGAGGAGCGTCTGTCGGTCGGCCTCGAGCTGCGCGAGCTTCCGGAGCTTGCCGCCGAAGGGCAGCCAGAGGAAGTTGGCGGTGAGCAGGCCCCAGAGCGTGGCGACGAACGCACTCGCGATGAGCGGCCCGAGCTCGTCCGGCTTGCCGAGGTTCGCGAGGACGTGGGTGAGCGAGACGACGGTGCCGATGATGCCGACCGTCGGGGCGAAGCCGCCGAGGCCCATGAAGAACGCGCTCGCGCTCCGCATCGGCGCCGCGTTCGACTCGATCTCGTCCTCGAGCAGGATCCGGAGCTCGTCGCCGTCCGTGCCGTCGGCGATGTTCTGCAGGGCCTTCTTCATGAACGGGTCGTCGTGCTTGTCGGCCTCCTGCTCGAGGGCGAGCAGGCCGTTCGCGCGGGCCGTCTCGGCGAGCCCGACGACGTCGTCGATGACCGTCTGCGGCGGGGTGACCTTGCCGGTGAACGCCTTCGGGACGGTCTTGAAGGCAGCGAGGGCGTCCTTCAGCGTCGTGCTCGCGACGCCGCAGCCGATGGTGGCGACGAACACGAGGAGCATCGGTGCGGGCAGGAACAGCCCCGCCATCTCGACGTGCTCCATCTGCGCCATGCCGAACAGGGCGCCGAAGGCCAGGAGGATCCCGATGATGGTCGCGATGTCCACCTCAGCGCCCCCCGTCCTGCGAGCGGAGGGTCGCCACGGGGGCGAGCGTGGGCTGCGGCCCGGTGGTGGCCAGGTCCCGCGCCGACGGCAGGTCCGTCCCGTAGGCCATGCTGACGATCCGGGCGCGGTACGCGGCGATCCGCTCGATGACCTCGGCCAGGGACTCGCGGACGATGTACTTCGCCCCGTCGACCATGATGAGCGTCGTGTCCGGCGTCTCCTGGATGCGCTCCACGAGATCGGGGTTGACAGCGAATCCGCTGCCGTTGAGTCGTGTGACGACGATCATGGCCCGTCCTGGTTCTCGATCGACCCGCCGCCGTCCGTGGGGCAGGTGTTCGACCGCCCGTCCGTGGGTGGTCAGTGCGCACTATCGGCTCCCGGCGCGTCCCCGTAAGTGCGGACGGAGCCGAGGCGCGCTCGCCCGGGGCGACCGGACGACGGACGGGAGGCTCGTCACCGGCTGGTGGCGAGCCTCCCGTCCGTCAGGTCGCGGCGGACCGGTCAGACGACCGCGATCTCGTTCGGGACGCCGGGCAGGCGGTCGCTGGTGGCGATGACGTCACCGCTGGTGAGGTCGACCGCCGTGACGGTGCGCTCGGCCGGGTCGGTGACGTACGCGACGTCGTCGACGACCTTCAGCGCCGGGTGGGCGTCCTGCCACTCGGCGGGGCCCTCCCACTCGTCGATGACGGGGAAGCTGTCGAGCTCCTCGCCGGTCTCCTCGTCGAACACGTGCAGGGCGCCGTCGCTGCCGAGCACCACGGCGGAGTCCTCGGGCCCGCGGGCGAGGTCGCGGAAGGTGAAGCCGACCCCGTCCGGCATGTCGGCGACGCGGTAGTCGCCCGACGCGGCGTCGATCAGGGCGATCTGGTCGAGCAGGTAGCCCTCGGAGTCCGGGTCGTCGTTGTAGTCGCCCAGGGCGATGCTCGACGACTCGGTCGTGAACAGGTTCCCGCTGCGGCCGTACTCGGTCGGTGCGTCGATCTTCTCGAACGCGCCGTCCCGGTACACGAGCGCGCCGTCGGAGCACCCGAAGACGGCGACCTCGTCGGCCACCGCACCCTCGCCGTGCACGTCGGGGCACTCCTCGGAGCGGGCGGTCTCCTGACCGTCGGCGTCGAGCGCACGGACGCCGGTGCGCGACTCCTCGGTGCCGATGGTGGTGAGGAGGGTGCCGTCCTCGAGCTCGATCGCGACGCCGTGGTGGGCGGCCTCCGACTCGGTCGTGTCGACCTCCGGCAGTCCGCCGCCCTCGACGGCGCTCGCCAGGTCGGCGGTGTCGAACGTCGTGACGTCGCCGGAGCCGTCCGCGAAGAGCGCGGTGCGGTCGCCGTGGACGACGACGTGCCCACCGGTGTCGGCGGGGAACGTGACGTCGGTCAGGGCGGAGTCGGCGCTGGTGCCGGCCGCCGTGTCGAGCACGCGGAACCCGTCGGGGACGGTGACCATCACGTGGCGGTCGTCACCGGCCGGGTTGACGCGCGTGAAGCCGTCGATCCCGTGGTCCCCGACGACCTGCAGGTCGCTGTCGAGGACGAGCAGGCCGCCGTCGTACGTCAGGGCGATGCGGTGCCCGGTGTCGGCGCCGGCAGCGTCGGCGCCGGCGGACGCACTGCCGCTGGCGGCGGGTGCGCCCGAGCCGGCGCACCCGGTGAGGAGGAGGGCGGACGCGCCGAGCAGCACGGCCGGGGCGAGGAGGTTCTTCTTCGTCATGGTCGGAACTGTATTGATTCTCATTCTCATTCGCCAGTCGACAGGCCGTCGACGATGGCCTCGGTGTTCGAGCGCATCATCTCGAGGTACGAGTCGGCGCCCTCCCCCTCGGCCGTGAGCGACTCGGTGGCGAGGGACCGGATCTCCACGTGCACGTCCACCTCGTCCGCGAGCACCTCGGCGAGCCGGGCGGGCTGGGACGCGTCGACGAAGATCGTCGGCACGCCGGTGGCCTCGATCGCCGCGGCGAGGTCGCGGAGGTCCGCGGCGCTCGGCGAGGCGAGGGTGGTGCCGCTCGGGATGACGGCCCCGACCACGCGGAAGCCGAACCGGTCGGCGAGGTACCCGAACACGTGGTGGTTCGTCACGAGGGCACGGCGGTCCTCGGGCAGCGCGTCGAACGCGACCGTCATGTCCTCGTCGAGCGTGTCGAGGTCAGCCCGGTAGCTCCCGAGCGCCGTGTCGAGCGCCTCGTCGTCGAGCCCCGGGACGTCGTGGAGCTCCTGCCCGAGCGCGTCCACGACGTCCGTCATGCGTGCCGGGTCGGTCCAGAAGTGCGGGTCGGGGCCGCTGGCGTCCTCACTCGTCCACTCGAGCACGTCGATCGCCTCCCCCGCGGTGAACACCCGGACCCCGTCGGACGCAGCGGCCTCCACGTGGCGTGCGACGCCCTCCTCGAGCCCGAGGCCGTTCTCGACGACCAGGTCCGCGGTCCGCAGCCGGGCGGCCTCCTGCGCGGAGACCTCGAACGAGTGCGGATCGGCACCGCGTGGCATGAGCACCATGACGTCGGCACTGTCCCCGACCACCCGCTCGACGACGTCGCCGAGGATGTTGGTCGTCACCGCCACGAGCGGCCGGTCGTCGCTCCCCGCGGCCGTGCACCCGGTCGCACCGAGTGCCAGGGACGCGACGGCGACGGCGACGGCGACCGTGGACCGTCGGACGCCGGTCACCGGCCGACCTCGGCGAGCACGTCGGGTCGGACCGGCACGTCGATCGACCGGGCGACTCGGGCGTCGTCGGCGAAGTCGATTTCGTGCACGACGGAGCCCTCCGGGTCGGCCAGGTAGGCACGCTGGGCGTCGAGTTGCAGCGTCGCACCGGCAGCGGCCGTCACGAGGGGCTCGGTCGCCACGGGGGCGGACCCGCCGTCCGACCAGACGAGGACCCGGCCGTCGGCGTCCAGTGCGACCACGTGCTCGTCGGCGTCGTCGACGGCGACGACCTCCCGCAGGGGACGGTCGGTCGGCACGTGCTGCCAGGTGCGCTCCCGGGTGTCGAGCAACCAGTACCCGGTGTCGCCGGCGAGGGCGGCCACGGTGGGTCGGCCGGTACGGTTCGCGAAGTCGGTCGCGCGCGGAGCGGTTGCGTCGGCGGGGGCGGCGATCGTCTCGACGACCGGGTCACCGCCGTCCGGGTCCTCGGTGACGAGCACCGCGCCGTCCGCGCACCCGACGACCGCACCGACACGGGTGACGATGCCGCCCGCCGGGTCGCTGCAGGCCGTGTCGACACCGGTCGGCTCCCCCTCGGCGTCGAGCACCCGGACGCGGTCCCCCGCGCCGTCTCCGGACACCAGGAGTGCGCCGAGCGGCAGGAGCACGCCGGCGTGGTCGACCGTCGCGGTCTCCCGCACCTCCCCCTGGCCGAGGGCGTCGCGATCGAGGGCCACCGCGCGGCCGGACTCCGGCCAGGCGAGCGTCGTGGTCGACTCGGACGACGCGATCGACACCGGTCCCCCGCTGTCGAGGGCACCGACGACACGGGCAGTGGCGTCGTAGTAGTGCGTGTGGTCGCCGTGGTCGACGGTCCACGAACCACCGTCGACGATCGTCGTCCGCTCCCCGTCGCTCGTGGCGAGGAACCGGCCGTCGGTCGCCGCGTGCTCGGGCGCCGGGACGTCGTCGAGCGACTCGGTCTCGGCGGCGAGCAGGTCGTGGACGGCCACGCTCCCCTCGGCGTCGACGAGCAGGAGCCGCAGCTGGGGCTCGGACGCCTCGGACGCGCCCTCGACGAACCCGTGCGGCTTCGCGGAGTCGGTGGCCGGAGTGCCGGGCGAGGTGTCGTCCGGTGACGAGCAGGAGGTCAGGAAGAGTGCGGCAGCGACGCCGAGCGCTGCCGGGACGGCGATCGGGGCTGGTCGGGTGCGGAGGTGGTGCATGGTTCCTTCCGGGGACGGTGGACGAGGGGACGGGTCGCACGGCGGAGACCGTGCGAGACGACGACGGCGACGATCGCGACGAGGGCGATGCTCGCGCCGGCAGCGGTGCCGGCGTGCCAGGAGACGAGGAGACCGGTCGTGACCGCGGCCACCCCGAACACCGCGCCGAGCGCCATGGTCGCTCCGGCGCCGCGGGTCCACGCACGGGCGGCCGCGGCGGGGGCCAGGAGCAGCCCGACGACGAGCAGCGTCCCGACGGCCCGGTAGGAGGCGACGACGGCGAGGGTCACGAGCGCCACGAGGACGACCTCGGCCAGCCGCGGCCGCAACCCGAGCGTCGTCGCCTTGCGCGGGTCGAACGCCGCGGCCGTGAAGGGTCGGTGGAACACCGCGGCGACGGCGAGGGCGACACCGGCCGCGACGGCGAGCGTGCCGAGGTCGGCGGTGGTGACGGCGAGCACGTCGCCGAACAGGATCGCGGTGACGTCGGTGGCGAAGGACCGGGACCCGGAGACGATGATGACGCCGAGCGCGAGCATGCCGACGAACAGCAGTCCGATCGCGGTGTCGTAGGACAGCCCGCCGCGACGCCGGAGCGCCTGCACGCCGGCGACCATCACGCCCGCACTCACCGCGGCGCCGAGCACGGCCGGGATGCCGGTCAGGGTGGCGACCGCGACGCCGGGCAGCATGCCGTGCGCGAGCGCCTCGCCGAGGAACGCCATCCCCCGGACGAGCACCCAGGTCCCGACGACGGCGCAGAGCACGGCGGCCGTGGCTCCGGCGGCGAGGGCTCGGAGCATGAAGTCGACGGAGAACGGGTCGGTCAGCCAGGTCACGGTCGACCAACCTACATGGGAACGATTCTCTTTACTGATAACCTCCACAGGTGTCGCCGCAACCCGTCCACCTCCGTTCCGTGACCGTCCGTCGCGGCGAGCGGACCGTCCTGCACCGGGCCGATGCGGTCTTCGCGCCCGGCTCCGTGACGGTCGTCGCCGGCGCGAACGGCTCCGGCAAGTCCACCCTGCTCGAGACCGTCGCCGGGGTCCTGCCCGTCACCGAGGGCTCCGTCGAAGGAGTGCCGTACCGGTCCGTCGCACACGTCGCCCAGTCGGTGTCGGCCCCGGGACCGCCGCTCACCGTGCGCGCTGCCGTCGGCATGGGGCGCTGGGCCTCGGTCCCCTGGTGGCACCCCCTCCGCGCCCGCGACCGCGCGGTCGTCGACGACCAACTCGCACGACTCGACCTCGGCGGGCTGGCCGACCGCCCCCTCGCCGAGCTGTCCGGTGGACAGCGGCAACGCGCACTCGTCGCGATGGGACTCGCGCAGCAGGCGGCGGTGCTCCTCGTCGACGAACCGACCGCCGGCGTCGACGCCCGATCACTCGGGCTGGTGCTGGACGCGCTCCGGGACGAGGCCCACCGCGGCGCGGTCGTCGTGCACGCGGCCCACGACCCCGAGGCGCTCCTCGCCGCCGACCGGGTGCTCACGCTCGACCGCGGCACCCTCTCCTGAGGCGAGCGTCGGGAGCACCCGCACGGTGACCGCTCGGTCAGCTCCGCCGGTCACTCGCGCTGGTCGAGCCGGAGCAACCGGGTCTCCTCGGCGTCGTACTCGGCGCGGACCTGCCGGAGCACGAGGTCGTCGATCTCCCCCTCGTCCCGCAGTCGCAGCACCGTGGCGGCCTTGAGCCGCACGAGCGCCAGCTCGAGCTCCACCGCCGTCCCCCGCTGCTGCAGGAGCGGGTGGTCGTCGTCCTGGCTCTCCTCGGCCTCCACCAGCGCGAGGTGGCCCTCGTAGTCCTCACGGATCCGGTCGACGATCTCGGCGTCGGCACCGGCGCGGCGGGCCAACTTCGGCAGGGCGTCGAGCGCCGCCTCGATCGCGGCGCGCTCCGCGGACCGACGTTCCTCGACCACCTCGTTGCTGCCGTCGAACGCCGCCCAGCGGACGACCGCCGGCAGCACGAGCGACTGCCCGACGATCGTCACCACGACGACGCCGGCGGTGACGAAGACGATGAGGTCCCGGTCCGGGAACGCGCCGCCGCTCTCCACCATCCGCGGGACGGCCACCGCCGCGGCCAGTGAGACCGCACCGCGGAACCCGGTCAACCCGCTCACCAACCGGTCGCGGTGTCCTTCGCGGGGCGAGCCTCCCGTCCGCAGCGTGACGAGCCGGACCGTGCCCCAGGTGAGGTTGAGGAAGGCGAAGCGGAGCACGACGACCGCCACCGACACGGCGCCGATCAGCCCGAGGCCGACCGCGATCTCGCCGCCCGTCAGGGCGCGGACCGAGATCGTCGCCTCGATGCCGACGAGCACGAAGAGCGCGCCGTTGAGGAGGAACGTGGCGAACGACCAGAAGGACCGCACCTGCTGCCGGGTCTCCGCCCGGTCGAGCTTCGGTGCGACCTGGCTGACGACGAGCCCCGCCACGACGACCGCGAGGACACCGGACGCGTGCACGGCCTCGGCAGCGAGGAACGCGGCGAACGGCACGAGCAGCGTCAGCAGGTTCTCGAGGACGACCGCGTGCACCCGCCGGAGGACGAGCATCCCGAGCCACGAGGTGAGCAGTCCCGCGGCGATCCCGCCCACGTAGGACAGCAGGAGCATGCCGGAGACGTTCCAGACGGTGAGCTCCTGCTCCCCGGCCGTCACCGCCACGGCGATGCCGTAGATGACCAGGGTCGTGCCGTCGTTCACGAGCGACTCGGCCCGGAGGACCGTGGTGTTGCGCCGCGGCAGGGACCGCGTGAGCGCACCGACCGCGGTGGCGTCGGTCGGGGCGACCGCGGCACCGAGCACCCACGCCGGACCCCACGGCATGCCGAGCAGGTGCAGGAGCGTCGCCACCCCACCGGCCGTCAGCACGACGAGGAGGGTCCCCATCAGGACGATGCCGCGGAGGTTCGCGCGGATCTCCCGGAGCGAGATCGTCAGGCTCTCCCAGTACAGGAGCGCCGGCAGGAACAGCAGCAGCACCGCGTCCGCCGGCAGCTCCACCTTCCCGAACACCGGGATGAAGGCGATGCCCGCGCCGAAGGCGAGCAACAGGACCGGTGGTGCGACGCGCAGCCGGTTCGAGACCGCGGTGGCGACGGCGATCGCGACCACGAGCACGACGACGAGTTCGGGTGCGATGAGTTCCATGAGGAGGACAGCCTGACAGGGCATCGGTGTGGGGGCTCACGCCTGGTCCGCACAACGAACCCCGGAGCGCCCGGACCGCCCGGCCCGACCGACCCCCGCACGGGTCAGCGGTTCCGCTCGGCCCGCTTCGTGATGACCAGGAACGTGACGTGACCGAGCAGGGCGATGCCGAAGAACACGAGCGCGACCGCGTAGACCCGGTCGAGCGTGCCGTCACC
Source organism: Curtobacterium sp. MCBD17_032 (assembly GCF_003234855.1). Taxonomy (GTDB): domain Bacteria; phylum Actinomycetota; class Actinomycetes; order Actinomycetales; family Microbacteriaceae; genus Curtobacterium. The sequence continues at coordinate 11,370 of NZ_QKTO01000005.1, forward strand.
GGTCAGGAGGAGCACGATGCACCCGACCACCGCCGCGGTGAGCACCCCGACCTGCACCATCGACCACGTCGTCCGCCACCGCGGTTGCTGTCCCTGTCCGTCCACCGGTCCATCTTCGCGCACCGTCGGACCTTCCCGGCCGTCGGACCGTCCCCGCCGTCGGACGGTCCCTGCTGTCGGACCGTCCCCGCAGTCGGACGGGAGGCGCGGAGCACGACGTCCGCCGGGCCTCCCGTCCGCTCCGTCGTCAGCCGAGCTGGTCGGTCAGCGCCGTCGGGTCCCCCGCGAGGGACGCCTTGACCATGCGGCTCCAGTCGTCGACGAGGACCTCGGCGGCTCCGGCCTGCACACCGTCCAGCGACGCGCGGGCGACGTCGGCCGGGTCGGTCATCGCGCCGTCGTACCCGGCCATCATGTCGGTGTCGGCGGCACCGAGGTGGAGGCCCTGCACCGTCACGCCGCGGCTCGCGAGTTCGAGACGGACCGCGTTCGTCATGTTCCACTCCGCGGCCTTCGCGACCGAGTAGCCCCCGGCACCGGGAGCGGCGAACCAGGACAGCGCCGACAGGACGTTCACGATCGCGCCGCCGCCGTTCCGCTCGATGACGGGTGCGAAGGCGCGGACCACCTCGAGGGTCCCCCAGAGGTGCGTGTCCACGGCGCGGCGTGCGTCGGCCAGGTCGTCGGTGAGGAGCGACCCGGAGGAGGAGATGCCCGCGTTGTTGACCAGCAGGGTGACGTCGGGCGCAGCGGCTGCTGCCGCGGCGACCGACGCGGTGTCGGTGATGTCGAGGGGCAGGACCGTCACCCCGGGGACGTCGACGAGTTCGGGGCGGCGTGCGGTCGCGTAGACCTTCGTGGCACCGCGCTCCAGGAGCTGCTCGACGAAGCGGCGCCCGATGCCGCGGTTCGAGCCGGTGACGAGTGCGACCGATCCGGTGATGTCCATGGTGTCCTTCCGCCGGACGGGTCCGTCCCGCTCCGGCTCGGGTACGGTAGGACCTCACATCAGTGTCAGGGGCAAACCCGGGACGGAGACGACATGCGCATCGGGGACCTCGCCGCCGAGACCGGGGTGAGCGTCCGCTCGCTCCGCTACTACGAGGAGCAGGGGATGCTCGCCGCCACCCGCACCCCGAGCGGGCAGCGGACCTACGGCTCGGACGCCGTCGAGCGGGTCCGGCTCGTCCAGCAGCTGTTCGCCGCCGGGTTGCCGAGCCGCACCATCGTCCGACTGCTGCCGTGCGTCGACGCCGGCCGGGCGACGCCCGAGAGCTTCGCCCTGCTCGTGCAGGAGCGCGACCGGATCACGGCCCAGCTCGCAGAACTCACGGCGGCCCGGGACCGGCTCGACGACGTCATCCACATCAGCGAGCACCCGACGCCCGAACACTGCCCCGCGCTGCGGACCGATCCGGCGGCGCTGGGCAGCGCGGCTGCCTGACGGTCGGCACGCTCCCGGCGCGCGGGCCACCGGACGGGTGCTGGACGGTGGCGCGGCGAACCGCGACACTCGGAGCATGGGGTCGACGGGGGCGGACGCTGGTGGGGGCGGTGCCCGTGGGTCCCGCCCCGGGCCGGGGCGGACCGCACGACGGATCGCTCTCGCGGTCGTCGTGCTCATCGTCCTCGTCGCGGTCGCCGTGGCAGCGGTCCGCGTCCTGCACCCGCCGGTGATCGGCGAGGAGTACGCGGGCGCCGGACCCGGGACGCTCGGCATCGACGGTTCCGGGGACACCACTCCGACCGTCGGCTGGGTCGAACCCGGCAGGAGCTTCTTCGTCACGACCTACGGGTCGTCGAGCTGCCCGCACGCGCCGACGGGCATCGACCAGCGCGGCACCGCCGTCGAGGTCGAGATGCGCCGGCAGGGCGGACCGGCGTGCACGGCCGACTTCGGACCGACGTCCTACGCGCTCGACCTCCCCCGCCGGAGCGACCCCGACGCGGTGCTCGACGTGACGATCCGCCTGGTGGACGGCGCCACCACGGTGGTCCGGCTCGGTCGATGACGGTGGGGTCGTCCAGACTCCGGTGACGAGCCGGATCCGGCGCCGACCTCGCGGAGGACCTGGGCCGGTGGCCGGCCCGCCGGGGAGGGGTCGAGGGAGTCGTACCCGCTCCGGAGCGGCGTCGGTGTTCGGCGGTGTCGGGCGCAGTCGGTATCGTCGTCGGGTGCAGATGCCGCCCCGCCCAGAGGACACCGTCGGACGACCCCACGGCCGGGTGTCCGCATGACGGCTGACACCACGGTGATCGAGCGCGAGGCGGGACGCCGTCGCACGGTCGCCGTCATCGCGCACCCGGACGCCGGCAAGTCGACCCTGACCGAGTCGCTCACCCTCGCCGCCGACGCCATCGACGAGGCCGGAGCCGTGAAGGGGAAGGCCACCCGCCGCGCCACCGTCTCCGACTGGATGGAGATCGAGCGGAGCCGCGGCATCTCGATCAGCTCCGCCGTCGTGCAGCTCGACGCCGGCGGCACACTGATCAACGTCGTCGACACCCCCGGGCACGCGGACTTCTCCGAGGACACCTACCGCGCGCTGGCCGCCGTCGACTGCGCCGTCATGCTCATCGACGCCGCCAAGGGCATGGAGGCGCAGACGATCCGCCTGTTCGAGGTCTGCCGCACGCGGGACATCCCGGTGATCGCGGTCGTCAACAAGTGGGACCGCCCAGGACGGGAGGCGCTCGACCTGCTCGACGAACTCGAGGAACGCACCGGCCGGACCCCGACGCCCGTCACCTGGCCGGTCGGTGAAGCCGGACACCTGCAGGGCCTCGTCGACACGGCGACGGGAACGCTCACGACCTTCGAGTCGAGCGGCGGCGGTCACCTCCCGGTCACCGCCGAGCGGTCGGCGGACGAGGCGGCCGAGCTGCTCGGCGCCGCCTGGCAGACCGCCGTCGAGGAGGTCGAACTCACCCGCGAGGTCCGTGGTCTCCCCGACCAGGGTGACTTCCACGACCGGATGAGCATGCCGGTGTTCTTCGGCGTCGCCACGAAGCACGTCGGCACCGTCGACCTGCTGCGCTTCCTCCGCGACGCGGCGCCCGCCGCCCTGCCCCGCCGGACCGAGGACGGCACCGCACGCCCGGTCACCGAGCCGTTCGCCGCCCAGGTGTTCAAGGTGCAGGCGAACATGGACCCGGCGCACCACGACCAGGTCGCCTTCGTCCGGATCTGCTCCGGCCGCTTCGACCGGGGCATGATGCTGACCCACGCCCAGTCCGGCCGGCGCTTCAACACGAAGCACGCGCTGAGCGTGTTCGGACGCGAGCGCGACACGGTCGACCTCGCCTGGCCCGGTGACGTCGTCGGCCTCGTCAACGCGACGATGCTGCACCCCGGGGACACCCTGTTCAGCGAGGAACCCGTCGAGTTCGAGCCGCTCCCCCGCTTCGCCCCCGAGATGTTCGCGACGGTCGCGCCGACCGACCCGAGCACGGCGAAGAAGTTCCGGAAGGGCATGCAGCAGCTCGCGGGCGAGGGCGTGGTCCAGCTCCTGCACTCCGAGCGGCGGACCGCGCAGGCGCCGATGGTCGGGGTCATCGGCGCCCTGCAGCTGGAGGTCCTCACCTCCCGGCTCATGGCGGAGTTCGGCACCGCCGTGCGGGTCGAGCCGCTGCCGTGGACGATGGTGCGCACCGTCACGGACGCGGACTTCGCGGTCCTCGAGAAACGCCGCGACCTCGAGATCGTCACGACCGACCGCGACCGGTACGGGCTGTTCCGGGACCAGTGGCACCTCAACTCGGTGATGCGCGAACTGTCGGGTCTGGAGTTGCCCGCTCCGGCCTGACGGGCGGGCCGCGCACCCCTCGATCTGGGGTCGTCCGAAGCGGACGACCGGGCGTGTCCGCATCACCGCGGGCCGGTACGGTCGGGGCAAGCCACCGACCCGACCCCACCCGACCCGAACGGGATCCCATGCACAAGATCGTCACCGGTGTCGTCGCCAGCGCCAGCGGCCTCGCCCTGCTCCTCGGCGGCGCCGGCACCTTCGCGCTCTGGAACGCCGACGCGGCCACCCGTCCGGCGACGGTCTCCTCGGGCACGCTCGCGCTGTCCGCGAACCCGGACGGCGTGTGGACCGACATCACGAACGGCCGGTCCGACGTGGTCGACATCACGGCCGTGCGGATGGTCCCGGGCAACGCGTACCAGTTCCACCAGACGCTCGACGTCACCGCGACGGGCGACGACCTGACGGCGGACCTGACCTGGGTGCCGCAGAGCATCACGGGCGACGCGGAACTGATCGCCGCGGCTACGCAGTCCCTGTCGCTCGCCTCGGACAGTGCGAGCCTGACGCCCGCGGGCCGGACCTCGTGGAACGTCACGCCGACGGACGGTACCTCGGTCGTCGCGGTGACCTACACGATCGGGCTCGCGCCGGACGTCACGACCGGCAAGGCACAGTCGATCGACCTCAGCGGCATCAGGTTCACGCTCACGCAGAAGCCCGTCGAGCCCTGACGCCGGACCGGTGGCAGGCTGGTGACGTGCACACCACCATGCAGTCCGCGACCGACGTCGTCACCGGCATCCGCTTCCCCGAGGGCAACCGCTGGCACCGCGGTCGACTCTGGTACTCGGACATGCACACCGGCGAGGTCTTCTCGATCGACCCCGGCACCGAGGACCGACCGCGCCTGGAGACCACGGTGGACGGTCAGTCGTCGGGCCTCGGCTGGTTGCCGGACGGACGGCTCGTCGTCAGCGCGATGGAGTCCCGCACGGTCGTGGCCGTGGACGCCGTGGGCACGACGAGCGTCTTCGCCGACCTGTCCGACACCGAGCCGTCGCTCCTGAACGACCTGGTCGTCGACCCGGAGACCGGCCGCACCTACATCGGCGCGTTCGGCTACGACCTGTACGGCGGCGAGGAGCTGCGCCCCGGGCCGCTGTACGTCATCGACCCGGACGGTACGACCCGGCTCGCTGCCGACGGCCTGGTCTTCCCGAACAGCGCGAACGTCCTGCCCGGCACGCGGACCCTGGTGGTCAGCGAGACCTGGGGCGGACGTCTCACCGCCTTCGACATCGAACCGGACGGCTCCCTGACCGGACGGCGCGAATGGGCGGCGCTGCCCGACGGCGTGACCCCGGACGGCAGCACGGTGGACAGCGCGGGAGCGATCTGGGTCTGCTCGGTCGACACGGGCGAGTTCCTCCGCGTCGTCGAGGGCGGCGAGGTCACGGACCGCATCGACGCTCCCGGGCTCTGCGCGATCGACTGCGCCCTCGGCGGCCCCGACGGCCGGACGATCTACCTGGCCACCGCCGACAGCTACGACCCGGCGACCACGGCCCGGACCCGCGCGGGACGGATCAGCGCCGTGCGGGTCGCCGTCGCCGGACCAGGGGCCGTCGCACCGAGCTGATCCTGAACCGCCGGTCGCCCGTCCGACAGCGCGACGACACGCGAGCACGGAGCGACTCCCACCACCGGTCGGCAGACCGCTAGGTTGTCCCTACCGGACGCAGTCCGGGAAGGGGGAACACCGTGATCGTCATCCTGACACTCACCGCCGTGGCCGTGCTGGTCGTGTCCGCACTCGTCGTCGGAGCGGTACAGGACCGCCGACGACGTCAGGCCCTCGCGCACCTGGGTGGACCGGACGCGGTCATCGGGTCCCGAGCACTCGCCGAGGCCGACGCCGCACGGTCGACGATCGAGGGGTCCGCGCGGACAGCGCACCCCGGGGTGTCCGGCGCATCCGGGACGTCCCCGGGCGCCTGACCCGCCGTCCCCGCACGACCCCGTCCCCCGCGGGGCCCGTCCCTGCAGGGCCGGTCCCCGCAGGGCCGGTCCCCGCCGGGTCCGTCTCCGCAGGTCCCGTTCCCGCGGAACCCGTCAGCACGAGTCCCGTCGACCCGGAGGACCATGTCCAGCCCCGTCCCGAACCACGGTGCCGCGAGCCCCGTCCGCCTCGGCGTCATCGTCCCCGAGTGGAACGAAGCGCGCCTGGTCCCCGACCTGCTCGACGCGCTCCGCGAGCAGGTCGACCCGGACTTCACCGTCGTCGTCTGCGACAACGGATCGTCCGACGGGACCGCGCGCATCGTGGCCGACCACGTCCGACGCCATCGTCTGCCCTGGCAGGTCGTCGTCGAGCCCCGGAAGGGCACGGGTGCCGCGGCCGACACCGCCGCCCGCGCCGCGATCGCCGCCGGGTGCACCCACCTCGTCCGGACCGACGCCGACTGCGTCCCGGCGCCGGACTGGACCGCCGCGGTCAAGCGCGTGTTCGCCGAGACGGACCACCTGTTCTTCGGCGGGCTGACGCTGCCGCGGCGTGACGACATCCCGGTCGGACCGCTGCGCTACCGGTTCCTGTGCGCCGTCAACGAGATGGCGATCTGGTGCGGTCGGCTCCTGCCGGAGAACCGGGGCCGCCAGTACCGCGGTCCCTACGTGATGGTCGCCGGGAACAACCTGGCCATCACCAGCGCGCTCTACGAGCAGGTGGGCGGGTTCCCCCGGACGGCCATCGAGGAGACGCACGAGGACCGCGACCTGACGAACGCGGTCCGGCGGGTGACGGACCGGTACGGGCTGCACCGCGAGATGGTCGTCACGATGTCCGTCCGCCGGATCGCGGTGTGGGGCATCGTCCGGTCGCTCGCCTGGTACGCCGGGCACCGGTACCGCCCGCAGACCACCGGCTCCGTGGACGTCCGACCGTGACCCGCCTCGACGCCCGTGCTGCGCGCCGCGCCACCCGGGAGGACCGCCGCGTCGTCCTGCACGCGCACCGCGCCGGCTACCTGGCCCTCCGCGGCATCACCCGGCTCGGCCGGGTCGTGCGGGTCCCCGGCCTCGGGGTCGTCGTCAGCGACGCCGCGCGCATGCGGGAGATCCTCCTCGACCCCGGCACGTACTCGAAGGTCGGGCCGGGAGGCTCGGACCGGCTCTGGACGCCCATCATCGGCCCGAGGGGGCTGCTCAACATGGACGGCGCGGAGCACGCGCACCTGCGCCGGAAGCTCACCCCCCTGTTCTCGCAGAAGTTCCTCCGCAGCATCGTCGACGAGGTGCTCACCCCGGAGATGGACGGGTTCGTGGCCGCCGTGGCCCGCCACGAGGACGTCGACGTCGTCACGGTCATCGAACGTGCGGCGGCGCTCATCATCTGTCGGCTCACCGGGTACCCGGAGGACGACGCCGCTGCGCAGCTGGCCCGGGCGCGGGAGATCCTGGGGTTCGTCACCCTGACGACGAAGTCGTTCACGGACGCCCAGCTCGCCGTGATCCACGAGAAGCTCGCCGTCCTCAACGCGAGCACCCGGACCGCCTACCGGGCAGCGGCTCCCGGGACGGTGCCGGCGCTCATGCGCGCCGAGGGGATCACCGAAGACGACACCGTCGCGGTCGTCACCGCGATGATCGTCGCCGGGACGGAGACGATCGTCAGCTTCGCCCCGCGCTTCACGAACCTGGTCGTCGAGTCCGGCCACCTCGACCACCTGGCCCGGCACCCCGAGGACGTCCCGGCCGCCGTCGCGGAGGCGATGCGGGTGACCGTCCCGTCGCCCGTCATGATCCGGAGCGTCCTCCGCGACGACCGCGTGGCCGGTGTCCGGGTCCGCGCCGGGGAGCGGATCATCCTCGCGAACATCTTCGCCTGTGCCCGCGCCGGCGACTTCGACCCGTCCCGCCCCGTCCCGAAGGAGATGCGGCAGCTGTGGTTCGGTGCCGGCGCACACTTCTGCATCGGGATGCCGCTGGCGACGCTCGAGGCCGAGGTGTTCGCCACGGCGCTCGCCCGGGCAGCCGAGGCCGGCCGGATCGGCGTCCGAGCGCGGGTGCGGAAGCAGCGCACGATGGCGGCGTCCTACAGTCGGCTCGTCATCCGGGCGGAGCGTCCGGCGTGACGAGCACCGTCGCCGTCACCGGCGGGAGCGGGTTCATCGGCGGCCGGGTCATCGCGGCGCTCAAGCGGGAGGGGCACCACGTCGTCGACGTCGGGCGTCGTCCCGGACGCGGCGGTGCCGACGAGCACGTCCACGTCGACCTCGCAGCCGGTCGAGCGCGGGCACCACGGCTCGGCGACGTGCCGCTCGTCCACTGCGCGGCGGAGGTGCGCGACGGGTTCGACCGGGGCATGTTCGACCGGAACACCCGGATCATGGACTCCGCGCTCGCCCTCGCCACGGGCAGGGTCGTCCACGTCAGTTCGTCGTCGGTGTACGACCTCGCACGCCCCTCGGTCCACGCGCACCCGGGCGAGGCGACGGGCCACTACCGGTGGTTCGGCACGTACGGCGAGTCGAAGCTCGCCAACGAGGGGCAGCTCGTGGCGGCGGGGCGCGCCTCCGCGGTCATCCTCAGGCCGCACGCCGTCTACGGCACCGGCGACACGACCCTGCTCCCCCGGGTGCTGCGCGCGTCGCGACACGGCGTGCTCCCGCTCCCCCTCGGCGGCCGGGCACCCCACGCGCTCACCTGGGTGGACAACCTCGCCGCCGCCGTCCTCGCCGCACTCCGCGCCGACGTCGACGGCACACACGCGGTGAACGTCACCGACGACGACCCGGTCCCCATCGGGGACGCCCTCCGGGCCGTCGTCGGCCGGCCGCTCCGGGTGCTGCACGTGCCGATGCGGACGGCACGCCACGTCGCCGCGGTCACCCGGGGGCGGTCGGGCATCTCCCCGTACTCGGTCCGGCAGCTGGGACTCGAGCGGACCTACGACGTGGGTCCGACGGCCGCGCTCCTCGGCTGGGTGCCCGAGCCGGGGACACGCGCCCGACTCACGGCCCTCGGTTCGGTCCGTCGCGTGACCGAGCGGCTCAGGCCGGGTTCGACCTGAGGAGCCGGGTCACCGCGATCATCGCGCCGCCCACCACCGCCGGGATCCCGCCGCCGGGGTGCACCGACGCGCCGACCCGCCACAGCCAGGGCCGCCAGGGGTCGTTGTACGAGGGCCGGTGGAACGGTCCGCTCTGCCACGGCGGTCGCGCCGCTCCGTAGAGCGCACCGTGTGGCTCCCCGCCGCTGGCGTAGTAGCCGGGGTCGAGCACGGTCTGCTCGTCGAGGAGGTCGGTGAGAGGTCGGTCGAGCCCCATCGCCCGCGACACGCGGTCGACCTCGCGCCGCACGAAGGGGTGCTCGGTCGTGTAGTGCCCACCGTCGGCGGGCGCGGTGAGCAGGACGCCGACGGTGCTGCGGGTGTTCGGGTACACCTCGCCCGCGCGGTACTGGTTGACGAACACCATCGTGTCCGCCGGCTCGTCGCCCGCCTCGAGGCTGCGGTACAGCGCAGCGGGCTTCGTCGGCAGGACGACACCGTGCGTCGGGAAGTCCGCCGGCAGCTCCTCCCGCAGCACGCCGTACACCGCGACGGCCGAGCAGGAGAGCACGCGGGGCCGCAGCCGGGGCAGCGTCGGCATCCGCGACGGCCCCGTCAGCGTGCCGAGCCGGTCGGCGTCCACCCCGCTGACGACGAGGTCGGCCTCGTGGCGGCCGGTCTCGGTGGTGACCGCTCCGCGGTCGATGTGGGTGACCGCCTCACCGGTGCGCACCTCGACCCCGGCGGCCTCGGCCAGGCGGCCCAGCGCGAGCACGATCTCGTACACTCCGCCACGCGGCACCCAGGCCCCGGTCTTCGCCATGATCGCCGGCATGCTCGCGTAGAGGGCGGGGGTGCGCGCGGGCGAGACGCCCGCGTTGAGGGTGTGGATGGCGATGATCTCGCGCAGCCCGTCCGGCAACCAGGGCAGGCTGTCGAGGTACGCGCGCGTGGTGAGGCGCGAGCCGTAGACGGTCAACAGGCGGCGGAGCGCCGGAAGTGCGGCTCGGTCGAGGGGGTCGGCGAGCAACAGCTCGGTGACGTCGTCGGCGAGGGGCGCGTGCAGGTCGGAGAACCGGCGCCAGGCGGGGTACCAGGGGTGGTCCGGCGCCACCGGCAGCGAGGTCACCTCGCCGTCGTGGTGGTAGCGGCCCACCTCGGACATCCGCACCAGGTCGAGGTGGCCGTCGTCGCGGGTCCGGTCGGAGGCCCGTCCAGCGCCGCCGAGTCGCCGCAGCAGCTCGTCCCACACCGCCGGGAACGTCACGAGCGAGGGGCCGGTGTCGACACGCTCCTCGCCGAGGTGGATCCGACGGCTCTTGCCGCCGAGCTCGGTCGAGGCCTCGAGCAGGGTGACGCGGTGACCCGCGTGCGCGAGCAATGCGGCGGCGGTGAGTCCACCGATCCCGCCGCCGACCACGACGATGCGGCTCACGGGGTACCTCCCAGCACGATCGAGACCATGAGCAGCACGCCGGCGAACGAGCCCGCGATGTACGGGAACGCGACCGACAGGCGGTAGAGGCGGTGTCCGGTCTCGGGTGTCGGATCGCGCAGCAGGCACACCACGAGGATGCCCGCGATCAGGAGGTTGACCGCAGCCACGGGCACGCTCACCACGGCGAACAGCGCCGTCGAGACGATCCACCACGACCCGCTCCACACGGCCGTCCCGCGCGGGCCGAGTCGCACCGCCGTGGTGGTGATGCCCGCGTCACGGTCCTCCACGATGTCCTGGACAGCGTCGAACGCGTGCTTGGCGACGCTCCAGGCCATCAGCCCGAGGGCGGCGGGCCACACCGGGGGCACCGCGAGGGCCGCGGGCACGATGACCAGCGGGAGTGCGTAGGCCGCGTTGCTCAGCGAGTCGAGGAACGGCCGCGCCTTGAAGCGCAGCGGCGGTGCGGAGTAGAAGACGAAGACGCCCACGTAGAGCAGGATCGCGGCGTTCGCGAGCGGCGGCAGCGCGAGGAGGAAGAAGACGAGGAACGGGACGTTGACGACGGCGACGGCCCACGCGATGAGCCGCACCTCCGACTGCCGGATGCGCGCGCCCTCGATGGAGCCCTTGCGCGGGTTCGCCGCATCCGTGTCCTGGTCGTAGATGTCGTTGACGCCGTAGATGAGCAGGTTGAACGGCAGGGTCAGCCACAGGATGACCGGCAGCGCCCGCAGGTCGAACAGTGCGCCGGTGAGCCACACGGCCACGAGACCGGAGCCGATGGTGTTGATCCACAGCACCGGGCGCGAGATGAGCACGAGGCGACGCACGGCCAGACCCAGCCCGGACGGCACGGTGCGCGATGTCAGCTCACCACTGTCGGTCACGACTCCGAGCCTACGCGGCTCGCGTCGTCGCCGGGCACCGGCTTCCGGGCCACACTGGGTGGATGCGCCTGATGCTGCTCACCGCCGGGACCCGGGGTGACGTGGAGCCCTTCGCAGCCCTGGCGCGTTCCGCCGCGTCCCGGGGCCATGACGTCCGGCTCGCCCTGCCCGACGACGCCGATGCGCCCGACGGGACGGACACCGTGGCGCTCGGTCTCGACGTGCAGCGCATGCTCTCCCCGACTGCTCGCAGCCCGTGGGCGCTCGCACGGCACCTGCACGCCGAGGTGCGGCCCGCGATGCGACGGATGTTCGCCGCCGCGGTGCGGGAGACCGTCGCCTTCAGGCCCGACGTCGTCGTGCACCACCCGCTCGTCCTCAGCGCTCCGATGGTGGCGGACGCGCTCGGTGTGCCCCGCGTGCTGGTGGAGTTCGCGCCGGTGGCCACGCCGAGCGAGCACTTCCCCGCCGCCGGCGGTCCCACGGCCACCCACGACCTCGGCCCGCGCAACCGGTTCACGTACGCGGTGCCGCGTGCCGCCGCGCGGCTCTTCGGCGCCGACGTGGCGCGCGCCGCTGCCGAGCTCCCCGGCGGTCGTCCCGACCGGCGGACGCCGTCGCGGGCGACGCTCATGGCCGTGAGCCCGGCACTGCTGCCACGGCCGGACGACTGGCCTGAGCGGGTGCACCAGACGGGGGCCTGGTACGCGGAGGGTCCGGCGGTGCCTCCCGACCCCGCCGTCGGCGCCTTCCTGCGGTCCGGCCCCACCGTCGTCGCCTCGTTCGGCTCGATGGCGACGGGGGACGCCTCCGCACGGGGTGCCGCGGTCGTGACGGCCGCCCGTGCCCACGGCCTGCGGGTGCTGCTCGTCACCGGGTGGGGCGGGCTCGCGCTGCCGGCGGAGTGCCGCGGACCCGACGTGTTGGCGGTCCGGTCGGTGCCGTTCGACACGGTGCTGCCGGGTGCGGCGCTCGCGGTGCACCACGGCGGAGCCGGCACCGCGCACGCCGTCGCGCGGGCCGGCGTGCCCGCCGTCGTCGTGCCCGTCACCGCCGACCAGCCGTTCTGGGCCGCTCAGCTGCACCGGCGGGGTGTGGCCGCCGCTCCGGTCCCCCTGCGACGTCTGTCCGCCGGCACCCTCGCACCCGCGATGCGTGACGCTCTGTCCCGGCGGGCGCGGGCGGCCGGGGTCGGCCGGCTCATGCGCCAGGAGCCCGGGGTCCGTGGAGCGCTCGACGTGCTCGAGTCGCTCTGATCCGTCGGGCCTCCGGACGGTCCGCCCGGCGGGGATCTCCTAGGTCAGCACGACCTTCGCGGCGACGAGCACGTCGTGCAGGTCGGGGCGGAGCGCCTCCTGCGACGACGTGTGCACCTTCACGATGAGCGCTGCCCCGGGCTTCGCGAACGCGCGCGCGACCGTCGCCGACCACGATCCGTCGGACGACTGCCCGGCGATCGACAGGAACTGCGCCGTGCCACCGGTCATCGTCGGCAGGAGCTGCTCCTCCAACTGCTCGGCCGGCAGTCCCGCTGCGGTGAACAGCTGCTCGGTGGCGGCACGGTCGCCGACGGACGGGTCGAGGTCGGTGATCCGCTGCTGCGTGATCGTCGCGACCGAGCCGTCCGTGTTCGTGTACTCGCGGGACCCCGTGCCCGGGTCCTCGCCGGTCTGCTCCCACCCGTCGAGTGCGGAGACCTCGAGACCGAACGCGGGCAGGCTGCTCGCGGAGAGGGCGGCGCCGTCCTCGAAGGTGAGGTCGGTGGGCGCTGCTGCCTCGGCCGCCGGGGTCGACGTCGGCGAGGCGGACGCAGCTGACGGTGCCGCGGACGCCGACCGGTCGATGCCGGGCACGGTCTTCCCGCTCGCGGCGCAGCCGGACAGTGCGACGGCGACGAGCACCGCGGTCGTTCCCGCGGCGGTGATCCTGGACGTGATGGACATGCGGTTCCCCCTTGTCGCCCGCCGTGCGCCCCGTGCACCGGCGGATCCGCGTCCCAGCGTACGGGGCCGCGGCGGAAGCGGTGCGGGACCCCGCTCTCCTGATCGACCAGGAACAGCGGGGTCCCGCCGACGAGCGTCAGCGCTTCAGGTTCGTGAGCTCCTGCAGCACCTCGTCCGAGGTGGTGATGATGCGCGCGTTCGCCTGGAACCCGCGCTGCGCGACGATGAGGTTCGTGAACTCCTGCGACAGGTCGACGTTCGACATCTCGAGCGTGCCCGCGGCGAGTGAGCCGACGCCCGCGGACCCCGGGACGCCGACGGTCGCCTGGCCGGAGTTCGCGGTCGCCCGGTAGCCCGAGGCCCCGGTCTTCTCGAGGCCGGCCGGGTTGGCGAAGGTGGCGAGTGCGATCCGGCCGACGGCGAGCGAGGAGCCGTTCGAGAAGGTGCCCATGACGGTGCCGTCCTTCGAGATCGAGTAGCTCTGCAGCGACCCCGCCTCGTGACCGTTCTGCGACGAGATCGACGCGGTGTTGAGCGCGGCGAAGCCGGTGAGCTGCCCCATGTCGACCGCGATGCCACCGACCTGCAGCGTCGCGCCGCGGGTGATCTTGCCGTCGGTGCCGAAGGCGATGGTCCCGGTGGCCGAGGTGCCCTGCCCGTTCGAGGCCGCGACCGACCAACCGGTCGCCGTCTTCGTGTAGGCGAGCGACAGGGTGTGCTTCGTCCCGTACTCGTCGAACACGGTCGCGTCGCGGTTGAGGGTCTCCCCTACCGCGGTGTCGGAGGGCAGGTTGCCGGACACCGTCGCGGCGCTCGTCGCGGTGGCGGGCGCGGCGGCCTGCAGCGGCAGGGTGATGTCGGTGAGCTGACCGCCGTCGTTGACGACACCGTTCGTGGCCGAGTAACCCTGCACGATCTTGCCGTCCGCGGTGACGAGCCGACCGTCGGCGTCGAAGTCGAACGCGCCGGCGCGGCTGTAGACGGTGTCGTTGCCGAGGCGGGTGACGAAGAAGCCGTCGCCCGAGATCATCAGGTCGGTGGCCTTGCCGGTGGCCTGCGCCGAGCCCTGGGCGAAGTTCGTCGAGACGCCGGCGACCTGGACGCCGAGGCCGATCTGGGCGGGGTTCGTGCCGCCGATGCCGGTCTGCGGGCCACCGGCACCCTGGGTCATCTGGGAGAGGGTGTCCTGGAACACGGTCGTGGAGGTCTTGAAGCCGACGGTGTTGACGTTGGCGATGTTGTTGCCGGTGACGTCGAGCATCTGCTGGTGCGAGCGGAGGCCGGAGATGCCGGAGTAGAGCGAGCGGAGCATGGTGCGTCCCTTCGTGGACGAGGAAGCGGAGGGGGAGGGAGGGTCAGGAGCCGGAGGCGGTGGAGATACCGGAGATCACGTCGAGATCGACCTCCTTCCCGTTCACGGTCACGGTCGGCACGCTCTCGGCGTAGGAGACCGCGGTCGCGGTCCCGGTGACGGCCTTGCCCGAGGTGGCGTCGGTGTAGCTGACCTGCTTGCCGACGAGGTTCGCGGCGGCGATGCGCATCTGCAACGAGAAGTTCTCGTTCGCCGTCGTGGTCTGGTTGGTGATCTGCTCCATCATCGCGAGCTGCGTCTGCTGGCTGATCATCTGGTTCGTGTCCATCGGCGACGACGGGTCCTGGTTGCGGAGCTGCGTCACGAGGAGCTTCATGAAGACCTCGGAGTCCATCGTCTGCGACCGCGAGGACGCCGTGTCGGCCGCGAGGGCGGCGGCCTGCGTGGCGGCGTCCACGGAGCCGGTGATCCCGTCGAGTGGCATGTCGTGTTCCTTGTCGTGGTGGCCGGTCAGGCGAGGACGTCGAGTCCCGCGGTGCGGACGGTGGTCGAGGCGGACGGGTGGTCTGCGGCGGTGGTGAGGCGGGCCTCCCGGCCGAGGTGCCGCGGGTCGGCCCGCAGGGCGTCCGGACCGGCGCCCCGACGACCGTCCCGGGCACCGGCGTCCGCCCGGTCGCCGCCCGGCTGGTTCTGCGCGGACAGGTCGAGCGTCGTGCCACCCGCGGCCTCGCGGCGGAGGTCCGGCAGGATCTGTCGGACCGCGTCGCGTCCCGCGTCCGAGGCGGCGAAGAGCTCGACGTGCATGCCGTGCCCGGTGACGTGGGCGCGGACCGTGACGGGTCCGAGCGCGTCCGGCGTGAGCTGGACGGTCACGACGTGCTGCCCCGGGCCGGCAGCCGCGAGCGTGAACAGCGGGCGGGCGAGCTGCTGGGTCAGGGGCGGCGCGGCCGGGGTGGTACCGGCGGCCGGCGCGACGGATGTCGTCCCCGCGCTCGTGGTGGCGGTCGGCGCGACGAGCACGACCGGTGCGTCCTGACCGATGGCCGGGAGGCCCGTCCCGCCCTGGTCGGTGCCTGGTGCGACCGCGACGTGGCCGGGTCGGACGGTGCCCGCTCCGGCCGTTCCGTCGGGTGCGGTCCGGGGCAGGGCGGTGGCCGTCGGCGCGGTCTCGCCGGAGGTACGGCCGGCTGCGGTCGGGACGAGCAGGGCCGTGCCGTCCGGCCCGGTGCCGGGCGCGAGGGTGCCCGTCTGCGCCGTGCCGGCCGCCGCCGGCGCGCTGGCCGCACCGACCACTCCGGCCTGGGAGGAGACCGGATCGGGAGCGGCCGGCGACCGGGTGCCGGCCGTGGCGGTCGCTGTGCCCGTCCCACCGACGGTCTCCTGCGCCGGGCCCCGGTCCTCCGAGGACGGGGCCGTGCGGTTGCCGGACGGCGGGAGTGCGCCGGCCGTCCCGGTCGGGACCGCCGCGGTGACGACGACCGGCACGGTGCCGACGGGGGCGTCAGCGGGCGCGACGGCACCGGTCGCGTCGGCACCGGTGGCGCCAGTCGCGCCGGTCGCGCCGGTCGGCAGGACGCCAGCGGCGTCGCCCTCGGTGGCCGTCGGGTCGCCGTCGGCGACCTCGCCCGCGGTCGGACCGGACAGCGCGGCCGGTGCGTCGGGTCCGTCGGGTTGGTCGGGTCCGAATGTGGTCGTCGCGCCGGACGCCGCGGCCCCGCTCGACATGATCGGCAGGGTGACACCGGCGCCGACCGCGGTGGCGTCCACGGAGGCCGAGACCACGACGGGAGACGCCTCGGTCCCGTCCGCGCCGGCCGTCGTCGCGGTGTAGCCGTCGGCCGACCTGCCCGCCGCGGAGCCCGCCGTGTCCGCGGTCGCACTTCGGTCGACCGCAGGACCGGTCGCGGTGCGGCCACCCGCCGGACCGATCCCGCCGCGGTCGTCAGCCGGACCGGTCGCGCTGCGGTCGCCCGCCGCGGCGGGTCCGGCGACAGCGAGCTGCGCCGCAGCCGCGGTGAGCGCCAGCCCGAACCCAGCGGCTGCGTCGGGGTCGCCGACGCCCGGCCCGCGGGACACGACGGACCCTCGGACGACGGCCGACGGCTGCGCGGTCACGGCGTTCACGCGGCGCTCCCGGCGAGGAGCGACTGCAGCGCCGCGGTCTGCAGGTCCTTCGCACTCGTCGCTCCGGCTGCACGGGCCGTCGAGGTGACCGTCGCGGCGGAGGCGGTCGCCGCCTCCTGGGCGGACGGCACGATCCGACGGATGGTGGCGATGTCGCTCTCCTTGTACCAGTTGTCGACGATGCGGACGTCCTTGCCCGGCCGCGGTGCGTGCAGGACCTTCCCGTCGCCGAGGTAGATGACGATGTGTCCCTCGCCCTTCGGGATGATGAGGTCGCCGGGGCGTGCCTGTGCGAGCGACGGCACGGCGACGCCCATGTCGGCCTGGTCCGGCACGACGCGGGGCATGCTGACGCCGAGGTCCTTGAACACGGTCTGCACGAGTCCGGAGCAGTCCATGCCGGCGCGGGTCTCGCCGCCGAACACGTAGGGGACGCCGAGGTACTGCTTCGCGGCGGCGACGACGTCGTCCCCGGTCGCACCACTGCCGGTCGCGATCGTGCCGTGCCCGGCGTCGACGGAGGTCGCGGGCGCAGCCGTCGACGCACCCGCGCTCGCGGCGGCTGCCGACGGAGCGGAGGCACCGGCCGCGGTCCCGGCGCCGGTGCCCGTCCCGGTCGCGGTGGCGAGCGCGTCGGCGAAGGCGGACGACGAGGCGGCGGCCGACCCGGCGGCGGTCGGCACCGTGGTGCCGCCCTGCAGCGTCTCGATCCGGCTGCAGATCTCACTGATCCGCGAGAGCACGGCGTCGATGCTCATCGGTGTCCCCCTTCGGTGCGACGGCGCGCGGCGATCTCGTCGAGCGCGGATTGTTCGGCGCGCAGGTCCTCGGCGGCGACACGGCTGGTGTGGTGTCCCTCGAGCTTCTCCAGCCCGAGGGCGGACCGGCGTGCGGCGTTGTAGGTCTCCTGCGCCCGCTCGGCGTCGGCGCGGCGGGAACGGACGACGGCGTCGAGTTCCTCGAGCATCCCCCGGGTCGCGGCACGGGCCGACGCGACGGCGCTGAGCGTCGCTGCGTCGGTCACCGTCTGCGGCTCGTCGTCGAGGGTGCGGCGTGCGGCCATCCGGGCGTCGGCGGCGTCGCGGACCCGTCCGTTCGCGTCGGCGAGGGACGCTGCGGCACGGTCCTGTTCGGCGTGGCGGAGGCGGAGGAGCCCGGCGAGCGGGAACCGGCGCGCCATCAGGACACGCTCCCGGACACGCCGAGCGTGCGGACGAGACCGGCCAGACGCTCCCAGGACCCGGCGGCGGTGACCTGCTCGGCCATGCCCTGTCGCAGGAACCCGTCGATGGCGTCCTGGTGGTCGACGGCCGCGTCGACGAGCGGGTTCGTCCCGCGCTGGTACGCACCGACGTCGAGCAGGTCCTGCGCGCTGCGGCGGGCGGCCATCACCTTCCGCAGGGCGGTGGCCACGGCTCGCTGCTCGGGCGTCGTCACCTTCGAGGCGACCCGCGAGATCGACCCGAGGGCGTCGACGGACGGGAAGTGCCCGGTGACCGCGAGCTTGCGGTCGAGCACGACGTGCCCGTCCAGGATGCTGCGGGCGGCGTCCGCGATCGGCTCGTTGTGGTCGTCCCCGTCGACGAGCACGGTGTACAGCCCGGTGACGCTGCCGACCCGGTCGGTCCCGGCGCGCTCGAGCAGCCCCGCGAGCACGGAGAACGTCGACGGCGGGTAGCCCCGGGTGGCCGGCGGTTCCCCGACCGAGAGCCCGATCTCGCGCTGCGCCATCGCGACGCGCGTGAGCGAGTCCATCATGAGCACGACGTCCTGGCCGGCGTCCCGGAACGCCTCGGCGATCCGGGTCGCGACGAAGGCCGCCCGCAGGCGCATGAGCGCCGGCTCGTCGGAGGTCGACACGACGACGATCGACCGCGCGAGCCCCGCCGCGCCGAGGTCGTCCTCGAGGAACTCGCGTACCTCGCGGCCGCGCTCGCCGACGAGGGCGATCACGTTCACGGCGGCGTCGCTCCCCCGCGCGATCATCGACAGCAGCGAGGACTTGCCGACGCCGGAGCCCGCGAAGAGCCCCATGCGCTGCCCGCGGCCGACCGTCGTGAGCGTGTCGAGCACCCGGACGCCGAGCTGCAGCGGGGTGTCGATCCGGGTCCGGGCCATCGCGTTCGGCGTGTCGTGGTCGAGCGGCACCCACGCGTCGGCGTCGAGCGGACCGCGGTCGTCGATCGGCCGGCCGAGTCCGTCGAGCACCCGACCGAACAGGCCGGTCCCGGTCGGCACGAGGACGGGCTGACCGGTCGACCGGGCCGGGGTGCCCGCGGTGATGCCGGTGAGCCGGCCGAGCGGCATGCAGCGGACCCCGGACGCGTCGGTCGCGACGACCTCGACGGCGGTCTGCTCGGCACCCTCGGCCCCGACCGTGACGACCTCGCCGACGCGCGCGTCGAGCCCGGCGATCGTCAGGCCGAGACCGACCGCGCTCGTCACCGTCCCGACGCGCTGCGGGCGCGCCGCGGCGACGGCGGCGTCGAGGCCGCGCGGCCGGAGCAGGGTGGTCGTCGTCACCGGAGCACCCCCAGCGCGGCACGGGCACGGGCGAGCGCGGCGGCGATGCGGGCGTCGAGGACGCCGTCGGGCAGGTCGACCACCGCGTCGCCGTCGCGCAGCGTGGGGTCCGCGACGACCGGGACGGGCAGGGACACGTCGGCGAGCACGGCCGCGTCGGCCGGGCTGAGCCGCACCGCCGTCGCGACCGGCGCGTCCGCGGCCGCGAGGGCGCGTCGGACGGTCTCCTCGGCGGAGGCGGCGCGGCGACCGGTCGGACCGCTGCCGTCACCCTCCGGACGGGAGGCCCGGATCGCCGACCCGACGACGGCCTCCGCCAGGTCGACGGCCGCGCTGGCGACCGAGTCCTCGGCGGACGCGAGCACCGGCGCGACCCGGGCCTGCAGCGCCGCTGCGGCGCGGTCGAGGACCGCGACCCGCTCGGCGACGACGGCGTCGAGCGCTGCGATCCGGGCGTCGTGCTCGGCGACGAGCCGCGCGCGGAGCGCGTCCGTCTCGGCCTGGGCGGCGCGGAGGCCGGCGGCGTAGCCGGCAGCGTGTCCGCGGACGTCGGCGCTCGCGGCACGCCGGGTGCGTGCCGCGTCCGTGATGACCGGGAACGCGACCGGGGCGAAGGCGTCAGTCAACGAGCTCGTCCTCCTCGGCGCGGTGCACCGTGATGACGCCCTGGGCCTCGAGTTCGCGGACGGAGCGGACGACCTCGGCGCGGGCCTCCTCGACCTGCGACACCCGGACCGGGCCCATCGACTGGACCTCGTCGTCCAGGAGCTCGCGGTTGCGCTCGGACACGTTCGCGCGGATGGTCTCGACGACGGCGACGGGAGCGCCCTTCATCGCGGTGGCGAGGATCTTCGAGTCGATGCCGCGCAGGACCTGCTGGATGTCTCGCGACTCGAGCTTCACGATGTCCTCGAAGGTGAGCATGCGCGAACGGATGTCCTCAGCGAGTTCCGGGTCACGGGCCTCCAGGCCATCGAGCACGGCCTTCTCGGTCGCGACGTCGGAGCGGTTGATGATCTCGACGAGCGGCGCGATGCCGCCGACGACCTCGACGCTCTCGCGCGGCGAGACCACCGCACCGGCGCGCGCCCGCAGGACGCCGGCGACGATGCCCACCGACTCCGGGGTGGCGGTGCCCATGGTGGCGAACGCCTGCGCGACGTCGGTGCGGACCCGCTCGTCGAAGCCGGCGAGCACCGCGCTGGCCTGCCCGGCCTTCAGGTGCGCGAGGACCAGCGCGATGGTCTGCGGCAGCTCGCCCTCGAGCAGGGCGATCACCTGCCCGGGTTCGGCGTCGTCGAGGAACTCGAACGACTGGCCGGCCAGGTTGGACGCGAGGCGGTCCATCACGCCGGCGGCGCGCTCGGCACCGAAGGACGCCTCGAGCAGCCCGAGCGCGGTCTCCTTGCCGCCACGGCGGCCGGTGCGGCCGGTGCGGGTCAGCCGGTGGAACTCGCTCAGGGTGCGGTCCACGGTCTCGTCGTCGACGCGGCGCATGCGGACGATCTCGGCGGAGATCTCCTCGGCCTCGAGCTCGGAGAACTGCTTCATCACCTCGGCGGCGCGCTCGGTCTCCATCTGCATGAGGATGAGCGCCACCTTCTGCGCACCGGTCAGCTGCCGGTCGGTGCCGGGCGCGGGGACGACGGCGCTCACACCGGTGCCCGGTCGTCGAGCAGCCCGCGGAGGAGCTCGGCGGTGCGCTTCGGGTCGCGCTCGGCGAGGGCGGCGATGTCCTGACGGCGACGTTCGGCCGTGATCTCGTCGGTGGTGAGCACCTCGGTCGGGGCGTCCTCGACCGGCAGGGCCTGCAGCGCCACGGTCGGGGCGTCGCCGGCGTCGAGGCCGGTCCGGTGCTCGGCCGGTTCGACGGCGAGCGGCAACTGGAAGGCGTCGCCGAACGCGTCGAGCTCGCCGATGTCGACCTGCTCGCGCTGCTGCCGGCGGCTGCGGCGGGCGAGGAACACCATCACCGCGATGACCGCGAGGACGATGCCGACGACGATGCCCGCCGTGCGGATCGCCGACCACAGCGCCTCCTGCTCGTCGGCCTGCTGCTGCGCCTCGAGCGCCTTCGCGGCGTCGTCCGCGGCGCTCGTGTCGAAGTCCATCATCGCGACCTCGACGCGGTCTCCCCGCGTCCCGTCGACCCCTGCTGCGTTCGCCACCAAGTCGTTGATGCTCTGCAGGTTGACGCCCTGCACCGACGCCGCCTTGGAGTTGAGCGCGACCGAGATCGTCTGGCGGTCCATGGCGCCGGCCGGGATCTGCGTCGTCTCGGTCGTCTTGTCGACGGCGTTGTTCTTCGTCGCCGACTCGTTCTGGTAGCCGCCGTCCGTCCCGGCGCCGGCGGCGGTGTCGTTCGGCACGGCGATGTTGTCCGGCCCGAGCACGCCCGTGGCGTTCGCGCCGGCACCGGAGCCGGCGCCGTACTCCTCCTTGGTGGAGGACTCGTTGAGGGCGACCGGGCCGGTCGTCGGGGTCGTGTAGGACTCGGTCGTCCGGGTGCCGGAGTTGTCGCTCATCGTCGCGGAGACGACGACGCTCGCGTTGCCGGCGCCGAGCGTGGTGTCGAGCAGGTCCTGGATCTTCTTGCTCGTGGCGGCGTCGTAGTCAGCGGCCTGGTCGGAGCCCGAACCGGTCGCGCCGGTGCCGACGGCCGACAGGGTCTGGCCCTTCTGGTCGACCACGGAGACGTCGGTCGGCTGCATGCCCTCGACGGCCGCACTGGTCAAGTGCACGATCGCCTGGACCTGGTCGGAGCCGAGCTGCGCCCCGTTCTTCGTCGCGACGAACACCGACGCGGTCGGGTCCTTCTCCTCGTCGACGAACACGGACTTCTCCGGGATCGCGAGCTGCACGCTCGCGGTCTGCACGCCGTCCATCGCGGAGATCGTCTTGGCGAGCTCGCCCTCGATCGCCCGCTTGTACGTGACGTCCTGCTGGAACTCGGAGCTCGTCACGCCCATCGTGTCGAGGAGCGAGTACCCGCCCTCGTTCGACGACGGCAGCCCGTTCGACGCGGCCGCGAGCCGCTCCCCGTACACCTTGTCCTGTGGCACGAGGATCGTCGCACCGCCGTCGGTGAGCTGGTACGGCACCCCGTCGGTGGTGAGCTGGTCCGTGATCGAACTGGCGTCCGCCGCGGCGAGCCCGGTGAAGAGCGGCGCGTACGACGGCTTGCCGAGCCAGGACGCCAGCGCGACGCCCCCGAGCACGAGGGCAGCCACACCGATGACCGCGATGGTCCGCTGCGCGGCGGTGAACCCCTTGACGTACGCGCCGAGTCGGCCGAGCACGCCCTGCACCCCGGCGGGCATCAGGCCTGCATCCGCATGATCTCGTTGAACGCGTCGACGCCCTTGTTGCGGACGGCGGCGACGAGTTCGAGGGTGACCTGCGCACGGGTGGACGCGATCGTGGCGTCGTGGATGTCCTCGAGGTTCCCGGTGACGGCCTTGAGCGCGAGCGTCTTCGAGTCGCTCTGCAGCTGCTGCAGGCCGTCGACGGCGGAGCCGAGGCTCGCGGCGAAGCCGTCGCCGCTGTCGCTCGTGGTGCCGGACGCACGGGTCACGGCGTTCGTCATCGCGTTGGTGGTCACACCGTTCACGGCGTCGATGGGCATCAGTTCTTCCCGATCTGCAGTGCCGCCTCGTAGGCGGTCTTGGCACGGTCGACCACGGCGGCGTTCGCCTGGTAGCCGCGCTGGGCCATGATGAGGTCCGCCATCTGCGTGCCGAGGTCGATGTCCGGCATGCGGACGTACCCTTCGGCGTTCGCGAGCGGGTTGTCCGGGTCGTAGGTCACGCGACCGGCGGCACTGCCGAACGCGGCGCCCTTGACGTAGGCGCCGGAGACGCCGTTGCCCTCCTGGACCTCCACGTACCGGGCTTGGAACGCGGCGTCGTCCATCGACCGGACGGTGTTGACGTTCGCGATG
Organism: Curtobacterium sp. MCBD17_032; assembly: GCF_003234855.1. Taxonomy (GTDB): domain Bacteria; phylum Actinomycetota; class Actinomycetes; order Actinomycetales; family Microbacteriaceae; genus Curtobacterium. The sequence continues at coordinate 34,342 of NZ_QKTO01000005.1, forward strand.
TTGTCCGAGATCGCGTCGAGCCACTTCCGGTGCACGGTCATGCCGGTGCTCGCGATGCCGATCGCGTCGAACGTGGTCACGAGTTGGTCCGCATCGCCGTGCGGAGGCTGGTGGCCTCGCCGCCGACGGCCTGCGTGGCGAACTGGTACCGGAGCACGGTGTCGACGTTCGAGAGCGTCTCCTCGTCGAGGTTGACGTTGTTCCCGTTCGTGTTCGTCGGCTCGAGGCTCCGGGCGACGGACGGCGTCGTGTGGCCGTCCCCGTCGACGATGCTCTGCGCGAGCGCGTCCTCGAACCGGACCTTCTGCGCCCGGTACCCGGTCGTGTTGATGTTCGCGATGTTGTCCGCGATCACACGCTGGCGCATCGAGAGGCCGTCGAGCGCGCTCTGCAGCGCAGCCGACGTCACGGAATCGAACACGGAGGGGTCCCCTCGTCGGGCGTCGTCACGAGGGACGTCGCCGAAGCGGTGGTGGCCGATCCGTGGCCGGTTGTCGAGCGATCCGTGCTCGTGGTGGCCTATCGGCGGGGCCGACGAGCCGTGTAAGCCGTCGCCCCGAACGGGGGGCCGACGGGTGCGTCAGGCGCTGGCGTCCAAGTAGACGGAGCCGGACGGCAGGCGCGTGGCGTCGACGGCGCGGAGCGCGCCGAGGTGGTCGAGGGTGATCCGGCGGGCGTCCTCGACGGCGGAGATGCGGTCGCGCTGTGCGGCGAGCAGCCGGGAGGCCCGACCCACCAGGTCGCGTGGGACCGGTCCCAGCCCGGTCGGCTCGGTCCACGGCTCGTCGGCGTCGTCGGCGTCGCCGTCGAGCGACGCCTCGAGGGCGTCGAGCACCGCTTCCCAGCGGGCGTGCGATCCGTCGCCTGCGGCCGGCGGGCCCGCGTCGATCGGACCCGCGTCGTGGGGCTCCGACTCAGGCGACACCGAGGGCCCCGCCGGCGGTGTGCTGCGGCGCGGCCGGGGCCGCCGGCAGCGAAGCGGCAGCGTCGTGCCAGGCCTGCCGGAGCGGCTCGAGGATCCGGATGCAGTCACGCGTCGCCTGGACGTCGCGGTGCACGTTCGCGGTGATGAGCGAGGTCGACGCGTAGTTGTAGAGCGCGAGCAGTCCCTCGCCGCCGTCCCACACGTCGACCTTCAGCGTGGAGGACAACTCCCCCACGATCGCCTGCGCGTGCATGAGCTGGTCGCGGGCGGTGTCCCAGTCGGACGCCACCTGCGCGGTCTCGGCGCGGTGCAGGTCGAGCAGCAGCCGGTCGTAGAGCATCGTGACGAGCTGGGCCGGGGTGGCCGACAGGACGGCTTCGTTCGTGTACTGGGCGCGACGCTGCTCGGTCATCGAGCGCGGTGCCGCTGCCTGGCGGAAGGCGGCCGCACCGCTGAGGTCGTAGGCGTTCATGTCGGTTCTCCTGCGGCTCAGTTCGCGGACATCGACGCGAGCTGCCCGGCGAGCCAGCTCGACTGGGACTGCAGCTTGCTGAGGCTCGTCTCGAGCGCCGCGTACTGGTTCTGCAGCGTCGCCCGACGCATCGTCAGGCGGTCGGTCCACGATTCGATCTGCGTGGTGAGGTCCTTGACCACGGACTGCTTGCCGGTGATCGCGGTGGTGATGGAGCCGGTGTACTTGTCGCTGGCTGCGGTTGCGGCGTCCGCCACGGTCTTCGCCACACCCGAGAGCATGCTCTGGGTCCCGGCGGGGTCGGCGGCGAGGGCCTTCTGGAAGGCGTCGGCGTCGAACTCGAAGTCGCCGTCCTTCGTGATGACGATGCCGATCGAGGACGGGGACTTCCCGTCGACCGGGGTCGACATCGCGGACGTCAGACGCTGCACCGCGGACCGTGTGGTGCCGTCACCGAGCAGGACGCCGGCGGTGGTGCTGGTCGTCCCGCTCGTGGGGCTGGTGGTGCTCGTGACACCGGTGTTCGACGCGTAGTAGGACGTGACGGCGTTCAACGCGTCGACGAGCCCGGACGCGACAGCCTGCGCCTTGGCGGAGTCCCGCGCCACGGTGACCGTGACCGGGTCGGTCGAGGCCTTCGAGACGGTGACACTGACGCCGGGCAGCAGGTCGGCGAAGGCGTTCGTGGCGCTCGTCACGGTCTGGGCCGCGGCGGTGCCGGCCCACAGCGTGACGGACGCGTCGGACGCCCGCGTCACGACGGCCGCGCCGGTCTCGGCGAGGACGTCCGTCGCGGTGCCCGCCGCGACGTCGGCAGCCGTCCCTCGGTGCAGGGTGAAGCCGTTGGCCGCTCCGGTCGCGGTGCTGGTCACCTGCAGCCGGTAGAGCTTCGTGCCGGCGGCGTCGGTGCCGGCGGCGACCTTCGTCGCGGTGACCCCGGCAGCGGAGGCGTTGATCGCCGACACGGTGTCGTCGAGCGACCCGGTCTTCGGCGTCACCGTCGTGGTCGTGCCGTCGGGCTTCGTGAACGTCAGCGGCGACGCGGTGTCCCCCCAGGACGACATCGCGGCGGTGACGCCCACCTGTGCGGCGGCGGTCTGGCCGACCGTGAACGAGACCGACCCGGGTGCGGCGGTCGCGCTCGTGGAGACGGTGGCGTTCGTGGCGCTCGACGACGCCGTGTAGACGTCGAGGGAGTCCGCCTTCGCGGCGGCCGAGGCCTTCGTCGCGAGGGACTGCACGAGCGAGTTGATCGTCTGCAACGACGAGATGAACGAGTTGGTCGTGGTGACCTTCGCCTTGAGCAGGTTCTGCGGGACCTGCTCGATGCTCATCAGCGAGTTGATGAGGTCCGAGGTCTTCAGACCGGAGACCAGACCGTCGATCGCGAGCGAGGTGCCCGTCGCGGACGTGGTGGACATCGCGGGCTCCCCGGCGGTCGTCGGATCGTGGTGGTGGCGGACCGACCGCGGTCAGTCCGAGGGGGTGGGCGCCACCACCGAGGAGCACCCGAACGGCTCCTCGGTGGTGGCGACCGATGCGACTAGCGGAGCAGCGACAGGACGCCCTGCGTGCTCTGGTTCGCCTGCGCGAGCATCGACGTGCCGGCCTGGCTGAGGATGTTGTCGCGCGTGTACTTCACCATCTCCTGCGCCATGTCGACGTCGGTGATGCGGGACTGCGCCGCGGTGAGGTTCTCCTTGGCCACGTTCGTCACGTTGATGGCGTGGTCGAAGCGGTTCTGGATGGCACCGATGTTCGAGCGAGCCTCGGACACGTTCTTGATCTCGGCGTCGATCGCCGCGATCGAGAGCTGCGCGTTCGCGTTCGTGTCGAACTTGAGCGCTGCATCGTCAGCACCCGCAGCGGACTCGTCGACCGTGAGGCGCGTCGCCATCGACTTGACGTTCGCCTTGGAGAGGTCGACCTCGATCTTGCTCGAGTCGTCACCGTTGGCGCCGACCTGGAAGGTCAGCGTGCCGGTGCCCGTGTCGGCAGCCGTCGTCGACGCCTTGCCGTCGAGCAGCTTGATGCCGTTGAAGTTCGTCGAGTCCGCGATGCGGCCGAGCTCCTTCTGGAGCTGCCCGACCTCGGTCTTGATGGCTTCACGCGACGTCTCGTTGTTCGAGTCGTTGCCGGCCTGGACGGCCAGGTCGCGCATGCGCTGGAGGATCGAGTGGGTCTCGGTGAGGCCACCTTCAGCGGTCTGCACGACGGAGATGCCGTCCTGCGCGTTGCGGGCGGCGACCGTGAGGCCACCGACCTGCGACTTGAGCCCCTCGGAGATCGTCAGGCCCGAAGCGTCGTCGGCGGCGCGGTTGATGCGGAGACCGGTCGAGAGCTTCTCGAGGGACTTCGACAGGTCGTTCTGCGTCGCGTTGAGGTTCCGGTACGTGTTGAGTGCCGAGAGGTTGGTGTTGATGGACATACCCATGGTGTGTTCCTCCGTGAAACTGGGCCGATCGTCAGCCCGTCCGTGGGCTGACAAGTGCTCCTCTCGGCCGGTCGGCCGGAGGCGTTAGACGATCCGTCGGACGATTTCCCGCTCGTCGGACCGCCGGACGGTCAACTCGCCGCGACCCGACCGATCGGTGCGGCGTCCTGCACCGCGCGGGCGACCCCGGCGGCGGCGTTCGTGGCGACACGGGCGAGGTAGGCGCTCCGTCGCGCCGCCGTGGTGCGCGAGGCGGGCTCGGGAGCGGCCCCGTCGTCGCCGTAGTGCGCAGCCAGGCCGTCGCGGAGCAGTCGCATCGCCTCGGACCGCTGCTGCGAGACGGCGGAGTGCGTGATGCCGAGCTCGGTGGCGACGTCGGTGACGGTGCGGTCTCCGAAGTAGACGGCCTCGACGATGAGCCGCATGCGGTCCGGCAGCGCCAGGACGGCGGCGCGGAGGTACCGACGCTTCTCGGCCTCGAGCAGGTCCTCGCCCGGCAGCGGCAGGTCGGCGGCGATCGTGTCGTGCACGGTCTCGTCGATCGGGGTGATCGTCCGCGCCGCGTCGCTGAGCGCGTCCACCGCCGTCTGCCGGTCGACGCCCATCGCGTCGGCGATCTCCTGCGGGGTGACGCTCCGGCCGAGACCCGCGGAGAGGGCCTCCTGTGTGGCGAGCGTCTCGCGGATGCGCTTGCGCGTGCCGCGGCTGGCCCAGTCGCCGGCGCGCAGGTCGTCGGCGATCGCGCCGGTGATCCGGGTCCGGGCGTAGGCGCCGAACGGCACACCGAGGGTCGGGTCGAACGCGTCGGCCGCCTGCACGAGGGCCACGGAGCCGACCTGCGCGAGGTCGTCGCGGCTGAGGTGGGTCGCGCGTGCGCAGGTCTCGGCGACGATGTAGCCGACGAGCGGCAGGTGCTCGACGATCATCGCGTTGCGTGCGTTCCGGTCCATGGTGTTCCCCTGGTCGTCCTGGTTCGGCTGACCCGTCCGTGGGCATGACGAGCACCGGCGTCGGGACCGCCGGAGTACGTCGAAGAACCGCGGGGATCCGTCCTCGCGGTGCACCCGCGCCCTGGGCGCGACCTGGAGGTTGTCCCCCGGTGCTGCTTCCGAACCTATCGGCTGCGCAGAGGCTGAACGAGGGTCTGTCCGTACCCAGTGCGGGGGTGAGGGGCTTGGACCGCGGTCCGCCGTTCTGCGGACCCGGAGCGGCGGTGTCCCCCGATCGGAGGACCGGGGCCGCCGTGCTTACGCCGGGGTCTCCCGGGTCGATAACCCCTGGAGACCGCAACGGGCGGTCGACCGATCCCGGAGGGGGCTGATGAGCGTGAACGACCTGTCCGCCGTCCTGTGGCGTGAACGCGAGCTGCTCGAGTTGCTCACGTTCAAGCTCGAGGAGGAGCAGCTCATCCTCGCCGCCGGGCGTTCCCGCTGGGTGTCGCACGCCAGCCGCGAGGTCGAGCAGGTCCTCGACCGCCTCCGCACGACCGGTCTCGAGCGCAGCGCCCAGAGCGCCGCCGTCGCCGAGGAGTGGGGCGTCTCCTCGGACGCACCGTTGCGCGAGGTCGTCGCCGCCGCACCGTCCGGACCCTGGAGCGAGATCCTCGCCTCCCACCTCGCCGCCATGCTCGAGCTGACCACCCGGATCGGCGCACTGCGCGACGAGAACGACCGCTTCCTCCGCATCGCCGCGCAGGCCACGCAGGAGACGCTCGCGGGGACCGTCGCCGACGCGGACACGTACGACGCGACCGGGTCCTCCGGCGCGAACCCGGACGGCGCCCGCCTGTTCGACGGGAACCTGTGACCATGGTGAGCACCTTCGGATCGCTGCAGACCGCTTACTCGGGACTCGCGGCAGCCCGCGCCGGACTCGACGTCACCGGGCAGAACATCGCGAACGCGGGGACGACCGGTTACACCCGACAGCGCATCGTGCAGAGCGAGGTCGGCGCACCGGCACAGACGGGCTTCCTCCGCGGCACCGCTGCCCTCGCGGGACAGGGTGTCTCGGTCGACGCCATCGCCCGGCTCGCGACCGCGACCCTCGACACCCGCGTGCGGTTCTCCGCCGGTGCCGCGGCGTACGCCGACACCCGGGCGACCGCCCTCGACCAGCTCGAGACCGGTCTGCACGAGCCGGGCGCCGACGGGCTCGCGGCGAAGCTCGACGGCCTCTGGTCCGCCTGGAGCGACCTCGCGACCCACATCGACGACCCGGGCGCCGCCAGCGCGCTGCTCGGCGCCGCGAAGACCGTCGCCACCTCGCTGTCCGCCGGCTCGGCGAGCGTCGACGCGCAGTGGTCCGCGACCCGGTCGACCGTCGCCACGCAGGTCACCCAGCTCAACGACGCAGCGGCACAGGTCGCCGACCTCAACGGCCAGATCCGGTCGACGGTGGCTTCGGGCGGCAACGCGAACGAACTGCTCGACCGACGCGACCAGCTCACCGAGTCGATCGCGACGCTGACCGGCGCCGCCGTCCGGGACAACGGTGACGGGACGGTCGACGTCGTCCTCGGCGGGAACGCGCTGGTACAGGGCACCTCGGCGCGTTCCGTCGCCCTCGCCGGTGGCGGCACCCTCGCGGACGTGCGCGCTGGATCGGGTGGACCGTCCCTGACCTGGCTCGGCGGTTCCGGCGGTCCGGTGGCGCTCGACGGCGGGTCGCTCGCTGGCGGCTTGTCGCTGCTCGCGCCGGCGAACGGTTCGCGGACCGGTGGCGCCCTCGCCGAGGCCGCCGCCGCGTACGACGCCGTCGCCACCGACCTCGCGACGTCGGTGAACGCCCTGCACACCACGGGCACGACCCCCACGGGCGCGACCGGCGCCCCGTTCTTCGCCCTCGCCGCCGGTGTCCCCGCGGCCCAGGGACTGTCCGTCGTCCCGACGGATGCGAGTGGGCTGGCCACCCGGAGCGCCACCGGCCAGTTCGACGCTTCTGTGCTGACGGCCATCGCGGCCGTCGGCACCCGTGCCGGCGGCCCCGACACCACCTGGGCGACCTTCGTGACGGGCGTGGGCAGCGCCTCCCGGACGGCCACGTCGGAGGCGACGCTCACCGGGCTCGCCCTGACCAACGCGCGCACGCAACAGCAGTCGAGCGCCGGCGTGGACATGGACGAGGAGAACGTCTCCCTGCTGGCGTACCAGCACGCCTACCAGGGCGCGGCGCGCGTCCTCACCGCCGTCGACGAGATGCTCGACACCATCATCAACCGCCTCGGCCTCGTCGGGAGGAGCTGACCGTGATCACCCGTGTGACCACCCAGATGACCATGGCCGCCGCGCAGTCGCGGCTGCAGGCCGGAGCCGCGAAGGTCGCCGAGCTGACCGACCAGGCGACGACGCTCAAGGCGATCCGCAAGCCGTCCGACGACCCCGCCGGCACCGCGACCGCGATGCAGGTGCGCAAGGAGCAGGCGCAGGCCGCCCAGCACGCCCGGAACGCGGACGACGCCGTCGGCTGGCTCGCCACGACGGACAGCACCCTCGCCGACGTGTCGAACGTGCTCGGCAAGGTCCGGGACCTCACCGTGCAGGCCGCCAACGACGCAACGCTGAACCCGGCGGCGCGCGACGCGTTCGTCAAGGAGCTGCAGGGGCTCAAGGCCGACCTGCTCAGCTCGGCGAACACGAAGTACGGCACCCGCTCGGTCTTCGCCGGGTCCTCCCCCGCCGCGGCCGCGTACGCGCCGGACACCACCTGGGCCGGCTCGTCGGCCACGAGCGTCACCCGCACGGTCGGCACCGGCGACGAGGTCCGCGTCGACACCGACGGCAGCGCCGTCTTCGGGACCGGCGACGGCTCGGTCTTCGCGCTCCTCGACGACATCGTCGCCGACCTGCAGGCAGGGACGAACGTGAACCCGAGACTCAACGAGATCGATGCAGCGCAGACCGCCGTCCGCGGAGCACAGGCGGACGTCGGCGTCCGGCACGCAGCGGCGCTCTCCGCGCAGGACGCCCTGAAGACGCTGTCCACCACGCTCGAGGGACGTCGCTCCGGCGTCGAGGACAAGGCCCTCGCGCAGGCCGTCCTCGACCTGCAGGTCCAGAGCACCAACTACCAGGCAGCCCTCGCCGTCACCGCGAAGGTCCTGCAGCCGACCCTGATGGACTACCTCCGATGAACATCGACCTCACCTTCCCCGTCGCCCCGTTCGGCCTCGAGCCGCTGCGGTCCTTCGCGCTCGTCCCCGTCGACGGCGCCGACGGCCTGTTCACGCTGGTGGGCACCGGCACGACGGACTCCGGTGTCACCGACCCCCGCCTGTACCTGCTCGACGCCGCCGTGCACCTGCCCGACTACGCACCCGTGCTCGCGGACGACCAGGCCGAGCGCATCGGCCTCGAGCGCGCGGAAGAGGCCATGCTCCTCGTCGTCGCCAACCCGGACGCCGCCGGCACCACGGTCAACCTGCTCGCCCCGGTCGTCGTCAACGCCCGCACCGGCGTCGGCGCGCAGTTCATCCTCGAGGACCAGGACCTGCCGATCCGGGCGGAACTCGCGCACAGCTGACCCTCCGGAGAACGGCCGGTCACGGCCGCTCCGAGCACGCCGCGCGTAGCGTCGTCGGCATGTCCCGCACCTCCAAGGGCCACGACGCGATCGTGCCGATGCCCCCCGCACCCGTCCAGAGTGCTCCGTCCGCCGACGGTCAGCGCGTGCAGCCCGACGACACCTCGGGCTGGGCCTCCTGGCTGGACCGGGCGATCTCGGTGCAGCGGCCCGTCGTCGTCGCCCACGTCAACCGTGTCCGTCGTCGCCATCCCGACGCCACCCCCGCCCAGGTCATCGAGATCCTCGAGCGCCAGTACCTGGCCGCCGTGACCTCCGGTGGCGCGGCCGTCGGTGCGAGCGCCGTCATCCCCGGCGTCGGCATGATCGCGAGCCTCGGCCTGAGCGGCGCCGAGACCGTCGGGTTCCTCGAGGCCAGCGCGCTCTTCGCGCAGTCCGTCACCGAGGTCCACGGCATCACCGTCGAGGACCCGGAGCGAGCCCGTGCCCTCGTCATGGCGATGATGCTCGGTGCCCCCGGCACGCAGCTCGTCCAACAGCTCGCCGGCCAGGCCCGCGGCGGACAGGGTCGCTCGGCGTTCTGGGGTGAACTCGTCACCTCGTCGTTGCCGAAGCAGGCGGTCAGCGGCATCGGCGGCAAGCTCCGCAACACGTTCGTCAAGCGCTTCCTCACCCGCCAGGGCACGTCCGTCCTCGGCCGGGCCATCCCGTTCGGGATCGGGGCCGTCGTGGGTGGCCTCGGCAACCACGCGCTCGGTCGCAAGGTGGTCCAGTCGTCGCGCAGCGCCTTCGGCCCGCCGCCCGCCCACTTCTCGGTCGTGGTCGACGCCACGCCGGTCGGCACCGCGGAGTCCGCGAAGCCATTGAGCGAGAAGCCGCTGAGCGAGAAGCCATCGAGCAAGCGGCAGCAGCGCAGGCTCGACCGCTGACGCGGACGACGGACGGGAGGCTCTCCACCGGGTGATGGCGGGCCTCCCGTCCGTCGTGGGGTCGCCTCGGGCGACCGCGGTCAGCGGCGGCGGACCGGCGTGGTGACCACCTGGCCGGCGTGCGCGAAGCCCCCGCCGAACCCGAACAGCAGCGCCGGGACCCCCTCGGGCAGCTCGCCGCGGTGCCACGCCTTCGACAGGCCGAGCGGGACGCTCGCCGCGGAGGTGTTGCCGGACTCGACGACGTCGCGCACGACGTACTTGCCCTCGCCGCCGAGCGCCGTGACGAGCGGCTCGATGATGCGCAGGTTGGCCTGGTGGAAGGCGAAGACCCCGATGTCGTCGAGGGTCAGGCCGGCCCGCTCGACGACCGCGCGGGCGTGCCCCTCGGCCTCGGTGATCGCCCACCGGTAGATCGAGCGGCCCTCCTGCTGGAAGACCTCGGGGTCGTGCGTGACGCGCACGGCGTCCTGCAGGTGCGGCACGCTCCCCCACGACACCGGGCCGATCTGCGGCTCGTCGGAGACCTGCACGACCGCGGCGCCGGCGCCGTCGCCGACGAGCACGCAGGTCGAGCGGTCGGTCCAGTCGGCGATGCGGGACAGCGTCTCGGAGCCGATGACGAGCGCGGTGTCGGCGGAACCGGTGCGGATCGCCTGGTCGGCGATCGCCATGGCGTACTCGAACCCGCTGCACGCGGTGTTGATGTCGACGGGTGCCGGGCCGTTCGACATGCCGAGCGCTGCCGCCACGCGTCCGGCCGTGTAGGGCGAGCGGTCCCGGTGGGTGGTCGACGCGACCACGACCAGGTCGACCTCGGTCGGCGCGACGCCCGCGTCCGCCAGGGCGTTGCGCGCCGCCTCGGTCGCCATCGACGTCACGCTGTCGTCCGGGCCGGCGATGCGCCGGGTCCTGATCCCGGTGCGTGTCGTGATCCACTCGTCGTTCGTGTCGACCATCGTCGACAGTTCGTCGTTCGTCAGGACCCGGTCGGGCTGGTGGTGGCCGAACCCGGTGATCCGGCTGCCTCGGAGTGCTGGGATGTTCACACCCCGAACGCTACGCCTGTCGTCCAACGCCGCATGCCGGGCACGGCATGGAGTGGGCGGAGGTCAGTCGCGCGCCTTCGCCGTCGCTCGGCGGTTCGCCTTCTTGATCGCCTCGACGAGCTCGTCCTTCGTCATCCTCGAGCGGCCCCTCACCTCGAGGCGCTTCGCGACGTCGAGCAGGTGCGCCTTCGAGGCGTTCGCGTCGACGCCCTCCTGCGTCGTGCCGGAATCGCGTGTGCCGGCGGCACCGGAATCCGACGGGCCGGCGGAGCCCTTCTCCTCCCAGTGGTCGCCGACCTTCTCGTACTCGTGCTTCACGGCGGCCCACGCGGTCCGGCCGGCGCGCTGCCCCTCGCCGTACTCGGCCTCGGCGGACCGCAGGGTGGCGCGGTAGACGTCCTGCGCGTGCTCCGGGGACCGCTGCAGCGTGCTCGGGATGTCGTCGTCGGGCATGGTCGTTCCTCCGTCGCGTGGTCGTCGAGGCCTCCACGGGTACTCCCGGGTCCTGACAGCGCGTCGAGCCGGGGGCGTAGACCTGGTGCATGGACTACACACACCTCGGACGGACCGGCCTGTCGGTGTCACGGGCAGTGCTCGGCACGATGAACTTCGGACCGGAGACCAGCGAGGACGACTCGCACGCGATCATGGACCGGGCGCACGAGCTCGGCGTCAACTTCTTCGACACCGCCAACGCGTACGGCGGCTCGGTGGGCAAGGGCGCCACCGAAGAGATCATCGGCCGGTGGTTCGCGAAGGGCGGCGGACGACGCGACAAGACGGTGCTCGCCACGAAGGTGTACGGCGAGATGACCGATTGGCCGAACGGCGGCAAGCTGAGCGCGCTGAACATCCGCCGGTCGATCGACGCGTCGCTCCAGCGGCTGCAGACCGACCACATCGACCTCTACCAGATGCACCACATCGACCGGGACACCCCGTGGGACGAGATCTGGCAGGCGATGGAGATCGCAGTCGGCCAGGGGAAGGTCCTGTACGTCGGCTCGTCGAACTTCGCCGGGTGGCACATCGCCCAGGCGCAGGAAGCGGCGCAGCACCGGAACTTCCTCGGCCTCGTCAGCGAGCAGTCGATCTACAACCTCGTCGTCCGGGACGTCGAGCGTGAGGTCCTGCCGGCCGCGCAGCACTACGGCCTCGGCGTCATCCCCTGGTCGCCGCTGCAGGGCGGCCTGCTCGGCGGTGCCATCGAGAAGACCGAGAACGGCTCGCGCCGCCTCTCCGGCCGCAGCGCCGAGTACGTCGACGCGCACCGCGACCAGCTGACCGCGTACGAGTCGTTCGCGAAGGAGCTCGGGCACACACCGGGTGAGGTCGCGCTGGCCTGGCTCCTGCACCAGCCCGGCGTCACCGCGCCGATCACCGGCCCGCGCACGATGGAGCAGTGGGAGTCCGCGGTCCGCGCCGTCGACGTCCGCCTCGACCAGGCCGCGCTCGACCGCCTCGACGAACTGTTCCCCGGGCACCGGACCTCCCCGGAGGACTACGCCTGGTAGCCCCGCACCGGTCCAGGGTCCGACGACTACCGATGGACCCTCGGACCACCGACGAGAGGACACCCACGATGACCACTTCCATGCCGAACGACCACGGCGGCGAGGGCGGCAACACCGAACTCGGCGAAGCCCTGCAGCACGAAGCCGCCACCACGGGTGACTCCGGCTCGGCCGAGGAGCAACCGCGTGCCGACGACGACCGGTCCGGGCTCGACCTGGAGGACCGTGGCGACCAGGAGCAGTCCGCGCTCGCCGCGCTCGGGAACGACGCTCGCGGGGGCGACGCCCTCGTCGGCGGTGGCGACGACCTCGGGGACACGTCCGCCGGGACGCAGACCGACGACCAGGCTGCCCCCGCCGGCTCCCGCGAGGACGGCGCCGACACGCACTGACCACCGGCCGCACGACGACGGCCCCCGCTCGGAGTGAGCGGGGGCCGTCGTCGTGCGGCAGGAGCGGTCAGCGCACGCCGACCGGGCTGCTGTCCTCCTGGTCGTAGAGGACGTAGCCCTCTTCGCCGTGGACCGCGGTGTCGATGCCAGCGACCTCGTCCTCGGTCTTCACCCGGAAGCCCATCGTCTTCTCGATGATGAAGCCGATCACGAAGGCCAGGACGAACGAGTAGAGGCCGACGACGAGGGCCGCGGCGGCCTGCTTGCCGAGCTGCTCGAACGAGCCCGAGTAGATGAGCCCGGTGTCGTTGGCGAAGAAGCCGAGGAACAGCGTCCCGAAGATGCCGCCGACCAGGTGCACGCCGACGACGTCGAGCGAGTCGTCGAAGCCGAGACGGTACTTCCAGTCGATGGCGAAGCAGCAGACGACGCCGGCGAGGAAGCCGAGGACGATGCCCCAGCCCGGGGTGAGCGCGGCGCAGGCCGGGGTGATCGCGACGAGGCCGGACACGGCGCCCGAGGCGGCACCGACGGAGGTGGCCTTGCCGTCCTTGAGCTTCTCGATGAGCAGCCACCCGAGGATCGCGGCGGCGGGGGCGGCGAGCGTGTTCACCCAGGCGATGGCGGCGATGCCGTCCGCAGCCCCCTCGGAGCCGGCGTTGAAGCCGAACCAGCCGAACCAGAGGATCGCGGCACCGAGGAGGACGAAGGGCGGGTTGTGCGGCTTGTGCGCGCCCTTCGCGAAGCCGACCCGCTTGCCGAGCACGAGCGCCAGGGCGAGGCCCGCGGCGCCGGCGTTGATGTGCACCGCGGTGCCACCGGCGAAGTCGATGACGCCCCACGTGGCGGCCCAGCCCGAGGTGAGGTTGAACACCCACGAGGCGACCGGGAAGTAGACGACCGTGACCCAGATGCCGGCGAAGACCATCCACGCGCCGAACTTCGCACGGTCGGCGATGGCACCGGAGATGAGGGCGACCGTGATGATCGCGAACGTGGCCTGGAAGCCGACGAAGGCCATCGAGGGGTAGGCCGCCTGGATGTCCGACGACTGCGCCTCCTCGAACGCCTGGCCGAGGCCGAGCAGGTTCCAGTCGATGCTGAAGAAGCCGACGATGCCCGTCACGGCCGTGTTGTCCCCGTGGTTGGCGAAGGCGATCGCGTAGCCGTAGAGCACCCAGAGGACGCTCACCAGCGCGATGGCCCCGAAGGACATCATCATCATGCTGATGACGGACTTCGCCTTCACCAGACCGCCGTAGAAGAAGGCCAGGCCGGGTGTCATGAACAACACCAGCGCCGCCATGACCAACACGAACGTCGTGTTGCCCTGATCAAGCATGTGTGCACCTCTCGTCGCTGTGCGGCTCTCCGTCCGCCTCGGGTGCGACCGAGTCTGGCGACGACGTGTTTCACCGGGACGCGTGCTCTGTTTCGCGGAGGTAACGTCACGGCGCCTTCTGTGAACGCTGTGTTTCGCGGCCCCGTGCGGTGCCCGGCAGGACGGCTGCAGCGACGCTCAGGAGGCCCGGGGCGCTTCCTCCGTGCGGGTCAGTGCGACGACGCGGCTGGCGGCACGCAGGTACTTCTTGCGGTACCCGCCTTCGAGCATCACGTCGGGGTACACCGTGTCGAGCGGGATGCCCGAGGCGACGATCCGGACCTGCGCGTCGTAGAGGCGGTCGACGAGCGCCACCCACCGGAGCGCGTCGGTCTGGTCCGTGAACGCCTGCACGTCGGTCAGCCCGACGGCATCGAGCCCGTCGACCAGCGCGACGTACCTGGACGGGTGCACGGACGCCAGGTGGGCGACGACGGACCGGAAGTCGTCCTGCGTGACGCGGGCCGGGCCTCCAGTCCCGGACGGCGTCGACGCGGTCAGGGCCGCCAGCGCGGCCGGGACGTCCTCGACGACCGACGCCGACTCGTCGACGGCACGACGGCGGAAGTCCAGGCCGTCGATGCGCATGGTGTCGAACCGGTCGGACATGGCCTGGATCTCGCGGAGGAAGTCCTGCGCGGCGAAGCGGCCCTCGCCGAGCGCCCCGGGCGGGGTGTTCGACGTCGCGGCGAAGCGCGTACCGGTCTCGGTGAGCTCCTTGATGAGCCGGGTCATCACCATCGTGTCGCCCGGGTCGTCGAGCTCGAACTCGTCGATGCAGACGAGCGCGGTCCCGCGGAGCAGGTCGACCGTGCCCTGGAACCCGAGCGCCCCGACGAGCGCGGTGTACTCGATGAACGTGCCGAAGGTCTTCCGGCCGGCGGCCGCGTGGTACGCCGCGGCGAGCAGGTGGGTCTTGCCGACGCCGAACCCGCCGTCCAGGTACACGCCGGACTTGGCGGGGACCTCGGGCTCCTTGCGCTTCCGGCCGAACAGCCCCCGCTTGGTGGGCTCCGGGGCGGTCGTGACGAACGCCTCGACGGCGTCCCGCACCGCGGCCTGCGAGGCGTACTCGGGGTCAGGACGGTACGAGGCGAACGACGCCTGGGCGAACTGCGGCGGTGGCACGAGTGCGGCGGCCATCTGCTGTGGCGTGACCTGCGGGTCGCGGTCGACGAGGTGTCCCGGCGCGGGGCGCGGTTCGTGTTCCGGCGCGGGGCGCGGTTCTGGCACGGTGCGGGACCTCCGGTGGCCTGTCGTCTGGTGTCACGTCACGGCTGCGACACGGCGCTTCCGCGTACCGTTGGCGGTGACGCGCAGGGACCGATCCTAGTCCGCGCGCCATCGATCCCCAGGAGGTACCCCCGATGACCGCACCGGTCGACCCGTCCGAGAAGTTCCGCTCCTACGCGCACCCCGAACGCCTGGTGTCCACCGAGTGGCTGCAGGAGCAACTCGACGCCGGCGTGGGGTCGCCGGAGCTCGTCGTGGTGGAGTCCGACGAGGACGTCCTGCTCTACGAGACCGGCCACATCCCGGGTTCGGTCAAGATCGACTGGCACACCGATCTGAACGACCCGGTGCAGCGCGACTACATCGACGGCGAGGCCTTCGCCCGACTCGTCGGCGGCAAGGGCATCGGCCGCGACACCACCGTCGTCATCCACGGCGACAAGGACAACTGGTGGGCCGCCTACGCCCTCTGGGTGTTCACGCTCTTCGGGCACGAGGACGTCCGGTTGCTCGACGGCGGCCGGGCGAAGTGGATCGCCGAGGGTCGCGCGATGACCACCGACCGGACGTCGGTCGACGCGGTGGAGTACCCCGCGGTCGAGCGCGACGACGCCACCGTCCGCGCGTTCAAGGAGGACGTCCTCGCGCACCTCGGGAAGCCGCTCGTCGACGTCCGCAGCGCCCCGGAGTACTCGGGCGACCGCACGACCGCGCCGGACTACCCCGAGGAGGGTGCGCTCCGCGCCGGCCACATCCCGACCGCCGTCAACATCCCCTGGAAGTCCGCCGCTGCGGCCGACGGCACGTTCAAGTCTCGCGCGGAGCTCGACGCCGTGTACCGCGAGGGCGCCGGCATCGGCGACGCGGACGAGGTCATCGCGTACTGCCGCATCGGCGAGCGGTCGAGCCACACGTGGTTCGTCCTGCAGCACCTGCTCGGGGTCGAGGACGTCAAGAACTACGACGGCTCCTGGACCGAGTGGGGCAGCGCCGTCCGCGTCCCGATCGCCACGGGCTCCGAGCCGGGTACCGTTCCCACCCGATGAGCACCGAACTCCCCCGGCCCCTCGCCGAGATCCGCGACGACTTCCTCGCGCTGACGCAGAACGACCGCCTGCAGCTCCTGCTTGAGTTCTCCGACGAACTGCCGGCGCTCCCGCCGCGTCTGCAGGGGCACGAGGACGAGCTCGAGCGTGTCGAGGAGTGCCAGTCCCCCGTGTTCATCACCGTCACCGTGGGAGCCGAGGGTGATGCGCCGGACGTGGTGCGGATGCACGCGACGGCGCCGCGTGAGGCACCGACCACCCGTGGCTTCGCGTCGATCCTCGCGCAGGGGCTCTCCGGGCTGACCCTCGAGCAGGTGCTCGCCGTCCCGGCCGACTACCCGCTGACACTCGGGCTGAACGAGGCGGTCAGCCCGCTGCGGATCCGCGGCATGGTCGGGATGCTCGGCCGGGTGCAGCGGCAGGTGCAGGCGGCCGCTGCGGACTGATCGCGGTCTCCTGACGGACGGGAGGCGCGGTGCCGGCTGGCACCGCGCCTCCCGTCCGTCACTCCGTCCGTACGCGATATTTCCCCCACTGGTCATCCGCCCTCCTGCCGTGCCAAGATCGAGGAGTCATCGGGG
Source organism: Curtobacterium sp. MCBD17_032 (assembly GCF_003234855.1). GTDB lineage: Bacteria > Actinomycetota > Actinomycetes > Actinomycetales > Microbacteriaceae > Curtobacterium. The sequence goes on from NZ_QKTO01000005.1 coordinate 50,819, forward strand.
GGAGACATCATGGCGAAGGTCCACGGCAACGATCCGACGGGGTACTCGTACGGCGACGCCGACGCACTGAAGACCGCGGCGCGCAACCTGGCGTCCGCGATCGACGGACAGACTGCGACGCGCGCCGCTGCGGTGACGAGCGCGGGACGCGAGTTCCGCGGGTACTTCTCGCAGGTGTTCGCCGACAACGCCGGCATCGCATCCCGCAGCGCGAGCAAGCTCTCGGACGCGCTGTCGTCCCTGGTCGGCTTCGTCGACGAGCTGCGCGAGGCGGCGAAGCAGGAGGACCGACGGCGGGCCGACGCCAAGGCGTGGGAGGCTCGGAAGCGCGAGCGCGAGGAGAACTTCTTCATCGGTGCCGCGCACGAGGTGTCGACGTGGTTCGGTGCCGAGGACGACCCGAAGCCCCCGGAACCCGAGCCGGAGCCACAGCTCCAGGCCGATGCGGTCTCGGTCCGCGGTCGCACGATCCCGGCGGGCGGTGGCGGCAGCGGGGGCACGTCGTCGGCGGTGCCGGCCGATCTCCGATCGTTCGCCTCGAGCACCCGTGGTGCCGACGACTCCCTGTCCGGCGCGGTGTCGTCGTTCCGCAACGCCCTGGCCGACTACGAGTCGGGGTGCAACACGTGCTGGGGCACGCTGCACGCGCAGTCCCTCGTGACGGCGGTGCAGGACTGGCTCACGGACAACGGACACGACGCCTCGTGGGCGGACACGGTGGCCGCACAGTTCGAGGCCGCCGGCGGTGGGTCCGGACCGGCGACGCTCTCGGACGCCTCGATCGCTGCGGCGCTGGCGTCAGCCGGGGTCGCGGTCGGACGCGACGACTTCACGATCGGCCCGTTCTCCGCCATGGGGACACCACCCACCAACGGGTTCGCCGACGATCCGGTGAACACCGCGACGGGCAACTTCCTCGAGCCGGAGGACGACCTGACCTTCGGCGGCGCTGCGGCGTCCCTGCGGTTCTCCCGGATGTACAACTCGCTCGACACCCGGGTCGGGGCGTTCGGGGTCGGATGGTCGTCGGTGCTCGACGTCCGGTTGGAGCTCGGCGACGAACTGGCCTCGATCGTGCTCGAGGACGGGCGCCAGGTCGACTTCCCGCGCGACGGCGACGGTTGGGGTCGCGGTGTCGGTCAGGACCTCTGGCTCCGTCGCGAGGCCACCGCACTCGTCGTCACGGACAACACCGGCGTCCGCTGGATGTTCTCGCCCGCCGGTGTCTGGCTGCACACCGGACGTGGCCCGGGGACTGGCGTGTCGGTCCTCCGCGACGACGACGACCGGATCACCCGGCTCGAGCACGAACTCGGTCGTGCGCTCGACGTGGAGTACCACGGCGACCGCGTCGCTTCCGTGTCTGCGTCCGACGGCCGGCGCGTGGAGTACGACTACGACGACGCGCGCCACCTGGTCGCCGTGCAGGACGCCGTCGGCACGCGACGCTACCGCTGGAACGACGCAGGTCTCATCGACCAGGTGACCGCCGCGACCGGCGTCGTCGAGTGCATCAACACCTACGATGACCGGGGCCGTGTCGTCGAACAGCGCTCGCCGTTCGGACGGACCGTGCGGTTCTCCTACCTGCAGGGCAGGGTGACCTCCGTCTCGGACACGGACGGCGGCAACGCCAACACCTGGATCGCGGACCGCAGCGGTCGAGTGGTCGGCATCGTCGACTCCGACGGCGCGCGGCAGTCGATGTCCTACGACCGACACGGACACCTGGTCTCGGTCACCGAGCGGGACGGGTCGGTGACGGTGCACGGGTACGACGACCGGGGACGCCGCACGCGCACCGTGACCCCGGACGGTGCCGGCGTGACGTACGCCCACGACGACCAGGACCGGACCATCACCGTGGTGACCGCCGACGGCGGGATCGTCGAGTACGAGTACCGCGGCGACGACCGCAACCCGTCCGTCATCAGCGATCCCGTCGGCGGACGGACGCTCCTCGAGTGGCGTGCCGGACAGCTGACTCGCTGCACGGACCCGACCGGCGTGGTCGTCACGTTCCACCACGACCAACACGGCGACCTCGTCGCCATCGAGGATGCCGACGGGGGGACAGCGCGCTTCGTCCGCGACGCAGCGGGACGCGTCGTCGAGGCGGTCACCCCGCTCGGCGCCCGAACCTCGTACCGCTACGACGCGGCAGGTCTGCTGACCGCTCGCGAAGCTCCCGACGGTGGTGTGTGGCGGTTCGAGCACGATGATGCCGGGCGCGTGATCGCCACCACGGATCCGACGGGAGCCCGGACGGCGGTCGAGTACGACGCGCACGGCGAGATCACCGCGACCACCGACCCGCTCGGGCGCCAGACCACCAAGCGGTTCGACGAGCTCGGCAACGTCTCCGCGCTCACCCTGCCCGACGGGGCGGAGTGGCGCTTCGTGCACGATGCACTCTCGCGGCTGCGCACCGTCGTCGATCCCGCGGGTGGTTCCTGGACGCGCGAGTACGACGCGATCGGCGCCGTCACCGCGACCCTGGACCCGACCGGTGTCCGCACCGCGGCCGACCGGAAGCGCGCCGACGGCACCACGATCGTGCGTTCCGCGTTCGAGGAGGTCAGCGTCCGCACCGATGCGCTGGGTCGGCCGGTCAGCGTCCTGCAGAGCGACGGGTCCGCCATCGTGACCGTGTGCGACGCGGCTGGTCGGATCGTCGAGTCGCTGGACGGGGAGGGCGGGCTGACCCGCTTCGAGCGCGATCTCGCGGGTCGCGTCGTCGCCGTCACCACACCCGCTGGTCGGACGACGACGTACACCTACGACCGGTGCGGACGACCGGTGACGGCCACGGATCCGCTCAGCGGTCGGACGTCACTCCGCTACGACGCCGACGGACGGGTCGTCGAGCGGACGGATGCGGACGGCGACGTCGAGCGCACCGAGTACGACGCAGTCGGTCGGGTCACCTCCGTCGACGTGCCGGCCCTCGGGATCATCCGGTACCGCTACGACCGGGCGGGGCGCGTGGTCGAGGCACGTGACCCGCGGTTCGGTCGCCGCTCGTTCCGGTACGACGCCGCGGGGCAGCTGGTCGCGGCGACCAACGGCCTCGGCGGGGTGACGCGCTACGAGTACGACGGTCGCGGGCGGCTCGTCCGCACCACCGATCCGCTCGGAGCAGTCACGACGCGGACCTACACCGAGCTCGACAAGGTCGCCAGCTCGACGGACCCCCTCGGCCGGACGACGAGCGCGACGTACGACGCTGCCGGTCGCCAGGTCTCCCAGACGGAGCCCGACGGCACCATGCTCCGGTGGGAGTACGACGCAGCCGGCCGAGAGGCCGCCCAGTACGTGGACGACGCGCTGGTCGCTCGCATCGAGCGCGACCCGCGCTCGCGGACCGTGACCATCTCCGACCACACCCGACCGGACGTCACCAGTGCCCACCTGCTGGAGTACGACCGTCGGGGTCTCCTCGTCCGCCGTGTGACGGACGGTCGAGAGACGCGGTGGACGTACGACGCGGACGGCCTCCGGACGTCGGTGCACGCGCCGGACGGTTCCGTGACGCGCACCGAGCGTGATCCCGCGGGTCGGAAGGGCACCGTCGAGCACACCGCGTTCGGCGACGTCCACCACGAGTACGACGGCGCCGGTCGACTCACGGCGGTGCGCACGGCAGGGACGAGCGACTCCTGGTCCCACGATCACGGTTTCGTCGTCGGGCACACCCGCTCCGACGCGGACACGACATCGACGACACGGTTGACCCGCGATCGAGACGGTCGGCTCGTCCGGATCGAGCGGCCGGGCACGACGACGGTCTACGAGCACGACGCAGCGATGCAGCTCGTCCGTGCCGACACCGACGGTGTCGAGACCACGTGGTCCTACGACGCCGCCGGCCGACTCGTCGTCGAACGCACCGGGGGTGGCACCCGCACGTTCGAGTACGACGATGCGGGCCAGCTCGTCGCGGTGACCGGACCCGAAGGGCGGACCTCGCACGAGTACGATGCGCGCGGCCAGCGCGTGCGGAGCACTGCCCCGGACGGTACGGCGACGCGGTACTCGTGGGACGGGCGGGGGTGGCTCCGACTGATCGCCTCGGGCTCGTCGAGCACGTCGACCCACGTGGATGCACTCGGCGACCTCGTCGACGTCGACGGCGTCCGACTCGACTGGGACGCCGCTGCCGCCGTTCCCACCCTGCTGGCCGTCGACGACTCCCCCGTGCTCCGCACGCCGGTCGGACTGCTCGGTGGTCCGGAGGGTACTGGAGCAACGGGCTGGCGGACGGCCCGCAGCACGCCCGAGGCCGATCCGTGGCAGCTCCTCGCCGCGGCCTCCGGCGATCGCGAGGGCGCGCTCTCGTTCGGCGCGGACGGGACGCCGGTGGTGGCCGGACTCGAGTGGATGGGGGCGCGCGCCTACGATCCCGCGACCCGTGGCTTCCTCTCGACCGACCCGATCACCGCTCCAGCGGGGGCGGCCTGGGGCGCGAACCCGTACTCGTTCGCTGGGAACGACCCGCTGCACGCGGTCGACCCACTCGGTCTCGCGCCGATCACGGATGCCGAGCTCGAGGCGTACGCCGCCGCCGAGCAGGGGCCGCTCGCGCGGGCGGCAGCGGCGACCGGTGACTGGTTCGGGGACAACTGGGAGTACGTCGCCGGCGGAGCGATGGTCGTCGCGGGCGGTGCCCTCATGCTCACCGGTGTCGGCGGGCCGCTCGGCGGGATGCTCATCGGTGCCGGCGCGGACACCATCATCCAGAAGGCCACGACCGGCGAGGTCAACTGGGGACAGGTTGCCGTCAGCGGGGCGTTCGGGATGGTCGGCGGTGGCCTCGGGGCTGCGGTCGGCAAGCACTTCGTCGGCAACGCCGTCGAGGGCGCGGTGGAGAACGTGGCGAACACCGTCGTCAGCGGTCAGCCACTCACGCCGGGCAAGCTCCTCGGTTCCGCTGTCGAGGGCGCTACGACGTCCGCTGCGACCGGCGGCACGATGTCGAAGGTGCACCTGCCGTCAGCGGTGAACAAGCTCGGCGACGAGCTCCCGGTTCCTCCGCCAGGGATCATCTACCGACGCACCGACCTCACCGGGAATCTCAAGCCGTACGTCGGACAGACCAGAAGCGACGAACACTTCCTCCTGCGGCAGTCAGCGCACGAACGGGAGCACCCGGACTCACTCTTCCGTTTCGAACAGATCGACCGCGGTCATCCAGGGCAGGATCTGGATCGGCGCGAGGAGTTCCACATCCGTAACGAAGGCGGTCCGACGAACAAGTCACATCCCGATGGGGGACTCTCGAACAAACGACACCAGATGAGCGAGAAACGCTACGCTGCGGCAGGAGGAAGCCCGTATTGAACAGCGCAAAAAGTGTGTACGACGTGTCCGTCGGTGATGTCTTCTCCGTTCCCGTGGATGATCGACGCCGCGCCGTCGGCCAGGTCGTAGGCGAGTACAAGTCCGCCTTCTACGTCGTCGTCTTCGATCGAACGATCGAGGAGGCCGACGGCCCATCGCTCCAACTCGAGGATCCGACGAAGTACGAGCCGGTGTTCGCCCGGCTGATCTTCGACTCACGGTTCCGCCCAGGCATGTGGGAGATCGTCGGACACGCCGCGGCCGATTCCGAGCGGTACCTTCCGGCTTTCACCTACGGGTCCGCGGATCTCGACGGCATCAAGATCACGAACTTCGACGGAACGAAGGTCCGCAACGCATCGGAAGCCGAGTCGACGAGCATCCCCCGCCTTGCGATCGACTCACCGCTGATCCTGGAGAAGGCCGTGCAGGCGCACTTCGGCACTGGCCCTTGGCTTCCTGCTTTCGAAGAACTCCGGTACCAGCGGGGCATCGCGTCTGCGCAGCTCTTTCGCTGAAGAAACAAGCCGGGACACAGGGAGAGAGCGCGAGGGATGAAGTGGCCGTCGAGGACCTCTCGTTGCTCCCGGTCGGAGAAACGGTCTCGACGAGTACATCATCCCGAACGGCATCGAGAAGGGCGAGATCCAGGTCGATCGCGTCGATCCGGAGTTCTGACATGCAAGAAGTCTTCTTCCTCTCCTCCATGGACAGCAAGCGGTTCTCGTCCGTCTTCCGGTGCGAAATGGAACGACCGATCGAGCTCCCGAACGGTCACCATGCACTGATGGTCAGCTGCGATCCGCCGCTGAACGGTCAAGAGCTCGGCCACCCGCTGGGCATCGGGGAGTTGTTGCTCTGGAGTCGGTTCGAAGACGAAGACATCTGGACGCTCCCCGCCTTCCCGCACTTCGTGCAGATCTGTCTCCCTGACGTCGATCTGCCGGTCCATGCCATGCCTCCGAGCATCGCGTGGGGCGAGATCTACAAGACCGAAGCAGACGCGCACGCCCACGAGATGAGCGCTCGCCCGCGCTCCTCAACAAGCGGATGATGACCATGTCGTTCGGCAGAAGACCAGGTCGCCTTGCCACCAGGAAACCGGAGCCCGACTTCGTCACGTACCACCGCCCGATCGGCTCACAACCGACCGGCGTCCCGACGTTCCGCAACGTCGTCAACGGCATGACCATCCCCCCGCTGCGATGGCTCGTCACAGACCTCGAAATGGTCGTGCTGCCGGACTCGGACATCAACGTCCTCGAGTGGGCGCAGGAGCTGCGCGACAGCAGCGGCGCCGAGCTGTGGATCACCGACGGCGACATGCGGGGCTTCGCCGGGGACAACCACCACATGATCGACGGCGAGTTCTCCGGGTTCCCGATCGGCAGCACCACGACGGACGCGTCACAGGCGGTGGTCCGCATCGACTTCTTCGACAGCTCGACGGTCACGGTCACCTTGGACAGTTCGGTGATCCGGACCTCCTGGGAGTTCGAACGCTTCCTCGCACCCGGCGTTCCCGTGTCCAGCATCGGCAGCCGTGACGAGGAGATCGCCGACGAGCAACGCCGCGCACAGGACGAGCAGCGACGCGCACAGGACGAGCAGCGACGCACACAGGAGGAACGTGACGGACAGCAGATCCGCGCACTCGTCCGGGTGTGCCTCCAGAACGCTCGGTTCAACGAGGCACCGACCCTCCTCACCCAGCTCGACGCAGGAGGAGCCGTCACGCCGTCCGGGCCGCCGTGCCTGGTCGCTCGAGCTCGAACGCGACGACGCGCCCCGTGTGGACCTCCCCGACGGGCCACCGCCGGAAGCCGCCAGTCACCGGACCGACGCCGAGGCGCTCGCGGGCGAGTTGCTCATCTGGGTGCAGGACGGCACGATGCAGATGGTCGAGCTCCCGTGGTTCACCGACGCGATGCCGACCGAACTGCCGCGCGTCGATCAGCTCGTGCACCCGCAGATCGAGAGGCCGGGACGGAGAGGACTGTGACGAACTCCGCACGGGCCCCCATCCAACTGCATGTCGCCAGCGACGCGATCGACGCCATCGCGATCGACACCGGCGTCACCGTCAGCTTCTCGAGCGGAGCGACCCTCCGGTTCGAGACCGCCTTCTCGCTGAGCGAGACCGACGGCCCGCACACCTTCATGAAGCCCGGGGACCCGCCTTCACTCCTGCCGCTCCTCACCCTGCACGCGAAGGCGGTGGAACGCGGCACCGTCACCGGTGCGCGCGTCGCCGTCCGCTTCGCATCGGGTGCGTTGCTGGAGGGGTCGTCCCACCGCGACCGGCCCTCGTGGCACTGGTCCGAACCAGGACGAGCACGCCTGGACATCGACGTCCTGACCGGCGGCGAGGTCGTCGCTCGCACGCTGCCGGGAAGGATGCCGTCATGACGGACGTCGTGTCGGTCGACGTCCTGCGCCGACACATCCCGAGATCCGACCCGCTCGTCCCGGGCCGGGTGCACGAGGTGTTGTCCGCTGTCGCCGACGATGCCGATGTCCTCGCCTACAACGTGCCGGCACGCTCGTTCGTCGAGGTCGTCCGGCGGAGCTACGCACAGGACGAACCCGACCTGCTGCCACTGGTCGAACCACTCGGGCCGCTCGGGGACGCACTCGTCCTCGTGTGCCAGGTCGAGTCCGGTCCGGAGATCGTCACCGTCCTCCTCCGCGCTGCCGATCGGGCATTCCTGTCCGCGACGGCTCACGACCGATCCGTCGGCGCCCCGCACGTCACCGCCGTCGCACTCACGGCGCTCCTCCGCTCCACGCAGGCACCGGGTGCAGCCGAGGCGCTGACGGTCGCGCTGCGTCTCGCGCCGGAGGAGCGGATCAGGATCTTCGTGCAGGGCGCGCATCCGACTGCGCGGACGCTGCTCACCAAGTACACGCTGGCCACGGAGAAGGGGTTCGACGTCCGTGGGCTCCTCGCGTTCACCGACGCGTTGCTCGCGCTGGAGGCCCGACTCGTCCCCTTCTGCATCGTCACGTCCGGCGGGTCCTCGTCCACGATCGCACTCGGGGACGAGCGGACGTCGGTCGTCGCGGCCATGACCGTGCACGGCATCGGGTCGCACCCTCAACCGACGGAGGAATGACCTGTCCCCGAGCACCATCAGGACGGAGGAAGCAGGATGACCTCGACAGTCCCGCAGGACCTCGAGATGGTCACGTACACGATCCCCGCTGCCCGGATCGCACTGCCCGATTTCGTGCAGTTGTTCTCAGAGCTCGAAACACCAGAACTCGAAGCACCCGAGCTCGTCTGGGTCCTCACGACCCTGTACGCCGTCACGTCCCCTGACCAGTTGGTCGAAGCACTCCCACTCGAACGCCGTGTCGACGCCGCGGAGGAACCAGGGCTCGTCCTCAGCCACGCCGAGGCGACGGACATCGCCGACAGCATCTGGCAGCTCATCGACGGCGAATTCCTCGGGTACCTGCCCGGCGGGGACCTGACCGACGAGACGAACCTGGTCGTCCGCATCGACGCTTTCGACAGCGGCGAATGGACCGTGACGGTCCGACCACCGCTCACGACGATGAGCGATGCCTTCGACCGGAAGTACGGCCCAGCGCGGCCCGGCCGCCCGGCGACTCGTCTCGAGGAGTTCGGGCCACGCCGGCAGACGGCGATCTGACGGAGGAGGCACGATGACCGACGATCCCGCTCTCGAGTGCACCGACGGCCGGGTGACGTCCGCAGCTTCGCTTTCCAGACGAAGCGATGTCCGACTCACCAGTCGTGCCACGATGAGGGTGTCATCGGACGAGGGGAACGGACGACGTGTTCGGCAAGCGCAAGAAGGACCAGCCATCGGGCTCCGAGTTCCACCGGACCAACAGTGAGCAGCAGCTCTTCGCGCAGCTGCTGGCCGAGACCCGGGCCGACCCGGAGAAGCTGTTCACGATCGAGATGATCGATCGTGGCAACCCAGGTCGCGACCTCGACGACCGTCTGGACCGGGTCCGCCACGCGGGCGTGACGATGACGCGGCCGTCCCCCGCCGAGGGTGTCCCGCCACGGTCGTCGTCGCACTCCGAGTCCGGAACCGCCGAGACGCCCGCCGACGAGCTGGTCCCGCTCAGCCGCGAGCCGTTCACGGCCGAGACCGGTGACGTCTTCTTCATCCCGGACGGCGGCGGCAGCGTGCTGCTCGGGCACGTCCTCGCGACGCTGCACGACGCCGTCCACGTCGCGGTCTTCCAGCGCCCAGCGGACCTCCCGCGCCCCGCCGACCCGCTCGTCGTGCTCGCCACGCAGCCGGTGGTGGCCGGGCTGACCCTGCCGGCACGGTTCCAGCCGGGCATGTGGGAGGTCGTCGGCAACGTCGCCCCGGACACCGACCGCCTGTTGCCCGCGTACACCTGGGGCACGGACCTCGACGGTGTGTACGTCACCGACTTCAGCGGGTCGCGCTCCCGACCCGCCACCGAGATCGAGGCGACGACGATCCCCCGCCGCGTCGTCGTGTCGCCGTACTTCATCGACATCGCCGTCCGGGCCGTGGTCGGCCTCGTCGACTGGCACCCGGACTTCGAGCACCTCCGCTACCGCTCCACCCCACGCTCCGTCGACCTCTTCCCCGCGCGCTGAAGAGGGACGGGGGCGGCCACCGCGGGTGCGGTGGTGCACACCCGTCGGACGGGAGGCGCGGTGCCGGCTGGCACCGTCCTCCCTCGCAGCCTCGGTCGGCACGCCCCGCGGCCCGCTCCGCGTCGCCGCTGAGCGGGCCGCGCCCGTTCGACCGTCGGTCGCGCCTACCGCGCGCTGGGCACGTCCGTCGGCTGGACCACTTCGGTGAGCCACGCCAGGATCCGCGCGTCGAACCAGTCCGCGTCGTGGTTCCAGAGCTTCGTGTGCCGGGCGACGTGCGCGACCTCGAGCCGCACCAGGTCCGGTCGTGCCGCTGCGAGGGCGTGTGCCGCTGACGATGGGACGAACCCGTCGTCGTCGCTGTGCAGCAGGAGGATCGGCACCCGCAGTTCGTCGGCGCGGGCGACCATGTCGAGCTCGCGCAGGTCGATCGGCCGCTCGAGTCCGGCGATCCGGTGCACGACCGGCGTGCGGAGGACCCACTGCGCCACCTTCCGGACCGGCCGCGGCAGTCGGAGCGCGCGGCTCTGCGACTTGAGGACGGCGTTCCAGTCGACGACGGCCGAGTCCAGCACGATGCCGGAGACCAGGTGCGCCAGCGCCGAGCGCACGAGCGTCTGCAGGACGACGGCGCCGCCCATCGACCATCCCATGAGCACGACGCTCGTGGCGCCCTGCTGCGCGACCCAGTCGAGTGCGGCGTCGGCGTCCTCCCACTCGGTCGAGCCGAGCCCGTAGCGGCCGTCGGGGCTCGGAAGCGCGACGCCGTCGTTCCGCCACGACACCAGCAGCACGGAGTACCCGGCAGCGCGGAACACCGGCACGGCGCGGATCGTCTCGGCGCGCGTGACGCCACGACCGTGCACGAGGACGGCCCAGGGAGCCGCCGGGTCCTCGGCGCGGACGACCCAGGCGGGCGCGGGACCGTTCGGGGTCCGCACGTCGACGTCCTCGACCGGGACGCCGAGCTCCCCCGGGGTCAGGTAGAACCAGCCGCCCCAGCGTCCGCGCCGTGCAACGGTCGGGTCGCCGGCGTCCACCGCGATGATGCGCCGGGTGACCGTCGTGTCGGTCACGGCGAGCACCTCGCCGACCCGCATGTGCCCGGTCGCTCCGCCGAACCACAGGCTGTACCGGCCCTGGAGCTCCGTGTCGGGACTGCGCCCCAGGGTGACGGTCCGGGCCTCCAGGTCGACCGCGGTGATCGGGACCCGCTCGGTGCGCTTGCGGTCCGGGGTGACGACGGCGCGGGCGACGGCAACGACGGAGCCGGCGATGACCGCGACGCCGAAGGCGGCGGCGGTGACACCGGCGCCGAGCGCGACGAAGCCGGCCGAGCGCGCCGTCCGTTCAGCGGGCCCCGGCCGTGACCGACGTGCGGGACGGACGGCGGCGGGACGGCGGGGCATGCGGGCCTCCAGGAAGAGGACGACTGCGGGCAGCACGACTGCGCGACGGACGGCGTGCCGCCCGCACCGGTGCTCGGTCCGGAGCCTAGTCTGCATCCGTGCCTGAACCCCGAGTCCCCGACGCCGAACCGGAGGCGTTCGCGCGTCTCCGCGCGTTCGTGTCGACCGGCAGGACCCGCACCGAGACCACGGTCACCGAGATCCCCTCGCCGAGCCGCATCGCCCCGTACTCGATCGCCCTCGCGGCGGACGTGTCCGGGGTCGTGCACGGCGTCGACTCGGACCTCGGTACCGGACGCTTCATCGCCCTGCACGACCCCGACGAGCCGGAGGGCTGGGGTGGCGCGTACCGCATCGTGACCTTCGCGCAGGCCCCGCTCGAGCCCGAGATCGGCGTCGACGAGTTCGTCGCCGACGTGACGTGGAGCTGGCTCGTCGACGCCCTCGACGCGCACGGCGCCCGCTACGCGAACGCCTCGGGTACCGCGACGAAGATCATCTCGCGCGGGTACGGCGAACTCGCGACGCAGGGCGACGGTGCCCAACTGGAACTCCGGGCGTCGTGGACGCCCCTCGACGACGACCTGACGCCGCACGTGCAGGCCTGGGAGGAGATCGTGGCGATGCTCGCCGGACTCCCCCCGGCCTCGGACGGCGTCTCGCTCCTGGCCCCTCGGAGGCTCGCCCGTGACTGACCCCGATCCCGCCTACGAGGCCGCGCACGCCGCCGTCCACGTGATCGAGAGCCGCGAGGAGTACCTCGACGCCGTGGCCCGCATCGCCGCCGGCACCGGTCCGGTCGCGGTCGACGCCGAGCGCGCCAGCGGCTACCGCTACTCCCAGCGGGCATACCTCATCCAGGTGTTCCGCCGCGGCTCGGGCTCGTTCCTGTTCGACCCGATCGCGATCGGTGACTTCAGCGACCTGCAAGCCGCGATCGTCGACGAGGAGTGGGTGTTCCACGCCGCATCGCAGGACCTGCCGTGCCTCCGCGAAGTCGGCCTCGTCCCGACCCGGGTCTTCGACACCGAGCTCGGGGCCCGGATCGCCGGCTTCCCGCGCGTGGGGCTCGGCGCGGTCGTCGAGCAGCTGCTCGGCATCACGCTCGCGAAGGCGCACTCCGCCGCGGACTGGTCGACCCGTCCGCTGCCCCAGGCCTGGCTCGTGTACGCCGCCCTCGACGTCGAACTGCTGCCCGACCTGCGCGACTCCCTCGCCGAGGTCCTCGAGGCCGCGGGCAAGACGCGGATCGCCGAGGAGGAGTTCGCCGCCGTCCTCGCCCGCGCCCCGAAGCCCCCGCGCGCCGAGCCCTGGCGTCGCCTGTCCGGCATGAACGTGCTCCGTGGCGCCCGTGCCCTGGCGATCGCGCGGTCGCTGTGGCAGGCACGCGACGCGTACGCCCAGGAGACCGACATCGCCCCGGGCCGCACGATCCCGGACGCCGCCATCGTCGCCGCCGCCGCTGCCGCCCCGGCCTCGCGTGCCGAACTCGGCGCGCTGAAGACCTTCACCGGCCGCGCCAGCCGGTCGGAACTCGACCGCTGGTGGGCCGCCGTCGAGGAGGGTCGCACCACGGAGGACTTGCCGCGCCTGCGTGGCGGGGGCGAGCCGAGCCTCCCGCCGCCCCGCGCCTGGGCCGACCGGAACCCGGACGCCGACCGCCGGTACCGTGCAGCCCGCGTCGCCGTCGCCGCCCGCGCCGCCGAACTCGACCTGCCCGTCGAGAACCTCCTCACGCCGGAGACGCTCCGGCTCGTGTCGTGGAACCCGCCGAAGACCGTCGCGACGGAGACCGTCGGCGCCACCCTCGCGTCGCACGACGCCCGGCCGTGGCAGGTCGAGGAGACCGCGTCGGTCATCGCGCACGCGTTCGAGGTCGCCGCGGACCGGTCCGTGGCGGACCCGGTCGCCGTGGTCACCGCGACCACGGCCTCCCGGCCGGACGAGGCGACCGACGGCGCAGCACCCGACGCCGCCGAGCAGGGCGACGCCGCTCTTGTCGCAGACGGACAGCCCGACGCCGCCACCGGATCGACCGGCTCGTAGGAACCGCCCAACCGACGTGCCGCCGCTCAGCCGGGGGTACTAGCGTCGGATCGTCGCCGGGCGAGGCCCGGCCAGGTCGGGGCGACCGTATCCCCGGCCCGATCGTTGTGGATCTGGAGGCTCGCATTGCCGAAGACATCAGACGTCGTGTTCGTGGACGGTGTCCGCACACCGTTCGGCCGCGCCGGTGAGAAGGGCGTCTTCTGGCGCACCCGTGCCGACGACCTCGCGGTGCACGCGATGCGGGGCCTGCTCGACCGGAACAGCTCGCTGGACGGTGCCGCCGTCGACGACGTCGCGGTCGCCGCGACCACCCAGCAGGGCGACCAGGGCCTGACCCTCGGTCGCACCGTCGGGATGCTCTCGGGCCTCCCGAAGTCCGTCCCTGGCTACGCCATCGACCGCATGTGCGCGGGCGCGATGACGAGTGTCACGACCCTGGCCGGCGCGATCGCGTTCGGTGCCGCCGACGTCGCGATCGCCGGTGGCGTCGAGCACATGGGTCGCCACCCGATGGGCTTCAACGCCGACCCGAACCCCCGCTTCGTCGCGGAGCGCATGGTCGCCCCCGACGCGCTCGTGATGGGCAACACCGCCGAGCGCCTGCACGACCGCTTCCCCGCCATCACGAAGGACCGCACCGACGCCTTCGCCGTGCAGTCCCAGCAGCGCTACGCCGCCGCCTGGGGCGCCGGCAAGCTGCAGCCGGACGTCATCCCGGTCGAGGTGAACACCGGTCAGGGCTGGGACATCGTCACGAAGGACGAGCCGCCCCGTCCGGGCACCACCCTGGAGGCCCTGGCCGCGTTGAAGACGCCGTTCCGGCCCCACGGGCGGGTCACCGCCGGCAACGCCGCGGGCCTGAACGACGGCGCGACGATGAGCCTGCTCGCGTCCGAGGACGGTGCAAAGCAGCACGGTCTGCCGACGAAGATGCGCATGGTCTCCTTCGCCTTCGCGGGCGTCGACCCCGAGGTGATGGGCGTCGGCCCCATCCCCGCGACAGACAAGGCGCTCCGGAAGGCCGGCCTGTCGATCGACGACATCGGCCTGTTCGAGATCAACGAGGCGTTCGCGGTCCAGGTGCTCGCGTTCCTCGACAACTACGGCATCGCGCAGGACTCCCCGAACGTGAACGCCTGGGGCGGCGCGATCGCCGTCGGGCACCCGCTGGCGTCGAGCGGCGTCCGGTTGATGACCCAGCTCGCGGCGCAGTTCGCCGAGCGACCGGACGTCAAGTACGGCATCACGACCATGTGCATCGGGCTCGGCCAGGGCGGCACCGTCATCTGGGAGAACCCGACCTTCAGCAAGAGCGCGGCACGGAAGGCGGCCTGACCATGACCACCACCCCGATCGACCAGCTGACCGCCCTGAGCGAGGACGAGGTCGTCACCCACTCGTACGTCAAGCACGTCGCGCTGCCCTCCGGCGGCACGCTCGCGCTCATCACGCTCGACAACGGCAAGGACTACAAGCGGCCCTCGACGCTCGGTCCGCGCACCATGCGCGAGCTGTCCGAGGTGCTTGACACGCTCCGTGACGCGGCGTCGAAGGGCGAGGTCCAGGCCGTCGCCATCACCGGCAAGGAGTACTGCTTCGCCGCCGGCGCCGACCTGTCCCAGGCGGCGGCGCTGCCCTCCCGCGAGGTCGCGCACGAACTCGGTGTCCTCGGGCACGCGACGCTCCGCAAGTTCAGCGAGCTGGGGGTGCCGTCGTTCGCGTTCGTGAACGGCATCGCGCTCGGCGGCGGGCTCGAGGTCGCCCTGCACTGCACCTACCGCGTGTTCTCGTCCGCTGCCCAGGGCATCGGCCTGCCCGAGGTCTTCCTCGGCATCATCCCCGGTTGGGGCGGCGCGACGCTGCTCCCCCGCCTCATCGGCCCGGAGAAGGCGCTCCGCGTCATCGTGGAGAACCCGCTGAAGAACAACCGGCTGATGGACGGCAAGGCCGCGGTCGAGCTCGGCATCGGCGACGCGCTCATCCCCTCGGTGACGTTCCTGCCGTCCGCCGTCACCTGGGCGGACGGCGTCGTGTCCGGCCGGACGAAGGTCAAGCGGGCGAACGAGCCCGGCATGCTCGAGAAGGCCGCCTGGGGCACGGTCGTCAAGGTCGCCCGGGGTCAGGTCGCCTCGAAGATCGGCACCGTCCCGAAGTCGCCGTTCCGCGCGCTCGACCTCGTCGCCGCGGCGAAGTCCGGGTCGCTCGAGGAGCGGTTCGCCGGCGAGGACGACGCCCTGGCCGACCTGCTGTCCGGAGACCAGTTCGCCGCGTCGATGTACGCCTTCGACCTCGTGCAGAAGCGGGCCAAGCGCCCGGTCGGCGCCCCTGAAGGCGTGGACGCGAAGAAGATCACGAAGGTCGGTGTCCTCGGCGCCGGGCTCATGGCGTCGCAGTTCGCGCTGCTGTTCGCCCGTCGTCTCGGCGTCCCCGTGGTGATCACCGACGTTTCGCAGGAGCGGGTCGACGCCGGGGTCGCCCGGATCGGCGGCGAGGTCGCGAAGCTGCTCGAGAAGGGCCGCATCTCCCCGGACGAGGCGAACCGCATCAACGGACTCGTCAGTGGTTCAGTGTCGTACGACGCGTTCGCGGACGCCGACTGGGTGATCGAGGCCGTCTTCGAGGAGATGGGCGTCAAGCAGGACGTGTTCCGGAAGATCGAGCAGGTCATCGCCCCCGACGCGATCCTCGCCACGAACACGTCGTCGCTGTCCGTCGACGAGATGGCTTCGGTGCTGACGAACCCCGAACGTCTGGTCGGCTTCCACTTCTTCAACCCGGTCGCGGTGATGCCGCTGCTCGAGGTCGTCCGGGCGGCGAAGACGTCCGACGAGGCCGTCGCCACCGCGCTCGCGGTCGCGAAGACCCTGAAGAAGACCGCGATCGTGACCGCCGACCAACCTGGGTTCGTCGTGAACCGGGTGCTCGCGCGGGTGCTCGGGGAGGCCATGCGCGGCGTCGAGGAGGGCACTTCGTTCGAGACGGTCGCCGACGGTGCCGCTCCCCTGGGCCTGCCGATGTCGCCGTTCGAGCTGCTCGAACTCGTCGGCCTGCTGGTCGGTGCGCACGTGCTCGACTCGCACCACGCGGCCTGGCCCGACCGCTTCTACCCCGGCGACGGCCTGAAGCGGATCGCTGAGCACGGCACGATCCTCACGCGCGACAAGAAGGGCAACGCGACCGGGTACGACCCCGCCGCCGTGAAGCTCGTCGCGCCGTCGAAGAAGGACGCGAAGCAGGTCGACGCTGCCGAGATGCAGCGCCGGTTCGAGGACGCCCTCGCCGACGAGGTGCACCGCATGCTCGAGGACAGGGTCGTGCAGCACGTCGAGGAGATCGACCTCGGGCTCATCCTCGGCGCGGGCTACCCGTTCCAGGCCGGTGGCATCAGCCCCTACCTCGACCGCAGCGGTGCCTCGGAGCGCGTCTTCGGCGCCACGTTCCACGAGCCGCGGATCGTCGGCCCGGCCAGCCGCTAGCACGGCCGGCCAGCCGTTAGCACGGCCGGCCGACCGACGCCTCGGCAGGCCGGCCCCGGCCCCGGCCCCGGCCCCGACCCCGACCCGGCGCCAGCCGGACCCGCACAACAGCAACCGCCTCGTACCACGGACGTCCGTGGTTCGAGGCGGTTCGTGTTGTGCGGTGCCGATGTCCGCCGCGGCTGGCGAGCCCGGGCCCGGGCCCGGGCGCGGCCGGCGGGCCCGCGCACGAGCCGGCCAGCGCCGGGCGTTCAGCGCTCGGCGGACTCCCGCGAGCGGGCCGGCTTCGCCTGGGGCACCTTCGTGCCGACGACCTGGTCGATGACGTCGCGGGCGATCGCCTGCGCTGTCAGCCCGGCGTCGGCGAGGATCTCGCTCCGGCTGGCGTGGTCGATGAACGCGTCCGGCAGACCGAGCTCGTTCACGCCGGTGTCGACCCCGGCAGCGCGGAGGTCCTGCCGCAGCCGCGTCCCGACACCGCCGACGCGCACGCCGTCCTCGATCGTGATGACGAGCCTGTGGTCGCGCGACAGCTCGATGAGCGACGTCGGGATCGGCACGACCCAGCGCGGGTCGACGACGGTCACGCCGATGCCCTGCGCCTCGAGGAGCGCCGCCGCCTCGAGCGCGGTCGGCACCATCGACCCGACGGCCACGACGAGCACGTCCGGCTCCTGGTCGTCGGCCGGCGTCCGGAGCACATCGACGCCGTCCGCCAGCCGTTCGACGGCGGGGATGTCCGGCCCGACCTGGCCCTTCGACCACCGGAGGACGGTCGGGGCGTCGTCGACGGCGGCGGCCTCCCGGAACTCCTCGCGCAGGGTCGCTGCATCGCGGGGCGCGGCGATCCGGATGCCGGGTACGACCTGCAGGAGTGCGAGGTCCCACATGCCGTGGTGCGACGGACCGTCAGGCCCGGTGATGCCTGCGCGGTCCAGGACGAACGTGACCCCGGCCCGGTGCAGGGCGACGTCCATGAGGACCTGGTCGAACGCCCGGTTGAGGAACGTCGCGTAGAGGGCGACGACGGGGTGCAGACCGCCGTAGGCGAGCCCTGCGGCCGTCGTCACGGCGTGCTGCTCGGCGATGCCGACGTCGTAGACACGGTCGGGGTGCGCCTGCTCGAACAGGTGCAGGCCGGTCGGCCGGAGCATCGCGGCCGTGATCGCGACGATGCGGGGGTCCTCGTGCCCGACCTCGGCGAGGGTGGTCGCGAAGACCGAGGTCCACGACGGACCCGACGACACGTCGAGCGACTCCCCGGTCTCGGGGTCGATGTGCCCGACGGCGTGGAACTGGTCCGCCTGGTCGCGGAGCGCCGGCGCGAAGCCGTGGCCCTTCTCCGTGATGGCGTGCACGATGACCGGGGACCCGTAGCCCTTCGCCTGCCGGAGCGCCGCCTCCATCGCCTGCTGGTCGTGCCCGTCGACGGGGCCGACGTACTTGATGTCGAGGTTCGAGTACAGCGCCTCGTTGTTCGTGAACCGGGACAGGAACCCGTGCAGGCCACCTCGGAGGCCCCGGTACACCGCTCGGCCGGGCGCCCCGAAGTGGTCAGCCGCCGCACGGCTCTTCTCGTACAGCGTGCGGTACTCACGGCGCGTCCGCACCGAGCTGAGGAACCGGGCCATGCCACCGATCGTCGGGGCGTACGACCGGCCGTTGTCGTTCACCACGATGACGAGCCGGCGGTCGTTCTGGTCGGAGATGTTGTTCAGCGCTTCCCAGGTCATGCCGCCGGTGAGGGCGCCATCACCGACGACGGCGACCACGGTGCGGTCGCTCTGCCCCGTCTGCTGGAACGCCCGCGAGATGCCGTCCGCCCAGGACAGCGACGACGACGCGTGCGAGGACTCGACGATGTCGTGCTCCGACTCGCTCCGCTGCGGGTACCCGGCGATCCCGCCACGCTCGCGGAGGTGGGAGAAGTCCTGCCGTCCGGTGACGAGCTTGTGCACGTACGACTGGTGCCCGGTGTCGAACACGAACGGGTCGTGCGGCGAATCGAAGACGCGGTGCATCGCGAGGGTGAGCTCGACGACGCCGAGGTTCGGTCCGAGGTGCCCGCCGGTCTTCGCGACCTCGGCGACCAGGAAGCTGCGGATCTCCGCGGCGAGGTCGGTCATCTGCGCGTCGGAGAGACGCTTCAGGTCGCGCGGCGACGTGATGCTGGCGAGCAGGCTCACGGGCGGTCCTTTCGTACGGCTGACGGCTCACTCTATGCGCGCGACCGGCGGACGGACTGGAGGCGCGGTGGCGGCCCGCCACCCGCCTCCCGTCCGTCCGCACGAAGCAACGAAGGCGGCTCCCCGCAACGGAGTACCGCTGCGGGGAGCCGCCGATGTTGCGTGCTGCGAGGGGTCAGACGAGCGACCGGAGCACGTACTGCAGGATGCCGCCGTTGCGGTAGTAGTCGGCTTCGCCCGGGGTGTCGATGCGGACGACCGCGTCGAACTCGACCGTCTGCTTGCCGGCGGGCGAGTGCTCGCTCGGCTCGGCCGTCACGTGCACGGTCTTCGGCGTGGTGCCCTCGTTCAGCGCGGTGAGGCCGGAGATCGAGATGACCTCGGTGCCGTCGAGGCCGAGGGACTCGATCGACTCGCCCGCCGGGAACTGCAGCGGGACGACGCCCATGCCGATGAGGTTCGAGCGGTGGATGCGCTCGAAGCTCTCGGTGATGACCGCCTTGACGCCGAGCAGGCTCGTGCCCTTCGCCGCCCAGTCGCGGGACGAGCCGGAGCCGTACTCCTTGCCGCCGAGGACGACGAGTGGGGTGCCCTGCGCCTGGTAGTGCTCGGACGCGTCGTAGATGAACGACTGTGCACCGTCGGGCGTGGTGAAGTCGCGGGTGTAGCCGCCCTCCACGCCGTCGAGCAGCTGGTTGCGGAGTCGGATGTTCGCGAAGGTGCCGCGGATCATCACCTCGTGGTTGCCACGACGCGAGCCGTAGGAGTTGAAGTCCTTCCGGTCGACGCCGTGCTCGGCGAGGTACCGGCCCGCGGGGCTGTCTGCCTTGATGGACCCGGCCGGCGAGATGTGGTCGGTGGTGACCGAGTCGCCGAGCTTGGCGAGCACGCGGGCGCCGGAGATGTCGGACACCGGGTCCGGCTGCATCGTCATGCCGTCGAAGTACGGGGGCTTCCGCACGTAGGTGGACTCGCTGTCCCACTCGAACGTGTCACCGGTCGGGGTCGGCAGGTTCTTCCAGCGGTCATCGCCCTCGAACACGGAGCCGTACTCGTGCGTGAACATGTCGGTGTCGATCGACGCGTCGATGACCTGCTGCACCTCGGCGGTGTCGGGCCAGATGTCCTTGAGGAAGACGTCGTTGCCCTCGGGGTCGGTGCCGAGCGCGTCGCTGTCGAAGTCGAAGTGCATCGACCCGGCGAGGGCGTAGGCGATGACGAGCGGCGGCGACGCCAGGTAGTTCATCTTCACGTCGGGGTTGATGCGGCCCTCGAAGTTGCGGTTGCCCGAGAGCACCGCGGTGACGGCGAGGTCGTTGTCCTGCACGGCCTGCGAGATCTCCTCGGGCAGCGGGCCCGAGTTGCCGATGCAGGTGGTGCAGCCGTAGCCGACCGTGTAGAAGCCGAGGTCCTCGAGGTAGGTCGTGAGACCGGCCTTCTCGTAGTAGTCGGTGACGACCTTGGATCCCGGCGCGAGGGTCGTCTTGACCCACGGCTTGGCCTTGAGGCCCTTCTGCGACGCGTTGCGCGCGAGGATGCCCGCGGCCATCATCACCGACGGGTTCGACGTGTTCGTGCAGGACGTGATCGCGGCGATCGCGACCGCACCGTGGTCGATCGTGAACGGGTCGCCGTCGGCCACGGGCACCGAGGTCGGCTTCGAGACCGTGCCGGGCGCGCTCGACGCGTGCACCGGGACCTCGGACGCCGGGGCGTCCTGCAGGTCATCGACCGCGTGCTCGTCGCCGGGGGCAGCGGCGACCGGGTCGGACGCCGGGAAGGTGTCCGCGACGGCCTTGTCCTCTTCCGAGTGGTCGATGCTCGCGTAGTTCGCGAGGTCCACCTCGAACTGGTCCTTCGCCTCGGTCAGGACGATGCGGTCCTGTGGGCGCTTGGGGCCCGAGATCGACGGGACGACCGTGGACAGGTCGAGCTCCATGTACTCGGAGTACACCGGCTCGACCGAGGGGTCGTGCCAGAGTCCCTGCGTCTTCGAGTAGGCCTCGACCAGCGCGATCTGCGCCTCGTCGCGGCCGGTCAGGCGCAGGTAGTCGAGCGTCACGTCGTCGACCGGGAAGATCGCCGCCGTGGAACCGAACTCGGGGCTCATGTTGCCGATGGTCGCGCGGTTCGCGAGCGGCACCGCGCCGACGCCCTCGCCGTAGAACTCGACGAACTTGCCGACGACGCCGTGCTTGCGCAGCTGCTCGGTGATCGTGAGCACGACGTCCGTCGCGGTCACGCCGGCGGGGATCTCCCCCGAGAGCTTGAAGCCGACGACCTTGGGGATGAGCATCGACACGGGCTGACCGAGCATGGCCGCCTCGGCCTCGATGCCGCCGACGCCCCAACCGAGCACACCGAGGCCGTTCACCATCGTGGTGTGCGAGTCGGTACCGACGAGGGTGTCCGGGTACGCGTACAGCTCGCCGTCGAACTCGCGCGTGTAGGTGACCTTCGCCAGGTACTCGATGTTGACCTGGTGCACGATGCCGGTGCCCGGCGGGACGACCTTGAAGTCCTCGAACGCGGTCTGGCCCCAGCGGAGGAACTGGTAGCGCTCCCCGTTGCGCTCGTACTCCAGGTCGGTGTTGCGCTGCAGGGCGTCCGTGCTGCCGAACAGGTCCGCGATGACGGAGTGGTCGATGACCATCTCGGCGGGCGAGAGCGGGTTGATCTTGTTCGGGTCGCCGCCGATCTCGGCCATCGCCTCGCGCATGGTGGCGAGGTCGACGATGCACGGGACACCGGTGAAGTCCTGCATGACCACGCGTGCCGGGGAGAACTGGATCTCGGTGTCCGGGTCTGCCTCCGGCTTCCACGAGCCGAGGGCGCGGATCTGGCCTTCGGTGACGTTCGCGCCGTCCTCGGTGCGCAGGAGGTTCTCGAGCAGCACCTTGAGGCTGTACGGGAGCTTCTCGTGCCCGGGCACGGCGTCGATCCGGTGGATGGCGTAGTCGACACCCCCGACCGAGAGCGTGTCCTTCGATCCGAAGCTGTTGACTGCAGCCACTGTGCCGCCTCCTGAGTTGATCGGTGTGCCCTCATCCTCGCGGGCCGCGGGACGTCCCACCAGCAAGGTGAACCTAAACCCGGGGACTCCGTCGTGCCCGGAGGAAAGTGTCTCGACGTCGAGACAACTCTACACCGCGGCGGGTTCGTCCCGGACGAAGACGGTCCGGACGAGCAGCCACGTCACCCAGAGCAGCGCGGCGTACAGGGGCACGCCGGTGATCAGCTTGATGCCCGCGAGCAGCTCGACCTGGGCGGTCAGCCAGAGCGGGATCTCGAAGGCGAGGCGGAAGGCGAACAGTCCGGCCCACATCCACGTCGCGACGGTGAGCACCCGACGCTTCGCCGGGTCGTCCCGCCAGTCGTGCCCGTCCTCGTCGCCCGGGACGAGGAGACCGACGACCAGGCCGATGAGCGGTCGCCGGATCGCCAGGGTCACGAGGATCACCGCGAGGAACACCGCGTTGATGACGATGCCCGGGATGAAGTTGCTCTCCGCCCGGCCGGTCAGCAGCGCGAGGCCCGCCGAGATCGCGACGCCGAAGATGCCCGCGAAGGACATCATGATCGACTGCCGCTGCAGCAGGCGGAACACCACGAAGACGAGCCCGATCGCGACCGGGACGACCACGCTCGGGACGACCTCCTTCGTCACCGCGTAGACGATGAGGAACGCGAAGCCGGGCAGCACGGACTCGGCGAGCCCG
Organism: Curtobacterium sp. MCBD17_032; assembly: GCF_003234855.1. GTDB lineage: Bacteria > Actinomycetota > Actinomycetes > Actinomycetales > Microbacteriaceae > Curtobacterium. The sequence continues at coordinate 73,613 of NZ_QKTO01000005.1, forward strand.
CGCACCCCGCCGACCGCGGTCAGCAGGGCCCTGCCCGACGGCGCTTCGCCCGGGGCCACCTGCCCGATCCCGGCGTTCCGGACGGCGTCCCGGAGCTGGGCCTGGAGCGACAGCGGCTCCGCCCGCTCCTCGGCGTACGGATCACCGTCCGGGGCGACCCGGTCCGGACGTGGGCGGTCGTCGTGGTCCGTCACCGGGCCTCCAGGCTGGATCGAGCGTTCGGCCGGTGGCCGGGGTCAGATGGTCGACTGCGTCGACTTCGGCATGTGCAGCGGGATGAGGTCGCGCGGCGGCATCGGGGTCGTGCCACGCACGACGACGACGCTGCGGAACAGCTCCTCGATGTCCGCGGAGTCGTCGGGCTGATCGGCGGCCTTGCCGGCGATCACACCGCGGAGGAACCACCGCGGGCCGTCCACGCCGACGAAGCGGGCGGCGCGCACGCCGTCCGTGACGCCGGCACCGCCGACGACCGGGACCTGCGCACGGAGCTCGGGGCCGAAGGGGCCGTCGACCTCGGTCACGACGCCGCCCTGCTGCTCGATCTGCTCGGCGATCTGTGCCCGGATCTCGTGCCAGAGCCCGGTGGACCGGGGAGCCGCGAACGGCTGCACCTGCAGCGTCGACTCGTCGAAGTCGAGCCCGACGGCGACGACGCGCTTCGAGTCCTCCTCCACCTCGAGCCGGAGGTGCAGGCCCTCGCGCGGCAGGATCTTCACGCCGCCGAGGTCCACGTAGGGGCGGACGAGGTTCGCCTCGGTCTCGTCGAGCGGGCCGTTCTCGCCGCGGTCGGCGGGCGCGGACTTCGCGGTGGACTCGGTGGCGAGCACCTCGTCGAGTCCTGCGTCGGCGTCGTCGGCGAGTTCGATCTCGGGCGACGGACCGGCCACCTCGACGTCGTCCACCACGGCCTCGGCGACCTCGACCTCGTCACGCTTGCGTCGTCCGATCCTCATGACCGCGTCCCTTCTCGACCCTGTTCGTGCATCTCGACGGGCGTCGCCGCGCCGTCGTGTCCGGTGGTGCCCGCGTCCCGTCGGGCGTCCCCCGCGCCGTACACGCCCGGGTGCCCGTTCTGGTCGTCACGGTAGCCCGACGACCCGAAGCCGTCCTGGCCGCGGACGCTCTCCGGCAGGTCGGCGACCCGCGTGAACGTCACCCGCGGGACGGGGAGGACCACGAGCTGCGCGATGCGGTCACCGACCTGGACGGCGTAGGGCTCGGTGGCGTCCGTGTTGAGCAGCGCCACCTTGACCTCGCCGCGGTAGCCGGAGTCGATCGTGCCGGGGGCGTTGACGATCGTGATGCCGTGCTTCGCCGCGAGCCCGCTCCGGGGCACCACGAACCCGACGTGTCCGTCGGGGAGCGCGATCGCGAGGCCGGTCCCCACCAGGCGCCGCTGTCCGGGCGCGAGGACGAACGCCTCGGCCGAGACGAGGTCGGCCCCGGCGTCACCGGGTTTCGCGAAGACGGGAGCGGCATCCCCGGTCCAGAGCACGTCGACTGCATCGGTCACGAGTCGAGGGTAGTGCAGACCGTGACCGATCCGTGACCTGGCTCGGAGCACGCAGCGATGCATGGTCGAATGGAGGGGTGACCGTGTACCGCGAACGACTGTGGGCGCCGCCCGCCCTGTACCTGGCGACGGCGCTCGTCGTCCCCGCCAGCCTCCTCGTCTTCCTCCCGATCAGCGTGACGGCCGGCGTCGTCGTCGCGATCGGGATGGAACTGGCCGTGCTCGTGCTGCTGTGGGTCCTGGCCCCCGTCATCGAGGTGACCGAGACCGAGTTCCGTGCGGGCCGGGCACACCTGCCCCGCACCGCGGTGGGTGCCGTCGAGGGCTTCACGGGCGCAGCCGCCACGAGTCAGCGCGGCCCGCAGCTCGACGCGCGGGCCTGGACGCTCTTCCGCGGCTACGTGCACGGTGTGGTGAAGATCGAGGTCCGCGACGACGCCGACCCGACGCCCTACTGGCTCGTGAGCGTGCGACACCCGGACGCGGTCACCCGTGCCCTCACCGCCGCCTCCGCGATGCCCGAGGGCGACCCGCGCTGACCCCGGGCGGGTCGGCATCCCGGCACCGCCGCGACGCAGGACGGCCCGCATCCGACTGGATGCGGGCCGTCCTGGGTTCGGCAGCGTGCGCCGGCGGACGCGGCTCTACAGAGCAGCGCACTCCATGCACACGGGGCCGAGCTTCGTCTCGTGGTCGAGCTGCGAGCGGTGCTTCACGAGGAAGCACTCCACACACGTGAACTCGTCGACCTGCGGGGGGAGGACGACGACGTCGAGGTCGACGTCGCTGAGGTCCTGTCCGGCGAGTTCGAAACTGCCGGGATTGTCGGAATCGTCGTCGACGACCCCCGACATCTTGTCGGGAACGCGCTCCTTGAGGGCCTCGATCGACTCCGAGTCAGAGTTGTCGTCGGTCTTCCGAGGGGCGTCGTAATCGGTGGCCATGCCCATCCATTTCTCGTATCGAGAGGGTCGTCGCCGGAATCGGCGGCGACAGTTTGCACCACGGCCCGTCCGAGTGCAAACCCGATGGACGGTCGGTGCGTTCTGGCCGTGCAACCCGGCGCACCCCTGCGCCATTCCCGGAGTCGACGACCTGCGCACGGCACGCCGTGCGCCTCCCCGGAAACCGCCCGGACGGCCTGCATACTCCTCGGGTACGACGCACGACCGTACGCAGGCAGCGGAAGGCGGAACCATGCAAGACGTGAGAGTCATCGGGGTCGAATCCGGGTCACTCCTCCTCGCGACCGACGGCGGCACCGAGTTCCGGTTGCCGGTCACCGCGTCCCTCGCGGGTCAGGTCCGACAGGCGAACCCGGACTCCAGTCCGCAGAAGCGCGTGTCCCCGAAGGACGTCCAGGCACGCATCCGCAGTGGTGCCGACGCCGCCGACGTGGCCGCCGCCCTCGGGGTGGAGGTCGAGTACGTCCGGCGCTTCGAGGGCCCCGTGCTCGCGGAACGCGCGTTCATCCTCGACGCCGCCCGTCGCGTCGGCGTGACCCCGGTCGACGACGCTGCGCCGGACACCTTCGGCCCGGCGATCACGGCGCGCCTGGAGGCCGGCGACGCCGCGGACATCACGTGGTCGAGCTGGAAGCACGTGGAGAACGGCTGGCAGGTCCAGGTCCGCTACACGGCCGCCGAGGTCGAACACGACGCCCAGTGGCGCTTCGACCCGAAGACCGCGACGCTCGTCCCGGACAACGGTGACGCCCACCGCCTCTCCCACACCGAGGACGAGGGGATCGCACCCCGACTCCGTGCCGTCGAGTACGAGCGCCAGGACGAGGACGCCACCCGCTTCGACTCCGGGGCGTTCCACGTCGAGGAGCCGACCACCGAGACCGAGCCCCCGGCAGCGGAGCCCGCGGAACGCGCGCCGCTCCGGCCGCCGCTCCCCCGGATCGGGACCGCGTACGTCGAGGAGCGCGCACCCGGCAACGAGACCGCCGACCTGCTCGAGGCGCTCCGCCGCCGCCGCGGCGAGCGTGAGGCCGCGTCGTTCTCCGAGCAGCAGGACGCGCCGCGCGGTCCGGCGGTCGGGGTCGTCGACATCCCGCTGCACGGCGCGGACGACTCCGACACCGCCCCGCAGCCGGAGGCCCGCTCCACCACCGACGGTGACGCCCGACCCGACCGACGCAAGCGCAACCGTCGCGCGATGCCGAGCTGGGACGAGATCGTCTTCGGGACCCGCCCCGACGACGACGTCTGAGTCCGGTCCGCCGCCCCGACGTCCGGAGGCCCTCCCACATCCGTGAGGCGCGCCAGGAGGCCCGTCCCACGCCCGTGGGGCGGGCCTCCTGGCGTCTCGTCGCCGGGTCCGGTCGCCGCGCTACCGCTGCGCGAACGCGCCGGCGAGACGGAGCGGCACGAGCAGCTCGTCGTCGCTCATCGCGCCGTGCTGTCCGACCATGCGCCCGGGTACCGTCCCGGTCCGGACCTCACGGTCGTCGTTGAACGCCCACGAGCCGCGCGCCACGAGCAGGACGTCGCCGATCCGCGGCAGGACCTCGGGCGAGACCGGCCCGAACCACCCGGCGGCCACCGCTTCGTCCCGGCTCGCCACAATCGCGCGCTTGCCGAGCCAGGCCCGGAACGCCCCGACCAGGCCCGGTACGTCCGTCCCCGGCGCCACCGTCAGCTGTCGGCAGCGCGGGTCCCCGGCGACGCCGACCACCGCCGTCAGCAGCTCGGGGTCGAGTGCGACGTTCGATTCCGGCGGGACGTCGAGCACGCCGTGGTCCGCGGTGACGAGGACGCCCACGTCTCCCCCGACCCGGGCCGCCAGCCGGGCGACCTCGGCGTCGACGAGCTCGAGGGCCGCCGTCCACCGGTCGGACTGCCAGCCGTGCTTGTGGCCGATGGAGTCGAGTTCGGGCACGTAGAGGTAGACGAGCTGCCGTCCGGCCGCGGTGGCCTCGACCGCCGCGTCGACCCGGGCGGCCACGGTGTCCGCCGACACGAAGCGCGCGCCGCCGAGCACGTTCGCCGTCATCCCGGAGGACCGGTAGCGCCCGGGGGCGACCACGACGGGCTCGACGCCGAGCCCGTCCGCCGCGGTGAACAGGGTCTCGGAGCGGAGCCACCCGGCGGGGACCTCGTCGTCCCATCCGCTGAGCAGGTTCATCACGCGCTCCCGGTCGGGGTCCCAGCCGCTGTAGCCGACGACACCGTGGGTGCCGGGCGGTCGGCCGGTCGTGAGGGTCGTCAGGGCAGCGGCCGTGGTCGTCGGGAAGCCGCTCCGCAGCCGTTTCTTCGTCGCGGTCAGGAAACGCGCGTGACCGGCCCGTGCGGCGAGGGCGTTCGCGCCCAGACCGTCGACGAGCACGACGACCGCGGAACGGGCGGGGCGGAGCGCGATCCGGGCCTCCAGACCGTGCGTCCGCAGCCAGTCGTCGTCCGCGGCGCCGAGCGCGACCAGGCAACTCGGCAGCACGTCGGCGAGGTTCGCGGTGTCGTCGGGGGCCGTCGGTACGCTGGTTGCCACATCTCCACTCTTCCAGAAAGGTGCCATGGCACGCACGGACGTCGTCGGACTGCCCGACGGTGAGCGCATCGAGGACGTCGACGTCTCGGAGGAGATGCAGGGCTCCTTCCTGGAGTACGCCTACTCCGTCATCTACTCACGCGCGCTCCCGGACGCCCGCGACGGGCTGAAGCCGGTCCAGCGACGGATCCTGTACCAGATGGCCGAGATGGGTCTCCGGCCGGACCGCGGCCACGTCAAGAGCGCGCGCGTCACCGGTGAGGTGATGGGCAAGCTGCACCCGCACGGCGACGGCGCGATCTACGACGCCCTCGTCCGCCTCGCGCAGCCGTTCACCATGCGCGTCCCGCTCGTCGACGGACACGGCAACTTCGGGTCCCTCGACGACGGCCCCGCCGCGGCGCGGTACACCGAGGCCCGCCTCGCCGAGCCGTCGATGACGATGACCGAGGGCCTCGGCGAGGACGTCGTCGACTTCGTCCCGAACTACGACAACCAGATCATGCAGCCGAGCGTGCTGCCGGCCGCGTTCCCGAACCTGCTCGTCAACGGCGCCTCGGGCATCGCGGTGGGCATGGCGACGAACATGGCGCCGCACAACCTCGGCGAGGTCGTCGAGGCCGCCAAGCACCTGCTCCTCCACCCGCAGGCCACGCTCGACGAACTGATGGAGTTCGTCCCGGGTCCGGACCTGCCCTCCGGCGGGACGATCGTCGGTCTCTCGGGCGTGCGGGACGCCTACGCCACGGGACGCGGCAGCTTCCGGACGCGGGCCAAGGTGTCGGTCGAGAACCTCACGCCGCGCAAGTCCGGGCTCGTCGTCACCGAGCTGCCGTACCTGGTCGGCCCGGAGCGCGTCATCGAGAAGATCAAGGACGGGGTGCAGGCGAAGAAGCTCGTCGGGATCTCCGACGTGAACGACCTGACCGACCGCAACCACGGCCTGCGCCTCGTCATCGGCATCAAGTCCGGCTTCAACCCCACGGCCGTCCTCGAGCAGCTGTACAAGCACACCCCGCTCGAGGAGAACTTCGGCATCAACAACGTCGCCCTCGTCGACGGTTCGCCGCGCACGCTCGGTCTGCGCGACCTGCTCGAGGTCTACGTGCAGCACCGGCTGGCGGTCGTCACGCGACGCTCGCAGTACCGGTTGGCCCGCCGGCGGGAACGGCTGCACCTGGTCGAGGGTCTGCTCATCGCGATCCTCGACATCGACGAGGTCATCCAGGTCATCCGGACGTCCGACGACTCCGAGGCCGCACGGAGCCGCCTGCGGGACGTGTTCGACCTGTCCGAGGTGCAGGCCGAGTACATCCTCGAACTGCGGCTCCGCCGCCTCACGAAGTTCTCGCGCATGGAGCTCGAGGGCGAACGGGACCAACTGCTCGCCGACATCGCCGCGCTCGAGGAACTCCTGGCGTCCGACGACCGGCTCCGCGCCCAGGTCGCGACGGAGCTGACCGAGGTGTCCGACCGCTTCGCGACGCCGCGACGCACCCTCCTGACCGAGGCGGACGCCCCGGTCCGCGGTGGCCGGAAGGCCGCGGTCGACCCCGAGTCGCTCCAGGTCGCCGACGCGCCCTGCCGCGTGCTGCTCTCCACGACCGGGCGGCTCGTCCGCGTCGACATCCCCGCAGCCGAGTCCGGCATCGTGCACGTCCCGAAGCGGTCGAAGCACGACGCGGTCCGCTCCACCGTGGTGAGCTCCGTGCGCGGGCAGGTCGGCGCGCTCACCTCGACCGGTCGGGTGCTGCGGTTCTCCCCCGTCGACGTCCCCGCCGTCCCGCCCGCGTCCGTCCGGCTCGACGCCGGTGTCCGCGTCAGCGACTACCTCGGCATCCCGAAGACGGAGACCGTGATCGCGCTCGTCTCGCTCGACGCGCCCGCGTCCGAGTCGCTCGCGATCGGGACCGCGCAGGGCATCGTGAAGCGCGTGGTGCCCGGTGCGTGGCCGGACAAGCCCGAGGTCGTCGCGATCGGGTTGAAGCCGGGCGACCGTGTCGTCGGTGCCGCCCAGGCGCCCGAGTCGGACGACCTGGTGTTCATCACGTCGAACGCGCAGCTCCTGCGCTTCCCGGCCGCCGCCGTCCGTCCGCAGGGGCTGCCCGCCGGCGGTGTCGCGGGCGTCTCGCTCGCCGCCGGCGCGTCCGTCATCTGGTTCGGTTCGGTCGCCCGCACCGAGGACGCCGTGGTCGCCACCGTGTCCACCACGTCGACCGCCCTGCCGGGGACCGACGCCGGACGGGCGAAGGTGTCCGCGCTGACCGAGTTCCCGGCGAAGGGCCGCGGCACGCAGGGCGTCCGTGCACACGCTTTCCTGAAGGGCGAGGACGGCCTGACCGTGGCGTGGGCGGGCGTCGCTCCCCCGCACGCGGTCGGGGCGGACGGCGCTGCCCGCACGCTGCCGGACTGGCTGTCGAAGCGCGACGGCTCTGGCAGTCCGCTCGACGCCGAGGTGGTCACGATCGGTGGCAGCGCGGCGGCGGTCGACGGGACACGCGGCGAGGCCTGAGCTCCGCCGGACGGGAGGCGCGGGTCGGGTCTAGCCCGCGCCTCCCGTCCGTCGGGAACGCCGGTCAGGCGTCGATGCGCTCGCGGTCCAGACCCTCGCCGGCAAGGATGAACTCCTTGCGGGGCGCCACGTCGTTCCCCATGAGCAGCTCGAACACCTTCGCCGCCGACTCGGCATCCGACACGTTGACGCGTCGCAGGGTGCGGTGCGCGCGGTCCATCGTGGTCTCGGCGAGCTGGTCGGCGTCCATCTCCCCCAGGCCCTTGTAGCGCTGGATGGGCTCGAGGTACTTCTTGTTCGAACGCTCGAGCTTCTTGAGGAGTGTCGTCAGCTCCTGCTCCGAGTACGTGTAGAGCGTGTCGTTCGGCTTGCCGCGGTTCACCACCACGACCCGGTGCAGCGGCGGCACGGCGGCGAAGACCCGGCCCTGCTCGATCATCGGTCGCATGTACCGGAAGAACAGCGTCAGGAGCAGTGTCCGGATGTGGGCGCCGTCGACGTCGGCGTCGGACATGATGATCACCTTGCCGTACCGGGCCTGGTCCAGCTCGAACGTGCGCCCGGACCCGGCACCGATCACCTGGATGATCGAGGCGCACTCGGCGTTGGAGAGCATGTCCGACACGGAGGCCTTCTGGACGTTGAGGATCTTGCCCCGGATCGGCAGGAGCGCCTGGTACTCGCTGTTCCGGGCAAGCTTGGCGGTCCCGAGGGCCGAGTCGCCCTCGACGATGAACAGCTCGGTCCCGTCGACGTCGTTCGAGCGGCAGTCGGCGAGCTTCGTCGGCAGCGACGAGTTCTCGAGCGCGTTCTTGCGGCGCTGCGTCTCCTTGTGGGCCCGGGCCGAGATGCGCGTCTTCATCTCGGCGACGACCTTCTCGAGCACGACCGCGGCCTGGGCCTTCTCGGTCCGCTGCGTCGACGTGAGGATCTCCGTCATGCGCTTCGCGACCACGGAGTCGACGATCCGGCGGACGGCCGGCGTCCCGAGGATCTCCTTCGTCTGCCCTTCGAACTGCGGCTCGGGCAGCCGGACGGTCAGCACCGCGGTCAACCCGGCGAGCACGTCGTCCTTCTCGAGCTTGTCCTGCCCGACCTTGAGCTTCCGGGCGTTCGCCTCGACCTGGGCACGGACCGCCTTGACGAGTCCCGACTCGAAGCCGGCCTGGTGCGTGCCGCCCTTCGGGGTGGCGATGATGTTCACGAAGCTCCGGAACACGGTCTCGTACCCGTCGCCCCACCGCAGGGCGACGTCGACCTCGCAGGTGCGCTCGACCGCGGTGGACACCATGTGCCCCTTGTCGTCGAGCATCGGGACGGTCTCCGTGAAGGTGCCGGAGCCCTGGATGCGCCAGACATCGGTCTTCGCCCCGTCGACGGCGAGGTGCTCGACGAACTCGCCGATGCCGCCCTCGTAGCGGAAGCGCTCGACGACCGGACCCTGCTCGACCGCCAGGGCGGGGGCGACGTCCGTCGCGGGCCCGTCGGCACCGACGGCGTCGCCCACGCCCACCGCGTCGGCGTCGGGAGCAGGCGCCGCCAGGGCCGCGCGCTGCGCAGCCGCCGTGATCGACGCCGGTCGGGCGTCCGTGATGGTGAGTCCGAGACCCGGCACGAGGAAGGCGGTCTGCCGTGCGCGGGTGACGAGGTCCGCGGTGCTGAACGCCGCGTCCTTCGTGAAGATCTGTCGGTCGGCCCAGTACCGCACCCGGGTCCCGGTCACGCCCTTCTTCACCTTGCCGACCACCCGCAGCTCACTGCCCGAGGTGAACGGCGCGAAGGGGGCGTCCGGCCCGATGCCGGCCGAGTCGTCGAACACGCCCGGCTCGCCGCGGTGGAACGACATGGCGTACGTCTTGCCGCCGCGGTCCACCTGCACGTCGAGGCGCTCCGACAGCGCGTTCACGACCGAGGCGCCGACGCCGTGCAGACCACCGGACGCCGCGTACGACCCCGATCCGAACTTGCCGCCGGCATGGAGCTTGGTGAAGACGACCTCCACCCCGGTCAACCCCGTCTTCGGCTCGACGTCGACCGGGATCCCGCGCGCCAGGTCGGAGACCTCGACCGAACCGTCGGCGTGCAGCGTGACGCCGATCTCGTCCCCGTGACCGGCCAGGGCTTCGTCGACCGAGTTGTCGATGACCTCCCACAGGCAGTGCATGAGCCCGCGGGAGTCCGTCGAGCCGATGTACATGCCGGGACGCTTCCGGACCGCCTCGAGTCCTTCGAGGACGGAGAGATGCCGTGCGGAGTAGTCGGAGCTCACCTGACGAGCGTACCGATCCGCACCGACATCAACAGGCCGCCCGAGCGGTGAGCCTCGGCGTGGGGACAAGCGCTCCGCGCTCAGCGAACGAGCCGGTCAGGATGCACGGCATCCAGGCGGGACGTGTTGGAATGGGTGCATTCACCGCACCGTACTGCGATCCGTGAGGAGCACAGCAATGACCCAGACCGTGCAGGACCTCTCCGTCGACGAACTCAACGACAACCACCAGCTCACCGCAGCCGACCGCTGCGACAGCTGCGGTGCGCAGGCGTACATCCGCGCCACCATGGCCAGTGGTGAACTTCTGTTCTGCGCCCACCACGGCGCCGAGTTCAAGGACAAGCTGGCAGCCACCGCCCTCGAGTGGCACGACGAGTCCTCGCGACTCCACGAGTCCAAGTAGGCGGCTCCGCCGCGACGCACCGGAGGCCCGGTGCCGGTCCACGAGACCGGCACCAGGCCTCCGGTGCGTGGTGCTGCCGGACGCCGGCGCGCCGGGTGGCGCGCCGGCGTCCGGGTCGATCAGGTGATGCGCTTGAACGCCTTGTCGACGTAGCGGTCGACCGTGGCGCGGGCCTCACGGGCGTACCGGTCGATCGTGGCGGTACGCTCCGCGTCCGGCTCGTACGAGCGCCCGAGCCGAGCGGTCGCGGCGGCGAGGACCGCGTCGGTGAGCTGCGGGTTGAGCGGCAGGACGGGCCCCTGTGTGTGCGTGCCGAAGGACGTGCCGGTGATCGCACCCTCGACCGGAGCACCGGCCTGGTTCCCACCGCCCGACACGACGTCCGCGAACGGCTCGACGCCGTCCGACAGCTCGATACGAGCGGCGTGGTCCTCGAAGCCCGCGAGCCGGGTGGAGGCACCGGGGAGCAGCGGGTAGCGGGTCTCGAGCACGAAGTAGTTCACTCGGCGCTCGGCACCGCGGACGGCCCGGGCGTCGAACACGCCGAACCCGTCGACCGGGGCACCCTCGGTCGGCACGACCTGGTTCGTGGCGAGGTCGAACCCACCACCGACCGCGACGACCGGCACGCCAGCGGCGGCGAACTCCCGCAGGGCGGCACCGATCCGCGGGACGTCCGTGCCGAGCGACCGCATCGCGCTGAGCGGTCCGTTCCCCACCAGGACGACGTCGGCGGCGGGCGGTAGCTCGTCACCCGGCGCGTACTCGACGACCTCGGTGGCGATGTCGGCCGCGGCGGCGCGACGGACGAGGGCTGCGACGTTGCCGCGGTCCCCGGAGACCCCCATCTGGCGTGGGTACACGTGCAGGATGGTCAGGCGATCGGCCGTCATGCGGTCTTCTCCAGGTCCGGGTGACCGAGGGCCTTCCGGGCGATCATCATGATCTCGTAGTTGACGATGAAGTTCTTCGTGCCGGTCGTCGTCGCGCCGAGGCCCTGCATGTGCCGGATGGCGGACTCGACATCGGGCTCGACGCGGCCGATGCGCACGCCGGCGTGTTCGAGGGCGATCGCGATCTGCCAGGCCTTGTCGCCCGAGACGACGTCCACGTGGTCGAGCTTCGAGAAGTCGATGTCGTAGATCCACGAGATGTCCGGAGTGCCCTCGTCGATCGCCATGAGCACCTGTTCCGGATGCGCGGGCAGGGCGTCGAGGTTGAGCTGCAGGCTCGCGGCGTTCTTGAACATCGTGAACTCGGCGGACTCACCCGCGATCGGCAGACGCTCGCCACGGCCGTACGCCGGCTTCATCCGCTCGAACGCCTTCGTCACGGCGTCGACGCGGAACTGGGCGCCGAGCGCGGCACTCGCGGTCGCGGTGGCCGCGGCGGCATCGACCGCGTAGTGCAGGCCGCGCGCCGGGAGCCGGACCGGGATCTCGGCGCCGTCGAACGCGATCGTCGCGCCGTCGCCGGTGAACACGACCACCTCGGCGTCCGCCGTCGTCTGGACACGGTCGGCCCCGGCGACGAAGTCGTCAGCGTTCTGCAGGCCGTTCGGCGCGGCGGCGACGACCTCGGCGCTGGCACCGAACCGGAGGACGCGCTGCCCGTCGACGGCCGTGTAGGCGTCGAGGAACTGGTCGTCGTGGTTCGTGATGACGTTCGCGCTCGACAGCGCGGCGGTGTCGAGCATCATCGTCGCGACACGCTCGGTCTCGAAGAAGCGGTAGAGCTGGTCGACCTGGACGTTGAGCATCGTCACCGTCGACGGCGACAGGATGCCCGCGAGCTCGACGGCGAAGGCCTCGTCCACCTCGAGGATCCCGATGTCCGCCTTGAGCGCGCCCGTCAGCGACACCTCGGAGAGGAGCGCCGACGCGATGCCCTGCGGCAGGTTCGCGCCGGACGGGTTCGTGAAGACCCGAAGGCCGTGCGCCCGCACGATCTCCGAGATCATGTGCGTGGTCGTCGACTTCCCGTTGGACCCGAGCACGAACACGACGCCGTTCGGGAACTGCCGGGTGACGTGCTGCAGGAAGTCCGGCACGAGCTTGAGGACGATGTAGCCCGGGTAGGCGGACCCGCCGCCCCGCGCACGAGCGAGGGCGCGGAGGATCCGCCCGACCAGGATCGGGATCACGAATCGCACGGGCGGCCTACTCGAGGTAGTCGCGGAGCGACTGCGACCGGGACGGGTGGCGGAGCTTCGCCATCGTCTTCGACTCGATCTGGCGGATGCGCTCGCGCGTGACGCCGAAGGTGTCGCCGATCTGGTCGAGGGTCTTCGGCTGGCCGTCACCGAGGCCGAAGCGCATCCGGATCACGCCGGCTTCGCGCTCCGACAGGGAGTCGAGCAGGCTCTCGAGCTGCTTCTGCAGCATCGTGAAGCCCACCGCGTCGGCGGGCACCACGGCCTCGGTGTCCTCGATGAGGTCACCGAACTCCGAGTCGCCGTCCTCGCCGAGCGGCGTGTGGAGCGAGATGGGCTCGCGGCCGTACTTCTGCACCTCGACGACCTTCTCGGGCGTCATGTCGAGCTCACGGGCGAGTTCTTCCGGCGTGGGCTCACGGCCGAGGTCCTGCAGCATCTGCCGCTGGACCCGGGCGAGCTTGTTGATGACCTCGACCATGTGCACCGGGATGCGGATGGTGCGGGCCTGGTCGGCCATGGCTCGCGTGATGGCCTGTCGGATCCACCACGTCGCGTAGGTCGAGAACTTGAAGCCCTTCGTGTAGTCGAACTTCTCGACCGCACGGATCAGGCCCAGGTTGCCCTCCTGGATGAGGTCGAGGAACTGCATGCCACGGCCCGTGTACCGCTTCGCGAGCGAGACGACGAGACGGAGGTTCGCCCCGAGCAGGTGCGACTTGGCGCGCTGACCGTCCCGCGCGACCCAGCGGAGTTCACGCTCCGCCGGCTTCGACAGGCCCGTCGAGTGCTGCAGCTTGTCCTCGGCGAACAGGCCGGCTTCGATGCGCATCGCGAGCTCGACCTCCTGCTCGGCGTTGAGCAGCGCGACCTTGCCGATCTGCTTGAGGTAGTCCTTCACCGGGTCCGCAGTGGCACCCGTGATGGTCGTCGAGTAGACCGGTGCTTCGTCGTCGTCGGTCTGCGAGATGACGAGTGCGCCCGCGGCGACCGCGGCGGCCTCGGTCGCGGGCTTCGCGGCCGACTCGTCCTCGGTGTCCTCGGCGACGTCGTCGGTGGTGTCGACCGCGTCCTCGACGACCTCGACCGGGGCGTCGTCCTCGGCGTCGCCGTCCTCGTCCTCGGCGGCAGCCGTGGCCTTCTTGCCAGCCGCCTTCTTCGGGGCGGCCTTCTTCGGGGCGGCTTTCTTGGCGGCGGTGGTGGTCCTGGTGGCGCGCTTCTTCGGCGCAGCCGTTCCGTCGGTCTCCGTGGCGTCTTCCGCCACGACGCCGTCGGGCGTGGTGTCCTTCGTGGGATCGACCGTCGTGCTCCGGGCAGCCATGCGATCACCTTCCTCGTCGTGCCACGTTCCTGGGGTCGTGGCCTTCCCTCGCCGCCCAGGGCCACCGCCGCGGTCCCCCACGTCGTCTGGTCCTACCGTTCCGGGCAGCACTAGGACCCATGTCAAGTCCCCCGACGTCGGACGCGGGGAACCCGAAAGGGTCCGTGGTCATTATTGCACGCGCTGTTTCCGCAGGCGTGCAACGAGTGCAACCCAGAGCGGTCCCACCCGTATTCCGTCCTCGGCGTGCAGCCGTGCGCGGGTCCGACGCCGGGCGGAGATCAGCATCACGACACCGAACCCGACGACCACGTACTGCACGGTCATCGCGACGCGGAAGTTCTGCCAGGCGAACGTGTCGGTGCCGGACGCCGAGGCGAGGACGTCGAGCAGCGTCCCGATGGCGAACATCATCACGAAGGCCGCCAGGAACCCGCCGACGTTGACCACGCCGTTCGCCGACCCGAGCGAACCGACCGGGTTGAAGGACCGGGCGAAGTCGAACCCGATCAGCGACCCGGGTCCACCGACCCCCATCGCCACGACGAGCAGGACGAGGAGCCACGTCGGCGGCTGGCCCGGCCAGAGCAAGACCGCCGTCCAGACGACGCCGAGGGCGGTCACGATCCCGAGCACCAGGTTCGACCGCCGCATCGGGAAGCGTGCGCAGAGGAGTCCGAGCACGGGCCCGGCGACGAACCCCACGACGACGATGACGGTGAGGAAGCTCGCCGCCTCGGTCGGTGAGTACCCGAGTCCCCGCAGCATCGGTACGCCCCACAGCAGGCTGAACACCGTGCCGGACGACTGCGTGACGTAGTGCGACCAGAAGCCGAGCTGGGTCCCCGGCCGACGGAGCGCGTGGCCGAAGGTGCTGAACGCGGCGCCCCACGAGTGCGGGATCGGGATCGTGTCGGTGCGGACGGCGACCGGACCCGCGCGGACGAAGACCACCGCCAGCACCAGGCCGACGGCACTCGCGACGGCCGCGACGCCGAACGCGGCGTCCCACCCGACGGAGTGCAGGAGCAGGGCGAACGGGAACGCGGAGACGATCTGGCCGATCTGGCCGAGGTTGCCCGTCCACTGCGAGATCTGCGGCAGCAGGGTGCCGCTGAACCACATCGGCAGCAGGCGCATCACCGAGATGAACGTCATCGCGTCGCCCGCGCCGACGAGCACCCGCCCGACGATCGCCGGTCCGATGGTCGGCGAGAACGCGACCACCGCCTGTCCGACCGTGAGCAACAGTGCGCCGAGGAGGACCAGGCGGCGCGGACCGACGCGGTCGAGGGCGATCCCGACGGGGATCTGCAGGCCGGCGTACACCGCGATCTGCACGACCGCGAGCGTCGACAGGGCGGCGGCGGACACGGCGAAACGGTCCTGCGCGTCGACCCCGGAGACACCGAGGGACGACCGCTGCACGACCGCCAGGACGTACGCCAGGACGGCGACGCCCCAGACGACGAAGGCGCGGCGGGAGTTCACCCGACCAGGCTAGCCACCACGCAGGCCGCCCCGACGCGAGGACCCGGTGTCCGTGGACGGGACGACCGGGAGGGCACGATGTGGAAGGCTGGGCGCACCCTGCGCGTCCGTCGGGACCGCGGGCGTGACGGTGGCGCGCTGACCGGCGGGGCCGGGTCGGGCCTCCCGGCCGACGTCAGTCGTCGTCGGCGGTGCGACGGTCCGCCAGGAACCGTTCGAGCTCCGCGGCGATCGCGTCCGCAGTGGGGACCTCACCGTCGGCACCGGTCAGCGGCGACGCCACCGGGTTGCCCTCCATGTACGTGTCGTGGCGCTGCTCGAGCGCGCCCACCAGCCGCTGCAGTTCGGCGTTCCCGGCCACCTGCTCGTCCACCCGGGACAGGAACTCGCGGCCCTCTTCGCGGAGGGCGTCGGTCGGGAAGATGAGCCCGGTCGCCGCCGAGATGCCGGACAGCGCGGCGACGGCCGCGTCCGGGTACTCGGTGTCGGCCAGGTAGTGCGGGACGAGCAGGACCAACCCCGTCACCTGCTGCCCGAGTCCGGCGAGACGGTGCTCGACCAGGTGCAGGACGTTCGCCGGCGCCTGCGTCTCCGGCTTCCAGACGCTCATCGACTCGACCAGGTCCGACCGCGTGCCGGACACGGTGACCCCGATCGACCGCGTGTGCGGCACCGGCATCGGGATCGCCTGCACCCAGGTCGTGTCCGCGACCTGCAGGTCCTCGGCGAGGTCGACGACGGCGCGGACGAAGCGGTTCCACTGGAAGTCCGGTTCGTACCCGGACAGGAAGAGGAACTGCTGGCCGAGCTCGTCGCGCACCAGGTGCAGGGTCAGCCGGGGCGGCTCCACCGCGGTGATGTGGTCGTGCTCGAACGTGATCACCGGGCGGCGGGCGCGCCAGTCGAGCAGGACGTCCGGGTCGAACTCGGCCACGAGCTGCGACTCGAGCGAGCCGGTGATCGACGTCGTGATCTGCGCCACCGCCGAGCCCGCGTCCGCGAAGCCCGTGAGGGCGGCGACGAGGTGCAGCCCGGCGGGCACCGTCGGCGCGGACTCGTCGAGCGTGTAGAGGTCCTCGGGGTGGTTCACCCGGCCAATGCTAGGCGGGCCCGCCGACGCGGCCCGGACCGCCGCCCACGCCGACAGCGAACATGCCGTCAGAGCACCGTCAGTAGGCTGGTGCGATGGTCCGACCGACGCTCTCCACCACTTCCTCCTCCCCCGCCTCCGTCGACGCCGACGTCCTCGTCGTGGGCGTCCGCCCCGGCACCGACGGCGGCCCCGCCACCCTCGCACCGACCGCCGTCGGCCCCGTCGCCGGCCTCGAGCAGCTCGACCTGGAGGCCGTGGGCGCCACCGGCGCGAAGGACCAGCTCGTCCGCATCCCCGGTGGCACCGCCGCCGGGGTCGCCGCCGCCGGCATCGCGCTCGTCGGGCTCGGCAGCGCGACCGGGGCCGCCGCCGTCCGCTCCGCGGCGGGCAGCGCTGTCCGACAGCTCCCGCACGTCGAGGCGATCGCCCTCGCCCTGCCGACCGAGGACGACGACACCGTCGCCGCCGCGCTCGAGGGCGCTGCCCTCGGCTCGTACGCCTTCACCCGGCACAAGGGTGCCGGCACCACCGGACCGACGCGCGGTGACCAGCGCATCACGGTCCTCGCCCCGGAGTCGGTGGACGCCGACGCCACCGAGCGCCCGACCGTCGTCGCCGAGGCAGCGGCGCTCGTGCGCGACCTCGTGAACACCGCCGCGGGCGACCTCGGGCCGTCGGACGTCGCCGACGTCGCCGCCGCGGTCGCCGAGGGCCTGCCCCTCACCGTCGAGGTGCTCGACGAGACCGAGCTCGCGCAGCAGGGCTTCGGCGGGATCGCCGGCGTGGGCCAGGGTTCGGTCCGGCCGCCGCGCCTCGTCGTCGTGCGGTACGAGCCGGCGGCTGCGACGAAGCACCTCGCACTCGTGGGCAAGGGCATCACCTTCGACACCGGCGGTCTCTCGCTCAAGCCCGCCGCGTCGATGCTCGGCATGAAGACCGACATGACCGGTGCCGCGACCGTGCTCGCCGCGACGGTCGCCGCGGCGAGACTCGGCCTGGACACGAAGGTCACCGCCTGGCTCTGCCTCGCCGAGAACATGCCGTCCGGGTCGGCGATCCGCCCCGGCGACGTCCTCACGCTGAAGAACGGCAAGACCGTGGAGGTCACGAACACCGACGCCGAGGGACGCCTGGTCCTCGGCGACGGGATCGCCGCGGCCTCGCTCGAGCAGCCCGACGCGATCGTCGACGTCGCGACGTTGACCGGCGCGCAGATGGTCGCCCTCGGCGACCGGACGACCGGCCTCATGGGCAGCGACGGGCTGGTCGCCCAGGTGCGCGCGATCGCCGACGCCGTGGCCGAACCCGTCTGGCCGATGCCGATGCCGGAGGAGCTCGACGGCCGGCTGGCGAGCGACGTCGCCGACATGGTGAACGCCACCGTCGGACAGACCGCGGGCGGCATGCTCCTCGCGGCGAAGTTCCTCGAGCGCTTCGTCGGCAGGACCGCGGACGGCGAGAGCATCCCGTGGGCGCACCTCGACATCGCCGGACCGTCCGAGAACCGCGGTGCCGGGTACGGCTGGCTCGGCAAGGGTGCGACGGGCGTCATGGTCCGGACCCTGGTCGCACTCGCAGAAGACCTGCAGGGCAAGTAGTAGGTTTGGTTCCGGCGGGGCCGCCGCGTCAGCGTGCTCCCCGCCGGAACTGACGGGACGGGACCGGTACAGACGGTCCGACCGCCGGACGCCGCCGCGCGGTGTCCACCGGGACGGCGTCCAAGAGACACGAAGCCGCCCCTGACACGCACGAGGGAGTTGCACCAGGTGACGGAACAGACTTACGACGTCGTGGTCCTCGGTGGCGGCAGCGGCGGGTACGCCGCAGCGCTCCGGGCCGCCGAGCTCGGCATGAGCGTCGCACTCATCGAGGGAGACAAGCTCGGAGGGACGTGTCTGCACCGCGGCTGCATCCCGACGAAGGCACTGCTGCACTCGGCCGAGATCGCCGACGGCACGCGCGACGCCGAGAAGTACGGCGTCATCGCCGAGTTCGCCGGCGTCGACGTCCCGAAGGTCATCGAGTACCAGCAGGGCGTCATCAACTCGAAGTACAAGGGCCTGCAGGGGCTCGTCAAGGCCCGCGGGATCACCGTGGTCGAGGGCTGGGGCCGTCTGACCTCGCAGAACACCGTGCAGGTCGGCGACCAGACCGTCACCGGTCGGAACGTCGTCCTCGCCACCGGCTCCTACTCGAAGTCGCTGCCGGGTCTCGAGATCGGCGGCCGGGTCATCACCTCCGAGACCGCGCTCCGCATGGACTACGTCCCGAACAAGGTCGTCATCCTGGGCGGCGGCGTGATCGGCGTCGAGTTCGCCAGCGTCTGGAAGTCGTTCGGCGCCGAGGTCACGATCGTCGAGGGCCTGCCGCACCTCATCCCCGCCGAGGACGAGTCGATGTCCAAGCAGCTCGAGCGCGCCTTCCGCAAGCGCGGCATCGAGTTCTCGCTCGGCGTCCGGTTCGACCACGTCGACCAGCACGAGAACGGCGTCGTCGTCACGCTCGAGGACGGCAAGACCTACGAGGGCGACGTCCTCCTGGTCGCCGTCGGGCGCGGCCCGGTCACGCAGAACGTCGGCTACGACGAGGTCGGCGTCGCGATGGACCGCGGGTTCGTCACGACGAACGAGCGCCTCCTCACGAACCTGCCGAACGTGTACGCCGTCGGTGACATCGTCCCCGGTCTGCAGCTCGCCCACCGCGGGTTCCAGCAGGGCATCTTCGTCGCCGAGGAGATCGCCGGTCTGAACCCGGTCGTCATCTCGGACACGAACATCCCGAAGGTCACCTACTCCGACCCCGAGGTCGCCTCGGTCGGTCTCTCGCAGGCGAAGGCCGAGGAGCAGTACGGTGCGGACAAGGTCGACACCTACGAGTACAACCTCGCCGGCAACGGCCGCAGCCACATCATCGGCACGGCCGGTGCGGTGAAGGTCGTGCGCGTCATCGACGGTCCGGTCGTCGGCGTGAGCATGATCGGCGCGCGCGTCGGCGAGCTCATCGGCGAAGCCCAGCTCGCCGTGAACTGGGAAGCGCACCCGGAGGACGTCGCGCCGCTCGTGCACGCCCACCCCACGCAGAACGAAGCCCTCGGCGAGGCCTTCCTGCACCTCGCGGGCAAGCCGCTGCACGCGCTGTGATCGACACGCACGTGCACACCACGAACACCACAACCACGAACCACGCCTGCGAAGAGGAGTCCACCCGATGAGCGAATCCGTCAACCTCCCGGCGCTCGGAGAGAGCGTCACCGAGGGTACGGTCACCCGATGGCTGAAGAACGTCGGTGACCGGATCGAGGTCGACGAGCCGCTGCTCGAGGTCTCCACCGACAAGGTCGACACCGAGATCCCGTCGCCGGTCGCCGGTGTGATCGAGGAGATCCTCGTCCAGGAGGACGAGACCGTCGAGGTCGGGACCCCGCTCGTGAAGATCGGCGACGGCTCCGGTTCGGGTGACTCGTCCGACCAGGGCGGTGCCGAGTCGGCCGACGACGCGACCGAGGCCGTGGCGCAGGAGTCCGAGCCGGAGACCGCGCCGAGCACGGAGCAGGACACCGAGGCGAAGGCCCCGGAGCCCACCGAGCCCGAGCCGACCCCGGCCGGCCAGACGCAGCCCGCCGCGCCGCAGGCTCCGTCCGCACCGCCGGCCGCCCCGCCCGTACCGCAGGCCGCACCGGTCCCGCCGCCCGCGGCAGCCCCGCCGGCTGCGGTCCCCGCCCCGGCGAAGGCCGCACCGGCTCCGGCCGCTGTCCCGGCCGCCGCTGCGCCGGCATCGACGCCGTCCGCCGAGGTGCCGAACCCCACCACGAACGGTTCCGCGACCGGCTACGTGACACCCCTCGTGCGGAAGCTCGCGAACGAGCAGGGCGTCGACCTGTCGACCGTCGCCGGTACCGGTGTCGGTGGACGGATCCGCAAGGAGGACGTGCTCGCCGCGGCTTCGGCAGCGGCCGCAGCCCCCGCAGCCTCGGCTACGCCCGGCGCTCCGGCCCGGTCCGGTCCCTTCGTCGCCGAGGTCTCGCCGTTGCGCGGGACCCGGGAGAAGATGACCCGTCTCCGCAAGGTCGTCGCCGAGCGTGCCGTGCAGTCGATGACCTCGACCGCACAGCTCACCAGCGTCGTCGAGGTCGACGTGACGAAGGTCGCGCAGTTCCGCGACGCGCACAAGGCCGAGTTCCTCGAGAAGACCGGTTCGAAGCTCTCCTTCATGCCGTTCTTCGCCCTCGCGGCCTCCGAGGCACTCAAGGCGCACCCGAAGATCAACTCGACCGTCGACGGTGAGGAGATCGTGTACCCGGAGACCGAGAACGTCTCCATCGCGGTCGACACCGAGCGCGGCCTGCTCACCCCGGTCATCAAGGACGCGGCGTCGCTCGACCTCGCCCAGTTCTCGAAGGCCATCGCCGACCTCGCCGAGCGCACGCGCAACAACCAGCTCAAGCCGGACGAGCTCGCCGGCGGCACGTTCACGCTGACCAACACCGGTTCGCGCGGCGCGCTGTTCGACACCCCGGTGGTCTTCCTGCCGCAGTCGGCGATCCTCGGCACGGGCATCGTGACCAAGCGCCCGGCCGTGGTGAAGGTCGACGGCCAGGAGGCCATCGCGATCCGTTCGTTCGTCTACCTGGCGCTCTCCTACGACCACCGCATCATCGACGGCGCGGACGCGTCCCGGTACCTGGTGGCCGTGAAGAACCGCCTCGAAGAGGGCAACTTCGCACCGAACCTCGGGTACTGACCGACAGGTCGGACCGACAGCACCTCGACGGCCCCGTCTCCCCTCCGGGAGGCGGGGCCGTCGCCGTGCTGGTCCGGTTCAGGTCCGGCCCCCGGTGACGCCGGCGAGCACGAGCCCCGCAACGACGACCCCCGCGGTCACGAGCGCACGGACGCCGACCCGCCGCCCGCAGACGGGGACGCCCGTCGTCAGGACGTCCCGGCACGCCACGAGGAGTCGGTCGACCGTCCCGGGCTCCCGCTCTCCCGACGATCCCCGGATCGCCATCGCGTCGCCGGTCCGGGCGCCGAAGGCGTACGTGAGCGGCGGCGGATCCCACCGGACAGGTCGTGGTGGTGCCGCAGCCCGGACCGCCCGCTCGAGTTCGACGAGTGCAGCGCCGCCGCGCGTCCGCGCCGCCGCGCACCGTTCGTCGATACCCGCCAGACCGGGTCCGGCGACCCCGTCGCCCCGCGGGTCCACGCGGTCCCACACGGCACGGACCGCGAGGACGAGCGCCTCGGCTCCGTGCGACGACCCCGCGGGCAGGGGTCCGTCCGCTCCCGGCGGACGGTCGACGAGCACGACCGCGCCCGCGTCGTCGACGACGACGTCCTCGAGCCGGGCGGACCCCAGCAGCACCGCCCCGGCGTCGGCAAGCAGCGCGACCTCGAGCAGCGGGAGCGTGAGCGTCACGGCGACCCCCGGCGTCGGTGATCCGATGCGGTCCAGTGCGGCGGGCAGCGCCAGTCCGGTCGGCACGGCGACGCGGACGACGAGTGCGCCGGTCTCGTCCCGTCCCACTTCCGCGATGTCGACCAGGTGGTCGTGGGCCGCCGGACCGCGGTCCGCGACCCATGCCCAGAAGGCATCGGACGGCGCCGCGGCGCGCCAGCAGCGGTCGGTCTGTCCCTCCGGTCCCATGGTGCCCAGCATGCCGGCGGTGTGGCGAGCCTCCCCTGCGGCGACCGGGATGGTGGACGAGCCCTGTTCGCCCACAGCCTGGTGGCCGGCGGTCTGCGATGCGCGTGCCAGGCCGTATCCTTGTCGGCATGGCACGCAGCAGTTCCTCAAGCACCCCGGCGAAGGAGCCCGGTCGTCTCAAGCAGATGTACCAGGTCTTCACCATGACGCGTCGGGCAGACCCGTCGTCCGTCTGGTGGTTCGCCCTCGCGTTCCTCGGTCCGGTCGTGGCGGGCGTCCTGTTGGCGCTGCTCCTGCCGGGTCAGAACTGGCTCGCGATCGTCCTCTGGATCCTCGCCGGCGTCCTGCTCGGCGTGCTGCTGTTCCTGATCGTGCTCGGACGTCTGGCCGAGCGGGCCGCGTACTCGCAGATCGAGGGGCAGCCCGGTGCCGTCGGCGCGGTCCTGTCCAACTCGCTCCGGCGCCAGTGGCGGTCGAGCGAGATGCCGGTGGCCGTGCACGGTCGCTCGCAGGCCGCGGTCTACCGCGCGGTCGGCACCCCGGGTGTCGTCCTCATCACCGAGGGCCCGGTCGGCAACCTGACGCGACAGGTCGAAGAGGAGCGACGCAAGGTCGCCCGCATCGTCCCGAACGTCCCGATCCACGTCGTCAACGTCGGCGACGGCGACGGGCAGGTCACGCTGCACAAGCTGCCGAAGGCGATGAACAAGCACAAGAAGGCGCTCAACCGGAACGAGGTGCTCGCGGTCGCGAACCGACTCGACTCGCTGACGCACGGTCCCGCCGCGGCCATCCCGAAGGGCATCGACCCGACGCGTGTCCGAGCGGGTCGCCCGCGCTGATCGCCGTCGCACGTCACGGAGCCCCCGAACGAGCTGGTCCCCCGACCGAGCTGGCCGGGGGCTTCGTCGTCCTCCGGGCGTCGCCGGGACCCGCCGCGTCGGGCGAGCGCTCCGCTCAGCGCTGACGGAGCACGACTGCCTCAGCGGCGGACGAGCACCGTGCCGGCAGCCCCGTCGTGGAGCGGGCGGCCGTCCTTGGCGTGGATCAGCGCCGGGATGACGATGCAGAGCAGGAGGGTGCGGACCGCCGGCCGCCACACGCCGACGTAGCCCCCGCGGATCGGTACGACACGCAAGCCGACGCAGAGGTGTCCGAACGAACCGGACAGCAGCGCGATGAACAGGACCTGCAGGGCGGCGAAGATCCCCAGCGTGACGAAGTTGCCCGCCGCGCCGTACGTCCCGATCACGAGCGAGACGAGCGAGGCCAGCGCCCAGTCGATCACCAGCCCGAGGAACCGTCGCCCGAAGCTGCCCATGCTCCGCGGACCCGACTCGGGCAGGCCCAGGACCTTGCCGGGCCACTCGGTCCGTCCCGATCCGGCTGCGGGCGGAGTGGACGGAGTGGAGCGGGCCATGGGTCCAGCGTAGGCGCTCGCCCGGTGCGTAACACGCCGGAAACAACGCAGTCACGTCCGGGAAACCCGGTGTCCCTACCCTCGTCGGAGGGTGCCTCCTGGTTCCCTCGTCACCACCCAACGCCACAGGAGACCGACTCGCATGTTCAGTGATTCCTCCGAGGTGCTCGCGTTCATCAAGGACACGGACGTCAAGTTCCTCGACATCCGGTTCACGGACCTCCCCGGGGTCCAGCAGCACTTCAACATCCCCGCATCAACGGTCGACGAGGACTTCTTCGCCGTCGGTCAGCTCTTCGACGGCTCCTCGATCCGCGGTTTCGCGTCGATCCACGAGTCGGACATGCAGCTCATCCCCGACGTGACGACCGCCTACGTGGACCCGTTCCGCGCGGAGCGCACGCTGATCATGGTGTTCGACATCTACAACCCGCGCAACGGCGAGATCTACGGCCGTGACCCGCGCCAGGTCGCCAAGAAGGCCGAGAAGTACCTCGCCTCGACCGGCATCGCGGACACCGCGTTCTTCGCCCCCGAAGCCGAGTTCTACATCTTCGACGACGTCCGCTACTCGGTCACGCAGAACGAGTCGTTCTTCTCGGTCGACTCCGAAGAGGGCGCCTGGAACACCGGTCGCGAGGAAGAGGGCGGCAACCTCGCCAACAAGACCCCGTACAAGGGCGGCTACTTCCCCGTCTCCCCGGTCGACAAGACCGCGGACCTGCGGGACGACATCTCCCTGAAGCTGATCGACGCCGGCCTCGAGCTCGAGCGCGCACACCACGAGGTGGGCACGGGCGGCCAGCAGGAGATCAACTACAAGTTCGACACGCTGGTCCACGCCGCGGACGACATCCTCAAGTTCAAGTACATCGTCAAGAACACGGCGGAGCAGTGGGGCAAGGTCGCCACGTTCATGCCGAAGCCGCTGTTCGGCGACAACGGTTCGGGCATGCACACCCACCAGTCGCTCTGGTCCGACGGCACCCCGCTGTTCTACGACGAGAACGGCTACGGCGGCCTGTCCGACGTTGCGCGCTGGTACATCGGCGGCATCCTCCGGCACGCGCCGGCCCTGCTCGCCTTCACGAACCCGACGGTGAACTCCTACCACCGCCTGGTCCCGGGCTTCGAGGCCCCCGTCAACCTCGTCTACTCGGCGGGCAACCGTTCGGCAGCGATCCGCATCCCGATCACGGGCACGAACCCGAAGGCCAAGCGCATCGAGTTCCGCGCGCCCGACGCCTCCGGCAACCCGTACCTCGCCTTCGCCGCGCAGCTCATGGCCGGTCTCGACGGCATCCAGAACCGCATCGAGCCGCACGAGCCGGTCGACAAGGACCTCTACGAGCTCCCGCCCGAGGAGGCCAAGAACATCCCCCAGGTCCCGGCCGGCCTGTCGCAGGCGCTCGACGCGCTCGAGGCGGACCACGAGTTCCTGACGAAGGGCAACGTCTTCACCGAGGACCTCATCCAGACCTGGATCGACTACAAGCGTGAGAAGGAGATCCTCCCCCTCGCGCAGCGGCCGCACCCGTTCGAGTACGAGCTGTACTTCGGCGTCTGAGTCCCGCACACGAGGAAGGGCCCCGCACCGTCAGGTGCGGGGCCCTTCCTCGTCGTCGCGCAGGCCTGCCGCGGCAACGGCGGGGCCGAGCCTCGGTCGCGCGGACACGCCGCGCCCTCCGGGCGCCGCGATCAGTCCGCAGGGCCGAGGCTCGGCTCCGCATCAGCCCGCCCGAGCCGGCCGGCCTGGAGGCCCGGCGCCGGTCCGCCCGGCCGAGACGGGCCTCCAGGCTGCCGCACCCCGCAGCAGCCGGGCCGAGCCTCGGCTCAGCGGACACGTCGCGCCTCCCGGGCGCCAGGATCAGTCCGCAGGGCCGAGGCTCGGCTCCGCCTCAGCGCGCGGCTGCACGCGCGCGAGCGGCGCCCGCGCCGGACGCCGCGGGCACCGCTCGAGGACGATCGGTCAGCGACCGGTGACGAGCACGTCACCCACACCGGCAGCGACGCTCGGCGCGGCAGCGACGGCCGGTGCCGGTCGGCCCAGGGACCGGACCGTCCAGCCCGCCCCGATCCAATGTGCGACCGGGAGGCAGTTGCGTGCGTCGATCACGACCCGCCGGCCGACGACGGCGGCGAGGGCGGCCGGGACGGCCTCGACGACCTCGTCCCACTCGGTGAGGACGAGCACGAGGTCGGCGCCCGCGATCGCCTCCGTCATCGATCCCGCGTACGTCAGGGTCGGGAACGAACGACGTGCCGTCTCCATCGCCTCGGGGTCCCACAACGTGACCTGGGCACCGCGGAGGTGCAGTGCGGCCGCCACGTTCAACGCCGGGGAGTCGCGGACGTCGTCGGTCATCGGCTTGAAGGCCGCCCCGATGACCGCGATGCGGCGGTTGAGGACCGATCCCCCGGCGGACTCGATCGCCATGTCGATGACGCGCTGGCGCTGCCCCATGTTGATCTCGTCGACCTGCTGCATGAGCCCGACGACGCGACCCGCACCGAGTTCGTTCGCCCGGTGCATGAGCGCCCGGATGTCCTTCGGCAGGCAGCCACCGCCGAAGCCGAGCCCGGCGTTCAGGAACTTCCGGCCGATGCGGGCGTCGTGCCCGAGGGCGTCCGCGAGCGTCGACACGTCGGCCCCGGTGATCGCACACATCTCGGAGATTGCGTTGATGAACGAGATCTTCGTCGCGAGGAACGCGTTGGCGCTCACCTTCACCAGCTCGGCCGTGGCGAGGTCGGTCGTGATGACGGGCGTCCCCTCGGCGATCGGCGCGGCGTAGACCTCGCGGATGACGGCGTCCGCCGCAGGCGAGGCACCGCCCCAGACGAGACGGTCCGGGTGGAGCGTGTCCTCGACGGCCTTGCCCTCGCGGAGGAACTCGGGGTTCCAGATGAGCTCGGCGTCGATGCCCGACGGCGAGAACTCGCGGACGATGCCGCGCAGCCGCTCGGCGGTGCCGACCGGGACCGTCGACTTGCCGACGATCAGGCCCGGGTGGGTGAGGTGCTCCGCGACGCCTCGGGTGGCGCTCTCGACGAAGGTGAGGTCCGCGGCGTGCGACCCGGCCTTCTGCGGGGTGCCGACGCAGACGAAGTGCACGTCAGCCGCCGCGACCGCTTCCGAGATCGAGGAGGTGAAGCGGAGCCGCCCGGTGGCGACGTGCTTCGTGATGAGTTCCGGCAGACCGGGCTCGTAGAACGGCACCTCGCCGGCGGACAGGGCCGCGAGCTTGGCCGGGTCGACGTCCACGCCGATGGTCTCGAAGCCCATCTCGGCCATGGCGGCGGCGTGCGTGGCGCCGAGGTACCCGGTGCCGATGACGCTGATGACGGGAGCGGGGCGCGTGTCCGACGAGGACGGGTTCGTGGTCACTTCTTGACCTCCTGCAGGTCGTAGTCGATGTCGTTCCGGGCGATGCCGGCGACGAAGGCCGCCAAGCTGTCCGCCCGGGAGTCGAGGCGCCAGTCGTTCGTGGTGCGGGCACCGTCGACGATGGTGGTGGCGGTCTCGCTGAAGTAGGCGAAGCCGATGACGTCGGCGTTGGCCGGGTCGGCGAGGGCGTCGAAGAGCGAGGTGATCCAGCGCGCCTTCTGCCCGTCCGTGACCGCGGCTCCGGTCTCGGTCGCGCCGATCTCGCTGAGCAGGATGCGCTTGTCCGGCGCGATCTGCCGGATCTGCTCGAGGGTCCTCGCGAAGGTGGTGTCGAAGGTCGGCGCCTCCGCCGCCTTCCGGTAGTACCCGCTCATGCCGACCCAGTCGACGTAGTCGTCGCCCGGGTAGTAGGCCCGCAGGGAGTCGAGCGTCTGGTACTTCACGTTGCCCAGGGCGTCGATGCGCGTCGGCGACCAGTTCCAGATGACGTAGTCGTTCGCTCCGACACGGTCGAAGACGTCGTGCACGTGCTGCCACATCGCGACGAACGATCCCGGCGCGTTCTGCTGCGCGGTGCCGTCGGCCCAGTTGTACCAGCTGCCGTTCATCTCGTGGTCGAGGCGGATGACGACCGGCTGCCCGTTCGCCACGAGCGCTTCCGCGTACTGCGTCAGGTAGCGGTCGAACGCGCCGCCGGTGATGTCGGCGTTCGTGTACCCGGGGACGTACTTCTGGTCGTTGCCGGTCTTCAGCGGGCGGCTCTCCCAGGTGAGCATCGGGACGCGCCCGTTCGTCCAGGAGCGCTGGACGGCGTTCGCGTTGAAGTCCTGGTCGAAGCCCTGGAAGTAGCCCACCATGTTCGTAGCAGCACCGATCTGCTGCGACAACTGGTCGTACTCGGCCCAGTTGAAGGGCGACTGCGCTGTGTACAGCCCGTACCAACGGGACTGCTGCGCGAGCACCTCGGCCTTGGTCGGGACGTCGACGGGGGCCGCGGGGTCCGGGTCGGTCGAGGGGCCGCCCGTCCCGGGGACGACGGTCGGCCCGCCGCCCTGGCCGGATGCCCCGCTCCCGTCACCGTGGCGGGCGGTGGCCGACGCGCCGGAGGAGGACGAGCCTCCCGAGGAGTGGTGCGCGCCGGACGCGGACCGCGCGGCCACGAGCTGCGACCGCAGGTCGGCGATCTGGGCCTTGAGCTGGGTGAGCTGGTCGCCGCGGGAGCCGGCCTGCGCCGACGTGCTCTGCAGCTTGCCCTCGAGCTTCCAGATCCGCTCCTGGGCCGCGGTGAGCTTCGTCTCGAGGGCTTCGGCGTCCGCCGACTGCTCCGGCTTCGTCGGGACGCCGAGCGCCCGGCTGACGGCCGAGGAGACCGGCCCGGAGGGCGAGATCCACACGGACCAGGTGATGAGCGAGAGGACGGCGACGATGGCCGCCATGCCCACCGCGGTGCGCTTCGCGTGACGGGTCGAGGGGGCCCACCAGGTGCCGGTGGGACGGGAGTGGTCAGACAATGAGGAACGCCTCCAGAGCGAAGACGGCGATCCCGATCACGTAGGGGATCGACGCGTAGGGGTTGAGACGGGGGGTGCGGGTGGGCTTCGGCGCGCGCTGCGCCTGTCGTTCGGTCGCGGTGGCGACGTCGCGGCGGGTGGCCAGGACGGTCGCCGTGGAGGCCGTGGTGGCGTCCGGACCGAAGATCTCGTCGAAGGCGCGGTCGACGGCGGCCTGGTCGTCCGCCGGGCCGACCGGTGCGGCCGGGTCGCGGTCGACCGGACTCGCCGGGACGGCGGTGGCGAGGGGCTGCGGCTGGGCCGGGTCCTCCTCGACGGGGCCACCGGCGTAGGCGCCCGCCCGGGTCCCCCAGCCGCTGGCGTGCGCCAGGCGGAAGAACCCGATGAGACGGATCGGCATGAGGAAGAACGTCGAGACGATGATGAACATCGGCAGGCGGAAGAAGTCCGACGGCTTCTCGGCGAGGTGCCGCATCTGCCGGATGGCCATGCTCAGCACACTCGACACGACCATCAGCCCGGCCACGTAGACGAACCCCGTGGAGAAGCCGTACTGGTGCAGGATCCCCTCGTAGAGGTTCTGCCCCTGGCCGGTGAGCGCCCGGTACGCCCAACCCGCGATGACGCCGAAGAGCATGAACGGCAGGATGATGTCGGTCAGGAAGAACAGTGCCAGGACCGGCGCGTGCCCGAGCATCCACGGCAGCATGCGCAGCGTGTTGTACTGCGAGCCGCGCGCCCAGCGGAGCTGCTGCTTGAACAGCTTCTTGACCTGCAGCGGAGCGTCCGTGTACACGAGCGACGTGTACTGGTACACGGTCCGGTACCCCTCCTTGAGCGTCAGGTTCGTGAGCGTCCGGTCGTCGGACACCTCGAGGAAGACGCCCATGAACTCCTCGTGCATGAACTTGTCCATGACGCGGACGAGGATGTTCCGGCGGAACGCGATGGTCCGACCGGGCAGGCAGCCGATCTGGCCGAGCACGCTCTGCGCGGGCATCGAGTACAGCGCGCGGGAGTTCTCGAGCCAGTCGGCCCAGCGGGTGATCCACGAGCGGGTCGGCTCGAGGATGCGCTGCCGGGTGGTCACCCCACCCACGGAGTCGTCGGCGAACGGTCGGAGGAGCTCGACGAGTGTCCCGGGCGTCCAGACGGTGTCCGAGTCGACGAGCACGGTGATGTGGCCGGTGGACATCTCGGTGCCGACCTTGACGGCGTTGCGCTTGCCGGGGATCGGGGTGTGGGTCCAGCGGACCAGCGGAGCGAACTCGTCGCACACCGCTTCGAGGGCCTCGTTCCGGGCGCCGTTGATGACGACGATGATCTCGCCGGGACGCTGTTCGACCATGCGGCCGATGACGTCACGGAACAGGTCGAGCGGCTCGTCCACGACCGGGACGACGACGCTCGTCGTCCCGGTGTACGTGCCGGTGAAGGGGCGGTAGCGGGCGGAGAGGACGACCTTGAGCAACCAGAGCAACCAGATCACCAGTGAGTACACGGTGAACAGGTAGAACTCGGGGTGGCCGTCGACCATCTGCCGGATCTGGAGGATGAAGGTGAACATCGATCCCTGCTGCAACGTTCGAAGGGGAGATTCCGCGCCATCGGGAAATCGGGGGTCGGTTCGGGTGTCCTCATTCAGACAGAACGCAGACTCGCCGCGCAACGTGACCCTCGGCCGGGGGTGACCACGGCGTCCCCCGGGGTACACCCGGGTCCGCTGCACGCTGGACAGCGGCGTGTCCGCACTGGTGCTGACAGCAGTTCCGTGGACCGGTCCGACGGTGCGTGACGTCACGTCCGCCAGTCGGGCTAGCCGGGAGGCTCGGTCCTGGCTGCGCGGAAAGCCCCGGTCACCGCGCGGATCACCGCCTCGTCACCGGTCTCGACGCGGCTCGCGCCGCGCGTGTTCCGAAACCCTGGTTTCCGGCTGACAGCAGTCCCGCCGACGAACCGACCGGGGTACGGTATTCACCTGTGTGGGGTACGACGGCCTCGGCCCGCGAATTGCCGAAGACAACTTCCCCGGACGAGCTCGAACGATGCGCCCCGGGCGTGTCGTCGGGCTCCGGGAGCGGTCAGGCGCCGTAGAACTCGCGCTCGAAGACCTGCCGCGCGCGGCGTGTCACCGCGAGGTAGTCCTCCTCGAGCTGCGACGCCGACCCCGGCGGGTACTCCAGCAGGCGGGCGATCCCCTCGAGCTGCGTGCGCTCCACCGGCAGGACGTCCGTCGTGCGGCCGGACCAGAGCACGAGCGCACTCCGGGTGCGCGATGCGAAGCGCCAGGCGGCTGCGAGCTTCTCGGCGTCCTCGGCGGCGACCCAGCCGGCGTCCGTCGCCGCGTCGAGGGCCTCGAGCGTCGACGTGGTGCGGAGCGACGGCTGCGCACGCCCGTGCTGCAGCTGCAGGAGCTGGACGAACCACTCGACGTCGCTCAACGACCCCCGTCCGAGCTTGAGGTGCCGCGCCGGATCGGCTCCGCGCGGCAGCCGCTCCGACTCGACGCGGGCCTTGATGCGCCGGACCTCGCGGACCTCGCGCTCCTCGATCGACTCCGGGTAGCGCGTGCGGTCGGCGAGGTGCTCGAAGTCCCGGAGGAGCTGGGGGTCCCCCACGGCACCGCGAGCCCGCAGCAGGGCCTGCGCCTCCCACGTCAGCGACCAGCGGGCGTAGTACGCGGCGTAGGAGTCGAACGAGCGGACGACCGGGCCGTTCCCGCCCTCCGGTCGCAGCCCGATGTCGAGGTCGAAGGGGTACAGCGCGTCCTCGGTCAGGCGGTTCAGCTCGCGGACGATCACCTGCGCCGCCCGCGAGGCCACGTCGTTCGGCACCGAGGCGGACCGGTAGACGAACAGGACGTCCGCGTCGGACCCGAACCCGAGCTCGCGCCCGCCGTACCGGCCCATCGCGACGACGCCGAACTCGAGACCGTCGGGGGCGTCCCGACGCGCCAGGTCGAGCGCACCGCTCAGCGTGGCCTCGGTCACGTCGCTCAGGGCGGGCCCGAGCCCGTCGACGTCGAGGTGCCCGAGCACCGCGGCCATGCCCAGGCGCAGCGTCTCCCGTCGGCGGACGCCGCGCAGGAGGGACGCCGCGGTGTCCACGGCGTCGCCGTGCCGGGCCGTCGTCGCGCCGGTCTCGGCGAGCAGGGCCGGCAACGGTCGGGGGCGGAGCAGGGTCTCCGGTTCGTCGAGCCATGCGACGGCCTCCGGGAAGCGCTCGAGCAGGCCGGACAGGAACGCCGACTCCGACAGCACCGTCGTGAGGCTGTGCGCCGCGCCCGAGGAGTCGCGGAGCATCCGGAGGAACCAGTTCGACTCCCCCAGGGTGTCGCTCAACCGCCGGAAGGCCAGGAGGGCGCGGTCCGGGGCCGGCCCTTCCGCCATCCAGCGCAGGAGCACCGGCAGCAGGTTCCGCTGGATGGTCGCGCGGCGTGAGGTCCCCTGCGTCAGCACTCGGATGTGCCCGACGGCCCCGTCCGGGTCGAGGAAGCCGATCGCGGTCAGGCGGTCCCGGACCTGGCTGCTCGTCAGGGCGATCTCGCCGTCGGTCGCCGCCACCGCGGAGAGCATCGGCCGGTAGAAGAGCCGCTCGTGCAGCCCCCGTACCTCGAGCTTCACCGACCGCCAGCGGTCCTGCAGCCCGGACGCCGAGGACGCCAGGCGCGTCGACCGGGCCAGGACCCGGAGTTCGTCCTCGTCGCTCGGCATGAGGTGCGTCCGCTGGAGTCGTCGGAGCTGGATGTGGTGCTCGAGCACCCGGAGCAGGGCGTAGTCGGGTCCGAACCGTGCCGCTTCCGGACGCCCCACGTAGCCCGCGGCCGCCAGGGCGTCCATCGCCTCCAGCGTCGACCGGACCCGGACGGACTCGTCGTCGCGGCCGTGCACGAGCTGGAGCAGCTGCACCGTGAACTCGACGTCGCGCAGGCCCCCCGGACCGAGCTTGAGCTGCCGGTCCACCTGACCGTCCGGGATGTGGGCGGTGACCCGCTCCCGCATCCGCTGGACGGACTCGACGAAGCCGGGGCGCTTCGACGACTCCCAGACGAACGGCGCCACCGCGGCGACGTACCGCTCCCCCAGGTCCATCGACCCGGCGATCGCCCGTGCCTTGAGCAGCGCCTGGAATTCCCACCCCTTCGCCCACCGCTCGTAGTAGGCCACGTGGGACTCCAGCGTCCGGACGAGCGCGCCGTCCTTGCCCTCGGGACGGAGGTTCGCGTCGACCTCCCACAGCGCGGGCTCGGCGGCGAGGTCGGTGATCACGTGCGTGGCCGCGATCGCGAGGCGGGTCGCGATGAGGACCGCACGGTCGGTGCCGATCCGCGGCGCGTCGTCGCCTTCCGGAGGCTCGGTCGGCTCGGTGACGAAGATGACGTCCACGTCGCTGACGTAGTTGAGCTCACGCGCACCCGCCTTGCCCATCGCGATGACCGCGAGCGGGGTGGCGGCGACGTCCGCGGCGGGGAAGGGCACCTCGCGACGGGCCACGGCCACCGCGACGTCGAGCGCGGCGCCCGCCAGGTCGGCGAGCCCGGCGGCCACGGCCGGGAACGCGTCGGTCGGTACCGGGTGGAGCACGTCGAACAGCGCGATCTGGGCGAGGTGCCGGCGGTAGCGGACCCGGAGGCGCCGGCGTGCGGTCTCCCCGGAACTGCCGTCGACGGCCTCGGACAGGGACGCCGTGTACCGCTCCTGAGACAGCGGCGGCGTGACCGGCTCGAGCAGGAGCGCGAGTTCCTCAGGACGTCGCTGCAGGAACTCGGCGAGACCGATCGAGGACCCGAGCAACCGGACCAGGCGTTCGGTGGCGGCCGGGTCGGCGAGGACGGGGCGCAGCTCGTCCGGAACCGCCTCGACCAGGCGCTCGATGGCGAGCAGCGCACCGTCGGGGTCCGCGGTGGCTGCCCAGACCGACTCGACATCCGCGATCGGGACCCGCGGGTCGGACGCGGGACGGGCCTCCAGGGCGGCGATCCGCTCGAGCGTGCCGGACAGGTCGGCGAAGCCGAGCCGCGCCAACTGTGACCGCGACGTCGCCGTCCTGCCCGTCATCTCGCGAGTGCTCCCGTGGTGTGCTTCCGGAGGATCAGAGCATGCCGAGGTTCGTGTCGAGCTCGAACGGCGTCACCTGGTCGCGGTACCGCTTCCACTCCTGCCGCTTGTTGAGCAGGACGAAGGTGAAGACCTGCTCGCCGAGGGTCTCGGCGACGAGCTCGGAGTCCTCCATGAGCGACAGCGCGTGGTCGAGGCTCGCGGGCAGCTGGCTGTAGCCGAGCGCCTTCCGCTCGGAGTCGGACAGGCTCCAGACGTTGTCCTCGGCCTCGGCAGGGAGCTCGTAGCCCTCCTCGATGCCCTTGAGACCGGCGGCGAGGAGCAGCGAGTACGCCAGGTACGGGTTCGCGGCGGAGTCGATGCCGCGGTACTCGATCCGGGCGGACTGGCCCTTGTTCGGCTTGTACAGCGGGACCCGGACGAGTGCCGAGCGGTTGTTGTGCCCCCAGGTGACGAACGAGGGAGCCTCGTCGCCGCCCCAGAGCCGCTTGTACGAGTTGACGAACTGGTTCGTCACGGCGGTGATCTCCGGCGCGTGCCGGAGCACACCGGCGATGAACTGCTTGGCGGTCGCGGACAGCTGGTACTCGCCGCCGGGCTCGTAGAACGCGTTCTGGTCGCCCTCGAAGAGCGAGACGTGCGTGTGCATGCCGGACCCGGGCTGACCGGACAGCGGCTTCGGCATGAACGTCGCGTACACGCCCTGCTCGATCGCCACTTCTTTCACCACGGTGCGGAAGGTCATGATGTTGTCCGCCATGGTCAGCGCGTCGGCGTAGCGGAGGTCGATCTCGTTCTGCCCCGGGCCGGCCTCGTGGTGGCTGAACTCCACCGAGATGCCGAGGTCCTCGAGCATGCGGACCGAGCGCCGACGGAAGTCGTGTGCACTGCCGCCGGGGACGTTGTCGAAGTACCCGGCCTGGTCGACGGGCTGCGGGCCGCCGTCCTTCCACTCACGGCTCTTGAGCAGGTAGAACTCGATCTCGGGGTGCGTGTAGAACGTGAAGCCGCGGTCGCTCGCCTTCGCGAGGGTGCGCTTCAGCACGTTCCGCGGGTCGGCCACCGCGGGCTGCCCGTCCGGGGTCGTGATGTCGCAGAACATCCGCGCGGTCGGGTCGACCTCGCCCCGCCACGGCAGGATCTGGAAGGTCGAGGGGTCCGGGTGCGCGAGCACGTCGGCCTCGTACGACCGGGTGAGCCCCTCGATGGCCGAGCCGTCGAAGCCGATGCCCTCGGCGAACGCCCCCTCGACCTCGGCCGGCGCGATGGCGACCGACTTGAGCGTGCCGATCACGTCGGTGAACCAGAGTCGGATGAACTTGATCCCGCGCTCCTCGATGGTGCGGAGCACGAAGTCCGTCTGCTTGTCCATGCACGACCTTTCCGTGTTCGCCGGGCCACGTCGCGGCTCGCCGGGGGCCGCATCGCGACCGTGCACACAGGCTAGTGCCCGCGCCGGTGGTCGTGGGCGGGACGCGCGCGGTCGACGTCCCGCGCGGCCGGTTGTCAGGGGTACCGACCAGTATCGGACCGGTACCGATCGCGAAGGAGCACCGTCATGGCCGTCCTCGACGCCGCCGAAGTCCTCACCCAGACCCCCATGCCGATCCCGGAGGCCCGCGGTCCGCTCAGCGCCGCCGTCCTCGACACCCTGCGCTCCGGCGCGCCCGAGGAGTCGCTGCCGGCCACCGCGGCCGCTGCCGTCGCCGCGTCGCCCGACCTGCTGCACGACGACGACGTCCAACTCGCGCTCTTCGTCCTGTACGAACTCCACTACGGCGGGGTCCAGGGCGTCGACGACCGCCTGGAGTGGGACACGACGCTGCTCGCGACCCGCACCGTGCTCGAGACGGCACTCGAGTCCGCCGTGCGCGCGGTCGTGCCGGTGCCGGACCGACCGGAGCCGACGGCGGAGGCGGTCTCGGCCGCCCTCTTCGCGTTGACCGCCGCCGACAGCGGGCCGAGTGTCTCGCGCTGGGTGGCGCGGAAGGCCGACCGCGAACACATCCGCGAGTTCCTCGTGCAGAAGACCGCGTACACGCTGAAGGAGGCGGACCCGCACAGCTGGGCGATCCCCCGCCTATCCGGGCGTGCGAAGGCCGCGCTCGTCGAGATCCAGTCGGACGAGTACGGCGGTGGACGGCCGAAGCGCATGCACTCGGCGATCTTCGCGCGGACGCTCCGGGCCGCCGGGCTCGACGACTCCTACGGCGCCTACGCCGACCACCTGCCGGCGATCACGCTCGGCGCGCTGAACATGATGAGCTTGTTCGGCCTGCACCGGCGCCTGCGCGGCGCGATCGTCGGACACCTCGCCGCGTTCGAGATGACGTCGTCGATCCCGAGCAAGCTCTACGGGGACGGGTTCCGCCGGAACGGGTTCGACGAGGACGCGACCTGGTACTTCGACGAGCACGTCGAGGCCGACGCCGTGCACGAGCAGATCGCCGGGCGCGACCTCGCCGGCGGGCTCGTGGAGGCCGACCCGACCCTCCTGGACGACGTCATGTTCGGGGCGGCGGCGTGCCTGACGGTCGAGGGGATGGCCGGTGCCCAGCTGCTGTCGAGCTGGGAGGCCGGGCGCAGTTCCCTCCGTCGACCGCTCGACGACGCAACCCTCACCTCGGGCGGTGTCGCGGATGTCGCGTGAGCCGGCCGACGAGCCGTCGATCGTGGCTTACCCCGACGGGCCCTTCCTGCTCCGCGGCGACGTCGCGGTGCTCGGGCCGGACGGGCAGGAGCTGCCCCGGCGTCGCCGCACCGTGGCGCTCTGCCGGTGCGGCAAGTCGGTGCTGAAGCCGTACTGCGACGGCACGCACAAGGTCATCGGCTTCCGCACCGAACCGGAGCTGCCGGTGGACGACACGGGCCCTTCCGCCGGATAGCGGACCAGGCCGGGCCGGAGGTCAGGCTCCGGCGTCGGCCGCGTCGGCGCGCTCGTTGTTCGCGCGGATGCGGTCGAGGGCGTGCGCCGCCTCGTCACGCGTGGCGAACGGGCCGATGTGGTGCCGGTTCGTCGACTTGAGGCCCTGTTCGACCTCGCCGGTCTTGTCGTTGTACCACCACTGGGATTCGATGCGTTCGTCGCTCATGCGCCCGACCGTACCCGCCGACCGCACGGCGCGGGCGGCGCCCTCCGACCCGCGGCTAGAGTGGAGCGCATGCCCCGGGACGAACACGGACACCTGACCGCCGGCCGGATCTCCCCGCAGCGGCCGGTCCCGAAGGACATCGAGCGTCCCGAGTACGTCGGCAAGGTGGAACCGCACGAGCACGGCCTCGGTGACACCTACACGCCCGACGAGGTCGAACGCATCCGCGTCGCCGGGCGCATCGCGTCGCAGGCGATCGACGCGGTCGGCGCCGCGATCCGCCCCGGCGTGACGACGGACGAACTCGACCGCATCGGCCACGAGTTCGTCACCGGGCACGGCGCCTACCCCTCCACGCTCGGCTACCGCGGGTACCCGAAGTCCCTCTGCTCGTCCCTCAACGAGGTCATCTGCCACGGCATCCCGGACGACACGGTGCTGCAGGACGGCGACATCGTGAACATCGACATCACCGCGTACAAGGACGGGATGCACGGCGACACGAACCGCACCTTCGTGGTGGGTTCGGCGTCGCAGGAGGTCCAGGACCTCGTGACCCGGACCGAGGAGGCGATGCACCGCGGCATCCGCGCAGTCGCCCCCGGCCGGCAGGTGAACGTCATCGGTCGCGCGATCGAGTCGTACGCCAAGCGCTTCGGGTACGGCGTCGTCCGCGACTACACCGGGCACGGCGTCGGACGGGCGTTCCACTCCGGGCTGATCATCCCGCACGTCGACGACGTCCGGTACGACACCGTCATCGAGCCCGGGATGGTGTTCACGATCGAACCGATGCTGACGCTCGGCGGTATCGACGCCGACATCTGGGACGACGACTGGACCGTCACCACGCGGGACCGGTCGTGGACGGCCCAGTTCGAGCACACGCTGGTCGTCACCGAACGCGGCACCGAACTCCTCACGGTCTCCTGACCGCACCACCCCTCAGCACGTCTACCGGAAGGCACCGTTCCTCATGACCTCACTCGCAGTCGGCGTCGACATCGGCGGAACAGGCATCAAGGGCGCGATCGTCGACATCGAGTCCGGTCAACTCACGACCGACCGCATCAAGAAGGCGACGCCGGAAGGCGGGAAGCCGCAGGACATCGTCGACGTGGCGAAGTCCATCCTCGACGACCTCTCGCCGGCGTCCGACGTCGCGGTCGGCGTGTGCTTCCCGGCGATCGTCCGCGACGGCAAGACGATGTCGGCGGCGAACGTGTCGAAGAAGTGGATCGGCTTCGAGGCCGAGGCACTGTTCGAGAAGGAGCTCGGTCGTTCGATCCACTTCGTCAACGACGCCGACGCCGCCGGGTTCGCTGAACAACAGTTCGGCGCCGCCGAAGGCCGGAACGGCCTCGTCATCATGACGACCCTCGGCACCGGCATCGGCACCGCGCTCATCAACGACGGCGTGCTCATCGTCAACGCCGAGCTCGGGCACCTCGAGATCGACGGCGTCGACTACGAGACGAAGGCGTCGTTCGCCGCCAAGGAGCGCGACGACCTGTCCTGGAAGCACTGGGCGAAGCGGCTGCAGAAGTACTACTCCCGACTCGAGGCCCTGCTCTCCCCCGAGCTGTTCGTCGTCGGCGGCGGGGTGTCGAAGCAGCACGAGGAGTTCCTGCCGTTGCTCGACCTGCAGGCCGAGATCATCCCGGCGACGCTCCGGAACAACGCCGGCATCATCGGCGCCGCGACCCTGGCCGCGCGCAGCAACGGCTGAACTCCTCGGAGCGAACGGGTCGCCGACCATCCTGCGCTGCACGGTCGCGTCGGACCCGCAGGACGTCAACAGCGAACAGGTCGCCGACCATCCTGCACTGCACGGTCGCGTCGGACCCGCAGGACGTCAACAGCGAACAGGTCGCCGACCATCCTGCACTGCACGGTCGCGTCGAACCCGCAGGACGTCAACAGCGAACAGGTCGCCGACCATCCTGCACTGCACGGTCGCGTCGAACCCGCAGGACGTCAACAGCGAACAGGTCGCCGACCATCCTGCGCTGCACGGTCGCGTCGGACCCGTAGTATGTGTTCAGCGAACGGGTCGGTGAGACGGTCGCGTCACTCCCCCGGGAGTGCCGAGGAACGTCCGGGCTCCACAGAGCAGGGCGGTGGGTAACACCCACCCGGAGCAATCCGCGAGACAGTGCCACAGAAAGCAGACCGCCGGCGGTGACGTCGGTAAGGGTGAAACGGTGGTGTAAGAGACCACCAGGGGTCCGGGTGACCGGATCCGCTCGGTAAACCTCGCCCGGAGC
Source organism: Curtobacterium sp. MCBD17_032 (assembly GCF_003234855.1). Lineage (GTDB taxonomy): Bacteria > Actinomycetota > Actinomycetes > Actinomycetales > Microbacteriaceae > Curtobacterium. The sequence continues at coordinate 112,243 of NZ_QKTO01000005.1, forward strand.
AAGGTCAGACAGAGGACGTCGAGGCTGCTCGCCGAGTCCTCGGGTAGACCGCTGGAGGCCGACGGCAACGTCGGTCCGAGAGAGATGGCCGTCACCGCGACGCACGTCGCGGGACAGAACCCGGCGTACGGCCGGCCCGTTCGCCTCGACCACCGGCACGGCCCCCGACACCGCGAGGTGTCGGGGGCCGTCGTCGTCGGTCTACAAGCCGGACTCCGCCGTCCGCACCAGGATCGCGTCGCTGTCCGGGCAGAGCACGACGTCGTCCGGCGCCGCGGCCCGGATCGCCGCGAGGTCGGAGTTCGTCAGCGTCACCCCGGACGCGGTCGACACGCCGCCCTGCAGGAGCGAGGCGCCGAAGCCGTACCGCGCACGCTGCCGCTCGTACAGGGCGAGCAGGTCGGCCGGGACCGCCGCGGCCACGTCAGCCCGCGCCTGCACCGCCGCGACACGGTCCTTCTCGAAGCGGGCGATGCCGTCGTCGCGGACGCCCATGAGCCGTCCCCGCTCCCCGTCGAGCTCCGCGAGCTGCGCTTCGACGTCGCCCACGCGGGCCCGGAGGCGGTCCAGCGTCTCCATCACCTCGAGCTCCTGCGTCTCGAGGTCACCGATGCGCCGGTTCAACGAGTCGAGCTCGTTCTGCAGCCCGGCGGCGTCCTTCGCGCTGCCGACGTTCTGCAGCAGCGTCGTGTCCCGTTCGACACGGGCCTGCGCGGTCGCGGTGTCGGACTCGAGCCGGGCGAGGTCGCGCTCGGCGTCCTCCACCTCGCCGACGGCGACGACGAGCTGCGCGCGCAGGGCGGCCGCGCGGGTGCCGAGCTCGGTGAGGTGCTCGCCCTTCTGCAGCGAGCTGATCCGGTGCGCCAGCCGCGTGATGTCGTTGTCGAGTCGCTGGAGGTCGAGCAGGGTGGCCTGGTCCTCGGGTGCTGCCTTCATGGTCAGGCTCCTTCGTTGGGTGCGGATGGCAGGACGGCGAAGTCCCACGGGTCGGTACGGAGGTCGCTCACGGTCACGCGCACCCCGGCCGCTGCGCGCAGCTGCGCGGCGGCGACGTCCAGCCAGAGCCACTCAGTGGCCCAGTGCGACGTGTCGATGAGCGCCGGGCCGTCGGTGAGCAGTGCCTGTTCGCGGAACTCGGACGCCGGGTGGTGCCGGAGGTCACTCGTGACGTAGACGTCGGCGGCCCGGACGGCGGGGTGCGCGAGGTAGGAGTCCCCCGCCCCGGCGCAGAGGGCGACGGTCCGCACCGGGTGGTCGTACGCCCCGGAGACGCGGACGCCGGTCGCGGTGGCGGGCAGTACATCGACGATGCGTCGGGCGAGCGCACCGAGCGGCATCGGGTCGGACAGGACGCCGACCCGGCCGATCCCGGTGGTCCCGTCGGCCGCCGGGTCGAGGGGACGCTGCTCCTCGAGCCCGATCCGGTCCGCGAGCACGGCCGACGTCCCGGTGGTGACGACGTCGGCGTTCGTGTGGGCCGCGAGCAGGCCGCAGCCACCCCGGACCAGCGTCGCGAGCACCGATCCCTTGTAGGTGGACTCGTCGATGGTCGTCACACCGCGGAGCAGGAGCGGGTGGTGCGTGAGGAGCAGGTCCGCGCCGGCCGCGACCGCTTCGCGCGCGGTGTCGGGGACGGCGTCCACGGCGAGGTGGACGTGCTCGACCACCGCGTCGGGGTCCCCGGCGACGAGGCCGACGGCGTCCCATGACTCCGCTCCGGCCGCCGGCCACAGCGACTCGACGACGGACTGCAGTTCTCGGAGCGTCGGCATCCCGTCAGTGTACCGAGGCGCCGGGGCCGCTCCGGGTGTCAGCGTCGACCGACGAGGTGCAGGAAGCGGGCGACGAGACGCGACCACCAGCCGGGGCTGGCGGTCGTCGCGTCGGCGACACGGGCCTCCCGGCCGGTGTCGGCGTCGTCGACCGGCGTGCCGACCACGGTGTCCGGTACGACGGGTGCCGCCACCGGGACGGCGACCGAGACCACCGGGTGCTCGCCCGTGTGGGCGCGGAGCACGGCGGCGAACGCCTCGGGGTCGACGACGGTCGGGCCGGTGACCGGCTGGACGAGCGGGGTGGGGCGACCCGACGCCGACAGCGGCGGCGAGACGGGGGCGACGGACCGGAGGCCCGACACCGGCCGGACGGCGGCGCGCGGTCCGACGGTCGTCTGCGGGGCAGGCACCGCCTCGGCTGCGTCGTCGAGGTCTGCGGGCAGGTCGAACGCGACCGGGTCGGCCACCGCACGGTGCGGCGCCGGCAGCAGCGGACGGACGGCGCCGACCAGGACCGGCGCGGTCGCGGCGCGGCGCAGGGCAGCCCGCTCGCGACGCTCGGTCTCGAGTGCGGCGTCGGCGAGGAGGTCGGCGAACACCTCGCGGGCGAAGGCCCGTGCTCCGGCGACCTCGGCCGCGGAGACCTCGGTGTCGGACAGCCCGGCGACGACGGCCTCCCACGCGGCGAGACGCGCGAGGTCCTCGTCGCGGACCCGGACCTCGTCCTCGAGCAGGTCGATGCGCTCGATCGTGGTGCGGCCACTCGCTGCGCTCACGGCGACGGCGAGGTCGTCGAAGCGGAGGGCGAGACGCTCGGGCGGTTCCGGGAACGAGGGGGCGCAGACCGCGACGTGCCGCGCGCGGTCACGGCGGAACGCGCGGTCGTCCGGGTGTCCACCGGCGTCGGCCTGCGCGTCGGACGCGGCGGGCTGCTCGACGACCGCGGATTCGTCTGCGAGCTCGACCGCGGACCCGTCTGCGAGCTCGACCGCGGGCAGCACCGGACGACGGACGGGTCCGGTGACCGGCGGCACGACGAGGTCGGCCACGTACGGGGAGCGCGTCGCCGGGGCGTCACGCAACCACTCCTCGAGTTCCCGACCGAAGGGGTCGACGAGGGGGGTGCGTGCACCGGACTGCGTCTCCATGTGAGGAGTATGAATATCGCGCGGCGGGGAACCGCGGACATCCGCGGAGTGTCGCGGGATCGGCTGGCATGTCGCGCGCGACGTGAGCGGCGTGTCGAGCATGTCGGGCGTGCCGCCGAGCATCGGCGGGCCTGGACGGACTCAGCCGTGCAGCGTGTCGCGGGGGTACTCGCCGAAACGACGGGCGTAGGCCGCCGAGAACCGGCCGAGGTGCGCGAACCCCCACTGCACGGCGACGGTCGCGACGGTGGTGTCGAGGGGTGACGCCGCTCGGAGCTCGTCACGGACCCGGTCGAGGCGGATGCCGCGCAACATGGCGTTCGGAGCGACCCCGATCTGGCGCTGGAAGGCCTGCTGGAGCCCACGGACGCTGAGCCCGACGTGCTCGGCGACGTCCGTCGTGGTGATCGGGGTGTTCGCGACCGCGTGCATGTACTCCACCGCCGCGCGCACCCGGCCCGTGGCACCGACGGGGACCGGGACCTCGCGGGTGACGACGTGGTGCGGGAAGGTGCTGAGCAGGGCGAAGGCGGTCCGGCGGGCGAGCTCGGTGAGGGCGAGCACGGACACCGGTGCGGCGCCGAGGACGATCCGCGCAGCCTCCTGCACGTGGTGGTTCCATGCGCGGACCGCCTGCACGCCGGGTGCGACCGCGTGGTCGAGCACGACGGTTCCGGGCTCGGCGCCGCGGACCTCGGCGGCGACCCGCTCCAGGACGGTGCGGTCCAGCTGCACGAGGTTCTGCCGGACGTCCCTCAGGTCGAAGCGGAACGGACGGTCCGACGGGAACACCACCGGGCGTCCGGGGACGAGTGGGACCTCGTCACGCCCGAGGTCGATCAGACCGCCCCCGTCGCTCACCCACGTCACCACGAACTCGTCGGGTGATGCGACCTCGCCGAGCATGCGGGCGTCGAACCGGGTGGAACGGAAGGACATCGTCGCGTCGCCGACCGTCCGGAAGCGGTACCCGAAGGACCGTCCCGACCGCTCGGGGAGGAAACCCGATGCGCCGTACGCGTCCTCGAACACCGCCCGCGCAGCGTCCAGGTCGGTCCCGGTCGTCTCGACGACGGTCCGGGGGTCGGAGGGCACGCTCATCACCGGAATGCTGGCACGTGCTGGACGGAGTCCATCAATCCGCATCGACCCGGTGCGGGAAGCGGCTCACGCGGCGCGGGTGGCCTTCCGGACCGTCCACCGGTTCTCGTCGCCGAGACGGTCGTAGCGGAGCTCGTCCACGACCATCTGCACGAGGGCCAACCCCCGGCCGCTCTCGGCGAACTCGTCGGGCAGGGTCGCACCGGCCACGTCGACGGCGGCGGGACGGCCGTCGTCGGTGATCCGGGCCTCCAGCGCGTCCGACGCGACCGCCAGCGTCAGGGAGCAGGTCAGCGGGACCCCGGCGGTCGCGTGCTCGATGACGTTCGACGCGAGTTCGATGATCGCCAGCTCGAGTGCCATGCGGTCCTCGGCACTGATCGCCGGTTCGCAGGTCCAGACGTCGGCGAGGAAGTCGTGAACGGAGGAGACGTCGTCGGGCGGCGAGGCGAAGTCGAGTCGGTGTTCGCCCACGACGGCCCCGGTCAGACCCATTCGCTGACGGCTTCGTCGCCGTCAGCGTAGCTGCGGAGGATCTTGTCGATGTTCGACAGCTTCAGCACCATCGCGACCTGCTCGGAGGGCGCCGCGATCCGGAGGTCACCGCCGGCCTGCCGCGCGGTCTTCAACGCCCCGACGAGTGCGCCGAGCCCCGAGGAGTCGAGGAACTCGACCTTCGACAGCTCGACGGCGACGCGGGGGCGACCACCCTCGATCACGGACGCGACCGTCTCGCGGAACGTGGGCGCCGACACCATGTTGAGGCGGCCCGAGCACTCGAGCACCGCCGCTTCCGTGCCGGCTTCGTGTACGACGATGTCCATTGTCTCCGGGGCCTCCTCGAGAACGTGCGCGTGCCTTCCAGGGAGGCTACCGATTGTCGACGACCGGGGGAACAGGACGCGCTGACTCCGGCGACCCCGGTCCGGGGGGATCAGCCGGTGTTCTGCAGCCCGGCGGCGATCCCGTTCACCGTCAACAGCAGCAGACGGTGGTCCGCGTCGGTCGTGTCGGTGCTGCCGGAGGTGCGGATCGACCGGAGCGCCCGGAGCTGCAGGTGCGACAGGGCGTCGACGTACGGGGAACGCAGCCGGACGGCCCGTGCGAGCACGGGACGGTCCTGCAGGACGTCATCGGCGCCGCTGATCCGCAGGACCCACGAGCGCGTGCGGTCCATCTCGTCGAGGACCTTCTGGCCGAGGTCACCACGGTCCGCGAGCTCGAGGTACCGGCGGGCGATCTGCACGTCGGTCTTCGCGAGGGACATCTCGACGTTCTTGACCAGGGCGGCGAAGAGCGGCCACTCGGCGGCGGCGGTGCGCAGCAGCTCGAGGTCCCCGACCGCCTCGAGCGCAGACCCGAGGCCGTACCAGCCGGCGAGGTTGATGCGGGCCTGCGTCCACGAGAACACCCACGGGATGGCCCGGAGGTCCTCGAGGGACTCGACGCTGAGACCGCGGCGGGCCGGACGGGACCCGAGTGGCAGGAGCCCGAGCTCCTCCATCGGGGTGACCCGCGCGAACCACGGTGCGAACCCGTCTGCCTTGACGAGGTCGTAGAACGCGGCGCGCGAGACGTCGTCGAGCTGCTGCGCCAGGTCGGCGAAGCGCTCGGCGGCAGCGGCGGTGCGGGCCTCGTTGGACGGTGAGGACGCGAACAGCGTCGCGGACGCCATCTGCTCGAGGTGCCGAGCGGCGATGTCCTGGTCCCCGTACTGGGCGAAGATCACCTCGCCCTGCTCCGTCAGCTTCAGGCGGCCGTCGATCGACCCCGGCGGCTGCGCGAGCACGGCCTCGTTGGCCGGGCCACCGCCACGGCCGAGCGACCCGCCGCGGCCGTGGAACAACGTCAGTTCGACGTCGTTCGCCGCGGCCCACGTCGCGATGCGCGCCTGGGCGTCGTAGAGGGCGAGGTTCGCCGAGACCGGCCCGACGTCCTTCGACGAGTCGGAGTAGCCGAGCATGACCTCGAGTCGCCGACCGGTCGCCGCGAGGCGTCGCTGGAACGGCTCGGTCCGGACGGCCTCGTCCAGGATGTCGACGCTGGCGTGCAGGTCGGCGAAGGTCTCGAAGAGCGGGATGACGTCGAGCACCGGGGCGGCCTCGACCGAACCGAGCGCGGCGACCGCGAGCTCGTGCACGTTCGCGAGGTCCGCGGCGGACTGCGTGAACGAGACGATGTACCGGCTCGCCGAGCGGACACCGTAGCGGCGCTGCAGGTCGGCGATGGTCCGGAAGACGGCGAGGACCTCCTCCGTCATCTCGCTGCGCGGTCCCCCGGCGCGGATCTCGGCGAGGGCGGTGCGGTGGACCTGCGAGTGCTGCCGGACCTCGAGCTCGGCGAGGTGGAAGCCGAAGGTCTCGACCTGCCACACGAGGTTCTGCAGCTCGCCGTTCGCGGCACGGACGGCACCGGCTGCGGTCAGCGACGCCTGCACCACGCGGAGGTCGGTGAGGAGCTCCTCCGGCCCGCCGTACGCGAGCGGGCGGTCGTCGCGGCGGGTCGCGTCGATGCGGGCGGCGATGAACAGCAGCGCCCGGCGGTGGGTCTCGTTCGGCGCACGGATGCCGATGCGCTCGGCGACCTCCGGGTCGAGCGTCTCCTGGGCGGCGACGAGGGCGGTGAGGCCGGCGTCCGCGGGGGTGTGGTCGGCGTCGAGCGTCAGCGCGCTGCCGATGCGGGTGGCGGCACGGGTCAGGCCGAGCAGGATGTGCTCGGCCGCGATCTCGGCGGCCTGGCGGGTGACGTCGGCGGTGACGTGCGGGTTGCCGTCGCGGTCGCCACCGATCCACGTGCCGAACCGGACGAATGCGGGCGCCTGCACCGGGGCGCGGCCGGCGTCGTCCCCCTGCAGGCGGTCGTCGAGCAGGCGGTAGACCTGCGGGACGATCTCGAACAGGGTCTGGTCGAACACGCTCATCGCGGTCCGGACCTCGTCCAGTGGGGTCGGGCGGGTGGTGCGCAGCGGCGAGGTGCGCAGCAGCGTGGCGATCTCCTCGAGCAGGCGTCGCTCGTTCTCGGCGCGGGCGGTGGCGTTCTTCGTGCGGTCGCGCTCGTCGATGAGGTCCGTGATCCGACGGACGCCCGTGGTCACCGCGCGACGACGGGCCTCGGTCGGGTGCGCGGTGAGGACCGGGTGGAAGCGCAGGCCCTCGAGCCGCGCGGCGGCCTCGTCGGCGCCGACCTGGTCGACGAGCTCGACGAAGGTCGCCGGGAAGGAGTCCCCCGGCAGCCCGCCGTCGTCACCGCGGGACCGGAGCACGCGGACCCGGTGGTGTTCCTCGGCGAGGTTGACGAGGTGGAAGTACGACGTGAAGGCGCGGGCGACCTCTTCGGCGCGTTCCGCGGAGAACCCGGCGACGACCGCCTCGGCCCGTGCGGCTCCGTCGGCGTCGGTGCCCTCGTACGCGGAGATGACCGCCTGGCGCAGCGACTCGACGTCCCGCAGCAGGTCGTCCCCGCCGGTCTCGCTGAGCACCCGGCCGAGCAGGGCGCCGAGGTAGCGGACGTCCGCACGCAGGTCGCTGTCGACCGCTCCGCTGACGTCGTCACGCGCCCGTCCGTGGCGCGTCGAGCCGTCGATCGTCGTCATGGAGGTCCTTCCCGGGTCGGTCCGGGCTGTCCCGCCCGGGTCGGTCCGGGCTGTCCCGGCGTGGCAGCAGCGTACCGGGCACAGCGGCTCCGTGACGACGACCGTCCGGACGGGCGGCGCACCGGGCGGCGGTCGGGGGTCAGGCCGGGTCGGCGAGGACGGACGGCAGCCGGGTGCCGTCGACCGCCGCGAGCAACCCGGCGTCGAGCCGGTACGCGAGGTCGACCTCCGCGATGACGCGCTCCCGCTCGTCCTCGGTCCACGGTGCCGCGTCGAGCTCCGCGCGGTACGTCTCCGTGAACGCCGCCGGGTCGGCCACCTGGTCGAAGATCCACAGCAGGACGCCGTTCGTCTCGAACCCGAACTGGTCGGCGAGCAACCGTCCGATGGCATGGCCGCCGGTCAGGTCGCCGAGGTACCGCGTGTAGTGGTGGGCGACGAGCCCGCCCGGCCACGTCGCCGCGACCTCGTTGAGCCGGCGCACGTAGGCCGTGGTCGCCGGCAGCGGCGTGAGCAGCTCGTCCCAGTCCGGCCCGACCAGGTACTCGAGGTCGGCCCGGATGCCGGGCATGCGCGTCAACCGGCTCGTCACGAACGGAGCCGCGACCGGGTGGTCCGCCATCCGGTCCGCCGCGCGCTCGAGCGCGTCGTACACGAAGGCGTACTGCCCGAGCAGCGCCGCGTAGTCGGCGACGTCGCACCGCCCCTCGACGAGGTCGTGCATGAAGCCGTGTCCGGCCGAGACGCCGTGCGAGCGCCGGGTCCGGACGCGCAGCGCCTCGGAGAACGGGACGACGTTCGTGCTCATGAGGTGAGGCTAACCTCACCTGGTGTCCGTCGTCACGTCCCGACGGGAAGACCTGAGGAAAGGACCCTCGTCGCCGATGAGCCCGAAGCCGAACCGCCCGCAGCACGTCCTGGTCGTCGACCGCACCGAACGACTCACCCCGCACATGGTCCGTGTGCACCTCGGCGGGCCCGGGTACGAGGCGTTCGTCGCCGGAGCGGACCCCGACCGCCTGGCGATGACGGACAAGTACGTGAAGCTGCTGCTGCCGGCGCCGGGCACCGGTCTGCAGCCGCCGTACGACCTGGAGGCCCTGCGTGCGACCATGCCGAAGGCGGACCTGCCCGCCCGCCGCACGTACACGGTGCGCGCGGTCGACCCGGTTGCGCGCACGATCGCGATCGACTTCGTCGTGCACTCCGGAGCCGGGCACTCCGGAGCCGGGCACACCGGAGCCGGGCAGGTCGGAGCCGGGCACACCGGAGCCGGCCACACCTCGGAGAGCAGCACGGCGGTCGGCCACGGCGACGACGGGATCGCCGGCCCCTGGGCCGTCGCCGCGCGGCCCGGGGACCGCATCGCCCTGTCCGGCCCCGGCGGCGGGTACGCGCCTCCGACCGACCCGACCGTCACGCACGTGCTGCTCGGCGACGACAGCGCCCTGCCCGCGATCGGCGCCGCCCTGGAGGCGATGCACCCCGCCGCCTCGGGCGTCGCCCTGGTCGAGGTGGCCGGCCCCGCCGACGAACAGCCGCTCGTGCACCCGACGGGCGTCACGCTGCGCTGGCTGCACCGCGACGCGGTCGGGGCCGCGCCGGGCACGCTGCTGCTCGCCGCGACCCGGGAGCTGCCCCGGCCCTCCCGGCCGGTCCGCGTCTTCGCGCACGGCGAGCGTGCCGCGATCAAGGCGATCCGTCGTGTGCTGCAGGACGACTGGGGACTGGAGAAGGCGGACATGTCGCTGTCGGCCTACTGGGCGCTCGGGCGCGCCGAGGACCGGTTCCAGGAGGAGAAGCGCGAGCCCGTCGGCGTGGTCTTCGAGGACTGAGCGTCGTCGGCGCGACCACTGGACGGACGACCGGACGGACGGGAACCCCGGCCCGCGTCGGTGGCCGCCGGTAGCGTCCCGCGCATGGCCCGTTCCCGAGACGTCCCGCGCTGCTGCGTGCCCGGGTGCGACACCCCGCCGGCGGTCGGCGCTCCCGTGCCGCTGTGCGCCGGCCACGTCACCCTGGTGAGCGACTTCGCCGCGGAACACGTCGGCGTCGAGGACCTGCTGCCGGGCCCGTGCATCGTCTGTGGCGGGCGCACCGGCGTGCGGTTCCCGTCCGGGGCCGTGTGTGCCGTCTGTGAGTGGCGGTTCGGCGACGTCCCGGACGGGGAGCTCGGCGCTCCGCGGGTCGACGTCGTCTACTACCTGCGGATGCGCGACGACACGGGGGACCGGGTGAAGATCGGCACGACGGCGAACCCGCGGCAGCGGCTCGGGCGGATCGCACACCAGGACCTGCTCGGGTTCGAGCGGGGCGACCGGAGCCTCGAACGGCGACGACACGCGGAGTTCGCGGCTTCGCGCTACCCGGGCACGGAGTGGTTCCGGGTGACGCCGGAGCTCCTGGCCCATGTCGCCACGGTCGCGGCGGGCGTGCCGGACCCGTGGGCGCTGCACACGCGATGGGTGAGCGAGGCGCTCGCGCTCCGGGCCTGAACGAGGCGCTCATGCTCCGGGCCAGAACGAGGCACCGGCGCTCCGGCGCCGGCGTTCCGGCGCGAGCGCGGTCAGCGGGCGTAGGCGTCGACGAAGAGCGGGCCGCGGATCTCCCGCAGGACGTCGACGAGCCGGTCGACCGTCCGGCCGGACACACCGGACACCTGCAGGTCCCACGGCCCGAGAGCCGGCAGCCGACCGGTGCGGATGCGCACGACCTCCCAGCCGACCGCACGGGTGGCGCGGTCCTTCCGGCGGTCGGAGTCCTCGCGGGAGCCCACGTGCTCGAGCCCGTGCCGACCGGTCGAGTCGTACTCGATCGCCACGCGGAGCTCCGGCAGCACGATGTCCGGCCAGACCTCGACGTGCTCGTGGAACGGTCGGTCGAGGCGGATCGCGGTGTGGTCGAAGGTCAGGTCGAGTCGGTCGCGCAGGGCCGCGCGGAGCTCCGCCTCGACCGCCGAGGCCGGCGCCGGGGCACACCGACTGATGAAGGACTCCCCCGACGGCAGGCGCGGGGTCTTCGGGCAGATGGTCCGGGGTGCGGCTGAGCGGGCATCGCCGATCCGTCCGGTGCGGCGGCTCCCCCGACGCGTCGACGCCACCGCGCCACTCGGCACCGCGGACGAGGAGGCCCCGGTGGCGACGGCGCGGGCACCACCGCGCGCGGGCGCCGCCGGCAGCGTCTGCCGACCGGTCGTGCGCACGGCGCGCTGCGGGACGGGGACCCCGCTCGGCCAGTCCTCCGGCAGGACGGGCCAGCGCTGCGGCTGCGCGAGCACCGCGCACTCCGGGCACCAGACGGACCGTCGGCGCTCCCGCCCCGGCCGGGACCGCTGCTCCGACGGCGTCGCGACGAAGACGTGACCGACGTCGCACTCCCAGGTCAGCAGGACGTCGGCGGCCGGCGGCACCTGGGTGAGGACGACGCCGGCGTTCCACTCGGGGTGGTACTGCCGGACGAGGACCGGCCACGACGCCCACTCGGCTCGGAACTCCCCCACCGCGTAGGGCACCGGGACGCCGCGCGACCACTGTCGGCGGCGCCACCACGCATCGACTGGTTCGGCCACGAGCGGCACGGTAGGACGAGCCACCGACACCGACCGGTTCGGCCCTTGCCGACACCGACCGGACCGGCTCGGCCGACACCGAGCGGCCGGCGCCGCGGACGCCGACGCGGACCGCTGCGATCAGGTCGGCGGGGTGACGAACGTGAACCGCTCGGGACCGGCGTCGGACCCGTCGTCGAGCACGCGGATCCCGGACTCGCGGCAGGCGGTGATGCCGTCGCGGTGCACGCGCTCCGGCCGAGGCCGCTTCGGTACGCCGGCGCTGCCGAAGACGGCCCACGCGTTCGCCGCCGCAGCGCTGGTGAAGCGGGTGCTGTAGCGGATGCCCGCGAACCCGGCCGCGTCGAACGCCCGGGCCCACGCCTGCGGCACCCGGTAGTCCCCCATCGTCTGCAGCTCGGCACCGACCCCGGACCGGACCGCGGTCGGGTCGGTGACGTCGGCGAAGCGGCGTCCGCGGGAGGCCCGTGCGGCGACGACGACCATCTCGCGGGCGCGAGCGGCGAAGACGGTGTTCGTGGTCAGGGTGTGGTGCGCGAGGCGCTCCCGGACGGCGACCTCGACCGAGTCCGCCCAGTAGCAGGTGCCGCGTGGTGCGGCGAGGTCGAACCGCCCGCCGGCGATCCCGTCCGCGTCCGCCGGGGTCGAGGCGAACCACCAGGCACCGCGGTCGTGCCGCTTCGCCCGGTAGAAGGTGGTGCCGCGCGACTCCGCCGCGGGGAAGGCCGACAGGTCGACGTCCGCGTCCGGGGGCTGCTGGGCGACGTCGCTGCGCCGGGGCTCGTGTGCCGGGGTCATCGCGCGCGGCTCAGGCGTCCGCGTGCCAGGCGTTCGCCGCGCGACGGGCGGCAGTGAGCACGGGCTGCACACGCCCGTCCCGGAGCGCCTGGGCGGCGGACGTCCCGCCGAACTCGTCGGCGACGGTGTTCAACCAGAGCGCGCTGCCCCACGGGTCGATGCCGTCGCGGTCGAGCAGGTCGAGGACCTCCCGCAGGTGCGGGAGCGGGGCGCCGGAGGCACCGAACTGGAACGACGGGAAGATGCGGGTGCCGTCCCCGATCTTCAGGCCGAGCAGGTCGCGCTTCTGGCTCGCCTTGTGGATCGCCTGCCGGCTCACACCACGCCAGGTCGCCAGCGAGGTCGTGTCGTAGAACGGCCCGATGAGGGCGTCCGCCTCGTGCTTCACCGCGGGCAGGGCGGCGAGCATGCGTTCGGCCAGCGCGTCGACGTCCGCGGCGTCGGAGAGCGCGCCGTCCGCCCGGCCCTGCCGGACGAGGTCGGTGACCGCCTCGACCAGTGCGGTCTCGGTGGCGGAGAGCCCCCGGCCCGCGCGGCGGTCCGCGTCGGCCGTGGCGCCGGAGCGAGCGCTCGCACCGCGGGTGGCCGAGCGGTGCAGTGTCGATTCCAAACCGGACTCCTGTCGTCAACCGTGTCAACCACACGCTACGCGCGTGGCGACAACCGTGTCAACCCGTCCTGCCGGTTCCGCTCCCCCGACCGCCGGACGGGAGGCGCGGTGCGCGTCCGGCACCGCGCCTCCCGTCCGGGGACCCCGCGCCAGCGGGTGTCAGTGCTCGTCGTAGTGGTCCTCGTGACGGGCGTGACGGTGCCCGTCGTGGACGAAGTCGACGTGGTCGTCGTGCTCGACGGTCTCGTGCTCGCCGCCGTCGCGCTCGTGGTCGTGCTCCTCGACGCCGTGTTCGGCGACGCGGTGCTCGCCCTCCGCGGGTCCGTCGACGGTGGGGTCGGTCGTGTCGGTCATGGTGCCGTCCTTTCGTGAGATCGGTTCTCATGGCCACCGTACGGGCTCGTCCCCCCGATGTCCGCCGGCGGACCGGCAGACCCGTCGGACCTTCCCCGGGACGCCGTGCCGTGCCAGGGTCGGACCGTGTACACCGACATCACCGGACCGGACCTCACCTCGTACCGCGGCAGCGTCGCCGAACCGGACGACTTCGACGACTTCTGGCGACGTACCCTCGCGGCAGCGCGGGAACACCCCGTCGCCGTACGGACCGAGCGCGTCGACACCGGCCTCACGACCGTCGACACCTACGACGTGTCGTTCGCCGGCTGGGACGGGCAGCGGGTCGCCGCGTGGCTGACGGTCCCCGCGGGCAGCAGCGCCGACGCTCCGCTCCCCGCCGTCGTGGAGTACCTCGGCTACGGCGGTGGACGCGGCCTGCCGACCGAACGCCTGCTCTGGGCGTCGTCGGGCGTCGCGCACCTGCTCATGGACACCCGCGGCCAGGGCTCCGGTTGGGCGACCGGCGACACCCCGGACCCGGACGGCAGCGGACCGGCGATCCCCGGCGTGATGACCCGCGGCATCGAGTCGCCCGACACCTACTACTACCGGCGCCTGACCACCGACGCGGTCCGCGCCGTCGACGCCGTCCGCGACATCGACCTCGTCGACGGCGGGCGGGTCGCGGTGCTCGGCGGCAGCCAGGGCGGCGGGATGGCGATCGCCGTCGCCGGCCTGGTGGAGGGACTGGCCGGGGTGTTCCCCCGCGTGCCGTTCCTCTGCGACCACCGGCACGCCACGCAGATCACCGACGCGTACCCGTACCACGAGGTCGTCGACTACCTGGCGACGCACCGCACCGCCACGGAGCAGGTGTTCGGCACGCTCGCGTACTTCGACGGCGTCCTGCACGCGGCCCGCGCGACCGCACCCGCGTGGTTCTCGGTCGCGCTGATGGACCCGATCTGCCCGCCCTCGACCGTCTACGCGGCCTACAACGCCTGGGCTGGCCCGAAGGAGATCACCGTCTGGGAGTACAACGGCCACGAGGGCGGCGGGGCGCACGAGGACGCCGACACACTGCCGCGACTCCGGGAGCTGTTCGGCTGACACCGATGCGACCACGGCGACCGGCCAGCGGGCGAGCACCGGCTCGGTCACCGGGGAGGGCCACGATGTGACGCTGCGTTGCGCCGTGTAGCGCCGTGTTGCGGAGTGTGCCGCCGTGTTTCGTCCTCCGTTGTGAGCGGGGCGGAGCCCTCGTACCGTCGGGCCACCGACCGGCACCCGCCGGCCGGGTCACCGACGTGAGGGACACCGATGACCGACACGGCCCCGGCGCACACCGCCTCTTCCCGCGCGCTCGTGTTCCGCACGGTGCACCCCGACGACCCTGCCGTCGCCCCGCTGCTCGCCGACCTGGAACACGAGTACGACACCCGGTACGGCGACTCCTCCGACGAGCCGGCGTCGGTCGAGCTCCGGCGTTGGCCGGCGGAGGACTTCGTCGCCCCCCGCGGTGCCTTCGTCCTGCTGTTCGAGGACGACCAGCTCGTCGCCGGCGGCGCGTTCAAGCCGTACGACGCGGAGACCGTCGAGCTCAAGCGCATCTGGACCGCGCCGGCCGCACGTGGACGGGGGCTCGCCGGGCTCGTCGTCGCCGAACTCGAGGCAGAAGCCCGCCGCCGTGGGTTCCGCCGCGTCCACCTGACCACCGGGCCGCGGCAGCCCGAGGCGGTCCGGCTCTACCTCCGCTCCGGGTACACCCCCCGGTTCGACCGCGGACGGCCGCCGGAGGCGATCGGGATCCACCCCTTCGAGAAGGTGCTCGACGAGGCGGAGGCGGAGCGGGCCTCCCGTCCCGGGACCGACCCGGACGTCGTCCTGGCGGGGCGCGCCGCGCTCGACCGGCCCGTCGTGCCGCTCCGGCACCCGCTGCGGTGGCTCGCCGCCGCGGTCGTCCTCGTGCTCGTGCTGAACCTGGTGCAGACGCTGTTCACCAACCCGTCCTGGGGGTGGCCCCGTGTCGGGACGTGGCTGTTCAGCCCGGCGATCCTCACCGGACTGCAGCTGACCCTCGTCGCGACCGCGTTGAGTGCGGTGATCAGCTTCGCCGGTGGAGTCCTCGTCGCGGTCGCCCGGATGTCGCCGAACCCGGTGTTGTCCGGGCTCGCCTGGGGCTACGTCTGGCTGTTCCGGTCGGTGCCGCTCATCCTCGTGCTCGTCTTCCTCTACAACCTCGGCTCGCTGTACCCGTCGATCGGCGTCGGGATCCCTTTCGGGCCGCAGTTCACCGTGCCGACGACCGACCTGCTCGGCGACCTGGCGATCGGGGTGCTCGCGCTGAGCCTCAGCGAGATCGCCTACGCGTCGGAGATCGTCCGCGCCGGGGTCCTCGCCGTCGACACCGGGCAGCGTGAGGCGGCGCAGGCGCTCGGACTCCCCCGTCACCGACAGTTCCTGCGGATCGTCCTGCCCCAGGCCCTCCGCTCGATCGTGCCGGCGTTCGTCAACCAGCTGATCGGGCTGCTCAAGGCGTCCTCGCTGCTGTTCTACGTCTCGCTGCTCGACCTGTTCGGGGTGGTGCAGAACCTGTCGAGCACCTACCCGACGGACGTCATCCCGCTGCTCGTCGTCGCGACACTCTGGTACCTCGCACTCACCAGCGCCGTGTCGGTCGTGCAGTACCACGTCGAGCGGTGGACGGCCCGTGGCTCGGTGCGCGAGCTGCCGCCGACCCCCTGGCAGCGGGTTGGTGCCGCGCTGCGGGCTGCCCGCCGCACCGCCGCCACCCGTCCCGCGACCACGGCGTCCGACCCGTCCGCCGCAACGACCGCCGTCAGGAGCACCCGATGACCGCCGCCGTCTCCGTCCAGAGTGCCGTGAAGGCGTTCGGCGACCACGTCGTCGTCGACGGCGTCGACCTCGACCTGCCCGCCGGGAGCGTGACGGCGGTGCTCGGACCCTCCGGGTCCGGCAAGTCGACACTCCTCCGCGCGATCAACCACCTGGAGCCGCTCGACCGCGGCGTCGTCACCATCGGCGGCGAACCGGTCGGGGTCCGCGTCCGTCGCGGCCGCGACGGCCGTGAACGCCTCGAGGAGCTGCCCGAACGGATCATCCTGCGGCAGCGCTCCCGGATCGGGTTCGTGTTCCAGCACTTCAACCTGTTCCCGCACCTCACCGCGCTCGAGAACGTCGTCGAGGGGCCGGTCGCCGCCGGGGTCCCAGCCGACGCTGCCCGGGCACGCGGCAGACAGCTCCTCGACCGGGTCGGGCTCGGCGACCGCGCGGACAGCCGACCACGGCAGCTGTCCGGCGGCCAGCAGCAGCGCGTCGCCATCGCCCGGGCGCTCGCGCTCGCGCCCTCGGTGGTGCTGCTCGACGAGCCGACGTCTGCGCTCGATCCGGAGCTCGTCGGCGAGGTGCTGTCCGTCATCGCGGACCTCGCCCGGTCCGGCACCACGCTCGTCGTCGTCACGCACGAGGTCGCCTTCGCCCGCGAGGTCGCCGACCACGTCGTGTTCCTCGACCGCGGCCGCGTCGTCGAACAGGGACCGCCGTCGCAGGTCATCGATGCGCCGGCACACCCGCGCACCCGCGACTTCCTCGCCCGCGTGCGCTGACCGCGCGGCTCTCCCACACCCAGTCCCCACCCGATCCCCTCGTCTGGAGCACCATGTCCTCGAACCCCGTCTCCCTCCGCCGGCGGCACCGTGCCGGCGTCCTCGTCCTCGCGGCCGGCGTCGTCGTCGCACTCGCCGGCTGCTCAGCGAACGCCGCGGCCGACCCCGCCGGCGCGGACGACGGCTCGGTCACGATCGGCGCCGCCGCGAACGGTGCCGCGACCGAGACCACGCTCGACGTCGCGGCCGACCCCGCCCTGCACGATGCCCTCCCCGCCGACGTGAAGGCCTCGGGGAAGCTCGTCATCGGCGTCGGGGCCCTGCCCGCCGGGTTCCCGCCGCTCGCCTTCACCGGGGACGACCAGAAGACGCTCACCGGCTCGGAGCCGGACCTCGGCCGCCTCGTCGCCGCGAAGCTCGGGCTCCGGGCGGAGGTGTCGAACGCGACCTGGGACAACCTCTTCGTCGGCATCGACGGCGGCAAGTTCGACGCCGGGTTCTCGAACATCACCGTGACCGAGCAGCGCAAGGAGAAGTACGACTTCGCGTCCTACCGGCAGGACGAGCTGGCCCTGCAGGTACCGGCCGACAGCGACCTGTCCTTCGACGGCGACCCGTCCGTCCTCGCCGGGGAGACGATCGCCGTGAGCTCGGGCACGAACCAGGAGAAGATCCTGCTCGAGTGGCAGGAGCAGCTCGCGGCCGACGGGAAGACCGTCACGGTCAAGTACTACCCGGACGGCAACGCCGTGAAGCTGGCCCTCGACTCGGGGAAGATCGACGGGTACTTCGGCCCGAACCCGACGATCGCGTACCAGAACAGGCAGAGCGCGGGTGGGGCGCACCCGACGAAGACGGCGGGCACGTACTCCGGAGCCGGGGCGGGCCTGCAGGGTCTCATCGCGGCGACGACGAAGAAGGGCAGCGGTCTCGCGGAGCCGATCGCGGACGCCCTCGACGAGCTCATCGAGGACGGGAACTACGCGGAGTGGCTGCGGGCGTACGGCCTGTCGAACGAGGCCGTCGAGCACTCGGAGGTCAACCCCGAGGGACTGCCGCTCGACAACAGCTGACGCACGGCTCCCGCGCTGGCACGACGCGCCGCTCACCTCCCCGGTGGGCGGCGCGTCGTGCGTTGCCGCGGTCGTCCGCGCAGTGGCGACGGGCCGGCGGTCCCCGCCGCGACGCACGCCGCCGGACGGGAGGCGCGGTGTGCGCCGGTACCGAGCCTCCCGTCCGGCGGCAGGACCGCGCCCCGCACGAGCGGGCGCGACCCGGGTCACGCGGCGCGGCGCGCCGGGCTCCAGGCGACGCCAGGTCTCAGCGACGCCGGGCCTCAGGCGACGACGACCGCCTCGGCGGTGCGGCGGGCCCACTCGGCGGCGAGCAGCTCGTAGGAACGCACCCGTGCGGCGTGCTCGTGCGTGATCGTCGTGACGAGGAGCTCGTCCGCCCCGGTGACCCGGCGGAGCACCTCGAGTCGGTCCGCGACGTGCCCGGCGTCCCCGACGAAGCGGGCGGCGATGCGGTCGCGGACGGACTCGGCGGCGGCTGCGTCGAGCGGGGCCGCGCGGGCCTCGTCCGGCGTCGGGTACGCGATCGCGCCGATGCCGGACCGGATCGAGTGCACCCACTGCCCGTAGCCGTGCGCGAGTTCCTCGGCCTCGGCGGTCGAGCGGCCGACGACGACGTCCGCGGACACGATGACGTACGGCTCGTCGAGCACGCCGGGGCGGAAGGCCGCGCGGTACGCCTCGACGGACGCCAGGACGGTGCCGGGTGTGGAGTGGTAGTTCGCGCCGTAGGGCAGACCGAGCGCCCCCGCGATCCGGGCGCTCTCGCCGCCGGTCGAACCGTGGACCCAGAGCTCGACGTCCGCACCGGTCGCCGGTGGCGCCTCGACGACGGTGCCGTCACGCTCCCAGGTGCCGGCGAAGAGGGCACGGACCAGGGCGAGTTCGTCCTCGAACCGGTCGACGTCGCCGGGTACGCGGCCGAGGAGCTCCCCCTGCAGGGCGAACCGGCTCCCGGGGGCGATGCGGAGGTCGAAGGGCGCGGGCAGGAGCAGCCCGTCCACCTCGGTGTCGGCGCGCGGGGCGAGCGCGGGCGGCTTCGGCGTGCCCGGAGCGGGTGCGCCCGAGCGGCCGAGACCGAGGTCGAACCGCGGCCCGTACAGCCCGGTGAGGGTGCCGAAGGTCTCGGCGATCTGCAGTCCGCGGACGTTCCCGACCAGGGTCGCTGCGCTGCCGACCCGGATCGACGTGGTGGCACCGGCGACGGCACCCATGACGACGGTCGGTGCGCTGCCCGCGACGCCCGGGTTGAGGTGGTGCTCGGCGAGCCAGTACCGGGCGTAGCCGGCGCGCTCGGTGACGACGGCGAGGTCGACCGTCTCGTGCAGGGCCGCCGTGGCGGACGAACCGCTGCGTACGGGGACGAGGTCGAGCACCGAGAGCGGCACCGGCGCCCCGCGGTCGACGCCGCTCATGCGAGCACCCCCTGGCGGTCACGGACCCGCCCGGACAGCCCGAGGGTCTCGCGCAGGGTCGCCCCGTCCTCGTACTGCTCCCGGTACACACCGCGCTCCTGCAGCAGTGGGACGACGCTGTCGACGAACTCGTCCAGGCCGTACGGGTTCGTGTGCGGGACGACGACGAACCCGTCGGTCGCCCGTTCCTGCACGTACCGGTCGATCTCGGCGGCGATGCTCGACGGCGTGCCGACGAAGCCGCCCCGCGTCGACACCCGGATGACGAGCTCCCGGATGGACAGCCGGTCCGCCGCGGCCTGCTCACGCCACGTCTGCACGACCGCCCGAGGGTCCCGGACGTGCCGGACCCTGCCGCGGGTGATCGTGTCCGCGTCGACGTCGGGTTCGACCTCGGGCAGCGGTCCGTCGACGTCGTAGGACGACAGGTCCCGGTTCCAGACCTGCTCGAGGAACGCGATCGCGGTCGCCGGGCTGACCTGCGCCCGGCGGATCGCCCGGGACCGTTCCTCGGCCTCCGCCCGGGTGTCGCCGAGCGTGAAGGTCGCGCCGGGCAGGACGAGCAGCTCGTCCCGGGAGCGCCCGACCCGGGCCAGCCGGGCAGCGAGGTCGTCGGAGAACCGGCGGGCGTCCTCGAACTCGGTGTGCAGCGAGAAGACGACCTCGGCCTGCGCGGCGGCGAGGTCGCGGCCCTCGTCGGAGTCGCCGGCCTGCACGAGCACGGGGTGACGCTGCGGGCTGCGCGGCACCGGGAACGTGCCGGTGACGTCGAACTGCGGGCCGTGGTGGTCGACGTCCCGGATGCGGGAGCGCTCCGCGTACACGCCGGCTGCGTCCGCGACGACGGCGTCCGGCTGCCACGAGTCCCACAGCTCGCGGGCGAGCTCGACGAACTCGGCGGCGCGCGTGTACCGGTCCGCGTGGTCGAGGAAGCCCCCGCGTCGGAAGTTGGCACCGTGGAAGGCGTCCGAGCTCGTCACGACGTTCCACCCGGCGCGGCCCTCGGTGAGGTGGTCGAGCGTGGCGAGCTGCTTCGCGAGCTCGACCGGCTCGTTGAACGTCGCCGACAGCGTGCCGACGAGCCCGATGTGGGACGTCACCCCGGCGAGGGCGGCCAGGACGGCCAGCGTGTTCGGACGACCGACGACGTCGAGGTCGTGCACGCGGCCCTTCTGCTCGCGGAGCCGCAGCCCCTCGGCGAGGAACAGGAAGTCGAACCGGCCCCGCTCGGCGTTCCGCGCGAAGTGCTCGAACGACGAGAACGCGATCTGGCTCTCCGCGCGGTCGTCGCTCCAGACCGTGGTGTTGTTGACGCCCGGGAAGTGGGCGGCCAGGTGCACCTGTCGCTTCGTGCTCATGCGGGGACCCCCTCGGGTGTCGTGGTGGCGTACCGGCTGACCGCGGGTCCCAGCCCGAACCGCGTCCGCAGGTCGGCGACGGGGCGCGAGGCGACGTCCGCGCGGAGCCCGGCGGCGACGAGCGCGGGGACGAGCTGTCGGGCGACGGCGGTGCTGTCGAGCGGGATCCGCAGCGGGCGCAGTCGGACGCCGGCGTACCCGAGGGCACGGAGGTCGCCGATGCGGGACACGAGTTCCGGCACGGTGGTCGCGAGCACGGCGGCGTCCGACCAGGGGGGACCCGCTGCCGCAGGCCCCGCCGCCACGGTTCCCGCCGCCGCGTCGAGCGCTGCGAGCGCGTCCGCCGCCTCCGCCGAAGACGACCCGATGAGCACCGCGAGGTCCGCGAGCACCGGGCGCTCCCGGTCCGATCCGGCCGCCTGCTCGGCGTCCCGCACCACGGCCAGCGCGCCCCGGTCCTCCAGGCCGCCCGCGCCGGGCGTGACGAGCACGACGTCCGCCGCGTCGACCGCGAACCGAGCCGTGTCCTCGCGGTGCGCCAGTGCGAGGACCGGCGGCCGACCCTGCGGGGACCGCGGGACGATCGACGCGCCGTGCACCGACAGGTACGAGCCCCGGAACCGGGCGTCGTGGATGCGGTCGCGGTCGATGAAGCGGCCGGTGGCGACGTCGCGGATGACGGCGTCGTCGTCCCAGCTGTCCCAGAGACGTGCGACGACCTCGGCCACCTCGCGCGCCTCGTCGAGCAGCGGCTCGACCGAGCCCGGTCCCGGTGCCCCGTCGGGCAGGGTCCGGCGGCCGAAGAGCGCGGCCTCGCGGGCGGTGGGACTCACCTGCAGTCGCCACCCGGCCCGGCCGGTCGACACGTGGTCGAGGGTCTGGAGGGCCGTCGCGACGTGGAACGGTTCGGTGTGGGTCACCGAGACGGTCGGGACGAGGCCGATCTGGCGGGTGGCCGGTGCGACGGCGGCGGCGACGAGCAGTGCGTCGAGGCGGCCGACGACCGTGCTGGTGTCGAGGTCACCGGTCGCGTCCACGGGGCCGGCGGCGAAGGAGTCCTCGAGCGTGACGGCGTCGACGCCGAGGCGGTCCTGCTCCCCGACGACGTCGCGCCAGTGCTGCAGGGTCGGGAGGCGTCGCGCGGCGACCGGGTCGGTCCGCCAGGCTGCCGGGTGCCATCCGGCGCCCTGCAGTGCGGTGACGAGGGTGATGCGGTCGGGCACGGGTTCCTCGGCTCTGTCAGTGGTCACGGCGTGCGGGATGCGGGGCATCGGGCGTGCGTCGACGCTACGGCGACGGACGCCGAGCCGGGGCGTGGGTTGCGGTCCGTGACGGGGTGTTGCGTCGGATGACGTCCGGCGTCCGTCCGTCACGCGGGGGGTGACGGGGCTTCATCACCAGGTGATGCGGACGAACTCCCGGCGGAGACGGTCGGCTCGTCCGGGGTTGGTCTGCTCGACCCAGCCGATACGGCCGAGGAGGTGTGCCCGGAAGTCCGGATGACCTGACCGGTTCTGTGACTCCGGTCCGTGCTCGGCGCAGTTGTGGAGGACGGCGTGGAGGCGGTCGACCTCGCGGCGGCCGGGAGCGGTGCGGTCGTTGACGACGACGCCGGTGACGCTCTGGCGGACGCTCGCGGGTCGGACCCGGGTCTTGCGGGCGTTGAGCCGGAGGCCCTGGTCGGTGACCATGCGGTCGACACCCCGGAGGAAGGCGTCGGCGCGCCGCGCGAGACGGTCGTCGCCGCTGAAGGTGAGGTCGTCGGCGTACCGGGTGTAGACGGCACCGGCGGCGTCGGCCCACCCGGCGAGGCGGGCATCGAGGTGCCGCAGCACGGTGTTCGCGAGCGCCGGGGAGGTCGGCGCCCCCTGGGGCAGGTGCGCGTCGGCGAGGGCGCGGCGGAGGGCAGCCCGCTCGTCGACGTCCCCGCCGGGCGGCATCGCGGCGAGCACGTGGGTCGGGACCCGGTGGGTGCAGAGACCGGTGAGGACGTGGGCGAGGGGTTCCGCGAACCCGGCCGCCCGGAACACCCCGTACACGGACCGTGCGCGGACGCTCGCGAAGAAGCTGGTGAGGTCGGCGGTGATGACGACGCGTTGCCCGACGTGCAGCGCGGCGCCGGAGACCACGCTGCGGCCGGGGACGAAGCCGTGTGCCGCGTCGTGCACCGGCAGGACCGCCAGGAGTTCGTCGAGGACCGTCCGTTGCGTCCGGCGGAGCATGTCCAACGGTTTCTCGAGCAGGCGCGGCGTGCGCTCCGGGCGGCGGACCCACTCGTGCCGGTGGTGGTGCAGCGGGCTGGCGGAGCCGGATCGGCGGTTCCACCCGCGCGTGTCGGCGAGCCACAGGAGCCGGCCGACCGTCAGGTCCAGTTCGCGGGCGAGCTCGGGCAGGGTGTCGACGAGCAGGCGGCTCGACACCCGCGGCGCCGCGCGCACCGGGACCGCCCGCCGCAGCAGCACCCGGACCGGATGGCGGGTGGACCGTGTGCGGTGCAGTCGCACCAGCTGCGGTGACGCCGCGATCACCGCCGCGAGCTGCCGGGGCGCGTCGACGGGAGGCCGTGGGTACGTCTCGAGCGCGGTGCGGACGGCGTGGCCCACGTACGCGCGCTCCGGTCCGACGACGTCGAAGCCCGCGGCCGTGAGCGGACCGGTGTCCCAGGCGTCGGCGGCGAGGAAGGCGTCCGCGAGGGCGGTCGCGACCACCTCGACGGGCGTGGGGTTCCCGGGGGACCTGTCGGTGCCTCCGTGAGGTCGCGCGCGCGGAGCGCGCCGAGCCTCTCGGGGCGTGTGGTGCTGCTGGTCCTGCGTACCCCGGGGTGACCCCGGAGAGGCCGACGCGTCGCGCGCGCCGTCCGCCTCCCCCGGGAACTCCACGTGCTCACCATACGGAGGATCGCGCTACCGTGACGAGCGACACCGCCGTCCCCGTGAGGAGCACCATGCCCGACACCACCGGAACCACCGACACCACCGGAACCACCACCGGTGCCCGGTACCGCGAACTCGGGACCGAGCAGAAGCTCGCCGTCCTGCTCGCGGAGGAACGCGAACTCGACCACGACTCGTTCGACCTCGACGACGCCTGGGCGGTGGGCTCCTGGTTGCGGGCGACCGCCCTGGAGCGCGGGCTCGGCGTCGGGTTCGCGGTGTCGTTCGGTGAACAGCGGGTGTTCCACGCGGCGACCCCGGGCTCCGGCGCGGTGAACGACGCCTGGTTGGAACGGAAGTTCCGGGTGGTGCGGCACTTCGCCCACTCCACGCTCGCGGTGCGGACGCAGTACGAGGTCGGCGGCTCGACGTTCGACGAGGCCGCGGCGCTGGACCCCCGGCAGTACCAGGCCGCGGGCGGGGGCTTCCCGCTCGTCGTGCGCGGGTCGCTCATCGGCGCCGTCGGCGTCAGCGGCCTCGAGATGCACGACGACCACGCGCTCGTCGTCGAGGCGCTCCGGGCACACCGGGCGTCGCGCCCGTGAGGACGGTGGACCCCGACGACTGCGTCTTCTGCCGGATCATCGCGACGGACGACCCGGACACCGTCTGGATCGAGCGGGAGCCGGACGCGGTCGCGTTCCGGCCGCTCCCGGAGTCGGAACTCGCGCCGGGACACACGCTGGTCGTCCCGCGGGAGCACGCCACGGGCCTCCTCGACGTCCCTCCGGACGCGCTGCGGGCGACGACGTTGCTCGCACAACGGGTCGGCCGCGCGATGCGGGCCGCCCTCGGTGCCACGGGCGTCATCGTGCTCAGCGCGACCGGGGCGGACGCCGGGCAGAGCGTGCCGCACCTGCACCTGCACGTCGTGCCGTGCTGGCCGGACGACGGTGTGCTCCGCTGGCCGGAGCAGCGGTCCGCGCACGTGGTGGACGGGGACCCGTCGGCGCTGCTCGCGGAGATGTTCGAGTGACGGCCACCGGACGACCCACCGCGGTCGAACTGATCCAGTCCAGCGTGCTCAGCCCGGCTGAGTACGCGCACGCCGCCACAGCGCCGGCTGATGCCCGGCTCGTCTTCCTCGCCGGGTCGTGCCCGCTCGACGCGGACGGAGCGACCGTCGCCCCGGGCGACCACGCGGCACAGGCTGCGCAGTGCGTCGCGAACTTGCAGCAGGCGCTGACCGACGCCGGGGCGCGCATGACGGACGTCATCAGCACCCGCGTGCTCGTGGCGTCGGCTCGCCGAGCGGACCTGGTCACCGCGTGGCGTGTCGTCCGCGACGCGTTCGGCGACCACGACGTGCCGAGCACCCTGCTCGGCGTCACCGTCCTCGGCTACGACGACCAGCTGGTCGAGGTGGAGGCGGTGGCCGTGGTCCTCGACGCACACTGACCGGCCTGCGACACTGGTCGCGCCGGTCGGTTCGCAGTCGCGTGGCCGACACCGGTGGCGGCGCCGCGGAGAGCGCCACGGGCGGAGGCGGGGGCCGATGGGGACCGAGGGGTGGCGCGACCGCCGACGCGAACGGCGCGTCCGGAAGGGCAACGGGGAGCCGCTCCCGCCGCTGCGGTGGTGGCAGGTGGCGACCCGGTCGTTGTTCCAGATCGACCTGAGCGACCCCGGCACCACGACCACGGCGACCTACACGGTCGATGTGGACCACCTGGGCGACCGTGACGACGGCGCCGTCCGTGCCCGGCTGTACCGGGACGGCCGGCTGCTGTCCCTCGCATCGCTCCCGGCGCGGTTCCCGGTCCCCGGCGGCCACATCGAGGTCGCCGTCGGCACCTTCGGACTGCGCCGGTGTCACTTCGTCGCCGCCACGGGTGCCGTGCACCAGTTGACGCCGCTGGCCGGGAGCGCCGAGGGCCGCCGAGCCCGCTTGGCGGCCGAGCGCCCCGGACTGAGCCGGGCGATCGGGACGACGTCGACCCTGGTCGTGCTGGCGGGTGTCGGCCTCGCCGTGCCGCAGCTGCTCGAGGGGATCACGGCGATCCCGCCCGTCCAGCAGGCGGTCGGGGCATTCGAACTGGCGATCGAGATCCCCCTCGCGGTCAACATCGCCGCCGGTGTCGCGACGGTTGCGGGGAGCATCGAGCGGGCGCTCCGGCTGCGGTCGAACTGGCTGGACGACCTGGCGAACTGACCCGGCGCGTGCCAGCAGTTCCTCAGAGGTCGGCGGCCCGGACCAGGTGCCGGATCGGCGGTAGCGCGTCCCGCGCAGCCGCTGACGCCTCGTCGACGACGACCGCGACGCTGACGAGTGTCCCGCCGCACGCGTCGACGAGCGCCGCAGCGGCCGTCGCCTGCCCGCCCGTCTCGATCCAGTCGTCGACGAGCACCACCCGCTGTCCCGGGCGGACGAGGTCCCGTCTGGTGGCGAGCGTCCAGCGGCGTCCGCGGTAGTCGGGGTCGGTGACGTGACGCACGAGCGGACCCGGGAACAGGGCACCGTCCTTCCGGACCGGGACGAACCCGACGCCGAGCGCCAGGGCCACGGCCGGCCCGAGCACGAAGCCGCGCGCCTCGATGCCGAGGACGAGGTCCGCGCGGTCCTCCGCGACGAGTGCCGCGAGCCCCGCGACGACCGCTGCGAGAGCGTCCGGATCAGCGAGCACCGACCAGGTGTCCGCGTCACCGTCGAGCCAGCGGAAGCGGCGCAGCACCGCCCGCCGAGCGCGCTCGACGGCGTCCTCGTCCCTCGTCACGACACGACCTTCCGGGCGAGCCCGCGGCGGACCCTGCCCACGCCGCGACTCACCCGCCGGCCTGTCCGGAGCGGCGCCGGACGACGAGGACGACAGCGGCGACGACGAGCAGCACACCGCCGAGCGCCCACGGGAGTGCGGGTGCTCCCGGGCCGGTCGCGCGCGGATCCGTGGCGGCAGCAGGGCTCGGCGTCGCGGTGACGGACGCCTCCGACCGGAGTTCGGTCTCCCGGCTCGCGGTCGCGCTCGGCGGGGCGACGGGAGCGGGCGTGCTCGACGTGACCGGCACGGCCTCGACCGTGAACGTGAGCTGCCCGTCGATCGGGTGGCCGTCCGGCGAGACGTACCGCCACAGCACGGTGTGCGGGCCGGCCGACAGGGCGACGCGCTTCGACATCGTCGTCCCGTCGACGCGGACCTCGCCCGTTGACTCGTCCTGGCCGCTCTGGTCGCGCACCTCGATGCGGAGGCCCGCATCGAGTCCCGCGAGCGGCGCCTCACTGAAGGTCAGGTCGACCTGCCGCAGTGCCGTCGTGACGGTGGCGCCGTCCGCGGGGGTGCTGCCGGTGAGCGCCGAGTGCGCCGCGGCGGGCGCGGCACCGAGCAGACCGCCGACCGCCGCCGCGACGGCGAGCGTCAGCGCGAGGGCGGTGCCTCCGACGCGACGGGAGGATGAGCTGCTGCGTCCGGTCCGTGGCACATGAGGACTCTACGGGGCCGAGGTGTCCGCCCGACGGACGGACGGGAGGCCCGGTACCAGCTGGCACCGGGCCTCCCGTCCGTCATCGGGACGCGTCAGCGACGCGAGCCGCCCCGCAGGAAGAGCACGGCGACACCGGCGACGCCGAGCCAGACCAGCGGCCGCGTCACGCGACGCCGCTTCGCGACCCAGCCGCCGTCGGTGGCGTTGCCGGCGTCGGTCGGCGCGTAGAGGTTCCCGTCGGTGGGCGCCTGCTCCCCGCGGAGGGCGAAGACCTCGACGGCCGGACGGGTGATGCGGTGGAACAGCCACGGCACGATGAACTCGGCCGGCACGAGTGCGGCCTGGATGCGCCCGACGTAGCGGTTGCGCTTCGGGTGCAGGGCCTCGGCGACGACGGCCTTCGCGGCGCGCTGCACGGAGACGGTCGGCGGCAGCGGGTGCGACGCCTTCTCGGTGTAGTTCGCGCCGTTCTGGTAGATCGGGGTGTCGATCGTCGACGGCAGGACGGCGCCGAAGCGGATGCGCGTGCCCAGGTGCTCGTCGGCGAGCACGTCCATGAGCCCGAGGGCCGCGTGCTTGCTCGTCACGTAGGCCGACTGGTACGGCGCGGACAGCAGCGACTGGATCGAGCCGACGAGGACGTACGTGCCCTCACCACGCTGCTTCCAGTGCGGCAGGAGCGCCTTCACGGCGTGGACGTGACCGTGCAGGTTCGTGTCGACGACGCGCTTGAACGCCTCGGTCGGGGTCTGCTCGAACAGGCCGTAGACGAACAGCGCGGCGTTGCCGACGAAGACGTCGATGCGGCCGAAGCGGCTGGTGACGGTGCCGACGAGGTCGTTCACCTGACGCTCGTCGGCGACGTCGGTGGGGATGGCGATCGCTTCGGCGCCCAGCTTCCGGCACTCGGCGGCGGCTTCCTCCAGGCTCTGCTCGCCGCGCGCCGCGAGGACGAGCGTGGCGCCCTGCTTCGCGAACTCGTGCGCAGCAGCCCGGCCGATGCCGCTCGATGCTCCGGTGATGACGACGACCTTGCCGCGGAATCGTGAACCCATGGGCTCCTCCCTACCCGGTCGGCGCTGCCGGGGCGCCCAGCGGCGTGTCCCCCGTCGCTCCCCCGGCACCGGGGAGCGGAGCCGCGCGGTCCCGGAGTGCGCGGAGCACGCGCGTGAGCACGGCCAGCCCGTCCTGGCCGGCCCGGGAGGGGCGGCAGAGCCCGCTCCGCGGTTCCAGGACCACGTGCCCGTGATCGGTGTCGATGCGGATGCCGTAGTCCGCGTCCTGACCCCGCCACCTGCGCGTCGCGACATCGATGCGCCGGGTCTTCGCCCAGGGCAGCTCGTGCACCGGGCCGCGGTGGTCCGGACCCCAGCCGTGCAGCCCGACGTCGTCCACCGTCCAGATCACCGGCTCCGGCTCGGCGAACTGCTCGGCGGCCATCGTCGACGTCGTCGCGACCGGGAGGTGGAAGGCGACGTCGACGCCGGCTTCCCGGATGCGCTGCAGCGTCCTCCGGTCCTGCCGGGACACCAGCCAGGCGACGACCGCTCCCACCATCCCGCAGAGCAGGAGGACGAGCGGCACGAAGACGATGCTGCTGCCTCGTCCACCGTCGCCGTGGGTACGCCGCACCCACTCCGGGTGCAGCGCCTCGAGCCAGAGCGTCAGTGCCCCCGTCGCGGACAGCACGAGGAGGGCGGTGACGATCCGCAGGACAGGAGGCGCCTGCCCGTCGCGGAGTCGTCGGACCCAGGGTTCGCGTTCGTCCGCGGTCGGCTTCGTCTCCACAGGTCGAGCGTGGCACGGACGCCGTCATCCGTCCGGTGGCCCTGCACGGTCCGGCGCGACCCGGTCGAGCGCCCGGTCCACGGTCCGGCCGAGCGGCCCGACGAGGGTCGACACGTACGTGCGCGTCAGGTGCTGCGAGTCCCGGTAGACGAGCACGTTGCCGATCACCGCCGGGCAGGACCCGTCCGTGCAGAACCACGGCGTCATGTCGGTGACGACCACGCCCGGTGTCGCCCGCGCGGCGTCGACGAGTCGGTCCCCGGCGGCGAAGGCCCGACCCGTGCTGATCCGGCACGCCCGCCGCGCGTCGGGGTGCGCGTCGACACAGCGCTGGACACCGCTGCCCGCGGCCGGGGTGTCCGGGATCGCGACGACGGTGGTCCCTCGCGCGACGAGGGGCTGCCAGGAGGCCCGGTACCCCTCGAGCGCGCGCCGCGCCGGGTCGGGACCTCCGGGGGTGCCCCGCAGGTCGGCCCGGGACGAGGTGAACACGAGGTCGTAGGGGGCTCCCGCCGCCAACGACCGGTCGACGGCGTCGTTCCACGCCCGACACCGGTCGCGCTCGGCATCGGAGACGTCGGACCACACGACGTGGGAGAACTCGCACCCGCCCTTGACCACGAGGTGCAGTTCCCACCCCCGTCGCTCCGCGAGGGCGACGAGGGCCGAGGACCACTGGTGCGCGTGCGAGTCACCCACGAGCGCGACCCGGGTGCCCCCGCGGACCCCGACGACGCAGCTCCGGGCCGCGGTCGCCTCCGCCTGGCAGTCGTCCCACGTGGGGTCGATGTCGTACGCGCCGGTCATGGTCGACGGGGTGGTCCCCCGGTCGGGGTCTCCGCCGACGAGGCACCCGCTCCCCGGGGCGATGGCGGCCGATCCCCAGCAGGAGCCCGGCACCGGACCGGAGGTCGCCCCGGGAGAAGACCTGGCGCCACCGCCGAGCTCGGCGGCGAGTGCACGGTCCTCGCGGAGCTGACCGGTCAGCACCGTCCACCCGGCGGCCGGCGCGAGCAGCACCAGGGCCGTGCCCGCCGCCACGACGGCGAAGGTGACCCGTGGGCGGAGGCGGGCGAGCCTCCCGGCCGTCACCGGACGTTCCACGAGGACGGCGGTGCCGTGCGCGAGTCCCGCGGACAGGAGGACCACCGCGGCCGCGGGGACGGGCGTCGGCACGTCCGCCACCCCCGCCCGTTCGAGGGCGCGCGGCAGGAGGAGGACGACGGGCCAGTGCCAGAGGTACAGCGGGTAGGAGACCCGGCCGAGCCAGCGGACGGGCGGCAGCACGGCGAGGCGGGCGAGGACGCCGGTGTCGACGCGGGTCGCGATGACGAGCGCGGTGGCGGCGACGGGCAGGACGGCTGCGGTGCCGGGGTACGGCACGTCGGGGTGGAGCACCACCGCGCAGGCGACCAGACCGAGCCACCCGGTGGCGGCGAGACCGGTCCGGACCCACACCCTCCCGGACGCCGGACCGGGTGCCGGCGCGAGCGCGAGCAGCGCCCCGACGCCGAACTCCCACGCGCGGGTGTGCGGCCACGAGTAGGCGGGGGCCGGGTCGGTCGCGGTGAGCACCACCGAGCACACGAGGGAGGCCGCGACCACCGTGACGACGACCGCCGCGACGGTCCTCGACGACCGCAGCCGGTGCCGTCCGCCGGCCGACCACCCGGCGAGCAGCAGCAGCGGCCAGAGCAGGTAGAACTGC
The DNA here is from genome assembly GCF_003234855.1 of Curtobacterium sp. MCBD17_032. GTDB lineage: Bacteria > Actinomycetota > Actinomycetes > Actinomycetales > Microbacteriaceae > Curtobacterium. The sequence continues at coordinate 142,492 of NZ_QKTO01000005.1, forward strand.
TCCTCGACCCCGAGCGACCAGAAGTGCTCGAACGGCGTCGACGGGCTGCCCGCGGCCAGGTAGTCCGTGCGCGACGCGGCGAGGGCCCAGTTCTCGACGGAGACCGCGCTCGCGGCGAGGTGCAGGCCGAGGGTGGGCCAGTCCTCCCGCGGGGAGAGCAGGACGGCGGCGACCCCGGTGACCGTGAGGACGACGAGCGCCGAGGGGACGAGCCGCCGAGCCCGTCGCGCCCAGAACGCGGGCAGGTCGACGCCGCCGCGGTGCCGGAGCTCGCGGACGAGTTGCCCGGTGATCAGGAACCCCGACACCACGAAGAAGGCGTCGACCCCGACGAACCCGCCGCGGAGCACCCCGGCGTCGAGGTGGTACACGACCACGAGCACGACGGCCAGGGCGCGGATCGCGTGGACGTCGGTGCGGAAGGGTCCGGACTGCGGCGAGGGCATCACCGGCGACGGTAGGCAGCGCGGGTGAACGGCAGGCGACGCGGTCCGGTGCGGGATCCGGCGATCCGGCAGACGCCCGGTTGACCTCTCCGGAGGTCGTGCACGAGGGTGAAGCGATGCTCTCCCTCGTCTACATGTCCGTCGCCGTCGACGACCTCACCGACGCGCAGCTCGTCGACCTGCTGCGGGACGCCCGCCTGAAGAACGACGCACTCGGCGTCTCCGGGCTCCTCGTCGCCAAGGAGGGCCGCTTCATGCAGGTCCTCGAGGGCCCGGCGTGGAGCGTCGAGGACCGCTTCGGTGCCATCCAGCGCGACCCGCGGCACACGGACGTCCGTTCGCTCAGCCGCGAGGAGGTCGACACCCGCCGCTTCGACGGGTGGTCGATGGCCTTCGGCAACCCCTCCGACGCCGAGGTCCGGGACGAGCCGGGCTTCAGCGACTTCCTGCAGCGCCGCGGTGGGCTGCCGGCGGGGCTGGCCGGGTCCCCGGCGGACTGGCTGCTCCGCTGGTTCCGCGGCCGGCAGCTGCAGGACACGCCGCTCGAGGCCGTCTCACTGGGACGTCACGCCGCCTGACCGTCCGACGCGTCCGGTCGCCCCGAGTTCACCTCGGTGTGCCACGGTGACGGACGTGCACCCCGCTCCCGCGACCGGACCCCTGGCCCGTCGTCTCCGGCTGTCCGACGCCGTCACGATCGGCCTCGGCTCGATGATCGGCGCCGGCGTGTTCGCGGCGTTCGCCCCCGCGGCCGCCGCTGCCGGGACGGGCCTGTTCCTCGCCCTCGTCCTCGCTGGTGTCGTCGCCTTCTGCAACGCCACCTCGTCCGCGCAACTCGCCGCCCGGTACCCCACCTCCGGCGGCGCGTACGTGTCCGGGCGGGAACGCCTCGGGGCCTGGGCCGGCTTCACAGCCGGGTGGGGGTTCGTCATCGGCAAGACCGCCAGCTCGGCAGCGATGGCGACCACCTTCGCCGCCTACGTCGTGCCGGAACCGTGGCAGCGGCCGGTCGCGATCGCCGCGGTCGTCGTGCTCACGGTGGTGAACGCGTTCGGCATCACGCGCACGGCGCTGCTCACGCGGGTGCTCGTGGTCGTGTCCCTCGTCGCGCTGACCGTGGTGGTGGTCATCGGCACGACCACCACCGGACCGACGGCGGCCGCACCGGGAACACCGGCGGCGCCGCTCGGCGTCCTGCAGGCCGCCGGCTTCCTGTTCTTCGCCTTCGCCGGCTACGCCCGCATCGCCACGCTCGGCGAAGAGGTGGTCGACCCCGCGCGCACCATCCCGCGTGCCGTGGTGACGGCGCTGTCGATCACGCTCGTCGTCTACGCGCTCGTCGCGGTCGCCGCGGTGCACGCGCTCGGGCCGGGAGGCACGGCCTCCTCCGCCGCCCCGCTCCGGTCCGTCGTCGACACGGCCGGGCTCCCCTGGCCCGGCGTCGTCGTCCAGGTCGGCGCGGCGGCCGCGTCCCTCGGTGCGCTGCTCGCGATGATCGCCGGGGTCGGCCGCACCAGCCTCGCGATGGCGCGGAACCGGGACCTGCCCGGGTGGTTCGCCGCCGTGCACCCGCGCTGGCAGGTCCCGGCGCGGGCGGAACTCGCCCTCGGGCTCGCCGTGTGCGTGCTCGTCGCGGTGACGGACCTGCGCGGCGCGATCGGCTTCTCGTCCTTCGGCGTCCTGCTGTACTACTTCGTGGCGAACGTGGCCGCGTGGACGCAGGAGCGGCAGGACCGGCGGTACCCGCGCCTCCTGGCCGTCGTCGGCGCGGTCGGGTGCGTCGTCCTCGTCGCCGCACTGCCGCCCGCCTCGATCGTCGGCGGGCTCGTCGTGACGTCGGTCGGCCTGGCGTACCGCGCCGGACGGCTCGCGCTCGCGCGGTCGCGGGCGCGCTGAGGACGACTGCCGCACCATGCCCGCGGACCTCCGGCCGACGGGCGCCGCCGGCGGGTGCGGACGTCGGTGCGTCAGTGCGCGGCGACGGGTACGCGCTGCGCCCGGGCGCCCCGCGGAGAGGCCACCTCGAGCGTCACGACGACGGCGACGACGAGCAGGGCGGTCCCCGGCAACGAGACCGCCGGGACCGCGATCGAGGCGAGCACCGCGACCGACAGGACGACGACGGCCGTGTTGGCCCCGCGCGGCAGGGACGGGCGGATGGCGAGCGCCCAGATGGCGAGCACGAACGACGCCACCGGGACGGCGACGGTCGCGGCGACCGCGGCGGAGCCGAGGTGCACCCGTCCGTCGTCGGCGAGCACCGCGACCTCGATGCCGGCCGGCAACGCCCCGGCGGCCGCGAAGACGAGGTAGTGCCCGTACCCGAACACGAGCGCGGACCGCAGGTCCCGGATGTGGTCGTGCTGTTCCCGCGAGAAGTAGATCCACCACATCCCGACGGTGATCACGAGCCCGCACGCCGCGAGGGTGAGCAGGGAGCCGAGGTGCTCGGTGTGCTCGAGGGCGTCGATCACGGCGTTCGCCGAGGCGAGCAGCCCCTCACCGAGGACGATGAGCGTGAACAGCGAGTACCGCTCGGCGAGGTGGTGGGTGTGCCACGGTGTCGTCTCCGACCGCGACTCCACCCAGACCGGCACGAGCAGCTCGCCGAGGATGAGCACCGGCGCCGCGAACGGTCGCACGTCGTGAGGCAGCGCGAGCGACGCCACCCAGAGGACCTGCACGGCGGTGACGCCCACGGCGTACCGGATCGCGCTCGGACGGAACCGCGTCGACGAGATCGCGGCCCGGGTCCACTGTGCGACCAGTGCCAGCCGCATGATCACGTAGCCGGTGATCCCGACCGTGAAGTCGCCGTCGACCATCACGGCGTGCACCCCGGCGGCGAGGACGAGCACCCCGGCCATCTGGACCACCGTCGTCACCCGGTACAACCAGTCGTCGGTGTCGAACGAGGTGGCGAACCACGTGAAGTTCATCCACGCCCACCAGATCGAGAAGAACACCAGGCCGTACGACAGGACGGCCGACGTCACCTCGCCCTCCGCCTCGATCTCGTGCAGGTTCGTCGCCGCGAGGCCGACCGCGACCACGAACACGAGGTCGAACAGCAGCTCCAGGGGGCTCGCGGCGCGGTGCCGCTGGGTCGGGTCGCGGGGGACCATCCGCCGCAGGCCGATCGTCGTCACGTCACGCCTCCTCGGTCGTGGGCACGTCAGCGCTTCTCACGCAGGTAGGTGAGCACGGCGCGGACGCGGCGGTTCGCGTCGTCCGGTGCCAGGTCGAGCTTCGTGAAGACGTTGCCGACGTGCTTCGCGACGGCGGCGTCCGACAGGTGCAGCTCGCGTGCGACGTCGGCGTTCGAGGCGCCCTCGGCCATGAGGCCGAGCACCGTGGTCTCGCGCGCGGTGAGCCGGGCCAGTGGACTGTCGGCGGTCCGGCTCCGCGTGAGGTGCCGCACCACGTCCGGGTCGACGACGACACCGCCGTCCGCCACCGTCTCGAGCGACCGGAGGAAGGCGGCGACCTTGCCGACGCGGTCCTTGAGCAGGTACCCGACCCCACCGTGTCCGTCGTCGAGCAGGTCCTGCACGTACGCGTCGGCGACCACCTGCGACAGCACGACGACGGGCAGGTCCGGGTGTGCGCGACGGAGCGCGATCGCGGCCCGCAGACCGTCGTCGGTGCCGTCCGGCGGCATCCGGACGTCGGTGAGCACCAGGTCGGGCGCCTCCCCCGCCGCGGCGAGCGCCGTCACGCCCCGGACCAGTCCGCGGGCGTCTCCCGCGGTGCCGACCACGGTGTGACCGGAGCGTTCCAGCAGGCTGACGAGGCCCTCCCGGAGGAGCACGGCGTCCTCGGCCACGAAGATCTTCACGGGCGCCATCGAACCACGTCGGGACGGTCCCGCGCGTCGTCCCGGTGCACCGGCACGTCGAACCGCAGGACGGTCGGGCCGCCGGGGGGACTGTCGACGTGGAACGTCCCGCCGAGCACGGCCGCACGTTCCCGGAGGCCGTCCAGTCCACTGCCGGGTACGGCCACCGCTCCCCCGACGCCGTCGTCCGTGACCTCGAGCCGGAACCGGTCGTCGGCCGTCCGGGCGGTCACCCGCACCGTGGTGGCCCCGCTGTGTCGGCCGGCGTTCGTGAGCGCCTCGCTGACGACGAAGTACGCGGCGGTCTCGACCCGTGCGGGCGGCCGGTCGGGCAGGTCGACGGCGACGTGGACGGACAGCGGCGAGCGCGCGGCGAGCTCGTCGACGGCCGCCCCGAGTCCGTGGTCGACGAGGACGCGGGGGTGGATGCCGCGGATGGTGGCGCGCAGGGCGCCGACGGCGTCGTCGACGTTGCCGCTGATGCGGTCGAGGGCTGCCCGCAGTGCGTCGAGGTCGGGGCCGTCCCGCTCGGCGGCGTCGAGGTCGACCGAGAGCAGGCCGATGTTCATCGACAGGACCGTGAGCTGCTGCTGGGCACCGTCGTGCAGGTCGCGTTCGATGCGGCGCCGCTCGGCGTCGAACCCGTCGAGGAGCGCCCGTCGCGAGTCGGTGAGCTCCTCGACACGGTGTTCGAGTTCGCCGGTCCGGTCGGCGAGGAGTGCCCGTGCGGCCAGGTCGTGGGCCGTCGCGAGGGCGGTGACCGCGTACAGCAGCACGACGGCCGCGACGACGGCACCCGCCAGTTCTGCGGTCGGGTCGAGCCGGAGGCCGTCGAGCCAGGTGCGGATGACGTCGTCAGCGGGTGGGCGGGCCCCGGTGGCGGCCGCCACGGCGACGCTGCCGGCGACGAGCAGCAGGACGACCAGCGCGAAGCCGATCGCGGCGACCAGGAGGAACAGGGGCAGGTAGCCGAGTTCGCTCCATGCGAGCGGGTCCCGCAACCGTCCGCGGACGGTGGTGGGGCGGTCCCGTCCGGACGACCGCGGGTCGGGGATGCGGGGCAGTCCGAGGACGACCGGCAGGCGGCGGCCCACCCGCGCGATCGCGACGGCCCAGACCGGTGCGAGGAACCAGGTCGCGGTGACGGGAGCGACGACGACGAGGCCGAGCACCGCGGTGAGGGTCACGTCGACCAGCGCTCGCCACGGGGTGGCCGACAGGAGGAACGTCCACGGTGGGACGGCCCAGGTGGGCTTCGTCGAGCGGTCGGTCCCGGTCGACGACGCCGCGGTCGGGCGGACCGCGGTGCCCGTGCTGGTCGGGCGGTCGGTCCGGTCCGTGCTCGTCACCCGCCCACGGTAGGGCGCGGAGTCGGAGCACCGCCAGGGTCTCCGTGTCCGGCGACGGTGGAGCTGGGTCCACCACGGGTGTCCTGCCCGCACCCGTGCGGGTCGTCCCGGAGGCGGTCAGGATCCAGGACCGGGACCCGGATCGCTGACGGATCGTCATGCCCTGCCGATCAGTCCGGGTGCAGGTCCCGCACCACCAGCCCCAGCCGAGCACCGCGGAGTCCGCCGCGTCCGGCCCGCCCCTCCGACAGGAGTCCCCGGTGAGCTCACCGCGTTCCGCCGTCCGCACGAGGTCCGTCCTCGCCGTCACCGCCTCGGCCCTGACCGCGGCCACCCTGCTCGCGCTCGTCGGTCCGCCCGCTGCGTCCGCCACCACCGCCGGCGTCCCGCGGTCGCCGACCGACGCGACGACCGCGGCCGTCGGTCACCAGGACGCCGCGACCCGTGCTGCCGGACCGGCCGCCGACGGCGTGCGGGTCGGTGACGGCTCCTACGCCCCGACCCCGCCGACGACCATCACGGACAGCGCCGACGTGCAGGAGACGCTCGACCAGCGGCTGTACATCGACCCGTCCCAGGCCGGGGAGCCCGTGCCGACGAACCAGTGGTGGACCGACCTGCTCGTCAGCGAGTACTCCGGCGACATGTGGGCCTACCCGTTCGTGTCGTCGAACAGCGCCGCGGGCACGAAGGTCACCATCCCGACCCGCTGGAACAGCGACGGCACGGCGATGCGCCTCGAGGCACCCGTCACCGTCGGCGGGACCGTCGAGCCGACCCCGGACGCGTCCGACCGCGTGCTCGCCGACTTCGAGGACGGCGTGCCGACGGGCTGGGTCGCCACCGGTGACGCGTTCGACCGGACCGCGTCCGGCACCGCGGCGGGGCAGAGCGAGGTCGCCGGATGGCTCGGGTCCCGCTTCCTCGACTCCTTCACCGACGCCGACGGCGACGGCGCGACGGGGACGCTCACCTCCCCGTCCTTCACGATCGACCGGTCGACGCTCGCCTTCCTCGTCGGCGGGGGCGACCACCCCGACCACGAAGCCGTGCAGCTGCTCGTCGACGGCGACGTCGTCGCGAGCAGCACCGGGACCGACAGCGAGCGCCTGCGGTGGGACAGCTGGGACGTCTCGCGCTTCCAGGGGCAGACCGCCCGGTTGCGGATCGTCGACGACCTCCGCGCCGGGTGGGCACACGTCCTCGTCGACCAGGTGATGCTCACCGACGCCCCGGACGGCCTCGCCGAGCGGTTCTCCACGTCGTTCTCCGCGAAGCAGGCCGACGCACTCCGCTGGGGCGACTGGAACGTCAGTTGGCGGATGCCGCAGGACGGCCCCGGCGGCCAGTACATGGACGTCACGAGCATGCAGGGCTCGCCCTACGAGTGGTTCGAGTTCCACGGCATGACGCCCCGGATCACCCTGCAGGAGGGTGCCGAGGTCACCGACGGCGACGGCCAGCCGCTCGACCTGCCGGTGACGACGGACCGCTTCGAGATCCGCCAGGACGGGCACGTCTTCGGCGTGCACGCTCCGGACCGCACGACCTTCACCCGGACGGGGAACGTGCTCGAGGCCTCCTCCGGCACGCCGTACCTGGTCCTCAGCGCGGTCCCCGAGACCGGGCTCACGCTGGACGACCTGCACCGGACCGCGTTCGCCGTCCCGCGCGACACGACGATGGCGTACTCCTACGACGCCGCCGCCGCGAACGTCCGGCAGCAGTGGTCGATCGACACCGACACCCTCCAGGGCGACGACCACGACACCGTGCAGGGCTGGCTGCAGCACCAGTACGCCGACGCCACCACGAACCTGCGCTTCACCGGCGCCACCTACGCGACCCCGCGCGGCACCATGAAGACCACGGTCGGACACGACGGGTGGACGCTCGACTACCGGTTCACGGGCATCACGCCGATCGGCGCCTCCCCCGAGGCCGTCGGGGACGACCCGTACTCCGAGGACGTCATGCGGCGGTACCTGCACGACTACGCCGCGAAGACCACGTACGGCGGCGACACGTACTGGGGTGGCAAGGACGTCCTGCAACTCGCCGAGTACATGACCATCGCCCGGCAGATCGGTGCCACCGAGGACGCCCGGAAGCTGCAGGACACGCTCGAGACGGCCCTGACCGACTGGTACACGTACACGGACGGCGAGAAGGAGCACTTCTTCGCCATGTACCCGACGTGGAAGGCCCTCATCGGGTTCGCCGACTCGTACGGCTCCGCGCAGTTCAACGACAACCACTTCCACTACGGCTACTTCGCCGTCGCGACGGCGCTCCTCGGCCGGGTGGACCCCGCCTGGGCGGACCGGTACGAGGGCATGGCGACCCTCGTGGTCAAGCAGTACGCGAACTGGGACCGTGACGACGCCCGTTTCCCGCACCTGCGGACCTTCGGCGTCTGGGAAGGCCGGTCGAACGCGGGCGGTGTGTCCTCCCCCGGGGGCAACAACCAGGAATCGTCGTCCGAGGCGATCCAGTCGGAAGCCGGCCTGTTCCTGCTCGGCTCCGTCCTCGGCGACGCCGACATGCAGGCCACCGGCGCGATGCAGTACGTCACCGAGCGCGCCGCCGTCCGCGACTACTGGCAGAACGTCCGCGGCAACCCCGCCTCGGCGTCGTACGACGGCAACGGGGCGTTCCCCGAGGCCTACCAGCACGGGCAGGCCGGGATCCTCTTCGACTCCGGACAGGCCCACGCCACGTACTTCTCCGGTGACCCCGCCTGGATCTCCGGCATCCAGTGGATGCCGACCGCACCCTGGTTCGACTACTTCGGATGGGACCCCGGGTTCTCGAAGGCGCTCATGCGGGAGATGATGGCGGCCCGACCACGGGCCCTCGGCCAGGCCGGGGTCACCGACGGCAACGCCGGCCGGATCCAGATGCTCACGAAGAAGTGGTGGGGCGTCGGGACCTACGGTGACGCGACGATCAGCCGCGACCGCCCGGCCGCCATCGGTGAGCTGCAGGAGGCGATCCGCAGCGTCGAGGCGAACCACCCCGGGTACGTGACGCAGCGCACCGCCGCGAACCGCCTGTACGACCAGGCCACCGACACGCTGCTCGTGTCGGTCGACGACGACGGACGGGTGGTGTTCCCGGACCGGTACTGGACCCCGGACAGGCTGCCGGCATCGCTCGTCCCCGCCGAGCTCGACGGACCGACGGCGGACAAGCTGCCGAAGGACTGGCCGGTGCCGTCGCCGCTCCTGCCGTTCCTCGTCGACGACTTCCGCGCCGACACGGCCACCATCGACGGGCTGTACGGCGTCGACCTGACCGACCACACGCCCGGCGAGGACACCGCGCACGCCGCGCGGGTCTTCAGCGGCATGGGTGACGCGCTCGGCAACGTCGTCCTCGGCTTCCTCGGCCAGTACGACCCGGACACCTACGCCGACGTCCACGCCGCACTGTGGGACGCCGAGGACCCGGCCGTGACCGGACAGTCGATGGCCGGACTCGTCTACCACCAGGCCATGTCGAACCGCACCGTCGGCACCGAGGTCACCGACCGGCACACCTCCGACCCGCTCAGCCAGGTGTTCCGCGCGGCCGACGGGACGATCAGCTACGTGCTCGACAACCCCGACACCGTGCAGCACACCTACGACGTGTACGAGGGCACGGAGGTCATCGGGCAGATCGCGGTCCCGGCGCAGACGCAGATCACGTCGCACCTCGACGCGCACCTGGATGAGATCGAGGTGCACGCCGACGGCGACCCGAAGACGATCGTCCCGGGGTCGACGACCACCTTCACGGCGACCGGTCGCGACCAGTACGGCGCGACCGTCGACCTCGGCGACGTCACCTGGTCGACCGACGCCGGCACGATCAGCGACACCGGCGTCCTCCGTGCCGCCGGTCGGTCGGACCGGGCGACGGTGACCGCGACCGTCGGTGACGTGCACGGCTCGGTCGCGTTCCGCGTCGCCCCGGCACCGGTCCTCACCGGCATCGACGTCACCCCCGGTGTCGACCGTCTCGTCGTCGGCACCCCGCAACGGTTCCGGGCCGCGGGCCACGACCAGTACGGCGACCCCGCAGCACTGCCGGGGGACGTCACCTGGACCTACACCGGGCCCGGCACGGCCGCTCCCGACGGCACCGTGACGACCACCGGCGCCGGATCCGGGTACGTCGTCGCCACCGGTGCCGGCGTGGCAGGCACCGGTGTCGAGGGCACCGCCGTCGTGGCGTCCGTCACGGCGATCCCCGACGCCGCGGCCGGTGCCGATGTCGTCGCGAGTTCGACCGACGGTGGCAACACCGCCGGCAAGGCCGTCGACGGCGACCGCGGCACCCGGTGGGAGAGCGCGCACGGGGCCGACGACGTCGACTACACGATCGACCTCGGTCGGCGCACCGACGTCACCACCGTGCAGGTCGACTGGGAGGCCGCCGCCGCCGAGCAGTACGTCGTCCAGGTCAAGGACAGCGCGGACGACGACTGGCGGGACGTCCGCACGGTCGAGAAGACCACCGCGGACGCCGACACCGTCCAGGTCGGCACGAGCGCCCGGTTCGTCCGCCTGCACATGACGCAGCGTCTGACCGGCTACGGCTACTCGATCTGGGAGGTGCACGTGTCCGGCACCCCGGCCGCGTCCGCCGTCCAGGTCGACGACGTGCTGCTCGCTCCGCGGTCGGCGACCGTCCGCCCCGCCGCCACCGTCGGGCTCCGGGCGTACGGCTTCGACCGCGACGGGTACGGCGGCCTCCTCGCCGCGGACCGACCGGCGTGGTCCGTCGCGGGCGGCGACGACGTCGGCACGGGCAGCGTCGACGGCGACGGCGTCGTCACCGCCGGACGTGACGGCGGTGTCACCGCGACCGTCACCGCCACCGTCGGCCGGGCCTCCGCGCAGGCGACCGTCACGACACTCGTCGAGCACGCCGAGGACGGCACGGGCGCGGACGGACCCGGCCCGGACGGACCCGGCCCGTCGCGGGACGTCGCGGTCGGCAAGCCGGTGACCACGTCCTCCGACGAGCGCGGTGACCTCGCCGGCCGCAACGCGGTCGACGGAGACGGGTCCACCCGCTGGTCCAGCGCCGCCCGTGACGACCAGTGGATCGCCGTCGACCTCGGCGCCGTCGTGCCCGTCGACCAGGTCCAGGTCGACTGGGAGGCCGCCTCGGCCGAGGCCTACCGCATCCAGGTCCGGGACGACCCGCACGGCGACTGGCGGACGGTCGCCGATGAGCAGCACGGCGCGGGCGGCGCTGCGGTCCACGCGCTCCAGGACGTCTCCGCCCGGTACGTCCGCCTGATCGCGGACCGCCGGCACACGGCGTACGGCGTCTCCCTGTGGGCCCTCCGGGTGTTCTCGACCGAGGGTGCCCCGACCCCCGACCTCGCCCACGGCGCGGCCGTCTCGTCCTCGGCCGACGAGGGTGACGGGGTCCCGGCACGCAACGCCGTCGACGGCGACCCCGGCTCCCGCTGGGCGAGCGGGCACACCGACGACCAGTGGCTCGCGGTCGACCTCGGCGCCGAGCACGAGCTGCACGGAGCCGTCGTGCGGTGGGAGGACGCGTTCGGCCGCGCCTACCGCGTCGAGGCGCGGAACGCGACGGACGACGGGTGGACCACGCTCGCGACCGAGACGGACGGCGACGGCGGGACCGACCGCCTCACCCTCGCCGGCTCGTGGCGGTACGTCCGCCTGCACGGGGTCGAGCGCGCGACGCCGTACGGGTACTCGGTGTACGACCTCGAGATCCGGTAGGCCCGGAGAGCAGCCATGCCGCTGTCGGGCGGTCGGATCGGGACCGCCCGACCGCCCGCCCGACCGCGACGCGGTTACGTCGTCCGACGGATGCCCGGGCGGGGACGGACCGCAGAACCTGGAGGGACCACGGCACCCACCACGTCAGGAGCACCGCATGGCCAGCCCCACCCCCGTCCAGACCCTCGGCGTCATCGGCGCCGGCAACGTCGGCTCGCAGATCGCCCGACGCGCCACGCAGGTCGGCCTGGACGTCGTCGTCGCGAACTCGCGCGGACCGGAGACGCTCGAGGAACTCATCACCGAGCTCGCCCCGCTCGCCGGTGCCGCGTCGGTGGCCGACGCCGCGAAGGCCGCCGACGTGGTCGTCGTCGCGATCCCCGTCACCGGGTACGCGGCACTGCCGGCGGAGGCGTTCACGGGCACGGTCGTGGTCGACACCGGCAACTACTACCCGGAGTACTCCGGCCCCGTCGAGGAGCTCGAGCAGGACCAGCACCCCACGACGTCGGAGCTGCTGCAGCGGGCGCTCCCGGGGGCGTCGGTCGTCAAGGCGTTCAACAACCTCGGAGCCGCCGACGTCACCACGGACGGCTCCCCGGCCGGCACCCCCGGCCGCCGGGCCCTGCCGGTCGCCGGCGACGACGCGGACGCGAAGGCGGTCGTGAGCGGCCTGCTCGACCGGTTCGGGTTCGACGTCGTCGACGTCGGGCCGCTCAGCGAGGGGTGGCGGTACGAGCGCGACCAGCCCGCGTACGGCGTCCGACTCGACCGCGACGGCATGACCGCGGCACTCGCCGCGGCACGTCGGTCCTGACCGGGAGGCACGGCGATCGTGACCGACCTGATCCGCACCCCCTTCCCGGCGTCGGCCACCGCGGCCGACGTGCTCGCCGACGTCGACCTGCACGGCCGGCGGTACCTCGTCACGGGCGGCGGTTCCGGCATCGGAGCCGAGACCGCCCTGGCCCTCGCAGGTGCCGGTGCCGAGGTCGTCGTGGGCGTCCGCGACCCCGCCCGGGCCACCGCGACGCTCGGACAGACCGGCCGGACGGCGGGCCGCGTGCACGTCCGCCCGCTCGACCTCGCCGACCTCGCCTCGGTCCGCCGGTTCACCGATTCCTGGACCGACGATCGTGTCGGTCCCCTGCACGGGGTGGTGGCGAACGCCGGCGTGATGGCGCTGCCCGACCGGCAGCTCTCCGCCGCCGGGTGGGAGATGCAGCTCGCGACGAACCACCTCGGACACCTCGCGCTCCTGCTCGAGCTCCGCGACGCCGTCGCCGAGTCCGGCGACGGACGGGTGGTGACGGTGAGCTCCACCGCCCACCTGCGCTCACCGTTCCACTTCGAGGACCCGCAGTTCGCGGAGCGCCCCTACGACCGCTGGGCGGCGTACGCGCAGTCGAAGACGGCCGACGTCCTGCTCGCCGTGGGCGTCGCCGAACGGTGGGCGGCGGACGGCGTCACCGCGAACAGCCTCATGCCCGGGTGGATCACCACGGGCCTCCAGCGGCACCTCGACGACGACACCCTGCGCGCGATGGGTGCGATGGACGAGGCGGGCAACCGCATCGAGCAACCGTTCTACAAGACGCCTGCGCAGGGTGCCGCCACCTCGACGCTGCTCGTCGCCTCACCGCTCCTGTCCGGCGTGACCGCACGGTACTTCGAGGACAACCAGGAGGCCCCGGTGCTCGACGACGGCACGGGTCACGACCGCGGTGTCGCCCGGTACGCCCTCGACCGGGGGAACGCCGACCGCCTCTGGGAGCTCGGCACGAGCGCGCTCTGAGCGGATACGTCAGCTGACGGATGCCGCATCGTCGGCCCCGCTGCGAACGTGGGGACCGCCCCACCCATCCCACCGACATCCCGACAAGGAGCAACACCATGGCCGGAAACCCGAAGGGCATCGCCCTCGAACCCGCCGCGCAGGAGTTCGTCGACGCGACGTCCACCCCGCCCTTCCTCAACGAGCTGCCGCCGGCGGAGGGCCGGAAGGCCGTCGACGCGGTCCAGGACACCCCGATCTTCAAGCCCGACGTCGACGAGGAGTGGCTCGAGATCGCGGGCGGCCCCACCGGCACCGTGAAGATCCGCCTCGTCAAGCCGGCCGGCACGACGGCGAACCTGCCCGTCATCCTGTACGTGCACGGCGCCGGCTGGGTCTTCGGCGACGCCCACACCCACGACCGACTCGTGCGGGACCTGGCGATCGGGTCGAACGCCGCCGTCGTCTTCCCCGAGTACGACCGCTCGCCGGAGGCCGGCCACCCGGTCGCCCTCGAGCAGTCGTACGCGGCGGCGCAGTGGGTCGTCCGCGAGGGCCGTGACAAGGGCCTCGACGCGTCCCGCTTCGCGGTGTCGGGCGACTCGGTCGGCGGCAACATGGCGATCGCGCTGTCGCTGCTCGCCGCCGAGCGCGGGGACGTCGAGTTCGTCAAGCTCGTGGCGTTCTACCCGGTGACGGACGCCGCGTTCGACACCGGGTCGTACCAGGAGTTCGCCGAGGGCTACTTCCTCACCCGCGCCGGCATGCAGTGGTACTGGGACCAGTACACGACCGACGAGGCGGTCCGTGCGCTCCCGACGGTGTCGCCGCTCCGCGCGCCGCTCGAGACGCTCGCGACCCTGCCCGAGACGCTGGTCATCACCGCCGAGGCGGACGTGCTCCGCGACGAGGGCGAGGCCTTCGCCGCACGGCTGCGCGAGGCCGGCGTCAAGGCCACGAACGCCCGCTTCGGCGGCATCACGCACGACTTCGTGATGGTGAACTCGCTGCACGACACCGAGGCCGCGAAGCACGCGCTCCTGCTGGCCACCGCCTCGCTGCGCACGGCCCTGGCCTGACGGCGACGGGCGCGGTGGTGACCCGACCCACCGCGCCCTCCCGTCCGTCCGTCGGTGCGTCCGTCCGACCGTCCACCAGAGAGCACGACCACGACCACCGAGGAGCAGCCGTGACCGAGACACTCGAGACCCTCGTCGCCCGCGAGGAGATCCGCACCCTGCTGGCGACCTACGCCCGGGGCGCCGACCGCCGCGACGCCCGCCTCGAGGCGTCGGTGTTCACCGAGGACGGCGTCGTCGTCCTCTTCCAGGGCGATCCGTCGACCACCGAGCCGGTCGACACGATCCGCGGGCGTGAACGCCTCGAGGAGACGTTCGCCGGCCTCGTCGAGCAGTACGACGTGACGACGTACCTCAACGGCCAGTCGACCATCCGGTTCACCGGAGCCGACGAAGCCGAGGGCGAGACGTACTGCGTCGCGTTCCACGTCCTGCACGAGGGCTCCGAGCGGACCCTCCTCACGATGTCGATCCGCTACCTCGACCGCTTCGTCCGGGTGGACGGCGCGTGGGCGATCGCGGTCCGACACCTGGTGTTCGACTGGACCGACCGCGCACCGTCCCACCCCTGACCCCGACCACACCCACCTCCCGACCGTCCGGAGCCCACCGTGTCCCAACCCCTCGAGTCCCTCATGCACGCCAACCTGTTCGACGTGTTCGGCGAACGCGACCCCGACCGTCGACGGGCGGCGATCGAGCGCACCTACGCTCCCGACGTCGCCTTCCTCGACCCCGACGAGGTCGTCGTCGGGCACGATGCCCTGCACGCCAAGGCCCAACGCCTGCTCGACGAGGCGCCCGGCTTCGTCTTCTCCCCCGCCGGACCGGTGTACGAGAACCACGGCATGGGGTACCTCGCCTGGCACTTCGGCCCGGAGGGACAGCCGCCGGTGGTGTCCGGGATGGACATCTGCTTCATCGAGGGCGACGTGATCGCGAAGGTCTACACGCTCCTGACGAGCGCTCCGCCCGCCTGACGGTCGGCCAGCCCGCGCCGGACGCCCTGCCATGATGGTCGGGCGTCCGGTGGTCGGGCGACGGGAGGTGACGGTCGATGGCAGGACAGGACGAGGTCCCTCCGGAGTCGCCGTACGCGTTCCTCACCGACGAGCAGATCCGGGTCTGGTACGCCTGGATGAAGCTGCAGCTGCGCCTCCGGTACGAGATGAACCGGCAGCTCCGCGCGGACAGCGACATCTCGCTCGCCGACTACGACGTCCTGGTCGCCCTGACGAGCGAGCCGGACGGCGTGATGACGATGACCGCCTTGGCCACGCGCATCGGCTGGGAGCGCAGCCGCGCCTCCCACCACACGAAGCGCCTGGCCGAGCGCGGCCTCGTCGAGCTGCGTCGCTGGGACCAGGACCGTCGGAGCACCGCGGTCGCGCTCACGGAGGACGGCTGGCGGACCCTGCGTGACGCGACTCCCGACCACACCGACCTGGTCAAGCGGATGTTCTTCAGCGGACTCGACAGCGCCGAGCTGCCGGGCTTCGCCGAGGTCCTCGAGCGCGTGTACGAGACCGTCATCGACCACGGCACCCTGCCGCGCCCCGCCGACCACCCGTAGGGGTCGCCGGCTTGCCGACCACGACGCCACCACGTAGATTTGGGTGAAAGATCACGCAAATGGTGGGGGGGGATCGGCGATGGGCGCAGACGGACCCGGGGCGGGCCTCCAGGCCGGAGCCGACGGACGCGTCCTCCGCCTCAGCACGGACGAACAGCGCCCGCTCCTCGGTCGCGACGAGGAACTCGCTGCCCTGACGGCCCTGCTCGACCGGGCGGGCGAGGGCGGGACGGCGGTGCTCGTCGAGGGCGAGGCCGGGATGGGCAAGACCGCCCTCGTCGCCGCGGTCGAGGCACACGCCCGCCGCGCCGGGCACCGCGTCCTCCGGTGCACGGGCGTCCAGGGGTCGAACGCGGTCGGGTTCGACGGCCTCCACGAACTGCTGCACCCCCTGCTCCCCTACGCCGACGCCCTGCCGGAACGACAGCGCGGTGCACTGCTCACCGCGCTCGCCCTCCACGACGGCCCCGTGCCGGACCGGCTCCTCGTGAGCACCGCGGCCCTCGGCCTGCTCGAGGAGGCCGCCGCGCACCGCCCGGTCCTCGTGCGCGTCGAGGACCTGCACTGGGTCGACCGTTCGAGCGCCGAGGTCCTCGACTTCATCGGGTTGCGGCTCTCGAACGCGCCGATCGTGGTCGTCGCGACCGCCCGGACCGGGCACGATCCCGTCAGCGCGTTCCCCTGCTCCGCCGCTCGCCTCGAACTCGGTCCGCTGCGGGAGGACGCCGCGGAGGCCCTGCTCGCCGAGCGTGCCGGGGGGCTGTCGGAGACGGCTCGTCGGCGCATCCTCGCCGAGGCCGGCGGCAACCCGCTCGCCCTCCGCGAGCTCCCGGCCGCGCTCGCCGCCACCGGCGCCGCCGGGACCTCCCTCGCCACCCGGCTCCCGACCACCCGCCGGCTCGAGCAGGCGTTCCTCGACCAACTCTCGGCCGTCCCGGCCGGCAGCCGGGCACTCCTGGTCCTCGCGGCCGCCGCCGACGACGCCGTGCTCCAGGACGTCATGGCGGCCGCGCGCACGATGGACCTCGGACTGGCCGACCTCGGGCCGCTCGAGGTCCGCGGGCTCCTCCGCACCGACCTCGCCACCCTGCACTTCCGGCACCCGCTCCTCCGGTCCGCCGTCCTCGGCAGCGCGACCGCCGCGGAACTCGCCGCCGCGCACCGCGCGCTCGCGTCCGTCGCCCGCGACGAGACCCGTGCTGCCTGGCACCGGGCCTCCGCCACGTTCGAGCGCGACGAGACGATCGCCACCGACCTCGAGACCGTCGCGCGTCGCGCCGAGCAGCGCGGCGCACGACCGGAGGCGGTCCGCGCCTACGAACGCGCGGCCACGCTGTCCCAGGGGGACGCCGGGCGGGCCCGTCGGCTCGGACGGGCGGCGGAGACCGCGCGCGCCGCCGGCATGACGAGCGAGGCGCTCGAGCTCCTCGAGCAGGTGGACGCCCTGGCCGGCGACCCGGACACGGTGACCGCCACCGCCGTGACCCGCACCGTCCTCAGCCTGACCACGGGATCCCCCGGCGCGGGCCGCATCGAGACGGACCACGTCCGGTCCGTGCTGGGCGGCGCCGAGCACACCGACCGGCTCGTGGAGGTCCTCTGGGTCTGGGCCCTGAGCGTCCGCGGGCGGAACCTGCCCCGCGCCGAGTGGCACGCGATCGAGACGCAGCTCCGTGGCCTGTCCTCCGCGAGCCCGCTGAAGCCGGTCGCCCTCGCCCTGCTCAACCCGTTCGGCACGGCTCCCGCGGCCCGGGCGGACCTCCCGCACCTCGTCCCCCAGCTCACCGACTCCCCCCTCGGCATCGCCTCGCTCGCGATCGCCGCCGAGTCCCTCCAGGACCTCGAGACGGCGCTGACGTGCTGGGAGCTCGCCTACGAGCGCGCACACGAACTCGGCGCCGTGGCGGACGAGGCCCAGGCCCTCCGCGGGCGTTCCACGATCCTCCTGCTCCGCGGGCGGATCCGGGACGCCGTCGCCGACGCCGAGTACGCCGTCCGGATGGCCACCGAGAGCCAGCTCCCCCTCGTCGCCGGCATGGCGTACGGCACGCTCGCCCGGGCACACGCACTGCTCGGCGACGCCACGGCTGCCGAACAGGCGCTCCGCGACGGCTCAGCGCGGTCGCTGGGCGGACGGCTCGCACTCGCCAGTGCCGACGCACGCTGGGCGGCGGGCCTCGTCGCGCTCGGACAGCACCGCCACCGGGACGCCCAGGTCGAGTTCACCCGCATGACGGTGCACCCGACTCGCTCGCTCTGGGCCATCGCCGACCGGACGGAAGCCGCCGTACACGGCGGCCGACCGGAGTCCGTCGCCGAGGCCCTCACCGAGGCCGAGGCCGTCGCCAGCACCTTCCGGTCCGCGCACCTCACCGCGCTCGTGCTCCGGAGCCGGGCGTTGCTCGCACCGCCGGAGCACGCCGAGTCCTACTACCTCCGGGCCGTGGAGGCGGGTCAGCTCAGTGAGTCCCCCGTCGAGCTCGCGCGCACGCGCCTGCTGTTCGGCGAGTGGCTCCGCCGGGAACGCCGGGTCGTGGAGGCGCGGACGCACCTCCGCGAGGCGCTCAGCGAATTCGTCGCCGCGGGCGCCGCCGGGTTCGCCGCCCGGGCCGCGGCGGAACTCCGCGCCGCCGGCGAAGCCCCGCCGAACGGCCGCTCCGGGCCGCCGGCGGCGAGCGCGCCGCTGACCCCGCAGGAACTGCAGATCGCCCGGCTGGCGGCAGCGGGGATGTCGAACCGCGAGATCGCGGACCGGATCTACCTGTCGCACCGCACGGTGAGCACCCACCTGTACAAGGTCTTCCCGAAGCTCGGGGTCAGCAGCCGCGCCGGACTCGCGGAGGCGCTCGCCGCGTCCGGACACGCCGACCAGGACTGAGCGGCCCGGGAGTACGTCAGTCGACGGATGCCGGGTGCAGGGCACGCCTGCCACGCTCGTCGGACGGCCCCTCGGGCCGTGGGTGGGCAGCCGTCGATCGCCCACTCCTGGTGCCGGGGACCGCCTCCGGCAGACACGGCCTGGAGGCACGGTGCCGCACCCGACGCAGGACCCCGCAGACGACGCGGCAGCGCGCCTGCCGGACGCGCCGTCCGCCTTCTCCAGTGCGCTCGTCACCGAGCACTTCGTGCTCCCTCGCGGACACCGACTACGCACGGGGCTACCTGGCGGTGGTCGTGCCCGTCGTCGTCCTGCTCGGGGTGTTCACGTACGAACGACTCGTCCAGACCTCGCTCGAGGACGTCGTCGCGCTCGCCGCGATGCAGCGGATCCGCCGGTGGTACGGCACGATCCTGCCGGGCGCCGGGCGGTACTTCCCCCTCCCGGGCACACGGGCCGCGCCGAACGAACTCATCGACATCGGCCTGCGACTGTCGTGGCGCGGGGTCTTCTCCACGCTGTCGAGCGCGATCGCGGGCGTGAACTGCATCGTCGCCGGCGCGGGGGCAGCGCTCGCGGCGTCGTCGGTGACGGGGCCGGGCGGCACGGTGGTCACGGGCGTGGTGACCGCCGCCGTGCTCGCGGTCCTGCACGGCCTGTACCAGGAGCGCCGGTACGCGCGGGTGCTGGCACTGCTCCGGCAGGTGGAGTCCGCTCCACCACACGACGCCGCCCAGCACCCGTGACCCGCCGACCAGATCGAGATGGACTGACACCATGACCGAACCACTCCTCTCCGCAGCGGGTCTCACCAAGTCGTTCCCCGGCCCGGACCAGGTGCGGGTCCCGGTGCTCCGCGGGATCTCGCTCGCCGTGCAGCCGGGCGAGTTCGTCGCGATCGTCGGGCCGAGCGGGTCCGGCAAGTCGACGCTGCTCTACTGCCTGTCCGCCCTCGAGCCGTACGACAGCGGGTCCGTGTCGATCGCAGGTCAGCGGCTCGAGACCCTCCGGCCGAAGCAGCTCCAGGCCCTGCGCCGCTCCACCGTCGGGTTCGTCTTCCAGTCGTTCAACCTGATCCCGTCCCTGACGGCGCGTCAGAACATCGCCCTCCCTGCCAGCCTCGCGCACCGACCGGTGTCGGCGACGGAGGTCGACGCCGCCCTGGCCGCGGTCGGGCTCTCCGACCGCGGTGACCACCGACCGGGCAGCCTCTCCGGTGGGCAGCAGCAGCGGGTCGCGATCGCACGGGTCCTGGCGTCCCGGCCCGAGGTCGTCTTCGCGGACGAACCCACCGGCGCGCTCGACACCACGGCCGGCGACGCGGTGCTCGGGCTCCTGCGACAGGTGGCCACCGGCACGCGAGCGGTCGTGATGGTCACCCACGACCTGGAGGCCGCCGCCCGCGCCGACCGGGTGCTCGTGCTGCGCGACGGCACGGTCCACCGGGAGCTCGTCCGTCCGAGCGCCGGTCAGGTCCTCGACGCGCTCACCGCTGCCGGACAGGAGGCGTGACGGTGTTCCGACTCGTCCTCAGCGACCTCCGGTCGAACACCGGCATCTGGGTCGGCGCCCTCGTCGTCACCATCGCGACGGCGGCTGCCGCCGCGGTCGCGGCGGCGATGCTCGAGACGGGGCTCGCGCTCGTCGCCGCCGGGTCCGAGCGCGATCTGTTGCGCGCTGCCGGCCTCGCCACGGTCGCGACCCTCGTCGTCGTCCTGACGGTCGTCGCGGTCGCGGCCGTCCTCGGCAGCGTGACGCGCCTCACGATCGACCTCCAGCGCCGCGGGTACGCCCTCTGGCAACTCGTCGGGGTCCCGTCCCGCAGTGTCACGGTCATCGTGCGGCTGCAGCTCGCCGTCGTCGCCCTCGTCGGCAGCAGCGTCGGGTGCCTGGTCGTCGCGCCGGTCGTGCCGGCCGTCCTGCACGTCGGTCTCTCGGCCTCCGACGGACTCCGGGACCTCCACGAGCGCTTCGGTGTGGTCAGCGGCGTCGCGGTCGTCGTGAGCGTCACGGCGGTGGTCGTGCTCAGCAGCCTCCGGTCGTCCCGGCGGGCGGGGCGGGTCCGCCCCGTCGAGGTCCTCCGAGACCCGGAGGACGCGCAGCGCGGGACCGGATGGGGTCGATGGGCGGGGGCCGGTGTCGCCGTCGCGCTCGCGGCCCTCATGACGTCCACGCTGGCGGCGGCAGGCGTCCGCGCCGGGGCCCAGGTGGTGCTCATCGGTCCCCTCGTCACGGCCGCCCTGGTCGCCGTCGGTCCGACCCTGTTCCCGGCCGTCGTCCGCACCTGGACGAGGATCGTGCCGGCGCACCGCTCGGCCTCCTGGTTCCTCGCGCGCAACGCGGCGGCCTCCGCCGTCGGCCGGAGCACCGCCACCGTCAGCGCGCTGGTCATCACCATCGCCCTCCCGGGCAGCATCACGGCCGGGTTCGCCACGCTCGGTGACGCGATCGGACGGTCCACCGGTGCGACGCTGACCGGTCTGGCTCCGCAGAGCTTCCTCCTCATGCTCGGCGGACCACTCCTCGTGTCCCTGTCCGGCGCTGCGGCGACGGTCCTCATGGCCGGGCGCACGCGAGAGCAGGAGGCCGCGCTCGTCGAGGCCGCCGGCGGGTCCCGCGGTGTCGTCGTCGCCCGGGCCGCGTGGGAGTCCGTCATCCTCGTCGGGACGGCCGTGCTCGTCTCCGCCGTCGTCCTCGTCGTGACGAGCTGCGGGCAGGCGATCGCCCTCGGCGTGTCCGTCCCCGGGACCGTCCCGCACCTCGGCCTGGCGGCGGCCGGCCCGGCGGCCCTCGTCAGCCTCGTCCTCATGGTGGCCGCCGGCACGCTCCCGCTCGTCGTCGGGCGGCGCCGCAGCATCCCGCTCGTCCTCGCCGCGGACTGAACCCCACCCACCCCGACCGTGTCGGGCCTCCCGACCGGACCGCCCTGCTCCGCCGTCCCCGCCGTCCCCGCCGGGCCGGCGCACCCTCCCGCTCCCCGAACCAGGAAGGCCGCACCATGCGCATCCTCTTCTCCGGCGTGCCCGCGCTCGGACACCTGCTCCCCCTCGTCCCGCTCGTCCGTGCCGCCCGGTCGGCGGGGCACGAGGTCGCCCTCCTCACCAGCGGCGGCATGCGTGACGCCCTCGCCGCGGAACTGCCCGGCGTGCCGGTCCTGGCAGCCGGCCCCATGCCTCCCGAGCTGTTCGCGGAGGTGGCGCGCCGCATCCCCGGCAGTGACCCGGCGAACCGGCCGGAGCCGGAAGCCGTCGCCGAGTTCTTCGCCGGGACCCGCGTCGACCTCACCGTCGACGACGCCGTCCACGGTGCACGGGCGTGGGGTCCCGACGTGGTCGTCGCGGACGCGGTCGACCTGGTGGGACCGCTCGTCGCGGCGACGCTCGGCGTGCCGTACGCCGTCGTCGCCTTCGGCCCGGAGGTCCCCGAGGAGTTCCGGCGCCCGATGACCGAGCTCGTGCTCCCCCGCTACGGTCGCCGGGGACTCGTGCCGTCCCCGCCGGTCGCGCTGCTCGACCCGACGCCGGCGTCCCTCCAGGCCCGGGGGTGGACGCAGCACCCCCTGACCATCCCGTTCCGGGCGGAACCGCACACCCGTCCGGACGACGCCGCTCCGCTGCCCCCGCTCCCGACCACCGACCGACCGCGCGTGCTCGTCACGCTCGGGACCGTGTTCGGCGACGCCGCACTCCTCACCGCGGTCATCGACGCCGTGGACCCGGACGAGGCGGACGTCGTCGCCACGGTCGGAGTGGTCCGGGAGCACCTCGAGGACACCGACCACGTCCACCACGTGCCGTTCCGGCCGATGCGGGACCTGCTGGACGGCGTCGACGTCGTCGTGAGCGCCGCAGGTGCGGGCACGGTGCTCGCGGCGGCGAGCGCCGGCATCCCGATGGTGCTGCTCCCGCAGGGCGCCGACCAGTTCATCAACGCCGCACGTGCCGCCGAGGCGGGCGTGGCCGTGGTCGTGGACGCGCCCACGGCCGTCCGGCCCGCGGTGCACCGGGTGCTCACCGAGGACGTGTTCGCCGCGGCAGCGCGCCGGGTCCGGCAGGAGAACGCGTTCCGTCCGAGCGCCGCGGACGCGATCGCGGCGCTCGTCGACCGTGTGTCGCCGGCTCCGGCCGACACCACTCGGCCCTGACCCGCGTCGGGCCCGGGGAGGACCCGGACCGGTCAGTCGTCGACCGGCCCGGGTCCTCCGCGGCCCGGGCCGAGGACCGTCTCCGTGAACCGCCGCGCGTCCTCGTCGTCGTGGTCGACCAGTCGCATGCCGAGCAGCGTGTTGACGAGCATCCCCTTCGCGAGGAACGCCTCGGCGGCCGACGGCGTCAGGTGGGCTTCCTCGCTGAGGAACCGGAGGATGCGCGTGAAGCCGTCGCGGGCGACCGGTCCGATGACGGGGTCCGCGCCGAGCATGTACGACTGCATGACGATGAGGTGGACGCCGTCCTCGGTCGCGAGCGTCCGGTAGGCCTCGCCGAGACGCGACTCGACCGTCCCCGGCTGCCCGTCGTCGAGCGCGGCACGGAAGGTGTCCAGGACCGCTTCGAGGCAGCCGTCGATGACCGCGAGGAACAGGTTCTCCTTCGAGCCGAACATCCGGACGACGTAGGGCTGGCTGATCCCGGCGGCCTTCGCGATCCGCTCGGTCGTGGCCCCGTGGTACCCCTCCCGGGCGAACACCGCGGCCGCAGCGGCCAGGGTCGCCTCCCGTCGCTGGCTGCCCGCCATGCGCTCCGCCGTCCTCGGAACCGGACCCCTTGCCGTCGTCATGACCCGAGGGTATCATCCGATTCCATGAGTAATGAATCGATTACTAATCGGCCGCTCCGCCCGTCGGGTCGTCCCCCGCTCCGGCGCGCCCTCCCCGTCCTCGTCGTCCAGGTGCTCGTCGCCATGGCCGTGGCCGGTGCGTTCGCCGGTCTCTACATCGGGCTGCAGCAAGCCCCCACGCCACACCACCTGCCGGTGGCCGTCGTGGGCAGCGAGCTCGCCGACGCAGCGTCCGCGGCCCTCGGCGGGTCCGCCGACGTGCACGCCGTCGACTCCGCGGCGGCCGCTCGCGCCCTGGTCCGCTCCCACGACGTCGTCGCCGCGCTCGTCCCCGGAGCAGACGGGTCGACGCTCGCGGTCGCCGGCGCGGACGGGCGCAGCGCGACCGGTGCGGCGACCGCCATGCTGACCCGGGTGGCGGACGCCGGCGGTGTGCCGGTGACGCGCACGCAGGACATCGTGCCGCTCGTGGCCGCGGACGGCCAGGGCATCGCCGGCTTCTACCTCGTGTTCGGCACCACGCTCGCCGCCTTCGTCCTCGCACAGATCATGAACTCGCTCGGCGCCCTGGCCGGTCTGCGGGTCCGCGTCGTCGTCACCGTCATCGGCAGCATCGCCGCGGCCGTCGTCGTGGCCGTCATCGCAGGTCCGGTCGACGGTGCCGTGCCGGCCGCCACGGGTGTCGTCATCGGCGTCCTGGCGCTGCTCGCGGTGGCCGTGTCACTGTCCACCCTCGCCGTCACCGCACTCCTCGGACCGATCGGCGTCGTGGTGTCCACGCTCGTGTTCACCACGCTCGGCAACGCGACCAGCGGCGCGACGGTGAGCACACACCTCCTGCCGCCGCTCCTGTCGGCCGTCGGCGGGGCCCTGCCGCCCGGAGCGGCCTTCGGTGCCGTGACGGCAGCCAGCTACTTCGACGGCGCCGGGACCGCCCGCGCGCTCCTGACCCTGGGCCTCTGGATCGTCGGGGCGACGATCGTCGTGTCCGCCACGGCCGCGCGTCGCCGCCGGCGCGAGCTGACCCTGACGACACCGGCCCGGACCGCTGACGGACGGAGCAGGTCCACACGGAGCACGGCCGCGCGGGCAGAGGCGTCCGATCGGGCTGCCGTCGCGGTCGGCGACCCTCAGGACAGCCGCTCGTAGTGCTCGATCGTCGGGCGGATCCGGAGCACCGCGAGGACGGAGCGGAAGCGGTAGGTGCCACCGCCGACCGTGACCCGGTACCGGTGCCCCTGCTCGAGCTCGGCCGCGAGGTCACCCTGGTTGTCGGCGGTCACGTCGTCGAACAGCACCAGGGTGCCGCAGTCGGAGGTCGAGAACCGGATGTACGGCCGGTGTCCGCTCTTCCCGCTCGTGGTCCCGACCGCCACGGCGTCGAGCGTGCAGTCGACCGTCACCGGGTGCGCACGGTCGTACGACGGCAACCCGAGCAGGGTGGCCATCGCGAGCACCATGCCGACCAGCACCAGCAACGCCGTGACGAAGCGGAGCCGCGCGCGCACCGGGTGGCGCCGGGCGGACTCCCGCCCCCGCGCCCGCCTGGTCTCCTCCAACGCGGTCTTCGAGTACCCGTGCCGTCCGCCCACCCACTCCCCCTCGTGATCGTCGCCATACTGGCAGAACCGATGACGTCCCGCCGGAGGCGACACGAGCGGGAGGGGACACGAGTGGGAGGGGACACGGGTGACACACGCGGGACCGAGTGACCGGGGGCGGGTGGCCGATCGGGCGCGCCGCGCCTGGGACACGATCCGACGGACGACCCCGGCGGACCGGCGGGGCTGTCTCGTCCTGCTCGCGGGCGTCCTGGCGGGACTGCTCCTGCTGTCGAGCGCCCTCGCGCTGCTGTGCGCCGTGGTCGCCCTGCCGCAGCACCTCACCGCCCTGCACGACGACACGCACCGACGGGAGGACGGGCACACGTCGACCGGCGTCGTCACGGACATCCGGGAGACGCGCCACGTCGGGGACCCCGACTGGACGGAGTACGTGCCCTTCGTCCGGACCGACGTCGACGGCGCGACCGTGACGATCCTGATGCGCGACGACTCCGCCGATGAGCAGGGCGTCTACCACGTCGGGCAACGCCTCCGCCTGGTGTCCGACCCGGACCACCCGGGCGTGCGCCGGGTCCTGAGCGACCACATCCGGGACGGGCTCACCGGCGCGGTCAGGACGTGGACGATCGTCCTCGTCGTGAGCGCCGTCGTGTTCGTCCCGCTCATGACGGTGACCGTGGTGTGGATCCGGCGCGAGGACCGCCGGAACCGGGAGCGACGGATCGAGCGAGCGGCGGAACGGATCCGCGAACGCGAGGTGGAGGAGGCCCGCGACCGTCGACGTCCATCGTCCGCCTGAGTCGGCGCCATCCTCCGTGCTTCCTGGACGCGGACCCGGGTTCGCATCTCGATCGCCTATCGTGACGAACAGCGCGATCGCGCGAACACCCCACGCCGGTGCGGACCGGCGGCGACGGAAGGTCGGTCTGCGTTGACCACCACCCCGATCCAGCCCGGATACACCCGCACCCGGCCCGCCTCCGGCCCGAGGGGCTCGAGCACGTCCACGTACTCGGCCGTCCTCGCGCAGGTCAAGGAGCACGACCTGCTCCGGCGCCGCACCGGGTTCTACTGGTCGCTGTTCGGGTCGCTCGTCGGCACGCTCGCGCTCGCGTGGGTGGCCTTCGCGGTCCTCGGCGAGTCGTGGTTCCAGCTCATCGTGGCGGGCGCACTCGGCGTCGTGTTCACCCAGTTCGCCTTCCTGTCGCACGAGGCCGCGCACCGCCAGGTGTTCGCCTCCCAGCGCTGGAACGACCGGGCCGGCCGGTACGTCGGCACGTTCCTGGTCGGCCTGAGCTACTCGTGGTGGATGACGAAGCACACGCGTCACCACGGCAACCCGAACACCATCGGCAAGGACCCCGACATCGCCGCCGGTGTGATCCGGTTCACGCCGGAGGACGCCGCCGACACGCGCGGCGCGCGGAGCGTCTTCACCCGGTTCCAGGGGTGGCTGTTCTTCCCGCTGCTGACGCTCGAGGGCATCAACCTGCACTGGTCCGCCGTGCACACCGTGCTGACCGGTGGCGACACCAAGGCCGACCGCAGGGCCCGCGTCCTCGAGGCCACGCTGCTCGTGCTCCGCTTCGGGATCTACCTCACCGTGGTGTTCTGGTTCCTGCCGTTCGGCATGGCGTGCGCGTTCCTCGGCGTCCAGCTGGCCGTGTTCGGCGTGATGATGGGGGCCTCGTTCGCCCCGAACCACAAGGGCATGCCGACCATCGCCCACGACGCCAAGGTCGACTTCTTCTCGCGGCAGGTCCGGACGTCGCGGAACATCCGCGGCGGCTGGTGGGTGTCCTTCCTCATGGGCGGCCTCAACTACCAGGTCGAGCACCACCTGTTCCCGTCGATGCCGCGTCCGGCGCTCAAGAAGGCCCGTCTGCTCGTCCGCCAGCACTGCGAGACGCTCGACGTCCCGTACACCGAGACGACCCTGCTCCGCTCGTACGGCATCGTCGTCCGCTACCTCAACCGGGTCGGCCTGGCCGCCCGCGACCCGTTCACCTGCCCGATGGTCTCGGAGCTCCGGATCCACTGACCGACCGGCGGACCACGCCGCGCTCCCACCCGTACGATCGACGGACACCCATCGTCGACGGAGACGGAGCCCGGCATGACCACCACTGACCTCGCCCACCCGACGGACGCAGCGGACGCCGGCCGGTCACCCGCGGACGGCCCGCGCCACCACGCGACCGCCTCGGTCGCCGCGGTCCTCGCCGAGTCGGCCGCCCGGTACCCGGACGACGTCGCGGTGATCGTCGGCGAGCAGCGGACCACCTACGCCGAGCTCTGGGAGCAGACCCTCGCGTACGCCGGGGCGCTCCGAGCCCGTGGCGTCACCGAGGGCAGTCGGGTCGCGATGCTCATCCCGAACGTGCCGGACTTCCCTCGCGTCTACTACGCCACCCTCGCGCTCGGCGCCGTCGTCGTGCCCGTGCACGCACTCCTCAAGCGGCACGAGATCGAGTACGTGCTCCGCGACAGCGGCGCCGCCCTGCTCGTCTGCGCCGCCCCGCTGCTCGCGGAGGGCGCGGCCGGCGCCGCGCTGGCCGGCGTGGACGTCGTGACCGTGCTCGCGCCTCCCGGCCAGGAGGACGCCGACGACGCCATCCCACCCCGCCTGGAGGCCCTCGCCGCGTCGAGCGCGCCCCTCACCACGCTGACGCCCCGCGACCCGTTCGACACCGCGACGATCCTGTACACGAGCGGCACCACGGGGCAGCCGAAGGGGGCCGAGGGATCGCACTTCGCCCTGCTCGAGCAGGTGAACACGCTCCTCATGAGCACGTTCGACATGCGACGGGGGGACGTGTTGCTCGGCGCGCTGCCCCTGTTCCACACGTTCGGGCAGACCTGCACGATGAACACCGGCTTCCGCGCGGGCGCGACCATCGTCATGCTGCCGAAGTTCGACGGCGACGCCGCCCTCGCCGCGATGGTCGAACACGGCTGCGGCATCTTCATGGGCGTCCCGACGATGTACATGGGGCTGCTCGACGCCGCCACACGCACCGACGCCCGACCCGAGCTGCGGTACGCGATCTCGGGCGGGGCCTCGTTGCCGCTCGCCGTGCTCGAACGCTTCGAGGTGGTGTACGGCGCCCCGATCCACGAGGGCTACGGCCTGACGGAGACCTCCCCCGTCGCGGCCTTCAACCACGTCGGGCGGACTCCCCGCCCAGGCACGATCGGCACACCGGTCTGGGGCGTCGAGGTCGAGATCGCCGACCCCGCGCTCCAGGACCGCGTCGAGCTGCTCCCGCACGGCACGATCGGCGAGCTCGTCATCCGCGGGCACAACCTCATGAACGGCTACCGCAACCGACCGGACGCGACCGCGGCGGCCCTGGTCGACGGGTGGTTCCGCACGGGCGACCTCGGGACGAAGGACGACGACGGCTACCTCACCATCGTCGACCGCACGAAGGACATGATCATCCGCAACGGCTACAACGTGTACCCGCGCGAGGTCGAGGAGGTGCTCGCGGCGCACGAGGACGTCACGATGGCCGCGGTGTTCGGGATCCCGCACGACGTGCACGGCCAGGAGATCGCCGCCGCGGTCGTCCTCGCCGACGGTGCCACCACCACCTCGGACGAGCTCGTCCGGTACGTCGCGGACGCCATCGCGGCGTACAAGTACCCGCGGGTCGTCCACGTCGTCGACGCGCTCCCCCTCGGTCCGAGCGGCAAGGTGCTCAAGCGCGCCCTCGTCGACCGGTTCGGGGTGCCGGCCGGACCGGAGCAGCCCGGGGGCGACGTCTGACCCATGCCGCTCCGCTCGGCCGGGTGGAGCTGATCACGGACCTGCGGCGAGCCGACTGGCTCGTGCCGCGCCTCCAGGCCTTCGGCACCGTCGCCGGCACGGTCGGCGCCGACTTCGAGGGGTACGTCCGCATCCTGCATCCGCTGTCGGCGTTCCGGGAGGACCCGTCGAGGCCCGAGCGACACGGCGAGCCCGACGACGACGCCGTCGTCGAGTCCGGCACCTGGCGATGGTCCGACGTCGCCGTCCGGACCGGACGGACCATCGAGGCCGGGACCTCGTGGCGCACGGTCAGCGGGAGCCGCGAGGACGACGTGCTGTTCGACGACGGCTGGCGCGTCGAACCGCCGGCCGAGGGATGGCTCGAGCCGGGCCTCCTGGCCGCGCTGACCCCGCACCTCGCCGCTTCGACGGCGACGCCGTCCGACCTGGTGGCCGCGATCTGGGACGGCTGGAGCGACCTGAGCGGCGGCGCCACCCTCGCCTCCGCATGGGAGGGCGGAACGCCTTCTCGGGCAGAGCGAGTCGCTGCCGAGTCGGAGTCCGCGCAGCTGCGCGCTGCGCACGAGGCGTCGCTCCGCGCGGTCCGCCATGCACTCGCCGCCCCCCGACTGCACCTGCCGTACCGCGAGCACTTCCTGGTGCGCACGACGCTCGCGGACTGGGCCGACCCGACCTGGACCGAGCGCGCGGCGATCGCGGACGGCGTCCCGCTCGCCCACACACCGCAGTTGCTGTGGCCGGAGGACCACGCCTGGGTCCTCGGGACGGAGATCGACAGCGACTCGACGCTCGTCGCCGGGCCGCGACGGCTCGTCGACGCGGTCCTCACAGACGGTCGGTTCGAGGCGTACGAGGTCGACCCGGCCAGCGGCCTGCGCTGACGCCGGCCGACGTCGTCCCGCGCAGCTCGACGCGGAGGCCGTCGGGCGTCCGGACCGTCCTGCCCCGGACGCGGAACACGTCGGCGAGCACGTCGGGTGTGAGCACGTCCTCCGGTGCGCCCGCGGCGGCGACCCCTCCCTCGTCGAGGACCACGAGGTGGTCGCAGTAGCGCGCGGCGAGGTCGAGGTCGTGCAGCACGACCACGACGGTGCGCGAGCCGGCGGCGAGCAGGTCGAGGAGCTCGAACTGGTGGTGCACGTCGAGGTGGTTGAGCGGTTCGTCGAGGACGAGCACCGCGGGTTCCTGGGCGAGCGCGCGGGCGATCTGCACCCGCTGCCGCTCGCCGCCCGACAGGCCGCTCCACCGCCGCTGCTCGGTCCCGGCCATGCCCACGTGGGCCAGTGCCTCCCGGCAGATGCCGTCGGCGTCGTCGTCGAGCGTCCCGAGCCGGGACCGCCACGGGAGCCGACCGAGTCGGACGACGTCGAGCACCCGGTGGTCGATGTCCGTGTGCGCCTGCTGTTCGACGAAGGCGAGCCGACGGGCCACCGTCCGACGCGTGCGTGTCCGGAGGTCGTCACCGTCGAGTGTCACGGTGCCCCGGTCCGGAGGTGTGACGCCCGCGAGGCACCGGGCGAGCGTCGACTTGCCGGAGCCGTTGGGTCCGACGATCCCGGTCATCCGCCCGCTCGGCGCGAGCAGGTCGACGCCGACCAGCAGGTCGATGCCCTGCACGGAGCGCCCCAGGTCACGCGCGCCCAGGGCCCCGGAGGCGTCACCAGTGGTCGTGCCCGCGGTCATGCGCGCTGTCCGCGGCGGAGGACGACCAGGAACGTCGGCACCCCGATGAGCGCCGTGACGACGCCGACCGGGATCTGGTGCGGTGCGAGCGCCAGCCGTCCGGCGAGGTCCGCGACGACGAGGAACACCGCGCCGGCGAGGGCGGACACCGGCAGCAGGAGCCGGTGTCCGGGACCCACGAGCATGCGGGCCGCGTGCGGCACGACGAGTCCGACGAACCCGATGGCCCCGACGGCGGCGACGACCGCGGCGGTGGTCGCCGCCGCCCCGACGAGCACGACGATCCGGAGCAGCCGGACGTCGATCCCGAGCGCCACGGCGGCGTCGTGGCCGAACACGAACGCGTCGAGCGCCGGTGCCACGGCCACGAACACGACGGTGGCGAGGGCGACGACGACCGCACACACGACGACCGAGGACCAACGCGCCGCTGCGAGCGAGCCGAGCAGCCAGTAGGTGATGCCACGCGTGGCGTCCGCGTCCCCCCAGGCCGTGACCACGAGCGACGTCACGGCCGAGAAGAGCTGGCCGACGACGACGCCGGTCAGCACGACGCGGCTCGTACTCGCGGTGTCCCGCCCCATGAGCGCGAACACGAGCGCGAACGAGACGAGACCACCCACGAGCGCTCCCCCGGCGAGGGTGACGGACCCGGCGCCGAGGCCCAGGACGAGGACGAGGACGGCCCCCGTCGAGGCTCCGGAGGAGATCCCGAGCAGGTACGGCTCGGCGAGCACGTTGCGCGTCACCGCCTGCAGCACACACCCGCACACCGCGAGTCCCGCTCCGGCAGCCGCGGCGAGCAGGACCCGCGGGAGCCGGAGTTGCCACACGACCGAGTCGGCCAGTGGCGGCAGCGGCGTGAGCGGCACGCCCAGGTGGGTGCCGATCGAGCGGACCGTCTCCGTCCACGTGATCGAGCCGCCCGCGAGCGTCACGCCGGCGACGACGACCGCGACGAGCGCCACCGCCAGCGCCGGCACGACGAGGGTGCCCCGCAGGGCGGTCGGGGTCACCGGCGGGCGAGCACGACGAAGTCGTCGAGGTACTGCCAGACCGGACCGACCTCGGCGAACCCGGCGACCTCGAGCGCTGCCGTGTGGAACGCGAGGCTGAGCTCCGGGTTCGGTGGCCGGAGTGCGAAGCGGCGCTCCCGCTCACCCGCGAGACGGCCGTACCGTTCGACCGCGGTGACCTCGGCGAACCACTGGTCCCAGTCCAGGGCACCCGCGGCACGGTCGGTACGCTGCGTGCGCTCGTCGTCGCGGGCGCTGAGCTCGGCGAACAGGGTCCGTCCGTCGAGGTGGCGCAGGTGGTCGGCGTTGAGCACGACCCCGCCGGGAGCGAGGAGCCCTCCGAGGTCGTTGTACACACGGCTCAGCACGTCCGACGGCAACCAGTGCAGGGCGGTCGAGCTGAGCACCGCGTCGGGGACCGCCCCGTCGAGGCCGGCCGTCCAGTCGCGGTCCCACAGGTCGGCGTCGACGAAGCGCACCGGCTGCCCGGCGAGCGCCGTCCGCCCGAGCTCGAGGAGCACCGGGTCGAAGTCCACGGCGATGCAGGTGACGTCCGGCCGGCGGGCGAGGACCCGTTGGCTGATGGAGCCGGGTCCGCTGGCGAGGTCGAGCACGACACCGCCCTCGGGCACGACGTGGTCGACGACGTCGAGCATGACCGTGAAGCGCTGCTCCCGGTGCGTGATGTACGCCGCCTGCTGGGCGTCCCAGGCGGCCAGGAGGTCGAGCGCGCGCTCGGTCTCGGCGGTGGTCGGGGCGTCGGTCGTGGTCGTGGTGGTGGTGGTCATCGTCGTTCCTCGGCGTACGCGGTCAGGGCGGTGGACACGGTCTGCAGGGCGTCGATGCTCCGCACCGACGGGTCGAGCTCGGTGGCCGGGACGGCGACGAGGTGGTCGTCACGGACGGCGCTGAGCCCCTTCGTCACGGCGTCCGAGCGCAGCTGTGCGATCTTGTCGTCGGCGCTGTCACCGGGCAGGCCACGTGACAGGTCGGCAACCACGATCACGTCCGGGTCGCGCTGGGCGATCTCGTCCCAGCTGGTCTCGCCCCACTGCGCGTCGAGGTCCTCGAACGCGTTCGTCGCGCCGGCGACCCGCCCCATCGTGTCGGCGAGCCCGTTCCCGCCGGCGACCACGGGTGCGCCGTTCACGGACGAGTAGAGCCAGGCGACGGAGGGCTTCCCGGTGTCGGATGCAGCTGCGGTGACCTGCTCGAGCGTGTCCCGCTGTTCGGCGACGAGGTCGCGGCCACGCTGGTCGACCCCGAACACCCGGGCGATGTCCGTCACCTCGTCGAGGATCGCGTCGAAGCCGACCTCGTCGGGGACGAGGGCGGGGTCCTCGCAGTCGTTCGCCGACAGGTACGCCGGCACGCCGAGGTCGACCAGTTCCTGCCGGCTGCCCGCGGCCTCGGAGGCGAACGCGGAGGCACGCATCGAGTAGACGAAGTCCGGTTCCGCCTCGCGGAGCTGCTCCGTGGTCGGGTACTGGTCGGCGAGGACCGGCACGTCGTCGTACGCCTTCCGCCACTCCGGCGCGACGGCGTCCGTGAGGTAGCTCGTCCCGACCATGCGGTCGTGCAGACCGAGGGCGAGCATGACCTCGGTCGCGCCCTGCTCGAGGGTCACCGCACGCTCGGGAGGCGCGGCCACGGTGAGCGGCATGCCGCAGCTGGTCAGACTGGTCGCGCTCGACGGGGACCCTGCTGGGCGGTCGGCAGCAGTCGGGCTCGCGCACCCGGCCATGGTCAGTGCGATGAGTGCCACAACCGGAATGAGAATCGTTTTCACGACGTCACCGTACGGGGTTGCCAGGATGCGCACCAAATCCGGGCGGAGGCGTACGCCGCGCGGCGCGGCCGGGTCGCCCGCCGGGACCGAGGCGAGTGTGCTCCCGGGAGGACTCGTCAGGACGGGAGACCATGACAGCACTCGTCCGGAACGCTGCCGTCGTCGGGGGATCGCGGCCGCCGCCGCGCTCGCACCCACCGCCGCTGACCACGTGCGTGCTGAGCACGGGGCGCTGACCACGCGCGTGCGGAGCACGGGGTCGGGGCGCCCTCTGGTCCGGTGGGCCCTGCCGGGATCGAACCGACGACATCCACGGTGAAAGTGCGGCGGTTGGTGCCGCGGTCCTCCGCAGGCGCGCCGCGTGTTCGCGAACTGGCGGTGGCATCTTGACAGCGTGCGCGATCTGCGGCGAGCCGATCAGCTACGGCATTCGAGGGTTTGGTCGAGCGCACTGGTACCACGACGAGACCGGAATGGTCTCGTGCCAGGGAGTCGTAGGTCCGGTCGTCCCACCTCGCTCAGTCGCGACTCCGAACGCGTGACGATTGCACGGCGCGCCTACTTGACTTTGGTGTCGGAGGGGGTGCGGCAGACTAGGAGGCTGGCGATGACGCCAGTGCCGGTTTCCCTGCCGGTCGACCCGAATGGCGACGTGACTCACCACCACCTGCTCGATGACTTCGCGGACCACCAGCGCGCTGCTGGCCTCGCGCAGACCACCATCCGTAACCGATCCTCCGTCCTCCGCACCGCCGAGGCCGCGTGCGGGCCGCTGCACGAGGCGACGACGCTCGAGCTGCGCCGGTTCCTCGGCGCTCCTGGCCTGACCCCGGGCACGCGCCGCACGTACCGCTCGGCGCTGCGGGCGTTCTACGCCTTCCTCGCGGACGAGGGCGTGTGCCAGGACCCCACGGCTCGTCTCGCGCCCGTACGGGTCGCACGCGGGCAGCCGCGCCCGTTCACGCAGGAGCAGGTCGACCGCATGCTGTCGTCCGGCGCGTACCGGCGCACGCGGGCGATGATCCTCCTCGGCTACTACCAGGGGTTCCGAGTGTCGTCGATCGCGGCGGTGCACGGGCACGACGTCGACCTGATCGGCATGACCATCCGCACGGTCGGGAAGGGCGGGAAGGATCGCACCCTGCCGCTGCACCCGACCGTCGCCGAGCTCGCGGAGACGATGCCCCGCGACGGCTGGTGGTTCCCCGCTCGAGGCGGGCGCGACGGGCACGTGTCCGGGCACTCGGTGTCGGAACTCGTCACCCGTGCCAAGCGGCGCGCCGGCATCACCGACCCGAAGCTCACCGCCCATTCACTGCGCCACGGCTTCGGGACCGATTTGGTAGAAGAGGGCGTCGACATTCGGGTCGTGCAGGAACTCATGATGCACGAGTCCCTCGCGACCACGCAGATCTACACCGGAGTCAGCGAGCACCGCAAGCGCGAGGGCTTGCACGCACTCCCACCGAGGACGATCCCGGTGCGATCCGGACGACGCGCCGCATGAGGGCGGTCAACCCCAGGCGCGGTCGCTGACTTTCCGCGCCGGGTTGCCGGCCCACACCTCGCCGGCGGGAACGTCCTTCGTGACGACTGAGTTCGCGCCGATCACTGCGCGAGCACCGATGTGGCGGTCGCTGGTTCCTGTGAGGATCACGGCGCCCGTGCAGAGGATCGCGCCGTCGCCGATGTACGTATCGCCGGGGTACTCCCCGTCGAGGCGAGCCCTGCCGATGGTGACGTGGTGGTAGATGCGGACGTCGTCGCCGATCTTTACCCGAGGGTGCAGCACGGTGCCGACGCCGCGGTGCTCGATCGTGAGCCGCTGCCCGACCTCGATGGACGCCGGGCAGTCGAACCCGATGGCGTACCCGACTTGACGGAGGAATGCGCCGAGCACCGGAACGCGCCGGTACTCGACGATCAGCGAAGTCAACCCCATGCGGTGAGACTACTTCAGCGATCGCGTCGGTCAGGTCTAGTACGTCGCTCCCGTGTAGAGGTTCTTCCAGCTGGTCCCGTTGGTGATCGCGCGTCCGACACCGCAGGCGAGCGCCGCGTTCGTGTTCGTGGCCTGGTCCCCGTTGGTCCTGGTGAGGATGGACAGGTCGACCGGGAAGTCAGCCGCGGAGCACTGGATCAATTCGGTTGCTCCGCGGACGGCTGCTGATCCGGTGTAGCCGGCCCAGCCGGCGCCGTTGATCGTGGCGGAGGCGCCGCCGTACACGCGCACGGGCTGGTTCAGCATGTTGGTCAGCCGCAGGTTCAGGTAGGTGAACTCCAGCGATCCTCCGCCTACCTGCACCAGCCGGTTCCCGCCGATGACGGTGGCGTCGGTGGCTCGCAGTGTCGTGGCGCCGGCAGTCCCGTTCGCCTTCTCCAGGAACCGACCGATGTTCGTAAAGGTGCCGCGGTTGACGATGACCAATGCCACCGACGCGGTAGTCGATGCCACGTTGACGAGAATGCCGGTGTTCGTGTCGATCGCGCTGACCGTGCAGTCGGCGAACGTCACGGACCCGACCGTCGCGGTGCCGTTGAGTCGGACGACGTGCGTCGTGCTGGTGTTGAGCGTGGCGACCAGTGCGTCGAACAGGACGGCGTTCACGGTGCCACCGAGAGCGAGGACGTTGTTCGGCCCCGTGTAGCGCAGCCCGCGGATGACGAGACGCCCGATCGTCCCAACGATCGAGTTGACGACGGGATCGAACGCGCTGGAGATGTTCGAGAGCTCGAGGTTGTCGATGGTCACGGCGGCGCTGTTCACCAGCACGAGGTTCCCGCTGGCGACGATGGTGTCGCGGATTGCGAGGCTGGTGATGTTGGCGACGGTGTTCGAGTCCTGAGGGCTCGGGATGACGCCGCGCGGAGCGTCCCGAACGACGACGCTCCGGTGGTTCGGGTGCTTGAGCAGCACCGGGCCGCCGTAGGCGTGAGCGATCTCGATCGACCCGAACACGTCGGTGTTGCCGCCGGCTCCTGTCCAGACGGATGCGCCTGTTCCGGTCTGGGTGACGGTGTCCACGACGATGCGGTCGAGGATGTGTCCGTCGCCTTGCCCGGATGCATAGGAGGCGCCGGCGATGAGGACTGCGCGGGTTGTGTTGCCGCCCTTGACACCGCGGATTGTGACGTCGGTGACGCTGCCGTGCACGTCAGAGTAGGCCGCGTAGTCGGTCGTGGTGATCGCGACGACGTCGTCACCGCCGGTTCCGATCGAGACCCGCTCGACCAGGCCGTTCGATGCGGGTCCGGTGATGTGCACCGTGTCGGAGGCGAGGTTGCCGCCGGTGATGTCGGACACCCGGAAGTTGGTGACGTCCCCGAGGGCGATCATGTATTTCCCGCCGGTGGAACTGACGTTGAGGCCGCGGATCGTGAGGTTGTCGACGTGCCGGAGGAACAGCGAGTGAGCACCGTTGGCCGATCCGTCGACTGCGGTGCTGGCGGGACCGCCGGCGTTGCGCTGCCAAGTTCCGCCGATGATCGTGATGCCGCTGTCGCGCTGGGTTGCCGATGCCGCGTTGGTGTTCTGCAGCATGTTCCCAACGAACTTCGACACGATCGTGGCGCCGGAAGCATCCAGGGTCGTCCCGGACGGGATGATGAGCGGCGCGGTGAGAACACACGAGCCCACGAGCCGTTTCACGCCGAGCGCCGACGTGACGTTCAACCACTCGTTGATCGTCGCCGTGCTCGTGGTGGGGTCAACGGTGAGCTGCGAGGCGAACCCAGATCGAAGTGCGGTCTTCGTCGCGCTGGTCCCGGCAGTCGCGATCATGCCCGCGACGGCTTCGTCGGCGGGCGTGGCGTTCAGACCAGGCAGGCCCTGGGGGCCCTGCGGCCCGGGGTCCCCCTGCGGCCCGGGGTCACCCTGGAGCCCGCGCTCCCCCGGGTCGCCCTTCGCACCGGTTCGTCCATCCTCGCCGCGGATGATAGGCACGCCGGCGGAGGATGTGACCGGGGCGACGACGGAAAGGTCGATCGTCTGGCCGGCGGGGACCGCGATCGAGAACGGGCCGTACGACACCGGCGTGCCGGCGTAGGTGAGGCCGGAGAACGTCACCTTGTAGGTGAAGTCACGGGGGTTGGTGTCGTCGGTGTCGGTCGCGATCAGGTTCACCGACCGCACCCCGTTCTGCACCAGGTAGCCCTGCGTGTCGAGGGTGCAGGCGATCGGCACGGGCAGGATGGTCGCCTTCTGCCCGACCACCTGGAGCGCGCGTCCCTTCGGGAGTTCAGCGGTGAACGTGACCTTTCCGACAAGCGGGACCTCGTCGGGGTTCCGGTCGGTGTCGGCCGTCGTGTCGCCGACGGCGGCGAGGAAGCGGCCGGTGACAGTTCCGTACTGCATGGGGTGTCCTATCCGAGTGCGTCGTCGGGCTCGGTCTTGAGCGCGTCGGGGTAGCCAGCGGAGGTCTCTTCCGCCGGCGGGCGGGTGTTCGGGACCTTGTAGGTCGCGGCGGTGGTCAGGAGGGCCATGCCGAGGCCGACCCACGGGGCGACGTCGTCCGGCAGGGTGATCGCGCCGGCGGTGAGCACAGCGCCGACGCCGGCGACGATCGCTTTCGCGTACTGCTGGACGACGGCGAGCGTCGCGCCGGCGGTGGTCGGCTTCTCGTGGTCGCCCATCACTTCGCCGTCTCGCGCAGGCGGTTGTAGAACTCGGGCGAGACCTTGGCGACCTTGACCTTCGCCTTCCGGAGCGCGCGCACGTCGTCCGGGCTCGGGATACTGGTCAGCTTGCCGCCGGACAGGAGGCCCTGTCCGTGGCCGTTGTCGAGAATGAGCATGTCGTCGTCTTCCTGGTCGATGATCGGTGCGGGGAGCTTCGGGGGCACAACGAGCGCGGCGGACCAGCCGGGTCGGAACCGGCCGAGGATGTAGCGCTTCGGGCGGGTGCGGTAGCGGGCCTCGCGGCTGTCGGAGCCGTTCGCGCCGAACGTGCGGACGAAGCCGTTGCCGAGGTCGGCGACCATGAATTCGACGTGGTTGCCGACGCCGTTGCCCTCCCAGTCGAAGAGCAGGACGTCCCACGGGGCGAGGTCGCCGGCGCCGGGAGCGTAGGTGCCGTCGCCGGCGGTCTTGAAGTTGTCGACCCAGAGGATCGGGCCGGGCTTGCCGCCCCAGAGGACGTGCGAGCAGAACGCGGCGCAGTCGTCCATGGTCGGCGACGCGGTCCACGGGACCGGCAGGCGATCGCGGGATCGGCCGGCGAGGCTGAGGGCGTACGCCTCCGCGTCAGCCCTTGTCGAGCGTGTGAGCATCGGGTCTCCTGTCCTGGGTGTGCTCGAGTTCGCCGAGGCGCCAGTCGTGCTGACCGAGGCGCTCGAGGATGGCGTCGACCTTCCGCTCGATCGCGGTGAGGGTGCCCTTGTTCTCGTCGTGGCGGACGTCGGCCTCTTCGCGGAGGTTTGTGTCGTGGTTGTTCTTGACCTCGTGCTTGACGATGCCGAGGTCTTCGCGCATCTCGCCGATCGCGGTCCGGATGGTGCGGACGGTGCGCCAGACGAGGACGGCGGCGGCAAGAACGATGACGACGTAGAGCACCCACCGGGCGGTGGGGTCGGAGTTCCAGACGGTCGCGGCGAAGTCGGCCCAGGAGGCAGCACGAGTCTGCATCGTTCAGGCCCCCAGCGCGTTCCACGAGATGACGAGCGGGCCGGCGGCGAGGCCACCGGACCAGTTCCCGAGACCGATCGTCGCCCCGTCCTTCGTGACCGACGACGTCGCGGCGGTGACCCGCGAGTTGCTCGCCGTCGCGGTCACTCGGGGCGGGGTGATGAACCGGCCGGCCGGGAACCGGATCGTCAAATCTGATCCGAACGTGCCGGCGGCGATGTCGTCGTTGTGGGTGATGGTGCCGCTCGCGCGAGCCTCGATCTGGTTCATGCGGGTGACGAGGTCGACCAGTTCGGTCGAGAGCGGCATTTGGCCCTGCTGGGCGAGGATCGCTTCCAGCTCGAGCGCGTTTGCCCAGTCGACGTCGGCGATGTCGCGCGCGCGGTCGGTGGGCGACAGGGCGGGGAGTCCGTAGAGCGGTGTGCGCCGTGGCATGGTCAGAGTCCTTGGTTGACGGTGGCGAGGTCGCCGATGCGGATGGTCGGGTCGAAGTTGCCGAGTGGGGCGTCGGATGCGCCGAACAGGCCGGCGATGGTGAGGTTCCCGCGGGCGTTCGATCGGGCTGGGGTGACGGTGAGGTCGTGCGTCCAGCCGCGGTCGTAGCGGAGGGTGCCGCCGATCGCCTGGTACTGAGGACCGGCGTTCGGCAGGACGTTGAACGCGGACCCGGCGAAGTAGACGGGCTCGTCCAGCTGGTACGGCCGGTAGTAGGCGTCGCTGACGGCGGTCGGGAGCGGGAGCCGGCGGTCGTCGAGGCGGAGCGTCGGGAGGCGGACCTGACCGTTGAGGGTGTTGACGATCTCGACGATGCGGTCGGCGAGCCAGCCGGGGAACCGGTTGTAGCCGTCGACCGCTCCTGGATCGAACTCGTCGGCGTCGAGGTACATGGCCTCGGTGTCGATCTTGAGGATGCGGTTCGTGTCGCTGCGGCGTCCGCGGGCGGTGTCGCGCTGGAGGAACGCTCCGGTGTAGATCACCCGCTTCTGCTGGCCGGGGGTGAGGTTCGGGTCGGCGCCGTACCAGTAGTAGGAGACCTGCACGGTATCGATCGCGTCGGAAGCGGTCGACTCACCCTGGAGCCCGTCCGGAACGGCGACCTTCCCGGCGTCGATGACGCGAGCGCCGGCGACGCTGACCCCGATCACGCCGTTTGCGTAGGTCAGGCGGGATCGTCCAGCGGTCGCGTACGAGCCGACCCGGACGGCGTTGGCGTGGGGGTCGTAGGTCACGACGCCGAGCGGCACCAGCTGGTACACCTGCGCGAGCAGCTCGAGGACGGATCGCTGGTCGGAGGCGGACTGCCCGTGGAGCCGGCGGACGACGTAGCGGTCGGGGACGGCCTCCAGGTCGACGGTGTCGTGGGCGCTGAACAGCTTGGCGGCGCCGCGGTCGAACAGGTTGTCGAGTCGGGTGACGGGACCCTGCTCGCCCCACCCGCCGGGGCCCTCGACGGACTTCGCGCCCATCTCGCCGCGGAGCACGGTCGCGGCGGCGTCGGCGAGGCGGTCGCCGGCGCTGACGGTGACGATCCAGACGGGCTCGCGGGTGCGGGAAACCGGGTTGTAGACGTTCTGCCGGGTGGCGGTGGCTTTGCTGATCCGGCCGCGGAACACGATGCGGTTCCCGATGACGGCTGACAGGCGGGTGACGGTGATGTCGGCGCCGGAGAGGTCGCCGGATGCGAACCAGTCGCCGGTGGGGTCGATGATGCGCGCGGAAAGGGTCCCGGGCTCGCCCTCGTCGTAGGGGTCGGATCGGCCCCAGACGATTTCGAGCTTGTTGAGCGCGGTGGCGGCGGACCCGTCCCAGCGGTCGGGAAGCGCTTGGCCGTCGATCGTGAGGCGTGCGCCGAACGTGGGCATCAGGCACCCCCGGGGAGCTTGCGGCCGGTGGTGCGGTAGAACTCGCGGATCACGCCGACGACCTCGCGCCCGATCGCGGTCTTGTCGCCGACGCCGGCGTTGACCGTCACGTTGAGCGTGACGGGCTCGCTGCTCTGCCCAGCGGACGAGGGCTGGCCGGAGCCGAGCGGACTCCACCCACCGGACGCGGTCGGGGTCGCCGCGGCGGTCGACATGACGGCCATGCGCGAAAACCGCTGGACGGTGCTCGCCTCGCGGGTGGCGCGCTGCACGGTGCGGGCGGACTTGCCGCCCCCTCCCCCGCCGCCACCGAACAGGCTCATCAGCTTGTTCCAGCCGCCGCCGAAATTGAATGTGGCGATGTCCCAGAGGGCGTCTGTCAGTCGGCCAACCCAGCCGATTCCATCCTGAATCCGGCCGACGAATCCGCCGATCTTGTCGCCGACCCATTCGACGGCGGTGGCGCCGGCTTCGCGGAACTGGTCCCAGTGGGTGACGACGAGGACGATCG
The DNA here is from genome assembly GCF_003234855.1 of Curtobacterium sp. MCBD17_032. Lineage (GTDB taxonomy): Bacteria > Actinomycetota > Actinomycetes > Actinomycetales > Microbacteriaceae > Curtobacterium. Next base: position 183,781 of record NZ_QKTO01000005.1, read on the forward strand.
CGGCGACGACGAGGCCGATCGCGACGATGATCGCGAGGACGATCCAGGTGATGGGGTTCGCGAGCCATGCGGCGTTGGAGGCCCACTGTGCGGCGGTCTGGATTGCCTGCACGGCGGCGAACACCTTCATGGCGCCGGAGACGATCGTGACGGCGCCGCCAACTGCGGCGAGGACGACGGCGAGCGGTCCGAGGACGGGCGCCCACTGCTGGAGCTGCGTGAGGATCGGTTCGAGGACGGGGAGCGCGGCGACGCCGATGTCGGTGAACGTCTGCACGGCGGTGCGCTGGAGCTTGACGAGGCCCTGGTCTTGGCCGACTGTCTCGTCGAGCTTCTGCGCGGCGCCGGTGACGTCTCCAATCGCCTGCACGGCAGAGGACGGGTCGAGGGCGAACAGGGCGCCGCCGAGGTCTTCGGCTTGGGTGCCGAATAGGGCGACAGCGGCAGCGTTCCGGGCGACCGGGTCTTCCATGTTGCGGAGCCCGTCGAGGACGGTGTCGAGGCCCTGTGCAGCGCCGTCGCCGCCGGCGGCGATCTGCGCGGTGGCCTCTTTCGCGTTGAGGCCGAGAGCCTCGAAGCCGGCCGCGGAGGTCGCAGAACCGTCCGTGGCACGGATCTGGAATTCCTTGAGTGCGTCGGCGACGAGGTCGGTGTTGCGGGCGCCGGCGGCGAGGCCCTGGTCGATGAGGCCGGTTGCGGTCTGCCCGTCGAGTCCGAGCCGCTGGAACAGGGCCGGGTACTCGGTGAAGGTGTCGATCAGGTCTTCGCTGGCACGGGCGTTGCCCTGGAGGCCGGCGGTGATGATGTCGAGCGCTTCGTCGGCGTCCTTCGCCATGCCGGTGCGCATCAGCTGGCCGACCGCGGCGGTGATGCCGCCGAGGTCTTGGTCGAACGTGGTTGCGACGTCGAGCGTCTTCGCGGTGATGTCCTTCATCGTCGCGTCGTTCGCGTCGCGCATCCCGTCGATGTTGCCGATGACCTGGCGGGATGCTTCGGCGACCTGCTCGAGGCTGTCGCCGTAGGCGTTGGCGAAGAGTTCGCCGTTGATCCGGCCGAGCCGTTCGGACTCGGCCGGATCGAGGCCGAGTTGCCCGGCAAGCTTGTTCCCGACCTGCGCGTTCTCGACGGCGCCGACGACGCCGGCGGCGAGGGCGGTGCCGGCTGCGGCGCCGGCGAGCTTGAGCCCGTCCGCGGCCTTCTCGGCGTGCTCCTGGATGCCGTCGACCGCCTTCTCGGCGTCGCGTGCGGCGCGCTGTGCGCCGGCTGCGTCGCCGAGGATGCGGACGGCGAGAACCGCGGTCTTACCCGCCACTGTGGGCCTCGTTTCTACGGCCGATCAGGTCGACCATGGTTGCGATGTCGTCGGGGTGCTCGGTGCGCCAGACGGACGCGGGGATGCCGGTTTCGAGGGCGAGCGCTACGAGAAGTTCGTGGGCTGACCCTCGGGGATGGATTCCCCCAGGCTCACGACCGCGTCGTCGTCGGTGGACTCGTCGGCGTCGTCCTTCTTGAACGAGACGTCGGTCGCGGCGTGCTCGCCGCTGGAGAACTCGTCCCACGTCTGCGTGGTCTTCCCCTCGCGCTTCGCGGCGGACCAGGCGCGGAAGTACATCATCCGCATGGCGTTGTCGGTCAGCCCGCCCCACGCCTTGTTCTTGCGGAGCGTGGACTCGAACGCGAGCGTGTCGCCGATGTTCGGGGTGACGTCGACCTTCTGGCCGTCGTGCTGGGTGATGGTGATGGTCGCGTTCGACACGGTCATGCTCCTTGGATGCTGTCGAGGGTGTGTTGGACGTAGTCGGTGTAGACGGGTAGCCAGCGACCTTCGGAGTCGCGGGCGCCGTCCGAGAGGAACGGTTGGGCGGTGATGTGCCGGCGGGACCAGCCCCAGTGGATCGGGGCCGCGTACGGGACGCGGGCGGTGCCGGCGCGGATGATGCCGGCGGTCTTCGTGCCGGATGCGCGGATGGTCTGTTGGAGTCGGCCGGTGCGGCGCGGGGCGAGGTCGGCGGATGCGTTTGCGGCGATTTGCGCGGCGTGCTTGTGCGCGGCCTTGAGGTCGGTGAGGTCGTCGCCGGCGCGGCGGAGGGACGCGCGGAGTTGCCGTGCGCCGTCCACCTGCACCAGTGAGTCGGCCATCAGGTGAGAACGAGCGGGGTGCCGTCGATGTCGACCGGGGTGGGCTCGCCGATGACGCGGAACTCGAAGTCGGACGTGTTCTTCTTCTTGACGTCGCCGCCGACCGTCAGCGGGACGATCGTGCAGACGCCGGACCAGCTGACGGCGAGGTCGTTGGACGGGGTGAACAGGAAGGGGACGTCCTGGAGGCGCTGCTGGTAGCACCAGAGCTCGAACGAGTCGAGGTCGTAGTCCTGGTTCGCGGTGCCCTTGAGCGCCCAGTCGGTGGAGGCGTCGCCGGCGACGGTCTCGCCGGACAGGACGGGGACGTCGTCCTCGAAGTCGCTGGACGGTTCGAGGCTGAACTTCACGAGCTGCTGCGCGGTCTCGCGCTGGCTGGCCGTCTCGCCGAGCTTGAGCGAGCCCGGGCCGAGGGTGTGGGACTTGGGCGCCATGGTGGCTCCTATTCGGGGTCGGTGTACGTGAGGAGGTAGGCGGAGAGCGGGGGGCCGGCGTTCGGGGCGAACGAGGCGGGCTCGGCGACGGTGACGTCGAGCCCGGGGGCGATTGCCGCGACGATCGAGTCGATGCGGTCCCACGCGACGATGTGGTTGTCGACGGGGCCGGCGGTGACGAGCAGTTCCCACGTCGCTTCGGTCTGGTGGTAGGTCGGGAACGTCAGGCGGGGCGGGAGGATGATGACGGCGCCGTCCGGGGCTCCTTGCGGGACCTCCAGGCCGTTGATCGTGACGAGGACCCCGTCGAGGCCGTCCGTGCGGACGGCGTTGTCGATCAGGTCGGCGATCTGCTGCGCGCGCTCGGTGCGGGGGCTCATGCGAGCCCCACGATCCACGGCGACAGGATCGAGGTCGCGGTGTTCATTGGGTCGCGGGCGAGGCGGATCGGGGCGACGTCGGCGCCCTCGAACCCGACGACGCCGTTGCGGGACGCCTTGCGCCAGTAGAGGTCGGCGCCGACTTCGAGGATCGCGCGCCGGCGGACGGCGGGCGGGACCGTGGCGTATGCCGTGACCCCGATCCGCTCGTCCACCAGCGCGGTTGCCTCTTCCTCGGAGTCGTCGCAGAGCTTCCCGCCGAGTTCGTCGGTGCGGGCGAGACCGACGTACTCGGCGAGAGTGACGTGCTCGCGTTCCGCGTCGTCGGTGCCCGCCACGATCAGGCGCCCGCGGCCGGGTCGGCCTTGACGACGGGGATCAGACCGCCGGGGACCTCGTCGGCGAGGGCCGTGTAGTAGTACACGGAGTACGAGTTGGTCAGGTTGACGATGTTCGCGTCGGTCAGCTGCGCGAGCGGGCTGTTGTAGGCGCGGACGGCGAGCTTGTTGACGAACTGCGGGGTGCCGTCCGCCTGCTTCGGGTCGACCCGGACGGTCACGCCGGCGAGGTTGCCGCCGAGCGCCTCTGGGGCGATGGTGCCGACGGCGTTGACGCCCTGGCCGGAGACGGTCATCAGCGGCCGGCCGGTGGTGTCGTTCATGACCGCCAGGGTCTTGAACGTGGCCTTGTCGACGAGCAGGACGTCGAGGCTGAGGCCCTGGTCCTCGTAGAGCCCGGCGGCGTCGATGATGCCGCCGACCCAGCCGGTGTACTTGGTGAAGTCGGTGACGGTGACCGTCGTGCGGGCGTTCGCCTTGTCGGCCGCGACGCGCTTGGCGCGGAGGGCGGCGACGAACGCGCGGAGGGCGACGTTCTTGTTGCGGCCGGCGGCGATCGCGAGGGCTCGCAGGTGGGTGTCGAGCATGTTGACGCTGGAGCGCTCGATCTCCTGACGGGACAAGCTGGTCCAGCCACCGACCGTCTTGACCGGCGCGTTGCGGGTCTTCACCTTCACGTTGCCGTAGACGAGCTCATCGCCTTCGTTGGCCTGCACGCCGACCTGGACGGTGTTGGTGTCCAGCTCGCCGAACTCGATCGAGTTGCCCTCGGCCGGCAGGGTGCCGGTGGAGAACAGGCCGGACAGGATCGAGTTGTCCTCGATCAGCCGGGTCAGGTCGCCGACCCATGCGGGGCGGAGCGTGCCGTCGTCAGCGAGCACGCCGCCGTTGTAGGCCCGCTCGAGCAGGTTCTCGTACGCCTCGATCGTTTCGCTGTCGCCGCGCACGAGGGCCTGGAGCCACTGGCCGGCGCTGCGGGTGTCGGTGACCGGGGCGGCGCCGCCGGCCTCACCGACGCGGGCCGTCAGCGCACGGAACTGGCGGTCGTTCTCGGCGCGCTCCTGGGTGAGCGCGGTGTCCAGCATGCGCTGGAACTCTTCGGGGTCCACGGGGTCTCCTTGGGGTGTGTGGTCGGTGCCGGGCTGGCGGTGACGGACGCTGGTGACGGTCGCGCCGTCGTAGGCGGGCATGGGAACGAGGGACACTTCGCGGACGCGGACGGCGGTCCGGGTGACGTCGCCGGTCTCGTCGTCGATTTCGGTGGTGATGGACTGGAAGCCGACCGACATGGACGAGACGACGCCGTCGCGGAGCAGCGTGTAGGCCTCGTCGCCGCGCGGGGTCTGCGAGATGCGGGCGGTGACTTCCCAGCCCTCGTCGGCGTCGCGGTGCGAGACGATCCGGCCGATCGGCTCGGAGTGTCGCCAGTAGAGCAGCGCGTCGTCCGAGTCCTGGACCGCGCCGCGGGCGAACTGCTCGGTGTAGTCCCCGAACCAGTCGCGGATGGAGGCCGGCTGTTCCCACGGGACGGCGATGCCGGTCACCGTGCGGGACTCGTCGTCCACGGCGCGGACGTGCATCTGGCGGACGTGCAGCTGCTCGTCCGTGGCGGCGCGGTGGTGCAGGCGGTCAGGCATCGGTGTTCTCCGGGGTCGCGGGGGCGGGAGTGGTCTTCCGGGCGGCGATGCTGGTGCGCTGCGCGGCGGTGAGGGGCGGCAGGTTCTCGCGCTTGCGGACCTCGTCCTCGGTGAGCCAGCCGCCGTCGAGCGCGATCTTGTAGGACTCGTAGCGGGTCTTCGTGTCGGTGCGGAGCAGGACGTCGATCGCGAAGCGGACCGTCTGGCCGCGGACGCTGACCTCGGTCATCGCCTCTTCGATTTCGCGGAGGACGTTCATCAGCGAGAACCGGACGTAGCCGATCCAGTCCTGCTCGACGTTCGCGTAGGTCTGCGAGCCGCCCTGGACGGCGGCGAGGAACAGCGAGCCCGGGACGCCCATGAGTCGGGCGATCTGGGTGGTGGAGAACTGCTGCGATTCGAGGAACTGCACGTCGGCCGGCTTGAGCAGCAGCGGCGCGTACGACAGGCCCTTCCCCAGCACCTTGACGTCGTGCGGGTTCCACCCGTCGACGTGCTCGCCGTTCTCGTCCAGGCCCTTCCACACGCGCTTGTAGGTCTCGGCCTCGTCGCGGTTGAGCGGCTGGTCGGTCTGGAGGATGCCGTTAGGCATGGACCCCTCGGAGAACCAGCCGGACCCGTAGTCGCGGGCGTCGATCGCGCCGGCGATTTCGAGGCGGGCGGCGGTGATCGGGCCGAGCCCTCGGTCCATGCCGGGGATGCTGAGGAACTTCAGGTGCTGGATGTCGTCGGTCGTCCAGTCGGCTCGCCCGTTGTAGGTGAACGTCTTCGCGCCGGTCTTCGGGTCGGTGCTCGGCGCGACCTTGCGTGGGTCGAGAACTTCGGTGTCGACCCACTCGCCGTTCAGGCGGATGATGCGGAGGAACGCGTTGCCGTCGAGGTACAGGCACGCGGTGATTTCTTCGAGGAAACGCGACCGGGACATGGCGAGGGCCGGCCGCTGCACCATGAGCGGGGTGTCGGCGAGGGTCTGTCCGCCGCGCTCGACCACGAGCGGAAGTTGCGACACGGCGGTGCAGTGAATCTGCACGGCGCGGAACACGGTCGAGAGGGTGAGCGCGCGCTCCTGGGTGACGGTCGTCGCGTTGGCGCGGGCCGGCGGGCGGAGGCTCTTCGGCATGGTCGAGCCGTCCGTCGTCGTCGTGTCGACCGGTGCGCCAGCCCGGAGGAGGGCGGCGGTGCGGGACCAGAACGACGACATGGCAGGAACCCTCCAGGGGGCTCCTGCCATGCGCCAACTTTGAGCGGCCCCACGCGGACACAGACGGACAGCGCGGACACAGAGGGACGGTCAGAACAGTTGCATGCCGATCTTCTCGGGCAGGTGATCGACAGCCCATGCGGCGAGGGTCGCTGCCTCCAGGGCGCTGATCGACCCGACCGACGCGCGCCGACCCCACGTCCAGGCGCCGTCGCCGATCCATCGGCGGGTGGCGAGTTCTGCTGCGGCGTCGAGCGCGGCGTGCGGCCGGTAGCGGAACTTCGGCGTGGGCTCGGCGGTGACCCAAGCGAGCACGTTCGACGCGGCGGCGGTCACGGCGGAGGTCTGGAGCGGGACGAGGTCGAGCTTCGCGCGCTCGGCCGCGTCGAACAGGGCACCGGAGGGGCCGACACGGTCAATCGCCGCGGGCGCGTCGAACTCGTCGGACAGCTGCTGGAGGCGCGGGAGCACCCAGTCGGAGCCCGGGGCGTGCCCGTTGGGGACGACGGTGACGATGATGTCGCCGGCGACGCGGACGGCGGCGACGATCGTGGCGTCCACGTTGTCGACGCCGACCGCGGCGCCGAACGCGATCGGCCCGTCCGGTTTGGTGTCATCGGTCCACGCTGCTCGCTTCCACGCCTCGAGCGGGATCGTCCGCTCGGTGGCTCCAGTGCGGCGGTTGCCGTAGGCGCGGGCGAACTCGCCGGGGCCGAGCCGCTGGAGGTTATCCACGAGGGTCTGCATGTCGAACAGGTACCCGTAGCCGGGGTGAGCGCGGGCGACGGCGTCGAGGTCGGTCGGATCGACGTCGGGGCCGATGCCGTAATCGATCAGGCAGACGGTCGGGTCGCCGGCGCGGGCGCGTTCGAGGACGGCGTTGAGGAACGTCGAGTCGACAGTTCCCTCGGTGCTCTCGATCCACACCTGCGGGCGCTGGCCGGTGACCATGGACCGGGAGCCGGCGGCGCCGGCAATTGCCTGCACGAGCGCCTGCCCGTCCGTCTGCGAGAAGGCCCACGCCTCGTCAATGGACGCGCGGTCGACTTGCTTCGAGTGCAGGGAATCGACGGTCGGCGGATGCGGGCGGAAAGTGGATCGGTTGTAAAACCGGAGTGATTCCGACCCATTAGACAGGCGCGGCTTTTTCCCGAGAGCGGATATGGACGATTGATTCCAGTCGTCCTCGACCATCTCGCGCCACTTGTCCGTGGCGTGCTGCCCAGATTGCGCCGTGTACCAGGCACGCCGGCTCGGACCCATGAGCGCATTCTGGGTACTCGTCGCGAGGTCGAGTGTCGTCTTCCCGCACTGTCGCTGCACGGTCACGACGACGTCGGAGTAGACGAACCGGCCGTCCGAGTCGACTTCGAGCGCGACGTCGGCGGCGAGGCGCTGCCAGGGGATGAACGGCTTGCCGAGCGCGTCGCCGACCGCCGCGGCGTGAGCGCCGTAGGTGGCGCGGTCAGGATTCCGGGGCGTTACTTGCCGTGGGGCCACCGGGGCGGGGGGCGGTTGCGAGTGCATCGGCGATCCTTCGGAGTTCGGGCGGGAGGTCGGACGTGTCGGCGTCGACAACGGGCGGGTCGAGCTGGTCCATCAGCTGCGAGAGGGTCGCGACCTCGTTCGCGACGGCTCGCCCCTTCTCGTTGCCCTTCGCGATGTTCTTCGCGAGCGACAGGCACATGCGCGCGAGCGCGATCCGGGACCCCGTCAATGGGTTTTTTTCGGCGATTTCGGCCAATGACTTGCGAACGGCCGATTCTTCCGGCGATTCCCCGAAATAGTCCGGAGCGATGTCCAAACCTGCGAGTATGTCGGGGGTCGTTTCAGGCATGTTCGGGGCTCCGGTTTTTTCTTTCCTGGTCGGATTGGGGGAGAACACGACGGTGGGAACGCTGGGTGTCGTGCGCGCCGTTCTCAGAAAAACGGATCATCCCCACCAGCCCCCATCGGGCGGGCCGGCGTTGACACGCTCCGGCTCGCGCGCGGTCGAGGTCGCTTCGACCTCGGGCTCGGGCTGCCGTCCCCGTGGTGCGGCTGCTGCCAGGGCTGGGGCCACAATGTCGTACCAGGTCGCGACGTGCTGACGCATGACTTCGGGTCGCTCGGCCAGGGCTCGGCGCTCGACGGTCTCACGGCCAGGGTCCACGGTGATGACGCGGCAGTGCAGCGCCCGGTACTCGGCCAGGTCGTCAGCGGTCGGCATGCTGTGGATGATCCACACCCCGCACGGGACCTGGAGCCGGCGTGCGCGCTGGATCGCTGCTGACCGAGCCCCGATCGCGACGTGGCGAACGTGCTGCGGGTAGACGTGCGTGGTGCTCGGCTTGATCGGCATGAGGGCTCGAGCTATCTCGTCCAGGTCGATCGCGACGTCGATCGGGCTCGCGTGCTCACGGATGTACGTGGACTTCCCGCCGGCCGGCGGGCCGATCAGGACGGTGATGATCGGCCCGCCGGCGCCCGACATGGCGAGGTTCCGGCGCTTCGAGTTGCACGACTTGCAGGCCGGCCGGAGGTTTTCCATGTCGTCGGTGCCGCCCTCGTGGAACGGCACGACGTGGTCCTTCGTGGTGGCCTTGTACGAGCACCCGGGCAGCTGGAGCCAGCACAGGTCGCCGTAGAACTCGATCACGCGCCGCGTGAGCGCCGCTGAGGCGCTACCGCCCCGCTTAGCGCCTCCCACTGTCGCCACCCTGCTGACAGGCCGCGAGCCAGGCGCCCACGGCGTTTGGGTGGTACCGGATCAGCCGGCCGTCCTGCACGAACGCCGGCCCTCGGCCCCGTGCACGCATCTTGCGGAGCGCTTCCGGAGTCACCTGGAGCAGCGCGGCGACCTCGGCCGGCGTCATGTACTTACCCACGGCGGACCGCGCGATCCCAGAGCAGCGTCAGGGCCTCCAGTCCGAGGACGAGGTCCGGGCCGTAGATCAGCGCCGACTCCGTGCCGCCGTCGAACGCCAGCGTGAGGCTGAGCGAGTCCTGGTGTTCGCCTCGCTCCAGACGGCCGGCGAGCACGACGCGGCGCCTGTCGTCGTCCTGAGCCTGGCGCGGAGCGCCGCCCTGGACGGGAGCCGACTGTGCCAGGCCGCTCATGCGCTCGCCTCGCTCGTCGTGTGCAGGTCCACGACTCTCCAGGCGTCCTCGAACGTCGGGACGTGAGCGCACCGCGCGATCGTGCCATCCGACGTCGTCAGGACGGCGAACCAGCCCGGGAGCCGATGAGATGCGGTGCCGCCGCGCTCGACGCGCCAGCGAGTCGTGAGGGTGCTCATGCGGATGCTCCGATCGGTGCGGGAGCGCGGAGTCCGCACGCGTTCGTGCACCACCCCGTCAACTCGTCGAAGTGGTGCTGTCCGGCGACAGCTGAGGGGCCTGTGCACCGCGAGCGAGTCTCAGGGGTGACATCTGCTCTGTGGTTACGTACCGGGGTCTTAGTAAGTTGTTCTCTTAGTTCTCTTAGTTCTCTATGCGCGACAGCAGTTGTCACCCCTGGTGTCACCCCTGGTGTCACCCCTGACGGCGTGTCGTCGGGGCTGTGGATAACCGTGTCACCCCTGAACTCGTCGTCATCTGGGTCGACCGGGAGTGGTGCCTGGGTGCTCTTCGGGTGCATGACGATGTCCCAGACGACGGGCCGGCGGTTGCCCTGCCAGTGCGACACTGCGCGCTGGTCGCCCTTCCGGATCAGGTTCGCCCGCTCGAGTTCCTGCGTGGCGCGCTGGATGCTGCGGGTGCTGACGCCGAGTTCGTCGGCAATCTCGTAGACGAGCCGCCAGGCCCGCGTCCCGTCCTGCGCAGCGACGTTCGCAAGCTTCGTGAGGACGCGGAACGCGAGCGGGCCGCACACGTCGTACGGCAGCTGGTCAATGGCATCCATGGCCTGCCAGCTCACGAACGACCACCCGAGCGGATCGCGTCTACTGCGGCCTCGTGGAACCGGCGCTGGTTCCCCGGCGTGCGGAACGCGACGAGCTTGCCGTCACGCTCCCAGCGGCGTACGGTCGCGATCGAGACACCAAGCCGTGCGGCAACGTCGCCGATGGGGAGCACTTGCCCCTCGCTCTGGCTATTGCTATCGGTCATGCGACGGACGATAGCTATGTCTAGGTCTGGATGCAAGCCGCCATGACTGCTCTGCATACCTATTGACACGTCTGCGTAGGTATGGCTACGCTCGGAGCCATGTCAAACGTGGTGCAGATGCGACGCCGCTACCCGACGTTCTCGTTCGGTGAGCGCGTGCGGAAGGTGCGCCGGGAAACCGGCATGACGCAGGCCGAGTTCGCCGAGAAGCTCGGCGTCGGGCGTCAGGCGTACGCAGCGTGGGAGGTCGACAAGAACACGCCGCCGCGCATGGTTGAGGTCGCCGAGCGCCTAGAGGAACTGACCGGCGTGGGCCGTGAGTGGTTCCTGGGCTGGGCAGACGGCTCCGGTCCGGTGGGCCCTGCCGGGATCGAACCGACGACATCCACGGTGTAAACGTGGCGCTCTACCAGCTGAGCTAAAGGCCCTGACGCGTCGCTCCCGACGCACCCCACATCCTACGGGTGCGCCGAGAACCACGTCGTACCGCTGACTACGCTCGCGCTCATGTCCCGCCGTTCCCCCGCCGTCGTCGCCGGCGTGCTCGTGACCCTGCTCGGCACCGTGCTCGCCGGCTGCTCGGTGCCCGGCTCCGACACGACCAGGACGACCCCGCCGTGGCCGCGCCCGACGGACCTGGAGCACCGCGCCGCCGAGGCCGGGCTCGAGGACGTCTGGGGGCAGCGGCTCGCCGAGCACGTCCACACCCACCTGTCGATCACGGACGGCGACACCCCGGTCGTCGTGCCGGGGAACGTCGGCCACTCGGCGTCCGAGCACTTCGCCGCGCAGCTCCACACGCACGACACCTCGGGGATCCTGCACGTCGAGTCACCGACCCGCGAGACCTTCACGCTCGGCCAGTTCTTCGACGAGTGGGGCGTCTCCCTCGGTCCGGCGCACGTCGGCGGACTCCGCGGCGAGATGACCGTCTGGTTGGACGGCAAGCGGTACCTCGGCAACCCGCGTTCGATCGCGCTGACGAACCGGCGCGAGATCGCCCTGGCCGTCACGACGATCGGCGAGGTCCCGCACCGCCCGGCGGCGTTCGACTGGCCGCCGCAGTACCGCTGACCAGCGCGCTGCGGCCGACCCGGGCGCCCAGTCGGTCCCGGGCACCCGGTCGGTCCCAGCCGCGTTCTGCGAAGCTGGACGGGAGGGGGGTGGCAGCACCATGACGGAACCGTCCAGCACACCGGGACCGGACGCACCAGCGACCCGGACACGTCGCCGGTGGATCGTCGGTGCGGGCGCGCTCGCCGTGGTCGTCGCCGCCGGCACGACCGCGTGGGCGCTCGGTGGGACCGGACAGGAGGCCCGCCCCACGCCCGTCGCGGCCCCGCGGTCTGTCCCACCCACGCCGACACCGTCGGCGACGCCACTGCCGGCCGTCCCCGAGCGCCCGTCCGACAGCGCCCTCGCCGCCCTGCCGCTCGCGTTCCACGACGCCGTCATCGGCGGGCTCCTCGATGGCTCGCAGGTCGACGCGGAGAACGCGTGGACGACCGCGACCCCGACGGCACCGCTCGTCCCGCTGTACGCCTCGCCCGACGCGGACGCCGCTCCGGTCGCCACGCTGTCGTCCTCGGTGTCCACGATCAACACGCCGACGGCGACCGCGGTCTGGGGCCGCTCTGCCGGCCAGGACGGCGGCATGGTGCTCGTCTCGACGCCCTCCCGGAACCGCACGCCGGGCGACGGCGGGGTCGCCACGGCCCCGAGCGCGACGTTCGCCTGGGCCCGCGCCGCGGACTTCACCCTCACCGGCGTCGACCGTGTGGTGCGGGTCGACAACGAAGCCTCGACGATCGCGATCGTCCGACGCGACGGTTCGGTCCAGACGAGCGAGCCCGCACGGCTCGGCACCCCGCAGGACCCCACGCCGACGGACACGAAGACGTACATGGAGGCGAACTACGTCGACCCGCAGGTGCCGTACACGCAGGGCCACCCGATCTCGCTGACCGGCGCGCACTCCGCGACGCTCGCCGGCTACGGCGGGAACGCCGCCCTCACCGCCCTGCACTACTACCCGGACCCGAACGGGTCGTCGCACGGGTGCGTCCGCATCTCGGCGGCGATGACCGAGGCCCTGGCCGGGCTGCCGATCGGGACGCCGATCGAGTTCAGCTGAGCAACTCCCGGACGACCGCGTCCGGCCGCTCCACGTGCGCGAAGTGGCCGCACTCCTCGAGCAGGACGGTCCGCACGTCCGGCAGCGACCGCCGCAACCGGTCGAGGTCGTCGGTCCGGGCGAACACGTCCTGCCGCCCGGCGACCGCCACCACCGGACACCGCACGGCGGACCAACGACGGGTGTCGTAGCGCGCGGCGGAGCGTGCTGCGCCGAGGAACCCGGCCGGCCGGAACTCCTCGACGAAGGCGTCGAGGACGCTGCGGTCGAGTCGGCGCACGGCCGCGAACACGGGTGCCGCGAGGAGCGGGAGCAGCCCGACCCGGGCGAGCGCCCGCAGGACGGTGTGCGCGGACCCGCGGGTCACGGCGAGCCCGGCGCGCAACAGGGTGAACGCCGGCAGGGACCGCAGCGCCCGCACGGGGTGTCGCGATGCCGCTGCGGTCGCGAAGGTCGTCCCCGAGACGAGCCCGAGGGTCCGCACGCGCGCCGGCCGGCTGACGGCGAGGTGCAGGCCGACGAAGGCGCCCATCGAGTGACCGACCACGTCGACCGCGTCGAGGCCGAGCGCGTCGAGTACGTCGACGAGGACCCGGGCGGAGCCGTCGACGTCGAGCGGGACCGCCGGCGCGGGCGAGGCCCCCCACCCGGGCAGGTCGACGAACACGAGGCCGCGGCCCGGCAGCCCGTCCGCTGCTGCCAGGAGCGGCGTCCACGTCGACCACGACCCGGCGACACCGTGCAGGAACAGGACCGGCCGGTCCCCACGGCGGCGGTGGACGACGGCGGGTCCGGCGCTCGTCTCGGTCGTCGTCGTGGTGAGGCCCCACCGGGACGGGTCGTCGACGATCGGGTACGGAGCGTAGGGCCCGCCGGGGACCCCGCCGACCTGCGGGGCCGAGCCGGTGTCGGTGGCGGTCACCGTGCCTCCAGTCCGGTGCGCTCGGGCACCGCCAGGGGTTCGGAGCCGACCGTGCCGGGGAGGGCAGGTGGGCGTTGCGTCAGTGAGCGCGGAGCGGCCGGGAGGCCCGGGTCAGCCGACCGGGACCGGTGCGGAGCACGCGGCCAACCGGTCCAGGGCGGCGCGGTACTCGGTCACGTCGCGGGCGACGCCGGGCTCGGTGATGATCGACGCCTTGATGCGTCCCTGCACGTCGATCACGAAGGTCGCGCGGGTGGCGAAGCCCTTCTTCTCGAGGAAGACGCCGTACTCCTTGGACACGGCACCGTGCGGCCAGAAGTCGGCGAGCAGCTCGAAGTCGTAGCCGTTCGCCTGGGCGAAGGACCGGAGCGTCGCCTTCGAGTCGACCGAGATGCCGATCAGCTCGATGCGCTGGTCCTGGAACATCGCGATGTTGTCCTGCAGCGTGCAGAGCTCGTCGGTGCAGGTGGACGAGAACGCGAGCGGGAAGAAGACGAGTGCGACCGGGCGGTGGCCGCGGTGGTCGCTGAGTCGGACGTGCTCACCGAACTGGTTCGGGAGCTCGAAGTCCGGCGCGAGTGAGCCGATCTCCAGTGCCATCGTGGTGGTGCTTCTCTCCCCGGGCGTTGGGTGTGCCCGTCGGTCCCACGCATCCACCGGTCGCGGACGCACGGTCGGCCATGCTACGCCGACGGCCCGCGAACGCAAGTGCCGACCGGTCCGCGTCGCCATCAGCGTCGCCGTCGGTGCGGGGGCCTAGAGTGGACGCGGCCCGTCCCCGGTCGTGATCCGACCACCGACGGCTCGACATGTCCACCACCACGAGAACGAACGAGGTCAACGGTGACGGTGAACGACCAGGACCCGCGCAGCACCGCAGGGCAGGACCAGGACCCGGAGGAGACCGCCGAGTGGCGTGAGTCCCTCGACGGTCTCGTCGCGACGCACGGGCACCAGCGGGCCCGCGAGATCATGCAGAGCCTGCTGAAGCGCTCGAACGAGCTGCACCTCGGCGTGCCGATGGTCCCGACGACGGACTACGTCAACACGATCGCGCCCGAGGACGAGCCCGCGTTCCCCGGCGACGAGGAACTCGAGCGCCGCTACCGCCGGTGGATCCGCTGGAACGCGGCCATCACCGTGCACCGCGCGCAGCGCCCCGGCATCGCCGTCGGTGGCCACATCTCGACGTACGCGTCGAGCGCCGCCATGTACGAGGTCGGCTACAACCACTTCTTCCGCGCGCAGGACCACCCGTCCGGCGGGGACCAGGTCTTCTTCCAGGGCCACGCCTCGCCCGGCATGTACGCCCGCGCCTACATGGAAGGCCGCCTGAGCGAGGACCAGCTCGACGGCTTCCGCCAGGAGAAGTCGCACGCCGGCGGCGGACTGTCGTCCTACCCGCACCCCCGCCTCATGCCGCACTTCTGGCAGTTCCCGACCGTGTCGATGGGCATCGGCCCGATCAACGCGATCTACCAGGCGCAGCAGGCGAAGTACCTGTCCAACCGCGGCATCAAGGACGCCTCGGAACAGCAGGTCTGGGCCTTCCTCGGTGACGGCGAGATGGACGAGGTCGAGTCCCGCGGCCAGCTCCAGGTCGCGGCGAACGACGGTCTCGACAACCTGAACTTCGTCATCAACTGCAACCTCCAGCGCCTCGACGGTCCGGTCCGCGGCAACGGCAAGATCATCCAGGAGCTCGAGGCGTTCTTCCGCGGCGCGGGCTGGAACGTCATCAAGGTCGTGTGGGGCCGCGAGTGGGACGACCTGCTCGCCCGCGACACCGACGGTGCGCTCCTCAACCTCATGAACGCGACGCCGGACGGCGACTACCAGACGTACAAGGCCGAGAACGGTGCCTACGTCCGCGAGAACTTCTTCGGGCGCGACCCGAAGGCGCTCGAACTCGTCAAGGACTACTCGGACGACCAGATCTGGAACCTCAAGCGCGGTGGGCACGACTACCGCAAGGTCTACGCGGCGTTCAAGGCGGCGACCGAGCACAAGGGCCAGCCGACCGTCATCCTCGCGAAGACCGTCAAGGGCTACGGCCTCGGCCCGAGCTTCGAGGGCCGCAACGCGACCCACCAGATGAAGAAGCTCACGCTCGACAACCTCAAGCAGTTCCGCGACGAGATGCGCATCCCGATCACGGACGCGCAGCTCGAGGAGAACCCCTACACGCCGCCGTACTACCACCCGGGCAACGACGACGAGGCGATCCAGTACATGCACGAACGTCGCCGTGAACTCGGCGGCTACGTGCCGGAACGTCGGTCGAAGTACACGCAGGTCAACCTGCCCGATGAGTCGAAGTACCAGATCGTCAAGAAGGGCTCCGGCAAGCAGGAGGTCGCCACGACGATGGCGTTCGCCCGTCTGCTGAAGGACCTGCTCCGCTCCCCCGACTTCGGCAACCGCGTCGTCCCGATCATCCCGGACGAAGCGCGCACGTTCGGCATGGACGCGTACTTCCCGACGGCCAAGATCTACAACCCGAACGGGCAGCACTACACGTCCGTCGACCGTGAGCTCCTCCTGGCGTACAAGGAGAGCCCGCAGGGCCAGATCATCCACGTCGGCATCAACGAGGCGGGCGCCCTCGCGGCCTTCACCGCCGTCGGCACCTCGTACTCGACGCAGGGCGAGCCGCTCATCCCGGTCTACGTCTTCTACTCGCAGTTCGGGTTCCAGCGCACCGGTGACGCCATCTGGGCCGCCGGCGACCAGATGACCCGCGGGTTCATGATCGGCGCCACCGCCGGCCGCACCACGCTGACCGGCGAGGGCCTGCAGCACGCGGACGGCCACTCGCCGCTGCTGGCCGCGACGAACCCGGCGGTCGTCTCGTACGACCCCGCATACGGCTACGAGATCGGACACATCGTCCGCACCGGCCTCGAGCGGATGTACGGCACGAACGAGGACGGCACCCCGTCGCACGACGACCCGAACGTCATGTACTACCTGACGGTCTACAACGAGCCGCTCGTGCAGCCGGCCGAGCCTGAGGGCGTCGACGTCGAGGGGATCGTCAAGGGCATGTACCTGCTCAAGCCGAGCGAGCACGACGGCCCGAAGGCCCAGCTGCTCGCGTCCGGCGTCGCCGTGCCGTGGATCCTCGAGGCGCAGCAGCTCCTGGCCGAGGACTGGGGCGTGTCCGCCGACGTCTGGAGCGTCACGAGCTGGGGCGAGCTGTACCGCGACGGGGTGGACGCCGAACAGCACGCGTTCCTCAACCCGAACGAGCAGCCGCGCACCCCGTACGTCACCGAGCGCCTGCTCGGCACCGAGGGCCCGGTCGTCGCGGTGAGCGACTTCATGCACGCCGTGCAGGAGCAGATCCGCCCGTTCGTCCCGTCCGACTACGCCACGCTCGGTGCCGACGGCTTCGGCTTCTCGGACACCCGTCCGGCAGCGCGCCGCTTCTTCCACATCGACGGCCCCTCGGTCGTCGTGCGGACGCTGCAGCAGCTGGTCCGCCAGGGCAAGCTCGACGCGTCGGTCCTGCAGCAGGCGATCGACAAGTACCGCCTGCACGACGTGACCGCCGGCACGACCGGCAGCGCGGGCGGCGAGAGCTGATCTCCGCGTGACCACACCCCGCACCGCCACCGCCGCGGGCCGGGAGGACGACCGGCAACGGGCGCTCTCCTGGCTCCGGCAGGTGTCGGGCGAACTCTCGACCGCGACGATCAAGCGGCTCGAGGACACCCTGCCCTGGTACAGCGAGATGCCCCCGGGGCGTCGCTCGGCCGTCGGCATGGTGGCCCAGGCCGGCATCACGTCGTTCATCTCGTGGCTCGAGGGCAGCGCCTCCACCCCGTGGATCGCTGCCGCCGACGTCTTCGGCTCGGCCCCGCGAGAGCTCCTGCGATCGGTGAGCCTGCAGCAGACCCTGCAGCTCATCCGTGTCGTGGTGACCGTGGTCGAGGAGCGCGCCGCCGACGACGAGATGCTGCAGGAGGCGATCCTCAAGTACTCGCGGGACATCGCCTTCGCGGCTGCCGACGTCTACGCCCGTGCGGCCGAGGCCCGCGGGCTGTGGGACGCCCGGCTCGAGGCGCTGGTCGTCGACTCGATCCTGTCCGGCGAGTACGACGACGAACTGCCGTCCCGCATCGCCGCCCTCGGCTGGCACGGACACGGGGAGGTCGCGGTCCTGGTCGGGACGGCACCGAAGCAGCTCGAGGTGGACCAGGTCCGCCGGACCGCGCGTCACCAGGACGCCGACGTGCTCATCGGCGTGCAGGGCTCGCGGCTCGTGGTCGTCATCGGACGGGCGACCCCGCGGGACGACGTGCCCGAGGGTGAAGAACCCGTCTCGTTCATGGCCATCGCGCAGGAGCTCGAACCGCTGTTCGGCGAGGGCCACCTCGTCCTCGGCAACGAGGTCCCCGGGGTCGTCGACGCCTCGACCAGTGCGAAGGCAGCACTGGCCGGGTTCGCCGTCGCGCGGGCCTGGCGTGGCGCTCCCCGACCGGCCCTCGCCGACGACCTGCTGCCCGAGCGCGCGCTCGCGGGCGACCCCCTCGCCCGCTCCGCCCTGGTGCAGCGGATCTACACGCCGCTCAAGGACCAGTCGACCGAGCTCCTGCAGACCCTGTGGTGCTACCTCGACACCGGTCGGTCGCTCGAGGCCACGGCGCGCGAGCTCTTCGTGCACCCGAACACCGTCCGCTACCGGCTCCGTCGTGTCGCCGACATCATCGGGTGGGACGCCACGCACGCGCGGGACGCCCTCATCGTGCAGTCGGCGCTCATCCTCGGCGCGATGTCCGAAGCGGCGTCCACACGCCGTCGGCCCACCCGCCGCTGACCGTCCGGCCGGGTGGGGTTCCTACAACGCTCCCCGGCAATCCGTGTGGGGAGTCCACACGAGCCCGACGGGAACGGCCCGGCATCATTGAGCGGTGATCGTCGTCGTCGCGCCCGGACAGGGCTCCCAGACCCCCGGCTTCCTCGCCCCCTGGCTCGAGGACGCAGCCGTCCGTGACCGCGTCGGGCAGTGGTCCGACGCGATCGGCGTCGACCTCGCCGAACACGGGACGAACTCCGACGCGGACACCATCAAGGACACCGCCCTCGCACAGCCGCTCATCGTCGCCGCCGGGCTCGTCACCGCCGACGCACTGCTCGCGGACGGGCGCCGTGCCCACGTCGGCGGTGTCGCCGGCCACTCGGTCGGTGAGTTCACCGCCGCCGCCGTCGCCGGGGTGCTCACCCCGACCGACGCCGTGTCGCTCGTCGCCGAGCGGGGCCGGGCCATGGCCGACGCCGCCGCCCTCGAGCCGACCTCGATGGCCGCGGTCCTCGGGGGCGACGCCGACGAACTGGCCGCGCTGCTCGAGTCCCTCGGGCTGACGGCCGCGAACCACAACGGCGGCGGCCAGACCGTCGTCGCCGGTCCGGCGGACGCGATCGCCCGCCTCGCCGAGCAGCCGCCCGCGAAGGCGCGCGTCGTCCCCCTCGCCGTCGCCGGTGCCTTCCACACGCGCTTCATGGCCCCGGCCGTCGACCGGGTCGCCCCCGTCGCCGCGGCCGCGGCCGTGCAGGACCCGACCCTCCCGCTCTGGACGAACGCCGACGGCTCCCGGGTCGACGACGGACGCCGCTTCGTCGACCTCATGGTCCGCCAGATCGCCAGCCCCGTGCACTGGGACGCCGTCATGACGTCCTTCCAGCAGGCCGGCGTCAGCGGCATCATCGAACTCGCACCGGCCGGAGCCCTGGTCGGCCTCGCCAAGCGCGGTCTCCGCGGCACGCCGACGGTCGCGATCAAGACCCCGGACGACCTGCCCGCCGCCGTCGAGCTGCTGCAGAGCGCCACCGACACCACGGAGGCCGCCCGATGACCGACGCCAGCACCACCGCCGTCGAGACGGACGCCACCGGCGGAACGGACGCGACCATGAGCCTCCAGGCCGGCGAGCGACCGGTCCTGTCCCAGCGACGCGGCCACGAGTTCACCCGCATCCTCGCCGTCGGGGCTGCGCGTGGCGAGAACGTCGTCCCGAACGACGACCTCGTCGGCCCGATCGACTCCTCCGACGAGTGGATCCGCCAGCGCACCGGCATCGTCACACGCAAGCGTGCCGGGCGTGACGTCGAAGCGGTCGACCTCGCCGAGGCGGCAGCGCGCGAGGCGATCGAGAAGGCCGGGCTCACCCCGGACCAGATCGGCGTCGTCCTCGTCGCCACCGTCACGCACACCGTGGCGACACCGTCGATGGCGTCGCTGCTCGCCGAGCGGATCGGGGCGACGCCGGCCGCCGCGTACGACATCAGTGCCGCCTGCGCCGGCTACGCGTACGGGATCGCCCAGGCCGACTCGTTCATCAAGTCCGGCATCGCCGACCACGTCCTGGTCATCGGCGCCGAGAAGCTCAGCGACGTCGTCGACCCGACCGACCGGTCCATCTCGTTCCTCCTCGGGGACGGGGCGGGCGCCGCCGTCGTCGGTCCGAGCGACACCGCCGGCATCGGCCCGAGCATCTGGGGCTCCGACGGCTCGAAGTGGGACGCGATCGGCATGACCGCGACCTACAACGAGTGGGCGGCGGGAGCCCCCCGTCCGACGATGCGCCAGGCCGGCCAGACCGTGTTCCGCTGGGCCGTCTGGGAGATGGTCAAGGTCGCGCGGCAGGCGCTCGATGCAGCCGGCGTGCGCGCCGACCAGCTCGCCGCGTTCGTCCCGCACCAGGCGAACATCCGGATCATCGACGAGTTCGCGAAGCAGCTCGGGATCCCGGACACGGTCGCCATCGCCCGCGACATCACCACGACCGGCAACACCTCCGCCGCGAGCATCCCGCTCGCCACGCACCGCCTGCTCGCCGAGCAGCCGGAACTGTCGGGCGGGCTCGCCCTGCAGATCGGCTTCGGCGCCGGACTCGTGTTCGGCGCGCAGGTGGTCGTCCTCCCCTAGCCCCTCGCGCCTCCGGGCGCGGGCAGTGCCCGTGCCCTAGGCTGTCCCACGGTCAAACGACACCCCCCTCAAGGAGAACACCCATGGCCCTGTCCAACGAAGAAGTCCTCGCCGGCCTGGCCGAGCTGATCAACGACGAGACCGGCATCGCGACCGACACCGTCGCCGCCGACAAGTCGTTCACCGACGACCTCGACATCGACTCCATCTCGATGATGACCATCGTCGTGAACGCCGAAGAGAAGTTCGACGTCAAGATCCCCGACGAAGAGGTCAAGAACCTCAAGACCGTCGGCGACGCCGTCGACTTCATCGTCAAGGCCCAGGCCTGAAACGAGCTTCCTGAGCGCCGCGGGCCGCTGACCCTCGAGTCGTGGCCCGCGGCGCTCGTCTTGTCCCTCGCAGAAAGAACCGTCGTCCATGACCAAGAGAACCGTCGTCGTCACCGGGATCGGTGCGATCAGTCCCCTCGCTGCGACCGCCAAGGAATCCTGGGCGGCCCTGCTCGCCGGCGAGTCCGGCATCAGCCGCATCGAGGACACGCGCTACGCCGATCTCGAGCTCCCCGTGGAGTTCGCCGGTCAGGCGCGCCGCTTCGTCACCGACCAGCTGACCCGCCCCGAGTCGAAGCGACTCGACCCGTCGTCGCAGCTGTCGCTCATCGCCGCCCGTGAGGCCTGGGCCGACGCCGGCATCGACGCCGAGTCCGTCGTCCCCGAGCGGCTCATCGTCGACTGGGCGACCGGCATCGGCGGCGTCAACACGCTGCTCGACGCCTGGGACACCCTGCGCGAGAAGGGTCCGCGTCGCGTCATGCCGATGACGGTCCCGATGCTCATGGCGAACGGCCCGGCCGCCGCCATCGAGATGGAGTTCGGTGCCCGCGGAGGCGCGCGGACCTACCTTTCCGCCTGTGCCTCCTCCACCGAGTCCCTGGCCGAGGCCTACCGCCACGTCGCGTTCGGTGACGCCGACATCGTCATCGCCGGTGGCGCCGAGGCCGCCCTGCACCCGCTGCCCCTGGCGTCGTTCGCCGCCATGCAGGCACTCTCCCGCCGCAACGACTCCCCCGAGACCGCGTCCCGTCCGTACGACGTCACGCGCGACGGGTTCGTGCTCGCCGACGGTGCCGCAGCGCTGATCCTCGAGACGAAGGAGCACGCCGAGGCCCGCGGTGCGCACATCTACGCCGAGGTCGCCGGCTCCGGCATCACCTCCGACGCCTTCCACATCACCGCTCCGGACCCCGAGGGCTCCGCCGCCGCCCGTGCCGTCATCATGGCGCTCGAGCACGCGGACGCCAGCCGGTCGGACGTCGCGCACGTGAACGCCCACGCGACCTCGACCCCGGTCGGTGACGTCGCCGAGTACCACGCGATGCGCCGGGTCTTCGGCGACCACCTCGACCAGGTCGTCGTGTCCGCCACGAAGGCGTCGACCGGGCACCTGCTCGGTGGTGCCGGTGCGATTGAGGCGGTCTTCACCGTCCTCGCGCTCGAGAACCGGCTCGCTCCCCCGACGATCAACCTCACGGAGCAGGACCCGGAGATCGTGATGGACGTCGCGACCGCTCCGCGCGAGCTGCCGGCGGGCGACCTGCTCGCGGTGAGCAATTCATTCGGCTTCGGTGGGCACAACGCCGTGGTCGCGTTCCGCTCGGTCTGATCCGCCGTCGGCCAGGAGGCCCGTCCCGCGTCGCGGGGCGGGCCTCCCGTCCGTCCGGGGCCGCCCGACCGGCGCCGACTCTTCGCTCACTTCCGCCGACCGGTCACGAACCGTCGGACTGGAGGCACGTGCCCGACGAGACGTGACCGGTCGCCGACGAGCGCCGGGCGCGTCCACGGCAGTGCGACCCGCCGGAACGCCGAACGCCGCCCCGGAGGACGGCGTTCTGCGCGACGGGAGGAACGCGGGGACTCAGCCGACGCGGTGCAACCAGACGACGGGGTTGCCCTCGGCAGCGTGGCGGAAGGGCTCGAGCTCGTCGTCCCACGCCTGCCCGAGCGCGAGTCGCAGCTCGCGGTGCAGTTCGAGCGCGTTGCTGCCCGCGACCTCCATGGCGTAGCGGACGCGGTCCTCGGGCACGACCATGTTGCCGGTGACGTCGGTCTGCGCGTAGAAGACACCGAGGTCGGGCGTGTGCATCCAGCGACCGCCGTCGGAGTCCGCGGTGGCGTCCTCGGTGACCTCGAACCTCAGGTGCTCCCAACCGCGCAGGGCAGAGGCGATCGCCGCACCGGACCCGACGGGACCGGACCAGGTGAACTCGGTCCGGCGTGAGCCGTCGAGCGCGGGCTGGTCGAGCCACGAGAAGTTCACGGCGCGGTTCATCGCGCGACCAGCCGCCCATTCGACGTGCGGGCAGAGCGCGCGTGGTGAGGAGTGCACGTAGAGCACTCCTGACGTTGTCCCAGTCACGATTCCTCCGATCGTCAGGTGCGACTTCCCCATCGACCTGGACTGCGGAGGACCCGTTCGGGACCATCGGTATGCGATTGTGATGTCCCGGAGGACACGCTCATCATGCCAGCTGCCGACCGCGAACGGCAAGCACCCGGAGGAACCCCGCAGGAGGCAGGTCCTACGCGAGTTCCTGGCGCGGGTAGATGACCTTCTGCACGATGATGATCACCGACGCCGCTGCCGGCACCGCCACGACCGCGCCGAGCACGCCGCCCACGGTCGCACCGGCCACGGCAGCGATCACGACGAGGGCTCCGGGCACCTGCACGGCGCGCGACATGATGCGGGGCGAGATGACGTACGCCTCGACCTGCATGTACACGAGGTAGTAGATCGCCGCGGCCAGTGCCGTCGCCGGGGAGGCGAACAGGCAGAGCAGCGAGATGAGCACCGCGGCGCCGATCGTCCCGACGAGCGGGATGAGCGACCCGAGGAACGCGAACGTCGCCAGCAGCACGGGCAGCGGCGCGCCGATGATGAGCAACCAGATGATGCTGAGCACCCCGTTGATGCCCGCCTGGGTGATCTGGCCGACGACGTAACGGCCGACCGACGACGTGACCTCCTCGCTGACCACGACGAAGTTCTCCCGACGGGACGCCGGCACGAACCGGTACGCCATCGTCTTGAGCCCACGCATCGAGGCCAGGAAGTACAGCATCAGGATGATGACGATGAGCGCGCCGGTCAGACCGGAGAGGATGCCGCTGCCGACGGCCAGGATCCCGCCGCCGAGGGACAGCAGGTTGCCCGGGTTCTCGACGAACGCCTGCGCGGACTCGAGCGCGTGGTCGATGTCGAACGACCCCTCGAACTGTCGCGAGAGGTCCTGCACCCATCCCTGCCGCGAGACGTCCTCGACGATCTCGGGGAAGTTCTGCACGAGGTTCGTGGCCTGTTCGACCAGCAGCGGCACGATGGCGAACACGACACCGACGAACGCACCGAGGACCGCGACGACGACGATCAGGATCGCCGACCAGCGCGGGATGTACCGCTCGAGCAGGGTCACGAGCGGGTCGAGGCCGAGAGCGATGAACAGGGCGACGCCGATGTAGACGAGGACGGTGCTCAGCTCGCGGATGAGCAGGCCGGCCAGGAGCGCGACGAGCACACCGATCGCACCCATGAACCCGATGCGGAAGGCGTTGACGCGCACGCCGGTACCGGCCCGGCTCACCTCGAACATCACGTTCGGGGTGGGCGCGTGGCTCGTGTCTTCAGCGTGGCGCTTCTTGGACGGCAGGTGCACGTAGGGCGGGCGGGACTTGAACCCGCGAATCGTTCGGTTATGAGCCGACTGCCTTGACCAGCTTGGCTACCGCCCCTCGGGGCCAGCGGCCACCGACTCCCCACGATACAGCGCCTCGAACGTGGAGAGCGTGCGGTTGATGTCGTGCGCCTCGATCATCGTCAGGCTGCGCGCGCGCATGCGGTCGTACTCCTCGTCGGGCGCGGTGAGCACCGCGGTGAGCTTCGCGGCGAGGTCCTGCTCGTCACCCGGGGTGAAGAGGGCGCCGTTGCCGTCGACGAGGTGCGGGAGCGCCATCGCGTCCGCCGCGACGACGGGCAGCCCGGAGGCCATGGCCTCGAGCGAGGAGATGCTCTGCAGCTCGGCCGTCGACGGCATGACGAACACGGTGCCCTCGGTCAGCGTCCGCAGCTTGACCTCGTCGGGGACGAAGCCGAGGAACCGGACCCGCTCCTCGACGCCGAGCTCCTGCGCGAGCGCGGTGAGCTTCGGGATCATGTCGCCGTCGCCGACGACCGTGAAGTGGGCGTCGAGTGACGCCGGCAGGAGCGGCAGCGCCCGGATGACCACGTCGAGGTTCTTCTCGGGTGCCACACGCCCGACGAAGACGATCTCGTTGCCGGCTGGCCGTCCGGTCGCCGGCGTGTACCGCGTGGCGTCGATGCCGCACGAGATCGCGAGCACGGGCTGCCCGGCGATGGCGTCCCGCAGGTAGTCGGCAGCCAGTTCCGTGGGCGTCGTGATGGCCTCGGCCAGCCGGTACGTCTTCGCCGCGTCCCGCCAGGCGACCTTGAGCGCGATCGGCGTCGTCCACTTGCCGAAGGGCGTGTACTCCAGCAGGTTCTCGGGCATGAAGTGGTTCGTGCCGACGATCCGGATGCCCCGGTCGTGCGCTTCGCGGGCGACACCGCGGCCGACGACGATGTGGGACTGGATGTGCACGACGTCGGGCTGCAGGGCGTCGATCACCGGGGCGGTGTGCTTCCGCACGGTCCAGGGCCACGCGAAGCGGTACCAGGCGTGCGCCGGCCAGCGGTACGAGGCCAACCGGTGGACGGTCAGCGTGACGCCGCGGTACTCCTCGTCGAAGGAGCCGTGGTGCGTCCGGTTCCACGACGGGGCGATGACGTGCACCTCGTGCCCGCGCTGCGCGAGTCCGACCGCGAGTTCCTCGGTGAAGGTCGCCGCTCCGTTGACGTCGGGGGCGAAGGTGTCGGCGGCGATGAGCACCCGCAGCGGCCGTCGCCCCCCGGCGGCGGCCGTGGTGTCGGTCGTCTCGGTCCTGGCGTCTGCTGGCACGGCGGGGGTCGTCCTCTCGTCGCGTTCACCGGCGCGCGTCCTGTCGGACCGCCGGTCTGGTCGGTTCGGAACGCTACCGCACCCCTCTGGCCGGTCGCCTCCGCCGCGCGGCTGACCCGGGTCATCCCCGGTACGGGGCCTCCCGTGGGGCGCGGGTGGTCCGACGGACGGGAGGCGCGGCTCCCGTCCGTCGCTAGCGGCGCGTGTCGGGGTGGTGCTTGGCGAGCAGGAAGACCCCGGTGATCGCGATCGCGCCGGCGACGAGGAAGCCGATGCCGGCACCGACCGGTGCCCCGGCCGCCTCGTCGAGGACGATCACGCCGATGCCGACGGCGACGATCGGGTCGACCACCGTGAGGCCGGCGATGACGAGGTCGGCGGAGCCGCTGGAGTACGCGTTCTGCACGAAGTACGCGCCGACGGCCGAGGCGACCACGACCCCCACGATCGCGAACACCGTCACCCAGTCGAACGCGCCGTTCACGATCCGGTTCAACGTGACCTTGGCGAGCGTCGCGACGAAGCCGTAGAGCACCCCGGCGCCGATGATGTAGTAGAGCGCGTTGCGGCGCTTCGCGACCAGCCGGAACGACACCACCACGAGTGCCAGCACGACCGCGAGGACCACGAGCACGGTGATGAGCTGTCCACGTCCGATCGGGCTCTCCCGGCCGTACAGCGCGGCGATGAGCACGAACAGCCCGACACCGCCGATGCACGTCCACACCGCCCGTCGCGCCTGCGTGCCGAGCGGGACGCCGCTGCTGCGGGACGAGAACCACGTCGTGACGACGAGCGCCACCGCCCCGAGGGGCTGCACCACGATGAGCGGTGCGTAGGTGATGCTGACGAGCTGCAGCACGATCGCGGCGCCGAGCATGAGCGTGCCGAGCACCCAGTTGCCGCTGCCGAGCAGGGCCAGGACGTGCCGGACCGACAGGCCCTTCGACTGCTGGCCGAGCCGGGCCTCGACGCGCTGGACGCCCCGGCTCTGGAACTGCGCGCCGAGCGACAGGAACACCGCACCGACGAGTGCGACGGGGATCATCAGGGCCTGGAACGGGGTCAGGTTCTGCACCACGTCGGGGATCGGCAGGTCCGGTGTCACGGGTCGAGGCTATCCGACCGGCGCGGATACCCTGGGACCATGCCCGTCCTGCCGATCCGGATCACCGGTGAACCCGTCCTGCACACCCCCGCGACCGAGGTGACCGTCTTCGACGACGCCCTCCGCGCGCTCGTGGCCGACATGTTCGAGACGATGGACCTCGCCCCCGGCGTCGGCCTCGCCGGCCCTCAGGTCGGTGTCGGCAAGCGGTTGTTCGTCTACTCGTGGACGGACGACGACGACGTGCTGTGGCGGGGTGTCGCGGTCAACCCGGTGCTGTGGACGACGCCGCCGCTCCCGGAGTCGATCGAGGAGCTCGACGAGGACGACGAGTCCGAGGGGTGCCTGTCGATCCCCGGAGAGCGGTTCCCGCTGCGCCGGTCCGAAGGCGCCCTCCTCCGCGCGTTCGACGAGCACGGCGAACCCTTCGAGATCGAGGCGCACGGCTGGCTCGCGCGTGTCTTCCAGCACGAGTACGACCACCTGGACGGCCTCCTGTACGCCGACCGCCTCGGGCACCCGTACGCGAAGCAGGCGCAGAAGGCGGTCCGGAAGCACAGCTGGGGTGGTCCGGGGAAGTCGTGGCTGCCGGGTCGTGACCACCCCGAGGGCTGAACGGTCCACCCGCACACCGCGTCCGGCAGCCGCGCGTCAGCCCCGGTACGTGTCCAGGGCGTCCCGGAGCCGGTCGATCTCGGGGTGTCCCGGGCAGTAGCGTTCGAGCCCGGCTGCCAGGTGCGCCTGCGACCGGCTCGTCACGGCGCTCGTCCACGGCGCCGTCCCGCTGACCGCGCACGCTGCCGCGAGCTGGTCGAGCGTCGCGTCGCCCTCGACCGCCGTCAGCGCGGACCGCTGCTGCTCGGACGGCTCGGTGCCCGTGATGGGTGCCGCCGTGCACGAGGTCCTGCCGTCCTCCCAGACGGCCGCGGCGGTCGTGTAGGTCTCGGTCTCCGGTCCGTCCCCGACGGCGCAGGTGAAGGCGAACACGATCGGTGCCGACCCGCTCGGGCCCGACGTCCCGGTACTCGCGGACGACATCGGTTCCTCCGCCACCGCGCGGTCCGTGCCGTCGTCGGCCGAGGAGCACCCGGTGAGCGCGGTCACGGCCAGCCCGAGCGCCAGCACGGCGACGGCGGTCGTGGATCGGCGGGGACGACGGGGCACCTGTGGACGTTAACAGCATCGGGCGGACCATCGGCTGAGGATGCGCACCACGACGCCCGAGAACCGCAGACCAGCGCCGTGCGGCACACGAGTCGGGCCAGGACGGGCGAGCCGGGCCGGAACGCAAGAGGCCCCCACCCCGGAGGGTGAGGGCCTGTCGCTCCCCGAGTTGGACTCGAACCAACAACCTGCCGGTTAACAGCCGGCTGCTCTGCCAATTGAGCTATCGAGGATCACTGTGTCCCCCGCCGAAGGGCGGTTGAACAGCGGGTAACAGCATAGCAGCAAACATCCAGCGTCCCGCGCATCGTCCGCGCATCCCGGGCGTGCCGCGCGGGACGCCCGGTCGGCTGCGGTCGCTCAGTACCCCGCTGCCGGGTCGACCACGCCGATGAACCCGGTCCCGTCGGCGCGGAGGAAGGCCGCGACGTTGGCGCGCACGCGCTCGGCCAACAGCGGTGCGACCATGTCCGGGGTGTCGGCCTGGTGCGGCGTGACGAGGACGCCCGGCTCGTCCCACAGCGGGTGCCCGTCCGGCAGTGGCTCCGGGTCGGTGACGTCGAGCCCGGCGGCCGCGATGCTGCCGGAGCGCAGGGCGTCCACGAGCGCGTCGGTGTCGACCAGTCCGCCGCGGGCGATGTTCACCAGGCGCGCGTGGTCGGGCATGATCGCGAACTCGTGCGCGCCGAGCAGGCCCGCCGTCCCCGCGGTCATCGCGGCGGCGACCACCACGACGTCCGCGTCCGGCAGCACGGCGTCGAGCTGGTCGGTCGTCACGGTCCGGTCGGCGCCGGGGACGTCCTCGGCCGAACGGCGGACGACCGTCACCCGCACGTCGAACGGCGCGACGAGGCGCAGGTACTCGAGTGCGATGCCACCCGCACCGATGAGGACGACGTGCCGGCCGTAGAGCGACACACCCTCCGGTTCCCGACCCCAGGTCGTGGTCCGAGCGCGCTTCTGCAGCACCCGCAGCGTGGCGAGGGTCAGGGCGAGCGCGTGTTCCGCGACCGGCTCGGCGTAGGCGCCCTTGGCGGACGTGAACAGCACGCGGTCACCGTGCTCGGCGATGAGCGAGGCGAACGCGTCCACGCCGGCGAACGGCAGCTGCACCCAGGTCACCCCCGGGGCGGTCGTCAGCGCCCGCTGCAGGCCGGCGGGGTCGCTCGCGTCGAGCCAGACGATCCCCCGCGTGTCGTCGCCGAGCCCGACGAGCGTGCCACCCGCCCGACGGACGGCGTCCTCGTGCAGCTCGGTCGGCGTCGGCAGGACGGTCACGGCACCCGGGGTGGGCGTGCCCCCGGGGAGCGGGCGCCCCGCGTCGGTGACGACGGCCCGGTGTCCACGGTGCTGGTGCTGGTGCTGCTCGGTCATGCCTGACGGACCCCTCCTCGTCCGGCCGTGGCCGGCTTGCGCTTCACCGGACGCGACGCCGTGGCGGCGAGCGTCCGCACGTACGGGTCGAGCGGGTTGTCGAGCACCTCGTCGAAGGTGCCGAGCCCGACGAGTCGTCCCTCGTTCATGATCGCCACGCGATCGGCGAGTGCCCGCGCCTCGCGCAGGTCGCTCGACACCACGATCGCCGAGAACTGCCGCCGTCGCTGCAGACCGACCAGGGCCTCGAGCACGGACTGGCGGACGAGGACGTCCACCCCGCGCGCGGGCTCGTCGGCGACGAGGAGCTCCGGCTCGAGCACGAGCGCGCGGGCCAGGGCCACACGCTGCCGCTGGCCGCTCGAGAGCTCCCACGTGTTCAGCCGGAGGACCCCGAGCGGCAGGTGCACGGCGTCGACGAGCCGCGCCACGATGAGCCCGGCCTCCTTCCGGTCGAACCGGCGGTCACGCGCGTAGATCGGTTCGGCGATGGCCTCGCCGACGAGCAGGTCGGGACGGAGGCGGTCGGCGCCGTCCTGCGGCAGGTAGCCGATCCTGCCGGTCAGCCGACCGTACCGACGCGACGACGGTCGGACCCGCCGCACCCGTTCGCCGAGGACGGTGAGCTCGCCGCCGGTCACCCGGCGGCGGTGGGCGCCCTCGCCCTCACCGTGCGTGCCGAGCTGGCCCGCCACCGCTGCGGCGAAGGTCGACTTGCCGGAGCCGGACGCACCGAGCACCGCGAGCACCTCACCCCGTCCGAGCGACAGGCTCACGCCGTCGACCGCGCGGATCGGGCTGGTGACCGCACCGCCCCGGTACTCGATGCTGACGTCGTCGGCGACGACGGCCGGCCCGTTCTCCCCGGTCATGCAACCCCTTCTCCTGCGCGCGCCCTGCTGCGGCACCATGTCGGGAGGCCCGGCCGCCCCGCCGACGCGACGGTCGTCGCGGACGGGGGCCGGGCCTCCAGGCTGGTCGTGCTGCCGTCGGTCCTGACCGAGCGGTCAGGCTCCGGCCTGCTCCAGTCGTTCCAGCGTACGCCGTCGTTCGGCCTGCTCCTCCGGGTCCGGGACCGGCAGCGAGGCCAGCAGCCGTTGCGTGTACGGGTGCCGGGGTGCGCCGAGCACCTGCGCGGTGGTGCCGGTCTCGACCAGGTCGCCGCGGTAGAGCACCGCGATCCGGTCGGACAGCGCGCCGACGACGGCGAGGTCGTGGCTGATGAACAGCGACGCGAACCCGAAGTCCTGCTGCAACTCGAGGAAGAGCTCCAGCACGCGGGCCTGCACCGACACGTCGAGCGCACTGGTCGGTTCGTCGGCGATGAGCAGCTTCGGCCGGAGGGCGAGCGACCGCGCGAGCGAGGCACGCTGTCGCTGCCCACCGGAGAGCTCGTGCGGGTACCGGTCGCCGTACGCCGCCGGCAGTTGCACGGCCTCCAGGAGTTCGTCGACCTGCTTGCGTGCCGAGCGCGGCGACGAGGCCACTCCGTGCACGACGAGCGGCTCGGCGACCGCCTCGGCGATCGTCAGCAGCGGGTTGAAGGACGTCGCCGGGTCCTGGAAGACGAACCCGATGTCCTTCCGCAGCCGCTTGAAGTCGCGCTCCTTGTACCCGAGCATCTCGGTCCCGAGCACCTCGAGCGAGCCGCCGGTGATCTTCGTCAGACCGGCGATCGCCCGGCCGATGGTGGTCTTGCCCGAACCGGACTCCCCCACCAGGCCGAGGACCTCGCCGGGACGGATCGACAGGTCCACGCCCTTGACGGCACGGAACGGCGCGGCGCCGAGCCGTCCCGGGTAGACGATCTCCAGGCCCTTCGCGGACACGACCGGCTCCACGTCCTCGGTGATCGCCGCGCGCCGGGCGACGCCCGTCGACGCCTCGAGCCGGGGCACCGCGGCGAGCAGACGCTTCGTGTAGTCGGCCTGGGGCGCCGCGAAGAGCTGGTGCACCGGCGCCTCCTCGACGATCTCGCCCTGGTACATGACGGCGACCCGGTCGGCCAGGTCCGCCACGACGCCCATGTTGTGCGTGATGACGACGATGGCCGCGCCGAACTCGTCGCGGCACCGGCGCAGCAGGTCGAGGATCTCGGCCTGCACGGTGACGTCGAGCGCGGTGGTCGGCTCGTCGGCGATGATGACACTCGGCTCGAGGGCGAGCGCGCTCGCGATGACGACGCGCTGCTTCTGACCGCCGGAGAACTGGTGGGGGTAGTGGTCGACGCGCGTTTCGGGATCGGGGATGCCGACGCGACCGAGGTAGTCGATCGCCTTCGCGCGCGCTTCCTTCTTCGACATGCCACCGTGCGCCCGGAGGCCCTCGGCGATCTGCCACCCGACCGTGAAGACCGGGTTGAGGGCGGTGGACGGCTCCTGGAACACCATCGCGCCGGCCGTGCCCCGGAGGTCGCGGAGCTTCTGCGCGCCCACCGAGACGACGTCGGTGCCGTCGAGCAGCACGGCGCCGCCGAGCGTCGCCGTCTCCGGCATGAGCCGGAGCATGCTCCGCGCGGTCACGGACTTGCCGGAGCCCGACTCGCCGACCAGCGCGAGCACCTCGCCTGGACGGACGTCGAGGCTGACGCCCTTCACCGCGTCGACGGCGCCGCCGTCGGTCGCGAAGGTGACGGTCAGGTCGTCGACGACGACTACCGGGTCGGCCGCCGTGCGGCCCGTACCGGACTGGAGGCCCGTGGGGACGTCGCTCATGAGCCCGCTCCTTCCGTCGTGGCCGCCGCGCGCCGCGTGGAGACCAGCTGCTTCAACCGACGTCGCGCACGGAGCCGCGGGTCGGAGATGTCGTTCAGGCTCTCGCCGATGAAGGTCACCCCGAGGACGAGCAGCACGATCGCGATGCCCGGGAAGACACCCGTCCACCAGACGCCGCTGGCGACGTCGGACAGCGCGCGGCTGAGGTCGTAGCCCCACTCCGCGCCCTGCGTCGGACCGATGCCGAACCCGAGGAAGCCGAGGCCGGCCAGGGTGAGCACGGCGTCGCTCGCGTTCAGGGTCAGGATGAGCGGCAGCGACCGGGTCGAGTTCCGGAGCACGTGCCGCGTCATGATGCGCCACGGGTTCGTGCCGATGACGCGCGCCGACTCGACGAAGGCGTCGTTCTTCAGGCGGACGGCCTCGGCGCGGACCACGCGGAAGTACTGCGGGATGTACACGACCGTGATCGAGATCGCCGCGGCGATGATGCCGCCCCAGTACGTCGACCGGCCACCCGACACGACGATCGAGACGACGATCGCGAGCAGCAGCGACGGGAACGCGTAGATCGCGTCCGCGACGACCACGAGGATCCGGTCGAGCCAACCGCCGATGTAGCCGGAGACCATGCCGAGCAGGACGCCGATCGTGATCGAGACGATCACCGCGACGATGACGACGAGCACCGCGGTGCGCGTGCCGAAGAGGACGCGGCTGAAGACGTCGAGCCCGCCGACGGTCGTGCCCCAGATGTGCTCGGCGCTCGGCGCGGCCGTGCGGGGGAAGTTGACGCCGTCCGCGCCCTGCTGCTGGCCGAAGCCGTACGGGGCGAGGAGCGGCGCGAAGAGCGCGACGAGCAGGAAGAGCGCGCAGATGACCACGCCCACGATGAGCATGGCGCGCTGCCAACCGGTGCTCCGGCGGAGTTGGACGACGACGGGGAGCCGCTTCCAGAGCGGCTCGTGGCGGTCGACGAGGGTGATGTCGGACATCGTCAGAACCTCACTCTCGGGTCGATGAGCGCCGCGATGACGTCGACGACGAAGTTCGTGACGGCGACGATCACCGCCAGCATCGCGACGATGCCCTGCACGGCGACGAAGTCACGGGCGGACAGGTACTGGTTGAGCTCGAAGCCCAGGCCGCGCCAGCCGAAGGTGGTCTCGGTGAGGACCGAACCGCCGAGCAGCATGGCGATCTGCAGGCCCATCACGGTGATGATCGGCACGAGGGCCGGTCGGAACGCGTGCGTCCGGACCAGGCGGGACTCACGGACACCGCGCGATCGTGCCGCGTCGACGTACTCGGAGCCGAGCGAGCCGATCATGTTCGCGCGCACCAGACGCAGGAAGATGCCCGCGGTGAGCAGACCGAGGGTCAGCGCAGGGAGGACGGCGTGCTGCAGCACGTCGCTGATGATCTGCCCGTTCCCCGTCCGCAGGGCGTCGATGATGTAGATGCCGGTCGGGTTCTCGATCCGGTCGAGGACGAGCTGCGCGCGCGTGGACGCCCGGTCACCGAGGGGCAGCCAGCCGAGCCACACGGAGAACACGAGCTTGAGCAGCAGACCGCCGAAGAACACCGGCGTCGCGTAGGTCAGGATCGCGAGCGCCCGGAGCAGCACGTCGGGCCACTTGTCGCGCAGGTAGGCGGCGAGCATGCCGAGCGGGATGCCGAGCACGAGGGCGACGATGAGCGCGTAGAAGACGAGCTCCGCGGTCGCACCGCCGTACTGCAGGATGATCTCGGTGACGGGGCGGTTGTCGGTCGAGGTCGTGCCGAAGTCGCCGCGGACGATCTGGCCGAGGTACTCGAGGTACTGGACGATGACCGGACGGTCGTAGCCCGCGGCGTGCAGACGTTCCTGCAGCTGCGAGGGCGTGAGGCGACCACCGACCGAGGCGGTGATCGGGTTCCCGACGACGCGCATCAGGAAGAAGACGAGCGTCACCAGGATGAAGACCGTCGGGAAGATCAGGAGGAAGCGGACGAGGACGTACCGACCGAGTCCGCCGCCGCCGTTGGCACGTCGCTGTGCCTGTGGCTTCGTCGGTTCCGTGTCGATCGCCTCGGGGTTCGTGAGGGTCACGGGGTGGGTGCCTTTCGCATGACGCGACCGGGGGTGCCCCTCGTGGGAGCACCCCCGGTCGTCCGTCTGGTTACTTGGTGATGGTCCCGTAGCGGAACTTGAACGACGCGTCGAGCGTGACGCCCGTGACGTCCTTGCCGGCCACGGCGACCGACTTGCCCTGCAGGAGCGGGAGGGTCGAGATCTGCTCGGCCTCACGCTGCTGGGCCTGCTCGATGATCTCGGCACGCTTGTCGGCGTCCGACTCCGCCTGCTCGTCGGCGATCAGACCCTGGATGGTCGGGTCGTCGTAGTGGTTCTGCACGAAGTTGTCCTTCGTGAAGAACGGCGACAGGTAGTTGTCGGCGTCGGAGAAGTCCGGGAACCACCCGAGCTGGTACAGCGGGTAGGCGTCCTTCGTGCGCTCGACCGCGTAGGTCGTGTACACCGTCGACTGGATGTTGACGGTGAACAGGCCGGAGTCCTCGAGCTGCGTCTTGAGCGTCGCGTACTCGTCGTCCGAAGCCGAGCCGTAGTGGTCCGGCGAGTACTGGATGTCGAGCTCGACCTTGCCGGTGACGCCCGCATCGGCGAGGGTCTTCTTCGCCTTGTCGACGTCCGGCGCACCGTTGCCGTCACCGTAGAGCGACTTGAACGGCGTCGCGGCGCCCGTCAGGCCGTCCGGCACCATCGAGTAGACCGGCGTGTAGGTGTCGTTGTAGACCTCCTTCGCGAGCTCGTCGCGGTCGACGACGTCCGCCACGGCCTGCCGCACCGCGAGGGCCTTGGCCTCGTCGGCGCCGTCCTGGTCGGTACCGAACGGCTGCGTCGCGAAGTTGAACACGACGTAGCGGATCTCACCGCCGGGGCCGTCGATGACCTGCAGGTCGTCGTCCTTGCGGAGCGAGGCGATGTCGGTCGGGGTCAGGGAGCGGTACGCCACGTCGACGTCGCCCTGCTGGACCGCGAGCTTGAGGTCGGTCTCCTTGGTGAAGTACTGGGCGGTGACGTCCTTGGTCTTCGCCTTGTCGAGGACACCGTCGTACTTCGGGTTCGCCTCGTAGGCGATGAGGTCGTTCTCCTTGTAGGAGGTGATCGTGTACTGCCCGGCGAAGGCGTTGCCCTTGACGATGTCGTCGGCGCTGGTGAGCTCGGTCGCCGAGAAGACGTCCTCGTCGACGATCGGACCGGCGGGGCTCGAGAGCACCTGGGGCCAGGTCTGGTCGGCGTGGTCGAGGTGGAACACGACCGTGGTCTCGTCCGGGGTGTCGATGCTCTTGAGGTTCGCGAGCAGCGACCACGGGCCGTTGTCGTTCTTGATCTTCAGGTCACGCTCGAACGAGAACTTGACGTCGCTCGACGTGAGCGGGTTGCCGTTCGCGAACTCGAGGCCGTCCTTGAGGGTCACCTCGTAGGTGGTCGGGTCGGTGAACTCGGCCTTCGTGGCGATGTCCGGCTCGACGTCGGGGCTGCCCGTCGGGGTGTTCAGGAGGAACGGGAAGACCTGGTTCTGCACGGCGAACGAGCCGTTGTCGTACGAACCGGCCGGGTCGAGCGACGTGATCTTGTCGGTCGTGCCGATGATCAGGCCGTCCAGGTCGCCGGAACCGCCGCTGGTGCCGGAGCCGCCTGCGCAGCCGGTGAGCACGAGCGCGGTCACTGCTGCGCCGGCGCCCAGCGCGAGGGTGCGCTTGCCCCATGTGGGTACGGATGCCATGTCCGATTGCCTCTCTGGTGTGGTTGCAGGAGTCCCGGGACCGAGGTGGAACGAGCTGTGGCCGGTCGCGGGGACGTTCAATGGTCACACCCTGCCAGACAACCGACCGCTCCGGGAGCGGATTGTTTACACCGCTGTAACGCACGATGTCCGCTCGGCAGGCAGCATCGGAGGCAGTGTGCCCGGCGCGGCGTGCATCTTCGTTGCGCCTGGAGACGCCTTGTTGCGCGGGGCAACTCCGCGCTGTTCCGGGGGAGTCCGTCCGCGGTCGGTGCGGTCGGCGGCCGTGCGGGAGGGTCCGGACTCAGGCGCCGGGGATGTCCGCGCGGAGCCGCATGCGCTGGGCGTCGAGGTCCACGAGCTGCCGCTGCACATCCGCCCGACGCTCCTGGTCGGATGTATCGGTGCGCTGGAGTTGTCCGAGCAGCGACGCCTTGCGGGCGAGCAGGTCGCGCTCGACGAGGGCCACGACGATCCCTCGGCAGTAGATCGCCAGGTCCTCGTCGGAGCGTGCCGGGATCGGCGCCAGGGCCAGCTCCTGCACGAGCGACCGGAACGGTGCCGGCACGTCCGCGAGCAGTCTGTCGAGCCAGGCCCGATCCCCCACCGCGTCGATGTTCGCCACGACCGCATCGCGGACGACCGAGAGCATCCGTGCCGAGAACGTCGCGGACGCCGCGAGACCGAGCAGCGGCACCCCGACGGACTGGGGCTGCTGCACCATCGCCATCACCGCGTCGCGCTCCATCCGCGCGATCGGGTCGTCCGGCAGGGACCGGAGGCTCGCCTGCGGCTCCTCGGGCAGGCTCGGCCCGTCGCCGGGACCGGTGTGTCCGCCCGCGGAGCCGGCGTGGCCAGGGTTGGACGGGCCTCCCGACCGCGTGTCCGACCCGCCGTCGGCCGGTCGGCGG
Source organism: Curtobacterium sp. MCBD17_032 (assembly GCF_003234855.1). Classification (GTDB taxonomy): domain Bacteria; phylum Actinomycetota; class Actinomycetes; order Actinomycetales; family Microbacteriaceae; genus Curtobacterium. The sequence goes on from NZ_QKTO01000005.1 coordinate 220,059, forward strand.
CGCGCTGCCGCGACGGCGCGGCGGACGTCCTCGATGTCCATGCCGAGCCAGCCGGCGGTGTTCCGGATGTACCCGTCGGCCAGCGCGCGGTCGCGGATCTCGGAGATCACCGGCGCCGACTCGCGGAGCCCCGCGACACGCCCCTCCACCGTGTCGAGGTCGTGGCCGTCCAGGCGTCGCCGGATCATGAACTCGAACATGGGACGGCGGTTCTCGACGAGCCGGCGGACGGCGTCGTCGCCCCGGGCCAGGCGCAGGTCGCACGGGTCGAGGCCACCGGGCGCGACCGCGACGTAGGTCTGCGACGCGAACCGCTGCTCCTCCGTGAAGGCACGGGAGGCCGCGCGCTGCCCGGCCTCGTCCGGGTCGAAGGTGAACACGATCTGCCCGAGCTGGGAGACGTGCTGTGCGGCGGAGTCGCCGAGCATCGGCCGGAGCACCTTGATGTGGTCGACACCGAACGACGTCCCGCACGTGGCGACCGCGGTGGTGATGCCGGCGAGGTGGCACGCCATGACGTCGGTGTAGCCCTCGACGATGACGACCTGCTTGCCCTTCGCGATCTCCTTGCGGGCGAGGTCGATCCCGTAGAGCACCTGGCTCTTGTGGTAGATCGGCGTCTCCGGTGTGTTGAGGTACTTCGGGCCCTTGTCGTCCTCGAGCAGCCGACGCGCGCCGAAGCCGATCGTGGCACCCGTGACGTCCCGGATCGGCCACATCAGGCGTCCGCGGAACCGGTCGTAGGGCGAGCGGTCACCCTGGCTGACCAGGCCGGCCGCGACGATCTCGTCGATGCTGAACCGCAGGCCGCGCAGGTGGTCCTTGAGCGCGTCGAACGACTTCGGGGCGAAGCCGACGCCGAAGTGCTGCGCCGCCGCCGGGTCGAACCCGCGCTCCCCCAGGAACCGGCGCGCCGGTTCGGCCGCGGCCGTGGTGAGTTGGGCGGTGAAGAAGGCCTGCGCCGCCTCGTTCGCGGCGATGAGCCGGGCGCGGGCGTTGTAGTCGGTCCGGGGCCCGTCGCCCTCTTCGTAGTGGAGCGTGAAGCCGATCTTGGCGGCCATCCGCTCGACGGCTTCCTGGAACGTCGTGTGGTCCTGCGACATGAGGAAACTGAAGACGTCGCCGTCCTCGCCGCACCCGAAGCAGTGGTACCGGCCGACCTGCGGACGGACGTGGAACGAGGGCGTCCGCTCGTCGTGGAAGGGGCAGAGGCCCTTCAGCGACCCGACGCCCGCCGACTTCAGCGTGACGTAGTCGCCCACCACGTCGGCGATGTTCACGCGCGCGCGGACCTCGTCGATGTCGTTCCGCGCGATCAGGCCTGCCACCCGACGATTCTAGTTCGGCGGGCCGACGCCGGCGGACCGGTGTGCATCCGCGCCCGGACACCGGCCCGCACGGGCCCGGACGCGCTCCCGTCAGACGGCGATGGAGACCGTCTCGCGCTCCCCGACGACCAGCCGCTTGTGCCAGGCGAGCGCCCCCTGGTCGGTGAGGCTCGCCACCTGGTCCACCACGGCCCGGAGCCGCCCGGCGTCGTCCCCGGCGGCCCGCCAGTCCGCGGCGAACCCGGGCTCGAGTGCCGACTCCTCGCGCGCGGCGATCGCGTCGAGCAGTTCGGTCAAGACGCGCCGCTGGTCCTCGTACACGGGCTGCCTGTCGCCGTGTGTCATCACGAAGGCCGCGACGATGCCCTTGAGCACCGCGATCTCGCCGATGATCTCCGGCGGCGTGACGACGCTCGCGGCGAACCGGACGAGCGAGCCGGAGGCGTAGGACTCCCGCGTCGCCGTGGTCGCGGTCCGGGCGAAGCGGCCGATGAGCTGACTCGTCAGGTTCTTCAGGCGTGCCTGGTCCTGCCGCGAGCCGTCGTACGACGTCATCCACAGCGACATGCTGCGCAGCCGGTCGAAGGCCTCGAGCAGTTCGTCGCGGCTCAGGTCGTCGCCGACCCAGGCGTGCATCGCGGTGACGATGTCGTTCTCGCCGACGCGGTCACCGAGCGCAGCGACGTCGATGAAGCCCGCGACGACGGCGTCCTCGAAGTCGTGCACCGAGTACGCGATGTCGTCGGACAGGTCCATCACCTGGGCCTCGATGCACCGCTGTCGTCGCGGTGCGCCGGCGCGGAGCCAGGCGAAGGCCTCGTGGTCGTCGTCGTAGAACCCGAACTTGGTCCGACCGGAGGACGCCTCGCCGACGCCTTGGGACGCCGGCCACGGGTACTTGCAGCTGGCGTCGAGGGAGGCGCGGGTCAGGTTCAGTCCGTACGCCCGACCGTCGTCGCCGTAGACCTTCGGCTCGAGCCGGGTGAGCAACCGCAGCGTCTGCGCGTTGCCCTCGAACCCGCCGATGCCGGCGGCCCAGGCGTTCACCGCGGTCTCGCCGTTGTGCCCGAACGGCGGGTGCCCGATGTCGTGCGCGAGGCACGCGGTGTCGACGACGTCCGGGTCGAGGCCCAGGCTGTCGGCGAGCTCGCGACCGACCTGCGCCACCTCGAGCGAGTGCGTCAGGCGGTTCCGGGCGAAGTCGAGCCCGGTGGTCGGGCTGAGGACCTGCGTCTTCGCGGCGAGGCGGCGCAGTGCGCTGGAGTGCAGCAGGCGGGCGCGGTCACGCGCGAAGTCGCTCCGCCGACTGCTGTGCTGTTCCGGGAACCACCGCTCGGCGTCCGCCGGACCGTACGACGACGTGGCGCTCATCCGCCGCTGTGGTGCATCTCGGCGGCGGCGAGGACCTTGCGGAACTCGGCGTCGACGTCGCGGCTCTCGAGCCACCGGTCGGGCAGCGCCGTGCGCTTGGCGTGCCCGGCACGGCCGCGCGGTCCTTCGACGTCGGCGCCTGGGTAGGGCGCGGTCCAGTCGAGCTTGCCGAGCAGGTCGTCGATCTCCTGCAGGCTCGACGCCATCGCGAGGCCGGAGCGCACCTCTCCGCCGATCGGGTACCCCTTGAAGTACCAGGCCACGTGCTTCCGGATGTCCCGGCAGCCGTGCTCCTCGGACTCGAAGAACTCGACGAGCAGTTCGGCGTGCCGACGGAACGCGACCGCGACGTCACCGAGGCTCGGTGCCGCGCGGAGGTCCTCGCCGCGGAACGCCGCGGCCAGGTCGCCGAACAGCCACGGACGGCCGAGGCAGCCGCGCCCGACGACCACGCCGTCGCACCCGGTCTCGTGCACCATCCGGAGGGCGTCGGCGGCGGACCAGATGTCGCCGTTGCCGAGGACCGGGATGTCGGTGATGGTCTCCTTGAGGGTCGCGATCGCCGACCAGTCGGCCTGGCCCGAGTAGTGCTCGTTGGCGGTACGGGCGTGCAGCGCGACACTCGCGACACCGGCGTCCCGCGCGATCTTCGCCGCGTCGAGGTAAGTGAGGTGGTCGCCGTCGATGCCCTTGCGCATCTTCACGGTGACGGGGACGTCCCCGGCGGCCTTGACCGTCTTCGTCACGAGGTCCCGGAAGAGGTCGAGCTTCCACGGCAGCGCCGCACCGCCGCCCTTGCGCGTGACCTTCGGCACCGGGCAGCCGAAGTTGAGGTCGATGTGGTCCGCACGGTCCTCACCGACCAGGATCGAGGCGGCCTCGGCGACGGTGTTCGGCTCGACGCCGTACAGCTGGATCGACCGCGGAGTCTCGGACTCGTGGTGCCGGATGAGCCGCATGGACTCAGGCGTGCGCTCGACCAGGGCGCGGGAGGTGATCATCTCGCACACGTACAGGCCCGCGCCGTACTCACGGCAGAGGCGGCGGTACGCCATGTTCGTGATGCCGGCCATCGGGGCGAGCACGACGGGCGCATCGACCTGGATCGGGCCGATGCGCAGTGGTGCTGCTGCAGCTTGTGTGATCGTCATACCGTCCTCATTCTCCCACGTCGTCGTCCGCCGGTAGCGTTCTCCACATGACCGATCCCGATGCCGTCGCCCGCTTCGACGCCGACGCCGCCGCACGCAGCCTCGACGTGGAGGTCGTCGAGCGGCCCGCGGCAGACTCCCTCGAGGGCGCGGCGGCCCTCCTCGGCATCGACCCGGGCGACATCGTCAAGACACTCGTGGTCAAGCGGCACGACGGGGGCTTCCTGCTCGCACTCGTGCCCGGCGGTCGGAGCATCGCGTGGAAGAAGCTCCGCACGGTCGTCGGTGTGAACAAGCTCTCGATGCCCGACGCCGCCACCGCCCTCGAAGCCAGCGGCTACGAGCGCGGCACCATCACCCCGATCGGCGCGATCGGGGACCTGCCGGTCTACGCCGACGAGCGCGTGCTCGGCCGCCGGATCGCACTGGGTGCGGGGCGGCACGGCGCGAGCGCGTTCGTCGACGGCGACGCACTCGTCGCCGCCTACGGCGCGACGGTCGCCGACATCACCGACGAGGAACCCGCCCGCCCCTGACC
>NZ_QKTO01000006.1 GCF_003234855.1 Curtobacterium sp. MCBD17_032
AGATCAGGACGAGGGCCGCGACTGGCGGGGCGACGGACCGGGGGAGCAGGGGGAGCCCGCGGGGAGCGGGGAGGGTGCTTCGGTGCTTCACCGGCCCGACCATCGCGGCCGGGATCGACGCGCAGGCGAACAGACGGCAACGAACAGTTGGACGGGCGCTGGACAGCGGCCGTCGCGGGCCCGTCGCCGGACCGCGGTGTGCTTGCATGGCCTCTCGTGACCCGACTCGTCCCCCGCGCCCCCGTCGTCCTCGCCGCCGCCCTGGTGGTGGCCGGCACGGTCCTGGTCGCCGGGTGCTCCGCGCAGTCGGACGGCGCCGCCGACCGTGGGTCCGACACGGGTCGTCACAGCGCTCCCGCCGGTGTCCCGACTGCGGTCCGCGGCACGGGCGCGCTCGGCCCCGGCTTCGTCGACCCGGCGGAGCCGCCCGCGCCGGAGGCCACGATCGACCCGGCGCCGGGCTCGTGGGACGACGTCGCGCCGCCCGCCGGGTACCGGGTCGTCCTCCTGTCGCCCGGTGACCCGAGCACCGAGACCGAGACGCTGATCGACGCCGTCGGGTCGTGGGCGGACGCCGAGGACGTCACCGTCGTCCCGGTCGTCGCGGACACCGCCGACGACCGGCTGTCGTCCGTCGCGGAAGCGATCGGGGAGCGGTCCGACCTGGTGATCAGCGTCGGTGACGAGTTGGTCGACCCGATCGCCGCGATCTCCCCGTCCGCCCTGCACCAGCAGTTCCTCGTGCTCGGCGCCGAGATCGCCGAACCGACGTCGAACGTCACGGCCGCGGACTGGACCGGTGCCGGCTTCCGCGGCGAGGGGCTCGGCGTCTCGAGCCACCACGACCCGGCCACCTTCACCGACGAACGCGCCGGCCGGGCGCTCCGCGCGGGCGTCGCCGCGACGCTGAACGACCTGAGCGGCATCGTCGTCTGGGTCCCCTGAGCGTCCGGAGCGACGCATTCGGGATCGTCCGTCACGTCGGCCGGAGGTGCGACGTATCCTCTGGGACGGAAGCAACGTCGGTTCCGGCCAAGCCTCGTGCGACCCACCACCGCCGAGACGTCACTCGCGACCCTGAGCTCCTCGTGACCGAACACATCATCGAATTCGTCGCCCGCGACCGTACGGGCATCACCACCGTCGTCACCGCCAACGGTGTCAGCGACGCCGACACCGTGATCCGCGCCATCTCGGCGGGGCACTCCGGGTACGCCGTCGCGGCGGCAGGCAGCCGCCCGGCGCCGGTCCGCAGCCTGATGGCACTCGGCACGCCGTACCTGTTCGCGAACTGGGACGGATCGAAGCGGAACAACCTGCACGACCTCGCCTTCACCGCGCCGGTCCGGACCGTCCCGGCCGCACCACCGGTGGGCGTCCGGATCCGGGAAGCCCTGGTGGCACGCCTCGCGGCGGTCTTCGGTCGGGACCACCACCGCGTCTGACGGTGCGTCCCGCCGGGAACCGGTCACTGACGGACGGGAGGCCCGGACCGGGTGAGCGGATCTGCTCACCCGGTCCGGGCCTCCCGTCCGAGAGTGCGTCAGGACCGCCCGATCAGCGGGTGACCTCGTCGAGGTCCGTCACACCGGCCGCCAGCGCCGCGGCCCGGCGCGCGCGCATCGACGGCGCGGCGAGCGCGCCGACGACCGCGAGGACGGCGACACCGGTGCACGCCCAGAAGCCGATGGTGAAGGCGTCGTCGGTCGGCAGGCCCTGTGGCGTGCTGTTCGAGGTGATGAGCGCTGCGATGACCGCGGTGCCGACACTCGACCCGATCGTCCGGACCACGGTGTTCGCGCTGATCGCCTCACCGGTCTGGTTCGCCGGGACGCTCTCGATGATGGCGTTCGAGCAGGCGGCCAGGGCCATGCCGATGCCGACACCGGTGAGCAGGCCGGACACGACGACCTGCCAGATCGCGGCGTGGGAGACCGCGGGGATGACGAACGCCGCGACGATCGCGACGCCGCCGATCAGCATCGGCGGCTTCGGTCCCACCTTCCGCACCAGGACGCCGGCGATCGGTCCGGCGAGGACCATCATGACGACGGTCGGCAGGAGGAAGAGCCCGGCCTGCGTGACGTCCTTGCCGAATCCGTAGCCGGTGGCCGCGGGCAGCTGGAGGAGCGTCGGGACGAGGACGAACGTGCCGAACATCGCGAAGCCGAAGACCAGGGCGACGACGTGCGCGGTCCAGACCCCGCGCACCGCGAAGAGGCGCACGTCGACGAGCGGTTCGGCCACGCGGAGCTCGACGACCACGAAGACGGCGAGTGCGACGGCGCCGAGCACGAGCAGGCCGACGGTCTTCAGGTCGCCCCAGCCCCAGGTCTGGCCCTCGCTGACGGCGAGGAGGACCGCGACGAGGGCGACGCCGAGGACGACGGTCCCGGCCACGTCGAGGCGGCCGGGCCTGCGGACGGGCGACTCCGGCATGCCGAAGACGGTGCCGAGCAGGGCGATCACCACGAGGACCGCGGGCAGCCAGAACAGCCAGTGCCACGACAGGTGCTCGACGATCGGGCCGGCGGCGACGATGCCGACGCCGGCGCCGATGCCGAAGATGGCGGAGAGCAGGCCGATGGTGATGCTCACCTTCTCCTTCGGCAGCTCGTCCCGGACGATGCCGATCGACAGCGGCATCACCGCGCCGGCAGCGCCCTGCAGGGCACGCGCGACGATCAGGACGCCGAGGTTCGGCGCGAGCGCTGCCAGGACCGCGCCGACCAGCAGGATCGTGAGGACCACGATGAGCACCCTCCGCTTGCCGACCATGTCGCCGAGACGACCGAGGACGGGCGTCAGCACGGACGCGGAGAGCAGGTAGGCGGTGAGGACCCAGCTCGCGGCACTGGTGGAGACGTCGAGGTCGCGTCCGATCGTCGCGAGCGCAGGAGCCACGAGGGACTGCAGGACCGCGAAGGACAGGCCGCCGAGGGACAGGAAGACGATGATGGCGGTGCTGTTCGGGCGGCGTGCGGGTGCGGGTGCGGGTGCGGTGGTCGGCGTGGAGCCCGTTCGTGGGCTCGCGGTGGCGGTGGACATCGTGCTCCGTCCGGTCGATGAGGGGCCGACGACGCTGTCGATGTCAACAACTGCTGACTCGACGAGCGTACGCTGTTCGATCGCCATGTCAACAACTGATTACATGCCACGCCGCACGCTACGATCGCGACATGAGCAAGGACGCCGCCGCCACCCGTCTCGCGCTCGTCCAGGCGGCCCGGCGCCGCTTCGCCTTCGACGGCTACCGGGCCACCACCGTCCGGGACATCGCGGCCGACGCCGGGGTCAACGTGGCGCTCATCAACCGGTACTTCGTGTCGAAGGTCGGGCTGTTCCGGGCCTGTCTCGACCGTGCCGCCCCGGCCCGGGACCTCGGCGCGCCGGACCTCGACCGCGCGGTCGGTGGGCTGATCCGCCACATCATCCGGTCACCCACCGACGAGGACTCGATGCAGCTCCTGCTGCTCCTCCGGAACTCGGGGGACGACGCGGTCGACGAGATCCGGCGCGAGACGCTCCGCGGCTACGCCGAGCGGCTCGCCGGGGCCGTCCGGGCCGGGACGCCCGGTGGTGCAGCGGACGGCGGCGGCCCGGACGGCGACGACCTGCTCGTGCGCGCGGAGATCGCCCTGTCCGTCGTGCTCGGCATGACCATGATGCGGTCGTCCACGCGGGTCGAGCCGCTGGCGTCCGCGGATGTCGAGTCGGTCGCGGTCCCGCTGGAGGACGCGCTCCGCGCTCTCCTCGGTGGCGGCCGGGCCTGAGCCCCGCCGTCCGCCCGGGCCGTCAGGAGTCGGCGGGTCCCATCTCGTCGGACACCGGCCGGAGTTCGTCGGGCAGGATGTACCGCGCCACCGAGGACCCCTCGTCCTGCTGGTCGGTGTCACGCTCGCTGATGACGGCCACCGGTGTCGCGGGGGAGACCAGCAGGCGGGCCGGGGTCGCACGGCCGTCACCGTGGTTGACCTCGAGCCAGAACCACGGCTCGTTCCGGAGGCCCTCCGTGATCCGCGCCTGCACGGACGCGACGTCCTCGTTCGGGATCGTGTAGCGGCTGCCGCCGTACGTGATGGCGGTGCGCTTCACAGGGTCTCTCCGGTGTCGGTCGGTTCGGGGACGATCCGGAGGCCGGCCGAGGACCCCGCGGTCAGGCCGAGGGCCTCGATCCAGGCGCGGTTCACCGCGGGGACACGACTCCCGGAGTAGCGGAAGACCAGGGGCATCGAGCGGTCGAGCCAGATGGCCGTCCGCCCGTCGCCGAGCTCGACGTCGTCCTTCCACGAGAACATGAAGGACTCACCGCGGCGCAGCTTCATGCCGATCACGATCTGCAGATGGGTCAGCAGGCGGTCGTCGAACTCCGCGGTGAAGGTCGAGTCGTAGACGAGTTTGCCCATGGTGTGTCCCTCCGAGCCGTTCTGTCCGGCTCCGGCTGATCCTAGGCGTCCGCCCAGGGAACGGCGGACAGCGTAACCGACATGCGCCGTGTCCACTACGTCAACAGCCACTTCCTCACCGGGGACCGGATCAGCAAGGCCCTGCTCCGCTACGCGCGGGCACTGGCCGTCGCCGAGCGGTCCGACGTGGTCGAGATCCCGGTGCTCTCCGAGGGCGGCACGCAGGTGTACGCCCACGTGCTCATCGGCCCGGCGAGCGAGATCTACTCCACCCCGGTGCCGGACAGCCGCGAGGAGCCGACCGACGAGGACGTCATCGCGCACCTCGAACGGGGGACGCTGCGCCTGGAGCCGGCCCGTCCGTCCTGGGACGCGGAGATGGCCCTCGTGCCGGACGTCGACGAGGTCCCCGACCTGACCGACCTGTGAGGCCCCGCGAGCCCCGCGGGCGCACCACCGCCAGCAGCGCTCCCGCCGCCACCACGGCCGCTGCCACGGTGAACACCGGCGGGGTCCCGGCCGTGCGGACGACGGCGCCGGCCGCAGCGGCCCCGAGTGCCTGCCCGAGCACGAGCACGACGAAGAGCACCGACGTCCCCGCCGCCGCGCGCCGGGGCTCGACCTCGGTCGTCCACGCGATGAGCGCCCCGGTCGCGGCGGTGTAGCCCCAGCCGAACAGTGCGCAGGCGACGAGCGCGAGGGTGACCAGGACCGCCGGGTCGGTGAGCGGGGCGAGCCCCAGGCCGAGCGTGGCGACCGCGACCGTCGCCGAGGTGACCGTCCAGGCCGTCCGGGCGCGGAGCCGGGCGAGGGCCCGTGCCGTCAGGGCGACCGCCGCACCGCCGGCACCGAGTGCCGTCCACGCGAGGACCGACAGGGTGGCCGGAGCCCCCGCGTCCACGAGCGACGACCGGCCGTAGGTCCAGACCGCCGCGGACCCGGTGCCGAGCAGCAGTGCGACGAGCACGAGGCGCCGGTGGGCGACGAACCACGGCCACGGCGGGAACCCGGCGGGCTGCGGACGGCTCTCTCCGCCGTCCCGCCCGGTGCAGCCACGCGCGTCGGCCAGCAGGACCGCCCCACCGGCGAGGACCGTGACGACGGCCGAGACCGCCCAGGCCGTGCGCCAGTCGGGCAGGAGCACGAGCGCGAGCAGTCCGGCGACGACGAGGCCCGGTCCGGTCCCCGAGTTCACCACGGCCTGCGCGCGGTCGGCACGAGCGGCGGGGAGGTTCCGCTGCACGAGTCGGACGAGTGCGGGGGAGGCGAGTCCCGCCCCCGCGGAGGCGACGACCGCGGTCGCACCGAACACGACGGGCGTGCTGCTCGCGGCCATCCCCACGACGCCGAGCCCTGCCGAGGCGGTCGCGAGCACCACGGTCGTGCGCGGGCGGGTCGGCGCGAGCACGAACCCGACGAGCGCGCCGACGCAGTAGACGAGCGACGAGCCGGACGCGATGAGACCAGCCGGACCGTCCCCGAGGGAGAGGGAGCGCTGGACGTCCGGCAGGAACAGCCCGTACGCCAGGCGGACCAGCCCGTAGGTCGCGGCGATGAGGGCCGTGCCGCTGCCGACGAGGACGGCGGGGCGGGCCAAGAACGAAAACGGTCGTTTCACTTCTGAGACTCTAGGGTGCTGCCATGACGATGCGTCCAGGCACGGAGCGGAAGCTGCTCGACGCCGCTGAGGAGCTCTTCTTCACACGGGGCATCGCGGCGACCCCGATCGACGCCGTCCTCGACCGCGCCGGGGTCTCCGCCGCGACGCTCTACCGCGGGTACGCCAGCAAGGAGGCGCTCGTGGCCGCCGCGCTGACCCGCCGGCACGACGAGTGGATCCGGACGTGGGACGACGCCGTCGCCCGGGCCACCGACGACCGGGGGCGCCTGCTGGCCGTGTTCGACGCGCTCGACGCCTTCCGCTCCACCCCGACCGGGTCCCGGTGGTGCGCGTTCCTCGGGACGGCCTCCGAGTACGCCGACGCCCCCACGGAGATCGCCGCCGTCCTGCACGGCGAGACCACGACGTTGCGCGGACGGCTCCGCGACCGGGCGGTGCCGCTCGTCGGTGACCGCGCCGAGGTCCTCGCCGACCAGCTGCTCCTCGTCGTGTCGGGTTCGCTCGCGATGCGCCTCCGCGACGGCGGCGGGGACACGACGACCGCGCGCTCGGTGGCTGCGGCGCTGCTCGGCTGACGGCGGTACGACGCGGGACGGGCCCGTCCGCGTCCGACGCCGCGGGGCGTGCGAGACGCCGCCGGGTTCGGCGGCGTCTCGGGGACTCGGCGGCGTTCCCTGGTTACGCCGGCGTCTCGGGACGGCCGGGAGGCGCGGTGCGGGGTGCCGTCGTGCCTCCCGTCCGGTGCGGGACGGGCCCGTCTGCGTGCGACGCCGCGGCGCGTGCGAGACGCCGCCGGATTCGGCGGCGTCTCGAGGACTCGGCGGCGTTCCGCGGTGACGCCGGCGTCTCGGGACGGGGCGGCCGGGAGGCGCGGTGCGGGGTGCCGTCGTGCCTCCCGTCCGGTGCGGGACGGGCCCGTCTGCGTGCGACGCCGCGGCGCGTGCGAGACGCCGCCGGGTTCGGCGGCGTCTCGGGGACTCGGCGGCGTTCCCTGGTGACGCCGGCGTTTCGGGACGGGGCGGACGGGAGGCGCGGTGCGGGGTGCCGTCGTGCCTCCCGTCCGGTGCGGGACGGGCCCGTCTGCGTGCGACGCCGCGGGGCGTGCGAGACGCCGCCGGGTTCGGCGGCGTCTCGAGGACTCGGCGGCGTTCCGCGGTGACGCCGGCGTCTCGGGCCGGTACGGGACGGGGCGGCCGGGAGGCGCGGGTCAGTCGCGGACGAACTGCTCGATCGGGGTGCTCCCGGTGTTGACGCGGAAGGTCTTGCCGACCGAGGCGTCGTCGTGCAGCGCGGCGGCGACGAGTGCGGCGACGTCCCCGCGGGCGATGCTCGAGGACGGGTCCGCCGTCTCCACCGACCCGGTGGGCTCGTCGTCGGTGAGGGTGCTCGGCGCGACGATCGTCCAGTCGAGCGCGGAGTCGCGGAGGACGGCGTCGGCGACGGTCTTCGCCTCGGCGTACGCGAAGAAGTCGTCGTCCTCGGGGACGCCGTGGCCGAGGCCGGCGTCCGACCAGGACACGAGCACGTAGCGGTGCACGTCGGCACCGAGCGCGGCGTGCATCGTGCGGATGGCGGCGTCGCGGTCGACGGCCCACGTGCGGTCAGCGGACCCGCCACCGGCACCGGCCGACCACACGACGGCGTCGTGCCCGCGGACCAGGTCGGTGAGCCCGGCGATGTCGAGCTGTTCGATGTCGGCGACGACCGGCTCGGCACCGGTGGCGCGGACGTCGTCCTGCTGCTCGGCCTTCCGGATGACCGACGACACGGTGTCGCCACGGGCGGTGAGGAGCTGCGCGGTGAGGAGGGCGACGCGGCCGTGGCCGCCGAGGATGATGACGTTGCTCATGGGGCGGACGGTACGCGCCGGGGCTGACGGACGGTCCCGGCCGGGGTCGTCGCGGGCAGGGGCTCGGGCACGGGATCGGGCGCGCTGACTGCCATCGCGCGCCTCCGCTCGGGATGCGCGGCGCCGTCGTGTCCGCGATTCGCGGATCTCCCGATGCGTTCGTGGTGCCGACGACCCGTGACCTAGCGTTGGGAGTGCCAGGACGCACTCCCCACCGTCGTCCCAGACATCCTCCGCGATCTGCGGAGTCCGTTCACGCGGTGATCCTGGCCGGAGTCAGGGTCGTCCGAGGCCCCAGTGAGGAGGCGTCGCAATGAACGCCACCACCGTCGTCACCAATCCGCTCGCCGCGCTCGTCACGGAGCGCCCCGAGGCAGCCCAGGCTGCCGTCATCCCGCGCCCGCGTCGCACGCCGGGGTTCTCCGAGGTCCGCGAGACGGCACGGCGCCGTCTCCTCGCAGCCAGCGCGCTCGTCGTCGGCCTCGCGGCCGTCACCGCCTCGGCCCTCGCCGTGATCGTCCTGGGGGTGTCCGCATGACCGTCACGCCCACCGCGTCCGGGTACGACACCGTCGCCCTGACCGAACCGATCGACATGACCGCCCTGATGCGTGAGCAGGAGGCCCTCCGTGCGTGAACCGTCCATGATGCAGCACCTCCGCGAAGACCCGCTCGAGTGGCACCGTCGCGGCATGGCCTCCCCGTCCGAGATCGACCGCATCGTGCAGACGAAGCTCTCCCTGGGGACCGCTGCCGAGCCGACCTACGCAGACTTCTTCCTGGTCGCCGCGTGACCGACCTCGGTGCGTCCGTCGCGATCACGTCCGTCGTCCGGCCGCTCCGCGGCGGGACGAGCGCGACCGGCATCGCTGTGGAGCACCAGCACATCTGGTCACGGCTCGGGCGTCTGGAGCGCCTCTGCTCGCGGGACGCGATCTCCCTGACCAGGACCCGCTGACGTGGACAGGGCCCACGAGCGCGCCCACGATCCCTGGGTCACGGCACGGATCGTCGATGCCGCCGACCGGGTCTTCAGCGTCGCCGGTGCTGCAGGACTCACCGCCGACCGCGTGGCGGCGGCCGCACTGACCGACGCCGCGACGGTGCGAGCACTGTTCCCCGAGCGCATCGACGCGGTCGTCGCGGTCCTCCACTTCCGGCAGGAACGCTGGACGCTCGGGTTGGCCGAAGCGGCCGAGGGCGTGGACGACGCGCGCGACGAGATCCTCACGGTCTTCGGGCACCTCGAGTCCTCGTTCGACGACGACGCCTGGACCGGCTGTGCGTTCATCAACGGGTTCGGCGAACTCGGTCACGCCGAGCCTCGCGTCGCCGCCCTGGCGGAGGAGCACCTCGCGATCCTCGAGGCGCACCTGCACGCGCTTGCCGTCCGCGCCGAGCTCCCGGGCCACGTCGCGGACGCGCTCTCGCTCCTCGTCCACGGTGCGAAGGTCGAGGCAGCCATCCACGGGACCACCCGACCTGCCCGGACGGCACGTCTCGCGGCGGCGACGCTCATGGGCGCCTACGGACCGACGGCGTCCACCGCCTTCATCTGACCTCGGCGCCGAGCCGGCCCGAGCCGGGCCGGTCCTGGCCCGGACCAGACCGGCCCGGCCTGGCCCGGCCCGGCCTGGAGCGCGGTCAGTCCCGGGCACGCCGCCCTGTCCGGGCGGTCAGGACCTCGCGAGGGTGTCGCTGGGCCGTTCGCCGAACACGGCCGCGTACTGCTGCGCGAACCGTCCGAGGTGTGCGAAACCCCATGCCGCCGCGACCTCACGCACCGTCCGGGCCGAGGGGTCCGCGGCGAGCAACTCCTGCCGGACCCGGTCGAGCCGCACCTGCCGGATGAACGCGTTCGGGGTCGTCTGCAGGTCCCGCTGGAACGCCTCCTGCAACGCCCGCAGACCGATGTCGAGGTGCCGCGCCAGGCTGCTCGAGGTGATCGGCAGCCGGGCGTTCTCGTGCACGTACTCGACCGCGGCGCGGACGTGCGGCGAGTGCGCGGGGGCAGCGCGGGGCTCCGGAGCGCGATGCTGCGGGTACATCTCGAGCAGCGACGCAGCCGCGAGCCGGGCCATCTCGGCGTGCAGGAGGCGTCCGGCACCGCCGTCACGCAGGGTGTGGGAGACGAGCGACACCGTGTTGTGCCAGGTCCGCACGGACTGTTCCGACGGGAGGACGGTCAGGTCGAAGCGGAGGCCGCCCGTGACGTCCGCGCCCTGCTCGGTCGCGACCCGCTCCACGACCTCCCGGGACAGGTGCACGAGCCGCTGCTCGTAGTCGTCCATCTCGAAGGAGAACGTGCGGTCGGGCAGCAGGGGCACCGGCACGCCGTGCACCATGTCCACGGGGTCACCGGCGGTGTCGAGACGGGACGTGCCGGACCGGAGCCACTGCACGATGACGGAGGCCGACGGGGGCAGGGAACCGTCGAGGTGCCCGGCGAACCGCGACGAGTGCAGCGACATGGTCTCGTCGCCCATCGACGCGTACCGGAACGTGAAGGGGACGGCGGACGGACCCGCGACGAGTTCGGCGTCGTACACGTGGGCGAGGTGGGCTGCGGCCTCGTCGATGTCCGTCCCGGTCACCTCGAGACGAACCGGCGTCGCGTCGTCGATCGGCATCCCGTCAAGCGTCGCACGTCGGTGGCTCCGGCACCCGTCCCGTGTCCGGGAACCGCCGTGACGGAGCCACCGTCGGTGCGTCAACCGCGGATCGCCTCGCCGAGCTTCACCCGGCCGCCGGTGCGGAGCAGGGCGTTCTCGTACACCCGGGCGCCGAGGAGCACGACGACCAGGGCGGATGCCAGGACGACCAGCAGCGAGAGCACGGGCTCCCACCACGCCGCCGTCTCGAGGAAGATCCGCACCGGCATCCCGATCGGGGCACTGAACGGCACGTACGACATGATCCCGAGGACCGTCGGGTCGTCCGGCGCGAACACGATGAGGAAGTACGGGATCATCAGCAGCATCATCACCGGTGTCGTGACGCTGCCGACGTCCTCCTGGCGGGACACCAGCGCCGCCGAGGCCGCGAACAGCGCCGCGATGAGGACGAACCCGATCGCGAAGAAGCCGACGAACCACAGCGCGCTCGGACCGAGCAGCGTGAACAGGTTGTCCTGCCCGGTGACCGCCAGGGCGACGGCCGCGGCGATCGCGATCGCGACGATCTGCCCGAGCGCCATGACGCTGTTGCCGATCACCTTGCCCGCCAGCAGGGCCCGTGCTGGGATCGCCGCCATCAGGATCTCCACGACGCGGGTCGACTTCTCCTCGACGACGCTCTGCGCGATCGACTGTCCGAACGTCACCGCGGAGGCGAAGAAGACCACGCCGAACGCGATGCCGACGAGCGAGACGAGGCCGGGCGGCAGCGCGTCGGGGTCGAGCAGGTCGACCTGGGGCGACACGCTCAACGCCGACACGACGTCGGTCGGAGCGCTGTCGAGGGCGACGAGCCGGAACCCGAGCTGTCCGCCGTCGGCGACGACCGCTGCGTCGACCTCGCCGTCACGGACGAGGCGCTCGGCCGCGTCCCGGTCCGCCGTCTCCGTGACGTCGAGCCCGTCCGTCGTGGGCAGGGTGACGCCGCTGACCACGGCGACCGGCGTCGTGGCGTCGGCGGCCGACTTGCCGACGATCCCGCCGACGACGATGCCGACGACGACCATCACGAGCAGGATCGCCGCCGAGATGACGAAGGCCTTGCTCCGGAGCCGCGCCTGGATCTCCCGAACCGTGACGAGCCGGACGGCGTCGACCGTGCTGCTGTCGAGGACGCTCATCGGACGACCTCCGTGAAGACCTCGCTGAGCCGGGGGACCCGCGGACCGAACGACGCCACCGTGCCGCGTGCGACGGCCTGCTGCAGGACGGCCTGCGCCGCGGACTCGTCCGCCTCGAACAGGGCGTACCCGCCGTCGAACGAGCGGATGCGGACGCCGGGCTCGTCGCGGAGCCAGGCGACGTCGTCCGCCACCAGGAGTTCCCACGCGGCCGGACCGGCGGCCCGTCGCAGTTCGTCCTGGGGCCCTGCGGCGCGGATGCGGCCGTCGGCGATGACGACCACGTCGTCGCACAGCCGTTCGACGACGTCGAGCTGGTGGCTGGAGAAGAGCACCGGGACGCCGTCGGCCGCGGTCTCCCGCAGCACACCGAGCACGGTGTCGACCGCCATCGGGTCGAGACCGGAGAACGGCTCGTCGAGCACGAGTACCTCGGGCCGGTGGGCGAGCGCGGCGGCGACCTGCACGCGCTGCTGGTTGCCGAGCGAGAGCTTCTCGACGGGGTCGCCGGCGTGGGCCGTGAGCTCGAGACGCTCGAGCAGCTCGGCGGTCCGGGCCGTCGCGCTCCGCCGGTCCATCCCGTGCAGGCGGGCCAGGTACGTGACCTGCTCGGCCACCGGCATCTTCGGGTACAGACCGCGCTCCTCGGGCATGTACCCGAAGCGGCGGCGGTCGCCCGGTCCGATCGGGGCGCCGTCGAGCGTCACCGTCCCGCTGTCGGCGTCGAGCACGCCGAGCATGATGCGCATGGTCGTCGTCTTGCCGGCTCCGTTGCCGCCGACGAACCCGGTCAGTCGACCGCGTCCGACGCCGAAGCCGACGTCGTCGAGCACGCGGCGCTCGCCGAAGTGCTTCGTCACTCCTTCGATGGTGAGCATGAGGTCCCCTTCCGCAGCGGCCGTCGCTGCACCTCCGACGCTATTGCGGCCGAGGGGACCGGCGCCTCCGGCGCGGGACGGGGATCGCGGACCTCGAGGTCTCCGCCGCGAGGGGGAGGCCCGCGTCGCTCACTCGCCCGAGCGCACCACCCCGTGCTCGTACGCCCAGACGACGGCCTGGATCCGGTCGCGCACCCCGAGCTTCTGCAGGACGTTCGACACGTGCGTCTTGACGGTCGCCTCGCCGACGAAGAGCCGTCCGGCGATCTCGGCGTTGCTGAGACCGCGTCCGAGCAACCGCAGCACCTCGGTCTCGCGGTCGGTCAGACCCGGCAGGCCCGCGTCCGAGGCCGGCGCGCCCTCGTCCACCACCGGCACGCTCGCGGTGGTCGCGCGACTGATCACCCGCCGGGTGACGTCCGGGGCGAGCAGGGCGTCACCGCGGGCGACCGTGCGGACGGCCTCGATGAGCTTCTCCGGCGACGCGTTCTTCAGCAGGAACCCGCTCGCACCCGCTCCCAGGGCGTCGAAGAGGTACTCGTCGGTGTCGAAGGTGGTGAGGACGAGCACCGCCGGCGGCGACGCGCCGGCGGTGATCCGACGCGCGGCTTCGAGCCCGTCGACGCCGGGCATCTGCACGTCGAGGCAGACGACGTCCGGTCGGTGCGCGGCGACGGCCGTCACCGCACCCGCACCGTCGGCGGCTTCGGCGACGACCCGGATGCCCGGCTCGGACTCGAGGATGACCCGGAAACCCGCGCGGACGAGGTCCTGGTCGTCGGCGAGCACCACCCGGATCACCTCGTCGGCAGCCATGCCCGCACCAGGTACCCGCCGCGGTCCCGCGGCCCGATCTCGATCCGCCCGCCGACCGCCGCGACCCGCTCGCGCATGCCGACGTGTCCGAGCCCGCTGCCGCCCGGGGGCCGGGAGGCCCGGACCCCGGCACCGGTGTCGGTCACCTCGAGCTCCACCGCGTCCGGCAGGTACCGGAGCCGCAGGTCCGCGCGGGCGTCCGGCCCGGCGTGCTTCAGGACGTTCGTCACCGCCTCTTGCGCGATCCGGTAGGTCACGGCGGCGACGGTCGGTGGGACCGGCCGTTCGTCACCGACGACGCTGAACCCGGTGTCGTGCCCGGCGTCCGTCGCCGCACGGGCGAGCTCCGGCAGCCGGGTCAGTCCCTCGGTGCTCGGCGCCGCGGCAGGGGTCGTCTCCGCGTCGGCACCGGGTTCCCGCAGGGTGCCGAGCATCCGGCGGAGTTCCTCGACCGCGGTCCGGGCGCTGTCCTCGACGACCCCGAGGGACGCCGCCGCCTGCGCCGGGTCGTGGTCGAGCACGCGCCGCGCTGCGCCGGCCTGCACGCCCATCAGCGAGACGTGGTGTGCGACGACGTCGTGCAGCTCACGGGCGATGCGGACGCGGTCGAGCGCCACCGCCTGCGCCGCGGACCGCTCGCGTTCCGCGGCGAGCTCGGCCGTCCGTTGACCGAGCTCGTGCTTCGCGACGGCCGCCGCCCACGCTCGGTTGCCCGAGTACCAGGCGGCGCCGAAGTAGACGAGGTTGATGACGATCGTGAGGAGCGAACTCGCGACGAACGGCGGGATGACGGAGTCGCCGTCGTCGGGCAGTGCGCTCGGGACGGACCACCGGAAGACGATCGCCAGGAACACCCACGCGAACATGCCGACGATGACGACCCAGCGCACCGCCTCGGCCCGGATCCGGTCCGAGCACCAGGCCCCGACCGTGTACAGCGCGATGAACAGCGTGAAATTGGTGAAGAGCCCTTCGGGCACGTGCAGGAGCTGCGTCGCCGCGAACGCCAGCGCAGCGACGACGGCCACGGTCATCGGGAAACGACGGCGGAACGCCAGGGGACCGGCGTTCGCGACGACCATCAGGGCGCACACCCACCAGGCCGCCGGGTCGTCGTACAGCCCCATGGCCGAGTAGAGGGTCACCGTCACGGCGAGCGCTCCGGCCAGCACGAGCGCCAGGACCGCGTCCTGCCGGTGCTCGCGTCGGCCCACCGGCAGCCGCGACCACCCGTCGTCCTGCGTCGGACCGCCCCCGGCGGTCGCCCCCGTGCCCGTCATGGGACCACGGTAGCGGCTCGGTCGTGCCGCCCGGCGGCCACCGCGCAGCACTGTGGAGGGAGGCGCCCAGCCGCCCACCTGTGGACGGCGGCGGACGGGAGGCCCTGCTGCGAGCCTCCCGTCCGCCGGCGACCCGTCGCCCGTCGACGGCGACCTCGGGTCAGGGCCCGGCGGTCAGCGGTAGGCCCGCTCGTACGGAGCGGGCTTGTACGGCAGGTCGACGCGGAGCGCCTGGGCGGCCCTGATCGGGAAGTTCGGGTCACGCAGGGCGCCGCGCCCGACGAGCACCACGTCGGCCTGCCCGAGGGCGACGATCTGCTCGGCCTGGAACGCGTCGTCGATCATGCCGACGGCCGCGACCGGCAGCCCGGTGGCCTGCCGGATCGCGGTCGCGAACGGCAGCTGGTACCCGGGGCCGACCGGGATGGGGGCGTCCGCCACGTTGCCACCGGTGGAGACCGACACGAGGTCGACGCCGTGGTCACCGAGCCAGGTCGACACGTGTTCGGTCTCGGCGAGGTCCCAGCCGCCCTCGACCCAGTCGGTCGCGGACAGGCGCACGACGAGCGGGACGTCCTCGCCGACCTCGGCGCGCACGGCGTCGACGGTCTCGAGCAGGGCCCGCGCCCGGTTCTCGAGCGATCCGCCGTACCGGTCGGTGCGCTCGTTCGACAGCGGGGACAGGAACTCGTGCAG
This sequence comes from Curtobacterium sp. MCBD17_032, assembly GCF_003234855.1. Lineage (GTDB taxonomy): Bacteria > Actinomycetota > Actinomycetes > Actinomycetales > Microbacteriaceae > Curtobacterium. Next base: position 15,342 of record NZ_QKTO01000006.1, read on the forward strand.
CAGGTACCCGTGGGCGCCGTGCAGCTCGAGCAGGTCGAAGCCGGCGTCCACGGCACGACGGGCCGCGGCGGCGAACGCGGCGACGACGTCGGCGATGCCCTCGGTGGTGAGCTCGGTCGGGACGTGCAGACCGGGGAACGCGATCGGCGACGGACCGACCGGCTGCCAGCCGCCCTGCTCCGGCGCGACGTTGCCGCCGCCGGCCGTCGGGCCCCACTCGCGGCTCGTCGACGCCTTGCGGCCGGCGTGCGCGAGCTGGATGCCGGCGACCGCGCCCTGGCTGTGGATGAAGTCCGTGATCGGCCGGAAGGCGTCGCGCTGCTCGTCGTTCCAGAGGCCGAGGTCCTGCGGGCTGATCCGGCCCTCGGGGACGACGCCGGTGGCCTCGACGACGACCGCGCCGGCACCGCCGCGGGCGAGGGCGCCGAGGTGCACGAGGTGCCACGGGGTCGGGACGCCGTCCTGCGCCTCGACCATGTACTGGCACATCGGCGGGATCCACACGCGGTTCCGGATCTCGAGGCCGCGGAGGGTGATGGGGTCGAAGAGTGCGTGGGTCACGCAGGTCCTTCCGTTGGTCGTGCAGGGGACCGGCCGGCAGGCGGGTGCTGCCGGGAGGCCCGTCCACAGTACGACTGTCGGCGTACTGCCCGCCCAGGCCGCCTCGCCGCCGGGCCCCCAGCGTCCGTTCAGCAGTACTCGAGCGGCGGCATCACCGTCCGAGCGACCCAGACCAGGTCCACCCGTTCCCCGTCGCTGTCGAGCTGGAAGGTGATGTGCATGCCGTCCCGCTCGATCGACCAGAACGAGTCGGCTCCGTCCGTCGTGCCGTCGAACGCGTAACTGCCGACGAGGGCGAGGTCCGGGTGCGCTCGTCGGAGGTCCGCGAGGGTGCTCCCGATCCCCGTGCCCTCGGCCGTGGTCGGGGACACGCTGCCGATCGTGCCGGGATCGACGGGCCCCCTCCCCTCCAAGGCCAGCGCCGTCACGACGCCGTCGGCGGTGAAGACCCGGAGCAGGTCCTTCCCCGGGCGGGTGAAGTGGGCGAGCGCGCCCGGCTCACACGGACCGTCGACCGGCAGGCGGTCGTAGGTCTGCTCCACCTCGCCGACGGCGCCCGACAGCGGACTCCCGACGGTGAGCGGCCCGATCGTGCCACCGCTGATCGTCCAGGACCCCGCGACGGTCCGGTCGCCGAGCATGGCGTCGATCGTGGCCTGGAGGAGCCCCGAGGTCGGCATGTTCGCCTGGTCGATGTCGACCCAGTAGCCGTCCTGCGTCCAGAACGTCCTGGTGGCGTCGACCGGGTACGGGTCGGCGCGGACCGTCCGCGTGCAGACCGTCCCGATGTCCTCGAGGTCGCAGGTGCCGGCCTCCTCGCGCAGGCTGGCCTCGTACTTCCCGAGCTCGTTCTCCGGAGCCGATCCCATCCGGACGGTGATGTGGCTGATGTCCGCTCGCGGGTCCTTCCAGGTGCACTCGATCCAGGTGGACGCGGTCCAGGTGCCGCCGGCGAACGGGACGGGTGCCGGAGCCGGCATCGTCGTCCCGTCCAGGCGCTCCGGCGTCTGCGTGACGGGCGCACCGCCGAAGAACCGCGCGCGGTCGGCGTCGGAGTAGAGCCCCCCGCAGTCGGTCGGGTACCGCGTGGACGCTGCGCTGGTCGTCCTCGTCGGGGTGGGCTCCGGCGTCTCGACGACCGGGGCTGACGAGGGCGTCCCGCTGGGGGAAGGCGCCTGCGGGGTCGGGGACGCCACGGGAGCCGAAGCCTGCTGCATCTGCGGGACGACGGCCAGTGCGACAGCGCCGCTCGCCGTACCGAGTGCGAGCAGGGCGACCGCCGCGACCACGATCCCGGAGCGGTGTCCACGACGCTTCGGACGCCGGTCGTCCGCGTTCTCCAGGACGGTCTGCTTCATCGAGACGAGCATGCGGTGCAGGTCGTCTCCGGTGGGGGGCTCAGTGTTCATCGTGCGTCACCGCCTTCTTCAGTCGTGCGCGTGAGCGGGAGACCCGTTGGGTGGCCGCTCTGACGCTGAGGCCGAGCATCGCGGCGGCTTCGGCGTAGGAGTGGCCCTCGACCAGGCACAGCTCGCAGATCCGCCGGTCGAGCGGCGCGAGCGCGTCGATCTCGTCGCGGACCCAGCGCAGGCGCTCCCTGGCCTCGTCGGCCGCGGGCGGGGAGACCAGGTCCGCCGGGAGTTCGTCGGCCGCCCGCCTGACCGTCCCGCGGGCCTGGTCCTCGGCGTGGCCCCGGCACACCACGAGCAGCCAGGGCAGGAGCGCCCGGGTCGACAGCTGCAGGGTGTCGGCCTCCTGCCACAGGGTCGTGAACGTGTCCTGCACGAGTTCCTCGACGTCCTGTCGGCTGTCCGCCAGTGCCCACGAGTAGCGGGTCAGCGTCGGCGCGAACCGGTCGAACGCGTCCGCCAGGGCGGACCGGTCGCCACCGGCGAGCCGTCGCGTCAGGCCGACGTCCGCGTCGGTGTCGTTGTCTGTCTCCACGGTGCTCCCTCCACCTCAGCAATGTCGGCGACGGGGCGATCCTGACATCGATGTGCGTTCCGTCCGCCGGGACGCGGTCCTGTGCACGGGGTCGGTGCGACGGCACTACGCTCGGACGCGGCCCGCGACGCGATGCTGCGCCAGGTCTGCGGGCCGACCGACTCTGGCGTCCAGGAGGACCGAAGTGACCGAATCCGCACCCGTCGACCCCACGACGACCGCAGGGTGGAAGCAGCTCGACGGCATCGCCGCCGGCTTCTCCCCGGACCTCCGGGGGTGGTTCGACGCCGACCCCGGCCGTGCCGAGAAGTACACCTTCCAGGCCGCCGACCTGACCGTCGACCTGTCGAAGGGCCTCGTGACCGAGGAGGTCCTGCAGGCCCTCCTGCAGGTCGCCGAGGACACCGGCGTCGCCGAGCGCTACCAGGCGATGATCTCCGGTGAGCGCATCAACGTCACCGAGGACCGCGCCGTGCTGCACACCGCGCTGCGTCGTCCGGCGGCGACCGAGGGCCTCGTCCCGGCCGCGCCCCTGACCGTCGACGGCCAGGACGTCGACGCCGACGTGCACGCCACGCTCGACAAGGTCTACGGCTTCGCCGAGCAGGTCCGCTCCGGCGCGTGGACCGGTGTCACCGGCAAGCGCATCGAGACCGTCGTCAACATCGGCATCGGCGGCTCGGACCTCGGCCCGGTCATGGTCTACGAAGCCCTCAAGCCGTACGTGCAGCAGGGGCTCGAGGTCCGCTTCGTCTCGAACATCGACCCGGCCGACATCGCCGAGAAGACCGCCGGCCTCGACCCCGAGACCACGCTCTTCATCGTCGCGTCGAAGACCTTCGGCACGCTCGAGACCCTGACGAACGCCCGGCTCGCCCGCCAGTGGCTGTGGCAGGGCCTCGGCCTCGCCGACGCCGGTGAGGACGACAAGAAGGACGCCGTCGCGAAGCACTTCGTCGCCGTCTCGACCGCGCTCGACAAGGTCGCCGCGTTCGGCATCGACCCGGAGAACGCCTTCGGCTTCTGGGACTGGGTCGGCGGCCGCTACTCGGTCGACTCGGCCATCGGCACGAGCGTCGTCATCGCGATCGGCAAGGAGAACTGGGAGCAGTTCCTCGCCGGCTTCCACGCCATCGACGAGCACATGCGCACCGCGCCCCTCGCCGAGAACGTCCCGGTCCTGATGGGCCTGCTCAACGTCTGGTACACGAACTTCCTCGGGGCCCAGAGCCATGCGGTCCTGCCGTACACGCAGTACCTGCACCGCTTCCCCGCGTACCTGCAGCAGCTCACCATGGAGTCGAACGGCAAGCGCGTCCGCTGGGACGGCTCGGACGTCGTCACCGACACCGGTGAGGTCTTCTGGGGTGAGCCCGGGACGAACGGCCAGCACGCGTTCTACCAGCTCATCCACCAGGGCACGCGCCTGATCCCGGCCGACTTCATCACGGTCGCGAAGCCCGCGCACGCGCTGCAGGACGAGACCGGCGACGGGAAGGCCGTGCAGCCGGGCCAGGACGTGCACACCCTGTTCCTCGCGAACTTCTTCGCCCAGTCGAAGGCGCTCGCGTTCGGCAAGACCGCCGACGAGGTCCGCGCCGAGGGCACCACGGACGAGGCGATCGTCGCCGCCCGCACCTTCACCGGGAACAAGCCGTCGACGTCGATCCTGGCGCCCGAGCTCACCCCGAGCGTCCTCGGTCAGCTCATCGCCCTCTACGAGCACATCGTGTTCACCGAGGGCACCATCTGGGGCATCGACTCGTTCGACCAGTGGGGCGTGGAGCTCGGCAAGCAGCTCGCGCTGCAGGTCACCCCGGCCGTGCAGGGTGACCGTGCGGTCCTCGACGCGCAGGACTCCTCGACGAAGGCGCTCATCGCGAAGTACCTCGAACTGCGCGGCTGACGCCGCCGCCCGGCCGGGAGGCCCGGGGCACGCTGGCAGGGTGACGTCCCTGTCCGGCGGACCCCGGGCCTCCCGTCGTCCGCCGGTCAGGGACGCCGGACGAGCACCACGGAGTCCTCGAGCGTCGCCGCGCCGCCGTCCGGAGCGGTGACGGTCCGGGTGCGCAGCTCGGCGACCTCCACCGTCCACTCGTCCCCGAGCGCGAGTTGGTCCACCTGTTCCTCGGGTCCGACCAGGGGCTCCGCGTGCGCGTGTTCCTCGTGGGACGCCCACGAGGGGGACCCGGCGTGCCCGATCACGAGGAGCCGACCACCCGGGGCGACGAACGTCGTGGCACGGCGCAGCACCGCGGCCCGCGGGAACGACACCCACGAATGCAGGAACGACGCGCACACCAGGTCGAACCGCTCGTCGGTGTCCCACGCGGCCAGGTCGGCCTGCACCCACCGCACCCGGTCGCCGAGCCCGGCGCGCTCCGCCTGGACCCGGCCCCGGTCCAGCGCGTTCGGCGCGATGTCGACCGCGGTCACGCGCCACCCCTGCGCGGCCAGCCACAGCGCGTCGCCGCCCTCGCCGGACCCGAGGTCGAGCGCGCTCGCACCGGCACCGTCCGTCGTGGACCGGGCCCGCCCGAGCGTGTCGACGAGGGACGCGTTCGGCCGACCCGACCAGATCGGCGCGTCACCGTAGCGGGCCGTCCAGGTCGTCTCGGCGTCGGACCGGGGAGGGGGCTGTGCAGTCATGCGCGCAGCATCCCACCGGCACCCATCCAGGGCCAGTACGATTGCCGGATCGGCAACGGGGACGACGTTCCCGGGGTCCGTTCGACGCAGTCGCAACGGAGACCCAGCCTCGATACGGAAGTATGTGCAAGTGACGATCATGACCGAGCGGCCTCAGCAGGACACCACGAGCGCCGAGACGGAGCGACCCGGCAACGCCACCGCCCGGTTCCGGAACGCCTCGATCCTCGCCGTCGAGACCACCGTCGCCGAGCGTGTGACGACGTCCGCGGACATCGAGGAGAAGCTCCGCGGCGTGCTCCGTCGGCTCCGTCTGCCGATGGGTCTGCTCGAACGTGTCGCCGGGGTGCGCGAGCGCCGGAACTGGGGCGAGGACCAGTCCTTCCAGACCGCCGCGATCGACGCCGGGCGCCGGGCGATGTCCGCCGCGGGCATCGAGCCGCAGGACGTCGGCCTGCTCATCAACACGTCGGTGACCCGTCCGCACCTCGAGCCCTCGGTGGCCGTGCGGCTGCACCACGGGCTCGGCCTGCCGACCTCGGCCATCAACTTCGACATCGCGAACGCGTGCCTCGGCTTCGTCAACGCGATGAGCGTCGCCGCGGGCATGATCGACTCCGGCCAGATCAAGTACGCGCTCATCGTGGACGGCGAGGACGCCGACCAGGTCCAGCTCAACACGATCGACCGCCTGAACCAGGGCGGCCGGAACCGCAAGGACTTCATGAGCGAGTTCGCCAGCCTGACGCTCGGCTCCGGTGCCGCCGCAGCCGTGCTCGGCCCGGCGGACCTGCACCCGACCGGCCACCGCATCGTCGGCGGCGTCACCCGCGCGGCGACCCAGTGGTACGACCTGTGCGTCGGCAGCGTGGACGGGATGTTCACGGACGCCAAGATGCTGCTCAAGGGCGGCATGGAGCTCGTCGTCGCCGCGTGGAACGAGGCCCGCGACCACTTCGACTGGACCGACATGGACCACTACGTCCTGCACCAGGTCTCGGACGTGCACACGAACGCCTTCGTCCAGGCGATCGGCGTCGAGCGTGACAGAGTCCCCACCACCTACGAGCGCTTCGGCAACGTCGGCCCGGCGTCGATCCCGATCACCCTCGCCGACGAGGTCGCCCGCGGCTCGATCCGCTCCGGGGACCGCGTGTTCCTCGGCGGGGTCGGCTCCGGCATCAACACGGCGATGATGGAACTGCGCTGGTGACACCGCGGTTGCCCCACGCCGCCGCGAGCACGGCTCCGGCGACGCTCCCGCCGCCCCTGCCCGGACTCGACCCGGCGTGGTCCCGTCTGGTCACCGTCCCCGCGTCAGCCGGTCCGACGGGAGGCGCGGCCCGCCCTGAGCGCACCTGGCACGTCCTCGACACCGCGGGGGAACTCGACGCGCGCGGCCTGCAGCCCGTCGGCACCCTGCTGTGCGTGCACGGCAACCCGACGTGGTCCTACCTGTGGCGATCGGTGCTCGCGCACTCGCTCGAGGTCGCGGCGGCCGGTGGCCCCGTCTGGCGTGTGGTCGCCGTCGACCAGCTCGGAATGGGCTTCTCGGAGCGGACCGGTGTGGACCACCGCCTGGCCGACCGGGTCGCCGACCTCGGCGCGCTGACCGACGAGCTCGGTCTGGCCGGTCCGGTCGTCACGCTCGGGCACGACTGGGGCGGTGTCGTCTCGCTCGGCTGGGCCGTCGACCACCCCGACCTCGTCGTCGCGGTGACGACCTGCAACACCGCGGTGCACCAGCCCGACGACGCCCCGATCCCGGCGCCCCTGCGCCTGGCGCTCCGCCCGCACCTGCTCGGTCGGGCCACGGTCGTGACGCCGGCGTTCATCGAGACCACCCTCGCGATCGCGCACCCGCGGCTCGACCGCTCGATCGCCGACGCCTACCGCGCCCCGTACCGCGGCGCTGCCCGACGGGGGGCGGTCGGCGGGTTCGTCGCGGACATCCCCGTCGACGCGCAGCACCCGAGCGCGGCCGAGCTCGACCGGATCGCAGCCGGGGTCGCTGCGCTCGACGTCCCCGCCCTGCTCCTCTGGGGCCCGCGCGACCCGGTCTTCCTCGAGCGGTACCTCGACGACCTCGCCGCGCGACTGCCGCAGGCCGACGTGCACCGTTTCGAGGGCGCCGGCCACCTGCTGCCGGACGACGCCGACGTCGCCGGGACGGTCTTCGAGTGGCTCGGTGACCACCTGCCGGACGGGACCGTGCCGACGAACGGTGGTGCGGGCCTCCCGGCCGATCCCACGGACACGGACGGCGACGACGCTGCCCGTCCCCTCTGGGCCCACCTCGACGAGCTGCGGGACAGCGACGACGCCGCCCTGGTCGAGATGGCAGCACCGGGCGGACCCCGCACCATCAGCTGGCGGCTGCTCGCCCGGCGGATCGAGGAGGTCGCCGCGGGACTCGTCGACCTCGGCGTCCGTCCCGGCGACCGCGTGTCGCTCCTCGTCACCCCCGGTGCGGACCTGACCGCCGCCCTGTACGCGTGCGTGCGCGTCGGCGCGGTCGTCGTCGTCGCGGACGCCGGACTCGGCCTCCGCGGGCTGACCCGGGCCGTCCGCGGCGCGCGGCCCGACTGGGTCATCGGTGCCCTGCCCGGACTCACCGCCGCACGCGCGCTCGGCTGGCCCGGCCGACGCATCGCGACCGTCGCGCTCCCCGCCCCGGCACGGGCGGCCCTGCGCGTCGAGCACACCCTCGCCGCCGTCGCCCGCCGGGGAGCAGCACGCCTCGCTGCCGGCGCCCCGCTGCCGGCAGCCCCCACACCGGACGCCCCGGCCGCGGTGCTCTTCACCTCGGGGTCCACCGGACCCGCGAAGGGCGTCGTGTACACGCACGGCCAGCTCGGTGCGGTGCGGGACGCCCTCGCCGGCCAGTACGGGGTCGGTGTCGGCACCGGTCTCGTCGCCGGCTTCGCCCCCTTCGCGCTGCTCGGTCCCGCGCTCGGCGCACGCTCCGTGGCGCCGGACATGGACGTCACCGCGCCGCGGACCCTGACCGCGCGCGCGGTCGCGGACGCCGTCGCAGCGTCCGACGCCACCGTCGTGTTCCTGTCGCCCGCCGCGATCGCCAACGTCGTCGCCACGGCGTCCGCGCTGACCGACGACGACCGCCGCGCCCTCGGCCGTGTGCGGCTGTTCCTGTCCGCGGGCGCCCCGGTGTCGGCCGCGCTCCTGACCGCGGCCACCGAGCTCATGCCGGGCGCCAGCGCCCACACCCCCTACGGCATGACCGAGGGGCTGCTCATGACGGACGTGGACCTGGACGGGGTCACGGCCGCCGGGGTGTCCTCGTCGTCGGGCATCTGCGTGGGTCGACCGGCGGCGTCCGTCCGGGTGCGGATCGCGCCGCTCGACGCCGACGGCCGCGCGACCGGCGCGCTCACCGAGGCGCCCGAGGTCACCGGGGAGATCGTCGTCGCGGCACCGCACGTCCGGGACCACTACGACCGGCTCTGGCGGACCGACCGTGCCTCGCGTCTCGGGGTCCACGACCCCCGCGGGCACCGCACCGGGGACGTCGGACACCTGGACGCCGCCGGGCAGCTCTGGGTCGAGGGCCGCATGCAGCACGTCATCACCGCCTCCTCGGGCGTCGTCACCCCCGTCGGGCCCGAACAGCGCACGGAACGCGTCACGGGTGTCGGTCGAGCGGGCGTCGTCGGCGTCGGCCCGGCCGGGACCCAGCAGGTCGTCGTCGTCGTGGAGACCGTCCCCGCCGTCCGGCGACCCGCGCTCGCGGACCGGTCGCTCGCGGACGCCGTCCGGACAGCTGCCGGGGTGCCCGTCGCCGCGGTGCTCGTGGTCCCCGAGCTGCCGACCGACATCCGCCACAACTCGAAGGTGGACCGGGCACGTCTGGCGCGCTGGGCCTCGACGGTGCTGGCGGGCGGACGGGTGACCCGACCGTGACCGTCCTGGTGACGGGTGCCAGCGGCTTCCTCGGGCGTGCCGTCGCCGGTGCGCTGCGGGACGCCGGGCACGACGTCCGGACCTTCCAGCGTCGTCCGTCCGGCGTCGACGGGGTCAGCGACCTCCTCGGCACGGTGACCGACCCGGCGGCGGTGCGGTCGGCGGTGCAGGGCGTCGACGCCGTGGTGCACCTGGCGGCCAAGGTCTCGCTCGCGGGTGACCCGGCAGACTTCGAGCGCGTCAACGTCACGGGCACGCAGGACCTGCTCGCCGCCGCGCGGGACGCCGGCGTCTCCCGGTTCGTCTTCGTCTCGTCGCCGTCGGTCGCCCACGCGGGCACCGCCATCGCCGGTGACGACGCCGAACCCGCATCGCCCGGCCACGCCCGCGGTGAGTACGCCCGGACGAAGGCCGCCGCCGAGCTGCTCGCGCTCGCCGCCGACGCCCCCGGCTTCGCGGTCGTCGCGGTCCGCCCGCACCTGGTCTGGGGGCCCGGCGACGAGCAGCTCGTCGGCCGCATCGTGGAGCGCGCGCGTCGGGGGCGTCTGCCGGTGCTCGACTCCGGTGCCGCCCTCATCGACTCCTGCTACGTCGACAACGCCGCGTCCGCCATGGTGGCCGCGCTGGACCGTGCGGAGGTCGTGCACGGGAACGTCTACGTCGTCACGAACGGGGAGCCCCGACCCGTCGGGGAGCTGCTGGCGCGGATGTGCGTCGCGTCCGGCGTCCCGGCACCGACGGCACACGCGCCGTCCGGCCTCGCCCGCGTGGTCGGCTCCGCGGTCGAGGCCGTGTGGCGCGTCCGGCCGGGCACCGACGAGCCGCCGATGACGCGGTTCCTGGCCGAGCAGCTGTCCACCGCGCACTGGTTCGACCAGCGGCGGACCCGGCGGGACCTGGCGTGGGAGCCGTCGGTGTCGCTCGACGAGGGGTTCCGGGCGCTGTCCGGGACGCGCTGACCCGTCGGGCTGCGCGGGGCGCTGCGCCGCGGTCAGCGCTCCAGGAGCATCCGCCGCGCGAGCCGGGCGATCTCGCGGGTCGCGGGGGAGAGCGGGACGTCCCGCCGCCGGACGAGGGCGATCGTGTCGTACAGCGGCTCCGCGAACGGCACGGTGTGCACGCCGGCGGGGAACGTCGGAGCCTCGGCGACGGCGCGCGAGACGATCGTGTCACCGGCACCCCGGGCAACGAGGTCGAGGGCCGAGTCCACGTGTTCGACCTCGATGCGCGCGGCGAGCGTGACGCCCGCGAACTGCGCACGCTCGGCGAGCTGCCGCCGGGTGGGGTCGCGCCACCCGTAGTGGGCGTCGTACAGGATGAGGTCCGCGGCCGCCAGGTCCTCGATGGTCACCGGACGCGCGGTCCGTCCGGGGTCCGCCGAGGCGTACAGCACGTCGTCCCGTCGCAGTGGGGTCACCTCGAGACCGTCGGCGTCGATCGGCAGGACGACCAGACCGGCCTCGAGGTCCCCGGCCGTGACGGCGTCCGCGACCTCGACCGAGTTCAGGCCGATCACGCGCAGGCGGACGTCCGGGTAGCGGGAGTGGAACCGCTCGAGCAGGCGGGACAGGAAGTAGTAGTTCGCGTTGCGCAGGAGACCGAAGGTGGCGACACCGCCCTGGAGGCTCGTGAGGTCGCGGAGCGTCCGGTCGGCGTCGTCCGCGGCCTCCACGGCCCGCCTGGCGTGCGGGAGGAGCGCTTCCCCGGCACTCGTCAGCACGAGACGGCGGCTGCCCCGGGTGAAGAGACGCACGCCGTAGGACTCCTCGAGACGCCGCACGAGCTCGGAGACGGACGGCTGCGCCATGCCGAGCTGCGCGGCCGCGGCGGAGAACGAGCCCGCCGTCGTGATGACGAGGAAGGCCCGCAACTGGGTCAGTGTCACAGGATCACCCTATGGGTCGTCGTGGATCATCTGGCCTTGTCCTTGCCGAGCAGCCCCGGCAGGGTCGTCTGCATGAAGCTCAGCCCTCGTTTCGTGGCGGACAACGCCGACCGGTTCTCGTTCCTCAAGGCCCCGGCCGTGGACGCTCCCGAGGCCCAGCGCGACCCGGCCGTCGCCGACCGGGTCGCCGGCATGCTGGCCGAGATCCAGCGCGACGGCTTCGAGGCCGTCCAGCGGTACGCGCGCGAACTCGACCACGCCGACGTCGTCGAGCTGAGCGCCGAGGAACTCGCCGCGACGGGCGACCGGCTCACCCCGGAGCTGCGCGCCGCCATCGAGCTCGGCGCGGCGCGGACGCAGCAGTTCGCGCGTCTGCAGCGCGAGCACCTCGTGGACTTCTCCGCAGAACTCGTCCCCGGGCTCACCGTGGGACAGCGCTACGTCCCGGTCGGCAGTGTCGGCGCGTACCTGCCGGCCGGGCGCTTCCCCCTGACGGCCAGCGCGTTCATGAGCGTCGGCGTCGCGAAGGCGGCCGGCGTCCCCACCGTCGTCGCGTGCACGCCGCCGCAGCCGGACGGGGGCGTCAACCCCGCCGTCGCGTACGCGGCGTACGTCTCCGGGGTCGACCGGCTGTTCGTCGTCGGTGGCGTCCAGGCCCTCGCGGCCATGGCGTTCGGCCTGCTCGGCGCAGCCCCGGTCGACATGGTCGTCGGCGCAGGCAACGCGTTCGTCGCCGAGGCGAAGCGGCAGCTCTTCGGCGCCGTCGCCATCGACCTGCTGGCCGGACCGTCCGAGGTCGCCGTGATCGCGGACGAGACCGCCGACCCCGAACTCGTGGCCGCCGACCTGCTCGGGCAGGCGGAACACGGACCGAACTCCCCGGCGGCACTCGTCACCACCTCCCGCGCCCTCGGCGAGGCCGTCATCGCGGAGGTCGAGCGGCAGCTGCCGACCCTGAGCACGAACGAGATCTGTGGGCCCGCCTGGCGCGACCACGGGTCGGTCGTGCTCGTCGGGGACCGCGAGGCCGCCGCGGCCGTCATGGACGAGTACGCCCCGGAGCACCTCGAGGTACAGACCGCCGAGGACGCCTGGTACCACGACCGCCTCACGAACTACGGGTCGCTGTTCATCGGGACCTGGAGCACCGTCGCGTACTCCGACAAGGGCATGGCGGGCACGAACCACACCCTCCCCACCGCCGGGGGCGCGAAGCACAGCGCCGGACTGTCGGTGTCCCGGTTCCTCAAGCCGCTCACGTACCAGCACATCGCCCGCGAGGCCACACCCGAGCTGGCCGACGCCGTCGACGTCATCTCGGCGAGCGAGGGCATGTCCGCCCACCGCGCCACCGCCACCCTGCGGACCGAGCGGCTCACACGCTCCACCACCCCCGAACCCGACCACACGACCCGGAAGTGACCATGACCACACCAGCCGCACGCCGTCAAGGTCTCCTCGCCACGGTGCCCGTCATCGGCCTCGTCGTCGCCCTCGCCGGCTGCTCGGCCCCCGGCTCCGGCGGACCCGCCGGACAGGCCGACCAGCCCGAGATCACCGAGAAGGTCACCGCCTCCGACATCGACCGGGACACGACCCTGACGATGTGGGCCGACGTCGCCGAGAAGCCGCTCATGGAGAAGCTCGTCCCGGCCTACGAGAAGACGTACCCGGACGTGGACGTCGAGATCACCTACAAGAGCTTCGACGACCTCATCGCGACCGTCGTGAACGCCGCCAACTCGGCGAACGCCCCGGACCTGTTCCAGGGCAACATCGGCTACGCGGTCGACGGGACACTGGTGAAGGGCGACCTGGTCCGGCCGCTCGACGACGTGGCGGACGTGTACGGGTGGTCGGACGGAACCGGGGCGTCGACGCTCGGACCGGCACGGTGGAACGACGACGGCACCGCGTTCGGCTCCGGCACGCTCTACGGCATGTCCGTGATCAGCGAGGTGCAGGGCATCTACTACGACAAGGCGAAGCTCGACGCGCTCGGCCTCGAGCCGCCGACGTCGATCGACGACCTCGAGCAGGACCTGGCGACGGCGGAGGCAGCGGGCGAGCAGCCGATCATGCTCGGCAACTCCGACCAGTACGCCGCCACGCACGTGTTCTCCGACATCGCGGCGACGAAGCAGGACCCGTCGTCGATCGCCGACTGGATCGGCGGGAAGTCCGGCTCCACCTTCGCGACCGAGGGGAACGAAGCGGCCGCCCAGACCATGCGCGACTGGGCCGAGAAGGGGTACTTCGGGTCCGGCTACGACGGCCTGAGCAACGAGGACGCCATCGCCCGCTTCGCCGACGGTGACGGCGTGTTCTTCGTCGGCGGCTCGTGGAACGGCGCCTCGCTCGACTCCGACGGCTTCGGCTTCGCCCCGCTGACGTCCGGTGGCGTCGGCGCGACCGCGTCCCCGTGGCACATCAGCACGAAGTCGGAGCACCAGGAGGCCGCCATCGCGTTCCTCGGGATGATGCACACCCCCGAGGTCGGCCAGTGGATCCTCGACACCGGCCGACTGCCCGTGGTCACCGACGGCGTCAGCTCCGAGGACCCGCTCCAGGAGCAGACCCTGACCGCGCTGAAGGACACCATCGCCGCTGGCACGCAGGTCGGGTACTACGACTGGAGCACCACGGACATGCTCACGAAGATGGGCGGAGCCCTGCAGGAGGTGATGGCCGGCCGGAGGACGCCGTCCGCGTTCACCGACACGGTCCAGCAGACCTGGGCGAAGGCGCACGGCTGACATGGCCGCCACGCTCACCGAGCGCGGGACCGGCCGGGCGACGTCACGTCGACGTCGCCCGGCCGCCACCCGTGTCAGCTGGAGTGCGCTCCTGTACGTCGCACCTGCGCTGGCGTTCTTCGTCGTCTTCGTGGTGGTGCCGATCGTCCAGTCGGTGCGCATCTCGTTCTACGACTGGGACGGCATCAGCGTCGCGACCCCCGCCGGGTTGTCGAACTACGCGGCGGTCTTCGCCGACGCCGACCTCCGGCAGGCGCTCGGGCACTCGGTCGTGCTGCTGTTCTTCTACGCGGCCCTGCCCGTCCTGGTCGGTCTGCTGATCGCCGGCGCGATGTCGCGGATCCGCATCCACGGTCTCACCGTGTTCCGGGCGGTGCTGTTCCTGCCGCAGATCCTGTCGAGCGTCGTCGTCGCCGTGGCGTGGCGCGGACTGCTCGCCGAGGACGGACCGGTGAACGACGCGCTCCGGGCCGTCGGCCTGGGCGGGCTCGCCCGCAGTTGGCTCGGGGACTTCGGCACGGCCCTGCCGTCGATCGGCCTGATCGGGACGTGGGTCGAGTACGGCCTGTGCATGGTGCTCTTCCTGGCCGGCATCGCCACCATCGACCGGTCGTTGTACGAGGCCGCACGCCTCGACGGCGCCGGGGCCTTCCGTGAGTTCACCTCCATCACGCTGCCGGCCCTGCGCCCGCAGATCTCCATCGCGCTCATCCTGACCATCACGTTCGCGCTCCGGAACTTCGACCTCATCTGGAACACCACGCGCGGTGGTCCCGGGACGTCGACGACCGTGCCGAGCGTCTTCGTCTACCAGGACGCGTTCCAGGACCGTGCACTCGGGCAGGCGTCCGCCCTGGCCGTGGTCCTGACGGTGCTCATCCTGGTGGTCGTCGGCATCGTGCAGCTCGCCCTCCGCGAGCGGAAGGGAGCGTCGTCGTGAAGGTCGCCCGCAGCGAGACCCTCGTCACCCACGCCGTGCTCGTCGTCGCCGCGCTCGTCGCGGTGTTCCCCCTCGCCTCGGTGGTCGTCACCTCGCTGAGGGGGGACGACGGCGGGATCGCCTTCGACAACTACGTCGACGCCTGGACGCAGGGCGGCTTCGCGTCCGCCCTCGTCTCGAGTGCCGTCGTCGCGATCACGGTCGTCATCGTGACCGCGACGGTCGCCTGCCTGGCCGGGTACGCCCTCGCGCACATGCGGGTCCCGGGCGGTCGGCTGCTCCTCGGCCTCCTGCTCGTCGGGCTCGTCCTGCCGTACGAGGTCACCGTGCTGCCGCTGTACCAGATGCTCGCGGGATGGGGACTGGTGGACACGTACTGGGCGCTCATCCTGCCGCAGATCGGTCTGTCGGTGCCGCTCGGGGTGTTCTGGATGCGGTCGTTCTTCGCCTCCGTCCCGGTCGAGCTGCTCGAGGCCGCCCGCATCGACGGCGCTTCGCGGTTCCGGATCCTCCGCAGCGTGCTCACCCCCGTCGCGCTGCCGGCCGTGGCGACCCTGGCGACGATCCTGTTCCTCTTCACGTGGAACGAGTTCCTGCTCGCACTCGTGCTCGTGCCGCAGAACGAGGCGGTCCAGACCGCACCGCTGTCCCTCTCGTTCTTCTCCGGAGCGCAGCGCGGCGCCCAGCCCGACGTCACGGCCGCGGCCGCCGTGCTCGTCGCCCTGCCGATCGTCGTCGCCTACGTCCTGTTGCAGCGACGGCTCATCACCGGGCTGACGGAAGGCGCGGTCAAGTGACGGCCGGGGGGACCGGGGTCGCCCGGGTCCGGTGCGACCAGCTCGCGCCGGTGCTCGGCGACCTCGCGGGCAACGGCAGGAGCATCCTCGCCGCGGTCGAGCGTGCGGTCGACGACCGGGTCGACGTGCTCGTCCTGCCGGAGCTGGCCACGAGCGGCTACGTCTTCCAGGACGCCGACGAGGCAGCCCGGGTCGCGGTGACGCCGGACGACCCGCTCTTCGACCGGCTCGCCGACGCCCTCGCCGGGACGGACACCGTCGTCGTGGTGGGCTTCTGCGAGCGGGACGCCCGCCTCCTCCGCAACAGCGTCGCGGTCGTGGACCGGACCGGCGTCCGGGCGGTGTACCGGAAGACGCACCTGTGGGACCGCGAGACGCTCGTGTTCACGCCGGGCGACGCCGCGCCTCCCGTCGTCGACACCGCGCACGGCCGGATCGGCGTGCTCGTCTGCTACGACATGGAGTTCCCGGAGATGCCCCGCATGCTCGCGCTCGCGGGCGCGGACCTCATCGCCGTCCCGACGAACTGGCCGGTCGGGGACCACCCGGAGCGCGACCGCGTCGCCGAGGTGATCGCCGCGCAGGCCGCCGCGCGGACGAACGGCGTGTTCATCGCGTGCTGCGACCGCGCGGGCACCGAGCGCGGACAGGACTGGAACGAGGCCAGCGTGATCGTCGACCAGTTCGGCTGGGTGGCAGCGGAGACCGAGGCCGGCGTGGGCGCGACCGCCATCACCGTCGACGTCTTCCCGGCCCTCGCCCGCGACAAGTCGACGAGCCCGCACAACGACTGGATCGGGGACCGCCGCCCCGAGCTCTACACCCGGAAGGTGCCCACCGCATGACCACCGCCGACCTGACCGACGCCCAACCGGTCGACGCCGACGCGACCGACTGGTGGCGCACCGCCGTCATCTACCAGGTCTACCCGCGGTCCTTCGCCGACCTCGACGGCGACGGGACCGGCGACCTCGCCGGGATCACGGCGCGGCTCGACCACGTCGCCGCCCTCGGCGCCGACGCCGTGTGGCTGTCGCCGTTCTACCCCTCCCCCCAGGCCGACGGCGGCTACGACGTGGCCGACTACCGGGACGTCGACCCGGTGTACGGCACACTCGCCGACGCGGACGCCCTCCTCGCCCGCGCTCACGAACTGGGCCTGCGCGTCATCGCCGACCTCGTCCCGAACCACTGCTCGGACCAGCACGTGCTCTTCCGCGCCGCGCTCGCCGCCGAGCCGGGCAGCCCGGAGCGTGGCATGTTCCACTTCCGCGACGGACGTGGCGAACACGGCGACCTCCCACCGAACGACTGGCAGTCGATGTTCGAGGGTCCGGCCTGGACCCGCGTCACCGAGCCGGACGGCACCCTCGGCCAGTGGTACCTGCACCTCTTCGCGCCCGAGCAGCCCGACTGGAACTGGGACGACCCGCGCGTGCACCGCGAGTTCGAGACGACGCTGCGGTTCTGGCTGGACCGCGGGGTGGACGGGTTCCGGGTCGACGTGTGCGACGCGATCGTGAAGGCCCCGGGCCTGCCGGACTGGCCGCACGCGACCCACGGTGTCGTGGAGCCGGTCGACGGTGTGATGCCGCCGATGTGGGACCAGGAGGGCATCCACGCCGTCTTCCGCGAGTGGCGGCGGATCCTGGACGAGTACGAGGGTCAGCGCATCCTCTGCGCCGAGGCGTGGCTCCCACCGGAGCGCGCGGCGCGGATCGTCCGGTCCGACGAGATGCACCAGGCGTTCAACTTCGCGTACCTGTCGCTGCCGTGGGACGCGGCCGCGATCCGGGCGAACGTCGACACGAGCATCGCCGCGAACGACGTCGTCGGCGCGCCGACCACGTGGGTGCTCTCGAACCACGACGTGATGCGGCACGCGAGCCGGTTCGGCTACGACGGCCCGGTCGAACTCGAGGCCGGTGTCGGTGTCGACGACCCGCAGCCGGACCGTGCCACCGGCCTCCGCCGTGCCCGCGCCGCGACGCTCCTCATGCTCGGGTTGCCCGGCTCCGCCTACCTGTACCAGGGTGAGGAGCTCGGCCTGCCGGAGGTCACCACGCTGCCCGACGCCTTGCGCCAGGACCCCGTGTGGGAGCGTTCCGGCCACCGGATCCGCGGTCGTGACGGGTGCCGTGTCCCGATCCCCTGGACGCCGGACGGGCCGTCGTTCGGCTTCTCGTCCAGCGCGGACACGTGGCTCCCGCAGCCGTCCGACTTCGGGACGTTCGCGGTCGCGACCCAGGAGGACGACGAGACCTCGACCCTGGCGCTCTACCGACGGGCGCTCGCGGTGCGGCGGCGTGCCGGGCTCGGTGTCGGGAGCGTGCGGTGGCACGACGCCGGGTCCGACGCCGTGCTGGCCTGGTCGAACGGCTCGGTCACCGTGGTCGGCAACCTCGGGTCGGAGCCGGTCCGACTGTCGGCGGTCGGCGGTGCAGTCGGCGGGGACGTCCTGGTCGAGTCCGTGCCGGGTGCGGTCGCCGACGGGCTCCTCGCCGCCGACACGGCGGTCTGGCTCGCCTCGGACACCGGTCGCACCGCCTGACCCGACGCCGGTGGTCAGCCGTCCGCCCCGTCGGCCGTCCACCCGGCACACGCTGTGGCCGTCCGGGCGGTCGGGTCAGCGCCGTCGGACCGCCCGCCGCCAGGCCGCACGACCGCCGAGCGTCGGACCGCCGAGCTGCCGGACCGCCGGGAGGCCCGACCCGCGTCGGTCGTGCGCGGTACCGTCGTCGCATGGACCGTTCCGAGATCCTCGCGGCCGCAGCAGCGGCCCACGCCGCCCGCATCGCCGCCGCCGGCGGTGACGACCGCGGTGCCCGCGAGCGTGCCGAGGCCGCCTCGGCCGCTCCGGCGCCCGAGCGGCGCCGGTCGGCGGACGCCGAACGGGCCGCCGAGTCGGACCGTGCCGCCGACCGCACCGAGGGCGCGCTGTCGGACTGGCGACGGATGGGCACCCGCCGCGGTGTCACCCCGGACGCCCAGGTCCGGAGCGCCTGGACGGTGACGGGCATCCCCGAGCAGGGCGACGCCCGGGCGTTCGCGAACGTGCTGCTGTCGACCGCCGGTCACGCGGGGCGGGTGGCCGACGCCGCCCGTCGCAACGACCGTCTCGCCGGGGCCGCGCGCGCCGCCGCCCGTCGGACCGTCCGCCGCTACACCGACCACGGGGCGGGGATGTCCGCGATCGGGGACGTGCTCGACGCCGGTCCGGTCGCGCGGGACGACGACAGCGGGGCCGAGCGCGCCTGACCCGGGCTACCGCCGGAACGGGTCGAGGTTCAGCACGGTGTCCTCGTACAGGTACTGCTGGTCGCCGTAGACGGTGACGTCCGGGTTGAGCCAGACCAGGTCCTTCACCGTGATCCCGAGTCGGGCGGCGACGGCACCGATGAGGTCCTCGGACGCGATCCGGTACGCGGTCGGCGATCCGTCGGTCGAACCCTCGCTGCTCGTGGTGCCGGTGGCGTTCTGGCGTGCCCCACCGTCCACGGGGTGCACGTTCGTGGTCCGGGCCGGCACCGACCAGCGGACGGGGGTGACCGCGAGCACCTTGTCCGGTCCGATCTCGACCGGCAGGTCGGGGCTCGCGGAGTCGGCGGCGGAGTAGACGACGAGCGTGCCGAGCCACGACGGGTCGACCCGTCCGGGGTCCATGTCGGTCGTCGCCGGGGTCGGCGTGGCGGGGGAGCCACCCCCGAGCACGGTGTCACCGACGCCGTGCCAGGACAGGCCGTCGCCGACCGCGGGCGGGGTCTCGAGGAACGTGGTGCCGACGGGAACCGGCAGCGTCGAGGTGAAGCCCGACCACTGCACGGTCGGGTACCCGTCGTCGGCGACGACCACGCGGTAGTGGAACCGGACGCTGCCCTTCGGCGTGACGACGTCCGCTTCGCTGATGACGGTGCCGACCGGGATCGGGGACACCGTGGGGTCCGGTGCGGCGGCCTCGGTGGGCACCGCCGTCGGGGTCCGTGGCGACGCCGACTCCGCGATGCGGCGGGCTTCGGCGCTGACGCTCGGGTCCGGCGCCGGGGTCGTCCGGTCGGCGGCGGCACTGCGGCTCGGCGCGGGCAGCTCGTCCGGTCCGCGGAGGAACGCACACCCCGACGCGGTCGAGACGACGACCGCGGCGAGCACCGCGGCCCCGAGCAGTCGAGCCGGTCGCCGTCGGCCCGGTCGTCCTCGTGTGGCGTGTCCCTGGTGCACGGTCCCCCTCGTTCCCCTCGCGCCGGGAGCTTAGTGGCACGACGCTCGCCCCGGGGAGGGGGCCTGCGGAGCGCGGTCCGCGGGGAGCGTGGTCCAGGTGCTGCACGTCGGGCGGTCGCGGCGGTGGGATGATCGCTGGTGGTCCACCGGGAGCCGTGGACGGTGGGCCGCGCTGGCCCTGCCGGGCCCCCTCGCGATCACGGACGAAGGACACACCGCATGGTCGACACCCGACCCACCGCACACGAGGCCGGGCTCCCCCCGGTCGGGCCCGGACCGCACCGCCGCCGTCTCGGGCTGCTGGCGCTCGTCGCGACCTTCGGCGGCCTGCTCTTCGGCTACGACACCGGGGTGGTGAACGGCGCGCTCCTGCCGATGCGGCAGGAGCTCGGCCTGACGGACGTCACGGTGGGGGTCGTCACGAGCTCGCTCGCGTTCGGTGCGGCGGTCGGTGCGGTCACCGCCGGCCGGGTCGCGGACGCGTGGGGGCGACGACGCACGATCGTCCTCCTGTCGGTGCTGTTCTTCGTCGGGACGCTCGTGTGCGTCGCCGCCCCGTCGTTCGGCGTGATCGTCGTCGGCCGCGTGCTGCTCGGCCTCGCGGTGGGCGGCGCCTCGACGGTCGTGCCGGTGTTCCTCGCCGAACTCGCCCCGTACGAGATCCGCGGGTCGCTGTCCGGCCGCAACGAGCTCATGATCGTGATCGGGCAGCTCGCCGCGTTCGTCGTCAACGCCGTCATCGCCGGGCTCTGGGGCGAGGGCGGCGGGGTCTGGCGGGTGATGCTCGCCGTCTGTGCCCTGCCCGCCGTCGCCCTGTTCGTCGGGATGCTCCGGGTGCCGGAGTCGCCCCGGTGGCTCGCGTCGCGGGGTCGGCACGACGCAGCGCTCGCCGTCCTGCGGCAGGTGCGACCGGCGGACCGCGCCGAGGCCGAACTCGCGGACATCCGCCGCGCCCACGAGCACGACGCGCAGCATGACCGGGAGAGCGGGTGGGCCGTCCTGCTCCGGAACAGGTGGCTCGTCCGGATCGTGCTCATCGGCGCCGGCCTCGGGGTCGCGCAGCAGCTCACCGGGATCAACTCGATCATGTACTACGGCCAGTCGGTCCTCATCGAGTCCGGGTTCGAGGCGTCGGCCGCCCTCATCGCGAACATCGCACCCGGCGTCATCGCGGTGGTCGGCGGGGTCATCGCGATCGCGAACATGGAGCGGATCGACCGGCGGACGACGCTCCTGCTCGGCTTCTCCCTGACGACGGTGTGCCACGTCCTCATCGGCATCGCCTCGGTCGCCCTGCCGGCGGGCAACCCGGCGCGACCGTGGGTGATCCTGGTCCTCGTCGTCGCGTTCGTCGGCTCGATGCAGACCTTCCTCAACATCGCGGTGTGGGTCGTGCTGTCGGAGGTCTTCCCGACGCAGATCCGGGCGCTCGGAATGGGGATCGCGGTGTTCTGCCTGTGGATCGCGACCGCCCTCGTCGGGCTGTGGTTCCCGTCCGTCGTCGCGGCGACCGGCATCACCGGCACGTTCTTCGGCTTCGCCGCGCTCGGGGTCCTCGCGCTGCTGTTCATCTGGCGGTTCGTGCCCGAGACGCGCGGCCGTACCCTCGAGCAGGTCGAGGAGGGCGTCGCTTCCGGTGACCGCTCCACGGCCGGTGCGGCGAAGCGCCGCTGAGGACGCGACGCACGGACGGGAGGCCCGGTACCAGCTGGTACCGGGCCTCCCGTCCGTCCTGTGGAGCGTCCTACGGACGCAGGAGCACCTTGCCGACGCGACCGGCGGTGTCGCTCGCACGCACCGCGTCGCGCGCGTCCTCGAACGCGAAGGTCTCGGAGACCGGGAGGGTCAGGGAGCCGTCGAGCACGCGGGTGATGAGCTCACCGAAGAGCTCCTGCTTCGTCTCGGCCGGCATCGTCCTGCTGACGACGCTGCCCCAGAAGCCCTTCACCGTCAGCTGGCCGAAGATGACCTTGCCGGACGGGATCTCGAGCGTGGGGGACGCCATCGCACCGAAGACGACGAGGGTGGCCTCGTCGCCGAGGACCGAGGCGATGTCGCCCGCGGCCGTCCCGCCGACCGACTCGACGCCGGCGAGGATCGGGGCACCGCCGGTGATGGCGGTCACCTGGTCGCGCCAGTCGTCCGCGTCGGTGGCGACGATGCGCTCGATGCCCTGCTCGCGGAGCTCGTCGACACCGGCGGCGCGACGCACCAGGCCGATGACGTTGATGCCGCGCGCGGCACCGAGCTGCGCGACCATGCGGCCGACGGCACCGTTCGCCGCGTTCTGGATGAGCCAGTCACCCTCGTGCAGGTCGAGCGAGTGCAGCAGGCTGATCGCGCTGAACGGCATCGAGACGAGCTGTGCGGCGGCCTCGTCGGGCATCGCGTCCGGCACCGGGATGAGCCCGGCCGCGTCGGCGACGTAGTACTCGGCCCAGACGCCGAACGTGCCACCGGCGACGCGCTGGCCGACGGTCAGGTTCGTGACGCCCTCGCCGAGGGACTCGACGACGCCGAGCGCCTCGGTGCCGCTGGCCGCGGGGAGCTCCGGCTTGAAGCCGTAGGTACCGCGGATCGTCCACAGGTCGTGGTTGTGGATCGGGGAGAGCACGGTCCGGACGAGCACCTGACCGGCACCCGGGGTGGGGACGGGGCGCTGCTCGACGGTCAGGACGGAGGCGGGCTCGCCGAACTCCGGGTGGACGACGGCGCGCATCGTCTGCTCCGCCACGGGTCAGTCCTCCGAGACGGTGATCGTGACGTCGATGTTGCCGCGCGTCGCGTTCGAGTAGGGGCACACCTGGTGGGCGGCGTCCGCGAGGGCCTGCGCCTGGTCGTGCTCCATGTCCGGGATGACGACCTCGAGCACGACGGCGAGCTGGTAGCCGCCCTGACCGTTCGGGCCGATCTGGACGCGACCGCCGACGGAGGAGTCCGTGACCTTCACCTTCTGCGCGCGGGCGACACCCTGCAGCGCGGAGTGGAAGCACGCGGCGTACCCGGCGGCGAAGAGCTGCTCGGGGTTGGCGCCGGCGCCGGAGCCGCCCATCTCCTTGGGGATGGCCATGTCCAGCTCGAACGAGCCGTCGCTGGTCTGGACCTTGCCGTTCCGGCCCTCGCCGGTGGACAGGGCTTCTGCGGTGTAGAGGACGTCCATGTGGTGTCCTTCCTTCCTTCGTGGGGTCTGTCGTGACCGGGTGGTCAGGACGCGGCGGTGGCTGCGGTGGCGGCCGCGCGGTGCATCGTCTCGGTGAGGCGCTGCAGCGTCGCGATGAGGTCGGCGGCGGACTGCTCGTCGGGCAGCCCGGTACCGGCGGCGACGCGCGCGGGGACGTGGGCGAGCTCGGCCCGGAGTGACCGACCGCGCTCGCCGGTCGTGACGGTCACCACGCGCTCGTCGTCGCTGCGGCGCTCGCGGCGGACGAGGTCGCCCTGCTCCATGCGCTTGAGGAGCGGCGAGAGGGTGCCGGAGTCGAGCTGCAGGTGGTCGCCGAGGCTCGACACGGTCTGGTCGCCCTCGACCCACAGCGTCACGAGCACGAGGTACTGCGGGTAGGTCAGCCCCCACGGCTCGAGCAGGGCGCGGTACGCCTGGGTCGTCGCCCGGGTCGCTGCGTAGAGGGAGAAGCACACCATCTCGTCGGTCACCGGCATGCTCCTACTGTTGCACGCAACCGGATCGTGCACAACCGATACCCGCGCCGTCCGGTCACGCACGGCGTCCGTCCGCCGAGAGCGCACCGGACGGACGGCTGTCGTCGGGTCCGGTTAGGCTGGCGGGACCGACGATGACCAGCAACCACCCCGCCACAGCACCGACGACGACCACAGCGATCCCGCGAGTCGGCTCATCGGTGTCCCACGGCAAGACGATCCTGATCGGCGAGCACGCCGTGGTCTACGGCGCACCCGCGCTCGTGCTGCCGGTGACCGACGTCCGCGTGACGGCCACCGCGACGCCCGTGCCGGGGATGCCCTCGTCCGCGGTCGAGCACGTGCTCGAGTCCTCCGTGCACACGGGGCCGTTCGGACTCGCGCCGGCCGCCGTGCTGCCCACCACGACCGCCGTCACCGCCACGCTCCACCACCTCGCCGACCTCGGGACCCCGCACGCTGCGGACACCGCCTTCCACGTCCGGGTCGACAGTCAGGTGCCCACCGCCCGGGGGATGGGATCGAGCGCCGCCGTCGCAGCTGCCGTCACCGCCGCGGTCGCCGACGCCCTCGGGGTCGTGCTCGACCGCGCCACCCACCACGACCTCATCCAGACGTGCGAGCGCGTCGCCCACGGGCGCCCGTCCGGCCTCGACGCCCGCGGGGTCGTCGCCGACGAGCCCGTCTGGTTCGAGCGGGACGTCGTCGAGCCGGTGCAGCTCGCCGGGCGCTTCGTCTTCGTCGTGGCCGACACCGGTGTCCCCGGGCACACCCGGGAGGCCGTCGCCGCCGTCCGGTCGCGACACGACGGCGCCCCGGCCGTGGTCGACACCCTCGTCGAGCGCATCGGGGACCTCGCCCGCACGGCGCGGGGGACGCTCGTCGTCGGCGACGCACAGGCCCTCGGTGCCACCATGGACGCCGCGCACGAACTGCTCACCGCCCTCGACGTGTCGAGCGGGGACCTCGACCGGCTCGTCGGTGCCGCGCGCAGCGCGGACGCCCTCGGCGCGAAGCTCACCGGCGGCGGACGGGGCGGGTGCGTCCTGGCCCTCGCCGCCGACGACGAGCACGCCGCCCGCATCGCGACAGCACTGCGCGACGCGGGTGCCGCCGCCACCTGGACCACCTCGATCGGAGCCCGAGCCTGATGACCGCAACCGCCGTCGCGCACCCCAACATCGCGCTCGTGAAGTACTGGGGCAAGGCGGACGCCGACCTCGCGCTGCCCGCCACCGGCAGCGTCTCGATGGGCCTCGACGTCTTCCCCACCACGACCGCCGTCACGCTCGACGCCGGCCGGGAGGCGCGTGACACGTTGACACTGAACGGTCGCGTCGTCGACGACGGTGCGCTGGTCCGGGTCGAGCGCTTCCTCGACCTCGTCCGCGACCTCGCCGGGTCCCAAGCCCGCGCCACCGTGGTCACCGAGAACACCGTGCCCACGGGTGCCGGTCTGGCCTCGAGCGCCTCGGGCTTCGCCGCCCTCGCCGTGGCCGCCGCGAGCGCGTACGGCCTGGACCTGTCGCCGCGGGACCTCTCCCGGCTCGCCCGGCGCGGTTCGGGCTCGGCGACGCGGTCGATCCCCGGCGGGGTCGCCGTCTGGCACGCCGGCGACGACGCGGGCTCCTTCGCCGAGACGATCCCGGCGCCGCCGATGGCGATGGTCGTCGTCACGATCGACGACGGCCCGAAGGAGATCGGCTCGCGCGAGGCCATGCGCCGCACGATCGCGACCTCGCCGTTCTACCCGGCCTGGGTGAGCTCGACGACCGAGACCGTCCAGGACATGCTCGCCGCGTGCGCGTCCGGCGACTTCACCCGCATCGGGGAACTGACCGAGAGCAACGCGCTCCGCATGCACGCCACCATCGAGGGTGCCTTCCCCCCGATCCGGTACCTGAACAGCCGCAGCGTCGCCGTGTTCGACGCCGTCGCCGCGTTGCGTGCCGACGGCCTCGAGGCCTACGCCACCGCCGACGCCGGCCCGAACGTCGTCGTCCTCTGCCGTCCCGAGGACCGTGCCCGCGTGGCCACGGCACTGGCCGGCTTCGGGACGGTCATCGAGTCGGGCACCGGACCAGCCGCGCACCTGGTCGGCTCCGAACGCCCGGGGGACCACCCCCGAGCAGAGGAGACCACCGCGTGATCGAGTTCCGAGCCCACGGCAAGCTGTTCGTGGCGGGCGAGTACGCCGTCGTCGAGCCCGGGCAACCGTCCGTCCTCATCGCCCTCGACCGCGCCATCACGGCCCGGGTCAGCGAGGGCCACGGTGCCGGCAGTGTGCACTCGGCGGAGTACGGCAACCTGCCGCTGACCTGGACCCGTGCCGAGGACGGCCTCGCCCTCGACCGCGAGCACCACCCGTACGACTACGTCATGGAGACGATCGACGTCGTCGAGAAGCTCCGCGGCGAGCGCGGCATCGAACCGCGCTTCCACGACCTGCGCATCTCGAGCCAGCTCGACGACGCCAGCGGCCGGAAGTTCGGCCTCGGCTCCTCGGCCGCCGTGACGGCGGCGACCGTCGGAGCGCTCGACCGCTTCTACGGCCTGGGTCTGACCCAGCGCCGCCGGTTCATGCTCGCGCTGCTCGCGACGATCCGGGTGAACCCGCGCGCCTCCGGCGGTGACCTCGCCGCGAGCACGTTCGGCGGGTGGCTCCGCTACAGCGCCCCGGACCGCGAGGTGCTCGCCGAGGCCCTCGCCACCCGGCCGGTGTCCGAGGTGCTCGACGACGCCGACGTCTGGGCCGGTTTCGACGTCGAGCACCTCCCCGCGCCGACCGACCTGCGCCTCCTGGTCGGGTGGACCGGCTCCCCGGCGTCGACCACGAAGCTCGTCGGCGTCGTGCGACGACACCGCGACGGCGGGTACGCGTCGTTCCTCGACGACAGCCGGGCCTGCGTCGACGACCTCACCACGGGCCTCCGTACCGGCGACGCCGAGCGCACGCTCGGTGCGCTCCGTCGCGCCCGCGGGCTCATGCAGCGCCTCGGCGACTCCGTCGGGTCCCGCATCGAGACCGACCGCCTGACCACGCTCTGCGACGTCGTCGAGTCGGCCGGCGGGGCGGCGAAGCCGTCCGGCGCCGGCGGCGGCGACTGCGGCATCGCGCTCGTCCCCGCGGACGGCGACATCCCGAGCATCCTCCGCGAGTGGGAGGCGCACGACATCCGGCACCTCACCATCGCCGTGCACGACCCGGAAGGCCCCCTCGATGAGCGCCCCTGAACAGCGGACCAGCACCGACAAGACGATCACGCAGACCCCGATCCCGACCCGCTGGGTCGGCCCGATCCGGGTCAGCGGGAACGCGGTGGAGGGCGAGCACGCGGTGCCCCTCGCGACGTACGAGTCGCCGCTGTGGCCGTCCGTCGGCCGGGGGGCGCGCATCTCCCGGATGGTCGAGGGCGGCATCGTCGCGACCGTGGTCGACGAGCGGATGACCCGGTCCGTCGTCGTGCGGGCCTCGAGCGCGGCCGCCGCGCACCTGGCCACGGGGCGGATCCTCGCGCGCCAGGCCGAGCTCGAGCAGATCGTCGCCGGGCAGAGCCGGTTCGCGAAGCTCGTCGAGGTGCACCCGGAGATCGTCGGGGACCTGCTGTTCCTGCGGTTCGCCTTCACCACGGGCGACGCCTCGGGCCACAACATGGTCACGCAGGCCGCGGACACCCTGCTGCCGGCGATCCTGGCGTGGGAGCCCGAGCTGTCGTACGTGTCGATCTCGGGCAACTTCTGCTCCGACAAGAAGGCCACCGCGGTGAACGGCATCCGTGGCCGCGGACGGCACACGATCGCCGAGATCGTGCTGCCCGGGATGGTCGTCGAGCGGTTCCTGAAGTCGTCGACCGAGCGCATCGTCGACCTGAACACCGCGAAGAACCTCGTCGGGTCGACGATCGCCGGGGCCCTACGCTCGGCGAACGCGCACTACGCCAACATGCTGCTCGGCTTCTACGTCGCCACCGGACAGGACGCCGCGAACATCGTCGAGGGCTCCCAGGGCATCACGTTCGCCGAGGCCCGCGGCGACGACCTGTACTTCTCGTGCTCGCTGCCGCACCTCATCGTCGGCACGGTCGGCAACGGCAAGGGCAACGACCTGCCCGTCGTCGAGGACGCCCTCGTGCGCCTCGGCTGCCGGGAGGACCGCGAGCCCGGCGCGAACGCACGACGGCTCGCGGGGCTCTGCGCCGCGACCGTCCTGTGCGGCGAGCTGTCGCTGCTCGCGGCACAGACGAACCCGGGGGAGCTGATGGCGGCGCACGTCGCCATGGAACGATCGGGCAACCGACCGGAAGGAGCGTCGGCATGACCGCGCAGCACCCGCTCTCGGTGGGCATCCACGACCTCGCGATCGCGACCGGGCACCACGTGCTCGACCTCGACGACCTCGCGGCCACCACCGGCGTCGACCCGGCGAAGTACCACGTCGGCATCGGGCAGGACGCGTTCAGCGTTCCCGCGCCCGACGAGGACATCGTCACGATGGGCGCCGCCGCCGCGAAGGAGGTCCTCGACCGCCACGGTGTCGCGGGCATCCGCACGGTGCTGTTCGCCACCGAGTCCGGCATCGACCAGTCGAAGGCCGCCGGCGTCTTCGTGCACGGGCTGCTCGGCCTGCCGGAGAACGTCCGCGTCGTCGAACTCAAGCAGGCCTGCTACGGCGGGACCGCCGCGGTGCAGATGGCGCTCGGCATCATCGCGCGGGACCCGAGCGAGCGCGTGCTCGTCATCGCCGCCGACGTGGCCCGCTACGACGTGGAGACGGCCGCCGAGCCCACGCAGGGCGCCGGCGCGGTCGCGATGCTCATCGCCGCCGATCCGGACCTGGTCGAACTCGAGCCGCAGTCCGGGCTCTTCACCGCCGACGTCGACGACTTCTGGCGGCCGAACGACCGCTCCACCGCGCTGGTGGACGGCCGGCTGTCGGTGACCGCCTACGTCGACGCGTTCATCGGCGCCTGGGACGACCTCGCCTCGCGCGGGGGCCCCGGCATCGAGGCGATCGACCGCTTCGTGCACCACCAGCCGTTCACGAAGATGGCGATCAAGGCGCACCGGAAGCTCGCGCAGCACGTCGGCGTGCCGTTCGAGGAGACCGAGCTCGCCGTCGGCTTCACCTACAACCGGCAGACCGGCAACACGTACACGGCGTCCCTCTGGATCGCGCTCGGCGCCCTGCTCGACCTGGACGACGACCTCGCCGGGGCCCGCATCGGCATGTTCAGCTACGGCTCCGGCAGTGTCGGGGAGCTCATGACCGGCGTCGTCCGTCCGGGGTACCGCGACTCCCGTCGGACCGGCCGCGTGGCCGAGCTGCTCGCGGCGCGGGTCCCGCTGTCCGTCGAGGCGTACCGGGAGCTGCACGCGGCCGGGGCCGCGACGAGCGACGACGTCGAGCGCCCGCGGGTCACCGCCGGGCCGTTCCGCTTCGCGGGGGTCGCCGGCGGCGCCCGACACTACGAGGCGACCGGCGCCTGAGCGGGCCGTGCTCCGGTCCTGCGTGACCGCACTGACTGCGCATCGGCCCGGCTCGGTCCGATGCCGCGGCGGTGGTGAGCGGCCCTCGGAGGGGGGCCGCGCCTCCCGGATCGGAGCCGCGCCGACGCCGTAGGCTTGCCGTGTGGACGCTGTCGGTGCCGGGGCGATCCGCGACGTCGTCGCGGTGCTCCCGACCGCGCCCCGACTCGGACACGTCGTCGACGCCGTCGCTGCTCGGATCGGGAAGCCGGTCCGGGTCGTGGACGTCGACGGCCCGAGCTGGGGTGCCCTGACCGCGCTCGTCTCGCAGCTGCCGGACGTGGCGCTCGTGCTCCTCCCGCCGGGGGCGACGCCGCTCTACCGGATGCACTGCGTCCTGCACGAACTCGGTCACCTCGTCCGCGGGGACACCGGCGTGCCGGTCCCACGGACCCAGCTCGACTTCGCCGCGTGGTCCACCGGAGGCACTGTCTGTCACCGCTCGATCGACGAGGTCCAGCATGCGCTCCCGGCCGCGGCGGGCAGCGCACTGCAGGGCGACGACGAGGAGTTCGCCGAGAGCTTCGCGTACGAACTGGCCACGGTCCTCCTGTCCGGGACCGTCGGGACGGACGAGCGGACCTACGGCTAGTGGGCGCGCTGCACGCCCTGGCCTTCTGGTGTGCCGCGGCGAGCTTCGCGATCCGGGCGCCCTCGATCGGGCGGAACCCGCACGGCCGGGCGAGCTGGGCGGCCACCGGGGTCGGCGCGCTCGGTCTCCTGACCCTCGGCGCGGTCGTGCCGCAGCGGGACCTCGACGCGCTGCTCGGCGGCACGAACCTGCTCAACCTCGTGCAGAACCTCTGCGCGACCACCGCGTTCTGGCTGCTCTTCCGCGGCAGCGTCCGCAGTGTCGACCGGCGTCCGGCACTGTCGCACCCGTTCGCCCTGGTGGTGATGCTCGCGTCCTTCACGGTGCCGTTCCTGTTCATCCGGGACCGCGGGGACACCGTGTTCACGTTCATCGTGGACGAGATCGACCAGACGGCCACGTGGCTGTACGCGTGCGTCTACATGGCGTGTGTCGCGGTCATCACCGCCACCACGCTCGCGCGCGGGGTGCTCGGGAGCCGCGGAGCACTCGTCGTGTTCCGGGTCGGCCTGTCCCTCGTCACGATCGCGAGCGCCGAGGAGATCGTGTCCCTGACGGCCGACCACTTCGTGCTCGGGTCGGTGCTGCTCCGCGACGTCCTCCGGACCGCGTTCGACCCGCCGTTCTACCTGGGGATCGTGCTCATGGTCGCCGCGATGGCGTCGATGACCGTCCGGAGGTGGGCCCGGGAGGCCCGTCTCCGCGGACACCGCGTCCGGCTCGCCCGCATCGCACGCCGCCTCGACCTCCGCGCACGACGCCGTCGGGGTGGGCTCCAGGTGCGCACCTACGACCTGCTCATCGCGATCCGGGACGCCGAGGTCCAGGGGCGGGAGCTCACCCCCGCGGAGACGGCGTCCGTGCGGTCGGCGGAGCTCATGCTCGCGAAGGACCTCGCAGGCTGACGGGGCGGTGGCGGCACCGGACCCGCCCGGTCACTGCCCGGTGACGGCCCGACGGATCTGCTCGATGGGGACCTTCGGCGACCGGTCGGCGTTGAGCAGCCCGTTCGTCTCCTGCATCGTGTCCGTCAGCTGCGTCCAGCACGAGCCGGCGAGGAACGTGCTGGCACGGACGGCGTCGTGCAGCGCGGTGATGCGCTCGACCCAGTCGTCGCCGTCGGTGGCGGTCGTGTAGCCCCAGCCCTCCTCGCGGCGCCCGCCCGACTGGTGACGCACCCCGCCGAACTCGGTGAGCATCACCGGCTGCCCCTGGTCCACCGCGCCGCCGACGAACTGCGGGTGCCCGGACGGGGCGAGCCCCTCGAGGGCACGGGTGCGGGCGGTGTCGTCCGCGTACGTGCGCGCCAGCACCGCACCGTCGCCCTCGTAGTCGTGGATGGTGACGATGTCGGTGTCCTGCTGCTCCCAGCCGTCGTTCCCGATCACCGGGCGGGACGGGTCGAGCGCGCGGGTCAGGTCGACGAGGGCGCGGGAGTACGCCTGCTGCGCCGGGTCGGACACGACGTGCTGGATGCCCCACGACTCGTTGAACGGGACCCAGGTGACGATCGACGGGTGGGACGCGTCCCGCTCCACTGCGGCGGTCCACTCCGCGGTGAGGCGGCGCACTGCGGTGGGGGAGAACTCGTACGCGGCCGGCGCCTCGCCCCACACCATGAGGCCGAGGCGGTCCGCCCAGTGCAGGAACCGCGGGTCCTCGATCTTCTGGTGCATCCGCGCGGCGTTGAACCCGAGCGCCTTGATGAGCTCGACCTCCTGCCGGTGCGCGAGCGGGTGCGGTGCGGCGAGGTGCGACTCCGGCCAGAACGCCTGGTCGAGCACACTGCGCACCGGGTACGGCGCTCGGTTGAGCAGGAAGCGGCCGCCGCCGACACCGACGCTGCGCATGCCGAGGTAGCTCGACACCGCGTCGAGCACCCGGCCGTCGCGGTCGACGAGCGTGAGCACGGCGTCGACGAGGCGCGGGTGCTCGGGGGACCAGGTCAGCTCGTCCTCGGCCTGCCCGTTGCGCTGCCGGGCGACGGGCACCGTCACGTCGAGGGTCGGCCGGCTCGCAGTCGCGTCCCAGTCGGTGGTGCCGAGGTCCTCGTCCCGTTCGTCGAACCGCAGGGCGACCCGGAGCCGAGCACCGGCGGGGACGCGCCCCCGGAAGCGGACGGTCAGGGCGGTGGTGGTGGGGCCGGCCGGCGACCACCGGAGTGCGCTGATCGCGGTGGCGGGCACGGCCTCCAGCCAGACCGGCTGCCAGATACCGGTCGTGCGGCGGTACCAGATCGCGTGCGCGTCCTCGTGCCAGTCCTGCTTGCCGCGGGGGAGGGTGACGTCGGCCGGGTCGTCCTCGGCGCGCACGACGAGCAGGTGGTCGCCCGCGCCGTCGAGGGTGTCGGCGAGCAGCGCCGTGACGTCGAACGAGAACGGCGTGTGTCCGCCCTCGTGCTCGCCGACGAACCGGCCGTCGATCCACACCTGGGCGCGGTGGTCCACCGCGCCGAAGTGCAGCACCAGGCGGGGACGCGCGGTGCCGTGGCCGGCGGCCTCGAGTTCCGCCCGGCCGATGGTGCGGGCGTACCAGACCACCGGGTGGAACCCCGGGTCGCCGATGCCGGACGCCGGGGACTCGGGCGGGAAGGGCACGGTGATCGTCCGGGGAGCCGGGAGGCCCGCGGCCCACCCCGAGTCCGCCCCGCCGTCCTCGTCGTCGTACCGGAAGGACCAGGTCCCGCTCAGGTCCGTCCAGTCCCGGCGCAGCATCTGCGGTCGGGGGTAGCGGCCGTCCTGCCGACTCGCGAGGGGCAGGTCGGTGACGTCGACGGGGGCCGGGGAAGCGACGGTGCTCATGGTCGAGCAATTTACAGCGCTGTAAAGGCAGCGTCAACGGTACGGTGAGCGCGTGGGCCAGGTCACGCTGCAGGACGTCGCGGAGCACGCCGGCGTCTCGATGAAGACCGTGTCCAACGTCGTCCGCGGGTACCGGCACGTCAGTGACGCCATGCGGGAGCGCGTCCAGCGGTCGATCGACGAGCTCGGGTACCGGCCGAACGTGTCCGGACGCAGCCTCGCCACCGGGCGCACGAACATGCTCGCGTTCGCCTTCCCCGACCTCCGCCGTCCGTACTTCGCCGAGCTCGCGCACGTGTTCTCGCGCGTGTGTGCCGACCGCGGGTACCAGCTCCTGCTCGAGGAGACCGCCGGAGCGCCCGGTGGCGAGCTCTCCGCCGTCCGCGGGCGTGAGGCCGGTGTCGTCGACGGGGTCGTCATCCATCCGCAGGTCCTCACCCCGGCGGAGATCGACCGTGCCCGCGGGGACACCGCCGTCGTCTTCCTCGGGGAGGACGTCCGACCGCCGGGCGCGGACCTCGTGGCGATCGACAACGTGCTCGCCGCGGCCGAGGCCGTTGCGCACCTCGCCGCCCTCGGGCGACACCGCATCGGGTTCCTCGGGCACGAGGTGGGCGAGCAGTCGCGCACCTCCGCCTTCCGCATGGAGGGGTACCGGGACGGACTGGCCACGGCCGGGCTGCCGTTCGACCCGTCGCTGTGCGTGCCGCGCGAGGTCGGCGACGCCCGCGGGGCCGAGCAGGCCTTCGGCCGAGCGCTCGACGACGGCCTGTCCATCGACGGGTTGCTCTGTCGGGACGACCTCGCCGCGGTCGGCGCCCTCCGCGCGATGCGGCTGCGCGGGCTCGAGGCTCCGCGGGACGTCGCAGTCGTCGGGTGGGACGCCATCGGGCTCGCCGCGAGCCTCGTGCCGAGTCTCACCTCGGTCGCGCCGGACACCGTCGCGCTCGCCGAGGCGACCCTCGACCGCCTGCAGGAGCGCATCGCGGGGCGGCCGGGCGAGGGTCGCGCGGTGACGGTCGGGCACCGGATCCTGGTGGGGGAGAGTGCGCCCTACCCGGACGGTTCGGTCGACTGACCGGAGGCTCCGTCCGGGCTCACCGGGAGGCGATCAGTCCTCGTCGTGGCCGGGTCCGCCCGGGTGGCCGGGTCGGCCCTGGTGATCGGTCCGGCCGTCGTGGTCGACGATGCGGTCCAGCCACTCGGCGAAGACCGATCGTTCAGCCGGCGACAGGGCCGCGAGGTCGGGGGCGACCGACCGGAGGGTCAGCGCGGCGGTCCGGGTCGCCCCCGTCCCGTCGACAGAGGCCTCGGTCGGCTCGGGGGTGCAGATCTGCGCCAGGACCGCCGCGAACGCGGCGTCGGCGACGGCGGGGTCCCGCGCGCCCTCGGGGTCGGCGAGCATGGTGAGCACCGCGCCGGTGCCGGCCGCGTGGATGAGCCGGACGGCGTCGCGTTCGCGCACCACGAGCCTCCCGGCCGCTGCGACGCGCCGCAGTCGTTCCTCGAGCAGCCGGAGTCCCGCGGCGACGGCCGGCGAGCCGCGGCCCCGACGCGGGTCGCTCATGATGACGAAGAGGTCGGGGTTGTCGAGCCCGAACCCGATCGTCAGGTCCCACCCGGTGCGGAGGTCGGCGACAGGGTCGACCGTAGGGTCGGCGGCGGCGGAGACCGCAGCGGCCTTCGTCCGGCTGAACTCGGTCATGGCGTGTTCCGCGACGGCGTCGAGCAGCCCGTCCTTGTCGCCGAACAGGCGGTAGATCGTCGGCGGTTGCACCGCCGCCCGGTCGGCCACCGCACGGGTCGTCACGCCTGCGGCCCCGTCCTGCCGGAGGAGCGCTGCGGCGGCGGTCACGATCCGGTCGCGGACGTCGGCACGAGGGGTGGCGGTTTCGGGCACGGACCAACGATAACAACGTCTTGCTACCGGTGTGTTTCCGATGGTATCTTCCAAGCGTTACCAATGGTTCGAACGAGGAGACATCGATGATCACCATCACCGGAGCGACCGGCGCCTTGAACGGTGCGACGACCGACCACCTGCTCGAGCGCCTCCCGGCGTCGGACGTCACCGTCGTCACCCGTGACCCGGCCCGGGCGGCACGCTTCGCCGAGCAGGGCGTCACCGTCCGGCAGGGCGACTACGACGACCCCGAAGGACTGCGAGCCGCCTTCGCCGGTGCGGACCAGCTCCTGCTCGTCTCGTCGAACGACCCCGTCGGTGACACGATCGGCCAGCACCGCAACGCGGTCGACGCCGCGGTGGCCGCCGGGGTCGGACGGATCCTCTACACGAGTCACCAGGGAGCCGGTGTCGGCTCGCCGTTCCTGCCGGCCCAGCACCACGCCGCGACCGAGGACATGCTCGCCGCGTCCGGCCTGCCGTGGACCTCGCTGCGGAACGGCTTCTACGCGCACAGCATCCAGTGGATGACCGGACCGTGGCAGGCCACGGGTGTCGTGTCGGTACCGGCCGACGGGCCGGTGTCCTGGACCGCCCGCGAGGACGCCGCCGAGGCCGCCGCGCAGATCCTCCTCGCGGCGGAACCCCTCGACGGCCCGGTGACGCTCACGGCGAGCGAGGCACCGACGTTCGAGGACCTGGCACGGACCGCCGCAGCGGTGTCCGGTGCCCCGGTGCGTTCCGAGGTCGTGGACGAGGACGAGTGGGTCGCCCGCGCGGTCGCCGGCGGACAGGACGAGCGCATGGTGCGCTTCCTGCTCGGCATGTACCAGGCGGCGGCGCAGGGTCGGTTCGCGGGCACGGACCCGCTGCTCCGCGACCTGCTCGGGCGCGAGCCGGTCAGCGCGCGGGACGTGCTCGCCGGCACCGTGACGGCCTGAGGGTCCGCCCGCCCGGCGCCGGTCCGTCCTCAGCTCGCGTCCGGCTGCACGCTCCCCAGCAGCTCGACCAGGGCGCTCCGCAGGGAGTCCGGCAGCCCGACCGTCTCGAGCTCGACGATCCGGTCGGCGCGCGGCACGTCGCGGTCCACGACCTCCCACGCGGTGAGCTTCTCGGGGTTCCCGGCCTGGGCACCTTCGAGCAGCTCCCTGGCGGCGTCCCGGGCGTCGACACCGACCGACGGGGGACCGGCCAACGTGAGGACCGCGCCCTCGTCGGTGGGGACGTCGAGGTCGACCGAGAACCGGTCGGGCCGGACCTCCGCGGCCTCCTGGCCTGCGGCCGGCGACCCGAGGAAGGTGATGCGCCACCGTCGGCGGACCGGGACGACGTCGACGTCGCCGTCCGCGGGGGCGATCCGGAACGAGGCGGTGTCCCGGTCCCAGGTGAGCGTCGTCCGACAGGCGCCGGACGCCGCGGGGCCGCCGGCGTCCGGTTCGTCGGCGTCCGGTCCGGCGGTGCCCTCGCGGTCCTCCACGAGCGTGAAGGTGCCGGAGGCCCCGGGCGCGACGAGCACCTCGAGCGCGGCCGGGTTCACCGTCGCGTCGACCTCCTCCGGTGCGGCGAGCGGCAGGATCCCGCCGGCCCGCAGCAGCACGGGGATCGTGTCGAGCGTGCGGTGGAGGTCGACGAAGCGGTCCCCGGCGTAGGTGGTGCCGGTGAACACGTCCGTCCAGGTCCCGGCCGGCAGCCAGGCCCGGGCGCGCCCACGCAGGGTCACCGGGTCACGCGGTTCGACGATCGGGGCGACGACCAGCTCGGTACCGAAGGCGTACTCGTTCGGGACGCGGTACGCCTCGTCCCGGTGGGGCTCCAGGTGGTACATCGGCCGGACGAGCGCGGTGCCCGCCGCGGCGAGGTGGTTCATGGTGTGCAGGTACGGCACGAGCCGGTGGCGGAAGCGCAGGGCGTCGCCCATCGCCGCCCGCGGTTCGGCGGGGAAGACCCACGGCTCCTTGCGGATGAAGGGGTTGTTCGCCGAGTGCAGGCGCATGATCGGCGAGAACACGCCGAACTGCACCCACCGCGTCGCGAGCTCGTCGTCCCGGACACCGCGGGTGTGCCCGCCGATGTCGTGACTCCACCACGGGTAGCCGATGTTCGCGGCGGTGGCCGTGAACTCCGGCTGGAACGCCAGGGATGCCCACGAGACGACGGCGTCCCCGGAGAACCCGACGGCGTAGCGGTGGCTGCCCGGTCCGGCGTAGCGGGAGAACGTCATGCCGGCACCGCCGTCGCGGGCGGAGTCGAGCAGGTGGAAGTGGTTGAGCACCCAGAGCGGGTCGACCCCCGGGACGGAGGACGTCCGGCCCTGCTGCCAGTCGATCCACCAGAAGTCGACGCCCTGCTCCTCGAGGGGACGGTGCAGGACCTCGAAGTACGCGCGGAGGAAGTCCGGGTCGGTCGGGTCGAACGGGATCGCCTGCTCGGTGTCCGGATCGACGCCCATCGCCGCGGCCATCGCCGGGTAGGCGTCCTCGAACGCCCGGACGCCGTCCGCGGGGTGCAGGTTCAGCGTCGTGCGCATCCCGCGCCGGTGCAGCTCGGCCAGGAACGCCTGCGGGTCGGGGAAGAGCGAGGGCTCCCACGAGTAGCCGGTCCAGCCGTTGCCGAACCGGGGCGGCACGGACTCCGCCCGGTGCCAGTCCATGTCGATCACGGCGACGGAGAACGGCAGGTGCTCCTCGTCGAACCGGTCGAGGAGGGCCAGGTACGACGCGTCCGAGTACGGGTGGTAGCGGCTCCACCAGTTGCCGAGCGCCCACCGGGGCATCAGGGTCGGCGGCCCGGACACCGCGTGGAACGCCGCGAGCGCCGCGGCGTAGTCGCGCCCGTACGCGAAGACGCTGACGTCCCGCCGACCGGGGACCCGGCTGCCGACCCAGCCGTCGTCCTCGAACAGGAACGACTCGCTGTCGTCCAGCATGACGATGCCGTCGCGCGCCAGGACGCCGGACTCGAGCGGCATCCGCCCGTCCACGTCGTCGAGGGTGCGTCCGGTGCCACCCAGGTCACGGGCCTCCTGGCCGTAGCGCCAGCGGTTCGCGTCGGGTCCGGAGGTCTCGACGACCAGGCCGGCCGACGAGAACGGCCGCCCGTCGTACCGCAGGGTCGCACGGTCGGTCGTCACCTCGACACCTGCGCCGCGGCGCAGCACCGTGTACTCGGGTACCTCGAGCCGCCGGCGTACGGCGAACGTCGAGGCACGGTCCTCGAAGCCGCCGTCCTCGCTCCACTCGACCCGGAACAGGCCGTCCTGCAGGACCGTGACCCGCCAGTGGTCGCCGTGCACGACGGCCTCGGGGGAGGCGACGGGGTCGGATCCGGGGAAGGGGCGGATGGTGGGCAGGGGGCCGGGAGGGGGTGTGGTCACGCTGGTGGTCCTGTCTCGGCCGTTCCGGCCGGTGTCGGTCTGGAGGCTCGGTTCAGCTCTTGACGGCGCCCTGCGTCACGCCGCTGATCACCCAGCGCTGCGCGAACAGGTAGACGATGACGGTCGGCGCCATCGCCATGAGGTACGAGGCGAACGCCACGTTGTAGTTCGTGCCGAACTGGCTCTGGAAGATGTTCTGCACGACGGGCAGCGTCTGCAGCCCCGGGTCCGCGGTGATGAGCGACGGCATCATGAAGTCGTTCCACGAGGCGAGGAAGGCGAAGATGCCGACGGTCGCGTTCATCGGTCCGAGCAGCGGCAGGATGATGCGCCAGAAGATCTGCCACGTGGACGCGCCGTCGATGCGGGCGCTCTCCTCGAGTTCGACCGGGATGGAGCGCAGGAACGCCGAGTAGAGCAGCACGCTGAACGACAGCTGGAACATGGCGTGCAGGATCGCGACGCCGATCGGGTTGTCGAGCGAGATCATCGCGGTGAGCTTGATCTGGGGGAGCGCCACGACCGGGAAGGGCAGGAACATCGCCGCGAGCAGGTACACGAAGGACCAGCGGAAGAAGCGGCGGTGCCAGTTCCGGACGATGGCGTACGAGGCGAACGAGCTGAGCAGCAGCGTCGCGACGACGGTGAGCGCGGCGACGCCGAGCGACACGGTGAACGAGACCGGGAAGCGCGTGAGCGCCCACGCCTCGGCGAAGCTCGCCGGGTTGAACGGGGTCGGCAGGGACAGCGCGTTGCCGTCGACCGCCTGCCCGCTCGTCTTGAACGCCATCGCGACCGTGACGTACAGCGGGACGAGGACGGTGAGGGACGCGAGCGCCAGGATGACCGTCAGCGGCCAGTTGACCCGCTCGAGGCGGCGGCGACGCGGCTTGTCGGGGGCGGTGCGGGCGGCTGCGGTGGCCGGGGACCGGGTGTCGATGGCGCTCATGCGAGTCGGAGGTTCCTTCCGCGCGTCACTGCGAGCTGCAGGACCGAGATGAGGACGGTGATGATGAAGAAGACGGTCGCGTTGGCCATCTGGTAGGCGTAGTCACCGCTGGTGAAGCCGGTGAAGATCGTCATCGCGACACTGCTCGTCGCTGAGCCGGGGCCGCCGTTCGTCAGGCCGACGATGACGTCGTAGGCGCCGAGGTAGCCCTTCACGCCGAGCACGGTGTTGATGACGATGAAGCCGCCGATGAGCGGCAGGGTGATCGACCGGAGCTGCTTCCACGTCCCGGCGCCGTCGAGGGAGCTGGCCTCGTACACGTCGGCCGGGATCGAGGTGAGTCCGGCGGTGTAGATGAGGAGCGCGCCCGGGATGGTCTGCCACGCCGAGACGATGACGATGGCGAGCCACGCCAGGTTCGGGTCGCCGAGGATGCTCTGCTCGAGCGGACCGAACCCGACCGAGGTGGCCAGGGCCGGCAGCGTGTTCGAGAACAGGTAGTTGAAGACGTAGGCGACGATGATGCCCGAGACGACCATCGGGATGACGAACACCGACCGGAGGCCCGCGGCGAACCGGACCCGCTTGGACAGGGCGATGGCGAGCGACAGCGCGATCGTCTGCGTGACGATGACGGTCACCACCGCGAAGCCGAGCGTGAACCCGTACGACCCGAGGATCGCGGGGTCGGACACGAGCGCGCGGTAGTTCTCGATGCCGAGGAAGTGCCACTGCCCGAACCCGAGGTAGTCCGTGAAGCTGTAGAAGATGCCGACGCATGCCGGCGCGACGACGAACGCCGTGAACAGCACGAGGGCGGGCACGAGGAACAGGTAGTACATGCCCTCGGTGCGGTGCAGGGAGCCGACGCGGCGGTGGACGCGGGTCGCTGCGGTGGCGGGGCCGGGACGGGGGTCCTCGGTCTCGGGGGTCAGGGGGGTCTGCATGGTCATGATCGCTCCTGGGGTCCGGTCCGGCTGTTCCTGGTCGCGCCGGTCAGACCGTCGCCGAGCGGCCGGCGAGTCGTCGCCAGTCGGTGTCGAGCCGCCGCAGCATCGAGTCGAAGTCGCCGCTGCGGATGGCGGTCTGCAGGTAGTTGCCGAGCGGGATGGAGGTCGGGATGAAGGTGCCCGCGCCCTGGTAGAACGCGCCGTCGTCGACGTACTGCTGCAGTCCCTGGATGCGCTCGTCGGTCTGCGGGGCGGCGTCCTCGGTGGTCGAGAACGCCAGGTTGTCGAGGTTGTAGGCGTTGATCACGTCGGGCTGCATGAGGAACTCGACAAGCTCCTGTGCCTGCTCGAGGTGCGGGGTGGTGGTCGGGATCCAGAGGCCGAGGTCGATGTTGACGCGGGCCTTGCGGTCGCCCGGGTCGTTCGAGACCGGCAGGGCGAAGGTCCCGACGGGCAGGTCCTCGTCGACGAGGGCGATCTGGCTGAGGGCCCACGGCCCCTGCAGGTACATCGCCGCCTTGCCCTGTCCGAAGGCGAGGTTGCCGTCCGCGTAGGACCGGGTGGCGTGGTCGGGGTTGAAGAACGACGAGATCGTCTTCGCGCGCTCCATCGGCAGGGCGAAGTCCTTCTCGAACGACACCTCGGCGTCCGGCCCGACGTCGGTCCCGAGGGCCTTCATCTTCCGGAAGAACGATCCGGTGTCGACCAGGCTGCCGACCGAGTAGTCGAACAGACCCTGCCAGAGGGTCCAGGTGTCCCGGTCGGTCGCGTACACCGGGGTGATGTCGGCCTGCTGCAGCGCGGTGCAGACGTCGACGAACTCGTCCCACGTGGTCGGGACCGGCAGGCCCTGCTCGTCGAAGATGCGCTTGTTGTAGATGACGCCGGCGGCCGCGAGCGAGAACGGCAGCACGCTCGTGCGGTCCTCGTACTTCGCGTACTGGTTCGTCAGGCCGTCGATGCTCTTCCGGACCCGTCCGGCGGACGGCAGGTCGCTCAGGTCGCGGAGTACACCGCGCTCGATGTAGCGCGCGAGCTCCAGGTTGTCGTTGAAGCAGCCGACGTCGGCCGGCTCACCGCGGACGAACTGCGGGGCGATGGCGACGGTGCTGTCGTGCACGACCCGCACGCCGCGGTTCTCGCGCTCGAAGCGGCTGAGCAGGTCGTCGAAGTAGGCGATGACCTCCTGCTTCTGCTCGTAGAAGCGCAGGGTGCTGCCACCCGCCGCGGTGCTGCCCGCAGACGGGGCCGAGCACCCGGCGAGCGCGAGTGTGCCGAGCCCGAGCCCGCCCACCGCGCCGGCGAGGAACCCACGCCGACTCAGTGCCGTCCGTGCCGTCGTGCTGCCCATGCCCATGGTCACTCCCTTTCGCGCTCCGTCGCGCCAGCCCAGTTTTACAGCGCTGTAAACGCAAAGTCAACGCTGAGGTGGCGTGCTGCGGGGTGGTTCAGTCGCGGGCGTGCTGGCGCTCGTGTCGCAGGGACCGGACGGCACGCATGAGGTCGTCCTGCTTGCGGGCGCTCGCGCCGATGGGTGACCCCAGAGTCGGGCGCGCGACCACGCCGAGCCGCCCGGCGTCCGTGACGACGGCGAGCGACCACGCGCTCTGCCCGAGGCCGGTCTTCCGCTCGTCGGGCTCGACGTCGTGGAGGTCTGCCCACCCGATCGTGACGACGGGTCCGGGCTGGTCGGGTGTCCATGCGCGCAGCCCGAGGTCGTCCACCGTCCAGAGCGTCGGTCGGTCCCGACGTCGGGAGGGGATGCCGAACGCGGCGAGGTCGCCCCGGAGGTTCGTGTGGACCGGCAGGAACAGGCGCGGCTGCTCGTGCCACGCGCGAGCACGCTGCACCGCGGCACGGTCGCGGCGCCGGTACCGGGCGGTGCCGATGCCGAGGGCGACCGCCGCGAGCAGGAGGAACCAGGGCAGCAGGAACGACCGCGAGGCCCGGCCGTCACCGGTCCCGGTTCCACCGGGGTGCGCCAGCTCGAGCGCGACGCCGGCGAGCCCGAGCACGCCGAGCACCGCGACGGCGAGGACGGTCTTCCAGACCGGCGGGAAGACGCCCTCGCGCAGTCGCTGCATCCAGGGCTCGGGGACGGAGGTCATCGGTCCAGCGTGGCAGCGGCCCGGCCGCGCGTCCGGGGCGGGCGCGATCCGGGCCTCCCGGAGGGGTCAGGCGTAGCGGCGGGCGGCGCGCAGCGCGGCGTCGGTGTACGAGCCGCCGAACAGGAACACGTGGAGCAGGAGCGGGGCGAGCTGGTGCAGGGCCACCCGGTCCTGCCACCCGGGGGCGAGCGGCGACTCGTCGTCGTACGCGGCCAACACGGTCCCGAGCTTTGGGAGGCCGAAGAGCGCCAGCAGCGCCAGGTCCGTCTCCGCGTGACCGCCGTGCGGGGTCGCGTCGATGAGCACGGCGCCGGTCGGTGCGTCCGCCTCCCGCGGCCAGAGCACGTTCCCGGCCCAGAGGTCGCCGTGCAGTCGGGCCGGACCCTCCCCGACGAGCGCCGGCTGCGGGGACCCGAGCGAGCCGTCCTCCAGGCGGCCGCAGACCCGCTCGAACACGGCGGCCTCGGCACCGTCGTACCCGCCGGCGTCGACGATCCGCTCGACGAAGTCCCGGATCCGGTACTCGGCGAAGAACGCGCCCCAGGACGTCGGCGCCTCGGGCGCGGGGACGAACGGCGTGCGCGAGCGGCCCATCCGCAGCGGGCCGTTCGACGGGAACCCGGGCGACGGCGCTCCCCAGTGCGCCGCGCCCGCGGCGTGCGTGTGCGCGAG
Organism: Curtobacterium sp. MCBD17_032; assembly: GCF_003234855.1. Classification (GTDB taxonomy): domain Bacteria; phylum Actinomycetota; class Actinomycetes; order Actinomycetales; family Microbacteriaceae; genus Curtobacterium. The sequence goes on from NZ_QKTO01000006.1 coordinate 57,541, forward strand.
GGAGCGGCCGAAGCGCGCCGCCTGTGCCCGGGTCGGTGACCCGTCGGCGATGAGCTCGAGCTCGAGCAGCGTCGGGTGCGGGCGCCCCAGGACCCGCGCGACCCGGGTGCCGCCGGCGTCCTCGGCCTCGGCCAACCAATCCAGACCGGCGGCCTCGGCGGCGGCCTCGTCCGGGTCGGTGAAGGTCTTCGTGTGCGTGGCGGCCATCACCCCATCCTGCCGACGACGGGCGACCCTGGGTTCAGACGGCGTCGACCAGGGCCCGGGCGAGCGGGTGCCACGGCCGCGAGGACGGCCCGCTCAGCACCAGGGTCCGCTGGTAGCCGGGCGTCACCGGCAGCATGACGAGGTCCGGCGGCAGCATCACCCGTCCGAGCGTCGGCACGATCGAGACGCCCTCCCCCCGTTGGATCATGCCGAACATCGTGCTCATCTCCCGCACGCGGTGGGCGTAGCGGAAGGGTTGTCCGGCCCGCTCGTGCATGCGCTGGATCTGGTGCTCGCAACCGCCGCCACCCGCGACGAGGCCGTCCTCGTGCAGGTCGTCGAGGGTCAGCGCCGGGAGGTCGGCCAGCGGGTGGTCGCGGCGGACGACGGCGGCCATCTCGTCCTGCGCCACGACGATCCCGCCGTCCGGCACCACGGTCGGGTCGACGAGCACGGCGGCGTCGACCGTGCCCGCCTCGAGCCACTCCGGCATCTCGTCGTCGTCGCCCTCGTAGACCTGCACGTCGACGTCCGGCAGCGTCACCGCCCACACCTCGCGGAGCCGGGGGAGCAGCCCCTGGCACACCGTCGGGACGGCGGCGAGGCGCACCGTGCCGCGGGCCGGGGCGGGCCGGACCACGGCCTCCAGGGCGTCGACCGAGGCGAGCACGCTCCGGGCGTGGCCCAGCAGCCGGTCGCCCAGTGGGGTGGCCGCGGCGGCGGCGCCCCGGAGCACGACGGGGCCGCCGACCTCGCGCTCGAACCCGGCGACGGCATGCGAGACCGCGGACTGCCCGACGCCGAGCGCGAGCGCCGCCGCGGTGAAGGAGCCGGCGTCGACGATGGCGACGAACGCGCGCAGTTGGGGGAGCGAGACGGTCATGCGGTTCCTTCATGAGTGCATGAGCAGCATGCGTTTGCCGCATGCCGTCGGTTTCCCGAGACTAGGCCAGGTGAACGCCCTCCTCTACGTCCTCGTCGCCCTCACGTGGGGATCGAGCTTCTTCTTCGCGAAGATCGGACTCGAGGGCCTGGCGCCCCAGCAGGTCGCCACGGTCCGGACGGTGCTCGGTGCGGTGACGCTCGTCGTCGTGCTGCTCGCCACGCGTCGTCGGTGGCCGCGGGACCGCCGGCTGTGGGCGCACCTGTTCGTGGTCGCGGTGTTCCTCAACGCGGTGCCGTCGTCGCTCATGGCGTGGGCCGAGCAGACCGTGCCGTCCGGGCTCGCGAGCATCTACAACGCGACGACGCCGATCATGACGCTGCTCGCCCTGGCCGTGCTGGTGCCGACCGAGCGCCTGAGCCGCCGGCAGGTCGGCGGGATCGTTCTCGGAGTCGTCGGGGTCCTCGTGCTCGTCGGCCCGTGGGACGTGCTCGGCGACCCGGAGGTCCTGGCGAGCGTGCCGGGCCAGGTCGCGCTGCTCGGCATGACGGCGTCGTACGGCATCGGGCTCGCCTGGCTCCGCCGCTCCGCCGTCGGCGGCGGGATCGACCCGACCACCGTCGCGACCGTCCAACTGACGCTCGCCGCGGCCCTCATGCTCCTGGTCGCGCCCGTCATCGCGGCCGGTCCGGTGCAGCTGGACTGGAGGATCGGAGGCGCGATGGTCGCGCTCGGTGCCGTCGGCACGGGGTTGGCCTACGCGTGGAACACACGGCTGGTGGGTGCGTGGGGCGCCGGGCGGGCCTCCACCGTGACGTACCTGACGCCGGTCGTCGGGGTCGCGCTCGGCGTCCTCGTGCTGGGGGAGCCGCTGCGGTGGAACGAGCCGGTGGGTGGGCTCGTCGTGCTCCTCGGCATCGCCCTGGCGTCCGGGCTGCTCGGGGCGCGGCGCCGGACCGCTCCGGCACCGACCGGGGAGTCACCCGCGGTGGCGGGCCGCTGAGGAGCTCGCGCGTCAGCGAGCTGCGGCGGACGGAGTCCGCTGCCGGAGCGGCTGCGTGCTGGTGTCGTGCAACCCCCTGCCGGTCGTCTCCGGCGCCATGACCTGCGAGAGCACCCCGCCCGCCACGCAGACGGCGGCCGCGATGAGCATGCAGGCGCCGATGCCGATGGTCGAGATGCCGACCGGCAGCAGGAACGTGCCCGCCGCCGCCCCGATGCGACTGCACGCGGCGGCGAACCCGACGCCGGTGGAGCGGACCTCGGTCGGCAGCACCTCGATCGGGTAGACGGCGGTCAGGTTGCCCTGCACCGCGTTCATGAACGAGAACGCCGCGAAGCACAGCACCACGACGACGCCGGGTGCGGAGCCCCAGAGCCCGACGACCGCGAGGGCCACGGCCATGATCCAGAACGGCGGGATGAGCTGACGCCTGCGGCCGAGTCGTTCGATCGTGAGCATGCCGACGAGTGCCCCGACGGCCGCCATCGCGTTGACGGTGATCGTGCCCGCGGCCTCGTCGCGCAGCTGCAGGGACTCCAGCACCGTCGGGGCGAACGTGAAGATCGCGAAGTACGGGGCCACGTTGCACGCCCAGAACAGCGAGATGAAGGCGAGACGCTGGCGGTTCTCCTTCGCGAAGAGCACCCGGTAGCCACCGGACTTCTGCTCCTCCGCCGCGTACTGCTCGTCACGGAAGTACGCCTCGCCGCCGAGGTGCGCGGTGACGATCGCCCGCGCCTCGTCGACCCGACCGCGGGCGAGCAACCACCGGGGCGATTCCGGGAACCCGATCCGGGCGATCGCGGTGACGACGGCCGGCAGTGCGCTCGTCACGAGCACCAACCGCCAGCTCAGCCCGAACGCGTCGATCATCACGTAGGCGGTGACGACGGCGAGCAGGTACCCGCCGTACCAACACACGAGCAACCCGGACAGCCGCCGGCCGCGGTCCTTCGCGGGGGCGAACTCGGCGAGCATCGCGGCACCGATCGCGTACTCCGCGCCGATCGCGACGCCGAGCAACACCCGGACGACGAACAACTGCCACCCGTCGGCGACGACGGCCTGCGCGGCTCCGAGGACGATGAACGCCAGCACGTCGATCGTGAAGACGCGTTTGCGGCCGAACCGGTCGGTCAGCCACCCGGCGAGCGGCGCACCGATGAAGATGCCGATCAGGGAACTCGCACCGATGAGTCCGGCGAGCACCGGGTCCAGGCCGAGCGCCACGGTGATCGCGGGCAGGGCGACACTGATGACGCCGAGGTCGAACCCGTCCAGGCCCTCGCCCCACGCGCAGGCGAAGGTCATCCGGCGCAAGAACCCGCGCCGACCGGCCGGGATGCTCGTCGTGGTCATGGTGCTCCTCCCGCGTGCGGCCGGCGGTCGACGCCCGTCGGACCGTAGACCGGAGGTGCTCGTGTGCGCGTCCAGGATGTCCGGCGGGGCGGTCGACCGTCGCAGCGCCAGGTGGCAGGGCTCGTGTCGTCCGGGCGGACGCCGGCTCCGTACGCTGGCACGGTGACCCCTCCGCGCAGGCCCTCGACCGTCCGCCTGCTGTTCGCGTCCTCGCACCCCGGCCCGACCTTCACCGTCACGGTCCTCGCCACGGTGCTCGCCGCCGCGGTCGGGCACCCGGTGGGGACCGTCGTGCTCGTGGCGCTCGCCGTGGTCGCCGGGCAGCTCTCGATCGGGCTCGCCAACGACTGGATCGACGCAGACCGCGACCGAGCCGTGGGGCGGAGCGACAAGCCCGTGGCTCGTGGGCTCATCGCCGTGTCGACCGTCCGCGCCGCCGCCGTCGTCACCGCGGCCGTCGCCGTCGTGCTGTCGCTGTTCCTCGGACCCGTCGCCGGGGTCGCGCACGTGCTCCTCGTCGCCGCCGGGTGGGCGTACGACGCCGGCCTGAAGCGCACGGTGTGGTCGGTCGCGCCGTTCGTCGTCGCCTTCGGGCTGCTCCCCGTCGTCGCGATCACGGCGGGGCCGGACGGGAGCTGGCCCGCCGCGTGGGCGATCGTGACCGGTGCGGTGTTCGGCGTCGCGATCCACTGCACGAACGTGCTGCCGGACCTCGTCGACGACGAGGCGACCGGGGTGCGCGGCTTCCCGCACCGGCTCGGCCTGCACGCGTCCGGGGTCGTCGCGTTCGGTTCGCTCGTCGTCGCGGCCGTCCTGGTGCTCGTCGGCCAGCTCGGCGGCGACGACCCGGTCCGCGGGGTCGGCGCTGTGCTGGCTGTGCTGGGTGCGGTCGTCGTGGTCGTCCTGGCAGCGGTCGGGGTGCGACTCGTGCTGACCGGGCCGCCGACCCGCACGTTGTTCCGCCTGGTGATCGCGTCGTCGCTCGTGCTCGTCGTCGAGCTCGGCTTCGCGGGAGCGGCCCTGGCGGCCTGAGCCGCGGCCGCGGCCGCGGCCGCCGCCGCCCCACACCAGCCCCATGGCGAGACCGACGCCAGCGTTTGCGGAGCGCCCGATCAGGACCGGCGCAGGAACGGGTCGACGACCGCCCACGTCGCTTCCGGAGCCTCCAGGTGCGGGAGGTGCCCGGCCGCCGGGACCTCGACGAACTGCGCATCGGGAACGGCTGCGGCGACGGCCCTGCCGTACGCGGGCGTGACGACGCGGTCACTGGCACCCCACACGACGAGGGTCGGGACGTCCACCGCCCCCAGACGGCCGAGGAGCGTCGGGTCGCTCATGCTCGTGCCGGCGACGGCAGCCATGGTGCGGCCGTTCGCCTGCTGGACCACGCGCTGCTCGTCGGTGGAGCCGGCCGGGTCCCGGTACCCGCGCTCGGGGTCGTGCCACGCCACCTCGGCCAGTCCGCGGGCGTCGAGGGCGAAGAAGTCGGCGATCGGCTCACCGTCCACCACGACGCCGACGCCGTCGATCACCACGACGGCTCCGATCCGTCCGCGGTACCGGTCGTCCGCGGCCGCCTGGGCGGCCATCTCGAGGGCGACTCACCCGCCGATCGACGAACCGATCAGGACGACGTCGTGCTCGTCGCGGTCGACGAGGTGGTCGAGGTACGCGTGCGCGAGGTCGGCGACCGAGGCGATGGCCTCCGGCCGGGCGGTGCCGTCCCAGCCGGGGTGGGTCGGCGCGACGGCGTGCATGGTCGCCGCGAGGTGCCCGACGATCGGTGCGACGGTCTGCGGGCCACCGCCGCCGTGGAGGACCAGGGCGATCCGCGCGGCGGGGTCGCCGCCCTGGTCGACGGGGAGGTCAGTGGGGAGGGTGCTGGTCATGGTCCGCCTGTCTCAACATGTTGATCTAACGATGTTGATACCGTAGCACCATGGCGACGGACCTCGAACTCCTCGGACAGATGCTCAAGCGAGCGCAGTACCGGAACCACCGGACGATGGACGCTGCGCTCCGCGACGTCGGGGTCAGCCTCGTGCAGTGGGACGCGCTCCGTGCGGTCGACCGGATGCCCGGAGCCTCCGGCCACGACCTCGCCGTCGCCACGTTCCAGAGCGACCAGGCGTTCGGCACGCTCGCGACACGGCTCGTCGAACGCGGCCTCATCGAACGGTCGGCGGGACTCGGGCGCCGTCTCGTGCACACCCTGACGGACGCCGGCCGCGCAGCGCTCGACGACGGCCACGCGATCGCGGTCCACGTGCTCGACGAGCTCTTCGCCCCGTTGGACGACGCGGGTCGGCGCCACCTGGAGCGCGCGCTGGCTGCTCTCACCGCGGCGGAGTGAACGGCATCTCCGCAACCGGGTCCGCGGGGCCCTCGACCGTGCTGGCCGTACAGTGCACCATGACCGAAACCACGCCGACACCCCACCTGCTCCGGCTCGGGGTGCTGGCTGTCTCCCGGAAGGCCGACGAACGTCGCCTGCCGATCCACCCCGCGCACGTCGAACGCATCGACCCCGACCTCCGCGCCAGGATGGTCCTCGAGCGCGGGTACGGCGACCGCTTCGGCGTCCCGGACGAGCAGCTCGAACCCCTCGTCGGAGGGATGGCCACGCGTGCGGAGGTGGTCGCCACCGCCGACGTCGTGCTCCTGCCGAAGCCCCAGGCATCGGACCTCGCCGACCTGCGGGACGGCCAGGTCCTCTGGGGGTGGCCGCACTGCGTGCAGGACCAGGCGCTGACGCAGCTCGCGATCGAGAAGCGCCTGACCCTGATCGCCTGGGAGGCGATGAACCACTGGCGGGCCGACGGCGGCTTCGGCCTGCACGTCTTCCACAAGAACAACGAGCTCGCCGGGTACTGCTCGGTGATCCACGCGCTGCAGCTCTGCGGCTCCACCGGGGACTACGGGCGTCGGCTCACCGCCGTCGTCATCGGTTTCGGCGCCACCGCCCGTGGGGCCGTCACCGCCCTCAACGCCCATGGCATCCACGACGTCCGCGTCCTCACGAACCGCGACATCGCCGCCGTCGGGTCGCCGATCCCGTCCGTCGACATCCTGCAGATCGAGCACGACGAGGACGCACCGACGGGGAGCACGGTCCGGACCCGGGACGGCTCGGTCCCGCTTGCGCCGTACCTGGCGCGGAACGACATCGTCGTGAACTGCACGCTCCAGGACCCGAACGCGCCCCTGACCTACCTCCGCACGGAGGACCTCGAGGCCTTCCGCCCGGGCAGCCTGGTCGTCGACGTCTCGATCGACGAGGGGATGGGCTTCAGCTGGGCACGGCCGACGTCGTTCGCCGAGCCCATGGTCACCGTCGGCGGGTCGACGAACTACTACGCCGTCGACCACAGCCCGTCACTGCTCTGGAACTCGTCGACGTGGGAGATCAGCGAGGCGCTGATGCCGTTCCTCCGGACGGTGATGTCGGGTCCGTCGGCGTGGGCGGAGTCGGACACGATCCGTCGGGCGATCGAGATCGAGCACGGGCAGGTCCGCAACGAGGCGATCCTCGCCTTCCAGGGCCGCGCGGCCGCCTACCCGCACGCGGTCACCGGCTGACGGCGGCGTCTGCTCGGGACGCCTCGGTGGCTCCGAGACGACGCCACCTCCCGCGGCGTCCCGACCACTCGGTGGCGTCCCGCTCGGACGGGCCCGTCTCGCAGGCCCGTCTCGCCGGCCCATCTCCCCGGCCCCCGGATGGACGTGTGGTCGAACGGACGGGAGGCCGGACGGACGGGAGGTCGACTACGCCCAGGCCATCGCGTACAGCCGGGCCAGGGCACGCGCGGTCGGGAGCGCCAGGACGGACCGGAGCAGCACCTCCCGGCCGACGCCGACCACGCCGGGGACCGCGCGCCCGAGGGCCATGTTGGCCTCCGCCTGCCGTCCGGCCCGTCGTGCGGCGGCCTGCCGCCGACGCGCGTACGCCGGCCACGGCCCGGCCGCTCCGGTGCGGACGGCCTCGGCGAGGACCGGGGCGAGGTCGGCCGCGTCCAGCCACCCGAGGTTCATGCCCTGCCCGCCGATCGGGCTGATCTCGTGGGCCGCGTCGCCGACCAGGACCACCCGGCCGGCGCCGACGCGGTCCGCGGTGCGGCGACGCACGCGGAAGGCGCTGAGCATCGAGCAGGTGGCGGGGTCCGGCGCGACACCCGTGCGGTCCCGCACGATCGCCGCCAGCCGGGAGGCCCGGTCCGCCTCCGGCGCGTCGGCTGCGGTCGTGGTGGCGCCCGGGTCCGCCAGGGCGTCGTCGTCCCGGAGGAGCGCGACGTACCGGCGGCGGCCGTCGGGGAGCGGGAACGACTCGACCACGCCCGCCGCGCCGACGTCGACGAGGGCGGCCGAGCGGGCGTCCGCGTCCTCGGGATCGGCGAAGTCGCCCATCACGTAGCGGTCCGGGTAGTCCCGGCCGGTCGTCCCGATGCCGAGCAGGTCGCGGACCAGGCTCCGGGCGCCGTCCGCGCCGACGACGAAGGACGGGCGGATGCCGACCGGTCGGCCGTCGCGGTCGGTGCCGGTCGCGTCGACGTGGTCGCGGTGCCGGGTGAGCCCGACGAGTGCGGTGCCGGTCCGGAGCGCTCCGGGAGCGCCGTCCTCGAGCCGGTCGCGGAGCAGCACCTCGGTCCGGTGCTGGTCGAGCGTCGCCACGTACGGGTGCGTGTCGGACGCGCCGGCGAACGACAGCGTGCCGAGGACCCGACCGCGGCTCCGGGCGACACCGGTCCGGACGAGCACCGCCTCCGCGAGCACCGCGTCGGCCAGTCCGACCTCCGCGAACGCGTCGAGCGACGGCGGGTGGATCCCGATCGCCCGCGAGCCGACCGGGTCGGTGGTCCGGCGCTCCCAGACCTGCACCGTCGTGCCCCGGGCGGCCAGGAGCGCGCCGAGGAAGAGGCCGACCGGTCCACCGCCGACGACGAGGACGTCCGTGGTGTCCGTGGTCACGCGCCGAGCCTACGCATGACCGGACCACCGGTTGTCGGGAACGCCACCGCGACCCCCAAAGAGCTCTTTGACGGTCCCGCCTCGCGAGTGTCACCGTGACGCCGTGTCCACCATCGACGAGCTCCGCGCCACCGCCCACCCCGTCCGCCTGCGACTGCTCTCGCTCCTCACCGGCGTGGCGATGAGCGCCGCCGAAGCGGGCCGGGAACTCGGCCTCTCGCAGGCGACGGCGAGCTACCACCTGCGCGTCCTCGAGCGTGCCGGACTCGTCCGGGTCGTCGAGGTCGTCCGCCTCCGGGGCGGTGACGCCAAGCGCTACCGGCACGAGGCGTCGTCGGTGCCGTTCGACGTCCACGACGTCCACCCGCTCGACCCGGGCACGGCGGAGGAGCGCGTCGCCTACCTCGGGTTGATCGCGGTCGAGCTCCGGCGGCGAGCCCTCGACCAGGTCGACGGCCCCGGCATGTCCGCCGACGCCGAACTCTGGGTCGACCCGGAGACGTGGCGCCGCGTGGTGCACCACGTCGGGCAGACCGCCGCCCTCCTGCACGCCGCCGCACGCCCGCCGCGGACACCCGGCACCCAGCCGGTGTCGATGACGGCGGCGCTGTTCCCGGTGCGACGACGGTGAGCACCACGGTCGACCGGCTCGGTCCACTCCGCTCCGCGCCCTTCCGGTGGCTCCTCGCGGCCCGGACGACGAGCATCCTCGGCAACGCCGTCGCACCCATCGCGCTCGCGTTCGCCGTGCTCGACCTGACCGGGTCGGCGGCCGACCTCGGGCTGGTCGTGGCCGCACGGTCGGTGGCGAACGTCGCGGTCCTGCTGTTCGGCGGCGTGGTCGCGGACCGCCTGCCCCGCGACGTCGTCCTCGTCGGGACGTCCGGCGCTGCCGCCGTCACGCAGGGCGTGGTGGCTGCGCTCGTCCTCACGGGGTCGGCGAGCATCCCGACCCTCGTCGTCCTCAGCGTCCTGAACGGAGCCGTCGCGGCGGTCAGCCTCCCCGCCGCGGCGGCACTCGTGCCGGACACTGTGCCCGCACCGATGCTCCGCCCCGCCAACGCAATGCTCCGGCTCGGCCTCAACGGCGGGAGCATCCTCGGCGCCTCGGCGGGTGCCAGCCTGGTCGCCCTCGTCGGGCCGGGATGGGGACTCGCGGTCGACGCGGCCGGCTTCGCCGTCGCCGGCCTGCTGTTCGCCCGGATGCGACTGCCCCGGACCGGCGCGGCAGCGGCCGACGCGGACAGCGGGACGTCGCGGTCCATCATGTCCGACCTGCAGGAGGGGTGGCGCGAGTTCGCCAGCCGCCGGTGGGTGTGGATCGTCGTGGTGCAGTTCGCGGTGCTCAACGCCGCGTTCGTCGGCGCGACGGCCGTGCTCGGTCCCGTGGTGGCGGACGCGTCGTTCGGCCGAGCTGCGTGGGGCGTCGTCGTCGCCGCGCTCTCCGTGGGGCTCGCGGTCGGCGCGGGCATCGCGCTCCGCTGGCGACCGCGGCACGCACTCGGCATCGGGGTCGCACTGATGGTCGCCGCCGCCGTGCCGGTGCTCGCCCTCGCGCTGACCCCGTCGGTCGTCGCGCTGGTCGTCGCCTTCGCCGCCGCCGGCGTCGCGATCGAGGTGTTCTCCATCGCCTGGGACCAGTCCTTGCAGACGAACGTGCCGCGCGACGTCCTCGCCCGCGTGTACTCGTACGACGCGGTCGGTTCGGTCGTCGCGGTGCCCGTCGGCGAAGCGCTCGTCGGACCGCTCGCGCACACCGTGGGAACGGTGCCGACCCTGCTCGGATGCGCCGCGCTCATCGTCCTCGCCACCGTGGCAGCGGCCGCCACGCGGAGCGTCCGGCACGTGACGGTCGAGGAGTCCGCGGGCTCCTGACCGACCGGTTCCCGACTGTCCGCGAACCGCACCAGGTGCCGGATCTGCCAGCCCTCACGGGCGCACCCGAGTTCCGTTCCGTGCGGATCGACCACCAGCACGAGCACCACCGCCAGGAGGCACCCATGAGCACACCCGACGACGACACCCGGCCCGTCCGCGGCACCGGCGCGCACGACGGCACGGGTCGTGACGACACGCGCCACGACGGCAACGCCGCCCACGCGGTCGGTGCCCCCGACGACACACGGCACGACGGAGCGGGCGGCACCCGGGCCGACGGTCCCGTCGCAGGCACCGTCGGTCGCGCCGAGCGCGGCGCCACCCAGCGCGAGACCGTCCTCGAACGCGAGAAGGAGGAGTTCGCCGGCTTCAAGTGGGGCTCGGCGTTCTTCGGCTGGCTCACCGCCACCGGCACCGCGGTCATCCTGACGGCACTCCTCACCGCCGTCGGCGCAGGCGTCGGCCTCGGCCAGAACGGCGGCGACGTCGACGACGCAGCCCAGGACGTGACGCAGAACGGCGACGTCGTCGGCATCGTCGGCGCCATCGCACTCGCCGTGATCCTGTTCGTCGCCTACTACGCCGGCGGCTACGTCGCCGGCCGCATGGCCCGGTTCTCCGGTGCCAAGCAGGGCATCGCCGTCTGGATCTGGGCGGTCGTCATCGCGATCGTCGTGGCGATCGTCACCGCCGTCGCCGGGAGCCAGTTCAACGTCCTCGGGAACCTCAACAGCTTCCCGCGGATCCCCGTCGACGAGGGCACGCTCACCGTGACCGGCATCGTCACCGTGATCGTCGTCGCCGTCATCAGCCTGGTCGGCGCCGTCCTCGGCGGCCTGACGGGCATGCGGTACCACCGCAAGGTCGACCGCGTCGGTCTCGGCCGCTGAGCCGAGGCACCGCCCCGGGCGCTCTGCCCCCACGAACCCACCTGACACACCACCACCGCACGACGAAGGGAACGACCATGATCGACACGAACAACATCAACAGCGTCTTCGACGCCAAGGTCATCGACCCGGACGGCCAGAAGGTCGGCACCGTCAAGCAGGTCTACGTCGACAACACCGACGGCCACCCGCTGTTCGCCAGCGTCTCCACCGGCCTCTTCGGCACCTCGGAGTCGTTCGTCCCCCTCGAGGGCGCCGACCTGACCGGTGACGAACTCCGCGTCGCGTACGACAAGGACCGCATCAAGGACGCACCGCGCATCGACGCCGACGGCGACCTCAGCGACGACGAGCAGGACCGCATCTTCGACCACTACGGCCTCGGCAGCAGCAGCAGCACCACCACCGGCACCGACACCTCGGCCGGCTTCGGCACCGAGTCGACGACCGGCACGACCGGCACCGACCCGGACCTCACCACAGGCACGGCCTCCGGCTCCGGCACGACCGGTGACGTCACCGGCGTCGACCGCAGCGCCGGCCACGACACGTCCGGGGCGAACACGGACGACGCGATGACGCGGTCCGAGGAGCGCCTGGACGTCGGCACCCAGAAGGTCCAGACCGGCCGTGCCCGCCTCCGCAAGCACGTCGTCACGGAACAGCAGTCCGTCACCGTGCCGGTGCAGCACGAAGAGGTCCGCCTCGAGACCGAGCCGATCACCGACGGCAACGTCGGCGCGGCGACCGACGGCCCGGCCCTGTCCGACGAGGAGCACGAGGTGACCCTCAGCGAGGAGCGCGTCGTGGTCGACAAGGAGACCGTCCCGGTCGAGCGCGTCCGCCTCGGCACCGAGACCGTCACCGAGCAGCAGCAGGTCTCCGAGGACGTCGCGCACGAGGAGATCGAGCTCGACGAGGACGGCACCACCCGCCGCTGAGTCGCGTTCTGCACGACCGGGAGGCTCGGTGCCAGCTGGCACCGGGCCTCCCGTCCGTCGTTGCACCGGCACGCACGACCAGGCGGGCGTCGGAGGGGTGCCGACCACTAGCGTGTGCGCATGGCAGCAACCGACGAGACACCGGCAGTGGAGCCGACGCCGGCACAGCACCTCGATGCGATGATCGCGGCGCACGCGGACTGGCGCGGAGCGGTCCTGGCCGACGCCCGTGCGGCGGTCCTGGCCGTGGACCCGGCGATCGAGGAGACCTGGAAGTGGCGGGGCGCTCCGGTGTGGGAACTCGACGGCATCCTCGTCGTCGGCAACGTCTTCAGGACGGCCGTGAAGCTCGGCTTCATGTACGGCGCGGCCCTCGAGGACCCGGACGGCCTGTTCAACGACGAACTCGGTGGCAACCAGCGTCGCGCGATCAAGTACTCCGAGGGGGACGACGTCGACGTCCCGGCACTGCAGGCGCTCGTGCGACGGGCGATCGACCACAACCACGCGCGACGCCAGGCCAGCCGACGCCGCTGACCGACCGACGCCGCTGACCGACCGTCGCCGCTGACCGACCGGCCCCGCTGTCGGGTCCGCGTCAGCTCGCGGCGCTGCGGGCGGCGTGGTCCTCGGCGACCAGGCGACGGGCCTCCCGGGCACGCGCGCGGAGCTTCTCGACCGGGACCTCGACCGCGTACGCCGCCCCGATGGACACGATGACGGCGGCGGTGAAGAGCCAGACGTTCCCGAACCAGCCGATCGCGAACGTGCCGAGCAGGGCGATCACGAGCGGGTGCCAGAGGTAGGCGGAGTACGACACCCGGCGTCCGAACCAGGCGACCGGGGACCAGGACAGGGCCACGGACACCGGCGTCCGCACCGAGACCAGCCCGCCGATGAGGACCGCCGCCGCCAGTCCGGTGGCAGGCATGAGCAGGCCGAAGGTCCAGGCGTGGTCGGTCCAGTCGTCACCGATCCAGAACTGCACGCCGACCACCGCCGCGGCGCCCGCCCAGGTGCCCACGTGTCCGGCGAGGCCGGAGGCGAACGACCGGCACCGCTCGTCGTCGAGCAGCAGCGCGAGCACGCACCCGGTCGCGAGCGGCACGACGCCGAGTACGGGGGAGAAGTACACGTCCGGGGTGGAGCTGCCTGAGGGGGTCCGGTAGCTGAGCCACGACGCTGCCGACGCCGCCACGACGACGGTGGACAGGCCGAGGACGAGTGTCCGCCGACGACGTCCGAGCGACAGCAGGAGCAGCAGCACCGGTGGCCAGACCAGGTAGAACTGCTCCTCCATCGACAGGCTCCACGTGTGCGCGAAGACCCCCTGCGTGGTGTCCCAGAACGAGCGGTAGAGGTTCCCGGTGTAGGTCAGGGCGATGAAGGCCGCTGACCCTGCCGAGAGCGACGCGCCCTTGTAGTCGCCGACCCAGTTCCAGAGCAGCAGCCCGGCCACGACGAGGGCGACGAGCGCCGGGTAGAGCCGGAGCAGGCGTTTCCACCAGAACGACCCGAGGCGGATGGTGCCGGTCCGCTGCCGCTCGCGGAGGAGCAGCGTGGTGATGAGGTGTCCGGAGAGCACGAAGAAGACGGTCACGCCGATCCACCCGCCCTCGAACTGCGGGACGTGCAGGTGGTACAGGACCACCATGACGATCGCGACGGTCCGGAGGCCGTCCAGCGCGAGGGCGCGACCCGGCGGCGGGGCCGGAGCTGGCGGCGGGGCAGCCACGGGCGCGGCTGCGGCGGGTACGGACGGCGCGACGACGGGCACGGTGTCCGTCGGGGGCGCTATCCGGGTCATCGTCCCAGTGTGCTCCCGCTGTCCATGAACCGGCTCCGGCCCGTCAGGCGTGCTGTCGAACCATCGACGCGGCCAGCGCGTCGAGCCGCTCGGTCGCGAGTTCCGGCAGGGTGCGGGTCTCGCCCGGGGCGATCCACTGCGCGAAGGCCAGGTGGAACACCGTCACGCCGGATTGCGCCAGCAGGGTCGCGGCCGGCTCGGGGACGCCCCGCCCGCGGAGGACCTCGGCGAGCCTGCGTCCGAGACCGGAGAGCTTCGCGAGTTCACGCTCGCCGAGAGCGGGTTCGGCGTCGATCACGGTCTGCCGGCGGCGGGACCACTCGCGGCGGTCCTCGGGGAAGAACGAGCCGGCACCGTCGAGCGCCCGTGCGATGAGCTCGATCGGCGGGATGTCGGCCGGGGCGTCCTCGACGGGTCCGACGAACAGCCCGATGAAGGCGTCCTGGCTCGCGAACAGGACTTCGCGCTTGTCGGCGAAGTGCCGGAAGAAGGTCCGCTCCGTGACGTCAGCGGCACGGGCGATGTCGGCGACCGTCGTGGCCTCGAAGCCCCGGTCGAGGAACAGTTCCAGAGCCGTCGACTGGAGGCGCTCCCGCGTGCCCGGTTGCCATCTCGCCATCCTCCGAGTGTACCGACGGACCAGTCATGATGACAGAGCCTGACATCGGGTGTACCGTCTCGATGTCAGTAACTGACATCAACGAGAAGGGCACCATCATGCACGTGTTCGTCACCGGAGCCTCCGGCTGGATCGGCTCCGCCACCGTCGACGAGCTCCTCACCGCCGGCCACCGCGTCACCGGGCTCGCCAGGTCCGACACCTCAGCCGCGGCCGTCCAGGCGAAGGGCGCCGAGGTCCTCCGCGGCGACCTCGACGACCTCGAGGCACTCCGCCGTGGGGCCGATGCCGCCGACGGCGTCGTCCACCTCGCCAACAAGCACGACTTCGCGCACCCCGAAGTCAGCGACGCTGCCGAGCGCGCCGCCGTCGAGACCCTCGGCGAAGCGCTCGTGGGCAGCGGGCGACCGTTGGTGGTCGCGTCCGGCGTGGCCCGACTGGCCGGCGACCGGGCCGCGACCGAGGCGGACCCGAACCCGGCCGTCGGTCCGCACTCCATGCGCGGCGGTGGTGAGAACCGTGCGCTCGACTTCGTCGACCAGGGCGTCCGGACCGTGATCGCGCGCTTCGCCCCGACCGTCCACGGCTCCGGCGACTCCGGCTTCGTCTCGCTCATCACCGAGGCCGCCCGTCGGCACGGGGCCGCCGCGATCATCGGCGAGGGGTCGAACGGCTGGGCTGCGGTCCACCGCACGGACGCCGCGCGCCTGGTCCGGCTCGGCCTCGAGGGCGCACCGGCGGGCACTCGGATGCACGTCACCGCGGAGGACGCCGTGCCGACCCGGGACATCGCGCGAGCGATCGGTGACGCCCTGGGCGTGCCGGTGACGACGATCGAGCCGGCCGACGCGGTCGACCACTTCGGCTTCGTCGGATCGTTCTACGCCATGGAGATGGCCGCGACGTCGACGGCCACTCGGGATCTCCTCGGTTGGCAGCCGACCGGGCCGACCCTGCTCGAGGACATCGCGGCCGGCGCCTACACGGCCGCACGGAGCTGAGCGCGCGGTTCCCTGACCGCACGGACCGGGCCGACGGCGGACGGGAGGTCCGTCACCCGCTGGTGACGGACCTCCCGTACGGTCCGTGGTCGCGCGGGGCGCTACTCCGCCTTCTGCAGCTGCCAGTGCTCCGGCTCGCGGTCGCCGTTCGGGCGCACCGGGCGGACGTCGCCGACGATCGGGATCGAGCGCTTCCGCATGAACCAGACGTAGCGGACGAAGAAGTGGGTCAGCGTCGACATGCGGTTGCCGTTGCCGAGCAGGCTCGTGATGTGCACGAACACCCACGCGGCCCAAGCCACCGGCCCGACCATCGTGATGCCGCCGCGGAGCTGGGCGACGGCGGCGTTCGTGCCGATCGTCGCCATCGTGCCCTTGTCGAAGTACTTGAAACGCTCGGTCGGCTTGCCGGCGACGAGTCGCTTGATCTGCTCGGCGACGTGCTTGCCGCCCTGCAGCGCCGGCTGGGCGAGCTGGGCGAGGGCATCGTCCTGCGCGGCGATGTCCCCCGCCGAGAAGATCCGCTCGACCCCCTTCACGCTGAGGTCGTCGTTCACCTGGATGCGACCGCCGTGGGTCTGCGGCAGGCCCCAGTTGCCGACCTCCTTGTGCGCCGCGACACCAGTCGCCCAGATGACCTGCGACGCCGGGATGACCTCGCCGCCGGCCAGGCGGACGCCGTCGGGCAGGACCTCCTCGACACCGGCGTTGAGCCGCAGCACCACACCGCGCTTGCGGAGGATCTTGGCCGCGTACCGGCGGAGGCGCGGGGCGAACGGCTTGAGGAGCTCGCCGCTGCGGTGCACGAGCGTGATCGAGATGTTGCCGCGCTCGATCTCCGGGTAGGCGCCGACGAGCGCCTGGTCGCGGAGCTCCGCGAGCGCGCCCGCCATCTCCACGCCGGTGGCACCGCCGCCGACGATGACGACGCGGATCTCGTCCGGCCCCTGCTTCGCCGCGGCCTGCTCCAGGCGGGTGAAGAGCTCGTCGCGGATGCGCAGGGCCTGGGAGCGGGAGTACATCGAGTACGCGTACTCGTACGCGCCGGGCGTCCCGAAGTAGCTCGTGTTCACGCCGTTGGCCAGGATCAGGTAGTCGTAGTGCAGGTGCTCGCCGTCGGACATCTCGGCGATGCGCTCGTCGTGTCGGATGCCGGTGAGCAGCCCGTGCCGGAAGTCCGCGTTCGCCTGGCGTGCGCGGAGGCTGCGGAGGAAGTACGTCACGTCACCGGCGTTCAGCCCGCCGGTCGCCACCTGGTACATGAGGGGCTGGAACATGTTGTAGACGTGCCGGTCGACGAGGGTCACCCGGACCGGTGCGTCCTTGAGCTCGCGCATCGCGGCGATCCCGGCGAATCCGCCGCCGACGACGACGACGTGCGGGCGGGTGTCCTGCGGCATGGTGAGCTCCGGGGGTCGTGCGGTCTGGGCCACCCAGAAGGGTACGCCGATCACGCAGACCCGCTGTCCACGCTCCGGACGAGAGCCGGGAGGCGCGGATCACCGCCGTCAGGCGTCGAACCGCCCGTAGGTGCTCAGCACGTTCCCCTTGCTCGTCACGGCGTTCGTGACCAGGCGGAGCCGCGTCGGCGGGTCCGTCGGCTCGAACAGCTTCCGACCGTGTCCGGCGATCGCCGGGTGCACCATCAGCTGCAGCTCGTCGAGCACCCCGGCGAAGAGCAGACTCCGGACGAGGGTGACGCTGCCGCACACGGCGATGTCGGCTCCGTCCCGTCGCTGCAGCTCGCGGACGAACGCCGGCACGTCGCCGGGGATCCGGGTGCTGTTCTCCCACGCCAGGTCGTCGCCGAGGGTGGTCGACGCGACGTGCTTCTCGATCGGGTTGATCCACTGGCCGAAGGGGTCGTCGGCGTGCGCTGGCCACCACTCGGACCACTCCAGGTAGCTGTTCCGACCGAGCAGCACCGTGTCGGTGGCCGCCATCCACGCGGTCATCGCGGCACCGAGCTCGTCGTCGAAGCTGTCGTACTGGAACTCGTACGGGTCCTGCACGACGCCGTCGACCGAGGTGAACAGTCCCGCAGTGACCTTCCGCATGTGGGCGAGGGTAGCGCCTGGAGCCCGGCGGGGGAATGGTTCCCAGGCGCTGCGGTCCGGTCGGCATAGGGTCGGGGGATGCGTGCACTGGTGGAGACCGTCCAGGTCGACGGACACCCCGTCCGGCTGCGGACCATGGCGCCGGCCGGTCGGGTGCGGGACTCGTTCGCCCCCACGGTCGTGCTCGTGCACGGCATCGGGATGTCGCACCGGTCCTTCCACCGGGTGCAGACGGCGCTGTCCCGGACGCACCGGACCGTGTCGGTCGACCTGCCCGGGTTCGGCGGGTTGCCGTCCGGCCGCCGTCGGTTCGAGGAGCTCGAGTACGCCGACCTCGTCGTGCGCGCGGTCACCGCCCGTGGAGCGGAGGACGTCGTCGTCCTGGGACAGTCGATGGGCACGCAGATCGCCGTCGAGGCCGCCCTCCGTCACCCCGACGTCGTCAGTTCCGTCGTCCTCGTCGGTCCGGTCGTCGACGACCGCCGCCGCTCCCTCGTCCGGCTCGCCGCCGGACTCGGCGTGGATGTCCTGCTCGAGGGTGCCCGGATGAACGCGATCGTCCTCTCGGACTACCTCCGGAGCATGCCCCAGTACCTCCGCGAACTCCGGCCGATGCGCAACTTCCGGATGACCGACGGCGTCCGGGCCCTGACCGTCCCGGTGCTCGTCATCCGCGGTGCGCAGGACCCGGTCGCGAAGCACGACTGGGCCGTGCGGCTCGCGGCGACCGCCGCGCGCGGTGCACTCGTCGAACTGCCCGGACCGCACCACGTGCAGGAACACCAGCCGGTCGCCGTCGCCCGACTGGTGGACGAGTTCCGTCGGGTCCAGACGCTCGAGTCGGCGCGCGACGGAGTCGCGCTGTGACCGGCCCGGCCCCGCACCCGGGTGCGCCGATCGACGTGACGGCGGGCGGGCCTCCCGTCCGGGTCGGCCTCCTCCGACGCGTCCGGTGGGCACTGCTCGACTGGCTCTACGCCGGGGTGTGGCAGGTCCGGAGCCTCGGGCCGACCACCGCGGACGACTACCGGACCGGTGACCGGCAGGCCGTCGTCGTCATCCCGGGCGTGTACGAGACCTGGCACTTCATGCGCCCCCTGATGGACGTCCTGCACGACCGCGGTCATCCCGTGCACGTGCTCACCGACCTGCGCCACAACGTCCGACCCGTCCCGGTGTCGGCGGAGGCGGTCATGGCGTACCTCGACGAGCACGACCTGCAGCACGTCCTCGTCGTCGCGCACAGCAAGGGCGGACTGATCGGCAAGTACGCCATGACCCGACTCGATCCGCACGGGCGGATCGACCGCATGGTCGCGGTGTCGACGCCGTTCGCCGGCTCGAAGTACGCGGTGCTCGCGCCCGTGCGGCACCTCCGGGTCTTCCGGGCGGCGGACCCGGTGCTCGCCGGGCTGGCGCGGGAGCTGGACGCGAACAGCCGCATCACCTCGGTGTACGGGGTGTACGACACGCTCATCCCCGGGGGGTGCGAGTTGGCGGGCGCGCAGAACGTGCGGCTCGACCTCGGCGGGCACTTCCGGATCCTCGCCGACCGCCGGACGGCCGTCGCGGTGCTGCAGGCGGCGGACGGCGACTGAGCAGGGCGACCTGCTGACGCCGCAGTTCAGCGGCTGGCGACGCTCGCGCGCTCGACGATCCGGTGCGGCACGACGACCGTCCGGACCGGTGCCTCACGGTCGGCGATCCGTCGTTCCAGCAGGTCGAGAGCCGCTCCCGCGAACGCCCGGCGGTCGAACGAGACCGTCGTCAGCGCGGGGATCGCGAACGCCGCCTGGTCGACGTCGTCGAACCCGACGACGCTCACCTGCTCCGGCACCCGGACACCCCGTGCCGCCAGGACGTGCAGCACGCCGAACGCGATCGAGTCCGTGAACGCGAACACGGCGTCGGGCAGGGCGTTCCGGTCGAGCCACCCGGCGAAGGCGGTGGCGGCCGCCGGGGTCGTCCACTCGGGCAGCGGCACGCGGAGCGCAGGGTCGACGTGCAGGCCCGCGCTGCCGACGGCGTCGTCGTGACCGAGCTGCCGCAGCCGTGCCGTCGCGGTGACCCCGTCCCGCCGCGCGGCGCCGACGACGGCGATGCGCCGGTGCCCACGGTCCAGGAGCATCGCGGTGACCTCCCGCGCGGCCGCCCGGCTGTCGACGTGCACCTGGTCGACGTGCTCGGGCTCGACCTCACCGATGACGACCGTCGGCGGCAACCCCTCGGTGCTCGCGAGGGTGCTCGCGCTGAGCGACACCGGGTTGAGGACGAGACCGTCCACCAGGTGCGCCCGCGCGCGGGACACCAGTTCCCGTTCGCGCTCCGGGTCGTCGGCGGTCTGCTCGAGCTGCACGACGAGCCCCCGGTCGTGCGCGAGTTCGACGAACCACCGCGCGAGGTCCGCCGAGTACGCGCTCGCGAGTTCCGGCAGCGTCAGGGCGATCGCGCCGGTCCGGCCGTTGCGCAGGCCACGGGCGGAGAGGTTCGGCACGTAGGCCAGCTCCGCGACGGCGGCCTCCACCCGGGCCCGCGTCTCGGGGCGCACCACGACACCGCCGTTGACGACGTTCGACACCGTCTTCGGCGACACCCCGGCGAGGGCGGCCACGTCCCGCACGGTCGCTCGCATGACAGCACCGTAGCGCGCCGCGTCAGCCGGCGACGCCGATCCGCACCGCGGTCGGGCCGTCGGGGCCCAGGGTGACGGTCGCCTCCTCGGCGCCGACCCGGACGGCGTACTCGCCGCGGAACCCCCGGAACGACGCCCGCCCCGCGTCGTCGGTCCGGAGGGTGGTCGGTCCTGTCCACCACTCGTCCTTCACCAGGCGACGGAGGGCATCGTAGGACGGCTTCGGCGAGCCGTCAGCCCGGACGAGGCCGATCGGTGCGCCCAGCCAGGCGCCCTCGTCGGTGATGCCCCAGTACGTGATCGCCTCGACCGCCGGGTGTCCGACCAGGCTGCGGTAGTGCCGTTCGAGCTCGTCGGCCTGCCGTGCCTCGCCCTCGGGCGTCGACGGCCACGAGTCGACCACGTGGTCGTTGAGGTCGACGATGTGCGCGGGCATGAGCTCGCCGGACACGAGTGACGTCTCGGTCAGGTGCAGCGGGAGGCCGTACCGGGCGAACCGGTCGACCATCGCGAGCATGGAGTCCTCACCCCAGTAGCCCTGGTGCATGTGGGTCTGCAGCCCGATCGCGTCGATGCGGATGCCGGCTCGGAGGACGCCCTCGATCAGGCACTCGTACGCGTCCGACAGGTCGAAGTCGTTCAGCAGCAGCGTCACGGCCGGGTTCGTCGCCCGGGCTTCCTCGACGGCCATCCGGATCATCGCGAGGCGGCCACGAGCGAGCGCGAGCGGGGTGATCGCGTTGTCGCCGTTCGCGAAGTGCGGCATGATCACGACCTCGTTGATCGCGTCCCACGTGTCGACGAGACCGGTGAAGTCACCGACCTCGCGGCGGATCCGCTCACGCTGCAGTCGCTCGACCTCGTCGTCCCCGAGACCGAGCAGCCAGTCCGGTTGCACGGTGTGCCAGACGAGGGGATGCCCCTTCGTCGCGACGCCCCGGTCCCGGAACCACGCGGCGGTGCGCTGGAGTCGCTCGGTGTCCGGCCGTCCGCGCTCCGGCTCGAACCGGCCCCAGTAGAACGGGAGCGTCGCGGTGTTGAAGACGTCGAGCCACAGGTCCGCGAGCTCGGGCGTCCCCACGTCCGGCTCGCCGTCCGCCAGCCCGACGAAGTCGAAGCCGATGTTGCCGAAGCCGAACGCGTGCCGCTGCTGCTCGACCACGACCTCGGCGCCGGGGACCGGTGCGCCGTCCGCGTCGGTGACGCTGACGACCGCTTCGCCGGTCCGGTGTGCTGTGTCCTGGTGCGTCGCCATCGACGGCCTCCCGTATTTGTTGTGAGCGGGAACTTATCAGGTCGCGCCGCCGGTGGCGAGGGGGTGCCGGCTCGCGTTCGACCGACGCCCCCGTCTGCCGGCGGCGCCGCCGTGTGGCTGCGACGCCGCCGGATGTGGCGGCGTCTCGGGAGTGGGGCGGCGTGGTGCGGAGACGCCGGCGTCTTGGGTGGCGTACTGGAGGCGCGGGGCGGGCCGGCGCCGCGCCTCCCGTCCGGCGGGCTGTGCGGGGGTGCGGGACGCCCCCGTCTGCCGGTGGCGCCGCCGTGTGGCTGCGGCGCCGCCGGATGTGGCGGCGTCTCGGGTGGCGGGCCGGCGCCGCGCCTCCCGTCCGGCGGGCTGTGCGGGGGTGCGGGACGCCCCCGTCTGCCGGTGGCGCCGCCGTGCGGCTGCGACGCCGCCGGATGTGGCGGCGTCTCGGGAGTGGGGCGGCGTGGTGCGGAGACGCCGGTGTCTCGGGTGGCGGACTGGAGGCGCGCCTCCCGTCCGGCAGGCTGTGCGGGGGTGCGGGACGCCCCCGTCTGCCGGTGGCGCCGCCGTGTGGCTGCGACGCCGCCGGATGTGGCGGCGTCTCGCGAGCGGGGCGGCGTGCTGCGCAGACGCCGGTGTCTCGTCCGCCGGACTGGAGGCTCCGGGCGGCGCCTCGCGCCGCCCGCGTCAGGAACCGGCAGGCGGTGGCGCGGTGCTCGCGCGCACCACGAGCGACGCCGGCAGCTGCACGTGCGCGGGGACGTCCCGCCCGCCGAGGAGCTCGAGGAGCATGCGGAGGGCCTCGGCGCCGAGGTCGTGCAGCGGCTGCGCCACGGTCGTCAGCGGGGGAGTGGCGTTCGCCGCCTGTGGCACGTCGTCGAAGCCGACCACGGACAGGTCTTGCGGAACGCGGAGTCCGAGTTCGCCGGCGACCTGCAGCACCCCGATCGCCGAGCTGTCGTTCGCGGCGAACACGGCGGTCGGGCGGTCCGGGCGGGCGAGCAACTCGCGGGCGACCTCGGCGCTCACGCTCGTCTGGTAGTCGCCGACGCACACCAGGTCGGGGTCGAACGGGATGCCCGCTGCCTCGAGCGACTGCCGGTACCCGATCTCGCGGAGTTCGGCCGACGCCAGGTCCGCGCGGCCCCGGATGTGGGCGATGCGTCGGTGGCCGAGGCCGATGAGGTGTTCGGTGGCTGCTCGCGCCCCGCCGACGTTGTCGGAGTCGATGGCGGCGTGGCCCTCGGGACCGGTGTGCGGGTCGATCGAGACGACCGGGATCGGCGTGCTCGCCATGAGCGTGGTCGGCGTGACGACGATCGCGCCGTCGATCAGGGTGCCGGCGAGTCGGGAGAGCGACCGGCGCTCCCACCCGGGCCGGGCCTCCCCGCTGACGAGTCCGGCGTAGGCGAGCAGTTCGTAGCCGGTGCCGTCGGCCGCCGACGAGATGCCCTTGAGGAGCTCGGTGGAGAACGGCTCGAACTCGGTGACGAGGATGCCGATGACGTCGGTACGGCTGCGCCGGAGACTCCGTGCGACGAGGGAGCTCTCGTAACCGAGCGACTCGATCACGGCGAGCACGCGCTGCGACGTGGCGGCGGCGACTCCGTCGCGTCCGTTGATCACCTTCGAGACGGTCGGCACCGAGACGCCGGCAGCGCGCGCGACATCGCTGATGGTGGTCCGCCCCGGCGGGGGAGCAGGACGGGCGATGGCATCCACGACGACACCGTACTCGTCCTGCGGCCCCGGACAGCACGCCACGGCCGAGACCACGACGTGGAGCGCGACATCATCGTTCTGGGCCGCGCACCGGACAGAAATCGTTATCGAAATCGATTGACAGCCGGTCGGAGCGCCGTGCATGCTCTGTCTGCGGCCTCGCGGTCGCATGTCAACGACGACTACCGAGGGATTCCACAATGACGAGGAAGAACAGGTTCGCGGCGGCCATCGCCATCGCAGCCGGCACCGCACTGCTCGCCACCGGGTGCTCGAGCGGCGGCGCCGCCGACGAGGGCGACGGCAAGGTCACGATGACCTTCTGGCACAACTCGACCACCGGCCCCGGCAAGGCGTACTGGGAGGACACCGTCAAGGCGTTCGAGGCGAAGAACCCGAACGTGACGGTCAACATCCAGGCGATCCAGAACGAGGACCTGGACGGCAAGCTCCAGACCGCGCTCAACTCCGGCGACGGCCCCGACGTGTTCCTGCAGCGCGGCGGCGGCAAGCTCAACGCGATGATCAACGCCGGGCAGCTGCTCGACATCAAGGACTCGATCAGCGCCGACGCGAAGAAGTCGATCAGCGCCGGGACGTTCTCGGGCTACGACGCGAAGGACGGCACGTACGCGATGCCCGTCGCCGTGCTCCCCGAGGGCATCTGGTACAGCCAGGACCTCTTCGACGAGGCAGGCATCGAGGGCACCCCCACCACGATGGACGAGCTGAACGAGGACATCGCCAAGCTCAAGGAATCGGGCGTCGACCCGGTCGCCGTCGGTGCGAAGGACGCCTGGCCGGCCGCGCACTGGTACTACAACTTCGCCCTCCGTGCCTGCAGCGAGAAGACCCTGACCGGTGCTGCTGAGTCGCTCGAGTTCGACGACAAGTGCTGGACCGAAGCCGGCAAGCAGCTCGAGGACTTCAACGACACGAAGCCGTTCAACAAGGGCTTCCTGACGACCGCCGCCCAGCAGGGTGCCGGCAGCTCCGCCGGTCTCCTCGCCAACCACAAGGCGGCCATGGAGCTCATGGGCGCGTGGGACCCGGGCGTGATCTCCTCGCTCACCCCGGACGCCAAGCCGCTGCCCGACCTCGGCTGGTTCCCGTTCCCCGCGGTCGACGGTGGCAAGGGAGACCCGAAGTCGATGATGGGTGGCGTCGACGGCTACTCCTGCACCGCGCAGGCCCCGAAGAAGGCGTGCACCGACTTCCTCAACTTCATCGTGCAGAAGGACAACCAGGAGGGCTACTACAAGGCCTTCCAGGCGATCCCCGTCAACCAGGACGCACAGTCCGTCGTGTCGGAGCCGTACCTGAAGTCGGCCCTGGCCGCCTACAAGGAAGCCCCGTTCGTCTCGCAGTACCTCGACACCCTGTACGGCCAGAACGTCGGCAACGCGCTGAACACCAGCGTCGTGGACGTCCTCGCCGGCAAGGGGACCGCGAAGGACATCGTCACCACCACCAACCAGGCTGCGGCCAAGGGCTGACCATGACCCTCGACACCTCGCTCGGCACGACCCCGGCCACCGGGTCGGACGGCGCCGCGGGGTCCACGCCGGCGGGGAGCGGTGCGTCCAGCGCACCGCGCCCCGCCGGGCGTCGGCCCGCCAAGCGGCTCGCGGACTGGCGGCAGCGCGCGGAGATCGCCGTCCTCGCCGGTCCCGCCGTGATCGTCTTCGTGACGTTCGTCATCCTGCCCGTCGCCATGGCGGCGTACTACGGGTTCTTCAAGTGGCAGGGCTACGGCCCGCCCACCGACTTCGTCGGCCTGCAGAACTACCTCATCATCTTCCAGGACCAGGCCTTCCACTCGGTCCTCATGCACAACGGCTTCATAGTCGTGCTCTCCCTGGTGCTGCAGGGGCCGATCGCCATCGTGCTCGCCCTGCTGCTCAACCAGAAGATGCACGGCCGCGGACTCGTCCGTGTGCTCGTCTTCGTGCCGTACGTCATCTCCGAGGTCATCGTCGGCACCGGGTGGAGCCTGCTCCTGCAGTCCAACGGCGCCGTCAACGACATGCTGCAGACGATCGGACTCGGCGGCCTGCGGGCGGACTGGCTGTCCAACCCGGACATCGCCATCTGGACGCTGCTCGTGATCATCTCGTGGAAGTACATCGGCTTCGCGGTGATCCTGTTCCTCGCCGGTCTGCAGAGCATCCCCGAGGAGCTGTTCGAGGCGGCCGCGATCGACGGTGCCGGCTACTGGCAGATCCAGCGCCGCATCACGTTGCCGCTGCTCGGCCCGACGATCCGCATCTGGGCGTTCCTGTCCATCATCGGCTCGCTCCAGCTGTTCGACCTCGTCTACATCATCTGGGGGCAGTACATCGCCTCGACCGCCGGCACCTCGACGATGGCCACGTACATGGTCGGCAACGGGCGGAACTCCGGGAACTACGGCTTCGGCAGTGCCGTCGCCGTCGTGATGTTCGTCATCTCCCTGGCCGTCGCGCTGATCTACCAGCACTTCGTGCTCCGCCGGGACACCGCGGGCGCGATCACCGAGAGGAAGAAGTGATGGCCACCACGAGCATCGTCGCCCCCGGGCGCCGGGCGACCCGGGACCGACGGTCGAGTGCTGCCATCGGTCGCGCCAACCCGCTCACCTACGTCGTGGCGATCCTGTTCGTCGCCGCCAACCTCGCCCCGGTGCTGTACATCGTGCTGGGCGGGTTCCGGACGAACTCGCAGATCACCACGAGCCCGGCGGGTCTGCCGGCGCCGTTCGAACTCGGCAACTACGGCTCGGTGCTGAGCAGCTCGATCTTCTGGCGTGAGCTCGGCAACTCGACGATCAGCGCCGTCGCCACCACCGCCGGTGTCGTCGTGCTCGGCCTCATGGTGAGCTACGTACTCGCCCGCTACCGGTTCGCCGGCCGCGGCGCGCTCTACGCACTGTTCGCCGCCGGCCTGATGTTCCCGATCACCGTCGCGATCACGCCGCTGTACCTGCTCATCAAGGACCTCGGTCTCACGAACAGCCTGGCCGGCGTGATCCTGCCGCAGATCGCCTTCGCCCTGCCGACGACGGTCATCATCCTGGTGCCGTTCCTCCGGGCCATCCCCGACGAGCTCGAGGAGGCCGCGTCGATCGACGGGGCGAGCCGCCTCGGGTTCTTCTTCCGGATGATCGTGCCGCTGTCCCTGCCGGGCGTCGTCACGGTCGGCATCCTGGCCTTCATCGCCAGCTGGAACAGCTACATCCTGCCGCTGTTCATCCTCAACAACGAGGGCAGCTACACCCTGCCGCTCGGCGTACAGGCGTTCTCGTCGCAGTACTCCGTCGACACCGCCAAGGTGCTCGCGTTCACGTCGATGTCGATGATCCCCGCCCTCGTGTTCTTCACGATCTTCCAGCGCCGCATCGTCGGCGGGCTCACCGGGGCGGTCAAGGGATGACGATCACGAACCAGCCCCGTCACGCAGCCGGGGACCGCGCCGTCGGCGCTGCCCGGACCGACCTGGCGGACGCGACCCCGGGCCTCCCGGCCGTCCCCGAGGTGAGCGACCGCGTCCGCGACCTGCTCGCCCGGATGACGCTGGAGGAGAAGGCGGCGCAGATCGTCGGCTACTGGCTCGACCAGAACGGCGTCGTCGCACCGATGCAGGGCGAGATGGCGGCCGCGCAGGACGCCCAGGCGACCCTGCCGGAGGTCACCCGCGACGGCATCGGGCACTACACCCGCGTCTACGGCACCCGTCCGGTCGACGCCGAGGAGCGAGCGGCCTGGCTCTGGCAGGAGCAGCGACGCCTGAAGCGGGAGACCCGACTCGGCATCCCCGCGCTCGTGCACGAGGAGTGCCTGACCGGGCTCGCCGCGTGGAAGGCCGCGACCTTCCCGACCCCGCTCGCATGGGGAGCGTCGTTCGACCCGCAGCTCGTCGAGCAGGTCGGCCGCGCGATCGGCGACTCGATGCGGGAGCTCGGCATCCACCAGGGCCTCGCCCCGGTGCTCGACGTCATCCGCGACCCCCGCTGGGGCCGCGTCGACGAGTGCATCGCCGAGGACCCGTACCTCGTCGGCACCGTCGGCACCGCCTACGTGCGCGGGCTGCAGGACGCCGGTGTGC
The DNA here is from genome assembly GCF_003234855.1 of Curtobacterium sp. MCBD17_032. Lineage (GTDB taxonomy): Bacteria > Actinomycetota > Actinomycetes > Actinomycetales > Microbacteriaceae > Curtobacterium. The sequence continues at coordinate 84,831 of NZ_QKTO01000006.1, forward strand.
ACGCCACGCTGAAGCACTTCCTCGGCTACTCGTCCTCCCGCGGGGGACGGAACCACGGACCGGTGTCCGCCGGGCCGCGCGAGATCCGCGACGTGTTCCTGCCGCCGTTCGAGATGGCGCTGCTCGACGGCGACGCCCGCTCGGTCATGAACTCGTACACCGAGACGGACGGGGTCCCGATGGCGGCGAGCCCCGAGTACCTGACCGGGGTGCTCCGCGAGCAGCTCGGCTTCGACGGCACGGTCGTCGCGGACTACTTCGCGGTCGCGTTCCTCGAGGTCATGCACGCCGTCGCCGCCGACCGTGGGGAGGCGGCCGCGCTCGCCCTCGAGGCCGGCATCGACGTCGAACTGCCCACCGGGGACGCGTACCTCGCACCGCTGGTCGAGCGGGTGCGCTCGGGCGCGTTCGACGAGGCGTTCGTCGACCGTGCCGTCCTCCGTGCCCTCGCCCAGAAGGAGGCGCTCGGCCTGCTCGACCCGGACGTGTACGAGGACGAGCCGCCCACCGGGGTCGACCTCGACTCGCCGCGGCACCAGGCCCTCGCCCGGCGTCTCGCCGAGGAGTCCGTCGTGCTGCTCGGCAACGACGGCGTGCTGCCGGTCCGGCAGACACCCGGCTCCGTGGCGGTCATCGGCCCGAACGCCGACCGCGCCGAGGCCCTGCAGGGCTGCTACTCGTTCGCGAACCACGTCCTGGCCGCCCACCCCGGGCTGCCGCTCGGGTTCTCCATCCCGACCGTGGCGGAGGCGCTCCGGGACGCGTTCACCGGTGCGGACATCCGGTACGCCGAGGGCTGCACGGTCGAGGGGACCGACTCCTCGGACTTCGCGGCCGCGGTCGAGGCCGCCACGGGTGCCGACCTCGCGGTCGTGGTCGTCGGCGACCAGGCCGGCCTGTTCGGCCGTGGCACGGTCGGGGAGGGCAACGACTCCGAGTCGCTCGACCTGCCCGGCGTGCAGCGCGAACTCGTGGAGGCCGTGGTCGCCACCGGCACACCGGTCGTCCTGGTGCTCCTGACCGGTCGGCCCTACGCGATCAGCTGGGCGCTCGACGGGGACCAGCCCCGACCGGGCGCGGTGCTGCAGGCGTTCTTCCCGGGCGAGGGCGGCGGGCTCGCGATCGCCGACGTCGTCACCGGGCAGGTGAACCCCTCCGGTCGCCTGCCGGTCTCGTTGCCGAGGTCCGCGGGAGCGCAGCCGTACTCGTACCTGCATCCCGTGCTCGGCGGTCCGTCGGACGTCACCGCGACCGACTCCACGCCGGTCCGACCGTTCGGCTTCGGCCTGTCCTACGCGTCCTTCGCGTACTCCGACCTGGTCGTCGACGACTCGGTGCAGGCCGGAGGGTCCTTCACGGCGAGCGTGACCGTCACGAACACCAGCGCGGTCGCCGGCGGTCACGTCGTGCAGCTGTTCGGGCGCGACGTGCATGGCTCGGTCACCCGGCCCGTCGTGCAGCTGCTCGGCTACGCCCGCGTCGAGCTCGACGCGGGGGAGACCGTCCGGCTCGCCTTCTCCGTGCCCACCACCCGACTCGCGTTCAGCGACCGGCGCATGGTCCGGATCGTCGAGCCGGGCGACGTGGAGGTCTGGGTCGGGTCGCACGCCTCGGCGTCCGCCTCGGCTGCGGACGCCGACGCCGCCACCGGTGGGGTCATCGTCAACGAGCGGGCGACCGCGGTGCGGGTCCTGCCCGGGACCGCGACGCCGCGGGCGGTCGTCGCGGTCGCGGGGCCCGTGCACGAGGTGACCACCCGTGACGCGCGACTCGTCACGTGGGAGGTCGTCGGCTGACGGGGGACCGACGCGCGCGATCCGTCGGACGGGAGGCCCGTGACCAGCCGGTCACGGGCCTCCCGTCCGTCATGTGCGCGGCTGCGGTCGCGGGGTGAGCGCGGGCTATGGTGGCGACGATGAGCAGCGCTGCCGATCGGGCCCGCACGTCCTGGACCGGGCGCCCGGGACCGTTGCTGACCCTCAGCCTCATCGTCGGGGTGTCGCCCTTCGCGACCGACATGTACATCCCGGGTCTGCCGGCGATCGCCCGTGACCTCGACGTCTCCGCCGCAGCCGTGCAGCTCAGTCTGACCGCGTTCCTCGTCGCCTTCGCGATCGGGCAGATCGTCGTCGGGCCGATCAGCGACGGCGCCGGGCGACGCCGGATCCTCCTCGCCGGGACGGCCCTCTTCGCCGTCGCCGGGCTCGTCTGTGCGATGGCCCCGGACATCGTCACCCTGGTCGCCGCCCGGGTCGTGCAGGGCCTCGGCGGGGCAGCCGGTGCGGTGGCCGGGCGGGCGATGGTCGGTGACGCGGCCACCGGGACGCAGCGCGGCCGGCTGTACTCGACGCTCGCGGTCGTGAACTCGGTCGGGCCGGTGGTCGCGCCGCTCGCGGGTGGCGTCGTGCTGTCGTTCGCCACCTGGCGCGGAGCGTTCGTCGTGCTCGCGGTCCTCGGCGCCGTCCTCACGGTCGCCGCCGGTCGACTGCTGCCGGAGACCCTCGTCGAGCCGACGCCCGGTGGTCGCTCGCCCCGGGCCGTGCTCGGTCGGATGGGGGAACTGCTGCGCATCCCACGGTTCCGCTGGTACCTCGTCACCGGGTGCGCGGCCACCATCGGGTTCTTCTCGTACATCGCCACGTCGTCGTTCGTGTTCCAGCAGCAGTACGGGTTCGGCGAGGGGCTCTACACCCTCGTCTTCGCCTCGAACGCGTCGTGCATGATCCTGTCGACCCTGGTGTTCCGGCAGCTCGTCGGCCGCGTCCCCGAGGACCGCCTCTACTCGATCGGACTCGTCGTCGGCACCGCGGGGTCGGTGCTCGTCCTGCTCGGTGCGGTCAGCGGGGCGGGCGCAGCCGTGGTGTGGCCGGCGCTCGCCCTCGTCACCGCTGCGTGGGGCTGGGTGATCCCCGGGTCCATCACGGTGACGCAGGCGCTCGGGCACCGGCATCCCGGGACGGCCTCCGCGCTCGCCGGTGGCATGACCTTCGGGCTCGGTGGACTGGCGACGCCGCTCGCCGGGGCGCTCGGCGGGACCGCGACGGCGATGGGCGGGATGATGGCGGGGTTCATCGCGCTCGGGTTGGTCGTGCAGCTGTGGGCGTCCGCGCGGGACCGACGGCGGTCGGTCGACGAGCGCTGAGTGTCCGTGGTCTGACGGCGTGCAGGGCGATCCGGACCACGCTGAGCGTCCGTGGTCGGACGGCGTGCACGGCGACCCGGACCACGCTGCGCGTCCGTGGTCAGACGGCGTGCAGTGCGATCCGGACCGCGGCGACGAACGGGATGACCCCGAGCGCCGCGGACACACCGGCGAACCAGAGCGCGGCAGTCCGCCCTGGCAGCGTGCGGAGCCGGACCGCGAGGACCACCGCGACCAGGGCGAGCGGGAAGGTCACGAGCGTCGCCCACAGCGGCCAGACCCAGAGGGCCCATGCCCGCTCGCTCTCGTACGGCGCATCGATCGAGGCCACGGACCCGGCGATGACGAGGGCCGCCTCGATGGTCGGCGGCGCGGCGATGAGCAGGTCGCGCAGCACGCGCCACCGGGTCCGACGTGTCTCCCGTGATGTTCCCCCCATGCCGCGAGGGTAGCGGGCGCCACCGGACGGGCAGATGGGCGGACGGCGGGGCGTCCGGCTGACACGTCGTCGTGACGGGTCTCCCTAGGGTGGGGGGATGCCCACGCTGAACCGCATGCCCGTCCTGCTCGCCACCGGCTCGATCGCCATCCCCGTCGCGGAGGCCCTGGTCGCTCTGCCGTTCGAGGTGCTGCAGCGCATCGAGGCCGCACCGATCGACCCAGAGCTGGCGGACACCGCCGCGTTCTCCGAGGCGTACGGCTTCCCGGTCGCGGGCGGCGCGAACTGCATCGTCGTCGCGGGCAAGCGGGGCGACACCGTGACGTACGCGGCCTGCGTCGTGCTCGCCTCCACCAAGCTCGACGTGAACCGCACCGTCAAGGGGCTGCTCGGTGCCCGGAAGGTCAGCTTCGCGCCGATGGAGGACGCCGTGGAGCGCACCAGCATGGAGTACGGCGGGATCACCCCGATCGGCCTGCCCGCCGACTGGCCCGTCTACGTCGACGCGCGGGTGCTCGCGGCGCCCGAGGTCGTCATCGGTGCGGGCGTCCGCGGGGCGAAGCTGTTCCTGCCGGGTGCGGTGCTCGCCGAGCTGCCCCGGGTCGAGGTCGTCGAGGGGCTCGCGGTCGAGCCGTCCGCCGACGTCACCGGCGAGGTGCCGTCGGCCTGAGCGTCGTCGGTCAGTCCTGCGGTCGGACCAGGCAGAACGGATGCCCTGCCGGGTCGAGGTAGACGCGGAACGTGTCCGTCCCCTCGCCGGTGGCCCGCGCTCCGATCGCCAGCACGGCCCGCTCGCCCGTGTCGAGGTCGTCGACCTTCACGTCGAGGTGGAGCTGCTGTGGGACGTCCTGCCCCGGCCACTCCGGCGCCCGGTAGCCGTCGACCCGCTGGAAGGCGATCATGGGGCGACCCCCGGCGGACGGCAGGGTGACCTCGACCCACTCGTCGTCCGGCCCGACCGTGTCGGCCCCCTCGACCGATCCGCCGAGGAGTTCCGCGTAGAAGCGGGCGAGGGCAGCGGGGTCCGGGCAGTCCAGGACGACGACGTCGAGTGAGCCGATCATGGCGGTCACCGTAGTCCTCGCGGGCGGGGTCGTCCTCCGGTCAGCGTGCCGCCGCCGTGAGGGCCTTCGTGATCCGCTGCAGCGAGACCGTCTCGGCGGTGCCGAGCTCCTGGGCGAACAGGCTGAGGCGGAACTCCTCGAGCATCCACCGCGCGTGCACGAGCTCCGGGTGCGACCCGACGGCCGGCGGGAACGCGCCCCCGGCTTCGACGTAGCGGTCCGTCGCGCCGGTGACCTCGCGCATCCAGCTCGCATCGCGGCCCGGGTTCTGCAGCAGCTTCGTCACGCGCGCTTCGATGCCCTGCAGGTACACGCGGATGCGGCGGAGTCGGTCGAGTCCGGCGACCGAGACGAACCCGGCGGACACCAGCCGTTCCATCTGCTGCCGCATGTCCGACAGGGCCGGCAGGAGCGCCATGTTCGTCGCCTGCTTCAGCGCCCGCTCGGCGTTCCGCTGCGCCGTGAGCACCGCCGCGACCTCGGACACGGCGGTGAACATCGTGTCGACGACCGTCGCGGACACCGCGTCCCGGACCTGCTCGAACGCTGCTCGGGTGAAGACGAGGCCGTCCGCGTGGGTCCGGCGGATCCCAGCGTCGACCACCGCGGCCAGGACGTCGTCGAACAGCGCCGACGTGGACGGGTAGGGACTCGCGGCGAGGGCCAGTTTCTCCTGCGCGGTGAGGTGCTGCTGGATGTAGGACACGGGGGAGGGCACCGCGAGCATGACGAGGCGGCGGACCCCGGCGGGCATCTGCACGGCTCGGTCGTCCGGCGTCGCGAGGAGCTGCACGCCGACGGTCGCCTTCGGGCCGGTGCCCTCCTCGACGAGCGCGGGGTAGGCGCGGATGACACCGCCGGCCTGTTTCGTGTCGAGCACTTCCGGCAGGTCCTCGTCCGGCCAGCCGGTCAGACCGGACCGTTCGATGCGGCGACCGGAGCCGGCGTCGGCGACGCGGGACGAGCCTCCCGGCCGACCCTGCCGCTGCGTGGCGGCGGCGACGCTCTGCTGCGTGCGGTCCTTCAGCTTGGTCTGCAGGGCCGCGAGGTCCTTCCCGGCTTCGACCCGGCGGCCGCGCTCGTCGACGACGGCGTAGGTCGGCAACAGGTGCGCGGGCACCCGGGTCATGTCGAAGTCGGACTCGGTGACGGGGACGTGCACGAGTCGCTGGATCGTCTTCGCCAGGGTCGCGCGGAAGCTCTCGGTCGGCGTCGTCGGGGCGTCGTCCGGCAGTTCGGCGACGATCTTCTCCGCCCAGTCCGCGGCCGGGACGACGTTCTTGCGGATCTGCTTCGGCAGCGCCTTGATGAGCGCGGTGACGAGTTCCTTCCGGAGCCCGCGGACCTGCCAGTCGAAGCCCTCTTCCCGCATGCGCGGCAGGACGGCGAGCGGCACCTGGACGCTGACGCCGTCGTCCTCGGCGCCGGGCTCGAAGCGGTAGCGGACGGCGAGGCGCTGGTCGCCGCTCCGCCACTGGGTCGGGTACTCGGCGTCGTCCTCCGCGGCGGAGGCGGCTGACTCGTCGAGCAGGTCCTCCCGGCGCATCGTGAGCAGGTCCGGTTGGTCGCGGCGCGTCCTGCGCCACCACCCCTCGAAGTCGCGGGTCGTGGCGATCTCGGCGGGGATGCGGGCGTCGTAGAACGCGACGACGGTCTCGTCGTCGAGCAGGATGTCCCGCCGCCGGGTGCGCTCCTCGAGCTGTTCGAGTTCGCGCCGGAGCTTCCGGTTCGCCCGGTCGAACGCCTGCTGCGAGTCCCACTCACCCTCGACCAGGGCATGCCGGATGAACAGCTCCCGCGAGTGCACCGGGTCGATGCGGTTGTACTGCACGCGGCGTCGCTGGACGATCGGGACACCGAACAGCGTGACGCGCTCGAACGCGACGACCGCGCCCTGCTTCTTCTCCCAGTGCGGTTCGCCGTACGTGCGCTTGAGCAGGTCTCCGGCGAGGGGCTCCACCCACGCCGGGTCGATGCGCGCGACGGTCCGGGCGAACAGCCGACTGGTCTCGACGAGTTCGGCGGCCATCACCGCGTCCGGCTGCTTCTTCGCGAGCACGCTGCCCGGGAACACCACGAACCGGGTGTTCCGCGAGCCGAGGTAGTCGCGCTTCTCACGGTCGCGGAGGCCGATCTGGCTGAGGAGCCCGGCGAGCAGCGCGCGGTGGACGGAGTCGGGGTCGTCCTTGCGCTCCGTGCCGACGTGGATCCCGACCTGCTTCGCCGCCCGTGAGAGCTGCCGGTACAGGTCCTGCCACTCGCGGATGCGGAGGTGGTTGAGGAACTCGGCCTTGCACATCCGGCGGAACGCGCTCGAGGACAGTTCCTCCTGCTTCTCCTCCAGGTGGTTCCAGAGGCCGAGCAGGGTGAGGAAGTCGCTCGTGGGGTCGGCGAAGCGGGCGTGCAACTGGTCGGCCTGCGCACGCTTCTCGAGCGGGCGCTCGCGCGGGTCCTGGATGCTCAGCGCCGAGACGATCGCGATGACCTCCCGTCCGACGCCCTGGCGGCTCGCCTCGAGCACCATCCGACCCAGACGCGGGTCGATCGGCAGCCGGGTCAACTGCTTGCCGGTCTTCGTGATGGCACCGGTGGTGTCGACGGCGCGGAGCTCACGCAGCAGGTCGAGGCCGTCCTTCACCCCGCGCGAGTCCGGCGGCTGCAGGAACGGGAACGACTCGATGTCACCGAACCCGAGCGAGATCATCTGCAGGATGACGGCGGCCAGGTTCGTCCGGAGGATCTCCGGGTCGGTGTACTCGGGACGACGGTCCAAGTCGTCCTCCGAGTACAGGCGGATCGCGATGCCCGCGCTCGTGCGGCCCGCTCGACCGGAGCGCTGGTTCGCGGACGCCTGCGAGATCGCCTCGATCGGCAGCCGCTGCACCTTCGCCCGGGGGGAGTACCGCGAGATGCGGGCCGTGCCGGTGTCGATGACGTACTTGATGCCGGGGACCGTCAGGGAGGTCTCGGCGACGTTGGTCGCGAGCACCACCCGGCGGCGGACGCCCGGTGTGGTCGATCGCTGGAAGACGCGGTGCTGGTCGGCCGCCGAGAGTCGTCCGTACAGCGGGAGGACCTCGGTGCCCGGGTAGTGCTTGCCCTCGATCGCGTCTTGGGCGTCACGGATGTCGTTCTCGCCGGGCAGGAACACGAGGACGTCGCCCGGGTCCTCGCGAGCGAGCTCGTCGAGTGCGTCCGTGATGCCCTGCAGGGGGTCCCGGTCATCGCCGGCCGTCGGGCTCCCGGTGCGGCCCGCGGCGCCGCCCTTCGACGTCGCCGGTCGGGTGCCGGCAGGACGCTCGTCGAACTCGTCCTCGTCCTCGTCGTCGCCCGCGGCGTCTTCGTCGGCGACGAGCGGCCGGTACCGGATCTCCACCGGGTAGGTACGCCCGGAGACCTCGACGATCGGCGCGCCCCCGAAGTGCCGCGAGAACGACTCCGGGTCGATCGTGGCACTCGTGATGATGAGCTTGAGATCGGGCCGGCGGGGCAGGAGCCGCTTGAGGTAGCCGAGCAGGAAGTCGATGGTGAGGGACCGCTCGTGCGCCTCGTCGATGATGATCGTGTCGTACCGCTTCAGGTCGCGGTCGAAGTGGATCTCGTTCAGCAGGATGCCGTCGGTCATCAGCTTGATCCGGGTGTTCGCGCTCACCTTGTCGGTGAAGCGGACCTGGTAGCCGACGAGGTCGCCGAGTTCCCCGCCGAGTTCGTCCGCCACCCGCTCGGCGATGGTGCGTGCGGCGATGCGGCGGGGCTGCGTGTGGCCGATGTGCTCGCGCCCGAGCTCCAGGCAGATCTTCGGCAGCTGCGTCGTCTTGCCCGACCCGGTGGCGCCGGCCACGATGACGACCTGGTTGTCGCGGATCGCAGCGGCGATGTCGTCCCGCCGCTGCGAGACGGGCAGTTCCGGTGGGTACGTGATGACGGGGGGATTCGGCATGAGCATTCCAGGATACCGCCCGGGCGCGTCCGCCATCAGCCGAGCTGCGCCACGAGGTCGTCGGCGGACCGCGCGGGCAGGGCGCAGACGCGGTCGTGGCAGACGTAGGCCACGCCGTCCAGCGCGTCCCGACCCTCGAGCAGCGAGAACCCGGCGTCCGCCCAGTCCGCTGCCTGCGCTCGCGTGAGCACCGCCGTGATCGTCCCCGGACGCCGGACGGCCCGGAGGGTGTGCAGCATCGCTGTCACGTCGGGGCCGGAGCGGTCGTCGGCGACGAGGACGACCTCCCGCGACGGGCGCTGCAGGGCGAGCGCGACCCCGAGGGCGTCGGCATGCCCGAGCGGACGGTCCACTCCCGTCCGTGCGCGTTCGGCGACGAGTCGTCCCGCTGCGGCCCGACGGTCGTCCTCGCCGGTCAGGGCGGCGAGCAGTGCGGCCGCGCTCGCGAGGGCGACGGTCCCCGACCGGAGCGCGGTCTGCGGCTGTTCCCCGGTCGCGGTCCCGGCCGCGGCGAGGACCGGGTCGACCTCGAGGACGCCCGACAGTCCGTCGTCCACCAGGGTCCGAGCGGTGGTCGCGTACGCCAGCTCGCCGGTCACGAGCGCGAGTTCGAGGAGCCCCTCGGCGAACAGCCCGATGTCCTCGATGGTCGGCGCCGCCGTCGACGTGCCGGCGCCCGAGCTCGAGCGGACGGCGACGTGTCCGTCCCGGAGGTGCGCTGCGATGACCGCGTCGGCGGCGGCGCGGGCGAGCCCGATCATCTCCTCGTCCCCGGCGCGGGTCCCCGCCAGCACGAGTCCGCGGACCGCCAGGCCGTTCCACCCGGTCAGGACCTGGTCGTCGAGCGGCGGCGCGTCGAACCGTGCGCGCTCGTCGAGGGGCAGGCGGTACCACTCGCCCTCCACCCGACGTCCGTCGATGGTCGACTCGCTGTCCTGGGCGGCGACGAAGGCACCGTCCGTCCGCCGGAGGGTGTCCCGCAGGAAGTCGGCGATCCCGCGGGCCCGTGCCGGATCGGCGACCGCGAGCAGTCCGGCGTTGTCGTACAGCATCCGCTCGTAGTGCGGAACGGACCAGTCACGGCGGGTGGCGTACCGGAAGACGCCGCCGTCCGCGTCGGTCAGCTCCGACCTGGCGATGGCGCCGAGGGCCCGGTCGAGGAGCCCGCCGGCCGCGTCGACGCCGTCGGCAGCGGCGTCGCCGAGGAACTCCAGCAGCGGAGCGTTGGGGAACTTCGGTGCGCCGGCGAAGCCGCCGTACTCGGCGTCCTCGGCCCGCTCGAGGTCGCGCACCACCCTCCGGATCGCGTCGACGGACGGGAGGCCCGGCCCGCTCCCGTCGGAGCGTCCCGCCTCGGCGCTGGCCGCGTCCGCCTCCGCACCCTGCCGGATCGCCCGCGCGATCGCGGTCGCGTTCGCGTCAACCTCGTCCCGACGGTCCCGCCAGGCGTCGAGCACCGCGGCCGTGACCTGCCGGAACGACGGGTGCTGCCCGACCGGCTGCGGTGGGTAGTAGGTGCCGGCGTAGAAGACCTGCGCGTCCGGCGTCATGAAGACGGTCAGCGGCCACCCGAGCTGCTCGGTGAACGCGCTCGCGGCGGCCATCGCGCTCGCGTCGACGTCCGGGCGCTCCTCCCGGTCGACCTTGACCGCGACGAAGTCCCGCCGCAGCAGCTCGCCGACCTCCGGGTCGGAGAAGCTCTCGCGGGCCATGACGTGGCACCAGTGACAGGTGGCGTACCCGATCGACACGAGCACGGGGACGCCGCGCTCACGGGCCTCGGCGAACGCCTCGGCACCCCACTCCCGCCAGTCCACCGGGTTGGCGGCGTGCTGGCGGAGGTACGGGCTGACGGCGGATCCGAGCCGGTTGTCGTTCATGCACCCAGCGTGCCCCGCGTGGCCTGTGTGGGCGGGCCTCCAGGCCGTCCTGTGGAGGGTGAGCCGCCGTCCACAGCCGCTGGTCTGCTGGTCAGCCGAGCCCCGAGGACAGCAGCGCGAGCGCCGCGTCCTCCGGCCCGTAGTCGAACATCCGGTCCCAGAACGGATCAGCTGCCCACGGGACGTCCCCGTCCGCCGGGGTCCGACGCGCTGTCTCGACCAGCCAGTCGACCTCCGCCCGCACCGCGTCCGCGAACCGCGGTGGGACCCACCCGAGCGCCCGGGCCGCGGTCGTGTCGAGCACGGACGGTGACGGGGTGGACCACGGTGTCAGCCCGACGAACGCCGGAGCGTCCTCGCCGAGCAGGACCTCGTCGAACGTGTGCCCGAGGTGCCCGGCGATCGTCCGGACGATCTCGAGCGCGGTCGGAGCGGTCTCGTCGGCGACGTTGAGGATCCGGCGGTCCGGGGCGTCGGCGACCAGCCGGACGAGTGACCCGATGCCGGACGCGGCCGTGGTGTGGTCGACGCTGCGCCCCTGGTCGGCGAGCAGGATCCGCTCCCGTCCGTCGAGGACGCGCCGCACCACGAACCACTCGCGCGGTCGACCGATGCCGACCCCGTACACCCGGGACGGGCGGAGGACGGTGACCGGTGCGCCGTGGTCGAGCAGCACCTGCTCGGCCGCGACCTTCGCGGCGCCGTAGCCGTCGCGCGAGGTCGGGTCGCCGTCGCCGGGCGCGACCGTCTGCTGCAGCTCCGTGACCGCGCCCCCGAACACGGGCTTGTCCACCGAGTTGGCGTGCCGTCCCTGCTCGTCGACGTAGACCGCCTTCGACGACACGAAGACGGTCGAGCCGACGTCGTCGAGGAACGGCGCGAGCTGCAGTGCGTCGTCGCGCGTCACCCCGACCGTGTCGACGACCAGGTCCGCGCCCGGTCGCAGCAGGTCCCGCAGCAGCGCGGTGTCCCGTCGGTCACCGGGGTGGGCCAGCGCACCGGCGGCGACGAGGTCGTCGGCGACGGGACCGCCGTGCCGCGAGACGATCTCGACGGACCAGTCGTCCCCACCCCGACCCGAGCGGTCGAGGAGTTCGCGGGCGACCTGGGACCCGATGCCACCGGTCCCGCCGAGGACCACCGCGCGTCTGCTGCTCATGGCGCCAACGCTAGCCCCCGGGCCGACGCCGTCCGGCGCTGCGCCCGGCCGGCACCGCGCCCGGCACCGCGGCCCGGCACCCGGTCAGGAGGCGATCGACTCCCGCCACCACTCGGCGAGCGACCCGTCGTACACGCGGACCTTCTCGTGACCGAGCACGGTCAGGGCGAGGGCATCGACGCAGGACGCGCTCCCGACGCCGCAGTACGTCACGACCTCCTCGGCCGTCAGGACCGGGGCGAGCGCGCGTTCGAGTTCCGGACGGCGGAGGAGCGCGTTCGAGTCACCGAGGAGGTCCCGCACGGTGATGGTCGTCGTGCCGGGGACGAGGGGCGGATGGTCATCGCCGAGGTCTGCGGGGTCGGCTGCGAGCACGAGTGCGGCCGGCTCGGACCCGTCGACGGCGCGGAGCACACGCGACCGGTCGGCCCACAGCGGGAGTTCCTCCCCGGCGACGAACGCGTCGCCGTCCGCGGCGCGGCGAGGAGCGCGGGAGAGCGCGCCGACGCGGACGGGCCGGCCCTCGTCGCGCCACTTCGCGAAGCCGCCGTCGAGCACGGCGACCGACCGGAACCCGAAGGAGCGGAAGATCCACCAGAGTCGGGCGGACCACTCGCCGATGCCGTCGTCGTAGACCACGACCGTGGAGGCACGGCTCACCCCGAGCGCGTGGGCCGCGGCCTCGAAGCGCTCGGCTCCGGGTCGCGTGAACGGGAGGCCCGTGTCGGGCGCGGAGAACGCGTCGATGAGGTCGGCGTAGACGGCGCCCGGCACGTGTCCGGTGTGCTCGTGGGCGTCCCGCGCCGAGTGCCAGGTCGTCCCGAGGCCGATGCCGTCCGTGTGCACCGACGCGTCGAGCACGAGGAGGTCGTCCGCGCCGAGGTGGTCGGCGAGCCACTGCGTCGAGACGAGCGGCGAGGTCAGGACGGGGGGCATGCCGCCACGGTAATCCAGACCCCTGACCCGCGACAGAGCACGCGCAACAGTGCGACTCGTGCCGCGCGATCCGGCACGGACATGACGACGCACGACGGGACGGACCCGGCAGCACGGTCGTGCGGTGCCGGGTCCGTCCCGTGGGCTCGTGCGGCTCGGGCGATCAGTGCGCGGCGGTCGGGATGCTGCCGGTGGTGCCGGCCCCGGCCTGCTCGAGGCGGGCGACGCGCACGGACTGGCGGTTGATGAGCAGTCCGCTCGCGATCGCCACGACCACGAGCACGCCGGCCGAGATGGCGAAGGCCGCGTGGTAGCCGTCGAGGGTCGCCTGCGCCTGCTGCAGCGCCGTCGGTGCCGCGGTCAGGCCGGCGAGGCTGTCCTCGACCACGTTCGCGAAGATCGTCGACAGCAACGCGGTCCCGATCGAGCCGCCGATCTGCTGCATGGTGTTCACCGTCGCGGAGGCGACACCGGCGTCCGCACGGGCGACCCCGGTCGTCGCGGTGTTCATCGCCGACGAGAAGATCGTGCCCATGCCGAGACCGATGACGACGAGGGCCGGCAGGACCGTGCCCGCGTACGAGCTGTCGAGGTCGGTGCGGAGGAGCAGGAGGAGTCCCGTCGCGGCGACGAGCCCGCCGGCGAAGATGAGCACCTTCGGTCCGACGCGGGGCAGCAGGCGTCCGCCGATCTGCGTGGCGGAGATCATGATCGACAGCGGCATCGGCAGGAACGCCAGGCCCGTCTGCAGCGCCGAGAACCCGAGCGTCTGCTCGAGGTAGTAGGTCAGGAACAGGAAGATGCCGAACATGCCGATCGCGACGAGGCCGATCGCGACGAACGAACCACCGCGGTCGCGGTCGAGGACGACGCGGAGCGGCAGCAGCGGGTGCGCGACCCGGGTCTCGATGACGACGAACGCCGCGATGAGCAGCACGCCACCGACGAGCATGCCGATCGTGAGCGGGGCGTCCCAACCGTTGGTCTCGGCGTTCGAGAAGCCGTAGACGACCCCGACGAGACCGGCGGTGATGGTGATGACCCCGGCGACGTCGATGCGCGGACGCTCCACCTTCGGGGGCTTCGCCATGAAGACGAGTGCACCGATGACGCCGAGGACCGCGAAGACCACGTTGACGTAGAGGCACCAGCGCCACGACGCGTACTCGGTCAGGACGCCGCCGAGCAGCAGACCGATCGCGGCACCGGACCCGGCGATCGACCCGAAGATGCCGAACGCACGCCCGCGCTCCTTCGGGTCGCGGAAGGTGGTGGTCAGCATGCCGAGGGCGGACGGGGCGAGCAGCGCACCGAAGACGCCCTGCAGCGCGCGGGCGGCGACGAGCAGTCCGAACGAGTCGGCCAGTCCGCCGAGCACGGAGGCGACGGCGAACCCGACCAGGCCGATGATGAAGGTGTTCTTCCGGCCGAACAGGTCGCCGAGACGACCGCCGAGCAGGAGCAGTGAGCCGAACGCGAGCGAGTACGCCGTCACGATCCACTGGCGCTGGTCGGTGGCGAATCCGAGGTCCTCCTGCGCAGAGGGCAGCGCGATGTTCACGATGGTCGCGTCGAGGACGACCATGAGCTGGGCGAGCGCGATGACCGCCAGGGCGATCCAGCGGTGGTCGGTGCGGGCCGGGGTGGTGCCCGCGGTCGTCGGCGTCGCTCCTGTGGGAGCGGGCGCGGTCTGTTCTGCCGTCACGACAGCCTCCTTCTCGAAGGGATGAAGGGGAGGGGCGCGCGCCGTCGGGCGTCCCGGAGGAGGGTGAAGCGGATGCAGGACATCCGCTTGTGGTCACTGTACATCGAAACGGAGCAACCGCATCCGCTTGTTCCCAGCCGGGTCGATTACATTCACTGTGTGAGCACCACCGGACCCGCCGCCGACCTCGACCGGCCCCTCCGTGCCGACGCGGCGCGGAACCGCGAACTGATCCTGCAGACGGCACGGAAGTGCTTCGCGGAGCGCGGCCTGTCGGTGACCCTGAATGACATCGCCCACGAGGCCGGGGTCGGTGTCGGCACCGTCTACCGACGTTTCGCCGACAAGGACTCCCTGATCGCGGCCCTGCTCAGCGCCAAGTTCGAGGCGCTGAACGCCGCGGCCGCGGCCGCGGCCGAGGAGACCGACCCCCGGGAGTCGCTCCGCCTGTACCTGATGGGGGTGTTCGCCTTCCGCGCCCGCGACCGAGCGCTCGCCGACGCGATCGTCCGCGCGGGCAAGGCCCGACCGTCGGTCATGCAGGAGCGGGACCGTCTCGAGCAGCAGGTCGCCGAGATCATCCGTCGTGCCCGCGAGGCCGGGGTCGTCCGGCCGGGCTTCGACGCCCGTGACCTGCCCATCCTCACGACGATGGTCGGTGCCGTGGCGGACGCGACCCGGAGCCACGACCCGGAGGCCTGGAAGCGTTACGCCCAGGTCCTCGTCGACGGCGTGCTGCCGCAGGCCCGGCAGGACCCGATGGTCGGCGAGCCGCTCGACCGCGACGCCCTCGAGCGGTCGATGCAGCCGCAGCCCTGACCGCCGAGCGACGCGGGTCCACCCCGGCCTGCGCGTGCCTCGCGAGCGCTACAACCAGCTCGGCAGCCAGTAGTGCGACCGGATGAAGTCCCACGACACCTGCATCGCGGTCCACATCGGGTACCAGTAGGCCGACGCGAGCACCACGACGACCAGGTACACGCCGAGACCGAGCAGCGCCCGCGTCCGCCGCTGTCGGGGATCGTCGCGCGACCCGATCAGGTGTGCGATCGCCGCGGCCAGTGCCATCACGAGGAACGGTTCGAAGGTGACCGTGTAGAACTGGAACACCGTCCGGTCCAGGTACATCAGCCAGGGCAGGTACCCCGCGCCGATGCCGATGAGGACGAGTCCGTACTCCCAGCGCCGACGCGTGACGAACAGCACGAGCAGCACCACGGCCGCGATCACCGAGGCGTACCAGACGAACGGGTTCGCGATCCCGGTGATCGCCGCACCGCACCGGTCGAACCCGCAGCCGTCCTGGCCCGCGTCCGTGCCCTGGTAGTACATCGACGTGGGGCGTTGCATGACGAGCCACAGCAGCGGGTTCGCCTGGTACGAGTGCGGCGTGTGCAGGCCGATGTTGAACGCGTAGATCTCCGACTGGTAGTGCCACCAGTTCTGCAGGCTGTCGGGCACCCACGCGAGCACGCCCGTCCAGCGCTGGCCGCCGCTGCCGATCCAGTCGCGGTCCCAGCCGCCCTTCGTCAGGAACCACCCGGACCACGAGGCCAGGTAGGTGACCGCGGCGACGGGCACGGTGAGCAGGAACGTGACGGGTGCCTGCTGCAAGGCCGCACTCGACGACCAGAACGCCACACCCGCCCGCCGTCGGAGCATCATGTCGCTGAGGACCGAGTACACGGCGAAGAACGCCAGGAAGTACACGCCGGTCCACTTCGTCGCCGACGCCAGGCCGAGCGCGAACCCCATCGCGAGCAGCCACGGTCGCCACCACAGCACGGGGCCCCAGAGCGTGGCCCGTCCGGCCGCTGCCCGCCGGTCGGTCCACCGGTCGAGCTGCCGGGCGGACCAGCGCCGGTCGAGCAGCAGGGCGCCGAAGCCGAGCACGACGAAGAACGTGACGATGCCGTCGAGCAGCGAGACCCGGGACATCACGATCGCCTGCCCGTCCACCGCCAGGAACCCGCCGGCGAGCGTCCCGACGAGCGTCGAGCGGAACAAGGACTGCGCGATGACGGCGATCAGGAACACGGTCGCGATGCCGAGCACGGCGACCGTGAACCGCCACCCGAACGCGTTGTCCGGCCCGAACACCAGCATCCCCAGGCCGATGAGGTACTTGCCGAGCGGCGGGTGCGCGATGAACTCGGCAGCCCGCGAGTAGATGTCGGTCTGCCCGCTCGCGAACCGGTCGTCGGTCGTGGGTGCGGCGTCGTCGCTCGGGTTCGCCGGCCAGGTGCCCTCGTACCCGAGGTGCACGATCGACCAGCTGTCCTTGACGTAGTACGTCTCGTCGAACACCAGCGAGTGCGGCCGCCCGAGGTCGACCAGGCGGAGCAGCGCGGCCAGGACCGTCACCGCGACCGGGCCGCCCCACCGCCAGACGGCCACCCGCCAACCGACGGAGAGCACGCGGGCCCACCAGTCGTCGAGCCACGAGCCACGGGGGACGTCCGGCACGGTCTGCTTCGGGTCGGCCAGGTCCGTGGTCACGCGCAGCATCCTACGGAGGCCGTGCATGCGTCGGCTGCGCTGTCCACAGGTGACCGGCGCGGCGACGACAATGGGGACGTGATCGTCCTCGCAGCAACCCCCATCGGCAACCTCGGTGACGCCTCCCGTCGACTCGTGGAGACGCTGTCGAACGCCTCCGTGGTCGCCGCCGAGGACACCCGGACCGCGATCCACCTCATGCGTGCCCTGGGCATCGAGAACCGTCCGCGGCTCATCGCGCTCCACGAGCACAACGAACGGGAGCGTGCTGCGGAGGTCGTCGAGCTCGCCCGGGAGGACGACGTCGTGGTGCTCACCGACGCGGGCATGCCGGCGATCAGCGACCCCGGCTTCCCGCTGGTCGAGGCCGCCGCCGCCGCGGGCGTCACCGTCACCGCCGTCCCCGGCCCGAGCGCCGTGCTCACCGCACTCGCCCTGTCCGGGCTGCCGACCGACCGGTTCACGTTCGAGGGGTTCCCGACCCGGAAGGCCGGGGAGCGGCGTCGCGTCTTCGCGTCGCTGGCCGGCGAGCAGCGCACGATGGTCTTCTTCGAGTCCCCGCACCGGATCGCCGACACGCTCGGGGACATGGCCGCCGGCTTCGGTGCCGACCGGCGCGCCGCGGTCTGCCGGGAGCTCACCAAGCTGCACGAGGAGGTCCGTCGCGGCACCCTCGCCGAGCTCACCGCCTGGGCGGCGGACGGGGTCCGCGGCGAGATCTGCGTCGTGGTCGCCGGCGCCAGCGGGTCGGGTGAGGACGCCACGATCGAGGACGGCGTCCGCCTCGTGCTCGAGCGGGTCGCCGCGGGCGCGCGCATGAAGGAGGCGGCCGCCGCGGTCGCCGACGCGACCGGCCTGTCCAAGCGGGACCTGTACGAGGGCGCGCTCGCCGCGCGGTGAGCCGGACGGGAGGCCCGTGGCGGCGCCGCCACGGGCCTCCCGTCCGGTCATCCACAGGCGGCCGGGAGGCGCGTCACGCGGTTTCGAGTCGCCTCTAGGATGGTCGGCATGGCCGACGGCAGCTCGTTCTCGATCACCACGCCGATCTTCTACGTCAACGACGTGCCCCACATCGGGCACGCGTACACGGAGGTCGCCGCGGACGTCCTCGCGCGCTGGCACCGGCAGCGCGGCGACGACACCTGGCTGCTCACGGGCACCGACGAGCACGGCCAGAAGATCCTCCGGACGGCCTCGGCGAACGACGTCACCCCGAAGGAGTGGGCGGACCGGCTGGTCACCGACGCCTGGAAGCCGCTGCTCGACACCGTCGACGTCGCGAACGACGACTTCATCCGCACCACCGACGAGCGGCACGAGCGCGGCGTGACGGCGTTCCTGCAGAAGCTGTACGACGACGGCTACATCTACGCGGGCGAGTTCGAGGGCTTCTACTGCGTGGGCTGCGAGGAGTACAAGCAGCCGAGCGACCTCGTGCCCGGCACCGGTCCGTACGAGGGCCAGCAGGTCTGCGCGATCCACTCCATCCCGGTGGAGGTCCTCGCCGAGCGGAACTACTTCTTCCGCATGTCGGACTTCGAGCAGCGCCTGCTCGACCTGTACGAGTCGAACCCGCAGTTCATCCAGCCGGAGAGCGTCCGCAACGAGATCGTGTCGTTCGTCAAGCAGGGCCTGCGCGACCTGTCCATCTCGCGGTCGAGCTTCGACTGGGGCATCCAGATCCCGTGGGACTCCGACCACGTCCTCTACGTCTGGTTCGACGCACTCCTCAACTACGTCACCGCGCTCGGCTACGGCACGGACGACGACGAGGCCTTCCGGCGTCTCTGGCCGAGCGTGCACATCGTGGGCAAGGACATCGCCCGCTTCCACGCCGTCATCTGGCCGGCGATGCTCATGGCCGCCGGGCTGCCCGTGCCGGAGCGCGTGTTCGGCCACGGGTGGCTGCTCGTCGGCGGCGAGAAGATGTCCAAGTCGAAGCTGACCGGCATCGCCCCGAGCGAGATCACCGACACCTTCGGGTCGGACGCCTTCCGCTACTACTTCCTGCGCGCCATCACCTTCGGGCAGGACGGCAACTTCAGCTGGGAGGACATCTCGGCGCGGTACCAGGCGGAGCTCGCGAACGGGTTCGGCAACCTGGCGTCCCGTATCGTCGCCATGCTGAACCGCTACTTCGACGGCGCCGTCCCCGAACGTGGGGAACGCAGCGAGTCCGACGCCGCGATCGACGCCCTCGCGCAGTCCGTGACGGAGCGTGCGGACGCCGCGATCGAGGCCTTCGCGCCGCACGACGCGATCAGCACGATCTGGGAGCTCGTCGACGCCCTGAACGGCTACATCACCGAGCAGGAGCCGTGGGCCCTCGCCAAGGACGACGCGCAGCGCGAGCGGCTCGCGACCGTGCTCGTCACGGCGCTCCGCGGGCTCGGGACCGTCGCGGTCCTGGTGTCGCCCGTCATGCCGAAGGCGACGGAGAAGCTCTGGGCGTCGATCGGTGCCGGTGGGTCGATCGCCGAGCAGCGCATCGACCGCGCCTGGGAGTGGCAGGGTTCCGACACGGTGACGCCGCTCGCCGCCGGGCTCTTCCCGCGCATCGAGCAGCCGGAGCAGGGCGCCGCGTGACCGACGCGCACGTCCGTGCACGCGGTGGCGACGGGAGTGGGCAGAAGCGGGACCTGACGTACCCGCCGTTGCCGCAGGCCCTGTCGGTGCCCGTGTACGACAACCACACCCACATGGAGATCGCCGACGGCGTCGGAGACGGCGGAGACGGTCCGCTCGCGTTCGGCGAGCACCTCGACCGCGCCGCGAGCGTCGGTGTCCGCGGTGTCGTCCAGGTCGGCACGGACCTGGCCACCTCGCAGTGGTCCGCGGCGATCGCAGCGCAGGA
Organism: Curtobacterium sp. MCBD17_032; assembly: GCF_003234855.1. Classification (GTDB taxonomy): domain Bacteria; phylum Actinomycetota; class Actinomycetes; order Actinomycetales; family Microbacteriaceae; genus Curtobacterium. The sequence continues at coordinate 104,449 of NZ_QKTO01000006.1, forward strand.
CCCCCGTGTCCTCGCGGCGGTCGCACTGCACCCGAACGAAGCGCCGGTGCTCGACGAGCAGGGGCTCCTCGACGAGCACCTCGCCGGCATCGAGGCGCTCGCGGGGCTGCCGCGCGTCCGGGCGATCGGTGAGACGGGGCTCGACTTCTTCCGGACCGGTGAGGACGGCCGGACCGCCCAGGTCCGGTCGTTCGAGGAGCACATCCGGATCGCCAAGGAGCACGACCTCGCGCTGACCATCCACGACCGCGACGCCCACGACGCCGTCGTCGAGGTCCTCGAGCGCGTCGGCGCCCCGGAGCGCACGGTCTTCCACTGCTTCTCCGGCGGCACCGAACTCGCCCGGCTCTGCGCCGAGCGCGGGTGGTACATGTCCTTCGCCGGGACCGTCACCTTCAAGAACGCGCAGGACCTGCGAGAGGCCCTGCACGTCGCACCGCGCCACCTCGTCATGGTCGAGACCGACGCCCCGTTCCTGACGCCGACGCCGTTCCGCGGCCGGCCGAACGCGCCGTACCTCATCCCGATCACGGTGCGGTCGATGGCCGAGACCCTCGGGACCGACCCCGCGACGCTCGCCGAGCAGATCGCGGCCAACACCGAGCTCGTGTACGGCCCGTGGGACGACGAGCCGACCACGGTGGGGGAGTCGTCATGAGTGCCCTCCTCGGTCCGGCGGAGATCCGCGACCTCGCGGCGACGCTCGACGTCACCCCGACGAAGAAGCTCGGCCAGAACTTCGTGCACGACGCCAACACCGTCCGACGCATCGTCTCCGTCGCGGGTGTGACGCCGGAGTCGCGCGTGCTCGAGGTCGGTCCGGGGCTCGGGTCCCTGACGCTCGGGCTGACCGAGACCGGCGCTCCCGTGACCGCCGTCGAGATCGACGCCCGGCTCGCCGCGCACCTGCCGACGACCGTCGCCGCGATGCAGCCCGGCGCCCGCCTCACGGTCGTCCACCAGGACGCGCTCCAGGTGTCCGCCGAGGACCTGCCCGTGGCGCCGACGCACCTCGTCGCGAACCTGCCGTACAACGTCTCCGTGCCGGTGCTCCTGCACCTCCTCGCCACCTTCCCGTCCCTCGTCCGGTCGCTCGTCATGGTGCAGGCCGAGGTCGGCTACCGGCTCGCGGCGGACCCGGGCAGCAAGGTCTACGGCTCCCCGAGCGTCAAGGCAGCCTGGTACGGCTCGTGGCGGATCGCCGGCCAGGTCAGCCGTCAGGTGTTCTGGCCCGTGCCGAACGTGGACAGCGTGCTCGTCGGCTTCGACCGGCACGACCCGCCGGGGGACGAACAGCTGCGGTCGCGGGTCTTCACCCTCGTCGACGCGGCGTTCCAACAGCGACGGAAGATGCTCCGCCAAGCGCTGTCCGGCGTCCTCGGCGGGAGTGCACACGCATCTGAGGTCCTCGAAGCGGCCGGCATCGCGCCGACCGCCCGCGGTGAGGAGCTCGGCATCGACGACTTCGTGCGCCTCGGCCGGACCGTCCTCGCAGCCGCCGGCGGCGCCGGGTCCTGACCCGGCCACACACGCACGGGCGTCTGGCTCGGTCGTGGTGGGTACGCTCGCTCCATGACCGACGACGTCGTCCGCTCGCACGCGCGGGGCATCCCCGCCGACCGGGTGCTCGCGGCCACCGGTGCCGCGCCGGACGACTGGTACGACCGCCTGGACGGCGACGGCGGGCGCACGATCGGGCACACCGCCATCGCCGCCTGGCTCGTCGGGCAGGGCGTCGACCCGTGGTGGGCGCAGAGCGTCGCCGTCGGGTACGAGCAGTCCCGCGGGCTCCGCGTGCCCGGGCAACGCGCCGACGGCACGTTCGCCGTCTCGGCCTCACGGCAGGTCGACGGCGACCGGGAGACGGTGCTCGACCGCGCGGTCGTCGTCGCGTCCGCCGCGCTCGGGCACGACCCGACGTCGGAGCGCCGGGGCGGGAAGCGTCCGTCCGCGCGGTGGACGTCCGCCGACCGCGAGTCGGTGCTGGTCACGACCGAGGACGGCCCCCGCCCGGGCACCGTCCGGCTGTCGGCGACGCGTGAACGCCTGACCGGTCCGGAGCGGATGCCCGAGGCGAAGGCCGCGCTGCGGGACCTGCTCGCCGCGGTCTGAGCCGCAGGGCGGGCTCAGTGCTCGCGGCCCGCCATCATCTCGAGGATCTGCTGGTGGGTGCCGTCACGCTCGGCCCACCGGAGCGGCTGGACGTCCTGCACGAGGACCTCCGTGGTCCCGCCGGTCTCGATGATCGTCATCACCTCGTCCGCGAAGGCGTCGAGCGGCATGCCGCCGAAGTCCGCACCACCCATCAGGTCGGTCTGCACGGCCGGCGGTGCGAGTTCGAGCACCTCGACCGTGGTGCCGGCGAGCTGCTGTCGGAGTGCCTGCGTGTACGAGTGCACGCCGGCCTTGGTGGCGCTGTAGGTCGGGGTCGCGGTGAGCGGTACGAACGCGAGCCCCGACGACACCGTCATGACGGTGGCGGCCGGGCGGGTGAGCAGGTGCGGCAGGAACGCGTCGATCAGGCGGATCGTCCCGACCAGGTTCGTCTGGATCGTCTCGATGGCGTCCTCGATGTGGCCGGGGTCGCGGAGGTCCTCGTTCCGCATGATGCCCGACATCGTCACGAGGGTGTCGAGTCCGGGGTGTGCGGCGAGGACCTGGTCGGCGGCCGCCCGGATCGAATCGGCATCGGCGACGTCGACCTGGACCGTGCCGAGGCCGTGCTCCTCGGCGAGGGAGTCGAGCAGGGCCTGTCGGCGCCCGCCGATGACGACGGTGCTGCCCGCGGCCTGCAGGCGGAGCGCGAGCGCCAGGCCGATGCCCGAGGTCGCGCCGGGGATGAAGACGGTGCTGTTGGTGGTGTCCATGACGACCACGATGCCCGCGCCGTGTCGACGCATCCAGAGCCCGCACATCGGGGGACCGCCGGTCCCTGGTTCCCGGCCGCGCCGAGCAGCAGACTGGACGCATGGACCGTGCCGCCCTCGCCGACTTCCTGCGCCGTCGACGCGAGCTCCTGCGACCGGAGGACGTCGGGCTCGGTGCCGGCGCTCGTCGACGCACCCCGGGCCTCCGTCGTGAGGAGGTCGCCGCGCTGGTCGGCATGTCGGTCGACTACTACACGCGCCTGGAGCAGCAGCGCGGACCGCAGCCGTCCGAGCAGATGGTGGCCGCGATCGCCCGTGCCCTCCGCTGCTCCCTCGACGAGCGAGACCACCTGTTCCACCTCGCGGGGCAGAACGCGCCGGTGCGCATGCACCGCGCCGACCACGTGGACCCGGCGATCCTCCGGGTGCTCGACCGGCTGACGGACACGCCGGCGATCGTCGTCAGCCACCTGGGGGAGACCCTCGTCGAGAACCGGCTCGCCGTGGCGCTCCTCGGCACGTCGGTCGGCCTGTCGGGCAACGACCGGTACCAGGCATGGCGGTGGTTCGTCACCGGCACCGAGCTCGACCGGTACGCGCCGGAGCAGCACGAACGACTGGGGCGGGTCGTGGTGGCGTCACTGCGGGCGGCGGTCGGTCTCGCCGGACCCGGCGATCGTCGGGCGACCGAACTCGTCGCCGAACTCGAGCGGCGCAGTCCCGAGTTCGCCCGGCTGTGGGCGCTGCACGAGGTCGCCCTCCGCTGGTCGGACAACAAGACGATCATGCAAGCCGAGCTCGGTCGCATCACCGTCGACTGCCAGGTGCTGCACACGGACGACCAGGCGCAGGCGCTCCTGCTCTTCACGGCACCGCCGGGGAGCGAGGACGCCCAGAAGCTCGAACTGCTCGGCGTCCTCGGCCAGCAGACCTTCGCCTGAGCGGCAGCTGCAACACCGCGTCACACACCTGGCAGCCCCCACACCTGCGTGCCTAGGGTGGGGCGGTGAGCACTCCGCGCGTGACCGTCATCCACGAGAACCCCGAGTGGTTCCCACCGCTCGCCGCCGCCTTCGAGGCCGAGGGCGTCCCGGTCCGGGAGCTCCTGCTGACCGAGGGCCAGATCGACCTCGGTGCCGAACCGGAGCCGGGTGTCTACTGGTCGCGGATGTCGGCGTCGAGCCACACGCGCGGCCACGAGCACAGCAAGGAGTACACCCGCGCGGTGCTCGGCTGGCTCGAACGGGCGGGCCGCCAGGTCGTCGGCGGCAGTCACGTGCTCGAGCTCGAGGTCTCGAAGGTCGCCCAGCACGGGCTCCTGCGGCAGGCCGGGTTCGACGTGCCCCGCACCACCGCGGTGTTCGGCACGGCGACGCTCAAGCAGGCGGCCGCGGACTTCACGGGCGGCCAGGACGGCCCGTTCATCACGAAGCACAACCAGGGCGGCAAGGGCCTCGGGGTCCGCCGCTTCGACTCGCTCGCCGAGTTCGACGCCTACGTCGACAGCCCGGAGTTCGAGGAGCCGGTCGACGGCATCACGCTGTTGCAGGAGTACCTGACCGCGCGCGAGCCGTTCATCACCCGCGTCGAATTCGTGGGGGGCGAGTTCGTCTACGCCGTCCGCGTCGACACGAGTGCGGGCAGCTTCGAGCTCTGCCCCGCGGACGCGTGCGAGGTGCCGCAGGTCATCGCGGGCGCGGTGTGCGCGGTCCCCGGCACGGAGACGGCAGGAGCGCCCCCGGCGTTCAGCGTCCGGACCGAGGTGACGGCGGAGCACCCGCTCGTGCAGCAGCTCCGGACGTTCCTGGCGGACCAGCGGATCACGATCGCGGGCGTCGAGTTCATGGAGACGACCGACGGCCGGACGGTCGTCTACGACATCAACACGAACACGAACTACAACCCCGCCGTCGAGGAGACCGCGCCGGCCTCGGGCCCGCGGGCGATCGCCCGCTACCTCGGCAGCCTGCTCGACGCCGAGTACGCCACGGCCGCCGCACCCGCGGCGCACGCCTGACCGGCGACGCGACGCCGTCCCACCACACCGACCGACCACCTCCCGGACGGGAGGCCCGGCTCGCCACCGGCACCGAGCCTCCCGTCCGTCATCTCCACCAGCAAGGAACCCCGTGCGATTCGGATACTGGACCCCGCTCTTCGGCGGCTGGCTGCGCAACGTCGACGACGAGCAGATGCCGGTCACGTTCGACTACGTGAAGCTCCTGGCGCAGCGCGCCGAGCGGATCGGGTTCGACCTGACGCTCGTGCCGGAGCTCAACCTCAACGACATCAAGGGCGTCGCAGCGCCGAGCCTGGAGGCGTGGGCGCTCGCGGCGGCGATCGCGGCGACCACCGAGCGCCTCGAGATCATGGCGGCGATGCGTCCCGGGTACCACCTGCCCGCGGTGACGGCGAAGCAGGCGGCGACGATCGACGACATCTCCGGCGGCCGGTTCACCTTCAACGTCGTGAGCGCCTGGTGGGCGGAAGAGGCCCGTCAGTACGGCGGCATCTTCTCGGAGCACGACGACCGCTACAAGCGCACGGCGGAGTTCGTCGAGGTCATGAAGGGGCTGTGGCGCGAGACGCCGTACAGCTTCTCCGGCGAGTACTACGACATCGAGAACGCCCACCTCGAGCCGAAGCCCCGCGTCACCCCGCGCATCTACGCCGGCGGTGAGAGCGAGGCCGGCAAGGCGAGCATCACGCACTACGCCGACGCCTACGTCACCCACGGCGGCACCGTCGAGGAGCTCCGCACGAAGATCGCCGAGATGCGCCGGCGCCGCGAGGACGCCGGGCTCCCGCCGTTCGAGGCGTTCGGCATGGCCGCGTACGCGATCGTGCGCGACACCGAGGAGGAAGCGCAGGCCGAGCTCGCGCGCATCACCGACGTGCAGCACGGCAAGGCGTACGAGTCCTACCAGGACTTCATCTCGAAGTCGCAGCTCGAGCACGTGCCGTCGCTCGAGGACTACTCGGTGTCGAACCGGGGCCTGCGCCCGCAGTTCGTCGGGACGCCGGAACAGGTCGCCGCACGGATCCGCGAGTACGAGGAGGCGGGTGTGGACACCCTGCTCCTGCAGTTCTCGCCGCAGCTCGAGGAGATGGAGCGCTTCGGCGAGCAGGTCATCCCGCTCGTGCGCGCGTCCGTCCCCGCTGAGCCGGTGTCCTGATGGCTGCCGAGGACGACTGGGCGTTCGAGACCCGGCAGATCCGCGCCGGGTTCAAGGCCGACCCGGGCTTCGGCGGGAACGTGCCGCCGATCGCGCAGACCGCGGCGTTCGTCTACCCGTCGGGTGAGGACGCGGCCGACCGGTTCCTGCTCAACGCCCCCGGGCACACGTACTCGCGGGTGAACAACCCGTCGGCCGCTGCGCTCGAGCGGCGCATCGCCGACCTGGAGGGCGGGGTCGCCGCGCTCGCGCTCGCGTCGGGGCAGGCGGCCACGTCGCTCGCCGTGCTCGGGCTCGCCCGCGCCGGCGACCACGTCGTGTCGAGCGCTTCGCTCTACGGGGCGACGTACACGCTCTTCGCGTCGACGCTCCGTGATCTCGGCATCACGTTCACGTTCGTGCAGGACCCGACGGACCTGGACGAGTGGGCCGCCGCCGTCCGTCCCGAGACCCGCGCGTTCTTCGGGGAGTCGATCCCGAACCCGCGCGGGGACGTCCTCGACTTCGCCGGGGTGGCGGGGGTCGCGCACGAGGCCGGCGTGCCGCTCATCGTCGACAACACCATCGCGACGCCGTACCTGGTCCGACCGATCGAGCACGGCGCGGACATCGTCGTGCACTCCGCGACGAAGTACCTCGCCGGGCACGGAAGCGCCATCGCCGGACTCATCGTCGACAGCGGCAACTTCGACTGGGCCGCACACCCCGAGAAGTACCCGCAGCTGACCACGACCGAGCACTCGGGCTTCTCGGGTACGAACTTCGCGGAGAAGTTCGGTCGCCGGGCGTTCATCCAGCGCACCCGCTCGAAGCTGTCCGCCGACCTCGGTCCCGCGATCGCCCCGTTCAACGCCTTCCTCGTCCTGCAGGGCATCCAGACGCTGTCCCTCCGCATGGACCGGCACGTGTCGAACGCCGCGACGGTGGCGTCCTGGCTCGATCCGCACGACCAGGTCGAGCACGTGCACTACGCCGGCCTGCCGGGCTCACCGTGGCACCACCTGCAGCAGCGGTACGTGCCGAAGGGGCCGTCGAGCGTCCTCGCGTTCGACCTGGCCGGCGGGGTCGAGGCCGGGCGGCGCTTCGTGGCCGCGCTCGAGCTCTTCGACCACGTGTCGAACATCGGCGACGTCCGCTCCCTCGTCGTGCACCCGGCCTCGACCACGCACGTGCAGATGACCCCGTCCGAGCGGGCCGCGGCGGGCGTCGGCGAGGGGCTCATCCGGCTGTCGATCGGCCTGGAACACGTCGACGACGTCATCGCGGACCTGGAGCGCGGCTTCGCCGCTGCGGCGTAGCCGTCCGACGGGAGGCCCGTGGCACCGCCGCCACGGGCCTCCCGTCCGACGTGCCTGCGGGACGCGCGGATCGCCCGGGGTGCCCGCTCGGCGGGTGCACCGTCGGGACGGGGATAGGTTGGTCGCATGACGTCGACGCCCGCTCCGGACCGGGTGCGGACCCGCGCGCCGGGCAAGATCAACGTCCACCTGTCGGTCGGCGCCCTGCAGGACGACGGGTACCACGACGTCGCCACCGCGTACCAGGCGGTGTCCCTGTACGAGGACGTCACCGCCGAACGCGCCGACGACTTCTCCGTCCGCTTCACCGGGCCGATCGACACGTCCACGGTGCCGACCGACGACACGAACCTCGCGCTCCGGGCCGCCCGCCTCGTCGCCCGCTCCGCCGGACACCGCGGCGGGGTGCACCTGACGATCGACAAGCAGGTGCCGGTCGCCGGCGGGATGGGCGGTGGATCGGCCGACGCCGCCGCGACGCTGCTGGCGGTCGACACGCTCTGGGGCACCGGCCTCGGTCGCGACGAACTGCTGCGCCTCGCCGCCGAGCTCGGGGCCGACGTGCCGTTCGCCTTCGTGGGTGGGACCGCCGTCGGGACCGGGCGTGGTGACGAGCTCAGCCCGGCGCTCGCCAAGGGGGAGTTCCACTGGGTCCTCGCGCTGAGCGAGACCGGACTGTCGACGCCGTCGGTGTACCGCGCGCTCGACGAGCACCGGGAGCGCTACCGGGCGGACATCTCCCCGGCGCCGCGGACCCCGGTCGTCGAGGCGCACGTGCTCCAGGCGCTCCGCGCGGGGGACGCCGAGCTCCTCGCCGAGAACCTGCACAACGACCTGCAGGCCCCGGCCATGCGCCTGCAGCCGGGCCTCGCCGACACGCTCGAACTCGGGGAGCGCTCCGGCGCCCTGGCCGGACTCGTGTCCGGCAGCGGTCCGACGGTGGCCTTCCTGGTGCCGGACCGGGACGCGGCGCTCGAGGTGCAGGTCGCGCTGAGCGCCTCCGGACTCGTCGCACTGCGGGCGACCGGGCCCGTGCACGGCGCCCGCGTCCTGCACTGACACGCTGCCCGTCCCACGCGGGCGGGGTCCCCACGCGGGCGGGATCCCCACGCGGGCGGGGTCCGGGGTCAGGAGCGGACGAACTCCGTCATGATGACCTTGCCGGTCTGCCAGTTGTGCGCGACGTGGAAGCCCTGCTCCTCGAGCACCGCCTTGACCTCCGGCCGGATCGTGCGGGAGGTGCCGCCGACGTACCAGACGGTGTCGATGTCGCCGAGGCGGGACGGGATCGTCGTCGCGAGGTCGCCGTTCGTGTTCCAGAGGACGCCTTCCTCGGCACCGTCGGTCGCGACGCCCAGGTCGGTGAGGCCGGAGAACGCGTCCGGGTAGGACACCCGGATGATCTCGGCGGTCGCCGTCGGGTGGCGGTACACGCTGCCGAACACGACGCCCTCGTTGGCGCTCGGGCGGACGGACCGCTCGGCGCTGATGATCGAGGCGGCGTGCGCCCAGGTCGATTCCTGCTTCGCCTGCGGACCCTTGACGGTGACGGCCGTGGGGACCGACAGGACCACGAGCACCGCGAGCGCGGCGGCGAGCAGCGCCCTGGGTCGGACCGCGGTGAGTGCGAGGGCGACGAGGAGCGCCACGAACGGCAGGCTCAGGGTCGCGTACTTCGGCGAGTACAGGCGCTCGCCGAGGGCCGTCGCGACGAGGAGGACGGCGGTCGGGACGACCACGAGCGGCAGGGCCACCCGCACGGTCTGCGCCCGGAACAGTGCACGCGCGGACGGCACCCGGCGGTGCACCTGCACGAGCGCGAGCCCGACGCCGACGACCATGAGGGACCAGATGACGGCCGCGTACGGGTCGGACGCGCCGAACCAGGCGGTCGACCACACCTGCCCGAGGGTGTCGCGGCTGATGTCCTTGATCCAGCCGACCTGCTTCGCCTGCGAGGACACGACGACCACGAACGGCGCGACCACGGCGGCAGCGATGCCGGCGGCGACGGCCCAACCCACCAGCACACGGCCGGGAACGAGCGCCGCCCCGGGCGTGCGGCCGTCCCGGGTGACGACGGCGGCCCGCAGGGCGTGCCGCTCGGCCAGCAGGGTCCAGGCGAGCGCGACGGCGTGGGCGAGGACCGCGAGCGCCAGGTACACGTTGAGGAGCACCGCGACGACGGCGAGCACCCCGTAGGCGGTCCACCACCCGGCGGCCCGGGGTGCTCCGGACCGGGTGCGGCGCAGGGCCGAGACGCCGACGAGTGTCAGACAGACCGACAGCGTCGTGATGGTGGCGTAGGGACGGCCCTCGGTACCCGCCCACTGCACACGGGGGAGGAGCAGGAAGACGATGCCCGCCGTGATCCCGAGCCGACGTCCGCCGAGGCGCCGACCGAGCGCGACGACGGTGCCCGCCGCCACCCCGATCGCGAGGGCACTCGGCAGGCGCAGCGTGAACGGGGTGTACCCGACGAGCCAGAACCAGACGTGCATCAGGGCGTAGTACAGGCCGTGCACCGCGTCGACGGTGTGCAGTTCTGCCCAGAGCTCGGGCCAGGACCGCTGCGCGCTCGTGACGGTCGCCGCCTCGTCGTACCAGAGGGACGGGACCCACGAGAAGGCGGCTGCGACGACGACGCCCGCGGCGCCGATGGTGAGCTCCGGCACCCGGACCGCTGCCGTCACGACCGAGGACACGGCCCCGCGGACGCCGGCGCGCACCGGTACCCGGCGGACCGCGTGCGGGACGCCGATGCTGCCGGTACGGGGGGAACTCACGCCCAGCACGGTACCGAGCGCCGCTGGACGGGAACCCGGTGCCGCGCCTCCCGGAGCGGTGAGTGTCCACAAGTCGTGGCGGGTCGTTCCCCGGTTAGGGTCGTCGTCATGACGCAGCTCCGGATCCGTGACGCCGCGACCTACCTCGGCATCAGCGACGACACCGTCCGGCGGCTCGTCGAGGGCGGCACGTTCACCCGGGCGACCGATCCCGCCGGCAGGTCGGTGGTCGACGGGCGGGAACTCGCCGAGTACGCCTCGTCGCGCGGCGACCAGCTCGCCGACCCGTCCGGCGTCCGGAGTTCCGCACGCAACCGCTTCGTCGGCATCGTGACGGACCTGGTCGTCGACACGGTGATGGCCCAGGTCGAGCTGCAGTGCGGTCCGCACCGGTTGGTGTCCCTGATGAGCGCGGAGGCGGTCCGCGAGCTCGGGATCGAGGTCGGGTCCGTCGCGGTCGCCTCGGTCAAGGCCACCATGGTGACGGTCGAGGCGGCGAGCGGGGAGGCGGACGCGTGAGCACGACACCGGACACGAGCACGCCCGTCAGCACCGCGCGCCGCCGCCTCGGCTCGCGGACGGCGGCGCTCGCCGGTGCGGGACCGGACGTCCTCGAACGTCTCGCGCGCGCCCGGGTGCTCGTCGTCGGCGCCGGTGGGCTCGGCGCTCCCGTGGTCGCGTACCTGGCCGGCAGCGGGCTCGGACGACTGACGATCGTGGACGACGACGTCGTGGACGGCTCGAACCTGGCCCGGCAGACGCTGTTCACCGGCGCCGACGTCGGGCACGCGAAGGCCGAGGTCGCGGCCGCACGGGCCCGCGCCGTCGACCCCGAGCTCGACGTCGTCGCGGTCACCGGGCGGTTCCGCCCCGAGCACGTCGCCGGGCACGACGTCGTGGTGGACGCCGCCGACGCCGTCGACGTCACCCGGGCGGTGTCCGACGCGTGTGCGCCGCTCGGGATCCCGTTCGTCTGGGGCACCGTGCTGTCCTGGGACGGACAGGTCTCGGTCTTCCGCGACGCCGGGCCGGACGGCGTCGACTTCCACGACCTGCACCCGGAGGTCCTGCCCGACGAGGGGTCCTGCGCGGTCGACGGGGTCCTCCCGGCACTGTGCGGCGCGGTCGGGTCGGTGATGGCCGCGCAGGTGACGGCCCTCGTGGCCGGCCTCGGTGAGCCGCTGCTCGGGCGGCTCCTCACGGTCGACGCCCGACGGTGGCGGTGGACCGAGAGCCCCGTCCGGCGCGGGCCGGCGTCGCGACGGCCGACGGGCCTCCCGGTCGGGACGGCGGACGGTGCGGACGCAACCCGGCCGTCGCGGATCGCCCCCGCCGCGCTCGCCGCCCGTCTGGCCGACGCCGCGGACCGGGTGACGGTCGTCGACGTGCGCACCCCGGCGGAGTGGGCGACGGGCGTGATCGCCGGGTCGGTGCACCCGGACGCGGTCCCGGCCGACGCGGAGGTCGTGGTCACCTGCGCCCGCGGTCCTCGCGCCGACGCCTGGGCGCGGACCGCCGGGCGTCCCGTGACCGTCCTCGACGGCGGCGTCGACGCGTGGCGGAGAGAGGGTCTCCCGCTCACGCCCGTGTGAGGTGCCGGCCGCGGTTGCGGATAGGATCCCCATCGGGAGCCGCATCTGCGGCAGAGCGGAGGGGCGATGCGACGCAGGACCGCGATCGGTGCCGTCCTCCTGCTGGCGCTCACCGCCGCCGGGTGTGCGAGCGGTCCCGCCGCCGACCGGGCGACCGGAGGCACGCAGCGCGGTCCCGCGGGCACGGTCACGGTGTTCGCCGCGGCCTCGCTCCAGCAGACCTTCACGACGCTCGGGCGGGACTTCGAGCGCGCCCACCCCGGCACCACGGTGAGGTTCTCGTTCGGCGGGTCGAGCGACCTCGTCGCACAGGTCCGCGAGGGCGCCCCTGCCGACGTCCTCGCCTCCGCCGACCAGGCGAGCACCGACGCGCTCGGAGCCGACCTGCTGGCCGGCCGACCGCGCGTCTTCGCGACGAACACGCTCGAGATCGCGGTCGCTCCGGGCAACCCGCTGCACGTGTCCGACCTGGCGGACCTCACGGCGTCCGACGTGCAGCTCGTGACGTGCGCCGTGCCGGTGCCGTGCGGCGCCGCGACCGCCGCCGTCGAGCGGGCGACCGGCGTCGACCTGCACCCGGTCAGCGAGGAGCAGTCCGTGACCGACGTCCTCGGCAAGGTCACGTCCGGCCAAGCGGACGCCGGCATCGTGTACCGCACTGACGTCCAGGGGGCGGGCGACGACGTCGTGGGCGTCCCGTTCGCCGCCGCCGCGGACGCCGTGAACACCTACCCGATCAGCGTGCTCCGGGACGCGGCGGACCCGGCCACCGCCCGGGCCTTCATGGCCTCCGTGCTGTCGCCCGCCGGCCAGCGCGTGCTCGCCGCGGCCGGCTTCGGGACGCCCTGACCGTGGCCCGCACGACCGCCCGCGCCGCCGTCGCGCGCCGCTCCTCCGGCCGCACCGGCACCGTCCGTCGTGCACCGGTCCCGTGGTGGCTGCCGCTGCCGGCCGTGCTGGGCGGCCTGTTCGTCGTCGTCCCGGTGCTCGCGATGGTCGGCCGTGTCGAGTGGGGCTCCTTCCTCGCGCTCGTCACGTCGCCCGCGTCCCGTACGGCGCTCGGCCTGAGCCTCGGGACCGCGGCGGCGGCGACCGGGGTGTCCTTCGTGCTCGGGTACCCGCTCGCGGTGCTCTTCGCCCGGTCCCGGTCACGGTGGGTCGGCGTGGCACGCGCGGTCGTGCTGCTGCCCCTCGTCCTGCCGCCGGTCGTCGGGGGGCTCGCGCTCCTGGCGGCCTTCGGGCGGATGGGCGTCGTCGGGGCGTTCCTGGACGAGCACGGACTGCGGATCGCGTTCACCACGGTGGCGGTCGTCATGGCGCAGACGTTCGTCGCGATGCCGTTCCTGGTGTCCGCCGTCGAGGGTGCCCTGCGGGTCGAGGGGGACCGGTACGAGCGGGTGGCGGCGACGCTCGGTGCCGGACCGACCCGGACGTTCCTGACCGTCACGACGCCGCGGGTGCTGCCGGGGATCCTGTCCGGCCTGGTGCTCTGCGCCGCCCGGGCGCTCGGTGAGTTCGGCGCGACGCTGACCTTCGCGGGCAGCCTGCAGGGCGTCACGCGGACCCTGCCGCTCGAGGTGTACCTGCAGCGCGAGGTCGACCCGGACACCGCGGTCGCCCTCGCCCTCGTGCTCGTGGTCGTCGCGGTGCTCGTCATCGGGGTCGCCTCGGTCCGCACCCGGACGGCGTCGTGACCGGGTCGGGGGACGTCCGCGCCGGCCTGGTCGCACACGTGGTCAGGCACGATCGCGACGTGGACGTCACCCTGACCGTCGGTCCCGCGGAGTGCGTGGCCCTCGTCGGTGCGAACGGGTCCGGCAAGTCGACCGTCCTCGACGCGATCGCGGGCCTCCTGCCGCTCGACGGCGGCGAGGTCCGCTCCGACGGCCGGGTCCTCGCCGGGCTCGGACGGAGCGTCCCGGCGCACCGGCGGCGCATCGGGCTCGTGGCCCAGCGGTCCGACCTGTTCCCGCACCGCACCGTCCTCGCGAACGTCGCCTTCGGACCGCGCGCCGCGGGCCGCTCCGGACGGGAGGCCCGTCTGACGGCCCGGCAGGCGCTGACCGCCGTCGGGGCGGCCGACCTGGCGGACCGGGCGCCCGGCACCCTGTCCGGCGGACAGGCGCAGCGCGTCGCGATCGCCAGGGCACTGGCCGCGGACCCCGCCGTCGTCCTGCTCGACGAACCGACCTCGGCGCTCGACGTCGGCGCCCGCGAGGACGTCCGCGCCGCCCTCCGCACGGCGGTGTCCGGGCGGCCGAGCATCCTCGTGACGCACGACCCGGTGGAGGTGATGGCGCTCGCCGACCGGGTCGTCGTGCTCGAGGACGGCCGGGTGGTGGAGTCCGGCGTCCCGGCGGACGTGCTCGCACGGCCGCGCAGCGGGTTCGCGGCGGCGTTCTCGGGGCTGGTCGTGCTGCACGGCACCGCGACGGCGGACGGGATCCTGCTCGCCGGCGCCGGCGCCGGCGCCGGCGCCGCCGGCGACGACGGCGACGACGGCGGCGGTGGGGGCGGGAGTGCGCTCGTGTCGGCGACGCACGGCGTGCCTCCCGGGCGACCCGTCTCGGCGGCGTACCACCCGACGGCGGCCGTCGTGACGCCGGACGACGCGGCCGCAGGCGACCACGGCCTCCCGCAGGTCGTCCGCGCCCTCGAACCGCGGACGGCCTGGTCCGGCTCCGCACCGACGACCTGTCCGCCGACCTGACGCTGGCCGCGGTCGCCGCGCTCCGGGTGACCGCCGGTACGGCCGTGCGGGTGCACGTCCCGCCCGCCGAGCTCACCGTCTGGGAACGCTGAGGGCTCTCCGCTGGGCGCTCCCCGCGAGGCCGCCTTCCGCTGAGCGCTCTCCGCGGGGCCGTTCTCCGCGGGGCGCTCTCCGCGGGCGCCGGCCTCGGGCCGCCGCTCGGTCAGCCGCCGGCGAACGGGGGCATGACGTCCACGAGGTCGACCCCGTGGAGCGACGTCGTCCGGTCGCGGGTGGTCACCCCGTCCACCAGGTACGAGCAGCGTTCCTGCAGGGCGGCCCAGCGCTCCGGGTCGGCGGCGGACACCTGGCGGAGGGCCTCGTCGAGCGAGTCCGCCGTGACGGTCGTGTCGTCGAGTCCGACCGCGGCCCGGGCGGCCGCGAAGAAGCGCAGGGTCGTCATGTCCTCATCCTCCGATCGCGCTCATGCCCCGGGTCGGGTGCACGAGGCCGTCGGTGTCGTCGCCGTGGTCGCGGGGCTTCGCCCACATCGCTCGACGCCAGCGGTCCAGGACGTCGGCGTCGTCCCCACCGGCGCGGAGGGGGCCGAGCAGGTCGGTCTCGTCGTCGGAGAACAGGCAGCTGCGGACGTGGCCGTCGGCGGTGAGGCGGGTCCGCGTGCAGTCGCCGCAGAACGACTCGGTGATGCTCGCGATGACCCCGACGGTGCCGAGGTCCGCACCGGTCGCCCGGGACCGCACCCGGTAGCGCTCGGCGGGCGCGCCGTTCCGCGGGGCGTCGTCCGGGGTGAGGACGTACTCGGCGCTGAGCAGCTCACGGATCTGGACGGCCGTGATCATGGTCGTGGCATCCCAGGCGTGCCCGGGGTCGAGCGGCATCTGCTCGATGAACCGCAGCTCGTGGCCGCGCTCCAGGCACCACGCGAGCAGCTCGGACGCCAGGTGGTCGTTCACCCCGCGGAGCAGGACCGCGTTGACCTTCACCCCGAGGCCGGCGTCGGCCGCGGCGGCGATCCCCTCGAGGACGCGGTCGAGGAACGGGCGGCGGGTGACCTCGGCGAAGACGTCCGGGTCCACGGTGTCGAGCGAGACGTTCAGTCGGTGCAGTCCGGCGGCGCGCAGCGCTGCCGCGCGACCCGCGAGTCCGATCGCGTTCGTGGTGAGGGACAGCTCGAGGTCGGGGTGGGCGGCCGCGCACCGGGCGATGACGTCGACGAGGTCCTTGCGGAGGAGCGGTTCGCCGCCCGTGAAGCGGACCTTGCGGATGCCGAGCTCGCGCGCGCCGAGCCCGACGAGCCGGGCGATCTCGTCCGCGGACATGAGCGCGGCGTCGGGCGCGAAGGGCAGACCTTCGGCCGGCATGCAGTAGGTGCAGCGGAGGTTGCAGCGCTCGGTCAGGGACACCCGCAGGTCGACGGCGTACCGGCCGAACCGGTCCACCAGGCCCGGGTCGCCGTCGGGCCGAGGCGGGAGGCCCGGATGCTGTGCGACCAGGGGGTGCACCGCGGTGTCCGTCGCTCCCGCACGCACACGGCTCAGCAGACCCGTCGAGGGGAGCATCTGGGCCGGCATGTCGTCAGGATACGTCGCGGGGACCGCGGCTCGCGTCCCCGGCGGGCACCGGGGCTCCCTGGCTCCGGCCGAGCAGGCGGTCCCGCCACCGGAGCCAGTCCTCGCGGCGCGTGCGGAGGAGGGTGACGACGAGCACGACGGCGATCGCCGCGAGCAGCCACCACCGGTAGGCGACGACCGACGGCCACACCCCGCGCAGCGCGATGGCGAGCGTCAGGGACAGCCACTCCCACCGGCCGGACAGCACGACGAACGGGATGAGCAGCAGCGCGTACCAGGGGTAGCGCGGGGTCACCGCGAGGAAGGTCACGCCGATCATGAACACCTGGCCGGACCACGGGTTCGCGGGGTCCGACACCCGCCAGGCGATGACCGCCGCGGCGAGGACGATGAGGCCCACGGCGATCGTCGCCGCGTCGCCGGGCAGGACCTTCGCCACCAGGGCGAAGCGGGAGCCGTCCTCGTAGCCCTCCTCCGACAGGTAGCCGGGCAGGTACCCGAGCACCTTCGGCCCGGTCGAGAGCACGTACGGCACGTAGAGCAGCCCGAACACCGCGATGCCGACCGGGACCGCCCACCAGCTCCGCCACCGGCCGAGCAGCGCCGGGTAGACGATCGCCGGGATGAGCTTCGTCGCGGTCGCGGCCCCGAGCGCGATGCCGCCCCAGATCGGCCGACCGAACGCCACGAGCACCGCACCCGCGGTCGCCAGCGCGGCCCCGACGACGTCGACGTGCGAGTTCGTCACGGCCTCGGCGGCGACGAGCGGGGACCAGGCCCACAGCGCCGCCCACCACGCCGGCCGGCCGATGCGGCGGAGGACGACGAGCAGACCGACCGTCACGCCGAGCGAGACGAGCAGTCCGGCGACCTGGAACGGCATGTACTGCGCCGTGACCGGCACGGAAGCCCGGACCAGGGCGAACCAGAGCTCGGCCATCGGCGGGTAGATCGTCGGCACGTCCGGACGGTTGAGCGCCGTGCAGTGCCCGAGCGCCCCGTCCCCGAGGCCGCGGTACCGAGGTTCGAGGGGCTTGCAGGTGCCGTCGACCTTGTCGGGGAACAGCCAGTCCGGCCGCAGACCTGCCAAGGCCTCGGACTGCGGCGTGTGCGCGTAGGGGGACACCCCGGCGTGCTGCACGATGCCGTCCCAGGCGTAGCGTGCGGAGTCGGTGCTCGTGTTCGGCGGCCCGACGAGGGCCGCGATGCCGACCACGACCGCACCACCGAGCACGATCCGCGTCACGAGGTGCGGCGGCACGAACCTGAGCGCCAGCACCGAAGCGGCGAAGACCGCCCAAGCGATGAGCGTCCAGGTGACGAATGGAGAGCGATGACCCTCCCGGAGGAACCCCAGATGCGTGACACCCACCGCGATGACGGCGCCGAGCGCGAGCACGCCCACCACGGCGAGCAGCGTGGCGACGAGTCCGGTCGAGGGGCGGCGGCCGGGGTGCAGTCGTTCGCTCATGGTCCGTCGAGGCTAGCGGGCGTGCAGCGCCTCCTCCTGGACGCACGGAGCGCGATGGCGTCGCCGAACCGCACCGCGCGCTCGGCGGTCGTCACCGGTCGGCTGCTCGGGATCGCGTTCCTCGTCTGCTTCGCCACCGGCGTCTACAGCCACCTGCTGCAGGAACCGCCCGGGTGGATGCGCTTCCCGACCCGGCCGGTGCAGCTCTACCAGGTCACGCAGGGCCTGCACGTCACCGCCGGCATCGCCGCGATCCCGCTGCTGCTCGCCAAGCTGAACGTCGTCATGCCGGCGCTGCTGCAGACCCCGCCGGTCCGCGGGGTCCTGCACGGGCTCGAGCGGCTGTCGATCGCGGTGTTCGTGGCGGCCGCGCTCATCCAGGTCGTGACCGGACTGCTCAACACCTTCCAGTGGTACCCGTGGCCGTTCCCGTTCCGGCAGGTGCACAACGCCCTCGCGTACGTCATCATCGGCTCGCTCGTGCTGCACATCGGCGCGAAGCTGCGCATCATCACGCGGTACTGGCGATCGCGCGACGCGTTCGACGAGCACGGTCGGTTCGTCGTGGACCGCACGGTGGGCAGCGACCTGCCCGACCCCGCCCTGGAGGCCCGCCCCGACTCCGCCCCGACCGCCCGCGGGTTCGTCGGTCGCCTCCACCGCTGGATCGACGGCGCTCCGCCGGTCGCGGACCGCGCGGCACCGGACCCGGCCACCGACGCCCACGCCGACGCCGACGCGGACGCCGAGGGCGGGCGCCAGCGTCTCGCCCGCCGCGGGTTCATCGCCGGCGTCACGGCGGCCACGGCCGGCGTCGTCGTCCTCACGGCCGGCCAGTCGTCGGTGCTCGCCGAGCCGTTCAACGTCTTCGCTCCCCGGAAGCGGCACATCGGACAGAACGGGCTGCCGGTGAACCGGACGGCTCGCGCCGCCGGGGTCCTCGCCACCGCGACCGCCGCCGACTGGGCGCTCACCGTCGCCGGCCCGGCGGTCAGCCGGACGTTCTCCCGCGCCGAACTCGTCGCCCTGGGTCAGGCCGAGGCGCGGCTCCCGATCTCGTGCGTGGAGGGCTGGAGCCAGATGGCGAGCTGGAAGGGTGTCCGGATGCGCGATCTCCTCGCGGCGGTGCAGTCCGACCCGGACGTGCGCGTGCGGGTGACGAGTCTGGAGCAGAACGGCAGCTACCGGGTGATGGAGATGGGACCGGAGTACACCGCCGACCCGACGACCCTGGTGGCCCTCGAGCTGAACGGTGCGACGCTCGACCTGGAGCACGGGTTCCCGGCGCGGATCATCGCCCCGGGACGACCCGGCGTCCTGCAGACCAAGTGGATCGAACGGATCGAGGTCATCGCATGAGCGCCCTGCCCGCCCCCGAGCGCCTCGACCGGCGGATCCGGGTGGCGCGGACCGTCCTGGTGCTCGTCGGCCTGCTCGTCATCGCCTTCGGCGCCTGGGTCCTGCTGACCTCGGTCCGCCCGCACCGCATCGGTGGCCTGCTCGTCTGGCTCCTCGCTGCGGTCGTGCTCCACGACGCCGTGCTGTCGCCGTTCGTGCTCGCCGTCGGCGCGAGCCTCCGGCGCGCGGGCCGTGCGCTGCGGGCGTGGGTGCTCGTGGTGGTGCAGGCCACGGTCGTCCTCGGCAGCGTGCTCGCGCTCGTCGTCGTCCCGGAGATCGTCGCGAAGTCCGAAGGCACGAAGAACCCCACGGTCCTGCCGTTCGACTACACCGCCCGGCTGCTCGTCGTCGAGGGCGTGCTCGTCGCGGTCGTCGTGGCCGCACTCGTGGTCGGCGCGGTCACGGCTCGACGACGTCCGCACGAACCTGCGGTTGCAGCGACAACCTCTCCGTAGGATGAACGCCATGACCGACGACACGCCCTGGCTCTCCCGGGAGCAGCTGCGTGCCTGGATGGGGTTCGTCGCCGTCATGGAACTCCTGCCCGCCGCCCTCGACCAGCAGCTCCAACGGGACGCCGACCTGACGCTGTTCGACTACATGGTCATCGCGATGCTCTCCGAGCGGGACTCCCGCACCCTGCGGATGTCGGTGCTCGCCTCGGCCACGAACGCGTCCCTCCCGCGGCTGTCGCACGTCGTGTCCCGCCTCGAGAAGCGCGGACTCGTCGCCCGGTGCCCGTCCTCCGAGGACCGCCGGGCCACCGACGTCCGGCTCACCGACGCCGGCTTCGACCACATCGTCGCCGCCGCGCCGGACCACGTCCGCACCGCGCGGCGGCTCGTGATCGACGCGCTCACCGACGAGCAGGTCGCCGAGCTCGACACGATCTCCCGCGTCCTCCTCGCCCGTGTCGACCCCGAGGGCCGGTTCGCCGCGGTGAGCAACATGCCCGGCGACGACACGGTCTCCGACACCGCGATGTGCGAGGCGCGCTTGACGGGCACCGCCGAGGAGTCGCTGCCGGACACCGTCGACGGCATCCGGTACCGCGCGGCCACCGCCGAGGACGTGCCCCTGCTCCGCCGGGCGACGCTCGACGCGATGAACTGGTCGGGGGAGCGGTTCGTCGACGCCGACCTCGACCGGCCCGAGTTCGCCCACTACTCCACCGCGTTCGACCCCGAGCGGCCCGGTGCCGCCGACCTCGGCGTCGTGGCGACCGACGAGGACGGGCCCGTCGGCGTCGCGTGGGCGGTGCACCTGCCCCCCGAGGACCCCGGGTACGGGTTCGTCGACGCGGACGTGCCCGAGCTCACCCTCGCCCTCGACGCCCGGGCACGCGGCCGCGGGATCGGGGCGGCGCTGCTCACCCGGCTCGTCGCCGCGGCGCGGGACGCCGGGTGGCCCGGGATGAGTCTGAGCGTCGAGGACGGCAACACCGGCGCGCGCATCCTCTACGAACGAGCGGGGTTCCGGACCGTCGGACGGAACGGCGACTCGGACACCATGCAGCTCGTCCTCTGAGCGGCGGACGGGGCACCGCACGCCGATAGGCTCGCCGGTATGAGCCAGGCCGCCGACTCCCCGTCCGAGACCTACAGCTACCTCGGACCGGCGGGGACCTTCACCGAGGCGGCGCTCAAGCTCGTCGAGGCCGCGGTCGGCAAGCCCTGGCGGAGCGTCAACAACGTCGGCGAGGCGCTCGACGACGTCATGACCGGCCGCTCGGTCGGCGCCGTGATCGCGATCGAGAACAGCGTCGACGGCGGCGTGAGCGCCACGCAGGACGCCCTCGCCCGGATCCCCGGCGTGCGGATCGTGGGGGAGTACCTCGTCCCGGTCGACTTCGTGCTCGTCGCCCGCCCCGGCACGTCCCTGTCGGACGTCCGCACCGTGAACGCGCACCCGGTCGCCTACGCCCAGACGCACCACTGGCTCGAGGCGAACCTGCCGGGCCACGGGCACATCCCGGCGTCCTCGAACGTCGCCGCGGCGGCCGTGCTCCTCGACGACCACCCGACCGCCGACGCCGCCGTCGCCCCGCCCGGCATCACGGACCACTACGACCTCGCCGTGCTCGCCGACTCGATCGGCGACAACGCGAGCGCCGTCACCCGGTTCGTGCTCGTCTCGAAGACCCTGGCGATCCCGCCGCGGACCGGGTCCGACAAGACGAGCGTCATCGTCGAACTGCCCGCGGACCACCCCGGTGCCCTCGTCGACATGCTCGAGCAGTTCGCCACGCGGGGCATCAACATGGGGCTGCTGTCGTCACGGCCGATCGGCGACGAGCTCGGCCGCTACCGGTTCGTCATCGACCTGGACGGCCACGTGCACGACGAACGCGTCGCGGACGCCCTGCTCGGCCTCCGGCGGTTCAGCCCGCGGGTGACCTTCCTCGGCTCGTACCCGCGTGCGGACGGCCTCCGGTCCGAGGTCTCACCCCGGTACTCCGACCAGGCCTTCGTCGAGGCGCGCGACTGGCTGCGCGCGATCGTGAGCGGGGAGCCGGACGCGGGCTGAGCCTCCCGTCCGACACCCCCGCACGCGTCAGCGGCGGCGGGTCGCC
Organism: Curtobacterium sp. MCBD17_032; assembly: GCF_003234855.1. Lineage (GTDB taxonomy): Bacteria > Actinomycetota > Actinomycetes > Actinomycetales > Microbacteriaceae > Curtobacterium. The sequence continues at coordinate 125,890 of NZ_QKTO01000006.1, forward strand.
CGCGTCTGGTCCTCGGGTCCGGCCACGCGGACCGTCAGACCGCCCGCGTCGATCTTCGCCCGGAAGGCGCGGACCTCGCCCACCGGGTCGCCGTCGATCTCGAACTCCTCGGCGCGCTCGAGCCGCGCGGTGAACTCCTCGCCGCGCAGGTAGCGCAGCGGGCGCTCGTCGCGGGTCTTCGTGACGATGGTCTTGCCGATCTCGGTCTTGCCGAGCGCCGAGCGACGGAAGCGGCGGAGGATCGCGTTCTCCCAGAACACGCGGGCCCCGATCCGGACCCAACCGAAGAACCCGTGCGGTCGCATCACGACGACGTCGAAGTAGCCGTCGTCGATCTCGGCGTCCGGCAGCAGGGTCGCGCCGGCCTGCAGCATGCCGCAGTTGCCGACGATGAGGGAGTGGGCCCGGACCGACCGGGTGCTCTGGCCGTCCAGGCGGTAGCGGAACTCGATGGCGTCGGAGTCCCGCAGCGACCGGACGAGCGAGTCGACGTAGGCGAGCCAGCCGACCTTCTTCTTCAGCTCGTCGTTCGTGTTCACGAGCATCCGTGCGTCGAGCCCGAGGCCCGCCATCACGAGGAAGCCGAACTGCTCACGGGAGCCGTCGGGCCGCTCGACGTGCACGGTGCCCATGTCGATCTCGCGGTCCTCGCCGTGGAAGATCGTGTGCGCACTGGCACCGAGGTCGTCGATCGGCGCGGGGATGTTGCGGGCGAGCAGGTTGCCCGTGCCGCTCGGCAGCAGGGCGAGCGCGGCGTCGGACCCGTGCACGACCTCGGCGACGGCGCGGACCGTCCCGTCACCACCGGCCGCGGCGATGACGTCCGCACCGGCCTCGAGCGCCTCCCGGGCCATGCCGCCGCCCGGGTCCTCCTCGCTCGTGGCGTACCACTTGGTCTCGGACCAGCCGGCCTCGCGCTGGTACCGGTTCACGGTGCGCTTCAGGGACGGCAGGTGGACCTTGACGGGGTTGTAGATGACTGCGGCGGTGCGCTGGTCCGTGGCAGGGGCGTCCTCCGGCACGGCGGTGGCTTCCGAGGGCGTCGACATACCGTCAACGCTACCGGGCACCGGCTGCGCGGTCCGGAACGTGACCACGTCCGGGACGGGAGCGCGGGTCGGGCCGGTGCCGGGCCTCCCGTCCGGAGCGTCCACCGGTCGGACACCGGGTCCCCGGTAAGCTGGGCCGGTGATCGACCCCCAGCTGTTGCGCGACGAACCGGACCTCATCAAGGCCTCGCAGGCGGCGCGCGGCGCCTCCGTCGACGTCGTCGACCAGGCCGTCGCCGCGGACGCAGCGCGACGCAGCGCCATCACGGCGTTCGAGGCGCTCCGCGCCGAACAGAACGCGTTCGGCAAGACCGTCGCGAAGGCCCCGAAGGACGAGAAGGCCGCGCTCGTGCAGCAGGCGCAGGCGCTCGCCGCGAAGGTGAAGGAGGCGCAGGCCACCGTCACCGCAGCCGAGGACACCTTCAACTCAGTCGTCCGCGCGATCCCCAATGTGGTGCTGCCGGACGTGCCCGCGGGTGGCGAGGACGACTTCGTCACCCTGCGCACCGTCGGCACGAAGCCGTCGTTCGCCTTCGAGCCGAAGGACCACGCCGACCTCGGCGAGTCCCTCGGCATCATCGACATCGCCCGCGGCGTCAAGGTCTCCGGCTCGCGGTTCTACTTCCTCAAGGGGATGGGCGCCCGCCTCGAGATCGCGCTCATGTCGCTCGGCCTCGACCGCGCCGTGCAGCACGGGTTCGAGCCCCTGATCACGCCCACCCTCGTGCGCCCCGAGACGATGGCCGGCACGGGCTTCCTCGGTGAGCACGCTGCCGAGGTCTACCGGCTCGAGGCCGACGACCTGTACCTGACCGGCACGAGCGAGGTCGCCCTCGCCGGCTACCACGCGGACGAGATCCTGCAGTTCCCGTCCGAGGACGACCCGGCCCTCCGCTACGCCGGCTGGTCGACCTGCTACCGGCGGGAGGCCGGGTCGGCGGGCAAGGACAACCGCGGCATCCTCCGGGTGCACCAGTTCAACAAGCTCGAGATGTTCGCCTACGTCCACCCGGACCAGGCCGACGCCGAGCACCAGCGGCTCATGTCGTACCAGGAGTCGATGCTGCAGGACCTCGGGCTGCACTACCGCGTGATCGAGACCGCCGCGGGTGACCTCGGGACGAGTGCCGCGCGCAAGTACGACCTCGAAGCCTGGGTGCCGACGCAGGGCACCTTCCGCGAGCTGACCTCGACGTCGAACTGCACGACGTTCCAGGCCCGCCGTCTCGACATCCGGTACCGCACCGAGAGCGGCAAGACCGCGCCGGTCGCGACCCTCAACGGCACGCTGGCCACCACCCGCTGGCTCGTCGCGATCCTCGAGACGCACCAGCAGGAGGACGGCTCGGTCGTCATCCCCGAGGTGCTCCGGCCCTACCTGGGCGGCGTCGAGGTGATCGAACCCCGATGAGCTCCTCACGCGGCTTCGTGGACGGTTCCGACGCGGCATCGGGCCGGGATGCCGCTGCGCCGGCGCGGGTGAAGCGCTGGCTCGTCGCGCTCGACATCGACGGCACGACCATGCGCGAGGACGGCGTCATCACCGACACCGTCATCCGGGCCGTCCGCGACGCCGAGGCCGCCGGGCACGAGGTCATGCTCTCCACCGGCCGCAGCGAGGGCATGACCGTCCCGCTGCTCGAGCAGCTCGGCATCGAGCCGCGGTACCTCGTCTGTGCGAACGGCGCACTCACGCTCGAGCGCACCCCCGACGGCGCGTACGAGCGCGTCCACGTCGAGACCTTCGACCCGACCGAGGTGCTGCAGACCATCCGCGGGGCCTTGCAGAACGGGGCGTACGGCGTCGAGGACGAGACCGGCCACTACCTGCTGTCCGGCGACTTCCCGGACGACACCATGACCGCGTCCGGCGACCACGTCGACTTCGAGCAGCTGCTGAACGTCCGCGCCACCCGCGTCGTCGTCATCTCCCCGGAGCACGGGCTCGAGGAGTTCTTGCAGATCGTCGACCGGATGGGTCTGCACAAGGTCTCGTACACCGTCGGTTGGACGGCCTGGCTCGACATCGCTCCCGAGGGCGTCACGAAGGCCACCGCGATGGAGCGGGTCCGCGAATGGCTCGACATCCCGCGCTCCCGCGTCTTCGCGGCCGGTGACGGACGCAACGACATCGACATGCTGCGCTGGGCCTCCACCTCCGGCCGTGGTGTCGTGATGGGGCAGGCGCCGGACGACGTCGTCGACGCCGGGAGCGAGATCACCGGTGGCGTCACGGACGACGGGCTCGCGGCGGCGCTCGACACCCTGCCGCGCTGAGGCGCGGCCGGCGCTCCGCCGCCGGACGGGAGGCCCGGTAGACTGCTCGGGACGCGGTCACGTCTCGCCACGTGGTCGCGTCACGGAGGGTTGTCCGAGTGGCCGATGGAGCCTGTCTTGAAAACAGGTGGGCAGCGATGTCTCGTGGGTTCGAATCCCACACCCTCCGCAGTGTTCCCCGCTCGTCGGCTCTGACAGGTCCTGCGGGGGACCCGGGACCGTTCGCACCACCGACCTAGCGTCGAGGCATGGACATCACCACACGCTCAGTCGTCATCGTCGGCGCCACCTCCGGCATCGGCCTCGAACTCGCCCGGCGCTTCCGGGACGCCGGTGCTCCGTCGTCATCGGCGGCCGACGCACCGACCTGCTCGACCAGCTCCGAACCGAGGGCTTCGGCACGGTCACGATCGACGTCACGGACAGTGCTTCGGTCGATGCTGCCCGCGACACCGTACTCGACCTCCTGCCCGACCTGGACACCGTCGTGACCATGTCGGGCATCGGCGTTCCCGAGGACCTCCGCGACCCGGCGCACTTCGTCGACGCCGAGCGGACGATCGACGTCAACGTGCTCGGCACCATCCGGGTCGTCGACGCCTTCACCCCGCACCTGCTCGCGCGGGGGAGCGGCACCATCGTCACCGTGAGCTCGGGCATCGGCTTCCTGCCCTTCCCGCTCATGGCCTCGTACGGTGCCTCGAAGGCGGCCGTCCACGCCTACAGCGAGGCGCTCCGAGCACAGCTCGCCGGGACCGGTGTCGACGTCGCCGAGCTCGTGCCGCCGGCGGTCGCCACGAGCATGGGGACCAGCAACCCGAACGCGCTCGACCTCGGGGCGTTCGGCGCCGAGGTGATGACGCTCCTGGCACAGGACCCGACGCCGCACGAGGTCCTGGTGCAGGGTGTCCTCATGCACCGGTGGGCGGAACGCGACGGCACCTACGACGACCTCGTCGCGCAGCGGTCGCGCGCGCTCGCGACGCTGCCCGGACGGTCTGGGACGGCCGCATGACCGCAGGCGGAGGCCCGGACGACGCCCCGACGAACCTGCTCGGCGCGTACCTGCAGGCACGACGTGGGCTCGTGACGCCTGAGCAGGCCGGCATCCCGGGTGGCGGGCTCCGACGCGTGCCGGGCCTCCGCCGCGAGGAGGTCGCCATGCTCGCGGGCGTCAGCACCGACTACTACCTGCGACTCGAGCGAGGCCGCGACACCCACCCGTCGCCGCAGGTCCTCGACGCACTCGCCCGTGTGCTGCGGCTCGACGACGTCGAACAGGCGCACCTCCGGCACCTCGCCGAGCCCGTCCGACGGAGTCGACCCCGTCGGAGTGCCGAGCGCGTCCCGGCCCGCCTGCACGCACTCCTCGCATCGCTCGACGTCCCCGCGTTCCTCGAGGGTCGCGCGTTCGACGTCCTCGCGGCGAACGACCTCGCGACCGCGTTCTCACCCCGCCTCCGGGTCGGCGAGAACCGGCTGCGGTCCCTGCTGCTCGACCCGGAGGAGCGGGCGTTCCACCGGGACTGGGAGCGTGCGGTCCAGCAGTTCGTCGGGGCGTTCCGGCGGTCGGTCGCGGACGCCGCGCAGGACCAACGGGTCGTCGAACTCGTCGGTGAGCTGTCGCTCGCGAGCGGACGCTTCCGACAGCTCTGGGCGCGGCAGGACGTCCGGGCACTCGAGGGCGGGTCGGTCACGGTCGACCACCCGGTCGTCGGCGAGTTGCACCTGCACCGCGACAAGCTGCCGGTCGACGGCCTCGTCCTCGTGCTCTACTACGCCGACCCGGGGAGCGAGAGTGCCGAGCGGCTCGGGCTGCTCGCATCGCTCATGCAGGAGGGAGCGCCGGGCCGGTGAGGCTCCGTGCCCGTGGGAGGGTTGCGTCGTGACGTCTCGAGCACCAGCACCAGGGCCCTACGGTGACCGGCGCCCCGCGGCCGCGTCGACCGGTCACGAGCCCGCGTGGAACAGACGAGCCGTCGTGCTCGGGGCATCCGCCGGTCTCACACTCCTCGCCGCGACAGCAGCCGTCGTCTGGAGCATCGTGATCGTGGTCACGGCGCCCGACGGTGGCGGGGCCGACTTCACCGTCGGGTACGTCGGCATCGCAGCGGTGTCACTCGTCGCGCTCGGCGGAGCCCTGGTCGACAGCGCTCGCCGAGCACGGCGTCGATGACGCGGGGCGGCGAACGACTGATCCCGAGGGATCCCCCTTCCCGCTGGGCTGCACGGGATGCCCCCGAGGTGTCCGGCGTCTGGATGACCAACGGCACGCCTCGGAGCGTGAGGACTCTTCGCTTCCGCGGTAGCCTTGTCGTCGGCGTGCACCGGTCGTTCTGTCCACGCCCAGCACCAGGGACCACGGGGGAACGAAGACCATGACGATGCCGACACCCGTGCCCGGACGCGGGACCGACCGCCGCACCGCGATCCTCGACGCGGCGGCCGTCGAGTTCGACCGGCAGGGGTTCGGGGCCGCGAGCATCGCCGGGATCGCCAAGGCAGCCGGGGTCAGCCAGGGCGCGATCCACTTCCACTTCCGCACGAAGCAGGCGATCGCCCTCGGGGTCATCGACGAGCAGAACGCCCGGACCTTCGCCGCCGTCTCGTTCGAGGACCCGTCGCCGCTCGGCGGACTGGTCGTCGCGTCCCGGACGATCGCCGGGCTCCTGCTCGAGGACGCCGTCGTGCGCGCGGGCATCCGGCTCTCGCTCGAGAACCGGGTCTTCTCCGGCGCCACCTCCGCCTTCTACGACCAGTGGATCGCGAGCGTCGTCGACGTCTTCCGGCTCGCGGTGGCCGCCGGTGAGGTCGACTCGACGGTCAGCGCCGAAGCGCTCGGGGCGACGGTCGTCCCGTGGTTCACGGGTGTGCAGCTCGTCTCGGACGTGCGTGCCGCGCGGGCGGACCTGCTCCCGGCCGTCGGGACGATGTGGCGCGTGCTCGCGCTCGCGTGCGTCGCCCCGGCGCACCGAGCGCGGCTGCTGGCGGTCGTCGATCGCTCGTTCGCCTGCCCGCCGGTCTGACCACGTCCCCGACGGACGCCCCGCCCGGGCTGACGGCGCCAGCGTCCGGCGGAACCACGGGAGGCCCGGACCGACCCCGGTGGGTCGGTCCGGGCCTCCCGTCCGGTCCCGGTGGTGGCGTCAGCCCGCCTTCGCGGCCTTCGCGGCCTGCTTCGCGCGGGCCTTCTCCGCCTTCTCGCGTCGTTCTGCGCGGGCCTTCTGCGCCTTCTCGCGTCGCTTCGCCCGCTTGTTCGCCCGTTCGTGGTCTTCGACGTCCTCGGAACGCTTCTGGCGCCACGGCTCGGCGGCGAGGTCCGGGCCGTCCCACACCTTGATCGCACCCCATGCGGCGGCGAGGAGCGGCACCGAGATGATCGCACCGGTGATGCCGGCGAGGACGGTGCCCGCGGTGAGGCCGATCAGGATGACCAGGCCGTGCAGACGGAGCGTCTTGCCCATGAGCACCGGCTGGAGGAAGTTGCCCTCGAGCTGGTTGACGAGCACCACGATGCCGATGACGATCAGCGCCGGCACCGGGCCGAGCGCGACGAGGGCGACGAGCGCTGCCAGGATGCCTGCTGCGGTGGCGCCGACGATCGGGATGAACGCCGTGATGAACACGATGACGGCCAGGGGCAGGGCGAGGGGGACGCCGACGATGGCGATGCCGACACCGATGCCGATCGCGTCGACGGCCGCGACGGTGGCGGTACCGCGGACGTAGCCGCCCAGGGTGGAGACGACCCGGTCACCGACGCGGCGGGCGCGGGTGTACGAGGCGCCGGTGAAGGGGCGGAGCAGGAACTCCCAGATGCGGGGCCCGTCCTTGAGGAAGAAGAACAGCACGACGATCATGAGCACGAGGCCGGTGAGGAAGTTCGCGGTCGCGGACGCGCCTGCGAGTGCTCCCGAGCCGAACTGGGCGCTCGTGACGAAGTCGGTGGCCGTGTTGACCGCGTCGTCGACCTGCGAGTCCGAGATGGCGAACGGCAACGTCGTGCTGAAGTCCTGCAGCTGCTGGAACCCCTGCACGGCCGACTTCTGCAGGCTCGACCACTGGTTCTCGACGGCGACGACGATGAGGTACCCGAGGAGTCCGAGGACGACGAGCACACCGAGGAGCACGGTCAGCGTCGCGAAGACGGACGGGAAACCGTGTCGGCGGAGCCAGGACACGACGGGGTGCATGGCCGAGGCGATGATGAGCGCCAGGAGCACCGGGATCGTGACGACGCTGAGCACCTGGCTCGCGTAGACGATGCCCGCGACGATGACCAGGATGATGATGACCTGCAGGCACCGGGTCGCGAGCTTGCCGAACGAGTCGGACCACGCGGCCCGCGCGCCGGTCAACGGCTCCGTCGGGGGAGTCGCGGGCGGGGCTGGGGTGGAACGGAAGAACGGCATGCCGCCGACGGTACAGACAGAACGGTGAGCGCGCCGCGGTGGTGCGCGCCGCGGTGGACGACGCCGTCCAGTGGACGAGTGGGGTCAGTCCTCGACGAGGTCCCGGTCGCGGAACCACTTCAGGAGCCAGGCGGCACTCGTGCGGTCGACGGTCGGCGCGAACTCGAGCGTGCCGGACAGGAACGGGCTGAAGCCCTCCTCGGCCGCGATGTCGGCGTCGTCGAGGCCGCGGTACGCCATCGACCAACCGTCGAAGCGGCGGTGCTCGATGTCCTCCCGGATCAGCGACCGGATCGTGTGGTGGCGCGGGTCCCGCTCGATCGCGGCGAACCGGTCGTCGACGCTCCACGCCGGGCCCTCCAGGAGCTGCATGAAGCGGCCGCCCTTGACGACGAGCAGCCCGGAGACGCCGAGCGCCTCGTTGCGCAGCCGCGCGGCGGCGAGCATCTCGGCGAGATCGTCCTCGGTGAACTCGTGCGTCGCGACGCTCATGTAGACGATGGAGACCAACACCGTTCGATTCTCGCGGGTCCGCGGATCGCCCGCACGTGCCTGTCCGCTGGTCGCACCGTCGGGCGCGCCTAGGATCGTCCCCATGGCGACCGTCCTCCTCGTCCGGCACGGGCGCACCACCGCGAACGCGACCGGACTCCTCGCGGGCCGCACTGCCGGCGTCGCCCTCGACTCCGTCGGCAAGCGCCAGGCAGCCGCGACGGCCGAGCGGATCGCCGCGGTGCCCCTCGCCGCGGTCGTCTCCAGTCCGCTGGAGCGGTGCCGACAGACCGCCCGTGCGATCACGGCCTTCCAGCCGGGCGACCCGCAGCAGCTCGTCGAGCGGGGCATCATCGAGGCGGACTACGGCGACTGGCAGAACCGCGCGATCAGCGACCTCGCGAAGGAGCCGCTCTGGCGGGTGGTGCAGACCAACCCCAGCGCGGTGGTGTTCCCGGGCGGGGAGTCGATGCAGACCATGCAGTCCCGGGCGGTGGCGGCGGTGCGCCGGCTCGACGCGCAGATCGAGGCCGAGCACGGTCCACAGGCGGTCTGGGTGGCGGTGAGCCACGGCGACATCATCAAGTCCGTCCTCGCCGACGCGCTCGGCATGCACCTCGACCTGTTCCAGCGCATCGCCGTGGGACCGGCCTCGGTGTCGATCGTCCGCTACGGCGAGCAGCGCCCCGAGGTCGTCGCGACGAACACCGAGTCGGGGGACCTCTCCTGGTTGGCGCGGGCAGCGGCACCGTCCGGCGACGCACCGGTCGGGGGCGGAGCGGGCCACGAGGACGCCGAGCGACCCACTCCCTGAACGGACGGAGGCGGCCGCTCCTACAATGCGGGTATGCCCCCCATCGTCCACGGCTTCGACTGGCCGGACAGACTCGTCGTCGGAACGATCGGACTCCCGGGCGAGCGGTCGTTCTACATCCAGGCCCGCGACGGCCGCCGCGTCGTGAGCGTCGCCATCGAGAAGGAACAGTCGGCCGTCCTGGCCGACAAGATCGACGAACTCCTCGACGAGGTCGCCACGGTGGAGGACAACCGCTTCAGCGTCCCCGACGCCGCCCCCACCGAGCTGCGCGACGGGGACCCGCTCGACCAGCCCGTGGAGCCCGAGTTCCGCGCCGGAGCCCTGAGCCTGGGCTTCGACCCCGCCACCGCGCAGGTGGTCATCGAGGCGTACCCGATCGAAGAAGACCTCGAGGTCGTCACCGAGTCCACCGGCGACGGCGACGAGGTCGAAGCGGTCGTCGAGCTCCCCGAGCCCACCGAACTCCTGCAGGTGAAGATCCCGGTCGGCACCGCCCGCGCGTTCGTCGAGCGCACCCGGGAGATCGTCGCCGCCGGACGACCGAACCCGCCCGAGCTCGGATGACGGTCCAGCGGGGCAGCGGTGACGGCTTCGCCGGCCTCGATGCCGCCAGCGCCTCGGTGCCGAGCGCACCGGGGGAGCTCCGGATCACCGGACGCATCCGCGAGGCTTCGAACGCCACCTTCGTCGCCCGGCTCGACGGCGAGGACGTCGTCTACAAGCCGATCGAGGGCGAGAAGCCGCTGTGGGATTTCCCGGACGGCACGCTCGCCGGCCGCGAGGTGTCCGCGTACCTCGTCTCCGAAGCCCTCGGGTGGAACGTCGTCCCGCCGACCTGGCTCGGGGACGGCCCCTTCGGCCCGGGGATGGTCCAGCGCTGGCAGGTCATCGACCCGGCGCAGGACGCGGTCGACCTGCTCCCGAGCGAGGAAGCCTCGGCCGCGGTCGCCGAGGGGACCGTGCGCGAGGTGCTCGACGCCGTCGACGAGAACGAGCAGGCGGTCACCCTGGTGCACGAGGACACGGCGGTCCTCCGGCGGATGGCGGTCTTCGACGTCGTCACGAACAACGCGGACCGCAAGGGCGGCCACGTCCTGGCGATGCCGGACGGTCACCGCTTCGGCGTCGACCACGGTCTGACCTTCCACGCCGAGCACAAGCTCCGGACCGTGCTGTGGGGCTGGATCGGCGAGCCGCTCACCGACGACGAGGTCGCCGGGCTCCAGCGGCTGTCCGAGGCGCTCCGTGGCGAGCTCGGCGAGACCCTCCGGGAGCACCTGACGGACGACGAACTGTCGGCCCTCCGCGGTCGGTGCGCCGCGCTCGCCGCGGTGCGGGCGTTCCCGCCGCCGACCGGGTCCGGGCCGGCCGTGCCCTGGCCCGTCTTCTGACGCTGGCCGGTCGCCGGCCGGGAGGCGCGCCTCCCGTCCGGCAGTCGGCACCAGTCGGTCCCGTCGCCGCTCAGGCGAAGCGCCCGAAGGCGCTGCCCCACAGCCCGTCGTCGCCGGAGGCCGAGCCGGAGCCGCGCCTGGCCCCCAGGTAGGAGCCGACCACCGCGACGCCGAGGTCCTCGTTCTCCGGAGCGGTCACCGTGCCGTCGACCCGGCGGGCCATGCCGTCGACGAAGCGTGCCAGACCGGGGTCGTCGCCGAGGCGGAAGAACGTCGTCTTCGCGCCGAGACGGTGGGCGTTCTCCAACTCGCGGACGCTCAGGGCGATGGTCACCGGGTCCGGCGGGTAGCTGAAGTACACCTGCCCGTTCGGCTCCAGGTGCGACGTCGGCTCGCCGTCCGTGACGATGAGCAGGACCGGCTGTGCGTTCGGGTGCTTCCGGAAGTGCCGGTTCGCGAGCAGCAGGGCGTGGTGCAGGTTCGTCCCCTTGTCCCACATCGCGTCGAGGCCGACGAGCTGTTCGACGTCCATCACCTCGGCTTCGCGACCGAACGCGATGAGCTGCAGGTCGTCGCCGCGGAACCGCGTCGAGATGAGCGTGTGCAGCGCCAGGGCCGTCCGCTTCATCGGGACCCACCGGTCCTCCATCGCCATCGAGAACGAGGTGTCGACGAGCAGCGCGACGGCGGCCTGCGTGCGGGCCTCCGTCTCCTGCACCTCGACGTCCTCGATCTGCAGGCGGACACCGGCACCGGAACGTGTTCCGTCGCCCGCGGTCCTGGTCAGGGCGTTCGTGATCGAGCGCGTGACGTCCCACGGTTCGGTGTCGCCGAACTCCCACGGCCGGGTCGAGCCCGAGCGGTCACCGGCGGCTCCGGCCCGGCGCAGGTCACGCGCGCCCTGTCGGCCGGACATCCGCTCGGCGACGTCCTTGAGCAGGCTCTTCCCGAGCTGCCGCATCGCCCTGGGGGTGAGACGGAGCTGGCCGTCCGTGCCCCGGCGCAAGGACCCGGAGTTCCGCAGCGCCTTCTCGAGCTGCTGCAGGGTGCGGGCGTCCACGGCGGCCTGGTCGCCGAGCTGCTGCGCGAGGGCGTCGAGGTCCAGGTCGTCGAGTTCCGAGCCCGGACCGACCTGCGCGAGCTGGTCGGCGAGGGCGTCGAGGTCCGCGATGTCCTGGAAGACCCCGGTCCCGTCGCCGAGTCCGAGGCCCTGCTCGCCGTCCATCCCCTCGGAGCCGCCCCAGTCCTCGCCGGGACGGAGCGCGCGGAGGTTCTCGTCCAGCTGGGACAGCGCGCCCATCAGGGCGGGGGAGCCGAACGCCTGCTCGGCGAGGGCGTCGAGTTCGTCGCGCTGCTCCTGCGTCATCGAGTTCCGCATCCGCTGGGCGGCGGCGGACCGGGCGGCGAGGTCGTCGAGGAGCTCGTCGACGTCCTTCGGGTTGCTCGGGAACTGGTCACCGTGCTGCGCCATGAACGCGTCGAACTGCTCCTGCGTGTCCTCGCCGCGGCGGTGGGCGTCGAGCAGGTCGTTGAGGTCCTGCATCATCTCTGCGACCGCGGCCCGGTCGTCGTCGGTCGCGTTCTCGAGCGCCTGCTTCATGCCGGCGAAGCGCTGGTCGAGCATCTCCCGACCGAGCAGGTCCCTGATCTGCTCGTACTTCTGCCGGGCCGCGGGGCTCGTCCACCCGTAGCCGCTGAGCTCGCGCACGGCGGCCGCGGGAGACGCCGGGAGGCTGTCGAGCTGCATCTCGGCGAGTGCCCGGTCGCCGTCGTCCATCGCGGTGTCCCGGGCGAGCTGGCCGCGCTCGGCGAGGACGGCCTCGTCGAGGAGCTGCCGGACCTCCTGCAGGGTGCCGTCGAGGTTGTTCCGGCTGGTGAGCTCCCGGCGCTTCTCGGCGACGAGCCGGGCGAGGTCGTCGAGCCCGCGCTGGGTCGGACCGCCACGGCGGAGGAACTCTCGCATCGCGCGTTCGGGCGAGGTGCCGGCCATGACGTCCTCGCCGATGGCGTCGAGCGCCTCGGCGAGGTCGACGGGCGGTGCCAGGGGGTCCGGGCCGCCCTCGTACCGGCCGTAGCGGGTGTCCCGGCTCAGCCGCCGGTTCGGGCGGCTAGATGCCATACGCTGCTTCGCCCCCGCCGGACTCCTTGCTGATGCGCCGCGCGAGGAACAGCCCCTCGAGCGCCAGTTCGACGGCGCCGGCCCGTTCGCCGTCGTTCGTCGCCCCGACACGTTCGCAGACCTGGTCGTACAGGTCGGACTCGCCGAGCGACGGCAGGCCGGCGAGGAAGTCCCGCGCGCTGACCTGCTCACCCGTGGTCACCATCGTCCCGGCTTCGAGCGCGTCCACGAGGACGCCGAAGTCGAGCCCCCGGAAACGCGAGCGGACGGTCTCGGCGGTCGCGGTGCGCAGCAGGTGTTCGAGCACCTCGTCGGCGCGGTCCTCTTCCCCGGACTCGAACTCGATCTTGCCGCCGAGGACGTCGACCGCGGTCTCGAGGTCGATCGGCCGGGCGACGGCCTCGGGCTCGCCCTGGCGCGCGGCACGGTGCACGGCCGCCGCGGAGACGGTCTCGGCGCCGGCGATCGAGAAGCGGGCGCTGACGCCGCTGCGCTGATCGACCGCGCTCGACTCGCGGAGCGCCCGGGTGAAGCGGGCGAGGATCTCGATGAGCGGGTCCGGGACGTCGGCGGTCAGGTGTGCCTCTTGCCGGATCACCGCGATCTCGTCCTCGAGCTCGATCGGGTAGTGCGTGCGGATCTCGGCACCGAAGCGGTCCTTGAGCGGCGTGATGATCCGGCCGCGGTTCGTGTAGTCCTCGGGGTTCGCGCTCGCGACGATGAGCACGTCGAGCGGCAGGCGGAGGACGTACCCGCGGATCTGGACGTCCCGCTCCTCCATCACGTTGAGCATCGCGACCTGGATGCGCTCGGCGAGGTCGGGCAGCTCGTTGATCGCGACGATGCCCCGGTGGCCGCGCGGGATGAGCCCGAAGTGGATCGTCTCCGGGTCGCCGAGGCTGCGACCCTCCGCGACCTTCATCGGGTCGACGTCGCCGATGAGGTCCGCGACGCTCGTGTCCGGCGTCGCGAGCTTCTCGACGTAGCGCTCGTCACGGTGCACCCACGAGATCGGCAGGGCGTCGCCGAGGTCCTCGGCCCGCCGGATGCTCGCCGTGGTGATCGGCTCGAACGGGTGCTCGCCGAGCTCGGAGTCGGTGATGACCGGCGTCCACTCGTCCATCAGGCCGTTCAGGGTGCGGAGCAGCCGGGTCTTGCCCTGGCCGCGCTCGCCGAGCAGGACGACGTCGTGCCCGGCGATGAGGGCTCGTTCGAGCTGCGGGATGACGGTCGTCCGGAACCCGTGCAGGCCGGGCCAGGGGTCGCGGCCCTCGCGGAGGGCGGTCAGCAGGTTGTCGCGGATCTCGGCGCGGACCGACTTCTGGACGTGCCCAGCAGCGCGGAGCTCGCCGACCGTGGTGATGTCTGGTCGGGTCACGGGCGCCACGGTACGCCTGCCCGCCGACGCTGGCGACCACGTGCCGGGCGGGAGCGTCGAGCCGGTCCGGCCCCGCGCCTCCCGTCCGAGACGCCCCCGTCAGCCTGTGACGCCGCGCTGCTGCCGAGACGCCGCCGGACACCACGGCGTCTCGCGCGGCCGGAGGCGTCGCGCGCAGACGGGCGCGTCCCGCGTCAGCCGAACAGGCGCCGCGAAGCGATCTCCGCGCCCTCGACGAGCACGCCGAGCTTCGCCCAGGCGACGTCCGACGCCACGAACTCGTAGCTCGCGAAGGTCGCCAGGCCGCAGTCGGTGCTCGCGACGATGCGCGTCGGGTCGCCCACGGCCTCCGCGGCCTCGACGATCCGGTTCGCGACGAGCTGCGGGTGCTCGAGGTAGTTCGTCGTCACGTCGATGACGCCGGGGACGAGTACGGCGCCGTCGGGGAGCGGCAGGTCGCGGAAGGCGGGGAACTCGTGCGCGTGCCGCGGGTTGCCGAACGGGATGCTGAACGAGCCGACGTCGGCGCGGTAAAGGTGCGGGAGGAGCACGTCGACCGGCACGTCGTCCTGGTGCGGGCCCTGCCAGTTGCCGTAGCAGACGTGCAGCCGGGTCTGCTCCTTCGGGATGTTCCGCAGGGCGTGGTTGAGGGCGTCGACGTGCAGGTCGACGGCGGCCAGGAACTCGTCGAGCGGGGCGTCGCCGAAGTGGATCACCCGTTCCATCGCGAGGTCCGGGGCGTCGAGCTGCAGGACGTGCCCGCGGGCGGCGATCTCCTCGTACTCGACCCGCAGCTGCTCGGCGAGGGCGAAGACGTACTCACGGTGGTCGGCGTAGTGCGGGTTCGCGTCGTCGAGCAGCAGGGTGGTGGCGACGATGCCGGGTGTCGCCGCGGAGATGAAGGTCCCCTCAGGAACGCGTCCGTCGGCGGCGTTCCGCGCCAGTTCGCGCTCGAAGCCGTCCAGGTCCTCGCGGATCCCGGCCCGTTCCTCGTCGTACTGCAGCAGGCCCTGCGCGACCGGGGTGTCCCACACCCGGGCGAACTCGGCGCCTTCGTCGATCTGTCGCGCCTGGAACGCGGCGTACCCGGGGAACTTCACGGAGTCGAGCGTCGGCTTGCGGTGGCCGGTGCCGCCGAAGCCCGTCAGGCGCTCGCGGATGTACGTCGAGAAGCCGACGCGGGGGACCTCGCCGTCGTTGACGACGTCGAGCCCGGCATCGAGCTGCGCGTCCACCGTGGCGGCGAGCACCGCCGCGGACTCCTCGCGGAGTGCCTGCTCGTCGAACGGTTTCCCCTGGTCACGGGCGACCAGGAGCGCGGTCAACGCCGGCGTCCGGGGGAGTGACCCGGTGTGGGTGGTGAGGATCCGGTCGGTCGAGTTCTGCAGCGGCACGCGACCACGCTACCGGCCGGGAGGCCCGTGGCGGGGGCCGCCACGGGCCTCCCGGCCGACCCCGCGGACGTCACGAGAGTTGTGAGGATCCCTAGCATCCGGGAGGATGACAGCAGAGCGGCGGAGCCTGATCGACATAGGGGGATCCGGCTCCGCCCCGCTCGTCCCTGCCTCCGCGCTCGTCGGGACCGTGCTCCGGGGCCGCGGCCAGGCCGGGAACGAAGGCGGTGGCGCAGGCGTACGGTCCTGGCTTGCGGCTGGCCGAGGGCGCTCGCCGCGGGAGGAGCATGCGCATGTCGAGCGCCAGCGGAACGAGGGACGGCACGGTCACGAGCCTGGTCCCGGCGAGGATGGACCGGCTCCCGTGGACGAGGTTCCACTGGAGCGTCGTGGTCGGCCTCGGGGTGTCGTGGATCCTCGACGGCCTCGAGATCCAGATCGTGTCGAACGCCGGCTTCAAGGCGGACCTCGGGCTGTCGAACCAGGACGTGGCGTCGCTCGGCAGCGTCTACCTGGTCGGTCAGGTCGTCGGTGCACTCGTCTTCGGGCGGATGTCCGACCGGCTCGGTCGACGCAAGCTCTTCATCCTGACGCTCGCGATCTACCTCATCGGCTCGGGTGTCGCCGGCCTCGCGCAGGACTTCTGGTTCCTCGCCGTGTTCCGGTTCGTGGCCGGGCTCGGCATCGGTGGCGAGTACGCCGCGATCAACTCGGCGATCGACGAACTCATCCCGTCGAAGTACCGCGGGCACGTCGACATCGCCATCAACGGAACCTACTGGGGTGGTGCTGCGCTCGGCGCCGCCGCGAACATCTACCTGCTCGACACCGCCCACTTCGCGGAGGACGTCGGCTGGCGGATCGGGTTCTTCCTCGGCCCGGTGCTCGGCATCGCGATCATCTTCCTGCGGCGCCACATCCCGGAGAGTCCCCGGTGGCTGATGACGCACGGGAAGGAGCGGGAGGCGGAGGAGACCGTCTCGCGCATCGAGGCCGAGGTCGAGCGGGAGTCGGGTCGGAAGCTCGAGACCGTGCCGCAGTCGAAGGCGATGACGGTGACGCCGATGGACCGCGTCGGGTTCCTCACCATCGCCCGCGTGCTGCTCAAGCAGTACCCGACCCGCACGCTGGTCGGCGCGACGATGATGATCACGCAGGCCTTCCTGTACAACGCGATCTTCTTCACGTACGCGCTGGTGTTGACGAACTTCTTCGACATGGAGACCGCGCAGACGAGCCTGTACTTCTTCCCGTTCGCGATCGGCAACCTGCTCGGCCCGCTCATCCTCGGCCGGTTCTTCGACACCTGGGGTCGCCGGCAGATGATCTTCCTGACGTACCTGGTCTCGGGGCTCGTGCTCGCGACCTCGGCGTTCCTGTTCCGCGCGGACGCCATCAGCGCGACGGTGCAGGTCGCGTTCTGGTGCGTGTCGTTCTTCTTCGCGTCGGCCGGTGCATCGAGCGCCTACCTGACGGTGAGCGAGATCTTCCCGCTCGAACTGCGCTCGCAGGCGATCTCGTACTTCTTCGCCCTGGCGCAGGTCTTCGGTGCGATCGCCCCGATCGTGTACGGCGCCTTCATCGGTGACGGCTCGTCGCGCGAGCCGCTGTTCTGGGGCTACCTGCTCGGGTCCGGGGTGATGGTCCTCGGAGGCGTGGTGGCGCTGGTCTTCGGGGTCGATGCCGCCCGGAAGGGCCTGGAGGACATCACCCAGCCGCTGTCCGTCCTGACCGCGAAGGACGGGGCGGGGTCGAAGTCCGCATCCACGCGAAACTCCTGATGCAACATGTTTAGCGGTGGGTTCCGCGCCCTGTGATCCTCGTGACCACGGCCCGACCTGGCGGGCCGTGGTCACGGAGGCACCATGCGGAACGCGAGAACGACGAGTGGACGACGAGCGACGACCGAACAGGATGACGCCCTCCACATACGGCTGACCGGGACGGTTGTCCACGGCGGTGTCGGGGTGGTGTCCCATCGGGGCCGCCGTGCGTGACGGTGACGTGATGACCGGCCTCCTCCGTCCCGATCGTGACGTCGCCCACCCCGGGGACCCGATCGCCGTCCCGCGCAACCTGCTGCGGGACGCCGTCTTCGCGCGCATGCTCCGGAGCATCCTGCGCGGTGACTACCGGCGAGGGCAGCGTCTCCGCCTCGACGCCCTGGCGGACGACATGCAGGTCTCGCGCACGCCGGTCCGGGAAGCCCTCGTCCCGCTCGAGGCGATGCGGCTCGTGGTCGTCCAGCGGTACGTCGGCGTGGTCATCGCCCCGTGGACCGTCGGCCAGATGGTGGAGCGCACCCGCATCGCCCGGTCGATGCTCCTCGACCCGCCGACCAGCTGTGCGCCGACCGACGAGCCGTTCGACGCCGTCGCACTGCGGGAGTGTCAGTCCGACGCCGGGGCCTTCGTCGAGCTCGCCGTGTGGGTGCTCCGCCGCTCGGGTGCTCCGGTGAGTGCGGATTGGCTCCGGTCGCAGCAGCCGGTGCTCGACGTCTTCCACACCGATGACATCGCGCTCGCGAACGGCATCGACGTGGCGGCGGACTGGACCACGCGGATGCACCTGGTCAAGGCGGCGCGGGCTGCTGCGCAGGCGGACGACGTGCTCCGGTGCGCCGCTCGTCTGACCGAGCTCGCCGAACTGCTCATCGCCCTGCCGGAGCGCTTCCGGAGCGCGGAGAGCGCCTAGCGCCGCATGGTAGGCAGTCGCCGCAGGGTGCCGGGCAGGACGCTGCCGGCCAGGACGACGTCGCTCCCCGGGCGGGCGCCGGGCGGTCGGGGACGCCGGGCCCAGGCCACGAGGAGCGACATCTGGGTGCTGTGTCGCAGCGACAGGGCACGGATGCCCCGGAATGTGATCGCCACGTCCCGATGAGACTATGCAGCGGGGTACACCGTGGCAAGCCCCTTGCGTCCCCACTTCGGGGGACCGGCCGGGGGCGCGCTCCCGACAGCGGGCCTCCGTCCCGTTTCGTCCCCGCCCCGGTCCTCCTGTATGGTGGTCGGAGTGCCGTCAGGCACCTGGAGACGTCGCATAGTCAGGCCGAGTGCACCACCCTGCTAAGGTGGAGTCCCCTTTAGGGGACCGAGGGTTCAAATCCCTCCGTCTCCGCACTCCTCGAAGCCCCGGTCCCGCAGCAGCGGACCGGGGCTTCGTCGTTCCCGTCGTCCTTCCCGGGAGGCCCGACCCACCCCCGGGAGTCCGTTACGGTGAGCGCATGATGCGACGGGTGACGACGGCTGCGGCGAGCGTCGTGATCGCCGCGGTCCTGCTCGCCGGCTGCAGCGCCGCCGGCGCCGACGGCGGTGCCGGTGCCGGCACCACGACCCGCGCGGCGACCGGGGAGGGCGTCGAGGGCTACGTCGAACCCGGCGACGGCGCGGTCGAGCGGGTCCGCACGGCGGTCGCCCGCGGTGCCACCGTCATCGGGGTCGACGGCGCCTCGTTGTCCGACGACGGCAGCCACCTGCTCGAACCGCCCGAAGGCCTCGACGACCTGGTCGACGCAGCGGCCGACGCCGGCGCGGCGACGGAGGTGCTCTTCAGCAACTACTCGCCGACGCTCGGGGACTTCTCGCCCGAAGCCGCGACCGCGCTGCTGTCCTCGACGGCGGACCGCGGGCACCTCGTCGAGCAACTCGTCGACCTCGCCGCCGACCTCGGCACCGACGGCGTGCAGATCGACCTCGAGTCGATGCGGGACCAGGACCGGGACGGGCTCGTGGCCTTCGCGCGGGAGTTGCGGGCCGCCGTGCAGGACCGGCTCGGCGACGACGCCGAGGTGTCGATCGCGATGATGGCCTCGACGGACCGGGACGGGTACCGCGAGCGGGGCTACGACCTCGGGCCGCTCGCGGCACACCTCGACCGGGTCGTGCTCATGACGTACGACCAGCACGGCCCCTGGTCCGGCCCGGGCCCGATCGGCGCGCTGCCCTGGACGCGGAAGGCCGTGCTGGCCGCGATCGACGGCGGCATCCCGGCCGAGCGGATCGACGTCGGCGTCGCCGGGTACGGGTACGCGTGGGGCGACGGCGCTGACGCGAGCCCGGTCCCGGCGGCCACGGCTGCTCGTCTCGCCGGCGACCACGCGACCTGGTCGGACCGCACGGGGGAGTGGTCGGCGACGCTCGACGACGGACGGCGACTCCACTGGTCCGACGCCCGCTCCTACGCCGTGCGACGGGACCTCGCACGGGGACTCGGCGTGCACGGAGTCGCCCTCTGGTCGCTCGGTCTGTCCCCGCTCCCGGACGCCTGACGTCACCCGCGGTCCGGTCCCCGCGTTCGGTGACACATCCTCCGCTGGCTGTCACCGTGCCGGGGTAGCATCGCCGAACATCGACCCCGTGGCGAGGAGACCTGCGTGCCGGACCTGACCCACCGAACCGTGCCGATCGACGTGATCCAGGAAGCCGGGGCGGCGATCGCGTCGTCGGTCGCGACCGTGGTGGACGGCAAGCCCGAGGCGATCCGCACGGCACTCACCGTCATGCTCGCCGAGGGTCACCTGCTCGTCGAGGACGTCCCCGGGGTCGGCAAGACCGTGCTCGCCAAGGCACTCGGCGCATCGGTCGGCGGCTCGGTGAACCGCATCCAGTTCACGTCCGACATGCTGCCGTCCGACGTCACGGGTGTGAACATCTACGACCAGTCGTCCGGCACCTTCCGGTTCTCGCCCGGACCGGTCTTCGCGAACGTCGTCATCGGCGACGAGATCAACCGCACCAGCCCGAAGACCCAGTCGGCCCTGCTCGAGGCGATGGCGGAGTCGCAGGTGACCGTCGACGGCGTGACCCGGCCGCTCGAGTCCCCGTTCATGATCGTCGCCACGCAGAACCCGGTGGACATGGAGGGCACGTACCCGCTGCCTGAGGCCCAGCGCGACCGGTTCATGGCCCGCATCGCGATGGGCTACCCGAGCGCCGGCGCCGAGCGACGGATGCTCTCCGCGCGCGGTGGGCACGACCCGCTGAGCGACCTCCGCCCGGTCGTCGACGTCGACACGCTGCGGTCGATGATCGCCGCCGTCCGCTCCGTGCACGTCGCCGCGGACGTCGAGGCGTACATCGTGGAGATCGTCCGCGTCACCCGCTCACACCCGGACCTGCTCCTCGGCGCGAGCCCCCGCGCGACCCTGCACCTGGCGCAGGCCGCCCGGGCCGCCGCAGCCCTCGCCGGCCGTCCGTTCGTCACGCCGGACGACGTCGCCGGGCTCGCACCGGTCGTCCTCGCCCACCGACTCGTCCCGGTCGCACGCGGACTCGGTGGCGACGCGGAGGACACCGTCCGCGAGATCGTCGTCCGCATCGTCGCGGACACCGCGGTGCCCTTCACCGCCACGCCCGTCCGGTCCTGATGGTGGACCAGCGCCCCGTCGCCGGACGGCTCGGACGTCGCACCGGCGCGGCGCGTTCCGTGCTGTCCCGGTACGGACGGCGCGGGCTCGGGATGCTCCGCCGCACGCCGTTCCCCCGACCGACCCTGCGCGGCTGGACGGTGACCGCGGCCGGCGTCGGGCTCCTCCTCGCCGGACTGGTCACGTCGATGAGCGTCGCCGTCACCGCCGGACTGCTCCTGGTCGTCCTGGTCGTCCTCGGCGTCGTGACCGCACTCGCCGTGGCGGCGCCGCTCCGGGCCACCCGGTCGGCACCGCGCGCGGTCGTGCAGGTCGGCGAGGTCTACCGCGAGCGCGTGACCCTGCGCGGGTCGGGGATGCGCTTCGCGCCGCGGTCGACGCTGCTCGTCCGTGAGCAGCTCGACGACCGCTTCGTCAGCACGGCGGAACCGACGTCGCTCCTGGCCGTCGGACCGACCGCACCGCCGGCCGTGCTCGACGTCGAGGCGCTCGCGATCTCCCGGGGGCGCGGTGTCGTCGGGCCGGTGACGGTCCGCGTCGAGGACCCGTTCGGCCTGCTCCGGATCGACCGGCCCGTCGTGGCCGCGGAGGAGGTCGTCGTCGTCCCCGCGTCCGTCCCGCTCGCCGCACTCGACTCCGCCGCGCTCGCCGGGGCCGTGTCCGCCGACGAGGGGCGGGTCGGGCAGGGCGGCTCCGCCGACGACAGCGAGCTCCGCCCCTACCGCCCCGGGGACCCGATCCGCCGGGTGCACTGGGGGCAGAGCGCGAAGCGGGGCGGCCTGCACGTCCGTCAGACCACACAGGCCCAGCCGCCCGAGGCGGTCGTCGCGCTCGATGTCCGGCGCGAGTCGTACCAGCAGCTCGGCCGGGACGACCTCGCCGAACTCGCCGACCTCGGCGGTGACCAGGCCTTCGAGCACGCCGTCGTGGTGGCCGCCAGCGTCGCGCGGGCACTGTCGGCGCGGACCTCGCGCGTCGCCCTCGTGACCGACGACCCCGGCGGTGACGTCCGGCACAGTGGTGACGCCGGCGGGTTGTCCGAGGTCCTCGTCGGCCTCGCGGACGTGGGCGTGCGCAGCGGTGCCCGCGACGTGCCCGCGCTGCTGCACGGCGTCCGCGGCCGGGACGTGCACGGCATGACGGCCGTCGTCACCGGGCACTGCACCGTCGCGCAGGCCGCCGACCTCGTCTCGGCGACGAACGGGTCGAGCCGCGGTCTGCTCGTCACGGTCGTGCCGCCCGATCCGGTGGTGCGCGGCATCCTCGACCGAGCCGGGTGGCGGGTCCTCGTCGTCCCGGTACCGGGCAGCACGACGGCGGGACCGACGCGGTGACCGCCGACCCGACCGCGGGCGGACAGCGACGATGACCGCCACCACCCCGGACCGACCGCGGCCGCACGTCGACGTCCGCGAGGTCCTCGCTCGCGACGACCGTCGGCCGGACGGCCTCGACGCCCGCGTCGTCGCACTCGCTCCCGTGCCGGTGCTCGTCGCCGCGCTCGCGATGCGTCCGCTCGTGCAGGGGACCGCGTGGTGGGTGTCCGGCGTCGTCGTCACCGCGGTGCTCGTCGCCGCCGTGCTCGCGTTCCGCTCCCGCCCGCGCGGCGTCCGCTTCGTCGCGCTCGTGGCCACGCTCGTCGTCAGCTCCTGCGGGGTCGCGCTCGTCAACGACTCGGCACCGCTCGGCTGGCTCGACCAGGACGGGGCGCTCGGGCAGACGCTCGCGGCGATCCGGCTCAACCCGGCGCCGCTCCCGCAGACCGACTCGATCCGCCTCGTCGTCACGGTTGCGATCGCATGGGTCGCGGCGGCGTCGCTGTTCCTCGCCGCGATCGCCCCGACGGCGGCGCTCGCGGCCGTCCCCGCACTCGTGATCCTGCTCGTGCCGGGGATCATCACCGGTGAGGCGCCCTCCGTCTGGATCGTGGTCCTCACCGCGCTGGCCTTCCTCGCGCTGCTCTGGACCTCGGTCCGCCCGGTACAGCGGGTCTTCCCGGCTGCCGTGGTCGGCGCGATGGGGCTCGTCGTCGCGGTCGGGCTGCCGACCCTCGTGCCGCTCGACTCCGGGTGGCTCTCCGGCGTCACCGGTTCGGTCCGGTCGCCGATCCAACCGGGGCGTCCCGGGACGCTGCTCGAACTCGGCCAGGACCTCCGCCGCCCGAGCGAGCTCGAGGTGTTCCGGTACCGCTCGGCCGACGGGCAGCCGCAGTACCTCAAGCTCGCGGACCTCGACGAGTTCGGCACGGGGGACTGGGTCCCGACCGTCACGGACGCCAGCACCGCCGACACCGCCGACCAGTCGCGGTGGGCGGTCGGCGTGAACCCCCGGCTCGCCGGTCGCGCGGACGTGACCGTGCGGATCACCGGGCTGTCGAGCAACTACCTCCCGCTGCCGGCCGGTGCGATGTCGATCGAGTCGGAGTCGACGAACCTCGACCTCAGCCAGTGGCGCTGGTCCGGTGACACGAACACGGTCCGGTCCGCCGGCCCGGCGACCGCACGCGGTGCGACGTACGAGGCGTACGGCGCGTCGGTGTCGGCGAACGCCTACCTCGACGCGGTGGCGGCGTCCGGTCGGCTCGACGACGCCGACGGCCGCGGCTTCCGCACCCCGTCCCGGGAGCAGCTCCGGACCGACACCGCACTCCCGGACGACCTGCCGACGACCATCGCCGACACCGCCGCCCGTGTCGGCGGTGCGACGACCTCGGACTACGAGCGGGGGCGCGCCCTCGAGCAGTGGTTCCGCAGCGGGCTGTTCGAGTACTCGGAGACGGCGCCCGTCGAGCGCGGCTACGACGGCGACAGCATGGACGTCGTCGCGACCTTCCTGCGGGAGCGCTCGGGCTACTGCGTGCACTTCGCCTCGGCGATGGCGGTGATGGCCCGCACGCTCGGGATCCCGTCCCGCATCGCGGTCGGGTACCGGGCCGGCGCGGCGAAGGAGGACGGCGAGTACACGGTGTCGAACCGGCAGCTGCACTCGTGGCCGGAGCTGTACATCCGCGGTGCCGGCTGGGTGGCGTTCGAGCCGACGCCGGCGTCCGACGCGGCCGCGCAGGCCGAGTCCACGCCGACGTCGACGCCGTCGGCGGCGGCATCCGAGACACCGCTGCCCGCGCCGGGCGAGACGACGACTCCTTCGGCCTCCCCGAGTGCCGACCCGAGTGCGGCGGCCGGGGCGGACGCCGGCGGCGGGACGGGCGACGGGGGAGTCTCCCGGACCGGGGGTGTGCTCGTCGGGCTGCTCGTCGCGCTGGCGCTCCTCGTCGCGCCGGGCCTGCTGCGTGCGGTGCGCCGCCGCCGTCGGACGGCAGCGGTCGCGGCGGGTCGCGACCCGGCGGTGACCGCCTGGCGGGAACTCCTCGACGACCTCGACGACCACGGCTTCGCGCCGGCTGCGGTGCCGCCCGGTGACGCCGCCGCCGCCGCGCGGACGGCGCGGGCGGTGTTCGGCCGGCTCCGGACGACCGTCCCGCCCGCGGTGGTGCCGTCCCTCGAGACCGTCGTCGACGCGATCGACCGTGAGCGGTACGCCGCGGTCGGTCCGGCCGACCCGCAGGCGCTCGTGACGGTGCTCCGGGAGGCGCGGACCGCGTTGGACGCGGCGGTGTCCCGTCGTCAGGTGCTGCGGTCGCGGCTGCTCCCGCCGAGCCTGCTGCCGTCATCGGAGCGCTCGCAGGGCCGGCCGGTCACCGCGGACGGATGACCGCCTCGACGAGGGCGGCGACCACGTCGCCCGGGTTCGCCTCGTCGAGCGCCGGGGCGTCGAAGACGGTCCCGGAGTTGGCCGCGACGAGCAGGGTGGCGAAGGTGTCGAGCGGCATGCCGGGGTCGAGCTCGGGGTGGGCGGAGAACCACCGGTGGACGAGCTCACGGACCCCGTCGTGCAGGTGTCGACGCTGCCGGACGAACTCGGGCATGAACTCCGGGTGCCGGATCGCGTAGCCCCGCAGTTCGGACAGCAGGGCGAACTGCGCGCGCTGGTCGTGCCGCCCGAACGCCGCGCGGACGACGTCCCCGACGTCCGCCGCTTCGATGTCGATCCGGACGAGCTCCTGCAGTGAGCGGAGCACGAGGTTCGTGGCCCGCTGCATCACCTGCCCGACCAGGTCCTCCTTCGAGGAGAAGTTCGAGTAGACGGCACCCTTGCTGAACCCGGCGGCGGCGGCGATGTCGTCGAGCCGGGCCTCGTGCACACCCTGCTCGGCGAAGACCCGCGCGCCCGCCCTGAGCAGGCGCTCCCGGACCTCGGCGCGGGGCGTGCGTGGCACCGGCCTCGTCCGGTCTGGGCCGGTCCCCTGCGGGTCGGATGCGCGCGGGTCGGATGCGGGTGGGGCGGATGCGTCGGTCATCGGATCCTGTTCCGGGACTCTGCCGATGGGGGTGGGGCGCCGCCGGTCGCGTCGGCGGTGCGCGGGTCGGGGGACCGCGCCGTGCGTCTGATCCCGCGCGGAGCGGTCGTCCCTCGTACCCGCACGTTCCGGACGGGACCGCCGTCTTCGGGTCACGTCGGTGCGACGCCCGGGGGTGCGGCCGGGTCGGTACCCGGCGGTCTCGAGTGTACGACGGCGCCGTCGACGATCCCAGAGCCGGAGTCAGTCCAGGGTCGGTTCCGCGGCATGCGGTGCATCGCCGTCGGTGTGCACGCTGCCCGCGCCGGCCCGTCGCCCCGGGCGGCGGAGGAGCCGCACGGCCTCGGGGCGGACGAGGCGACGGCCACGCCCGCGACCGCGCCGGAGCAGGGAGGCCAGCCGGGACTGCGGCTGCCAGTCGCGGCCGTTCGGCAGGCCCCAGCCGCGCCGGACCGCGCCCCAGCGCAGGACGAGCGAGAGCAGGATCGCCACCAGGATCCCGATCGACGGCGACCCGAGGAACGACGCGACCACCATCACGGCGGACGCGGCGACCGCGACCGTGGCGTACAGCGCGTTCCCGCCGAAGACCGCCGGGACGCGGCGCAGGAGCATGTCGCGCATCGCACCGCCGCCCACCGCGGTGACGGTGCCCATGATGATCGCGGCCGGCCATTCGAGCCCGGCGTCGAAGGTGCGCTGCACGCCGACCACCGCCCAGAACCCGATGACGGCGGCGTCGAGCACGGTGAAGAGCCGGTCCCAGGTGCGTTCGGAGAAGGAGACGAAGAACGCCACGAGGGCACCGGCGACCGCGACCGGCAGGTAGAGCGGGTCGGTGAGGGCGACGGGCGGCCCGTTCTGCAGCAGGACGTCACGGAGCAGACCGCCGCCGAGGCCGGACACGAAGCCGACGACGAGGAACCCGAACAGGTCGAAGTCCATCGTCCGTGCGATGGACCCGCCGAGCAGCGCGGACGCGAAGACCCCGGAGAGGTCGAGCACGTTCGTCACGGCGGCGAGGCCGTCCACGGTCAGCACGTTCATGGGGACCATCCAACCGCACGCGCGGTGAGCACCGGAGGGAGAGGGGGTGTCCTCCGCCGTTTCCCTGGAGGCGGAGGACACCCGCACCGCGGGGTCTCGACGGACGGAACCACCGTCCGGCGACCCGGCGCGATGCATCGCGTGTCGCGACGGGAGCAGCGTACCGCGGGCCGCTGCGGAAACCGAGTCGAGGACCCCGGACGGCGGTGGGCGGGGTGGGAGACCGCGCCTCCCGGCCGGGCGGACGGGACGGGCCCTCCCACCGGTCGGTGGGAGGGCCCGTCAGCAGGGTGCTGGGCGCGGGACGCGGCCGGGAGGCCCGTCAGCGGTCGGCGTGCACCGTCGCGTCGCGCGCGGCCCGCTTCCGGCGGACGGCGACCAGGGTGCTCACGCCCGCGAGCAGCAGGAGCGTCGCGGCGAGTGCCGGACCGGTGACCTCGGCACCCGTGTAGGCGAGGGGACCACCGTCGGCGTCGTCGGAGCCGCCACCGGCGACCGGTACCGCGACCAGGCCGCCGTCCGGGTCCGTCGCGCCGGGGACGGTCGGCGTCGTCGGGTCGGTCGGGTCGGTGCCCGGGGCCGGCACCGGTTCCTCGCCGGGCGCCGGCGTGACGAGCACCGGCACGGTCACGGCCAGCGTGATCTGCTGCCCGTTCGGCAGCTCGACGACGAGGGGCTCGTCCGAGGTCTCGACCGCCGCGGTTGCCGCGCGTGCGGACGGGGCGGCGGGCTCGCCCGGCGTCGCCGCACCGGGCTCGGGGACCGTGAACGTCAGCGAGGCGCGGCCCTGCTCGTCGGTCTTGTCGACCACGGTGGTGTCGATCGGGGCGGAGGCGAGCTCGGTGCCGCCGGCCGACACGGTGACGGTGCCGCCCTGGTCGGGCACGCTGCTGAAGACGAGCGACGACAGGTCGACCGTCACCTCGTCGCCGGGCTGGAAGCCGCCCTCGGGCTCGGGCGTCGTGGTGACGCCGACGGCGCGCTGGTCCGTAGGCGGCTCGATCGCGCCGTGTGCCGCGAAGTAGTCCGCCTGGGCCTGCAGGTCGACCTGACCGGAATCGGCCTTGTTCGTCCCGGCCGCGAAGGCCGCGAAGTTGTCGCCGCCGGTCGACAGGAAGGAGTTGACCGTGACCTTGAGTGTCTCGTCGAGCGCGATGGGCTCGCCGTCGAGCGTCATGCCGGTGATCCGCTCCCCACGGCCCTTCGAGGGGTCGTACGTGTAGGCGAAGCCTGCGGAGACACCGAGCTTGAGGAACGGGCGCTCCAGGCCGTCGGGCTGCCACTGCTGCTCGAGCGCGTCCTTGATCTGCTGCCCGGTCATGTCCTCGGTGACGAGGGTGTTCGCGAACGGCTGGACGAGAGCGGCCTCCTTGTAGGAGACACTGCCGTCGGGGTCACCCGCACCACTGGACGCGTAGACGAGGTCGGTGCGGAGGCCGCCCGGGTTCATGAAGGCGATCTGGGAGCCCTGTCGCTCGGTCGCCCAGCGCTGCACCTCGGCGATGTTGTTGCCGAGGGGCGACTCGCCGCCGCGGTTCTCGGTCTTGCCGTCGGACTGCAGCGCACGTCGCAGGTCGCCGGTGATGGTGCCGAGCTGCTCCTTGCCCTTGACGTCGGCGATCGCCTTCGCGTCCGCGACGGTCTTCGTCACGGTGGTGACCGAGCTCGTGTCGACGGGCTTCGCCGGGTCGGTGTTGACCGGCTCGACGGCGGAGGTGATGCCGGTCAGCTCCCGGTCCGCGTTGACCGTCATGCGCAGGTGGCCGTAGTTGATCCCGTAGGACCCGGCCTGGATGACCGGGCGCGGCGTGCCGTCCGGACCCGGGATCGAGTGGTTGTACGTGGCGTGTGTGTGGGCTGAGACGATGGCCGAGACCTTCGACGACACCTTCCCGGTGATCTGGCCGAAGGCACCGCTGCCGGTGGCGTCCGTGATGCTCCCGGTGGTCGCGCCCTCGTGGACGAGGAGGACGAGGACGTCCGCTTCACCGTTCGCCGTGTCACCGTCGGTGAGCTCGTCCGCGTACCGGTTGACCGAGCTGACGATCGGTGCCATCGCGAGGCCCTCGACGCCGCCGGGGCTGACGAGACCGGGGATGAGCGCCTCGGTGGTCGCCCCGATGAAGCCGACCTTGACGCCGCCCTTCTCGACGATCGACCACGGGGTGAAGGCGGGGTCGGTGGTGCCCTGCTCGACGATGTTCGCGGAGACGTAGGGCCAGTCCGCCCGGTTCTCGATCCGCCCGGTGAGATCGTCCTGGCCCTTGTCCAGTTCGTGGTTGCCGATCGCGCTGACGTCCAGGTGCATCTGGTTGAGGACGTCGATGGTCGGGTCGTCCTGCTGCACGAAGGACGTGAAGGTCGACGCTCCGACGTTGTCCCCGACGCTCGCGAAGATCGTGTTCGGGTTCGCCTCTCGCTGGGCCTGCACCACAGCGGCGAGCTTCGCGGCTCCCGCGGCCTTGTCCGCCGTGGTGCCCTCGGATTCGATGCGGCCGTGGAAGTCGTTGACGTCGAGGACGTCGATCGTCGTGTCGCCGACGGCAGCCGTGGTGACGGGCGCCGTCGGAGCGGGGGTCGCCGCGTCGGCGGGCGCCGAGGCCGCGGTGGCCGGGGCGCCCAGCGCGACGAGGACGCCCGCGGTGGCGAGGGCGGTACCGGCGACGATGCCGTGCCTCCGCCTGGTGGTGGGTTCGGGGGTGTGGGACGGGCTCATCGGTGTGAGGACTCCTGGTGTGGTGGTTCTGCCCCCGGGTGGGGGGCACGACCTTCCGAACCTACGAGGACACACAGCCGACACGCCAGCACGGTCTCGCGCACGTCACGCGGTGTTCAACTGCAGGAAACACCGCCCCGCGCGACGTGCGGTCAGTCGCGCCCGAGCGCGCCCTTCACCCGTTCGCCGACCTCCGCCGCCATCGCCTTCGCGGAGTCCTTCACCACGTCGAACTCGACCGGGTCGCCCTTCAGCAGGCTCTTCGCGGTGTTGACGGCGTACTCCGCGGTGATGTGCGGCGGCAGCGGTGGCACACTCCGACTCACGTAGGCGTCGATGAGGGTCACGCCGTCGAACGCGAACGCCCGCTCGACGGCCGCATCGACCTCGTCGTCGCTGTGCACCGCGATGCCCTGGAAGCCCAGCAGCTCGGCGTACCCGGCGTAGTCCATCGTCTCGACGTCCTGCGAGCCGCGCCACATCGGGTTGCCGTCCTCGGTCCGCATCTCCCACGAGACCTGGCCGAGGTCGTCGTTGTGCATGACCACGATGACGAGCTGCTTGTCCTGCCACCGGTCCATGTACTTCTTCACGGTGATGAGCTCGTTCATGCCGAGCATCTGGAACGCGCCGTCGCCGATCGTGCACACGGCGGGGCGGTCCGGGAAGGCGAACTTCGCGGTCACGGCGTACGGCATCGCGGCGAGCATCGTCGCGAGCCGTCCGGACATGTCGCCGTGCATGCCGCGGCGGAGGCGGATGTGGTGGCCGTACCAGTCGGCGGTGGTGCCGGCGTCGCAGGTCACCGTGACGCCCTCGGGCAGCCGCTCGTTGACGGCGCGGACGACCCGGCGGGGGTTGACCCCGTCGCTGTACGACACCTCGGCCTGGCGACCCATCTCGGCCTCCCACTCGCGCATCTCGTCGGCGAGCTGTTCCTGCCAGCCCAGGTCGGTCTTCTGCTCGAGGAGCGGGAGCACGGCGTCGAGCGTCGCGCCGACGTCGCCCCACATGTTGAGTTCGTTCGGGTAGCGCAGGCCGAGTTGCTCGGGCTTGATGTCGACCTGGATGCCGCGCGCCTGCCCCACCGCGGGCAGGTACTCGCCGTACGGGTAGTTCGTGCCGAGGAGCACGATCGTGTCGCACTCCTTGATCTGCGTCAGGCTCGGGCGGGAGCCGAGCAGACCGACCTGCTGCGTGTGGTACGGCACGTCCGAGGGCACGACGTCCTTGCCGCGCAGCGCCGTGATGATGCCGGCGCCGGCCTTCTCGGCGGCCGCGAGCACCTGGTCCGTCGCACCGCGGGCACCGGCGCCGACCAGGAAGGTGACCTTCTGTCCGGCGTTGATGATCTCCGCCATCTTCCGGACGTCGTCGGTCGGCGGGGTGATGCGCGTCGACGCGGGGACGTCGCTCGACCGGGACACCCAGTGCTCGGTGCCGGGCTCGGACCACTTCATGGCCTGCACGTCGTGGGGGAGCACGACCACGGCGGGCTGCTTGCGGAGCATCGCGGTGCGGAACGCGGTGTCGATGACGACCCCGGCGGCGTCCGGCGTGGCGATCGTCTGCACGTAGCAGGCGACGTCGGCGAACACGCGCTCGAGGTTCGACTCCTGCTGCGTGAACGTGCCGACCGCGGCGAGCCCCTGCTGCCCGACGATCGCGACCACCGGCTGGTTGTCCATCTGGGCGTCGTACAGCCCGTTGAGCATGTGGAACGCCCCCGGGCTCGAGGTCGCGATGCAGACGCCGACCTCACCGGTGAACTTCGCGTGCGCCGTCGCCATGAGCGCCGCGATCTCCTCGTGCGTCGGGCGGATGTACTCGACGCCCTCGCCCTTCCCGTCGGCCTTGCCGAGTGCGCCGTCGAACTCGCCGATGCCGTCACCCGGGTACCCGTACACACGGGTCACTCCCCACGCCTTGATGCGGTCGAGGACGAATTCGCTAACGTTCTGGCTCATGCGTCCAGGGTGCTCGCTGCGGGTCCGCGCGCTCCCAGCGCGCGGTCACGGGCGGTCGTCGGACGGGAGGCCCGGCTCGCGTGACCGACGCCGGTCGCGCGGTGCGGGCCTCCCGTCCGGCGGCGCCCGCCGCTACTGCTCCGCCGCGATGAGGGGCCGGAGCGTCCGGTGGGCGATCCGGAGACCTTCGAGGACCTTCACGTCCTCGCCGCCCCAGAGCGGGTCCTCGTGCTCGACCGACAGTGTGCCGTCGAACCCGGCCTCGTAGAGCCGGTCGACCACGCGGGGCCAGTCGACGACCCCGCGGCCGGGGACGCGGAAGCGCCACCAGCCCATCTCCCACGGGTCGTCCCCCTTGTCGACCTTGCCGAAGAAGCCGTACTCGTTCCGCCGCTCGGGGAACAGCTCGACGTCCTTCGCCTGCGCGTGCACGATGTGCTCGGCGAACGGCAGGATCGTCTCGACCGGGTCGATGCCGATCCACGTCAGGTGCGACGGGTCCCAGTTCAGCCCGAAGCCGAGTCCGGTGACCCACTCCCAGAGCTCGGGTGAGTACGCGATGTTGCCCGGGTAGCCGTCGGGATGCCAGCCCTCCATCACGCAGTTCTCGATGATCAACCGGACGCCCCGCTCGCCGGCGTAGTCGACGAGTTCGGGCAGCACCCGGTCGCCCTCCGCCATGTTCTCGCGCACGGACTTCGTCGTGTCGCGGCCGATGAACGTGCCGACGTAGGGCACGCCGAGCAGCTGTGCGGCGTCGATCGCGTGCTCGAGGTGCCTGCGGACCTCCTCGCGGCGGGCGTGGTCCTGGTGCAGGTTGTTCTCGTAGTACGCGAGCGCGCTGATCTCCAGACCGGTGCGGTCGAGCAGCTCCCGGGTCGCCTGCGCGTCCTCGTCCGTGAAGGTGGCGACCGGCAGGTGCGCGGCCTCGAAGTCGCGACCGCCGGTGCCGGGCCAGACCGCCACCTCGAGCCGCTCGTATCCCTCGGCGCTCGCGAACTCGGCGATGCGTGCCAGGTCCCACCCGGGCAGGCACGCGGTCAGCATCCCCAGCTTCATCGGATCTCCCTCCAGGCGCTGTCGCCGGCGCTGGCGACCACGGTGTCGATGATGCGCGCCGAACGGGCACCGTCCGCGAAGGTCGGGAGCCCCTCGGGTGCGGTGCCGGTCGTGACGGCGGTGTAGGTGTCGGAGACGAACGCGGCGAACGCGTCGACGTAGCCCTGCGGGTGTCCGGACGGCACGACCGCCAGGCGCCGCTGGTCCGGTGCGCCCTGTGACGGGTCGCGGACGACGATCTGCGCCCCGGTCTCGTTGCCGAACCAGGCGGACTCGGGCTGCTCCTGGTCGAACGCGGCCGACCCGAGCGTGCCGTCGACCTCGAACCACAGGCGGTTCTTCCGGCCGGCGGACACCTGCGAGATGACGACGTTGCCGATCCGGCCGCTGCCGGTGCGGAACGTCGCGACCGCGGTGTCCTCGGTCGTCACCTCGGCCCGTTCGGTCGTGTCGGCGATCGGGTCGGGGTCGGGTGTGCCGGAGAACGACGTGCCCGAAGCCGCCGGTCGTGTCGGGTGGACGATGTCGGTGACGGCGCTGACCGAGGCGAACGGCTCACCGGTGACGAACTCGACGAGGTCGCACCAGTGCGAGCCGATGTCGGCGAAGGCGCGGGACACGCCACCGGCGCCGGAGTCGACCCGCCACGAGGACGCGTCCGAGTCGAGCATCCAGTCCTGCAGGTAGTGGCCGTGCACGGCGAGGACCCGGCCGAGTTCCCCGGCGGCGATGCGGGATCGGATCTCCCGCACCATCGGGTGGTACCGGTACACGAACGGCACGGTCGCGACGACCCCGGCGTCGGCGGCGGCCCGCTCGAGTTCACCGGCCTGTGCGGCGGAGACGGCGAGTGGCTTCTCGCACACGACGTTGATCCCGGCACGGACGAGCGCGAGCGTCTGGGGGTGGTGCTGGTCGTTCGGTGTGCAGACGTGCACGACGTCGGGCCGGTCGGCGATGACCGCGTCCAGGTCGTCGTACCCGCGGTCGAGCCCGAGCTGTGCGGCGACCTGCTCGGAGCGCTCCCGGTTCCGTCCCAGGACCCCGAGCACCTCGGCACCCGCGGCCCGCGCGGCCCGGACGTGCACGGCGGCGATCATCCCGGTGCCGACCACGGCGACCCGGAGTCGTCCGCCGTCGCGGGACCCGGACCGCGGCGGTCCGGCCGGCTGCTGGTCCACGTCGGGCGCGTGCCCGGTGCCCTTTGTCGTCATGGTGCTCCCTCGCGCCGTGTCGACGCTCCTGCACGTCGGCACCGCCACCACCGTAGCGGGCGGACGCGGCCGTGTTCGGGAGCCGGTGAGTACGGTCTGGGGCATGGCGAGCCTCCAGACCACACTGCTCATCCTCGGAGCCAGCGGCGACCTGTCCAAGCGGTTGCTGCTCCCCGGCCTCGCGACGCTGCTCGACGTCAAGGACGACTGGGAGATCCAGCTCGTCGGCGCCGGCGTCGAGGACCTGTCCGACGCCGACTGG
Source organism: Curtobacterium sp. MCBD17_032 (assembly GCF_003234855.1). Taxonomy (GTDB): domain Bacteria; phylum Actinomycetota; class Actinomycetes; order Actinomycetales; family Microbacteriaceae; genus Curtobacterium. The sequence continues at coordinate 159,206 of NZ_QKTO01000006.1, forward strand.
AAGCACCTCGTGCACGAGGCGTTCGAGAACGCCCAGGCGTCGAAGAACGAGGAGGACGAGGGCGCGACCGGCGAGGGGCGACTGTCCCCGCGCCTCCAGGCCGTCGTCGACGGCTCCTCGTACCGCAAGGCCGACGTCACCGACGCCGACGACCTGCGGACCCTGCTCGGCGACTGCGAGCACGACCCGGCGATCTACTTCGCGCTGCCGCCGGCCGTCACCGAGAAGAGCTGCGAGCAGCTCGCCCACATCGACCTGCCGTCCCGGACACGGCTCGCGCTCGAGAAGCCGTTCGGCACCGACGCCGAGAGCGCCGAACACCTCAACGCCCTGCTGCACTCGTTCCTCCCCGAGGAGCGTATCCACCGGGTCGACCACTTCCTCGGCCGGTCGACCGTGCTCAACCTGCTCGGCCTGCGGTTCGCCAACCGGATCATCGAGCCGCTGCTGTCCTCGCAGCACGTCGCGCGCGTCGACATCGTCTACGACGAGACCCTCGGCCTGGAGGGGCGTGCCCGGTACTACGACAAGGCCGGTGCGCTCGTCGACATGATCCAGAGCCACCTGCTGCAGGTGATGGCCGTCGTCGCGATGGAGGCCCCCGCCTCGATCGACGCCGACGACCTCCGCACGCAGAAGGAGCTCGTGCTCCGCGCCGTCCGGCCCTGGGGTGGGGACGTCGAGGCCGCGGGCAAGCGCGCCCGGTACACCGCCGGGACGGTGGGGGACCGGTCGATGCCGTCGTACGCGGACGAGGAGGGCGTGGACCCCGCACTCGGCACCGAGACGTTGGCGCAGCTGAAGCTCGAGATCGCGAACTGGCGCTGGGCCGGCGTGCCGTTCACCCTGCGTTCCGGCAAGGCCCTCGGGAAACAGCGCCGCGAGATCCTCATCACGTTCAAGGACTCGCCGCACGTGCCGAACGGACTGACCGGCGCCGTCCAGCCGGACCGGCTCTGCATCTGGATCGCCCCGGACGAGATGCAGCTCGAGCTCAACGTGAACGGCCCGGGTGACCCCTACACGATCGACCACACCGCCCTGACGACGACGTTCAACCCCGGACGCTTGAGTGCGTACGGCGAGGTGCTCGCCGGTGTCCTGGAAGGGGACGCCACCCTGTCGGTCCGCGGGGACAGTGCCGTGCAGGGGTGGAAGGTCGTCGAGCCCTTCCTCGCTGCCTGGCGTGCGGGGACGACCCCGCTCGACGAGTACGCGGCCGGATCTGGCGGGCCGGACAGTTGGGACAACGTCGACAGCTGACCGAGCGGGTCTGCTGACCGCGTTCAGCAGCTGACCGGGGTCGCCCGGTGCGAAGAGGTGGTGCCGTCTGCGGACGGGCCACCTCTTCGTCGTTCCCGGGGCGTGACCGCCAGCGTGATCCCGGCGCGGCTGCGCCGCTCGGCTTCCTGCATGGCACGTGATATGTTGGGTATACGAAATGTCGCACATCGTGCGCATGCCCACGATCAGATCCCGAGCAGCAGGAGAGACCCCATGTCCGACAACCCGATGCCGCGTGCGCTCAAGCGCCGACCGGTCGTGAGAGCAGTCATGGTGCTCCTCGCCCTGGTCACGGCGTTCCACGTCTTCGCACAGTTCCTCTGGATCGCGCCGGCCTCCCAGCTGCGCACGCTGATCCCGGGGGACTTCCTGACGTCCTGGCAGATCCCGTACTTCGGGCAGTCCTGGTCCGTCTTCGCCCCCGACCCCATCAACGGGAACTACGTCTACAAGATCCGCGCCGTCGTGCGCGACGACTCAGGCGAACGCGTCACCACGAAGTGGATCGACGCCACCGACGCCGAGTACGCCGGCGCGAAGCACCACCTCCTCCCGGCACGGGCGACGAGCCTGGCGTCGGAGCAGGCCACGAACTACAAGAACGCCTGGGACGAGCTCACCGAGGACCAGAAGGCCGTCGTCGCCGAGCACTACTGGAAGGGCGACGACTGGAAGGCCCGTTTCGAGGGCAAACTCCGCGCAGCGAGCGGCGACGACCAGGACGCCGTCGCGAAGGCCAACGCGTTCATCACCGCGAACGCCTTCACCGACGCGTACGCCACCCAGGTCGCACGCGCGGTGTGGGGCGACGGCGTCGACTCCGTGCAGTGGGACATCTACCGCCAGAACGTGACGCCGTTCGCGGACCGCCACGAGGAGCACCCCACGCCGGAGCCGAAGCAGAAGGCCCCCACCGGCTGGCGCGGCCTCTTCACGATGCCCGAGCAGAACGAGCAGGACTTCGCCGAGACCTTCACCCGCTGGGTGGACGCGTCCGGCCAGCACGACGCGACCGAGGTGCACTGACATGACGAACGCCATCACGACCACCGCTCAGCGCACCGTCGGCACCATCCGGTCGCTCGTCGGCCAGGCGCTGCAGATCGTCCTCGCCGTCCTCACCCGCGGGTGGGGCACCGCCGAGCACTGGCTGCTCGACTCCAAGAAGGCGCAGTACGGCATCTCCGTCACGCGCATGCTCATCGGCGTGCACGGCATGCTCATCATCGCCGCCAACTTCAGTACCCGGTACTACGCGTTCGGCGCCGGCTCGTTCTGGGACGGGCAGCACGCCTACCCCGGCAGTGACTTCGCCCGCATCTGGGTGTTCAGCTGGTTCCCGTTCATCGGGGCGAGCAACGGCGGTTTGACGTTCTCCCTCGTCGCGCTGTTCGTCCTCGCGCTGCTCGTGGCGCTCGGCTGGCGCACGAAGTTCGTGCTCCCCGTCTACGGCGTCTTCTTCGTCTCCTGGATGGAGATGAACGACCTGCTGTCCGACCAGTCGGACAACATGCTCCGGATGGTGATGATCTACATGCTCTTCGCCGACTCGTCCATCCGCCTGTCGCTCGACGCCCGCCGCCGGACGCGGTCGCACGCTGCGCTCCGCACCTACGCGCACCGCGTCGCCGCCGTCCGGCCGTACAACAACCTGCTCCACAACCTCGTGCTCGTGGTGATGACCCTGCACGTCGGGTTCGTCTACATGTCCGGCGCGCTCTACAAGGCGCAGGGGCAGACCTGGGCGAACGGCTACGCGGTGTACAACCCGCTGCACGTCGACCGCTTCTCCACCTGGCCCGAGCTCGCCGACGCCGTGACCTCGTGGGGCCCGGCCGTGGTCGCGATCTCGTGGGGCACGATCATCGTCCAGATGATGTTCCTGCCGATGCTCATCAACCGGGTGACGCGCATCCTGGCGCTGCTCGCGATCATGGGCTTCCACCTCGGCATCGGCTTCTTCATGGGGCTGCCGTTCTTCTCGCTCGCGATGATCGCCATCGACGCGATCTTCATCCGCGACACCACCTGGAAGCACCTCGGGCGCGCGGTCCGCTCGGCCTGGCAGAGCGCCGTCGCGTCCACCCCCGGCCGGGAGGTCCGTCCCGCCGCCGCCACGTCGGTCACGTCCGCGAGTGGCCCGATCCCGACGGGTGCGGCTGCGGTCACGACATGCACCTGTGCAACGCACCACCACGCTGCGGTCCAGCCGGACCCGGCGTGGGTCGGGGCACCGACCACCTCGAGCAAGGAATCCGACCCGTCCGCCGCCGAGGACGCGAGCGCGGCCTTGGCGCAGGTCGAGGCCGTTGACCGACCCGCGACGCCGGACGGCGGTGGGACGACCGCGAGCGGGACTGCCCGTCCGGAGGCGCGCGTCGGCTCGGACGAAGCGACCGGAGCGCAGGAGGCGAGCGACGAGACGGAGTCGGACCGGGCCTCCCGACCGTCGTCCGAACTCGTGACGGAGCACGCGTGACGGCGTACGTCGTCGGGTCCGGGCCCAACGGGCTGGCCGGCGCGATCGTCCTCGCGCGCGCCGGACTGGACGTGACCGTCCTCGAGTCCCACTACCGCGTCGGCGGGGCGCTCGGGTCGGCCGAGCTCACCGAACCGGGCCTGGTGCACGACCTCGGCGCGTCGTTCCTGCCACTGGCCGTGCGCTCCCCGTTCTTCCAGTCGCTCGACCTCGAGGCGCTCGGCGTCCGCTTCCGCCACGCGCCCGTCGAGCTCGCACACCCGCTCGACGACGGCAGCGCCGGCGTGCTGCACCGCGACCTCGGCGCCACGGCGGAAGGACTCGGCGCAGACGGAGCGCTCTGGCGCAACGTCCTCCAGCCGTTCGTCGACCGCTTCGACGACCTGCTCGAGGACACGATGCGGCCGATGCTCCGCGTGCCGAGGCACGGGCCGCTCACCGCGCGGTTCGGGGTGCTCGCCGCGCGCTCGGCCGTCGACTTCGGCCGCACCTTCCGGACCGAGCAGGCCCGTGCGCTCTGGAGCGGCATCGCGGCGCACGCGACCACCGACCAGGCGGCTGCGTTCTCCTCGGCGGTCGGTCTCATGCTCGCCACAGCGGGCCACGCCACCGGCTGGCCGGTCGTCGAGGGCGGCGCGCAGGTGCTCACCGACGCGCTCGTCCGGAAGCTCCGGCAGCTCGACGGGCGCATCGAGACCGGTCGGACCGTCACCGACGTCCGGGACCTGCCGGACGCCGAGGTCGTCCTGCTCGACGTCGCGCCGTCCGCCGCGATCGGGATCCTGCACGACGGGATCCCCGCGAAGCGCCGCCGCGCCTTCAGCAGCTACCAGCACGGTCCGGCCGCGTACAAGGTGGACTTCGCCGTCGACGGCGGCATCCCCTGGCGGAACGAGGACTGCAAGCGAGCCGGGGTCGTGCACCTCGGCGGCGCGGCAGACGAGGTCGCGTCCACCGAGGCGTCCGTGGTCAGCGGGCGCTCGGCGCGCAAGCCCTTCACGCTCGTCGGGCAGCAGTCCCTCGCCGATCCCGGCCGTGCCCGCGGCAGCCTCCAACCGGTGTGGGCGTACGCACACGTGCCGTACGGCTCCGTCCTCGAGCACGAGCACCGCATCGTCAAGCAGATCGAGCGGTTCGCCCCCGGGTTCCGGGACCGTGTCGTCGCCACCCACATCACGAGTGCGATGGGTCTTGCGGCGGCGAACTCGAACTTCGTCGGCGGGGACATCAACACCGGGGCGAACACCTTCGCTCAGCTCATCGGGCGCCCGACCGTCGGCAGGAACCCCTACGCGACCGGCGTCACGGGCGTCTACCTCTGTTCTGCCGCGACACCGCCGGGGCCAGGCGTGCACGGCATGAGTGGCGTCAACGCTGCCGAGGCCGCGATCCGCCACCTCTAGCTCCACGACTCCGGACCAGTTGCCATCGACTGGTCCGGCCCGGGCGAGGGCGCGGCAACGCCCTCGGCCCGGGGAACCTCCGCCGGTGATGTGCGTCGGCGGCGATTCACGACGGCACGGGACCAGGCATGGTCCGTGTCGCTGACCAAAGGAAAGCATTACATGAGCAAGCACAAGCGCTTCAGTGCGAAGAAGGTCGTCGCTGCGACGACAGTCGGCGCGCTCGCAGCAGCGGGGGCGGCCTTCGGGATTTCTTCTGCCAACGCAGCTTCTTCGGCAAACGGTCTCATCGTGGCGAATTATGACACTTCTGTTGGTGGATACATTGTCATCGGCGCTGGACGCACCACTGAAAGGTCAAAGATCCCGGTTGAGTTTGCAAGGACCCTTGCGGAAGCGCGCCAAAAGGCGCTGAAGGTTCCTCAGGCTTGGACTTTCCCGAAAGGGACCGCGACAGGGCCCATCAAGAGCCCTTCGGGCCAATGTATCGAGGACACATCCACCTTGTTCCTCGCGAACAACGCGGTGCACGACGACTACTCAAACAAGCTTACCAATTGTACTGGAGGAGTGGATCAACAGTTCCGTTGGGACCCGACGAGGTCGCGTTGGGTTGAGGGTCACACCTACTATCTGAAGGGGAAAGGTACCTACACATTCAACTTGTTCTTCGTCAAGGAGGCAAGTGGCAACTATGTGAAGCCCTCTGCGATTCATGCGCCGATTCTGAACGGATCAATCGTCCCAGAAAGGCCCGGGCCTGTCGATCCCATCATCAACCCAGGTAATGCAAATGCTGCTGCGTCTGCTGCTGCGTCCGCAAATGCGGACGACCACTCGAACGCGTCCGTGAAGGGCGCCGCTCAAGCTGCTGCATATGGAGACAAGTCGACGCAGGCATCGGCTGCAACGAACAAGGACGCGAAGGCAGCTGCGGAGGCAGCCGGTTCGGCGACGGCGTCAACGAATGCCTCGGCAGATGCGGCGCCGAACGCGAATGCCGCTGCGCAGGTAGCCGCACAGGCTGCCGCCGATGACGACGCCAACGGAACAACCAACGCAGGCGCGTCTACTGCATCCAATGGAGACGCCTCCGCTGCTGCGCAATCGGCGGCGATTCAAGACGCGTCCTCGGATGCGTCGAAGGACGCTGCTGCGGATGGTGCCGGCAGCGGGTCGGATGCGAATTCGTTGACGAAGGCGAACGCGAATGCTGCGGCGTCGGCTGCTGCGTCGGCGGATGCTGATGGGAACGACAACCCGGCGGCGGAGGCTGCGGCGGTTGCTGCTGCGTTCTCGGACGCGCAGTCCGACAAGGATGCTGCGGCGACGACGCATGGTGAGGCTGCGGCGGCTGCTGCGGGCAACATGGTCGCGGAGGCGTCGAAGGATGCTGCGGCGTCGGCGGAGTCGGCGGCTGCTGCTGCGGCGCAGGCTGCGTCGGAGGGCAACAACGACTCGGATGAGAACGCTGCCGGGTCGCAGAACGCGAAGGCTGTTGCGCAGGCGGCTGCGCAGTCGGCTGCGATCTCGAACGCGTCCTCGGACGCGTCGAAGAACGCTGGGTCGGATGCGAATTCGTTGACGAAGGCGAACGCGAATGCTGCGGCGTCGGCTGCTGCGTCGGCGGATGCTGATGGGAACGACAACCCGGCGGCGGAGGCTGCGGCGGTTGCTGCTGCGTTCTCGGACGCGCAGTCCGACAAGGATGCTGCGGCGACGACGCATGGTGAGGCTGCGGCGGCTGCTGCGGGCAACATGGTCGCGGAGGCGTCGAAGGATGCTGCGGCGTCGGCGGAGTCGGCGGCTGCTGCTGCGGCGCAGGCTGCGTCGGAGGGCAACAACGACTCGGATGAGAACGCTGCCGGGTCGCAGAACGCGAAGGCTGTTGCGCAGGCGGCTGCGCAGTCGGCTGCGATCTCGAACGCGTCCTCGGACGCGTCGAAGAACGCTGGCGCTGACGGTTCCACGAGCTCGAGCGGTTCGACGAGCACGAGTGGTTCGACTGAGGCGAGCGGTTCGACGAGCACGAGTGGTTCGACTGAGGCGAGTGGTTCGACGAGCACGAGTGGTTCGACTGAGGCGAGTGGTTCGACGAGCACGAGTGGTTCGACTGAGGCGAGTGGTTCGACGAGCACGAGTGGCTCGACTGAGGCGAGTGGTTCGACGAGCACGGGTGGTTCGAGCGAGGCGAGCGGTTCGACGAGCACGAGTGGTTCGACGAGCACGAGCGGTTCCACCACGGCCAGCGGTTCGACGAAGGCGAGCGGCTCGAACCAGGCGAACGCCAACATGAACGCCTCGGCGTCGGCTGGTGCATCAGCTCAGGCTGACGGCAACAAGAAGGCCGCGGCGCAGGCTGCTGCTGAGAAGGCGGCGAACGCTGACGGCACCTCGATCGCTTCGGCGGCGAAGGACGTCTCGGCGAACGCCGCTGCGGCTGCTGCCGGCAACCAGGTCGCGAGCGCGTCGAAGGACGCTTCCGCGAACGAGAAGGGTGCTGCATCGGCTGCGGCCGTGGGTGCTGCGAACGGGGACAACTCCTCGGCAGTGCACGCGTCGGCCTCGTCCGCTGCGAAGGGTGACGCGTCCGGTGCTGCCTCTGCTGCGGCGATCGGTGCGGCCTCGTCCGATGCGTCCGGCAACGCCTCGGGCACCGTCTCCGGCTCCGGGTCGTCCGACGGGTCGGGCAAGCCGTCCGGTGAGCTCGCGTTCACCGGTTCGGACGTGCTCATGATCGCCGGACCGATCGCGGCCCTCCTCGCCGCTGCCGGTGGTGTGCTGATGTTCGTCCTGCGTCGCCGGAAGGCCGACAGCGAGACGGTCGACAGCGAGATGTGACCGCGGGACGTGCGGGGCCCGTCCGGGCTCCCGCACGTCCCCACCCCGGGCCCCGGCCGCGAACCGCGCCGGGGTCCGGCCCGTGCCGTGTTCCGCCGTGCCCTGCCTGCCGAGCCGCTCTGTCCAGCGGTGTCGGGCCTCCAGGCGGGAGCACGGCGTCAGGCGGCCCCGAACCCGACCCACGCGAACCGCTGGAGGACCGACCGATGCCCGAGACACTCGAGGAGAACCCGTGGCTCCGGACGGCACCAGCCCATGCTGCTGTCGCGTCACGAAGGCGACGGCGGCCACGCCGGAGCATCGCCTCGGTGCTGCTCACCCTCGTCGCGGAGCTGCTCATCGTCGCGGGTGCCGGAACCGGGCTCTACGTCCTCTGGACCGCGTGGTGGACGGACGTCGTCGCCGTGCGGGAGCAGACGCAGATCCTCGACGGGCTCCGGCAGCCGGAGACACCTGACCGTGCGGGCGTCCCGCAGCGGGGTCCGGCTCCGGTGCTCGACGAACCCACTGCCGTCGGTGCGGTGTTCGGCTCGATGCAGATCCCACGGTTCGGCAACGACTACGACCGTCCCATCGCGCAGGGGACCGATCGCGAGCGCGTCCTCAACACGATCGGCCTCGGCCACTACGTCGGGGTCGCCATGCCCGGCGCGGTCGGCAACTTCGCCGTCGCCGGACATCGCGTCACCTACGGCAAACCGCTCAACCAGGTGGCGGAGCTGCAGACCGACGACGCCGTCGTGGTCCGGGTCACCGACACGAGAACCGCATTCGACGTCTGGTACGTCTACCGGGTCACCGACAGCCAGATCGTGACGCCCGAACACACCGAGACGATCGCCCCGGTGCCGAACGAGCCCGGGGTGGAGCCCGGAGCGGACGACCGGTGGCTCACGCTCACCGCATGCCACCCGATGTGGTCGGCCGCGGAGCGGTACGTCGTCCACGCGAAGCTCGACTACTGGATGCAGGCCTCGGACGGGACGCCGAAGGAACTCCGGGAGGCCGCGAAGTGATCTTCCCCCTCGTCTGGCGTCTGCTCCCCGGACCGACCGCTCTCAAGGTGCTCGAGCTGCTCGTGCTCCTCGTCGCCGTCGTCCTCGTGCTCTTCACGTGGGTCTTCCCCTGGGTCGCAGCGGACGTCCTCCCGTCGCCCGCCGGCACCGTCGCACTGCCCCTTCCCGATGACGCGCGCGGCCCGTCCGCCCGCGGAACGGCCTGATCGTCACACCTGACAAGAGAGATCCGATGGACCAGCCATTCCCGTCCCGTCGGTCGCTCCGGACCCGGACCGACGCCCGCCCCGAGCAGCCGGGCACCGCGAGCGACCACGCTCCGTCGCCCCGGCCAGCGGCCGACGCCTCCCCGAACCCCTGGACGCGCCACGCGGGTCAGACGCTGGCCGTGGAGGACACGCCACCCGAGGTGCCGGTCCTGGAGGCCCGGGTCACCCCGGCGCCGTCTGTCGCGTCCGTCATCGGCGCGGCGGTCACCGCCGCGCCCGCGCCCGCGGCCGTTCCGGCAGGTGGTGACACCTCGCAGGTCGCGGCCGCAGGCTCGTCACCGGGATCGACGTCGTCGGGACCCGGGGCATCGAGCTCGACGTCGGCGCCGGACTCGGTGCCCGCTGTGGCGCCCGCTGCGATGTCGGCGGCCACCGCGATGCCGACCTCCGCCGCGACGCCGACTCCCGCTACGGCGCCGGCCGTGACGCCGACTCCCGCCGCGGCGCCCGCCGTTGTGCCGACTCCCGCCGTGGCGCCCGCCGCGATGTCGGCGGCGACCGCCACCCCGGCCCCGACCCTGACCCCGCCGCAGGATCCGACGGCAGTGGCTCCCCCAGCGGTGATCGCTGACACGGGACAACGGGCTGGTGGTGCGACGCCCGCTGCGGCTGCGGCTGCGGCTGCGACCGCCGCTGACGCAGAGCCGGCGACGCCGGCGCGCGGCGGCCGGCGGTTGCGGCTCGGGCGTCTGCGAGACGCACGCACCGAGGCGCACGGTGGACGGGCCTCCCGTCCGGAGTCGGGGTCGAGTTTGGAGACTCGGAGCAGCACGACGTCCCTCGCGCACGCACCGCGGCTGACGGTGTCCCTGCTCGGCGTGCTCCGGGACGTCCTCGGGTTCGGGTCACGAGGCGGACGGTCGCGATGGGCGCGGGCGACGCAGGCCCTCGTGGCGGGCGCGGCGGTCGTGACCCTGGTGGTCGGGGTCCGGACGATCTTCGCGCCGTCGCCAGCCGGGAGCGTGCCGTACTCGGCGACGTTCCCGCAGGCCCTCGCGGTCTCCACGGCCGAGCGGTTCGCTGAGGCCTACTACACGTGGGACGAGTCGGACACGCAGGCGCACGCGGACGCCCTCGCGGACGTGATGGTCAGCGGCGTGCCACGTCAGGCGGGCTGGGACGGCTCGGGCAAGTCCGCGGCGGGTGATGCGGCAGCGCTCGGGTTCTCGATCGTCGATGCCTCACACGCGATCGTCACGGTCGTCGTGTCCGTCACCGGGTACTCGGGCGCGCCGGGGTCCTGGCGCGAGGGCGAGACGGTGCAGCAGGCGCTGAGCATCCCCGTGCAGGTCGTCGGGCCGCGGACATGGGTGTCCGGCCTCCCGGCGGCGATCGGTGTCCCGGATGCACCGCAGGGGACGCCGATCGCACCCCTGCCGCAGGACGAGGCCACGACCTCCGCGACCCGACCGGTGGTCACCGCGTTCTTCCGCGCGCTCGAGGGCTCCGGCGCGGCCCTCGCCGGAGAACGTGCGGAACGGGCACCCGGGCTCGGCGGGACGCTCGCGTTCGAGCGACTGCGCTCGTGGTCGGTGCACCGATCCGACGCCGTGAGGAAGACCGGCACGGCCGTCGTGCAGTGGGAGACCGCGGACGGAGCAGCCCTGGAACAGCAGTACCGCGTCGTCGTGACCCGCGACGGCGACACCTGGAACGTGAGCGCGGTGACGGCCGCGGTCGGAGGAGGAACACCATGAGCACCGACATCACGACCGACCTGCCAGCCGGTGCCGGATCCGCCGTCGCCGCACACATCACCGAGGACGGCACGCTGGAGATGCTCGTGGACGACGTCGCGACCGTGCGCATGGTGGGTGACAGTGCGCGAGCGCGCGAGATCGTGATCGCCGACGTCGTCGCCCTCGCCCGGCAGCGCGGCGAGGCCGTCCGGCTCGTCACGAGCGGCGCCGAGGGGGAGTGGCACCTGTCGGTCGGGACGGACGGGTCGGTGTTGGCGGTGCCCGATGTCCCCGCTCCTCCCGTCGGCGGGGACACGGTGCCGTCCGACCTGCGGGCGGCTGACGGTGACGGGGCGGCGCAGGACGAGGCGGGGGCGCGCGGTGAGAGCCGCAGCACGCCGACGGTCGACGCGGTCGACCTCGCTGCCGCGGACTCGTCCGACGACGCCGGCGACGACCCGGCCCTGCCGGATGGTGCGCTCATCGCGCCCGCGGGACCGACGGGAGGCCCGACAGGCCTCCCAGCGGCGCCTGCGGTTCCGGACGCGGCGCCGATGACCGCTCCGCCATCGGGTGCGTCCGACGGACCCGATGACTCGATCCCGGCTGCCGTGCCTGCGGCGAGTGTGCCGTCCGACGTGCCCGTGGCCTCCCGACCGTCTGTCGTGCTGGCGGCGTCGGTCCCGTCCGACGTGCCCGCAGCCTCCCTCCCGGTGGGTCCGCCCGCGGAAGGCATCTCGGTCGCAGTAGCCGCCGTCGGCTCGTGGTCGGGGCCGACGGAGCCGGGTGTGCAGACAGCCCCGGCCGCTGCGCCGACAGAGGGGGCGAAGTCCGAGTCGGCCGGCACAAGGCCGTCGGAGCACACCATCCCCGCGCTCGACGGGACCGGGCCGGACGTGCCGACCAGGGACGCGGAAGACGACCTCGACGAGGAACTCGAGCGGACCGTCGTCGTACCGCCGCGTGCACGGACGGTGCACCGCGCCACCCTGCACACGAGCTCCGGCACGAGCATCACGATCACGGGGAGCGGTGTGATCGGCCGACGCCCGACGCGGACGCCGAACCCGGTCCGCTTCCCGGACGCCGACGCGAGCATGTCCAACGCGCACGCGGCGTTCTCCGTCGTCGCGGACGGCCTGCTCGTCACCGATCAGGGATCGCTGAACGGCACCGTCGTCCAGCACGACGGCCTCGTCACGGAGTGCGTACCGGGCCGGCCCGTCCACGTCCCCCGCGGTGGCCGGGTCGACCTCGGTGAGCAGTTCTTCATCGTGGTCTGAAGGGTCCCGACGGGTCGTGACGGCCCGGGACCGCAGCCGGGCGAGCAACTGCTGACCAGGACGGCGACACGTCAGTCGCAGGAGATCTGCGAGATCCGTCCGATCTCGACCGACCTGACACGGACTCCGTCGCTGTCCAGGGCGAACCAGACGGGCCCGGAGCCGGTGTCCACCTTCCATGACGTGTAGGCGTTCGGTGCCGGGAGCGTGTCGGGGGCGGAGCTCCGCTCACGGTCCTCGGCCGCGTCAGGGTAGGCGGAGCGGATCTCGTCAAGCGTCGAACCGACACCGATCCCCTCGGCGGTGGTCGGACCGGACACGCCGGTGGATGCGGTGCCGAGAGGCACGGAGGCTGTGACGCCGATGACCGTGCCTTCCGACCACACGGTGAGGTCCGGCGCCCCGTCCCGCTTCCAGGCACCCCCGAAGTCCGGTGAACAGACGTCGGCCCCGGGGTCACGCACGTAGGCGGTCACGAGGTCGTCCGTCTCGCCCGCGGTGGGACCACCGAGCGCGACGGGGCCGAACTCGTCTCCCGAGACGGTCCACGTCGACGGGTCGGCGGCGTCGTACGGCCGTCGTGTCGGTGTCGGTGTGGGCAGCGGTTCGTCGACGACGGGTGCGGCAGCCGGTGTGCTCGGTGCGGGGGACGGGGTCCGGGTCGGCGTGGAGGTGGGCGCGGGGGCGGCGGTGAAGGGCTGTGGGATCATCCCGAGGGCGACACCGCCGCTGGTGGCACCGAGGCCGAGCAGCGCGATCACGCCGATCGCGATACCGGTTCGACGACCGCGGCGCCGGGGTGCCGGGCGGCGGTCCTCGGCGCGGTCGAGGACGGTCTGCTTCATCGAGACGAGCATCCGCTGCAGGTCGTCTCCGGTGGGGGGCTCAGTGTTCATCGTGCATCACCGCCTTCTTCAGTCGTGCGCGTGAGCGGGAGACCCGCTGGGTGACCGCCCCGACGCTGAGGCCGAGGACCTGCGCGGCCTCGGCGTAGGAGTGGCCCTCGAGCAGGCACAGTTCGCAGATGCGTCGGTCGGTGGGTGCCAGGGCCGCGATCTCGTCGCGGACCCAGCGGAGGCGTTCGCGGGCCTCGTCGGCACCCGGATGCGCTGCGAGGTCCTCGGGGAGCTCGTCCCCGCGGTTCTTCGCGATGCGTCGTGCTTGGTTGCGGGCGTGGTTGCGGCACACCACGAGCAGCCACGGCAGCAGCGCGCTCGTGGCGAGGTCGAGTCCGGCAGCTTTCTGCCAGAGCGTGAGGAAGGTGTCCTGCACGAGTTCCTCGACGTCCTGCCGGCTGTCGGCCAGGGCCCACGCGTAACGGGTCAGGGTCGGCGCGAACCGGTCGAACGCGTCGGCCAGCGCCGTCCGGTCCCCGTCCGCGAGCCGACGAGCCAGTGCTGCGTCGGCTTCGGTGTCGTCATCCACTGATGCCCCCTCTCACTCCGTAGTGTCGAGGACGAGTCGATCCTGACGAGCCGACGCTCCCGTTGGCGTGTCGCGGGACCTCCCGACACGAGCCGGCGATCGGGAGACGACGGCGGCCGCGTCGTCCGGGTCCGGCGCGGGCCCCCGGGCGTACCGTCGGGGGCGTGACCACGATCGACGCGATACTGCAGACCGTTCCCGAACCCGCCGGTGCCGACATCCGTGTCGAGACCGTGCACTACGACTCCGACGGCACCGGCCTGGAGGGGGTGCTCGCGAAGGACGCAGCCGTCGCCGGCCCCCGCCCCGCGGTGCTCGTCGTCCACGACTGGCACGGCGTCAACGAGCACGTCGCGGCACGTGTGACCATGCTCGCCCGCCTCGGGTACGTCGCGTTCGGGGCTGACGTCTACGGCGCGGGCATCCGTCCCGCCGACGACACCGCCGCCGAGGTGGCCGGTCGGTTCTACGGCGACAACGCCCTGTTCCGCACGCGTCTGCGCGCCGGGTTCGACCGTCTGCTCGCGGACCCGGACGTCGACGCCACGAAGGTCGTCGTCATGGGCTACTGCTTCGGCGGTACCGGAGCGCTCGAACTCGCCCGCACCGGTGCCGAGCTGGTCGGGGCGGTGGCGTTCCACGGCGGCCTCATCACACACGACCCCTCGGACGCGCACGAGATCCGCGCGAAGCTCCTCGTGCTCACCGGCGGCGCCGACCCGGTCGTCCCCGACGAGGCGGTGCACGCCTGGCAGGACGAGATGCGCGGTGCCCCGGAGGTGGACTGGCAGGTCGTGACCTACGCGGACGCCATGCACGCGTTCGCCGTCCCCGGGACGGACGCGCCCGACCACGGCGCGCAGTACCAGGAGCGCGCGGACCGGCGTTCGTGGCAGGCGCTGCGGGTGTTCCTCGCCGAGGTGTTCGACGAGGAACCGACGCTGGGCTGACCACCGACGACACGCCGAGCGCGCGGGCGGACGGTGCTCGATTGGCGCTGTGACCGGAGCTGTTGTAGAGTCTTCCACGGCTCGCAAGGGCCACGCGCTCGTAGCTCAATGGATAGAGCATCTGACTACGGATCAGAAGGTTGGGGGTTCGAGTCCCTTCGAGCGCACAGCAGCACCACGACGAAGGCCCCGGAGATCACCTCCGGGGCCTTCGTCGTTCCCACGTGCACGCGACACTGGATCGACGACCACGGCGGTCGGACTACACGGGGACCATGCCTGCCGACCTGGACCAGACGGACGCCCCGTTCCTCGACGCCCTGCGCGACCACCACGCGATGAACCGGTACAGCTTCTCACCGCCCGGGCACCGGCAGGGCCGCGGGGTCGACACCGAGACGCTGTCGGTGCTCGGGACGGACCCGTTCCGCAACGACGTGCTCGCCAGCGGCGGGCTCGACGACCGGACGTCGTCGAACGGCTACCTCGCGACCGCGGAGGCGCTCATGGCCGACGCCGTCGGCGCGGACAAGGTGTTCTTCTCGACCTGTGGCAGCTCACTGTCGGTCAAGGCGGCGATGCTCTCGGTCGGTGGCGTGGACGGCGGGATCGTCATCGGCCGGGACGCGCACAAGTCGGTCACGGCCGGGCTCGTGTTCTCCGGACTGCAGCCGTACTGGGTCGAACCCCGGCTCGACACCGACCAGGGCATCTCGCACCCGCCGTCGCCCGAGGACTACGCCGCGGTCTGGGACGCCCACCCGGACGCAGCCGCGGCGCTCGTGGTCAGCCCCACCCCGTACGGCACCTGCGCCGACATCGAGGGCATCGCGGCGGTCTGCCACGAGCGGGGCAAGCCCCTCATCGTCGACGAGGCGTGGGGTGCGCACCTGCCGTTCTCCGAGCAGCTGCCCTCGTGGGCGATGAGCGCCGGTGCCGACGTGTGTGTGACGAGCGTGCACAAGATGGGCCTGGGGTTCGAGCAGGGCTCCGTCCTGCACCTCCGCGGCGACCTCGTCGACCACGACCACCTGTGGGCCTGCGCGGACATGCTCATGACGACGAGCCCGAACGTCCTCGTCTACGCCGCGATGGACGGGTGGCGCCGGCACATGGTGCAGGACGGTGCCGAGCGGATCGAACGGGCGATCGAGCTCGCCGACCGCACCCGGGAGCGCATCGACGCCATCGACGGGATCAGCGTGCTGCACGACGAGCTCCTGCACGCGGAGGCCTCGCACGAGCTCGACCCGATGCGCATGCTGCTCGACGTCCAGGCGCTCGGGATCACCGGCTACCACGCGCTCGACTGGATCCGCGAGCACCACCAGATCGACCTCGGGCTGTCCGACCACCGGCACCTCGGGGTCGACATCTCGATCGCGGACGACGAGTTCACGACCGACCGGCTCGTGCAGGCGCTCGAGGACCTCGCGGTCGCGGCCCCCGGACTCGACCAGGACCCGCCGGTACAGCTGCCGGACCGGTCGGGCATCCTGCTCGAGTCCGTCGTCACACCGCGTGAGGCGTTCTTCGCCCCCGCCGAGTCCGTCCCGGCTGACGAGGCGGTCGGGAGGATCGCGGCCGAGCAGGCGACGCCCTACCCGCCCGGCATCCCCGCGTACGTGCCGGGGGAGCGGCTGACCGCCGAGGTCCTCGAGTACCTGCGGAGTGGTCTGGCGGCGGGCATGGTCCTGCCGGACCCGACGGACGGCAGCCTCGGCACCATCCGCGTCATGCGTGACGTCCGGTAGTGACCGGGAGGCTCGGCGCAACTCGACGACGTCGGCCCGCCCCGGCGCCGGCTCGGGTCATCCCGGCCACGACTCCCACCGCCACGTCCCGTCGGCGTCCCGCTCGTACGCCAGCCGGTTGCTCGGCCCGTCGGTGGCACCCTGCCAGAACAGCATCCGCAGCGGCGTCAGCGCGAACCCGCCCCACGTCGCCGGCGGCTCGAGCGGCCCGTCGCCGCGCTCCGCGGCGAACGCGGCCCACCGCTGCCGACGGACGTCGGCGGTCGCACCCGCCAGGTCGGCGTCGTTCACCCAGGCGAGCACCTGCAGGTAGCGGGTTCGCGCGGAGTAGGCGAGTCGGGCCTCCCGGCCGGTGACCGGCGTGACGTCACCGGTGACGACGAGTTGGCGGGCGGCCTCCGGCCAGACGATCGTCATGGTGGCCCGGGGGACGGCCGCGAGCTCGGCCGCCTTCCGGCTCCGGGTGTCGGTGTGGAAGTGCAGGCGCTGGCCGTCGAACCGGGACAGCAGGACGGTCCGGGCGGACGGGTAGCCGTCGAGGCCGATCGTGGAGAGCGTCATCGTCGGACCCGGTGCCGACCCGTCCGCCGGGAGCCAGGCCGCGGCGAATACGAGCGGGTCCGCGGGCGGCGGTCCGTCGACGGTCGCCGCGGCCTGGCCCGGCAGCGCGGTCACCGCGGGCCGGCGGGGTCGAAGCGGGCGATCTCGTGCAGGGACGCCACCGCCTCGGCGAGGGAGTGCTCCCACAGGGCTGCGCCGTACGCGGCGGAGGCGCGACTCGCGTCCCCGACGACGCCGGGCGTCCGGAAGTCGTTCGACAACCACCCGAAGGACACCGGCCCGCCGTTGAACGCGATCTTCGAGAACCCGGCGATGTGTTCCGGCACCCAGCGCTCGGCGAGCGTCATGTCGACGAGGTCCGGGCGCAGGTGCAGGATCATCGACGTCTCCGCCGCGCCGCCGTGGATGCCGAGGCCGAGCTCGTCGGCGTCCTCCCCGCCGGGCCCGGGCACGCGGGCGAGGGTCGGCATGAGGAACGTCTTCAGGCCGGTCCGCTTCCGGATCTCGCGGAGGGCGACCTGCAGGAGGGCGACGTTGCCGCCGTGCCCGTTCGCGAACACGAGCGTGCCAGCCCCGGTGAGGGCGACCGCGCGGCCGATCTGCACGACGGTGTCGAACATCGTGTCGGCGTCGAGCCAGACGGTGCCGGGCGCCCAGCTGTGCTCGTCGGACTTCGTGAACGCCAGTGTGGGGAGCTGCCACACGTCGAGGCCCTCGGCCGCGGCCTGCTCGACCGCGGCGCCACCGATGTGGTCGGCGAGCAGGAAATCGGTGAGCAGCGGCAGGTGCGGGCCGTGGTGCTCGACGGCCCCGGTGGGCTGGACGACGATCGTGTCGGGCCCGAAGCCCGCGGCGACCGCCGGTCCGGACAGCTCGGCGAGCTTGCGCGTGCCGGTGCCGATCGTGCCGCCGCTCACTTGCCGAACCCGGGGACGGCGGGCTGCGCGGACGCGGTCGAGCCGCCGGACTCGACGAGGGACGGGTCGATCACGTGCCCGGGGTTGAGGAGCCCCTCGGGGTCGGTCTGCTGCTTCAGGGCGAGGAGCTCCTCGACGCCGTGGTCGACGTAGTACTGGTGCGGGCTGTGCACCCGGACGCCGAGGTCGCGGAGGAGCGGGTACCCGGCGTACACGGCTTCGGCTCCGGTGTACGGCGCGGTGAGCATGCCGATCGGGCCGACGTGTGCCGCCTCGATGTGGAGCATGCCGCCGGGGTAGACGGCCTCGACCTCGGCGATCCGGTCGATGAGCGCCTCGCCGCCGACCTCGACGTGGAAGTACTCGGTGTCGGGGGTGTTCCGCTTCAGCCACCAGATCGGGTGGTTGTAGGAGAGCATCGAGACCTTCGTGGTTTGCTGCAGGCCCTCGCGGACGTCCTCGACGGTGCCGCCGGCGAACGTGATGAGGTCCCGCGCCTCGTCGAGCGCCGCGGCGTCGATGATGCCGCGCAGGCTGGCCCGGTCGGCGGCGATGGCCGGGTCCTTCGGCAGCGTGGCCGCGATGGCCGCGCGGTCGGCGCTGACGAGCCGCGGCACCGGGGTCAGACCGCGGAGGGTCCGGACCGCGACGAGCGCCTGCTCGAACGTCGGGAAGGTCGCGTAGACGGCACGCCAGTCCTGCAGCGGCTCGAGCCGCACGGTCGCGCGGGCGATGACGCCGGCGGTGCCGTAGGTGTGCACGAAGGGCTGCGCCTCCTCGCCCTCGACGTGCCGGAGCTCGGACTCGCCGGGCAGGGCGATGTCGAGCGCGGTGACGAAGCCCTGCCAGTTCGACCCGTGTGCGATCGACCCGGTGCCGCCCGAGCCGCCGGACAGGAACCCGCCGATCGTGGACTGCGCGGTGGACGGGTACATCCAGAGCTGCTGGCCGGTGGCGGCGGCGGCCTGCTCGAGTGCGACCATCGTCGTGCCGGCCTCGGCGGTGATCCAGCCGTCCCCGACCTCGACGACCGCACGGGCACGGGAGGTGTCGAGCACGAGGCCACCGTGCAGGGGGATGCCCTGTCCGTAGTTGCCGGTGCCCTTGCCACGGGTGGTGACGGGGACGCCGTGCCGGACCGCGGCCTCCAGGGTGGCGGCGATCTCGTCGGCGCTCGCGGGGGAGGCGACGAGGTCGGCGAGGCCGAGCGGGAGCTGCTCGGACAGGATCGGGCTCATCGTCGCCTCGTCGACGGAGGCGCGTTCGCGGGTGCGCTGGTCGGCGCTCACGCCGCGCTCGCCGAGGAGGGCGACGAGGTCGGCGCGGAGCGCCTCGATCGTGGTGGGGGAGACGGAGACGGGGGTGACGATGGTCATGGCTGCTCCTGCTGCGTGGGAGGTGGGGGACGACGGACGGGAGGCTCGACACGCGTGCGGTGTCGCGCCTCCCGTCGGTGCGGTGGCCGGTCGGGGCCAGGGTCGGATCGGCTAGAAGCCGAGCGAGATCGTCGTGTCGAGGAACTCGTTCGTGTAGAGGTCGGACGGCTGGAGGTCCTTCTTCATGCCGCCGTCGGAGCCGGAGAACACCGGCGTCGCCTTCTCGATGAAGTCGGCCATGCGCTGCTCGTCCATGTCGCCGACGTACCCGTTGTCACCGTCGGTCGCGATGCCGCGCTTCCGCATCTGCTCGGCGGCGAAGGCGCCGACCTTCGAGTCGTACGTCCAGCCGTTGTTGTACTGCTGCACGAGCTGCGTGATGAGGTCGTTCGTCGCAGCGGGCGACTCCAGGTAGTCCACGTCGGCCTGCTGCATGACCGGCACGAGCTCCTCGAGGCACGGCTTCAGGTCGGACATCTGGTCGGAGCGGACCGACATCGTCTCGGGGTAGGGGTTCCAGCCGGTGCTCGAGATGAGGGCCGACTCGATCTTCTTGCCCCAGGCGGCGACCTGGTTCTCGTACACGTACGGCTCGGCGGTGGCGAAGCCCTGCTGGGCGTCCTTGCCGGCGGCCGAGACGAACTTCGACGGGGTGCCGTCGTAGCTGCCGTCGAGGACGCTCTTCGGGAGGATGCCCGATTCCGACAGGTACGACATGTACGCGGCGTCGTTGAAGTAGCGGACGACGCCGTCGTTCTCCTCGAGCGCCTTGCCGAGGTCCTCGATGCTGTCGACGTCGGGGTAGGTCTCCGGGTCCCACAGGATCGCCATCGGGGACTGGTCGTTCTCGGCGAAGACCGCCGTGGTGGGCAGCTTGCCGGAGAACGAGACGGCCTCGTCGGTGGAGACGTACCCGAGGGTGATCGAGTCGTCCTGGTACATCTGCGAGCTGACCTTCGAGTAGCCGATCGCCGGGCCGCCGGCGCGGATCTCGAGCTGCACGCCGGTCGGCTTGCCGTTGGCGACGAGGTCGCCGGTGACGGTCTTGCCGGAGGCGTCGATCGCGGGGTTCGCGCCGAGCATCTGGTACAGGTGGCCGTGCTCGCCCTCGGGGTTCCAGTCGGTCTGGACGACCACGGTCGCGGGGCAGACGTCCGACAGGTCGACGGTGGGGCCGGTGGCGGCGCTCGTCGCGGCGGTGGTCGTGGCGCTCGTCGCCGAACCGCTCGCGCAGCCGGTCAGGGCGATCGCGGAGACGGTGAGGGCGGCGGTGACAGCGCCGAGTCGGGTGGTGGTGCGCATGGAGGCTCCGATCGTGGTGCGGGTCTCGTGGTGCTGGGTGGGTGCTGGGTGGGGTGCTGTGTGAGGGGGAGAGAGGGGACCGGTTCAGCCGAAGTCGTGCCAGCGGCCGACGGCCAGACGGCCGAGCAGGCCGAAGACGAGGAACACCGCGACGCCGTAGAGCGAGGCGATGATGATGGTCGCGTAGAGCTCGGGGCCCATCAGCCGCGACGCCGTCACCTGGATGAGGACGCCGAGGCCGGGGTTGCCGCGCTGGAAGAACTGGTCGCCGACGATCGCTCCGATGACGCTGAGGCCGGCCGAGGTGCGCAGGCCGACGAAGATCGACGGCAGCGCGGCGGGGACCTGGAGCTTCACGAGCTGGGCGAACCGGCCGGCACGCTGCAGGCGGAACAGCTCGCGCTGCCCCTTGTCGGCGGACTGCAGGCCGAAGAGCGTGTTCGACACCATCGGGAACAGGGCGATCATCACGGTGACGATCACGCGGCTCGTGAACTCGTAGCCGAACAGGGCGCCGATGAGCGGCACGAGCGCCAGGATCGGCACGCACTGCAGGACGACCGCGTACGGGTAGAGCGAGTTCTCGATCCACTTCGCCTGCGCCATCGCCATCGCCCAGAGGACGCCGATGACAATGGCGAACAGGAGTCCGGTCAGCGAGACGACCGTCGTCCGGCCGAGTGCGAGCCAGAGGTCGGAGCCGAAGGTCGAGGGTGCGCCGTTCATCCCGGTGGGGGCGACGATCGCCTTGAGGACGAGGTGCGGGTACGGCACGAGGAAGGCCAGGCTCCGCACGTGGTCGTAGTAGGACGCCACGGCGTACCAGACGCCGACGAGCAGGGCGAGGACCACGACGGGCTGCCACCAGGTGACCGAGCGACGGCCGCGGGGCGTGGTGCGTCGGGCGGCGGCCCGGGTGGTGCGGGCCTCGGCGACCTCCTGCAGCGTGACCATCAGCGGTGTCCTTCCCGGAGTGCGTGCGAGACCTCGCCGACGAGCTCGGCGAACTCGGGGGTGAAGCGGATGTCCGGGTCGCGGGGCATCGGGAACGGGACGTCGAACCGGCCGACGATCCCGCCGGGACGGCCGGACATGACGACGACCTCGGTCGACAGGTACACCGCCTCGGACACCGAGTGGGTGATGAAGAGCCCGGCGAACTGCTGCTCGACGAAGAGCCGGAGGAGTTCGTCGTTGAGGCGCTCGCGGGTGATCTCGTCGAGGGCGCCGAACGGCTCGTCGAACAGGAACAGCTCCGGGTCGAGGGTCAACGACCGCGCGAGGGACACGCGCATCCGCATGCCGCCGGAGAGCTGCTTCGGCAGGTTCGTCTCGAAGCCGTTCAGCCCGACGAGGTCGATCGCCCGCTCCGCCTTCTCGGCCCGCTCGGCCTTCGGCACGTTCCCGAGTTCGGCGAGCAGCTCGACGTTGCCCTGCACCGTGCGCCAGGGCAGGAGCGTGGCGTCCTGGAAGACGTAGCCGATCCGGTCGGCGGCCACCCCGGCGGTACCGTCCGAGGCGGTCTCGAGGCCGGACGCGATCCGGAGCAGCGTCGACTTGCCGCAGCCGGAGGGGCCGACGACGGAGACGAACTGGCCGCGGTCGACGGTCAGGTCGACGCCCTGCAGGGCGATCGTGCCGTTCGGGAACGTCATCTCGACGTTCCGGAAGTCGAGCAGCGTGTCCGTCGCGGTGACGGGGGCTGGTGCGGTGGTGGTCACGGGTACCTCGTGTTCTCATGCACGGTGGTGCGCGGTCAGGGAACGGGGACGGTTGCGGGCACGGGCACGGGCACGGCGGGTGCCGGGACCCGGGTCGGGGCGGCGACGCTGCGCCGCACCTCGGTGCGGGCGACGAGTCGTCCACGGGACAGGACGATGCGGTCGGCGGGTGCGTTCGCCACGGCGTCGGTGACGCTGGTCGCGGCGACGGCGAGCAGGTCGGCGCGCGCCCCGACGACCGGACCGGCGGCCGGGAGGCCCATCACGCTCCGGGCGGCGTCGCTCACCATCGCGTACGCCTCGTCCGGCGTCAGGTGCCCGGCCGTCACGAGGAGGGAGGCGGTCTCGAGCGCGTCGCTGCGGCCGACCGGGTTGAACGGGTCGCGGACGTTGTCGGCGCCGGCGGCCACCCGGACCCCGGCGACGAGGAGCGCCCGGATCGCGGTGAGCCCGCGCGGTGTCGACACCGGGTGCTGCCAGCCCTGCAGGTAGAGGTTCGTGATCGGCAGCGTGATGACCCCGACGTCGGCGGCGGCAACGTCGGCGACGACCTCGGCGAGGCGCTCGGGGCGGAGGGTGCCGAGCCGGACGCAGTGCCCGGCCGAGTACTGCCGGTCCCGCGGCCAGTCGCGGACCGAGCGGGCGTAGTGGTCGAGCGTGACCGGCCCGTCGAGGCTCTCGTCGGCGTGCAGGTCGACGCCGAGGCCGCGGCGCCGGGCGATGGCGAGCAGCCGGTCGACGTCGGCGAGCGGGTCCTCGGCGAGGTGCGGGGCGCCGCCGACCAGGTCGACGCCGAGGTCGAGGACGGCTTCCACGTGGTGGTCGGGGGCGAGCGGCCCGGCGAGGGCGACGAGCTCGATGTCCATCAGGTGCGCGAGCTCATGGCGGACCTGCACGAGGGCCCGAGCGCCGCGGACGGCCTCGGCCACGGTCGCGCTGCCGCCGGCACTGAGCACGTCGACGTGGGTGCGCACCGCGGTGGTGCCGGCGGCGAGCATCGCGAGGGCCTGCGTCCGTGCCCGGTCGGCGATCTCCTCGACGCTCATCGTCGTGGCGTACTCGGCCCAGGCCGCGATCGCGGACCCGAGGTCGCCGAGCGGTGGGTGGATGCGGTCCGCACTGAGGGCCTTGTCGAGGTGCGCGTGCGGTTCCGCCGGCGCCGTCAGGAGCAGGCGTCCCTCGAGGTCGAGCGTGTCCGCCGCCACGGCGCTGAGCGTGCCGGCGGGGGCGACCGCGGTGACGATGTCACCCTCGATCGCGACGTCCACCAGACGCCCCTCGGGCAGCAGCGCGGACCGGAGGAGGGCGACCGGGCGGGGCAGTGACGTGTTCAAGAGGCCCTCTCGATCGTGTGGAACAATGTTGATCGCATCAACATCCACGATGCTAGGTGGGCCGTGTTTCCCACCCGTTTCGCCCCGGTTGCCGACTGTGACGAGATGGGATGCACGGAACGGCCCGCCCCGACCGACCCCGATCGGAGCGCGATGCACACCGAACTCCTGCCCGACACCGACCTGCGTGCAGCCGACCGGGTCGTCGACGAACAGGCCCGCCTGGTGGGTGAGCACGTCCGGGCACTCCGGCGCTCCGCACGCCTGACTCTCGTGCAGCTCGCCGAGCGCACCGGCCTGTCGCACCCGTTCCTCAGTCAGGTCGAACGCGGCCACTCCCGCGCGAGCATGGTGTCGCTCGAGAAGATCGCCGCCGCGCTCGACACCACGCAGGTCGCCCTCCTCGCCGCCGGCGCCCCGGCCCGGGCGGAGCCCGACGACCGACGGCCCGAGGTGCTCCGCGCCGGCGAGGGCGCCCGCGGGCCGTTCTCCAGCGGCGAGGCCCGGCTCCTCGTGCACGCCGGCCCGCACGCCTTCGAGCCGCTCGAGTGGAAGGGCGACAACACCGAACCCGGCGAGTACTTCGCGCACCGCGAGGACGAGTTCCTCACCGTGCTCGCCGGAGACGTCCTCCTCGACCTGCGCGGCCAGGACGTCCTCCGCCTCGGCCCGGGCGACTCGGCGTACTACCGCGGCGGCACCGGGCACCGCTGGTGCAGTGCGGACGGCAGCGCGTTCCACATGATCGTGGTCAAGGAGACCCCGCGGGCCGGAGCGGGCGCATGAGCGCCGGCATCAGCAACGGTGCGCTCGGCGTCGTCGGGACGCACGGGGAGGTCCAGCACCGGATGCGCATCGCCGCCCGTCGGCAGGTGGCCACGGACGTCGTGACGCTCGACCTCGCCCCGGTCGACGCGACACCGCTGCCCGTCTGGGAGCCCGGCGCCCACGTCGACCTCGAGGTGGCGCCCGGCACCCAGCGGCAGTACTCGCTCGTCACCACGACCGACGACGGACACTGGCGGGTCGCGGTGCTCCGCGAGGCGACCGGGCGCGGCGGATCGGTCGCCGTGCACGACGTGCTCCGGGTCGGCGACGAGGTCATCGTCGGCGGCCCGCGCAACCACTTCGGCTTCGACCCCGGCCGTCCGGCGGTGTTCGTCGCCGGCGGCATCGGGATCACCCCGATCAGCGCCATGATCGCCGCGGCCGAGCGGGCCGGGACACCGTGGGAGCTGCACTACGCCGGGCGGTCCCGCGACCGGATGGCGTTCGCCGACGAGCTGTCGGCCGCACACCCCGACCGGGTCCTGCTCGCCGCGGCCGATGAGGCACCCCGGTTGAACGTGGTCGGGCTGCTCGCCGAACCGCGGGACGCCGTCGTCTACTGCTGCGGTCCCCGTGGGCTCATGGACGCCGTCGAGGCCGCCGCCGCGCACTGGCCGGCCGGCAGCGTCCGGGTCGAGCGCTTCGAGCCCGCCGCCGACGTCGACGCGCCGGGGGAGGCGTTCGAGGTCGAGCTCACCGTGACCGGGGCGACGATCACCGTCCCCGCGGACCGGACCCTGCTCGAGGTCGCGGAGGACGCCGGCGCGTTCGTGCTGTCGTCCTGCCGCGAGGGTACCTGCGGCACGTGCGAGACGCCCGTGCTCGAGGGCTCCGTCGACCACCGCGACACCGTGCTCAGCCCCGCGGAGCAGGCCGACGACCGCACGATGATGGTCTGCGTCAGCCGCGCCGCGGCCGGCTGCCCCCGGCTGGTCCTGGAGCTCTGACCGCCGGACGGGAGGCCCGGGTCCGGAGGTGATCCGAGCCTCCAGTCCGGTGTGCGGTCGTCCGCCTACGGGCGCTCGGTGTCGTCGAGCGGTGCGCCCGTCAGCGCCGACAGGCGCTCCAGACCGGCCTGCTCGACGAGTTCGCGAGCCAGCGGACGGGACCGGGCCACGGCCTCCCGGACGTCGACGCGGGTGACCTCGAAGTCGGCCAGGCTCAGCTCGCCGTCGACCCAGACGTCCTTCACCTCGCGGCTGCCGGCCACGAACACGACCGCCTGGAACGGGTCGTGCACGTTCGCGAGGGTCGGGCTCTCACCGTCGAACACGACGAGGTCCGCGCGCTTGCCGGGCTCGAGTGACCCGATCTCGGCGTCCATCCGGAGTGCCGTCGCGCCGCCGATGGTGCCCATCTCGAACGCCTCGCGGGCGGTCATCGCGGTCGCCTGCAGGTCCCGGATCCGGGCCAGGAGCGCGGCGGTCTTCATCGCCTGCAGGAAGTCCTGCGCGTCGTTCGACGCGGGACCGTCGACGCCGATGCCGACCGGGATGCCGAGCGCGCGGAGCTCGGCGACCGGAGCGATGCCGCTCGCCAGGATGCCGTTCGCCACCGGGTTGTGCGCGACGCCGACGCCGTTCGCCGCGTAGGTCTCCCGGTCCTCGCGGTCCATCCAGACGCTGTGCGCGGCGATCACCGGGACGCGGAACATGCCCGTCGCCTCGGCGTGCCCGACGACGGTCCTGCCGGTGCGCTGGCGGGCGGCGGTGACCTCCTCGCGGACCTCGTGGACGTGCACGTGGATGCCGTGGCCGCCGTCGACTGCGTAGTCGATGTGCTCCTCCCAAGCGGCGTCCGTGTACCGGCCGATCGAGGACATCCCGACCCGGAAGGTGCTGTACCGGCTGGCGTCGGCGGCCTCGCGGAGGGCGTCGAACTCCTCGAGGATCGGCGCCGGCCCGAAGCCGCGGTCGACGTCACCGCTGCCGAACGACACCACACCCCGCAGGCCGAGTTCCTCGAGCGCCTGCACGACACCCGGCGTGGCGGGCGCACCCGGGATCGGGTCGGAGCAGAACATGTCGTTCGCCGTCGTCACGCCGCTGCGGAGCATCTGGATGCCCTGCAGCATCGTGCCCGCGTAGGCCTTGTCGCGGGTCATCACCGGGTTGACGTGCGCGATGAGGGCGTTCAGCCACTCCCACAGCGTGTACTGCGAGCCGATGCCCGTGATGAGTCCCTCGCTGAAGTGCCCGTGCGTGTTCACGAAGCCGGGCGTGACGATGTCGTTCGCCCCACCGCGGACCGGTGCCTCGGGATGTGCTGCCGACAGCTCGGCGAAGGTGCCGACCGCGGCGACCCGGTCCCCGTCGATGAGCACGGCGCCGTCCCGGATCGCGGACGGCGTGGTGGAGGCGTCGGGGGCGGCGGTGAGCACCCACCCGCCGCGGATGAGGGTCTGGGTCATGAGGGGACCCTAGGGAGCGTGTGTTTCGCGGGTGTTCCGCTCGGGTTTCCCGGCGGTGCTGGTGTGCGGCGGCGGAACGGTGCGGAGCACGAGCAGGTCGTCCCGTCGTCACGGGCCGGAAACAGCGCCCTGCTACAAACGCTGCATGCTGACCGTCACCGGCGCCCTCCGCGTCCTCATCGACCCCCGCACCGAGCGTGACGGCGACCTTGCGATCGACGACGGCAGTGCGGACGCGACGACCCTCGACGCCTCCGGCTGTGTGGTCACCCCGGGCCTGGTGAACGCACACCACCACCTGCTCCAGACGGCGTTCCGCACGCTCCCGGGTACCCGCGGTGTGCCCATGGCGGACTGGCTGCCCGCGATGGCCGGTGCGTACAGCCGGGTGGGCCACGACCCGGAGCTCTACGGGCTGGCCGCGGCCGCCGGAGCCGCGGAGGGCCTCCTGTCCGGGGTCACCACCGTCGCCGACCACCACCTCAACTGGCCGGCGGACGCGACGGCGGAGGACTCGGTCGCGCTCGCCGCGGCCACGGTGGACGCCGTCCGGGGACTGGGTGGCCGGCTCGTGTTCGTCCGGGGCTCGGCGGGGGACGACCCGGACCGCGCTGGCGAGTCGGCGGAAGCGATCCTGTCCGGGCTGCTGCACGACGACGCGGTCGGCGGCGTCGACCCGGACGGACGGCTGCAGATCGCCGTCGGTCCGGCCGGCGTGCACTCCGACGGCGAGGCCACGTTCCGCGCGCTGGGTGAGGTCGCCGCGCGGCACGGCCTCCGTCGACGGACCCAGGCGAACGAGCAGGTCGACACCGCCATCGCCCTCGAGCGGTACGGGGAACGGCCGCTCGACCTGCTCGAGGAGTGGGGGTGGCTCGCGCCCGACGTCACGGTCGCACACCTCTGCGACGTGACCGACGACGAGGTCGCCCGGCTCGCGGCCGCGGGGGTCACAGCCACACACGCGCCGGGGTGCGACGTGCCGATGGGGTGGGGGATCGCGCCCGTCGCGCGGCTCATCGCCGCGGGCGTCCCGGTCGGCCTGGGCACCAGCGGCGGCGGCAGCAACGACGCCGGGCACCTGCTCGCGGATGCCCGCCTGGCGATGCAGGTCTCCGCACTCGTCGGGCCGCAGCTGCCCGCCCGACAGG
The DNA here is from genome assembly GCF_003234855.1 of Curtobacterium sp. MCBD17_032. Classification (GTDB taxonomy): domain Bacteria; phylum Actinomycetota; class Actinomycetes; order Actinomycetales; family Microbacteriaceae; genus Curtobacterium. The sequence continues at coordinate 187,189 of NZ_QKTO01000006.1, forward strand.
TGCTCGGCATGGCGACCGAGGGATCGGCGATCGGCCTCGGTCGGCCGGAATTGGGCCACCTCGGCGCCGGATCGGCCGGTGACCTGTGCGTCTGGGACGTGTCCGGGGTCGCCGATGCCGGGGTCGCCGACCCGGTCGCAGGCCTCCTGTGGGCGTCACCGGGGCGGCGGCCCCGACACGTCGTCGTCGGCGGGCGCGTGGTGGTCCGGGACGGGAGGCTCGTCACGGCCGACGAGGACGAGTTGGCGGCTCGACTGCGGGAGCGGTTGGCACGGACGCCGGTGTGACAGTGCCGCACGGGAGCAAGGCGGTGTCTCGACGCGGACGCCCTCCGCGGGGTACCGTTCGGTCGACGAGGGAGGGGCCGTCATGCGGATCGTGTGGACCGTGCTGCGGGGACTCGGACTGGCGGCCGAGTCGGTCGCGAAGACCATCGGCGCGATGTCCGAGGCGCACACCCACGACCTGGACAGTCAGCGGGCGTTGTACCGGGAGCGGCGCGACCACCGGCCATGAGCCGTTCCGCCGCGCTCCGGGTGTGCTCTGTCGCCGCCGTCAGCGCGCGCGGTTCAACCGGTCCGCGAGTCGTCCGAGCGCCCAGTTGAGCAGGAAGCCGAGCGCGCCGAGGACCGGGAGCGCGATGACGACGACCGTCCAGACGACCTTCGCCAGCTGACTCCGGGTCCGGTCGCGCCACAGGACCACCAGCGCCCCCAGCGCGAGCAGCATGACGACGACCAGCGCGGCGAGGTGCCCGCCGACGACCAGGTTCCCGAACACGTCCCACTCCCGACGGAGCACGCGGTCGCACCCCGCTCGGGAGTGTAGCGGCGTCGGCGCGGGTGACGCGTCGCGCGCCTCAGGCCTGCGGCTGACGCGTCCCGCGCCTTCAGGCCTGCGCCGGAGACGCCGCGTCACGCGCGAAACGCCGCGTCGTGCCGGAGACGCCACGTCGTGCCCGCGACGCCGCGTCACGCGCGAGGCACCGCGTCGCGCCCGGGACGCCGCCGAACCCGCGAGACGGCACAGTTCCCAGCGGCGCCTCGGGCACAACGCCTGTCTCTTATACACATCT
>NZ_QKTO01000007.1 GCF_003234855.1 Curtobacterium sp. MCBD17_032
GCGCCGCGCGACCTCCCACAGGGTGACACTCGCGGCGATGCCGGCGTTCAGGGACTCGGTCGCGCTCGAGATCGGGATGGAGACGATCGCGTCGCACGTCTCGGTGACGAGGCGGGACAGGCCCTTGCCCTCCGAGCCGACGACGATGACGATCGGGCGGTCGGCGAGCTCGAGGGCGTCCAGCTCGACGTCCCCGCCCCCGTCGAGACCGAGCACGAACAGGCCCATCGACTTGAGCGACTTGAGGGTCTGCGTCAGGTTCGGGGCCATCGCGACGGGCGTCCGGGCTGCGGCACCCGCCGAGGTCTTCCACGCCGAGGCCGTCACGCCGACGGAGCGGCGCTGGGGCACGATGACCCCGTGCCCGCCGAAGGCGGCCGTCGACCGGATGATCGCACCGAGGTTGCGCGGGTCGGTGATGCCGTCGAGCGCCACGATGAGCGGGACCTGGTCGCGCGAGAACGCCCGCTCGACGAGGTCCTCGGCGACGGCGTACTCGTACGCCGGCACCTTGAGCGCGACGCCCTGGTGCACGCTGTCGTGCCCCGTGATGCGGTCGAGCTCCGGACGCATGATCTCCATGATCGGCACGCCGCGGTGGTTGGCGAGCGCCAGGATCTCCTTGACGCGGTCGTCGACCTCGATCCGGGCGGCGATGTAGAGCGTCGTCGACGGGGTCTTCGTCCGGAGCGCCTCGAGCACCGAGTTGCGGCCGGTCACGAGCTCGCTGTCGTCGGTCTTGCGGGCCGGCGGGCGACCACCCGAGCGCGTCTGCGGCGCCGAGGCGCTGCTGCCGCCACGGCGGGCACGCGCAGCCTCGAAGCGCTCCTTGGCGGCCTTGCGCTTACCGGCCGGGTGGTACGGGCGGTCCTCGGCCTTCGGCGTCGGCTTGCGGCCCTCGAGTGCCTGTGCGCCCTGGCCGCCCGAGCCGACCTGCTTGTTGCCCTTGCGGCCGGTGCGGACGGCGCCCGGACGACCCTTCTTGCTCCCCGAGACGTTCTTCATGCAGTTCTCCTGTTCGGCACTGCCGTGTTCAGGCGATGCTCCAGCGTGTTCCGGACGGTGTGTCCTCGATCGTGATGCCCGCGCCTGCGAGGTCGTCCCGGACGCGGTCGGCCGTGGCGAAGTCCCGAGCGGCCCTGGCGTCGGCGCGTTCCTGTACGAGGCGTTCGACGAGGGCGGCGAGCGGTGCTGCGGCGGTGTCGTGCGCACCGCCCGACCAGTGCGGTGCCCGCGGGTCGATGCCGAGCACCTCCACCATCGCGGCCACCTGATGGTACGCGACGCCGAGCGCTTCCGCATCGTCGGCGTCGAGCGCGGCGTTCCCGGCACGGACGGTCTCGTGCAGGACGGCCAGTGCCTGGGGCACCGCGAGGTCGTCGTCCATGGCGTCGGCGAACGCCTCGGGCACGGCCGGGGCGTCCGCGAGCTGGACACCCTCGAGTCGTGCCGCACCCCGCTCGAGGAACCCCTCGATGCGGTCGAGCGCGGCCTCGGCCTCGGCGAGGGAGCCGTCGTGGTGGTCGATCGTGGACCGGTAGTGGGCGGCGCCGAGGAAGTAGCGGACGACGACGGGCCGCGCGGCACCGAGGAACTCCGCCGCGAAGATCGAGTTGCCGAGCGACTTCGACATCTTCTGGCCGCCGACGGTCACGAGCCCGTTGTGCAGCCAGTACGAGGCGAAGGGGTCCCCCGCCGCGGTCGACTGCGCGAGCTCGTTCTCGTGGTGCGGGAACCGCAGGTCGAGCCCGCCGCCGTGGATGTCGAATGCCGGGCCGAGGTAGCGCCGGGACATCGCCGAGCACTCGATGTGCCAACCCGGTCGGCCGGCACCCCACGGCGAGTCCCAACTGGCCGTCGAGGGTTCCCCGGCCTTGCTGCCCTTCCACAGGGCGAAGTCGCGGGCGTCCCGCTTGCCGCGGGGGTCCGCGTCGGTGGCGTCGACCATGTCGTCGCGGCGCTGCCGGGTGAGCGCGCCGTACCCCGGCCAGCTGGCGGTGTCGAAGTAGACGTCACCGCTGCCGTCCGCCGCCGGGTACGCGTGTCCACGCTCGATGAGACGGGTGACGATGTCCTGCATCTGCGGGATGCTCGCCGTCGCACGGGGCTCGTACGTCGGCGGCAGGATGCCGAGCGCGGTGTAGGCGGCGGTGAACTCGAGCTCGACGCGGTACGCCCGTGCCCACCACGGCTCGTCGGTGCCCGCAGCGAGGTCGAGCACCTTGTCGTCGATGTCGGTGACGTTCCGCACGAGGGTGACCCGGTAGCCGCGGTGGCTCAGCCAACGACGCCAGATGTCGTAGACGAGCGCGGACCGCAGGTGTCCGATGTGCGGGGACGACTGCACGGTCGGCCCACAGACGTACATGCTGACCTGCCCGTCGACCAGGGGCACGAGGTCGACGACGTCGGCGGCGCGGGAGTCGTACAGGCGAACGGTCACACCACAAGCCTAGAGGGGGACGCCCCCACCGCGACGGAACAGGGCAGGGCCTGTGGAGTGTTCAGACGGCCCGGACGACGGCCGTGGCGATCGCGGTGAGCCCCTCGCCCCGCCCGGTGAAGCCGAGCCCGTCGGTCGTCGTCCCGGAGACCGCGACGGGAGCGCCGACGACCGCGCCGAGCGCGTCCTGCATCTCCTCGCGGCGGGCCCCGATGCGCGGGCGGTTCCCGATCACCTGGACCGTGACGCGGACCGGGACGAGGCCGGCGGCACGGAGCAGCTCGACGGCCCCGCGGACGAACACGTCCCCGCTCGCGCCGGCGTACCGCGGGTCCGCGGTGCCGAACCGTCCGCCGATGTCGCCGAGGCCCCCGGCGGAGAGCAGCGCATCGCACACCGCGTGAGCCACCGCGTCCCCGTCGCTGTGCCCGGAGAGTCCTGCCTCGTCGGGGAAGTCGAGGAGCCCGACGCGGCACGGGCTCGCGGGGTCGAAGGCGTGCACGTCGACGCCGAGCCCGACCCGCAGGTCGACCGACGGACGGGGGCCCAGGGCTGCCGCCCGCTCGGCGACGACGGCCTCCGCGCGTCCCAGGTCCCAGCGTGTGGTGATCTTGAACGCGTCGGCGTCCCCGGGGACCGTGCGGACGGTGCCGCCGGCCGCCTGGAACACGCCGGCGTCGTCGGTCTCAGCCCGGGCCGCTCCGGCGTAGGCACGGCGGAGCTCCGCGAGCGGGAAGCCCTGCGGGGTCTGCACGCCGACGAGCGTCGACCGGTCGACCGTCTCGACCACGGTGTCCCCGTCGACGCGCTTGACCGTGTCCGTGACCGGCAGGGCCGGGACCACCCCGACGCCGGAGTCGCGCACCGCCGCGAAGACCCGTTCGAACTGGCTCGCCGGGGTCAGGCAGCGCGCGGCGTCGTGCACGAGGACGGTGGTGACGGCGTCCGGCAGGGCTGCCAAGCCGACCTCGACCGAGGCGTGACGATCCGCGCCTCCCGGCACGACCGTCGTGTACCCGGCCGCAGCGCCCGCGGCGGCGGCGACCAGCGCGCGGCACTCGTCGAGCCGGTCCGCCGGCGCGACGACCGCGACGAACGTCGGCTCGGCCAGCGTGAGGACCGTCCGGAGCGCACGGACGAGCATCCGTTCACCGGCGACGGGGACGAACGCCTTCGCCGTCCCGAGTCCGAGCCGGGTGCCGGACCCGGCCGCGACGACGACGACCGCACGGGCTGCCAGAGCTGGGCTCTGCGCCGGTGCGGTCGTCGTGGTGTCGCTGGAGGTCACTCGCCGGTCAGGACGCGAGGACCTCGTCGAGGACGGTCGATGCCTTGTCCTCGTCGGTCTTCTCGGCCAGGGCCAGCTCCGAGATGAGGATCTGCCGGGCCTTGGCCAGCATCCGCTTCTCGCCCGCGGAGAGCCCGCGGTCCTGGTCGCGGCGCCAGAGGTCACGCACGACCTCGGACACCTTGATGACGTCCCCCGACGCGAGCTTCTCGAGGTTCGCCTTGTAACGGCGCGACCAGTTGGTCGGTTCCTCGGTGAACGGTGCCCGCAGGACCTCGAAGACCTTGTCGAGGCCTTCCTTGCCGATCACGTCGCGGACGCCGACCAGGTCGACGTTGTCCGCCGGGACCTCGATCGTCAGGTCACCCTGCGTGACGCGCAGCTTCAGGTAGACCTTCTCCTCGCCCTTGATGACGCGAGTCTTGACTTCAGAGATGGTTGCCGCCCCGTGATGGGGGTAGACGACGGTCTCGCCGACCTCGAATTGCATGTATCAGGCTCCGTTCCCAGACCTCCAGTTTACCACAAGGGTGGTACGGGTAATGGGCCAGGACCGCACCACCGACCGCGCACCTCGGCCCGCCGCCGAACCGTCTGACGACGGCCCCCGCCGGGGCCTGGGTAGGATGATCGCCAGGGCCGTACGGTCCGCCATCGTTGACTTCCGGAGGAACCTCTTGCGAGCTCGGGTACTCGTTTCCGTCGCCGTCGCCGCGTCGATCGCCCTCGGCGCGACCGGCTGCGAGTTCTTGTCGCCGGCGCGCACGAAGGAGATCCGCCAGATCACCGACGGCGTCGACGTGTCGACCGGCAGCATCGACGTGCGCAACGCCCTGCTCATCACGGACACCGGCGAGGACGCCCGCTTCGTCGGCACCCTGGTCAACACCGGGGAGCGCGACCGCACCGTCACGCTCGAGCTGGACGGCACCGACCAGACCGTCGAGGTGCCGAGCAACTCCACCCTCGTCCTGGCCGACGACGAACAGCACGACACCGTCGACTTCGACGACGTCACCGCGAAGCCGGGCTCGCTCGTGAAGATGTACTTCTCGTACCAGGGTGCCGAGGGCGCCTCCGCCACCGTGCCGGTCCTGACGAGCGCGCAGGAGGAGTACCAGACCCTCGCGCCGACGCCGACCCCGATGTCCACCTCGACGTCCCCGGCCGAGAGCGGCACGCAGTCGACCGGCGAGGCCGTCCCCGGGACGCAGCCGTCCGACTCCCAGACCGACTCGTCCGAGGGCGACAACGGCACGAACTGACGCAGCAGACACCCGGGAGGCCCGGGCCGGTCCCGCAGGACCGGCTCCGGGCCTCCTGTCCGTCCGGACGCGGTCGCGGCGACCAGGCTTCGTACCGCCGACAGGCGGCTCCGCCCCGTACCGCCGACAGGCGGCTACGCCTCGATGCGGTACCCGAGTCCGCGGACCGTCACGAGGACCTCCGGTGTGCTCGGCACGCGCTCGATCTTCGAGCGGATGCGCTTGATGTGCACGTCGAGCGTCTTCGTGTCGCCGAAGTAGTCCGAGCCCCACACCCGGTCGATGAGCTGCCCGCGGGTGAGCACACGGCCGGCGTTGCGCAGCAGCAGTTCGAGGAGCTCGAACTCCTTGAGGGGCATCGGCGTCTCCGAACCGTCGACCGAGACCGTGTGGCGCTCGACGTCCATGCGGATGCCGCCGACCTGCAGGATGCCGACGTCGCCCGGGTCGTCCTCGGTGCGACGGCGGAGGACCGCACGGATCCGCGCCAGGAGCTCCCGCGTCGAGTACGGCTTCGTCACGTAGTCGTCCGCGCCGAGCTCGAGCCCGACGACGATGTCCACCTCCGAGTCCTTCGCGGTCAGCATGATGATCGGCACGTTCGACCGCGTCCGGATCTGCCGGCACACCTCGGTACCGCTCAGTCCCGGCAGCATGAGGTCCAGCAGGACGAGGTCCGGGTTGTCCGTGTCGAACTTCGACAGCGCGGTGACGCCGTCGGCAGCGACGGAGGTGTCGTACCCCTCGCGCTGCAGCAGGAACTCCAGGGGTTCGCTCAGGGCCGGCTCGTCGTCGACGATGAGGATCTTGGTCACGATGGCTGCTCTTCCAGTTGCTCTTCGAGTGCTGTGGTCAGTTCGGGGTCTGCTTCGGGGAGACGGATGGTGAACGTCGAACCCTTGCCGGGCTGCGACCAGACGCGGACGTCGCCGCCGTGGTTGCTCACGACGTGCTTCACGATCGCGAGCCCGAGGCCGGTCCCACCGGTCGCTCGGGACCGCGCGGGGTCGACACGGTAGAACCGCTCGAACACGCGGTCGAGGTCGGACTGGGGGATGCCGACACCCTGGTCGGTGACGGCGATCTCGACGAACCCCTTCACGCGCCGCACACCGACGCCGACGCGGGTGTGGTCCGGGGAGTACTTGACGGCGTTCGCGATGAGGTTCGACACCGCCACCTGGAGCAGGCCGGGGTCCCCGATGACGAGCGCCTTCGAGCGCTTCGCGCGGACGAGCTCGATGTCCCGGGCCCGTGCGACGACCTCGTTGCCGTCGATCGCCGCCTGCACCACCTTGTCGATCGCGGTCTCCTCGCTGGCCTCGAGCGCGTCGACGGACTGCAGTCGGGACAGCTCGATGATGTCCTTCGTCAGGGCGCCGAGGCGCTCCGACTCGGACACGAGCTGCGCGGCGAACTTCCGCACGTGCGCCGGGTCGTCGGCGGCGAGGACCAGGGTCTCCGAGAGCAGACCGATCGCGCCGATCGGGGTCTTCAACTCGTGCGAGATGTTGGCGACGAAGTCCCGCCGGACCTCGTCGATCCGCCGGCTCTCGGTGAGGTCGTCGGCGGTGAGGAGCACGTACCGGTTGCCGAGCTGCGCCGCGCGGAAGCTGAGGTAGCCGATGACCTCGCCCCGCCCACCGCGCGGGAGTTCGAGGTCCTCCGACCCCATCTCGCCACTGCGGCGCACCTGGTCGACGAGCTCGGTGAGTTCGGCGTGCACGAGCTTGCGGCGGACGACCAGTCCGACCGCGAGCGCCTGCGGCGAGGCGGCCACCACGGTGTTCGACGGGTCCACGACGACGGCGGGGTTGTGCATGGTGGCGATCACGGCCGCGACGCCGTCGGGGAGGCTCCGTTCCGCCACGTCGGCAGCCCGTGCCGTGCGCTCGGCGGTGATGATCAGCACCACGACGCCCGCGCCGAACACACCGCCGAGGAGCATCGACAGTGGCACGAGCCACGCGTTGTCCATGCCGCCAGTGTAAGAGTGGTCACACGCGGTTCCGATGCCGTTCACCGCTCTCCGGAGGCCGGAACGCGAACCGTTCAGCCGCAGGTCACCGATCGTTCACCTGGGCTGAGGACACTCGTCCAGTACGCAGAGAGAGGTTCTCCCCATGCGCGAAGTGTTCCAGCAGGAGCTGCAGGACGTCCAAGAGCGTCTGACCGAGATCGCCGGACTCGTCGAGTCCGCGATCACCCGAGCGACCCAGGCGTTCAGCGACTCCGACGTCGCACTCGCCGAGGAGGTGATCGCCGACGACCAGAAGATCGACGAGGCCGCCTCGAACCTCGACGAGGTCGCGATCGACATCCTCGCCCGCCAGGCTCCGGTCGCGCGTGACCTCCGCGTCGTCGTGACCGCCCTCCGCGTGAGCTCCTCGCTCGAGCGCATGGGCGACATGGCCGAGCACATCGCGCAGCTCACCCGCCAGCGCTTCCCCGAGAAGGTCGTGCCGAAGGGCCTCCGCGGCACGTTCAAGCAGATGGGCGCGCACGACGTCGCCATGGCGCAGAAGCTCACGCGCCTGCTCGCGACCGAGGACATCGCCCTCGCCGCCGAGATCCGCGACGAGGACGACGCCGTCGACGAGCTGCACGCCAGCGTCTTCGACTTCGTGCTCGGGGAGGCGTGGAAGGGCGGCCCGGTCGACACGGTCGACGCCACGCTCGCCTCCCGCTACCACGAACGCTTCGCCGACCACGCGGTCTCGATCGCGAAGAAGGTCGAGTACCTCGCGACCGGCGACTGGGCCGGCGCTGCGTCGGTCACGGTCTCGCCCGCCTGACGCGCCCGCCGCCGTCGCCTCGTCGAGACGCCGCCGAGCCACCGAGACGCCGCCACTCCGGGCGGCGCCGCACGTGGTCGGCGGCGTCTCGCGTGCCCGACGGCGTCCGGCCGTCTGAGAGGATCGGGGCATGGCCCAGGTCGCGATCATCGTCAACGGCATGCCCGGTTCCGGGAAGAGCACGGTGGGGGCCGCCCTCGCCGAGGTGCTCGGGTGCCCCTTCCTGTCGAAGGACCGCATCAAGGAGCCCCTGGCCGACATCGCGGGTCCGACGATCGCCGCACCGACGCTCGGCGGCGTCGCGATGGACACGATGTGGGCGATGGCCGGTGCGGTCGAGAACGGGGTCGTCGTCGACGCCGTCTGGCTCCCGTCCCGTGACCGCGCCTTCCTGGAGGCCGGACTCGCCACCGCCGGGTCGCCCCGAGCCGTCGAGGTGTGGTGCGACGTCGACCGTGCCACCGCCGAGGAACGGCTCCGCGACCGCTACGACCCCGGCACGCTGCCGGTGCGGCACGACGTGCACGGGGACCTGGCCGCGGTGCTCACCTTCTGGGACGAGCACGGCGACGCGGCCGCTCCGGTCGGCGTGACACCCGTCGTCCGGGTCGACACCGCCCGGCCGTACGACGTCGGCGCGCTCGTCCAGGAGATCGCCGCGCACTTCGCCTGAGGGCGAACGGCCGGCGCGGGACCGCTCGAGCAGGCCGTCGGACCACCGGCCCGTCGGGCCATCGGACTGCCCGGCCGCATGACCGCATGGCTGCAGGACCGCCCGACCGCCTGGCCACCGGACCGCCCGACCGCCCGACCACCGGACCGCCTGGCCGCCTGGCCGCCGGAACACCGGACCGCCTGGCCGCCAGACCGCCAGACCGGCAGACCGCCAGACCGCCAGACCGCCAGACCACCGAACCGCCCGGTCGCCGCCGCCGCACCATCGGACGGCCCGACCACCGGACGACAGGAGGCCCGCCCCAGCCGGGACGGGCCTCCTGTCCGGACGCGACGCAGGTCGCCCCGGGTGGTCTACTTCTTCGCGCCCTGCGCGGCGACGGCCGCGGCACCGGCTGCGGCGGCCTCGGGGTCGAGGTAGGTCGCGGGCTTCGTCGGACGGTGATCGTCGTCGAGCTCGTACACGAGCGGGATGCCCGTCGGGATGTTCAGCCCGGCGATGTCGTCGTCGGAGATGCCGTCGAGGTGCTTCACGAGCGCGCGGAGCGAGTTGCCGTGCGCGGTGACGAGGACGGTCTTCCCCGCCGCGAGGTCCTTCGTGATGTCGGACTCCCAGTACGGCAGGAGGCGCTCGATGACGAGCTTGAGCGACTCGGTCCGGGGCAGCTGGTCGCCGAGGTCGGCGTAGCGCCGGTCGCCGGCCTGCGACCACTCGGCGTCGTCGGCGATGGGCGGCGGCGGCACGTCGAACGAGCGACGCCACTCCATGAACTGCTCCTCGCCGTACTGCTCGAGGGTCTGCGCCTTGTCCTTGCCCTGCAGGTCCCCGTAGTGGCGCTCGTTGAGACGCCAGTCGCGCTTCACCGGCAGCCACGCGAGGTCCGCCTCGAGCAGGGCGATGTCGGCGGTCTGGATCGCGCGGGTCAGCAGCGACGTGTACAGGACGTCGGGGACGATGCCCGACTCGGCGATGAGCTCGCCGGCGCGCTTCGCCTCCTTCTCGCCCAGCTCGCTGAGTCGGACGTCGACCCAGCCGGTGAACAGGTTCTTCTGGTTCCAGTCACTGTTGCCGTGACGCAGCAGGACGAGCGTGGAGGTCATGCGACGGAGTCTACCGAGCGGCGCTCCACCCGTACCCTGGTCCCATGCCCGGGAACGCCTCGCCGATCGGCACGGTCACGCGCGGGACGACCGGGCACAACCGCCTCCGCCGCGTCGACCGGTGGATCGCCACGCTCCCGGTGCTCCGCCGGACCGACGACCCGCTCGTCGCCGACGTCGGCTACGGCGCGAGCCCGACGACGACGCTCGAGCTCCGCGACCGGCTGGCCCGCGTCCGACCGGACGTCGAGGTCACCGGCATCGAGATCGAGCCCTCGCGCGTGGCCCTCGCGAACGCCGGGACGCGTGACGGCGTCACCTTCCGGCTCGGCGGCTTCGAGACCCCGACGCCGGGCGGACGGCGGCCGGCCGTGATCCGCGCGTTCAACGTGCTCCGGCAGTACGACGAGTCGGCGGTCGTCGGCTCGTGGCGCATCATGCAGGACCGGCTCCAGCCCGGCGGCCAGCTCGTCGAGGGCACGTGCAACGAGGTCGGTCGCGTCGCCTCGTGGGTCACGCTCGACCGGGAGGCCCCGCACACCTTCACGGTCGCGCTGCGGCTGGCCGGGCTCGACGTCCCGAGCATCGTGGCGGAACGCCTGCCGAAGGCGCTCATCCACCGCAACGTCCCCGGCGAGCGGGTGCACGCGTTCCTGCGCGACCTCGACCTGGCCTGGGCGGTCGCGGCACCGCTCGGCACGTACGGCCCCCGGCAGCGCTGGATCGCGACGGCCCGCGGCATGCGGGACCGCGGCTGGCCGGTGCTGCACGGGGTGGCGCGGTGGAGGCTGGGCGAACTCAGCGTCCCCTGGTCGGCGGTCGCTCCGGCGTGAGCGACGTCGGTGGGCGCGCGTCGCACCCGCTGACCGGCGACGCCTGGACGGCCACGACCTCGACACGGTGGAGGGGCGCGTCGGACCGCGACCACGGCGACGCGGGAGTCGGACGTCGCGCCGCGTCAGGACCGGGCGCGATGAGCGGGACGGGGCTCGGTGCGGGGCGCGGGCGGGGTGTGGGGCGCGCCCGCGCTCGGCCGGTCAGCCGCGGCGGACGGCCCCGAGGCGCGGGAGGCGCGGCACGTCGGCCGTCGCACCGGCGCCGGGCGGCACGACCACTTCCTGCGCGGCGGTCACCACGACGTCGTCGACCGGGAGCGTCAGCACCGCCGACGGGTCGAGCGAGCGCTTGACCACGGCGAGCCCCACCGGCCCGAGCTCGTGGTGCGTGGCCGAGGCGACGAGCCGCCCGACCTCGGTGCCGTCGAGCGTCACGGGGGTACCGGGTGCGGGGACGACACCGTCCGAGCCGTCGAGGTGCAGCATCACGAGCCGCCGCGGCGGACGCCCGAGGTTGTGCACCTTCGCGACGGTCTCCTGCCCGCGGTAGCAGCCCTTCGACAGGTGCACGGCGGAGCGGAGCCAGTCGAGCTCGTGCGGGATCGTCCGCTCGTCGACGTCGGTCAGTGCCGGACGCCAGGCCGCGATCCGCAGGGCCTCGAGCGCCAGGAGGCCGGCGACCGGCACGTCCGAGGCCGCGACGGCAGCGGCGGTGTCGGGGGTGACCACGGCGATGCGGAGGGTCCAATCGGAGCCGGGGTGGGCCTCCTGGTCGGCGTAGCCCCAGCCGCCCGGCGTGACCGACGCCCACGGGTCGACCCACGTCGCGAGCGGCTCGGCACCGCCGAGCGGGTCGGCGCCCGCGAACCAGCCGAGCGTGGTGAGGTCTGCCGACCGGTCGGTGACCTCGACGCGGAGCATGAACCGCATCGACGCCAACCACGCGGTGAGGGGCGCGGCGTCGTCCGGCTCGGTGAGGAGCCACGTCGTCTCACCGTCGTCGACCACGCGGGCGGCGTGCTCGACACGGCCGGAGGCGTCGAGCACGAGCGTCTCGGTACTGACCCCCGGCGCCAGCCCGAGCAGCAGCTGCGACGTGATCGAGTTCAGCCAGGACAGCCGGTCCGGGCCCGACACCGTGACGACCCCGAGCCCGAGCTCCACGACCGCGCGGCCGCGGACCAGCAGGCGCTGCTCCCCGATCGGGTTGCCGAAGTGCGCCGCCGGACCGGCCTCGGACGCCACGAAGCCGTCGTGCCCCGCGAACGGCGACGGCATCAGTCGACCTTCGCGAGCTGCCCCGAGGCGTGCGAGGTGAGCTCGCGGCCGAGCGCGGCGATGTCCCACGCCCAGAACAGCTTGCCCTCGACGAGGCCGTACATGCGCGTCGCCGCCGAGTACTCCTTGGCGTTGGCGGAGCGCATCACGGCGTCGGTGGCGAGGTCGATGCGGCCCTGCTTCACCCGGCCCACGTAGAGCTCGTTGACGCCCGTGGGGTGGATGATCGCCGCCTCGACGTCGAACCCGTCGGTCTGGTTGCGCAGCGTCTCGACGCTCTGCGTGGTCGAGAACGGCACCGGTCCGTCGCCGAGCAGCATCGCCGGACCGCGGTCACCGGGCTCGGACGGACGGTCGAGCCGCCAGTACCCCATCTCGGCGGCGAGCGGGGTGTGGTCCTCGTCGAGCAGCCACGTCGTGGACGAGTAGTTGAGGTACGGCAGACCGTCGTGGCTGAAGCTCACGCGCTGGCCGAACTCGTACGTGCGGACGGTGTCGTCCTCGCCCACGGGGTACTCGACGACCCCGGTGCCCTCCCACACGCCGACCAGCCACGACAGCGGGACGAGCTCGGCCGAGAGGCCTTCCGGCAGTTCGATCACCGCTGGCCCTTGAAGAGCTTGACGATGACCGTCACCGAGATGAACGCGATGGCGAGCGACGCCAGGCCGAGCAGGCCCACGTAGAAGAGCTCGAGCGCAAGCAGCGAATCCATGCCGCAACTCTACGCGGCCGGCACCGACAGCGCAGGACGCTCAGCGAGCCAGCAGTACGAGCGCGGTGACGAGCACGACCACGAACGACCCGGACGAGGCGATGCTGATCCGCTCGACCAGACCGTCCTTCGTCTGCGTCGCGAGTTGGAGCACGAAGCTGACGAACACCGCCGCGACGAACACGAGCAGGAGCCAGGCGAACGAGTCCTTCGCCGTCAGGGTGAGCACGAGCACCGCCCCGACCACCGCGAGCAACCAGACCGGCACGACGGACACCAGGCGCAGTCGGCGCTGGCTCGGCCCGACGGGCGGCTCTGCCGTCGCGGGGTCGGTGGTCTCGCTCACGCACCCATCATGACAGTCCGCCGCTGGACCGTCCGTCCGGGTCGGTCCCGCGGGGCTCACTAGGATGGCGCAACGACGTCTTCTCCCTCTGGAGGTCCTGTGGCACAGCTCCTGGTACTCACCTCGGCCGCGCCCGGCGACGTCCTCCCGAGCCTCGGCCTGTTGAGCCACCGGATCCGCCACGTGCCGGCCGAGGCCGCGCAGCTGGTGAACGCACCGCAGAGCGACCTCATGTTCGTGGACGCCCGGACCGACCTGGTCAGCGCCAAGGCCCTGTGCAAGATCCTCGCCACGAGCGGCTCGACCACCCCGGTCGTCCTCGTGGTCACCGAGGGCGGCCTCACCGCGGTGACGACCGAGTGGAACATCGACGACGTCGTGCTCGAGTCCGCCGGCCCGGCCGAGGTCGACGCGCGCATCCGCCTGAACGCCGGTCGCGCGTCGAAGAACCCGACCGGGTCCAAGATCCAGGCGTCCGGCGTCGTCATCGACGAGGCCAGCTACTCCGCCAAGGTGCGCGGCCGGCCGCTCGACCTGACCTTCAAGGAGTTCGAACTCCTCCGCTTCTTCGCGTCGCACCCCGCGCGGGTCTTCACCCGCGAGCAGCTGCTCAGCGAGGTCTGGGGGTACGACTACTTCGGCGGCACCCGGACGGTCGACGTGCACGTCCGACGCCTGCGCGCCAAGCTCGGCGACCTCGAGTCGCTCATCGGCACCGTCCGCAACGTCGGGTACCGCTTCAACGTCCACGACGACGACGAACGGCTGCAGGGGCAGTGATGCTCGCCGTCGTCGAGCAGCTCGCCGACGCCGCGGTCGCGGACGGCGAGGCTCCCCCGTTCTCCGACCAGACGCTCGTGGACCTGCGGGCCGGTCGGGCGCGGGTCCTCGGTGACGACTCCGGCATCGCGGTCGTCCGGGACGACGAGGTCGAGGTCGTCGTCCGCCGGGAGGCCCGGGGGCGCGGCATCGGGACCGGCCTCGTCGAGCAGGTGCTCGCCCTCGGCGACGACGCCCCGGTCCGCGCGTGGGCGCACGGCGACCACCCGGCCGCACGCGCCCTCGCGGCCCGGTACAGCTGGTCCGCGGAGCGGACGTTGCTGCAGTTGCGGGCACCGGTGCCGACGTCGGTGCCCGATCCGCGCCTCCCGGCCGGCTACCGGCTCGACGCGTTCCGCGCCGGCTCGGCGGAGGACGAGACCGACTGGCTCGCACTCAACGCGGCCGCCTTCGCCACGCACCCGGAGCAGGGCCGGATGACGCTCGAGGACCTGCGGGCCCGCGAGTCCGACGCGTGGTTCTCCGGCGAGGACCTCGTGCTGCTCCGGGACGCCGACGGTCGCCTGGCCGGCTCGTGCTGGCTCAAGGTCGAGGACGGCGTCGGCGAGTACTACGCGGTCGCCGTCCGCCCCGACCTGCAGGGGCAGGGCCTCGGCGGCGTGCTCATGCGTGCGGGGTCCGCCCGGCTCGTCGGCCGCGGGCTCGACGCCGTCGCCCTGTACGTCGAGGGCGACAACACCCCGGCGCTGGCGCTGTACCGACGGCAGGGGTTCGTCGACCACACGATCGACGTGCAGTACGCGGCGCCGGGGTCCGGCCGGTAACATGGGGCGGCCGGTGACGCGCCGGTGATCGTGGGTTCGGGGGATCTGTGGCGCAGGACGGGCAGCACGCGCAGTACGGCCGCGGGGAACCCCTCGGTGCGTCGTACCGTCTCGTCGAACTGCTCGGGACCGGGGCGTCCGGCGAGGTCTGGCGGACCGAGCACACCGCGACCGGTGAGCAGTTCGCCGCCAAGCTCCTGCGCGCCGAACTCGCCGCGGAGCCCGACGTCGTCGAGCGGTTCGTCCGCGAGCGCTCCGTGCTGCTCGCCCTCCGGCACCCCTCGATCGTCCGGGTGCGCGACCTCGTCGTCGAGGGCGACCGGCTCGCGATCGTCATGGACCTGGTCGGCGGCGGCTCCGCGCGGGACCTGCTGCTCGCCGTCGGCACACTCCCCCCGGCCGACGCGCTGACGATCACCGCGGAGACCCTCGACGCCCTCGCCGCCGCGCACGAACAGGACGTCAGCCACCGGGACGTCAAGCCCGACAACGTCCTGCTCGACTCCGCATGGACCGCGGGCAGCACGGGTGCCGTCCGGGTGTCGGACTTCGGCATCGCGTCCGTCGTGGCCGAGCGGGACCGCAAGACGACCGGGCTGCTCGGCACGCCGCAGTACATGGCGCCGGAGTCGATCAGCCAGGGCCGGTCCGGTCCCGCCTCTGACGTGTACGGCGCCGGCGTCATGCTCTACGAGCTGCTGTCCGGGCGGACGCCGTTCGCCGGACCGGGCACGGACTTCGCGGTCGCGTACCGACACGTGACCTCCACCCCGCCACGGCTCGACGTGCCGGACCCGCTCTGGGTTGCGCTCGCGTCGCTCCTGTCGAAGGACCCGGCCGCGCGTCCCTCCGCCGTCGACGCCGCGGCCACGCTCCGCCGCCTGGCCCGGTCGCTGCGGGAGGCGCCCGCCCTGCCGCGGGCTGACGACCCCGAGTCGTTCGACGAGGTCGAGCGACCGGCCACCGTGGTGCGCGGTGGGTCCGGCGCCGCGGGTGGCACCGGTGGTGTCGGCGGCGGCGCTCTCTCGGCGAGTGCATCCCCGGCCGTGGGCGACGGGGACGCCGGCAGCGCGCTCGCAGCCGTCGACGCCGGCCCCGAACCCGAGCTCGGGCAAGCCGCTTCGCAGACCGTCATCCGACCCCTCGCCCGCCCGCCGGTCGCCGTCGCCGCAGCCGAACCCGAGCCGCACCGACGCCGCTTCCGTCGACCGGACTGGCTGACGAACCGGATGCTCGCCCTCGGCGTCGTCGGGGTCGTCCTCGTCGTGGTGCTCGTCGTCGCCGCCGTCGTGTGGCTGCCGGGCGCCGGCCGGGAGGAGCCCGGCGCGGGCACCGGCATCGCGCAGGCAGCGAGCGCGTACCAGCAGGACCGACCGCTCCCCACAGGGCTGACGACCACGCGGAAGGCCGTCGTCGACCCGCAGGCCGGCACCGTCGAGGTCTCGATCACGTACGCCGCGCAGACCGCACCGCTCAGCGGACCGCTGCTCGAGGTCGTCCCCGGCGCGGACGAGGACGCCGACTGCCCCGTGGTGACGTGGAGCGGCGAGGGCGTGACCGCCAAGCGGAACCAGCCGTCCCTGACCGGGGTCGACACCGCGTGCGCGTGGAGCCTGACGGGGGTCGAGATCGAGGCCGGCGGCTCCGTCACCGTGCAGGCCTCCGTACCGCAGGACGTCGTGGCGGCCGGTGACTCGGGGGCGGGCGTCACGGGGGCTGGCGGTTCGGGGTCTGGCGGTTCCGGGCTGCAGGAGTGGCTCGACGCCGTCGGTGCGGCGACCACCGCAGCGGTGACCGACCAGGAGGTGACCGGTACCGCGTACCCGGTGCAGCGCCTCCAGGGTGTCGACGTCCGCACCCCCGACCGCACCGTCAGCCAGACCACGCTGCCCGTGACGCTCGTGCCCGTGTGGCCGAGCGGTGCGGACGAGCTGAACCCGCTGTACCGCAGCCCGAGCGCCGGGAAGCCCTCGGAGATGCTGACGGACGTCGCGGGTGGTGAGTCCGGCGTGCGGTTCGCCGACGGCTGCTCGGGGGCGCTCGCGGTGTCGTCGGACGGGCTCGTCGTGACCGCGCTGTCGGTCGCGCCGTCGTGCACGGTGCGGGCGACCGTGGGGAACTTCACGAACCTCGAGAGCCAGCCGTTCGGGATCACGACGCGCGACTGACCGGCAGGCCGCGGTCTCGGCGGGAGCCGCCCGGGCGGTCGGTATGGGCGCGGAACCGACAGATCAGCCCGGGACGTCCGCGGTGATCTGTCGGTTCGATGCCTGAGTCCGGCTCTGGCCTCGGCCCCGGCCACGGGGCGCGCCGGGCCGTGCCGGCCCGACCGGGTTGGGCCGGGCGGCTGTTCCGGGGGTGGGCGGGCCGGGTCAGCGCGCGGCGGACGCCGTCTGCACGAGCCGCACCGCGCCTCCCGAGGCCGCGTACCCGCGCCCGGTCGTCAACGCGACCGGTGAGCGGCGGGGCAGCGTGACCCCGAGCAGCTCACCGTCGTAGTCGACGTCCGGCTGCAGGAGCACGCCACAGCGGGCCTTGCGGACCGCGCGGGTCCAGTGGCTGTACATCGAGCGGAGGTCGGCGGACCGACCCGCGGCGACGACGCAGAGGCCGGGACGTTCGGTCGCGAGGAGCGACGCGATGCCCTGGTCGCCGTCTTCGAACCGTTCGGCGTCGTCGATGAGCAGCAGCACCGGTCCACGCTCGAGCCGGAGGCCGGCGAGCAGCGCCGGGACCTCGTCGGCACCGACGGCGAGACGGTCGACCGCCCCGGTGTCGAGCGCGCTCGCGAGCGGTGAGCGTCGGTCGCAGACGGCCCACACGGCGGGTCGGGTGCCCTCCGCGCTCCGTGCGGCTGCGGCCAGGGCGAGGAGCACCGAGGACTTGCCGGAGCGCGCGGGTCCGGCGACGAGGACGTGCTCGCCGTCGTACACCTCGAGCACGGCGGTGCCGAGGTCGTCCTCCGCGATGCCGACCGGGAGCTGCCACGGCTCGGTGTCGAAGCGGGCGGGGACGGCGAGGTCGGTGACCGCGACCGAGCCCGGGAGCCGACCGACCGCGCTGGCCTTCGGCGTGACGTCGCCCCACTGCTCGCGGACCGCGCGGACGGCCTCGGCGAGGGAGCCCGTCGGCGTGCCCACGTGCGACTGCAGCTTCGCCGTCGAGTCGATGAACCGGCCGGGCACCGGCGGCGGGACGTCCTTCGCACGGACGCCGATCGTCGCGTAGTCGTACGGGTCTGCGAGGCGGAAGAGCCACTTCTGCGTCGTCACCTCGTCCATCGCCGAGGGAACCGCCTTCGCGCGGGTGGTGGACACGGCGAACGAGATGCCGAGTGCCGGCCCCTCGGCGTAGACGCGGTAGAGCGCGTCGAGGAGCTGCTGTCCCTCGAAGTCCTGGTACTCGTCACGGAGCGCCGCCAGACCGTCGAGGAGCACGACCGCCCGGCGGCCACCGGGCGCGGCACGGCGACGGTCGAGCTCGGTGCGGAGGTGTCGGAGCATGCGGGTCTGCAGCTCGGCAGCGCCGGCGCCGGACCCGACGTAGGCGCTCGTGTGGGGCAGCTCCGCCAGGGGCGCGAGGTCGCCGGCGCCCATGTCGAGGACGAGCAGGTCGAGGTCGTCGGGGCTCGTCGTGCGGGACAGCTGCAACGCGATCGAGGCGAGGGCCGTGCTCGTCCCGCTGCCGGGGATGCCCATGAGCATGAGGTTGCCCTCGGCGAGGTCCCACCCGGTCCGGATCTGCCGCTGGTTGTCGGGGTCGTCGGCCAGGGCCACCGGGACGAGCGTCGGCGCCGGGGACGCACCCGTCGGTTGCATGGCGTCGGGAGCCGGCAGGAGCGCGTCGAGCGGGACCGAGGCACCGAGCGCTTCCGGCCAGATCGGACGTGGCGGCGCGTACCCGGCCTCGTCGTTCGCCGTCCGGATCGCGTCGATGAGGACGTCGAGGTCGGTGAGGTCGTTCGACGCCGGTGCGGAGAACGCCACGGGTGCGGGGACGCCGAAGACGTCGGTGGGGCGGACCGTGACGGGCTGTTCGGCGCGGGCATCACGGGCCCGACCGGTGACGAGCGCGGTCTGCACGGGCGTGATGTCGTCCTGGCCGAGCTTCACGTAGGCGCGGCCGGTCTGCTGCCGCCCGATGCCCGCGGCGGACGGCACACCGATGACGTTCGTCGAGTCCTCGCGGCTCTGCACGCGCAGGGCCACGCGCATGTTCGTGTTCGCCAGGATGTCCTCGCTGACCACTCCGGCCGGTCGCTGCGTCGCGAGGACCATGTGCACGCCGAGGGTACGACCGACCGCGGCGATCGCCACGAGGGACGTCAGGACGTCCGGGAAGTCCTTCGCCAGCATCGCGAACTCGTCCACCACGAAGAGCAGTCGCGGCATCGGCTCGGTCGGCCCCGTCGCGAGGTAGGCGTCGAGGTTGTCGATGTCGGCACCCGCGGCGGCGAACACCCGCTGGCGTCGCCCGAGCTCGGCCTCGAGGGCGCGGATGGCCCGGTCGGCCAGCTGCTCGTCGAGGTTCGAGATCGTGCCGATCGTGTGCGGCAGCCGTTCACACGCGGCGAACGCGGCGCCGCCCTTGAAGTCCACGAGCAGGAAGTTCAGGCGGGTCGGGTCGTTGCGCGCGGCGAGCCCGGCGACGAAGGACCGCAGGAACTCGCTCTTGCCGGAGCCCGTCGTCCCACCGACCAGGCCGTGCGGGCCGTCGCGCACCAGGTCGATCTCGAGGACGCCGCTCTCCGACGAGCCGATCGGCGTCGAGAAGCCGGTCCGGGCCTCCCAGGCGGCGCGGATCGCCGCGGGACCGGTGGGCTCCCCTGCCGAGGCAGGTGCGTCGCTCGCGAGCAGGTCGGGCAGCCGCACGAGCGACGGCAGCGAGGCACCCGGCACCAGGAGTTCCGGGTCGTCGAAGTGGGCGACGTGCCGGGCGCACTGCTCGGCGTCGACCGGGCTGAGCCCGGCGAGCACGACGTCGTCGACGCGGGTGCGGTCCTCCGGGCGGTACACGGTCGCGGCCGCGTCGGCGCCCACGGTGATGATCGTCGTGCACGCCGCGGGGAGCTGCTGCTCGTTCGTCGCGATGACGATGCCGCTCACCCGACGGGGCCGCTCGCCGGGACGACGGACCTGGCCGAGCGCGGCCCGTCCGTGGCCGAGCAGGCTCCGGGCGGGGGCGTCGCGCCCCTCGGTGAGGACCTCCGAGTCGATGAGGACGAGGAGCTCCGGCGTCGGCAGTTCGTCGATGGACTCGCGCAGGCCGCGGAGGACCGCGGCGCCCTGGTCACGCTGCGCGGACATCCACCGCTGACCGGTGCTGCTCCCCGCGACGCGGGTGTGCGGCAGCCAGGAGGCCCAGGACCAGTCGTCCTCGCGGCCGCGGTCGCAGAACACCCCGACGGTCAGGTCCGCGGGTCCGCAGTGCACCGTCGCCTGGACCAGGAGGCTCCGGGCCAGGGCGAGGGCGCCCTCGCGGTCGCCGACGATGCCCACGACGCCGGCGTCGCTGAGGTCCGCGACGACCGGGGCCGCCGTCAGCTTGCTCTCCTCGATCGCGGACTTCGCCGCCTCTTCCAGCTTCATCTGCGTGGCGCGGGAGTCGAGTTCGGGACGCCAGGGCGCGTCACCCGTGCCCGCGTGCAGGCTGAGGAAGTCGACGTCGTCGGCCCGGCGCTGCCACAGGGTGGTCGCGGGCAACAGCGCACGGCGGACCACGGTCGCCGGGTCGGGGACGAGCTCCTGGCGACGAGCGGCCTCGATCGCTGCGGCAGCGGCGATCTCCCCGCTGAAGTCGCGGACCGCCTCCGCGAAGCGCTCGTCCTCTTCCTTCAGGTTCTTCGCGCGCCGGTGCTTCTGCTCGAACCACATGCCGATCGCCGTCACGGGACTGAGCAGGGCGAAGAGCGCGAAACGGGCGTCGCCGAGGAGTGCGACCATCGCCCCGGCGAGGACCAGCGGAGCGGCGACGGTGATCCAGCTGAACTTCGACGCCGGCGGCACGTCACGCTTGCTCGGCGGTGACACCGGTTCGACGTCCCGGTTCCGTCCGGGGCGCGGGGGCCGGTTGAACGGTGCCGTCGCCGCGGGTGTGAGGTTCGGGAGCGACCCCGGAGCGGGCACGGGCGTCTCGTGCAGATCCGGTCGCACGAGCAGCACGGCACCGCCGACGATGACGCTCGTGCCGACCTCGACGAGCACGCCCTCCTCGTCGAGCCGCTCCCCCGCCACGACGGTGCCGTTCGTCGACCCGGAGTCCCGGATCCGGACGCCGTCGTCCTCGAGCTCGAGCGTGCAGTGCTCCCACGAGGCGCTCTCGGTGGGCAGGACCAGGTCGGCCTGCGGTGCCCGACCGACGACGAGCCTCCTGGACCGCGGGATCGGGACGACCGGGCCGGTGTCGAGGCCGCCGGCGAGGGTGACGGTCCATCCGTCCACCAGCTGAGGCCGTTCCTCCGGCGTGCGCGCGATGCGGGAACCCTCGAGCAGGACGAGGTCGCGGAGCGGGGTGTCCACGCTCGTCCGGTGTCCGTCGACCGCCAGCGTCGTGCCGGGCTCGAGGGTGATGCCGGCGGCCCGGACGAGTTCACCGAGGCTCGACGCGGCGGCCCACCCGTCGACCTCGACCGCTTCACGTCGGTCGTCGAGCTCGATCAACAGACGCATCAGCGCGCTCCTCCTGGTCGTGCGGTGGGTGGGTGTCCGACATGCAGTCGGCCGGCCGGACTGCCCGCGCCTCGTCGGCTCGTGGCCCGCCCGGCCCTGTGGTCGCCGGCTCCGTCAGTCGGCGGTCGAGTCCTCGAACCACACGAGGGACGCGGTCGGTTCCGCCGTCGCCGGGCGGAGTCCGAGGGTCTGCGACGTAGCGGCGAGCACCGTCGCGTCCGTCCGCAGTGCCTGCTGCTGCCGGAAGTCCAGTGCCGGGCCGGCGATCCCGTCACCGGCGTCGAGCCGCAGGGACGACAGGGCTTCCGTGACGGCCTCCGGGTCGTCGCTCCGCGCAGCGCCCACGGCCCGCACGAGTGCCACGACCGCATCGTGACTGCGCGAGTCGGCGGCCCAGGAGACGGCGGAGAACGGCTGGTCCGCGGTGAGGTTCTGGGCGTCCGCGTCGTCCGCGAGCACCCGGACACCGCCGAGGAACGCGGACATGGCGCGGCCCTGCTCGTCGGAGGTGAGGGCACGGGCGTCGTCGGTCGCGACACCCGCCGAGACGAACGACCCGGACAGGCTGCCGTCGGCGTCGGCCAACGCCGCGCCGAACGCGGGGCTGGTGGCCTGCGGCGTGAGCACCACCGGGACCGTGACGTCCGCCGACTGCAGCGCTGCGACGAACGCTCCCTGTCGTGCCGCCGATCCGCTCACGACGACCGCGTCGGAGTCGGCGGGCACCACGGCGTCCGCGTCGTCACCAGCAGCGGGGGTGGCCGTGACGGCGCCGGTCCGTTCCGCGACGGTGGTCGCGAGGGCGGTGTCGTCGGTGCCGTCGGGAGCGGTCATCACGTGCGCGACCTCGAGGCCGGACGGAGCGCCGCCACCGAGGTCGACCAGGAGCGGCGACTCCGCACCGCGCAGTGCCTGTTCCATCGCCGCGCTCACCGAGTCGGGCGAGGGCGCGGTCGACCACGAGTCGGTGCCGCTCCGGGCGTACGGGAGGACCACCGGGACGCCTGCGTCCGCGGCGGCCTCGAGCGCACCGGAGACGTGCGCTCCCGACGAGGCCACCACGATGCCGGCGACACCGCTGTCGACGAGCGCCTCGACGGCGCGTTGGCCGCCGCCGGCGCTGCCGCCGTCGTTCCGGGTCACGAGCTGGACGTCGACTCCGCCGAGCGTCAGACGGCGCTCGGCCACCAGGGCGCCCTGCGCCGCCTCGTCCCACTCGGAGCCCTCGCCGTTCCCGAGCGTGACGACGACACCGATCTTCGTCCCGTCGGGGACGTGCGCGACCCGGAGCGGGACGGGGACGGTCGCAGGGACCGCCTCGGCCGCCGGGGTGTTCCGGTCCACCACGAACACGACGGCTGCGAGCACGACGGCGACGACGAGCACCGCGACCGCCACGATGGCGAGGGGCTGCCGTGGGCCGCGGGCGTCCGGGGTGGTGTCGACGGCCTGGTGCGTCATCGTGCGTCCCCGATGGTGAA
This sequence comes from Curtobacterium sp. MCBD17_032, assembly GCF_003234855.1. GTDB lineage: Bacteria > Actinomycetota > Actinomycetes > Actinomycetales > Microbacteriaceae > Curtobacterium. The sequence goes on from NZ_QKTO01000007.1 coordinate 22,496, forward strand.
GGTGTACAGCGTCGTCGAGGTCGCGCCCTCCGGCACGTCCATGCGGAACGCCGGCAGGGTCGTGGCCGCGTCGAGGGAGGCCCGGAACTGCTCCTGCTGCAGCAGGATGCCGGACACGTCCTCGGCGCGGACGTTCGCGTACCCGGCGGCGTTCTGCGACGCGAGGGCGAGCTGGTAGTCCGCGGAGTCCGACTTGGCCGCGCTCGTGGCCATCGCGCCGAGGATGCCGGAGCCGTTGACCTTCCGGTCGCCGAGGTCGAGCATCACGCGGTTGAGGTCGCCGGTCAGGAGCGTGCGCGCGCCTTCGACGTCGCGGGTCGAGGCTGTGGTGCTCGCGTCGATCCGCGCGAGGCTCTGCTTCGTCTGCTCGTCGACCGCGCTCGCCAGGGCGGTGTTCTCCTGCTCGAGTTCGCCCTTCTGCTGGTCGATCGTGCCCTTGGCACCGGAGGTGACGTCCGTCGAGGTCGCGCGGAGGCCGGCGATGGACTGGTCGAAGGCCTCGAGCACCGCCGAGTTGCTCGTCTGCGCCTGCTTCGAGACGTCGCGGACCTGCTGGTCGATGAGGTCGTCGATCTTCTTCGACGTCTCGGCATCCGCCTCGGCGAACGCGTCCTTGACGTCCTGCCCGAGCGCGTCCTGCTCCAGCTTCAACTTCTCGAGCTCCGCCTTGACGTCGTCGCCGGCCTTGTTCGCCTCGACCGACGCTGCCCGCAGGGCGTCCAGGGTCCCGGTCGTGCTGGTGTCGGTGACGTCGATCGTCTGGACGGCCTTCTGCCGGGCGGCCTCGGCTTCGTCGAGTGCCGTCCGGAGAGCAGAGACGATCGCGCTGATCCCGGCGTCGCCCTCCTCGAGATCGGTGCTGTCGATCACGGCGTCCCACTCGCGCGCCTGGACGGCGAGGCGCTCGTTCAACGGCGTGCCGTAGCCGAGCGGCATGGTCAGGGTCTCGCCGTCCTCGGGTCGGCATGCGGTCTTCGTCAGGTAGGACCGGAGCTCGTCGGCCTGCTGCTCGCTGAGCCCGGGGCCCCTGGGCAACAGCCCCGTCGGGTCGGTCGGTGCGATCATCTGGCAGATGCGCCTCGCGAGGGCCGCGGTCTGACCCTGCACGGAGAGGTCACCGGCGGACGCACCGAGTTCGCCGATGGCCCCGCGGGCGCCCACCGCACGGTCGTGCACGGCATCGATCGCTCGGAGGAGCGGATCGACGGCAGACCGAGCGTCCTGGATCCGGTCCTCCAGAGTGCCCAGGGCGACCTCGCGCTCCGCCACGCCTCCTGATGACCCGGCTGCCAGATCAGCGAGCACCTCGTCGATCGCGGCGAGCTGCGCGTCGAGGCGACCGTAGCTGTCGATCGCTTCCTGTGCCTGTTCCGGCTGCAGGCTCGCTGCGAGCTCCGCACCGGTGGTGACCAGGTCGGCGAGCGCCGTCGTGATCGTCGTCGACGAGGCGAACAGCGCGCAGGTGAGGGAGGAGCGGCTGGCCTCGACGGCGCACTTCTCGGCGGTCGGGTCGCTCGGGCCGACCGACGACGCGAGCTGCGTGCTCACCTGCTGCTTGCAGGCCTCGCTCGCGTCCGCGTACCCGGCGAGCTGCGCCGACACCCGGAGGAGGTTGCCGTAGACACTGGCCCCGCCACTGGCCGGCTTCGGCTCGGCAGCGCACCCGTTGCCGTCGATCGCCGGCGTCGGCACCGTGGCCGACGTGTCGCCGAGGAGCGCGTCGAGACTGGTGGTCGTCTCCTGCAGCTGCTGGAGCACCGTGGACTGGGTCGCGCCCACCGTCGCACCAAGGTCGGTCTGCAGCGAGCCGAGCTGCCCCGACAGGGACTGCATGGTGCTCGCGAGCGAGGTGCTGCTGTCCTGGAGCCGCTCCGCCGTCCGCACGCCGAGCGTCGCCGACGTCGTCTCGAGGTTCGAGCGGACCTCGGTGATCGTGCCGCCTGCTCGCGCGAGGACCTCGTTGACCTGGGAGATGAGGTCGATCGTCCGGCGCTGCAGTGCGAGCTCGGAGTCCGTCTCGGACCCGAACGCCGCGTCCATGACACCGGTGGACGACAGGTCGGTCGTCACCCCGGGCTGCGCCGCCAGGTCGAAGGAGGGTGCCGCGAAGTCCTCGACGTCCGCCACGAGGTGGAGCGTGCTGCTCGCACCCGAGGTCGGCGGAGCCAGGAGACGGCCCCACTGCACGACGGCGTCGCCGTCGCCGTTCGCGCTGACGACCCCGTCGGTCGCCGTACCGGCGTCCGCGGTGTCGGTGACGACGCGGTTCGGTGCGGTCCCCGTCAGGACCGTCGACGCGGCGATGCTGAACGGCGCACCCACGAGCGCCGGGGTCGTCCGGGAGGCGCCCGCCACGTCGTAGGTGAGGTTGCGCGAGCGGACGGTCAGGTTCTCGACGGTCAGGTCGATCTCGACCCGGCCGGAGTAGCCGGCGAGGTCGGCGAGGTCGGTGCCGCTCTTCTTCGCGGTCGTGTACTGCGTCGTCACGCGCAGGGGGAGGTCGGTGGCGGCCTTCGCCGCCTCGTGCTCCGTCACCGCGGACGACGAGCCGTCGTTGCCCACCGAGATGGCGGTGTCGGAGATCGTGGTGATCGATCCGTCCGCCGCCAAGCGTGTGTCGACGGTCTGCAGGACGCGAGACGGGTTCTCCACCGCGCGGTCCGACGACGTGCAACCGGCCAGGACGACCGCTGCCGCACCCGCCATCGCCACCACGGCGAGCGCGCGACCGTTCCTCGTGCGTACCCCTGGATGCTGCATGCGCAACGACATTGGCGATCGTCCCCCTCAAGAACCGACAAGCGACTCGATCCTAACCGGGCTGCAGCGCCGGGGTACGACTGTCCACAGGCCCGCGGGTCCCCCGTTCGGGCGACACGACAGACGGAACTGCAGTCACCGATGCGCGGTGGTCACGGCCCCTCGGACGTCGCACCGGACGGGGCACTCCTCCGTTGATGCCGTCGGAGGTGACGAGCGCGGAGGAACCGGAGATGCCCGCCCAGCGTGGCGCTGCCGAACGCACTGAGGACGTGACTGGGGATGAGCACGAGCCAGACACCACCCGCCTGACGACTGGAGAACATGACGGCGAGCATCGAGAGCACCAGGACCGGGCCACCCACGGCTGCACGACAGGCGAGGAAGACGCCTCCCACGAGGAGGATCCCTCCGGCGACTCCCTCCGAAGCGACCGAGAGCACCCCGCCGACCCGATCGCCGATCTGGAGAACGGGGAAGAGGACTCCCATCACGATCGCGACGACCGCCGCCACGAGCGCGATCGGCTGCTGCCGCGCACCGGCGTCTCCAGGCGTCTTCATGCGTTCCTCTCCGTCGTGCATCGTCCCAGGGTCCGGAGCGTGGCGGATCCCCGGACCCACTCCTCGCCGAACGTCATCGTCGTTGCGGTGACCGCTTCCTCGGATCGATCGTTCCGCCCTCGTCGGCCCGAACGCAGCTCCCCCGCCTAGGGGAACGTGCGCGTCGCGCGGAGGAGGGCGTGGAGACACCTGTAGTACGCATCGGTCGTGGGGACGTCGCCGGTTCCGTCGGGCTTGACGACGTGCAGATCGCTCATCCCGCCGGCCCCGGTGTTCGACGCCGAGTAGATGGTGCGGTAGGTCCGTCGCCGCCCGAGGTACGTCGGTTCGTCGCGCAGGGCTTCCGCCTGTCGCAGGTAGAACGGCTGGGCCTCCTGCATGCCCATGCGGCACATGAAGCCCGCCATCTCCTCGCACAGAGCGATGACGCGATCGCGCTTCCTGTCAGCTCTCGACATGGTTCCTGCTCATGGGTGCATCTTCCGGCCGACGTGCTCCATCACGGCTCTCACCGGACGCGGCGCTGCACCGCTTCGGAGAACGCCAGCACGAGTGTGCCCAGTTCACTCGAGAAGGGCCACGTCTCGGAGACGAGTCGGGCAGCACCCTGGACACCGCTCTGGTACGCCGTGCTCCCCGGGTCCTGAGCTACGGCGACGGCGAGACCGCGGCGCACGGAAGCGACCTGGTCAGTCGACGCGGCATCCGCGACACCGCGCTCGTCGAGCGCCCTGATGAGCTCGGTCAGGGTCATGTCCACTCCACTCGTCGCAAGGTCCGGGACGTACGTCTGGCGATCACGAACTGACCAGCGGGAACCCGGCGAGGAGGCCCGCAGCGCCTCGACTCCGGAGCCCACAGCTCACCGCGGACCGCCGCCCTTCTGGTTCACCCATCGTAGGAACCGCGATCGTCGATACGTGGACGCGGTCGCTTCCCCGAGAGCGTTCATCAGCCGGATCAGCGTTGCAGAAGCGCCCCAGTCGATCGAGCGGTCGTCGTTCATCACCGGCTCGTCGGACGGGCCGGCCCTGCCCGCCGAGGCGAGTTCGAACAACTCCACGAAGGCCAGGCGGGCAGCATCACCAGTCGGCGCGTCGCCCAGCAACGCCGCACGTTCCCTGAGGTAGGACGCGGTCTCGTTCGCACCGTTCTCCTGGAACACCGGGACCAAGTCCTCACAGATCGCCGCCACCTCGCGTTGACGAGTGGCGCTGGTCCACGGTCTCGGTGTCAGGAGAACAAGAATCGACGACGTCACGCTTGCCCGCGGATCGTGATCGCGAGCGATCGGAACAGATCCGAAGGCTCGATGTCGGGTGAGCCGTCCGGGTGAGCGAGGTGACGATCGGGCAGGGACCGCGAACCGCCGGTGAGCAGCCCCTGGACGTCCCGCAGTGTCGGGCGGTGCGCTCGATGGTTCCCCGTACGCAGAACCCCGATCCTCTGGCGGGAAGCAGCGGCGTGGTGGTGCTCGCCCATGTCCTCCGACAACGGCACGGGTCGCTCAAGTCCACTCAGCTGCGTCTCCACGATGTCTCCTCAGTTCTGCGGACACTTGCGAATGATCGTTCCGTCCTCGAAGAGCTCGGGATGTGGACCGGCTCCGTGCCTCCTGGACCGAGAGTCCCGAGCGTTCCGTCTTCGCCTTGTCCAGCGCAGCCTTCGTCTCCGGCCACGTCGACCCACGGAAGTTCGCGCCAGTTCACCACACGTCTCCACAGGGGCAACCTGGCGCGCTCCCGCTGCAGGTCGCTGGTGGCAGGATGTGGCCATGGACACCGAACCGCAGCTGGACGGCGACTCCGTCGCGAACGACCTCGACGACTTCGACGAGGTCGTCGAGATCGAGCACGAGTCGCTGCCCTCGGACCGGTACTTCGACCGTGAGCTCAGCTGGCTCCGCTTCAACCAGCGCGTGCTCGAGCTCGGCGAGGACCGGACGCAGCCGCTGCTCGAGCGGGCGAACTTCCTCGCGATCTTCGCGTCGAACCTCGATGAGTTCTTCATGGTCCGCGTCGCCGGCCTGAAGCGCCGCATCGACACCGGCATCGCGGTCCCCACCAACGTCGGCCGCGCGCCGAGCGACGTCCTCCGCGACATCGCGATGAAGGCGCACGAGCTGCAGGAACGGCACGCCAACGCCTTCATCGGGTCGCTCAAGCCCGACCTCGACGCCGCCGGCATCCACGTCGAGCACTGGTCCGACCTCGGCGAAGACGACCGCCTGCGGATGCGTGAGTACTTCAGCGAGCAGATCTTCCCGGTGCTCATGCCGCTCGCGGTCGACCCGGCACACCCGTTCCCCTACATCTCGGGTCTGTCGCTCAACCTGGCGGTCCGGGTGCGGAACCCGAAGTCGCAGCGGCAGGAGTTCGCGCGCCTCAAGGTGCCGCAGAACTACCCGCGCTTCATCAAGCTCCCGGACGACAACTCGGGGCGGCTGCGCTTCATCCCCCTCGAAGACCTCATCGCGAACCACCTGCCGGACCTGTTCCCGGGCATGGAGGTCCTCGAGCACCACGTGTTCCGGATCACCCGCAACGAGGACGTCGAGATCGAGGAGGACGAGGCCGAGAACCTCATCCAGGCACTCGAGCGAGAGCTCCTCCGCCGTCGCTTCGGTCCGCCGATCCGGCTCGAGATCACCGAGGACATGGACCCGGTGACGCTCGACCTCCTGGTGCGCGAACTCGACATCACCGAGCAGGAGGTCTACCGCCTGCCGTCGCCGCTCGACCTCGGCGGGCTGTTCGAGATCGCCAAGATCGCCCGTCCCGACCTGCACTACCCGCGCCACGTCCCGACGACCCCGGTGCAGTTCCAGCCGGGCGAACCGAACACGAAGCCCGACCTGTTCCGCGCGATCGCCGCGCGCGACGTCCTGGTCCACCACCCGTACGAGTCCTTCGCGACCAGCGTGCAGGCGTTCCTCGAGCAGGCCGCAGCAGACCCGAACGTCCTCGCGATCAAGCAGACGCTGTACCGCACGTCGGGCGACTCGCCCATCGTCGAGGCCCTCATCGACGCCGCAGCTGCCGGTAAGCAGGTCCTCGCCCTGGTCGAGATCAAGGCGCGCTTCGACGAGCAGAACAACATCACGTGGGCCCGCAAGCTCGAGAAGGCCGGCGTGCACGTCGTCTACGGCCTGGTCGGGCTGAAGACGCACTCCAAGCTGGTGCTCGTCATCCGGCAGGAGGGCGGGACGCTCAAGCACTACAGCCACATCGGCACGGGCAACTACAACCCGAAGACCTCGCGGATCTACGAGGACATGGGCCTCTTCACCGCGGACGACACGGTGGGCAAGGACCTGACGCGCCTGTTCAACGAGCTGTCCGGCTACGCGATCGAGAAGAAGTTCAAGCGCCTCCTCGTCGCGCCGTTGCACCTGCGGAAGGGCCTGGTGAAGCGCATCCAGACCGAGGCGCAGAACGCCCGCGAGGGGAAGCCCTCGGGCATCCGCATCAAGGTCAACTCGATGGTCGACGAGCAGATCATCGACGCGCTGTACCTCGCGAGCCAGGCCGGTGTCCCCGTCGACGTCTGGGTCCGCGGGATCTGTTCGCTGAAGCCGGGACTCGAAGGGGTCAGCGAGACCATCCGGGTCCGGAGCATCGTGGGGCGGTACCTGGAGCACTCCCGGGCCTTCGCGTTCCACAACGACGGCGACCCGGTGGTGTTCATCGGCAGCGCGGACATGATGCACCGCAACCTCGACCGGCGCGTCGAGGCCCTCGTGCGGCTGACCGCTCCCGCGCACATCGACGAGGTCCAGGGGATGTTCGACCTGGCGATGGCCGAGACCACCAGCTCGTGGCACCTCGAGAGCGACGGTGAGTGGACCCGCCGCTCGACGGACGAGGACGGTCGGCCGCTCGACGACGCCCAGAACGTGCAGATGCGGACCATCTCGGCCCGGAAGCGCTCGACGCGGTGAGTGGCGGTCGAATGGGCCCGGTCATCGCGGCCGGGGCGGTCGTGTGGCGCGAGCAGGACGGCGTCCCGTTCGTGCTCCTCATCCACCGCGAGCACCACAAGGACGTCTCGTTCCCCAAGGGCAAGGCCGACCCGGGCGAGAGCGTGCCCGAGGCGGCCGTCCGCGAGATCGACGAGGAGACCGGGTACCGCGTGCACCTCGGCGCTCCCCTCGGCCGTGCCGAGTACGTCCTGCCCAGCGGGCGCGACAAGGTCGTGCACTACTGGTCGGCGCGGGTGAGCCGGAAGGAGTTCGAACGGGCGGGAGCGTTCCGTCCGAACGACGAGGTCGCCGCGGTCGAGTGGGTCTCGATCGACGATGCTCGCGCACGGCTCACCTACGAGCGGGACGTTGCGATCCTCGAGCGCTTCGCCGAGCGAGCGGCAGCGGGCGAGCACGACACCTTCGCGCTGATCGCCCTCCGGCACGCCAAGACGGTCCCGGGTTCGGACTGGGACGGACCCGACGCGACCCGCCCCCTCCTGCCGATCGGCCGGGCGCAGGCGAAGTCCGTGGCGGCACCGGTCGCGGCGTTCGGCCCGAAGAAGATCGTCAGCAGCACCGCGGCCCGGTGCCTGGCGACCGTCGAGCCGCTGTCGAGCAGGACGAAGCTCGGCGTGTCGGACACCTCGGACATCAGCCAGGACGCCCACGAACGCGGCACCGCTGACGTGAAGGGCGTCGTGCGGAAACGCCTCGACAAGGCCAAGTCCACGGTGTTGTGCTCGCACGGGCCCGTGCTGCCGGACATCATCTCCCGGATCGCGCGCGACACCGCCGACGACCGGTCACGCTTCGACCTCCGCCGCGCCGCCTCGCTCGCGGTCGGGGACTTCGCCGTCATGCACATCGCCGGTCGCAAGCTCGTCGCGGTCGAGACGCACCGCAACACCGTCAGCGCCTGACGCCCACCCGCAGCCCGGCCGCTCCACCCGGGGCGACCTGGCGTCCCGGCGGCCTGACGGCGGACCACCGGTTCGCCAGCACCACGCACAGTCGGGCCTCGGGACGGATCCCGACGAACGTGACCGCCCCTGATCCGTGACGGCCCCACCGCGTCCCCCCGGGCCTCCCGGGTCTGCGGGGCCTGCGGGCCTCCCGGGTCTGCGGGGCCTGCTGGCCTCCCGGGTCTGCGGGGCCTGCTGGCCTCCCGCGGGCTTCCCGCGCGCCCGCCAGCCGCAGGGCAGCGTGCCCCAGATCCTGCCCCCGCGCGCCGTCCGTGTCCGCCGACCCGCACCGAGTGAACGCCGCGTTCACCTGCCGTTCACCAGGGGGCGTCATCCCGGTCACCTCTCGTCCCTACAGTCGCTCCCGGGTCAGCACCGGCCCGGGGACCACACAGCGGTCCCACTGCACTCACATCCCGAAGGGACCCCTGTGAACATCAAGCGAATCGGCTCGGTCGCGGCAATCGCGATCGCCGGCGCCGTCGTGCTCTCCTCCTGCGCGGCGAACGAGGACACCGCGGGCAGCGACACCTCGTCGTCCGCCGCCTCCTCGGGTGTCGACTACTCGAAGCTCTCCGGCACCCTGACCGGCTCGGGCTCCTCCGCGCAGCAGACCGCCGAGGCCACCTGGGCCGCCGGCTTCCAGGAGCAGGCATCCGGCGTCACGGTGAACTACACGCCCGACGGCTCCGGTGCCGGGCGCGAGAACTTCATGTCCGGTGCCGCTGACTTCGCCGGCTCCGACGCCGCGCTGAAGGAAGAGGAGCTCTCCGGCGAGTTCGAGAACTGCGCCGCGGACGCCAAGGGCATCGACATCCCCGTCTACATCTCCCCGATCGCGATCGCCTACAAGGTCGACGGCGTCTCGGACCTCACCCTCGACGCGAAGAGCATCGCGGGCATCTTCTCCGGCAAGATCACCAAGTGGAACGACGACGAGATCGCCGCGCTGAACGACGGTGTCGACCTGCCGGACTCGAACATCACGGTCGTCCACCGTTCGGACGACTCGGGCACCACGCAGAACTTCTCCGAGTACGTCGCGGCGAACGCCCCCGACGTCTGGACCGAAGAGCCCAGCCAGACCTTCCCGTTCCAGGTCGGCGACAGCGCGAAGGGCACCTCGGGTGTGGCCTCGGCCATGCAGGGCGCCTCGAACGCCATCACCTACATCGACGACTCCGGCGCCGGTGACCTCGACAAGGCGAAGCTGATGGTCGGCGACAAGGCCACCGAGCTCTCCGCCGAGGGTGCTGCGCAGGTCGTGGCCGACTCCGACGTGGCCTCGGGCCGCGAGGAGAACGACCTCGCCATCGACATCGACCGCAAGGACACCGCTGACGGCGCCTGGCCGCTCGTGCTCGTCTCCTACGCCATCGCGTGCCAGGAGTACGAGGACAAGGACAAGGCCGACCTCGTGAAGGCGTACCTCGGCTACGTCGTGTCCGAGGACGCGCAGAAGGCCGCGGCGACGGAGGCCAAGTCGGCCGCCCTGTCGTCCGAGCTGTCGGAGAAGGCCGCCGCAGCGGTCGAGTCCATCAAGTAAGTCCCGCTCGCGCCCGGACGCCGGTCCCACCCACCTGACCGGCGTCCGGGCTCTCGCCCGTCCCGACGCGAGCCGCCTCCGCGCCCGTCGCGACCCCCACGATCCACCTCTCCCCCGAACCCTCGCGTCCACCCGGCGCGATCCTCCGACAGGAGCCCCATGACGACTGCACCGGTCCGAGACCAGGACACCGCCACCCCGTCGAAGCCCAAGGCCGTCGTGCGCATCGGCGACCGGGTGTTCTCCACCGCCTCCGTCGTGGCCGGCAGCCTCATCCTCTTCGTCCTCGCGCTCGTCGCGGCGTTCCTCATCTGGCAGAGCCTCCCTGCGTTCTCAGCGAAGGCCGGCGACCTGCCGAACGACGCCGCGAACTTCTGGGACTACGTCGGCCCGCTCGTCTTCGGCACGGTGTGGTCGGCGTTCCTGGCGCTCGTCATGGCCGTGCCGCTGTCGCTCGGCATCGCGCTCTTCATCTCGCACTACGCGCCGCGCCGCCTGGCACCGGTGCTCGGGTACGTCATCGACCTGCTGGCCGCGGTCCCGTCGGTCGTCTACGGCCTGTGGGGCATCGTGGTGCTGGCACGGTTCGTCCGGCCGTTCTACGAGTTCCTCAACGAGCACTTCGGCTGGATCCCGCTGTTCTCCGGTCAGGTCTCCGGGACCGGGCGCACCATCCTCACCGCGTCGATCGTCCTCGCGGTCATGGCGATCCCGATCATGACCGCGGTCATGCGCGAGATCTTCCTGCAGGCGCCGACCCTGAACGAGGAAGCGGCCCTGGCACTCGGCGCGACGCGCTGGGAGATGATCCGGATGTCGGTCCTGCCGTTCGCCAAGTCCGGCATCGTGTCCGCGATCATGCTCGGGCTCGGTCGTGCACTCGGCGAGACGATGGCGATCGCGCTGGTCCTGTCGGTGTCGACGAACATCACCTTCAACCTGATCGGGTCGCTCAACCCGTCGACCATCGCGGCGAACATCGCGCTGCAGTTCGCCGAGGCCTCGGGGACGGCGCTCAACGCCCTGGTCGCCTCCGGCCTGATCCTCTTCGTCATCACCCTGGTCATCAACATGCTCGCGCGGTACATCGTCCGCAAGCGAGTCTCCTGACGGGAAAGGTCGCACACCCGATGTCCCTCGCACTCCGTCAGCCCGCCGGCAACGTCTTCGCCAACGGGAAGCTCCACAAGTCCGTCCCGTGGCTTCTCCTCATCGGCAGCTGGGTCGTCCTCGGCCTGGTGTTCGCCCTGCTCGCCGCCAGCGGCGCCACGGAGGACTTCAACATCGTGGCCGCGGTCTTCCTCGGCACGGTCCTGTTCGACGTCCTCATCGTCGTCCTCTCCCGGATCGTCGAGGGCGGGCGGAAGGCCGTCGACCGGCTCATCACCTCGCTCGTCGTCACCGCCTTCGTGATCGCGGTGCTGCCGCTGATCTCCCTGCTCTACACGGTGCTCGCGAAGGGCCTGGCACGCTTCGACGCCCAGTACTTCTCGTACTCAATGCGCGGGGTCATCTCCGAGGGCGGCGGCGCGGTCCACGCCCTCGTCGGCACCCTGGAGATCACGCTCTTCGCAGCGCTCATCAGCGTGCCGATCGGCCTCCTGACCTCCATCTACCTGGTCGAGTACGGCAAGGGTCCGCTCGCCCGGGGCATCACGTTCTTCGTGGACGTCATGACGGGCATCCCGTCGATCGTCGCCGGCCTCTTCGCCTACTCGCTCTTCGCGTTGATCCTCGGCCCGGGCTCGCGCTTCGGCCTGGTGGGCTCGATCGCCCTCGCGGTGCTGATGATCCCGATCGTCGTGCGCTCCACCGAAGAGGTCCTGAAGATCGTGCCGATGGAGCTCCGCGAAGCCTCGTACGCGCTCGGAGTCCCGAAGTGGCTGACGATCGTGAAGGTCGTCCTGCCCACGAGCCTCGCCGGCATCACCACCGGTGTCATGCTCTCGATCGCCCGCGTCATCGGCGAGACCGCACCACTGCTCGTCACGGCCGGCTTCACCTCGAGCATGAACTACGACCTGTTCGGGGACCCGATGATGACGCTGCCGGTGTTCGCGTACACGCAGTACTCGCAGCAGGGCGCCAACCCGGTGCCGTTCGTCGACCGGGCCTGGACGGCAGCGCTGCTCCTCATCCTCATCGTGATGGTGCTGAACCTGCTCGCCCGCTTCATCACCCGCCTCTTCGCCCCGAAGCTCCCGCGCTAGCGCGGGACGCCTCCGAGAACCCGACTCCCCGCCCAGCGGTTCGACCACCCAACCCAGAAGGATCCACGTGTCCAAGCGCATCGAGGTCGACGGCCTCAACGTCTACTACTCGAAGTTCAAGGCCGTCGAGGGCGTCGACATGACGATCGAGCCCCGCACCGTCACCGCCTTCATCGGCCCGTCCGGCTGCGGCAAGTCGACCTTCCTCCGCACCCTCAACCGTATGCACGAGGTCATCCCCGGTGCGTACGTCGAGGGCTCGGTCAAGGTCGACGGTGACGACCTGTACGCCCCGGGCGTCGACCCGGTCATCGTCCGCCGTCAGGTCGGCATGGTCTTCCAGCGCCCGAACCCGTTCCCGACGATGTCCATCAAGGACAACGTGCTCGCCGGCGTGAAGCTCAACAACAAGCGGATCTCCCGCTCCGAGGCCGACGACATCGTCGAGCGCTCTCTGCAGGGCGCGAACCTGTGGAACGAGGTCAAGGACCGCCTCGAGAAGCCCGGCATGGGCCTGTCCGGCGGTCAGCAGCAGCGTCTCTGCATCGCCCGCGCGATCGCCGTGCAGCCGGACGTGCTGCTCATGGACGAGCCCTGCTCGGCGCTCGACCCGATCTCGACCCTGGCGATCGAGGACCTCATCGAGGAGCTGAAGAAGGAGTTCACGATCGTCATCGTGACCCACAACATGCAGCAGGCCTCGCGCGTCAGCGACAAGACCGCGTTCTTCAACATCGCCGGCACCGGTCAGCCCGGCCACCTCATCGAGTTCGACGACACGGCGACGATCTTCTCGAACCCGTCCGTGAAGTCGACCGAGGACTACGTCTCGGGTCGCTTCGGGTGACCGGCCGCCGGTCGGCCCGCTGACCACCAGCCGGGAGGCCCGGTGCACGTCCGCCACGGACGGCACCGGGCCTCCCGCCGTTCGCGGCGATCGTCCCGTCCGAACGAGACGCCCCCGTCTGCACGGGACGCCGCCCCGCGCCCCCACGGAAGACGCCCCCGTCTGCACGGGACGCCGCCCCACGCGCCCAGAACACGCCCCGTCTGCAGAAGACACCTCGATCCGAGCGAAACGCCGCCGGATCCGGCGGCGTCTCACCCGCCCGGGGGCGTCTCGCGCGCACGCGGGCGTCCCGCGCGCACGCCGGCGTCCCGCGCGCACGCCGGCGTCCCGCGCACGCGGGCGTCCCGCGCACGCGGGCGTCCCGCGCCCGCGGGCGTCTCGCGCCCGCGGGCGTCCCGCGCGCACGCCGGCGTCCCGAGCGGGCGGGCGCGTCTCGGCCGCCACGACGAACGGGAGGCTCCCCACCAGCTGGTGGGGAGCCTCCCGTTCGTCGTGGGAACCGCCCGGCGGCTCAGGCCTCCGACGTGGGCACGGCCACGACCGGCTCGGAGGTCGGCTGGTCCGAGCCGCTCGCCGGCTCGACCGTGATGCCGATGGTGTCCCCCGCGCCCATGGTGCCGCGGAGCACGGCGGACCGGACCCCGCCGTCGACGTCGTGCATGAGGCCCGCTGCCTCGATGGTGCCACCGGACTCCGGCGAACCGATGTACCAGAGCTCGTACGTCTTGCCCTTCGGCGCCGCCTTGACGCCATCGAGGATGACCGCGGAGCGCCCGAGCTGCCCGGACCAGACGACCGTGGCTGTACCGCCGCCCTTGACCTTCGCGGAACTGCGCTGGAAGTCCGGCGCGGCGTAGATCTGGTCGAGGCCGGAGGCGGCCTGCGTGGTCGCGGGGGCGCCGCCGTCGTCCGAGAAGACCGACGGGCCGACGCCGAGTCCGATGCCGAGGAAGACGACGGCCACGGCAGCGGCTGCGCCCAGGGCGGCCGCAGGGCGCTGGAACCAGCGTGCGCGGGCCTTCGTCGCGGCGCGACCGGTGCCGGGGGCGAGGTCGGTGACGGGCGCGGGCCGGGCCTCCTGGACCGGTTCGACCGGACGCTCGTCGGCCGGTGCTTCCGCATCGAGCGCGGGCAGCTGCGGTGTCTGGGCGATCTTCGCCATGAGCGAGGCCTTGAGGTCGGCGCGGGGCTCGACCGGCGAGACGGCGTAGGCGAGGGCCAAGGCGGTCTCCCGCAGCGAGTCGGCCTCGAGTCGGAGTTCGGGAGAGGTGCGGAGGGCCTGCTCCACCGAGCGGCGTTCCTCGTCGCTGAGCGCGTCGAGGGCGTGGGAGCCGGTCATCAGCTCCGGGTCGTCGTGTCGTCCGGTCATGCTTCCACCCCCATCTCGTCGCGGAGTCGGATCATCCCGTCGCGGAGACGGGTCTTGACGGTGCCGATCGGCACCCCGAGCTTCTCGGCCATCTCGCTGTGCGAGAAGCCGCCGTAGTAGGCGAGCTGCACCGCCTGCCGCTGGAACTCGGTGAGTCGGGAGAGCGCCCGGCTGACGCGTTCGTGCTCGAGTCGGATCTCGACGGACTCGGAAACGGAGTCGAAGTCCGTCTCGAAGTCGCGGATGCCGATCTTCGTGTCGCGGTCGCGGGAGGACTGCGATGCCCGGACCCGGTCGACCGCTCGGCGGTGTGCCATCGTCAGCACCCAGCTGGCGGCGCTGCCGCGGGCCTGGTCGAAGCGCGTGGCTTGCTGCCAGACCTCGAGGAAGACCTCCTGCGTGACCTCCTCCGACTGCGCCCGGTCCTTGAGGAGCCGCGTCACGAGTCCGAGGACCCGGCCGGACAGCTCGTCGTACAGGTCGGAGAACGCGGCCTGGTCGCCGGTCGCGACCCGACTGAGCAGGTCGTCCGCCGACACCGGCACGGGAGCGGCGGGAGTCCAACCATCGATGTCGCCTTCCACGAGAGTGAGCATTGCAGGTTTTCCTCCTTCCCGTGTGGACGGCGTCCTCCGCGCGCACTGGACAGTGCGCTCGGCGACGGCGGTCGAGGTGGTCATCAGCTGGGTCCCGTTCGGATCGGGTCGCGGCAGCGGGGGCTGCGCGGTGGTGCGGTGTCGGTGTGACGAGGCCCCGCGCGACCCACAGGGAATTGACCCGGGAGCGGGCCCGGGTCGCACGGGGACCTCGTGTGTCCGTCCGAGGACGGTCACGCTGATGATTCGGCGCCCTCGCGTCGACGGTTTGGGTGAGGATCACTTCGGATCCACGCCGCGGTCTGCGGACGGTCGTCCGCGTACCGGACCGCGCGCCGAGCTGTCCACGGCGCGCGCGGTCGCGGATCTGTCCCCCCAGAGTGAACACCTGGGTACGGACGACGAGGCGTCTCGTACACTTGACCATGCCGGGCCGCAGCAAGCCCCGGGCTCCAATATTCGCCGCTCCGAGCGGCCTCGCGCCGAGAGGCGCTTCTGCGGCCCGGTCTTCTCATGTCCGGCGGCGGACGTGTCCGGGCGTGCTCGACCCTCGGGCGGCCACAGTCGCTGGCGCCGACGACGAGCGGCCGAGTGGTGGTCTGCCCGCGCCGCCGGGCGGCCTACCCCGCCGTGCGGTGGTCCCGGCCGTCGGGAGCCTGCTCACCGTCGGGAGCCTGCTCACCGTCGGGTGGTCTGCTCACCGTCAGGTGGTCTGCCCGCCGCCGGGTGGTCCGCCCGCCGTCGAGTGGTCTGCCCGCCGTCGGACGGTCCCAGCCGTCGGGTGGTCTTCTACTCAGTCCAGGCTGTCACGACGCCACAGCGCCGCAGCGGCGGACAGGTCCTCGGCCAGCTCGGCGAGACGGTACGCGCGCGTCGTCAGCGCCGACGCCCGCTCCGCCGCCGTCCGGTCCGAGTCGTCCGCGACGGAGGTCGCCCCGGCTGCCGTCAACCGGGCGAACGCCGCGCCGCGCTCGAGCGCGACCGCGAAGTCACCCGTGTACAGCCCGTGCAGGATCCGGTCGGACAGGGTGAGGATCTCTGCCGGTCCGGTCGGCTCCTCGGCGCCCGCGACGGCCTGGTCGATCGTGCCGATGAGCTGCGTCCCGCGCTCGAAGAGGTAGGCGATCTCCTCGGGGGCCTGTCGGATGACGGTCCGCACCAGGTAGATGCGCCAGAGCGCTCCGGGCAGGGTGTGCGCGCCGACGCGGGCCCAGAGTTCGGCGATCGCGTCGATGCCGTGCACGTCCGTGTAGGTCACCAGCCGCTCGACGACGGCGGGGTCCGGGTCCTCGCGCACGCGGTGGAGCAACGCGTTCGCCGTGTCGTGCGCGACGCGGTTGACCAACGCCGGGTCCTCACCACCCTGGATGGCGGCGAACTCGGCGTCGGTGAACTGGACGGGACGGTGGTGTTCACGAGGCACCGCGACAGTGTAGGCGCTGCTCTCTTCGGTACCCTTGGTCGCGAGGGCCTCTAGCTCAGTCGGTAGAGCACCGGACTTTTAATCCGAGGGTCGTGGGTTCGAGCCCCACGGGGCCCACCTCTCCGATCGGATGCAGTGCCCGCAACGGCTGGTCCGGGCACCTCCCCGGCCGAGTCCGTAGGATCCACACGTGCTCAGGCAGGACAACCGTGATGCGCGCACCGGAACTCGGCGCGGACGTGGCTCCAGACGTGGTGGGCGGGATCGCCGACCTGTGGTGCCCCTCCTCCTGATGGCGCTCGGCGTCACGGCGTTCCTCGTGCTCCTCCCGTCCATCTCGGATGCTTGTCCGGCGACGGGAACGCCCGCAACCACGCAGGCCCAGCGAGCGGTGTCGGTGGGCTCTCGTGTCCTCATCATCGGCGACTCCTACACAGCGGGACGCGGCTCGACGGATCGGCACACCGGCTGGGCGCAGATGCTCTCGGCCAGCAGCGGCTGGGACAGCACGATCGACGGCCGTCCCGGCACCGGGTACGTCAATCTCGGCTCGACCGGCTCGACGCAGAACACTTACCTGCAACGCGTCCTCGCGAGCAAGGACGAGGACCCCGACCTGGTGATCGTGCAGGGCAGCCAGAACGACTGGATCGTGAGCGGGGCCGAGCTCCGCCCGAGAGTGGAAGCAACCCTCCGGCAGGCCGTCCGCCAGTGGCCACGCGCGCTGATCGTCGCCATCGGCCCGTCCGCACCACAACCGCGCGCCCAGACCACCGTCGAGATCGACGCGGCGGTCTCCGAGGGTGCTCGAACAGCCGGGGTCCCGTACATCGACCCGAACCAGGAGAGGTGGTTCACGTCCGCCAACAGTCGCGTGTACACGGCTGCCGACGGGGAACACGTCAACGACGACGGACACCGCTACCTCGCTCGTCGGATCGACTCCGCGATCCGCGGGTTGGGCACGACCGAAGCCTCGGAGTGCCGCGCCTCGTGACGGCGGGCGTCCGCGCTGCGGTGAGGCGAGCACGGGACGTGGAGGATCGGTACCGCACCGCCGATGGGAGCCGATCCGGTCATGCGGTCCTCGTCGGGAGGGCCGACCGTGCGCGAGGCGGACATGGTGCTCGTTGTGGGGGTACCACGGCTCGGTGCGCCTGTGGTGGGGTGCTGTCATGCCCAGCGCCTCCATGGACTCCGCACAGCACGACGACGTCTTCACCCGTACCAGGATCGTCGATGCGATGATCCACGTGCTCCACCAACTCCCCCTGCACGAGGTCACCCCCGCCCTCGTCGCCGCCCAGGCGGACATGAGTGTCGAGGCGATGACCGCCTCGTTCCCGAGCTGGGACGGCCTACTGCTCGCGAGCATCGACCGGTGGAACGACCAGCGCACGACGCCGCTGATGCCGATCGCCGCCGAGCAGGGCACGATCCGGTTCCTCCGCGCCATCGTGATGAAGAACATCGAGAACCCTTCGCTCATGCGGTTCCTCACCGCCACGCTGAACATCGCCGCAGCGCCGAACCACCCCCTCGCACCGATGCTGCACAGCCGGTGGCGCCGGTTCCAGGGCTTCGTGCAGCAGTCCCTGGCGCAGGACATCGCCGTCGGTCGTGAACCGCACACGATGGAGCCGGCTCGCGGCGCCGAGCAGCTGATCGCCACGTACGAGGGCCTGCAGCTGCAGTCGATGGTCCGCCCGGAGATGGACCTGCTCGAGTCGTTCGACCGCGCCGTGACGCGGCTCCGCGAGGGGTGGTCGCGTGCCTACGTGCCGCCGGTGTGGGACCTCACCCGCGCGGGCTGATCCCGGGGTACAAGTCACCCCCAGGTGATCCTTGGTCGCCGCACTGTCCACATCAGTCGCTCGCTCAGCCGTCTGTTGGATTCGCCCCGATATGGTCGTTCGTGGTTCCGCTCACCGCGGGACACCAGCACCGAACGAACCACACCGAACGGGGTACACCGTGATCGAGCCCATCGACGCCACGCAGACCAGCTCCACCGGTGACGCGCGCCGCCTCGTGGAGCTCGCCGCCGCCACCGGGACGAGCATGAGCGACGAGCTCCTGTTGGACACCCTGCGCCGGAACGCGAAGGTCACCATCCGGCACATCCGCACCGACTTCGCCGAGGTCGCCACCGGTACGACCGTGCTCGGCTACGTCTGCCGACAGCGCAAGGACTTCCTCGCGCTGCGCGGGGACGATCCGGCGTGGGCGCAGGAGATCGGCCGCTACCCGAGCGAGTCGCTCGCGGTCGAGGCGCTCCGGATGCGCCGGGCCTGACCCGGAGGGCGGGCGCGGACACCCGCCCGGGACCAGACTCCCCGCGAACCAGACTCCCCGCGGTCAGGACCCGCCGCGGTCAGGACCAGACGCGCCGGATCCCCCACGAGCCGGTCCAGGTCTCGTCCGCCTCGAGCCAGCGCAGACCCTCTCCGGAGTTCAGCGCGTCCGCCGGCGCCGTCATCGGCTCGACGGCAACCGCGAGCCCCTTCCCGTCGCCACGGGGGAACTCGCGGGAGGTGAACACCTGCACGTACGGGAACGACTCGTCCTGCCAGAGCTCGACGCCGTCACCCTCGGGCCCGTGCAGCGACGTCCGCCGGATGCCGTCCGCACCGGGCACCACGTCGGTGTACGCGGTGTCCAGGTCGGCGTCCCCGGCACGGAGGCCCTGCCGCAGGTCCAGGTCCGTCCCCTCGACCGGACGGGTGCCGTTCGGGATCTTCCGCTCGTCGACCGTGAAGGCGGTGGCCGCGTCGAGGCGGATGACCAGGTCCTCTGCAGGGGTGTCCCCGGCTCGGAGGTACGGGTGCGACCCGACCGCGAACGGCGCCGGGCGGCCCGACCGGTTCGTGATCGTGTGGGTGATCCGGATGCCGTCCTCCACGAGCTCGTGGTGCACACGCGTCTCGAGGGTGAACGGCCAGCCGTGCTGCGGGTGGATCGTCGCCTGCTGCTCGATCGACGACTCGGTCTGCCCGACCACGCGGTACGGCGCGAACCGGAGCAACCCGTGCGACGCGTTGCCGAACTTCGGCTCCGAGATGTCGAGCTGCTGCGCCGCCCCGTCGAGCTGCCACACCCCACCGGCCACCCGGTTCGGCCACGGGACGAGCACGATGCCGTTCGCGCCGGCCGGCGCCTCGCTCGCGGGGAAGGGCTCGGTGAGGTTGAACCCGGCGACCCGCAGCTCGCGGATGCCGGCGGCGACCTCGGTGACGACGGCCTCGACGACTCCGTCAGGTCCCGCGTGCCGCAGGTGGTACTGGCCGCCGGTGGGTGCCGCTGTGCTCATGGGTGCTGCTTCCTCTCCGCTGTGCGGGTCGTCCCCGCTGGTCCGTCCGCGACCACCACGTGGACGCCGGCCGCCCGGATCGGGTCGACCGCGTCCGCACTGGCGCCCGCGGTGACGACGACGTCGACGTCCTCCAGCGTGCTCACCACGCCGATGTCGGCCCGGCCGAACTTCGACCCGTCCGCGACCACGACGGTACGCCTGCCCGCGGCGGCGAGGACCCGCTTCGCCTCGGTCTCGGGCAGGTTCACGTTCGTCAACCCGTGCTCGACGTCCAGCCCGGTGCCGCCGAGGAACACCAGGTCGGCGGACAGCATCGGCAGCACGGTGGCGTTGAAGGGCGCGACGAGCGAGTGCTGCAACGGCCGGAGCGTGCCACCGGTGACGACGACGGTGAAGCGCGGCACCGCCCGTTCGAGCGCGAGGGCGGTGGTGAGCGAGTTCGTCACGACGGTCAGGTCGACGAGGTCCTCGCGTGCGACGAGCGCCTCGGCGACGGCCGCCGGGGTCGTCCCGACGTCGAGGACGATGCACTGCCCCGACCGCACGAGGTCCGCCGCGGCACGTCCGATCGCGGCCTTCGCGGTGCTGTTCTCGACGGCCGTGACCTCGAGCGGACGCTCGCGTGAGCCGGCTCCGAGGCGGACGGCACCGCCGTGCACCCGGCGGATCCGGGCCTCCCGGTCGAGGGCGGCGAGGTCCTGTCGGACCGTCACCTCACTGGTCCCGACGGCCGCGGCCAGGTCGGCGGTCCGGACCATGCCGCGGGCGCCGTCGAGGATCGCGACGATGCGGTCCTGGCGCAGCAGCGCCGGCAGGACGGGAGGCTCGTCAGTCGTCACGGGACGAGTTTCGTCTGCTTCCACTTGCTTTCGCAAGCCTTCGAGCCGGAGTACAGTGAGGTCGTGATCACGAAACGTGCGACGACGCTCGCGGACGGCCGCGACCTCTTCTACTTCGACGATGCCGACTCGACGCTCCCCGCCGAGCGGAGCATCGACGAGCGGGTCCTCGATCCCCGGCCGGAGACCGCGCGGATGCGGCAGGACGTGCTGACCGGCGAGTGGGTGTCCATCGCCGCGAGTCGCCAGAACCGGGTGTTCCTGCCCCCGGCCGACCAGGACCCGCTCGCGCCGCAGACCGCCGCGAACCCGTCGGAGATCCCGAGCCGCTACGACGTCGCCGTGTTCGAGAACCGCTCCCCGTCGTTCGGGCCGGTGCTCGAGGCGGACGACGCCCCGTCATCGCTCGATTCCCTGTCCGAGGTGGGGCTGAACCGGGAGCTCCGGAGCGTCGGCCGCTGCGAGGTCGTGTGCTTCTCCCCCGAGACGAGCGGTTCCTTCGCGTCCATCTCCGAGTCCCGGGCCCGTACGGTCGTCGAGGCCTGGGCGGACCGCACCGCCGCGCTCTCCGCGATGCCCGGCATCCACCAGGTGTTCCCGTTCGAGAACCGCGGCGAGGCGATCGGCGTCACGCTGCACCACCCGCACGGGCAGATCTACGCGTACCCGTACGTCACCCCCCGCACCCAGCGACTGCTGGCGTCGATCGAGCGGTTCGGACCGGACCTGTTCGAGCAGCACCTGGCGAACGAGCGCGGGTCGGAACGGGTCGTCCTCGCTGGTGAGCACTTCACCGCCTTCGTGCCGTTCGCCGCGCGCTGGCCGATCGAGATCCACATGCTCCCGCACCGCCACGTGCCGGACTTCGCCGGGCTCACCGAGCCCGAGAAGGACGAACTCGCGCACATGCACCTGCGACTCACCCGGGGCCTCGACGCGCTCTACGGGGACCCGACGCCGTACATCGCCGCGTGGCACCAGGCCCCGGTGCACATCGCCCGGGACACCGTGCGCCTCATGCTGCAGATCACCTCGCCGCGTCGGGCGGCGGACAAGTTGAAGTTCCTGGCAGGCAGCGAAGCCGCCATGGGCGCCTGGATCGGGGACCTGGTGCCCGAGAAGGCGGCCGAGTTCATCCGAGGAGGGATCGAACGCGCATGACGTTCCAGCAGGTGTTCGGGTACGAGCCAGCGGTGCGGTACTCCGCCCCGGGCCGCGTGAACCTGATCGGTGAGCACACCGACTACAACGACGGGTACGTCCTGCCCTTCGCGATCGACCGGCGCACGGTGGCCTCGATCGGGCAGCGGGACGACCGTCTGATCCGGGTCGCCTCGGCGTTCGAGCCCGGTGCGGTGCACGAGCTCTCGCTCGACGACCTCGATCCGTCCCGGATGGACGGTTGGTCGGCGTATGTCTTCGGCATCGCCTGGGCGCTCCGGGAGCAGGCCGACGCCTCGCTCGACAGTCGGACCGGGTTCGACGTCTTCATCGACTCCGACGTGCCGGTCGGTGCGGGTCTGTCGTCGAGTGCGGCGATCGAGTGCGGCGTGGCCCTCGCGTTCAACGACCTGTGGGAGCTCGGCCTCGACCGCAAGACCCTGGCCCGCGTGGGCCAGTACTCCGAGAACCACGCCGTCGGCGCACCGACCGGCATCATGGACCAGTCCGCGTCGCTCCTCGGCGAGCAGGACGCCGTCGTGTTCCTCGACTGCCGCACGCTCGACACCGCGGTGGTGGACCTGGCGCTCGAGGCGAACGGCCTCGAGGTCCTCGTCATCGACACCCGCGTCGAGCACGCTCACGCCACCGGCGGCTACAAGGCCCGTCGGGACTCGTGCGAGAAGGGCGCGCAGGTGCTCGGTGTCCCGGCCCTGCGCGACGTTGCGGTCGAGGACCTGCCGCGCGCGCAGGAGCTGCTCGACGACGAGACCTTCCGCCGCGTCCGCCACATCGTCACCGAGGACCAGCGCGTCCTCGACACCGTCCGCACGCTCCGCGAGCAGGGTCCGCGCGCGATCGGCGAGCTGCTCGTCGCCTCGCACGCGTCCATGCGTGACGACTTCGAGATCTCGGTGCCGGAGCTCGACCTGGCGGTCGAGACCGCGATGGCGCACGGAGCCGTCGGTGCCCGCATGACCGGTGGCGGCTTCGGCGGTGCGGCGATCGCGCTCGTCGACCGGGAGGCCCGTGGCACCATCACGGATGCCGTCACGTCCGCCTTCGCGTCGGCCGGGTACCGCGAGCCGACGGTCTTCACCGTCCACGCGGCGCAGGGCGCACGGCGCGACTGACGCGCGGCGCGGTGCCGGCCGGACCCGCGCAACGCGGCGCGGTGCCGGCTGGACCCGCGCAGCGGCGCGGTGCCGGCTGGACCCGCACAACGGAAACCGGCTCGCGCCACGGACTCCCGTGGTGCGAGCCGGTTTCTGTTGTGCGGTGCCGGTCTGCGCCGGGTGCCGGCCAGCGGCCGGCGGCCGCCGCCGGCCAGCGGCCGGCGGCCGCCGCCGGCCGGCGGCCGGCCGGCCGGCCTACTTCAGGTGGCGCTCGGCGGCCTCGACGACGTTCTTCATGAGCATCGCGCGGGTCATCGGGCCGACGCCGCCCGGCGTCGGCGACAGGAAGCCGGCGACCGACGCCACCGCGGGATCGACATCGCCGCGGAGCTTCGCCTTGCCGGTCGACTCGTCGACGATCCGGCTGATGCCCACGTCGATGACGGCCGCACCGGGCTTGACCCAGTCCGGCTGCACGAGCCCGGCCACCCCGGCCGCGGCGACGATGATGTCGGCACGACGGCACTCGGCAGCGACGTCCTCGGTGAGGGAGTGCGTCAGCGTCGCGGTTGCCTCGAGCCGGGTCAGCAGCAGGCCGAGCGGACGACCGACCGTCAGGCCCTGGCCGATGATCGTGACGTGCTTGCCCCGGATCGGGACGCCGTACGCCTCGAGCATCGCGACGATCCCCCGCGGGGTGCACGGCAGCGGGGCGTCGATCGTACCGGCACCACCGGGGACGGCGAGCACGAGCTCACCGAGGTTCGTCGGGTGCAGGCCGTCGGCGTCCTTCGCCGGGTTCATCAGCTCGAGCATCGGGATCGGGTCGATGCCCTGCGGCAGCGGGAGCTGCACGATGAACGCGGTGACCCGGGGGTCGTCGTTCATCTGCAGGATGGCCCCGCGGATGTCCGCTGCACTGGCCGTCTCCGGCAGGTCGATGCGGACCGAGTCGAGCCCGATCTGCGCCGAGTCCTTGTGCTTGCCGGCGACGTACGACACGGAGCCCGGGTTCTGGCCGACCATGATCGTGCCGAGACCGGGCCGGAAGCCGTGGTCGTGCAGCCGGTCGATGCGGACCTTCAGGTCGTCGAGCGTGCGGGCGGCGAGGGCGGTGCCGTCGATGCGGACGGCACTGCCCTCCCCCGCCCAGAGCGCTCGCGGCAGGTCGGCCACGGCGGCGCTCACGCGTAGAGCGGGAACGCGTCGGTCAGGGCCTTGACCCGGGCCGAGAGCGCCTCGATGTCCGGCTCCGGCATGAGGGTCAGCGCGATGATGTCGGCCACCTCGGTGAACTCGGCGTCGCCGAAGCCACGGGTCGCGAGCGCCGAGGTGCCGATGCGGACACCCGAGGTGACCATCGGCGGGCGCGGGTCGAACGGCACCGAGTTGCGGTTCACGGTGATGCCGACCTCGTGCAGCAGGTCCTCGGCCTGCTTGCCGTCCACCTCGGACTCGCGCAGGTCGACGAGCACCAGGTGCACGTCGGTGCCACCGGTGAGGACGTCGATGCCCGCGGCCTTGGCGTCGTCCTGTGTCAGACGCTCAGCGAGTGCCTTCGCGCCGCGGAGCGTGCGCTCCTGGCGGTCCTTGAACTCCGGCGTCGCGGCGAGCAGGAACGCGGTGGCCTTGGCGGCGATCACGTGCATGAGCGGACCGCCCTGCTGGCCCGGGAACACCGCGGAGTTCAGCTTCTTGAAGAGCGACTCCTCGTTGGACAGGATGATGCCCGAGCGGGGGCCGGCGAGCGTCTTGTGCACCGTCGACGACACGACGTGGGCGTGCGGCAGCGGCGACGGGTGCAGGCCCGCGGCGACGAGACCGGCGAAGTGCGCCATGTCCACCCAGAGCGTCGCGCCGACCTCGTCCGCGATCTCGCGGAACTTCGCGAAGTCGAGCTGACGCGGGTACGCCGACCAGCCGGCGATGAGGACCTTCGGCTGGTGCTCGATCGCCTTCGCGCGGATGTCGTCGTAGTCGACCTCGAACGTCTCCGGGTCGACGCCGTAGGACACCGCGTTGTAGATGCGGCCGGAGAAGTTGAGCTTCATGCCGTGGGTCAGGTGACCGCCGTGGGCGAGCTCGAGGCCGAGGATCGTGTCCCCGGCGGAGGCGATGGCGTGCAGGACCGCGGCGTTCGCGCTGGCGCCGGAGTGCGGCTGGACGTTCGCGTACGCGGCACCGAAGAGGGCCTTCGCGCGGTCGATGGCGAGCTGCTCGGCGACGTCGACGAACTCGCAGCCGCCGTAGTAGCGCTTGCCGGGGTAGCCCTCGGCGTACTTGTTCGTCAGGACGGAGCCCTGCGACTCGAGGACGGCGCGCGGGACGAAGTTCTCGGACGCGATCATCTCGAGGGTGTCGCGCTGGCGACCGAGCTCGTTCTGCAGGACCGCGGCGATCTCGGGGTCGACCTCGGCGAGGGAGGCGTTGAAGCTGGACGGCGTGGAACTCGCGGACTGCGTGGACGCAGCGGGCAGATCGGTGATGGACACGGGACTCCTCGTTGTCTGATCGCCGCGCGGACGCGACGAGGTGGACGGGTGGGCGCTGCCCAGGCGTACGGCTGCGCTCCGTGTCAGGTGTCGCTCCCCGATGGTGACCCATCCAACGCCAGTCGCGACCGTTCGATCGTACCGAGGCCGCAGGTTCGTGTCACCCTTGTCCCATGACCATGCTGAGTCCGGACGTCGACGAGCGCACCTCGGTGCGGGCCGACGTCCCGTGGACCACGGTGGTGTGGGACGACCCGGTGAACCTGATGTCGTACGTCACCTACGTCTTCGAGTCGTACTTCGGGTTCCCGCGGGCGAAGGCCGAGCGCCTCATGCACCAGGTCGACTCGGACGGTCGGGCGGTCGTCGCGACCGGGCACCGCGAGGAGATGGAGCGCCACGTGGAGGCCATGCACGGGTACGGCCTGCAGGCGACCGTCGACCGGGCTCCCGCCGCGTGATCCCCTTCGTCCGTCGAGCCGACGGGGTGCACCTCGGTCTCGCCGCCGGCGAGCGCGCCGTGTTGACGTCCCTCGTGGAGCAGTTGCGCCAGGTCCTCGACCACGACCTGACGACGGACCCGGTGGCGACGCGGATGTTCCCGGACGCCTACCCGGGGGACGACGAGGCCAGCGCCGAGTTCCGCCGGTACACGCAGGACGACCTGCGCACCGCCAAGTCCGCGAACGCGACCGTCGTGCACGAATGGTTGACGGGCACGCGGGACGGAGCGCTCACCCGCGCCGACGAGCAGGCCTGGCTCCGGTCCCTCACCGACCTGCGGCTCACCATCGCGGACCGCCTGGGCATCGTGGACCGGGACACCGCCGACAACGGCCTCGACGGGGACGACGGCAGCATCGGCCTGCGGGACGTCTACGACTGGCTCGGGTACGTGCAGGAGCACCTGGTCGTCACGATCTCGTCCCGCTGACGGACGGGAGGCACGGGGCTCCGCCGCCACGTGCCTCCCGTCCGGTCGCGCGGACGCGCACACGCCCCCGGTACCCTGATCCGGTGACGACCCCGACGCCCGAGACCCCCACGCACTGGACCCTGACGCTGGTCTGCGACGACCAGCCCGGCATCGTACACGCCGTCTCCGGAGCGGTCGTCGCGGCCGAGGGGAACATCACCGAGTCCCAGCAGTTCTCCAGCGCCGACACGGACACCTTCTTCATGCGCCTGCAGGTGATGGCACCGGTGGACCGCCAGACGTTCCAGGAGGCCCTGGCCCCCGTCGTCGAGCGGTACCGCATGCGCGTCCAGCTCGACGTCGTCGGCCGGCCGATGCGCACGCTCGTCCTGGTGTCGAAGGCCGGACACTGTCTCAACGACCTGCTGTACCGGCAGCGCGGCGGGCAGCTGCCGATCGACGTGCCGCTCGTGCTGTCGAACCACACCGATCTCGCCGAGTTGGCGTCGTTCTACTCGGTGCCGTTCGAACACCGGCCCGTCACCGACGCCGGGTCGAAGGCCGCGATGGAGCGCCGGGTCCTCGAGGCGGTCGAGGAGCACGACATCGAACTCGTCGTCCTCGCCCGGTACATGCAGATCCTCTCCCCCGAGCTGTGTGCGGCCCTCGCCGGCCGTGCGGTGAACATCCACCACTCGTTCCTGCCCGGCTTCAAGGGCGCGAACCCGTACCGGCAGGCGCACGCCCGCGGGGTGAAGCTCATCGGCGCGACGGCCCACTTCGTCACGAGCGACCTCGACGAGGGCCCGATCATCGAGCAGAACGTCGTGCGGGTCGACCACACCAAGGAGCCCGCCGAGCTCGTGTCCATCGGGCAGGACGAGGAGTCCCGCACCCTGACCCAGGCCGTCCGCTGGATCGCCGAGGACCGCGTGCTCCTCGACGGTGCCCGCACGATCATCTTCAAGTAGGTCCGCCGATGCGTGACGCTCCCCGCAGCCCGGTCGATCCCGGCGACGACCTCGCTCCGGCGTCGACCCCCGCTCCGCGTCGTCCCGTCGACGCCTGGACGGTCGTCCGCGTCCTGGTGTGCGCGTTCGGTCTGCTGTCCCTGGCGTACTGGGGCTACCTGTCCTGGCCGTACCCGTTCCCGGCGGTGTTCTTCATCGTCGGCGCCCCGCTGTTCGCTGCCGTCGTCTGGTACCTCTTCCGGTCACCGCGCTCCCCCATCGAGACCGACGTGGTCGGCAAGACCGTCGTCGAGACCGCCCTGGTCGTCGCCGCCGGCGCGACGTGGATCTCGCTCGGCCACCCCGTGGTCGGGCTGGTGTTCGTCGTGGTGGCGGCGGTCAGCGGCGTGGTCGCGTTCCGGCGGGAGACCGTATGACCGGCACGGGCTTCCAGGGCCGGGAGGCGCGGACCACCCTGGTGCGCGCCGACCGCCTGGTCGACGTGGCCGGGTCCGTCGACGACGGGTGGGTGCTCGTGGGAGGTGACACGGTCCTCCAGGTCGGGTCCGGAGCCGCACCAGCGGCGGACGAGGTGGTCGACCTCGGGGACGCGGTCCTGACGCCGGGCTTAGTCGACCTGCACGGCCACGGCGGCGGGACCGAGGCGTACGAGGACGCGTCGTTCGCCCGGGCCCTGGCGGTGCACCGCGCGCACGGCACCACCCGGTCCGTCCTGTCGCTCGTCGCGAACCCCGTCCCCGCGCTCGTCGCCTCGCTGGCGCAGGTGCGGGCCGTCATGGCGACGGACCCGCTCGTGCTCGGCGTCCACCTGGAAGGGCCGTTCCTCTCCCCGCGCAACAAGGGCGCCCACAACGAGGACCACCTCCTCACGCCGACCCCGGCGGACGTCGACACCCTGCTCGAAGCCGGTGCGGGTGTCCTCCGGCAGGTCACCATCGCACCCGAGCTGCCGGGAGCGATCGACGCCGTCCGCCGCTTCGTCGCCGCCGGCGTCACGGTGGCGGTCGGGCACACCGTGGCGACCGTCGACCAGGCGCGTGCCGCGTTCGACGCCGGGGCGACCGTCCTGACGCACGCCTTCAACGCGATGCCCGGGCTGCACCACCGTGCGCCGGGGCCGATCGGGGCGGCGGTGTCGGACGACCGGGTCACGCTCGAGCTGATCCTGGACGCGGTCCACGTGCACCCCCTCGTCGCCGAGACGCTGTTCCGCGCCGCCCCGGGTCGGGTCGCGCTGATCACCGACGCGATGGGTGCGGCGGGAGCGGCTGACGGTGACTACCGCCTCGGGTCCCTCGACGTCACCGTGACGGACGGGGTCGCGCGCGTCGCCGGGACGGAGACCATCGCGGGGTCGACCCTGACGCAGGACGTGGCACTCCGGAACGCCGTGACCCTCGCCGGGCGGACGCTGCCCGAGGCCGTGACGGCGCTCACGAGCATCCCGGCGGCGGCGCTCGGGCTCGGGGACCGGCTCGGTCGCCTCGCTCCGGGCTACGCGGCGGACCTCGTCGCGATGTCGCCGGCGATCGAGGTGCAGCGGGTGTGGGGCGGCGGGCGCGAGCTGCGCTGACGGGTCCCCGTCCCGTCGGCGGCGGTCTGTGACGCTCCGTGACGAGCGTCGGGACCGGCCCTGGCCCTGCTGCATAGGCTCCCTGCACCGGCGGACCCGTCGCCGCGACCCCGAGGAGCCCCGATGTCCGCGCAGACCATCGCCGAGCAGGTCGACACGTTCAACGCGGGCTTCACGGCCCAGATCGGTCCCGAGTTGAGCGCGGTCTTCGACCGGGAGCAGGCCGACCTCCGCGCAGCGGGCGTGCCGAGCGCTGTCGCCGGCGTGGGCGGCACCGTCCCCGACGCGGCGCTGCTGACGGCGGCCGGGGCCGACACGTCACTGGCCGCCGAGATCGACGGCACGCCCGCCGTCGTGGTGTTCTACCGCGGCGCCTGGTGCCCGTACTGCAACCTGACGCTCCGCACCTACCAGCAGGACCTGCTGCCGGAACTCACCGCGCGCGGGGTCCGGCTCGTCGCGATCTCGCCGCAGACGCCCGAGGGCTCCGAGCAGGCGATCGCGAACGGCGAGCTGGCCTTCCCCCCCTGTCCGACCCGGCGAACGCCCTGGCCGCCCAGCTGGGCATCGTCACGGAACCGGACGGGCCCGCACGGGAGGCCCACACGCAGCTCGGCTTCGACGTCGCCGACAGCAACGCCGACCACACGGCGCAGATCCCGTTCCCGTCGGTGTTCGTGGTCGACCGCGACCGGGTCATCCGGTTCGCCGACGTGCACGTCGACTACACGACGCGCACCGAGGTGGCGACGATCGTCGAAGCCGTCCCCCGCGTCGCCGGGTAGCGGCTCGCCGGGTAGCGGCCCGCCCGGCATCGGGCGCTCGGTCATCGGGCCGATCGTAGAGTGCAGCCATGGACCACTCCGACGTCGTGGACGCCCTCGGCATCTGGACGCCCGACACCACGAAGGACCGGGACCCGACCTGGCGGGACGCGCTCGCTGGGTGGGTCGGCCCGAGCCTCGACCTCGTCGGCGACGCCGCATGGGGCGCGATGGTGCGGGACGCCGTCGGGCTGCCCGTCGAGGATCCGCTCGCCTGGGCCAACCGGTGGATCGAGCTGCCGGGCGGTGGGTGGGCCGTCACCGGCATCCGGTTCCGCGGGCGGGACGTCGAGAAGCCCTTCGTCGACGTCATCGCGACGACGGCGACCCCGGATGCGGCGGGCATCGACGACCTCGCCGTCCTCCTGGACCACTACGCCCTGTTCGCGCCCCGGTGCCTCCGAGTACACCTGCCGGGTGACGTCTCGGCGCACGGTGCCTCTGCGGTCACCCCGCGCGGCGCCGCCCTGCGGCCAGATCTGCTGGTCGTCGCCGGCGGGGTCCACGAGGTCACCGCGCAGCCACCGACCCGTCGGTACGAGGACGTGACGCTGGTCAGCACGAGCGCCGAGGACGCCGCCGGAGTGGTGGCCTCGATCTACCGGGAGCGCATCGCCGACCAGCCGCGCTCCGCCGACTGGGCGACACCGTCCGACGCGGAGTCCCTCACGGAGGCGGACGAGCAGGGCCTCCTGTTCGAGGTCGTCGTGGCTGGCACGGTGGCCGGGGTGGTCGCAGCGGAGCGGGACGACGCCTACGGGCTGGCCGGGTTCAGCGTGCAGGAGATCGTGCTCGACGCCGGCCACCGCGGGCAGGGCCTCGGGACGGCGACCGGCCAGCACCTGGCCCGTGCGCTCCCCGCCGGCCCGACCGACGTCCTCTGGGGCCACATCCACCCCGGCAACCGCGCGTCGCTGGCCAACGCGCGGTCGCTGGGTCGGCGGGTGGTGTCCTCGCTCGTCTGGGTCACGCCGCCCGGTGCGAGCGGCATGCCCGAACGCTGAACGGGCGGCCAGTAAGCGTCACAACCAGCTCGCGACGCCTCCGTGCGAGGAACAGGTCCCGCGGCGCGACTGGCTGAAGCTGTACGTCCCGTCGACGCAATGCGCGGTCGCCCCGCTCGGTGCACTGGTCGAGACCTCCGGTCGACACACGGACTCTCCCGCGCTGTTGACGTAGCTGCCATTGGTGCAGGCCGCCATCGGAGGTGCCGGCGCCGGCGGAGCGACGTACGTCCCGACTGTGGTCACCTGCGCGATCGGCGGCGTCGTGATGACCGTGCTGGTGAGGGTCCGACCGGTCTCGACACCGTCGGTGTACGTGACGGTGAACGTCTTCGTCTCGATGCCATCGACACCGGCGGTCGTGACCGAGGACGTGCCCTTCGCTGCGGTTGCGCTCTCGACGGTGGTCGTGCTGAACGGAACCGCTGCCGTTTCGGTGACTCGCTTCGTGGTGACGACCGGCTTCGCGGTCCGGGTCGGCGTCGGCTTGGGTGTGGTCGTCTGGGTCGGCGTAGCGACGGGGCGGGTATGCGTGGGAGCCGCTGTCACTGCCGCGGTCGGTTGCGCCGGCGTTGGTGGGGTTGGGTGCGTCGCGCCGAACGCCGACGTCGACCCGATCAGGACGACGAAGGCGACGCCGACGCCGAGTGCCCCCGCCGAACGCTTCCGCGGCAGTCGGAGCCAGGTGGTCCGGCGGAAGAGGGCCCCGTAGACCGCGGTGATGAGGATGATGAGCGCGACCATCATCAGCATCGACCAGACGCCACCCGAGGCGAGACCGAGCAGCGCCAGGAGGAGAGTACTGGCGCCACCGATCCACGTCGACACCGGGACGCTCCGCCGTCGCGTCGATTGCGATTGCGGCCCTCGGGTGGAACGGTTGCTCATGGCACTCCTCGAAGATGAGAACTGCGCAAGTATGGGGGCTACGCAGACGAGCTCCTGAGCCCCACTTCGGGGGGAATCAGGATCTGCGCAACCGCTGGGTTACCACTCGTGCCATTGAGGCAGCCTCACCGGTCGCGCGGCCGGTCGCGCTCAGCGGTCGCCCACGTCGTGTCGGCGGTGTCACCCACGCGGAGCGACAGCGTGCCGCCCCGGTTGACGAACGAGGCCGGCACCCACGACTTCGTGAGGGTCTTCCCGTCGAGCCGCGCACCCTGTACGTACTGGTCCGTGCCCGAGGACCGGATCACGATCCGCTCCCCGCTCGACCGCCGGATGTCGACCGTGCTGAACGTCGGGCTGCCGACGAGCATCTCGGCTCGGCCGGGCGTCTGCGGGAACAGACCGATCGAGGCGAAGACGTACCAGGCGCTCATCGTGCCGAGGTCGTCGTTGCCCGGCAGTCCGCTCGGTCCGGTGCGGTAGGCGTCGTCGACGACCCGGCGCACGGTCTCCTGCGTCTTCCACGGCTGGCCGAGCGCGTTGTACATCCACGGCGTGTGAATGTCGGGCTCGTTCGTCGGGTCGAACCGCGTCGCGTCGCCGCCGGTCACGGCCCAGTTGCCCGCGGCGTCGTGGAAGAACGCGTCGAGCCGGGCGACCGCCTGCTCGTCACCGCCGAGCGCCGAGGACAGCCCGCTGACGTCCTGCGGTACGAGCCACGTGTACTGGGCACTCGTCCCCTGCGCGAAGCCGGTGCCGGTGGACGGCGACCACCCCGGCGTCCACGACCCGTCGGCCTGGCGTGCGGCCTGGTACCCGACGGCCGCGTTGAACGTGTTCTCCCAGTACTCGCCCCGGGCGGCGAACATCCGGGCGTCGGAGCGCAGCCCGAGCGACGACGCCCAGTACCCGAGGGCGCTGTCGGAGATCGAGTCCTCGAGCGTCTCGGCCGCGCCGCCCCAGCACGAGCAGTCGTCGTTCGCGGCGTAGTGCCGCTGCAGGTACTCGTCGAGCGCGGGCCGCTGCGCCAGGCACTGCCCCGGGCAGCCGATGTCGCTCTCGGCGTCGGCGTTCTCGACGGTCGCCTGCTTGCGGAGCGAGGCGTACGCGGCCCGCACGTCGAAGTTCCGGACGCCCATGGCGTACCAGGTGGCGAGGGTAGCGGCCGAGGGGTCGCCGGTCATCACGTGGGTCGGTGCGCCGAGGTGCAGCCACCGGTCCCACACGCCGCCGTTCTGCTCGGCGAACCGCAGCATCGACTGCGCCATGTCCCCGGCGACGTCCGGCCGCAGCAGCGCGAGCAGCTGGATCTGCGCCCGGTACTGGTCCCATCCGGAGTACGTGCCGTAGACGGCGCCGTGCCCGCGGTCCATGCGGTGCACCCGCATGTCGGGACCGAGGTACCGGCCGTCACGGTCGTTCAGCGTGTTCGGCTGCATGAGCGCGTGGTACACGGCGGTGTACAGCTGCGTGGTGCGGTCCGCGGTGCCGCCACCGACCCGGATGCGCGAGAGCTCGCGGTTCCAGGAGGCGCGGGTGTCGGCCGCCACGCTGGCGACGGTGGCGTGCTTCCGCACCTCGGCGTCGCGGTTCGCGACGGCGCCGGCGGCGCTGACGTACGAGATGCCGATCTTCGCGTGCACGGTGGCACCGCGACGCGCGTCGAACCCGACCCACGCGCCGGAGCCGCGTCCGGCTCGGTCGGCGCCGGTGAGGTACCCCTCCCCACCGGAGGCGCGCGTGCCTCCCGGCTGGACGGCACCGTCCTTCCAGGTGCCGGTGCTCGTGAACGGCTTGTCGAAGGTGGCCGTGAAGAACAGGCGGTAGTAGCTGCGGCGGTCGGGGTTCGTCGCGCCGCCGCCGTTCGCGCGGCGGCTGCAGAAGCCGCCGGTCAGGACGCTGCCGCTGACCGTGCGGGTGCGGGCGTCGACACGGGTGTCGGCGGCCTCGCTGCCGTTGATCGAGTTCGAGGTGCGGAAGAGCAGGTTCGCGTCCGTGCCGGCCGGGAAGGCGAACTCGCCGACGCCGGCGCGGGTGGTGACGGCGAGGTCGGTGCGGACGCCGTTGTCGAGCGTGACGCCGTAGCGGCCGGGGCTGGCGTGCTCCTGGTCATGCGAGTAGCCCGCTGCGTAGACGGTGTCGGTCGTGTCCGCGGAGGGCGAGGTCGTGACGGGCGTCGTCACCGGCATGATCGGCACGTCACCGGCAGCACCCGGAGCACAGCCGGCACCGTTCAGGTGCGTGAGGCTGAACCCGCGCAGCCGGTTGACGTCGTACGAGTAGCCGTTCGCGACCGGGGTGGAGGTCTGGTCGCCCTTCGTGCCGGTCGGGCTCCACTGCATCATGCCGAACGGTGCGGTGGCGCCGGGCCAGGTGTTGCCGTCGTGGCTGGTCCCGATGAACGGGTCGACCGACCCGGCCGGGTCGGTGACGGGACGGGAGGCCGCGCTGGCCCCCGCCCCGGACGCTGCGGTCCCCGGGGCGGCCGCGGCCGGCGCGACCACCACCCCGGTGCCGAGGAGCGCGGCGATCGTGGCCACCGCGGCGAGCGGGACCGGACGGAGGAGCGGGCGACGGTGCACGCGAGAACGAGTCACGTCTGCGACGCTAGCCCCCTCGGACGGGGGACGCCTCCGATGTCACCGGGCGGTCGGCGGTTGTTCATGCCGAGGCCGTCTCGAGACGTCCACGCTCGGGGCCGGTCGCCCTGGTCGCCGGACCGGCGTGCTGCGAGGATGACGACATGAGCGTCATGGTCTCCGTGTTCGATGCCCGCCGGACCCGCACGAGCGAGAAGTACACCGCGTTCGGGCCCGAGGTGCTGCCGATGTTCGTCGCCGAGATGGACTGTGCCCTCGCCGAACCCGTGCGGGATGCCCTGGTCCGAGCGGTCACCGACGGCGACACCGGGTACGTCGGGCACCACCGGGTCCTGCCCGAGGCCTTCGCGACGTTCGCCGCCGACCGGTGGGACTGGGCGGTGGACCCCGACCTCGTCCGCACCACCACGGACGTCTCGGTCGCCGCGGTCGAGGTCCTCCGCCGGGTGATCGAGCCCGGGGACCAGGTCGTGATCATGCCGCCGGTGTACGCGCCGTTCTGGGAGTACGTCAGCGAGGCCGGCGGGTCCGTCACCGAGGTACCGCTCCTCGCCCCCGAGGGCCCGGCCGACCCCTTCGACACGACGGCCGGTTGGCGGATGGACCTGGACGGCGTGCGGCAGGCCTTCGCGGACGGTGCCCGGACCGTGCTGCTCTGCAACCCGCACAACCCGCTCGGGCTCGTGCACGACCGGGAGTCCTTGGCGGCACTCGCCCGGCTCGCCGCGGAGTGGGACGCCGTGGTGGTGTCCGACGAGATCCACGCCCCGCTCGTGCACGCCGACGCCGTGTTCACGCCGTTCCTCGACTCCTGCCCGGAGGCCGCCGCCCTCGGGGTCGCCCTGACGAGCGCGAGCAAGGCGTTCAACCTCGCCGGCACGAAGTGCGCCCTCATGGTCGGTGCGTCGGACCGGGCTCGCGGGTGGTTCGACGGGTTGCCGGGCGAGGTCGTCGAGCGCACCGGGATCCTCGGCTACACCGCGAGCGTCGCCGGGTTCACGGAGGGCGGCCCGTGGCTGGCGTCCCTGCTCGCCGAACTCGCGGCGAACCGCCGGGTCCTCGCGGAGGAACTCGGCGCCGCGCTGCCCGGCGCGGGGTACCGGCAGCCGCGGGCCTCGTACCTGGCCTGGCTCGACCTGCGGGCCCTGCCGTGGGGCGACGACCCCGCGCCGCTCCTGGTCGACCGGGCGCAGGTGGCGCTGTCGAACGGGCGGGACTTCGGGCGGCAGGGCATCGGGCACGTCCGGCTCAACTTCGGCTGCTCGGAGGAGACCCTCCGCGAGGGGCTCGCGCGCCTGGCCGCCGCCCGCTGACCGGCGCCGCGCGAGACGCCCCCGTTAGTGCGAGACGCCCCGCGCTCGGCGGGACGCCGCCGAACTCGGCGGCGTCCCGGGCACGTGGCGGCGTCCCGCGGAGACGCCGGCGTCTCGCGCAGTCACCGCGGGCCGAGGACGGACCGCTACTCGAACCGCTGCCACTCCGGCTTGTTCGCGTACGTGTAGCGGTAGTAATCGGCGAGCTGCAGGCCCGCGGCCGCTTCCTCGTCCACGACGACCGTGGCGTGCTCGTGCAGCTGCAGCGCGGAGCCCGGGACGAAGGACGACAGCGGCCCCTCGACGGCCGCGGCGACCGCGTCCGCCTTCGCCGAGCCCTGGGCGACGAGGACGAGCTCCCGGGCCTCGAGGATGGTGCCGAGCCCCTGGGTCATGCAGTGCGTCGGCACCTGGTCGAGCGAGTCGAAGAACCGCGCGTTGGCCTCGCGGGTGCTCGGCGCGAGCGTCTTGATCCGGGTGCGGGACGCGAACGAGGACGTCGGCTCGTTGAACCCGATGTGCCCGTTCGCCCCGATGCCGAGGATCTGCACGTCGACACCGCCGGCAGCGCGGATCGCCGCGTCGTACTCCTTCGCGGCGAACGCCAGGTCCCCCGCGCGGCCGTCCGGCACCCGTACGCGCGAAGGGTCGAAGCCGAGCGGCTCGACGACATCGCGAGCGATGACGCTCGCGTACGACTCCGGGTGCTCGAGCGGGATGCCGACGTACTCGTCGAGGGCGAACCCGCGCGCCTGCGCGAACGACAGCTCGCCGGCCTCGACCCGGCGGCGCAGGTCGGCGTAGATGCCCTGCGGGCTCGACCCGGTGGCGAGTCCGACGACCGCTGCGGGCTTCGTGGTGACGACCGACGCGATCTTGGCCGCGGCGACGCGACCGACCTCCGCCGGGGTGGGCAGGATGATGATCTCCACGCCGTCAGCCTACTGGTCATGACCAGTTCTCGACAGGGCGCGGAGAGCGGCCGGTAGCGTGACGACATGCCCACCCCCGACTTCGTCCTGTCCCTGCGCGAGAAGGTCGGCAACGACCTGCTCTGGCTCACCGGCGTCACCGCCGTCGTCACCCGCGGGGAGGGCGACGACCGCGAGCTGCTCGTCGTCCGTCGGGCTGACACCGGCGCGCTCACCCCGGTCACCGGCATCGTCGACCCGGGCGAGGAACCCGCCGTCGCCGCCGAGCGCGAGGTCCTCGAGGAAGCCGACGTCGTCGCCGTCGCCGAACGCCTGGCCTGGGTGCAGACGCTCGAGCCGATGACCTACCCGAACGGCGACCGCGCCCAGTACATGGACCTCGTCTTCGCCTGCCGTTGGGTCTCCGGGGACCCGTACCCGGCCGACGGCGAGAACACGGAGGCGTTCTGGGCACCGGTCACGGGCCTCCCGGACATGCCGGCGAACATGCGCCGACGGGTCGAGGCAGCCCTCGCCGACGAGGTCGCGGCCCGCTTCGAGCGCTGACGGTCGGTGGCGGGACGCCACCCGCGCAGGTACCGTCGTGGTGATCCGCAGTGGTGCGTGACGCGCGCGCCGGAGACCGCGGCTGACGCCGCACCGCCCTGGAGGCCCGCATGCAGTTCACGACGACCGTCCGGCAGGCGCGCGTCGACGCGACCGGACTGCCCGTCCCCGCCGAGGTCGTCGAGGGACTCGGATCCGGGAAGCGCCCGGCCGTCGTCGTGACGATCGACGGTGGGTACACCTACCGGTCGACGATCGGTGTCATGGGTGGGGAGTTCCTCGTCCCGCTGTCCGCGGAGCACCGGACGGCTGCCGGGATCGCCGCCGGGGACAGCGTGACCGTGTCCCTCGAGGTCGACTCCCTGCCGCGGACGGTCACCGTGCCGGCCGACCTCGACGCGGCCCTCACCGCAGCGGGGGTCCGTGCGGCGTTCGACACCCTGTCGGGGTCACGACAGCGGGCGCTCGTCGAACCGGTCGAGCAGGCGAAGGCGCCGGAGACCCGCGCGCGGCGGATCGAGAGGGCGGTGGCGTCGCTCCGGGGGTGACCCGGTCAGGCGCCGAACTCGACCAGGACCCGCGGGATCTCGCCGAGCAGCTCGCTCGCCAGGTACCCCATCGGCCCGACCTGCACGGCCAGTCGGTCGCCGGCCGCCGCGTGCACCTGGGTCGCCCAGACGGTGGCCTGGGCGACGTCGGCCCCGCGCGCCAGCAGGCCGGTGATCGCCCCCGAGAGCACGTCCCCGCTGCCGCTCGTCCCGAGTCCGCCCGCACCGGTGCCCTTCGCCCACGCACGGCCGTCCGGCGCGGCGACGACCCCGCCGAGGGACACGACGGCCCCGAAGCGCTCGGCGATCTCGGCGGCGTCGGTGTGGTCGTCGGCGCAGGCGCGACCGAGGAGCCGTTCCGCCTCGCCGGAGTTCGGGGTCATCACGAGTCGTCCGCGCAGGAGCGCGAGTTCGTCCACGAGGTCCGCCGCGACACCGAGCGCGAAGGCGTCGAGCACCACGATCGTCTCGTCGCCGACGGCTGCGGCGAGTCCGGCGACGAGGTCGCGGCTGCCGTCGGGTTCGTCCAGCCCGGGACCGACGAGCACGGCGTCGGCACTGGCGAGGTCGTCCGTCAGCGTGTCGACCGCGCCGACCGCGACGTGGCCGTCGTCGTCCTGGGGAAGTGGTTGCACGCCGGACTCGGGCAGGGCGACGGCGACGTGCGGGGCGACGCTCGCCGCGACGGCGAGCGTCAGTCGACCACCACCGACGCGGAGCGCTGCGGTCGCGGACAGCATCGCGGCGCCGGGGGTCTTCGCGGCGCCGCCGACGACGAGCACCTGGCCGCGGCCGTACTTGCTCCCGCCGACCTCCGGCAGGGCCCACTCGCGGAGCAGGTTCGGGGTGACGGGGACGGGCTCAGACACGTGCGTCGTCCTTCCGGCCTTCGTGTTCGGTGACGGTGGCGCCCGGGTCCTCGTCGAGGTGGTCGGTGCCGGCGAACTCCTCGAGGGACCAGCGGCTCCCGAGGGCGTCCCGCCGGAGTCGCGTCAGCGAGGCGTTCGCCACCGTGTGCGTCTCCGCGAAGTCCATGAGCTCCGGCTCGTCGAGGTCGAGGCAGACGGCGATGACGAGCATGACGACGGCGTCGTGCGCGGCGATGACGAGACGGTCGGCACCGTCGATCCGGTCCACGTCGGCGAGCAGCGAGCGCAGCCGGAGCATGACGTCCACCCAGGACTCACCGCCCGCGGGTCGGTGGTAGTACTTGCCGAGCCACTGCCGGCGCTGTTCCTCGTCGGGGTGCAGGTTCGCCGAGCCGGTCCGGGTGAGCCGGTCGAGCACGCCGAGCTCACGGTCGCGGAGTCGCTCGTCGACGCGCCGCGGGGGCTCGGCGAGGCCGCCGGCCTCGAGCGCGATGCCGATCGTCTGCTGCGCGCGTCGGTACGGGGAGACCCAGAGCACGACCGGGACGTCGTCGACCCCGCGTTCGGCGAGTTCGGTGCCGAGGGCTCGGGACTGCTCCTCGCCGAGGGGACTCAGCGGGACGTCGGCGTCACGGTGGTCGACCTCGATGACGTCGGCCCCCGCGGCCTCCGCCCGGGCTGCAGCGACGTTGGCGGTGGACTCGCCGTGGCGGACGAGCCAGATCTCGGTGACGGCCATGGCGGCCACGCTATCCGGGAGGCGCTGGGTCGGTTCCCGGGCGGGCGCGGCCCCGGCCCGACATGCAGCCGCACGCGGCAGGGCCGGCCGGGAGGCGAGCGGCGCCGACGCACGGACACACACGGCACCGCCCGTCGGGGGACGAGCGGTGCCGTGTGCGTCGGATCGCGGTCGGGGTCAGGCGCGGCTGGCTCGACGGCGTCGGGCGACGACCGCCAGTCCGGTGCCCGCGGCGAGCAGGACGACGGCGATGCCGAGCGGGAGCGTCGGGTCGCTGCCGGTGAAGGCCAGCGTCCCGGGAGGAGTCCGACCGTCACCGGTGACCAGGCCCGCGGCCGTCGGGCCGTCGGTGGGCGTCGTCCCGGCCGGTGTGGTGGGCGTCGTCCCGGCCGGTGTGGTGGGCGTCGTCCCGGGAGCCGGGGTGGTCGGCGTCGGGACCGGAACGGTCGGGGTCGGGACCGGAACGGTCGGTGTCGGGGTCGGGGTCGGTGCCACGACCCGGACGGTGACGACCTGCGTGTCGGCCGGGGCGGTCCCGTTCGATGCGGTGATCGTCACGGTCGACGAGCCCGCGGCGGTCGGGGTGCCCGAGATCACGCCGGTGGCGCTGTCGATCGTGAGACCGGCGGGCAGTCCGGTGGCGGTGAAGGTCGGCGTCGGCGTCCCGGTGGCGATCACGGTGTAGCGGTAGGGCTGTCCGGTCGTCGCGTCCGTGGGCGTCCCGGAGGTGATCGCCGGCGCGACGGTCGGGGTGGGGGTGGGAGGCGGCGGGCAGGCCTGCGACGGGGTGATCGTGTTCGTGTCGAGCGTCACGGCACCGTTCAGCGCGAGCAGTCGGCCCTGCACGGTCGCGCCGGTGACCGCGGTCACGGACTGCTGGGCGAGGACGGTGCCCTGGAACTGCGCGCCACTCTGGATGGTCGCGGAACTGCCGACCTGCCAGAAGACGTTGCACGAGCTCGCGCCACCGGTGATGAGGATCCGGGTGTCCGTCCCGACGACCAGGGTGGACGCGGCCTGGAACACCCAGGTCGACTGCGCGTCACCGTCCAGGGTGAGCGTGTTGCCGTCCGACAGGTCCAGTGCACCCCCGGAGTAGACCCCGGGGACGAGCGGCGCACGGTCGTCGAGGTCGGTGACGTCGACGCCGCTCGGCGTGAGCGCCGCGGCCGCGTCGTACGCGGTCCGTGCGTCCTGCTGCGCCTGTGCGGCCTCGGTGCGGGACCGGACCGTGCCGGTGACGACGCCGTCCGGTGCCGCTCCGAACCCGGTGACCGCGGTGCCGGGCGAGACGCCGAGGTCACCGTTGACGACGGTCGGTCCGGTGTTGGTGACGGCGCTGGCCCCGAGGACGCCGTAGGTGGCGGCGGTCCCGAGCGTGACGGGCCCGTCGATCTCGGTGGCCGCGGAGGCGCCGGAAGAGGCCGCGAGGACGAGCGACACTGCGAGGCCCAGGCCGGCACCACCCGTCAGGACGCTGCGGAGGAACGGTGACGCGGCCATGGAGGCACCTGTCTGAGAGGGAGAGGCACAGTGCGTTCGTCGACGACGGGCGCATGATCTCCGGTCTCCGGAGTATGCGTCACTTCTCTGCGGAACAGGGCGGAGTCGCCGGAAACCGTCCGGTCCCGCCCGGACTCCCAGGTCGCACACACGCTCGGGAGCCTCGCGGCCCGCGCGGCACCCCCAGTGCAGGGGGTACCGCGCACGAGCGGCGTCGGACGGGTGCACCCAGAGCCCCGTCCGACGCCGCGGTCGTGCCGCCCGCCTACGGCCGTCGCACCCGCAGGGTGACGATCTCGAACGGCCGGAGCGTCAGCACGACGGGTTCGCCGTCCTCCCACGTCCCGTCGTCGAGCGGTCGTTCGAGCAGGTCCACCCGGGCGACCCCGGCGACGTCGAAGCCGAACTCGACGCCGACGTCGGCGGCCCGTCCGCCGAGCGCCTCGTACAGCCGCACGACGACGTCCCCGCTCCGGTCCTCGGCGAGCTTCACGGCCTCGACGAACACCTGGGACGACGACACCGTGACGAGCGGCTCGACGGCGGTGTCCCCGGGTACCGTCCGCACCGGCAGGTTGAGCCGGTAGCCGGAGTCGGCGGCGTCGAGCACCGAGGCGCCGACGCGCAGCACCGTGTGGAACACGTGGTGTCCCTGGTCGGCCTCGGGGTCGGGGAACTTCGGCCCGCGCACGAGCGACTCCCGCACCTGCGTGGTCGTCCCGCCGTCCGGCCGGGTGCTCCTCGTGACGTCGTGCCCGTACGTCGAGTCGTTCGCGATCGCGACCCCGAAGCCCGGCTCGGCGACGTGCACCCACCGGTGCGCACTTGTCTCGAACCGTGCGAAGTCCCATGAGGTGTTCTGGTGCGTCGGCCGGTCGATGTGCCCGAACTGGATCTCGCTCGACGCCTGGTCGGCCTTGAGGTCGAGCGGGAACGCCAGCTTGAGGAGCTTCTGCTGCTCGTGCCAGTCGACCTCGGTCTCGACGACGAGTTCCGGCTGCCCCGCGGTCGCGGTGTACCGGGTGGTCACGGTCGAGCTGCCGAACGGACGGACGACGACGAGCGCGTCGCCCTCGACCGTGACGCTCGTCGCGGTGAGCGCGGACCCGTGGCGCTGGTAGGCGCGGTCGATGTCCCACGCCTCCCATTGGTTCGGGGTGTCCCGGAACACGGTGTACTCCGCGGCTGCGGCACCCGGGGCGACGGCATCCCGCCCGGTGGCCCGGTCGACGAGCGACACGACGTGGCCGGCTGCGTCGACGGTCGCGACGACCGTACCGGTGTCGAAGACGAAGCGGTCGCCGTCCCGCTCGGGAGGCACGGGGCGCGCAGCGTCGACCGGCGCGGCTCCCAGCGCGGTGATGCCGTCGGCGACCACCGGGGACGCGTTGAACCGGACCTGGGAGGCGGAGGCGGTCGGGACTCCCGGCTGGTCCGCGGTGGCCGTGCCGCCGGTGGCGAGTGCGGAGGTCGCCGTGCCGATCAGTTCCTCGAGGACACCTGCGACGCGGGCGTACTCGGCCTCCGCGTTCTCGTAGACCCAGGCGATGGACGAGCCCGGCAGGATGTCGTGGAACTGCTGGAGCAGGACCGTGTGCCAGGCCGACTCGAGCTCGTCGTACGGGTACGTCTGCCCGATCCGCACGGCCGCGGTGGACGCCCAGAGCTCGGCCTCACGGAGCAGGTGCTCGGAGCGACGGTTGCCCTGCTTCGTGCGCACCTGCGACGTGTACGTGCCGCGGTGGAACTCGAGGTACATCTCCCCCGACCAGACGCCGGGGTTCGGCAGCGCCCGTTCGAGTTCCTCGAACACCTGCGCCGGGGTGCCGAGGTCGACCCGGGGCGAGCCGTCCAGGTCGTGCTGGCGTCGGGCCGCGGCCACCATCTCGCGGGTCGGACCGCCACCGCCGTCACCGAAGCCGTACAGCAGCATCGAGGTGTTCGCGACGCCGCGCTCCTTGTTCTGCCGCTCTCCCCGGTGCAGGTCCGCAGGGGAGACGTCGGAGTTGTAGGTGTCCGCCGGCGGCAGGTGCGTGAGGACCCGGGACCCGTCGATGCCCTCCCACAGGAAGGACGTGTGCGGGATGACGTTCGTCTCGTTCCACGACGGCTTCTGCGTGACGAACCACTTCGACCCCGCGGCGCGCACGATTTGCGGGAGCGCGCCGGTGTACCCGAACGAGTCGGGGAGCCATGCCTCGGGGGTGTCGATGCCGAACTCCTCGAGGAAGAACCGCTTGCCGGCGACGAACTGCCGGGCCAGGGCCTCGCCACCGGGCAGGTTCGTGTCCGACTCGACCCACATGCCGCCGACCGGGATCCACCGCCCCTCGGCGACGCGCTGCTTGATCCGGCCGAACACCTCGGGGTACTCGTCCCGCATCCAGGCGTACTGCTGGGCGGAGGAGCACGCGAACGTGAAGTCGGGATCGCGGTCCATCAGGTCGAGCACGTTGGAGAACGTGCGGGCGCACTTGCGCTTCGTCTCCCGCACCGGCCAGAGCCAGGCGGAGTCGATGTGCGCGTGCCCGACGGCGATCGCGCGGTGCGCAGCAGCACTGGCGGGCACGGCGAGCGCCGTCGCCAGCACGGCGCGGGCGTCGGCGGCGGTCCCGGCCACGTCGTCGGGGTCGAGTGCGTCCGCAGCCCGTTCGAGCACGCGGAGCACGTCGGCGCCGCGGGTGCCGTCGGTCGGCAGCTCGGCCATGAGACCGCGGAGCACCCAGAGGTCCTGCTGCAGCTCCCAGACCGTGTCGTCGCGCTCGACGACCTCGAGCGCGCGGAGCCGGTAGATCGGGGTGTCACCCGCGGTGTGCTTCGAGCCGAGCGGGGTGGCGCCCTGGAAGTCGTCGCCGCCGATGTCGGGGTTCGCGCCGGCCTCGACGTAGAGCTCGAACGACTCCCCCGGGCCGACCTGCAGCGGGACGGTGTCGTTGCGCGGCTCGATGGCCTTGATGGTGGAACCGTCCGGGCGGAACGCGAGCCCTTCGGCCTGGAACCCGGGCTGGCGCTTGCTGAACCCGAGGTCGACGAGGAGTTCGGCGGTGGTGCCGTCCGCGGTGCCGAAGTCGGCGGGCACGGTGCCGGTGACCTTGAACCACGTGGTGCCCCACGGCCGGGCGCCCCACGGCTCACCGACGGTGAACGGCGTGTAGGTCTGCTGCACGGCCTCGGCGAAGGGCACCGGTTCGTCCGGCACCTGCCAGGCCTCGATCGTCACCGGCGAGGCCCGTCGGTGGACGTTCGGGTCGACGCGGTCCCGCACGAGTCGTGCGATCCGGGCCTCGACGAGCGGTTCGTCCTGGTGCATGGGGGTCCTTTCGTTCCGCGTGGTGGGCGCGGCTGGGGTGTGCGGTGGTCAGCCCTTGATGCCGCCGGCGAGGGCGTTGCCCCCACCGAGGCCGCGGGACACGAGCACGTAGAGGGCGATGACGGGCACGGAGTAGACGATCGAGAACGCCGCGAGCTGCCCGTACGCGACGGCCCCGTTCTGGCCGAAGAAGTTGAAGATGCTCACCGCGGCGGGCACCTTGTCGGGTGAGAGGAGCAGGACGAAGGGGACGAAGAAGTTCCCCCACGCCTGGATGAACACGAAGATGAACACCACGGCGATGCCGGGTCGCATGAGCGGCACGACGATGCGGGTCAGCGTCGTGAACATCGAGGCGCCGTCGGTCCAGGCCGCTTCCTCGAGGGAGATCGGCACCGAGTCCATGAAGTTCTTCGCCATCCAGATCGCCATCGGCAGGCTGGTCGCGGCGAGGAAGAAGACGCAGCCCCAGATGTTGTCGATGAGGTTGAGCGACACGAAGAGCGCGTAGACGGGGACCATCATCGCGGTGATGGGCAGACCGGTGCCGAACAGGATGCTGTACAGGAACGGCTTGTTCACGCGCAGCTTGTACCGGGACAGCGGGTACGCGGCGAGGAGCGCGGCGACGACCGTCACGACGGCCGTGCCGCCGGAGAGCAGCAGGCTGTTCGCGAGGGGGATGAACGACAGTTCCGGGGTGAGCACCTGCGCGAAGTTGTCGAGCGTGAACTGCGACGGCAGCTTCACCGACAGCGACGCCTGCGTGTCCACCGATGCGAGCACGAGCCAGAGCAGCGGCACCGCGAAGCACACCGCGATGACGAGCAGGACGACGTTCGACACCCACCGCAGGGTGCGACCCCGGGGCGAGGTCATGTGGAGCGAGCCCGGGGC
This sequence comes from Curtobacterium sp. MCBD17_032, assembly GCF_003234855.1. Lineage (GTDB taxonomy): Bacteria > Actinomycetota > Actinomycetes > Actinomycetales > Microbacteriaceae > Curtobacterium. The sequence goes on from NZ_QKTO01000007.1 coordinate 67,092, forward strand.
GGTCACCGAGCGGGTGACGTTCGAGACCGGACGGTCAGCGGTGAGGGCCATGGTCAGTCCACCTCCGGCTTCAGTGCCTTGATGTAGATGATCGAGAAGACCGCGCCGACCACGAGCAGGATGGTCGCGATCGCCGTCCCGAAGCCGAGCTGCGAGAACTGGAACGCCTCCTGGTAGGCCAGGATCGGCAGGGTCGACGAGTTCGTGCCCGGTCCGCCGCCCGTCATCACGAAGATGAGGGTGAAGACCGACAGGGTCTGCAGCGTCGTGAGCATGAGGTTCGTCGAGATGCTGCGACGGATGACCGGCAGCGTGATGTAGACGAGACGCTGCCAGCCGGTGGCGCCGTCGACCTCGGCGGACTCGGTGATCTCCTCGGGGACCTCCTGCACGGCGGCCGAGTAGACGAGCATCGAGAACGCCGTCCCGCGCCAGACGTTCGCGAGGATGACCGCGATCATCGGGTACGTGTAGAGCCAGTTCGGCCCGCTGACGCCGAGCGACGCCAGGAACGTGTTGAGCGTTCCCTCGTCGTGGAAGAACGCGTACGCGGCGAACGACGCGACGATCTCGGGCAGCACCCAGGCGGCGACGACGAAGGTGCCGACGACGCCGCGGACGACCCGGTTCGCACTGCGCATGAGCAGCGCGAGGCCGAGGCCGAGCACGTTCTGCCCCACCACCGCCGAGGCGATGAGGAACACGACCGTCAGGATGACGGACTTCGGGAAGTCCGGGTCCTGGAAGAGCTCGACGTAGTTCTGGAAGCCGACGAACTGCTGGTTCGCGGCGTCGACGCCGGTGAGCGCCGCGTTCGTGAAGGAGCCGTAGAACGACGAGATGACCGGCCCGAGCAGGAACACGATGAGCAGGACGACGGCGGGCAGGAGCGGGACGATGCGCGTTGCGTTCCGCATCGGGCGCCGCTTCCGCGGCGCCGGTGGGTCGGCTCGGTTCGGCGAACCGGGGGCCGACAGCGTCGGCGCGAGGGGGGTGCTGGACACGGTGGATGCCTTCCGGGTGCGGAGAGGGTTCCGGGGATGGGGACTGACGGGAGGCGCGGGGCGGGCGCCACCGCGCCTCCCGTCAGGTGGTGTGCCGGCCGGTCAGCCGGAGACGGTGTTGTCCTTGCCGACGACACCCTCCACGGCCTTGTCGTAGACCGCCGCTGCCTCGGCGGGCGACTGCTGACCGGTCATCACGGACTCCATCGCGACCTGGATGGCGTTCGAGACCTGTGCGTACTCGCTCGTCGCCGGACGGAAGTTGGTGTGCTCCACCAGCCCGGAGAAGAACTCGAAGGTCGGGTTCGCGTCGGTGTACGCCGGGTCCTCGGCGACGTCCTTGCGGACGGCGATCTGGCTGTTCTCCGAGTCGTACTTGATGGACCCGTCCTTGTCGAGGAACATCGTGATGAATTCGAACGCGTCCTGCGGGTTCCCCGACTTCGAACCGACCGCGAGCGTCCAGCCGCCGGACATCGAGTTGTACCCGGGCTCCTGGCCGTTCTGCGTCGGGAAGGGCGCCTGGCCCATCACGTCGTTCCACTCGGCCCACGGTGCGGTGCCGGACTCCAGCCAGGTGCCGGACTGCCACGAGCCGTCGAGGTCGATCGCGAGCTTGCCCTCCGGCAGCCACGTCTGCGTGATCGTCGTCCCGATGTTCGTGTCGAGGGCCTGCTGCGGGGTGGGCCCGAGGTCGCCCTGGTAGACGTCCTCGATGAACTGCAGCGAGTCCTGGAACTGCTGCGAGCCGACGACCCACTTGCCGTCGCGGTACAGCGTGTTGCCGTCGCCGTCCGCGCCGTACAGCAGCATCTCGAAGCCCTGCATGGTCGAGGCCTCGCCCTGGGCCTTGCCGGAGTAGATGTTGAAGGGGATGACGTCCGGCTGCTGCTCCTTGATGGTCTTCGCGGCGGCGAGGACGTCGTCCCAGGTCTTCGGCTCCCACGGCACGGGCAGACCGGCCTCCTCGAAGATCTGCTTGTTGTACCAGAGCGCACGGGTGTCGGTGCCCATCGGGACGCCGTAGATCTTGCCGTCCTCTCCCTCACCCGCCTGCTTCGCGTTGTCGTAGAACTGGTCCCACTCGTCCCACTTCTCGGTGAACTGGTCGATCGGCTGCAGGTAGCCGGCATCGGCGTCGGCCTTGATGCGGAACGTGTCCTCGTAGATGACGTCGGGCGCGGTCGCGGGTGCCCGGTTCATCAGCGCGAGCTTCGTGGCGTAGTCGTCCTCCTGCGCCTGGATCGGGACGAGCTCGACCTCCTTGCCGGGGTTCGCGTCCTCGTACTCCTTCTTGACGACCTTCATCTGGGCGTCGAGCTGCTGGAAGGCGCCGAACTTCTGGTAGGCGATCTTGATCGTGTCGCTCGAGGCGGACCCCGAGCTCGAGCAGCCGGCGAGTCCGACCGAGGCGACGGCCACGGCGGCGAGTCCGGCGATGATGCGGGTGCGTCTCATCGGTGCTCCTTTGCACGGGTGAAGGTCGCGGACTCCGTTGCCCGCGTTGCGGGTTTAGTCCATCGTATGGATTTGAACGTTGTCAAGCGTTCGACACGAAGCGCGTCCGGTTCGTGACCTGCGGGCGGCGCGGGCCGGTCCGGTCCGGTCCGATCGGTGCCCGTCGGTCTGCGCTGCGCGACAGCCCACGGGCCGGCGAGCGCGAACGGTGTCGCTCGACGCGGAGCATCCCGGTCGTCCAGCCAGGGGCCGGGCAGCGCGGCTACCGGATCGGGGTGGCCCCGCCGGTGACGGTGACGCCGCCGCTCGCGGGCACGTCGACGAGCAGCACGCTCGGCCGTCCGACGTGCCGCCCCTGCCGGATCACGACCCGGTCCCCAGGCGCGGCCGCACCGATCTCCCGCAGGTACGCCCCGACGGACGCGGCGGCCGACCCCGTCGCCGGGTCCTCCGTGATGCGGCCGACCGGGAAGAGGTTCCGCGCCTCGTACTCCCCGGGCACCACCGGGTGCAGCACGGTCACGGTCGCCGGCCAGCCGCTCCGTCGCATGAGGTCGGCGAGCGCCGCGGGGGCGAACCGGAACTGGTGGAACAGGTCCGCGTCGGCGAGGACGAGCACCGGGTGCCAGTTGCCGGCGAAGGCCTCGAGGGGCGGGTGTGCCGCGTCGAGGTCGTCCCGCACCAGTCCGAGCAGGTCGAGCAGCGGCACGAGGCGGTCGTCCGGCAGCGCTCGGGTCGCGGGCTCGACGCTGGTCATCGCGACCTGCACGCGGCCCGCGGAGTCCGACGTGTCGAGCACGACGTCGCCCGACTGCGTGACGAACACCCGTCGTCCCGGGCCCTGCCGCTCGGCGACCGCCACCGCGAGGGCCACCGTCGCGTGGCCGCAGAACGGCACCTCGGCGGCCGGGGAGAAGTAGCGCACCCGGATCCGGTCCCCGTCCGCGCCGGTCACGAAGGCGGTCTCGGAGTACCCGACCCGCTGCGCGATCGCGAGCATCTCGTCGTCGCTGAGGGCCGCGGCGTCGAGCACGACCCCGGCCGGGTTGCCGCCGGCCGCGCCGGCATCCGGATCGGCGAACGCGGTGTAACGGAGGACCTCGACGGACTGCACGGTCCGAGGGTAGCGAGCGGGTGCCCACGACGACGGACGGGAGGCGCGGTGCGGGTCGGACCCGCACCGCGCCTCCTGTCCGGGGCGGCTCCCGCCGGTACCGCCGGTACCGCTATTCGACTGTGGCGGTGGCGGTGGCGGTGCGGCGACGCCGACGTGCGACGAGCAGACTGCCACCGGCGGCGAGCAGGAGCAGGGCGGCCGCGGCGCCCGAGGCGAGCTCGGCACCCGTGAACGCGAGCTGCTGCCCGGAGGCGGCGGTGATCGTGATCGGCGCCCAGCCGATCAGCGCGCCGTCCGCACCGACGACCGCGATCCGGTGTGCGCCGAGCGTCGTGCCGGCCGGGATCGTGACCCCGGCCGTGCCGTCCGCACCGACGACCGGAGTGCCGAGCAGCACCGGTGACGAGTACAGGTACACGGCGACGCGCTCACCGGCGTGCTCGCGCCCCACCGTCACGGTGATCGTCTCGCCGACGCGTGCCGTTGCCGGGGCGCTGATCCCACCGCGGTCCGCGGCGGTCAGGGCCGACTCGGCCGGGGCGCCCGGCACGGTCGGCGTCGCGCCGCCGGTGCCCGGTCCGGCGGTGGGGGTCGGCGTGGGCGTACCGTCGCCGGGCGGCGGGGTCGGCGTCGGGGTCGGCGTCGGCGTCGTGCCGCCGTCGCCCGGCTCGGTCTCCTCGGTGCACGGGAACGTCCCGGTCCGGAGGGAGAACCCGTCGGTGTCGTTGTCGTCCGCGTAGAAGGTCGCCCGCGAGCCGTCGGTGCACACGTCCGACATCACGAAGCCCTCGTTGGCCAGGTCGCGTGCTGCACCGGCCGGGGCCTCGTACACGCTCGCTGCGGTGAACACGCCGTCCTGCACGTCGAACAGTGCGGTGCGACCGGCGCACGCGTCGTCGCACGCCACCCAGAGCGCGTCGAGCGTCGCGTCGAACTGGACCTCGGCCACGACGCTGAACGGCGTGGCGATCTCGGCCACGCGCGCCGCCGAGCCGTCCGCCATCAGGGCGTAGGCGGAGACGCTCGCCGTGCCCTCCACGCCGACGAAGAAGAGGCCCTCGCCGTGACCGGGGTACCGCGTCGGCGCGTAGGCGGCACCGGTCGCCCCGTCGACGAAGCCCTGTGCGGTGAGCCACGAGTCCGGTACCCAGGTGACGCCTTCGAGTCCGGCGTTCGCGCCGAGGCCCGGGAAGTCGCCGGCCAGGTCCCACTCGTCGGTGGCCCGCAGCGTCCGCTCGGAGCCGTCCGTCGTCGCGAAGCGGAGGACCGCCGGGCGGCTGGTCGACGACCGGTCGTTGTCGCGCTCGGTGGAGACGTAGACCGCGCCGGGGTCGTCCGTGGTGACGGTGACGCCCTCGGCGTCCGGGGTGCCGGAGCCGTCGGCGTAGCGGAGCGTCGTGCCGGTCGCGTTCGAGGGCGCCCAGCCGCCCTTCCCGTCGGAGACCATGCGGTAGAGCAGCCCGTCGCCGTTCTGCACGCCCCAGAGGACGCCGCCGCCGACCGCGGTGGACGAGGACTGCCAGTCGAGTCCGCTGAGGTCGCCCGAGAACGTGCCCTCGGCGTCGAGGACGGTCTCGTCCCGGCCGCCGGGCCACGGCTCCGCGGTGACGACACCGGCGAACGCGTTCGCCGCACCCTTCGTCGCCGCGGACGTCGGGGCGAAGTCGCCGGTCCCGTCCGGGTTGCGGCCGATCGTGACGGCCGCGTGCTCGCTCCAGCTCGTCGAGTCGGCCAGGACGCCCGCGGGCGTGGAGATGCGCGCGGCATCCGCCTTGCCGAGCCCGAACCCGAAGTCCGCCTCGTCGAGGACGGTGAACCCGCCCGGGGCAACGGTCGTGCCCGCGGGGACTGTGTAGGCGTGGTCGTCCTCGGCGTCCTGGAACACGTAGCCGGCGAGGTCGACCGTCGTGGTGCCGGTGTTCGTCAGCTCGACCCAGTCGCCCGGGGTGCCGCCCTGCGATTCGACCTCGTTGATCCGGACCGGCGAGGAGCAGTCGTTCGCCCGGCCCTTGGTCGAGGCGGTGGTGTCCACGAGGGCCCCGAGCCCGTCCGGGCAGCGGCCGTACGTGACCGCTGCGTGGGTCTCGTACGCGTGGCCGAGCACGAGCGCACCCGAGGCGTTGAACACCCGGACCTGGTCGGGGTTGCCGAGCCCGAAGTCGAACCCGGGCGCCGTGCTCGTCAGCTGGTCGATCACGAAGTACCCGCCGGGGGCGATCACGGAGCCTGCAGGCAGCACGTACCGGGTGTGCTCGTCACTGTCGTCGAGCATCGACCACCCGCTGACGTCGGCGGCGACGGTCGCGGTGTTCTTCAGCTCCACCCAGTCGGTGTCGTCCGCGTTCGACTCGATCTCGTTGATGACGACGCCGTTGGCCGCGACGGCAGGCGCATCGACGGGGGCTGCCGTGGCGGGCGCAGCGGCCAGGACGCCGGCCGCGACGACGAGGCCGGTCGCGATCGTGGCGCCGAGACGCAGGGCGGGTGTGCGCATGGAGGTCCTTCGGGTCGGGGGCCTGCACGACTGTTCAGCATCCAGTGGGACGGGCGGTGTCCCGTCGGTGAACGGATGGTGTCAGCGACCGAGCGCGGCGACGCTCAGTGCGCGATGAGCAGCGCACTCGCCCGCGGCGACAGCGCAGCGTCGAGCACGAGACAGGCCGCCCCGACCGCGGCGACGTCCGCCCCGCGCCGGCTCTCGACCACCGTCACGGGGTGCTTCGGGACGAGGATCGGCGACCCCGCGATCGCCGCCGTCGCTGCCGGGAGGGCAGCTGGCGCGATCCGCGACCAGAACGGTCCGCCGAAGACGACCCGGTCGACGTCGAGCAGGTTCACGATGACGACCACGGCCCGCCCCATGACCGTGCCGACCTCGGCCGCGAACGCCGATGCGAGCGGGTCACCCGCCGCGACTGCCTCGCCGAGCGCGTCCCACGCCCGGTCGACCGCTGCGAGGTCCACCGCGGTGCCGTCCCCGCCCGCGACCCGGACTCCCTCGTCACCGAGCGGGATGCCCCGTTCGACCGCGATCCGCACGAGCCGGTCGGGCGTCACGGTTGCCCCGACCTCACCACGCGCTCCCTCGCCGTCCGGCGTCCCGGCGAGGCTCCCCTGGTCGACCATGATGTGCCCGGCGTCCCCGGCGTTCGCCCCGGATCCCCGCACGGGCTCGTGGTCGATGACCAGCCCGACGCCGAACCCGGTGCCGAAGTACACGAACGCGAAGTCCCGCGCCGCCGCCTCCCGCGCCAGGAACACCTCCCCGACCGCCGCCGCCGTGACGTCCTTCTCGAGCAACACGGGGTAGCCGGTCGCGTCGCCCAGGGCGTCCCGCAGCGCCACGTCGCGCCACCGCGGCAGGAACGGCGGGTCGAGCACGATGCCGGCGGCCGCGTCGATCGGCCCGGGCGAGGCGACGCCGACACCGAGCACCGCCTCGGGGTCGATGCCCGCGCGACGGACGAGTTCGTCGACGGCGGAGGCCATCGTCCGGATGACCTGCTCGGGGTCCTCGGCGCTCGGGGTCGACGTGGTGGCCTCGGCCACCACCGCACCCGCCAGGTCGAGCAGCACGTAGGTGACGACCGCGGGGTCGACGTGCACCCCGACGGCGAAACGGCTGCGGGCCTCCAGGCGGAGGATCGTGCGCGGCTTGCCGCGCCCCGACACCACCGTGCCGGACTCGACGATCATGCCGACGTCGATGAGGTACCGGGTGACGTTCGAGACGGTCTGCGGGCTGAGACCGGTGCGGGCCGCGAGCTCCACGCGGCTGAGGCCGTCGGACGACCGGCGGACGGCGTCGAGCACGACCGTGCGGTTGAAGCCGCCCAGCGACGGCAGGTTCGCCCCACGTCGATGCTCCGCCACCCGAGCGACGATACCGCCGGACCGCGCTGCCTCCGTCGCACCGCTGGCATCCGACCCGCTCGCACCGTTAGCCTGACCGACATGACGGACCTCCGCCTCGAAGAACTCTCCGCAGCGACCGCCGCAGCGGCCAACTCGCTGACGCTGAAGCCGGGGCAGGAGCAGTTCGTCCAGCCGACCTCGTACGCGCAGGCCGAGTCGGACGTGAAGCCGAGTGCCTCGTGGCCGCGGGTCGTCCTGGACGGGGACGAGGTCGTCGGGCTCATCATCGGCAGCTTCGACGCCGACAACGCGCAGGAGGAACTGCGCAGCTGCATCTGGCGGGTGAACGTCGCCGCGAACGCGCAGGGGCGCGGTGTCGGCCGGTTCGCCGTGCACGCCCTGGCCGACGAGGCCCGCAAGCGCGGCTTCGAACGCCTGACCGTGGTGTACGAGCCGGGCACCGGCAGCCCTGAGAAGTTCTTCCAGGCACTCGGGTTCACGGTCGTCGGCGAGACGCAGTACGGCGACCACTTCGCGGCGCTGACGCTCTAGGCCGCGCTGCCGTGGCGGAGCGCCCCGACCCGCAGCCGGGTGCGGATGCCGACTTCGGCGCGGCGGTCGCCGAGGTGGTCCGGTCGATCCCGTCCGGCCGCGTCATGACGTACGGGGACGTCGCCGCCGTGCTCGGCTCCCGCGCTTCCCGTGCGGTCGGGAAGGTGATGGCGCACGAGGGCGCCGACCTGCCCTGGTGGCGGGTCGTCCGGGCCGGCGGGCTGCCCCCGGTCCGGCACGAGGCGCGCGCCCTCGAGCACTACCGCGCCGAGGGCACCCCGCTCCGGCAGACGCGAGCGGTCGACGACGACACGGCCTGGAGGCTCGACATGCGCCGTGCGCGCTGGTCGCCGCCCCGGGACTGCTGGTCGGACTAACGCCGCGCGGGCGGCACCGGACCGGGCTGCAGGTCGAACCGCGTGCCCTTCGGGTTCGACGGCAGCAGGAAGAACACGAAGAGCACGAGCGAGCCGATGCCCGGCAGCACGTGCAGGAACTGCCAGAAGCCGGACAGGTTCGCGTCGTGCAGCCGCCGGGCGCCGAGGGCCAGGCCGCCGACGAGCGTCACGAGGGCCCAGAGCACGAACAGGTAGGACCCGACGGGGTTCTCGAGCAGCGGGGCGTCCGGGGTGAACGCCTGCGGCACGAGCTGCAGCACGAGGCCGATCGCGAACGACGTCAGCCACCACCACCAGAACTCGGAGCGGGACGCCCGGCCGGTGAACACCGTGTACTTCCGCCAGAACCGCCGGACGGCCTCGGCGAAGGGGGCGCCGACGAAGGGATCGCGCAGGGCGACGCCTCCCGGCTGGACGTCGTTGTTGCTCATCCCCCCAGCAAACCACGGCCGCACGCCGTTCCGCGCCCGGGAACGGCTGTCGCGCCCCGTCGGGACGGGGCGCGACGGCCGGAGCGGGGTCGGGACGAGCGGGTCAGACCAGCGAGTCCCGCCAGGCGGCGTGCAGCTGGGAGAAGCGCCCCGTCCCGGCGATGAGGTCGGCGGGCGTGCCGTCCTCGACGATCCGCCCGTACTCCATCACGAGCACCCGGTGGGCGATCGCGACGGTGGACAGTCGGTGCGCGATGATCACGGCCGTGCGGTCGGCGAGCAGGGTCTCGAGCCCCTCCTGCACGAGCCGCTCGGACGGGATGTCGAGCGACGCCGTGGCCTCGTCCAGGATGAGCACCTTCGGGTCCGCGAGGAACGCACGGGCGAACGACAGCAGCTGCCGCTGGCCCGCCGACACCCGGCCACCGCGCTTGTTCACGTCGGTGTCGTACCCGTCCGGCAACACCGTGATGAACGCGTGGGCACCGACCGCCTTCGCCGCCGCCACGATGTCCGCCCGGGACGCCCCGGGTCGGCCGAGCTCGATGTTGTCCGCCACCGACCCGGAGAACAGGTACGCCTCCTGGGTCACCATGACGACCGCGCGGCGCATGTCCTTCGGGTCGAGGTCGCGCAGGTCGATGCCGTCCAGCGTCACCGCGCCCGCGGTCGGGTCGTAGAACCGCGCCATGAGCTTGGCGAGCGTCGACTTGCCGGCACCGGTCGACCCCACGAGCGCGATCGTCTGTCCCGCCGGGATGTGCAGGTCGAACTCCGGCAGCACGACACGGTCCGCGTTGTAGGCGAACGCGACGTGCTCGAAGTCGACCCGGCCGGCGGCGTCGGGCAGCTTCACGGGCTTGGTCGGGTCCGGGACGCTCGGCTGTTCCTCGAGCACGCCGGAGATCTTCTCCATCGCCGCCGAGGCCGACTGGTAGCTGTTGTAGAACATCGCGAGTTCCTGCGCCGGGTCGAAGAACCGCTTGGCGTACAGCGCGACCGCGAGCAGCGCGCCGATCTCGAGCGATCCGCCGACGACCCGGAAGCCGCCGACGATGACGACCGCGGCGAGCGTCGCGTTCCCGATGAGCACCAGACCCGGGTCGAAGATCCCGAACAGGTTGAACACGCGGGCGTTCGCCTGGCGGTTCTGCTCGACCTGCTCGCCGTACTCGACCTCGTTGCGGGACTCCTTGCGGAACGCCTGCACCGCGCGGATCCCGGTCATCGTCTCGACGAAGTGCACGATCACGCGCGCACTCGTCGTCCGGGTGGACCGGAACAGCTGCTGGGAGCGCTGCTGGAACCACCGGGTCAGGAACCACAGCGGCACGAGGGCGACCGCGAGCACCAGGCCGGAGGTCGGGTCGAGGAGCACGAGCGCCACCGCGGTGAAGAGCATGTACAGCACGCCCTGGATGAGCTGGTTCAACCCGGAGTCGAGCAGTTCGCGGATCGAGTCGAGGTCGCTCGTCTGCCGGGAGATGATCCGGCCCGACGTGTACGTCTCGTGGAACTCGAGCGAGAGCCGCTGCGTGTGCAGGAACACCCGCTTCCGCAGGTCGAACAGGATCGCCTGGCTGATCCGCGCGGACAACACCGTGTACCAGGCGGTGAGGACGGCCCCGACGACCGCGATCGTGATGTACGACCCCACGACGAGGAACGCCGGTGCCCAGTCGTCCCGGTCGAGCACGGTGGGGAGCGCGTGGTCGATGCCCCATGCGATGAGCGCGGGGCCGGCGACCTGTCCGGCCGTCGCGAGCACGACGACGACCGCGATGCCCCAGAGCCGGGCCTGCAGCGGCGCGGCGAGCGAGCCGAGCAGCGCGAGCGACCGGCGCCGCAGGCGGCGGCTCTCGGCCTTCGTGAAGTCCTCGCGCTCCTCCCCGCGCACACCGTGCACGGTGATCGACGCGGTGACCGGCGCTGCTGCCTCGGCCGCCTGCGTACCGGTGCCGACCTGCGCGACCGGCACCGACCCTCCCGTCGGTTCCTGGTCGACGGTCACGCGCGCGTCCTGGTCGGTCTCGTCGCTCATGCCATCGCCTCCTCTCGGTCGTTCGCGTCGTCGTCGTCGAGCGACGAGATGACGGCGCGGTAGTGCTCGTTCGTGGCCATCAGCTCGGCGTGCGTGCCGACGGCGGTGACGCGGCCGTCCTCCATGAGCGCCACCCGATCGGCGAGCGTCACGGTCGACGGACGGTGGGCGACGATGAGCGACGTCGTGTCGGCGAGGACCCGGCGGAGACCGGCCTCGACCCGGGCCTCGGTGTCGACGTCGAGCGCGGACAGCGGGTCGTCGAGGACGAGCACGCTCGGCCGCGCCGCGATCGCCCGCGCGAGCGCGAGGCGCTGGCGCTGTCCGCCGGACAGCGACAGCCCTTCTTCCCCGACGCGGGTGTCGACGCCCTCGGGCAGGTCGTCCACGAACGACGCCTGCGCGATGTCGAGGGCCTCGCGCATGATCCGCTCGGCCTCGTCCCCGGACAGGTCCGGCCGCCCGAGCAGGACGTTGTCGCGCACGCTCGACGAGAACAGGGTCGCGTCCTCGAAGGCGACCGCGACGTGTCGGCGCAGCTCGGCGCGGGTGAGGTCCCGCACGTCGACGCCGTCGATCGTGACGGACCCGCCGGTGACGTCGTACAACCGGGGCACGAGCGACAACAGCGTGGTCTTGCCCGAGCCGGTGAGCCCGACGAGCGCCATCGTCTCGCCCGGCTGCAGGTGCAGCTCGACGCCGTCCACCAGGTCCGGGAACTGCGGCGGGGAGTCCTGGTACCGGAAGTGCGTCGCGTTGAACGACAGCGCACCGTGCGGCTCCGCGATGGTCTTCGGCTCCGCGGGGTCCGTGATGGTGTTCTCGGAGTCCATGACCTCGAAGTACCGGTCCACGGCGGTCCGGGTGTCGAACGTCATCGACAGGAAGAACCCGATCGACTCGATCGGGAACCGCAGCACGGTGGCGGTCGCGAAGAACGCGAACAGCTGGCCGACGCTGAGGTCCCCCTGGCTGGCGAGCCAGATGCCGGCGAGCAGGCAGAGCGCGAACGCCACGTCCGGCACGAGCAGCAGCCACAGCCAGATCGCCGCGATCGCCTTCGCCTTCTCGATCTCGGTGCCCCGCAGCTGTTCGGCCTGCTCGGCGAACTCGTCGAGCTTGTACCGACCCCGGCCGAACGCCTTGAGCACGCGGATGCCGTGCACCGACTGCTCGACACTCGTCGCGAGGTCGCCGACCTGGTCCTGGCTGCGGCGGGCGACGATCGAGTACTTCCGCTCGAACAGGACGCTGTTCACCCACACCGGGATCGACGCCACCAAGAAGATGAGGCCGAGCTGCCACCCGAAGGTGAACAGCACGGCGAACCCGATGACGATCGTGACGACGTTCACGACGAGGAGCACGATGCCGAACGCCAGCCACCGCCGGATGAGCGACAGGTCGGACACCGAACGGGACAGCAGCTGCCCCGACTCCCATCGGTCGTGGAACGCGACGGGCAGGTCCTGCAGCTTCGCGTAGAGCGCGTTGCGCATGCTCGCCTCGATGCGGGTCGACGGCCGCATGACGAGCTTCCGGCGCGAGGCGATGAAGAACGCCTCGAGCACGCCGAGCCCGAGCACTGCGGCACCGGCGGGCAGGATGAGCCCACCGTCGCCGGACGCGAGCGGTCCGTCGACGAGGGCCTGCAGGACGTACGGGATCGCGAGCGCGACGACGGAGGCGCCGAGCGCCGCCAGCATCCCGCCGAGCAGCCGCCATCGGTAGGGCCTGACGTAGGGCCAGAGCCGCCCGAGTGCGCGGGCGGTGGAAGGGCGCGCCGGGGTCGGCGCCGGTTCCCGGTGGGGTCCCTGGGACATGCGTCTGCGTCCTCGTGCTTCGTGCCGGGTCCGGTCGGTCAGGGGCTGGCCCTGTCCGGACGGGAGGCCCGGGGTGCGTTGCGTGGTCTGGTCGGCCGGGTGCCCGCTCGCGCTGTCGCGGTCGCCGCCGTCGGGACGGCGTTGACGCGGCTGCCGCATCGGCATCTGGTCGGGAGCGACGGGACGCGTTTCCCCGGCGCTCGGTGGGAGCGGGCCCGCTGCGGCCTGGTGGCTGTGCGGGCAGCCCTACGCGGTCAGCGGCGCCGGGACGACCGGCGTGCCCCCGGACCGGTGCGCCTCGACCCGGCGAGCGGGTCGTGCGGCGGGAGCGGTCCCGTCGATGGACGTCCGGGCCGTCCGGGCAGCCGTTGCCGTGGTGCCGGTCGTCGTGTCCATCGTCACTCCAGTCGTCGTCGTCGTCACCGTCGTGCCGCGGTGCCGCCGACCCTGGTGCGGTCGTCGGCTGGTGCCGCGGAGCCTTGCAGACTATCGGCAGCGACTCTCAGCGCGCAACCAGCATCTCGTGCCAGATGTGCGCCGAGCGGACCGGGATCAGTGGAAGAAGTGCCGCTCGCCCGTGAAGTACATCGTCACGCCGGCCGCCGTGGCCGCCGCGATGACCTCGTCGTCACGGACACTGCCACCCGGCTGGGCGACCGCGCGGACGCCGGCGTCGAGCAGGACCTGCAGGCCGTCGGCGAACGGGAAGAACGCGTCGGACGCGGCGACGGACCCGGCAGCGCGGTCCCCGGCGCGGTTCACCGCGAGGTGGCACGAGTCGACGCGGTTGACCTGGCCCATGCCGACCCCGACGCTCGCGCCCTGGTTCGCGAGCAGGATCGCGTTCGACTTCACCGCACGGCTGGCCTTCCAGGCGAACGCCAGGTCGGCGAGGGTCTGCTCGTCGGCCGGCTCGCCGGAGACCAGGGTCCACGCGGACTGGTCGAACCCGGTGAAGCGGTCGGCGTCCTGCACGAGGAAGCCGCCCGAGATCTGCTTGACCTCACGCTCGGCGAGCGCGAAGTCCCCCGGCAGCGTGAGCAGGCGGATGTTCTTCTTGCGGGACAGGACCTCGAGCGCCTCGGGGTCGAACGCGGGAGCCACGACGACCTCGGTGAAGATGTCGGCGATCGTCTCGGCCATGCCGAGCGTGACCGGACGGTTCGCCGCGATGACCCCGCCGAACGCCGACAGCGGGTCGCAGGCGTGCGCGGCGGCGTGCGCGGAGGCGATCGGGTCGGACGCGTCGGGAGCGGCGACCGCGATGCCGCACGGGTTGGCGTGCTTGATGATCGCGACGGCCGGCTCGGTGAAGTCGTACGCCGCTCGGACGGCTGCGTCCGCGTCGACGTAGTTGTTGTACGACATCTCCTTGCCGTGCAGCTGCGTCGCCTGCGCGATCCCGGTGCCGTCGGCGCTCGTGTACAGCGCCGCGGACTGGTGCGCGTTCTCGCCGTAGCGGAGCGTCGCGGTGCGGTCCGCGCTCAGGGTGAGCTGCTCCGGGAAGGCACTGGGGGCCTCCCGGTCGTCGGTGCCGGACGCGACCGGTTCGGCGACGACGTCGGACGCGAAGTACCCGGCGACCGCGGTGTCGTACGCCGCCGTGTGGCCGAAGGCCTGCGCGGCGAGGCGCTTGCGGAGGGCGAGGTCCGTGCCGCCCGCGCGCACGGCCTCGACGACCTCGGCGTAGGAGGCGGGCGAGACGACGATCGCGACGTTCGGGTGGTTCTTCGCGGACGCACGGACCATGGCCGGGCCACCGATGTCGACGTTCTCGACCACGGTCGCGGTGTCGGCGCCGGAGGCGACCGTCTCGACGAACGGGTACAGGTTCACGACGACGAGCTCGAACGGCGCGATGCCGAGGTCGGTGAGCTGCTGCTCGTGCGACTCGAGCCGCAGGTCGGCGAGCAGGCCGGCGTGCACGGCGGGGTGCAGGGTCTTCACGCGGCCGTCGAGCGACTCCGGGAAGCCCGTGACGCTCGCGACGTCGGTGACGGCGTACCCGGCGTCGCGGATGGTCTGCGCGGTGGAGCCGGTCGACACGAGCTCGACACCCGCGTCGGCGAGGGCGCCGGCGAGCTCGAGCAGGCCGGACTTGTCGCTCACCGAGATGAGGGCGCGACGCACGGGCACGACGTCCCGGTCGCGGTACAGGCTGGGGTCGGCGGCGTGCACGCTCATGCGGGGGTGGTGCCCTTCAGGTCGATGTGTCCGTTGGCGATGTCGAGGACGGTCTGGATGAGCAGCCGGCGCTCGACGGGCTTGATGCGGTCGTGCAGGGTCGACTCGGTGTCGTCGGGCAGGACCGGGACGCGCTCCTGCGCCAGGACCGGCCCGCTGTCGACACCGTCGTCCACGGCGATGACACTGGCACCGGTCTCGGTCACGCCGGCGGCCAGGGCGTCACGGACGCCGTGCGCTCCCGGGAACTCGGGCAGGTACGCCGGGTGCGTGTTGATGACCGACGGCCCGAACTCGGCCACGACCGCGGGCGGCAGCAGGCGCATGAGCCCGGACAGCACCAGCAGGTCGGGCGTCCACGGACGGATCTGCTCCGCCAGCGCCTCGCCCCACTCGGCGCGGGTCGCGTACCGCGTGAACGGCACCGTGAAGGTCGGGATCGCGTACTCCTCGCCGAGCTGCAGTCCCTCGGCGTCGCGGTCCGCCCCGATCGCGACGACGCGGGCGGGGTACTCGGCATCGCGGGTCGCCTCGAGCAGAGCTCGGAGGTTCGACCCGGTACCGGAGATCAGGACGACCAGTTCGAGCACGGGGACAACCCTAGCGGGGCCGCGCACCGGCCTGGGCGGTGGGGCGACGGTCAGGCGTCGTCCTTCGGCCGCCGCCACCACGGCAGCTCGTCCTCCGGGATCTGGTCGGTCGTGTCCCAGGCCGTCGCACGCGGTGTCGGTCGTGCGGGCGGTTCGGGGTCGACGTCGTCACGGCCGGCGACGAACTCCTCCGTGCTCCAGGGGAAGGCCGGCTGCTCGTCCGTCCGCGGCGGGACGGGGGCGGCATCGCCCGACCGGGCAGGTCCAACATCGGCCGACGGCGGGACGGCACTGCCGGGGCGGTGCCGCAGGGCGTCAGCGCGGTCGCGCAGGTCACCGGCGCGGTCGCGGGCACCGGAGGCGGCGGCCCGCAGGCGCGCCCGGACGCTGTCGACGGCTCCGCCCGCTCGCGCTCGCGGCCCGGCGGCAGTACTCACGGAGTCCTCCAGGCGCTCGGCTGCGACGACGTCCGTCCGCGCCCATCCCGGCAGGTCGACGTCGGTGGCCTCGGCCCGCGCGGGGTCGGGGACGGGCGGGGTCGCGTTCCGCTCGGCCGGGAGGCCCCGGTCGGTCCCGTCAGGCTCCGTCGCGTCCGCAGCGGGTCCGGGCTCGCCCGCGCCCGACGCCCGGCCGGGTGCGCGCTCCGCCACAGGACGGTCGCCGGCCGCGACAGGGTCGACGGCCGCGGCACCCGTGCGGTGCGCCGCACCGGAGTCCGTGCCGGCGTGCGTCACCGGGTCATGCACCTCCTCCACCGAGAACCGGTGCACGTCCGTGGTCCGCCCGGCACCGGCGCGTTCGAGTGCGGCGATGAGCGACCCGTGCTCGGCGCCCGCGTCCGCGGTGGCGACGTCGTCCTCGACCTCGTGCCAGCGTTCACCGACCCAGGAGCGTTCGGGCAGTCGCACCAGGTCGCTGCCGATCGCGAGCGCGACGACCGCGGGCACACCCACCTCGAGCGCGGCGAAGGCCCCGACCACCAGGGCATCCGGTCCGACGGCGGCCAGACGACCCGGCCCGACCGACCCCGCGGTGAGCCCGGTGACGACACCGGTCAGGACGCCGGCGACCAGCCCGGTGGCGACCCCGCCGAGTGCCCGGTACAGCGCGGAGTCGGCGGACCCGAGCGCGCGGACGAGGCGGGGACGCAGCAGCCCGCCGGCGACGAAGCCCGCCACGACGGGCACCAGGATCCAGACCAGACCGAACGTGTGCCCCGACGTCGGCAGCGCCCCGAGCAGCGGCACGGCCGGGAGCGGGCCGAGCGTGGTCCCGATCGGCGACACGGACGAACCCGCACCGATGGCGAACCCCGGACCGACGAGCCATGCCGTGGCCCATCCGATCAGGTCCGGGACGAACGCGAGCTGCCCGACGGTGAGCGCGATGCCCCCGACGAGACCGGCGTGCGAGCGTTCGTAGAGCGTGATGACCTCGGCGAACGAGCCGAGGAGCGCGAACCCGACCAGGACGCCGGCGACCGCGACGACGCAGGCGGTGGCGACGGTGCCGGCGCGCAGCCCGAAGCCGAGGACGGCGCGCCAGACGGCCGGGACCCGACCGACCAGGTCCACCACCCGCAGGGTCAGCGGATCGGCCGCCGCGCCCCGCCGTCGCCGGCAGACCTCGGCGGTGACGACCGCCGGCACCCCGAACCAGAGCGCGGGCAGGACGACGGCCTGCCAGACCGTCGGGTGGGTGGCGTCCGTGGTCGCGGTGAGGGCGACCAGCAGGCCGAGGGCGGCGACCGCCGCGGTGCCGACCAGGACCCCGGTGACGCGGTGCTCCGTCTCGGCGAACCGCCGTCCGGCCCGGCCCCCGAGCCATGCGGTGACGACGGCGAACCCGAGGACCGCGATGGTGACGGCGATCGGCGCGGACGCCCCGGACAGCCCCGTGGCCTTCGCCGCCGCGGCCCCGAGCGTGAACGTGACGTCGACGCCGTGCCCGATGAGCCAGACGTTCCCGGCCGCGGTCCAGAAGACGCCCCAGTCGACCTGGAGTCCGTACTCGAACGCCCACAGCAGGGTGAGCGGGACGAGGGCGATGCCCACGCCCACGCCCACCGTCACGATCGCTTCGATCACGGCGAGGAGGGCGGTTCCGAGGCGGTTCATCGCAGCGAGGATACGTGCCCGACCCCGCCCAGGACGGGAGGCGGCGTCAGCGCGCCGCGATGACCTCGCGCAGCAGCGCGGCCGTCTCGGACGGCGTCTTGCCGACCTTGACGCCGGCCGCTTCCAGCGCCTGCTTCTTGGCCTCGGCGGTGCCGGCGGAGCCGGACACGATCGCGCCCGCGTGGCCCATCGTCTTGCCCTCCGGCGCGGTGAAGCCCGCGACGTACCCGACGACCGGCTTCGTGACGTTGGCCTTGATGTAGTCGGCCGCGCGCTCCTCGGCGTCGCCGCCGATCTCGCCGATCATGACGATCGCCTCGGTCTCCGGGTCGGCCTCGAACGCGGCGAGCGCGTCGATGTGCGTCGTGCCGATGACCGGGTCGCCGCCGATGCCGATGGCGGTCGAGAAGCCCAGGTCACGCAGCTCGTACATCATCTGGTAGGTCAGGGTCCCGGACTTCGACACGAGGCCGATCGGGCCCTTGCCGGTGATCGTCGCCGGGGTGATGCCGACGAGCGACTCCCCGGGGGTGATGATGCCGGGGCAGTTCGGGCCGATGATGCGGGTCTTCCCGCCGAGGGCCTCGGCGTGCGCCCAGAACACCGCGGCGTCCTGCACCGGGATGCCCTCGGTGATGACGACGACGAGGGGGATCTCGGCGTCGATGGCCTCCATCACGGCGTCCTTCGCGAACGCCGGCGGGACGAAGACGATCGAGACGTCGGCACCGGTGGTGTCGATGGCCTCGCGCACCGAGCCGAACACCGGGAGTTCGACGTCGCCGTGCGTGACGGTCGTGCCGGCCTTGCGGGCGTTGACGCCGCCGACGACCTGGGTACCGGCCTTGAGCATGAGCGCGGTGTGCTTCGTGCCCTCGCCACCCGTGATGCCCTGGACGATGACCTTGGAGTCCTTGTTGAGGAAGATCGACATTGCTCTGGTGCTCCTTACGCCGCGGCCGCGGCGAGCTCGGCGGCCTGCTCGGCCGCATCGTCCATGGTCTCGGCGACGGTGACGAGCGGGTGCGCCGCCTCCGCCAGGATCCGTCGGCCTTCTTCGACGTTGTTGCCGTCGAGGCGCACGACGAGCGGCTTGGTGGCCGCGTCGCCGAGGATGCCGAGTGCGGCGACGATGCCGTTCGCGACGGCGTCGCAGGCGGTGATGCCGCCGAACACGTTGACGAAGACGCTCTTCACCTGCGGGTCGCCGAGGATGACGTCGAGGCCGTTCGCCATGACCTCTGCCGAGGCGCCACCGCCGATGTCGAGGAAGTTCGCGGGCTTCACGCCGCCGTGACGCTCACCGGCGTAGGCGACGACGTCGAGCGTCGACATGACGAGCCCCGCGCCGTTGCCGATGACGCCGACCTGGCCGTCGAGCTTCACGTAGTTGAGGCCGTGCTGCTTCGCCTTGGCCTCGAGCGGGTCCTCGCTCGCGGTGTCCTCGAGCTGCGCGTGCCCCTCGTGGCGGAAGTCGGCGTTCTCGTCGAGCGAGACCTTGCCGTCGAGGGCGAGGATCTGCCCGTCGCCCGTGCGGACGAGCGGGTTCACCTCGACCAGGGTGGCGTCCTCGCCCGCGAACACGTCGTAGAGCTTCACGAACACGGCGGCGACCTGGTCGACGAGCTCGTCCGGGAAGCCGGCCTGGCGGGCGATGTCCTGCGCCGCCGCGTCGTTGATGCCGGTGAGCGGGTTCACCTCGACGCGGGCGAGCGCCTCGGGCTTCTCGACCGCGAGCTGCTCGATCTCCATGCCGCCCTCGACGCTGACGAGCGACAGGTAGGAGCGGTTCGCCCGGTCGAGCAGCACCGAGAAGTAGAACTCCTCGGCGATGTCGGCCCCCTGCGCGACCATGACGCGCTGGACCGTGTGGCCCTTGATGTCGAGGCCGAGGATCGCCTTCGCGTGCTCGTACGCCTCGTCCGGGGTCTTCGCGACCTTGACGCCGCCGGCCTTGCCGCGACCGCCGACCTTCACCTGCGCCTTGACGACCACGACGCCGCCGATCTGCTCGGCCGCCGCCTTCGCCTGCTCGGGGGTGTCGGCGATGATCCCCTGGAGGACGGGGACGCCGTAGGACTCGAAGAGGTCCCTGGCCTGGTACTCGAAAAGATCCACGCTGTTCTTCTTCCCGCACGGTTCGTGCGATCGGCATCGGTGTCCGGTCGCGCCTCCACATCGAGGGTCGCTCGATGTCGAGACAACGGCCGCGACCGAGCCTAGCGCTGGCAGGTGGACGTACGGTGCCCCGGTGGAGAACGCGCGGCACCCGCACCGCCGCCGGCCCCGCGTCGTCCGGGGTACGCAGTCTCCGGGCGACCGACCAGGCCGGATCGTGCACCGTCGATCGGGTGCAGAACGAACTCCGTACCCGTACCGCCGAGGTCTTCGGCTGGGAACTCCGCGACGCGCAGGAGAGCGTGGTCGACGCCGTCCTCGAGGGCCGCGACGCCCTGGCCCTCATGCCGACCGGTTCCGGCAAGTCCGCGATCTACCAGGTCGCCGCCCTCGCGCTCGACGGCCCCGTCGTCGTCGTCTCGCCCCTCGTGGCCCTGCAGGAGGACCAGGTCGTCGGGATCGAGGACCACCCGGACGCGCCGCACGCCGTGACGATCAACGCCACGCGGGCGCACCGGGAGCTCGAGGAGGCGTGGGACGCCGTCGCGTCCGGGGAGGCACGGTACGTCTTCCTCGCCCCGGAGCAGCTCGCCAAGGACGAGGTCGTCGACCGGCTGCGGGAGGCCGGGGTCGCGCTGGTCACGGTCGACGAGGCGCACTGCGTCTCGAGCTGGGGCCATGACTTCCGCCCGGACTACCTGGTGCTCGGCGAGGTCATCGAGCGGCTCGGACGTCCTCCGGTGCTCGCGATGACGGCGACCGGTTCGACTCCCGTGCGCAACGAGATCGTCGAGCGGCTCGGGATGCGCGACCCGCTCGTCGTCGCGACGGGTTTCGACCGCCCGAACCTGCGCTTCGAGGTCCAGCGGCACAGTGACGCCGACGAGAAGCGTGACGCGGTCGTCGCCCAGGTGGTCGGACTCGAGGGCGCGGGGATCGTGTACGTCGCCACCCGTGCCGAGACCATGCTCTACGCGGACGAACTCGTCGAGAGCGGTCGCCGCGCCAAGGCGTACCACGCGGGCCTGCGCGTGCGGGACCGTGAACACGTGCACCACGAGTTCCTCGAGGGCACCCTCGACGTCGTCGTCGCGACCAGCGCCTTCGGCATGGGCATCGACAAGCCGGACGTGCGCTTCGTCGTGCACGCCGACGTCCCCGAGTCCGTCGACGCCTACTACCAGGAGGTCGGCCGGGCCGGACGGGACGGCGACGTCGGCCTCACGACACTGCACTACCGCTCCGAGGACCTCGGGCTCCGCCGGTTCTTCGCCTCCGGATCGCCCCGGCCCGCGTCGCTCCGGGCGGTCTTCGACGCGGTGCCCGACGACGGGGTCCTGCCCCGGTCGGAGGTCGCCGAGCGTTCCGGACTCGCCGCCCGCACCGCTTCCCGCGTCGCCAACGCCCTGGTGGACGCCGGCGCGCTGTCCGACGCCGCCGACGGACTCCGCCGTGTCCCGGACGGCCCCGCCGACGCGGACGCCGCGGTCGAGCTCGCCAAGGCGCACGCGAAGGAGCGGGAGCGGGTGGAGGAGTCGCGCATCGAGATGATGCGCCGCTTCGCCGAGACCACCGGCTGCCGTCGGCAGTTCCTGCTCGGGTACTTCGGCGACGAACTCCCCGAGCCGTGCGGCAACTGCGACACGTGCTCGGCGGGCACCGCGACCGACACCGACGCGCACGGGGCGGACGGTTCGCACGACGCCGAGTGGCCGCCGGACGCACCGGTCGAGCACGCCGAGTGGGGCCGGGGCACGGTCATGAGCACCGAGGACGACCGGTTGACGGTGTTCTTCGAGTCCGCCGGGTACCGGACGCTGGCCCTCGCCGACGTGACCGAGCGGCACCTGCTCGAGCGCGTCTGAGGCAGGTGCGGCGGACGGTGCGGCGGGGGAAGGCGCGGTCGCTCGACCACCCGTCGGCGACCGCGCTCCACTCCCCCGAGCACACGCAGTAGACACCGCGGGGATGACCTCGTGGTGGCCCGCAGGTGAACGGCAGGCGAACCCGGCCCGGGCGGCCACTGTCCGCATCGGCACGACCGGCCGTCCCCCGGGCACCACGGACGTTCCCACCGGCACCCGGGTAGCAAGGACCGGTGGGGCCGCGTCGGCGCACGACGGGCACCGCACGAGCACGCAACACGATCGACAGGAGCGACACATGTCCGACCCCGGCATCACCCCAGGCGACGAGTTCAGCGACGGCGTCAGCGACTCCGCCGACGAGGGCCGCGCCGACGACGTGGACCGCGAGTACATCGGCGCGTACGAGACCGACGACGCCGAGGAGGCGCTCGAGACCGTGACGAACGACGCGGTCGCCGGCGAGACCGTCGAGCCGCAGCTCGGCGACGGCACCGACGACGGCCCGACCGGCGGGGCGCCGCGCGAGGGCTCGCCGGACCTCTGGGAGCACGGCGACGACCGTCCGGACCTCGGCGGCGACCTGGGCACGAAGCCCCTCTGACGTGACCGGTCGACGGACGGGAGGCCCGGAGCACGACGTGCGCGGCCGCTCCCGTCCGTCCCCTGGTCACGACCGCGACCGGCCCGGTCACCGGGACCGCGCGCTCCGCCGCTTCATCGCCGACAGCACGCCGGTCATCGCGGGCGGCCGCGCGATCCTGCTGCAGATCGCCGACCCGGTCGTCGCCGCGGGCGTCCGTCGGCACTCCGACTTCGCGGAGCGACCGCAGCAGCGGCTGGCCCACACCCTCATGTACGTGTACGCGGTGGTGACCGGCACCGCGCGGGACGCCGCCGTGGCGCGGTCGTTCGTCGAGCACGCGCACCGGCCGGTCGCGGGAGCGAACGAGGTCGACCGACAGCTGTGGGTGGCCGCGACGCTGTACGACTCCGCGATCCGGACGCACCGGTTGCTCGGCACCCCGGTCGACGCCGAGCGGGCGGAGGCGGTCCTCCGGGCCTACGCGCCGATCGCCACCGCGCTCCGGGTCCCAGCGGACCGCTGGCCGGCGTCGGTCGCCGCGTTCGAGGCGTACTGGGCCGACACGCTCGGGACCCTCCGGGTGACGGACGACGCCCGCAGTGTCGTCCGGGACCTCCTGCACCCCCGGGCGGCACCGCTCTGGGTCCGTTCCGCGATGCCCCTCGTGCGGATCGTCACCGTCGGCATGCTGCCGGACGCCGTGCGCGACGACTACGGCTTCGCGTGGGGACCCCGCGAGGAACGACGCTGGCGACGCACCCTCGCCGGCATCCGGGCGGTCCGCGCCGTCGTGCCCGGACCCCTGCTGCGCCTGCCGCGGGTCCTCCTGCTGCGCGGGATGCACCGCACCGCGGCCCGGCACGCGCACCACTGAGCGATCGGGTGTCCGTCCCCCGCGAGCCTGGACGTCCCCGCGCCGACCACGGTTGAGTGGGGCCATGTCCTCCTCCCTGTCCGGTGACGACTCCCTGCTCCTGCCCGAGTTCGACGCGCCGCCCGCGGACCCGCTCGACCTCGCCCGCACCTGGCTCGACCAGGCCGCCGAGCACGAGGTGTCCGAGCCGCTCTCGATGACGCTCGCCACGGCCGGTGCGGACGGCCGGGTCGGTGCCCGGACGGTCGACGTCAAGCGGATCGACGACCGCGGCCTCGTGTTCGGCACCTCGACGCTCAGCCCGAAGGGACGGCAGCTCGCGGAGAACCCGCACGCCGCCCTGCAGGTGTACTGGCGCGAGACGATGCAGCAGCTCCGCTTCGAGGGCCGCGCCGTGCAGCTCTCCGACGCGGAGTCCGACGCGCTCTTCGCCGACCGGTCGCCGAAGTCGCGCGCCGCCACGGCCGTCGCCGACCAGTCCGCGGTGCTCGAGCCCCGGACGCTGCAGGACCTCATCGACGACGCGAACGTGCTCCTCGACGAGTCCGACGACGACGTGCCGCGCCCGGCCGGCTGGGTCGCGTGGCGGCTCGAGCCGGACCTCGTCGAGTTCTGGCACGGCAGCCGCGACCGGATGCACCGCCGCCTGCAGTACGCGCACGCCCACGGCGCCTGGTCGGCGACCCGCCTCCAGCCGTAGAGCAGCGCGCCAGGGGCGCCCCGGCAACCGCCGATGGGTCGCGAGCGTGCGGCGACGGGGCGGATCAGCCCCGCCCGATGGGGTTCGGCATCGCCCCCGCCCGGATGAGCGAGGACGACTGGTCCGCCAGGTCGACCATCGCGAGCGTGTTGCGCAGCTGCAGCCGGTTCAGGCAGGAGTGCTCGAACGTCGGCACCCGCAGGTCGAGCGGACGCCGACGGTCCGGGTGCTCCGCCGCGTGCCGGTCGACGCACTCGCCGAGGAGCCGCCAGAAGGCGTCCCCGGGCAGGACCCCGTCGTCGTCGAGGACCGCCGCGAGGAAGCGCAGCACCCCGTCGAACACGTCGGTGAACACGGCGAGCGCCGCCTCGTCGTCGTCGACCGGGTGCACGATGCGGCGGATGTCCTCGGGCACCGGGCGGTCGTCGTGCGCGCCGAGGACCACGACCTCCTCGCCGATGTCCTTCATGAACGCCCCGGTCACGGCACCGTCCCGGACGACGAGCACCAGGTTCTCGCCGTGCGGCATGAACGCCAGGTCGTGCACGGTCAGGCAGTGCACGACCGGCCGCAGGTACGCCCCGAGGAAGCGCCGCACCCAGTCGGCCGCGTCCAGCCCGGAGGCCCGCACCAGCTCCGACGCGACCGCACACCCGTCGGCGTCCCGGTGGAGCAGTGCCGCCATCGTCATGAGCCGTTCCCCCGGCGCCGTCCGCGGGACCGGGCTCTCCCGCCACAGCGCCGCGAGCATCTTCCGCTGCGGGGACGCGACGTCCACCCGGTGGTAGGCATCGCCGGTGTACCCGATCGCCGCGTGTTCGCGCAGCACCCGGAACCCGGCGTCCCGCAGGGTCGGGTCCGCTGCCACGAGCGACGCGACCCAGTCGTTCACCGCGGGGGTGGAGCGCATGTACGCCGGTGACATGCCCCGCAGGAACCCCATGTTCTGCACGGCGAGCGCCGTCTTCACGTACGAGCGGTCCGGGTGGCTGCGGTCGAACGCGGTGCGGATGGACTGCTGCGGCTGGAACAGGTCCGGCCCCTCGCCGAGGTCGACGAGGTCCTGCCGGCCGAGGTCGGGCGCGAACGTCACGGCGATGCGGTGCTGCCACTGCCACGGGTGCACCGGCAGCCAGACGTAGTCGTCGGGGTCCAGGCCGCGGCGGGTGAGCGTCCGGCGGTGCTCGGCGACCGTGTCGGCGTCGAGCTCGGCGGCCCAGTGCTCGGCCTCGGTCCGGTCCGCGGCGAGCGCGAGGTGCGTGTGCTCCCGGCGGGCGGCGAGCCAGCGGAGTCGGAACCGACCGCCGGACTCCGGTGCGTACGCCCGGTACTCGTCCAGGCCGAACCCGATCCGGCCGTTCGCGGCGACGAACGCCGGGTGCCCCTCGGTCATCGCGGCCTCGACGTCCTGGAACCCGGCGACCACGTCCCCGTCGCGTCGACCGCGGGCGAGTTGTCGCGCCGACGGGCCGCCGCGGCGGTGCTTCGCGGCCGCACTCGCGAGCGTCGAGGAGACCTCCTCCAGGTACGTCCCGAGCAGGGCGTCCGGGATCCCGAGCACGTCGCGCAGTTCCAGTACGAGGTCCTGCGCGTCGAGCGGCAGCGGCGCGGGAGCGTCCGAGGCGGACTCGCGCCGCAGCGAGCGCTCGTCGATCGACCAGTGCTCCAGCTCGTGTCGCCGCGCCCGGAAGCGGTAGCGCGAGCCACCGGTGTCGAGCAGCCACCCGTCGCCGTCCGGCCGCGGTGTGACGAGTCGTTCGTGCGTGAACTCCGCGACGGCCTTCGCCACCAGGTGCCGTTGCGCGACCGCCAGGTGCTCGGGCCGGAGGTGCGCGGCCGGGCCGTCGTCGTCGGGGACACCGATCGATGCGGTGTCGAGCACCGAGAGCAGGGCGCGCTTGCCGTCGACGTCGACCTCGCGGAGCGTCCGGAAGCCGACCTCGGCGTTCTTCGCCTGCACGGCGGTGTTCCCGACGTCCGGCTCGACGACCACGCGCCGGGCCCCGAGGGCGTCCCGGCAGTGCTCGACCACGGCCCGCATGACGGCGCTCGTGAGGCCGTGCACCCGTCCCGTGGTGGGAGGCGGCGCGACGAGCAGGTGCATGCCGACGTCACCGGGACGGGCGTCCCACACGTCGACGAGCAGGACCGCTGCTGGGTCGTACGTCTCGGCGTAGGCGCACGGGACACCGTCACGCAGGACGAGCCAGCCGTCCTGCGCCGGGTCGGTCTGCACCGTGCGCAGGTACGTCCGCACACCGTCGACGTCGACGTGCTGCATGCCCCACCACGACGACGCCGGTGCTGCGAGCCAGGACTGCATGCGGGCGGCGTCCCGTTCCGGGTCCACGGGTGCCACGGACAGGAGGCCCGGCAGCGCGTCCGTCACGCCGGTCGCGTCGAGCTGCACCCCGCTCATGCGCGCAGCTCCGCGCGCTCGGCGCGCATCGCATGCTCGCCGTGGTCCGCGCGCTCGGCGCGCACCGACGCGGGCAGGCCGAACTCCTGGAAGGCGATCCGGGCCTCCAGGCCGTACACCTCGCGCCCGGTGACGGACCGGATGATCGACGCGTTCCGCCACGCCCCCATGCCGAGGTCGGGAGCGGTCAGGCCGTGCGTGTGCTCCTCGGCGTTCTGCACCCAGATCCGGCCGCCGAGGGTGTCCACGTGGTGGTCACGGGCGACGGCGAGCCGACCGGCGGCGTCGCGTGCGACGAGGTGCGCGACCGGGTCGAGGAACCGTGGCGGCCGGGGTGTGTACCCGGTCGCGAGGACGAGGCGCTCCACTTCGTGCTCGTACGTCGCACCGAGCTGCTCGTGCCGGAGCGTCAGCCGGTACACGGCGCGGTCGGCGTCCCAGGCGGCAGCGGTGACGCTCGTCTCGGTGCGCAGCGTCGTCGGCACCGGACCCCGGGCGCTGATCCGGTACAGGGCGTCGTAGACCTCGCTGACGAGGTCCGCGCTGATGCCCTTGTACAGCCCGCGCTGCTCGCGCCCGAGGCGGTCCCGGACGTCCTCGGGCAACGCGTGGAAGTGGTCGGTGTACTCCGGGCTCGTCATCTCGAGCGTGAGCTTCGTGTCCTCCATCGGGAAGAACCGCGGCGACCGGGTGATCCAGTCCAGGCGGTACCCGCCGTCGCGGGTGCCCTCGAGGAGGTCGCGGTAGACCTCGGCGGCGGACTGGCCGCTGCCGATCACCGCGACGGACCCGGCACCGCGGAGGGCGTCCCGGTTCGGCAGGTAGTCGGCCGAGTGCAGCACCGGGCCGTCCAGGTCGCGGAGCGCGGCGGGCACCGACGGCTCGGTCCCGACGCCGACCACGATGTGCCGGGCCCGGTACGTCTCGGCACCGTCCGCCGTCTCGGCGTGCACGGTGAACAGGTCCTGCTCGGCGTCGTGCTCGACCGCGACCACCCGGCGTCCCCAGCGGAGGGTGTCGAGCCGGTCGGCGGCCCAGCGGCAGTAGGCGTCGTACTCGCTGCGGAGGGGGTGGAAGTCCTCCCGGATGAAGAAGGGGTAGAGCCGACCGGTCTCCTTGAGCCAAGCCAGGAACGAGAACGACGAGGTCGGGTCCGCCATCGTGACGAGGTCGGCGAGGAACGGCACCTGGATCGTCGCGTCGTCGAGCATCATGCCGTGGTGCCAGGCGAAGCCGTCACGCGCGTCGAGGAACACCGCGTCGAGGTCGTCGACCGGGTCGGTCAGGCAGGCGAGGCCGAGGTTGAACGGGCCGATGCCGATGCCGACGAGGTCGTGCACGGGGGTCGTGGTGGCTGTGTCCACGGCGGTCATCGGACTGCTCCGTCGGTCACGGTGGGCTGGGTCGAGGCGGCGCGCAGGCGCTCCGCGGTGGCGAGGACGTGGTCGAGGGAGGCGCGCATCTGCTCCGCCGTCGTCGCGGGGTCGAGCAGGGTCAGCTTGTTGCACGGTCGCCCGTCGACCACGGTCCTCGCGATGAGCACCCGCCCCTCCACCAGGAGCGCTGCCCGGAGCGGTGCCACCATCGCGTCCGACTCCTCGTCGGTGACCCCCGCCGGCTGCCAGCGGAACAGGACGGTGCTCAGCTGCGTCGGCGCCACGAGGACGAGGTCCGGATCGGCTCGGACGAGTGCGTGCGTCTCGGCGGCCAGGTCGACGACGGCGTCGAAGGCGCGGCCGATCGCGTCCGCACCGGAGGCCCGGAGGGTCGCCCAGAGCTTCAGCGCGTCGAACCGGCGGGTGGTCTGCAGCGACTTGTCGACCTGGTTCGGCTCGGCCGCGTCCTCCGGGTTGAGGTAGTCGGCGTGCCAGGAGGCCCGGCGCAGGTCCGCCGGGTCGCGCACCACGAGCACGCTCGACGAGACCGGTTGGAAGAAGGACTTGTGCAGGTCGGTCGTGACGCTGCGGGCCCGCTCGATGCCGTCGAGCAGGTGCCGGCGCGTCGGGGACACGAGCAGGCCGCACCCGTACGCGGCGTCGACGTGCAGCCACACGCCCTCGAGGTCGCACACGTCGGCGATCGGCGCGAGCGGGTCGATGACGCCGCGGTCGGTCGTGCCGGCCGTGGCGACGACGGCCATCGGGGTGCGACCGTCGGCACGGGCGTCGGCGATCGCGAGGGCCAGGGCGGACGGGAGCATCCGGCCGGACGTGTCGGTCACGACGTCGACGACCGCGGCGTCGGGCAGGCCGAGCAGGCGGGCGGACTTGCGCACGCTGAAGTGCGTCTCCGCGGTGGCGAACACGGCGAGGTCGGCGAGCGCGGGGGCGGGCGTCGCGGAGGCAGCCGTCGCGGACGCGGCGGGGGCGGCGACCGTCGCGGGGGCGGCCGTCGCGGCCTCCCGCGCCAGGAGGAGGGCCTGCAGGTTGGACTGCGACCCGCCCGACGTGAAGATCCCGTCACCCGCCGGGAAGCCGATCCGTCGGGCCAGCCAGTCGACCACGTGCCGCTCGATGTCGGTCCCGATGCGCGACTGGTCCCACGTGTCGACCGAGGGGTTGACGGCGGCGAGCACGGCCTCCGCGGCGACCGCGGGCAGGGCGACCGGGCAGTTGAGGTGCGCGAGGTACCCGGGCGTGTGGAACCAGACGGCCTCGCGGACGAACAGGTCGTCGAGTTCGGCGAGCGCACGCTCGGTGCCGAGTGCCGGTCCGTCGAGGTCGACCGTGGCGACGCGCTGGTGGAGGTCCACCGCGGGGGTGTCGGTCGTCGGGACCTCGGCGACGGCGATGCGGTCGGCGAGTCGGTCGACGGTCGCGCCCACGGCCTGCCGGTAGCGCTGCGCCGTCTCGGGACTGATCAGGTCGAGCGGGTTCGTGTCGAGCGGGGTCGTGTCGAGCGGGGTCATGTTAGGTGAGGCTAACCTCACCTTCTCCCCCTGTCACCCGTCCGGGGCACCGGGCGTGGCGGACGCGAGTGACCCTCGGATGCGTCCGGGCCGGGGCTCCCGGTACGGTCGGGGCATGGGGCACGTCCAGCAGCTCACCGTCCGACCAGCCGTCGACACGGATGCGCCGGGCATCGCCGACGTGCACGTGCAGGCATGGCGCGAGGCGTACGCCCACCTGCTGCCGGCGGCGTTCCTCGCGTCACTCGACCCCGTCGTGCGCACCACACGGTGGCGGCGGACGATCGCGGGCGCGAGCGCAGC
This sequence comes from Curtobacterium sp. MCBD17_032, assembly GCF_003234855.1. Classification (GTDB taxonomy): domain Bacteria; phylum Actinomycetota; class Actinomycetes; order Actinomycetales; family Microbacteriaceae; genus Curtobacterium. The sequence goes on from NZ_QKTO01000007.1 coordinate 96,435, forward strand.
CGGCACGAGCGTGGCGGTCGCCGAGCACGGCGGCGCCGTCGTCGGGTGGGCCACCGCGGGTCCGGCTCGCGACGACCCCGCCATCCGGGACGTCGAGCTCACCGGCATCTACGTCCTGGCATCGGCGCACGGGTCGGGCGCCGGCCAGCTGCTCCTCGACGCCGTCCTCGGCAACGCACCGGCGTTCCTGTGGGTCGCCGACGACAACCCCCGGGCGCAGGCCTTCTACCGGCGGAACGGGTTCCGACGCGACGGAACGACGAAGACCGAACGGCTGGGCGACAACGCGCTCCTCGCCGCCCGGATGGTGCGCTGAGCCGTCGGCTAGAGCTTCTCGATCGGCGCGATCTTGATGAGCAGCTTCTTCCGCCCGGCGCTGTCGAACGCGATCTCCGCGATCCGCTTGGCGCCCTGACCGGTCACCGCCGAGACGGTCCCCTGCCCGAAGTCGACGTGCGAGATCCGGTCGCCCGCGGCCAGCTCCATGTCGCCGTTGTCCCGGACCTGCCCGGACACCCGGTTCGCCCACTCCGTCTTCGGCTTCGTCTTCGCCGCGGCGGCCGCACGGTCGTAGGACCCGCCGCCCCAGCCGCCACCGCCCCGGTAGCCACCGCCACCGGTGCCGCCGCCGAAGCCGCCGTCGCGCTTGGCGTTGAGCGCGCGGGGCTGTGTGCCGCCGCGACTGTTCGCCATGCCCGGTGACTGCTTCCACTCCACGAGCCCCTCGGGGATCTCCTGCAGGAAGCGTGAGGGCATCGCCACGTTGACGTCGCCGAACTGCGCCCGGGTCATCGCGAGCGACAGGAACAGGACCTTCTTCGCCCGGGTGATGCCCACGTAGAACAGCCGGCGCTCCTCGGACGGACCGCCCGGCTCGTTCGCGGACATCCGGTGCGGGAGCAGGTCTTCCTCGACACCGGTCAGGAACACGGCGTCGTACTCCAGGCCCTTCGCGGTGTGCAGCGTCATGAGCGACACCGTGCCGGACGAGTCGTCGAGTTCGTCGGCCGCGGCCACCAGGGAGACCTCGGTGAGGAAGTCGGCGAGCGTGCCCTCGGGGTTGTTCTTCTGGAACTCCCGGGTCACGGCGACGAGTTCGTCGATGTTGTCGGCACGGGCGGCGTCCTGGGCGTCCGGGGACTTCCGGAGCTGGTCGAGCAGCCCCGAGCCGTCGAGCAGCTGGGTGAGGGTGTCGACCACCGGCTGGTCCGCGGCCTTGGCGGCGACCTCGTCGAGGAGCCCGGCGAACGAGGTGATCGCGGTGCGCACCTTCGGTCCGAACCCGAGCTCGTCCGCGTGCCGCAGGGCCTCGCGCATCGAGACCTCGTGCTCGTCGGCGTACCGCTGCAGGGCGGTCTCGGTGACGGCGCCGATGCCGCGCTTCGGCACGTTGAGGATGCGTCGGAGCGACAGCGGGTCCGCCGGGTTGGCGACCGTGATCAGGTACGCCATCGCGTCCTTGATCTCCGCACGCTCGTAGAACTTCGTGCCGCCGAGCACCCGGTACGGGATCGCGGCGCGGATGAAGATCTCCTCGAGCGCACGGGTCTGCGAGTTCGTCCGGTAGAACACCGCCATGTCGCGGTAGTCCATGCCGTCCTCGTGCAGACGCTGGATCTCGTCCGCGACGAACTGGGCCTCGTCGTGCCCGGTGTACCCGGTGAAGCCGACGATCTTCTCGCCGGCACCCACGTCCGTGAACAGGTTCTTCGCCTGCCGGTCGAAGTTGTTCGCGATGACCGCGTTCGCGGCGTCGAGGATGTTCTGCGTCGATCGGTAGTTCTGCTCGAGCAGGATCACCTTCGAGTTCGGGAAGTCCCGCTCGAACTCGACGATGTTGCGGATGTCCGCGCCGCGGAAGGCGTAGATCGACTGGTCGGAGTCACCCACGACCGTGAGCGACGCCGGCGCGATCGACCCGTCGGTCTCCCGCATCCGCTCGACGTGCTGCCCGGCGTCCTCGAGCTTGTCCACCTGCTCGACCGGCACGGGCCGGGTGAGTTCGCGGATGAGGGCGTACTGCGCGTGGTTCGTGTCCTGGTACTCGTCGACCAGGACGTACCGGAAGCGGCGCTGGTAGAGCGCGGCGATCTCCGGGAACGCGCGGAACAGGAACACCGTCTGCCCGATGAGGTCGTCGAAGTCGAACGCGTTCGCGCGACGGAGCTCGCTCGTGTACCGCCGGAACACCTCGGTGAACATGACCTCTTGCGGGTCGTCCGTGTTGATGTTGCGCGCGTAGGTGTCGATGTCCTGCAGCTCGTTCTTGAGCTTCGAGATCTTCGATGCCGCCGCCCCGACGGTCAACCCGAGGGAGTCCGCCTCGAGGTCCTTGATGATCCGCTTCAGCAGCGCCCGGGAGTCGGCCGAGTCGTAGATCGTGAACGACTGCGGGAACCCGAACCGCTCGGCCTCGCGCCGGAGGATGCGCACGCACGCCGAGTGGAACGTCGAGATCCACATGCCCTCGGCGGCCTGCCCGACCAGGGCCTGCACCCGCTCGCGCATCTCAGCCGCGGCCTTGTTCGTGAACGTGATCGCGAGGATCTGGGACGGCCAGGCCTCGCGGTTGGCCAGCAGGAGCGCGATGCGTCGCGTGAGCACGCTCGTCTTGCCCGAACCGGCACCGGCCACGATGAGCAGGGACTCGCCGCGGTACTCGACGGCTTCCTTCTGCTGGGGGTTCAGGCCCGCGGTGAACGGGTCCTCGTACGCACGGTCACCCGCGCCGGGACCGTTCGTGCGGCCGGGCGTCGAGTCGGAGGGGTCGAGCACGATCGTCATGTCCGGGACAGTCTAGGCGCGTCCCCCGACACCCATCAGGCCCGCGGGACGCCGTCCGCGACGAGCGATCGGGCACGGACGGCGAGGTCCGCGTGGTCCGCGAAGACCCCGTCCACGCCGGTCCGGACGACCGAGGTGAACCACCGCTCCCAGTCGCCGTGCGCCGCCAGGTCACCCCCGCGCCGGAGGGCCGCCGGCAGGAACCGGTTCTCCGGTCGGAGCGTCCACGCGTACACCGCGAGTCCGACGGCGTGCGCGCGCTCGACCACGTCGCTCCGGACCGGTCCCGGGTCCTCGACCGCGCGGGTGTCCACGCCGGCCATCAGCGTCGGCAGGTCCACGCTGATCCCGTGGAACTCCCTCGCCAGCCGGGCCAGGGCCGCGTCCGTCCGTTCGGCGGCGTACGTCGGGGCCGCGGCGCCGGCTGTGGCGACCTCGTCCGCGGCCGCGCCCCGGGCCTCCTGGAGGTACACCAGCCGCCCGCCGGTGCGGAGCGCGGCCACCTCGCGCAGGACGCCCTTCTCGAAGGACTCGACGGTCAGCCGGTCGTCCCCGCGCCACCCTGCCTCGCCGAGGACGCCGTCCAGCAGCGGGGCCATCGGGAACCCCGCGGCGGCGAACGCGCTGGCGTGCTTCACCTCGGCGACGAGACCCACCCGCCGCGGGGCGGCGTCCAGGATCGCGAGCAGGTCCTCGAGCCGCAGGACCGTGTCCTCGCCGTCGTGCTGCCGGGAGGCCCGGCGCAGCTCCGGCAGGCGCTCACGGGTCCGCAGGGTACGCAGTTCCGCCCAGGTGAAGTCCTCGGTGAACCAGCCGGTGACCCGGTGCCCGTCGATCGTCTTCGTCGTCCGCCGGTCCCGGAACTCCGGGCGGTCGGCGACGTCGGTCGTGCCGGACACCTCGTTCTCGTGCCGGAGCACCAGGACGCCGTCCTTCGTCGGCACGAGGTCCGGCTCGATCGCGTCCGCACCGAGCTCGATCGCGAGCTCGTAGGCGCTGCGGGAGTGCTCGGGCCGGTACCCGGAGGCACCGCGGTGGGCGATGACGAGCGGCTGCATGCACGCGACGATACGGTCTGCGCGAGCCCGCCGCAGACGTTCAGGCAGTGTGCGGAATCCGTTCGGTGGACCGACAGCAGCGGTCCATAGGCTCGACACCAGGAGAGCACGGAGACGTTCCGCTTCCCGCGAATCCACAGCCGTCCGGCCCCTTCGGCCCGTACGCTGTGAGGACACGAAGGAACGGCTCCGCCGCACTCCTTCCCGAGCCCACGAGCCGATGCCATCCGGGTACCGGTTCCACGACTCCACACCAGAGGAAATCAGAGGACACCATGGCCTTCAAGCCCGGTTTCGACCAGTCCCCCGCCTTCAACGACGCGGGCCGGAACGCATGGGGCGCCGGCTCGAACACGCAGCAGGGGTACCCCCAGCAGGGCTACCCGCAGCAGGGCGGCTACCCGCAGGCGCCGTACGGCCAGACCGGCTGGGGCCAGGCGCCGCAGCAGCCCGGGTTCTCGCCCGACCAGCTGCGTGACATGTACGACCGTCCGTCGGCGACCAAGGTCGACACGGACCGGATGTCGTACGAGGACACCATCGTCAAGACGCTCCTGGCATTCGGCGTGCTCATCGTCGGTGCCGTCGCCGGCTGGAACCTCCCGCCGGTGGTGTGGATCGTCGGCGCGATCGTCGGGTTCGTCCTCGCGCTGGTGAACACCTTCAAGAAGAAGCCGTCGCCCGCCCTGGTGCTGGCGTACTCGTTCTTCGAGGGCCTCTTCGTCGGTGGCATCTCGGGCATGTACAACACCATGTGGGACGGCATCGTCACGCAGGCGGTGTTCGGCACGCTCGGTGTCTTCGCGGTCACGCTCCTGCTCTTCACGTCCGGCAAGGTCCGCGCGACCCCGAAGGCCACGCGGTTCTTCCTCGTCGCGTTGGTCGGCTACATGGCGTTCTCGCTCGTCAACGTCGTGCTCATGCTCCTGGGCGTGACGCAGTCGGCGTTCGGACTCCTCGGCGTCACGGTGTTCGGCATCCCGCTCGGCGTCCTGATCGGCATCTTCGTGGTGCTCATGGCGGCGTACTCGCTCATCCTCGACTTCGACCAGATCAAGACCGGTGTCGAGCGCGGCGCCCCCCGCATCTACGCGTGGACGGCGGCGTTCGGCCTCATCGTCACGCTCGTCTGGCTGTACCTCGAGATCCTGCGCATCCTGGCGATCATCGCCAGCAGCTCGCGCAACTAGCCCGCAGTACACGGAGGGCCCCGGCAGTCGCCGGGGCCCTCCGTCGTTCCCAGGGGGCTGCGGCGGCCGGCCCGACCCCGCTCACCTCCGCCGAGCGGTCACGGCGCGTCGCTCTGCACGCGCCGGAACGACGACCCGTGACCGGTCGGCGGAGCGCAGTCGGGCACGCCCGGACGGCCGGCGCGAGGTGCGCGCGACGGCCGGCCCGACAGGTCACGACGCCCCGCTCACCTCCGCCGAGCGGTCACGGCTCGTCGCTCTGCACGCACCGGAACGACGACTCGTGACCGGTCGGCGGAGCGCAATCGGGCACGCCGGAACGGTTCCGTCGAGCCGGGACGGGAGGCGCGGGGTGCGCCCGGCAGGACGAGCGAGGGCCCGGTACGCAATGCGTACCGGGCCCTCGGGCGTCAGGGGAGCGTCACTCCCACTCGATCGTCCCCGGCGGCTTCGACGTGACGTCGAGCACGACCCGGTTGACGTCGCGCACCTCGTTCGTGATGCGGTTCGAGATCTTCGCGAGCACGTCGTACGGCAGGCGCGTCCAGTCCGCCGTCATGGCGTCCTCGGACGAGACCGGGCGGAGCACGATCGGGTGCCCGTAGGTGCGGCCGTCGCCCTGCACTCCGACCGACCGGACGTCGGCGAGGAGGACGACCGGGCACTGCCAGATCTCGTCGTCCAGGCCGGCCGCCGTGAGCTCGGCGCGGGCGATCGCGTCCGCGGCCCGCAGGATCTCGAGGCGCTCGGCGGTGACCTCGCCGACGATGCGGATGCCGAGACCCGGGCCGGGGAACGGCTGACGCCCGACGATGACCTCGGGGAGTCCGAGCTCGCGGCCGACCGCACGGACCTCGTCCTTGAACAGGGTGCGGAGGGGCTCGACGAGCTGGAACGTCATGTCGTCGGGCAGCCCGCCGACGTTGTGGTGTGACTTGATGTTCGCGGTGCCCGATCCGCCGCCGGACTCGACCACGTCCGGGTACAGGGTGCCCTGCACGAGGAACTTCACCTCGGCGTCACCGTCGGACGCACGTGCTTCGAGCACGAGTGCCTCGGCCGCGGCCTCGAACGTGCGGATGAACTCGCGCCCGATGATCTTGCGCTTCTGCTCCGGGTCGCTGACGCCGGCCAGTGCGTCGAGGAACTGCTCGCGGGCGTCGACCGTGACGAGCCGGACACCGGTGGAGGCGACGTAGTCCTCCTCCACCTGCTTGCGCTCGTCGGCGCGGAGGAGCCCGTGGTCGACGAACACGCACGTCAGCTGGTCACCGACGGCCTTGTGCACGAGCGCTGCGGCGACCGCGGAGTCGACACCACCGGACAGGCCGGCGATGACGCGCGACGAGCCGACCTGTGCGCGGATGCGCTCGACCTGCTCCTCGATCACGTTCGCGGAGTTCCAGTCTCCCGGCAGCCCGGCGGCACGGTGCAGGAAGTTCTCGAGCACGGCCTGGCCGAACGCCGAGTGCTTGACCTCCGGGTGCCACTGCACGCCGTAGAGCTTGCGCTCGTCGGAGGCGAAGGCGGCGACGGGTGTCGAGTCGCTGGAGGCGAGGACCTCGAAGCCCTCCGGAGCCTTCGCGACCGAGTCGCCGTGCGACATCCAGGTGGTCTGCGATGCCGGCTGCCCGCCGAGCAGGACGCTGTCGGTCCCGCTGACGGTGACGTCGGTCGCGCCGTACTCGCGGAGGCCGGTGTGTGCGACCTCGCCACCGAGCGACTTCGCCATGGCCTGGAAGCCGTAGCAGATGCCGAGCACCGGGACGCCGAGGTCGAGGATCTCGCTGTCCAGGGACGGCGCGCCGTCCTCGTAGACGGAGGACGGGCCTCCGGACAGGACGATCGCCGCGGGGTCCTTCGCGCGGATCTCGTCCGCCGTGACGGAGTGCGGGACGATCTCGCTGTAGACGTTGGCCTCGCGGACCCGTCGTGCGATCAGCTGCGCGTACTGCGCGCCGAAGTCGACGACGAGGACGGGACGCTGTTCGGTCTCGCTCACCGAGCGCTCTCCTTCTCCCGCGACTGCTGCGCGGTCAGCTCGTGGTAGGTGGTCATGGCGGCCTTCTGCATACGGTGCTCGACCACGAAGGACATGAACGGGATGATCCCGCCGAGGGCGATGAGCAGGAAGCGGGTCGGCCGCCAGCGCATGATGCTCCACAGGCGGAAGTCCGCGAAGAGGTAGACGACGTACAGCCAGCCGTGGGCGATGAGGATCGCCACCGACAGGTTGAACGTGCCGGGCGCCTCACCCGCGGTGCCGTTCGGGACGAAGAACGCTCCCCCGCCGAGCTGCATCTCGCGCTGGATCGGCGTGTACTTGATGACGACCTCGACGATCAGGGCCAGCAGCAGCACACCGGTGATGTACGCGGAGATGCGGTAGAACCGCACGGCCCCGGGGATCTTCGGGATGTCGCGGGTCCGGACGGTCAGAGCCATGCCGTCGATCCTACCGGCGACCCGGCTCGGCCCGGGCGTCGTCCACAGGCGGCAGCTCGACGACCGGTCCGTCCTCGGGTGCTGCCCCGGCGGCGGCCTCGGCGGCCTCGCGCTCCTCGTCCTGCTCGCGCTCCCAGGCGTCCTTGACGAAGCGGTACCAGAGGAACACGGCGAACCCGGCGAAGACGACCCACTCCACGGCGTAGAACAGGTTGAGCCAGTCGAACTGGACCTCGCGCGTGGGCGCCTGGTCGGCGATCGTGCCGAGGCCGGCGGCGTCCGCGACGGCGGCACCGGCGACGACGTACCCGCCGTACATCCGGTCGTCGAACGCCTTCCACGTGTTGACGAACCGGGCCGGGGCGACGGCGGAGTACTCGCCTTGCTCGAAGGCGTCCTGGTCGGGCGACTCGGCCGGGTAGTACCGGCCCTGGACGGTCATGGTCGCGCCGTCGGTCAGACGGTCACCCCCGGCGACGGCTGCCGACCGCTGGTCGGACCACCCGATCACGACCGGGAGGCTCGCCCCCGTCACGTCGTCGACCAGGTGTCCGACGGTCTGGTAGGTGCCGCCGCCGCTGCGGCCGGTGAGGATCGTGGTGTCCCCGGCGACGAACCGCCCGGAGACGGTGACCTTCTGTCCCGCGAGCGTCGAGCCGACGGGCTTCTCGGGCGTCGTGACGTCATCGAGGGCGCGCCGCGTCTCCGTCCCGGCCGGCAGCGGCTTGCCGTTCTCGATGCTGCGCTCGAGCTGCCACTTGCCGAGCGCGGCGAACACGCCCGCCAGCACGATCGCCAAGACGAGTAGTGCGATCCACCTCGGACGTCGTGCAACGGCCCACATGCGTGTCAGTACTCCGGATCGCGTGGTCGGACCGGGCGCTCGGGACGCTCGGCGGGGATCTCGATCGACGACGTGCTCACGCGCACGGGCTCCGGTGCGACCGGCTGTGCGCGCGACGGCGTCGTCTCCGGTTCCCCATTCTCGCGCTCTTCCCTGCCCGCGGCCTCCACGAGCGCGATCTCCTCGGCGAACCGACGGTCACGCTCGGCCCTGCGCTCGGCCGCGGCCTGCGCTGCCGCCAGCTCGCGCCCGCGGAGCTTCCGCACCCGGCCCGGCCGGAGCACGAGCCGGCCGATGCGGTCGGAGTGCACCGCGAGCAGCGGACCGAGCACCGCCATGATGAGGACGTAGAGCCCGGCGAACGCGGTGATGCGCTCCTCGAGCCCGGCCGCCGCGGACAGCGTCGCGAGGATGAGCGCGAACTCGCCCCGGTTGACGAGGATGACCGCGGTGTTGATGCCCTGCTGGACGCTGAAGCCGTTCATGCGGGCGACGAGCTGCCCCGCGACGGCGTTGAGCACGACGGTCATGCCGATCGCGGCGACGACTGGCCAGAGGACCTCGCCGAAGGTCGAGATGTCCAAGCCGAGGCCGAAGTTCACGAAGAAGAACGCGGCGAACACGTCGCGCATCGGGAGCGCCAGCTGTTCGATGCGGTCCCGGTAGCGCGTCGCGCCGCAGAGCAGGCCGATCACGAAGGCACCGATGGCGTCGGTCACGCCGAGCAGGTCACCGATGCCGCCGAACATCACCGCGAGCCCGAAGAACAGCACGGTGAAGAGCTCGTCGTCGCGGGTCGCGAAGATCCGCGAGACCTGCTTGCCGCCCCAGCGCGCCAGGCTGAACATGACGATGAGGAACCCGAACGCGAGCGCGAGTTTGCCGATCACCGCCCAGACGTTCGTGTCGCCGGAGAGCACCACGGACACGATCGCCAGGTAGACGGCGATGAAGACGTCCTCGATGACGGTGACGCCGAGGATCATCGGTGTCTCGTCGTTCGCCAGGCGCCGGAGCTCGATGAGGAGCTTCGTGACGATGGCGCTCGACGACGTCGCCGTCATGCCCGCGATGATCAGGGCTTCCCGCGTCCCCCACCCGAGTGAGAACCCGAACGCGAAGCCGACGCCCATGTTGATCGCGACGTACGTGCCGCCCGACACGAGGAGCTTGCCGGCGTTGCCGTAGAACTCCTCTTGGTCGAACTCCAACCCGAGGTTGAACAGCAGCAGGATGAGCCCGAACGTCGCGATGAGCTCGATCGTGTGGGACTCGACACTCAACCCGATCCACGGGGTGTGCGGGCTCGCGATGAGCCCGACCACCATGTAGACCGGGATCGCGGGGAGCCCGATCAGTTTGCCGAGCCGTCCGAGGACGTAGGCGATGAGGAACAGGCCGCCGATGGTCAGCAGCTCACCACCCAGGTGCATGCCCTAGCTCCGGGGCGGCGCCTCGGCAGCGGCTGCTGCCAACTGACCGCTGCGGTAGAAGGAGAACGCCTTCGCGACCTTCTCGGGTGCGCCGGCGACGACGATCGTGTCCCCGGGGAACACGACGAAGTCCGACGAGGGCGCCGGGTTGGCGCTGTCGCCGCGGACCACCGCGACGACGGTCAGGCCGATGAAGCCGGAGTCGTGCAGGTCACCCAGGGGCTTGCCGGCGATGGCGTCCTCGTAGTCGACGCTGAACCAGTCGATCGACAGGCCGGGGATCTCGTCGAGCTTGTCGAGGCCCTCGGTGATCCGCGTCCCACCGAGGAGCTCGGCGAGGGTGTGTGCTTCGTCCTCGCTCAGGCGGAGCGAGACCTTCTCGGACTTGTCCGCGCCGTCGGCGACGTCCGCGAACGAGATGAGGTCGGAGTGACCCGACCGGTGCGTGATGACACCGCACTTGCCACCGTCGTCGGTGTAGAAGCTGTGCAGCACGCCGACGCCGGGGAGTTTGACGCGATGGACGTCGACCATGTTGGCTCCCTTTCCCAGGACACCCATGCTAACCACCGGGAGGGTCCGGCCATTCCGTTCTCCACAGGTCATCCCGGCGGTGGACGCGGCGGTCCACCGCGCCTGGCGAGGATGGCAGCATGACCTCCAGGACCGCCGTCACCGTCAGCGGCACGCTCGTCGTCACCGCGTACGCCGCGCTGCTGGCGGTGAACGCCCTCGTCCTCGACCCGCTCGCCGCGGTCCCGGGGAAGTCGCTGCCGGAGATCTACGACACCGTCGACGCGATGGGCAACTCCGTGGCGCAGGACGTCGTCGGGGTGCTCGTCACCGTCGGCATCGGCGTCGCCCTCGCGGTGGCCAGTGCCTTCATCGGCCTGTCGGACCGCTACTCGACGCACATGATCGCGGTCATGCACCTCGGCCTCGTCGCACTCGGGGCGCTCGCGACGTTCCAGTCGGGCTTCTTCCTCGGCATGGACGTCGCCGACGCCTTCGGGGTCTCCGGCGGGGCACACGGCCCGTGGGCGGGCGTCCTCTACGGCACGAGCCTGGCGGCCCTCGTCGCGATCCCGGCGGTCCTGTTCGTGACGAATGTGCAGACCCTCCGCCGCGCCCGCAGCGCCGCCTGAGGACCCTCCGGACGCACCGCCAGCGTGCGCTCGCAGCGCAGCACCGCTGCGCACTGCCGCCGACGTCGCGTGTCGCCGCGGGTCGGACGGGAGGCCCGTGGCGGCGCCGCCACGGGCCTCCCGTCCGATGCGCGTCAGCTGGGCTCGGTCGTCTTCTCGCCGACGACCTGCTCGTCGTCCGCCGTCGCGCCCTCGGCGCCGCTCGAGCGGCCGCCGCCGACGACGACGTCGTCCTCCTCGAACCCGAACGCGATGTCCGGCGCCTCGAGCCGCACGCGGTCAGCGGACTCGTCGTCGGGTTGCAGCTGCGACTCCCGCTCGGCGGCCACCCGCTTGAGGTAGTTCGACACCTCGTTCTCGGTGGTCTCCTGGTCCCAGCCGAGCACGTCCGCCATGAGCCGCGCGGCCACCGGCGCCGCGGACTCGCCGCGGTCCCAGGCCTCGATGGAGATGCGGGTGCGGCGGGCGAGGACGTCCTCCAGGTGCAGGGCGCCCTCGTGCGAGGCCGCGTACACGACCTCGGCGCCGATGTAGTCGTCGGCACCGGGCAGCGGCTCGGCGAGCGAGGGGTCCTCGTGCACGAGCTGGAGCACCTCGGTCGCCAGCGTGCCGTACCGGTTGAGCAGGTGCTCGATCCGGACCTTGTGCACGCCGAACGTCTTCGCGGTGCGGGCCCGCTTGTTCCAGGCGGCCGGGTACCCCTCGGCGCCGAGCAGGGGGATGTCCTGCGTCGTCGACTCCGGGATCTTGCCGTCCATCGCGGCGGCGGCCTCGTCGATGGCGTCCTTGCCCATCACCCGGTAGGTGGTCCACTTGCCACCCGCGACGACCACGAGTCCCGGGGCCGTGTGCGCGACGACGTGCTCGCGGCTGAGCTTGGACGTGGCCTCGGACTCCCCGGCCAGGAGCGGTCGGAGGCCCGCGTAGACGCCCTCGACGTCCTCGCGGGTGAGCGGCACCGCGAGCACCTTGTTGACGTGCTCGAGGATGTAGTCGATGTCCGCCGCGGTCGCCGCCGGGTGCGCCTTGTCGAGGTACCAGTCGGTGTCGGTCGTGCCGATGAGCCAGTGGCGGCCCCACGGGATGACGAACAGGACGCTCTTCTCCGTCCGGAGGATCATGCCCGAGTTCGACTGGAACCGGTCACGCGGCACGACGAGGTGCACGCCCTTCGATGCCCGGACCTTGAACTGCCCGCGGGTGCCGACCATCGCCTGGGTGTCGTCGGTCCAGACGCCCGTCGCGTTGACGACCTGCTTCGCCCGGATGTCGAAGTGCTCGCCGGTCTGGATGTCGTGCGCGTGTGCGCCGACGACCCGCTCCCCGACCTTGATGAAGCCCTCGATCCGGACCCGCGAGGCGGCGTGCGCACCGTACGAGGCTGCCGTGCGCACGAGCGCGGCGACGTAGCGGGCGTCGTCGACCTGGGCGTCGTAGTAGGTCATGCCGCCGACGAACGCGTCCTTCTTCAGGGACGGCATCGAGCGGAGGACCTGCGTGCGGGTGAGGTGGCGGTGGTGCGGCACACCGGGCGGGCGACCGCCGGACCAGCTGAAGACGTCGTACATCGCCATGCCGATGCCGATGTAGAAGCGTTCCCAGACCCGGTGGTTGAGCGGGTACAGGAAGCGGACCGGCTTGACCAGGTGGGGTGCGATGCGCTGGAGCAGGAGGCCGCGTTCGATGAGGGCTTCGCGCACGAGCGTGAAGTTGAGCTGCTCGAGGTACCGGATGCCACCGTGCACGAGCTTCGACGACCGGCTGGACGTGCCCGATCCCCAGTCGCGGGCCTCCACGATCCCGACCGACAGGCCCCGGGTGACGGCGTCGAGTGCGGCACCGCCGCCGACGATCCCGCCGCCGACGACCAGGACGTCGAGCTCCCGCGTCTTCAGGGTCTCGATCGCGGCCGCACGCTCGTCCGGACCGAGCTTCGTCGCGGGGTCGAACCCCGCGGTGCTCGCCGCATCGTTCGTGACCGTCGTTGTCATGATCGCCTCCATCGCCGTCCGGCGCCGGAGCAGCGCCCGCGGATCGTCCACGGGCGCACCGCCGTCAGCGGTGGTAGGGCGCCACGACCACTTCTACTCGCTGGAACTCCTTGACGTCGGAGTACCCGGTCGTCGCCATCGACCGACGCAGCGCGCCGACCAGGTTGGCACGGCCGTCCCACGACGGGGTCGGGCCGTTCAGGATGCTCTCGAGCGAGCCGATCGTGCCGACCTCGACGCGACGGCCGCGGGGCAGCTCCGGGTGGTGCGCCTCGGCACCCCAGTGGAAGCCGCCGCCCGGCGCTTCCTGCGCACGGGCCAGGGCGGTGCCGAGCATGACGGCGTCCGCGCCCATCGCGATCGCCTTCACGACGTCCCCGGCGGTGTCGAGGCCGCCGTCGGCGATGACGTGCACGTACCGGCCGCCGGACTCGTCCATGTAGTCGCGACGAGCCCCCGCGACGTCCGCGACCGCGGTGGCCATCGGCGCGTGGATGCCGAGCGCTGCTCGGGTGGTCGATGCTGCGCCACCGCCGAAGCCGACGAGCACGCCCGCGGCACCGGTGCGCATGAGGTGCAGCGCCGCCGTGTACGTGGAGGCCCCGCCGACGATCACGGGCACGTCGAGCTCGTAGATGAACTTCTTGAGGTTGAGCGGCTCGGTGTTCTGCGACACGTGCTCGGCGCTGACCGTGGTGCCGCGGATGACGAACAGGTCGACACCGGCGTCCACGACCGTCTGCGAGAACTCCTGCGTGCGCTGCGGGCTGAGCGAGCCGGCGACCGGCACCCCGGCGGCGCGGATCTCGGCCAGGCGACGGGTGATCAGCTCGGCCTTGACCGGCTCGGCGTAGATCTCCTGCATGCGCTTCGTGACGTTGCCGTCGGTGAGCGTGCGGATCTCGGCCAGGTACGGCTCCGGGTCCTCGTAGCGGGTCCAGAGCCCTTCGAGGTCGAGGACCCCGAGGACGCCGAGACGACCCATCTCGATGACCGTCGCGGGCGAGGCGACGGAGTCCATCGGCGCGGACAGGATCGGCGACTCGAACGTGAACGCGTCGATCGACCACGAGACGCTGACGTCACGCGGGTCACGCGTCCGCCGCGAGGGGACCACCGCGATGTCGTCGAACGCGTACGCCCGACGTCCGCGCTTGCCTGCACCGATCTCGACTTCGCTCACCCGGCAAGCCTACCGGGCGGGGTGTGCGGGTGGCACGGCCGGACGGTCGGCGGGGTCAGCGCGTGCGACGTCGGCGGAGCACCCGGAGCGTGAGCCCGAGCAGCAGCGCCAGCACGACCAGCACGACGAGGAGCGCGGCGGCGACCTTCACGAGCAGGGCCGCGCCGACGAAGAGCACGACGAACACCACCCACACGAGGGCGTCCATCGCCCGGGCCGAGAAGCGTTCCACGCTGGAACGGTACCCGACGCGCCGGAGGCGGGACGGGCCTCCGGGCCGGACGGGAGGCCCGGTGGCGGTCGTGCGAGACGCCCCCGTCAGCGGACGGCGCCGTGGTGTGCGCGAGACGCCGCCGGATCTCGCGGCGTCGCGCGCCTTCCGCGGCGTCGCCGGCAGACGGGGGCGTCGCCGGCAGACAGGGGCGTCGCCGGCAGACGGGGGCGTCGCCGGCAGACGGGGGTGTCGCCGGCAGACGGGGGCGTCTCGCGCAGACGGGGGCGTCTCGGGCACACACCGCCCCGCAGCACGAGAGTGGGGCCGTGCGGCGCGCATGCGCAGCCAGCACGGCCCCACCTGTCGCGGATGCTGCCCCCACAGCGGCACCCGCGGTGTCGACGGCCCTACTTCGTGGCGTCGACGTCCTTGGCGAGCGTGCCGAGGTAGAGCTCGATGACCTTGGGGTCGTCGGCGAGCTCCTTCCCGGTGCCCGAGTAGGCGTTCCGTCCCTGGTCGAGGACGTAGCCGCGGTCACAGATCTGCAGGCACCGACGGGCGTTCTGCTCGACCATGATCACCGAGACGCCGGCCTTGTTGATGCGGCGGGTGCGGATGAACGTCTCGTCCTGGCGCACCGGCGAGAGGCCGGCACTCGGCTCGTCGAGCAGCAGCACCTTCGGGTCCATCATGAGCGCCCGTGCCATCGCGACGGACTGCCGCTCACCGCCGGACAGCGACCCGGCACGCTGGCCCTTGCGCTGCCCGAGGACGGGGAACAGGTCGTAGATGACCTCGAGCCGCTCGGCGAACTTCTTCGGTCGCAGGTACAGCCCCATCTGCAGGTTCTCCTCGATGGAGAGCGACGGGAAGACGTTGTTCGTCTGCGGCACGAAGCCGACGCCGGCCTGCACGAGCTTGTTCGCCTTGAGGTTCGTGATGTCCTCGCCCTGCAGCGTGACCGACCCCTCGCGGATGTTCACGAGGCCGAACAGCGCCTTGAGGAGCGTCGACTTGCCGGCGCCGTTCGGGCCGATGATGCCGATGAGCTCGCCCGGGTAGCAGACCAGGTCGCACCCGTTGAGGATGTTGACGCCCGGCAGGTACCCGGCGACGAGGTTGTCGGCCCGCATGACCGGCTCGCGGTCCTGGACCGCGGTGGCACCGCCGGTCGCGGCGCGCGCGGTCGCGGGGCCCGTGCTGCCGGGGGTGACGGCCACCGCTGCCGGCTCCGCACTGGAGGCCCGGTCCGCGCCGGTGCCGTTCGTCGCGTCCGTCATCGGGTCGCCTTCCCTTCGTCGGCGGCGTCCGCCGCGTCCTCTTCTGCGACCTCGTCGGCGAGTTCCTCGTAGGTCTCCTCGGTGAGGAGCGAGTCGTCACCGAGGTCGGTGTCGTGGTGGGCGCCGAGGTAGGCGTCGATCACGGCCTGGTCGTCCATGACGGTGGCGGCCGGCCCCTCGGCGACGACCTTGCCCTCGGCCATCACGACGACCCAGTCCGAGATGTGTCGGACCATGTGCATGTCGTGCTCGACGAAGAGCACCGTCATGCCGTCGTCGCGGAGGGACTGGATGTGCCCGAGCAGCGACTGCGTCAGCGCCGGGTTCACGCCGGCCATCGGCTCGTCGAGCATGATCATCGTCGGGTCGGACATGAGCGCGCGGGCCATCTCGAGGAGCTTCCGCTGGCCGCCCGAGAGCGATCCGGCGTAGTCGTCCTTCTTCTCGAGGAGCTTGAAGCGGGCGAGGAGGTCCTCGGCCTTCGCCGTGATCTCCTGCTCACGCTTCCGCCACAGCGGGCTGACGAGCGCGGCGAAGAAGTTCTCGCCCGGCTGGTCCTTCGCGCCGAGCAGCATGTTCTGCATCACGGTGAGGCGCGACAGTGCCTTCGTCAGCTGGAACGTGCGGACCATGCCGGCGCGGGCGACCTTCGCAGCCCCGGTGTTGCCGAGCGTCTTCCCGTTGAACTGCCAGCGGGCCTCCTTGCCGCTCGTCGGCTTGTCGAAGCCGGTGAGCAGGTTGAAGAAGGTGGTCTTGCCGGCGCCGTTCGGACCGATGAGGGCCGTGATGGCACCGCGCTGCACCTCGAGGTGGTCCACGTCGACCGCGGTCATACCGCCGAAGCGGCGGCTGATGTTGTCGACCGTGAGGATGGCGTCCGGCTTCGGCGAACCGGGGGCGTGCTGCACCGCCGTCAGGGCGGTGGGGACGCCGGGCGTGGTTCCGGTGGGTTCAGACACTGAACGTCAGCTCCTTCTTGTTCCCCAGGAGTCCCTGTGGGCGGAAGACGATGAGGAGCATGAGCGCGACACCGACCAGCACGTAGGAGAACTGCTCGGCCTGCTGGGCGCTCATGATCGAGTTCGGGATGAAGTCACCCGCGAGCGTGCGGATGAAGAGACGGACGACGAAGAACAGGATCGCGCCGAGCACCGGTCCGAACACCGTCGCGGCGCCGCCGAGGATGAGCGCCGTCCAGATGAAGAAGGTCATCGAGCGGCCCATCGCGTCCGGTTGCACCGAACTCGGCAGGACGTAGATCACACCGGCGAGGGCACCGAGCGCACCACCGAAGACGAGCGCCTGCATCTTGTACGAGTAGACGTTCTTGCCGAGGGAGCGGACGGCGTCCTCGTCCTCGCGGATGGCCTTCACGACACGGCCCCACGGGCTGCGCATGAGCAGGAACAGCACGAGGGTGAACAGGGCGACGAGGCCCCAGCCGACGATGCGGATCCACCAGCCGTTGACGCCGTTGTTCGAGTACGTGAACCACAGGATGGTCGTGGTCCCGTCGGGCAGGAAGCTCAACGCGTTGAACGGTTCGCGGTAGCTCGAGCCGGTGATGCCGTTCGAGCCACCGGTGGTGTCGGTGAGCAGACTCGATCGGCCGACCATGCGGATGATCTCGGCACCGGAGATCGTCACGATCGCCAGGTAGTCCCCGCGCAGCCGCAGGGTCGGGATGCCGAGGATGACCGCGAAGACGATCGCGATGGCCAGTGCGATGAGCACCGCGAGGCCGACGGGCAGGCCGTTCGAGATCGAGATCGCGAAGCCGTAGGCGCCGAGCAGCAGGAACGCCGCCTGGCCCATGTTGACCAGGCCGGTGAGCCCGAAGTGCACGTTGAGGCCGATGGCCGCGAGCGCGAACGCCGCGGTCGTCGGGGCGAGGGCCTCCTGCGTCAGCGAGGTGAGCAGGGTGAGGATGTAGTCCATGCGGGTGCTCCCTTAACCGATCCGCTCGGCACGGCCGAAGATGCCCTGCGGCCGGAACAGCAGGATGAGGATGAGGATGACGAGGGCGGTGGCGTACTTGAAGTCACCGGGCAGCACCAGGTTCGTGAGCTCCACGACGATGCCGATGATCATCGAGCCGACGAGCGCGCCGTAGGCCGTCCCGAGACCGCCGAGGGTCACCGAGGCGAACATGAGCAGCAGCAGCTGGAGACCGGTCTGCCAGTTCACGCCGTTCAGCACGAGGCCGAGCATCACACCGGACAGACCGGCGAGACCGGCGGCGAGCGTCCACACGAAGCGGATCACGCGGTCGACGTCGATGCCGGACGCCGCGGCGAGCGCCGGGTTGTCCGACACCGCGCGGGTGGCGCGGCCGAAGCGCGTCTTGCCGAGGAACAGCCCCGTGCCGACGAGCACGACGAGCGCGATCCCCATCGCGACGTACGACTGCACCGTCAGGGTGATGCCCGCGAAGGTCACGGTCTCGGGGTTGCCCTGCTGGATGCGGACGGTCGAGGCCCCGAAGAAGTACTGGAAGGCGTACTGGGCGGCGATCGAGAGACCGATCGTCACGATCATCAGCTGCGTGAGGCTGATCCGGCGCTTCCGCAGGGGCTTCCAGATGCCCGCGTCCTGCAGGTACCCGGTCGCGGCACAGAGCAGCACGGTCACCAGCCCGGCGAGCCAGATGTTCCATCCGAGCTGGTTCGCGAAGACGTAGGCGAGGAGGCCGCCGAGGGTCACCTGCTCACCGTGGGAGAAGCTCGACAGGCCGGTCGTGCCGTAGATGAGCGACAGGCCGATCGAGGCGAGGGCGATGAGGAGTCCGAGGCGGATGCCGGAGGCGAACTGCTGCCAGAACCGTGCCGCGGTGACGCTCGTGGCGCCGGTGTCGGTGGTCGCGCCCTCCTGGTCGGAGAGCTGGAAGATCGTGCCGGCGTTGGCGTTCAGGTTGCCCTGCACGGTGCGCTCGGCGTCCTTCGCGTCGGTGAGGTACTGCCCGTCCGGCAGCGAGTCCTGGTCGACCTTGACCGTGTAGGACCCGGCTTCCGGGATGCTGACCGACCAGCGGCCGTCGGCGTTCGTCGTCGAGGACCCCGCGAAGGAGCCGGGGCCGGTGACGTCGACCGCGACGCCGTCGGCCGGCTTGCGCTCCGAGTCGAGGATGGTGCCCTGGATGCAGCCGTTCGAGGTGCTGACCACGCAGGGCCCGGTGCTCGCGGGCGCACTGCTGGCGGAGGGGCTGCTGGTGGCGGCACCGGCGACGGGCGAGAGCACCACGTCGACGGCGAAGGTGGCCAGGAAGGCGAGGAAGAGCACGGCGGCGAGGACCAGGCGACGGCGGCCTGGTGCCCCGCGGCGGAGTCGGCGCGCCAGCGCTGACCCCGGCGGAGTGATGGAACCCACGGATGAGCCTCTCGTTCGGATAGTCGAGGACCCTAGGGATTTTTTGTGTCCCCCGTGTTTCCGGCACGTTCCCTGCACAAATCGTGCCGCAACCGTGATCTTCCACAGGCGAGTCGATTTGCGTTCCGGAGCCGAAGCCTCCCGTCCGGCCGGTACAGCGACTGACCTCACCTCCAGGAATGGCACCCGCGTCGCGCGCGTTACCATGTCCCATCGAGAGCCCACCGGTGCGTTCCCGGTACTGACACCCGTTCATCTCGCCCACGAAGGGGACCCATGGACCAGCCGGATCCGTTCGGATTCATCGGACTCACGTACGACGACGTCATGCTCCTGCCGGGGCACACCGACGTCATCCCGAGCGAGGCGTCCACGACGTCCCGGCTCACCAAGCGGATCTCGGTCAACGTGCCGCTGCTCTCCGCTGCCATGGACACCGTGACCGAGTCGCGCATGGCCATCGCCATGGCGCGCCAGGGCGGCATCGGCATCCTGCACCGCAACATGTCGATCGAGGACCAGGCCGCCTACGTCGACAAGGTGAAGCGCTCCGAGTCGGGCATGATCACCAACCCGGTGACCACGACGCCGGACGCCACCGTCGCCGACGTCGACGCGCTCTGCGGGCAGTTCCGCGTCTCCGGCCTGCCGGTCGTCGAGGCCGACGGGACGCTCGTGGGCATCATCACGAACCGCGACATGCGCTTCGTCGCCCCGTTCGAGATGTCCAGCACGCTCGTCCGGGACGTCATGACGAAGGCCCCGCTCATCACGGCGCTCGAGGGCATCGACCCCGAAGAGGCGATCGCCATCTTCGCGCAGCACAAGATCGAGAAGTTGCCGCTGGTGGACGCCGACGGCAAGCTCCGCGGGCTCATCACCGTCAAGGACTTCGACAAGAGCGAGAAGTACCCGGACGCCACGAAGGACGAGGAGGGCCGACTGCGCGTCGGTGCCGCCATCGGCTTCTTCGGGGACGCCTGGCAGCGCGCCGAGGCCCTCCGCGACGCCGGGGTCGACGTGCTCGTGGTCGACACCGCGAACGGTGAGAGCGAAGGCGTGCTCGACATGGTCCGTCGCATCAAGGCCGACTCGTCGTTCGACGGCATCGACGTCATCGGCGGCAACGTCGCGACCCGTGCCGGTGCTCAGGCGCTCATCGACGCCGGTGTCGACGCCGTCAAGGTCGGCGTCGGTCCGGGCTCGATCTGCACGACCCGCGTCGTCGCCGGCGTCGGCGTGCCGCAGGTCACCGCCGTGTACGAGGCATCCCTGGCCGCGCGTGAGGCCGGCGTGCCGATCATCGCCGACGGCGGCCTGCAGTACTCGGGCGACATCGCGAAGGCCCTCGTCGCGGGCGCGGACACCGTCATGCTCGGCTCCCTGCTGGCCGGCACCGACGAGTCCCCGGGCGACCTGGTGTTCGTCGGTGGCAAGCAGTTCAAGGCCTACCGCGGGATGGGCTCCCTCGGGGCGCTGCAGACCCGCGGCAAGAAGACCTCGTACTCGAAGGACCGCTACTTCCAGGCGGACGTCCCCTCGGACGAGAAGCTCATCCCCGAGGGCATCGAGGGCCAGGTGCCCTACCGCGGTTCGGTCGGCAACGTCGTGTACCAGCTCGTCGGTGGCCTGCGGCAGTCGATGTTCTACGTCGGCGGCCGCACCATCCCGGAACTGAAGGCGCGCGGCAAGTTCGTCCGCATCACCGCGGCCGGGCTGAAGGAGTCGCACCCGCACGACGTCCAGATGGTGGTCGAGGCACCGAACTACCGGGGCTGACCCGTCACCGCGGCGGCCCCGCGACGCCGCTGAGTCGCGAAGACGCCGCCTGATGCACGAGACGCCACCGAATCCGGCGGCGTTTCGTGCATCAGGCGGCGTCTCGCGTTGACGGGGGCGTCCCACCTCCCCTGCACAGCCGTGGTCGGGCTGGAGGCTCTCCACCGGTCCGCAGGGGTGCCCGCGACGCGGCGGGCATCCCGGCATCGTCAGTGGATGGAGATCTCCACACCTGCAGTCCTCACCGCGCTCCCGTCCACACTCGCGGATCCGGTCCGGTTGTTCCACGGCACGGCGGTCGAGCGCCGTGAGTGGTCCGCCCTCCCACCCCTCGGGCGACGGCAGCTGGTCGTCCGAGCCCGCGCCGCGACGCTGCAGGCGGACGGCGTCGTCTCGCACCGCTCGGCCGCCGCGCTGTGGGGGCTGCCCGACCACGGCCGACCTGACTGGCGTCTGCACGTCATCGACCGCCGAGCCACCAAGACGCACAGCGGCCGTGGCGTCGTCCGGCATGCCGGACGGCTCGCTGACGACGAGGTCGTGGTACTCGACGGCCTCCGGACGACCTCGCTCCTCCGGACCGTGGTCGACCTGGCGCACACGTCGACGTTCACGCTCGCGGTCGTCGTGCTCGACCACGTCCTCCACGGCGGACACCTCGACCACGCCACCCTCGCGAGCGCGCTCGCCGATCGACGCGGCCGACGCGGATCACGGCGAGCGGCATCAGCCCTGGCGTTCGCCGACGCGGCCGCGGAGTCGCCCGGGGAGTCGATCAGCCGTGTGACCCTCAGGCAGCTCGGCGCAGCGCCGCCGGTCCTCCAACAGGAGTTCGCCACGGACGCCGGGCTCTTCCGGGTCGACTTCTGGTGGCCGGGGTCCGGTGTCATCGGAGAATTCGACGGACGGGTGAAGTACGACGACCGCGACGGCCTCTGGACCGAGAAACGACGGGAGGACGCACTCCGGCGATCACGGGAAGTCCGGGGGTTCGCGCGGTGGGGCATGGCAGAAGCGGAGGACCCGGGCCGCCTCGCCGCGGTCCTCGTCACCGCCGGGCTACCGGTGAGGAGAGGCTGGGCGCAGCGAGGATCGTGAGGTACCCGACGATGACCGTTGCCGCGCACCGCCGGCTCATCACCGCGAGACGCCCCCGT
>NZ_QKTO01000008.1 GCF_003234855.1 Curtobacterium sp. MCBD17_032
GGTGGGCGGGCGGTGGTGCAGACTCAGACCATGCAGGAGCAGGGGTCCGTCACGGCCGCCCGGACCGCGCACCGTGTCGGCGGCCGGGCGTGAGCGACTGGCAGCAGGTCCCGCCCCTGCCGCTCCGACGACGGCCGGACCGGGACGTGCTCGGTACGGCGCTCGTCTGGATGGCGGTGCCGATGCAGGTCGTGCTGACCGGGTTCCTCACGTTCGTCGTCGTCGCGGTGTGGTCCATCGTCGGCGGGGCGTTCACCGAGGTGCTCCAGTTCATCGGCTGGGCCGTCCTCTCGACACCCCTCACGCTCCTGGTCTTCGCCCTGGGGCTGCCGCTCCGGCTCGTCCCACGCGTCCGGGCGTGGTGGATCCGTCGAGCGGCATGGACCTTCGTGCTGTTCGGGGTCGCGGTCGCCGGGCTCGTCCTGTCGTACGTCGTCGGCACGGCCGGGCCCGTCCACACCGCAGCGGTCGCCGACCAGCCCGCCACCGACGGCTACGTGCCCGATCCGCGGGTCTTCCTGCCCGCACTCGGGGTGTTCGCCTTCGCGACGATGCACCTCCTCCCACCACTCCGGATCGCGAGCCCGGCGCGGTGACGGCGCCGGGGACCGTGCCGGTGGACCGCGTCCGACCAGCTGTCGGCCTGTCGGTAGCATTGCCGCGTGCCTGATCCGTTCATCGACCTGCACGCTCACTCGAGCGTCTCCGACGGCACCGAGCGCCCGGCCGACCTCGTCCGGGCCGCGGCGGCGAGCGGCCTGGACGCCGTCGCCCTCACCGACCACGACACCACCGCGGGATGGCACGAGGCCGCCGAGGCGGTCCGGCAGCTGCCGATGACCCTGCTGCCCGGGCTCGAACTGAGCACCCGGACCGGCTGGCGGAGCGTGCACGTGCTCGGGTACCTCGTCGACCCGGCGGACCCCGCGCTCGTCACGGAGACGACCGCGATCCGCGACGGCCGCTTCACGCGGGCCCGCAGCATGGTCGACGCGATCGGCCGCGACCACCCGATCACCTGGGACGACGTCCTGGCCGAGTCGAGCGAGGGGGCGACGATCGGCCGTCCGCACATCGCCGACGCCCTGGTCCGCCTCGGCCTGGAGCCCGATCGCAGTGCGGCGTTCCGCGGCATCCTGCACCCCTCCTCCGGCTACTACCAGCCGCACGACGCCCCGACCCCGTTGCGTGGCGTCGAGCTCATCCGTGCCGCCGGCGGCGTCCCCGTGATCGCGCACCCGGCCGCGTCCTCCCGCGGGATCGTCATCGACGAGCCGATGCTCCGTGAGCTCGTCGACGCGGGTCTCGGCGGGCTCGAGGTCGACCACCGGGAGAACAGCGCGGACGGCAAGCGGACGCTCCTGGACTGGACCGAGCGCTACGGCCTGTTCGTCACGGGGTCGAGCGACTACCACGGCGAGGGCAAGCCGAACCGCCTCGGCGAGCACCGCACGGCGCGCCGCTCGTTCGACGCGATCGTCGACCAGGCGACCGGCAGCGCGCCCGTCGTCGGTCCTGGTTCCCGCCTGTCCTGACCCGCAGCCGGTCCGGCGGACCGGTCCCCGGGCCTCCCGTCCGGTGGTGCGCCGACGCATGCGGCGTGGCGACGCGGGCCTCGTTCCGGCGCCGGAGACGACGACGGCCCCGTCACACTCGTGACGGGGCCGTCGTCCTGGAGGAGCTACTCGCCGTCCGTGGCACCCTGCGGTGCCGAGGCGGTCGCCTCCGACGAGCTGCCGCCGCGACGGCGACGACGGCGACGACGCTTCTGGGCGCCGTCGGCGGACTCGTCACCGGAGGCGGGTGCCGTCGCCGACTCCGGGGCGGCGGCGTCCGCGGCGGGAGCGGAGCGCTCCGGGGCGGTGCGGTCGCCCGAGGGACGGCGGGAGCCGGAGTCCTCGGAGCCCGACGACCGGGTGCGGCTGCGCGACCGCGACCCGCCGGAGGCCGAGCCGGACCGGCCACCGGATGCCGGCTTCTCGGCACCCGCGGTCGCGGCGCGCGGCGACGAACCGGGCAGGCGCCCCTTCGTCCCGGCCGGGATGTCGAGGTCGGTGAAGAGGTGCGGCGACGACGAGTACGTCTCGACGGGCTCGGGGATGCCGAACTCGAGCGCCTTGTCGATGAGCGTCCACTTGTGCAGGTCATCCCAGTCCACGAACGTGACCGCGATGCCGGTCTTGCCGGCACGGCCGGTGCGGCCGGCGCGGTGCAGGTACGTGTCCGGGTCGTCCGGGATGGTGTGGTTGATCACGTGCGTGACGTCGTCGACGTCGATGCCGCGGGCGGCCACGTCGGTCGCGATGAGGACGTCGCGCTTGCCGGCCTTGAACGCGGCCATGGCGCGCTCGCGCTGCTCCTGGTTGAGGTCACCGTGGACGGCGGCGGCGTTGAACCCGCGGTCCTTCAGTTCCTCGACGATGCGGGCGGCCGCACGCTTGGTGCGCGTGAAGATGACGGTCTTGCCGCGGCCCTCCGCCTGGAGGATGCGGGCGATGACCTCGTCCTTGTCCAGGGAGTGCGCGCGGTAGATGACGTGCTTGATGTTCGCCTGCATCAGCCCCTCGTCGGGGTCCGTCGCGCGGATGTGCACCGGACGCGACATGAAGCGGCGCGCGAGGGCGACGATCGGCGCGGGCATCGTCGCCGAGAAGAGCATCGTGTGCCGGACGGCCGGGACCGCCTGGAAGATCCGCTCGATGTCGGACAGGAAGCCGAGGTCGAGCATGCGGTCGGCCTCGTCGAGGACGATCTCCTGCACGTGCGACAGGTCGAGGAGCCGCTGGCGGTGCAGGTCGATGAGGCGACCGGGCGTGCCGACGACGATCTGGGCGCCGGCCTTGAGCTGCTCGACCTGGCCCTCGTACGCCTTGCCGCCGTAGATCGACACGAGCTTCGTGGGTCGGTTGACCATCGCGGACTCGAGGTCCTCGCTCACCTGCACGGCGAGTTCGCGGGTGGGGACGACGACGAGCGCCTTCACCCCCGGTCCGGGGTCGGCGCCGATGCGCTGGATCAGCGGCAGGCCGAACCCGAAGGTCTTGCCGGTGCCGGTCTTGGCCTGACCGATGATGTCCTGGCCGGTCAGGGCGAGCGGGATCGTCTGCTGCTGGATCGGGAAGGGCTCGATGATGCCCTTGCTCGCGAGCGCATCGACGATGTCCTGCTCGATCTGGAGTTCTGAGAAAGTCAAGAAGTTCACCCTGTTCGTGGGGAGGAGTCACGGCCAGTCTACCGACGTGCCGGACGAGGGGGAGCCGACCCGTATGCTGGTCGCGTGGTGTCGTGGTGGAACCGGAAGCGCGCTGCGCAGCTCGCCGCGGCCTGGCTCGCGTCGCGGAACCCGCGCGGCGGTGCCGTCGAGCGTCTCCGGCTCGACGACGTCAGCCCCGAGCTCGACGTGTACCTCGGCCAGGCCGCCTACCTCCAGCTGTCGCTGTACGAGACGATGGGCCGCGCCGGAGCCGGTGCCCCGACGCTCTCCGGCCGGCTGGTCACGGGCGTGCTCGCGACCACCGCACTCGAGCGGCACCGTGCCATCGTCGCGGAGATCGAGCGGGGCGGGCAGGAGCCGGCCGACCTGATGGCGCCGCACCGCGAGGCGATCGACCGGTTCCTCGAGCGGACGAACGGTGCCGACTGGTACGAGTCGATGCTCACCGGGTACGTGACCGCCGGCATCCTCAACGACCTGTTCGCGAACCTGCTCCGGTCGCTCCCGATCGACGTCCGGCAGCGCCTGCGCACCGTGTTCGACGCTCGGGAGGAACCGGCCGTGGTCGAGGAGCTCACGGCACGCATCGACGAGGACCCGGTCGTGGCGTCCCGTCTCGCGATGTGGGGGCGGCGCCTGGTCGGGGACACCCTGCTCGTGGCGCGGTCGGCGCTCGCCTCGCACGCCCGCGAGGACCAGGAGCGGCTCGAGCCGGTCTGGACCGAGCTCATCGCGGCGCACACCCGGCGGATGGACGCGCTCGGGCTCACGGCCTGACCCGACCCGACAGGCTGACCCGAGCCGACCCGACAGGCTGACCCGAGCCGACCCGACAGGCTGACCCGACCCGACAGGCTGACCCGACCCGACCCGACCGGCCGACCCGACAGTCGGCAGGCCTGGTCAGCGGTGGGGCGGGGTCAGCAGGCGGGCGGGGTCGGCAGTCGGCCGCGCTCAGGCGCCCTGCTTGACCAGACGCTCGTAGTGCGCCTCGTCGGCAGCGGTCCGACGGCGGCCGAGGACGACCGCGACCACGAGGGCGACCGCAGCGGACCCGAGCAGCGCGACGACCCAGATCCAGGTCCCGTCGTACGGCCACCCGGCCCAGGTCAGGGCCTCCCAGAGGACCGCCGCGGCGATGCCGCCGACGGCCGGGGCGACCAGAACGCCCCGGGTCGTGCGCCGCGGCACGACCACGTGGGCGACGGCCCCGAGCAGGATCCCGCCGAGGACGGCGAAGAGGAGCTCCACGCTCGGGAGGGTCAGGCGAAGAAGCCGACGCGGCGCGACTCTTCGGCGCTCACCTCGACGTACGCGAGCGACGCGACCGGCACGATGATCCGGCGGCCCTTGTCGTCCTTAAGGGAGATGTGCGTCGCCTGGGCCGTGAGGGCCTCGGACACGATGGTCTCGATCTCGTCGGCGGTCTGCGCCGTCTCGAAACCGATCTCACGCGGGCTGTTGATGATGCCGATCTTGATGTCCACGACCTCACACTAGCCGAGCGTCCCCAGGCTGCCCGGAGCGTTCGCCGCGGGCGCACGGCCCCGTCCGCAGCCCGGCGCGGGTGGCGCGCGATGTCGGCAGCGCTGGGTACCGTACGAGCGTGCCACCGACGACCCTGACGCCCGCGCCGGACCTCGGCTCGGTGTCGCGCGCGCTCGTCGAGGACCCCGCGCAGCAGGCGGTCCTGGCACTGCCGGACGGCGTGCACGCGGCGGTGTTCGGCGCCCCGGGCACGGGCAAGACGAGCACGCTCACCCGGCTCGTGGCGGACCGGGTCGCCCGGCCGGGCGCGGTCGACGCCGGGGGCAACGCGACCGTGCTCGCGCTCACCTCGGCCCGGATGGCGGCCACCGCGCTCCGGGACCGGCTCGCGGCCGCGGTGGACCGGGTGACGCCGGGCGCGCTCGCCCGGACCGTGAACTCCCTCGCGTTCCAGGTCGTGGCGCACGCGGCGACGGTGCAGGGGCAGGACGCGCCCACCCTCCTGACCGGTGGCGAGCAGGACCGCATCCTCGCCGACCTGCTCGCCGGACACGAGCTCGACGGCTCCGGACCGGACTGGCCCGCACCGATCACCGCGGTCGTCCGCGAGCGAGCCGGCTTCCGCACGGCGCTGCGGGACCTCATGATGCGCGCGGTCGCCGCCGGCATCGAGCCCGACGACATGCGCGAACTCGGGGACGAGACCGGGCACCCCGAGTGGCGTGCCGTCGGGGACCTCGTCGACGAGTACCGCGCGACCGTGACCGCGTTCCGGACCACCGCGCTCGACGCCGCCGAACTCGTGGCGTTCGCGACCGCGGCGGTGCTCCGCGGCGACCTCCCGCCCGCGGTGGCCGCGCTCCGTCTCGTCGTCGTCGACGACGTGCAGGAACTCGTCGAGGGCGAGATCGCCCTGCTCGGCGCGCTGGCCCGCTCCGGCGTGCAGGTCGTCGCGTTCGGCGACCCGGACATCGCCGCCTCCGCCTTCCGTGGCGCGGAACCCGACGTGCTCGGCAGGCTCGGTCCGCGCCTCGGCGTCACCCACGTCCAGGAGATCGTGCTCGACACGGTGCACCGGCACGCCGGACCGGTCCGGGCGCTGGTCACCGGCATCACCGGCCGCATCGGCACCGCGGCGGCGGGCCGACAGCGTGCCGCCGTCGCCCGGGAGCACGGTGGCCGCTCCGACGCCGTCCTGCACCTGGAGGCCCCGAGCCGGTCCGCGATGGTGGCCGCGGTCGCGAGACGCCTGCGCGAGCACCGACTGCTCGACGGCGTCCCGTGGCACCGGATGGTCGTGGTGACCCGCAGCGGAGCCGCGATCCCGGAACTCGTCCGGGCGCTCTCGGTGGCCGAGGTCCCGGCGACGGCCGGTGCCGCGCCCACCCGCCCGCGGGACGAGACCGCCTCCCGGGCCCTCGTCGACGCGGCCGCCGTCGCGCTCGGCGTCGTGCCGCTCGACGCCCAGCTCGCGACGGCGTTCGCGACCGGACCGCTCGGCGGACTCGACACCCTGGCGATGCGGCGGTTGCGGCTCGCGCTCCGGCGCGAGGAGTTGGCGGGCGGCGGGACCCGCACCTCCGACGACCTCCTGGTCGAGGCGCTCGGGGCGCCCGAGCGGCTCGCGACGATCGACGCGCCCTTCGCGCGGCGTGCCGCACGCCTCGCGTCGAGCTTCGCGGCCGCGCGGCACGATGCCGAGACCGGCGCGAGCATCGAGGAGCTCCTGTGGGGGCTGTGGGAGCGCAGCGGTCTCGCGGGCACCTGGCGCGCGCAGTCGGTCGCCGGAGGCGTCGGGGCGGCCGAGGCCGACCGCCACCTCGACGCCGTGGTGGGGCTCTTCACCGCGGCGAAGCGGTTCGTCGAGCGGACGCCGGACGCCCCGGCGCGCGTCTTCGTCGACGACCTCCTCGGCGCCGACCTGCCCGAGGACTCCATCGGACCGGACCGGACCGCGGGACGGGTCCGGGTGCTGACCCCCTCGGCCACCGTCGGACTGGAGTGTGACGTCGTGGTGGTGACGGGCCTCCAGGACGGGGTCTGGCCGAACACCCGCGTGCGGGGCAGCCTGCTCGACCCCGACGGGCTGGTCCGCGCAGCCGCCGGCATCCCGCACTCGCCGACCGACGACCGGGCAGCGGTGATCGGAGACGAGCTGCGCCTGTTCGCGCGGGCCGTGTCCCGGGCGACGACGCAGGTGGTCATCGCGACCGTCGCGAACGACGACGAGTCCCCGTCGCCGTTCGTCCGGCTCGTGCCGGTCCCGCCGGACCGACAGCCGTCGGCGCATCCGCTGTCCCTGCGCGGCCTCGCCGGCTCGCTGCGTCGGCGCGTGGTCGCGACCGGCGACTCCGAGGCGGCGTCCGCACTCGCGCGCCTCGCCGCCGAGGACGTGCCGGGGGCGTCGCCGGACGACTGGTACGGCCTGGCCGAGCCGACGACCGACGCGCCGCTCGTCGACCTCGACGCGGAACCGGTCGTGCTCGAGGACGGCGACGACCCCGTCCCGCCGACGGTGTCGGTGTCGCCGTCCCGCATCGGCACGTTCGAGGAGTGCCCCGTGCACTGGTTCGCCCAGACGTTCGGCGGCGGGGCCCCGAGTCCGGCCATGGGGATCGGGACGATCGTGCACGAGGCGATGGAGCACGCGACCGAGACCGACGTCGAGTCGCTGTGGCAGCGGGTCGAGGAGCGGTGGGACGAGCTGACGTTCGAGTCGCCGTGGATCGCCGACCGTGAGCGTGCCCGGACCCGGCGGATGATCGAGGGGCTGAGCGACTACCTCCGGACCACGGCGCGTGCCGGGCGGCGCCTGCTCGGCGCCGAGTCCACCTTCGCGCTCGTGACCGGGCCGGCCCGGGTGCGGGGGAGCATCGACCGCATCGAGGTCGACCCGGACGGGCGGATCAGCATCGTCGACCTGAAGACCGGACGGTCGATGCCGAGCGAGAAGAACGACATGCCGGCGCACCCGCAGCTCGCCGCCTACCAGCTCGCGGTCGCCGACGGCGCGGTCGAGGGCGTCCCCGTGGGTGCGGAGACCACCGACGCCCGGCTCGTCTTCGTGCAGAACCCGAAGGGCGGGCACGCGTACTCCGAGCGGACCCAGCGCGCGCTCGACCCCGAGGCGCGCGAGGCGTACCGCGAGCGCTTGCACGACGTCGCCCGCGGCATGGCGGGTCGGACGTTCCTGGCGGCGGTCGACGACCACTGCGACCGCGCCCGGACGGGTACCGAGTGCCGGATCCACGTCGTGGGCGAGGTGACCTGGTGAGCGCGGAGGAGACGACGGCGGTGGACACCGCCCCGACCGACGGCGCCGCCCCCGTGGCACCTCGGGTCGGAGCCGACGCGATCGCGGACGCCCTCGGGAAGCCCCGGCCCACCGAGCAGCAGCGGGCCGTGATCGAGTCCCCGCTCGCGCCGGCCCTCGTCGTCGCGGGTGCCGGCAGCGGGAAGACCGAGACGATGGCCTCCCGTGTCGTCTGGCTGCTCGCGAACGGGTTCGTGCAGCCGGACCAGGTGCTCGGCCTGACCTTCACCCGCAAGGCCGCGGGCGAGCTCGGCGTGCGGATCAACGACCGGATCGCCGCGCTCGAGGCCGCCGGGCTCATCCCCGCCGGCGACGCCTTCCTCGCGCCCACGGTGTCGACCTACAACGCCTTCGCGAACGCCGTCTTCCGCGAGAACGCCCTGCTCGTCGGCCGGGACGGCGAGTCCCAGGTGCTCACCGAGCCGTCCGCCTGGCAGCTCGCCCGGCGGGTCGTCGTCGCCGCACGGGACGATCGTCTGGCCGGCCTCGACCGGAACGTCGACACCGTCACCGCGGCCGTGGTGGCCCTCGCCGGGGCCGCGTCCGAGCACCTCGTCGACCCCGCGGACCTCCGGCGGTTCGCGATCGACTTCGGGGAACTGCTCGAACTGCCCGGTTCGGGCCGGGGCACGCCGTACAAGGCCGTCACCGACGCGGTCGCCGCGATCGGGTCCCTCGAGCCCCTCGCCGACCTGGTCGAGGAGTTCCGCCGCCAGAAGGTGGACCGCGGCTTCGTCGAGTTCTCCGACCAGATCGCCCTGGCGCTCGCCGCCGCCGACGCCGCCCCACGGGTGGCCGCCGACCTGCGCGCCCGCTTCGCGGTGGTGCTGCTCGACGAGTACCAGGACACCTCGGTCGTGCAGACGCGCTTCCTCGCGCGGCTGTTCCGGGACCACCCGGTGATGGCGGTCGGGGACCCGCACCAGTCCATCTACGGCTTCCGCGGCGCGAGTGCCGCGAACCTCGCCCGCTTCCCGGCGGACTTCGGCGGCGCCACGGCCGAGCCCGTGGTGACCTACGCCCTGTCGACGAGCTGGCGGAACCCGGTCGACGTGCTCGCCGCGGCGAACGCGGTCGTGTCCCCGCTCTCCGCCGCGTCCGAGGTGCGGGTCGAACAGCTCGCCCCGCGACCGGGAGCGGACCGCGGCACGGTCGCGGTCGCCTTCCCGGAGACCCTGCCCGAGGAGGCCGACACCGTCGCCGCCTGGTTCCAGGACCACCGCGGGCGCAACCCGGACGGGTCGATGGCGCTCCTGCTCCGCGCCCGGAAGGACCTGGCGGCCTTCACCGCCGCGCTCGCCGCGCGCGGGGTGCCGTACCACGTGCTCGGGACGGGCGGGCTGCTGCAGCGGCCCGAGATCGTCGACCTGGTGGCCTGCCTCCGCGTGCTGCACGACCCCGCAGCGGGCAACGACCTCATCCGCCTGCTCGCCGGCGCACGGTGGCGGGTCGGGGTGGCGGACGTCGTCGCGCTGCACGGTCTCGCCCGGTGGTTGTTCAGCCGCGACCACACGCACAAGCGTCTCGACGACGACGTCACCGCGGCCTTCCGGGCGTCCGTCGCCGCGGGGGAGCAGGGCTCCGTGGTCGACGCGCTCGACTTCGTCACGACCGCGCCCGACGACCACTCCGCCCTCGCCGGCATCAGCCCGGCCGGCCGCGAGCGGATGCGCGCGCTCGGCGCCCAGCTCGCCACGCTGCGCTCCCGTGCCGGCGGGGACTTGGTCGACTTCGTCACGCTCGTGGTGCAGGAGATGCGGCTCGACATCGAGGTCGCCGCGCACGAGCAGGGCGGGTCGGCGTACCTCGACGCCTTCGTCGACGAACTGAGCGGCTTCGTGCAGACCGACGACCGAGCGGACCTCGGCGCGTTCCTCGGGTGGATCGACGCCGCCGCCCGTCGTGACGACATGGGTCCGCGGTCCGAGGAGCCCGAGGGCGGGACGGTGCAGATCCTGACCATCCACGGGTCGAAGGGCCTGGAATGGGACGCGGTCGCCGTGCCACGGATGGTCGAGGGCGCCCTGCCGGCCCGTCCCCAGGAGGGATCGACGGGGTGGCTCGGGTTCGGCCGGTTGCCGTACGAGTTCCGCGGGGACGCCGACGAACTCCCGCGTCTGGCCTGGCGCGGGCAGGAGACGCAGAAGGACGTCGTCGCCGCGATCGACGCCTTCAAGGACGAGGTCCGGGCACGGAACGAGGACGAGGAACGCCGCCTGACGTACGTCGCGCTCACCCGTGCGAAGCACGAGCTGCTCGTCACCGGGTCCTCGTGGTCGACCGGGGTGAAGCCGACGGCCCCGAGCCGGTACCTGCACGACCTCGTCGACGCCGGGGTGCTCCCCGCCGACCGGATCCCGGAGGGCACCGCGCACGAGTCGAACCCGCTCGGCGACCAGGGGGCGACACAGACCTGGCCGCACGTGCCGTTCGGCTCCCGTGGACCACGGGTGCTCGCAGCCGCGGACCGCGTGCGCAACGCGAACCCCGGCGCCGCCGGCCGGCACGCCGCCGACATCGACCTGTTGCTCGCGGAACGCCGGGCGTCCCGGTCGGCCGGGCACGCGGTGGTCGTCCCGCACCGCGTGCCGGCGTCCGGTTTCAAGGACTACCTCGGCGAGCCGGACCGCGTCGCCGAACGGCTGCGCCGTCCGATGCCCGAGCGGCCGTACCGGGCCACCCGCCTCGGCACCCTGTTCCACCAGTGGGTCGAACAGCGTGCCCGTGGCGGTGGCGCCGCGGCGCCGCTCGGCGGGTGGGACGGCGGCCTCGACGCGTGGGACGGCGAGCTCGACCTCGACCTCGACGAGACCGCTCCCGCGACCGACGGTGACCTCGCCGTCACGGACGACGACGCCCGACGGCTGGCCGACTTCCAGGAGACCTTCGCCCGCTCGCGCTGGGCGGGCCTGACGCCCCTCGAGGTCGAACGCGAGATCCACATCCCGTTCCTCGGGCACAGCGTCGTGTGCAAGCTCGACGCCGTCTACGAGATCGACGGGCGGATCGAGGTCGTCGACTGGAAGACCGGCAAGGCACCGACCGGCGCGGAGGACCTGGAACGCCGACAGGTGCAGCTCGCCCTGTACCGCGTCGCGTACGCCGAGTTCACCGGCCGCCCGGTCGAGGACGTCGACGCGGTGTTCTACTTCGTCGCGGACGACCTCGAGGTCCGACCGACGTCACTGCTCGACCGCGCCGGACTGGAACGCGCCTGGCGCGAGGCGATCGGCTGAGCCGGGTCGCGCCTCCAGGCCGGACAGTGCCTCGTGGCCGGGGCGCCGCGCGGCTGCGTCAGCCGTGCCGACGCTCGGTCGAGGAGAGGAGCTGCTCGACCTCGCCGATCTCCATCGTGTCCGGCGACACCGCCTGCAAGGGCGCGGCGGACGGCGCGTGCACGGCCTCGGCCAGGCGGTGCATCATCGCGACGGCGTCGTCGACGACCTCCGTGCTCTTCACCTGCACGCCGTGCAGCAGCCACTGCGCGGTCTCGAGTTCGTGGTGCACGCGGGCGCGTTGCCCGAGCTGGCGGTCGCGGCCCCCGCCGCCGGCGGTGTAGGCACTGAGGACGGTGTCGAAGGCCTCGCGACGGCCGGCGAGCACCCACGCCAGGTCCTTCGCCGGGTCGCCGAGACGCAGTTCGCCCCAGCCGAGCACGCCGGTGACCTCGTCCCCGCGCACGAGCAGCGAGTCGATGCCGAGCGAGCCGTGCACGACGGTCGGGGTGAACTGCCAGAGCTGCTGGTCGCGCGCGGCACCTTCCCAACGCTCCTGGAGCGCGGCCGGCACGAGCTTCGTCGCGACGGCGCGGTCCATCACGGACACCGCGGACCGGAGCACCTCGAAGGGCGTGAGGGACGGCAGACCGGCGTCCGTCACGAAGCTCGTCGGCAGGCCGTGCAGGGCGGCGACCGCCCGGCCGACGCTGGTGGCCAGCTCCGGACGGTCCGTCAGGTCGCGGAGCGCGGGGTGCTCGCCCTCGACGAACGTGGTGAGGATGGCGCGGGTCGAGCCGATCGGCGCCTGTCCGCGGTACTCCGGGACGGCGAACGGGAGGCGCGTGCGGATCCCGGCGCTGAGCGCACGGATCGCCACCAGGTCGGCGGACTGACGGGCCTCGGCGCGCTGGTTCCGGGGACGGCGGATCGCCGAGCGGTTGCCCTCCGCGTCGCGGACGACCGCGGACTCGTAGTCGCCGGCGGCCACCGAACCGAGCGTGCGCGTCCCGGTCAGGACGAGCCCGGGCACGGCCGTCGTCGCCAACGCGGCTAGAGTGAACTGCGATCCCGCCATGCCCATCAGGGTAGGTCCGCGGCGCATCCGATCGGTGCGCGCCACGCTGACCCGGGACGTGTCGACCACGAGGAGATCCGCGTGACCGTGGAGTTCGCCGCCCGGCTGCCGCTCGCCCGCAACGAGCTCGACCGTGATGCCGAGTACCGCACCACCCCGGACCTCGACCGCGTGCTGCGGGACGACCCGACGACGCGCTTCCTGCCCGTGCACGCCGGCGCGATGCTCCGGGGCGGCGACGGCACCCTCCGCTTCGTCGACGCCGGACAGGTACCCGAGGACGCGACGCTGCTCTACCTCGGACGCGCGGTCGCCGACGCCGCCGACGCTCCGGCCGGCACCCGCTTCGTCGCGGCGCTCGTCGACGACGACGCTGCCGCCGCCATCGAACCGGACACCGCGGCGTGGGAGAACCTGCGCATGTTCGGCACCGAGCTGTCCGCCCGCGACCAGGGTCTCGCGGTCGAGGCGGTCGCGATGGCGAACTGGCACGCCGTGCACGGCTTCTCGCCGCGGACCGGCTCGGCGACCGAGTCGACCGTCGGCGGCTGGGTCCGCCGCGACCCCGAGGGACACCAGCACTTCCCGCGCACCGACGCGGCGATCATCGTCGGCATCACCGACGGCGAGGACCGCATCCTGCTCGGCTCGAACGCCGCCTGGGACGCGAACCGGTACTCGCTGCTCGCCGGGTTCGTCGAGCCCGGGGAGTCGCTCGAGGACGCCGTCCGGCGTGAGGTCCTCGAGGAGGCCGGCGTCACCATCGAGGAACCGGAGTACCTCGGCTCGCAGCCGTGGCCGTTCCCGGCGTCGCTCATGGTCGGCTTCCGCGCTCGGGCCGTCGACGGCGACCCCTCCGCCGCGCGGCCGGACGGCGTCGAGATCCTCGACGTCCGCTGGTTCTCCCGCGACGAGATCCGCGAACAGGCCGGGGACACGATCCTGCTGCCCGGCCGGACTTCGATCGCCCGCGTCATCATCGAGGAGTGGTACGGCGGGCCGCTCGACCTGCCGTGACCGTCGCACCCGGCGCCGCCGACCCGGCGACCCCCACCCCGGACGCGCTGCTCGCCGCGCTCGACGCCGAGCAGCGCACGGTCGCCCGGACGTTGCTCGGCCCGGTCGCCGTGCTGGCCGGTGCGGGCACCGGCAAGACGCGCGCCATCACGCACCGCATCGCCTACGGCGTCGCGACCGGCACCTACTCGCCGAACCACGTCCTCGCGCTGACGTTCACCACCCGCGCGGCCGGTGAGCTGCGGTCGCGGTTGCGCGCGCTCGGTGCCGGAGCCGTGCAGGCCCGGACGTTCCACGCCGCGGCGATGTCCCAGCTCGGGTACTTCTGGCCGGACACGGTCGGCGGGCACGCACCCGGCCTCGTCGAGTCCAAGGGCCGGATGATCGCGCACGCCGCGGACACGATCGGGCTGCGGGTGGACACCCCGACGCTCCGGGACCTGGCGGGCGAGGTCGAGTGGCGGAAGGTGCAACGACTCACCTACGACGAGTACGAGTCCGCCGCGACGGAGCGGACGATGCCGCGCGACACCTCGCCGTCCCGCGTGGTCGACCTCATGCGCGCGTACGAGCGGCTCAAGGACGACCGTCGGCAGATGGACTTCGAGGACGTGCTGCTCGCGACCCTCGGCATGGTGGAGTCCGAGCCCCGGGTGGCGTCGTACGTGCGGCAGCAGTACCGGTTCTTCGTGGTGGACGAGTACCAGGACGTCTCGCCCGTGCAGCACGACCTGCTCCGGGCATGGCTCGGCGGCCGTGACGACCTGTGCGTGGTCGGCGACGCCAGCCAGACGATCTACTCGTTCACGGGGGCGTCCAGCCGCTACCTGCTCGGCTTCGGGTCGGAGTTCCCGCGCGCGTCCGTGCTCCGCCTCGAGCGGAACTACCGGTCGACCCGGGAGGTCGTGCACGCGGCGAACGCGCTCATGCGCGGCCAGCCGGGGGCGCTCGACCTCGTCGCGCAGGAGACTGCTCCGGGGCCGGAGCCGACGGTGCTCGCCTGCGCGCACGACGGGGACGAGGCCGCGACGATCGCCCGCCGCATCACCGAGCTCGTGGACGGCGGGGCGGCGTACGGCGAGTGCGCCGTGCTGTACCGCGTCGGCGCACAGGCGGCGGCGATCGAGTCGGCGCTCGCCCGCAACGGGATCCCGTACCGGGTGCAGGGCGGCAAGCGCTTCTTCGACCGGCCGGAGGTGAAGCTCGCGGTCCACCACATGCGCGGCGAGGCGGTGCGGCAGACCGACGACGAGCTCCTGCGCCGGGTGGAGCTCGTGCTGCAGATCAGCGGGTGGACGCGGACCGCGCCCGAAGGGACGGGTGCCGTCCGCGAGCAGTGGGAGGCCCTGCAGGCGATCATGCAGCTCGCCGAGGCCGCGCCCGCCGGGACGACCATGCAGCAGTTCACGGCCGACCTGGTGGACCGCGCCGCGACCCACCACGAGCCGGAACTCGACGCCGTCACGCTCGCGACCCTGCACTCGTCGAAGGGTCTGGAGTGGCCGCACGTGGTGCTCGCGGGCGTCGCCGAGGGGCTGCTGCCGATCTCGTACGCGACGACCGACGACGGCGTCGACGAGGAACGGCGGCTGTTCTACGTGGGCATCACCCGTGCTCGTCGTTCCCTGACGATGACGTGGTCGGCCCAGGGGTCCACGCGGGGCGGGGCACGGGTGGCGAGCCGGTTCCTGGCAGCGCTCGGCACGCACAGCGCGGATGCGGAGCGACCCGCCGCACCGTGACCGACAGGTCCGTCCGGTCGATGACGAGCTGCTGCGCGTCCGGGTACTGCGCCACGAGGGGGAGTCGCTCGAGGACCAGACGGGTCACCGTCGTGGCCACCGTCGCCGCCCGGTAGGGCGAGAGCGCCGCCGCCGGGCGGCCCCAGACCTGGGCTGCGATCGCCGGCCACGCCGGGTCCGCGTCGGTGCGGTGGAGTTCGACGCACTGGAGGCACGGCCCGGCTCCCGGCACCAGGAACGGCCCGACACGCACCCGACCGTCGCCGACGACCACGGGGAGGTGCGGGACCGACCGGCGACACCAGGCGGCCCGGACCGTCGGGTCCGTCACGTGGTCGGCGACGAGGACGGCGAGCGTCGGCGGGGGATCCGGCTCGGGGACCGGACCGCCGCGCGGAGCGGACGTCCGCACCACCTCCACCCCGTCACCGGTGAGCATCCGGTCGAGCTCCTGCGGGAGCGGTCCGGTACCGGACACCTCGACCCGTGCGGTCGGCTCGGCGCCGAGGTCGACCAGGGCCGGTGCGGCGTCGCCGAGCAGCCGGGCCGCGACCGCCGGTGGACAGCCGACACTCCGGGCGACCCCGGCCATCGCGTCCCGACCGGTCTCCCGCCGGAGCGCGCACAGGAAGCGCTCCTCGGCCGTCGTCGGGACGGCGACCACGGCGCGCGGCGGGTCGACCCCGAGCTGGACCGTGCACGGATCGCGCCAGATGAACTCGAGCGTCGGGTCGATGCGGATGCCCATGCCTCCACGCTGGCGCAGATCCGCCCCGCCGGACGGGACCGGACGCCGATCTGTGGACAAGCCGGGGCGGGCCGGACGGTTCGGGACGGGAAGCGGGTCGTGCCTCCCGTCCGACCGAGCGGGAACGCCCTGACCGGAGCGACTGGTGCCGCGATCCCCCCTGCGGGTCGCCGTCGGCGGGACCGCGGCTAGTGCCGCGGTCCGTCCTGCGGGTCGCCGTCGCCGGGACCGTCCGCCGGTCCGGCGGCGGGCCCGTCACCCGAGTCCTCGATGCCGCCGTCCTCGTCCTCGTGCGGACGATCGGCG
Organism: Curtobacterium sp. MCBD17_032; assembly: GCF_003234855.1. Classification (GTDB taxonomy): domain Bacteria; phylum Actinomycetota; class Actinomycetes; order Actinomycetales; family Microbacteriaceae; genus Curtobacterium. The sequence continues at coordinate 16,122 of NZ_QKTO01000008.1, forward strand.
GTGGTGTCGTTGAGCAGGTCCTCGAGCGCACGGTCGAACGCGTCGTCCTCCGGCGTCTGCGACGGGTCGCGGAGCCGGGCGACCAGGGCCTCCGGCGCGTCGATGTCGTCCGAGCCGGGCACCAGGTCGAACGCGGCCCAGAGCGCGTCGCGCTCCCCGGCGCCGAGCTCGTCGGTGACCCGCTGCCACATCGCCGCCGCCTCACGGAGGCGGCGCGGCCGGAGCTCCAGGCCGACGAGCGTCGCGAAGGCCGATTCGGCGGGACCCCCGGCGGCACGGCGGCGGCGCACCATCTCGGCGATCGCGCCGGAGCGGGGGAGTCGGGCGGTCGCCGCGGCGGTGACGGTGTCGACCCATCCCTCGACGAGCGCGAGCATGGTCTCGAGCCGGGCGAGCGCGGCGTCCTGCTCCGGGGTCCGCGGCGGGATGAGCGCCCCGGAGGCCAGCGCGTCCCGCAGCTGCTCCTGGTCGGTCGGGTCGATGCCCGACAGGGACTCCTCGACCCGGTCGAACGGGATGTGCACGCCCTTCGCGTACTCGGTGATCGACGAGATGATGTGCAGGCGCAGCCAGCGGGCCGACCGGAACAACCGGGCGTGGGCGAGCTCGCGGACGGCGAGGTAGATGCGCACCTCGTCGGCCGGGACGTCCAGGCCCTCCGCGAACTCGGCGACGTTCTGCGGCACGAGCGCGGCGACCTGCTCGTCGAGGAGCGGCACGCCGACGTCGCCACCGGACACGACCTCCTTGGCGAGCTGTCCGACGACCTGACCGAGCTGGATCGCGAAGAGCGCACCGCCCACTCCGCGCATCGCCTTCGAGACGTCGCCGAGCATCCGCTTCAGCTCCTCGGGCGCACGCTGGTCGATCGCCTCGGTCAGGGCGGTCGCGATGCTCGACGCGACCGGCTCGGCGATCTGCGACCACACGGGTGCCGTCGCCGTCGCCCACTGCTCCCGCGTGTAGACGCTCGGCGTCGAGGTGAGCTCCGCGACGGTGGTCACCTCGTCGAGCCAGAGCGCGGCCACCTGGAACGCCTGCAGCGCGGCCTGCGCGGTGGCGGGGTCGAGCGGCTGCTCGCCCTCGCGGGCGATTGCGGCGGCGCGCTCCGCCGTGACGGTGAAGTCGATGCCGTCACCGCCGCTCTGCGCGGCCCGCTGGAGCTGGCTCATCAGGTTCGCGACGAAGGCCGGGTCGTTCGGCAGGCCGGCGGCACCGGCGAGCTGCGACGGGTCGATCTGCCCCTCGCCGGAGAGGAGCTTGCGGAGCATCTCCTGGAAGTCGTCGTCCGGCCCCGGCTGCGGTTCATCAGGCATGCCGACTACGCTAACCGCTGCCCGCGAGCCCGGACCTGGGACCGGCCCGGGCATCCGCCCGACCGGCTGCGCCGTGGGCGAACAGCCCCCGGAAGGACCCGCGTGACCCTCTTCGCCCCCGCCCCTCGCCGTCGCTCGCGCTCACGGACGGTCGGGTGGGCCTTCGTCGTCGGCGCCCTCGTCCTGGCGGTCGTCGCGAGCCTGTTGCCGAGTCCGTACCTGATCGAGATGCCCGGCCCGGTGTTCAACACCATCGGCACGCAGCGGCAGGGGACCGGCAAGGACGCGAAGGACGTCGAACTCATCCAGATCGAGGGGCACCGCACCTACCCGACGTCCGGTGCGCTCGACATGCTCACCGTCAGCGTGCAGGGCACGGCCACCGAGCGGCCGCCGTGGACGAGCGTCATCCGCGCCCTCTTCTCGAAGTCCGAGGCGGTGGTGCCCGCGAGCGCGATCTACCCGCCCGGACGCACGACCGAGCAGGTCAACGAGCAGGACGCCGCGGACATGACGAACTCGCAGCAGGCCTCGGTCGCCGCGGCACTCGTCCACCAGGGCTTCGAGGTCCCGAGCGAACTCGAGATCGGGACCGTGCAGGACGGCTCCCCGGCCGACGGCGTGGTCCGCGAAGGGGACGTCGTCACCGCGTTCGACGGGACGTCGCTCACCACGAACGCCGACGCCTCGACCCTCCGGCAGCTCGTCGCCGAGCACGGCACGAGCGGGCCCGCGACCCTCACGGTCGAGCGGGACGGCGCCACCCGGCAGGTCTCGGTCACCCCGCGTGCCGAGCAGGGCACCGCGCTGCTCGGAGTCGGCGTGGTCGAACGCTACGACTTCCCGTTCGACGTCGACATCGCGCTGCAGGACGTCGGCGGCCCCTCGGCGGGGATGATGTTCGCGCTCGGGGTCATCGACGAGATCACGCCCGGTGCGCTGAACGGCGGGAGGCACGTCGCGGGCACCGGCACGATCACCGCCGGCGGCGAGGTCGGCCCGATCGGTGGCATCCGGCAGAAGCTGTACGGCGCCGAGGCGGCGGGTGCGACGGTGTTCCTCGCCCCGAAGGCGAACTGCGACGAGGTCGTCGGCCACGTCCCGGACGGCCTCGACGTGTACGCCGTCTCGACGCTCGACCAGGCGGTCACCGACCTGGAGACCATCGCCGCCGGTCGGAGCACTGCCGGACTGGAGCGCTGCACGGCCTGAGCGCGTGGCGCGCGCGGTGCGCGCCGACGCTCCCCGCGCCTCCTGGGCGCGACGCCGGTGACCACCCGGCCAGGAGGCCCGGAGCGCGTTCCTGAGACGGGGCACAGGTTGCCTGTCGGTCGAGACGAATAGGATCGTCACCACTGACGGCTCGGCCTGCCGGCGCCGCCGGTCCGACACGTCTGGAGCACAACAAGTGACGAACACCTCGTCCACCGCGGGACGGCGCTCGCCGCGTGTCCCGATCGTGGTCACGATCATCGTGCTGGCCGCACTGGTGATCGGCTTCTTCATCTTCGCCAGCCTGTACACCGACTACGCGTGGTTCGCGCAGCTCGGGTTCGAGCGCGTCCTGACCACCCGGTGGCTCGCCGGGACGGCCATGTTCGTCGCCGGCTTCCTGGGCATGGCGATCCCGGTCTGGGTGAGCATCGTGCTCGCCTTCCGGTTCCGTCCGGTCTACGCGAAGCTCAACGCGCAGCTCGACCGCTACCAGCAGGTCATCGAGCCGCTGCGTCGCGTGGTCGTGCTCGGCATCCCCGCGGTGCTCGGCGTCTTCGCCGGGCTCGCGACCGCACCGCGGTGGAGCACCGTGCTGGAGTACGTCAACCGGACGCCGTTCGGCAAGACGGACCCGCAGTTCGGGCTCGACGTCGGGTTCTACGTCTTCGAGCTGCCGTTCTGGCGTGCGCTCGTGGCGTACTCGTCCGCGGTCGTCCTCATCGCCGGCCTCGCCGCCCTCGCCGCGACGTACCTGTACGGCGCCATCCGCTTCGGTGGTCGCGAGGTCCGCATCTCGAAGGCCGCGCGCATCCAGCTCGCGATCACGGCCGCGCTGTACATCGCGCTGCAGGCCGCGAGCCTCTGGCTCGACCAGTACACGGCGCTGACGAAGGACAACTCGCTCATCACCGGCGCGCAGTACACCGAGGTGAACGCGACGATCCCGGGCCGCGAGATCATGGCCGGCATCGCGGCCATCGTCGCGATCCTGTTCATCGTCACCGCGGTCATCGGCCGCTGGCGGGTGTCGATCATCGGGACCGGGCTGCTCCTGGTCTCCGCGATCGTCATCGGCGGGATCTACCCGTGGATCGTGCAGCGCCTGCAGGTCGCACCGAGCGAGCGCTCGTTCGAGTCCGCGTTCATCCAGCGGAACATCGACGCCACCCGCGACGCCTACAACGTCGCCGGGGTGCAGGAACAGGACTACGACGCCACCACCACGGCGACGACCGGTGCCCTGTCCGAGGACGCGCAGACCACGGCGAACATCCGCATCATCGACCCGAAGATCGTCGCGGACACGTACAGCCAGCTCCAGCAGTACCGCCAGTACTACAAGTTCCCGGACCAGCTCGACGTCGACCGCTACCAGGTGGACGGCAAGACCGAGGACACCGTGCTCGCGGTGCGTGACATCGACCTCGACGGCCTCGGGGCGTCCGCCACGCAGTACAACCGCACGTTCGTCTACACGCACGGCTACGGCGTCGTCGCGGCGTACGGCAACCAGCGGGCGTCCGACGGGAAGCCGGTGTTCATCGAGTCGGGCATCCCGGCCGGGGACACGCTCGGCAAGTACCAGCCGCGCGTGTACTTCGGCGAGAACTCGCCGGCGTACTCGATCGTCGGGGCACCGCAGGGCACGAAGGACGTGGAGCTCGACTACCCGTCCGGGTCCGACGACGACGACGGCAACGCCACGACGACGTACGCCGCCGACGGTGGACCGAAGATCGGCAACTTCTTCAACCGGCTGGTCTACGCGGCGAAGTTCCAGTCGGAGCAGATCCTGCTGTCGAACGCGGTCAACGCGGACTCGCAGATCCTGTACGACCGTGACCCGGTGGAGCGCGTGCAGAAGGTCGCGCCGTACCTGAAGCTCGACGGTGACGCCTACCCGGCGATCGTCGACAACCGCATCAAGTGGATCGTCGACGGCTACACCACGAGCAACGCGTACCCGTACTCGCAGAGCCAGAGCATGACGGACAGCATCAACGGCACCGACTCCGGCAGCTTCCGCACCGACCAGGTGAACTACATCCGGAACTCGGTCAAGGCGACGGTCGACGCCTACACGGGCAAGGTCACGCTCTACGCCTGGGACACGAAGGACCCGGTGCTCAAGACGTGGCAGAAGGTGTTCCCGACGTCGCTGGAGCCCGTGTCCGCGATGAGCGCCGACCTGCTCGCCCACGTCCGCTACCCGACCGACCTGTTCAAGGTCCAGCGGAGCATCCTCGGCACCTACCACGTCACCAACGCCAACTCGTTCTACTCGGGCGACGACGCGTGGACGACGCCGGTCGACCCGACCTCGACCTCGACGAGCGCGGGCGACGCCGACTCGGCGGGCACCACCACCGGGAACAACGCGAACGCCACGAACGCGCTCGGGACGCAGACCACCGCGACCAACCCGGACCAGCAGGACCCGTACTACCTGACGATGAAGGTGCCCGGCGCCGGGACGGCGTACTCGCTGTACAGCACGTACATCCCGAAGCAGAACTCGTCGTCGAACGCGCGGAACGTGCTGACCGGCTACCTGGCGGTCGGCTCCGACGCCAGTGGCGCGGGCAAGGGCAAGAAGGGCGAGGGCTACGGCGAGCTCACGCTGCTGACGATCCCGAAGACCGACAGCATCCCCGGGCCGTCCCAGGTGCAGAACCTGTTCAACTCCGACCCGGCCGTCTCGCAGGAGCTCAACATCCTGAAGCGCGGCAACAGCACCGTCAAGCAGGGCAACCTGCTGACGCTGCCGGTCGGTGGCGGCTTCCTGTACGTGCAGCCGGTCTACGTGCAGTCGACCTCGAGTGGGTCGTACCCGCTCCTGCAGAAGGTGCTCGTGGCCTTCGGCGACAAGATCGCGTTCGAGGACACCCTCGACGAGGCGCTCGACGAGCTGTTCGGCGGCAACTCCGGAGCAGCGGCGGGTGACTCCGGTGCGGCTGCGGACACGCCGGGCTCCGACGACGAGGGGACGGACACGTCGACGGGCGGCAGCTCGACGGGCGGTGCCGCCGGTGGCTCGACCGGTGGGTCGTCCTCCGGTGCGGCGACGCCGGACCTGCAGCAGGCGCTGTCGGACGCGGACGAGGCGCTCCGTGCTCGTGAGCAGGCGTACGCCGACAACGACCTGGTCGCCGCAGCCGAGGCGGACCAGCGTCTGCAGGAGGCCATCGAGGCCGCCATCGCAGCGCAGGGCGGCAGCGGCTCGGACGGCTGATGCGGGCGGGCGGGGTGCTCGATTTGGCACCTCGCCCGAACCCGTGTAGTGTTTTCCATGTGCCGCGGGGTGGAGCAGTTCGGTAGCTCGCTGGGCTCATAACCCAGAGGTCGTAGGTTCAAATCCTGCCCCCGCAACCAACGCGACACGAGAAGCCCCGGTCCTCACGGACCGGGGCTTCTTCGCGTTCCCGGCTGTGCTCGTCCGGCTGTGCTCGTCCGGCTGTGCTCGTCCGGCTGTGTCCCGTCCAGCCGCGCTGGCGGTCCAGCGCATCGGGCGGGAGGCTCGCGGCCGACCGGCGCCGAGCCTCCCGTCCGCCGGTCCGCCGGGCCGACGTGGTCCGTCCCTCAGCTGGTGGCGCGCGCGCCGCGGACCCCGTGGCCGAGTGCGTCGATACGGGCGAGCTCGTCGGGGGTGAACGTCACGTCCGCTGCGGCGGTGTTCTCGGCGACGCGTCCCCTGTTCCGCGATCCCGGGATGGGGACGATGTCGTCCCGCTGCGCGAGGATCCACGCGAGGGCGAGCTGCGAGACGGAGACGCCCTTCTCGGCCGCGAGCTCGGTCAGACCCGCGACGACCGCCGTGTTGGCAGCCCAGTTCTCCGGGGCCCACCACTCCAGCCACTGACGGATGTCGTCCTCCGCGTAGGCGCTCCGGGGCTGCACCGCGCCGCTGAGGAAGCCGCGGGCCAGGGGTGAGTACGCCACGAGCCCGATGCCGAGCTCGTCGACGACCGGGAAGAGGTCCTCGGACTCGCGGGCGAAGACCGAGTACTCGGTCTGCAGGACCGAGATCGGGTGGACCGCGTGTGCCTGCCGGATGTTCTCGGCGTCGGTGTTCGACAGTCCGAGGTACCGGACCTTGCCGGTCTGCACGAACTCCTGCATGACTCCCACGACGTCCTCGATCGGGACCTGCGGGTCGTGCACGTGCTGGTACAGCAGGTCGATCGAGTCGGTCTCGAGGTTCCGGAGGCTCGCGTCGACGACCTCGCGGATGTGGTCGAGCTGCGAGTTCGGGGCGTAGGTGTCCGGCGTGAAGCCGAACTTCGTGGCGATCGTGACCTCGTCGCGGACCGGGGCGAGCGCGGCACCGAGGAGGCGCTCGCCCGTGCCCCACCCGTACAGCTCGGCGGTGTCGAAGTGGGTGACGCCGAGGTCGTGCGCGTGGCGGATCGCGGCGACGGACTCCGTGTCGTCGCCGGGGCCGTACGCGAAGGTCGTGCCCATCGCGCCGTAGCCGATCGCGCTGGCGACCAGGCCCTGTCGCCCGAGTGTTCGTTGCTGCATGTCGTCCTCCTGAAGGGTCGGCGAGTGATGGTGGCACTGTACGCCGGCTTTGTCAGAGTCTGTCAAGTGCGGCCGGCGCTGCCATCGCGGTACGATCGGGTCATGAGCGAGACGACGGACACCCGACCGGGCCTGCGGGACATCACCCGCGACGCGGTCCGGGCACGGATCGCGGCGGTCGCGATCGCCCGGTTCGACGCAGACGGGTTCGACCGGGTGACCGTCGAACAGGTCGCGGCGGAGGCGGGCATCTCGGCACGGAGCTTCCACCGGTACTTCCCGGCGAAGGAGGACGCGGTCATCGGCGACCCGGCACGGCACGGGGCCGCACTCGCCGCCGCGTTCGGTGCCCGCCCCGCCGACGAACCGGTCTGGACCGCTCTGCGCGAGGCCTTCGTGACGATGCTCGAGCGCGGGAGCGACCACGACCCGGAGACCGGACGGCGGTCCGTCCGGGTGATGCTCAGCACGCCGTCACTCCGGGCGCGGAACACCGAGAAGCACTCCGCCTGGGCCGAGGTGCTCCTGCCGCTGGTGGTCGACCGGCTCGGAGGGACCGACGGCGACCTGCGGGCGCGGGCCGTCGTGCAGGCGGCGCTCGCGTGCTTCGACGTGTCCGTGGCTGCCTGGGCGGAGGGCGCCGACGACGTCGTCAGGGTCCTGCGGCGGTCGTTCGACGTCCTCGACGTCCGGGCATGACCGGCCGCCCCGTCGCCGGGGCGCCTGACCGCGCCCGACGCCGGGGGAGCCCGACGTCCCTCGGCGCGGTTAGCCTGGCCCCGTGACGACACTGACCATCGCCGCGGCGCAGTTCGCCCCCGTCGACGACCCCGCCGCGAACCTCGAGACCGTCCGGACCGCCGCCGTCGACGCTGTCGCACGGGGCGCCCGGCTCCTGGTCACGCCCGAGTACACCTCGTACTTCACCGCCGACATCGACGACCGGTTCGTCGCGGCCGCACAGCCGCTCGACGGCCCCTTCGTCACGGGCCTCCGTCGGATCGCCCGGAGCATCGGGATCGCCCTCGTCGTCGGTGTCGCCGAGGCGGGGGAGACCCCGGGGCGGTTCCGGAACACGCTCGTCGCGATCGGAGCCGACGGCTCGGTCCTCGACGCGTACCGGAAGGTGCACCTCTACGACGCCTTCGGGTCACGGGAGTCGGACCGGATCGAGGCCGGCGACCCCGCGCAGCTGCCCGTCGTCGAGGTCGACGGTGTCCGGATCGGGCTCGAGACCTGCTACGACCTCCGGTTCCCCGAGGTCACCCGACGCCTCGCCGCGACCGACACCGGCGCCGCGGACGTCGTGGTGCTGCCGGCCGAGTGGGTCCGCGGTCCGGGCAAGGAACACCACTGGCGGACCCTGCTCACGGCGCGTGCCATCGAGAACACGGTCTGGGTGCTCGGGGTCGGGCAGGCGCCCCCGGTCGGGATCGGGGCGTCGGTCGCACTCGACCCGACGGGTACCGCGGTCGCCGCACTCGGCGCGGAGCCCGGTCTCCTCGTGGTGACGGTCGACACGGCGGTGACGGACCGGGTGCGCGGGGTGAACCCGTCCCTGTCCCTCGGCCGCTACGCGGTGGTGCCGCGCGACTGAGCGAGCGCTGCCAGCCGTGCCACTGCGTCCTCGAGGACCGACCGGCGCTTGCAGAACGCGAACCGGATGAGCGACCGGTAGCCGTCGACGTGGTCGGGCCGGACGAACGCGGACACCGGCACCCCCACGACGCCGACGAGCCGCGGCAGCTCGAGGCAGAGCGCGCGGGCGTCGAGGTGTCCGAGCGGAGCGGCGTCCGCGACGACGAAGTAGCCGGCGTCGGGTCGCAGCACCCCGAACCCGGCGTCGGCCAGGCCGGTGGCGAGCAGCTCCTGCTTCGCCCCGAGGTCGGCGGCGATCCCGGTGAAGACGGTGTCGGGCAGGCGGAGCCCCGTCGCGACGGCCGGCTGGAAGGGCGCCCCGTTCACGAAGGTCAGGTACTGCTTGACGGTCGTGATCGCCTCGACCAGCGCTGCCGGGGCCGTCAGCCAACCGATCTTCCACCCCGTCGTGTTGAAGGTCTTGCCGGCACTCGAGATCGACACGGTCCGGTCCCGCGCGCCGGGCAGCGAGGCGGGCGGCACGTGGGTCCCGCCGAACGCCAGGTGCTCGTACACCTCGTCGGTGACGATCACGGCGTCGTGCCGCTCGGCGAGTTCGACCACGGTGCGGAGGACGTCGACGGGGAGCACCCGACCCGTCGGGTTGTGCGGGGTGTTCACGAGGACCACGCGCGTCCGGTCGGTGAACGCGGCGCGGAGGTCCGCCTCGTCCGGCAGGAAGTCCGGCGCCCGGAGCGGGACCGTGACGTGCTCCGCGCCGGCGAGCCGGATGAGCGCGCCGTACGCGTCGTAGAACGGCTCGAAGGTGACGACCTCGTCGCCGGGCTCGACCAGCGCCAGGAGGGTGGCGGCCAGGGCCTCTGTGGCACCGGCGGTGACGAGGACCTCCCGGTCGGGGTCGACGTCGAGCCCGTACCAGCGCGCTTGGTGCTCGGCGACGGCGGCGCGCAGGTCCGGGGTCCCGCGGCCGGGCGGGTACTGGTTGGCGCCGTCCCGGATCGCACGGACGGCCGCGTCGAGGACCTCCGCGGGCCCGTCTTCGTCCGGGAACCCCTGCCCCAGGTTGACGGCGCCGGTCGCTGCGGCGAGGGCGCTCATCTCCGCGAAGACGGTCGGCGCCGGCACCCCGTCGGGGCCCAGCAGCATCGCTCCCTCGGCGGCTCGAAGCCACGGACCGGTCTGCCGCATGCGCGACCCCTCTCACCCTCGGGGCACCGGCCGGGAGGCTCGGCGCGCGTCGGACCCCAACCTAGCGTCCGTCGCGCGGCCGGCTCCGGGCGGACATCGGGGCACCGGGCACTCAGCTGACGCATACGATCGCCTTGGTCAGCTCGCAGCTGTGCCATCAGGACCGCCCAGGTCGGTGGAGAAGACTGCAGGAGCTTTGGAAGGAGCACGTCCAGCATGAGCGACACACACCACGGACACGGCGACGACGACCGCCGCGACGAGACCACCGGTCCGGACGAGTCGAACGGCGCCCGGTACGGGCACCGCGACGCCGACGACACGGACGTGGTGGGGACGACTCAGGTGCAGGAGACCGAGCAGTTCGCTGCCGCCTCCGACCACCACACCGACCAGTACACGGCCCCGTACCCGGCCGCCGACACCCGCGCGGCGGACGCGGCGCCCACGGCGGAGTACGGCCAGTACGGCCAGTACGCGCAGCAGGGTCGGTACGGCCAGGGCGGGCAGTACGGCACCGGCCAGTACGGTTCGGACCAGTACGGGAACAGCCAGTCCGGCACCGCTCAGTACGGGCAGGGCCAGTACGGCACCGGCCAGTACGGGCAGAGCCAGTACGGCACCGCCCAGTACGGGCAGGGCCAGTACGGCGAGCACGACAAGTCCGGCGACACCCGCTACGGCCAGTACGGCCAGCAGGACCAGTACGGCCAGGGCCAGTACGGCCAGCAGGGCACGTACGGCCAGGACGCCCCGCGGTACGGCGAGCACGCTGGTGACCACCACGCGGCCTCCGGCGCGAGCGCGTTCGGTGCGGCAGCCGACCAGCGGCCGGAGAACGGCCACTACTTCACCGGCACACCGGCCGCCACGAGCGCGACCCCGCGCGACCGGTCCGGTCGGAACCGCCTCGTGCTGCCGCTGGTCGCGGCCGCCGTGATCGCCGGTCTCGTCGGCGGTGGCGCCGGTTGGGCAGCGGGCGCAGCGTCGGACGGTGGCACGGTCGTCGGCGGTTCGGGCACCTCGCAGAGCGGTGGCAACCTCACCGTGAACGACTACGACTCCGCGACCGTCGTCACCGCGGTCGCCGCCAAGGCCACCCCGTCGGTCGTCACGATCAACGTCTCCGCGAGCAGCGAGGCCGGCACCGGTTCAGGCGTCGTGTTGAACAAGGAGGGCTACATCGTCACGAACACCCACGTGGTGACGCTCGACGGTGACAGCGCGAACGGCACGATCTCGGTGACGACCTCGAACGGCAAGGTCTACAAGGGCACGCTCGTCGGCACCGACCCGACGGTCGACCTGGCGGTCATCAAGATCGACGCGCCCGACCTCACCCCGATCGACTTCGCGGACTCGTCGAAGCTCAACGTCGGCGACACCGCGGTGGCGATCGGTGCGCCGCTCGGCCTCTCGAACACCGTCACCGACGGCATCGTCTCCACGCTGAACCGCAGCATCCAGGTCACCTCGAGCGACCCGAACGCGGGCGGCGACACGAACGAAGGCCAGGGCAACAACGGCAACGGTCCGTTCGACTTCTGGGGCAACGGCGACAACGGCAGCAGCTCCGGGGCCAGCACGACCGTGTCGCTCCCCGTGATCCAGACCGACGCGTCGATCAACCCCGGCAACTCGGGCGGTGCGCTGCTCGACGACAAGGGCGCGCTCATCGGCATCAACGTCGCGATCGCGAGTGCCGGCAGCTCGGACTCGTCCAGCTCGCAGGCCGGCAGCATCGGCGTGGGCTTCTCGATCCCGTCGAACCTCGTCAAGCGCGTCGCGACGGAGATCGTCGAGAACGGCAAGGCCACGCACGGTCTGCTCGGTGCGTCGGTCGGTGACGCGACCGAGGACGCGAACGCCTCGCAGGTCGGCGCGCTCATCAAGTCCGTCACCTCCGGCGGTGCCGCGGCCGAGGCCGGGCTGCAGAAGGGCGACGTCGTGACGAAGCTCGGTGACGCCTCCATCGCGGACGCCACCGACCTCACCGCGCAGGTCCGCTTCTACGCGGGCGGCGCGACGACGAAGGTCACCTACGTCCGCAACGGGGAGACCCGCACGGCGGAGGTCGAGCTCGGGACGTACGACAGCTCGAACTGACCCGGGACGCACCGGACGGGAGGCTCCCCACCAGCTGGTGGGGAGCCTCCCGTCCGTCTGCCGGGCGCGGCGGGGCGCGGCCAGGTGGTCGCCGCGCGTGCTTGATAGGCTCGGGTCCGCTCTGCGAGCGGCCCCGGCGGGCCGCGTCGCGCCCGCCGGACCCCGAGGATCACATGCAGCACGACGGACAGGCCCTGCCGGGTGTCTCCTACGTCATGCCCGTCCTCAACGAGGTGACCGAGGTCCGCGCGGCGGTCGGCAGTCTGCTCGAGCAGGACTACCAGGGGCCGTTCGAGGTCATCCTGGCCCTCGGCCCCTCGATCGACGGCACGAACGAACTCGTCGCCGAGATGAGCGCCGCCGACCCGCGGATCCGTGCGGTCGAGAACGCGGTCGGGTCCACGCCGGCCGGCCTCAACGTCGCGATCCGGGCCTCCGAGCACCCGATCGTCGTCCGCGTCGACGCGCACAGCGTCCTGCCGCGGGACTACACGCGGATCGCGGTCCGGACGCTGCAGGAGTCCGGCGCGGACAACGTCGGCGGCATCATGCGCGCCGAGGGCCGCACGCCCTTCGAGAAGGCGGTCGCGCTGGCGTACGGCAGCCGCGTCGGCCTCGGCGGCACCCCGCACCACGTCGGCGGGCAGGCCGGACCGGCCGAGACGGCGTACCTCGGGGTCTTCCGTCGGGAGCGGCTGTTCGCCGTCGGGCTCTTCGACGAGGGCATCAAGCGCGGGCAGGACTGGGAGCTCAACCGGCGCCTGCGGACCACCGGCGGGACCGTCTGGTTCACCCCGGAGCTCGTCGTCACCTACCGGCCGCGGCCGAGTCTCCGTCGCCTCGTGCGGCAGTTCGTCGCCACCGGTCTCTGGCGCGGCGAGCTCGCCCGACGCTTCCCCGCCGGCAACGGCCTGCGCTACTTCGTCCCGCCGGCGATGGTCGTCGCCGTCGCGCTCGGCCTGGTCGCCGGGCTCGTCGGAGTCGTCGGCGCGCTGCTCGACGGTCCGGCCGCCTGGGCGATGGTCGGCTTCGCGATCCCGGCGGCCTACCTCCTCTTCGTCGTCGTCGGTGCCCTCGCGGTGTCGCGGCGCTCGGACCCGGCGACGCGGGCGTGGTTGCTCGTCGTGCTCCCGTGCATCCACGTGGGCTGGGGTGTCGGTTTCATCATCGGGTTCCTCACCCGGACCTCCGATCTGACCACGCACACGGGACGGTGACCGACATGGCCGACGACGACCGCGGGAACAGCGGCGCACCGGGCGCACGCGGGTTCACCCGACCCACGTCGATCGCCGAGCTCCGGGCGGTGGCGCAGCCGGACGAGGTCCGGGCACGCGCGAACGCGGAGCACTGGACGGCCTCGCTGTACCTCCGGGACGTCTCGCCGTACCTCACCTCGCTCCTGCTCCGGACCCGGGTCAGCGCGAACCAGGTCACCGGCCTGATGATCCTGGTCGGTTGGTCGACTGCCGCCGCGCTCCTCGTCCCGGGCATCTGGGGCGCGCTGCTCGCGCTCGTGCTCGGGCAGCTGCAGATGCTCGTCGACTGCTCCGACGGCGAGGTCGCGCGCTGGCGGGGCACGCGCTCCCCGGCCGGCATCTTCCTCGACAAGGTCGGGCACTACACGACCGAGGGGCTCATCCCGATCGCACTCGGCGTCCGCGCGGCGACGTGGCCGATCGAGGGCGTCGACTGGATGTGGACGACGATCGGGTGCGCACTCGGCCTGGTGATCGTGCTCAACAAGGCGCTCAACGACATGGTGCACGTGGCCCGGGCGCACAGCGGCATGGAGAAGCTCGCGGATCGCCGCGACGGGGTGACGGCCCCGTCCGGTGCCCGCCTCGCGACGCTCCGTCGGGTGGCGCGGTTCCTGCCGTTCCACCGTCTGTACCACTCGGTCGAACTGACCATCATCACGTTCGTCGTCGCACTCGTCGCCCTGGTCGTCGGGCACCCGCTGGCCGACCGGATCCTGGTCGGGGCGCTCCTGCCACTCGCGGTCCTCGCCACGGCGGGGCACTTCCTCGCGATCGTCTCGTCGAAGCGGGTGCGCGCGTGACGCCGGGGACCGACCGCCGCCGCGCCGTGCTGCACCGTGAGCGGCCGAGGGTCGCCGTGGTCAGCCTGACGCAGGGGACGCGGCCGGACGACCTCCGCCGCGGCCTCGACAGCGTGCTCGCGCAGCAGGACGTCGAGCTCGACGTCGTGTGCGTCGGGAACGGCTGGCAGCCGACGGGCCTGCCGGACGGGGTGCGGGCGCTGGCGCTGCCGGAGAACCTCGGGATCCCGGCCGGACGGAACGCCGGAGCCGCGGTCGTCGACGGCGACTACGTGTTCTTCCTCGACGACGACGCCTCGGTGCCGTCGCCCACGTTCCTGCGCGACGCGATCGCACTCTTCGAGCACGACCCGTCGCTCGGTCTCGTGCAGCCGCGGGTCGTCGACCCGACCGGCGCCGCGAGCCCCCGACGCTGGGTGCCGCGGATCCGCAAGGGCGACCCCGAGCGGAGTTCGCCGGTGTTCTCGGTCTGGGAGGGTGCCGTCGTCCTGCCGATGGACGTCTGGCGCGCCGTCGGGGGCTGGGGCGCCGAGTACTTCTACGCGCACGAGGGCATCGAGCTCGCCTGGCGGGTGTGGGACGCCGGTCGCCGCACCTGGTACGCCGGGCAGCTCGTCGCGAACCACCCCGCGATCGACCCCGCGCGGCACCGTGAGTACGTGCGCCTGAACGCCCGGAACCGCGTGTGGTTGGCTCGTCGGAACCTGCCTGCCGTCCTCCGACCGCTCTACGTCGGCAGCTGGGCCGCGATCCAGGTCCTGCGCTGGTGGCGCTCCCCGCGGCGGCTCGCGACCTGGTTCGCCGGGATCGCCGAGGGGTGGCGCGCGGACTGCGGCCCGGTCCGGGTGATGGGATGGTTGACGATCGGCCGGATGACGCTCGCCGGCCGCCCGCCGGTCGTCTGACGCCCCGGCACCCGTCCGCACACGCCTGATCCCAGCCCGACCGACCGCCCAGGAGCACAGCATGGCCATCGTCAAGGACGCCCGCACCGCGATCCGCCTCGCGGCCCGTCTGCTGCGGTCGCGCCAGGTCCGCGCGCAGCTGGCACGTCGGTTGCCGTCGGTCCCGACGCCCGCTCCCGGGTCGGTCGAGATCGCCGTGTACTTCGCCGACGGCCCCGTGAACATGTACCAGATCCGGCAGTGGTACGGCCCCCTGGCGGAGCTGGCGCGGCACCGCGGGGTCGCGATCGTCTCCCGGAGCCCCGGGGCCATGCTGACGCTGCTCGACGAGTCGCCGGTGCCGGTCGTGTACGCCCGGCAGGTCGTGGACCTCGAGCGGTTCGTCGCCGAGCAGGCCCCGAAGACGGTGCTCTACGTCAACCAGAACGCCCGGAACTTCCAGATGATGCGGTACGGGCGCATGTGGCACGTCTTCGTGAACCACGGCGAGAGCGACAAGATGTACATGACGACGAACCAGTTCAAGGCGTACGACTACGCCCTGATCGCCGGTGACGCCGCCCGGGACCGCCTCGCCGACGCGCTCTGGGACTACGACCTGGACGCGCGGACGATCGCCATCGGGCGTCCGCAGGCCGACCACTTCGTGGGGGAGCCGCCCTACCCGGACGACGACCGGACCGTGGTGCTGTACGCGCCGACGTGGGAGGGCGACCGCGCCGCCGCCGCCTACGGGTCCATCGCGAGCCACGGGACGACGATCGCCGACCGTGTGCTCGCATCGCCGCGCCACCGGCTCGTGTACCGCCCGCACCCGCGGAGCGGCGTCATCGACCCCGGGTACAAGGCCGCGCACGAGCGGATCGTCGCCGCCATCGCCGCCGCGAACGCCGCCGATCCCACGGCGCACCACGTGTACGACGACGGGCCGACGCTCGGGTGGCAGCTGGCCGACGCCGACGTCGCGATCACCGACATCAGCGCGATGATCTACGACCGGCTGGCCGTGGGGAAGCCGTTGCTCGTGACCCGACCGGTGTCCGCGGACGCCGAGGTGGACGAACGCGGCTACCTGTCCGACGCGGACTGGCTCCGTGCCGACGACGCCGGGGACGTCATCGCGCGGGTGGACCGGGCCGCGAACGACGCCGAGCAGCTCGCGCGCCTCCGCCACTGGGTCGAGCGGTACTTCGGCGACCCGACCCCCGGTGCGGCGACCGCGCGGTTCCACGCGGCCGTCGACCGGCTCGTCGACCACTGGCACGAGGTCGCCGCCGCCCGGTCCGGTTCCTGAGCGGGCCGGACGGCAGCGCGCTCAGGGAGCGAGCCCGGGACCGGCGAGGGACATCCGCCACAGGTACTCGGACCGGTCCGGACGGCGCCACCGCACGATGACGACGCCGGTCTCCTCGGCTCCCGCGCCGAACACGGCGAGGGACAACCCCCGTCCCGGCTCGAGCCGACGGACGACGAGCGGCGGCGAGTAGCCCGTCCCGAGGTGCGTCAGGTCGATGCCGTCGAGGGTCTCGGTACTCGTGTTGGTGATCTCGTACCGCCGAGGGGCGGCCGATCGGTCGACGGTGAACGGTACTGGGTACGCGGTGGTGGGGTGGTGCATGGGCAGCACAGTAGGGGTGGGGTCCGACGTCGGGGCCCCGTCGCACCCCCGGACGGCACGGGGCTGTGGAGCGCGGCGCGGGAGTGGTCGGTTGTGCAGGAGTGGGCTCAGGCCCCGTGGTCCGCGTTGTACCGGTCGAGCGCCTCGGTGATCGGTCCGTCGAACTGCAGCCGGCCCTTGTCCAGGTACAGCCCGCGGTCGCAGAACCGGCGGAGGTCCTTGTCGCTGTGCGAGACGAAGAACAGCGTGCGACCACCGGCCAGGAGCTCCTCGATGCGCTTGTAGCACTTCTCACGGAACGCCTTGTCGCCCACCGCCAGGACCTCGTCGACCAGGATCACGGGCTCGTCCAACCGCGAGATGACCGCGAAGGCGATCCGCACCTTCATGCCGCTGGAGAGGTGCTTGTACGGGGTGTCGACGAAGTCGCCGATCTCGGCGAACGCGATGATCTCGTCGAACGCCGCCCGGATCTCGGCCCGGGACATGCCGTGCAGTCCCGCCGTGAGGTACACGTTGTCGCGGACCGTGAGGTCCCCGACGAACCCGCCGGTGATCTCGATGAGCGGAGCGACGCCGGCGCCGACGTGCACACGGCCTTCGTCCGGGAGCATGACCTGCGCCACGAGCTTCAGCAGCGTCGACTTGCCCTGCCCGTTCCGGCCCACCACGCCGATCGCCTCGCCCGGGCGCACGTCGAACGAGACGTTCCGCAGTGCCCAGAACTCGTCGGCCTTGCGCCGCCGTTGCCCGCGCCCGAACAGGTCCTTGAAGCTCCGGCTCGCCCGCCGGTTCCGCTTGAACCGGATGCCGGCGTCGGTGACGGAGATCACCGGGGCGGTCGTGCGCGCGGCGACGGTCGGTTCGGTCGTGGCCATCACAGCTCCTTGAGGACGCGGTGCTCGCTCCGCCGGAAGACGACGAGCCCGACGGCCAGCACGATCCCCGTGACGACGACCGAGGCGAGCACCTCGGACCAGTCGAGCTGGCCGGGGAAGAACGCCGAGCGGTAGATGCCGAAGATGCCGCTGAGCGGGTTGACCGCCGCGAGGTCGTGCAGCGCCGGGGGGAGGGCCTGCGTGCCGTAGACGATCGGGGACGCGTAGAACATGAAGCGGAGCACGAGCTTGACGGCACGCTCGAGGTCGCGGAAGAACACCACGAGCGGGGCCACGATGAGCCCGAGGCCGTAGACGAGGGTCGCCTGCAGCACGATCGCGAGCGGCCAGAGCACGACCTGCCAGTGCAGGTGCGCCCCGGTGGCGAGGACGAACACCGCGAGCACCGGGATGCTCAGCAGGAACTCGATCGCCTTCGACGCGTCGATGCGCGCGACCCAGATGCTCCGCGGGATCGTCGTCGAGCGGATCAGCTTCGACTCCTTGATGAACGCCCGGGTCGAGTCCGACACAGCGCCCGTGAACCACATCCAGGGCAGCAGCGCCGCGAGCAGGAACACGATGTACGGTTCCTCGCCCACGGACCCGCGGTGGAACACCTGGGTGAAGACGAACCAGTAGATCCCCGACATCACCAGCGGGTCGAGGATCGACCAGAAGTACCCGAGGGCGGACGTCGAGTACCGGACGCGCAGGTCGCGGACGGTCAGCAGCCAGAGTGCCTGCCGGTACCGTCGGCCGGCCCCGCGGGACCGTGACGGCGACGCCGCGACCGCGGGGGCGTGCGTGCGCGTTCCGCTCATGGGTTCCCTCCGGTCGGTACCACGCCGGAGGGAGGCGACGACCAGGGGGTCCTGACGACGGTCAGGCGAACAGGTCGTTCGCGCGCTCGAGGTCCTCGGCGAAGTCGATCTCGACCGCGTAGAGGTCCGAGATGTCGATCGGCGTCCAGCGTAGCCCGTCCTCGGCGATGGCTGCTTCGATGCCGCCCTCGAAGTACTCCTGGTCGTCGACCCGGCCGAGCTGGCGCACGAGGGCCTGCTTGTCGGCCGCGGAGACGTAGTTGATGCCGACGGCCTCACCGAGACCACCGACGACCTTCTTCGAGAGCTTCGCGATGAACCCCTCGGCGTCGACGGTGTACTTGACCTCTTCGTCGGAGACCTTCTCGGTGTTGACGCTGACGAACGACCGACCTTCGTCGATCATGTCGGCCGCACGCACGAGGGCCATGGGGTCGAAGACGACGTCGCCGTTCATCCAGAGGACGCCGCTCTTGCCGGTCGCCTTGAGGGCGCGGAGCAGACTCTTCGAGGTGTTCGTGGAGTCGTAGGACTCGTTGTAGACGAAGTTCGCCTCGGGGAAGGCCTCGACGATGTACTCCGACTTGTAGCCGACGACGATGGTCACCCGGGCGCTCGACCCGAAGGCGGCGCGGATGTTGTCGAACTGCTGCTGCATGATGGTGCGGCCGTCGCTGAGCTCCGTGAGCGGCTTCGGCAGGCTGCGCCCGAGGCGGCTGCCCATCCCCGCTGCGAGGATGACGATCTGCGTGGTCATGCTTGTCCCTTCCGGTGTCCACCGGCGTCGGTGCGAGGGGGTGCCCTGGCTGGGGACCCCCGTGACGCTGGGTGGACTCTTCGAGTCTGCTCGCTGCTGGTGCGAGTCCGCCGAGGATGCGCGTGATCCGGAGCGAGACGCGCTCCGACCCGCGGATGCCCCGCGCGGTGCGGGCAGGTTTCCGAGTGGTGAACACTGCGTCGTGTCCCGGTGAATGATACGGAACCACATCGCGTCGGGGTACGGCTCGCCCGGCATCGTGTTCATTTCGTGATCCGGTCGGACGCGGCGCACAGCCCGGTCGGAACCGTTGGTACGGTTGGGCTCGTGTCGGCAGGAACAACGGGAGACGACGACGTGTACAGCACGTCGGACGCCACATGGACGGCCGATCAGGACGACGACGACGCGACCGCTGCCCCCGGGACGGGCAGGGGCGACCACGACGACACGGGGGACACGGGGACGCTCGGCGCGTCCGCGGGTGACGACATGACGGACGAGACGACCGACAGCGCGGAGCACGCCGCGGACGGCGCGGGGGCAGGCGTCGTCGCGCCCACCGCGACGAGCACGTCGACGCCGCGTCCGAAGAAGAAGAACGGGAAGCGGCCCGGGCGGGCGACCCGCCCGCAGGGAGCAGCCGGGACGGCACCGGGCGGCGGACCCGAGGACGGCGGCGCCGACCAGGAGACCCGGACCGGCTCCGCGACATCAGGCGGCTCCGGCGCGTCCGGCACGGCCGCGCGGGGGACGAAGCGTCCGTCGCCCCGGAAGAACGTGCCGCAGCAGCCCGTCGTGCTCCGCGCCGACGGCCTCGTGAAGCGGTACGGGCAGACGTTGGCGGTGGACGACGTCGACCTCGAGATCCGCCAGGGCTCGATCTTCGGCGTGGTCGGCCCGAACGGGGCGGGCAAGACGACGACGCTGTCGATCCTCACCGGCCTGCTGCGTCCCGACGCCGGCACCGTGACGGTCCTCGACCACGACGTGTGGGCGGACCCGACCGCGGCGAAGCGGACCATGGGTGTCCTGCCCGACCGGCTCCGGCTCTTCGACCGCCTGACCGGTGCGCAGATGCTCTTCTACTCGGCGACGCTCCGCGGCCTCGACGGTGCGACCGCGCGCAGCCGCAGTGCCGACCTCGCCGCGGCGTTCGGCCTCGGGGACGCGCTCGGCCGGCCGGTCGCCGACTACTCGGTCGGCATGGCGAAGAAGATCGCCCTCGCCGCCACCCTCATCCACTCGCCGCGCGTGCTCGTGCTCGACGAACCGTTCGAGTCCGTCGACCCGGTCAGCGCGACGACGATCACCGACATCCTCCGCCGTTACACCGCCGGGGGCGGCACCGTCGTGCTCTCCAGCCACTCGATGGAGCTGGTCCAGCGCACCTGCGACTCCGTGGCGATCATCGTCGGCGGGAAGGTCCTGGCAGCCGGCACCATGGCGCAGGTCCGCGGCCGCCGCAGCCTCGAGGACACCTTCGTCGAACTCGCCGGTGGTCGCCCCGTCACGGAGAGCCTGGAATGGTTGCACAGCTTCTCCGGCTGAGGGCCGACCTGCTCGCGGGCGAGGTCCGCGGGGGAGCTCGTCGGTCCGTGGCCGTCGTGTGCGGCAGCCTCGTCGCACTCGTCGCCGCCGTCTGGGTCGCGTCCGTCTTCGGTGGCCTCCGCGGCGCGGACCCGGCGACGGCCCGCGCGGTCGTCGTCCTGGTGGGGGCCGCCGTCGCCGTGGGGTGCACGTTCGTGTCGCTCGCCGTCGGGGTGGCGGACCCGCTCGACCCGCGGCGCTTCGTCGGGTACGGCATCACCCGGAAGGACCTGACGGTCGGGCTCGGTCTGGCCGGACTCATCGGTGTCCCGGTGCTCGCGGTCGCCGTGGTGGCCGTCGCCCAGGTGGTCACCTGGAGCCGCGGGGTCGGGCCGGCGCTCCTGGGCGTCGTCGCAGCGGTCCTCGTCATCGCGACGAACGCCCTGCTCATCCGCGTCGGCAGCACGGTCGGTGCCGTGCTCTTCGCCGCGCACCGTGCCCGGGACGCCGCCTGGGCCGTGACGTTCGTCGGGGTCGCGCTGCTCGTCCCGACGGTGCCGCTGCTGCTCCGCCCGGCGTGGGTCGACCCTTCGGGCGCCGAACTCCAGCGCATCGCCGACATCGCCGGCTGGACGCCGTGGGGAGCGGCGTGGGCCGTCCCCGCCGACGTCGCGAACGGGGACGGCGGTGCGGCCGTCGGCAAGCTCGTGGTCGCCCTCCTCGTCGTCGGGCTGCTCGCCCTCGCCTGGTGGGCCCTCGTCGGACGACTGCTCGTCACGGTCCAGGGCCGGAGCCGGTCCCGGCACCACCGCACCCTCGGCTGGTTCGACCGGCTCGGGTCGACCCCGTTCGGCGCCGTCGCCGCCCGGGCGCTCACCTACTGGGGACGTGACCCGCGCTACCGGAGCTCGTACCTGATCCTGGTGTTCGTGCCGCTCGTGGTGGTGCCGCTCGGCGTCGCCGGGGTGCCCTGGGCGTGGACCGCGCTCGTGCCGCTGCCGCTCATGGCCCTCATCGCCGGGTTCCTGCCGCACAACGACGTGTCGTACGACAACACCGCGGTCTGGCTGCACGTCGCCTCGGGTGCCCCGGGGTGGACGGACCGGCTCGGGCGTCTCGTCCCGCTCATCGTCGTCGGCATCCCGCTGCTCGTCGTCGGGGCCGCGGTGTCGGCGCGTCTGTACGGCGACCCGGACGCGTTCCCGCTGCTCCTCGGCGTCTCCGCGAGCGCCCTGCTCGGCGGACTCGGCCTGTCGAGCGTCGTGTCGGTGGCACTGGCCTACCCGACCGTCCGGCCCGGTGACCACCCCTTCGACCAGCCCCAGGCGGCGGGCGCCACGGCGACGGTCGCGCAGACGTCGATGGTCCTCGGAACGCTGGTCTGCATGGCGCCGGCCGGGTGGCTGGCGGTGCGCGCCCTCGTCGACGGCGGGGACCCGTGGCCGTCCCTGTGGACCGGCGTCGGCGTCGGCCTGGTCGTCCTCGTGGTCGGTGTGGTCGTCGGAGGTGCGGTGTTCGACCGACGCGGGCCGGACCTCCTGGCCGCCGCGCAGCGCAACTGACCGTCCGCAGGGCCCTCGACGAGACCGGAGGGCAGCGCGTCCGCGGACGGCGACGTACGCTGGTGTCATGAGCACGACGGAACCCGGTGGTGGCGGCCTCGACGTGATGGACCGCGAACTCGAGAAGCTCCTGGAAGAGGAGGCGATCGAGCCCGGCGACCACGAGCGGTTCTCGCACTACGTCAAGAAGGACAAGATCCTCGAGTCAGCCCTGACCGGCAAGGCCGTCAAGGCGTTGTGCGGCAAGAAGTGGATCCCCGGCCGCGACCCGGAGAAGTTCCCGGTCTGCCCGGACTGCAAGGCCATCTACGAGAAGATGAAGTCCGAGTAGGACCGTCGTCCGGCCCGCGTCCGCTCAGATGACGAGCGTCGGGATCGCCGGGTCGCCACGGCCGATGCGCTCGGCGTCCGCCGGCAGCTCGGCCTTCGCCCGCTTGTGGTGTGCGCGCGCCGCCTCGACCCCGGCAGCGCCGAGGAACGCGGGGTCGACCTCGCCGTGCGTCACCACGGGCACGAGCAGGTCCCGCTCGTCCGGTCCGACGGACCCGGAGGTCAGCACGACCTCGGCCGTCGCGATGCCGTTCCGCAGCCGGCGTCCGGCCTCCTTGCGCCCGCCGGTCGACGCCTTGTCGGCGGACTTCTTGGCGACGGGCACCCACTCGCCGGCGGGGGAGTGGTGCGCGACGAGCTTGAACACCATGCCGGCTGCCGGGTGCCCGGAGCCGGACACGACGGACGTGCCGACGCCGTAGGAGTCCACCGGCGCGGCACGCAGCGCGGCGATCGTGTACTCGTCGAGGTCGTTCGTCACGGTGATCTTCGTGCTGGTCGCGCCGAGCCGGTCCAGCTGTGCGCGGACGCTCGCGACGACCGACGGCAGGTCACCGCTGTCGATGCGGACCGCGCCGAGCGTGCCGTCCGTCAGGCGGACAGCGGTGTCGACGGCGGCCTCGATGTCGTACGTGTCGACGAGCAGCGTCGTACCGGTGCCGAGCGCATCGATCTGCGAGCGGAAGGCGGCTTCCTCGGTGTCGTGCAGGAGCGTGAAGGCGTGCGCGGCGGTGCCCATCGTCGGGATGCCCCAGGTGCGCCCGGCCTCGAGGTTGCTCGTCGCGCCGAAGCCCGCGATGTAGGCGGCGCGGGCAGCGGCCACCGCGTTCCACTCGCCGGTGCGGCGCGAGCCCATCTCGGCGAGCGGGCGGCGGTCGGCTGCGGACACCATGCGGGCGGCCGCGGAGGCGATGGCCGAGTCGGCGTTGAACACGCTCAGGGCGAGGGTCTCGAGCATCACGGCCTCGGCGAACGTGCCCTCGATCTGCAGCACGGGCGAGTTCGGGAAGAACACCTCGCCCTCGCGGTAGGCGCGGACGTCGCCCGTGAAGCGGTAGTCGGCGAGCCAGCGGGCGGTGCCCTCGTCGATGACCCGGCGGTCGCGGAGGAACCCGATCTCCTCGTCACCGAAGCGGAACTCGGTGAGCTGGGTGAGGAAGCGCCCGAGGCCGGCCGCGACGCCGTACCGGCGCCCGTCCGGCAGCCGGCGGGCGAACACCTCGAAGACGCAGCGGCGGTCGGCGGTGCCGTCCTTCAACGCGGCGTCGACCATGGTGAGTTCGTACTGGTCGGTGAGGAGCGCGGTGGTCACCCGTCCGACCCTACCCAGAGGTCCTGCCGTCGGGCCAGGCCGGCCGGGAGGCCCGGTGCGCGTCCGCCCCGTCGGTCGCGTCGGTACGCTGGTCACCGTGACGGATGCACCGATCGGAGTCTTCGACAGCGGCGTCGGCGGGCTCACGGTGGCCCGGGCGATCATCGACCAGCTGCCCCGCGAGAGCGTCCGGTACGTCGGCGACACCCTGCACTCGCCGTACGGCCCGAAGCCGATCGCGGACGTGCGACGGTACGCGCTCGAGGTCATGGACGACCTCGTCGACCAGGGCGTCAAGGCACTCGTCATCGCGTGCAACACCGCGTCCTCGGCGGTGCTCCGGGACGCCCGCGAACGCTACGAGCAGGCGACCGGCATCCCCGTCGTCGAGGTGATCCAGCCCGCGGCCCGTGCCGCCGTCAAGCAGACCCGGACCGGACGGATCGGGGTCATCGGCACGATCGGCACCATCGCGTCCCGCGCCTACGAGGACGCCTTCGCGGTCGCCGCAGACGTCACCCTCACCACGGCCGCCTGCCCCCGGTTCGTGGAGTTCGTCGAGGCGGGGGACACCTCGTCGGCGGAACTCCGCGAGGTCGCCGCCGGGTACCTCGCCCCGGTGCGGGACGCCGGCGTCGACACGCTCGTCCTCGGCTGCACGCACTACCCGCTCATGTCGGCCGCGATCCAGTACGTGATGGGACCGGACGTCACGCTCGTGTCCAGCGCCGAGGAGACCGCGAGCGACGTCTACCGGCGCCTGGTCGAACACGGTCTGGAGCGCACGGGCTCCGAGCCGCCGAGCCACTCGTTCGAGGCGACCGGTGCCGACCCCGACGGCTTCATCCGCCTCGCCCGCCGCTTCCTCGGGCCCGAGGTCGCGGCCGTCGGCCACCTCGAGACCGGCACCATCACGCTCCCGCGCGCCCTGCGCTGACCCTGCCCCGCCCGCCACCCGGCGGGCGCGCGGCCGACCGGACCACCCGCACCGAGCCTCCAGGCCGGACCGAGAGGAACACCATGAACGCCACCGACGGACCCGTCCGCATCGACGGTCGGACGACCACCGACCACCGCCCCGTCACGATCGAACGCGGCTGGAGCAGCCAGGCCGAGGGCAGCGCGCTCATCTCGTTCGGGAACACGAAGGTGCTCTGCACCGCCTCGTTCACGAACGGCGTCCCGCGCTGGATGGCCGGCAAGGGCACCGGCTGGGTCACCGCCGAGTACTCGATGCTCCCGCGGTCGACGAACGAACGCATGCAGCGCGAGTCGATCAAGGGCAAAGTCGGCGGCCGCACCCACGAGATCTCCCGACTGATCGGCCGGTCGCTCCGCGCGGTCGTCGACATGAAGGGCCTGGGCGAGAACACGCTCGTCCTCGACTGCGACGTGCTGCAGGCCGACGGCGGCACCCGCACGGCGTCGATCACCGGCGCGTACGTCGCGATGGCCGACGCGATCGAGTGGGGCCGGTCGAAGGGCTTCATCGGCAAGAAGGCGACGCCGCTGACGGACAGCGTGCAGGCGATCTCGGTCGGGATCGTCGGCGGGGTGCCGATGCTCGACCTGGCGTACGAGGAGGACTCGCGCGCCGACACGGACATGAACATCGTCACGACCGGGTCGGGGAAGTTCATCGAGGTCCAGGGCACGGCGGAGCACGCGCCGTTCGACCGCGAGGAGCTCGACGCGCTGCTCGACCTCGGACTCGCGGGCAACGCCTCGCTCGCCGCCGTCCAGCGCGAGGTGCTGGGGCTGTCCTCGTGACCGGCACGGTCGTCCTCGCGACGCACAACCAGGGCAAGGTCGTCGAGCTGCGGGAGATCCTCGGCGAGGCACTCGGCGGGGTCGAGCTCGTCGCGTACGACGGCCCCGAGCCGGTCGAGGACGGCGACACCTACGCGGCGAACGCACTCATCAAGGCCCGGGCCGCGGTCGCCCACACGGGGTTGCCCGCGCTCGCGGACGACTCCGGCATCGCGGTCGACGCGCTCGGGGGTGCGCCGGGCATCCACTCCGCCCGGTACGCCGGCACCCGGGTGGACGCGGACAACATCGCGCTGCTGCTGCAGAACCTGGAGGGTGTGGTCGAGCGCACCGCGGCCTTCGTCTGCGCGGCCGCGTTCGTGACGCCCTCCGGCGCCGAGCACGTGTTCGAGGCGGTGTGGAACGGCGAGGTCGGCACCGAACCGGTCGGTGACGGCGGCCACGGCTACGACCCGGTGTTCCGGCCGGACGACGCGGAGGGGTCGGCAGCGGAGCTGAGCCGCACCGAGAAGAACGCGCTGAGCCACCGGTCGAAGGCGTTCCGGGGCATCGCGCCGATCGTCCGCGAGTGGTTCGAGGGCGCGGAGCGGTAGCCGCGCGGGGGCCGGCGCCGGCCGGACTCGCACAACACGAACCGGCTCGAACCACGGACGTCCGTGGTTCGAGCCGGTTCGTGTCGTGCGGTGCCGGATCGCGCCGCAGGGCAGCCCGCCCCGCGCGGCTCGCGGCCGGTCCCGGCTACGGCTGCTGTTCGGCCTGCTTCGCCTTGCGCGAGTTCCGGAGGTACGTGACGAGGGCGGGGACGACCGTGACGACGACGGCGGCGAGCAGGATCACGTCGATGTAGTTGCGGACGATGTACGCCACCGCGGGGATGTACCCGAGGAAGTACCCGAGGAACGTCACACCGACGCCCCAGACCACGGCCCCGACGGCGTTGTACAGCGAGTACTTCCGGTAGTTCATCCGTCCGACGCCGGCCGCGATCGGGGCGAAGGTGCGGACCACGGGGACGAAGCGGGCGAGGATCACCGCGAGGGCGCCGTACCGGTGGAAGAACGCGTTCGTGCGGTCGACGTTCGCCTTCGAGAACAGCCCGCTGTCCTTCCGCTCGAAGATCGGCGGTCCGGCCTTCTTGCCGATGTAGTACCCGAGCTCGCCACCGATGAAGGCAGCGGCACCGATCATGAGCGCGACGACCCAGATCGGGATGCCGCCGATCTGCCCGTCACGGTCGAAGGCGAACAGGCCCGTGATGACGAGCAGGCTGTCCCCGGGGAAGATGAACCCGACCAGCAGGCCCGTCTCGGCGAAGATGATCGCGCAGACGACGAGCACGGCGAACGCCCCGAAGTGGTCGAGGATGTACTGCGGATCCAGCCAGGGGATCAGGGCGAGTGCGACGGAGTCCATGGTTCTTCCGGTCGGCGGACGAGGGCGGACGGAGCACCCGCCGGACCGAGGGTACCGTGCGGGCGTGTCCTGGCCATCCGCCGTCAGGTTGACGTCGACCGGCCGGGACGCAGGCGCGCGTGGACCACTGACGCCGGTCGTCGCCGCGACGTCCGGTGCGGAAGGAGGGACTCGAACCCTCACGCCGAAGCACAGGAACCTAAATCCTGCGTGTCTACCGATTCCACCACTCCCGCTGGCCGGACCAGTGTACGCAGGCGGCCTCGCGGTGGACGCTGGACGGGCCTGACGACGGGATGCCGCTCAGCGGAGCGTGCGGGGGAGGTACCGCGGCACGTAGCGGAGCAGGATGCCCGCGCCGACGAGGCCGAGCACGCCCATCACGCCGCTCGCGACCGCGATCGACGCGACCGCGGTGACGCCCGAGATCACGAGCGGGGCTGCCGCGGAGCCGACGTCCCCGGTGAACCGCCACGCCCCGAGGAACGGTGCCGGACGATCGGCGGGCGCGAGGTCGGCTCCGAGCGTCATGAGGATGCCGGAGCCGACGCCGTTCGCGAGCGACATCGCCATCGCCACCGCGACGAACCAGCCGACCCTGGCGTCGAGGTGGTCGCTCCCGGCGAGCAGGAAGTAGCAGACGCTCAGGCCGAGCATGCAGGGCAGGGCGCTCGCCAGCCGTCCCCACCGGTCCATGATCTGACCGCTCGTGTAGAACAGCGCGAAGTCGACGGCTCCGGCGATGCCGATGACGAGCGCGGCCGCCGAGTCGTCGAGGCCGACGCTGACCGCCCAGAGCGGCAGGATCACCTGGCGACCCGCCCGCATCGCGCCGATGAGTGCGGCGCCGCTGCCGAGCCGCACGAGGACCCGGTGGTGGTGACGGAGGGTGCGGAAGAGGCCCTCGGACTCCGCCTGCACGAACTGCTCGCCCGCGCGTTCCGCGGGGTCCGTCCCGGAGGCGGCGGCCGGTCCGGAGGCGCCGGCCGGCCGGGAGGCGCGGCGTGGCCGCTGCAGGCCGCGCACGCCCGTCGCCGGGTCGCGGATGACGAGGAGCACCACGGCCGCGCCGAGACAGCAGACGACGTGCACCCAGAACGCGCTCTGCGTCGTCCCCGTGAGGTGCACGACGCCCGCGGCGAGGAACGGGCCGACGAAGTAGCCGAAGCGGAACACCCCGCCCAGGCTCGACAGCGCGCGGGCCCGGATCCGGAGCGGGATCGCGGTGGTCATGTAGGCGTGCCGGGCGAGCGCGAACACCGCCGTCGACAGGCCGACCAGGAAGACCCCGACCGCGAGCACGACCGGGTTCGGCGCTGCCGTGCAGACGAGCAGGCCGACGACCGACACGACCGCGGCGCCGATCATCGCGTTGCGCTCGCCGATCCGGGCCACGACGACGCCCGAGGGCACGTCGCCGATGAGCTCGCCGACGAGGATGAGGGACGCGACGAAGCCGGCGATCGCGAGGGTCGCGCCGAGGGAGTCCGCGGCGATCGGGATGATCGGGATGATCGCGCCCTCGCCGACCGCGAAGAGCGCCGCGGGGAGGAAACCGGACAGCAGGACGCCGCGGAGGTCGAAGGCGTCGTTCGGGGTGCTCGTCATCGTCGAGCAACGGTACGCCGGTGTCGGAGTTACCCTGGACGCATGCGTGTTCTGGCGGCGATGAGCGGTGGGGTCGACTCGGCGGTTGCCGCTGCCCGGGCGGTCGACGCCGGCCACGACGTCGTCGGCGTGCACCTCGCGCTGAGCCGGATGCCGGGCACGCTCCGGACCGGCAGCCGCGGGTGCTGCACCATCGAGGACTCGATGGACGCCCAGCGGGCTGCCGCGGCACTCGGCATCCCGTACTACGTGTGGGACTTCTCGGCGCGCTTCAAGGAGGACGTCGTCGACGACTTCGTGGCCGAGTACCAGGCGGGGCGCACCCCGAACCCGTGCATGCGGTGCAACGAGCGCATCAAGTTCGCCGCGCTGCTCGAGAAGGCCCTCGCCCTCGGCTTCGACGCGGTCTGCACCGGGCACTACGCCTCGATCGTCACCGGCGCCGACGGCGCACGCGAGCTGCACCGTTCGGCGGCGTGGGCGAAGGACCAGTCGTACGTGCTCGGCGTGCTGACCGCCGAGCAGCTCCGGCACGCGATGTTCCCGCTGGGAGCCACCCCGTCCAAGGACGAGGTCCGGGCCGAGGCGGCAGCGCGTGGGCTGACGGTCGCGCAGAAGCCCGACTCGTACGACATCTGCTTCATTCCGGACGGCGACACCCGCGGCTGGCTGGCCGACCGCGTCGGCACCGCGCCGGGCGAGGTCGTCGAGCGGGACGGGACCGTGGTGGGTTCGCACGACGGCGCTGCCGGGTACACCGTCGGGCAGCGCCGTGGCCTGGCGCTCGGTCGTCCCGCGGCCGACGGCAAGCCCCGCTTCGTGCTCGAGATCCGCCCGAAGGACAACACCGTCGTGGTCGGCCCGAAGGAGGCGCTCGACGTCGCCTCGCTCTCCGGCACCCGGTACACCTGGGCCGGTTCGGCGCCTGCGGACCCGTCGACGCCGTTCCGGTGCGACGTGCAGATCCGCGCCCACGCCGACCCCGAGCCGGCGACCGCCCGGGTCGAGGACGGCGCGCTCGTGATCGAGCCGGACGCGCCCCTGTCCGGCGTCGCCCCGGGGCAGACCGCGGTCGTCTACGTCGGCACGCGGGTGCTCGGGCAGTGCACGATCGACACCACGGTGTCGGCGGCCCCGGTGCCCGCCTGACCGGTCGGATCGCACCGCCGACAGCTGCACCCGACGGCTGCGCCGCTGCTGCGACCGGCGTCGGTGGAGCACGGTAGAACTGAGTGCATGAGCGAGACCGACGCAACCTTCGAGACCATCGACCCCGCGGGGCTCGACGCCGCGCAGGCCGCTCGGGAGGTCGACCGGCTCCGCGCCCGACTCGTGGAGCTGCGCCACGCCTACTACGAGGGCAACGGGTCGCCGGTCGCTGACGCCGAGTACGACGCGATGATGCGCCGGCTGGACGCGATCGAGCAGCGGTTCCCGGAGCTGCTCACGGACGACAGCCCGACCCAGACCGTCGGTGGACAGGCGCAGACCACGCAGTTCGCGCCGGTGGAACACGCCGAACGCATGCTCAGTCTCGACAACGTGTTCAGCCCCGAGGAACTGACCGACTGGGCGCTCAAGGTCCAGCGGGACGCGGGCGCCGAGCGCGTGCGGTTCCTCACCGAACTGAAGATCGACGGACTCGCGATCAACCTGCGGTACGAGCACGGTCGGCTCGTCTCGGCAGCGACCCGTGGCGACGGCGTCGTCGGGGAGGACGTCACCGGCAACGTCCGGACGATGGGCACCATCCCCGACCG
Source organism: Curtobacterium sp. MCBD17_032 (assembly GCF_003234855.1). Taxonomy (GTDB): domain Bacteria; phylum Actinomycetota; class Actinomycetes; order Actinomycetales; family Microbacteriaceae; genus Curtobacterium. Next base: position 46,396 of record NZ_QKTO01000008.1, read on the forward strand.
GCTCTCCGGCACCGGGCACCCGCCCCTGGTGGAAGTCCGGGGTGAGATCTTCTTCCCGGTCGCGCAGTTCGACGAGCTGAACGCCCGGCAGCGGGACGCCGGCGAGCGCGTGTTCGCCAACCCCCGCAACGCGGCCGCCGGCTCCCTGCGCCAGAAGGAGGAGGGCAAGTCGCCGGCGAAGCGCGAGCTCATGGTCGACCGCCTCCGCCGGCTCCGGATGCTCGTGCACGGCATCGGTGCCTGGCCGGTGCGGGACCTCGAGCGGGACACCGACGTCCGCGCCCAGTCCGAGGTGTACGAGCTCCTGCACGAGTGGGGACTGCCGACCGGCACGCACCACCGCGTGTTCGACTCGATCGAGGAGGTCCTGGGGTTCGTCCGGGACTACGGGGAGCGCCGGTCGGCGGTCGAGCACCAGATCGACGGCATCGTCATCAAGGTCGACGACCTGGGCCTGCACGAGGAGCTCGGTTCGACCTCCCGGGCGCCGCGCTGGGCGATCGCCTACAAGTACCCGCCGGAGGAGGTCCACACGAAGCTGCTGGACATCGTCGTCAGCGTCGGACGGACCGGGCGCGCGACGCCGTTCGCGTCGATGGCTCCGGCCGAGGTCGCCGGCTCGGTCGTGCGACAGGCGACGCTGCACAACCAGCAGGTCGTCAAGGCGAAGGGCGTGCTGATCGGCGACACCGTCGTGCTCCGCAAAGCCGGCGACGTCATCCCCGAGGTCCTCGGCCCGGTGGTGGAGCTCCGTGACGGGTCCGAGCGCGAGTTCGTGATGCCGACGGACTGTCCCGAGTGCGGGACCCCGCTCCGGCCGGCCAAGGAGGGGGACATCGACCTCCGCTGCCCGAACGCCGAGAGCTGCCCGGCGCAGGTGCGCGGGCGGGTCGAGCACATCGCGTCGCGCGGGTCGCTCGACATCGAAGGGCTCGGCGAGGTCGCCGCCGCCGCCCTGACGCAGCCGGTGTACCCGGAGACGCCGCCGCTCGTCACGGAGGCCGGGTTGTTCGACCTGACCATGGAGGACATCGTCCCGATCGAGGTCGTCGTGCGGGACGCCGAGACCGGCATGGAGAAGACCGAGGACGGTGGCGCTCCGAAGCGGGTCACCCCGTTCAGTCGCGCCCGCAAGAAGACCGACCCGCCGTTCGACCCCGAGGCACGCGGCGCCGACTACACGGGGGAGCCGGGGCGCTACCCCTCGAAGAACGCCTTCGAGATGCTCGCGAACATCGACGCCGCCAAGACGAAGCCGCTGTGGCGGATCCTGGTCGGCCTGAACATCCGGCACGTCGGGCCCGTGGCCGCCCGGGCACTGGCGAACCACTTCGGGTCGCTCGACGCGATCCGGTCGTCCTCGCGAGAGGACCTGGCCGCCGTGGACGGCGTCGGTGGCATCATCGCGGACGCGCTCCTCGACTGGTTCGAGGTCGACTGGCACCGCGACATCATCGACCGGTGGACCGCAGCGGGCGTGCAGCTCAGCACCCCCGGTCACCCGGGCCCGGGCGCCGCGGTCGTCGAGGGCGGCGTGCTCAGCGGCGTGACCGTCGTCGCGACCGGATCGCTCGAGGGCTTCACGCGTGAGGGCGCGCTCGAGGCGATCATGGCCGCGGGCGGGAAGGCGGCGTCCAGCGTCAGCAAGAAGACCGACTTCGTCGCAGCCGGTCCCGGTGCGGGGTCCAAGCTGACGAAGGCCGAGCAGCTCGGGGTGCGCGTCATCGACGCGGCGCAGTTCGCCCTCCTCGTCACGGCGGGCCCGGCGGCGCTCGCCGACACGGCGACGGACGAGGCGGCGTCGGACGACGGCATCGTGGCCGACGATGCGGCAGGGACCGACCCCGAGGCGGTCGACACCGCGAGCTGATGCGGATGCATGCACACCGGAGCGGGATCCGGCGGGTACGACGCGCCTGATCGTGTCCCCAGTACGGGGGGCAAGTTGCATCCCGCATGACCCCCGAAGGGCCGTCCTCCATACACTCGACAGCGCATCACCTGTCGTCTGCAGGGGAACGACAGGCTGGCCTTCCAGGGGGAGACCCGTTTGCTGCTCATCGCCGCGGCACTGCTGACCGCCTCGATGCACTCGCAGGGAGTGGTCGAGGCCCCGGCCGTGCCCACCGTCGCCGTCGTCCGGACGGTCGCGTCCGCCCCCATGCGGCACGCGCCTCCGGAGGTCGCGCCCGCCCGCGCCGTCGACACGCTCGCCGACGCCACCGGGCAGCGCTGGCTCGAGGTCCTCGCAGCGGCACCGCCGACGGTCCTCCGGGCAGCCGACACCGACGGACGGGTGCTCACCACCGCGATGGACGACCCGCCGGCCACCGACGCGGTGACGGCGTGGTGGTCGGCGCTGTCCCCGGCGACACGGAGCGTCCTCACCGACGGCGCTCCGGCGGTCGTCGGCAACCTGGACGGGGTCCCGTTCGCGGTGCGGGACACGGCGAACCGTGCGGTGCTGGCGTCGGAACTCGCCGACCCGCAGGCCCCGACGGCGCTGGCCGCGATGCTCGGACAGGTGCAGGAGTCGCTCGAGCAGGAGCCCGGCGACCCGCGCAAGTACCTCGTCACGCTGGACACGCGGGGGAGCGGTCGGTGCGCGATCTCGGTCGGTGACATCGGGACGGCCGGACACGTGTCGGTCGTCGTGCCGGGCATCTTCTTCACCGTGAACGGGCAGATGGCGGACTTCACCGCGACCGCCGGCGACGTGTACCGGGAGCAGGCGACGCTCGCGCCCGTGACGGCTCCCGCGAACGGGCCCGGGGTGGCGGTCCTGGCCTGGATGGGGTACCGCACACCGGGCATCTCGGACTTCATGTCGCTCGACCTCGCACACCTCGGCGCCGACCGGCTCGTGCGGACGCTCGACGGCATCCGGTCCGTCCGGGCGGACGCCGAGCCCCGGCTCGGCGTCGTGGCGCACTCGTACGGGTCCACCACGGCGATGATCGCGCTCTCGTCGGGACGGGTCTCGGTCGACAGTCTCACCATGCTCGGCTCGCCGGGCAGCTCGGTCACGGCGGCGGACCAGCTCGCGGTGACCCGGGGCCAGGTGTACGTGGGCGGAGCGCACTGGGACCCGGTGGCCGGCACCGGCTTCTTCGGCACCGACCCCGGACTCACCGCGTTCGGCGCGGCGCGGCTCGACCTCCTCGCCGCCGACGACCCCGACGGTGGTGCCGTGTTCCGGCAGCCCTTCGGCCACAACGACTACCTCAAGCCAGGCACCGCCTCGCTGCACGACGTGGCACTCATCGGGGTCGGCCGGGGCGACCTGGTCCGGCACGAGCACCACCACGGCGACGGTCCGGACGGCGGTGTCGTCCAGGCGACCCCGGACATGTACCTCGTCCGTCCGCAGGACCTCCAGCCGCGCGACTGACACCGGCCGTGGTGGACGTGACCCACCGCGACGCACGCGGTGTCGGTCGGTGACCCCGGGCCGACGCTGCGCGGGACGCCGTCCACAGGCGATCCCGCGCCCGCCGGGGCTGCCAATAGACTGGCGCCATTCCACGAACCGATCGACGGAGCACCATGCCTGACATCACGAGCGAGCAGGTCGCCCACCTGGCGGACCTCGCACGTATCGCACTCACGCCCGACGAGATCGAGAAGATGACCGAGGAGCTGTCACTCATCGTCGACAGCGTCGCGAAGGTCACCGAGGTCGCGACCCCGGACGTCCCCGCGACGAGCCACCCGGTCCCGCTCGAGAACGTCTCCCGCCCCGACGTGGTCGGCCAGACGCTGACCCAGGAGCAGGCCCTCTCGGGCGCCCCCGACTCGGACGGCGAGCGCTTCCGCGTCACGGCGATCCTCGGCGAAGAACAGTAGGCGGAACAGTGACCGACGACATCACCACGCTGAGCGCTGCTGCGCTCGCAGACGCCCTGGTGGCCCGCGACGTCTCGAGCGTCGAGGCGACCCAGGCGCACCTCGACCGCATCGCCGCCGTCGACGGGGACGTCCACGCGTTCCTGCACGTGAACCAGAACGCACTCGCCGCGGCTGCGTCGATCGACACGCGCCGTGCCGCCGGGGACGACCTCGGGCCGCTCGCCGGCGTGCCGATCGCCGTGAAGGACGTCCTGTGCACGCAGGACATGCCCACCACCTCGGGCTCGAAGATCCTCGAGGGCTGGGTGCCGCCGTACGACGCCACCCCGGTCGCGAAGCTCCGCCGTGCCGGACTCGTGCCGCTCGGCAAGACGAACATGGACGAGTTCGCCATGGGCTCGTCGACCGAGTTCTCGGCGTACGGACCGACGCGCAACCCGTGGGACCTCGACCGCATCCCCGGCGGCTCCGGCGGTGGGTCGGCCGCAGCGGTCGCCGCGCACGAGGCGCCGATCGCCCTCGGGTCCGACACCGGCGGCTCGATCCGCCAGCCGGGGGCCGTCACGGGCACCGTCGGCGTCAAGCCGACGTACGGCGGCGTCAGCCGCTACGGCGCGATCGCGCTCGCGTCGAGCCTCGACCAGATCGGCCCGGTGTCCCGCACCGTCCTCGACGCCGCGCTCCTGCACGACGTCATCGGCGGGCACGACCCGAAGGACTCCACGTCGCTCCGGCAGGAGTGGCCGTCGTTCGCCGCCGCGGCCCGCGAGGGCCTGCAGGCCGAGTCGCTGCAGGGCGTCCGCATCGGCGTCGTGAAGGAGCTCGCCGGTGGCGAGGGCTTCCAGGCCGGTGTGACGCAGCGCTTCCAGGAGACCGTGGCGCTGCTCGAGTCGGCCGGCGCGGTCGTCGTCGAGATCGACGCGCCCTCGTTCGCGTACGCGATCAGCGCGTACTACCTGATCCTCCCGGCCGAGGCGTCGTCGAACCTCGCCAAGTTCGACTCCGTGCGCTTCGGCCTGCGGGTCACGCCCGAGGGCGGGGCCACGGTCGAGGACGTCATGGCCGCCACGCGCGAGGCCGGCTTCGGTCCGGAGGTCAAGCGCCGCATCATCCTCGGCACCTACGCCCTCAGCGCCGGCTACTACGACGCCTACTACGGCAGCGCGCAGAAGGTCCGCACGCTGGTGCAGCGGGACTTCACCGCCGCGTTCGACCAGGTCGACCTGCTCATCAGCCCGTCCGCGCCGACCACGGCGTTCCGGATCGGCGAGCGCATCGACGACCCGCTCGCGATGTACCTCAACGACCTCACCACGATCCCGGCGAACCTGGCGGGCGTGCCGGGCATGAGCATCCCGAACGGCCTGGCCCCGGAGGACTCGCTGCCGACCGGCGTGCAGCTCATGGCCCCGCAGCGCGAGGACGCCCGGCTCTACCGCGTCGGCGCCACCCTCGAGCGGCTGCTCGAACAGCAGTGGGGTGCCCCGCTCATCTCCCGGATCCCGGACCTGGACGCCGCACAGCAGTCCGCCGCAGAGGAAGGTGTCATCTGATGGCCAAGGACGCACTCATGGACTTCGACGAGGCGATCGAGCGGTTCGAGCCGGTCCTCGGCTTCGAGGTGCACGTCGAACTCGCGACGAAGACCAAGATGTTCTCGGACGCGCCGAACTTCTTCGGTGGCGAGCCGAACACGAACGTGACCCCGGTCGACCTCGGGTTGCCCGGGTCCCTGCCGGTCGTCAACGAGCAGGCCGTGCGGTACTCGATCCAGCTCGGCCTCGCGCTCGGCTGCTCGATCGCCGAGAGTTCGCGGTTCGCGCGGAAGAACTACTTCTACCCGGACAACCCGAAGAACTACCAGATCTCGCAGTACGACGAGCCGATCGCGTTCGAGGGCGAGGTCGAGGTCGAACTGGCCGATGGCACGATCTTCCAGGTGCCCATCGAGCGCGCCCACATGGAGGAGGACGCCGGCAAGCTGACCCACGTCGGCGGCGCCACCGGTCGGATCCAGGGCGCCGAGTACTCCCTGGTGGACTACAACCGCGCCGGTGTCCCGCTCGTCGAGATCGTCACGAAGCCCATCTTCGGCGCGAAGGACCGCGCCCCCGAGCTCGGTGCCGCGTACGTGCAGGTCATCCGTGACCTCGTCCGCGCGCTCGGCGTCTCCGAGGCCCGGATGGAACGCGGCAACCTGCGCTGCGACGCGAACATCTCGCTGCGCCCGTGGGGGCAGGAGGAGCTCGGCACGCGGACCGAGACGAAGAACGTCAACTCCTTCCGCGCCGTCGAGCGTGCCATCCGCTACGAGATCCAGCGCCAGGCCGCGATCCTCGCCGCCGGCGGGACGATCACACAGGAGACCCGGCACTGGCACGAGGACACCGGTCGCACCTCGGCCGGACGTCCCAAGTCGGACGCCGACGACTACCGGTACTTCCCGGAGCCCGACCTGCTGCCCGTCGTGCCGGACCCGGCCCTCGTCGAGGAGCTCCGCGCCGGCCTGCCCGAGGCTCCGGTGGCGCGCCGCCGTCGCCTCAAGGGCGAGTGGGGCTTCGCCGACCTCGAGTTCCAGGACGTCGTCAACGGCGGGCTCCTCGACGAGGTCCAGGCGACGGTCGACGCCGGTGCCGCTCCGCAGGCCGCCCGCAAGTGGTGGACCGGTGAGATCAGCCGCGTCGCGAACGCGCGGGACGCCGCCCCCGGTGACCTCGTGTCGCCGCAGCACGTCGCCGAGGTCATCGCGCTCGTGGAGTCGGGCGACCTGACCGATCGGCTCGCGCGTCAGGTCCTCGAGGGCGTCATCGCCGGCGAGGGTTCGCCCGCGCAGGTCGTCGAGACGCGCGGACTCAAGGTGGTCTCGGACGACAGCGCCCTCACCGCCGCCGTCGACGAGGCCCTCGCCGGCCAGCCCGACGTGCTGCAGAAGATCCGCGACGGCAAGGTGCAGGCCGCCGGCGCGATCATCGGCTCGGTCATGAAGGCGATGAAGGGCCAGGCGGACGCCGCGCGCGTCCGCGAGCTCGTCCTGGAGCGCGCCCAGCAGCAGTAGGGCGGCGCACGACGGACGGGAGGCCCGTGGCGGGATCGCCGCGGGCCTCCCGTCCGTCGTCGCCTGGCCGCGGTGCCCGTACCCGGCGTCCGGTCCATCCTGGGGACACGTCAGCGACCTGGTGACAGGATGGAGCGTGTCAGCAACGATCCGAGCCATCGGTACCGCCGTCCCGCGGACCACCCTCGGGCAGGCGGAGGTCCGGGACCTCTTCGCCGCCCAGCCCGGCCTGGGGCGGCTGGCGTCGCGGCTCGTCCCGGCGGCGTTCAACGCCTCCGAGGTGGACTCCCGCCACAGCGTCCTGCCCGAGCTCGACGCCGCGGCCGCGCCCGGCCCGTTCCGGGACGCCGACGGTGCGCTCACCTCGCCGAGCACCGGGATGCGCAACGACCGCTTCCGCGAACTCGCCCCGCCCCTGTTCGTCGGTGCCGCGCGGGACGCCCTCGAGCGTGCCGCTGTCGACCCCGCGACCGTCACGCACGTGGTCACCGTCTCCTGCACCGGCTTCACACAACCCGGGCCGGACCTCGCGATCGTCGAGGAGCTCGGGTTGCCGCGGAACGTCTTCCGGCAGCACGTCGGGTTCATGGGGTGCTTCGCCGCGTTCCCGGCGCTCCGCATCGCGGACGCGTTCGTCGGCGCCGACCCGTCCGCGGTGGTGCTCGTCGTGTGCGCCGAGCTCTGCACGCTGCACGTGCGGCACTCGGAGGACCCCGACCAGATCGTCGCGAACAGCGTCTTCGGGGACGGGGCCGCCGCCGCGGTCGTCACCGCGGGCGGCCCGGGGCTGCGGCTCGATGCGTTCACCACCATGGTGCTGCCGGAGGGTGCGAGCGAGATGGCGTGGAACATCGGCGACGAGGGATTCGAGATGGTCCTCAGTACCGAGGTCCCGAAGCTCATCGGCGTGCACGCGCAGGAAGCCGTCGCCCCGCTCCTCGACCCGCGCGGCTGGACCCCGGACGACGTCCCGGTGTGGGCGGTGCACCCGGGCGGTCGGGCCATCCTCGACCGGACCCAGGACGCCCTGCACCTGCCCGAGAGCGCCCTGACGGCCAGCCGGACGGTGCTGCGCGAGCACGGCAACATGTCGAGCGCGACGGTGCTGTTCGTCCTCCGCGAGGCACTGGCCGCCGACCCGGCCGACGGCACCCCGGTGGTCGCGCTCGCGTTCGGACCGGGCCTGACGGTCGAGGCCGCGGCGCTGACGGTGGTGGGGGAGTGACGGCGCGGATCGACCTGTCCACCCGCGCCGTCGACCTGCGTGAGCTCATGGACGACCCGGACTGCGACCCGGCCACCCTGGACCGCACGTACCGCCGGTTCGCGGTCGTGAACGCCGCCGTGAGCGGCTGGCGCTCGGCGTGGCAGACGCACGTGGTGCCCGCGTTGCCCGCTACCGGACGCGCCCGCGTGCTCGACCTCGGCTGCGGCGGCGGTGACCTCGCCCGGTCGCTCAGCCGGTGGGCGCGCGGTGATGGCTTCGACCTCGAGGTCGTCGGCATCGACCCGGACCCGCGGGCGATCCGGGCGGCCGAGCGATCGGCGGCGCCCGGCGTCACGTTCCGGCAGCAGTCGAGCGCCGAACTCGTGGCCGCCGGCGAGCGGTTCGACGTGGTCGTCTCGAACCACGTGCTGCACCACCTCGACGACGCCGAGCGGAACGGCTTCCTGCGCGACTCCGCGGCGCTCGCGGGAGCTCGCAGCGTGCACTCCGACATCCGGCGATCGGCCGCGGCCTACCGGCTGTACGCGGTCGGGTCGGTGTTCGTCACCGCGGGGACGTTCATCCGTGAGGACGGGCTGCGCTCCATCCGGCGGAGCTTCACGGTGCCGGAACTCGCCGCCGCGCTGCCACCGGGCTGGCGGGCGGAGTCGGCGTCCCCACACCGGGTGCTCGCGGTCCACGACTGACCCCGCCGAAGGGGTCCCTACGGCCGGAGCAGCACCTTGATCGCCCGGCGCTCGTCCATCGCCGCGTACGCCTCGGCCGCGTCGTCGAGCGGCAGTTCGAGGTCGAACACCCGGCCCGGGTCGATCGTCCGCGCGAGGACGTCGGGGAGCAGCTCCTCGATGTAGGCGCGGGCGGGCGCCATCCCGCCACCGACCGTGATGTTCTGCGCGAACAGGAACGGCATCGGCAGCTCCGGGTCACCCGCGGGCACGCCGACGTAGCCGACGTTGCCGCCCGGCCGGACGACCCGCAGCGCCTGGTCCATGCTCTCCGCGGTGCCGACGGCCTCGAGCGCGCAGTCCGCCAGGTCGCCGCCGAGCAGGTCCCGCACCGCCTGGACGCCTTCGTCACCCCGCGCCTCCACGATGTCGGTGGCACCGAACTCGCGCGCCAGGGCCTGCCGGTCCGCGTGCCGGCTCATGGCGATGATCCGCTCCGCGCCGAGCCGTGCCGCCGCGAGGACGCCGGACAGGCCGACCGCGCCGTCGCCGACCACGACGACGGTCTTGCCGGGGCCGACTTCGGCGGAGACGGCGGCGTGGTGTCCGGTCGAGAAGACGTCGGACAGCGTCAGCAGGGACGGCACGAGGTCGTCGTCGACGGGACCCGGCACGACGACGAGCGTGGCCGCCGCGTCCGGCACGCGGACGTACTCCGCCTGTGCGCCGCCGAGCGGGTGCCCGTACGCGTCCGGCGTCACGCCGAACGTCGAGCGGTGCTCGCAGCCGCTCGTCATGCCGTGCGCGCAGGCCTGGCAGGTGCCGTCGTTCGTGGTGAACGGGGCGATGACGAAGTCGCCGACGTGCAGGTCCGACACGGCCTCGCCGACCTGGTCGACGACGCCGACGAACTCGTGGCCGATCGCCCGCGGCTCGGTCGTGTCGCGCACCCCGCGGTACGGCCAGAGGTCGGAGCCGCAGACGCAGGCCGCGGTGACGCGGACCACGGCGTCGGTCGGGTCGATGATCGTCGGGGCGTCACGCTCTTCGACGCGGATGTCGCGAGGGGCGTGGATGACTGTTGCGCGCACGGGCGTGTGCCTTCCGTCGTGATGGTGGGGGACCGGCCGGTCGACGTCGTCCTGCCGCCCGTCGACAGTACGCTCGTGCGGGTGGACGAGGACCGGTACGGCAGTGACGTGCTCTCGGGCGACTGGCGCTCGCGGGGCGTGCGGAAGGTGCGGCAGGTGCCGCTCGAACGGGACATGGTGCTCGAGGACCCGGCCAGTGGCTGGGCCGGCGCCGTCGTCGGGCTCGAGGCCGGCAACGTGTCGCTCGAGGACTGGAAGGGCCGTACCCGCGCCTTCCCCTTCACCGGGCAGTTCCTGCTCGAGGGCGAACTCGTCACGCTGACCCGCCCGCAGGCACCCGTCGGCCGCTCCGCCGCCGCGGCACCGCTGGCCAGGACGGCCGGTCCGGACGGGAGGCCCGGTGCGGCCCCGGCGGTCCGGCGTGCACCCGAGGGCGGTCGCCTCCGCACCGCGTCCGGGTCGTTCGCGGTCGAACAGCAGCGCGCCCGCGTCGCCCTGCCCTCACGGATCATGGTCGAGGGCAAGCACGACGCCGAGCTCGTCGAGAAGGTGTGGGGAGCGGACCTCCGCGTCGAGGGGGTCGTCGTCGAGGAGCTCTCCGGTGTCGACAACCTGGCCGACGTCCTCGACGACTTCCGGCCGAACCGGGAGCGTCGGGTCGGCGTACTCGTGGACCACCTCGTGCCGGGCTCGAAGGAGTCCCGGTTCGCCGACGCCGTGATGCGCGGGAAGTGGGGCGCGCACGTGCTCGTCGTCGGGCACCCGTTCGTGGACGTCTGGCAGTCGGTGAAGCCCGCGCGCGTGGGGCTGCGCGAGTGGCCCACCGTCCCGCGCTCGATCGAGTGGAAGGCCGGCATCTGCCAGGCGCTCGGGTGGCCGCACGCGGAGCAGGCCGACATCGCCCGGGCGTGGCAGCGCATCCTCGGGCAGGTGCGGACCTTCGCCGACCTCGAGCCGCAGTTGCTCGGCCGGGTCGAGGAGTTGATCGACTTCGTGACCGAAGCACCATGATCAACCGCCCTCGCGAGCTCGGTCGGCGCTGGCGCCGCGCGCCGCTGGCGCGTCGCATGAGCGGGGCGCGCGCGACTTCGTGACCGAAGCGGTCTGACCCGTACGCGCCCGTCCGTCCGGACCGCCCCGACGGACGTCCACCGGGCCTCCCGTGCGGACCCGCCCCGCGCTTGGGCGCGGATCCCGGGCGCGCCGCCTACGCTGACGGGATGGACGGCATCGACGGGCGCGTGCGGAACGCCGTCGACGTCTGGCTGCGGTGGCTGCCGCGGTGGCAGATCGGCTCGGCCCGCCCGCGCACCCGCATCTGCCGACGCTGCACCGGTTCGCCGATCGCGGCGGCCGCGGGCTTCGGGCCGGACGTGCCGCACCCCGTGCAGCACGCGCTGATCGGCCGGATGTCCGCCATCGTCGAGGACGCGGTCGACGAGTACACCGCACGGAACCTGCCGCTCCTGCAGCGGGAACTCGAACGCGCCGCCGCCCGGAAGCGTCGGGCCGGGTACCAGCCGGCGGAGGGACTCGAACCCGAGTTCCAGGGGCTGGACGTCGACCCGCAGCCGCAGCCCGGGGAGCCGTTCCTGTTCACGCTCGGCGAGCTGACCGGCACCGGGGCGAGCGAGCAGGAACCGCGCGAGCCGCTGTCGGACGAGGCGAAGGCCGCGCTCCGGCACGAGATCGAGCTGTCCGACGAGTGTGCGCGGTCGACCGGCACCGCCGTCTGCCTGGCACTGACGGACCACCGGGAGCGCATCGCCGAGGCCGTCGACCGGCTGGTCGAACCGCAGATCGCCGCGCTCGTCTCGGACATGTTCCGCGGACTGGACGGTCCCGACGAGCGCCCGCGCGGCGGACTCTTCTAGCCCTACGGCGTCGGTGCGGCTGCGCGGGCGTCCGTCCGACGCGTCCGGGCGCGCAGCACCAGTCGGGCGAGCAGCCGCCAGCCGACCAGGAACACCCCGAGGACGATCGTCGTGACGACCACGAACGAGACCGGCAGCGGGTTGCCGTCCACCACACCCTGCCCGGTGGCGACGCGGATCGCCAGGCCGACGAACACCGTCAGGACCCAGACCACGACCGCGGTCGGCCAGGTGACGAGCGGCCGCGCCCACGCCCCGGAGGTCACGTACGCGATCGCCCACCCCGCCAGGAACGGGTACACGGTCGTCCACAGCCCGAGCGGCGCGAACGGTTCGCCGTGGGACCCGCGGCCGATGACCGCGAACGTCACGATGAGCACGACGTCGACGACCGCCGCGAGCCAACCCCAGGTACGAGTGTCCACCGCCCCATCCTCGCAGGCGCCGGGATGCGGCGGGCACCCAGGAGTTCACCGTCCCGACACGTGCCGTTGGGACGGCCCGCCGACGATGGAGCGGTGACGACGCTCGAGGGCACGGCCCCCGCACCGACCGGGAGGCCCGGCCTCCGTCCGCCGCGGATCGTCGCCTCCCGGGGGGCCCCGCGTGTCCGTCGGGAGAACACGCTGCCCGCCGTCGCGGTCGCCGAGGCGCTCGGCGCGGACGTCGTCGCGGTCGACGTCCGACGCACCGCCGACGACGTCGCGGTGCTGCTGCACGACGAGACCCTCGGCCGGATGTGGGGCGACGGCCGCCGGGTGTCCGACGTGTCCTGGTGCGACGTCGCCCGGCTCGGCAACGGGCTCGACCGCATCCCGCGGCTCGACGCCGTGCTCGAGCGGCTGGAGGGCTGCTCGGCGTCCCTGCTGGTCTCGCTCGCCGACCCTGCCGACGCCGCGGTCGCGGTCCGCACCGTGCAGGGCGCGGCGGGCACGGTGCCCGTCGCCTGGCGGGGGACCGCCGACGCGATGACGGCCGTGCGGGCGCTGCTGCCCGCCGCCGACGTGTGGCTGCCGTGGGACACGCTCGCGCCCCCGACGGCTGCGCACCTCGAGGCGGTGCGGCCATCGACGCTCGATCTCGACGTCGCCTTCCTCACCCCGGCGACGGTGCGGGCCGCCCACGCCCTGGGCCTCGGCGTCGCGGTGTGGACCGTCGACGAGCCCGAGCCGACGCGGTGGGCGACCCGGCTCGGAGCGGACGTGCTGGTCACCGAGGACGTGGCCACGGTGCAGGCCGCGCTCGCCGCCGCGGAGCGGGACGGCTGGACGGTCCCGCGCCGGAAGCCGACCGAGCCCGAGGTCGCCGGACGAGCGCAGGCCCTGGCACACCGCATCGCGCACGAGGTGATCGCGTTCACGCGGGAGCACCGGATCAGCACGGACGCCGGCGACGCCGCCGCCCGGGTCGTCGACGTGGACCGGGCCATCGAGCAGCACGTCCGCGGCCGGGTGCGGGCGGTGTTCCCGGAGCACGGCTTCACGGGCGAGGAGTACGGGGCAGCACCCGGCGACGAGCACCGCTGGTACCTGGACCCCGTGGACGGCAGCACGAACCTGGCGAACGGCGTGCCGTGGACGAGCACCTCGCTGTGCCTGACGCGTTCCGGGCGGCCCGTCGTCGGCGTGGTCGCGGACCCGTGGCGCGGCGAGGTCCTCGAGGCACGCCGAGGCCGCGGTGCCACCGAGCGGGACCGGGTCCTGCGCCTCGACGACAGCCCGCGCGCCCTCGCGGGGGCGGTGGTCGGCACCGAGCTCGACGGACACCGCCCGTGGCCCGGGTTCGCCGCGTTCGTCGCGGCGCTCGCCGCACGGTCGTGCTCGGTGCGGGTGACCGGTTCCGGCACGCTGACCATCGCGCAGGTCGCGGCGGGGCGGGGGATCGGTGCCTGCACGCCGGCGTTCGACCCGGTCGACCACGGTGCCGCGGTCCTGCTCGTGCACGAGGCCGGCGGGGTCGTCCTGACCCTGGACGGCCCGGTGTCCGAGTTCCCGCCGCTCGGGGCTCCGTTCCTCGTGGTGCACCCGGGGGCCGCGGACGAACTGTCGACGGTCTGGTCCGCCGCACTGCTCGGTGCGAAGGAGGAGCGGTGACGCTCTGCGGCTGCTTCTGAGCGCACACCCAGTCAGTCCAAGCCGACGGTGCCTACCGTGGGCGCCAGTGGACACGGTGTCCGCACGAAGGAGCACGTCATGGGATTCCTCGACCGTCTGCTCGGCCGCGAGGAGCGTCCGGCACAGCCTCGCCCAGGCGGTGGACAGCAGCAGGGGTACCAGTACGGCCAGCAGTCCTACCAGCAGCCGTACGGAGCGCCGCAGCAGCCGTACGGCGCTCCGCAGCAGGGCGGCGAGGACGAGCGCGCCGTCGCGCGCTACCGCTACCTGCTCCGCACCGCTCCGCCCGAGCGCATCGAGGAGGTGCACGCGGAGGCCTTCGCGCAGCTCACCCCCGAGCAGCGCCGTATGGTCTACGAGGAGTTCACGCGCACCGCACCGGCCGGTGAGGCCCCGCGCGGCGACGACCCCCGCTCCCTGGCCCAGTCGGCGACCCGCTCCGAGCTCCGCCAGCCCGGGTACATGGAGCGCTCGCTCGGCGGCATCGGCGGCGGGTTCGGCGGACGGCAGGGATCCGGCTTCGGCAGCATGCTCGGCGCCTCCCTGCTCGGCACGGTCGGCGGCTACGTGATCGGGTCCGCCCTGATGAGCGCCTTCCTGCCGGACCCCGGGTCGTTCGACGGTGGAACCGATGCAGGGGCTGCGGACGACGGCGGTCAGGGGGACACTGGTGACGGATCCGGTGACGGCGGTGCGTCCGACGGCGGCGGGTACGAGAACGCCTCCTGGGGCGATGGCGGATCCGACTTCGGCGGTTCGAACGACGGCGGCGGGTTCGACCAGGACTTCGGCGGCGACTTCGGTGGTGGCTTCGACGTCTGAGTGACGCCAGCGCTCCCACCGGCCCCTCCTGTCCAGCCGGTCACGAAGGAGCGACATGGCGATCATCGAGGCCACCGGCCTCACCAAGACGTACACGTCGAAGTCGGGGCCCGTCCACGCGTTGGCGGGCCTCGACCTCTCGGTGCCGGAGGGCACCGTCACCGCACTGCTCGGCCCGAACGGCGCCGGGAAGACCACGACCGTGAAGGTCCTCACGACCCTGGTGGTCCCGGACTCCGGCACCGCGACGGTCGCCGGGACGGACGTCGTCGCCGACCCGCAGGCCGCCCGCCGGGCGATCGGCGTCTCCGGACAGTACGCCGCCGTCGACGAGAACCTCACCGGGGCCGAGAACCTCGAGATGGTCGGTCGGCTGTACCACCTGGGCCGCCGGGCAGCCCGGGCCCGAGCCCGGGAGCTCATCGACGTGTTCGGGCTCGCCGAAGCAGGGGACCGACCCGTCAAGGGCTTCTCGGGCGGCATGCGCCGACGGATCGACCTGGCCGGGGCGCTCGTGATGAACCCACGCGTGTTGTTCCTCGACGAACCGACGACCGGTCTCGACCCGCGCAGCCGTCTCGCGCTCTGGGGGATCATCGAGGACCTCGTCGCCGACGGCGCGACGGTGCTCCTCACGACGCAGTACCTGGAGGAGGCCGACCAGCTCGCCGACGACATCGCGGTGATCGACGACGGGCGGGTGATCGCCGAGGGCACCTCCGACGAACTCAAGGCGCAGGTGGGCGGGCACCGGGTCGCGGTGACCCTGGTGGACGCCGCCGACGGCGACACCGCGACCGCCGTCCTCCGCCGACGCGGCACCGGGGAGGTCGAGACGAGCGGTGACGGCCGGTCCCTCGCGGTCGCGGTCGACGCCGGGCCGGCGGCACTGCAACGGGTCCTGGCCGACCTCGGTGCGGCCGGCGTCGCCTTGCACGACGCGGGCATGCGCCGGCCGACCCTGGACGACGTGTTCCTCCGGTTGACCGGACACGCGGCGACGGCCGACGAGGCGGAGGCGGGCGACGGGTCGGGCGCGGACCGGGCCTCCCGGCGGGGCAGCGGAGCACCACCGCCGGACGACGGCACCGCCGGGGCCGGGGCAGCATCGCCCGGTGCCCCGGACGCCGGCGCCGACCCACACCTGGCGGCGGGTGCCGGACGGGAGCGGAGCCGGTGACCGCGACGCCCACCGGGTCGGCCCTCGGCCGGCAGCTGCCCGTCGTCGTGACGTCCCCGCTCGCGGTGTGGATCGAGGACGGATGGGTCGTCACGAAGCGGAACCTCACGAAGCTCAAGCGCTCGCCGGACATGCTCGTGTTCGCCGTGCTCCAGCCGATCATGTTCGTGCTGCTGTTCAGCCAGGTCTACGGCGGGGCGATCAGCGTGCAGGGGACCGACTACACGCAGTTCCTGATGGCGGGGATCTTCGCGCAGACCGTCGTGTTCGGGGCCACCTTCTCCGGGTCCGCGATGGCACAGGACCTGAAGGAAGGGCTCATCGACCGGTTCCGCACGTTGCCGATGTCGGCGTCCGCGGTGCTCGTCGGCCGGACGGCGTCGGACCTCGTGCTCAACGCCATCTCGATGGTCATCATGATGGCGACCGGCCTCGCCGTGGGGTGGCGGGTCACCTCGTCGCCGCTCGAGTTCCTGGCCGGCGTCGGGCTCCTGTTGCTGTTCAGCTACGCGTTCAGCTGGGTGATGGCGCTGCTCGGGATGAGCGTGGGGACGCCGGAGGTCATCAACAACGCGTCGTTCATGATCCTGTTCCCGCTGACGTTCATCTCGAACGCGTTCGTCCCGAGCGAGACCATGCCGCTCGTGCTCCGGGTCTTCGCGGAGTGGAACCCGGTGTCGTCGCTCGTGCAGGCCGCCCGCCAGCTGTTCGGCAATGCGGGGTCCGCGCCGGTGCCGGACATCTGGACGATGCAGCACCCGATCGCCACCGTGCTCATCGGGATCGTTGTGATGCTCGCGGTGTTCGTGCCGTGGGCGGTGCGCAAGTACACCCGGATCAGCAGCACCTGACGCAGGGCTCCGGGCGGCCGTGGTGGGCCGCCCGGAGTGCTGCTAGTCGCGGTCGGTGATCGCGTCGCGCACCTTGCGGCGCAGGACCTTGCCGATCATCGAGCGGGGGAGGTCCTCGACGACGACCACGCGCCGCGGCACCTTGTACGCGGCGAGCTGGTCGCGGCACCAGGCGCGCAGGGCGTCCGCGTCGAACGAGGACGGGTCGGCGGGCACCACCGCGGCGACGACCTGTTCGTTGCCGGCCTGCGTGATGCCGACGACCGCGACCTCCTTGACGCTCGGGTGCTTCATCAGGGTGTCCTCGACCTCGGACGGCGAGACGTTGAAGCCGCCCGTGATGATGAGCTCCTTGAGCCGGTCGACGATCCGCACGAAGCCGTCGGCGTCGATCGCCACGATGTCGCCGGTCCGGAACCAGCCGTCGGGGGTGAACACCTCGTCGGTGGCGTCCGCCTTGCCCCAGTAGCCGCTGAAGACCTGCGGGCCGCGGACCTGCAGTTCGCCGGCCTCACCGGTGCCGAGGACCTTCGTCTCGTCGTCGGGGTCCACCACGCGGCACTCGGTCGAGGGCAGCGGGAGGCCGATCGCGCCGAGTCGACGGGCGTCGGACACCGGGTTGGCCATGAGCACCGGAGAGCACTCGGACAGGCCGTAGCCCTCGACCAGGAAGCCGCCGGTGCGGGCCTCCCACGGTTCGATGACGTCCTGGGAGAGCGGCATCGCGCCGGAGATGCCGATGTCGATGCCCTGCAGCGACACCCCGGCCGAGTCGGCGGCGTGCTGCAGCCGCGCGTAGATCGGCGGCACGGCCGGCAGGAACGTCGGCGGGCGCTTCTTGATCGCCGCCAGCACGAGGGCCGGGTCGAACGCCGGGAAGAGCACGAGGCGCCCGGCGATGCTCATCGCGAAGGTCAGGCAGAGCGTCAGGCCGTAGGCGTGGAACATCGGCAGCACGGCGTGCACGACGCTGCCGTCGCCGGCGCTGATCTGGGGGATCCAGGCGCGGGCCTGTGCGGCGTTGGCGAGCAGGTTGCGGTGGGTCAGGACGGCGCCCTTCGGGGTGCCGGTCGTGCCCGAGGTGTACTGGATGAGCGCGACGTCGTCGGTCTCCGGGCGCGGGTGCCGCTTCGACAGCTTCCGGCTCGACACCAGGTCGTCCCAACGGGTCGTGCCGGTGACCGGTGCGGTGAGCTTCGCGCGCGACTCGCGGGCCTTCGCGACCGGCAGCGAGAGCGCCAGGCGGGTGCGGCGCGGCATGGCGCGCGTGAGGTCGACCGAGACGATCGCGTCGAGGGCGAGGTCCGAGGGGAAGTCCTGCAGCGTGGCGACCGACTTGTCCCAGGCGATCGCGACCTTCGCGCCGTGGTCCTCGAACTGGTGCCGGAGCTCGCGCGGTGTGTAGAGCGGGTTGTGCTCGACCACGATCGCGCCGAGCCGCAGCACCGCGTAGAACGCGACGACGTGCTGCGGGCAGTTCGGCAGCACCAGCGCCACGCGGTCGCCCTTGGTGACGCCGAGCTTGCGCAGGCCGTTCGCCGCGCGGGCGATCTGCTCCTCGAGCTCGGCGTACGTCGTCGTCCGCCGGAAGAACTCGAGTGCCACCGCCTTCGGCCAGCGCGCCGCCGACTGCTCGACCAGGTCCAGGAGCGACCCGGTCATCGGCTCGATGTCGTGCGGCACCCCTGACGCGTAGGAGGCAAGCCAGGGACGAGGCGTGTCGATGCTCACGCGGACCAACCTAGCGGGCGGACCCGAGTCCTTGTCAGGCATGCTCCCCGGACCCTCGGAGGGCGCATTGTCAGGGGCGCGACGGACCATTGCGTCATGTCGTTCGTCTCCGATGCCTTCCGCACCCGCCTGCAGGCCACGTTCACGGGCAGCACCTCCGGCAGTCCCGAGTGGGTGGACGCCCTCGAGCAGGGCACCGACGCGGGCTTCTTCGGTCCGGGTTCGGCCACGTGGTCGGTGCACGGCGGCAACCAGACCATCGTCGCCGGTGTGCGGGCGTTGCTCGTCCAGGCGCTGCACCCGGGAGCGCTCGCCGGCGTCGCGGACCACTCCCGGTACAAGGAGGACCCGTTCGGTCGGCTCGCCGGCACGATCCGGTGGATCTACACCGTCACGCACGGCGACACCGCGACCGCCCGGGCGGGGAGCGAGTGGGTGCTGCGGCTGCACGAGCGGGTCCGCGGCGTGTACGTCGACGGGCACGGGGTCGGGCGCCCGTACACCGCGAACGACCCCGACCTGGCGCGCTGGGTGCACCTGGCGTTCACGGACGCGTTCCTCCGCACGGCACAGCGCTGGGGGCAGCCGATCCCCGGCGGGGCCGACGCCTACGTCAGGGAGTGGGCGATCGCCGGGCGGCTCATGCGGGTCGCGGACGCCCCCGAGTCCGAGGCCGAACTCCGGGCGCAGATGGACGGGTACCTCGACCGCGGGGAGCTCGCGGTGACGCCCAGGACCCGGGAGGTCCTGCGCTTCATCAAGAACCCGCCGCTGGCCCAGCTGCTGCGACCCGGCTACCGGGCGGTGTACCAGGGCGCGGTCTCGACCCTCGACCCCCGGCACCGGTCGCTGCTCGGCATCCGGACACCCGCGATCGGCCCGATCGAGCTGCCCGTGGACCGGGCGACCGGGGTCGTCCTCGACGGCATCGGCAGCGTGCTGGGCACCCAGTCCGGCACCGAGCGTGCGGCGCTCGCCCGCATCGCCCGCCTCGAGCGCGAGGCAACGACGGAGCGGGGCCTGGACGGCGCCTGACGGCCTGGTCGAGGTCGCACGATCGGCCGTTCGGACACGTCCCGGGCCTCCGCGCGACTCCGGCGTCGCGGAGGGCGTGTCGTGCGACCCCGTGGGCGCGTCCGCCGGGCGCGTGCTGACGGCGCTGGCGCGGACGAGGGGCGGCACGGACGAGGAGCGGTACGGGCGAGGGGCGGTACGGACGAGGGGCGGCACGGACGGGAGGCGCGGCACCAGCTGGTGCCGCGCCTCCCGTCCGCCGGTCGGCTCAGAAGCCGGACGGCACCCGCGGGGTGTACGCCTGCTCGAGTCGCGCGACCTCGTCCTCGGTGAGCGTGATCCCGGTCGCCGCGACCGCGTCGTCGATGTGGTGCTCCTTCGTCGCGCCGATGATCGGCGCCGAGACGGCCGGCTTGCCGGCGACCCAGGCGAGGGCGACCTGCGCCATGCTCGCGCCGCGCTCCTCGGCGACCTGCCCGACCGCGTCGACGATCGCGCGGTTCGCGTCCTCGTCCTGGCGGTACAGCGTCTTGCCGAACTCGTCGGTGTCGGCTCGCGAGCCGGAGCCCTGCGCGTCCCAGGGGCGGGTGACCTTGCCGCGGGCGAGCGGGCTCCACGGGATGACGCCGACGCCGGTGTGCTCGCAGAAGGGGTGCATCTCGCGCTCCTCCTCGCGCTCGAGCAGGTTGTACTGGTCCTGCATCGCGACGAACTTCGTCCAGCCGTGCAGCTCGGCGACGTGCTGCATCTCGGCGAACTGCCACGCCCACATGCTCGAGGCGCCGATGTAGCGGGCCTTGCCGGACTTGACGACGTCGTGCAGCGCCTCCATCGTCTCCTCGACCGGGGTGTGCGGGTCGAACCGGTGGATCTGGTACAGGTCGACGTAGTCGGTGCCGAGGCGGGTCAGGGAGGCGTCGATCTCGTGCATGACCGCAGCGCGCGACAGCCCGGCTCCGTTCCGACCGGGGCGCATGCGGTTGTAGACCTTCGTGAAGACCTGGACGTCCTCGCGCGGGGCGAGTTCGGCGAGGAGCTTCCCGGTGATCTCCTCGCTGCTGCCCGCGGAGTAGACGTTCGCGGTGTCGAACGTGGTGATGCCGGCCTCGAAGGCACGACGGACGAAGGGCCGGGCGTCGTCGAGCCCGACGCTCCACGCGTGCGAGCCGGCGGCCGGGTCGCCGTAGGACATCATCCCGAGGACGATGCTCGATATCTCGAGGCCGGTGCTGCCGAGCCGGGTGGTGGGGACGGTCGTGGTGTCGGACATGCGGGTCCTTCCGGGACGTGACGGGGCAGGCACCGACCGGTCGGTCAGGCGGCCGTGCGGGCGTCGCGCCCGGTGACCGCGAGGAGCTTCACCTGCAGCGGAGCATCGTCGTCCACCTGCACTGGAGCCGCGTACAGGCCGGTCCCGGCGAGGGACTGGATCTGCGGTTCGAAGTGCGTCCACACCGCCTCGACGAGTTCGTCCGGCAGCTGCTCGTCGCTGCCGGTGGCCCGCGCGAGGTCCCACGTGTGGATCGCGATGTCGCTCGTCTGCTCCGCCAGGTACTCGCCGGCGCTCACCACGTCGGTGGCCAGGTGCACCGGGGTGTCCTGCGGCGCGCGCTGCCACGCCTCGATCGCCGCGCTCGAGTGGCGCTCCCACTCCGCGACGAGGTCGTCGCCGATCGGTTCGAGGTCGGCCGCGG
Source organism: Curtobacterium sp. MCBD17_032 (assembly GCF_003234855.1). Taxonomy (GTDB): domain Bacteria; phylum Actinomycetota; class Actinomycetes; order Actinomycetales; family Microbacteriaceae; genus Curtobacterium. The sequence continues at coordinate 67,564 of NZ_QKTO01000008.1, forward strand.
CCTGCTCGTGGTCGCAGCCCGTGAGCAGCTTCGGGATCCACCGCTGTTCGTCGACCACGTGGGCGACGAGGTCCCGGGTCGTCCACTCCGAGTCGGGCGTGGGTGCGTCCCAGTCGGCGACCGCGGCGACGCGGCGGCCGAACTCCGCGGCCGCGAGGGTCTGCAGGGCGATCCAGTCGGTGGGCATCGGGGTGACTCCTGTTCGTCGACGGTGCTGCTCACGCTACCGCTCGGTACGTCGTCCGTCGGGATGCGGGACGAGCCCCGACGCCGATGGCGCCGGGGCTCGTCGTGGTGGGACCGAGGTCAGGCCGCCTGGAGGACGAACTGCACGTCGAGGTTGATGGTGACGTCGTTGCCGAGCGTGAAGCCACCGGCCTCGAGCGCGGCGTTCCAGTTCACGCCGAACTCGGTGCGGTCGATCTTGGTCGTCGCCTCGGCGCCGAGCTTGGTCTGGCCGTAGCCGTCGGTGGTGACACCGCCGAACTCGGTCTTCAGGGTGACGTTCTTGGTGACGCCGCGGAGCGAGAGCTCGCCGTCGATGAGCATGTCGTCGCCGTCCTCGCGGATGCCCGTCGAGCGGAACGTCATCTGCGGGTGCTCCTCGGTGAGGAAGAAGTCGCCGGTGGCGAGGTGCTGGTCGCGCTGCGCCTGGTTGGTGTTGATGCTGGCGACGTCGATCGAGGCCTCGAGGGTGGTGTCGAGGGGGTTCTCGGCGGTGACGAGCGTCGCGTCGAACTGCTCGAACTTCCCCTTGACCTTGCTGATCGCGAGGTGGCGGACCGAGAAGCTGACCTCCGAGTGGGTCGGGTCGAGCTTCCAGGTGCCGGTGACGTAGCCGGGGATGGCGGAGGCGGTGAGAGCCATGGTGTGTCCTTCTTCGAGCGAGGTGTCTTCGAGCGGTGAGTCGGGGGGCCGGCGCGGTGGTGCATGCGCCTGCATCGACCTTGATGCTACCCCATCCTGCACCCGTTTGGTTGAAGCGTCAACCATTGTTCACCGAGGAGCCGTCCCGGGTACTGCGGAGACCCCTCACGGGAGCGCTCACTCCAGTAGCGTCGGCACCATGGAATTCAGGTACCTGGGCAACTCCGGACTCAAGATCTCCGAGATCACCTACGGCAACTGGTTGACGCACGGCTCGCAGGTCGAGAACGACGTCGCCACCCAGTGCGTGCGCGCCGCGCTCGACGCCGGCATCACCACGTTCGACACGGCGGACACGTACGCCAACACCGCGGCCGAGACCGTCCTCGGCGAAGCGCTCAAGGGCGAGCGTCGGCAGTCCCTCGAGGTCTTCACGAAGGTGTACTGGCCGACCGGGCCCAAGGGCCACAACGACGTCGGCCTCAGCCGCAAGCACATCATGGAGTCGATCGACGGCTCGTTGCAGCGGCTGCAGACCGACTACGTCGACCTGTACCAGGCGCACCGCTACGACTACGAGACGCCGCTCGAGGAGACCATGCAGGCCTTCGCGGACGTCGTCCGCCAGGGCAAGGCGCTCTACATCGGCGTCAGCGAGTGGACCGCCGAGCAGATCCGCGCCGGCGCCGCGCTGGCGAAGGAGCTCGGCTTCCAGCTCATCTCGAACCAGCCGCAGTACTCGATGCTGTGGCGCGTCATCGAGGGCGAGGTCGTCCCGGCCTCGAAGCAGCTCGGTCTGTCCCAGATCGTCTGGTCGCCGATCGCGCAGGGCGTGCTCACCGGCAAGTACAAGCCGGGTCAGCCGCTGCCCGAGGGCTCGCGCGCCACGGACGAGAAGGGCGGCGCCGACATGATCAAGCGGTTCATGCGCGACGAGGTCCTCGAGGCCGTCCAGCGCCTGCAGCCGGTCGCCGACCAGGCCGGGCTGACGCTCGCGCAGCTCGCCATCGCGTGGACGCTGCAGAACGAGAACGTCGCCTCGGCGATCGTCGGTGCCTCCCGACCGGAGCAGGTCACGGACAACGTCAAGGCCGCGGGCGTCACCCTCGACGCCGACGCGCTCGCCGCGATCGACGACGCCCTCGGTGACATCCCCGAGCGTGACGCGTCGAAGAACGTGTCGCCCGCACAGCGCCCCGCCTGATCGGCGCGGGTCGCGGTCGCGACCACCTGACGGACGGGAGGCCCGGTACCAGCTGGTACCGGGCCTCCTGTCCGTCACGCGGTGGCGTGTGCGGTCAGCGCACCACGACCAGGCCGCGACCGCCGAAGCGGACGCCGTCGGTGTCGAAGTCGGCGTCACCGAAGCTGAACAGCACCTCGCCGGTGGCGCCGACGAGCGGGACCTCCGCCGCGGCGTCCGACAGGTTCACGACGACGTGCACCGGGGCGGCCGTCGGTCCGAGGAGCCCGCGGGTGAGCACGAGCCAGCGCTCGTCCTCGCTGAACCGCACCGCGTTCGCCTCGTACCGGTGGTCGACGAACGCCTCGTCGGTCCGGCGGAGGGCGACGAGCACCCGGTAGGCGTTGAGGATCCGCGCACCGCGCTCCGACTCCGCGTCGGCCCAGACGAGCTTCGAGTTCGTGAACGTCGTCGGGTCCTGCGGGTCCGGCACCGTCGACTCGTCCCAGCCGTGCTCCGCGAACTCCTTGATGCGGCCCTCGGCCGTCACCTTGCCGAGCTCCGGCTCCGGGTGCGACGTGAAGAACTGCCACGGGGTCGTCGCGGCGAACTCCTCGCCCATGAACAGCATCGGCGTGAACGGACCGAGCAGGGTCAGGGCCGCCGCGATGACGAGCCCCTCGTCCGACACGGTCGCGGCCAGGCGGTCGCCGGCGGCCCGGTTGCCGATCTGGTCGTGGTTCTGGTTCGCGACGACGAGCGCCGTGGTGGGGGAGGTCCCGCGGTCGATCGGCCGGCCGTGGCGCTTGCCGCGGAACGAGGACCACGTGCCGTCGTGGAAGAAGCCCTGGTCGAGCACCTTCGCGAGCGCCGTCAGCGGGGCGAAGTCGGCGTAGTAGCCGTTCGTCTCCCCGGTGACCGCGACGTGCACGGCGTGGTGGAAGTCGTCGGACCACTGCCCGGCGAGCCCGTAGTCGCCGGCCTCGCGCGGGCGGAACATCACCGGGTCGTTGAGGTCGGACTCGGCGATGAGCGAGAGCGGCCTGCCCGTGAACGACGAGTAGGCGTCGGTCTCGCTCGCCATCTCGGCCAGGACGTGCGGGCGGGTCGTGTCGCGGATGGCGTGCACGGCGTCGAGGCGCAGGCCGTCGACGTGGTGGTCGCGGAACCACATGCGGACGTTGTCGAGCACGTACCGGCGGACCTCGGGGTGCTCGACGTTGACCGAGTCGCCCCACGTGTTCGCCAGACCCTGGACGAGGTACGGGCCGTACAGCGGCAGGTAGTTGCCGCTCGGGCCGAGGTGGTTGTAGACGACGTCCTGGATGACCCCGAGGCCGAGCGCGTGCGCCCGGTCGACGAAGCGGTCGTAGGCGTCGGGACCGCCGTAGGGCGCGTGCACCGCGTACCACGCGACGCCGTCGTACCCCCAGTTCCACTCGCCGTTCACGCCGTTCACCGGCAGGAGCTCGACGAACTCCACGCCGAGCTCGACGAGGTGCTCGAGCTTCGCGGCGGCGGCGTCGAGCGTACCCTCCGGGGTGTACGTGCCGACGTGCATCTCGTAGATGACGCCGCCCCGTGCCGGGCGACCCGTCCAGGCGTCGTCGGTCCACGCGAAGCGGGACGGGTCGACGACCTCGGACGGGCCGTGCACGCCCTCGGGCTGGAACCGGCTGCGCGGGTCCGGGCGGACCGCGTCGTCACCGTCGATGCGGAAGCCGTAGCGGGCACCGACGACGGGCAGGACCTCGTCGGTGGTCCACCAGTCGTCGTCGCCATGTGTCAGCGGGTACTCGGTCCCGTCGACGACGAGGCGGACGTCCTCGGGCTCGGGGGCCCAGACGCCGTAACGGTCAGGACTGGTCATGCGTGACCCTCCAGGATCTCGACCTCGGCCTGCGCGTCGGTCTCGGTGTCGTCGGTGGTGGTGGTGGTGTCCGTGCCGGTCGTCCCGGCGGCGTCGTGCCCGGCGCCGTCGACGACGTCGGCCGGCACGAGCAGGGCGACCGGGAAGTCGGTCAGGAGCTCGCCGAGCAGCAGGTCGCGGTCGGCCGGGAAGCGTCGGCCGGTCAGCAGGTCGACGCGCTCGACGGGGACGACGTGCAGCAGCGTGTCCGCCCAACCGCCCACGGCCTCCAGGCCGAGCGGCAGCCGGGTGGCGATCGTGACGGCGCCGCCACGGTCGAAGGCGACCACGTGGTCGGCGGCCGGACCGGTCGCGTCGAGCGGGACGTACCGGCTGAAGAGCTCCGGGTGGTCCCGACGGACGCGGAGGGCACGACTCGTGACGAGCGTCTTGGCAGCGGCGTCCAGGTCGATCGTCGGGAGCGAGTCGGGGCCGTCGTCGTCCGCCCCGTCGAGCGTCGCGAGGACCCGGCGACGCTCGGCGTAGTCGACCGGTCGACGGTTGTCGGGGTCGACGAGCGACCGGTCCCAGGCCTCGGTGCCCTGGTAGACGTCGGGGACGCCGGGCGCGGTGAGGTGCACGATCTTCGCGCCGAGGCCGTTCGACCAGCCCGCGGCGGTGATCCGCTCGTCGAGGGCGTCCAGCTCGGCGACGACGGCCGGGTCGTCGAAGGACGCGTCGACGAGTGCGTGCATCTGCTGCTCGAACGCCTCGTCCGGTTCGGTCCACGTCGTGCTGTCGCCGGCCTCGCGCGAGGCCTTCTCGGCGTAGGCGTGGAGCCGCTCGCGGGAGGCCGGTCGGGCACCGACGATCGCCTGCCAGAGCAGGTTCGCGAACACGCCGTCCTCGAGCGGGGCGAGGGCGTTCAGCCGGTCGAACGTCGCCGTCCACTCCTCGCCGAGTTCCGCCAGGACCGCGATGCGGGCGCGGGTGTCCTCGCTCCGCTTCGTGTCGTGCGTGGTGAGCGTGGTCATGGCGAGCGGCCAGCTGGCGAGGCGCTCGCGCTGTGCTGCGTGGAACGCGTCGAGGGTCACCGAGAAGATGCTCGGGTCACCGCCGACCTCGCTCAGCGACGACAGACGGGAGGTCCGGTAGAACGCGGTGTCCTCGACGCCCTTCGCCATCACCATGCCGCTGGTCTGCTGCAGGCGGATCGCCGCGGCGTCGTTCCCGTCGCACAGCGCGGGCGCGATGCGGTCGATGACGTCGGCGAGGTCCGGACGGGACTCCGCCGCGACCTCGAGCGCCTCGATCAGGTGGTGGATGCCCTCGGGCAGGTAGGTGCGGTAGACCTCGAAGGACGCGACGACCTCGGCGACGGCGTCGACGATGCGCTCCTCGTCCAGTGGTGCACCGTCGGCCTGCACGACCGGGTCGGCGACGAGCAGGCGGGCGAGACGACGCACCTCGCTGTTGAGGATGCCGTCGGCGATGCTTCGACGGGTGCCACGGGTCAGGTCCTGCCAGGCGACGTGCTCGCCGCGCAGGCGGTCCTCGAGCGCGGTGAGGGGTGCCTCGCCCGCGGGGTCGACGAACACGCGGTCGATGACGCCCAGCGCGTCGTAGCCGGTCGTGCCGTCGACCGGCCACGACGACGGCAGGAGTTCGCCGGGCTCGAGGATCTTCTCGACGAGTGTGTACGCGCCGCCGGTCAGGTCGGCGAGGTCGTCCAGGTAGCCGGCCGGGTCGGTCAGGCCGTCCGGGTGGTCGATGCGCAGCCCGTCGACGAGGCCGTCGCGGAACCAGGAGCCGATGACGGCGTGCGAGGCGGCGAACACCTCGGGCTCCTCGACGCGGATGGCAGCGAGGGTGTTCACCGCGAAGAACCGGCGGTAGTTGAGTTCCGAGTCGGCGCGCTTCCAGTGCACGAACTCGTAGTGCTGGCGCGCGTGCACGGTCGCCACGTCGTCGCCGTCGTGCACGGTGCCGGGAGCGGTCGGGTACGCCGTCTCGCCGACGAGCAGGCGGGGCGCGGAGCCGTCGGCGCTGCCGGTGTCGAGCGTGACACCGTCGAGGAGTCGGTCGTCGAGCACCGGGATGCGGATGCGTCCGTCGCCGGCGGCCCAGTCGACGTCGAACGCCTCCGCCAGCGGGGACTCCTGGCCGTGCTCGAGGAGCGACCACCACCACGGGTTGACGGCCGGCGTGGCGACACCGACGTGGTTCGGCACGACGTCGACGAGGACGCCGAGCCCGGCCGCGTGCGCGGCCTCGGCAAGTGCCCGGAGGGCGTCGTCGCCGCCGCGGTCGGTGTCGACGTGGGTGTGGTCGACGACGTCGTACCCGTGGCCGGAGCCGGGCTCCGCCTGCAGCACGGGGGAGAGGTACAGCCAGTCGGCGCCGAGGTCACGGACGTAGTCCACGACGTCGCGGGCGGCGTCGAGGTCGAAGTCGGCGGTGACCTGGAGGCGGTAGGTGGAGGTCGGGTTGCGGCGGGTCATGCGGCACTTCCAGGGGTGTCGGGTCCGGCGGAGCCGGGTGCGTCGTGCTCGGTCGGAGCGTCGTCGGAGGGTGATGGAGCAGGGGCCTCGGGGGTCGTCGGTGTCTCGGGACCCGTGTCGGAGGCTGGTGCCGGGACGCCCGCGGCGCCCGCCGTGCCGGCCGCGCTCGGGGTGGCGGACGCGGCCGGGTTCGCGGGGGTGGCGGTCGGGTGCTCCGGCTCGCTCTGCTCCGCGGTGTCGACGGGCGTGCGCTGGATCTCGTGCTCCGGCTCGGCGCGCAGCACGATCATCGAGCGAGCGGGCACGTCGAGCGCGTCGCCGGCCTCGAGGACCTCGTCGCGCGCACCCGGCTCGGCGGTGTCGATGCGGACGGTCCACCCGGGGGAGTACTCCTCCGGCGGGAGCGTGAACGTGACGACGCCGTCGTGGGCGTTGAAGTACGTCAGGAAGGCGACGTCGGTGACGCGCTCACCGCGGGCGTCGCGACCGCGGATGCCCTCGCCGTTCAGGTACATGCCGACGCTCTTGCCGAACCCGGAGTCCCACTCCTCGGGCTGCATGGCGTCGCCGGCCGGGGTCAGCCACACCACGTCGGGCAGCGGCTCGCCCTCGCCCCGACGCACCGGACGGCCGTTGAAGTACCGGGTGCGGCGGAAGGTCGGGTGGTCGTGCCGGAGCTTCACGACGTCGGCGGTGAACTGGATGAGTTCGTCGTCGGCCGTGGACCAGTCGATCCAGCTCAGCGCGGAGTCCTGCGCGTACACGTTGTTGTTGCCCTGCTGGGTGCGGCCGAGTTCGTCGCCGTGCGCGATCATCGGCACGCCCTGGCTCAGCAGGAGCGTCGCGATGAAGTTCCGCTGGCGCTGGAGGCGGAGCGCGTTCACCTCGGCGTCGTCGGTCGGGCCCTCCACGCCGGAGTTCCACGACCGGTTGTGGCTCTCACCGTCGTTGTTGTCCTCGCCGTTCGCCTCGTTGTGCTTCTCGTTGTACGCGACGAGGTCGTACAGCGTGAAGCCGTCGTGCGCGGTGATGAAGTTGATGCTCGCCTTGGGCGTGCGGCCGTCGTGCTCGTACAGGTCGGCCGAGCCGGAGATGCGGGACGCGAACTCACCGAGGGTCGACGGCTCACCGCGCCAGAAGTCGCGGACGGTGTCGCGGTACTTGCCGTTCCACTCCGACCACTGCGGCGGGAAGTTGCCCACCTGGTAGCCGCCGGGGCCGACGTCCCACGGCTCGGCGATGAGCTTCACCTGCGACACGACCGGGTCCTGCTGCACCAGTTCGAAGAACGCCGCGAGCCGGTCGACCTCGTAGAACTCGCGGGCCAGGGCGGCGGCGAGGTCGAAGCGGAAGCCGTCGACGTGCATCTCGGTGACCCAGTACCGCAGCGAGTCCATGATCAGCTGCAGCGAGTGCGGGTGGCCGACGTTGAGCGAGTTGCCCGTGCCCGTGACGTCCATGTAGTACCGCTTGTCGTCGTCGACGAGGCGGTAGTACGCCGCGTTGTCGATGCCGCGGAACGACAGGGTCGGTCCGAGGTGGTTGCCCTCGGCGGTGTGGTTGTACACGACGTCGAGGACGACCTCGATGCCGGCGCGGTGCAGCTCGCGGACCATCGTCTTGAACTCCTGCACCTGCTGGCCACCGTCGCCCGAGGACGAGTAGTGCGCGTGCGGCGCGAAGAACCCGATGGTGTTGTAGCCCCAGTAGTTCGACAGCCCCTTGTCCTGCAGGGTCGAGTCGTTGACGAACTGGTGCACGGGCATGAGCTCGAGCGTCGTCACGCCGAGCCGCTTGAGGTGCTCGATGACCGCCGGGTGCGAGACGCCCGCGTAGGTGCCGCGCTGCTCCTCGGGCACGTCGGGGTGCGTCTCGGTGAGGCCCTTCACGTGCGCCTCGTAGATGACCGTCTCGCCGTACGGGATGCGCGGCGGTCGGTCGCCCTGCCAGTCGAAGAACGGGTTGATGACCACGCCCTTCACCATGTGCGACGCGGAGTCCTCGTCGTTCGTCGAGTCCGGGTCGCCGAACGTGTACGAGAAGAGCGACTGGTCCCAGTCGATGTCACCGCTGGTGGCCTTGGCGTACGGGTCGAGGAGGAGCTTCGCGGGGTTCGACCGCAGCCCGTTCGCCGGGTCGTACGGTGCGTGGACCCGGAAGCCGTACTCCTGGCCCGGGCCGACGGTGGGCAGGTACGCGTGCCAGACGTGGGCGTCCACCTCGACGAGACGGACGCGCTCCTCGGTGCCGTCGGCGTCGAACAGGCAGAGCTCGACCCCTTCGGCGACCTCGCTGAACACGGCGAAGTTCGTGCCGCTGCCGTCGTAGGTCGCGCCGAGGGGGTAGGGGTTGCCGGGCCAGGTGTGCAAACGTGCCTCCAGAAGGGGTGAACCCCGCCAACGTATCGGCGGACCCCTGTGATGTCCGCGGCCCTGCCGAGTAGCGTCACCGCCATGACCAACATCGTCACGCAGATCGCAGACAAGGTGCGGCCCGTCGGCGTCGCCTCGAACTACGGCGACCCGGTGGACGTCGGGGACAGCACGCTGATCCCCGTCTCCGTCAACTGGTACGGCTTCGGCGGCGGGTCCGACGCCGACGAGGACGGCGCCGGTGGCGGTGGCGGCGGTGCCGTCTCGCTCCCCGTCGGTGCGTACGTCCGTCGTCCCGGCCAGGACCTCGCCTTCGAGCCGAACCTCATCTCGCTCCTCACCGTCAGCATCCCGGTGATCTGGGTCACGGGCAAGGTGCTCGCGAAGCTCATCCGCGCGCTCAAGAAGTGACGGCCTGACCGGACGACGGACGGGAGGCACGGTGCGGGTCCGCACCGTGCCTCCCGTCCGTCCGTGGTCGCGTCCCGCGACCGCGACCCCACTACACTGGCGGGACACACACGGGAGTCCGGGTCCACCGGGCTGAGAGGGAGCGAACGGCGCTCCGACCGTCGAACCTGATCCGGATCATGCCGGCGCAGGGAGGAGTCCAGGTCATGCCTGCTGTCATGCAGTCTGCTGTCCCGTCCACCAAGGCCACCCGCTCGCTGCGGTGGCGGGTCGTGGACATCGTCGTCGCGAGCGTCCTCGCCGTCGCGATCGGCGTCGTCTTCAAGCTGTGGGAGTTCGGCTACGAGCCGATCAGCGCCGCCAGCGCGCTCGTGCTCCCCGGCTCGCAGTCGCTCTTCGGCGGCGTCTGGCTGCTCGCCGGACCGATCGTCGCGATCGTCGTGCGGAAGCCCGGTGCGGCCCTGTACGCCGAGATGGTCGCGGCGTCCGTCGAGGCCCTGCTCGGCACCCAGTGGGGGTGGCTCACGCTCGAGGCCGGGCTCGTGCAGGGGCTCGGGGCCGAACTCGTCCTCGCGCTCTTCCTGTACCGCGTGTACCGGCTGCCGGTCGTCGTCCTCGCCGGTGCCGCCGCGGGACTCGCACTCGGCATCAACGACTCGCTGCTCTGGTACGCGGGCCTCGACGCCGGGTTCAAGGCCGTCTACGTGGTCTGTGCCGTCATCTCCGGTGCGGTCATCGCCGGACTGGGTTCGTGGCTCGTCGTCCGGGCCCTCGCCGCCACCGGCGTGCTCTCGTCGTTCGCCGCGGGCCGCGAGCACACCAAGCGTGCGGCTCGCGCCTCGGCGTGACCTCCGCACCGGCCGCCGCGGGACCCGTGTCCGGCACCGCGGTGCCGGCCGCACGGATCACCTTCCGCGACTGGGGCTGGCGGTACGCGTCCCGTGAACGGTGGGCCGTCCGCGGAGTGGACCTGACCGTCGAGCCCGGCGAACGCGTCGCGGTCGTCGGCCCGTCCGGCGCCGGCAAGTCGACGCTGCTCCGGGCCGTCGCGGCCGTGCTGCCCGACGAACCCGACCCCGACGACGACACCGCCGCCGCGGTCCAGGGCGAGGTGCTCGTCGACGGTGTGACGCCCGGGAGCGCCCGCGGCCGGGTCGGCCTGGTCATGCAGGACCCCGAGGCGCACACCGTGATGTCCCGGGTCGGGGACGACGTGGCCTTCGGATGCGAGAACACCGGGGTGCCGCCGGAGGAGATCTGGCCGCGGGTCCGCGCCGCGCTCGACGTCGTCGGGCTCGACCTCCCGCTCGACCGGTCCACCGCGGCGATGTCCGGCGGGCAGCGGCAGCGGCTGGCGCTCGCCGGGGTGCTCGCGATGCGCCCGGGGGCCCTCGTGCTCGACGAGCCGTGCGCGAACCTCGACCCGGACGGGGTCGCGCAGGTGCACGACGCCGTCCGCGCCGTCCTCGACGAGACCGGCGCCACGCTCCTGGTCGTTGAACACCGCATCGGCACCTGGCTCGACCTGGTCGACCGCCTCGTGCTGCTCGAACCCGCCGGCGGCGTCGTGGCGGACGGGCCCCCGGCCGAGGTGCTCGCCGCCCACGGACCGGCGCTCACCGGGGCCGGCGTCTGGGTACCGGGCAGCGAGCCCGCACCCGGCTCCGCACGACGCGGTGCGACCGAGGACCGCACCGCGGACCGGCCGGGAGGCCCGGATCGCCTCGTCGCGTCGGCCCTCGGCACGGCGCGGGGCCGGGGACCGCGCATCGGCAGCGGGATCGACCTCAGCGTGCGTGCCGGGCGGGTCGTCGCCATCACCGGACCGAACGGCGTCGGCAAGTCGACGCTCGGACTCACCCTGGGCGGGCTCCTCCGACCCGCCGCCGGCTCGGTGCACGCGACCGCGGAACTGCGGGGCGACGCGGCCGAGGACCCGTCGGCATGGTCCAGCCGCGAGCTCGCCGCCCGGATCGGCACCGTCTTCCAGGACCCGGAGCACCAGTTCATCGCCACGACCGTCCGCGAGGAGCTCGCCGCCGGTCCGCGTGCCGTCGGCCTGTCGGACGTCGACGCCCGGGTCGACCGGGTGCTCGCCGATTTCGACCTGGCACGTCTCGCCGACCAGCACCCGTTCTCCCTGTCCGGAGGGGAACAGCGCCGCCTCGCGATCGGGGCCGTGATCGCCGCCGAGCCGCCCGTGCTCGTGCTCGACGAACCGACCTCGGGGCAGGACCGGGCGACGTGGCAGGCCGTGGTCGACCGGCTCGGTGAACTGGCCGACGGTGGGACCGCGGTCGTCGCCGTGACCCACGACCGTGACCTCGTCCGGGCGCTCGACGCGGACGAGGTCGTCCTCGGGCCCGACGGCGTGCACGCTGCGGTGGCGGACGAGCGCGACCGACCGCGCCACGTGGCGCCGACCGTGCCGGCCGCGCCGGCCGGTTCGGCCGCGACCGGTTCGACCGTGACGGGTTCGGCCGCGACCGGTTCGACGGTGACGGGTTCGGCCGCCCGGACTGACGCGGCCGCGTCGGCCGCGTCGACGCGCTCGATGGATGCGCGCAGCAGCACGAGCCACGAGCGCCCCATTGCGACGACCGCCGGGGCCGCGGCCGGTACGCCGGGGTGGGCCGAGCCTCCCGTCCGGCCCTGCGGCATCCGCGGTGTGCAGCCGGTTGCGTCGCTGCTCGGCGTCCTGGCGCTCGGCCTGTGCCTCGTGCTCAGCCTGGACGTCGTCTCGGCCGCGGTCGCCCTCACCCTCGAGGTGCTGCTGCTCCCACTCCTGCGGATCCCGCCGCGGACGCTGCTGCTGCGCACGGCGCCGCTGCTCGCGGCCGTGCCGCTGACGGCCGTGAGCATCGCCCTGTACGGCCGGCCGTCCGGCCGCGAGTGGTTCGACCTCGGCTTCGCGCACGTGACCGACGGATCGCTGACCCTCGCCCTGGCGACCGCGCTGCGCGTGCTCGCGGTGGGGCTGCCGGCGATCGCGCTGTTCGTGCGGGTGGACCCGACCGACCTGGCCGACGGGCTCGCGCAGCTGCTCCGGTTGCCCGCGCGGTTCGTGCTCGGCGCCCTCGCGGCGATCCGGATGACGACCCTGCTCGGCGACGACTGGCGGCAGCTCGGCAACGCACGGCGAGCCCGGGGCGTGGCCGACACCGGTCGGCTCCGGCGGGGCGCGTCGATGGCGTTCGCGCTCCTCGTGCTGGCGCTCCGGCGGGCGACGACGCTCGCGGTCGCGATGGAGTCGCGGGGCTTCGGCGCTCCCGGACGACGGACGTGGGCGCGGAGCGTCCGGTTCGCGGGACCGGAGTGGGCGATGGTCGCGGTGCTCGTCGGCATCGGCGCGGTCGCGGTCGCCGTGGCCGTGGCGGCGGGGACGTGGCGTGGCTGAGGAACGGGCCGGGAGCGGGGCCGACGTCGAGAGCGGAGCCGGCGTCGGGAGCGGGGCCGGCGTCGGGAACGTCGGGGGCGTCGTGGACGAGGTCGTGGCGCGCGTCCGCGCTGCCGGCGAGTCCGGTGTCGGTGTGCAGGGGAGGGTCGTGGTGCTCGTCGACGGGCGGTCCGGGACGGGCAAGACCACGCTCGGGAACGCCCTCGCGGCCGCGCTCGGCGCGCAGGTGGTGCACCTCGACGACGTCTACCCCGGGTGGGACGGCCTCCGCGCCGCCGCTGACGTCGTCGTGTCGGACGTGCTCGGTGCGGCATCCGGGTACCGCTCGTGGGACTGGGAGGCGGACCGGCCGGCCGCGTGGCGGTCGGTCGACCCCGATGCAGCACTCGTCATCGAGGGGTGCGGGGCGCTCTCGCGTGCCTCGGCTCGGTCGGCCACCGTGCGGGTGTGGCTCGAGGCCGACGACGCCGTGCGGTGGGACCGGGCGATCGGCCGCGACGGACCGACCTTCGAACGGGAGTGGGCACGGTGGGCCGCCCAGGAGGACGCGTTCATCCGCGCCGAGCAGCCGGCAGGGCTCGCGGACGTCGTGGTGCGGACCTGACGAGGGACCGCGCCACCCCGGTCTAGGCCCAGCCGAGTTCGTGCAGCCGCTCGTCGTCGATGCCGTGGAAGTGGCCGATCTCGTGCACGAGCGTGGTGTGCACCTCGTCCTTGAGCTCGTCGAGGTTGTCGCACTCCGCCAGGTGCTGCTTCCGGAAGACCACGATCCGGTCGGGCAGCTCACCGAAACCGTACTGCCCGCGCTCGGTCGCGGCGACACCGTCGTACACGCCGAACAGGTCCGAGCCGTCCTCGGGCTCGTCCTCGACGACGAACACGACGTTGTCCAGGCCGTCGACCATCTCGTCCGGGAGCTGGTCGAGTTCGTCGGTCACGAGCTGCTCGAAGTCCTCGAGCGACATCTCCATCACGGGGGCGATCGTGGCACACGTGTCCGGGGGAGAGCTGGTCACATACCGAAGGCCCCCGTCCGGGAGACGGGGGCCTTCGTGTCGCCGGTGCTCAGGGAGCACGGGCGGAGCTGGGGTGAGTAACGGGGCTTGAACCCGCGACCTCCTGGACCACAACCAGGCGCTCTACCAGCTGAGCTATACCCACCATGTGTCGGTCCGGCGAGCCGGAGCAACCACTCGATTGTAGTACATCCGAGCGCCTGCCCGGACCACGATCGCTACTCGGCGGGTGCCGGGGTCGGCTGCGGGGTCAGGCGCGGCTCCCACTTCGCCACGACCTCGGCCGCGATGGCCTTCACGTCGTCGCTCGCCGGCCCGGGCTCCGGCGTGAAGCCAGCGCGGCGGTAGTACTCGAGCTCGCGGATCGACTCGAGGATGTCGGCGAGGGCGCGGTGCCCGCCGTGCTTCGCCGGCGAGTTGAAGTACACGCGCGGGAACCAGCGACGGCAGAGCTCCTTGATGCTCGACACGTCCACGCTCCGGTAGTGCAGGTGGCCGTCGACGCGGGGCATGTACTTCGCCAGGAACGCCCGGTCGGTGCCGATCGTGTTCCCGGCCAGGGGCGCGGTGCCCTCGGCGGGGACGTGGGCGAGGATGTACTCGAGCACCTGGTACTCGGCGTCCGCCAGGGACACCCCGTCCGGGATCTCCTCGATCAGGCCCGACGTGGTGTGCATGTTCGTCACGAACTCGTTCATGTTGTCGAGGGCCGACTGGTCCGGCTTGATGACGATGTCGAACCCGGGGTGCACCGGGTTGAGGTCGAAGTCGGTGACGACGACCGCGACCTCGACGAGCTCGTCGACCGCGACGTCGAGTCCCGTCATCTCACAGTCGATCCAGACGAGACGGTCATTCCCTGCAGACATGCCCCGATCCTACTTCCGCGCTCCGACGCCCATCGCTACGCCATCTCGCCGGCCGAGACCGCCTCGGCCTCGACGAGCTCGGGTTCGGCCCCGTCGTCCACGCGGCGCAGCACCGTCGTGGTGAGCACGACGACCAGGAACGCGATCGCGACGGACACGCCCGCGAAGACGTACGCGGCACTCGGCGAGTAGGCGTCGGCGAGCAGCGTCGCGACGGGCGGAGCGATCGCGCCGCCGATGAAGCGGACCGCGGAGTAGGCGCTGGACGCGACGGAGCGGGGCAGGTCGGTCGCCTCCATGACGCACTCGGTCAGCACGGTGTTGAGGACACCGAGGACGAGCCCGCCGATCACGACGCAGACGATGAGCCCGGCCTGCGAGCGCACGACGACGGCCGCGGCGAACAGGTCGAGGGCGAGCAGCGGCAGCGCGAGCTTGAGGACGCTCGTGCGGCGCATCCGGGCGGTGAGCATCGGGGCGACCCAGACCGAGGTGATCGCGAGACCGACACCCCAGCCGAAGAACGTGAACCCGATGCCGAGCGCCCCGAACCCGAGGGGGAACGGCGTGTAGGCGAGCAGCACGAAGAAGCCGATGTTGTAGAACAGCGCGGTCGCGGCGAGGGCTGCGAGGGCGGGACGGCCGAGGGCACGGAACGGGGCGGAGAGCTTCGTGGGGGTCGGCTTCTCGAGCATGCCGGGCTTCAGCAGCACGAGGATGGCGATGAACGCGACCGCCATGAGCGTGGTCACGCCGAAGAACGGCCCACGCCAGCTGACCGACCCGAGCAGTCCGCCGACGAGCGGGCCGACCGCGATGCCGAGCCCGAGTGCGGCCTCGTACAGGATGATCGCGGAGGCTGTCCCGCCGGCAGCGGCGCCGACGATCGTCGCGAGCGCGGTGGAGATGAACAGCGCGTTGCCGAGGCCCCATCCGGCGCGGAACCCGATGATCGTCCAGACGTCGTTCGACACGGCGGCGAGCACCGAGAAGAGTACGATGAGCGCGAGCCCGGTCATCAGGGTCTTCTTCGCCCCGATCCGGCTCGACACCCAGCTGGTGAAGAACATGGCGACGCCGGTGACGGCGAGGTAGCTCGTGAAGAGCAGCTCGGTCTGCGCGGGGGTGGCGCGCAGGGACTCGGCGATCGCGGGGAGGATCGGGTCGACGAGACCGATGCCCATGAACGCGACCACGCACGCGAAGGCGATGGCCCACACGGCCGAGGACTGCTTGAGGATGGAGCCGGACTGCCCGGCGGGTGCGTGGGCGTTCACGCGGTGGTCTCCGTTCTGGCCCTCGCTGCGATGAGGGCCGATGCGTCGTGCAGGGTGTGCCAGTCGTCGTCGCTCAGGTCCTCGAAGAGGGGGCCGACGGTGCTGGTGAGGGCGGCTCGCCAGGCGACCAGTCGCTCGCGACCGGCGTCGGTGATCGCGATGAGCTGGCTGCGGGAGTCGTCGGGGTCGACGGTCCGTGCGACCAGACCGTCGGCGGTCATGCCGGCGACCAGGCGGGTCATGGTCGGTTGGGACACCCGCGACGCCGTGGCGAGTTCGCCGAGCCGGAGGGACTCCTCGGTCTCGAGGATGCCGAGGGTCCGCCAGACGGCGGCGGAGGTGGTGTGCCCCGTGGCCTGGAGTGCGGACCGGATGAGCCGGTTGACCGAGACGAGGAGCGTCTCGATCGTCTGCTCCCGATTTGGTTCCACTCCGGAACTGTATAGCAGAGCTATGGAAACGGCAAGGACGCCCGTGCTGCGCTGGACCGCGCGACGTCCGGCCCTGGTAGAAGGGAGGCATGAGCGACATCACGATCCACGAGGGCGACGAGTTCACCGCCATCTTCCACGGGGGCCCGTTCGACGGGACCACGGACACCCGCACGGCCACGAGCGACGCGCTGGACGACGAGGTGACGGTGTTCGCGGACGTCGAGGGCCTCCAGACCGCCTTCACCTACAAGTCCACCGGCTCGCGCCAGGTGCTCGACCAGGTCTCGGTCGACTACACCTTCGCGCCCGACGAGTCCGACCCGGTCGACGACCTGCAGGACCGCGGCGACCGCAGCGGCGAGTTCGACCGCGAGTAGCACGCACGTCCGGCCCCGGTCGTCCCTGACGACCGGGGCCGCGTGCTGCCCGGGCCGATGCCGAGCCGATGTCGGGCCGACGTCGGGTCGCCGCTCGGTCACCGATCGGGAGTACACCGCCGCCGGCGTGCGTTGGAGGAAGACATGCAGGTCGATCTCTGGACGTCCGCGTTCTGTGCGCCGTGTGCCGCCGCGCGCCGCGTCGTCGGTGACGCGGCCCGACTCGTGCCGGGACTCGCCGTCACCGAACGGGACGCCGCCGCCGAACCCGACGTCGTCGAGGAGCTCGGCATCCGCTCGACGCCCACCGTGGTCGTCCGACGGGACGACGGCACCGAGGTCTTCCGGTCAGCGGGCGTCCCGACCCGCGACCAGTTCCTCGTCGCGGTCGCGAAGGCGCTGGACTGACACCGACCGAGCGGCGGTGCCGACCGGCTCCGGCGGGTGCCGCAGCGCCCGCAGCACTCGGCGTCGGAGTCGCTTGACCGCACGGATCGGTGTCCCGATCGACGCCGCCACGAGGCCGAGGACGGTCCGGTCGTGGTCGCCCAGTGCGTTCCGCCGCTCCCATGCCCGACGCAGTACCCCACCGCGACTGCGCCGTGCGGCGGGACGGTCGACCAGGGCTCCGGCGTCCCGCAGCGCCATCAACGCCTCGGTGCGGGCAGCCCAGTCGTCGTCCTGCGGCGCGTGGAAGTAGTTGTCCGTCATCCACTCGGGCCGCACCCTGCCGAAGCGCCCGTGGAGGAGGTCGTCCGCGTTCCCCTCGAGTCCGCTGTCCACGAAGACCTCGTTGATGAGCGCGCGCGACGTGCCGAAGTCCGTCAGGGTCAGCGCGGGCACGCCCCGGGCCGCCGCCTCGAGCACGGCGGTGGAACTGATCGTCACGAGTGCCACGGCCCGGTCGAGGTGGGCCGACATCGGACCGGCCTGCACGACGAGGTTCGGCGGGGCGTCCCCGGGCACGAGGTCCGCGTACGGGAACGCCTCGCGGTGGGTCTGGTGCTCGCCCGCCGCTGCCCGGGTCTTCACGACGACGCGCCACTCCGGATGCGCGCGGGCGGTCGCGACGAGCCAGCCCACGACCCGTCGACGCTCGTGTTCCTCCTCCGGCACGCTCGGTTGTGCGGCGAACACGACCGAGTCCCGGACGACGTCCGTCCGCGCCGTGCTCGACGGCCGGGCGAACGGCAGCGTCGCGAGGGCGAACGACGGCTCGACACCGCCCGCGGCCGACATCGCGGTGTACTCGCGGACCTCGCGGTGACTGTGCAGCACGAACAGGTCCGCGCGGGCGCGGAGGAACACGCCCTTCCACTTGGCGGGGAACGAGATGCCCGGCAGGCCGCTCACCAGCACCGGACGGTGGGCGATCGTCCGGATCACCTGCTCGACGAGCAGCTCCGCCACCGGCCCGATGCAGGACACGAGCACCGCGTCCGGCGGCTCGGCCAGGAGGCGCGCCACCACCTCGTCCACGCTCAGTGGCTCGGGAGGGGCGAGGTCGATCGGGCCGAGCCGTGCGTCGACGTCGCGGAAGGCCGCCCGCAGTTGCGCAGGGCTCGCCGACCGCGGCGTCGCCACGGTCAGCAGCTCGAGCGACCAGTGCGGCGGGGCGACCGAGAGCAGGTGTGCGCCCCACTTCGCGAACGAGTCCGTGTCGACCAAGCCGACCACGCGCCGCTGGCGCGGCCACGGGACGGACGGGAGGCGCGCCTCCCGTCCGTCCCCGGCGTCGCCGTGGTTCCCCGCAGCGCTCACGCACCCACCCGGCGGAGCTTGGCGAGGGGTGCCTCCTCGCCGGGGAAGATGCGCTTGACCCCGTCGCCCATCGCGGTCTCGATGATCCGGATGTCGCGGACCAGCGTGCGGAGGCCGTGCGGCTCGAGCGAGGCCGCGTGGTCGGAGCCCCACATCGTCCGGTCGAGTGTGATGTGCCGTTCGACCGCGGTGGCCCCGAGCGCGACGGCCGCCAGGGAGATCTGCAGACCCGGCTCGTGCCCGGAGTAGCCGACCGGCACGCCCGCGTAGGCGTAGCGCGTCGCGAGGGTGTCGATCATGCGGAGGTTCGCCTCCTCCGGCGGGAGCGGGTACGTCGAGGTGGCGTGCATGAGCACGAGCCGCTCCGTCCCGAGGGTCGACACCGCGCGGTCGATCTGGTCGAGCGTCGACATGCCCGTCGACAGGATCACCGGCTTGCCGGTCGCGGCGACGGCGTTGAGCATCCCGAGGTCGGTGACCGTCGCCGAGGCGATCTTTTACGCCACGACGTTGAGGTCCTCGAGGAACGCGACCGACGGCTCGTCCCACGGCGAGGCGAACCAGTCCAGCCCGCGGAGGGTCGCGTGGTCGCCGATCTCGATGTACTGGTCGCGGTCGAACTCGACGCGGTACCGGTAGTCCAGGTAGGTCATCTCGCCCCACGGCGTGCTGCGCGGCATCGTCTTCATGTGCTCGGGCGTGGAGATCTCCGGCGTGCGCTTCTGGAACTTCACCGCCTGCATCCCGGCGTCGGCCGCGACGTCGATGAGCTGCTTGGCGATCTCGACGTCGCCGTTGTGGTTGAGGCCGATCTCGCCGATGAGGTAGGCGGGGTTCCCGGCGCCGATGGTGGACATGCCGATGCGGACGCTCATGGTGCCCCGTTCTCCGCGGCGGGAGCGCCAGCGGGATGGGGGTCGGTGGGGTCGTGCTCTGTGGGCGCGTGCTCTGCGAGGGCGTGCTCTGCGGGAACGGAGTGCGGCGCAACGGTCGTGGGCTCGGTGGCGTCCTGTCCGGCGGCGGGCTCCACCAGCGGCGCGAGTGCTGCGGCGAGATCCAGGTCGTGGACGTCGTCGATGTCGATCGCGGTCCGCGCCGGGACGACCGCCAGTTCGACCCGACCGAAGAACCGGTGCCGCGCCGCCCGGAAGCCGTCGACGCGCATCGCGTAGAAGGCGCCCGTCTCCCGGTACTCGGGGTCCCGGTCCTGCCGGCGCGGGCGCGTCGCGGCGTCGTGGTTCACGGCGACTGCCGATCCGTCCGCCGCGGTGCGTCAGAGGAACGCGTGTGACGGTGCCGCGGCGAGCACCGCGTCGGCGGCGCCGGTGAGGACCCGCTCGACCGCGCGGTCGATGTCGACGGGGTCGGTGAAGGGGGAGGTGGCCTGCAGGAAGACGAGCACCTCCGGTGTGCCGGTGTCGGGTTCGGTGGTGAACGCGTCGAGGGCGTGCAGGAGCGCGGACTCGGAGGAGGCCTCGTCGCCGGCGAGGTCGACCGGTCGGCGGACCACCCGGGCACCCGCCGCGACCGCCTCGCCCGCGATGGCGTCGCCGTCCGTGCTGACGATGACCGCATCGACCGTCCGGGCGGCCCGGGCGACTGCGACCGACCGCGCGACGAGCGAGCGTCCGGCGACCTCGCGGAGGTTCTTGCCGGGGATGCCCTTCGATCCCGCCCGTGCCGGGATCACCGCGAGCACGCGGAGGGAGGGCTCATGCTGGGAAACGTAGGGAGCGGTGGTGACGCCGAGGGGAACGACAGGGGGACGGGCGACGAACCGTTCCGGAAGCGGGTCGGGCCGCCACGTCCGATCGCCCCGGCGACGCTCGTCTATGGTCGGGGGATGCTCGGAGCCGACGACGTCCTCGACCCGCCGCCCCGACGTGTCCTGGTGGCGGGTACCGCGGGCGTCGGCAAGACCACCGTCGCCGGACGCATCGCGCGGGCCATCGGTGCTCCGCACACCGAGATCGACGGGCTCTACCACGGTCCTGGATGGACGGTCCGGCCGACCTTCGTACAGGAGGTCGACGCGTTCACGTCTGCACCGGCGTGGGTGACCGAGTGGCAGTACCGGTCGGTGCGGGCGCTCCTCGTCGACCGCGCGGACACCCTGGTGTGGCTGGACCTGCCGAAGCCGGTGGCGTTCTGGCGGCTGCTGCGGAGGACGGTCCGACGCCGACTCCAGCGGACGGAGCTGTGGAACGGCAACGTCGAGCCCCCGCTGTGGACCTTCGTCACCCGTCGCGAGCACATCCTGCGGTGGGGGATCGCGACGCGGAACGAGACGCGCAGGCGGGTGCCGGCGCTCGCCGACTCGGCGCCGCACCTCCGCATCGTCCGTTTGCGGTCGCAGCGGGAGGCCGAGCGCTTCGTCGACCGCCTGCAGGCCGGCACCGAATACAATCGTCGGCGTCCGCCTCCGTAGCTCAGTGGATAGAGCAGGTGGTTTCTACCCACCGTGCCGCGGGTTCGATTCCTGCCGGGGGCACCGACGACGAAGGCCGCCACCCAGTCCGGGTGGCGGCCTTCGTCGTGACGTCGGCGCTCAGCTCGTCCGTCGGGTCACTCGTCGTCGTCCGCGCGTCGACGCAGTTCACTGGCGCTGACCGGGTTCGCGTACGAGGCGGCCGACGGCGCAGCGACGTCGTCCCCCTGGTCGTCGCGGACCTGGTCGCCGTCGAGCGAGCGGCCGTCGCGGGGAGCGGGGAGGTCGTTCCGTGCGGGCTGCTCGTTCCGCTGGGCGGGGGAGCGGTCCGCGGAGCCCGAACGGCTCGGGGTGTCGATCCGGACGTCGTCGACCGCGTCGTCGTTGTCCGTGTCGCGGGAAGCCGACCACCCGGGCGCCGTGGCGGCGGGCGTCGGAGCGGGGGCCCGGAACGCGGGGGATCCGAGCGTCGGGCGGATCGGTGTCGTCTCGCCCTCTGAGTACGGGCGGGTGGCGTTGTCCGAGATCGGCACGGTCGCGTCCTGGCCGCTCTGGGAGGGGCTCGGGCTGGCCGGGACCACGCTGGGCTGCGCCGGACGGAGAGAGGTGGTCGTCGGCGTGGGAGCCGGTTCGGGCGACCGGGACGCGTCGACCTTGTCGGCGTTCCACTCCTGCTGCCGCTTGATGAGGTCGGCGTCCGGGTCGGGTGCGTCGAACTTCCACCGTTCCAGGTCGCTCTTGAAGAGCTTGCGTGCCCGGTTCGGCCGCGCCTGCCACTCGAGCATCCGGTCACGGAACTCGGCGAGCGAGGTGTCCGCCTGGGAGGTGAAGGTGGAGGAGTTCTTCTTGATGTCCGCGATCTCGTGCTGGGCCCAGTCCGCGGCGATCGGTGCGCCGGCGATCGGGAGCAGGCGCAGGCGGATGTCGGCGTCCTCCGCCAGGTGGTCGGCGTAGGCGCGCTCGTCATGTCCGAGCGATCCCCAGTCGGAGGCCTTGCGCGCCGCGGACACGAGCGCGGCGACGGCGGCGTTCCGCGACTCCCGCTCCTGGTGGGCCACGACGCGCTTGGCGGCACCGCGGCCGATCAGCGCGGCGATGATGCCCGCCACGATGATCGCGACGAAGGGGATGACCGCCCCCGACAGCACGCGCCAGCCCGTGTCGGACGAGGTCCAGTCGATCAGGTCGTTCCACCACTGCATGCGCGTACCGTACTTCCGGATCGGGCGGGTCCCGGGGAGGACAGGCGGACGGGACGCACATCCGCGTCCGACCCCGCCGGCACCAGCGCGACGTCACCGACGCGTGGTCACCGACGCGTGGTCACCAGCGCGGTGTCACCAGCGGAGGGTGTCGACCGCGTCCTCGGCGTTCCACACGTTCGGGAGTTCGACGAACCGCCGCTCGGCAGCGACGTAGCGACGAGCCCGGTACGCGGTACCCCCGGCCACGTCGACCCGGTCGACGTAGCCCACGATCTCCCCGTTCGCCCGGGTGACGCGGCTGAGGTCGTCGCGGACGTCGAGGATCCGCAGGTCGCCCCGCGACCGCGCCGTCGGGCGGGGCGGGTGGATGCTGAGCCGGGCGTCCGTCGTGGACTGCATGTGGGCCTCCTGGTCGGGCGATCTGGGACGACCGTACGGCCGACCACCGACACGCCGGAGGGGTGGGGACCCCGGTGGGGAACACCGATCGGTAGCCCGCGTGTTGTGGACGGGAGTCAAGCAGGCGCTCTCCGGAGCCAGGAAGGGAGTCCTCATGACCACGTTCGTCCTCGCCGGTGGCTGTTTCTGGTGTCTCGACGCCGTCTACCGCACGCTCCAGGGCGTGCAGGACGTCGTGTCCGGGTACATCGGCGGCCACGACCCGCACCCCACCTACGAGCAGGTGTGCACCGGGACGACCGGTCACGCCGAGGCGGTGGCGGTCACCTTCGACGAGGCGGTCCTCCCGGCGGACGTCGTGCTCGACGTCTTCTTCACCCTCCACGACCCGCGGCAGCTCGACCGCCAGGGCGCGGACGTCGGGACGCAGTACCGCTCCGCGGTGTTCCCGGCTGACGACGACCAGCGTGCCCTGTTCGAGCGGGCGATCGAGCGTGCCTCGGACATCTGGGACGGTGGCGTCGTCACGACGATCGAGCCGCTCGGTGCCTTCCACCGCGCCGAGGAGCACCACCAGGACTTCTTCGCGAAGAACCCGGGTCAGGGCTACTGCCTCGCCGTCGCGCTGCCCAAGGTCAACAAGGTGCGCAAGGCGTACGGTCAGTACATCCTGGCGTCCTGACGGAGGGGCGCCGGGGCCACGAGGAGGTGGTCGGAGGATGACGAACGACACGATGTCGGACACGACGACGGGGACCTGGGTCGCCGTCGGTCCGGCCGGAGCGGTGGGCACGATCCACCGCGCGGCCGACGGGTTCCGGGTGGAGCTCTACGGACGGCGCGGTCCAGGCGGGACGTACCCGACACTCCAGTCGGCGAAGGGTGCGGTCCACAAGGCGATGGGTCCGCTCGCGGATCGGCCGGAGTTCCACCAGCACTGACCGAGCGGACCGCTGACGCGGAGCTCGACCGGGAGGCCCGGATCACCTTCCCTGCACAGGGACCGTGGTCCGGGCCTCCTGTCCACAGATCGCTCCTACGCCGCCGACGCGGGCGGGTCGGCGACCGACGATCGGTGCATGAACGACACGATCACGGTCTGCGGCATCGTCGCCACCGAACCCCGCCACCTCGGCACCGAGACGGGCATCGCCATCACGAGCATGCGCCTCGCCTCGCCGTCGCGCCGCTGGGACCGCGGCACGTCCAGCTGGGCCAACGGCCCCACGAACTGGTACACCGTCACGGCGTTCCGGTCGCTCGCCGCCAACGTCCACAAGTCCGTCAAGAAGGGCGACCGCATCGTCGTGACCGGACGCGTCCGGATCCGGAACTGGGAGCGCGACGGGCGTGGCGGCACCTCCGTCGAGGTCGACGCCGAAGCGATCGGTCACGACCTGGCGTGGGGCATCAGCAACTGGATCCGCGTGCCGCGCCACGTGAACGACTCGCCGACCGGACACGGTCCAGGAGCGCCGGGGCCGACCGTCGACCCGCAGACCGGTGAGGTCGCCGAGCACCTCCGGACGGACGCGGAGCGGGCGCAGGTGGTGCCCGACGAGCACGAGGTCGGCCACGGTCACGACCTGGAACCCGACGCACACCCGGACGCCCTCACGCCGGGTCCGGGCCTCCACGCTCCGGACGAGCCGTCCCCCGCGGCGTCCGGTGCGCCCCGGTTCGTCCCGACGGGCGATGCCTTCGAGTCCGCCGCGTTCGAGGACGGGGACCCGGACGACCCGGACGATCCCGACGATCCCGACGGCATCGGCGCAGACCCGCGTGCCGCAGCGTGAGCGCGGCGCGGTACAGGAGCGTGGGCGGTCCGGTCGAGGCGCCTGGACGACGTGCCTGAGACGTTCGGCTCGGACGCCGGACGCCGGACGCCGGACGCCGGACGCCGGACGCCGGACGCCGGACGCCGGACGCCCGACGCCCGACGCCGGACGCGACGGCGCCCGGCCCCGACGGCGACGGATGCGTCGACACGGGACCGGGCGGCGTGGTCAGCGAGGAGCGGTCACCACCGCTGCGCGATCATCGCGATGCCGGCCACCTCGGTCGTGTCCCAGTTGCCGTTGCGCGGCAGCCCGGTGACCCGTCCGTCGATGACGAAGTTCGCGCCCTGGATCTTCGGGCTGTTCGTCTGCCGTGCCTTGAGGCCGTGGAACGAGAAGTTCGTGTTCCACTTGCCGACGAGTCCGGTGTTCTTGGGGGTGTCACCCACCGTGATGGCGATGTCGTTGACCTGGGAGTGCACGACGTCACCGTTGAGTCGGGCGTTGGCCTCTGCGTTGAAGAAGAACCGACCCTGGAGCTTCATGTCGATCGTCCCCACGGTCTTGCCCTTGAGCATGATCGCGGCGACGTTGTTCTTGTACCAGCGGAGCCCGACGGCCTGCTTCGCGTGCGACGCGGCGCTCATGTAGCCGTACGTGAACTTGCCGTTCTGCACGCGCTCCCAGATGAACCGCGGCTGACCCTTGCTCTCGGGGGAGCCCGTGTCGGACTGGATGCCCACGGACAGGGCGTTGTTGTGCGCGTCGTGCACGTTGATGTACGACGAGTAGCCCGTCCCGGACCCCTTCTCGACGAGGAACGCGGTGTAGATGAGGTACGGCTTGCCGTGTGCGGCCGGTCCGGCCATCGCGGGAGCCGCGGGCGCCACGAGGGCGACGGCGAGGGCGGTCGCGCCGACGAGCGGCAGTGCGAGTCGGCGGAGGCGTTCCTTGAGCATGTCCTGATCCTCTCGAGTGGTCGTGCGACCGTGCCCGCGGTTGACGGGCGCAGTCACGGTACGTCCGAGTTCGCGGATGCAACACCCCCCGTGCGGGTCGCGGCGCACCGCGGACGGATCCACCCGGCGGCGAGGCGGACCTCGGGGGGCGCGGGCGTGACGCCGCATCGGTAGACTCGGAGCGATATGGCTGAGTACATCTACCAGATGGTCCGCGCCCGCAAGGCGGTCGGCGACAAGCTGATCCTCGACGACGTCACGATGTCGTTCCTCCCCGGCGCCAAGATCGGTGTCGTCGGACCGAACGGTGCGGGCAAGTCGACGATCCTGAAGATCATGGCCGGGCTCGACCAGCCGTCCAACGGTGAGGCGAAGCTGACCCCGGGCTTCACCGTCGGCATCCTCATGCAGGAGCCCGAGCTCGACGAGACCAAGACCGTGCTCGAGAACGTGCAGGAGGGCGTCGGGGAGATCCACGGCAAGCTCACGCGCTTCAACGAGATCTCGGCCGCGATGGCCGAGCCGGACGCGGACTTCGACGCGCTCCTCGCAGAGATGGGGACACTGCAGGAGGAGATCGACGCGGCCGACGCGTGGGACCTCGACTCGCAGCTCGAGCAGGCGATGGCCGCGCTCCAGTGCCCCCCGGGGGACGAGCTCGTCACGCACCTGTCCGGCGGTGAGAAGCGCCGCGTCGCGCTCTGCAAGCTCCTGCTCCAGAAGCCCGACCTGCTCCTGCTCGACGAGCCCACCAACCACCTCGACGCCGAGAGCGTGCAGTGGCTCGAGCAGCACCTGCAGCAGTACCACGGTGCCGTGCTCGCCGTGACCCACGACCGGTACTTCCTCGACCACGTCGCGCAGTGGATCGCCGAGGTCGACCGCGGTCGTCTCTACCCGTACGAGGGCAACTACTCGACCTACCTCGAGAAGAAGCGCGCCCGCCTCGAGGTCCAGGGCAAGAAGGACGCCAAGCTCGCCAAGCGGCTGTCGTCCGAGCTCGACTGGGTCCGCAGCAACGCGAAGGGCCGCCAGGCGAAGTCGAAGGCCCGCCTGGCCCGCTACGAGGAGATGGTCAACGAGGCCGAGCGCACGCGCAAGCTCGACTTCGAGGAGATCGTGATCCCCGTCGGACCGCGTCTCGGTTCCCAGGTCGTCGACGCCGAGCACCTCCACAAGCAGTTCGGTGAACGCGTCATCATCGGCGACCTGTCCTTCACGCTGCCACGCAACGGCATCGTCGGGGTCATCGGCCCGAACGGTGTCGGCAAGACGACGCTGTTCAAGACGATCGTCGGCCTCGAGCCCCTCGACGGTGGCCAGCTGAAGATCGGCGAGACCGTCGACATCTCCTACGTCGACCAGAGCCGTGGCGGCATCGACCCGAACAAGAACCTGTGGGAGGTCGTGTCCGACGGACTCGACTACATCCAGGTGGGCAAGACCGAGATCCCGTCGCGCGCCTACGTGTCGCAGTTCGGGTTCAAGGGCCCGGACCAGCAGAAGCGCGCCGGGATCCTGTCCGGCGGTGAGCGCAACCGTCTCAACCTCGCGCTGACGCTCAAGCAGGGTGGCAACCTGCTGCTCCTCGACGAGCCCACCAACGACCTGGACGTCGAGACGCTCGGCAGCCTCGAGAACGCCCTGCTCGAGTACCCCGGTTGCGCCGTGGTCATCACGCACGACCGGTGGTTCCTCGACCGGATCGCGACGCACATCCTCGCGTGGGAGGGCCTGAACGAGGACGGTACGCCCAACTGGTACTGGTTCGAGGGCAACTTCGAGGCGTACGAGGAGAACAAGGTCGAGCGCCTCGGGGTCGACGCCGCCAAGCCCGGTCGCGCGACGTACCGCAAGCTCACGCGGGACTAGTCCGCGTGGCGAGACTGCACGCACCGGTCCGCATCCGCTGGAGCGACATCGACGCCTACGGGCACGTGAACAACTCCGCGATGCTCCGGCTGCTCGAAGAAGCACGCGTGCTGGCGTTCTGGGCGCCGGACCCCGACGAGGTCGACGAGTCGGGGTCCGCGCCGGAGCCGGTGATCGACGGGCGTCCGGGTTCCGGGACGATG
This sequence comes from Curtobacterium sp. MCBD17_032, assembly GCF_003234855.1. Classification (GTDB taxonomy): domain Bacteria; phylum Actinomycetota; class Actinomycetes; order Actinomycetales; family Microbacteriaceae; genus Curtobacterium. The sequence goes on from NZ_QKTO01000008.1 coordinate 94,722, forward strand.
ACGGTCATCGCGGCGCAGCGGCTCGAGTACCTGGCGTCGACGCCGTACTTCCGCCGACCGCTCGACATCCAGCTGTGGATCGGGCGGATCGGTGGGGCGAGCCTCGACATCTCGTACGAGGTCTGGTCGCCCGTGGGACACGAGCCGGCGGAGCTGTACACGCGTGCCACGACGGCGCTCGTCCTCGTGGACGCGACGACCAACCGGCCACGTCGACTCACCGAAGCCGAGCGAGCGGCATGCCAGCCGTACATCGAGCCGCCCGTGCAGTTCTCCCGGCCGTGACCCCGGTCGGGTGCTGACCAGCTCCGCTGGGCCAGGCGCCGCTGCAGGCCCCGCTCCTCGAGCGGGGCCTGCTTCACGTGGTGGGCAGGCGCATCATGCCCTCCTGCGCGACGGTCGCCAGCAGTCGTCCGTCGCGGGAGAACATGCGGCCGAGCGCCAGGCCCCGGCCGCCCTGGGCGCTCGGTGACTCCTGCGCGTAGAGCACCCAGTCGTCGGCCCGACCGTCGCGGTGCCACCACATCGCGTGGTCGAGGCTCGCCAGTTTCACGCCCGGGGTGCCCCACGCGACGCCGTGTCGACGCATGATCGGTTCGAGGAGGGACAGGTCGCTCGCGTAGGCCAGGACGGCGCGGTGCAGTGCCGGATCGTCCGGCAGGGCGCCCTCGACCCGGAACCACACCGCCTGGTGCGCGACGCGTGCGCCCTGCACGTCCACGTAGACGGGCCCGTCGACGTGTCGCAGGTCGATCGAGCGCTCTGCCCAGGCCTGTGCCGTCGGGTGGTCGACGGCCGCCAGCACCGAGGCCGCCGACGGGAGTTCCTCCGGGTCGGTGACGTCCACGGGGAACGGGTCCTGGTGTTCCGCGCCGGTGTCCGGGACCTGGAACGACGCGATCATCGAGAAGATCGGGAGACCGTTCTGGTACGCCTGCGCTCGTCGCGTCGCGAACGAACGACCGTCGTGGATCCGCTCGACACCGAACGTGATCGGGACGTCGATCGCACCCGGGCGGAGGAAGTAGCCGTGCACCGAGTGGATGTCCCGGCCCTCGATGGTGGACTGCGCCGCGACGATGCACTGCGCGAGCACCTGGCCGCCGAACACCCGACCCCCGGGTGACCAGTGGCTGGCGCCGGTCAGGATCGTCTCCCGGGTGCTCGCACCGGTGTCCTCGAGTCGCAGGGTGGTGAGGAAGTCGGGTTCGCGGATCACGCCGTCAGTCTACGAACCCGTCCCGGTGTGACCGAGGAGGCCGGCGGCCGCTGCAGACCTGCTCCGGGATCGAGGTCGAGGACCTCGGTCGCGACCGGGTCCCCCTGCCCGGTGAGGGGATCCCCGTCATCGCGGACGACCACGTCCGGATCGACGAGGCTCGCCGCCGTCGGGGACGTCCGGAGGAGGCTCCAGGCGGCGACCGTGAGGAGTGCCCCGCCCACGCTGGCCGCCCACGGCGTGAGCGCGTGGGACCAGACGCGGGGCGCGACGAGCCAGACGAGGTGGTTGGCGACGACCGAGCCCGTCACGCCGAGGAGGAGGGCGAGGCGGGGACGGAGGCTCGGGCCGGCGAGGACACCGGTGACGACGAGGACCGAGAGCAGTGCGTTGATCAGGTGCGGCATGAGCTGGTTCGTGGAGACGAGGCGAGGTGGCACGGGCGAGGGTGACGGGAGCGGCCCCGACTCAGCTGCCGGAACCGCCCTGTCCGACCGCGAGCGGCTGCGCCCCGGCAGCGGAACCGGATTCCCCGCCGTTCGTGCTCACGGTGATCTTCCGCGGCTTGGACGACTCCTGGACGGGGATCGTGACGCTCAGCACGCCGTTGTCGTAGTGCGCTGCGATGCGCTCGACGTCGAGGCCGTCACCGAGGGTGAGCTGCCGGACGAACGAGCCGGGCTGGCGTTCCCGCGTGAGCCACTGGGCTCCGTCGGGAGCCCCGAGGGTCCGCTCGGCCCGGATGGTCAGCACCGAGCCGTCGACGTCGATGTCGACCGACCCCGGGTCGACTCCGGGGAGGTCGACGTCCATCACGTAGTGGTCGCCGGCGCGGTAGAGGTCCATCGGCATCGAGCGGGGCCCGGCTGCTGCTCCGTTGAGGAGGGAGCCGGCGAGACGGTCCAGCTCACGGAACGGATCGAAGGTCATGGCCATCGGGATCAACTCCTTCACTGATTGCTTCGCGGTTGAGTCGCCCTGACTCAACTGCCATCCGTTCTAGCACTCGAACCCGGAGAGTGCCAAGAGCGGGCTCAGAGCTCGCTGAGGACCGGACCAGCGAGCGTCAGGACGGGCGCGGCTAGGATCGAGGTGACATGAGCAGCTCGTTCACCCTTCCCGACGCCGCATCGCTCGGTGACCTCCGCACCTACCTCGGACGAGCCGCCCGGATCGAGGACGGGTCCGTCCGACTCATCGCCGACTCCGGTGTCCTGGCCGTCTACACGGCGATCCTCTACCCGCTCGGGCTGCTCGACGAACTCCCCACCGTGCTCGGGCTGCGCACGTTCGCCCTCACCCAGCCGGAGCACATCGACGTCGTGGTGCCGCTGCGGTCGTTCCGCGAGCGCCTGCGGCTGCTGGCCGAAGCGAACGACGTCGAGCACGCCGACGCCGCCGACCCGACCCGGGCCACCCCGATCGAGGTCGAGCTCCCGCTCGAGGTCAACACCGTGACCTGGGCCGCGATCTCCCCACCGCGAGGCGGGTGGGTGTCGCTGCCCGACGTGTCGGCGGAACTGCTCCACCGTGCCGCCCGGCAGGGGATCGACGAGGTCGCCACCTCCGTGCCGACGAGTTCGGGGGAGTCCATCGTCCGCCGCGTCCGCTCGGAGGTGTGGGGCCGGCCCATCCCCGGCGTCGAGCACCTTCCCGCGGGCGCGGGCTTCGCCGCCGAGAGCCTCGGGTTCCTCGGCACCGAACCGGTGCGGCTGTTCGAGACGGGTCCCTGGAGTCGCCTGACGACCTCCAGGGGGCACGTGCTCGTGAAGCGACGGGCCTGGACGCTCAGTTCCTGACGACGGACGGGAGGCCCGTGGCGAGCGCGCCACGGGCCTCCCGTCCGTCGTCCGGTCCTGCCGTCAGTCGAAGGCGTTCGTCATCGCGTGCGCAGCACGGTCGAGGTACGCCCACAGCTCGGCCTCGTCGAGGGGTGCGAGGTCGAGTGACTCGACCGCGTCCTGCATGTGCTGGAGCCAGTGCTCGCGGGCCTCGGGCGTGATGCGGAACGGGTGGTGCCGCATCCGGAGCCGCGGGTGGCCGCGCTGCTCGCTGTACGTCGACGGGCCGCCCCAGTACTGCTGCAGGAACTGCGAGAGCCGCCAGACCGCGCCGTCGAGGTCGTCTGCCGGGTACATCGGCCAGATGACCTCGTCCTGCTGCACGCCCTCGTAGAAGCGGCGCACCAGGCGGTCGAAGGTGGGGGCACCGCCGATCCGGTCGAACAGGGAACCGCCCGCCGCGCCCCCCGCGGGTCCGACACGGAGGGTGACGGGCTGCGCGGGGACACCCGATGCCGACTCACCCGTGGGGGGACCGAGGGGGATGGCGGGTCCGGTCATGGGGTGTCCTCAGGGTCCTTGTCGTCGCCGGTCCGGATCGCCCGGCCCAGGATGTTCATCCGGCCGCGGCGGGCCCGTGGCGCGGGTGTGGGCACCGGCGCGGTGCGGACGGGACGGAGGCCGTTCACCGACGTGGCGTTCTCCCACCCCTCCGGCATGATCATCGCCATCGCGGGCAGGGTGACCCCGAGGTCGTCGACGCTGCGCTTGAGGCGGACGCGGAGTTCCCGCCCGACGACGTCGAGCTCCGACGCGTGGGTCTTCACGACCAGGCGGAAGACCATGCCGGTGTCGGTGACGGACTGCAGGCCCCAGATCTCCGGCTTCTCGACGATCCGCTGTCGCCATCGGGCCTCCTGCGACATGGTGACCGCGGCGTGCAGGAGGGCGTCCTGCACGGCGTCGATGTCGGTGTCGTACGGCACGGTGACGTCGACGAGGACGCGCGACCAGCCCTGCGACAGGTTGCCGACGCGGAGGATCTGCCCGTTCGGCACGAACCAGAGGATGCCGTTCACGTCGCGGATCTGCATGACCCGGAGACCGACGGACTCGACGACCCCGGTCGCCTGTCCGGTGTCGACGACGTCACCGACGCCGGCCTGGTCCTCGAGGATCATGAAGATGCCGGACAGGATGTCGCGGACGATGCTCTGCGCGCCCACCGCGAGGCCGGCGGCGACCACGGAGGCGCCACCGACGATCCCGACCGCCGCGGTCGGGAACACCGTCGAGATGATGATCGCGAACGCGATCACCGCGACCACCACGGTCGCGAGGTTCTCGAGCACGCTGCCGAGCGTCCGGGTGCGTTGGACGACGCGGGCGGTCTGCAGTGGGGAGGCCACCAGGGCCTGGGTGTCCGCAGCGCCCTGCCGCTTCTTGACGCCGTTGACGATGCGGTCGACGACCTGCTTGATGGTCCGGCGGAGCACGAGGCGGATGATGACCGCCGCGAGCAGGACGATCAGGATCGTGATCGGGACGTGCCAGGTGTCGACGAACTGGGTGAACGTGTTGGACGCCCACTTCGAGACGTCGTCGGTGGTGTCTGCTGCCGAGGTCATGTCCGGACGATGCTAAACGGCGAGGCTCCGACGCCCCTGGAGGAACGCCGGAGCCTCGCCGCTGCTCGCATCGGGATCAGGCGTCGGCCGCCTGGACGCGGAGCGCACGCTCGGTGCCCGCGAGGTTCTCGCTGACGATCCGACGCAGTGCCGGGGTCTCCGGGTGCGCGTCGAGCCAGGCCCGGGCAGCGTCACGCAGTTCCGTCGACGCCAGCGGTGCCGGGTACAGGCCCGTCACGATTGTGTCGGCGATGTGGTAGCTGCGCTCGTCCCAGATCCGCGTGATGACCTCGAAGTACCGCTGCACGAGGCCCTCGAGCACGACCGGGGCGTTCACGTGCTGGAAGCCGATCGTGGTCTGTCGGACGATCGCGTTCGGCGCGTCGTCGCTGTCGACGAGCGACGAGAACGCCGCGAGCTTGCCCTCGGCGGTCGGGATCGTCGCCCGGGCACGAGCGGCTGCCTGCTCACCGGAGGCCGTGCGGTCGGCGGCGAGTTCGGTGTCGATCTCGTCGTTGCCCGCAGCGCCCGCGAGCACGAGGCCCTCGAGCAGCTCCCAGCGGAGGTCGGTGTCGACCTCGAGCCCCTGCAGCGTCACCGAGCCGTCGCGCAGGCCCTGCAGCGTCGCCACGTGCTCGGGCGTCGACGGGATCTGCGCGAAGAACTTCACGAACTGGAACTGCGCATCCGAACCGGACTCGGCCGACGAGGCCAGCTGCCACAGCGTGTCACCGACGGTGCGCACGGTGGCGTCCGACTTCGACGGGGCGACGTAGTTCCGCGCCGCCAGGAGCAGCTGCGACAGCGTGGTGCGGATCGTCGTCGACTCGGTCTCGGTGGCGATGTTGCCGAGCACCAGGGTGACGTAGTCGCTGGCGGGGGACTCGGCGTCACGCGTGGCGTCCCAGACGGCACCCCAGACGATCGACCGGGCGAGCGGGTCCGCGATCGCTGCGAGGTGCTCGATCGCGGTGCGACGCGACTGCTCGTCGAGACGGATCTTGGCGTACGCCAGGTCGTCGTCGTTGAGCAGCACGAGGTCGCCGCGGTGCACGCCGACCAGCTCGGGGACCTCGGTGCGGGCACCGTCGACGTCGATCTCGACGCGGTGGACGCGGTCGAGCTTGCCCCCGGACGAGGCCGTGTCCGCACCGAAGGGTGCAGACGGGTCGTTCGTGAAGGCGTACACGCCGATGGCCAGACGGTGCGGGCGCAGCGTCGGGTGGTCCGACGGGGCCTCCTGCAGGACGGCGAACGAGGTGATGACCCCGTCGGCATCGGTCTCGATCTCCGGGCGCAGGGTGTTCACGCCGGCGGTCTCGAGCCAGAGCTTCGACCACTCGGACAGGTCGCGGCCGCTGGTGGCCTCGAGCTCGACGAGCAGGTCCTTGAGTTCGGTGTTCGAGTGGTGGTGCTTCCGGAAGTACGCCGCGACGCCCGCGAAGAACGCGTCGATGCCGACCCACGCGACGAGCTGCTTGAGGACCGAGCCGCCCTTCGCGTACGTGATGCCGTCGAAGTTGACCTGGACGTCCTCGAGGTCGTTGATCGTCGCGACGATCGGGTGCGTCGAGGGGAGCTGGTCCTGGCGGTAGGCCCAGGACTTCTCCATCGCCTGGAACGTCGTCCATGCGCCGGTCCACTCGGTGGCCTCGGCGGTCGCGATGGTGGAGGCCCACTCGGCGAACGACTCGTTCAGCCAAAGGTCGTTCCACCACTTCATGGTGACGAGGTCGCCGAACCACATGTGCGCGAGCTCGTGCAGGATCGTGACGACCCGGCGCTCCTTGATGGCGTCGGTGACCTTCGAGCGGAAGACGTAGGTCTCGGTGAAGGTGACCGCGCCCGCGTTCTCCATCGCACCGGCGTTGAACTCCGGCACGAAGAGCTGGTCGTACTTCTCGAACGGGTAGGCGAAGTCGAACTTCTCCTCGAAGTACGCGAAGCCCTTCCGGGTGGTCTCGAACACGTAGTCGGGGTCGAGGTACTCGGCCAGCGACCTGCGCGCGAAGACGCCGAGCGGGATGGTCCGACCGTCGCGGCTGGTGAGCTCGCTGCGGACGACCTCGTACGGGCCGGCGATGAGCGCGGTGATGTAGCTCGAGATGCGCGCGGTGGGCGGGAAGGTCCACGTGGCGTGGTCGCCGTCGACGTGCGGCTCCGGCGTCGGGGCGTTCGACACGACCTGCCAGCGCGCCGGCGCGGTCACCGTGAAGGAGAACTCGGCCTTGAGGTCGGGCTGCTCGAACACGGCGAACATCCGGCGGCTGTCCGGCACCTCGAACTGCGAGTACAGGTACACCTCGTCGTCGACCGGGTCGACGAAGCGGTGCAGGCCTTCGCCGGTGTTCGTGTACAGCGCGTCGGCGACGACGACGAGTTCGTTCTGCTCCTGCAGGTCGGCGAGCTGGATGCGGACGCCGTCGTTCACCGCGTCGACGTCGAGCGCCGTGCCGTTCAGGGTGACCGAGTGCACGGTCTTCGTGATGGCGTCGATGAACGTGCTGGCGCCGGGCGTGGCGGTGAAGCGCACACGGGTGGTGCTGCCGAAGGTCTCGGCTCCGCGGGTCAGGTCGAGCTCGACGTCGTACGTCTGCACGCTGACGATGCCGGCGCGTTCCTGGGCTTCGATTCGGGTGAGGTTCTCTCCGGGCACGGACGCTCCATCTTCGCTGCGGACGCGGACGATCGATGTCCGCGTGTCGGGGTCCCACCCGGCGTCGTGCACCGGTGGGACGGCTCGGGGACCAGCCTAGCGAGCGGGCGTACGCTGCGATCCGTGACCGACACGACTGTGGAGACGACCCCTGCGACCCGGACTGCTGTGGAGTTCTGGTTCGACCCGACCTGCCCCTGGGCATGGATGACGAGCCGCTGGGTGGGCGAGGTCGAGCAGCACCGCGACCTCGACGTGACCTGGAACGTGATGAGCCTGTTCGTCCTCAACGAGCACAACGAGGACCTGCCCGCCGAGTACCGCGCGGCGATGGAGCGGAACCAGGTGTACTCGCGCCTCGTCACCGCCGCGAAGGCCCGCCACGGCCAGGAGGTCGTGAAGCGCCTCTACGACGCGCTCGGCGAGCAGATCCACCACCGCCAGCAGCAGGACCCCGCGCAGGTCGTACCGGCCGTCCTCGAGCAGCTGGGCCTCGAAGCCGACCTCGCCGACGCTGCCTGGACCGACGAGACCGACGCCGCGATGCGGGCGAGCCACCGAGACGGCATCGAACGCGTCGGCCAGGACGTCGGCACGCCCGTCATCGCGGTCGACGGTGTCGCGTTCTTCGGGCCGGTCATCTCCCCGGCGCCGAAGGGCCAGCAGGCGCTGGACCTCTGGGACGGCGTCGTCGCTGCGGCCCGCTACCCGGGCTTCTTCGAGCTCAAGCGCTCCCGCACCACCGGCCCGGTCTTCGACACCGTCGAGGACTGACCCCGTACCGCGCCCCGCGCACCGCGCGCCGGCAGCGCTCAGACCAGCGGCAACCGCATGAGGGTCAGGTCGAGCCAGCGGTCGAACTTCCGGCCGACCTCGGGCACGACGGTCACGGTCTCGAACCCGAGCCGCTCGTGCAGCGCGATCGACCCCGCGTTCGTGCTGCAGATCCCGGCGATCATGACGTGCCGGCCCTCCGCGGTCGCGCGGGCCACCAGCGCGCGCATGAGCGTCGACGCGACGCCCCGTCCGCGGAAGCCCTCGACGACGTAGACGCTGTGCTCGACGGTGTGTCGGTAGCCCTGGTGCGGGCGCCACTGCGAGTACGAGGCGTACCCGGCCACGACGCCGTCGACCTCTGCGACGACGACCGGCCACCCGTCGCCCTGCCGCTCCGCGAGCCAGGTGTCGAACCACGCCCGGGGATGCGGTTCCTCCTGCCAGATCGCGGTGGAGTGGAGGACGGCGTCGACGTGGAGAGCGTGCACGACGTCGAGGTCGGCGGGGGTGCAGTCGCGGATCGTCACCGCGTCCGTCGCATATGCTGTCGCCATGTCTCACATCGTAGACGTGCAGGAGGACGTGGACGCAACCGCGCCCGAAAACCCCGACGACGCCGACCAGCGCCGCCTCGGGGAACGCCTACAGCGCCTCCGCACCGAACGCCGCTGGAGCCTCACCGAACTCGCCGAGGAGTCCGGCGTCTCCCGCGCGATGATCAACCGCGTCGAGCGGGGCGTGTCCAGCCCGACCGCGACCATCCTCGGTCGTCTGTCCGGGGCGTTCGGCCTCACCGTCTCGCAGCTCCTCGACGAGGCCCTCGAGCACGAGGTCCCGCGCACCAGCGACCCGGACGAGGCGCGCGGCGTCCAACGCGCCGCGTCCGCCGACTCGTGGACCGACCCGGAGACCGGCTACCGCCGCCGGCCGCTGTCGAGCGCCGACTTCCCGGCCGACGTGACCGAGGTGCGCCTGCCGGCCGGCCGCGAGGTCGCGTACCCCGCCAGCGCCTACGCCTTCCTCCGGCACTGCATCTGGGTCGTCGACGGGACGCTCGACCTCCAGGTCGGCGACACGACGACCCGCCTCGGCGCGGGGGACCGCATCGAGCTCGGCGAACCCGCCGACGTCGTCTACCGCAACACGGGCGACGACCCGTGCCGGTACGTCGTGGTCGTGGTGCGGCACCGCTGACGGGAGGCCCGTCCGCCGTCACCTGGACAGGTCCGGTCCGGCGCGCAACACCGGAATAGGATCGGTCCATGCGCATCCACCTCGGTACGGACCACGCCGGCCTCGAGTTCACCAAGACCCTCAGCGTCCACCTGACCGAAGCCGGCCACGAGGTCGTGGACCACGGACCGACCGAGTACGAGCCGCTCGACGACTACCCCTCGTTCTGCATCAACGCCGCGCACGCGGTCGTGCAGGACCAGCGCGCGGGCGTCCAGGCCCTCGGCGTCGTCTTCGGCGGCTCGGGCAACGGCGAGCAGATCGCCGCCAACAAGGTCGAGGGCATCCGTGCGGCCCTGGTGTGGAACGAGTCGACCGCACTGCTCGCCCGGCAGCACAACGACGCGAACGTCATCTCGATCGGCGCGCGCCAGCACACCGAGGAGGAGGCGATCCGGTTCGTCGACCTCTTCGTCGCGGAGCCGTTCTCCGGCGAGGAGCGTCACGCCCGCCGCATCGCGCAGCTCGCCGAGTACGAGACCACGGGCCTGATCGCCGGCAAGCAGATCGACCAGTAGGGCCGAGTAGACAAGAACGATGCCCGAGGGTCACTCCGTCCACCGCATCGCCCGCCAGTTCGAGCTGCACTTCGTCGGTCAGGTCTGCGAGGTCTCGAGCCCGCAGGGGCGCTTCGCCGCCGGGGCCGCCCAGCTCGACGGGCGGAAGATGATCGCCGCACGCGCGGTGGCGAAGCAGATGTTCCTCGAGTTCGAGGGCGACCTGTTCCTCCGGGTGCACCTCGGGCTGTACGGCGCGTGGGACTTCGCGGGCGACATCTCGACCGACGCGACGATGCGCAGCGCCAAGGGGCGGATCGGCCAGACGAACCAGCGCGGCACGGTCACGGAGGACGGCGACGCGGACGGCGACGACGCCGAGCACGTGCCGGACGACGACGGCGAGGACTCCCTCCGCTCCATCGGTGCCCCGCGGCGCTCCCGCTACCGGATGGCCGAGCAGGAGAAGGTCGAGGACCCGATCGAGGCCTTCCCACCGGACCCGGTCGGTCAGGTGCGCGTGCGGATCCTCACCGAGACCGCCGTGGCCGACCTCCGGGGACCGACCGCCTGCGTCGTGGAGGACCCGGCCGGCGTGCAGCGTGCACTCGACAAGCTCGGCCCGGACCCGATGAACGACGACGGACCCGAGGCCGAGAAGGTCTTCGTGGACAACGTCCGGAAGCGCAACGTCGCGATCGGCCAACTGCTCATGGACCAGTCCGTGGTGAGCGGCATCGGGAACGTCTACCGTGCGGAGCTGTTGTTCCGGCAGCGCATCGACCCGTACAAGCCGGGGAAGAAGATCACCGTCAAGCAGGCGAAGGCGCTGTGGCAGGACTGGTCGAAGCTCCTGCACGACGGGGTCCGCATCGGACAGATGATGACGATGGACGGCCTGACCGACGCCGAGTACCGGAAGGCGATGCGCTCCCGGGCCGACCGCCACTGGGTCTACCACCGCGCGGGGGAGCCGTGTCGAGTGTGCGGCACCGAGATCCGCGTCGCCGACATGGCGGGACGCAAGCTCTACTGGTGCCCGAAGGACCAGAAGTAGCCCCGCCGATCAGCGGTCGCGGTGGGTCCAGCGGCCGGCGACGGCCGTGCCGAGCACCGGCATGTCGCGCAGCTCGGCTGACGAGGCGACGAGCGGGTCGGTCGGCACGAGCACGAGGTCCGCGACGTCGCCGACCGTGACCGACACCCGTCCGTCCGTCGAGCCCCGCCAGGCGGCGAGCGCCGACATCCGCTGCTCCGGGTGCCACGGCTCGCGGCCGTCGCGGTCCCGCCCGACCGCGGCGGCCATCGACACCCACGGGTCGAGCGGGGCGACCGGGGCGTCCGAGCCGAGCACCATCGCGGCGCCCGCACGTTCGAGCGCGGCGAACGGGAAGGCCCGGTCCGTGCGGCCCGCCCAGTAGTGGTCGGCGATGTCCCGGTCGTCCATGGCGTGCTCGGGCTGCACGGACGCGACGACGCCGAGCCGGGCGAAGCGCGCCACGTCGGGCGCGGCGAGGAGCTGCGCGTGTTCGATCGACCCGCGGCTGCCGACGGTCTCGAGGGCGTCGAGCGCGAGCGTGACGGCGCGGTCGCCGATCGCGTGCACGGCGGGGACGAGTCCGGCGTCGACGGCCCGACGGAGCAGCGGGACGAGGTCCTCCGGCGCCCAGCTGAGGACGCCCTCGCCGTCGGCGGTCGCGGCGGTCCGGGTGCCGAGTGACCCGTCGGTGATCACCTTGAACGGTCCGACGGTGAGCAGGCCGCGGGTCCCGTCGACGACGTCGCCCGTCCGCAGCCCGCGCCGGACCGCCTCGTCCAACCGTGCCGGGTACACCCCGGAGGCGATGCGCAGCCCGTCCGTGCCGGCGTGGATCCGGCGTACCCACCGGTCGATGTCGGCGTCCATCTCGAGGTCGACGACCCCGGTGACGCCCCGGGCTGCGGCCGCCTCGACCGCGTCGGCCACGTACGCGTCGAGCTGGTCGTCCGGCACCCGGGACAGCGCGCCGGTGACGTCGAACGCGTCCTGCTCACGGAGCACACCGTCGGCGCCTGCGGGGAGCGCCCGGCCGAGCACGGCCCCGACGTGCGCCAGGGCGAGCTCGTTGCACCAGACCGCGTGCAGGTCGGCGCTCACGACGACGACCGGGAGGCCCGGCGCGGCCCGGTCGAGCAGCTCCCGTCGCGCGGGCCCCGGCCAGAGCCCGTCCCGGTACCCGTGCCCGACGAGCACGCGGTCCGGGACACCGCTCCGGACGGCGGCGGCGAGCCGGTCCGCGGTCTCCTCCGCGGAGGTGCAGTCCGTCACGTCGATGCGGCGGCGCACGAGTGCCCACTGGTCGAGGTGCACGTGGTGGTCGCGGAGACCGGGCCCGAGCCACGCACCGTCGGCCTCGACGACCTCGGTGTCGGCTCCGGTGGCCGTGCCGGTCGTGGTGGCGCTGTCGAGCGGGTCGAGCGTGCCGGCCGGCGCGACCGCGGTGACCCGCCCGTCGACGACCATGACGTCGGCGGGGGCGCCGGAGGTGCCCACCCGTCGGACGGTGCGGAGCAGGGTCGACGGCATCACGCCTCCCGGCCGGTCGTCGTGGCGGTCCCGTGGACGCGCGCCATCTCGTCGGCGAGCGCGGGGGAGGCGTACGGGCCGTCGGAGCGGAGGCCGGCGATGATCCGCTCGACCACCTCCGGTGCCTTGTTCTGGCTGAGCTTCGCCCGGGCGTCGAAGCGGGTGACGCGGATGCGGATGCCGACGGTGCCGCGGGCGATGTGGCGGGCGGCGTCCGCGTCGACGTCGAGCGACACCGGCGACGGCATCGCGGCCTCGAAGTGGTCCACGAGGTCGCCGAGGACACGGAAGGCCTCCTCGTCCGACAGGATCTCCGGCGTGCCCCACAGGTGCGCGGTGGTGTGGTTCCAGGTCGGGATGAACTGTTCCGGCGGGTACCAGGCGGGGGAGACGTACCCGTGCGGTCCCTGCACGACGACCAGGACCTCGTGCTGCCCGAGCTCGTGCGCCACCTCGTCCGGGCGGCCGACGTGCGACACGAGGACGAGGTCGTCGCTGCCGTCGGGCTGCTCCTCGAGGAGGAACGGGTAGTGCGACGCGACGAGTCCCGCTGCCGTGTGGGACACGATCGTCGCCCAGGGGTTGCCGCGGACGAGCCGTCGGACCTCGTCGACCTCGGTCATCAGGAAGGAGGGTGTGTGCCGCATGCGACGAGCGTGGCACATGCCAGGCTGGTCGGCATGGAGAAGCGCGCAGCCTACGAGTCCGTCCTGCCCTACGTCCGCGAGTGGGTCGCCTACAAGGTGTGGCAGCTGCGCCTCCCCGGCGTGCAGGTCGCGATCGGGTTCGAGGACGAGGAACTGTTCGCCGACGCCTGGGGGTACGCCGACGTGGCAGCCGGGCGGCGACTGACGACCACGGACCTGTTCCGGATCGCCTCGCACTCGAAGACCTTCACCGCCACCGCGCTGCTCCAGCTGGCCGACCAGGGTGCCCTGCGGCTCGACGACACGGTCGGCTCGTTCGTCCCCGCGCTCGTCGAGGCGGGTTCCCCGATCGCCGACGCCACCGTCCGCGAGCTCATGGAGATGGGCGCCGGGGTCGTCCGTGACGGCGCCGACGGTGACCACTGGGCGCTCGCGCACCCGTTCCCGGACGCGCAGCAGCTCGTCGACCTCGTCGTCGCGGGCGGCGCGAAGGTCCCGGTCGGGTCGGCGTTCAACTACTCGAACCTCGGCTACGGGCTGCTCGGGCTCGTCATCGAGGCCGTGACGGGCACCTCGTACGCCGAGCACATGCGGACCGCGATCACCGAGCCGCTCGGGCTCCGCGGCACCGGTGCCGAGTTCGACCCCGCCCGCGAGGACGAGTTCGTCGTCGGCTACACCGGCCTCCACACGGCCCGCACCCGGCAGCCGGTCCCGCACGTGACGACCGGGGCGCTCGCCGCGGCGACGGGATTCCACGGCACGGCCTCGGACCTGGTCCGCTACTTCTCGGCGCACGTGCCGGGTCGCGGGACGCTGCTCTCCGACCACGCCAAGCGCCTCGCGCAGCGGAAGGCGTGGAGTGCGCTCGACTCCGACCCGGCCGCCCGCGGGTACGGCGCCGGGTTCATCGTGGACCGGATCAACGGCCGGGAGGTCCGGGGCCACTCCGGCGGGTTCCCCGGACAGATCACGCAGTCGGTCTTCGACCCTGCGTCCTCGTTCGTCGTGTCCGTCCTGACGAGCAGCGCCACCGGTCCGGCGACGATGTTGGCGTACGGCATCGTGCACCTGCTCGACGCGGCGGCCGACGAGCACGCGGCCGGTCCGGCGATCCCCGCCGACGTCGACCCCGCGCGGTACACGGGCCGGTTCGCGACGTTCGAGGGGATCACCGACATCGCTCGGGTGGGTGACCGTCTGCTCGCGATCGACCCCACGCAGCCGGTGCCGACCGAGTCGCCGGTCCGGCTCGAGGTCGTCGACGCCGACACGCTCCGGATGGTGTCGGGCAACCGGTTCGGGTCGGTGGACGAGGACATCGTCTACACCCGCGACGACGCCGGCCGGGTCGTGTCGGTCCGCGGGGACAGCGGCATGACGCAGCGGCCCTGGTCGGTGCCGGACGAGACGCCGGAGGTCGCCGCCGCCCTCGTGTGACGCCCTGCTGGCCGACCCGGTGGTGCTGGCCGGGCTCGGTGGTGCTGGCCGGGCTCGGTGGTGCTGGCGGGCCCGGTGGTGCTGGCCGGCACGATCGCGCGCAGCCGGTTCCGGTGCCGCGCGTCCCCGTCCGCACCGGGCGGGGTCAGCGCACGTCGGCGCGGTCAGCACACATCGGCGGGGTCAGCGCACGTCGGCGGTGTCCCAGAGGCGGCGTACGCCCGCACCGACCGGTCGGACGAGCGGCGGGACGAACACCAGGGCAGCTGCGGCGAACGCCACGAACTGGCCGACCTGCGGCACGGTGAAGAGCGGCAGGAGCGCTTCCTGCGGCGGGATCCAGACGCGGAAGAGCACGTTCATCGCGGTCTCGGACAGCAGCCACACCCCGGCCCCGACCGTGACGAACCAGCCCGCTGCGCGACGCGATCCGGACGACCGCATCACGAGCACGACGCCGAACACCACGAGCAACACGCGCGCGACGAGCAGCAGCACGGTCGCGACGGGGTGCAGCGCGGTGGGCAGCAGGACCCCGAGCGGGAGGGCGACGGCCGTGATCCCGAAGCCGAGCGTTGCACGGTCGCCCCGCCGGGCGGCGAGGACGGCCGTCACGGCTCCCGCCACCAGGCCGACGACGCCGAGCACCCGCATGCCGACGACGGCACTCGTGGCGAGCGCCATCGGGTCCACCCACGCAGCGACGACGGCGGCGGCCGGCATGAGTGCGGCCAGGACGGCGGCCGACGCGGACAGTCGTTCGACCTGGGTCTGGTTCACGGATCCCCCTCGTGCCTCGATGCAGTAGCGGCATCCTACACATCACCGGCCGACGCTCGCGAGCGTCGTCGGGTCGGGGTGGGGACAACCCCACCCCCGGTCCGGGAGACGGCAGGATGGGACCGAGCCCTCGTCTCCGCGAGGCTCGATGCATGACCGACACCGACCGGCTCGACCTGGCCCGCACCGTCCCCCTGGACGAGGCGGTGGCCTCGCCCGACCACGCCGAGACCGTTCCGCTCCACGACGTGACGACGACGGCTGACCACGCCGAGACCGTCCCGCTGCACGACGTGGCGACCGACGGGGACACCACACCCGGCCGGGACACCACCGCCGACCGGGACACGACGCCCGACCGCGACAGCACCTCCGACCGCCCGAGACCGGAAGCCACCACACCGATGCCCTCCCAGCCC
>NZ_QKTO01000009.1 GCF_003234855.1 Curtobacterium sp. MCBD17_032
GCGTCAGATGTGTATAAGAGACAGGCATACGACATCCGGATTCCTCGCCGTGGGGCCTACCCCGCCACTACCGTCGACGGACGCTGAGGACGGGAGGCAGCATGACGGGCGACACGGCGGCGGTCGGGCACGGGCGGGACGGCGTCGCGCCGACGGCGATCGGGCGAGGGTCTGGCGGGTCTGGCGGGTCCGCCTGGCCCCGGCACGGATCGACCGATCGTCCGTGGCGGAGCAGCGGTCGTCCGCCCCGCGCCGACCGGATGACGCGGTCGGTGCGGTGCTCGCTGCCGCCCACGATCGCGGACCACCCGTACGTCGCGCCCCCGGACCTCGCCGACCTGCTGGCGCGCACGACCGACCGCCTGGTGGACCTCGACCGCCGACTCGGCGACCGCACGGCTGCGTTCGACCTGCTCCTCGCCCGTACCGAGGCGGTCTCGTCGTCCCGGATCGAGGAGGAGCACGCCACGCTCGACGACTACGCCCGGGCGCTCGTCGGCATCCGTGCGAACGGCAGTGCCACGGCGATGGTCGGCGCGACCACCGCCCTGCGCGGGATGATCACCGCCGCCGGTCGGGGCAGCATCACCGAACGGTCCGTGCTCGACGCCCACGCGGTGCTCATGCGGGACGACCCCGTGGACGGCCCCGTCGCCGGGCAGTGGCGCCGGGTGCAGAACTGGATCGGCGGCGGGGCCTCGCCGCGTGACGCCGCGTACGTGCCGCCTCCGGCTGAGGACGTCCCCGACGCGATGGCCGACCTCTTCGCCTTCCTGGCACGGGACGACGTCGATGCGCTGGCGCAGGCCGCCATCGCCCACGCCCAGTTCGAGTCCGTGCACCCGTTCACCGACGGCAACGGCCGGATCGGGCGGGCGCTGGTCAACGCGGTCCTGCGACGCCGCGGCGTGACGACCACACTCGTCGTGCCCGTGGCCGCTGCCCTCGTCGCGGACCGAGCCGGCTACTTCGCCGAGCTCGAGCGCTACCGGGACGGCCACGTGGACGGCATCGTCGCCCTGACCGCGCGGACGGTCGGGGTCGTCTGCGACGAGGTCGAGTTCGCCGCGCTCCGGCTCGAGGAGATCGAGCTCGACCGGAGTGCGCTCCGCCCGACCGATCCCGGACCACGGGTCGAGCACCACTCCGACCTGCTCCGCGCCCTCCTGGCCGACCCGGTCCTGACCGAGGCCGCGGTCACCGCAGCGCTCCCGGCGGACCTGCCGTGGACGGAGGCGGTGATCGACGACCTCGTCGACGCCGGCGTCCTCCGCCCCGTCACAGCACGTCGTCGCGACCGCGCGTGGGTCGCGTCCGACGTCCTGGCCGAGCTGGACGCTCTCGCCGAGCGGATCCGGGCGGCGGCACCGGACGTCGCCCACCCGACGGCGACAGCAGTGTGAGCGGCGGCCGGCAGGACCGGAACTGACGTCCTGCCGGAGCGAACGGTGGTCCCCGAGCTGCAGGACGGGGCGCGCCGGAGCGCCGCCGCCGCCGGACCGAGCCGGGTGGGGCCTCCACCCCGAGCGCATAGGGTGGCCGGGTGACCAGCGAGCACGACGTGACCACCCCGCCGACCGCCGCCAAGCGGCCTCAGACGCGGACCCACCACGGCATCGACTTCGTCGACGACTACGAATGGCTGCGGGACAAGGAGTCCCCGGACACCGTCGCGTACCTCGAGGCCGAGAACCGGTACACCGAAGCGCAGACCGAACACCTCGGTGCGTTGCGGGACCGCCTGTTCGACGAGGTGAAGAGCCGCGTGCAGGAGACCGACCTCTCGGTGCCGGTGCGGATGGGCCAGTGGTGGTACTTCACCCGCACCAGCGAGGGCAGCCAGTACGGCGTGCAGTGCCGCGCCCCGATCAGCGGTCCGGACGACTGGACGCCGCCGTCCCTCGACGAGGGTGCCGACACGCTCCCGGGCGAGGAGGTCGTCCTCGACGGCAACGCCCTCGCCGACGGGCACGACTTCTTCTCGCTCGGCACGTACGACATCAGTGACGACGGCCGCCGCCTGGTGTACGGCGTCGACGTCGAGGGCGACGAGCGGTACACGCTCGCGGTGCGCGACCTCGAGACCGGGCAGGACCTCGCCGACACCATCCCGAACACCGGGGCCGGCGCGACGTTCGACCCGTCCGGGCGGTACGTCTTCTACCCGACGGTGGACGAGTCCTGGCGCCCGGACCGCATCTGGCGGCACGAGGTCGGCACCGGAGCGGACGCCGACGTGGTCGTGTTCGAGGAGCCGGACGACCGGTACTGGGTCGGGGTCGGCGTCACCCGTTCGTCGCAGTACATCGTCATCGAGCTCGGGTCGAAGATCACGTCCGAGGCGCTCGTCCTCGACGCATCCGACCCGACCGGTGAGTTCCACGTCGTGTGGCCGCGTCGCGAGGGCGTGGAGTACGAGATCGAGCACGCCGTCGTCGGGGGCAGCGACCGTCTGCTCGTCCTGCACAACGACGGCGCGGAGAACTTCGAACTCGTCGACGTGCCCGCGGACGACCCGACCTCGACCTCCGACCGTCGCGTGGTCGTCCCGCACCACGAGCAGCGGCGCATCGAGTCCGTGGACGCCTTCGCCGGGCACCTCGCGCTCGAGTACCGATCCGAGGCACTGCCCCGGATCGCCGTCATCCCGATCGAGGGCGACGGCTACGGCGAACCCCACGAGGTCCCCTTCGAGGAGGCGCTGTTCTCGGCAGGACTCGGCGGCAACCCCGAGTGGGACCAGCCGACCCTCCGCCTCGGGTACACGTCCTTCGTGACGCCGTCCGAGGTGAGCGACCTCGACCTGGCGACCGGGCAGGTGACCGTCCTGAAGCGACAGCCGGTCCTCGGCGGGTACGACCCGTCCGACTACGTGCAGGAGCGGGACTGGGCGACCGCTGCCGACGGCACCCGCGTCCCGATCTCGCTGGTGTGGCGCAAGGACGCCGTCGACGCGGACGCCCCGGCGCCGCTGCACCTGTACGGCTACGGGTCGTACGAGCACTCGATCGATCCCGGCTTCAGCGTCATGCGCCTGTCGATGCTCGACCGCGGGGTGGTCTTCGCGGTGGCGCACGTCCGCGGTGGTGGCGAGATGGGCCGGCACTGGTACGAGGACGGCAAGACCCTGACGAAGAAGAACACCTTCACGGACTTCGTCGCGGTCGCCGAGCACCTGATCGACAGCGGTCGGACGAGCGCCGACCAGCTCGCGGCCGAGGGCGGCAGCGCCGGTGGGCTCCTGATGGGCGCGGTGGCGAACCTCGCCCCCGAGCGGTTCGCGGGCATCCTCGCCGCGGTGCCGTTCGTCGATGCGCTGACGAGCATCCTCGACCCCGACCTGCCGCTCACGGTGATCGAGTGGGACGAGTGGGGCGACCCGCTGCACGACCCCGAGGTGTACCGCTACATGAGCGAGTACAGCCCGTACGAGAACGTCCGGGACGACGTGCAGTACCCGCGCATCCTCGCCGTGACCTCGATCAACGACACCCGCGTGCTGTACGTCGAGCCAGCGAAGTGGACCGCGAAGCTCCGCGAGGTCGGAGCCCCGGTCCTGCTCAAGACGGAGATGGCCGCCGGCCACGGTGGCGTCAGCGGACGGTACGACTCGTGGAAGGAGCGGGCGTTCGAACTGGCGTGGCTGCTCGACGTCCTCGGGCTGGCCGACGTCTCCCCCGCCGCCGCGACGGCGAACCCGATCGCGGCCGGCTGAGCGGACCCCGCGACCGACACGACGACGGCGCGCACCCGACCCGGGTGCGCGCCGTCGTCGTGCCCGCCGGTCACACGCGGTTCAGCGCGTGCACCGCCTCGTCGTAGGACTCCTCCGCCAGCCGGACCCGGTCGCCGGCGAGCACGCCGTACCCGAACGTCCCTTCGCCTCCGCGGTCGGCGATGCCGGAGTGCGTGCGGAGCGCGTCGAGTGCGTACAGCGACCGCACCCGCTCGGTGAGGACGTCGGCGGCGGTCCCGATGCGCTTCCAGAGCGCGTGCGGGAACGCGTCGTCCCCGAGCACGTCCATCGCGAGTCGTGCCCGCATCGTCCCCTGCCAGGCCAGCTCGGTCGCGGCCCGGTCGGCCGCTTCGCGGAGGGCGGCCGTGTCGGAGGTGTCGTCGGCCACCGCGTCGCGCACGAGTTCGCGGACGCGCGGCTTCACCGTGGCGGTGACGTCCTGCGCCACCTGCTTCGGCGAGCGGAGCGCCCACGCCGTCGGGGCGGGTCGTTCGACGGCGTCGTCGAGGGCGTCGAGGAGCTCGAGGAACGGCTCCCCGTGCAGGGCCGCGACGACGTCCCGCACCGCTGCGTCGCGGCGCTCCCGCGTGGCCGCGAGGATGCGCTCGCGGGTCATCGCGTCGACGAGGGCGTCCTGCGCGGGCGTCGACGCGCGCGGCAGCCGCTCGACCAGGTACTCGGCGAGCGCGGCGCGGGCGGTCACGTCGGCGAGGGCGTCCGCACCGGCCACGGCGCGGTCGACGGCCGCGCCGGCGGCGAACGCGGGTCGGTACGTCTGCAGGATCGCCGCGATCTCCAGCGTCGTCGCGGCCACGTCGCGGAGTTCGGCGTTCTCGCCGGACCGCAGCCGGGCCTCCTGGCCGAGCAGCGCGGAGCGCAGCTTCTTCAGGCGCTTCGTGAGGATGCGGGCGGTCGTCCCCTTCTCGGGTCGGTCGGCAGTC
This sequence comes from Curtobacterium sp. MCBD17_032, assembly GCF_003234855.1. GTDB lineage: Bacteria > Actinomycetota > Actinomycetes > Actinomycetales > Microbacteriaceae > Curtobacterium. The sequence continues at coordinate 4,678 of NZ_QKTO01000009.1, forward strand.
TGGAGGCGCGGTGCCGGTGCTCCGGCGAGCCCGCGTGCCAGCTTGGACGCGACGGCGGCGGGGCCGGCGCCGGCGGCGGCGAACCGGCCGTCGAGTGCGGCGAACAGTTCGTGGGCGACCTGCGCGTCGACGCCGTCGACGGTCTCGACCTCAACCTCCCGCCATGTGCGCGGGTCGGCCGGTGCGTCGTCGTCGAGGCGTTCGGCGACGACCCGGTCGTCCGCGAGTTCGGCGATCTGGTCGCCGTCCTCGTCGAGCAGCCGGGTGACGGTGCGGGTGGTGGTGATCCGGACGACCGGGTGCAGACCGCGGCCTCGGCGCTCGGTGAACAGGGCGGCGAGGACCTCGGCGGGCACGGTGTCCGGGTCCTCGGTGAGCGGGAAGTGCTGCTCGTGCCGGACGGTGTCGGACTCGGCGCGCTTGATGTGCCAGCCGGCGTCGTGGCCACCGGTGCGTCGGCGGACGGTGACGTGTGCGGCGACGAGGTCGTACCGCTGCGTGTCCCAGTAGGTGGCGTCGAGTCCGAACGGTTCCCGGTGGTCGGCCCGCATGATGCCGCCGACCCCGATCAGGTCGGGGAGCGGGGCTCCGTCGGGCAGGTCGTAGGTGCGCTCGATCTCGAGGTGGGTGTCGGTCACGGTGTCTTGTCTACCAGGGCGGGAGGGTGCGCCTCGTCACGGGTGGGACGGCTGGACCGGGCGGTCCCCCAGGCGAGGAGTCCGGCGACGACCACGGAGAGCCCTGGCAGGGACACGATGCACGGCTGCAGCCGGATCGGGACGACCACCCACAGCATGCCGCTCTCGACCAGGGTGGCCGCTCCGAGCGGGAGCAGCAGGAACAGCCATGCGCGTCGCGGTGCATCGGTCGCGACGAGCCAGCCGGCGAGCGCGAGGAGGAACGGCAGCACCGTCGGCAGGATGCTGACGGGCCATCCGGAGACCGGGAGAACGAGCGGGGTGACGACCGCACCGACTGCAGCGGCGGCGACCAGTGCGGCGCCGAGGCGACGGCGACCAGGACCCGACCCGGGCAGGAGCAGGGCCGCCGCGGTCACCGCTGCGCCCGGCACCAGGTACGACAGGAGCCAGATGCCGACCAGACCGACGGTGCGGTCGAGGTCGCTCTCGTACCCGTAGTTGGGCTGCAGGATCAGCCACGGTCCGGTCATCAGGATCGCGAGGGCGGCGACCGTGACCAGCACCGGAACGGTGCGGATGGTGTGCGGTGCCGCGGCTGTCGAGAACGGTGCGGTGGTCATGGTGTCTCCCCAGGTGGTGCGCCGAACCCCTCGGCGATGGAACAGTGCGGTGGTGAGAGCGCCGAAGGCCAACCCCGTCGGTGAGAGCCCGAGGTCGGCCGCGTCGCGGAGGTCCGCGTACCACTGCTCGCGACGGACCACGCGGTGCTCGGCGGGCGAGATGGCAACGGCGGTGTCGACGAGGGCGCGACTGAGCGCGGTCACGACGTCACCGGGCGCGTGCTCGGGCGGCCCGCGGGACGGGTGGCTGTGGCTGCGGCTGCTCGTCGAGCGTCGACGAGCTCGGCCGCGGCCTGTCGCCCGTCGGCGGTGAACTCGTAGAGGCGGCGGCGGGGGCCGGAACGGTCGGCGTCGTCGTCCCAGCTGGAGTCGATCCACCCATGTCGCTCGAGTCGCTCGAGGATCGGGTAGACGGTGCCGGACGGCCGTCCGATCACCTTGATGAGTTGCAGCCCCCATGCCGGCCCCTCGGCCGCGAGCAGGGCGGCGAGGACGTCGAGCGTCGGGGCGGTGACGCGGAGCAGCGGTTCCATGCTCGTAACCTAGCTATGTAGGACAAGCCGGTCAAGCGCCTCCCGGGGAGCGGGACGAGAATGAGGACATGAGCGAGACGATCACCCGTGACGCGTTCGTGCCCGAGGCCGGCGGCGTCACCATGTTCACCACGAGCTGGTGCGGCTACTGCGCCCGGCTGAAGAACCAGATGACGAAGGCCGGTGTGCCCTTCCGCGAGGTCGACATCGAGCAGACGCCGGGCACCGCCGAGCTGGTCGCGGAGGTCAACGGCGGCAACCAGACCGTGCCGACCCTGGTGTTCCCGGACGGCAGCACCGCGACGAACCCGTCCCTGGCGGAGGTCCAGTCGCGCCTCTGACGCGCGGTCGCCCGCCGGCCGGGTCCGCGCTCCGGGCCCGCCCGCGGTGCGAGCCGGCCCGGCACAGCAGGAACCCGCTCGAACCACGGACGTCCGTGGTTCGAGCGGGTTCCTGTTGTGCGGTGCCGAACGGCGCCGGGCGCTAGCGGCTGAGGGCGTCCATGAGCAGCGCGGCCATGGCGTCGAGCTGGATGTCGCCGGAGTCCACGACCTCCTCGTCGGAGCCGTCGAGCGCCCGCGCAGCGAGTCCGGCCTTGCTGTCGATGAGCTCGGCGATCTTCGTGTCGATCGTCTGTGCGGCGATGATGCGCCACGCGGTGACGGGCTCCTCCTGCCCGATGCGGTGCACGCGGTCGATCGCCTGGGTCTGCTCGGCGCTCGTCCAGGACAGCTCGGCGAGGACGACGTTGGACGCCACCTGCAGGTTGAGCCCGACACCCGCCGCGGTGAGCGAGCAGACGATGACGGCCACGTCCGGGTCGTTCACGAACGAGTCGATCTCGGCCGTGCGCTGCGCCGGGGTCTGGTCGCCGCGGATCGTCGCCGTGCGCAGGTGTCGGCGGGCGAAGACCTCCTCCGCCTGGTCCATGACGTCGAGGTGCTTCGCGAAGAACACGACCTTGCCGACGTTCGAGGCGAGCTGCGCCGCGTAGTCCGCCGCGAGCTGTGCCTTGGCCCGGCCGATGCGCCGCACCATGGAGAACACGTTCTCGCCGGTGGACGAGGCGTCCTGGTCCTCGAGCTCCCACCGGGCGACCTGACGGACGAGCTTCTCGTCGATGCCGACGACCGGGTCCTGACCGGTCCGGGCGGCGAGCGCCTGGTGGTACCGCTTGACGAGCTTCGCGGTGAGCTCGCGCTCGGCGTCGCGGATGGAGCGGCCCTCGTCGCCGTCGAGCTCGACGGGGATGTCGGCGATCCGGCGGGCAGGGATGTCCGCCGCGACGTCGACCTTGCGCCGTCGGACGATGCCGAGGTCGATCACGGCCTTCCGCGCCTCGGTGAAGAAGCCCTGGTCGGCGGGCGTGAGCCCGATCTCCTCGAGCTCGTTCATGAGCTGCGCGCGGGGCTTCTTGTCGTCGATCCAGCCGAGGAACTCCCAGATGGTGCGGAAGTCCTCGACGGAGTTGATGAGCGGGGTACCGGTCAGGGCCATGAGCAGCGGGTTCGCCGTCCGCTCGCGGATCTTCTCGGCGAGCTGCAGCACGTACTTCGAGCGCTGCGACTCCTTGTTCTTGATGAAGTGCGCCTCGTCGACGACCATGCCCTTGAACCCGAACGTGCCGAGCCAGCCGACGTGCCGGTCGAGGATCTCGTAGTTGACGATGAGGATGTCGGCGAAGCCGTCGAGGTCCTGCCCGTCACCGTGGATGACGGTCGCGCGGTGGTTCGGCACCCAGCGCTCGGCCTCGCGCGCCCAGTTCGTCTTGACGACGTTCGGGACGACGACGAGCAGCGGGAAGGCCTTTGCCGCGTCCGCCGCGAGGAGCGACTGCGCGGTCTTGCCGAGCCCCGGTTCGTCGGCGAGCAGGAAGGTGCGGTGTCCCTGCGCGGCGGAGGTGACGAGCTCGGCCTGGTGCTTCATCAGCGTCACACCGGAGGGGGTGTGCAGCGACGCGGGCTCGGGCAGCGGCATGGACGCTGCTCCCCCACCGGCGCCGTACTCGAACGACTTGAACAGCGGACCGAAGAGCTCCCAGTTCGCCAGCCGGCGGGGATGGGCGACGGGCTGGTCGGCGAGCGCGAAGTCCGGCGGCAGGAACGGGTTCGCGAGCTGGCGCTGCACGACCGCCTGCGGCACGACGGCACGCTCGGGGGTCTCCACCGCCGCGGTGGGTTCGGCCGCGATGACGAGGTCCTCGGGCTGGAGCTCCATACCGGCGGCGATCATCATGTCGCGCTTCACGGTGCGGGTGGCCTCGGAGACCGCGGCCTCCTCGGTCAGGAGCTGGATGACGCTGGTGTCCCGGGCGGCGGTCTTCGCCAGGATCGTCGCGACGCCGTCCAGGCGCTTGAGCTGCTCGGCGCGCTGTGCGTCGGTGAGCGTCGTGTCCGCCTTCACACGGGCACGCTCCTCACGCATGAGCAGGGCGACCGCCTGGAACTTCGTCCGGTTCGTGGCCTTGAGGGCTCCGCGCTGCGCGGCGGCCTCGACCTCGCGGACGGCTCGGGCGAGGACGGGGATGAGGCCGTCGTTGTCGAGCGGCCGGGTCCGGCGCGACGCCGTCCGCGTGCCACCGGCAGCGCGGCGGGTACCTGATCGAGCCAAGGCTCCTCCTGTTCCGCCCTCGTCGGGGCGAGCCACCCGGTACGGGCGGAAGTCGTGTCGGTGCGTCCGTCGCACCCGGGTCCACCCCGGGCCGCCGTGGCCCGGAGCGCACCGGATCGTCCGGCTGACCGCATCGCACGACCCGGGGTGAGGGCCGGAGGTCGATGGACCGGTCTGCGCGGGAGGTCCGGCGCCGTCGCACGCACGCGTCGTCCCCGAGCAGTGCCCCCGGAGAGCCCCGACCTCCGGAAGGACACGCCTCGATGAGAGGCCGCCCCAGGAGGTCCGAACCCGGACGACGCGGATCCGGCACCCGCACCGGTCAGGTGACCGGCCGTCGCGGCAGGAATCGACGCGACATGCGAGCACGCGGTGCGTGCGCGGTCAGTTTACTCCCCAGCCGACGCCGGAGGCGACTCTCCCCGCGCCGCGCGTGGCGGGCCTCCCGGCCGGTCGCCGTCGACCTGCGGCGACGCTGCCTGCCGGACCGCAGCCGGAGCCGTCCTCGTCGGGACTGCTGGTCAGACGCGCGGTGCGGACCGCGGACGGCCGCTGCCGGACGGGAGGCTCGGGGCCGGCTCCGCCAGGGCGGCCCGCGTAGCGGCGAGCAGCTGCTCCGCCGTCGCGATGCCGTTCGCCGACCCGGTGGTGGCCTGGCCGCCGGCGTGGGCGAGGAGCTGCGCGCCGATGGCGGGTCCGATGCGCTCGGCCTCCTGCGGGTTGCGGGCGACCCAGTCGCGGGCGACGGCGTCCGCGAGACGCTCGGCGGCGGCCCCACGCTCAGCGTCCCCGCGCGACCGGTGCCAGAGCCCGGTGACGACGAGGTGTGCGACCACGGCGCCGATGTCCCGCACCGGGTGTCCCCACCCGGCGGTGTCGATGTCGAGCAGGCCGGAGATGCGCCAGGGCTCGTCCTCGTCGACGAACACCTGCTCGAGGTGCAGGTCCCCGTGCACGACCTGCTTCTGACCCGCGGCCCACCCGATGGAGCGGCGGCCGATGGCGTCGTACAGCCGGTCGATCTCCTCGGCGTCGCCGGGGAGCGCGGTCGTCAGCGTCCGACGGTGCCAGTCGGCGTGGTCCATCGCGTCGGCCCGGGCCTGCTGCGTCATCGGCACCGTGGCGATCCGCCCGGTGAGCGCGGCGAGGGACGCCACGAACCGCGGGTCGTCGGCGATGTCGGTGATGCGGCTGCCGGCGGGCACGCCGCGGACGAGTTCGAGGACGAGCAGTCCGTCACCGCGGCTCGCCAGCACCCGTGGCACGGGCAGGCCCGCGGCGGCGAACTGCTCGTGGGTCCGGACGATCGGGGCGACCCGGTGCGGACGGACGATCTTGATGAACAGGGTCCGTTCCGGGGCGTCCACCCGGACGACGGCGCGCTTCCCCGGTCGGTACGCGGCGACCGTCAGCGTCGGGTTCGTCACCGGCAGCCCGAGCGTGGTGAGGAGCTCCGCGACGGCGTCACGGTACGTCACCTGCGGCAGGACCGGGAGGCCCGGATCGTTCGGGTAGGCCCACACCGAGACCGGGTCGCCGGTCGTCGGGTCGGTGACGATGGCGCTGTTCTGGTCGTGGGTGCCACCGGTGTCGACGTAGGTCAGGACGGTGGCGCGCTGGCCGGCCCGGTCGACGGTGTCCACCTCGTAGCCGTACAGGTAGCCGTTGCCGGACGGCTCGACCGAGTGGGCGCGCGCGGCGACGACCGTCGTCCCGGACCCCGCGAAGGCCTCGGGGATGACTCGCTCATGGTTCGGCCACACGTCCACAGTCAACCGTGTCACCGGGGATCCGTCGCGTTCGTGCCCGGCTCGGCGCGCGGCTCGTGGTTACCGTGGGAGCGTGAACCCGGTCGCGCCCCTCCGCAGCTCGAGTCGCACACCCTTCCTGCAGGTCGTGAAGACCGCGGTGGCGGTGGTCGCGGCGGTGCTCCTGTGCGAACTGCTCATCCGCGGGCCCTTCCCGACCTTCGCCGCGATCGCCGCCCTGCTCGTCGTGCAACCGAGCATCAACCAGTCGTTCGTCAAGGGCCTCGAGCGGAGCGCCGGCGTCCTGCTCGGGGTGGTGCTCGCGACCGGGGTGCACCTGCTCCTCGGCGACGCCGTGGCGGTCGTCCTGCTCGTCGTCGTCCTCGCGATCCTGCTCGCCTGGGCACTGCGCCTCACACCGACCTCGGCGACGCAGGTCGGCATCAGCGGCATGCTCGTGCTCACCGCGGGTGTCGTCACGCCGAACTACTCGGCCGACCGGATCCTCGAGACCGTGATCGGGGCGGTCGTCGCCCTCGCGGTGAACGCCGTCATCGTCCCGCCGGTGCTCCTCGAACCCGCGCACCTGGCCGTCGCGCGGCTCGCGCGGGACACCGCAGCCGCATTCGAGCGGATCGCCGTCGGGCTGACCGAGGGGTGGGACGCCGCGCGGTGGGACGAGGCCCTGCGCCAGGCCCGGGCGCTCCGCCAGCAGCACGGCCGGGCCGAGGCGGCGCTGACGTCGGCCCGGGACTCGCTGACGATGAACCCGCGGGGCGGCCGGCACCGCACGGTCCTCGAGCGCGACGTCGCGGTCGCGGAGCACCTCCGTGTCCTCGTCACCCGGGTGACCGGCATGACCCGCGCCGTGCGCGACAACACCGCCCCGGACCTCCGCGCCGACCCGATGGTCGGTCGGATCGCCACCGAGGTCGCGCGGGTCGGCGCCGACGTCCGACGCCTCGGCGCGCAGGTCGAGTCGACGCGGCTGACGCCGGGCGAACTCGACGACGGACCGGAGGAGACCTCGGTCGAGCACGCCTTGACCGCCCCGCTCGCGGTGGTCCGACCGAACTCGCAGCACTGGGTGCTCATCGGGGCCCTGCTCGAGGACGTCCGACGCGTGCGTGAGGAGCTCCTCGGCGAGGACGACTGACGCCGGGTCAGCGGACGCGTTCGCCCGACCCCCGCGCGGCCTCGGCGGCCGTGGACAGCACCTCGCCCCAGACGTCGGCGGCCGGCCACGTCGGGTCCGAGGTGACCACCTCGACGTCGGCGAAGCGGCCGATCTCGGCGACCACCGCCTCCGGCCCGACCGCCCGCGCGGCACGGGCGGCGCTGTCGGGCACGACTGTGCGCATGTCGGCGACGACGCGGTCGCGGTGCGGTCCGTCGAGCGTCCCGAGACTGACGACGCCCTTCCAGGCGGAGTCGAGTTCGGCGCGCAGGCGGACGATCTCCGGACGGTCCGGGTCGTGCATGGTTCCCCCTGGTACAGGACGGTCTGTCGGGTGCAGCGTCCGAGCCGGAGCATAGCAACGAAGGGGGTACCGTCAGTACCCGTCAGTCTCGGGTGTCCACTGACCGCAGCCCGCAGCGGCGGGCTGTGTCGCTGCTCAGGCGCCGTCCCGGCGGAACCGCCCACACGGTCCGCGTTCGGTGCCACGATGGTCGCAGGAGGTCCAGATGCGCTTGTTGGTGGTCGAGGACGACGACGAGATGCGCGCGCTCATGGAGCGCGGGCTCGCCGCCGAGGGGTACCGCGTCACCGCGGTCGAGAACGGTGTGGAGGCACTCATCGCGCTGGGCGAGCAGCCCTACGACATCGCCGTGGTCGACGTGATGATGCCCGGCATGTCCGGCTTCGAGCTGGCGCGACGCGTCCGTGAACGCGAGGACCCGGTCCGGATCCTGCTCGTCACCGCGCGGGACGCCGTCGACGACCGGGTGTTCGGGCTCGACGCCGGCGCGGACGACTACCTCACCAAGCCGTTCGCCTTCGCCGAACTCACCGCACGCCTGCGCGCCCTCGGGCGCCGCGAGCCGAGCGGTGCCCCGCGCACCATCGAGGTCGGGGACGTCTCCATCGACTCCGAGGCCCGGCGCGTCTCCGTCAAGGGACAGCGGGTCGCGATGAGCCCCACCGAGTTCGCCCTGCTGCGGCTCCTCGCCCGCTCGGTCGGCACCGTCGTCGACCGGCCCAAGATCCTCGAGGAGGTCTGGGACGGGTCGCAGCACGTGGACCCGAACGTCGTCGAGCAGTACATCTCGTACCTGCGGAAGAAGCTCGTCGCGCAGGAGGCCACCGTGGCCATCAGCACCGTGCGCGGTCGGGGCTACCGGCTCGACCTCGTCACGGCCTGACGACCGCGTGGTGCGGTCGGACGGCGGTGTGGGCGCGGGGCGGGCGCAGGGGCGACGGCCGTCGAGGCTGCCTCCGCCGTCGCTGCGCTCGCTCTCGCTGCGCGCCCGGATCACGATCGGGTCGACCGTCATCGCGGCCGTCGTCATCGCCCTGCTCGTGCTCGTGATGCGCCTGCAGGTGGTCAACGTCGTGGCGAGCGCCACCGAGACCTTGCTCGACGCCGACACCGATCCCTACGTGGCGACGCTCGAGGTCGACAGCGACCCGAACCTCTCACCGCCCGGCAACGCGCAGTTCGTCGCCGTGGTCTCCCCGACCGGGGACATCACACTGTCCTCGATGCCGCGCCGTCTCGAACAGTCGCTCGGCAGCCTGCGGACGACCCCGGCGGGCACCTCGGTCGTCGAGCTCGGCGGTTCCCAGTACCGCGTGGTCGTCGAGCACCCGGTGAACCAGGCCGGACGGTGGACCGTCGTCGCCGCCCGCAACTCCCAGGCCGAGGCGATCGTCGTCGACGAGCTCACCACCACGCTGTCCGTCACCGGGCTGGCGATCCTGCTCGCGTTCGGCGTCGCGTCGTGGGTGCTCGCCACCACCGCGCTCCGCCCGGTCAACCGGATGCGCCGCGAGGCCGAACGGCTCTCGGTCGCGCCGGAACGTGCCGAACTGCCGGTCGGCCCCGCGCAGGACGAACTCGCCGAACTCGCGACGACCCTGAACGCCTTCCTCGCGCGCACCCGGCAGGCGACCGAGCGCGAACGACAGATGGTCTCCGATGCGAGTCACGAACTCCGCACGCCGCTGGCGATCCTGACGACGCAACTCGACCTCGCCGCGCTCGACCGGGACGACGCCCGCGCCCTCGCCGCCCACATCGAACGGGCGAAGAACAGCGTCGCCCGGCTCTCCCGATTGGCGAACGACCTGCTCACGCTGTCCCGCATCGAGGAGTCGGAACGCCGGGCCGCCGACGGCGCACCGCAGTCCGCCACCGCCTGGTCCGACCTCGGGGACGAGGTGATGGCCGCCGTCGACCGGGTCCGGCTCATCGCCAGCGCGAAGGACGTCACCGTCGACTTCGAACTCGAGCCGCCGACCGTGGCCGACGGGTCCGACGAGCCGCGGTACCGGCTCGACACCGGGGGCATGGCACAGCTCGTCACGAACACCGCCGGCAACGCCGTCGCCGCGCTCCCCCGTGGCGGCACCGTGCTCGTCAGCTGGCGGGCCGCCTCCGGCGAGGGGGTGCTGCAGGTCACGGACGACGGCCCCGGCGTCCCGGAGTCGTTCGTGCCGGTCGCGTTCGACCGCTTCACCCGCCCCGACGAGGCACGCACCTCACGCCGGGATCCGGACCCGGTGACCGGCGCGGTCCCGATGCCGGGCGGGTCCGGCCTCGGGCTCGCGATCGTGCGGGCGGTGGCGGAGCGGGCGGGCGGTACGGCGTCCCTCCGCAACCTGCCGACGGGTGGGCTCGAGGTGACCGTGCGGGTGCCCGAGGTGCGGGACGCACCGGCGGCGCGGACGGCCCGCTGACGCGCTCACTGGAAGTCCCGCGACCGTGTCCGGACGGCGAGCGGGAGGTGCTCGATGCGGTCCGCGACGAGGTTGACCACCCCGTCCGGTGACCGCTCGAGGATCCCCCGCACGATGACCGCAGGTGACTCCCGCGCCACCCGGCGGTACCGGCCCCACACCCCGACGCTGCAGATGACGTTCACCAGGCCGGACTCGTCCTCGACGTTGAGGAACGTGATCCCCGACGCCGTCGCCGGGCGCTGCCGGTGCGTCACGATCCCGCCGACCTCCACGCGCCGGCCGGTCTCCGCCGTCCTGGTGTCCTCGACGCTGAGCACCCCGCGCGCCGACAACCGCTCGCGGAGGTGCCCGACGGGGTGGTCGTCCGTGGACATCCCCGTCGACCACATGTCCGCGATGAGGACGTCCCCGCTCGTCATCTGCCCGAACAGCGGCGGCTGCACGACGACCTGGGTGTCCGGCAGCTGGTCGGGGCGCTCCGCCGCCGCCTGCGCCGCCGACCACATGCCACCACGACGATCGACCCCGAGCGACTCGAACGCGTCCGCGGCCGCGAGCGCCTCGAGCTGCGCGGTCGACAGGCCCACGCGGCGCGCGAGGTCGGACATGTCCGAGAACGGTCCGTTCGCCCGCCGTTCGGCGATGATCCGCTCGGCACTCCGGCGGCCGAGCGACGCGACCTCGGCGAGGCCGAGCCGGACCGCGAACGCACCGTCCCGGCGGTGTGCGGCGGTGTCGTCGGCGGCGTCCCGGTCGAAGGGCAGCACCGGCGGCTGCTCCGTCGCCAGGCAGGAGTCGTGCCCGCGCCCGTCGTGCCCGTGCCCGTCGTGTCCGCCGAGTGGCTCGAGCGTCGCGTCGACCTCGGACCGTAGGATGTCCGGCCGGAGCACCCGCACGCCGTGCCGCCGGGCGTCGGCGACGAGGGTCTGCGGCGAGTAGAACCCCATCGGCTGCGCCCGGAGCAGCGCCGCCAGGAACGCCCCCGGGTAGTGCAGCCGCATCCACGCACTCGCGTAGACGATGAGCGCGAAGCTGATCGAGTGGCTCTCCGCGAAGCCGAAGTTCGCGAACGCCTGGATCTTGGCGTAGATGGCGTCGGCGTCCTCGCCGTGGATGTCGTTCTCCGCCATGCCCCGGTAGAGCTTGTCCCGGAGCCGGTCGATCTTCTCGAGGCCGCGCTTCGAGCCCATCGCCCGACGGAGCAGGTCGGCATCGTCCCCGGAGCAGTTGCCGACCGCGATCGCCATCTGCATGAGCTGCTCCTGGAACAGCGGCACCCCGAGCGTGCGCTCGAGCACCGGTTCCAGCGCGGGGTGGATGTAGGTCACGGGCTCCTCGCCCGTGCGTCGACGGATGTACGGGTGCACCGCACCGCCCTGGATCGGCCCGGGGCGCACGAGGGCGACCTCGATCACGAGGTCGTAGAACCGACGGGGCAGCAACCGGGGCAGCGTGCCCATCTGCGCGCGGGACTCCACCTGGAACACCCCGATCGTGTCCGCCCGACAGAGTTGGTCGTAGACGCCCTGCTCCTCCTTCGGGATGGAGTGCATGTCCCACCGCTCCCCGCAGTGCTCGGCGGCCAGGTCGAAGGAGTACTGCAGCGCGGCGAGCATGCCGAGCCCGAGCATGTCGAACTTCACGAGCCCCATGTACGCGCAGTCGTCCTTGTCCCACTGCAGCACGGTCCGGCCGTCCATCCGGGCGTGCTCGATCGGCACGACCTCGCCCACGGGCCGGTCGGTCAGGACCATCCCGCCCGAGTGGATGCCGAGGTGCCGCGGGAACCCGAGGACCTGCTGGGCCAGGTCGACCACCGGCTCCGGGATGTCGTGGTCCTGGCTCTCGGTGACGGACCCCCACCGCTCGACCTGCTTCGACCAGGCGTCCTGTTGTCCGGGGCTGTGCCCGAGCGCCTTCGCCATGTCCCGCACGGCGCCCTTCGGCCGGTAGGTGATGACGTTCGCGACCTGCGCGGCGTTGAACCGTCCGTACTTGTCGTAGACGTACTGGATGACCTCCTCGCGCCGGTCGGAGTCGAAGTCGACGTCGATGTCCGGTTCCTCGTCACGCATGGCCGACAGGAACCGCTCGAACGGCAGGCCGTACCGGATCGAGTCGACGGCGGTGATCTCGAGCAGGTAGCAGACGGCCGAGTTCGCAGCCGATCCACGTCCCTGGCAGAGGATCCCCCGTCCGCGGGCGAACTGCACCATGTCGCGCACGATGAGGAAGTACCCGGGGAAGCCCTTGTCCTCGATGACCGACAACTCGCGTTCGATGCGTTCCCGCTTGTGTGCGTCGACGCCGTCCGCGTCCCCGGGGTAGAACCGACGGGCCCCGCGCCAGGTCAGCTCGCGCAGCCAGCTCATCGCGGTGTGGCCGTCCGGCACGTCGAGGTCGGGCAACCCGGGCTTCGCGGTCTTCAGCTGGAAGCCGAGTTCGTCGGCGAGGACCACGCTCCGTTCCACGGCACCCGGCCACCGGGCGAACCGCCGGGCCATCTCGGCGCCGGAGCGGAGGTGCGCGGTGTCGGCGGCCGGCAGCCATCCGTCGATCTCGTCCAGACTGCGGCGGGCGCGGACGGCTGCCAGGGCGGTCGCCACCGGGAACCGGTCCGGGGTGGCGTAGTGCACGTTCCCGGTCGCGACGACGGGCAGCGTGTGCCGGGCGGCGAGCGCCGCGAGGACGTCGTTCCGGGCGCTGTCGAGCGGATCGCCGTGGTCGGAGAGCTCCACGACGACGGACCCCGTCCCGAACCGGTCCAGCAGCGCCCGGAGCGCCTGGTCGGCGGCGCCCTCACCGCCGCGTTCGAGGGCCTGCCGGACGGTGCCCTTCCGACAGCCCGTGAGCACCCGCCACCGGCCACCCGACCGTTCCGCCAGGTCGTCGAGGTCGTACCGGGGGCGCCCCTTCTCGGAGCCCGCGGCGAGGTGCGCGGCCGTCACCGCGCCGGCCATCCGGTGGTACCCGTCCTGCCCGTCGGCGAGGAGCAGCAGGTGGGAGCCCTCCGGGTCGGGCACGCCGTTCTGCGGCTCGGTCAGTCCGAGGGACAGCTCGGCACCGTAGACCGTGGTCACGCTCGGGTACGTCTCGGCGACCTCGGCCATCCGCGCGGCACCGTAGAAGCCGTCGTGGTCGGTGATCGCCAACCCGTGCAGGCCGAGGCGTGCGGCTTCCTCGAGCAGGTGCTCGGGCGCGCTCGCCCCGTCCAGGAAGCTGAAGGTCGAGTGCGCGTGGAGTTCCGCGTACGGCACCGCGGGTGGCGCGTCCGGCGAAGCGACGTCCGCCGGACGGTACGGCGCACGCTTCCGCGACCAGGCCGGACTGTCGCCGCCGTCGCCCTCGGGGGTCGTCCCCGGGCTCCGCTTGTCGGAGAGGGCGCGCTCGAACTGCGACCACGGGATCGGCGGGTTGTTGTACCCCATCAGCGTCCGTCCTTCACGTCGCGATCGCCTCTGCCCACCAGCGGTGGTCGGCGAGGACCAGGTACCACGCCCGCCCCTCGGCGTCGACGAGCTGCAGGCGGTGCAGTCGCCGTCCGCCCGACTCCCACCACCGCACGACGAGCGGCCACGGCCCCGCCCACGCCGTGACGGGTGCGAACCGCCCACCGCGGTCACCGTCGGACCGGAAGCGTCCGGGTTCACCGGTCAGGGTGCCCCGGTCGTCGACGTCCACCGGGCCGCCGTCCGCCGTGACGACGTCCACCGGTCGTGGCCGTTCGAGGACCGTCGCCGGTGGCGGTCCGGGCAGCTTGCCCGGCCACGGACGGTCACGGACCACCGCGAGGGCGCGCTCGCCCCCGACCGGAGCGTCCCCCCACGGCACGAGCACGATGCGTTCGGCCAGCGTCCGGCCGCCGCCGATCCGGGGCGTGACGACACCGTCGTGGCCGACCATGCCCTGCACGCGGGCCAGGCCGTGGTGCACCCGCTCGTCGGGCCCGGAGCCCCAGAGTCCACGCTCGTGGTTCGCGAGGTCGTCCACCGCGACGGGCTCGAGCACGACCGAGGTGACCGGCGCCTCGAGCCCGGTCGGGTCGACCCCGCCGGCGAGCTGCCAGCGCACCCGGTCCACCACGTCGGCGGCGTCGAACCACCGGGGGTGTGCCCACACCCGTTCGAGCAGGACGTCCCGCTCGTCGACGATGCCGACCCGGATCGTCGTCGCGACGAGGCCGGCGGCGCGGAGCTTGGCGGCGAAGTCGTCGGCGGAGCGGCGGAAGGCGAAGGCGATCTGGTCGGCGCGGTCGAGGGGTGGTTCGAAGGACGCCTGGACCTCGAGGTCGGGCGGGACCTCGCGCGCGGAGACCTCCCGCGGGTCGCGCCCGCCGGCGAGGCGGTGCAGGAAGGCCCCCGGGACGCCGAACCGGTCGCGCACCTGTTCGTCGGTGAGCGCGGCGAAGTCCCCGAGCGTCGCGATCCCGAGCCGGCCGAGCACCATCGCGAGGTCGGGGTCGCCGAGCACGCCGAGCGGCAGCGGGGCGAGGAACTCCGCCGACCCGCCGACCGGCACCATGCGGACGCGCTCCCCGGGCCGCCGCGGTCGTGCCCGTGCGGCCTGCTCGGCGGCGAACGGGGTGTCGGCGACCCCGGCCCGGACGCCCGGTGCGCCGTGGTCGGCCGCGATGCCCGCCAGGACGGTCGCCGCTGCCCGTTCTCCACCGTGGTAGCGCGCCGGACCCCGGGCCCGCAGCGCGATCGTCCCGGGGCGCAGGACCTCCACACCCGGCGCAGCCTCTTCGATCGCGCGGATGACCGGCTCGAACGCACGGTGGTCGAGCGCGTCGTCGTACGGCTGGGTGACGAGGTCGGTGCAGCGCGCCTGCGCTTCCCGCACCCGCAGCCCACGGACCACCCCGACCTGCCGGGCCGAGGCGGAGCTGGCGAAGACCAGGCCCTTCGCGATGAGCGCGAACGGCTGTTCCGGGGGCGCTCCCGCTGCCCGGGCGGCCGCGATGACGGGCCAGTCCGGACACCAGAGGACGATCGTGCGGGTCGGCGGGGGCTCCGGCAGCCCCGCTCCCCTGCTGAGCGCGTCCGCACGGACGGCTCCCGCGTTCGGCAGCCCGACACCGGGCACCCCAGCACCGGTCAGCCCGGCACCGGTCAGTGCCGCGCCCTTCGGTGTGCCCACCAGCGCGCGGCGTCCGCGGGGGCTCACGACGCCACCGCGACGGGACGCAGGACCCGTCCGTCGACGGGCACCGCGGCGACCGCGGTCGTCGGGACGGCCGCGCGGACCGAGCCGTCCGCCGCGGGCAGGAGCAGTTCGGCACTCGTCGGTCGGACCGCACCGGCGCGCCCCGACGCGGTGACGGTCACCCGTCGCTCGGTGAGGTACCCGTGACCGTGGCCGATCCCGCTCCACCGGGACTCGGTGACGCGCAGGGTGACGTCCGCCCCGGGCCAGGACCCGAGCGCGACGAGTGCGGCCCCACGCTGCCGGAGGCGCGCGGAGAGCCGGGCGACGTCACCGGGCACCACGCGGCCGAGGGGGCGGGTGAGGACGATCTGTGCGACGTCGGCGAGGGCCGCGGTCACCGCGAGCCACTGGTCGCCCGGGTCCGGCACCAGCACGAGCCGTTCCAGGTCGATCCCCGCCGCTGCCGCCGCCTCCACCCCGAACGACGGCACACCCACCACCGCGCACCACGCACCGGCCGCCGAAGCCGCCTGCAGCATGGTCTGGGCGAGCAGCACCGACTCCGGCACGGCGTAGGTCCCACCCGCGCGGATCGCGCCGCCCGGCAGCAGCGGGGCGAGGGCGTCGGCGGTGGGCAACCCCTCGGTGTCCACCCGGGTGGACTCCATGTCGGCCACCCGGGAGCGCAGTGACGTGATCCGGTCGAGCGCCGCCCGCGCTGCTCCGACGTGGTCGGCCCCGCGGACCCCGTCGGCGTCACCGCGAGCAGCACCGCTCCGCCCGATGTGCTCGCGGTCACCGCGTCCGCGGTCGCTGCGCTCATCGGACGACCGGAGTGCCGTCGCCGTCTGCATGCCCTCATGTTCGAACATGTGTTCGATGATGTCAACCGGCACCGACATCCGGTGGACAGCTGCTCGAACACCCGTTCGAGGACTACCAATGCGCCGCTGCACCCACCCCGCGGAGCACGGACACCGTCTTCGCCTCGACCTCGTCGGCCTCGTCGGCCGGCGAGGACGACCACGTCACCGCGCCGCCCGCCCCGAGCGTCCTGCGCCGCACGGACCCGTCCGGATGGAGGACCGTCACCAGTGTCCGGATGGCCACCGACAGATCGACCGCACCGCTGGCCGAGAAGTACCCGATCGCCCCGGCGTACACCCCGCGCGGGGCACCCTCCAGCCGGTCCGCGATCGCCGTCGCACTGCGCTTCGGCGCACCCGTCATCGACCCCGGCGGGAAAGCCGCCCGCACGACCGCGGCCCGGGAGGCCCCGGGCGGCAGGACACCGGCGATCGTCGACACCATCTGGTGGACGCTCGCGTACGTCTCGACGTCACAGAGCCGTTCGACGCGCACCGACCCCGGGCGCGCCGTCCGCTGCAGGTCGTTCCGCAGCAGGTCCACGATCATCACGTTCTCGGCCCGGTCCTTGGCGCTGGTCGACAGGTCGGCGCGCACCACGGCGTCCTCGACCGGATCGACGTGACGCGGCCGGGTGCCCTTGATCGGCTCGGCCAGCACACCTCCGTCGGCGTCGATCCGGAGGAACCGCTCCGGTGAGCGGCTGGCGATCCGCAGGTCCCCCGTCCGCAGGTACGCCCCGAACGGTACCGGGTCACCGCGGCGGATCCGCAGGTACTCGGCCAGGTGGCGGTCGTCGGCGGCCCCCGTGACGTCCGGACGGACCGTGACGTCCGGACGGACCGTGCCGTCCGCGCCGTCCGCGCCGTCCGCGCCGTCCGCGCTGTCCGCGCTGTCCGGGGCGTCCGGACCGTCCGGGACGGCGAACGCCGTCGTCAGGCACACCTGGAACGCGTTCCCCTCGCGGATCTCGTCCCGGCACGCGTCCACGGCACGTTCGTAGGTGGCGCGGTCGACGCGCCCCCGGGCCTCCAGGACGCGCCCTCGGGCCTCCTGGACGCGTCCGCCGGGATCCGGACCACCGTTCGGGAGGCCCGTGGCCGCGCCCGCCGCGTCGTCGGCCGGACCCGGGGCGCCCGCCCCCTGGACGTCCGGCTCCCGCCGGCCCGGCTCCCGCGGGCCCGGCTCCGAGCGGACCGGCTCCGAGCGGACCGGGACGCCGTCGACCGGAGCCTGGTCGTCGGGGTCAGCGCCGTGCAGCCCGGCCGCCCACGCCCGGTTGTCCGCGGACGCCGACGGGTCGGCGTCGTCGACCAGGGTCACCGCCCAGGCCGCACCGTCGTCCCGCACGAGGACCGCGCGGTCCACGAACCGGAGGTCGGCGTCCGCGTGTCCGTCCGCGGTCCGGTCGGGCCCGTCGACCTCGCGTCCGAGCTCGTAGCCGAGGAAGCCCACCCACCCGAGCGCGAACGCGCAGCCCTCCACCGGTGCGTCCAGTGCGGGTGTGCGCTGCAGCAACTCGTCGAGGACGGCGAACGCGGCACGCTCCTCGACCCGCGACGACCCGAACCACCGCCCGGCCACCGCCGACACGTCGACCCGGGCGAGACGGTCCTGGTGGCGGAACCGCGCGGCGAACGGCCCGTCCGTCAGGGCGAGGACCGACCAGGCAGCCCGGATCCCCGCTGCCGTCGGAGCACCCTCCGGCAGCGCCGAGTCGAACCAGACCAGGTCACCGGTGGTCCGCCGTGCGAGGACGCCGAGGTCGACCGGACCGTCGAGCCTGCGGGTCTCCAGCCGCGGGTTGCCGGTCCGTCCCGCAGGGTGCCCTGCCGACGGCGCACGTGCGGACCCGGGCGTCAGACCGCCGAGATCGTCCATGCGGCGGCGGACGAGGCGCCCGGCTCGAGCACGACGAGGCCGGCGTCCACGTCGGCGGCGAAGGCGTCCGCGTTGAAGGCGTTCGGCGCACAGGTCATCGGCTCGACGGCCAGACCCGCGCGGTGGTACCCGGGCACGACGTGGTCGGCGGTGTGCACCTGCGCCCACCCGCACTCCGGCCCGAAGGCCACTCGGACGCCGTGCCCGTCCGCCGCCGTGACGGTGATCGCCGCGATCCCGTCGGCGTCGCGGTCGAACCCGGTGAAGGCGTGGTCGATGAACCGCGAGCCGACCGGTGTCGGCGTGCGCAGGTCGAACTCGTCGTGGACCGGGACGAGGTCGGTCGGGATGAGCCGGTCCGCGGTGACCTCGAGCACCTCGGCCGCCGGGAGCGTCAGCGTCCAGTCGTCGACCGTGCCGGCGCCGGCGACGAGGTACGGGTGCGGGCCGGTGCCCCACGGTGCCCGGTCCTCGCCGGTGTTCGTGCCGGTGACGGTGGTGTGCAGGCCGTCGGCGTCGAGGCGGTACTCCACGCGGACCTCGACCCGGTAGGGGTAGCCCTCCTGCGGCTGCACGGTCGTGGCGAGCAGCACGCGGTCGGCGTCGTGCTCGAGCACCGCGAACTCGGTCCAGGCGACCAGGCCGTGCAGGGCGTGGGAGCGCTTCGGCTCGGTCAGGGCGAGTTCGTGCTCGGTCCCGCCGAAGGTGTACCGGCCGTCCACCACACGGTTCGGCCACGGGGCGAGGACGGCTCCGCGGAAGACCGGTCGGACCTCGTCCGCGTCGAACGTGGTGACGAGGTCGCGGCCGTCGTGGCGGAGCGCCCGCAGGGTCGCACCGACGCTCGCGATGTCGGCGGTGTAGCCGGAGGAGGCGATCGACGTCTGGGACCCGGAACGGGGGGCTGCGCTGCTCATGCGGTCAGCGTATCGGCCGCGGAGACCCCGACGGGCGACGGGACGAGCACCGGTGGAGAGCGTGCCCCGCCGCGGCACGTGCCCGGATGTCGGCGACTGCGGAACGGGAGAAGCCCCGCTGCTCGGAGAGCAGCGGGGCTTCGGTGGTGGATCTGAGGGGACTCGAACCC
Source organism: Curtobacterium sp. MCBD17_032 (assembly GCF_003234855.1). Taxonomy (GTDB): domain Bacteria; phylum Actinomycetota; class Actinomycetes; order Actinomycetales; family Microbacteriaceae; genus Curtobacterium. The sequence goes on from NZ_QKTO01000009.1 coordinate 23,717, forward strand.
CTGACCCCCTGCATGCCATGCAGGTGCGCTACCAGCTGCGCCACAGACCCATCGGCCGCGAGCGGCCTGTCGGTGTTCCCCCGGTTCCCCGGAGGCACCAGTACAGCGTACACCACGCGGGGACGGGGGGACGAAATCGTCGCCGCCACCCGGGCGCGTCGCCGCTACGCGGTGTTTTCCGCTGCCTGCGCCTGGTCGACCGACAGCTCGAGCGGGATGACCGGGCAGTCCGACCAGAGGCGCTCGAGGGAGTAGTACTGGCGCTCTTCCTCGTGGAAGACGTGCACGACGATGTCACCGAAGTCGATCAGTGCCCACCGGCCTTCGCTCCGGCCTTCCCGACGCAGCGGCTTCGAGCCGGCCTCGAGCATGCGGTCCTCGATCTCGTCGGCGATGGCGAGCACGTTGCGCTCGTTGCGGCCGGTGGCGAGCAGGAAGACGTCGGTGAGCTGGAGCGGTCGGGTGACGTCGAGGGCGACGAGGTCCTCGGCCTGCTTGGAGTCGGCCGCTTGAGCGGCGATCTGCACGAGTTCGAGTGCGCGAGCGGAGGCGGTCACGGATTCCTTCCGGTGGTCATCCCGACGAAGGCGTCGCGATGTTCATGATGGGTCACGATCATAGGTCAGACCGCCGACGACGGCCATGCCGACGCCGAGGGGGCCCGGACCCGCGACTCGACGGTCGACGACTACGAGCCGAAGAAGTTGGTGGCCACGAGCGCGACCACGATCACGCCGGCCGCGACGACCCCGACCGCGCTGGCCGCGACGGCGAGCACCACCGGGGTCTTCGAGTCCTTGGGCTTCGCCGCGGCGAGGACGACCTGCCGCGTCGAGGTGTGGCTCGACACGGCACGGCTCGCGCGCACCGGGCTGGCGTCGGTCTCGGGCTGCTCGTCCTGCTGGTCGAGCAAGCGGTCGACCTCCGCACCGTCGATGGGTCGGTGCGACCCGGTCGAGGACAGCGAGGACGGCAGGTCGATCGACCCGGTGAGGATGACCTCGCCGGTGGCGTTCAACGCACCGGTCGGGTCCGCCAGCGCCGAGTTCGGCAGGATGATCGCGTTCGACCGTGCCTCGGCGACCCGGCGGGTGCCGGTTTCCTCGTCGTGGACCTCGGCGTCGTTCGAGTCGTGCGCGAACGTCGACCAGTGCCCGCTCGGCGCGTCGAACGCCGTGGTGACGGGCTTCGGCTCCCGGGCGGCGTCGGACGAGGCCGGACGGGAGGCGGACCCGGGCTGCGACGCCGAGCCGGGCCGGGCAGCGGACGCCGGGCCTGCCGCCTGGGCGTCGGCGGGCACGACGGGCAGCGGGACCTCGTTCGTGTCGTCGTCGTCCAGGTCGAGCGGGAACACCCCGGGGGCGGCGGCAGCGGAGGACGGGGCGGCTCCGGCCACGACGTCGTCGACCGGCGCCGCGGAGGGCGCGGCGGTCTCGAGGTCGCTCGGGTCCGCGTCGTGCGGCGCCCAGGTGGTGCGGTGCAGGCGCGGTTCCTCCGCGTGTGCAGCCGCCGCCTCGAGGGGCTCGATCGCGTCCGGGGAACCGTCGGCGGCCGTGGCCTGCTCGACGGCGGCCGGCTCGAGGTGCGACACCTCGGGGTTCGGCTCCTGCCAGTGCGAGGTCTCGCGCTCGTCGGCATCGGGACCGTCCGCCTGCCGGTCCGCGGGGTCGGTCGGGCCGGCGAAGCCGAAGGGCACCAGCGGGGCGCGCTCGGCGTCGCCGTCGGACGCAGCCGTCTCGGCCGGGGTCGGGAGGGACGGCACCTGCGCGTCCGGTGCCGGCACGGCAGCCGGACCGGACAGGGTGCCGAGCACGTCCTGCACGGTGCGGTCCGAGGAGTGCGGGGTCGGGTTCTGCAGCGGGACCGGGCGACCGCCCTGCTCCTGGGCCTCGCGGAGCAGCCGCAGCTGTCGACGGGACATCCCGCCCGTGCCGGGCACGATCTCCGTGGCCGACGCCGGCGGCAGGTCGGGGACACCCGACGCTGTGCCGGCGGACCGCGGCGCGGACGACTGGGCGGGTGCGGCGGTTCCGGGCGCGACGTGCGAGCCGGGACGACGGCGTGCCTCCGGTGTGCTGGCGGCGACGGTCGGCGGTGGGGTCACGGGCTGGGCACCGCCGTTCGCGGCGCGCTCGCGCTCGCGCAACTGGCGCCGCGACAGGGGCGGCTGCGCGTCGGACGGACTCATGCAACGCTCCGATACAGATGGTGCTTCGAGATGTACTGGACGACGCCGTCCGGTACGAGGTACCAGACGGGGGACCCGCCTCTCACCCGGTCGCGGCAATCGGTCGAGGATATCGCCAGCGCGGGGACCTCGAGCACACTAACGTCCCGTTCTGGGAGTCCGGTGATGCTCAGCGCGTGTCCCGGTCGGGTCACCGCGACGAAGTGCGCGAGGTCCCAGAGACCGTCGTGGTCCTTCCAGTCGAGGATCTGCTGGACCGCGTCCGCCCCCGAGATGAACACGAGCTGCGCGTCGGGGCGCTGCTCGCGGAGGTCGCGCAGGGTGTCCACCGTGTAGGTCGGGCCCGGGCGGTCGATGTCCACCCGACTGACCGTGAACATCGGGTTCGACGCGGTCGCGATGACCGTCATCAGGTACCGGTGTTCGGCGTCGGTGACGTCCGCCTTCATGTACGGCTGACCGGTCGGGACGAACACGACCTCGTCCAGGTCGAAGTGCTTCGCGACCTCCGATGCGGCCACGAGGTGACCGTGGTGGATCGGGTCGAACGTCCCGCCCATCACCCCGATGCGCGGCCGACCCGTGCTCTCGAGCATCGGGGGGCTGGTCAGATCTTCGAGTGGCCGAACTCGTCCACGCCGGTCTCGTGCTGCCGGGTGGCCTGGAACTTGTGCGAGTGACGGTAGGCGACGTCGCGGAAGCTCCACGTGACGAACCCCAGGAAGGTGAAGAAGCAGGCGGCGACGATCGGGTAGACGATCGCGGGGACGCCGGCCGCGTGCTCGGCGGCCTCAGCGAGGAGTGACATCTGGCGGTGCTCCGATCGGTCGAGGAAGACTCCGGACCATCCTAGCCGCGGATGTGTCCGTGCCCGCGCACGATCCACTTGGTGCTCGTGAGCTCCGGCAGCCCCATCGGGCCCCGGGCGTGGAGCTTCTGGGTCGAGATCCCGACCTCGGCGCCGAAGCCGAACTCGCCGCCGTCGGTGAACCGGGTCGAGGCGTTCACCATGACGACCGCGGAGTCGACGCCGGCCAGGAAGTACTCCGCCGTGTCGACGTCGTTCGTCACGATCGACTCGGTGTGGTGCGTCGACCACCGCGCGATGTGCGCCATCGCCGCGTCGACGTCGGGCACGACGCGGATCGACAGGTCGAGGTCCATGGACTCGGTCGCCCAGTCGGCCTCGGTCGCGCGCAACACCCCGGGCACGATCGCCCGGGTGGTGTCGTCGCCACGGAGGGTGACCCCCGCGGCCCGGAGGCGGTCGGCGAGCACGGGCAACAGCCGTTCCGCCGCACGCTCGTGCACGAGCAGTGTCTCGAGGGCGTTGCACACGCTCGGCCGCTGCACCTTGCTGTTGAGGACGATGTCCACGGCCCGGTCGAGCGGCGCGGACTCGTCGAGGAACACGTGCACGACGCCGGCACCCGTCTCGATCACCGGGACCTGGGACTCGGTCACGACGGTCTGGATGAGGGACGCACTCCCCCGCGGGATGAGCACGTCGACGAGACCGCGGGCGCGCATGAGCTCGGTCGCGCCCTGCCGGCCGAACTCGTCGATGGTCTGGACGAGTTCCCGCGGGAGTCCGACCGAGGCGACGGCGTCCTGGATCCGTGCGACCAGGACCGCGTTCGTCCGCTGGGCTGCCGACCCGCCGCGCAGGACGACGGCGTTGCCGGACTTCAGGGCCAGCGAGGCGATGTCGACGGTCACGTTCGGTCGTGCCTCGTAGATCGCGCCGACGACCCCGAACGGCACGCGGACCTGCGTGAGCTGCAGGCCGTTCGACAGGACCGACCCCCGGACGTGCTGTCCGACCGGGTCGGTGAGCCCGACGACGTGGTCGACGGCGTCGGCCAGGGCGTCGACCCGGGTCACGTCGAGCCGCAGACGGTCGAGCAGCCCCGACGACAGACCGGCGGTCTCCCCCGCGACGAGGTCCTCGTGGTTCGCCGTCACGATGTCGGCCGTCCCGGCGCGCAGCTCGTGCGCGATCGCCCGGAGGGCGGCGTCCTTCACGGCGGTCGTCGCGGTCGCGAGCGCCGTCGACGCCGAGCGTGCGGCGGTCAGGACGTCGACCAGGGTCGGAGCGGGGGCGGTGCGGGACATGGACCGATCGTAGACCGGCGACCGCCCGCGTGACGCGACCTGTGGACACGGACGGGAGGCGCGCCTCCAGGCCGTCGACGACCCGCGCTCAGGCGCGCGGTGCGGCCCGGAACCAGGTCCCGACGTGCTCGCCGCCGAGGGCTCGCTCGACGAGCGCGGTGGCCGTGACGAGGACCGCGGTGCCGGCCTCGGCGGCGAGACGCGCGGCCGCGACCTTCGTGCCGGCTCCCCCGGTGCCGACCCCGGCCGCGCCGATCGAGCCGAAGGTGACGCCGGCGAGCTCGTCGCCGAAGGGGACCTCGTCGATGCGGGCGGCACCGGGCTGCTCCGGTGGCTTCGTGTACAGCGCCTCGACGTCCGACAGGAGCACCAGGGCGTCGGCCTCGAGCTGCCGGGCGACCAGGGCCGCGAGCCGGTCGTTGTCGCCGAACCGGATCTCGTGGGTGGCGACCGTGTCGTTCTCGTTCACGATCGGCAGCACCCGGAGTTCGAGCAGCCGGTTCATCGCCCGGCGGGCGTTCACGCGGTGCGTCGGGTTCTGCAGGTCACCGGCGGTGAGCAGCACCTGGGCCGCCGTGACCCCGTGGCGGTCGAGTTCCTTCTGGTACCGGAACACGAGCACGGCCTGACCGGTCGCCGCGGCAGCCTGCTGGGTCGCGAGGTCGTCCGGACGGCCCTCGAGACCCAGGAACGGGAAGCCCGTCGCGATCGCACCCGAGGACACGAGCACGACCTCGGTCCCGCGCTGGTACGCGCCGACCAGGGCGTCGACCAACGGGCCGATCTGCGCCGCGTTGTCCCCGCTGACCGAGGACGACCCGACCTTCACGACGATCCGCCGCGCGTGCGGGATGTCCGCACGCTCGGTGACGGGTCCCGCGGTGCGCTCGGTCGTGTCGGTCATGTCGCTCCCGGGTCAGTCCCGCTCAGCTGTGGTCTGCCCGACGGGGTCGGCCGCGTCACCGGACGCGTCGTCGTCCTGCCAGAGCCCGGCGCGGCGCTCCTGCTCGAGCTCGGCACGGGCGGCCGCCTTGGCGTCCATCCGCTCGAAGTAGTCGGCGCGGCGCTCGTTGCGCGTGGGTCGGGCGTTGAGGTCGAGGCGGGCGTCCGTGCCGCGCGCGCTCGTGATGAGCTCCGCGGTGGACGTCAGGGTGGGCTCCCAGTCGAAGACCATCCCGCCGTCGCCGCCGATCACGACGGTCGAACCGGCGACGGCACCGGCCTTGAACAGACCGTCCTCGACACCGAGCTTCGCGAGGCGGTCGGCCAGGTACCCGATCGCCTCCTCGTTCGTGAAGTCCGTCTGCTGCACCCAGCGCTCCGGCTTCGCGCCCCGGACGCGGTAGAAGCGGTGCTCCTCGCCGCCCTCGGCACGGACCGTGAAGGGCTTCTCGTCGACGGCCTTCGGACGGATGACGATGCGCTCGACCTCCGGCTCGGCGGCACGCTCGGCCCGCGCCTGCTCGACGACGTCGGCCAGGGCGAAGGTGAGCTCGCGGAGCCCCTTGTGCGAAGCGGTCGAGATCGGGAAGACGCGGTAGCCGCGCGACTCGAACTCGGCGGTCACGAACTCCGCGAGCTCGGCGGCGTCCGGCACGTCGATCTTGTTCAGGGCGATGAGCTGCGGGCGCTCGAGGAGCGGCACCTGCCCGTCGGGGACCGGGTACTGCTCGAGCTCACGGAGGATGACCTCGAGGTCGCTCACCGGGTCGCGACCGGCGTCGAGCGTCGCACAGTCGATCACGTGCAGGAGGGCCTCACAGCGCTCCACGTGCCGGAGGAACTCGAGCCCGAGCCCCTTGCCCTCGGACGCGCCCTCGATCAACCCGGGGACGTCCGCGACGGTGAAGCGGGTCGTGCCGGACTCGACGACTCCGAGGTTCGGCGTGAGGGTCGTGAACGGGTAGTCGGCGATCTTCGGCTTCGCTGCCGAGACCGCGGCGATGAGGGACGACTTGCCCGCGCTCGGGAACCCGACCAGGGCGACGTCGGCGATGGTCTTCAGCTCGAGGCTGACGTCCCCGCTCCAGCCGTCGGTGCCGAGCAGCGCGAACCCGGGGGCCTTGCGCTTCGTGGTCGCGAGCGCGGCGTTGCCGAGACCGCCCTGGCCGCCCGGGGCCACGACGACGCGGATGCCCGGCTCGGTGAGGTCCGCGAGCACCTCGCCGTCCTCGTCGTACACGACCGTGCCGACGGGGACCGGGAGCTCGAGCGTCTCCCCGCTGACTCCGCTGCGGTGGTCGCCCATGCCCGGCTGGCCGTTGCGGCTGGAGCGGTGCGGCGACCGGTGGTAGCCCAGGAGCGTCGTGACCTGCGGGTCGGAGACGAGCACGATGTCGCCGCCGTCCCCGCCGTTGCCGCCGTCGGGGCCCGCGAGGGGCTTGAACTTCTCACGACGGACGGACACACAGCCGTTGCCACCGTTGCCTGCCGTCAGGTGCAGGGTCACGCGGTCGACGAACGTCGCCATGGGTTCACTCCTGGTTGTCGTACGGGAAAACAGCGGGAGGGGCAGGCACACGGCCCGCCCCTCCCGCTGAACTGATCGTCGGTGACTACGCGCTGACGATGTTGATGACCTTGCGGCCACCCTTGGTGCCGAACTCGACCGAACCGGCCGAGAGGGCGAACAGCGTGTCGTCGCCACCGCGGCCGACGTTCGCGCCGGGGTGGAAGTGCGTGCCGCGCTGGCGGATGATGATCTCACCGGCGTTGACGACCTCGCCACCGAAGCGCTTCACGCCGAGGCGCTGTGCGTTCGAGTCGCGACCGTTGCGAGTGGAACTCGCACCCTTCTTGTGTGCCATGTCTCTACCTCCGCCTTATGCGATCTTGGTGACCTTGACGCGCGTGAGATCCGCGCGGAAGCCCTGGCGCTTCTTGTAACCGGTCTTGTTCTTGAACTTCTGGATGACGACCTTCGGGCCGCGGAGGTCGGCGAGGACCTCGGCGGTGACCGTCACGTTCGCGAGCTCGGCCGCGGCGGAGGTGATCTTGTCCCCGTCCACGAGGAGCACCGGCGCGAGGTCGATGTTGCCATTGTCGTCGGCCTTGATGCGGTCGATGGTGATGATCGAGCCGACCTCGACCTTCTCCTGACGGCCGCCGGCGCGCACTACTGCGTAAACCACGTGGATTCCTTACGTAACTCTGCTTGAGGGAAGTCTCGGGTGCCCACTTCTGCGCGATCCGTCCGGGTCACCCCGAACCGATCGGCGACGCAGGCAGAACGGCCCGCTGACACCAGGGATCGAGAATACTCGATCCGACCAGGTGGGTCAAACGCCGACACACGTACCATGGCGGGATGACCGTGCTGATCGATCCCCCGGCCTGGCCCGCACACGACACGCTCTGGTCACACCTGGTCAGTGACTCATCCTACGACGAGCTGCACGCCTTCGCCGACCGCGCGGGCGTCCCACGGCGGGCGTTCGACCACGACCACTACGACGTGCCGCAGGCCCGGTACGACGAGCTCGTCGCGTCCGGGGCAGCCCCCGTGACCGGGCGTGAACTCGTCCTGCGGCTCATCGCCAGCGGGCTCCGGGTCCCCCAGCGCGACAAGCGCCGCTGACGGGGGCCGCGCGCGGACGCAGGGACCGGGTTCGGCCGACGCCGGGCACCGCTGGGAACCGTCGGCCGTCAGCAGCGCCGCGGACGAGCCCTCGCACCCGGGGCGGACCGGGACGCCGGCGTCGTGGGCGACCGAGCCACAGCCACGCCACCGTCGACGAGCCGAGCAACATCAGCGCGAGCGGCAGCCCGATCTGCACCGGCGTGGTGACGGAGTCGACGAGCAGGCGCCCGAGGGCCTGCCCGACGGTCCCCTGCCCGGCGGCCTCGGCCACCCCGTGGACGAGGCCCACGAGTGCGAGGGCGAGGGTCCCGCCCGCACCGGCGAGCAGGACGCGGAGCAGGACCACGGGCAGCGGCGCCCTCGGCACGACGGGCGCGAGGAAGGCGAGCACGAGGAACGCCGCCAGGTGGAACGGGAACCGCGTGACGAAGACGCTCTGCACGAACGCCTCCACCAGGCTCGTGCCGCCGTGGCTCCGGAAGGGTCCGACGATCGTGCTCGTGCCGATCAGCCCGACCAGACCCGCGAGGAACTCCACCAGGACGACGCTCACCACCGTCAGGGCGGCACCGGTCGTCGCGAGGCTGGACGCCCCGGGCGCGACGACCGGCGTCCGGACCGCGGCGGTCGGGATCCGGTCGGCGTGCGAGCCCGGCGGCGGCACCGCACGCCACCCCGGACCCGGCCGGTCCTGGCCCGACGACGGGCCCGGACCGGCCGGGGACTGCTCGTGCGTCACCTCACCGCCCGACGATGACGGTGCCGTCGTCCTCGGTGCCGTCGGTTCCGCTGGGGGTCGCCGGGGCGCTGATGCTGCCCGAGGACACACGGCGGGAGCGCGAGCGTCCCTGACCCGGCTGCTTGGGCTCCGGGAGCGCCTGCAGCACCGAGTCGAGCAGCGACTCCGCGGCCTCCTCGCTCACCCGTCGCGGTTCGCGCTTCGCGACGCCGACCGGGATGTCGAGGATGGCGACCGTGGTGTCGGCCGGCGTGATCGCTGCCGACGAGCTGACCCGTCGACGACCCGCAGGGCGCTCTTTCGCCGCAGCCGGGGCTGCCGGCTCGGGCTCGGCGGACTGCGGCACGACCGCCTGCTCCGTGCTCGTCTGCGCGGTGGCGACCTCCGGTGCCGCGGCGACCGGGGCCTCCTGCCGTGCGTCGGCGGTGTCCGCGCCGGCCGTCGCGCCCGGCAGGACGGCGTCGGCGGCGGGCGTCTCGAGCGTCGACGACTGCGCGGCCTGGGTCTGCTGTGCCTGCTGCGCGCCGGTGGCCTGCTGCGGGTCACCGGCGGCCCGGCTCCCGCGACGACGTCGACGCTTCGACCCGCCCGCGGAGTCCGCAGGCGTCTCCGTCGCGGGGGCGACCGGCGAGGTGGGCGTGGCCACCGACACCGGCGACACCGGGGACGCCGTGGCGGCGACACCGGTCAGCGGCTGACCGGACTCGTCGTGCGTGATCGTGGACGCCGCGATGCGGGACAGTGCGTGCTTCACGTCGTCCGTGATCTGGTGCGCCGACGACTTCGGCTCGGTCGCGCCGGTGCCGCCGGTCGACCCGCCACCGTTGCCGCTGCGCGCCTTCCGACGACCCTTGGTCGGGCCGGGGTCGGCGTTGTTGTCGTTGACCTTCGCGTTGACCTCGTCGAGGGACTCGCGCAGGCCGACACCGATCTTCTTGCGGGTCATCTGCACGAGGCCGAGCGAGGTGACCTCGGCCACCTGGTGCTTCGTCCGGTCACGGCTCAGGCACTCGACGAGACGACGGAGCACGAGGTCCCGGTTCTCCTCGAGCACCATGTCGATGAAGTCCACGACGATGATCCCGCCGATGTCGCGCAGGCGGAGCTGGCGGACGATCTCCTCGGCTGCCTCGAGGTTGTTCTTCGTGACGGTCTCCTCGAGGTTGCCCCCGGAGCCGACGAACTTGCCCGTGTTGACGTCGACGACCGTCATGGCCTCGGTGCGGTCGATCACGAGCGACCCACCGGAGGGCAGCCAGACCTTGCGGTCGAGCGCCTTCTCGATCTGCTCGTTGAGCCGGTACTCCTCGAACGAGTCCGGTCCGTCGTACAGCTCGACGCGGTCCTTCAGGTCCGGCGCCACGGCGGTGAGGTACTCGTCGATCGTCTGGCGGGCGGACTCCCCGTCGATGATGAGCTTCGTGAAGTCCTCGTTGAAGACGTCGCGCACGATCTTGACGAGCAGGTCGGGCTCCGAGTGCAGCATGACCGGGGCCTGCCCGTTCTGCACCTTCTTCTCGATGGCCTCCCACTGGCTGGTGAGGCGCTGCACGTCGCGGGTCAGCTGGTCCTCGGTCGCGCCCTCGGCTGCGGTGCGCACGATGACGCCGGCGTGCTCCGGGAGGACCTCCTTGAGGATCTTCTTGAGGCGCGCACGCTCGGTGTCCGGCAGCTTGCGCGAGATGCCGTTCATCGAGCCGTTCGGCACGTAGACCAGGTAACGGCCCGGCAGCGAGACCTGGCTGGTGAGACGGGCACCCTTGTGACCGACCGGGTCCTTCGTCACCTGCACGAGGACCTTGTCGCCCGGCTTGAGGGCGGCCTCGATGCGACGACCGTGGCTCGTGTCGACCGAGTTCCAGTCGACCTCGCCGGCGTAGAGCACGGCGTTGCGGCCGCGGCCGATGTCGACGAAGGCGGCCTCCATCGACGGCAGGACGTTCTGCACCTTGCCGAGGTAGACGTTCCCGATGAGCGAGACGTTCTGCGACTTGGTGACGTAGTGCTCGGCGAGGACGTTGTCCTCGAGCACGCCGATCTCGATCGTGGAGGAGCTCGACCGGACGATCATCTGGCGGTCGACGCTCTCGCGGCGGGCGAGGAACTCGTCCTCGGTCACGACCTGGCGGCGGCGTCCGGCGTCACGGCCGTCGCGACGCCGCTGCTTCTTCGCCTCGAGGCGGGTCGAACCCTTGATGCGCTGCGGCTCGGTGATGAGTTCCGGCTCGCGGCGGCGCGGCTCGGCCTGCTCGCGGTCGCTGCTGCTCCCCCGGCGGCGGGTCCGACGACGGCCGCCACCCTGCTCGTCGCGGTCGTCGTCGTCCCAGCGGTCGGACCGGTCGGCTCGCTCGGGGCGGTCGTCGTGGTCGTAGCGCTCCGCGCGGTCGTAGCGGTCACCGCGGCCGCCACGCTCCGGACGCTCGCTGCGCTCGTACCGGTCGCGGCCGGAGCGGTCGCGCTCGGGGCGGGCCGGCAGCTCCGGCAGCACCGGGGCGTGGAAGATGAGGCTGAGCGTGCTCGTCGCCTTCGGGACGAACGGCTCGGCCGGCGCCAGCTCGGCCGACTCGCCGGACCCGACCGGACGGGAGGCCCGCTCCGCGTCCGCCCCGGCACCCACGTCCGACGCACCGGCGGTCGGTGCGACGCCGGTCCCGTCGGGACCGGCCGTGTCGACCAGGGCGGCAGTCTGGTCCTGGCCTGCCGTCTCGGTCTGGCCCACCGTCTCGTCCTGGCCCGTGATGTCGTCCTGCGCGGCCGCGTCGGCCTGCGGCGCGACGTCGTCCTGCGCGGCGACGGCGTCCGCGACGTCACCAGCCGTGACGTCCCCGGTGACGGTGCTGACGTCCTCGGGCGCGGTGCTCGCACCCGAGGTCGTGTCGACGGCGACGGGCACCGGACCGGTCGCGGTCTCGAGGACGACCTCGTCGGCCTCCGCGGCCTGCTCGACGTCCGCCTCGGCCGTGTCCGTCACGTCAGCGGTGTCCACGACGTCCGCGCCGTCCACGACGTCGACCGTCTCGGCATCGACCGTCCCGGCGACGTCGTCGCTCCCGGTTCCGACCGGATCGGCGTCCGACCCGACCGTCTCGACCGTGTCCGCCGACGTGTCGGACGGTTCCTGGGCCTCCAGGCCGCCGGACCGGGCGCGTCGGCCGCCGAAGAGGCGGGTCCGGCGCTTCGGCGCGTCGTCGGTGTTCTGGTTCTGGTTCTCGTTCTGATCCACCATGGACTGGCGCACTCCTCGACCCCGCACGCACCCGGTGGGTGGCGGGAATTCTCTCGTTTCGGTGCGGGCGGCGACTCCGCCCCCGCGCTCGCTGCTGTTGCGTGACCGGTCCGTCGTCTCCGCGTCCGTCGTCGTGGGCACCCGGCTCACGGCGGCTCGGCGTCAGAGGTGACGCGTCGTCCGGTCACGGTGCTCTCTCACAGCACCATCACGTCCGGGCGGTGGCCCGGCAAGTTCTCGTCGTCGCCCGGATCGGCCGGGTGACTCCCCCATCATCGCACGCGGTCACGGAGAACGTCGGGAGCCCCGTGCGAAGATGACGCCGTGACTCCCACGCCTGTCGCTCCCCGCCGCCCCGTCGCCGTCGCGATCCTGCTGCTCGTCACCGGCGTGGTCGGGCTCTACGCGGCGTTCCGACTGGTCCTCGACGAGTTCGAGAAGTACGAGAACCCGCAGGCCGTGCTGTCGTGTGACGTCAGCCCCTTCGTGAACTGCTCGAACGTCATGGCCAGCGCGCAGGGGCACCTGTTCGGGTTCCCCAATCCGTTGCTCGGGCTGATGGGCTTCGTCGCCCCGATCGCCGTCGGTGTGGTGCTGCTCGCGGGCTTCCGCGGGACGGGGTGGTTCTGGTCGCTCTTCAACGCCGGCGTGTTCCTGGCCTGGGTGTTCGTCACCTGGCTGTTCACGCAGACCGTCTGGTTCATCGGGTACCTCTGCCCGTGGTGCATGCTCGTCTGGGCGATGACGATCCCGATGTTCTGGGTGTTCACGATCTGGAACCTCGCGAAGGGGAACCTGCCCTTCGGCAACGGTGCCCGTCGTCTCGGGCGCGCGCTGCTGCCCTTCTGCTGGGCGTTCCCGCTGGCGAACTACCTGTTCATCGTCGTGGTGATCCTCGTCAAGTTCCCGACGGTGCTGACGACGCTCTGACGCCCGCAGCGGTCATCCGCCGGGCACGTCGTCCGACTGCTACCGATGTGTGGCTGAGCCGGTCCTGCAACGCGGCTCGAGCACGTGTGCGATGCTCGGCGAGTGCACACCGACGACGGCCCCAGGGACATGGAGGAGCTCTTCGTCCGTGGATCTCAGAGCGTTCGGACCAGCACAGCGGTCGGGCAGATCGCGGGCTTGAGCGGCCTGCTGGCGATCCTGACCGGCACGGTCTCGGTCCTCGCAGCGGGGGTGATCGTGGCTGGTGGTGTCGCGCTCCTCGTCGGCGGAATGCTCGTCGTGCTCCCGTTCCTCTGACCGCACCTGACCGATGATGCGATGCGCCCGGTAGCCGGTCCCTCTGCGGGACCTGGTGGAAGGCAAGAACCGGTTGCGCGTTCTCCAGAAGTGCGCAGGTTGGATGACGCGCTGGACGTCGGCCGATAGGGGATCGGGCGCTGGCGGCTACTGAGAGCGCATTGCTCGCTTCGCGCTGGTCTGCGGCCCGGAGATGCCGAGCTGAGCGAGCACAGCTCGCTCCCCCTTGGTCGTGATGCCCCAGTTCGGGCGGTTGAACGTCTCCCGGGACAGGCGCACTCGCTGCTCGTCGTCTGGTTGCTCTGACCGCGGAACCACCCGCGTGACGCCGTTCGGCTCGTAGCCGAGCCTGTACGACACCCGCAGCGATGCGGTGTTCCACGCAGCAGCGCTCGACTCCGCCCACTCTGCACCCAGGACGTCGAAGGCGAACAGCAGCAACGCGGCCCGCATCTCGGTGCCCAGCCCCTGACCCTGTGCGGTCTTCGTCAACCACGAGCCGGAATCGACGGTCTTGCGGTGAGCGAAGTCCTGGGCGGCGAGGTCCTGCGCTCCGATCACCGTGCCGTCGAGGATGACAGCGAACTGGATTCGCCAGCTCTGCGGAGAGACCTGGCGCAGGCTCCACTGATGCATCGCGAGATTCCGAGGAAGGTCGGCAGGAGCAGCATCCGTCCACGGGAACCCGAACGGCATCCGGTCCGGCTCGTGGATGCCGTCGAGAGCAGCCTCCGCCAGCGCAGGAAGGTCACCATCCTGAACAGGACGCAGCACCAGCCGCGGGGTCCGGAGTTCGAGTGCGAACAGCGGCCACAGTTCCTCGAGATCCATGCGGTGACGCTATCGGCCCAGCCCAACTCGGTGAGACGTGTTGCATGTGGCAGGACGCGGAACAAGATCGAACGAGGTAGCCCCGTCTCGCCTCCTCTCATCAGCGATCGGCCGTAGGACGTGTTCAGTGAGGGCGGTCAGCGCTCAGTGTCGGCTTGCCCGCGGAGTCGACACCAGCCCGCGCAGAGGAACGCCGTAGCCGCGGAGAACGCCCATCCCATCGGAGGCGACGCGGCGGTTGCGATGAGGATGACGACGGCGGTCCCGATCGCTGTCCCGAGTTGCGCTCCGGTGTTCACGATGCCCGCTGCGCTACCGGCCAACGTTGCTGGGACGCTGGTCCCCAGTCCGGTCGCCGCGACCGACGCCGCTGCCAGGCCGAAGCCGATCACGGCGACAGCGGCAGCGATCCACGGACACGAATCACCGAGGACCGCGAGGACGACGTTGCCGCAGGCGATGGTCACAGCGCCCGCGGCGGCCAACCGGTCCTGTCCGAGCCGGGGAGCGAAGCGGCCGGTCACGACGGCCCCGCCGATGACGGCAAGGCTGAACGCCATGAGGACCAGTCCGGACAGCAGGGCCGGGATGCCGAGCCGGTCCTGCAACACGAGTGTCGCCAGCACCGACGACGAGCTGGTGGTCGCGGTGTTGACGAAGGACTGCACCGACCCGCGGCGGAGGTTGCTGCTACGGAAGGTGCCCGGTGGCACGAGCGGATGACGTGCGCGACGGAGTCGCCAAACCAACAGGCCCGCACCCGCCATGCCCAGGAGGATCAACCCGACGCCTTGCGGCTGCGTGGCCCGCGCCTCGAGCAGGGCCGTGCCGGCGATGACCGGCATCACCGCCGCGACGAGCAGGACGGCGCCGAGGACATCCAGTCGTGCGGATCGGCTTGGCTCTGGCTGCTCACGCACGACGGTGACGATCGCGATGAACAGGAGCGCCGCGACCGGTGCATTGACCCAGAACACCGATGGCCATCCGAGCATCGTGGTGAGCAGTCCGCCGATGAGGAACCCAGTCGCGCCGGCAGCAGCGCCCACGGCGCTCCACGCGGCGAGAGCTCGTGCCCGGACGGAACCAGGAGCAGTCGCGTGCAGGATCAGCCGGAGCGCGGACGGAGCGGACACCGCTGCCGCGGCCCCTTGCACAGCACGAGCGACGAGCACCTGCGGAAGTGCCTCCGCGGTGCCTCCGATGATCGACACCAGGCCGAACACGACGACCCCGATGAGGAGAACCTCCCGATGGCCGTAACGGTCCCCGAGCCGCGCGCCGAGGATCAGCATCGCGGCGAAGAACATCGCGTACGTCGTCGCGAGGGGGCCAGCGGCCGCCGGATCAGCACCGAGACCGTCCAGGATCGCGGGGATCGCGGTGACCACGCTCGTCACGCCCAGCACGTCGACGAACTGGACGAGGCAGAGCACGGTCACGACACCGAGGCGCATGCCTGCACCGTACGTGAACTGTCGTCACGTTGACGAGATGGTGTGCTGCTACCTCGCTGTGTGCTCGAGTACCTCGGTCGCTGCTCGACCCCAGCCGTCGGGGTCGTCCCCGGGAGGCACGAGTGCCAGGGAGTACCAGAGCACGAGGACCGGCCACCAGTGGAGTTCCTCGTCCGTCAGGGCTCGGACCGACTGGTAGCCATCCAGGAACTGCTGTCGGACGGACTCGGAAACGGGCTCCCAGTCGCGGAAGAGCGTCCCGAGCATGACCGCTGAACGAGCGAGCTCGCCGATCCGATGGTCGAGTCGGAGCTCCTCGAAGTCGAGGACGCCGACGACAGCGGTGCCTGCGCACAGGATGTTCGCGGCGCGGTAGTCACCCTGCACGATCTGTACGGGCGGCAGGTCTGCAGGTGCTCGTTCGAGCAGCTGCCCGAGGACGTCTCGGGCCTCCGGGGACAGCGTCGACGGGTCGGAAGTGACCCAGCCCGCGATCTGCTCGGTGAGGGGTGCCGGCGCGGACAGGACCTCCGGTCGCGAGCTGCGCAGTGGGCACTCGCGCAGCGCATCGTGCAGCCGCGCGAGCGTCGCTCCCGCTGCACGGACCTGATCGGCGTCGTCGACGTCGAGGTGGCCGCCGTCGATGACGCGTTGCAATCCCATCGAGATGCCAGCGCTCGTCACCTGCGCCTCACCCGCGAGTGTCGGGACCGGCGCCGACACGGGCAATCCGAGTGTTCCGAGCCACGCAGTGAGCTCGGCGGCGAACGTGAGCCGTTCGAACCGGTCAGGTGCGACCGACCACTTCAGCAGGAAGCGATCGTCGCCTCTGCGCACCCACGCGAGGGCGTTGCGGTCGCTCATCACGACCCGCTCGGGCGACCCGACACGAAGACCCCACTGGCGCTCGACCGCTGAGGTGACCCAGTCGGCCACGGCCTCAGCGCTCGCGAAGCCGAAACGGTCCCGGAGCACCGCATCCGGATCGTCCTGCTCCCACAACATCTCGATCGTCATCGGTCCCCCTGCATCTGCATCACGAGACGAGCGCCGAGCCCGCCACCCCACACGATCTTGCCTCGCTTCACAGGACCGTTGTCGATCGTGCCGCCGTTCCGTGCCCCGCGTCTGACTTCTTCGTGACCCGACGAGTTGGTGGAAGGCTGTCAGCAGCGGTCGATGAGATGACGTGTCACCGGATTCCGGGGTGCTTCCCAGCGCCAGGGCCCGGACGCGACGCCCGCGGGCATTACGCTCGTTCCCGATGAGCGACAACGAGAGCAAGAAGGCGCGCCGGAACGCTGCGCGCGAGCGTGCCCGCGAGGCTCGCCAGAAGGAGCAGGCCCGTCGGCGTCGGAACAGGACGCTCACGATCAGCGGGATCATCGTCGGGTCGCTCGCGCTCGTCGCGGTCGTCGTGCTCGTGATCGCGAACTCGATCCAGCCCGTGGGGCCCGGACCGAAGAACATGGCGAGCGACGGTATCGTGCTCACCGGTGAGAGCGGCAAGATCGTCCCCGTCGAGACGAAGGGCGTCCCCGAGGGCGGGGAGCCGACGCCGACGAAGCAGGACGACTCGGTCACGAACATCACCGTGTACGAGGACTACATGTGCCCGATCTGCAACCAGTTCGAGACCGGCAACATGGACCAGATCAAGCAGTGGGTCCAGGACGGCACCGCGACGCTCGAGGTGCACCCGTTCAACCTGCTCGACCGCGCCTCGCTCGGGTCGAAGTACTCGACCCGCTCGGCCAACGCGGCCGCGTGCGTCGCGAACTACGACCCCGAGGCGTTCCTCGACGTCAACAGCGCGTTCTACGAGAACCAGCCGTCGGAGAACACCCGCGGGCTGAGCAACGACGAGCTGGCCGACATCGCGGAGAAGGCCGGTGCGACGAACGAGAAGGTCGAACCCTGCATCACGGACCAGGAGTTCGCCGGCTGGGTCGCCGACGCCACGAACCGCGCGCTCACCGAGCCGCTGCCGAACTCCGACCTGCCGAAGCTGACCGGTACGCCGACCGTCATCGTCAACGGCGAGCAGTACAACGGTCAGGGCACGAACTCGTGGGCCGACGCCCAGGCGTTCGCCGCCTTCGTCGAGGCGAACGGCGCGTCCGGCAAGTAACCCGAGCGCCGGTACGAGGACGGCCCCCGCACTCCTCGGAGTGCGGGGGCCGTCGTCGTCCCGGTCGGACACCGTCGGACCGGGACAGGGCAGTCGGATCAGGCGAACCAGAGCCCGAGCTCGCGGGCGGCGGACTCGGCCGAGTCGGAGCCGTGCACGAGGTTCTGCTGGACCTTGAGGCCCCAGTCGCGACCGAGGTCACCGCGGATGGTGCCGGGCGCGGCCGAGGTCGGGTCGGTGGTGCCGGCGAGCGAGCGGAACCCGGCGATGACGCCGTTGCCCGCGACTCGGACGGCGACGACCGGGCCGGACTGCATGAACTCGACGAGCGGCTCGAAAAACGGCTTGCCCTGGTGCTCCTCGTAGTGGCTGTCGAGCAGCTCGCGCGGCGCGGTCAGCATCTTCAGGTCGACGATCTCGTAGCCCTTCGCCTCGATGCGGCGGAGGATCTCACCGGTGAGCTGGCGGGCGACGCCGTCGGGCTTGACGAGGACGAGGGTCTCTTCGAGTTCGGACACAGCGGGACTCCCTGCGGTTCGAGGTGGGATGGATCAGTCCTCGCCGAGCGCGACGCGACGGGCGGCGTTCTGCCGGTCGAGCTGACCGCCCTTGACGAAGCAGAAGACCCACAACGCCAGGAACACCAGGCCCACCACGACCATGAAGGGCTCGATGAACCCGGTGGCGAGGATGGCCGCCTGCAGCAGCCACCCGAACCATACACCGGCCCGGGAACCGGTCATCCGGGACGCGAGGAGGAGCACGATGATCGCCGCGATGCCCCCGCCGAAGGCGACGGCGGCCGGCAGCGTGTGCTTGCCGTAGACGACGAGCATCGGGAAGAAGAACATGAACGCCTCGAGGCCCAGCGTGATCGAGAGCAGACTCTCGCGGGCGCCACGGTCACGACGCGGGCGTCGGACCCGGGGTGCACGCGGCGGCCGGGAGGCACGCCCCGCGTCCGTCACTTCGTCCCGCCTTCCCGGTGCACCAGGTCCATGACCGCGCCGACCATGACGATCGACCCGGCGACGAGGACCATGGCGTCCTCGGCGTCGGCGTCGTCGGCCAGGTCGCGGGCCTCCTGCAGGGCGCCGGCGAGCGACGGCTCGACGACGACCCGGTCGTTGCCGACCTCGTCGACGACGACCCGGGCGAACTCGTCCGCGTCCAGTGCACGCTCCCCCGGCGGCTGCGTCACGACGAAGGTCGCGACGGTGTCCTTGAGCGCACGGACGAACCCGCGGGCGTCCTTGTCGCGGAGGATCCCGACGACGCCGACGACGTGCTCCGACGGGAACGCCACCGGCAGCGCGTCGGCGAGGGCCTTGGCTCCGTGCGGGTTGTGCGCGGCGTCGACCACGACGGTCGGTCCGGTCGCGATCGGCTGCAGACGGCCCGGGCTCGTCGCGTTCGCGAGGCCCTCGCTGAGGACGTCCTCGTCGAGTGCCTGGCTGCCGCGGCCGAGGAACGACTCGACCGCGGCGATCGCGACGGCCGCGTTGTGCGCCTGGTGCGCGCCGAACAGCGGCACGAACAGGTCGTCGTACGCGCCCGCGATGCCCTGCACGCTGACGAGCTGCCCGCCGACGGCCGGGGTGTCGCTCGTGACCCGGAACGCCGACCCCTCCACCGCGAGGGCCGACTCGGTGAGTTCGGCCGCGCGCTCGAGCTCCGCGAGGGCCTCGGGCGTCTGCGCGCTCGTGACCACGGACGAGGACGGCTTGACGATGCCCGACTTCGTCCGGGCGATCTCGGCGACGGTGCTGCCGAGCTGCTTCGCGTGGTCGATGGCGATCGGGGTGAACACCTGCACCTGGCTCTGCACGATGTTGGTGGAGTCCCACTCGCCGCCCATGCCGACCTCGATCACGGCCACGTCGACGGGTGCCTCGGCGAAGCACGCGAGCGCCAGCACGGTCAGCGCCTCGAAGAACGTCAGCGGCTGCTCACCCTTCGCGGTGAGCTCGGCGTCGGTCATCTCGAGGATCGGGGTGATGTCGTCCCAGTTCTCGACGAACCGGCTCGGCTCGATGGGCTCGCCGTCGATGACGATGCGCTCCCGGATCGACACCAGGTGCGGGCTGGTCATGAGTCCGGTGCGGAGCCCGTGGGCGCGGACGATGCTCTCGGTCATCCGGGCGGTCGACGTCTTGCCGTTCGTGCCGGTGATGTGGATGACCGGGTACGCCAGGTGCGGGTCGCCCAGGAGCTCGACGGCACGACGGGTCGCGGTCAGACGCCGTTCGGGTGCCTGCTCCCCGATCCGGGCCATGAGCGCCGCTTCGACCCGCCGGACCTCGTCGTCGTCCCCGCCGTACGGCAGTTCCTCGCCGGGAGCGGTGTCGCCCGCCGGACCGACGGGGATCTCGATTCCGTCTGCGTCCTCCGCGGGGATCTCGTACTCGTTGCTGTCGCTCATGCGCGCTGGACCTCCACGGTCACCTTCGCTCCGTCGCCGACCGCGACGGTGTCCTCGTCCTGACCGAACGTCGTGGGCACGACCTGTACTCCGCCGGCGAGGGTCTCGTTCGCGATGAGCGTCTCGTGCACGCCGATCGCGGCTGCTGCCGTCTCGTCCGCACGGAGCGTCAGGACGATGCGGTCACCGACGTCGAGACCGGCGTCGCGTCGGGCCTGCTGCACGGCACGGACGACGTCGCGGGCGATGCCCTCGGCTTCGAGCTCCGGCGTGGTGACGGTGTCGAGGACAACGAACCCGCCGCCGTCGAGGAACGCCACGGCCTTGGACGTGTCGGCCACGGTGAGGTCGAGCGTGAACTCGCCCTCGACGAGGTCGATGCCGCCGACGGTCACGCCGGTCTCGGTCGCGGTCCAGTCGCCCCGCTTGGCGGCCGGGATGACCTGCTGCACGGCCTTGCCGATGCGGGGGCCGGCAGCGCGGGCGTTGACGGTGAGCTTCCGCTCGATGCCGTACTGCGCCAGGGACTCCTCGGCCTGCTGCTCGAGCACGACGCGCTTGACGTTGAGCTCGTCGCGGAGGATGTCCGCGAACGGCTCGACGGCCGCGGTGTCCGGCACGACGAGCGTCAGCGTGGCGAGGGGCAGACGGACGCGCTTGCCGGTCGCCTTGCGGAGCGCGAGGCCCTTCGACGCGACGTCCCGCACGCGGTCCATGGCCGCGACCAGGGCGTCGTCGGCGGGGAACTCGTCGGGCGACGGCCAGTCGGTCAGGTGCACGCTGCGGTCACCGGTCAGGCCCTTCCAGACCTCCTCGGTCACGAGCGGTGCCAGCGGCGCCGCCACCCGGGCGAGCGTCTCGAGGACCGTGAACAGCGTGTCGAACGCGGCACGGGCCTCCGGGGAGGACTCCGCGCCGGCCCAGAACTTGTCCCGCGACCGCCGGACGTACCAGTTGGTGAGCACGTCGGCGAAGTCGCGGATCGCCTGCGCGGCCAGCGGGGTGTCGAGCGCGTCGAGGTGCGTCGTGACGTCGGCGACGAGCACGCGGGTCTTCGCGAGGAGGTACCGGTCGAGCACGTCGGTGCTCGCGGTGCTGCGGGTGGCTCGGTACCCCTGATCGCCGGAGGCGTTCGCGTAGAGGGTGAAGAAGTAGTACGTCGACCACAGCGGCAGGAGGAACTCGCGGACGCCCTGTCGGATGCCCTCCTCGGTGACGACGAGGTTGCCGCCGCGGATCACCGACGACGACATGAGGAACCAGCGCATCGCGTCGGCACCGTCGCGGTCGAACACCTCGGACACGTCCGGGTAGTTCCGGAGCGACTTCGACATCTTCTGGCCGTCGGAGCCGAGGACGATGCCGTGGCTGATCACGTTCGTGAACGCCGGGCGGTCGAACAGCGCGGTCGACAGCGCGTGCATGACGTAGAACCAGCCGCGGGTCTGCCCGATGTACTCGACGATGAAGTCGGCCGGGCTGTGGGTGTCGAACCACTCCCGGTTCTCGAACGGGTAGTGCACCTGGGCGTACGGCATCGAGCCGGAGTCGAACCAGACGTCGAACACGTCGGTGATCCGGCGCATGGTCGACCGCCCCGTGGGGTCGTCCGGGTTCGGCCGCGTCAGCTCGTCGATGAACGGCCGGTGCAGGTCGACCTCGCCCTCGGCGTTGCGGGGCAGGCGGCCGAAGTCGCGCTCGATCTCCTCGAGCGAGCCGTAGACGTCCTGACGCGGGTACTCCGGGTCGTCGGAGACCCACACCGGGATGGGCGTACCGAAGTAGCGGTTGCGGGAGACCGACCAGTCGATGGCGTTGCCGACCCACTTGCCGAACTGGCCGTCCTTCACGTTGTCCGGCACCCAGGTGATGTCCTGGTTCAGCTCGCCCATGCGGTCGCGGAACTCGGTGACGCGGACGAACCACGACGAGACGGCCTTGTAGATGAGGGGCTTGCGGCAGCGCCAGCAGTGCGGGTAGCTGTGCTCGTACGACGCCTGGCGGAGGAGCCGGCCGGCGTCACGGACGGCCTTCGTCAGCGGCTTGTTCGCGTCGGACCAGAGCATCCCGGCGACCTCGCCGAACTGCGACGTGAACAGGCCGCCCTCGTCGAGGGAGAGCACCACGGGGATGCCCGCGGCCGCGCAGACCTCCTGGTCGTCGGCACCGTAGGCCGGGGCCTGGTGCACGATGCCGGTGCCCTCGCCCGTCTCGACGTACTCGGCGACGAGGACCTTCCAGCCGTTCTCCATGCCCTCGGTGTCCGACAGGAAGTCGAACAGGCGCTCGTAGGTCACGCCGTCGAGCTCCCGGCCCTCGATCGTCCGGCTGACGGCGTCGACGGCCTCCTCAACCGAGGCGTAGCCGAGGTCCTTCGCGTGCGCGGCGACCGTGTCGGACGCGAGCAGGTACGTCGCGGAACCGGCGGCGCCACCGTCAGCCGCGCCTCCCGGCCCGGCCGGCAGGACCGCGTACGCGATCGCCGGACCGACCGCGAGCGCAGCGTTGGTCGGCAGCGTCCAGGGGGTGGTCGTCCAGGCGAGGGCGCGGACGCCGGTCAGCCCGAGCTCCTCCGCACGCGCACCGGTCAGCGGGAACGCGACCGTGACGGACTGGTCCTGACGCATCTTGTAGACGTCGTCGTCCATGCGGAGCTCGTGGTTCGACAGCGGGGTCTGGTCGTTCCAGCAGTACGGCAGGACCCGGAAGCCCTCGTACGCCAGGCCCTTGTCCCACAGCGTCTTCCATGCCCACAGGACGCTCTCCATGTACGTGACGTCGAGGGTCTTGTAGTCGTCCTCGAAGTCGACCCAGCGCGCCTGGCGGGTCACGTACTGCTGCCACTCGTCGGTGTACTGCAGGACGGACCGCTTGGCGGCTGCGTTGAAGACGTCGATGCCCATGGCGTCGATCTCGTGCTTCTCCGTGATGCCGAGCTGCCGCATCGCCTCGAGCTCGGCGGGCAGGCCGTGCGTGTCCCACCCGAAGCGGCGGTGCACCTGCTTGCCGCGCATGGTCTGGTAGCGCGGGAAGACGTCCTTCGCGTACCCGGTCAGGAGGTGGCCGTAGTGCGGGAGGCCGTTGGCGAACGGCGGACCGTCGTAGAACGTCCACTCGTCGCAGCCCTCGCGCTGGGCGATGGAGGCACGGAAGGTGTCGTCGCCCTTCCAGAAGGCGAGGATGCCGTCCTCGACCGCGGGGAAGGACGGGGACGGGGTCACGCCGTCGGAGTCGGAGTTCAGCGGGTACCGCACGGGAGGCTCCTGGAGGTCGGTGGAACTGGACCACGAGGACGGAGCCTGCGCTCCGCGGTACCACCTCGCTTGCCACGGACCGGCGCGCAACGCCTGCTCGTGACCACTCTGCGTCGGGGTGGTGACGGTCCCGAACCCGCCCGGTTCTAGTGACGACCCCCGCCGGGTGCCGCGTTCTTCCGGGAGGCTCCCCGGTGATGGCCGGATCGATGCCTGTGGGTCCGACTCTACCGGACGGGAGCATGCTGGAGCGATGCCCTCGTCGTCGTCCCCCGAGGCTCCGGGAACCGCCCCGGACGCCTCGTCCTCGCAGCAGAAGCCCGAGTCGCTGCTCACCGTCCTCATCGCCTTCGGGGCGAACCTCCTCGTCGCCATCGCGAAGTCCGTCGCCGCCCTCGTGTCGGGCTCGGCGTCGATGGTCGCCGAGGCCGCGCACTCGTGGGCGGACACCGGCAACGAGGTCTTCCTGCTCGTCGCGGAACGGCGGGGGGCTCGGAAGCGCGACGCACGACACCCGCTCGGCTACGGCCGGGAGACGTACATCTGGTCGATGTTCGCCGCGTTCGGGCTCTTCACCGCGGGTGCCATCGTCTCCATCACCCACGGCATCGGCGAGCTCGGGGACACCGGCCCGGCCGAGGACGTCACCCTCAACTACATCGTGCTCGCGGTCTCGTTCTGTCTCGAGGGCACGAGCTTCCTGCAGGCGTTCCGGCAGGCCCGCGGCGCCGCGACGAAGCGACGGGTGCCGGTCCTCCGCCACGTGCTGCAGTCCTCGAACCCGACGCTCCGGGCCGTGTTCGCCGAGGACGCCGCCGCCCTGGTCGGCCTGGTCATCGCGTTCCTCGGGGTCTTCCTGCACCAGGTGACCGGACTCGCGGTGTTCGACGCGATCGGGTCCATCGCCGTCGGGCTGCTGCTCGGGGTCGTGGCGATCGTCCTCATCGACCGCAACCGCCGGTTCCTGCTCGGGGAGAGCACGTCCCCGGAGCTCGAGAACGCCGTGCTCGTCGAACTGCTCGCCCGCGAGCAGGTGGAGAGTGTGAGCTACCTGCACCTCGAGTTCGTCGGACCGTCCCGCGTCTACCTCGTCGCCGCGGTCGACCTCGTCGGCAACGACACCGAGGAGCACGTGGCCGGTCGGCTCCGCCGGATCGAGGAGTCGCTGGAGCAGAGCCAGTACGTCGAGGAGGCGGTGCTCACGCTGTCCGTACCGGGCGCCCCGGTCCTGCGGCCGACGAGCGACGACATCCCGGACGTGGTCCGGGACGGCACGGTCGAGGACGTGGCGTCCGGCGGCGCCGGCACGCTCCGCGCCTGACCCCCGGGACGGTCAGCAGTCGTCGTTCGTGAACTCCAGGTCGACGGTCTGGTCCGAGCCGGTGAAGACGTAGGAGTACCGCATCGCGATGTCCTCCTCGAGGATGTCGCGGGTCGCGTCCGTCGAGCAGAGGTTCGACAGCACCGAGTCGCGGATCGTCCCTTCGGAGACGGTGGCGGGGTCGGCGTCCACGCGGTAGCGGTAGTGGATCGCCCCGTCCTCGGCCTCGACCCCGGTCCACGTCGTGATCTCGTCGACCTGTCGCGGGAAGGTCGTCTGCTCGGAGATCTTCGCCACGCCCTCGTCGACGAGCTCCTGCTTGGACGGACCGCCGAACGAGGCGAATCCCCAGCGGACCAGCGCGGCGGCGATGACGAACGCCAGGATGCCGGCGATGGTGACGAGCGCTCGGCGACCCCGGGACTGCTGCGGGGGCTGGGTCCCGAACGCCGCGGTACCGCCGGGCTGCGCGACCGGGGCACCCGGACCCTGCCAGGGCTGCTGCGGACCGCCGGGGACCTGCTGCTGGCCGGGGACCTGCTGCTGGGGGCCACCCGGGGCGTGCTGCTGTCCGGGCACCTGCGGCGTCGGACCAGCGGGGTCCCGCGGCGCGCCGGTGCCCGCGTCCCACCCGCCGGTCCACTGCGGCGCCGGGGGCACCTGGCCATGGTCGGCGGGGAGGCCCTGGCCGTGCGCGGCGGGGAGGCCCTGGCCGTCGTCGGCGGACAGGCCCTGGCCGTGCTCGACGGGGAGGCCCTGGCCCGGTCCCGTGCGGCCGTCCGGTCCGCCGGTGTGGTCCGGTTCCGGGCCCCGCCCGGACGACGACGGCTGCTGATCGGGTGTGTCGGACAAGGGTCCCCCTGGTGTCGGTGGCCGTCCCCCTCGGACGGCGCACCCAGAACCTACCAGCGGCCCCGTCAGCCCCTGCGGTCGGCGTCAGCGCGCGTCGAGCCCCGCGACCACGGGCGTCAGCGCGGCGGCGACGTACTCGACGAGCGGCCGCCGGGCGACCCCGTCCGTCACCCACACCCCGAACGCGGCGGCCGCGGCACCGAGCATCGCCCCGGCCACGGTCTGCGGCCAGAGCGACTGCGCGTGTTCCCCGGTGCGGGCGGCGACGAAGGACGCGACCGCCCGGTGCTGCGCGGTCACCCGCGTCGCGACGCTGGCGACGAGACCGTCCCCCACGTCCATGACCTCGGCCTGCGCGATCGCCCACGGCACCCGCTCGGGATCGTGCGCCCGGGCGGCGGCGAGCAGTGCGTCCTCGACGGCGCGGACGGCACTCGACTCCGTCGACGACGCCAGGTGCTGCGGAAGGGCGGCGACTGCCGCGTCGAGGTCGAGCCACATGACGTCGGACTTGGCGGTGAAGTAGTTGAAGAACGTGGCTCGGCTGACCCCGGCGCGGGCGGCGATCTGGTCCACCGTGGTCCGTCCGTAGCCCTGCTCGAGGAAGAGCTCGGCGGCGGCGTCCGCGAGCACCTCGGCGCTCGAGCGGCGCGGTCGCCCGCCGCGGCGGATCGGTTCGTCCATGCCCCCAGTAAAGCGCTAGACTCGGCCAGCCATGATCTTGGACCCAGTACAGAAAAGCCCGGCGCTGCGGCGCATCGTGACCGGGGTCGCCGGCGCGGCCACGATCCTCCTGGCCGTCACCGCGTGTACCGGATCCGGGACACCCGCGGACAGCAGCAGCCCCGTCCGCGGTGGCACGCTCACCTACGCCTCCGGTGACGCCGAGCCGACCTGCCTGGACCCGCACGTCGGTGGCAACTACCCGCAGGCGCTCCTGGCGACCCAGTACATCGAGGAGCTGGTCGGTCTCGACGACGACGGCCGTCCGACCCCCGAGCTCGCGACGGAGTGGACGACGAGCGACGACGGGAAGACCCTCACCTTCACGCTCCGCGACGACGTCAGGTTCACCGACGGCACCCCCTTCGACGCGGCGGCCGTCGTCGCGAACATCGAGCACGTGCAGGACCCCGCGACCGCGTCGAGCACGGGGTACCTCGCCCTGCAGTCGATCGAGCGGGCGACCGCCACCGACGACCACACGGTGACGCTGTCCCTCAGCCGCCCCGACGCCGCACTGCTCGAGTCGTTCTCGCAGCCGTGGGTCGGCATGGAGTCCCCGAAGGCGCTCGAGCGGGAGCAGGCGACGAACTGCGAGTCCCCCGTCGGCACCGGCCCCTTCGCCGTCACCGGGTGGAAGCACGGCGACCGCGTCACGCTCGAACGGAACACCGCGTACACCCCGCTCGCCGGGTCGACCACGAAGCCGCGCCTGGACGGGCTCACCTGGCGGTTCCTCCCCGACTCGACCTCGCGCTACGCAGCCCTGCAGTCCGGTCAGGTGGACGTGATCGACAACGCCCAGCCCGACCAGCTGAAGGCTGCCTCGGCGAAGGGCAGCATCCGTGACCTCGATGCCCCACGTCCGGGTGCGTCCAACCGACTCGAGCTGAACTCGGGCCACGGGGTCTTCCGTGACGAGGCCGTCCGCACGGCCTTCATCGCCGCCGCCGAGATCGATCCCGGGTTGCAGTCGCTCTTCCTCGGCACCGCGAAGCGCTCGTACTCGGTGCTGTCGAGCGTCGAGCCGACGTCGTACGCCGACGAGTCGTTGTTCGCCTACGACCCGTCGGAGGCGGAGCGCCTGCTCGACGAGGCCGGCTGGAAGACGAACAGCGACGGCGTCCGCGAGAAGGACGGGAAGACCCTCACCGTCACGTTCCCGGTGTCGACGAACCAGTCCGTCCCGGCAGAGCGCAGCCTGTTCCAGCAGATCCAGGCGTCCGAGGCGGAGGTCGGCATCCAGGTCCGGCTGCAGGAGCTCGACCTGTCGAGCTGGTACGCGGCACTCGCGAAGAACCAGTACGACGTCGTGAGCGCCCCGTACACGAAGGTCGGACCGGACGTCCTCCGCATCCTGTACGACTCCGCCTCGATCACCCCGGCACCGTCGGGCTACTTCGCGAACCTGGCGCAGCTCGATGACCCGGCCCTCGACGAGCTGCTCGAGAAGGCGTCGCAGACCTCGGACGCGAGCGAGCGTGCCGACCTCGTCGAGCAGGCGCAGAAGGCGATCCTCGAGAGCCGGACGGTCCTGCCGCTCTACGACCAGCAGAACCACTTCCTGTACCGCTCGGCCGTCCACGGCATCTCGACCACGTCGGTCTCCACGCCGTGGTTCGGCACGGCGTGGGTCGCACGCTGATCCCCCGGTGACGCTGCAGGGACCCGGCACTCGTCCGGCACGCCGCCCAGCCCGGGCGGGCTGGGCGCGCTGGGCGGTGCGCCGGGTCCTGGGCGGCGTCGGGGTCCTCTGGGCGGTGGCGACGATCGTGTTCGTCGCGATCCGCCTCATCCCCGGGGACCCCGCCCTCGCGATCCTCGGCGGGCCGGGGTCGCAGGCGTCGGCCGAGGCGGTCGCGCAGGTGCGCTCCGAGTACGGGCTCGACCGGCCGGTCCTCGTCCAGTACCTGGTGTTCCTCGGTCGCCTGGCGACGGGGCAGCTCGGGGACTCGTACGCCTTCCGGACGCCGGTGTCGACGCTCCTCGCGCAGGAGCTGCCCGTGACGCTGACCCTGGCGGTCGCCGGGCTCGGGGTCGCGTGGCTGCTGGCGGTCGTCGCCGCGTGGTGGTCGACGCAGCGCGGCCGGACGGCGGCGCTGCTGACCACCGGCCTGGCCGTCACCGCCAGCGTGATGCCGCACTTCTGGCTCGGCAGCGTGCTCATCGTCGTGTTCGCGAGCGCGCTGGGATGGGTGCCCGCTGTGAGCGACGGCACACTGCGCGGTTGGGTCCTGCCCGTGCTCGTCGTCGCGGTGCCGGTCGCCGGGTACCTGGCCGAGACGATCCGTGACGGTGTGGTGGACGCGCAACGGTCCGCCTTCGCGCTCGCCGCCCGCGGTCGGGGCGAGTCCCGCGCGGGGCTGTTCGGTCGGCACCTGCTCCGGCACGCCGCACTCCCCGGGATCGCCCTGTCCGCCTGGGCCTTCGGGTCGCTCGTGTCCGGAGCCGTCGTCGTCGAGTCGGTGTTCGCGCTCCCCGGGATCGGCCGGGCGCTCGTGACCGCGGTGACGCAGCGGGACATGCCCCTCGTCGCGGGGATCGCGCTCGTGTCGGCGGCGGCGTACGTCGTCGTGCTCGCCGTCGCCGACCTCGTGGAGCGTGCGGTCGACCCGCGCGGGAACGACCGGGGCGACCGCCCGGCGACGTCGGACCAGGCGGAGGCGTGGTGAGCGGCATCGTCGACCCGGGCCTCCCGTCCGGCACCGACCCCGACGGCAGGACCGGCGCGACGCCGACCGGTCCGTCCGAGACGTCCGGCCGGCGCGCCGGACGCCGGTCCGAGCGATTCCGTGGGGGGACGCTCGGGCCGGCAGGCACCATCGCGGCCGCCGTGGTGGCGGTCGCGGTGGTCGCCGCCCTGTGGCCGGCACTGCTCGGCGGTGCACACCCACTGGCGGTCCACCCGGCCGAGGCCCTCCTGCCACCCGGCGCCGGCCACCCGTTCGGCACCGACGAGTCGGGCCGGGACGTCCTGGCGCGGGTGGTCGCCGGGACACGGGCGTCGCTCCTGGTCGGCGTCGTCGCCACCCTGGTCGGCGGCGGGACCGGCGTGGCGCTCGGCGTGCTTGCCGGGCTCGGCGGACGGGTGGTCGACGCGGTGGTCGGCCGCGTGACCGAGGTGGCGTTCGCGTTGCCGCTGCTGCTCGTCGCACTCGTCGTGATCGCGGTGACCGGTCCCGGGCCGGTGCCGGCCATGCTCGCCGTCGGGTTCGCGACCGCTCCCGGGTACGCCCGGATCGTGCGCGGCCTGGTCCGGACCGCGCGGGCGTCGCAGGTGGTGGAGACGGCCGTGCTGCTCGGGCGGTCACCCGTCGCGATCGTCGTCCGGCACGTGCTGCCCGCCGCGCTCTGGCCGGTCGTCGCCGTCGGGACGCTCGGCATCGGTCAGGCGGTCGTGTGGGCGTCCGCGCTGAGCTACCTCGGTGTCGGGACACCACCGCCCGCACCGGAATGGGGGGCCATGCTCGCCGACGGCCGGACCTACCTGCAGACCGCCCCGTGGATGAGCACGTTCCCCGGGCTCGCCATCGTCGTCCTCGCGACCGCGGTGACGGTGCTCGGCCGGGCACTCCGCCGTACCGGGGCCGCACGATGACGGCGGACGAGCACGCCACGTCAGGCACCGTCGTCCTCGACGTCGCGGGACTGTCCGTCACGATCGGCGGCACGCCGCTGGTCGACGCCGTCACCCTGCGCGTGCGCGGCGGCGAGTGTGTCGCCCTGGTCGGTGCGTCGGGCTCCGGCAAGTCCGTCACGATCCGGGCTGCGCTGGGGCTGTCCGCTCCGGGCGCGGTGGTCGCGGCTGACCGGCTGCAGGTGGGCGGACAGGACGTCCGTGACCTGTCGGAGCGACGGTGGCGCGCCGTGCGTGGTCGATCCGTCGGCTACGTCGGCCAGGAGGCCCTGGGCGCGCTGGACCCGCTCCGTCCGGTCGGGCGCGAGGTCGCCGACGCCCTCCGCCTGCACACCGCGCTCTCGGCGCGCGAGCGCATCGAGGCGGTCCGCGCCGAACTCGAGGCCGTGGGGCTCGACCCCGACCTGGCCACCGACGGACGCACCGCCGAGTCCCTCTCCGGCGGGATGCGGCAGCGTGCGCTCATCGCGGCCGCGACGATCGGTCGTCCGGGCCTCCTGGTCGCGGACGAGCCGACCACCGCCCTCGACGCGGGGGTCGCGTTGCGGGTGATGGAGCAACTGCGCGCCGCCCAGGAGCGCGGTACCGGAGTGCTCGTCGTGACGCACGACCTCGGCCTCGTCGCCGGGTGGGCCGACCGGGTGGCGGTGATGGACGCGGGACGCATCGTCGAGGAGGGCCCGACCGCTTCCGTCCTCCGTGCGCCGGCACACCCCGCGACGCAGTCCCTCGTGCGCGCGGCCCGACCCACCGAGCGCCCGGTCATGTCCACCGCTGCACGGCCGGAGGAGACGGCGCAGACGGCGCAGACGGCGCAGAGGGCGCAGACGGAGCCGGCCCTCGCCGCGGTCGGACTCACGCGCAGCTACGGCACCGTCCCAGCGGTCGCGGACGTGTCCCTGGCCGTGCGCCCGGGTCGGGTCCTCGGGCTGATCGGCGCATCCGGCTCCGGCAAGACCACCGTGGCCCGGATGCTGCTCGGTCTCGAGACGCCGGACGCCGGCACCGTGCAGCTCAGCGGACAGCCGTGGGCGCCGCTGCCGGAACGCGCACGCCGCGCCCGCCGACACCGGGTCGCCGCCGTCGTGCAGGACCCCGGCGCGACGTTCGACGAGCGATGGGACGTGGAGCGGGTCCTCGCCGACGCGCTCACCGCCGGACGGGCCCGACGGGCGACCGGAGCGCTCGCGGCCCGGGTCGACGACGCCCTGCGGCAGGTGGACCTCGACCCGGCGGTCCGCCTCCGGTCCCCGCGCACCCTCTCCGGCGGGCAACGGCAGCGTCTCGCGATCGCCCGCGCGCTGGCCACCGACCCCGAGGTGCTCGTGCTCGACGAGCCGGTGACCGCTCTCGACGCGACCGTGCAGGACGCCGTGCTCGGGCTCCTCGAACGGCTCCGCGACGACACCGGGGTCGCGATGGTCTTCGTGTCGCACGACCTCCGCGCCGTCCGCCGCCTGGCCGACGAGGTCCTCGTGGTGCACGCGGGCGTCGTCGTCGAGCACGGCCCGGCAACGGAGGTGTTCGACCGACCGCAGCACGCGGTCACCGCGCAGCTGGTCCGTGCTGCCGAGCGACTCGCCGCTGGCCCCGCCGTCTGACGGCGCGCCCGGACGCGACGGAGGCCCGACCTGCGTGTCGCAGGGCGGGCCTCCAGGCAGGTGGTCGGACGGGGTCAGGAGCCGGCGGAGGCCTTGTCCTGCGACCCGTCGGCCGACACGACGGGGATCTGGCTCGTCGAGAAGTCCTTCGCCCAGTCGGACTGCGCGAGCTCCGACGTCGGGTCGTCGTACTCCGCGATCACGTCGGCGACCTCGTCCTCGTGCGCGACCGTCGGGCCCGAGCCCATCAGGGGCGAGCTCGCGGTCTCCTTGGTGAAGTACACCGCGACGAGCCCGATCAGGGCGGCGAGCATGAGGTAGAACGCCGGGATGTCCTCGGCCCAGCCGTAGCCGGCGTCCTTCGCACCGGCGATGAGCGCCTGCGTCGCGAGCGGCGTCGTGCCGCCGAACAGGGACACCGACACGTTGAACGCGATCGCCAGCGCGCCGTAGCGGATGATCGTCGGGAACAGGGCCGGGAGCGTCGACGGCATGGTCGACGTGAACGTCACGAGCACCAGACCGAGGAGGAGCAGCCCGGCGAAGACGCCGGGGCCGGTGCCGGTCTGCACGAGCTTCAGCGCCGGCCAGGACAGCACGATGAACCCGAAGCAGCCCGCGGCGAGCACCGGGCGACGACCGAACCGGTCCGACAGCCGCCCGCCGAACGTGATGACGACCATCATGAGGATCATCACGATGACGATGAGGATGAGGCCGAACGTGGCGTTCTGCCCGAGGTTCGTCTCGAGGTAGGTCGGCATGTACGACAGGAGCATGTAGTCGGTCACGTTGAACACGAGGACCAGGCCGATGCAGACGATGAGCGAGCGCCAGTTCTCGGCGAACAGCTTGAGGAACGGCGTCTTCTGCGACTCGCGCTCGGCCGCCTGCTCCTGCTGCTTCTGGAACGCAGGTGTCTCCTCCAGCTTGAGCCGCAGGTAGAGCCCGATGAGGCCGAGCGGGCCCGCCACGATGAACGGGATGCGCCAGCCCCAGCTGAGCAGGGCGTCCTCCGGCATCGCGTACTGCAGCACCGTGACGATCGACGCACCGAGCACGTAGCCGGCGAGCGTGCCGAACTCGAGCCACGAGCCCATGAACCCGCGCCGCTTGTCGGGCGAGTACTCCGCGATGAACGTCGCCGCCCCGCCGTACTCGCCGCCGGTCGAGAAGCCCTGCACGAAGCGTGCGACGAGCAGCAGCACCGGCGCCCAGAAGCCGATCGTGTCGTACGACGGGATGAGGCCGATCATCAGCGTGCCCGCGGCCATCAGGATCATCGTCAGCGCGAGGACCTTCTGCCGGCCGATCTTGTCGCCGATCGGGCCGAACACCGCGCCGCCGATCGGACGGACGACGAACGCGGCGGCGAAGAAGCCGAACGTCGCCACGAGGTTCGAGGTCGGGTCGCCTGCCGGCAGGAACACCTTCGAGATGGTGACCGTCAGGTAGGCGAAGATGCCGAAGTCGAACCACTCCATGGCGTTGCCGAGTGCTGCTGCGGCGACGGCACGCTTGAGCAGCGACTCCTCGACGACGGTGACGTCGTCCTCGGTGAGCTTGCGCCGGGCGCGCTTGGCGGCGGCCTTCGTCCGCAGCGGGCGGTCCCCGTGCGTCTCCTTCGGTGTGTTGGCTGGCACGTCGTTCCTCCGGTGTGCTGTACGTCCTTCGGGCGTCCGACGAGACGGCGACACTGGCGACCTGCGAGCCGCGCTCGCCGGACAAACCCCGGAAGCCTACCAGGCGGACCCGGACGGGTGGCATGTCAGTGCCGCTCGGCAGGCTCGGCGCAGCGGGGTGACCGCTACGCTGGGCAGGACCCGTCGAGCGCGGGGACACTCAGGCACCTCATCACGGACTCGGTGCCGCACATACGAACGGAAGGCGCAGCCATGACCAAGCCCATGCCCGACAAGCCATCGGTGGACGGACTCGAGCAGGTCTGGGGACCGCAGTGGGAGCAGGACGGCACCTACCGGTTCGACCGCGCCGCCGCCGGTGACCGGTCCGCCGTCTACTCGATCGACACCCCGCCGCCGACCGCCTCCGGCTCGCTGCACATCGGACACGTGTTCTCGTACACGCACACCGACCTCAAGGCCCGGTACGAGCGCATGCGCGGCAAGCACGTCTTCTACCCGATGGGCTGGGACGACAACGGTCTCCCCACCGAGCGCCGCGTGCAGAACTACTACGGCGTCCGCTGCGACCCGTCGCTCCCCTACGACCCCGACTTCACGCCGCCGTTCGAGGGCGGCGACGGCAAGTCGAGCAAGGCCGCCGACCAGCTGCCGATCTCCCGTCGCAACTTCATCGAGCTCTGCGACCAGCTGACCGTCCAGGACGAGCAGCAGTTCGAGGAGCTCTTCCGCACCCTCGGGCTGTCGGTCGACTGGACGCAGTCGTACCGCACCATCGACGCGACCTCCCGCGCGAGCGCCCAGCGCGCCTTCCTCCGCAACCTCGAGCGTGGCGAGGCGTACCAGGCCGACGCCCCGACGCTGTGGGACGTGACGTTCCGCACCGCGGTCGCCCAGGCCGAGCTCGAGGACAAGGAGATGCCGGGCGCGTACCACGGTCTCGCCTTCCACAAGACGGACGGCAGCGGTGACGTCGTCATCCAGACCACCCGCCCCGAGCTCCTGCCGGCGTGCGTGGCCCTCGTCGCACACCCGGACGACGAGCGCTACCAGGACCTGTTCGGCACGACCGTCCGCTCCCCGCTGTTCGACGTCGAGGTCCCGGTGCTCGCGCACCACCTCGCGCAGAAGGACAAGGGCGCCGGCATCGCGATGATCTGCACGTTCGGTGACACCACCGACGTCGTCTGGTGGCGCGAGCTGCAGCTGCCGAACCGCTCGGTGATCGGGTTCGACGGCCGCATCCGCTCGGAGGAGCCGGCGTGGATCGAGTCCGCCGAGGGTCGGGCGCTCTACGCCGAGATGGCCGGCAAGACGGTGTTCTCCGCCAAGAAGGTCGTCGTGGACGCCCTCACCGCGTCCGGCGAGCTCGTCGGCGACGTCAAGACGATCAACCACCCGGTCAAGTTCTTCGAGAAGGGCGACAAGCCGCTCGAGATCGTCTCCACCCGCCAGTGGTACATCGTCAACGGTGCCCGCGACGAAGAGCTGAAGCAGACGCTCCTCGACCGCGGGGACCAGATCGCGTTCCACCCCGACTTCATGAAGGTCCGGTACGAGAACTGGGTCGGCGGCCTGTCCGGCGACTGGCTCATCTCCCGCCAGCGCTTCTTCGGTGTGCCGATCCCGGTCTGGTACCCGCTCGACGCCGACGGGAACCCGGTCTTCGACCAGCCGATCGTCCCGACCGAGGCGCAGCTGCCCGTCGACCCGTCGTCCGACCCGGCTCCCGGGTACGACGAGTCGCAGCGCGGTGTCGCCGGCGGCTTCCAGGGCGAGCTCGACGTGATGGACACCTGGGCGACCTCGTCCCTCACCCCGCAGCTCGCCGGAAAGTGGGAGACCGACCCGGAGCTCTACGGCCTGGTGTACCCGTACGACGTCCGCCCGCAGGCGCAGGACATCATCCGGACGTGGCTGTTCACGACCGTGCTCCGCAGCCAGCTCGAGGCCGACGTGGTGCCGTGGAAGAACGCCTCGATCTCCGGCTTCATCGTCGATCCCGACCGCAAGAAGATGTCGAAGTCGAAGGGCAACGTCGTCACGCCGCTGTCGATCCTCGAGCAGCACGGTGCGGACGCGGTCCGGTACTGGGCGGCCTCGTCGAAGCTCGGGACCGACGCCGCGTTCGACCCGCAGAACCCGAAGCAGATCAAGGTCGGCCGTCGTCTCGCGATCAAGGTCCTCAACGCGGCGAAGTTCGTCTACGGCTTCGAGCTGCCCACCGGCGCCCACCGGGTGACGGAGGCGCTCGACGTCGACATGCTCGCCGCTCTGGGCACGGTCGTCGACCAGGCCACGGCCGCGTTCGAGGCGTACGACCACGCCCGTGCGCTCGAGATCACCGAGCGCTTCTTCTGGACCTTCTGCGACGACTACCTCGAGCTCGTCAAGGAGCGTGCCTACGGCACCGCGGCGGACGCGAGCCACGAGACCCAGGCGAGCGCGGTGCTCGCGCTCCGGGGCGCGATCGACGTCCTGCTCCGTCTGCTCGCCCCGTTCCTCCCGTACGCGACGGAGGAGGTCTGGGCCTGGACCCACGAGACGAGCGTGCACCGGGCCTCCTGGCCGACGCGGACCGACCTGCCGGTCGACCAGGCGGAGACCGGTCTGCTCGCCGCCGTCGGGCAGGCGCTCATCGGCATCCGCGGTGCGAAGACCGCGGCGAAGGCGTCCCAGAAGACGCCCGTCACCCGGGCGGTCGTGCAGGCGCCGGCCGCCGTGCGCGAGCTCGTGGAGCGCGCGGCCGTGGACCTGGCGGCCGTCGGCCGCATCCAGGACCTCGCCTTCGTGGACGGCGACGAGTTCGCGGTGACCGAGATCGAGCTGGCCGAGCAGCCCTCGGCCTAGTCGGAGCACCCGGGCCGCGACCCGGACACCGAGGACGCCCCGTTACCGTGGAGACACGGGCGGGGCGTCCTGCGTCCCCGCCGGCGACGTACTGGAGGCACGCATGCAGTTGGGCACGAGATGGAACGTCGGAGCGGAACCGCCCGCACGGCTGCCCGAGACGATGGTGGTCGCGGTGCGCGCTGTCGAGGACGACCTGACAGCGCAGTCGGTCGACGCGTCGACCTGGCGCTGGACGCTCACCTTCCTGGAGGGCAAGCCGATGGTCGAGCTGGACGACGGGACGTCGATCCACCTCGATCCGCTCGGCCACGCGCAGGTGACGGACCCGGACGACGCCGGCACCGAGGACTGACCGCTCCCGCTCCGCGGCCTAGAGTGGAGAACGAACGTTCCCGGCGTGGTGCCCTGCCGGCGGACAACCGGGTGGACGGAGGGCGGACATGGCCACGAGCACGGTCGAGCCGGAGACGACGGCGCGCATCGTCGACACCGCCGACGCACTGTTCTACGCGCGCGGCATCCAGGCCGTCGGCATGGACGAGATCCGATCGGCCGCCGGCGTCTCGCTCAAGAAGCTCTACGCCGCGTTCCCCGGCAAGGAGCAGCTCGTCGCAGCCGTCCTGACCGGGCGTCACGCGCTCTGGGAGCAGGGCATCCGTGCGGCCGTCGACGACGCCGCCGGGCCGCGCGCGAAGATGCTCGCCGTCTACGACTTCCTCGAGTCGTGGTTCGGCGACGACACGTTCCGGGGCTGCGGGTTCATCAACGCCTTCGGCGAGCTCGGTGCGACCTCGCCGACCGTCGCCGCCATCGCACGCGAGCACAAGGAGTCGTTCCAGCGCTTCGTCAGCGGCCTCGCCCTCCAGGCCGTCCCTGACGTCGACCGCGCCGAGGAACTCGCCGCCCAGCTCGCGCTCCTCGCCGAGGGGGCGCAGACCACCGCGGCGATCGCCGGCACGACGGACGCCGCCGTGCACGCGCGTCGCGCCGCCGCGGTCCTCATCGACGCCGCCACGCCCTGACACGGGCCGGCGGATAGGTTGTGGGGATGGCCACTCCGTTCGACGAACCGAGCACGCTCCCCTACGCCCTGCCCCCGTTCGACGACGTCCGGACGGAGCACTACCGCCCGGCCTTCGCCGCCGGGATGGCCGAGCACCGCGCCGAGGTCGAGGCGATCGCCACCGACCCGCACCCGCCGACGTTCGAGAACACGCTCGTGGCACTCGAACGGTCCGGGCAGCTGCTGCAGCGGGTCGAGATGGTCTTCTCCACCGTCACCTCGGCGGACTCCACCGACGAGCTCCGCGACCTCGAGGCGGAGCTCTCCCCGCTCCTGGCCGCCCACCGTGACGCCATCGTGCTCGACGCCCGCCTGTACGCACGCGTGCGGGCCGTGCACGACGACCTCGACGGCGCTCCCGGCCTGTCGGACGAGGACCGACGCCTCGTCGCCCGGACCCTGACCGAGATGACGCTCGCCGGCGCCGGTCTCGACGACGCGGGCAAGGAACGACTGACCGCCGTCAACCAGGAGCTCTCCTCGTTGACGACGACGTTCGAGCGGAACCTGCTCGAGGACACGAACGACGCCGCCGTGCACGTCACCGACGCGTCCGAACTCGCCGGGCTCGACGACGGTGCGGTGTCCGCGGCCGCCGGCGCCGCGGCCGACCGGGGTCTGGACGGCTGGCTCGTCACCCTGCCGCTCTACACCGGCCACCCCTGGCTCGCCGCGCTCACCGACCGCGGGCTCCGGCGGCGGATCATGGAGGCGTCGCTCTCGCGCGGGCGACGCGGGAACGCCTTCGACAACCGGGAGGTCCTGCTGCGGATCGTGCGCCTCCGCGCCGAACGCGCCGAACTGCTCGGCTTCCGCGACCACGCCTCGGTCGTCACCGCCGACGAGACCGCCGGCGACCCCGACGCGGTCGCCGGGCTGCTGTCGTCGCTCGTGCCGGCCGCGACCGCGAACGCCCGCGACGAGCGGGCCGTGCGGTCGCGGACCGTCGGGTACGAAGTCGAGTCGTGGGACTGGGGGTACGCCACCGAGGTCCTGCGCGGTGAGCAGTTCGCCGCGGACAGCGGGGCACTCCGCCCCTACCTGGCGGCCGACCGGGTCCTCGTCGACGGCGTCTTCCACGCGGCCACCGCGCTGTACGGCCTGCACTTCACGGAACGGCCCGACCTGCGGGGCTACAACGACGAGGTCCGCGTCTTCGAGGTCACCGACGAGGAGGACGAGCCCGTCGGGCTGTACCTGCTCGACCTGTACACACGGGACGGCAAGCGCGGCGGGGCGTGGATGAACCCCGTGGTCGAGCAGTCGCACCTGCTCGGCACGCTCCCCGTCGTCGTCAACAACCTCAACGTGCCGAAGCCGGCCACCGGTTCGGTCACGCTCCTGACCCAGGACGAGGTCGAGACGCTGTTCCACGAGTTCGGGCACGCGCTGCACGGCTTGATCGCCCGCACGACCTACCCCCGGTTCTCCGGCACGAACGTGGAGCGTGACTTCGTCGAGTTCCCGTCGCAGGTCAACGAGATGTGGGTGACCTGGCCGTCGGTGCTGGCGAACTACGCGAAGCACCACGAGACCGGCGAGCCGATGCCGCCGGAGCTCGTCCTCGGGCTCGGTGACGCCGAGGGCTTCAACGAGGGCTTCGGCACGACCGAGTACCTCGCCGCCGCGCTCCTCGACCAGGCGTGGCACCGGCTGACCGCCGCCGAGGCCGCAGCCGTCACCGACGTCGAGGCCTTCGAGCGGCAGGCCCTGGCGGACGCGGGCATCGACGCCCCGGCCGTCCCGCCCCGCTACTCGTCGACGTACTTCGCGCACACGTTCTCGGGCGGGTACGACGCCGGGTACTACGGGTACATCTGGAGCGAGGTGCTCGACGCCGACACCGTGGAGTGGTTCCGCGACAACGGCGGCCTGTCCCGGGAGGCCGGCGAGCGGTTCGCGCGACTCCTGCTCGGCGTCGGCGGAGCGCAGGACCCGCTCGAGGCGTACCGCGCGTTCCGCGGCCGGGACGCCGAGGTCGGGCCACTGCTGCGTCGCCGCGGGCTCGAGTAGGCACCGGCGAACCAGCGCGCCGGGGCACCGGCGGCGGCGCCGTCCCCGGCGCGGCGTCGCTACGCGGACTTCTCGACGCGCTTCGGCTGCGACCGCGGGACGATCGTCGGCGCCGCGTTCTCGAGCACGGTCGCACGGTTGATGACCACGCGGGCGACGTCGTCGTCCGACGGGATGTCGAACATGATCGGCCCGAGGACCTCTTCCATGATCGCCCGGAGCCCGCGGGCACCCGTCTGCCGCAGGACGGCGAGGTCCGCGATGGCCTCGAGCGCACCCTGGTCGAACTCGAGCTCGACACCGTCGATCTGGAACATCCGCTGGTACTGCCGGACGAGGGCGTTCTTCGGCTCGGTGAGGATCTGCATGAGCGCGGCCTGGTCGAGCTTCGACACCGTGGTCACGACGGGCAGACGACCGATGAACTCCGGGATGAGCCCGAACTTGTGCAGGTCCTCCGGCAGGACGTCGGCGTACAGGTCCTGCTGGTCGAGCGGGCTGTGCAGCTGTGCACCGAAGCCGATGCCGTGCTTGCCGACGCGGGACGAGACGATCTCCTCGAGCCCGGCGAAGGCCCCGGCCACGATGAACAGGACGTTCGTCGTGTCGATCTGGATGAACTCCTGGTGCGGGTGCTTCCGACCGCCCTGCGGCGGCACCGAGGCGACCGTGCCCTCGAGGATCTTGAGCAGCGCCTGCTGCACGCCCTCGCCCGAGACGTCGCGCGTGATCGAGGGGTTCTCGGCCTTCCGCGCGATCTTGTCGACCTCGTCGATGTAGATGATGCCGGTCTCGGCGCGCTTGACGTCGTAGTCGGCGGCCTGGATGAGCTTGAGCAGGATGTTCTCGACGTCCTCGCCGACGTACCCGGCTTCGGTCAGTGCTGTGGCGTCGGCGACGGCGAAGGGCACGTTGAGGCGCTTCGCGAGCGTCTGCGCCAGGTAGGTCTTGCCGCAGCCGGTCGGCCCGATGAGCAGGATGTTCGACTTGGCGATCTCGACGTCGTCGCGGTCTTCGGCAGCGGTGATCTGCCCCTGCGCCCGGACGCGCTTGTAGTGGTTGTAGACGGCGACCGCGAGCGCGCGCTTCGCCGGGTCCTGCCCGATGACGTACTCCTGCAGGAAGTCGAAGATCTCGCGGGGCTTGGGCAGGTCGAACTCGCCGCTGCCGGTGTCCTCGCCCGCTTCGGCGAGGCGCTCCTCGATGATCTCGTTGCAGAGTTCGACGCATTCGTCGCAGATGTACACGCCGGGACCGGCGATCAGCTGCTGTACCTGCTTCTGGCTCTTCCCACAGAAGGAGCACTTCAGGAGGTCGGCGCTCTCTCCGATGCGTGCCATGCTCTCGGCCTTCCCTGGTCGACGCGCGCCGCCAGTGCGGTGCACGAGGTCGTCGTGTCACCGAGC
The DNA here is from genome assembly GCF_003234855.1 of Curtobacterium sp. MCBD17_032. Lineage (GTDB taxonomy): Bacteria > Actinomycetota > Actinomycetes > Actinomycetales > Microbacteriaceae > Curtobacterium. The sequence goes on from NZ_QKTO01000009.1 coordinate 64,020, forward strand.
CTAACCGCATCCGGTGACACCGTCGGGGACCCCCGGCCGCGTTCGCCCACGGCGTCGCGGGCCTGGTAGCGTGGACGCCGTTGCTCTACAAGTTGTAGAGAACGGCTCCTGGAGGAACCATGCACAAGCGCCTCGCCACCGGCGGCGTCGCGACCCTCGGTGTCGCCGCCGCGATCGTCCTCGGCTCCGCGGCCTCGGCCAGCGCGCACGTCGGCGCGGAAGCCACCTCGACGGCGGCGAACTCGTACACCACGGTCACGTTCTCCGTCCCGCACGGCTGCGACGGCTCCCCCACCACGAAGCTGCAGTTCCACGTCCCCGAGTCCGTGATCGAGGTCACGCCGACGGTCAACCCGAACTGGACCATCACGAAGGACACCGAGCCGTACACCGCCCCCAGCGCCGCGGCGGACGAGGACGAGTCCGAAGCAGCGGCCGAGCGGGTCACGAGCGTCACGTACACCGCGAAGACGCCGCTCCCCGCCGACGAGCGCGACACGTTCGCGCTGTCCTTCGCGCTCCCGGACGGCGCGGCGGGCGACACCGTCGCGATGCCCGTCTCGCAGACCTGCGAGAAGGGCTCCACCGAGTGGGACCAGACGACGAAGGCCGGTGAGGCCGAGCCGGAGCACCCGGCGCCCACGATCACCCTGACCGCTGCCGACGCAGCCGAGGACGAGCACGCCCACGGTGCCGCCGAGTCGACCGGGTCCGACGACTCGGTCGCGACCACCGCCTCCAGTGCATCCTCCACCAGCCCCGCGGACCCCGACCTGGTCGGGCGGTTCCTCGGCCTCGGCGGCCTGCTCCTCGGCGCCGTCGCGCTCGTCGTCTCGGTCGCCGCCTCGCGCCGTCGCGGCAGCAGCAAGTGACGTCCGGCGCTCCGGCCGGCTCGCGTCCTGCGGGTGGGCGCGGCCGGGCCGGGAGGCTCGTGGCCGCGTCCGCCGCGGCGCTCACGATCGCGTGCGGTGCACTCCTCGGGATCGCCGCCCCCGCCAGCGCGCACAACTACCTCGTCTCCGCCACCCCGGCGGCCGACAGCACGCTCACCGAGCTGCCGGAGTCGTTCGCGATCACGACGAACGACCGGCTGCTCGACATCGGCGACACGGACTCCGGGTTCGCCTTCCGCGTCGTCGGTCCGGACGGCACGTACTTCGAGGACGGCTGTGTCGACGTCGACGGCCCGACGATGACCACCGCGGCAGCGCTCGGCGACTCCGGGCAGTACACCGTCGAGTGGCAGATCATCTCGGCCGACGGGCACACCGTCTCCGACTCGTACGACTTCACGTGGGACGCGCCGGCCGGCTTCTCCCCCGCGTCGGGCTCCGCGACACCGCCGAGCTGCGCGGCCGACGGCGACGGGTCCACCGCTGCCGCGACCACGACCGGCACCGAGTCGGGCGGGACCGCGTCGACGACGTCCGACGCGCTGTGGATCGGTGCCGGCGGCCTCGTGGTCGTCGCCGCGGTGGTCGCCGTGCTCCTGCTCGTCCGTCGTCGCCCGGCACCCGCTGCCGACGACACCGACGAGGGCTGAGCCGCACCGCCTCCAGACACGACGACGGCCCCGTACCGAGCTCGGTACGGGGCCGTCGTCGTGTCGCGCTACTTGACCAGCGCCGGCAGGTTCTTGCGGCTGGTGAGGACCTGGTCGATCAGGCCGTACTCCACCGCTTCCTGCGCGGACATGATCTTGTCGCGCTCGATGTCGTGGTTGATCTGCTCCGGCGTCTTGTTGGAGTGCTTCGACAGCGTCTCCTCGAGCCAGGTGCGCATGCGGAGGATCTCCGCCGCCTGGATCTCGATGTCGGACGCCTGGCCGCCACCCTGCTGGACGGCGGGCTGGTGGATGAGCACGCGGGCGTTCGGGAGCGCGAGCCGCTTGCCCGGGGTACCACCGGCGAGGAGCACCGACGCGGCCGAGGCGGCCTGCCCGAGGCAGACCGTCTGGATCTGCGGACGGATGTACTGCATCGTGTCGTAGATCGCCGTCATCGCGGTGAACGAGCCACCGGGCGAGTTGATGTACATGACGATGTCGCGGTCCGGGTCCATCGACTCGAGCACGAGCAGCTGAGCCATGACGTCGTCGGCCGACGCGTCGTCGACCTGGACGCCGAGGAACACGATGCGGTCCTCGAAGAGCTTCGCGTACGGGTCCTGCCGCTTGTAGCCGTAGGCCGTGCGCTCCTCGAAGCTCGGGAGGATGTACCGGTCGGTGGGAGCCGGGACGTTCTGGGCGCCACCGAGCATGGGAAGATGCATTCTCGTTTCCTTTTCTTCGGTGGGGATCAGGACTGGGCGTCGGGCTCGGCGGCCGGCGTGGGGGTCTCGCCGTCGCCCGAGGTACCGCCGCCACCGACGACCTCGGCGGACGAGGCGCGCAGGTGGTCGACGAAGCCGTACTCGAGGGCTTCCTGCGCCGAGAACCAGTTGTCGCGGTCGTTGTCCTTGAGGATCTGCTCGATCGACTTGCCGGTCTGCTCAGCCGTGAGCTCGGCCATCCGCTGCTTCATGTCGAGGATGACCTTCGCCTGCGTCTGGATGTCGGCGGCGGTCCCACCGAACCCACCGGACGGCTGGTGCAGGAGCACGCGCGCGTTCGGCGTGATGTAGCGCTTGCCGGGCGTGCCGGACGAGAGCAGGAACTGCCCCATCGAGGCGGCGAGGCCGATGCCCACCGTGACGATGTCGTTCGGCACGAACTGCATCGTGTCGTAGATCGCCATGCCGGCGGTGATCGAGCCGCCGGGCGAGTTGATGTAGAGGTAGATGTCCTTCTCAGGGTCCTCGGCGGCGAGGAGCAGCAGCTTGGCTGCGATCTCGTTCGAGTTGTCGTCGCGGACCTCGGAGCCGAGCCACACGATCCGGTCTCTCAGAAGGCGGTCAAAAACACTGGGGTTCAGTGTTGCTTCGGCCATGGAAAAGCTCCCGTTCAGTTGTCGCTTGTTGTCGAACTTATCGGTTGCAACGCACTCGGTCTCGTCTGTTCGCTGTCGGCGGTCAGCCGGTGCGGGAACGGACAGGAGGCGCGGTGCCAGCTGGCACCGCGCCTCCTGTCCGTGAGGGGTCGAGACTACTTCGCGTCGGCCTCGGCCGACTCGTCGTCGGTCTCGTCCGCGTCGACGTCGTCGCTCTGGGCGACACCCGCGGTGAACGCGGAGAGGTCGACCGGGTTGCCGGCGGTGTCCTTCACGGTGACCTTCGAGAGGACCGTCGCGACGGCCTTCGAGCGGGCGACCTCGCCGACCATGCCGGGGATCTGGCCGTTCTGGTCGATCACCTTGATGAACTCGGCGGGCTCCATGCCGTACTGCGCGGCGGCCTGGATGAGGTACTGCGTGAGCTCCTCCTGCGAGACCTGGATCTGCTCCTTCTCGGCGATGGAGTCGAGCAGGATCTGCGAGCGGAACGCCTTCTCGCTGGACTCGGCGACCTCCTTGCGGTGCTCGTCGTCCTCCAGACGGTTCTCCTGCTCGAGGTGACGGTGCACCTCGTCCTCGATGAGCTTCTCCGAGATCGGGATCTCCACCGACTCGAGGAGCTGCTCGACGAGCTTGTCGCGAGCGGCAGCGCCCTGGCCGAAGGTCTTCGACTTGGCGATCTGCTCCTTGAGGTCGACCTTGAGCTCGTCGAGCGTGTCGAACTGGCTGGCGATCTGCGCGAACTCGTCGTCGGCCTCGGGGAGCTCGCGCTCCTTGACGGCGGTGACGGTGACGGCGATCTGGGCGGTCTCGCCCTCGCGGTCGCCACCGACGAGCTTCGACTCGAAGGTGGTGGACTCGCCGGCGGTGAGCGACTCGAGCGCCTCGTCGATGCCCTCGAGCAGGTCGCCCGAGCCGATCTCGTAGGAGACGCCGGTGGCCGAGTCGACCTCGTCGTCACCGATGGTGGCGGTGAGGTCGAGCTGCGCGAAGTCGCCGACCTTGGCCGGACGGTCGACGGTCACGAGCGTGCCGAAGCGCGTGCGGAGGTTCTGCAGCTCCTCGTCGATCTCCTCGTCGGAGACCTCGACCGCGTCGACCTCGATCTCCATGGAGCCGTAGTCGGGCAGGTCGAACTCGGGACGCACGTCCACCTCGAAGGTGAGGACGAGGTCGCCGGAGAAGTCCTTGACGTTCGGGAGCTCGGCGACGTCGGCCTCGGCACGGCCGAGGATGCGCAGCTCCTGCTCGTCCACCGCCTGGCGGTAGAAGGTGTCGATGGCGTCACCGACGGCGTGGTTCAGGACCTCGCCGCGGCCGACACGCTGGTCGACGATCGCCGGCGGGACCTTGCCCTTGCGGAAGCCGGGGATGTTGATCTGCTCGGCGATGTGCTTGTACGCGTGGTCGATGCTCGGCTTGAGATCTTCCGGCGTCACGTTCACGGTGAGCTTGACGCGGGTGTCGCTCACCTTGTCGACGGTGCTGGTGGCCAAGGGATGTTCTCCTGTTGGTTGACGTTCGATGTGACCTGGTCGGGGCGACAGGATTTGAACCTGCGACCTCCCGCTCCCAAAGCGGGCGCTCTACCAAGCTGAGCTACGCCCCGGTACGAGGGCCAGGATCGTCGTGTGCGCCTGATGACGCGCGGGCAGGACGAGTCCGGCCCCACGACCTCGATGAGTCTAGCGGGCTCGCGATGCACGATCCCCGGCAGGACCCTCGGTTGTGGGAAGTCAGTCGTCCGCGGACTCCCGGAGCCCCTGGCGCCACCGGACGCCGACGACGACCTGCACCGCCAGCGCGGCGACACCGAGCAGCAGCCCGACGACGATGCGCCACACGTGCAGGAGTGCGTGCCACGGCTGCGCCTGCGGGTCGCCGAGCAGCTCCGGGCGCAGGGACAGCACCACCGCGGCGATCGCGACGAGCACGTACGAGAGCACCCGGGAGCGCTTGATCGTGCGCTGCGACGACTCGTCGGGCGGCGGCAGGATCATGGCGGGGTCGTTCGTCCGGTATGGTGGTGGGGCTGCGACTCGTGCGCGGCCGCGGGGATGTAGCTCAATGGTAGAGCCCCAGTCTTCCAAACTGGCTACGCGGGTTCGATTCCCGTCATCCCCTCCACTGCAGACGTGCGGCAGGCGGTGTACCCCGGTTGTCCACACTCCCGGGGACTAGCGTGGCGATGGCCGGAAGGACGTCGACCGCGCGGTGCATCCCGTCGCCGCAGGATCGGCGGCGGCGCACCCATGTCACGACTCCGCACGGCCGTCCGCTCCGCCGTCACGCTCCCCGCGCGCGTCGGACGCGTGAGCGAGTTCCTCTTCCGCCGCTCCGACGCTGCCTTCGACGTGTACCCGGACGACCCCGCCGAGGGGACGGTGGCCGGACCCGACGTCGGGCGGGTGCTGTTCCTCGGCGAGCGCGGCGAGCTCTCCCTCGGCGTACGCACGCACGAGTTGTCCCTGCCGGCGTTCTTCGCCCGGCGCCGCGCAGCCCGCCACGGACGCGGGACGTCGTGGTCGATCGTGAGCACGCCGTCGTCGAGCGTCCGGGAGCTGCCCGCCGTGGTGCAGGGGCACCGGGAACTCCTGCGGGCGTGCGAACTCGTCGTCGTGATGGTCGGCATCAGCGACGCCCTGCGGGTCATGTCGCCGCTCGCCTGGGAGGGGCACCTCCGCGACACCCTGGCCGCGCTCCTCGACGCGCTCCCGCCCGGGGCCCGGGTCCTCGTCGGGGCGATCCCGCCGCTCGACAACGCGGGCAGCCTGTCTCGGCCGGCACGGATCGCCGCCGGTGTGCACGGCCGTGAGCTGAACCGCCGGACGTCGGCGGTGGCAGCGGACCACGCGCGCGTCGACGTCGTCGGCTTCCCCGAGGAGCTGACGCGGTCGGTGTGGCGTCCGGAGGCGGAGGAGCACCGGTACCGGGACACCTACGCCGTGTGGGGCGCGCACCTGGCCGACCACGTCTGACCCCGCGGTCAGGACACCGTCCCGTCGCTCCCGGCCGCGCCGCGCTCGGCCAGCGCCGCCTCGACGAGCTCCGTGACGAGGTCTCCGTACGGCAGGCCGACCGCCGCGTACATGCGGGGCACCTGCGACTGCTCGGTGAACCCCGGGGTCGTGTTCACCTCGTTCAGCACGATCCCGTCCGCCGTGACGAAGAAGTCGAACCGGGCGACCCCGGAGCAGCCGAGTGCCGCGTACAGGAGCCGTGCCGCCCGGTCCACGGCGGCGTGTTCGACCGGGGACACGCGTGCCGGCACGGTGAACTCCGCGGTGCCGTCGTACTTGCGGTCCCGGTCGAACACGCCGTCGGCGGCGACCCCGACCTCGAGCGTCGCCCCCGCACGGAGGAGCCCGTCGCGGTCGCGGAAGAGGGCGATGTCGACCTCGCGCCCGGCGACGAAGGACTCGACGAGGACGTCCTCGCCCGCTGCCCGGGCCGCGGCGACCGCGGTCCGGAAGTCGGCACCGGTCGCGACACGAGTCACGCCGTTGCTCGACCCGCCCGTCGTCGGCTTCACCACGAGCGGCGGCGCGAGCGGCGGCGCGCCCACGTCGTCGCCGCGCCGGACGAGGACCGCCGGGGCGGTCGCGATGCCCGCGGCCTCCGCGAGCAACTTCGTCGCCCACTTGTCCATGGCCAGGGCGCCGGCCCGGACCGGCGAACCGACGAAGGGCAGACCGAGCATCGTCAGCAGGCCCGCGACGGCGCCGTCCTCTCCGTCGACCCCGTGCAGCAGCGGCAGAGCGACGTCGCACGCGGTGAGGTGACGGACCGCGACGGCGGTGGGCAGGGCCTCCCGTCCGGTGCCGCGCCAGCGGCCGTCCCGGCCGACGGTCAGCGCGACGACCTCGTCGCCGTTCGCGCTCACCGCTCGGACCGCCGCGGCGGCGGACGCGAGCGAGACGTCGTGCTCGTCGCTGCGGCCACCGCCGATGACCGCGATCCGTCTCCTGGTGTGCTCAGCCACGGTGCTCCTCCTGGGTCGAGCCGTCGCGCGTGGTCCGGTGGACCCGCGCGACGCGGCTGCCGATGTGGGTGACGATCTCGTGCGGGATGGTCGACGCCCAGCGCGCCCACTCCGCCACCGTCGGTTCGCCGTCCTGGCCCGGTCCGAACACGGTCGCCACCGTCCCGGGTGGGACGGCCTGGCCGCCGGTGTCGACGACGACCGTGTCCATCGAGAAGCGGCCGACGACGGGGCGTCGGTGGCCGGCGAGCAGGACCTCGGCCCGGTGGCCCGCCGCCCGGGGCAGTCCGTCGCCGTAGCCGAGCGGGAGGAGCGCGAGGGTGGTGTCGCCGGGTGCGACGTACTCGTGGCCGTAGCCGACGCCGGTGCCCGCCCGGACCGCGCGGGTGGCGACGACCCGCGTCCGGAGCGTGAGTGCGGGCCGGAGGACGTCGGTCGTCCCGGACGGGTCGATGCCGAAGAGGCCGGCGCCGATCCGGGAGACGCCGTACCCGTCGCCGGCCCCGGTCAGGGTCGCGGCCGTCGCGGCGAGGTGCGCCACGGCTGGACCGAGCGCGCGGCGCCGTGCGGTCCGGAGCGCAGCCGCGAACACCAGGCGCTCCCGGGCGTTCTGGGGGTCGTCGGGGCGCTCGGCGCAGGACATGTGGCCCATGACACCGACGACCCGGACGTCGCCGGTCCCCTCGGCCTCGCGGGCGAGCGCGCACAGTGCGGGCCATTCGGCGGGCGGGCACCCGTCTCGGGCCATCCCGACGTCGACGTGCAGGTGCACGCGTGCCCGGCGACCGACGGCGTGCGCGGCCCGGACGACGGCGTGCAGCACGGCGGCGCTCGGCACGGCGAGGTCGACATCCGCGAGCACCGCCGCGCCGAAGTCGGCGTCCACGGGGTTGAGCCAGCTGAGCACCGGCACGTCGACGCCCTCGCTCCGGACGGCGAGCGCCTCCGCGATCGCGGTCACCCCGATCGACCCGGCGCCGGCCGCGACCACGGCCCGGGCGAGCGGACCGTGGCCGAAGGCGTCGGCCTTGAGCACGGCCATGAGCCGCCCACCAGTCCGCTCGGCGAAGAACGCGGTGTTCGCGCGGACGGCGTCCTGGTGGACGACCAACTCGGACACCGGGTGGCCCGTCACGGCTGCATCCGCGGGTCCTGCGTGGGGTCGACGTACATCCGCGGACACCCGGACCCCGGCGCCGCCGGTCGCAGCTCGAAGTGCCAGCCCTCGTTGGCGTAGACCTGGCACAGGCCGTGGGCGGCCCCGTGGTCGGACAGCCAGGTCGCCGCGTCCCACGAGCCGATGTCCACCGCGTCGCCGCGGACGTGCGCCGACGTGGCCGGGGTCGCGACCCAGCGGGCGGCCTCGTCGATCGAGCCGTACTCGTCGACCGCATCCCGGAGGAGCTGTTCCTGGTACGCGGCCGAGCGCCAGCCGCTGTTCAGGACGAAGGTGACGTCGTCGCCGGCGGCCTCCCGAGCCGCCGCCCGGACGGCAGCGAGCAGCGCGGGGTCGAGACGGGTCACGGCGGGCAGCGTGTCGTCGAACACCGAGGCGTCGGACGGGGTCTCGCCACCGGCGCGGCCCGTCGCCGACGAGACGTCGACGCCGTCGCCGGCACCGGGACTCGCCGCGACGGTGGACCGCACCGCGCACCCCGCCAGCAGGACGGCGAGCACGAGGAGGACGACGAGGGTGAGCCCCGGTACGAGGGCCGGACGGTGACGACGATCGGGGGAGGTCATGGGGACGATGCTCGAGCGCCGCGTGTTGCCACCGCGTATGCGTTCCCGCATACGCTCCCGATACGTCGATGCTCGTACCATCGACCCGTGCGCGTGTTGATCCTCGAGGACGAACCGTTGCTGGCCGAAGCGGTCCGCGCCGGGCTCCGGCTCGAGGCGATCGCGAGCGACGTGGCCGGTGACGGCGACACCGCCCTCGAACTGCTCGGTCTCAACACGTACGACGTCGCGGTGCTCGACCGGGACGTGCCCGGGCCGTCCGGGGACGAGGTCGCCGCGCACGTGGTCGCCTCGGGCAGCGGGACGCCGATCCTCATGCTGACGGCCGCCGACCGGTTCGACGACAAGGCCTCGGGGTTCGCCGTGGGTGCGGACGACTACCTGACGAAGCCGTTCGACCTCCGCGAGCTCGTGCTGCGACTCCGTGCGTTGGCCCGGCGCCGGACACCCCATCGTCCGCCGGTCCTGGAGTTCGGGGGCGTGCGCATCGATCCGTTCCGTCGCGAGGTGGTCCGGGACGGCCACTTCGTCGCCCTCACCCGGAAGCAGTTCGCGGTGCTCGAGGTCCTCGTCGCCGCCGCCGGCGGTGTCGTCAGCGCGGAGGACCTGCTCGAGCGGGCGTGGGACGAGAACGCCGACCCGTTCACGAACGCCGTCCGCATCACCGTCTCCACCCTGCGGAAGCGGCTCGGTGAGCCGGAGGTCATCGTGACGGTCCCCGGCGTCGGGTACCGGATCGCCGCCTCCACGGCCGAGAAGGCCCGCCCATCGTGACGCGACCCGCCGGCACGAGCGTGCGCGTGCGGCTCACCCTCAGCTACGCGGCGGTCGTCGTCGTGACCGGCGTCGTCCTGCTCGGCGTCGTCTGGGTGTTCCTCCTGCGGTACGTCCCCGCGGAACAGATCTCGATGCAGTCGGGGTCGGTCCCGAACCGGACGGACCTCGTGCGCGCCTTCGTCCCGCGCGCGGTCGCCGCGCTCGTCGTCCTGCTGGTGGCGGGCCTGGCGGGCGGATGGCTGCTCGCCGGGCGGGTGCTCGCGCCGCTCACCAGGCTGCGGACCGCAGCCCGGCTCGTCGGGACCGGGTCCCTGGCGCACCGGGTGCACCTGCCCGGCCGCGACGACGAGTTCCGGCAGCTGGCGGACGCGTTCGACGCGATGCTCGACCGCCTCGGAGCGCACGTCGAGGCCCAGGAGCGGTTCGCGGCGAACGCCTCCCACGAACTGCGCACTCCCCTGGCGATCACGCGGACGGTGCTCGAGGTCGCGCGGGACGACCCGGACCACGACCAGGCAGCACTCATCGGCAGACTGCTGTCGGTGAACACGCGCGCGGTGGATCTGACCGAGGCGCTGCTGCTGCTCAGCCGCGCGGGTCGTCGGCCGTCGCTGCGCGAGCCGGTCGACCTGTCCCTCACGGCCGAGGAGGCCACGGAGGAACTGCTGCCGCTCGCCGAGGCACGCGGGATCGTCCTCGAGGTGACGGGCAGCGCAGCCTCCGCCTCCGGGGTCCCGGCCCTGCTCCTGCAGCTCGTCACGAACCTCGTCCACAACGCGATCGTGCACAACGTCGAGCCGACGTCCGGGGACGCGCGTCTCGTCCGTGTGACGACGGCGACCGAGGTCCTCGACAACGGGCCCGTGGCGACGGTCGTCGTGGAGAACACCGGACCGGTCCTCACGCCCGAGCTCGTCGCGACCCTGACCGAGCCGTTCCAGCGCGGGACCGCCCGGGTACACCAGGACCAGGCGGGCGCCGGGCTCGGGCTGGCGATCGTGGACGCCGTCGTCCGCGCCCACGACGGCACACTCCGCCTCGACCCGCGCACGAGCGGCGGGCTCGTCGCGACGGTCCGGCTGCCGGGCGCCGCGGATCCCGCCGGCCGGTAGCCGCGAGACGGGTCCGCTTCAGCCCAGCAGCGCACGCAGGGCGGCGACGTGCGCTCGGTACGCGCGCCGGCCCTCCGGGGTGAGGGCGAGCCACGTCCGGACGCGGCCGTTCCCCGTGGGTTTGCTCACCGTGAGGTAACCGGCGGACTGGAGCACCTTCACGTGCTTGCTCGTCACCGAGTCGCTCGCCCCGAGTGTGTCGCGAACGACCGAGAACTCGGCCTGGTCGAGCGGGTCGAGGAAGGCACAGATCTGGAGGCGGTTCGGTGCGTGCACGACCTCGTCGAAGGTCGGGGGCGCGGTGTCCGGGGTGCTGTGCGGGACGTCCATCAGGAGGCGACCACGTGGCCGTTGCGCAGCTCCGACCGCAGGCGCGCGTCGAACCGTCGGCCGAGGACGACGATCACGACGAACACGATCGCCGCGCACACCCACACCGGCCAGAGGAGGTCCGTGGCGGCGTGCACTCCCAGGGCCGTCAGCACCAGGACGACGGCCGCCACACCCATCGCCACAGCCCAGCGCGTCGCGGCACCGGCGCGGTGTCCGGAGACCCAGACCCCGGTCCGGCGCCGGTAGACGGTGGTGAGGACGCCGATCCCCACGAAGAAGGCGACGAGGACCGTCATCCGGACGATCGTGTCACCGACCGCGTAGCCGACGAGGTAGGCGGCGACCAGCAGGCCGAGCGTCGGGTGGTACCACCAGGGCGTGACGAGGCGGTCGGCGACCGAGGCGCGGGTGGCGTCGACCGCGGCGAGCGCCGCACGTGCTCGGTCCAGGTCCGATTCGTTTTCCATGTCGGCAAGTGAACCACTTGCCAGTTCGGAAAGTCAACGACCCGACACCGGCGGAGGGTCGTCGCGGAGGCGTTGGAACATCCGGTGGTCCTGCCATCGGCCCGCGATCTCGAGGTACCGCGGCGCCAGGCCGTACTGCAGGAAGCCGTTGCGGGCCAGGACACGCTGCGAGGCGGTGTTGTGGACCAGCGTCTCGGCCTGGACCCGGTGGAGGGCGAGCTCGTCGAACGCGTGGTGGAGTGCCTCGGCGACGGCTCGGCTCGCCAGCCCGCGCCCGGTCCGGTCCGCCGACAGCCAGTACCCCAACGCGCACGACCGGAAGGGTCCGCGCACGATGCCGCTCAACGTCAGCCGGCCGGCGACCCGGCCGTCGTCGTCGAGGATCACGAACGGAGCGGCTTCGCCCCGCTGATGCCGGTCGAGCACGGACGCGATGTCCGAGCGCTGGCCCTCGACGGTCTCGTGACCGTCGGCACGGATCGGGCTCCACGGTGCCAGGAACTCCCGGTTGCGGACGAGCAGGTCGGCGAGCGCCGTGCTGTCCTCGGGCGTGACGAGTCGGATCGGGCTCAACGGGCAACGCCTTCCGGCCGACCGGCCTGCTCGAGTGCCCGGACCATCTCCAGCGTCGACCCGTCCGTGAAGCCCACCGGTCGGCTCCGGCCGGTCTCGACGAACCCGTGGCGGGCGTAGAAGCGTCGCGCCGGCACCCCCTGCTCGTACACGTACAACCGGAGGTGGTCCGCGTGGCGACTCGCCCAGTCCACGATGCCCCCGAGGAGGGCATCAGCGACACCGTGCGTCCGTCCGCGGAACGTCGGCGAGACGAAGACCCCGGTCAGGACCGGACCAGGACCGTCCTCGTCCCCGATCTGGGCGCTCATCATCCCGACCCACCGTCCGGACCGGTCGTCGACCGCAGCGAGGCTGGTCGTGTCGACGCCCTGGCCGCGGCGAGCGCGGAGGCGCCAGTCGTCCTCCGTCATGGCGAGGGTCGTCTCGAGGGTCGCTCCGTACGAGATCGGGTTGTCGGTCGCGTTCTCGATCCTGAGTTCGTGGACGAGCGGCCAGTCGTCCTCGACGGTCCGGCGGATCGAGAACACTGTGCTCATGCCGTCACGGTACCGGTGCCACGGCGACCCCGAGTCGTCCGGAGAGCCCGTTCCGCATCAGCCGGCGACGTCGAGCGGGATGTCCGGTTCGCGGGGCGGGATGCCCAACTCCCGCGCAGCCTCGAGGTACGCCCGGTACACCGCCGCGTACCGCTCCCGAGCATCGTCGGCCTGCTTCTGCATGTGCGGACGCTCGACGTACGTCTCGTACCCGATCGTCCGACGTCGGTCCGCCTCGGTCGCCACGGCGACGCTCCACCGCCACACATCAGCAGCGCTCGCGGCTGCTGGCGCTGCGGCGAGCACCTCGGCCGGCACGGGCACGACGGGGACGGCCGCGCTCGGCCGGTCACCCGAAGTGAGCACCGACGCAGCCCCGTAACAGACCCAGATCCCGATCACGGCCCCACCTCCACCGAACACCGTGCCGCGCAGGAACGAGCCCGACACCAGGAGCCCGACCCCGAAGCCCGCTGCCGCCACCGTTCCCACAGTCAGGAGTGCGAGCAGCGTCCATCCCCATGCCGCCCGTCGCTGTCGCCGACGGACGGCCACGGGGTCGTACTGGTCACGCCATCGCCGGAGGGTGGTGACCCCTGGGCCGTCGCGGTCCACGTAGACGTCACCGTCGGGCGCGACGAAGACGGCGGAGTCGGGCGAGCGCGGCTCGATCACGACCTCGGAGCCATCCCGCACGGCACGAGTGGGGCGCGCATCACGTCAGGGCCGCGGTCCAGTCGGAGCGGTCGTGTAGGCGGCCCACTCCTTCGGGCAGTGCTCCGCGAGCCACGTGTCGAGGTCGCTGGAACCCGGGTACCCCAGGATGGCCCAGAACAGCCGCTTCTTCCCCCGCTGGTCGAGTGCCACGAGGGTCCGCAGCGTGACGCTGTTCCGGGACTGGACCTCGAGCCGCAGCCGTCCGATGTCGGCCGGCTGCACGAGCCGTGGCTTGCGGAAGCCGAAGCGGACTTCGAGGTGGTCGTCGAAGCCACGGACGCCGGATCGACGGATCGCGGCGGCGGCGAGGACACACAGCAACCCGAAGCCGCAGAAGAAGAAGACGGAGAGCCCTGCCATCGTCAGTGCATCCGGTTCCCCGGACAGTCCTTCCTCCAGCGCCGCCACGACGCCCATGAGGACGACGGCCCAGCCGAACACAGCCACCGCGGCCCACTGCCAGGTCGGACGACTCGTGGTGAACAGCGGCTCCGTCGTCGCGGCCGCGGGCTTCCCACCCCAGGTGTCGATCGTGTCGCTCATGATCCCCCTCCGCGAGAAGGCTACCGGGGACGGGGCACGACGGTCAGGACGCAGCGGGACGCGGTGTCCGTCGCCAGGTGAGCAGGGACCGCCATCGCGGGTTCTCGGTGCCCACGACGGTCACGCACAGGGCGGTGACGACGACGGCCAGCGAGGAGGGCCAGATCGCCCATGCGGCGATGACCGCGCCGACGAGGTGCGCCAGGACCGACACGATCGTGACGACGCCGTGCGACGCGATCGGTGCATCGCCTCCCGGCCGGTCACCGGGCGTCGAGAACACGGCGGGCGGGACGAGCAGCAGGAGCACGGCCCCGATCGCGAGCGGGATCGAGTGCGGCCAGAGTGCCCACGGTACGACCACCCAGGCGACGAGTTCCGCGCCGGCGCGAAGGCCGCCGCGGACGGGGTCGTGTCCGACGCTCATCGTGGGCCGGCGCGCAGGCCGCGATCGAGGAAGTCGATCAACCAGGCGAAGCTTTCGTCGACGTCGGTCCCCATCTGGAATCCGCCCGACACCTCGAGCGTCGCGAAGCCGTGCAGCACGCTCCGGAGCATCCGGAGCGCGTGGACCTCGTCCGCCGGGTCGAGCCCGTAGTCGCGGAGGACCGCGGAGAACGACGACAGCGTCCGGTCGAGCGCGAGGGTGAGCGGGTCGTCGGCGTCCGCGGGACGGGCGCCGGTCGTGGCCGCGTAGCGACCGGGGTGCTCACGCACGTACCGGCGGACCGCACCGGCGGCGGCGGCCAGGGCGTCCCTCCCGGCCCGCCCCTGCGTCGCGTCCCGCAGCGCTTCGCTGAGTTCCGCGACCGCGACGACCGCGATCCGTCGGGTGAGGTCGGTGAGACCGTCGACGTGCTTGTAGAGCGACGGCGCCTTGACGCCGAGCCGTTCTGCGACGGTGCTCATGCTCACCTGCGCGAGCCCGTTCTCGTCGGCGAGCGCGGCGGCGGCCTCGGTGACGACCGTCGCGTCGAGTCCGGCCCTAGGCACGATCGTCCCCGATCGGCATCGCGGCGAGGGTGCGGCGGAGGAACGGGAGCAGGAGCGCCAGGACCTCGGCCGGGGTCTCGGTGTGCGGGTAGTGCCCGGCTCCCTCGATCACGGCGAGCTCGCCGAGTCCGGTCGGCAGGTCGGCGAGGACCCGACGACCCTCCGCCACGGGGTCGGCCCAGTCCGGGTCGGCGCTGCCCTCGACGACGAGGACCGGGCACCGGAGGTCGGCGAGCCGCGCGCCGGCGTCGGCGGGCGAGGTCTTCGTCATGGCGCGGAGGACAGCCATGCGCTCGGGCTGTCGGAGAGCGTCCTCGATGCGACGACGCTCCGCCGTCCAGTCCTTGGGCTTGGTGGGCACGGCGATGTCGAGGTAGGCGAGCCAGCCGGTCAGGCTCCCCGTCGTCATCACCTTGGCGAGCTGGACGGTCCCGGACCGGTGCTGGTTCCGGTTGCGGAGGAAGCCGCCGAGGTCGAACGACTGCGCGCGGGTGAAGGGGGCGAGCTCGACGATGCCGGCGATGACGTCGGGTGCGTCCGCGGCCGCGATGGTCGCGGCACCGCCGCTGATCGACTGCCCGACGATGACGGCGGGGCCACCGAGGTGCCGCACGACGGCCACGAGGTCCGCGGCGATGTCGCCGCGCTCGTAACCGGACCAACCGGTGCTCGAGTCCCCGCAGCCGCGGATGTCGACGTTCGCGACCCGGTGGCCGGCGGCGACGAGCTCCGGGACGAGGAACCGGTACGAGTGGCGGCTGTCACCCATGCCGTGGGCGAGGACGACGAGCGGACCGGTGCCGCTGACGTCGACGGCGATGGTGCCGCCGTCGAGTTCGATGTGTTCGAGCATGAGCGCCTCCTGGCTACGAGTGTTAGCTACAAGCTAATACCCGTAGCCGGAAGTGTCAACGAGTTGCTCTCAGTGAGGAAGGTCGCTCCCCCCGACGTCGACGCGCCGGATGAGTGGTCGGACCTCGACGAGCGCCGGATCGACGTCCCGCAGCACGGCCGCCACCTCCGGAGTGACGACACTGACCATGACCGTCAGACGGAGCTGGTGATCGGATGTGTGTTCCTCCTCGAACGACAGGAGCAGTTCGTCCGGCAACGCGAGGATGGCCCTGCGGGCGGAGGAGACCGCAGGGCTCGACCACCGGGAGGGCGTGAAGCGGATGACCCCCGAGAACACCGCTGCCAGACGGAGCCGGACCTGCCGTTCGGCACTCCCGGTGACCCACAGGACTCCCGAGCCGCTGTCCACCCACCATGAGACGACGACGCCACCCTGTACCAGGTCCAGCAGCACCGGAGTGAGGTCCGCCTGGGGACCGCTCGGCGGCTCCGCCGATGCCGTCGCCCGGGCAGGCGGAGCCTCAGAGGCAGGGAGGGGAGCCAGCACAGCGTCCACGACCGTTCCGTCCCGCCACCGACCCGCAATGCGGACCGCGGTCTGGTCAGCGAGCGTCTGACCGACCTTCGGACGGAGGCGGACGGACATCGGGACCGATCCGTCGGGCCGAGCGGAGGCAGCGTCGACGGACAGACCGAGGAACCAGGCATCCCCAACAGCAGAAAGCACACCAAAGGCTTCGACGTGGTCGCCGGAGTGCACTACCTGTCCGTCGATGATCATCCACACCGTGACGCCGTTGCTCCGAAGCCGTCTCGGTCGCGACGCGCCCCACCTTCTGCTGCGGCGCGGACGCCGTTCGTGGCCACCTCGACGAGCCAGTAGTACCTGACCGGGCACTGGTTGTAGGTGTACCTGCTGCAGCGCCAGTGCCGGATGTCCGGACGCTTCGCCTTGAGGTAGGTCATGCGACGGCTGCAGTTGGCGGCTGATGTGATGCGGGACCCGTCGTACGGCGACCACACGAGGACCTTCGCAGCAGGGGGCGTGTCCGTCAGCGGGCCATTGATCGTGGCACCCGGCACAGGCGCCGCGCCGAACGTCGCCATCATCACGATCGCCGCCGCGATGATGGTCGTTGCCTTCCTGATTCCCGACCGCATGGTTCTCCTTCCTCGCCGGAGCCGGCACGTTGCCGACGGCGGGAATCTACGGCCGGTACCGCCCCGGTAGGAATCGCACGCTCTTGGTCGATGCCCGGTCAGGGCGCACTCCCGTCGGCGGCGACGAGCTGCAGCTGCGTCAGGGTGACGGGCGTCACGGCCTCGAACGAGAGCGTCCCCGCCCTGACCCCGCCGGCGAACGGGAAGACCCGCGTCTGGCCGGCCCACACGAACTCCTCGTCCTGCGCGTCCAACTGATGGACCACGCGATCGTCGGCGTCCCGCAGGGTGATCCGCCACGACGACCGTCCGGCCTCGGCCGCCGTCACCGTGACGAGCGAGGTCGCCGCGACCGTGACCGGCACCACGACGGACTCCCCCACGCCGAGCGCCACCCGGGTCAGCCCGGTGTCGTCGGTCAGCGGCGACGCATCCACGGGCAGGACGTCGTCCGGGGTGTCCCGGTACCCGTGCTGCTCGGACGCCGAGGCCGGGCGCGTGTCCGCAGCCCACCCGACCGGCGTCTCCGACAGTGCGACGACGATCCGCGACGCCCCGACCACGACCGCATGCGGGATGCTGATCGACCCCCACGGCTCGTCGTCGACCGTGACGGCGCCGATGAACCGGCCGGTACCGGTGGTCTCGATGACGGTGGGCGAACCACTCCCCGGCGGACGCAGCACCGTCCGCCGGACCGCCGGCGGCACGAGCACGTAGGTGCCGGTCGACGGTGCCAGCGGGTAGAGGCCGACCGTCGCGAAGACGTACCAGGCGCTCATCTCGCCGTTGTCCTCGTCGCCGGGGTACCCCTGGCCGAGGTCGGAGCCGACGAACAGCCGGTCGAGGCACTCCCGGACGATGCGGTGCGCGTCGTCGTGTCGGCCGGCGAACATGGGGAAGAACGGGATGTGGTGCGCGGGCTGGTTCGACAGTCCGAGCATGCCCATCCGGATGTCGCGGGCCTCGGTCATCTCGTGGATCGCGAACCCGTACGACCCGGAGCGGTCGGTGGCACCGGTCTCGCGGCGCTCGGAGAAGCGGGCGAAGGCCTCGTCGAACGCGGCCGGTCCACCGTGCAGGTCGACGACCCCGGCACCGTCGTGCGGCGCGGTGAACATCGTGCCCCAGGCGTTCGTCTCGGTGTAGTCGCTCCCCCACACGTCGGGGTCGAAGTCCCCGCGCCAGCCGCCGTCGGGCGTCCGGCCGATGAAGAACCCGCGCTCCCGGTCGAAGACGTTCCGGTACTGCAGGGACCGACGGGCGAACCACTCGTGCTCGGCCCGGTACCGCGCCTCGGCGGCCGCCTCGCCGTCGGCCGCGGCGCGCGCCGCCAGGGTCCGCGCCAGGACGGCGACACCCCAGTCGTTGATGGCCGCGTCGAGCGTCCACGACATCCCCTCGCCGGTCGCCGTGTCGACGTACCCGCGGAACAGGCCCGGGAGGCTCCCCTTCCGTCCCACCCGCCGGTCCCGCGCCGGGACGGTCGCGTTCCGCAGCGCCGACCGGTAGGCATGCTCGACGTCGAACCCGTCGACGCCCTTCGCGACGAGGTCGGCGAAGACCGTGTCGCTCGTGGTGCCGGTCATGACGTCCTCGGCGCCGGGGGCACTCCAGCGCGGGGTCCAGCCGCCGTCGGCGAAGTGTCCGACGACGCCCTCGGCGAGGTCGGCCGCCGTGTCCGGGGTGAGGAGCGCGAGGAGTGGCCAGGCCGTGCGGTAGGTGTCCCAGAACCCGTTCGTGGTGGTGAGCGGGCCGTCGACGACCTCGGGGCCGGGCTCGTCGCGGATCGGCTCGGACAGGACGTCGCCGTACGGGGAACGGTGGCGTGGTGTCCCGTCCAAGGCGGTCTCCCCCGCGCGCGTCGGGTAGAGGAACGCCCGGTACAGCCCGGAGTACACCGAGACGAGCTGGTCCTCGGTGGCACCCTCGACCTGGAGCACGTCGAGTTCGGCGACCCACCGGTCCTCGGCGTGCTCGCGCATCGCGGTGAAGTCGCCCGCTGCACGCAGGTTCGCGACGGCGTCCTCGGCGGAGACGGTGGAGATACCGAGCAGCACGTCGGTGTCCCCGGTGACCTCGACCCAGCCGCGGAGCTCCCCGTCGACGACCGTGGTGTGCTCCGCGACCGCGTTCGCGATCCGGAGGTGGACGTGGTGCGGCGGGGTCTCGGGGCGGTCGTCGAGCAGGGCGTCGACGACCACCGCGCCGTCCTCGAGCCGGACCGAACACGAGCGGAGCACTCCGTGGTGGTCGAGCACGACGCTCCGGGTGCCGGTGAAGCGCCACGCCAGGGCGAACTCACCCGCGGTCATCTCGGCGGTGACGCCCTCGTCGAGGGCGACCCGGTAGCGGTGCGGGCCGTCGAGCTCGTCGACGTGGTCGAACCCGAGCGCGCGGGCGGTCCGGTCGACGTCGGGCGCGGCGAGCGGGGAGGGCATGACCTGGAACACCCCGCGGTCGGCCATCCACGGCGAGGGCAGGTGGCTCGTCGCGAACGCCTGGATCGCGGGCCGGTTGTCGCTCGGCCGGTTGTGCTCCTGGTAGGCGTACGGCCACCGGTTGTCGGACGCGTTCGTCATCGGCAGCCCGAACACGCCCCCGTGCGGGAGTCCGACGAGCGGGGCGTTGTTCCCGCGCGAGAACGTACCCGACGAGTGCGTACCGCGGGTCGTGCGGACGTGGTCGAGTGGGCGACCGCCGGGAGGCACGGCACCGGTCCTGAGACCGGCCGGCTCGATCCGCACGTCGTCCAGCCAGCCGCGTACGGCGCGGGTCGGCGTGTCCGCCCTCCCGTGGCCGGCCGGCGGGTCGGCGTCCGGCGCGGTGTCAGAGGCGACCGGAACCGACTCGCCGAGGGCCGCGGCGGGCGCGTCCGCCCTCGGGCTGAGCCCGTCGTCGGCGGTGAACCGATCTGCCCGGCCGAGCCGGGCCTCCAGGCGGTCCACCACTCTGCCGGCGTGCGTCGACAGGTCGACCGCGCGCCGGTTCCACTGGTCGACCCACTGCTTGCGCGCGTCGTCCTGCGCGGCCGGAGTGACGGCGTCCCCGTACTGGTCGCGAGCGCCGCCGTCGCTGAGTCGGGTGCCGTCGGTGAAGACGATGTCGAGTGCGAAAGCCGTGGCGGCCCAGAACCCGTCGAGGTCGTCGACGGCCGGTTCGGTCTGCCCCTCGGGGAGGGACCGCTCCGGGAACCAGACCCAGGTCAGGACGTCGGTGGGACCGACCTCCCGCCCGGCGGACCCGGGGAGGACCTGCACGGTGCCCCTCGGGTCGGTCTGTTCGATCAGGGTGGCCTCCTGCGAGACGAACCCGACCCCGTTCCGGGCCGCGACCGCGGTCACGGGACCGGTGCTCGTCGGGCTGTCAGTGGTCGGGCCACCACGGCGCACGTCACTCATGGATGGATCGTCCTCCTACTGGTAGACGGCCGACTGGCCGTAGAGCACCTTCGTGAACTGCGACACGTACGGGCTGACGTCGCCGTCCGGCAGGTTGTACGTCATGAAGACGCCGTACCCGTCGGCCTTGGTGCGCTGTGCGAGCGTGACGGCCAGGTCCACCGGGGTGTTCTGGATGTCGACCGCCGCGGCCGAGAGCTTCGACTTCGGCACGCCGGGGATGCTCGGCGCCGTGTAGGTGCCGTAGTAGGGGTTCCAGGCGTAGTCGAGCTTCTTGCCGATCGACGGCTTCTCGTGCTGCAGGGACGTCGACGACGGGCCGATGTCGTAGAACGAGATGATCTTGCCCGGCATGTCCGCCCGGAGCGCCGAGATGAGCCACCCGATCGACTGGTCGTTCGGCTGCGGCGTGCCGTCCACGCCGTAGTCCGAGTACTCGTCGTCGAGGTCGACGCCGTCGAGCCCGTACTTCTCCACCGTCGCCGACACCTGCGCCGCGAAGTCCCGCGCGTCCGCCTTCGACGTGAAGTTGGCCAGGCCCGTGCCCTTGTGGTTGCCGAGCACGGAGAGCGTCACCTTGATGCCCTTGGCCTGGAGCGGCCGGATCTGCGTGGCCGCCTGGTCGAGCGTGCGCTGCACGTTCTCGTTGGCGTACAGGACCGCGTCGCCGTCCGCGTCGCGGTTGATGTTCGCGGCGAAGATGATCGCCACGTCGAAGGCGTTCGCGCCGTTCTCGAGCGTGTAGCGGCCGACGTTCCGGAGTTCGTCGTTGTTCACCTCGACGTACGCGATGCTCGTCGGTCCGGACTTCGTCGGGGCGGCGTGCCCCGGCCGCCCGTGGCCGTGCCCGTTGCCGTGTCCGTGTCCGTGTCCGTGGCCCTGCGATGCCGCTGCCGGCCCGCCCGGTGCTGCCGACGCGGCTGCGGGCACCATCGGTGCGGCCACCATGGCGGCGAGCGCCGCCACGATCCCGATCTTCATGGTCTTCTGCATGACACTCCTCTTCGAGTGGTGTCCGCGGCGACGAGGTGCCGCCGCGGGCCCACGACCGATCGGCCGTGGGACCCGCCGCCGGGACACCCGAAGTCCCGGCGGCGGGGGTCTGAGTGCACCGCCGTCAGCGCTCCTCGCTCGTTCGCGGGAAGCGGAAGGTGCGGACCTCGAAGGCGTCGACCGGGAAGGCCGCCACCCCGTCGGTGACCGCAGTGACGCCGGGCAGCGCCGGGTCCGACTCCTCGAGCAGCGTGACCTCGGACGGCTCGCCGAACGGTCCGTCGACCGCCAGGCCCCCGGTCCCGCGTCGGCCCGCCGGCTCGTACACGCGGACGACGAGGTCGCCGGAGCGGTCGTCGGCGAGCTTCACGGCCGACACGACCACGTCGCCGGACGCCTGCACGAGCGATCCGAACCCGTGGGCACCGGTGACCGTCCGTGCCGCGGTGTTCATCACGGTGCCGGCGGCGGTGGCCCCGACGACGTCCGTCCCGATCACCAGGCCGTACCGGTGCGTCTGCACGCCCTGGTCCGTCTCGGGGTCGGGGAACCGCGGTGCGCGGAGCAGCGAGAGCCGGACCGTCGTCGTGACGTGCCCGTCGACCGCGTCGCGCGTGACGTCGAACCCGTGGATCGAGTCGTTGACGAGCGCCACGCCGAACCCGGGCTCCTCGACGAGCACGTACCGGTGCATGGACGTCTCGAACTTCGCGGCCTCCCACGAGGTGTTCGTGTGCGTCACCCGCTTCTGCGCGCCGAACTGCGTCTCCGCGATGGTGTGCTCGGCGCGGACGTCGAGCGGGAACGCGACCTTGAGGAACTTCTCGGTCTCGTGCCAGTCCGTCACCTGGGCGAACTCGAGCGTGCGGGCGCCGGGCGCGAGGGTGACCTCCTGCGTCACGGTCGACTCGCTGAACGACCGGGACACCGTCACGCGGGCGGTGCCGTCCTCGTCGACCGCCCCGCGCAGGACGGTCACGTCGACCAGGTCGTCGACGCGGTTCCGGTAGTACCGGTCGACGTCCCACGCATCCCACATGTTCGGGAAGTCCTGGTGCAGTTGGAGCAGGTTCGCGACCTGGCCCGGGGCGATGGCATCACGGCCGGTGGCCAGGTCGACGGCGCTCGGAACGAGCCCGCGGCCGTCGACGACGACCCGGACGAGGTCGTTCGTGAGCACGAAGCCGCCGTCGGCCTCCTCGAGGCGGACCGGGGTGGTCGCCTCGACGTCGGTGGTGAGGATCGCGCTCTGCGCGAGGGCGCCGCCCTGGAGGCTCGGGGCCGGGTTCACGACGACCGTCGCGTCCCCGTCACCGGCGAGCGCCGACAGGGCGGCGGCGATGAGGGCCTCCAGGCGGGCCGCGATCTCCGCGTACCGCTCGACGGCCTCGCGGTGCACCCACGCGATCGACGTGCCCGGCAGGATGTCGTGGAACTGCTGCAGGAGCACCTGCTGCCAGAGCGCGTCGAGCTCGTCGTAGGGGTAGGCGAAGTCGGTGCGGGCGGCGGCCGTGGCGCACCACAGCTCGGCCTCGACGAGCAGGTGCTCGCTGCGGCGGTTGCCCTGCTTCGTCTGGTGCTGGCTCGTCAGCGTCGCGCGGTGCAGCTCCAGGTACAGCTCGCCGACCCACACGGGCGGGTTCGCCAACTCGCTCTTGGCCCGGTCGAAGAACGCGTCGGGGTGCTCCCACGTGACGCGGGCGCTGCCCTCGAGGTCGGCCAGACGTGCCGCCGTGCCGGTCATCTCGCGGGTGGTGCCGCCGCCGCCGTCGCCCCAGCCGACCGGCGCGATCGACCCGGTCGCGAGCCGGTTCTCCCGGAACTGGCGGGAGGCCTTCGCGACCTCGGACCCGGACAGCCGCGAGTTGTAGGTGTCCATCGACGGGAAGTGCGAGAAGACCCGCGACCCGTCGATGCCCTCCCAGAGGAACGTGTGGTGCGGGAACTTGTTCACCTGGTTCCACGAGATCTTCTGCGTGAAGAACCACTCGAAGCCCGCGCGGCGCATGAGCTGCGGGAGCGCCGGCGAGTACCCGAAGCTGTCCGGCAGCCAGACGCCCTTCGGCCGGATGCCGAACTCGCGCTCGAAGAACCGCTGGCCCTGCGAGAACTGCCGGACGATGCTCTCGCCGGTCGGCATCACGGTGTCGGACTCGACCCACATGCCGCCGAGGGGCAGGAACCGGCCGGCGGCGACGGCGTCCTTGACCTTCGCGTAGACCTCGGGGCGGTGCTCCTTGATCCACGCGTACTGCTGGGCGCTGGACATGCCGTAGAGGAAGTCGTCGGTCTGGCCGATGAGCTCGGTCATGCTCGACGTGGTGCGGGCGACCTTCCGGATCGTCTCGCGCACCGGCCAGAGCCAGGCGGAGTCGATGTGGGCGTGGCCGACGGCGGATATCCGGTGCGCGGAGGCCTCGGCGGGCGCGGCGAGCACCTCGGCGAGCGCCGCCCGGGCGTCGGGGGCGGTCTCCGGGATGTGCTGCAGGTCGAGCGCGTCGAGGGCGTCGTCGAGCGCCTGCAGGATCCGCATCCGGCGGGGGCCCTGCGGCAGCTCCTCCTGCAGTTCGAGCAGGACGTCGATGTCGAGCGCGAGCTCGTGCACCTCGGACGCGAACACCGCGAGGTCCATCCGTCGGCTCGTGTAGAGCCGCTTCGGGGAGGACGTGCGGATGTCGCCCTCCTGCGTGACGAGGAAGGGGTGGTAGTCGAGCAGCACCGGGTTCGACGCTGCCTCGACGAAGAACTCGACGGTCTCGCCGCCGACGGCTGCCTCCGCGATGAGCACCCACTGGTTGCGCGGGTTGATCGACTTCACCGGGGTGCCGTCCGCCAGGTACACGAGCCCCTCGCACTGGAACCCGGGCATGTTCTTGTCGAAGCCGAGGTCGACGACAGCCTCCACCCGCTGGCCGGCCCACGCCGTCGGGACCGTCCCGGACAGGCGGAACCACGTCGTGCCCCAGGCAGCGCCCCACGGCGTCCCGACCTCGTACGGCTCGAACGTCAGCGCGAGCCCCTCGGTGGGGGCGATCGGCTCGCCGGGCAGCTCGTGCCAGGCGGTGTCGAGCGGGACGGCGGTGGCGTGCACCGCGGGCAGGATGCGCTCGTCGAGGACGCGGCGTGCGCGGCCGATGGTGAGCGGGATGTCGTCGTGCATGGGTCCTCCGGGACGGCGGTGTCCGTCCGGGTCGTCGGGGCGTGGGGCGTGGTGCGGGTCGTGCTGGTCGTTCGGAGGTGCTGATCGGGGGTCAGGGCATCGTCGCGGGGTGTGCGACGGAGACGGTGGCGGACGCCGTGTCGTTCGGGACGTCGACGCAGGCGGTGATCCCGCGCGCGGCGAGGAGCGCGGGATCACCGAGGCGGGAGCGCAGCACGACCTGGGGGCCGCGGCCGTCCTGCTCGGCGATCGCGAGCCAGGCCGCGGCGAAGCGACCGCCCGGCGCCGAGTCCGCCCGGGTCCCGCCGAGCGGCGTCCCGTCCGGGGCCACGTCGTCGAGCACGAGCGCCGTCGACGGCGGGGTCGGGGCCTGGTACCGGCCGTCGCCGAACGCCAGGGCCAGCTCGCGGAACCGCTCCCCCGTCGGCTTCACCCGACCGTCGTTGGTGAGCAGGCCGAGGTCGTACTCGAGCTCGGGGAAGTCGGCGAGCGACCGGGACACGTCGTGCGAGCACCACCACGTGATGCCGAACAGGCCCTGCACGTCGAGGGCGTGCCGGATGGTCTGCTCGGTGAACGTCGGGGCGTCGGCCACGTCCACCACGTTGGTCGGTGCGCCGACCTCCTGCAACCAGTTCGGCCGGTCCGCCCGGGTGTTCCAGGCGGCCGCGAGCTGGAGCAGGTACTCGCCGTGCCGGACCGACCCGGGCCCGAGCGCACCGTGCAGCCGCGCCGAGCCGTTGAAGACCCACGAGTGCGTGATGGTCGCGTCCCCGTGCTCGGCCGCGTGCTCCGGGCCGAACGGTTGCGCGTCGTCGTACCAGGCCGCGTCGTACTGGGCGAGGGTCACGAGGGGTGCCGGACGCCGGCCGACGGCGGGGGCGGGCTGCGTGTGGGGGCCCGGCCGCGCCTCCGTGCCGGCGAGCCCCTCGCGCGCCGCCGCGACCATCGCCGCAGTCCAGGCGTGCCCCTGCTCGGGCGTCGTCGGGAAGGGCGACGGGTGCGGGGCGTGCGCGAACTGGTTGACCTCGTTGCCCACCGTGACGCCGAGCAGGTTCGGGCGGTCCCCGACGGCGGCGGCGAGCGCCCGGACGTAGTCCGCGGTCGAGGTGACGACGTCCGGGTCGGTGAACATGTTCCGGCGGTGCCACGAGTCGAGCCACGACGGCAGGAAGTCGAAGCTCGACAGGTGTCCCTGGAGTGCGTCGACCGTGACGTCGAGCCCGAACGACCCGGCGATGTCCACGACGGTGGCGACGTCGTCGAGCGCCCGCTGCCGGATGAGCGTCCGGTTCGGCTGCACGACCGGCCAGAGCGGGAACACCCGGACGTGGTCGGCGCCGAGGCCGGCGATCGCCTCGAGGTCCCGCGCCGTGTCCGACGGCGAGAAGTCGAGCCAGGAGTGGAACCAGCCGTTCGACGGCGTGTGGTTGACACCGAAGCGCATCAGCCCTTCACCCCGCCCTCTTCCACGCCCTTGAAGAAGAAGCGCTGCAGCACGGCGAAGATCACGGCGATCGGGATGAACGCGATCATCGTGCCGGCCGCGATCATCCGCTGGTCGGTCGCGAACGTGCCCTGCAGGTACTGCAGGCCCACCGTCAGGGTGAGTTTGTCCGGCGACTGCAGCACGATGAGCGGCCAGAGGAAGTCGTCCCATGCGCCGATGAACGAGAAGATCGCGATCACGGCGATCGTCCCCTGCACCGCGGGCAGGGAGATGTAGCGGAGGCGCTGCATCGCGTTCGCACCGTCCATGACGGCCGCCTGGTCGATCTCCTCGGGCACCTGCCGGAAGGCGTTGTACATGAGCAGCACGTTGAGCGCGGCGATCATGCCGGGCAGGGCGACACCGACCAGGGAGTCGGCGAGCCCGAGGTCCTTGATCGTGACGAACTGGGAGATGATCGTCGCCTCGCCCGGCAGCACGAGGGTGGCGAGGAACAGGCCGAGGACGACCTTGCGACCCTTCCACTGCAGTCGGGCGATCGCGAAGCCCGCGAGTGTGGCGAACACGATGTTCCCGATCACGTCGATCGCGGCGACGATGAGCGAGTTCCCGATGTACCCGAACACCGGGATGGCGTCGCCCACGCGGAGGTAGTTGCCGAACGTCGGCTGCGCCGGGATGAACGACGGGTTCGCGGTGTAGATGTCCTCGCCCGTGCCCTTCAGCGAGGTCGAGAGCTGCCACAGGAACGGGCCGATCGTGATGAAGAGGACCACGACGAGCAGGACGTAGCGGAGCACCTTCTCGCGGGTCGACATGACGCCCCACACGGCGCGACGGCGCTTGCGTCCGCCGGGCGGGGACTGCCTGGAGGCGCGGCTCCCGGCGGTCGCGCCGGCCACGTCCGGTGCCGGTGCGGCCACGCCGGCGTTGCCGCCGATGACCGGTTCGCTGGTGCTGGTCGTGTTCGTCACTTGTCCGCCTTGCTGTTCATCCGCGCGAGGGCGAGCATCGGGATCAGCGTCACGGCGAAGAGCAGGAGGCTCAGGGCGGATGCGTAGCCGAGGTTGCCGGTGAAGCCGCGGGCGTACTGCTGGATGAGCATGACGAGGGAGTTGTCCTGGCCGCCGGGGCCACCCGTCCCGTTCGTCAGGATGTAGAGCTCGCTGAAGACCCGGAGGGCGCTGACGCACACCAGGATGCCGACGAGCGTCATGGTGCCCCGCACACCGGGCATCGTGACCGACCAGAACCGGCGCACCGCCCCGGCGCCGTCGAGTGCGGCCGCCTCGTGCAGGTCCTTGCCGACGTTCCCGAGGGCCGCCAGGAAGATGATCATGTAGTAGCCGAGGCCCTTCCACACGGTCAGGCTGATCGCGCTGAACAGCAGCAGCCACCGGTCGGACAGGAACGGGATCGCGCCCTGCACGACGCCGAGCGACTGCGCCATCTCGTTGACGACACCGCGGTCGTCGAGGATCCAGTTCCAGATGAGCCCGACGACGACCGCGCTCGCGATCACCGGCGTGTAGTACGCGGTCCGGAAGAACGCGATGCCGGGCATCTTGTGCTGCACGAGCACGGCCATCAGGAGCGGGAGGACCGTCAGCAGCGGCAGGCACACCACCATGTAGATGACGCTGTTGAGCAGCGCCTCCCACACCTGCGGGTCGGCGAGCAGGGTCCGGAAGTTCGCCGTCCCCACCCAGGCGCTGACCCCGCCGAGCGGGCTGGCGTTCGTGAACGACAGCCGCACGGTGTTGATCGACGGCCAGAGACTGAACGCGAGCAGCCAGACCAGTGCGGGCAGCACCAGCAGCCAGGGCGTGAACCAGCGGTTCGCACGCATGACGATCCTCCCTCTTCCTTCGGGTACCGGGCTGGATCAGCCGTTGGCGAGCAGGGTGTTCATCTTGGTCTGGGCGGTCTGCAGCGCCTTCTCGGGCGTCGTGCCGCCCTTCATCGCCAGCGCGATCTGCTGGTCGAGGAAGTCCGTCATCGCCGAGTTCGCCTCGACCGGGTTGAGGTTCTTCGCGGTCTTCAGGGCGTCGTTCGCGAGGACGCGGGCCTTCGCCTGCACGGTGCCGTCGTCCTCCGAGAAGAACGGGTCGGACTGCGAGGACTTCGTCGACGGGAAGATGTTCACGAGGTGGGCGAACTCCTCCTGGTTCTCGGCGTTCGTCATGAACGCGGCGAGCGCTTCGGCGGTGGCGAGGTGCTTGCTCTTCGCCGAGACGCTGAGGCCCTGCACGTACAGCGGCGGGTTGTCCAGGGCCGGCGACACGATGATGTTGCCCTTGAGCGACGGGTTGTTCTTCTCGAAGTCGCTGATCGCGGTCGCACCACCGGTGGTCCAGGCGACCTTGCCCTGCGTGAACAGGGTGGAGTTGCCGAGGTAGTCGGTGTTGAGGACCGACGACGGCATGAGCCCGTCCTGGTAGGCCTTCGCGTACTTGCTGATCAGGTCCGCGGCCTTCGAGGAGTCCGCGAACGTGAACTTCGTGCCGTCCGCGTTGAGGATCTTCACGCCGGCCAGCGAGAAGTCGGACAGGCCGGGCTTGCGGCTCATCAGGTAGTCGTCCGGGCACTGCTCGTGCATGGTCGCGGCCTGGTCGAAGAGCTCGTCGGTGGTCGCCGGCGGGTTCTCCGGGTCGAGGCCGCACTCCTCGAACATCGTCTTGTTCCAGTAGTCGATGTCGGTGTTGAGGTACCAGGGGTAGCCGAACGTCCCGTCGACGCCCTTGTACCGGTACGCCGCGAGTGCGCCCTCGACGTAGGTCTTCCCGAGCGTGGAGTCGTCCTTCGCGACGTCCTGCAGGAACCCGCGCTTCGCGAGGGGCAGCGCGATGTCCGGCGGCAGGTTGACGACGTCGGGCAGGGAGTTCGACGACGCCTGGCTGAGCACCTTCTCGGCGTAGCCGTCGCCGGGCTGGTCGACGAGCTCGACCTCCGCGTCCGGGTACTTCTTCTCGAACGCCTTCACGACGCCGTTGAGGTAGTCCGTGTACGTCGGCGTGAGGGCCCAGGTCTGCAGGGTGATCGACCCGCTGACCTCTCCGTCGCCACCTCCACCGGTGGCCGCCCCGCTGCCGCTCGAGCACCCGGTGAGGACGAGCGCTGCGGCGGCAGCACCGGCGAGGATCGCGGCCACTCGGCCCGACGTCTTGCGTGGGGTGGTTCTCATCGTTGCTGACTCCTTCGTCGAGCTACTGAACCGGTTCAGTCGTCTGCGCTGAACCGCTGCGTGACGGCGACGATGCCCGACTAAAGCGCTATAGTCAACCCCGTGGCCACAGGACGCCGGACGACGATCGCCGACATCGCAGCGCGCGCCGGCGTGTCGATCAGCGCCGTCTCGTTCGCCCTCAACGGGCGCCCCGGCGTGTCGGAGGCGACCCGCGAACGTGTGCGACAGGCGGCGCGCGAACTCGACTGGCAACCGCACACCGCGGCGCGTGCCCTCGGCGGTGCGAAGGCCGGGTCGATCGGTTTCGTGCTGAACCGTCCGGCACGCACACTCGGGACCGAGTCGTTCTTCGGCGACCTCATCTCGGGGATCCAGCTCGGCCTCACCGGTACGCACATCGGCATGACCCTGCTCGTCGCCCGCGATGCCGACGAGGAGCTCGCGACCTACCGCGACTGGTGGCGCGGGCACCGGGTCGACGGTGTCATCGTGATCGACCCGCGGCGGGACGACGACCGCCTCCGCCTGCTCGCCCAGCTCGGCATGCCGTCGGTCGTCGTGGGATCACACCCCAGCCCCGCCGGGTCGGCCCCGAGCGTCTGGATCGACGACTCGGACGCGACCGACACCGTCCTCCGGTACCTCCGCGCACTCGGGCACCGCCGCATCGCGCACGTGTCCGGGCCGCCCGAGTTCGAGCACACCGCGCTGCGGATCGAGCGTGTCCGGGCGTTCGGGGGCACGTTCCCCGACGCCACCGAGGACGACCGCACGGAGTCCATCCCCACCGACTACTCCGCCGAGGCCGGGTCCGCAGCCGCCCGACGCCTGCTGTCCGGCGCCCGACGCCCCACCGCGATCGTGTTCGACAACGACGTGCTCGCCGTCGCGGGACTCGGCGTCGCGAGCGAGATGGGCGTCCGCGTGCCGCAGGACGTCTCCATCGTGTCGTTCGACGACTCCGCGATGATCCGGCTCGTCCGCCCCGCGATCACCTCGCTGACGCGCGACACCGTCGAACTCGGGCAGCGGGCGGCGGTCCTGCTCCGCGAGCAGATCGAGGCCGACGCTCCCCTGCCGTCACGGCCGGGGCCGGAGTTGACGCTGAGCGTGCGCGAGTCCACGGCCCGCGTCGCCGACTGACGACGCCGACTGACGACGCGGACTACGACCGCTCGTCGACGAGGGCGACGAACCGGCTGCCGATGCCCTCGACCTCGCGCCGGGTGAAGCCCGCCGGGGCTTCCGGCGCCTGGTACGGCGCGTGGTAGTCGCACATCAGGTGGTCCCAGTCGGGCCACCACTTCTTCGGCCGGGCCGCTTCCGCGTACCCGCAGACGACGCACTCGAGGTGCACCCACACCTTCTTGCCCGTGCGGTTCGCCCGCGACTGCACCAGCCACGCGGGCGGGTCCTGCTCGATCGCGGTGAGTTCGGCTTCGCTGAGGCGGGACGGGATCCCGTGGTGGGTCGCCATCTCCAGGGGGATGTCGAGCCGGATGGCGGCGTCACGTCGGGAGAGCATCCGTTCAGGGTAGGTGCTGTGCCGGAGCGTCGTCCGCCGCTCGGAGTCACATGCCGGTCAGTCGACGACCCCGGACGGCTCGAACCGGAGACCGAGCGCCGTCGCGAGCTGTCGCCCGGAGGCCTCGGCTTCCGCTCGCGTGTCGACACGGACCAGCGGGGTCCGGCCGACCGACAACAACCACTGCGCCCCGGTGAACCGGGCACTGATCGCGTTCTCGCCCACGGCTACGCCCACTCACCGATCGTCGGGAGACCCCACTTGTCCGCTCCTGGCGCCCACGACCCGCCGAGGTCCTGACTGAGCGCCGCTGAGGTGAGTGAGGGAGCGACGCAGTGGCGGTGGAGGCGGACGGAGCGCTGCCGGAGGTGCTGCGATCGGGTCGACGTTCCGGTGCGGAGTCGGGGGGCGGCTGTGACGTGCTGCATGGTTGCCTTCCTGAGGCGGTGTCCGCGTCGGACCGGAGTCAGATCCGGGAGTGCGCGACGCGGCTGGCAGGGGCTGGGCCAGTCATGCCAGGGTACGAGCGGGACCGGCCCGCGTCATGGGGGTGGACGAGGAGCAGCCAGCGTGCTAATGGTCGTCCGCCGTCCCCGCCCCGGACACGCCGGGCCATGCCTCGGACTTGACGCGGGATTCGAACGCACGTTCGAATACGGGAGTGGGACGGCGTCGCGAGAACCGGTGGCAGCCCCCGGAACACCCGGAGGTCGAACGCCCGCGCGCCTTCTCCCTGTCCGAGGAGGCCCGCGGCGGGGACGTGTGCCACGCCGTCACCCCGATGCCGGTCTGGGCGTGGGTGCAGTTCCCGACGTTCCACGTCCGGGTGAAGGCGTTCGCCCGGAGCTGGACGCGGGACGCGGTGCTCGTCGAGTGGGCGCAGTTCGGGCAGCAGGCCGACGCCTGGATCTGGCGGTCGGCGGTCAAGCACCGCACCCTGCGCGCTGCCGATCCACGGACCGGGCACGCGCCGACGAACGGGGCGCGCTCCGATCCGCGGCCGGTCCGACAGCGCTGAGTGGAGTCCGCATGGCGCACTGCGTTGACTTCGCGGACGAGCACGAGGATCGTTTCCGACACACCGGTTCGAGAAGATGCTCGAGATTCGAGACATCCGCCCGGACCGGAGATCGGAAGGAGGCACCGTGAAGAAGACCGAGGTGCCGTCCTGGGTCGCCCACCTGCTCACCCCTCCCGAGGTCATCGCGGCCTACGTCGACCGGCGGGTCAACGACCCGGCACTCCTGTCGGACGTGCAGGCGGAACCCACGTACGCGGACTTCCTCCGCGGCGAGTAGACGGATCGTCCGGCGCGACCGACGACGGTCGCACGGCGGACGTGTGGCGGGCCTCCTGGCCGGCCGGGAGGCCCGCCGCGCGTCCCAGCACCGCCGAGCGCGCGTCGTGCCCCACCGGGGGTCAGCGCGGCGCCGCTCCGCGGCGAGCGGTCAGCGTCACGCCGGCACTCGCCGCCGTGACGCACGCGAGGGCGACGACCTCGACGGGTGACAGGGCCTCGCGGAGGACGACGAGCCCGGCGAGCGCGGCGAGCGCCGGGCCGAGACTCTGCAGCACGCCGAAGACCCGGGTGGGCATGCGTCGGAGGGCCGCCATCTCGAGGGAGTAGGGCAGCACGCTCGACAGGACCGCCACGGCGCCGAAGACGAGCAGGAGCACCGGGTCCGCGACGACGCCCTCGGCCGCAGGACGGAGCCCGAACGGCAGCGCCACGACCATCGCGACGAGCATCGAGACGCTCAGGCCGTCGATGCCCGGGATGGCCGCACCGACGTGCCGGTTCATGACGATGTACGCCGCCCAGCACCCGGCTGCGAGCACCGCCGCGGCGACTCCCCCGAGGTCACCGACCACGGACGGCCCGACGCCGAGGAGCACCACCCCGACCAGCGCCAGGACGGCCCAGAACGCGTCCCGCCACCGCCGGGTGTGCACGAGGGAGAGCGCCAGCGGGCCGAGGAACTCGATGGTCACGGCGACGCCGATCGGGATCGTCGCGAACGCGAGGTAGATGAAGACGTTCATGCCGCCGAGGGCGAGGCCGAGCACGACGGCTCCGCGCCACTGCAGCCGGGTCCAGTGCCGCACGCGCGGGCGGACGAGCAGCGCCAGGACGAGCGCACCGATGACCAGGCGGAGCATGACCGCGCCGAGCGAGCCGACCTCCTCGAAGCGGGTCTTCGCGACCGCGGCCCCGATCTGGACCGACACCATCGCGGCGAGCGCCAGCAGCGGTGCCGGGACGCGGGTCATCCGAGGTACGCCAGGACGGCCAGGACGCGGCGGTGGTCCTCACCCGTGTCCTCGAGCGCGAGCTTCGCGAAGATGCTCGAGACGTGCTTCTCGACCGCGCCGGTCCCGATCACCAGGGCGCGGGCGATGGCGGCGTTCGTGCGACCCTCGGCCATCAGCCCGAGGACCTCGCGCTCGCGGGGGGTCAGGGCCGCGAGGGGGTCGCGGCGACGGCTCATGAGCTGTGTGACGACCTCGGGGTCGAGCACCGTCCCGCCGGAGGCCACGCGGCGGACGGCGTCGTCGATCTCGTCGAGCCGGGTGACGCGGTCCTTCAGCAGGTAGCCGATGCCCGAGCTGCCCGCGGCGAGGACGTCCTCGGCGTAGGTGGCCTCGACGTACTGCGAGAGCAGCAGGATCCCGGTCCGGGGTGCGATCCGACGGGCCTGGACGGCGGCGCGGACGCCCTCGTCGGTGAACGTCGGTGGCATCCGGACGTCCATGACGACGACGTCTGGCGCGAGTGCGGGGAGCGCCGCCAGGAACGAGGCCGGGTCGCCGAACTGCCCGACGACGTCGATGCCGGCTTCGTCGAGCACACGGGCCAGCCCCTCGCGCAGCAGCACGGCGTCGTCGACGACGACGGCCCGGATGCGCGCTGCATCCGGGCCGTCGGTCATGCGGTCAGCCTAGTGGCGACCGGACGCCGGTCACGCGCGGTGCGTGGGGACGCCGTTCAGTGCGCCGAGCGGGATCCGCGCCGTCGCCTCGGTCGGGCCGCCGGCGGGGCTGTTCACCGTCAGCTCGCCGTCGAGGGCGCGCATCCGGCCCATCAGCCCCTGGATGCCGTGCCCCTCGCGCGGGCTGGCGCCGCCGCGGCCGTCGTCGGTGACGCTGACTGTGAGGAACCAGGTACCGGACGCGTCGACGAGCAGCCCGAGGTAGACCCCCGCGGCGGAGGCGCCGGCGTGCTTCGCCGTGTTCGTCAGGAGCTCACTCACGGTGAAGTACACGTTCCGCTGGATCTCGGACGCGAGCTCGAGCCCGTCCGGCAGACGGACGTCGAGCCCGACGGGGATCGGCGACCGCGCGCACAGTGCTTCGAGGGCCGCGACGAGCCCGCGGTCGAGCAGGATCGGCGGCGCGAACCCGCGGGACAGCGCCCGGAGTTCGTCGAGCGCGTCCTGCGCGTGCCCCGAGGCCTCGGCGATGAGCCGCTTCGCGCGCTCCGGGTCCTTCTCGAACGACCGCTCGGCCGAGGCCAGGTCCATGCGGAGTCGGACAAGTCGCTGCTGCGGGCCGTCGTGCAGGTCGCGCTCGATCTGGCGGAGCGCCTGCCCCTCCGCGGTGACGGCACCGGCGCGGGACGCCTGGAGGCCCGCAACGCGCTGCTCGAGGACCTCGGCCCGGAACCCGCCGAGCAGGCCGTGGTCGATCCAGTAGTGGGCGAGCACGGAGCCGCGCAGCCACAGCGGGAACAGCAGGACGCTCGCGGCCATCGAGAGCAGCGCCAGGGTGCCGAGGCCGGCGATCGACCCGATCCCGTTCGGGTCGACCAGGTACGTCCCGGCCACGACGTAGGCGAGGACCGCGACGACCGGCCAGAGGAACCCGACCGCCAGGAGCAGCCCGGCACCGACCGTCACCACCGCGGCCATCGGGTAGACGACGACCGCGTGCAGCAGGTACAGCCAGTAGTGCGGGTTCGCGACCGCCGACCCGGTGCGCGTCCACCAGTTCTGCTGCCAGCGGGGCGTCCAGTCCACCGGCCGGATCGGTCGCGGGTCCGCCCAGCTCATCCGGAGCTTCTCGAACTGCCCGAGCCACCGCGCGACGAACAGCGCGACGAAGAACAGCAGCAGCGTGAACGGGTTGAGCACGTCCCGCGAGCCGAACCCGCCGATGCCCAGGACGGCGGGGAACGCGAAGTAGAGCGTGCAGAGGAGCACCGCCGTGAGTGCCATGTAGCCGAAGTCCCGGGGCGACCGACGGGGACACCACACCCGGCCGGGACACC